>CAWCGL010000003.1:0-470483 GCA_963794975.1 uncultured Pseudomonadota bacterium | reverse complement strand
GCGATGGTCTGCTGCAGCACGTGGTGGAACTGCATGCGGTTGGGGATCTTGGTCAGTGCGTCGTAGCGGGCGAGGTAGCGGATGCGCCGCTCGGCGCGCTTGCGGTCGGTGATATTGCGGGCGACGAAGATGCTGCCCTGGAACTGCGGGTCGTCGCTGTCGATGCGCGAGCCGGTGAAGGACACCGGGATGGTCTGGCCGGTGCGCGTGCGCACCACCGTCTCGCGGGTCTCCTGCGCCGCCTGCAGCAGGTCGAAGTCCTCGCGCTCGCGCTCGTCCAGCACCGCGAGGATGCTGCGCCCGAGCAGTTCCTCCTCCGCGTAGCCCAAAAGCTTGCAGGAGGCGACGTTGGCGATCTTGATCACCCCGTCCGGGGAGGTCACGAACACCGCGTCGGTCATGCTGTTGAGCACGCTGTGCAGATAGCTCTTGTTGATCGTCGAGACGCGCAGGCGCCCGCGCATGCGCTCCAGGGCATGCTCCAGGCCCCCGAGGGCATCGCCGCGGCGCACTTCCACCGGACGGGTGTAATCGCCCTGGCCGATGCGCTCGACGCTCTTGATGAGGGCAGCGACCGGGCGCTGCAGGCGGCTCATCGCCCGCCACACGAGCAGGGCGGCGGTGAGGGCGCCGACCGCGGCCAGCGCGAGGCTCAGGAGCCAGGTCAGGCGGGTGCGCTCGACGTTCGCCGCCTGCAGCCGGCCGCCCACGCTCAGCGCGGACACCGGGGTGGCCTGCTCCAGGTCGAGCGTGAGCTCGGCGAGGGTGGCCGGGGTGACCGCTCCAGGGATGTTCTCCACGAAGGTGCGCACCGGCTCGGTGGCGCGCACCACCAGGGTGCCTACCGGCGGCGGAGTGTCGCGGTGCCAGCGGAACAGCACCTGCCCGGAGCTGTTGGCGACGCTGATCGCGGCCACCGTGTCGTTGTCGATGAAGGGCTGCAGACGGCGCACCACCCCGGCGTTGTCCCCGGCGCGCACCGCGCCGGCGATCGAGTCGGCGGCATGGGCGGCGAGGCTCTGGGCGCGGGCCTGCAGTTCCGGAGTGACCCGCTCGCGCGCGGCCGCTTCGGCGAGGTTGCCGAGGTTGCGGGTGTCGGCTTGGTGGCGCACCAGGAACAGGGTGACCACGCCGGCGGCGGCGAGCAGCACCACGAGGAAGGCGCTGGCCGCGTACTTGAGCTTGAAACTGGCGGCGGTCACTGCAATGCCGCCGGCCCGGGCAAATGCCCTTGGGCCGGAGGCCTGATCCCCTTATTTATAAGAGAATCATCTTAACCGCCGCTCGGCGCTAAAGGTAGGCGCTCAGCCGGTGGACCAGACCCGCTTGATATGCCCCAGCATAAGCCCGCGCATCGTGCTCATCGGGTCGGCGGTGGCGGCGAAGATCGGCGGTCGCCGGCGCAGCAGCTGCCAGTTCTCGCTGCGCAGCACCTGCCCGCAGGTACTCGACGTTGCGGTCGATGGACTCCATGTAGGGGTTGCGCCCGCCGTAGAGCACGTCCAGGTACTGGTAGGCGCGGTGGAACTCGCGGTCCAGGCGCTTGGTGCGCACATCCATCACGAAATCAGGGGTCTGGCGCAGCAGGTCGAGCCCGGAGGCGTACTTGACCTGCGGGTTGCCGTCGCTGAAGGGCAGGGCGACCCCGCCCAGCACGAACTCCGCGTACAGCCGGTCGCGGCACTTCTCCAGGTAACAGCGGTCGGCCATCTGCGCGATCATGTCGGCCGTGCCCAGCAGGTGCCCCAGCGTTATGTCACGTCGGGTCCGGCACGGCCGCCTCGATGCGCGGGAAGGGCACCTCGTAGCCGGTGAAGTGGATGATCTGGGTGACCACCGGGATCCAGTGCGCCGAGCCCCACCTCCGGCAGGTACTCGGTGAGGAAGCGCGCGCCGCGCGAGACGTGCGTGCGGGTGAATTCCGCGCCGTTGCGCGACTCGAGGTCATCCGCGCGGCGCAGGTAGCCGACGTCGTGGAACAGGCCGGTGATCAGGCCGACCAGCGCGCGCTCGGCGCCGAGGCGCTGCTGCTCGTCGGCCTGGCGCTCGAAGCCGACGATCAGGCGCGCGAGCGCGAGGGTGATGTCCAGGGTGTGCTGGCGGTCGTGGTAGACGGTGTCGACGCCGTGGAAGCCCTCCACCTCGCCGGCGAACAGCCGCTCGAAGTGCTCGAAGGCGCGCGCCAGCGGGCTCCATGGCAAGCTCCGGCCACGTGCCGCGGAACAGCTTCTCCACCGCAGCCAGCACCGCCCCCGGCGAGCTCACCTGCACGGTGTTGGTGACGTCGAAATCGCTGCGCCGGATGCTGGTCATTATCTTAAGGAGGGCTCGGCCTGTGCGATCCGGATCCAGCCCCTTGAGGACCCGGGCGATCGCTTGGCCCGAAGTCTAGGCAGCCGCATGCGCGGCGTGTTGAGACGCGCCGCACACTTCTACCGAAGTCAGCGTACCGCCGACAAGAAGCGCGAGGCATTGTGAAATCCGGAACATGCTCGTCATAAGGCGCGCGGGGCGCGAAGTCAAACGACGCTTCAGTAGATGCGCAGGCCGCCGTACTTGCGGCGGATGTTGCGGTCGAGGATGCGCCAGCCGAGCACGAACCCCAATCCCAGGCCCGCGACGCCGGCGCCGAGCGCCCACGGCCAGGCGCGGCCGCGCCGCAGCCGGCGCGCGCGTGGCGAACATGCCCTCGCGGCGCCGGTGCTTCCTCGGGCGGCGCCGCGGCGGCGGCGCGCCGGCAGCCGGCGCTGCGTCTCGCGGCGCGCGGCGCTGGCGCGCGGCCAGCTGTCCTTCGCAGACGCGCCACCTGCGCCTGCAGGCGCGTGACCTCGGCCTCCGCCTGCGCGAGGCGCGGCTTCAGCGGCGCATCGCCGGAGAGGTAGATCGCGCGCAGCCAGCCCTCCTTGCCGTCCGGCAGGCGCACGTGCACCGACTCCCCGGCGCGCTCGATCAGCTCCACGCGCTCGCCGCTCTTGAGCGAGGCGACGCGCTCGCCGCTGCCGTCCGGCGGCGCTGTTGACGCTGACGATGACCTGCTCGACCACGTACAGCGGCTCGCCGGCCGCGGGCGGCCGCGGCGGCCAGCAGCCAGCAGCGCCAGCAGGCGCCGTGCGGCGCGCGCCTGTCACGCGCGCCGGGCCTGCGGGGCGAGGATGCCGTGCTGCTTGAGCAGCGCGCGCACGTCGGGCCGGCGGCCGCGGAACTCGATGAAGGCATCGAGCGCGTCGCGGCTGCCGCCGCGGCTGAGGATGGCATCGAGGAAGCGCTGCGCGGTGGCGCGGTCGAACACCCCGCTCTCCTCGAAGGCCGCGAAGGCATCCGCCGCCAGCACCTCGGCCCACTTGTAGCTGTAGTAGCCGGCCGCGTAGCCGCCGGCGAAGATGTGGCCGAAGCTGTTCGGGAAGCGGTTCCAGTCCGGCACCGGCACCACGGCCACCTCGGCGCGCACCTCGCGCAGGATCTGCATGACGCGGCCGCCGGCCTGCGGGGAGTACTCGGTGTGGATGCGGAAATCCAACAGCGCGAACTCCACCTGGCGCATGGTCTGCAGCCCGCTGTGGAAGCTGCGCGTGGCGATCAGGCGCTGCCTGTTGCTGCGGCGGCAGCGGCGCGCCGCTCTGGTAGTGGCCGCTGATGCGCTGCAGCACGTCCGGGTGCCAGGCGTAGTTCTCCAGGAACTGGCTCGGCAGCTCGACCGCATCCCAGGCCACCCCGTTGATGCCGGCGATGCTCGGGTAGTCCACGCGCGTGAGCAGGTGGTGCAGCCCGTGGCCGAACTCGTGGAACAGCGTCAGCACGTCATCGTGGGTGAGCAGCGCCGGGACGCGACTCCCCGGGGGGCAGGAAGTTGCATACCAGGTAGGCGACCGGCAGGGCCGCACCGGTGGCCAGGTGCTTGCGCCCGACGCACTCGTCCATCCACGCGCCGCTGCGCTTGTGCGGGCGCGCGTAGGCATCCAGGTAGAAGCTGCCTACCGCCTCCCCGCGGGCATCGGCGATGTCGAACAGGCGCGCGTCCTCGTGCCACACCGGGGCGCCGCTGACGCTCGCTGATGCGCACCCCGAAGAGCCTCTCGGCGACCTCGAACAGCCCGGCCAGCACGCGCGGCAGCGGGAAGTAGGGGCGCAGCTCCTCCTGCGAGACGTTGAAGCGCTCGCGCTGCAGCCGCTCGGAGTAGAAGCCGACGTCCCAGGCCGCCAGCTTGCGCCCGGCGAAGGCCTCGAGCTCGGCGAACTCGGCCTGGGCGGCGGCGCGCGCGGCCCCTGCCAGCTCGTGCAGGAACTTGAGCACCTCGGCGACGCTGTGCGCCATGCGCGTGGCGAGGGCGTACTCGGCGAAGTTGCCGAAATCCAGCAGCCGCGCGGCCTCGTGCCGGCGCCTGAGGATATCCTCCATCACCTGCGAGTTGTCCCAGCGCTTAGCGTTGGGGCCCTGGTCCGAGGCGCGCGTGCACCAGGCCTCGTAGAAGGCGCGCCGCAGCGGCTCGTGCTCGGCATCGGTGACTACCGCGACGTAGGTCGGCTGATCGAGGGTGAGCAGCCAGCCGTCGAGCCGCCGTTCCGCGGCGCCGCGCGCGCGCCTGCTCGATGAGCATCTCGTTCAGGCCGGCCAGCTGGGCGAGCTCGGTGACCTGGTGCGTCCAGCCGTTGGTCGCATCGAGCACGTTCTCCTCGAACTTCGCCTGCAGCTGCGTCAGCTCGAGCATCGCGGTCTTGAAGCGCTCCTTGCGCTCGGCGTGTCAGCCCGACGCCGGCCAGGCGGAAGTCGCGCACGCGATGCTCGATGAGCTGGCGCTGCACCGGGGCCAGCCGCGCTCCCTCTTCCTCGCTGACGCGCCGGTAGGCCTGGAACAGCGGCTCGCTCTGGGCGAGGTCGGTGTAGTAGGCCGACAGCAGCGGCAGGCAGGCGTTGTAGCTGGCGCGCAGGGCCTCGGAATTGAGCACCGCGTTCAGGTGGCTCACCGGGGACCAGGTGCGCGAGGTGCGGTGGTGCAGCTCCTCCATCGGCTCCACGACGCTGGCGAAGGTGGGGCGGTCCACGGCGGCCAGCGCCTCCAGGCGCGCGCGGTTGGCCAGCAGCAGCTCACGCACCGCCGGCTCGGCGTGCTCAGGGCGGATCTTCAGGAACTGCGGCAGCGGTTCCTGGCCGAGTAGGGGGTTTTCCATGCGCCTGTCGTCCACGGGAGGCCGGCCATTGTAGCGGCAGATCCGCGGCGCACGGTTACGCTCTGGAACTTCCCCTGCCGCCGCCTCATATAACATGTCGGCCGGCGCACGCACCGAGGGTCTATGAGCGACACATTTGACTTAGTGGTCATCGGCGGGGGCAGCGGCGGGCTCGCCTCGGCCCAGCGCGCAGCCGAGTACGGCGCCCGCGTGGCGCTGGTGGAGTCCGGGCCCCTGGGCGGCACGTGCGTGAACGTCGGCTGCGTGCCCAAGAAGATCATGTGGAACGCGGCGCACCTGGGCGAGGCGCTCGAGGATGCCCCCGACTATGGCTTCGACCTCAAGGTCGCCGGCCACGACTGGCAGCGCCTCAAGCGCGCGCGCGATGAGTACGTGAACCGCCTGAACGGCATCTACGCGGCCAACCTCGCCAAGCGCAACGTCGAACTGGTGCGCGCGCGGGCCAGCTTCCTCGACGCCCACACGGTCGCAGCCGGTGGCCGCACGCTCCAGGCTCCCCACATCATCATCGCCACCGGCGGCCGCCCGGCCATGCCGGCCATCCCGGGCGCGGAGCTGGGCCTAAGCTCCGACGGCTTTTTCCTGCTGCCTGAGCGGCCGCAGCGGGTCGCCGTGGTCGGCGGCAGCTACATCGCCGTGGAACTGGCGGCCATCTTTGCCGGTCTCGGCTCGCAGGTGACCCTGGTGCTGCGCGGGGAGTCGGTGCTGCGTTCCTTCGAGCCGATGCTGGGGGAGGCCTCGCTCAAGAGCCTGCAGGACGAGGGCGTCCAGGTCGCCATGCACGCCGCCCCCACGGCGCTCATCCGCCAGGGCGACGGCACGCTCGAGCTCGAGGTGGCCGGCGGGCGGCACCTCGGACCCTTCGACGCCGTGCAGTTCGCGATCGGCCGCGACGCGGTCGTGGACGGCATCGGCCTGGAGCGCGCCGGGGTCGCCCTGGATGCGCAGGGCTACATCGGCACCGACAAGTTCCAGGCCACCAACGTGCCCGGGGATCTATGCCGTCGGGGATGTCACCGGGCGCGTGCAGCTCACGCCGGTGGCGATCGCCGCCGGCCGGCGCCTCTGCGACCGCGTCTTCGGCGGCCAGGAGGGGCGCTTCCTCGACTACGAGAACGTGCCGACGGTCATTTTCGGCCATCCGCCGATCGGCACCGTGGGACTCACCGAGCACGCCGCGCGCGAGCGCTTCGGCGCGGACAACGTGCGCGTGTTCCGCTCCAGCTTCGTGCCGCTCTACCACGCCATCACCACCGCCAAGGTGCGCGTGGAGATGAAGCTGGTGACCGCCGGTGCCGAGCAGCGCATCGTCGGGCTGCACGTGGTCGGGGCGGGCGCGGACGAGATGCTGCAGGGGTTCGCGGTGGCGGTGCGCATGGGGGCGACCAAGAAGGACTTCGACGACACCGTCGCGATCCACCCGACGAGCGCCGAGGAACTGGTGACGATGCGCTAGGGGCGCGGCAACGCGCCCCTTCAGATCCCGCCGACGCGCTCGCGCAGCACCTCGAGCACCGCCCCGGTCGCCGGGCGCACCCCGCGCCACAGGCGGAAGGACTCGGCGGCCTGCTCGACCAGCATCCCCAAGCCCTGCAGCGCCTGAGCGCAGCCCTGCGCGCGTGCCCAGCGCACGAACGCGGTCGCCGACCTGCCGTAGGCGAGGTCGTAGCACACCGTGTGCGCGCCGATGACACCGGCCGGCGATCGGCGGCATCTCCCCGGAGAGGCTCGCGGAGGTGGCGTTGATGACCAGGTCGAAGGGCTCGGGCTCGAGGTACTCGAAGCCGACGCCCTGGGTCTGGCCGAGGTCCGAGAACGCTGCCGCCAGCGCCTCGGCGCGCCCGGGCGTGCGGTTGGCGATGACCACCACGGTAGGCGACAGCCCCAGCAGCGGGGCGAGGATCCCGCGCGTGGCGCCGCCGGCGCCGATGACCAGCAGGCGGCGGTTGGTGATCACCAGGCCCAGGTTGTCGCACAGGTCGCGCACCAGGCCTGCCCCGTCGGTGTTGTCCCCGAGGATGCCATCACCCTTGATCGCCAGCGTATTGACCGCGGCAGCATGCGCGGCGCGCGCGGTGAGTTCCTGGGCCACCTCGACGGCCGCGATCTTGTGCGGCAGGGTCACGTTCAGGCCGCGGCCGCCCTGGGCGAAGAATTCGCTGCACCCGGGCGGCAAACTCCTCCGGCGCCACGTCGTAGGGGCGGTAGCTCATCAGCTGCCCGGTCTGGCGCGCGAACAGGCCGTGGATGAACGGGGACAGGCTATGGTTTACCGGGTGGCCGAACACCCCGTACTCGTCAGCTACGCTGCTCATCCGCCTGATTCTGCCAGCATGAAGGCGCGGCTGCCTGCCGCGGGCTCCCCGGACAGTGCCGCCGTGAGCCGCGGCAGCCAGGCCTGCATGTGCTCGAGCACCTGGTGCGGCGGATTGACCACCAGCAGCCCCGAGCCGTTGAGCGCCACGCGCGAGTCACGCGGGTACAGCCACAGTTCGCTGGCGAGGATCGGCGCGGGCAGCGCGCGCATGCAGCCGAGCTGCCAGTGGGCGGTCGAGCGCTCGTCCTTGATCGGGTACCAGGCGGCCATGACGCCGGTCGGGAAGCGCCGCAGTCCCTCGGCGAGGGCCTGCGTGACCGCCACGAAGTCCTCCCCGGTCTGCTCGTAGGGCGGGTCGATGAAGGTCAGCCCGCGCCGCTCCGCAGGCGGCAGCCAGGCGCGCAGCCGCGCATAGCCATCGCCGCGCTCGACCTGCGCCTGCGGCACGACGCCGGCGTGGCGCTGCGCGTACTCGCTGAGGGTGTGCTTGAGCGCATTGACCTCGCTGCCCTGCAGCTCGATGAGCACCGCGCGGTCCTGCGGCCGCAGCATCGCCACCGCCAACAGCGGCGAACCGGGGTAGAGGTGGCGCTGCCCGAACTCCGCGCGCAGCCGCGCCAGCAGCTCAAGGTAGGCGCTCAGCTCGGCGCAGCCGTGCGCACCGTCCCCGAGGCGGCCGATGCCGCCCGCCGCATCGGCGGTCGGGGTGGAGATGTCGTAGGCGCCGCGGCCGGCGTGGGTCTCCAGGTAGAGAAGGCCCTTGTCCTTTTTCTGGAGCGCGGTGAGCAGGGCGAGCAGCGTCACGTGCTTGTGCACGTCCGCGAAGTTGCCGGCGTGGAAACTGTGGCGGTACTTCATCGGGCCATACCGCGAGCCGCCTTCACCGGCAGGGGCTGCGCGTGCGCCTACTTCACGCGCCGCGCGCGGCCGTTGCCTGCCGCGGGCGCAGGGGGCTTGGCCGCTGCGGGCTTGGGCGCTGCGGACTTGGCCTTCGCCGGCTTGCGCGCCGCGCGTCCCGGGGCTCGCGCCTTCGGGTGCGCGGCCGGAGCTGCGGCCACTGCGGGCTTCGCCATGCGCTTGGCCGCCTGCGCGGGCGCCTTCGCCGGCCGCTCCGGATCTGCGGCGATCGCCTCGGCGACCGCGCTTTTCTTGGCCTTACCCTTGGGCTTCGCGGTCGCCGCTGCCGCGCCGTTGGCGCCCGGGGCGGCCGCCGCTGCCTTCTTGCCACGGCCCCAGCGGCCGAAGCGCCCGCCGCGCTCAGGCGCCGCCGCGATCATGGCGATGGCCTCCTCGAGGGTGATGCTCTTCGGGTCGCGGTCCTTGGGGATCTTGGCGTTCTTCTTCTTGTCGGTGATGTAGGGGCCGTAGCGCCCGTTGAGCACCTGGATGCCATTGTCCGGGAAGTCGCGGATCAGGCGGTTGGCGTCGGCCTCCTGCTTCTGGCGGATGACCTCGCGGGCGCGCTCGAGCGTCACCTCGTACGGGTCGTCTTCCTTGAGGGAGGCGTACTTGGCGCCGTACTTCACGTACGGGCCGAAGCGCCCGACGTTGGCGACGATGGTCTCGCCGTCCTCGGTCTGCCCGAGCGTGCGCGGCAGCTTGAACAGCTCCATCGCATCGGCGAGGGTGATCTTGTCCATCTTCTGCCCCGGGCGCAGCCCGGCGAACTTCGGCTTCTCCTCGTCGTCCTTGGTGCCGATCTGCACGAACGGGCCGAAGCGGCCCATGCGCACCGTGATGGGCTTGTCGGTGCCGGCCTCGCGCCCGAGCTCGCGCGCCTGCGCGACCTGCTCGCGCGAGACGGTCTTCTCGATCTTCTCGACCTGCTGGATGAAGGGCTTCCAGAACTTCTCCAGCGGCGTGGTCCAGTCCTCCTCGCCCCGGGAGACCGCGTCCAGCTCGTCCTCCATCGCCGCGGTGAAGCCGTACTCGACGTAGCGGTGGAAGTGCTCGGTGAGGAAGCGGCAGACGATCTTGCCGATGTCGGTCGGCACGAAGCGCCGCGCGTCCATCTCCACGTATTCGCGGTCCTGCAGCGTGGAGATGATGGTGGCGTAGGTCGAAGGGCGGCCGATGCCGTGCTCCTCGAGCGCCTTGACGAGGGAGGCCTCGCCGTAGCGCGGCGGCGGCTCGGTGAAGTGCTGCTCGGCGGAGAGCGCGGCCAGCCCCACGCTGTCGCCCTCGTTCATCGGCGGCAGCACGTGGTCGGTGTCGTCGATCTTGGCATCGTCCGTGCCCTCCTGGTAGACCGACATGTAGCCGGGCTTCACCAGCGTCGAGCCGTTGGCGCGCAGCAGGTGGCGCTGCGCGCCGTCGGCGCCGGCGAGCATGTCCACGGCCACGGTGTCGAACACGGCGTGGCTCATCTGCGAGGCGACCGCGCGCTTCCAGATGAGCGCGTACAGTCGGTACAGGTCGTCCTCGACCTTGCCCTCGACGTCCGCCGGCGTGATCGCGGCGGAGGTCGGGCGGATGGCCTCGTGGGCCTCCTGGGCATTCTTCGACTTGGTCTTGTAGACGCGCGGCTCATCGGCCACCTCGTCCTTGCCGTACAGCCGCGCGGCGACCTCGCGGATCTCGGTGACCGCCTCGGCGGCCAGCGACACCGAGTCGGTGCGCATGTAGGTGATGAGGCCGACGCTGCCCTCGCCGATGTCCTGGCCCTCGTACAGCTGCTGCGCGAGGCGCATGGTGCGGCGCGCGTTGAAGCCGAGCTTGCGCGCGGCTTCCTGCTGCAGCGTGGAGGTGGTGAAGGGCGGGGCGGGGTTGCGGCGGCGCTGCTTGCGGTCGATCGCGTGCACGCTCAGCTCGCCGCCCTTGGCAGCGGCCTTGAGGGTGTTCTCGACCTCGCGCGCCTGCGCCTCGTTGGTGAAGCTGAACTGCTCGACCTTCTGCCCGCGGTACTCGAGCAGCTTCAGCGGGAAGCTCTGGCCCGAGTGCGTGCCTTCGCCCTCGAGCGTCCAGTATTCCTGGGCGATGAAGGCGAGGATCTCCTCCTCGCGCTCGCAGATCATGCGCAGCGCCGGGCTCTGCACGCGCCCGGCCGACAGTCCGCGCCGCACCTTCTTCCACAGCAGCGGCGAGAGGTTGAAGCCGACCAGGAAGTCCAGCGCGCGGCGCGCCTGCTGGGCGTTCACCAGCTCCAGCGACAGCCCGCGCGGCTCCTCGACCGCCGCGCGGATGGCGTTGCGGGTGATCTCGTAGAACACCACGCGGTGCACCTGCTTGCCCTTGAGGTCACCGCGTTCGTCGAGGATCTCCTTCAGGTGCCAGGCGATCGCCTCGCCCTCGCGGTCCGGGTCGGTCGCAAGGTACAGCGCCTTGGACTTCTTCAGCGTGCGGGCGATGGCCTCCACGTGGCGCTCGTTCTTCTCGAGCACCTGGTACTTCATCGCGTAGTCGTGCTCGGTGTCGACCGCGCCTTCCTTGGGCACAAGGTCGCGCACGTGCCCGTAGGAGGCGAGCACGTCGAAGTCCTTGCCGAGGTACTTCTTGATCGTCTTGGCCTTGGCGGGCGACTCGACGATGACCAGGTTGTCTGCCATGACTTACGAAAACACCAGAGCCGAAAACAAAAAACCGCGGACAAGCCGCGGACCCATGCAGCCAGCGATGCCTATCGCCGGCTCAGTGCGGTGCAAGGACCCGCACGTCCGTGATCAACCCGCCGAGGCGCTCCACCGCGAGCTCCTGGCCCGGCTGGCTGGACAGCACCATCAGCACCACCCACTTCAGTTGCTCGGTGTCGGGCTCATCGGCATCCAGTGCCAGCATGCGCTCGATCACGATCTCGCGCTGCTGCGGGGTGAGCACGCGCGCGTTCTCCAGCGACAGCAGCAGGCCGCGGCACTCGGTCGAAAGGCGCGCCAGCTCGCTGTCGGTGAACACCCGCACCCCGTTGTGGGTGGTCGCGGCCGGCTGCGACTGCCCGTGGCCGAAGGCCAGGTCCGTCAGCCAGTCGAGCGCCCGCTCGACGTTGTCCGGGGCAAAGCCGGCGTGCTCCAGGTCGCGCGCCAGATTCTCGCGCTCGGGTACCTCCGGTGTCTCATTGAGCATGTACCGGTCGAACACGTAGATAAGGATGTCGAGAACGCTGCCAGTCATCATTTCAAGGTATTCGGCCAAAGCGGCCGCCCGGAAAAGCCGCCACACGCCCCCGAGTTCGAGTCTCAGCAGCATCGAGGCCACGGACCGGCCCGCCAGATGCGTGCGTGCGACGAGAACATCAACGGTCGCGGGTTCAAAAGCCGAGGGCATCTAACAGCATTTCCTACGCCTTGTCCAATGGCGACGGACTGGAGAGCGTCATCGCAGCCTCCATAAGTGTTTCTTTTACAAAATAATTCCCGAGCTCACCCCGGGGACCCGGCGGCGGTGCCCGCACGGTTTGAGCGCAGAGGAGCTGCAAAAGCAAACCGCCGCAGGCTTGCAGCGCTGCGGCGGGTGTTGAGCAACAAGCACGCCGCTACTGCGGCGCTGCCTGGGATCCTAGGGGCTGCGGGCTACGTAATGCACGTGGATCGTGTCCGTGGCGTTGACCACCAGCGCATAGCTCACGCGGTCGTAGACCTTGAACACCAGCAGCGTGCCGACGCGCTCCTCGGGCAGGGTCACCTTCGGGGCAAAGGCCTTCGACTCGGTCGAGCCGATCGTGCCGCTATTACGGTAGACGTCGGCGACCTCGTAGCCGGCCTCGTCCACCGCCAGCACCATGCCCGGCTCCAGGCCGTGGCGCTTGCCGCGGTTGATCGCGACGATCTGGTACTGGCCGACCAGGTCGGTGCCGCCGACCACGTCGATGATGCGGCCGCGTACCTCGCTGGCCGGAGCGCGCGGGGTGAAGTTCATCGGCGTCTGCGACAGGTCGCCCGACACCAGGCGGTCGCCGCGCAGGGTCTCGCGCGCCGGATCCGAGAGGATGGTCTTGGCCGGGTCACCGCCGTGCTGCACCTGCGCCGTCGCGGTGTAGACCGCCTCGTAAGCGATCACCGAGTTGTCGTCCGGATCGCGCAGCGGGCCGGCAATGTGCACGATGGCGTAGCTGGCCGCGGGTGAGGCGGGCAGGTCGCGCACATAGGCGGTGTTGTCGGTGCCCGCCACCTGATGCTCGTCGCGGAAGGCGACCACGTAGGGCGCGTGGCGGATCTCGTCCTCGGTCATGATCGCCGGGCGGCCGAGGAAGGCGGAGATGGCCGCGTAAGGGATCGTCGGGATCGAGCCGTCCAGCTCGCTGGTGCGCAGCCGCGGGTCCAGGCGCACCGCGCCGGCCTGTTCCAGACTGATCTGCGGGCGCCCGTCGGCCCCGTAGGCCAGCGCCAGCTGGTCACCCGGATAGATAAGGTGCGGGTTCACGACCTGCGGATTGATGACCCACACCTCGGGCCACAGCCACGGATCCTTCAGGTACATCGAGGCGATGCCCCACAGGGTGTCGCCGCGCTTGACCGTGTAGTGCGCAGGCGCCGAGGCATTGATCATGCCGCGGGTATCCACCGGCGCGCTGGCCGGGGCCGGGCCGGCCGCGTTGCCGGCTGCGATCGCAGCCTCGGTGGCGGTCACCTCGGGTGCCGCAGGCTGAGGCCTGGGCCACCGGCTGCGCGGCGGCCGGTGCGGGCGCAGGCGCGGGTTCCTCGTGGCTACGGAAGTGCGAACACCCCGTGACCGCGAGCGACAGGATCAGGAGACCCGCCACTGAGCGAGCTCCAAGTACTTGATTTAAGACCATCCTCCACTCCTCAATTGCGCGAGGCGGACCAACAACCTGCGCCGGAATCCTGAATCGTTATACTGGCACGGCGCCCGCCGGCATACGAATTAATGTCAACTTTGTGCGCTGGATCACGGCTCCCGGCGCCCCCATATCAGGCAAGACCATGGCCCTACGAAGCATCCTCGAATACCCCGATCCAAGGCTGCGAACCCGCGCACAGCCGGTGACCCAGTTCGATGCCGCGCTCGGCACTTTGATCGAGGACATGCTGGAGACGATGTACGCGGCCCCCGGGATCGGCCTGGCAGCCACCCAGGTGGATGTCCATCAGCGCCTGATCGTCATCGACCTCTCCGACGAACGCAATGCACCCCTGATCCTGATCAACCCCGAGATCACTCGAGCGCGAGGGGGAAGCCAAGACCGAAGAGGGCTGCCTGTCGGTCCCCGGGATCTTCGATGAGATCAAGCGCGCCACGCGCATCCGCGTGCGCTCCCACGACCGCGCCGGCCAGCTCGCGCGAGACGGAGTACACCGATCTGCTGGCGGTATGCATCCAGCACGAGATGGACCACCTGGAAGGCAAGCTGTTCGTCGACTACCTGTCGGAGATGAAGCGCGAGCGCATCCGCAAGCGGCTCGACAAGGAGCGCAAGGAACGTGCCGCCGCCGCGCCGGCCAGTGCCGGCCGCGCGCGCCGCACGTACTGACCGTGCGCGTCGCATTTGCCGGCACGCCTGGTTTCGCGCTGCCGGCGCTCGAGGCGCTGTGCGCCGGGCACGAGGTCGTCGGCGTGCTCACGCAACCCGACCGCCCCAAGGGGCGCGGCCGCCACCTGCAGGAAAGCCCGGTAAAAGCAGCCGCGCGCGCGCGCGCGCCTCAGCATTGCGCAGCCGCCGACGCTGCAGAGCGGCGCGAAGGCCGCGACGCGCTCACCGGCTGGGCGCCCGGACGTGCTGGTGGTCGTGGCCTACGGGCTGCTGCTGCCGAAGGAGGCGCTCGACACTGCCGCGCCTGGGCAGCCTCAACATCCACGGCTCGCTGCTGCCGCGCTGGCGCGGGGCCGCGCCCGTCCAGCGTGCGATCCTCGCCGGTGACCCGCACACCGGCGTCACCATCATGCAGATGAACGAGGGGCTCGACACCGGGCCGACGCTGCTGGCCGAGCCGGTGGTCATCTCGCGCGCGCACACCGCAGGCTCGCTGCAGGACGAACTCTCCGTGCTCGGGGCGCGCCTGCTGCTCGAGGCGCTCACCGGCCTGGAACGCGGCACGCTTGAGCGCGGTCGAACAGCCGCGCAGACGGGGTGACCTACGCGCCCAAGATCGACAAGGGCGAGGCGCCGATCGACTGGTCGCAGGACGCGCTGGCGATCGAACGCCAGGTGCGCGCCTTCAATCCCTGGCCGATTGCCCAGGCGCAACTGGGCGGGGAAGCCGCTGCGGATCTACGCGGCCCACGCCGAGGACCCGATCGTAGCGGACGCCGAGTTGCCGCCAAAAGAGGCCAAAAAGCTACCGAAATTGGCACGATCATCGGCGTACAGGACGACTACATGAGTATTCAGTGCGGCCGCGGCACCCTGGCGGTCACGCAGGTGCAGCGCCCGGGACGGCGTGCCGTGAGCGTGCGGGATTTTGCCCACAGCCTGGATCTGGCCGGGCAACGCCTTGGGTAAGACTCCCTGGGCGCCCGGGGCGCCCGCCCTGGCGGCTGCGGCGCGGGCGGTGGATGCGGTGGTCTTTCGCGGCGAGTCGGTGGATGCGGCGCTCTCCACGGCCGATGACATGGGCGAGCGCGCCGCGGTGCGCGCCATCGCCCTCGGCACGGTTCGCTGGTACCTGCGCCTTCAGCCTGCAATCGAGTCGCTGCTGCAGCGGCCCGCGGGCGTGCCGAATCCGGTGCGCGCGCTGCTGGCGGCGGCCGCGCACCAGATCGAGTACTCGCGCAACCCGCCGGAGCTGACTGCCCACCTGGCGGTCGACGCGGCGCGGCTGCTCGGGGCCGAGCGCTCCACGGGCCTGGTCAATGCGGTGCTGCGGCGCTTCGTCGCCGAGCGCGCCGTGCGTCTGGCCAAGGTCGACGCCACGGTCCCCGGCCGCACCGCGCACCCGGGCTGGCTGGTGAAGGAGATCAGCCGCGCCTGGGGCGAGGCGGGCCTGCTGGCCCTGGATGCGAACAACGCCCACCCGCCCCTGACCCTGCGCCTGGATCTCTCGCGCACCGGCCGGTCCGACTATGCAGCGCAGCTGGCGTGCCCAGGACATTGAATCGGCAGCCATACCGTGGATGCCGACCGCAGTGACCCTGGGCCGCCCGGTGGCGATATCCGAGCTGCCGGGGTTCGAGGAGGGACTGGTCTCCGTCCAGGACGCTGGAGCGCAGCTTGCGGCAGGCCTGATGGACCTTGCCCCGGGCCAGCGCGTGCTCGATGCCTGCGCCGCCCCTGGCGGCAAGAGCGGGGCGCTGCTCGAGCGCGAGCCTGCGATCGAGCTGACCTGCATCGACCTCACCACCGAGCGCATGGCCCTGATTGCCGAGAACCTGGCGCGCCTGAAGCGCACCGCGACACTGGTCACCGGGGACATGCGCAGCCCCGCCGTCCTCGCGGGGCGCAGCTTCGACCGCATCCTCGTCGATGCGCCGTGCTCCTCGACCGGGGTCATCCGCCGCCACCCGGACATCAAGCTGCTGCGCCGCCCGGCGGATGCGGCCGCCTTCGCCGCCGAGCAGCTGGAGATCCTGCGCGCGGCCACCGCGATGCTCGCCCCCGGGGGCCGCCTGGTGTATGCCACCTGCTCGGTGCTGCCCGCGGAGAACGAGGCCGTGATGGCGCGGCTGCTGGACAGTGAACCGGCCTTGAGCGTGGCCGTGATGCCGGAACCGGGCGCGCTCGCCCCGGGTGCGCTGGGCTGCGCGGTCGGCGTGCAGCTGCTGCCGGGAGCAGAGGCGGGGACGGACGGGTTCTATTATGCTTGTCTCGAAAAGACAACGGCCGGAACGTAAGCGCCTGCCGTCGCAGGGATTCATGCCACGCGACGATACAACCTCCGCCTCCGGCGGCCGCCTCGCGGCCGCGCGCCTTCCTGTGGATGCTGGCGTTGAGCGTGTGCGGCCTGGCCTGCGCGGCTGCGCTGGACGGGGTCCTCGAGGTGCGCTCGGCCTACGTGAACATCGACAAGGGGGTATTCCTGCTGCACGCGCGCGTGGAGTACCCGGAGAGCACGGCCATCCGCGACGCGCTGCGCGACGGCATCACTCTCACCTTCGACCTGGACGCCCGCGTCGAGCGCGACCGGCGCCTGTGGTTCAACGCGGCGGTCGTCGATCTCACGCTGCGGCGCGAGCTCACCTACCACGCGGTGAGTGACCGCTACGTGGTGCGCGACACCAAGAACGGTGACCAGTCGACCTTCGCCACCCTGGACGATGCGCTGGAGTACCTCGGCAAGGTCGATGCCTGGCCGATCATCGTCGAGCCGCAGCTCGATGGCGGCAACTACACCATCAGCGTGCGCGCCGGGGTGCGGCGCGGCAACCTGCCCTCCGCCATGCGCGCCTTCCTCTTCTGGACGGATGACTGGGCGCGCGTGAGCGAGTGGTACACCTGGACACTGCCGGTATGAAGCAGCCACGGCAGGCGCGTGGGTTCCGCTGGATCGCCGTCGGCCAGGTGCTGCTGTGGAGCGCCATCGGCGGGGGTGCCTTCCTGCTGCTGGCCAAGAGCGTGCAGAACTCCTCGGAGTTCGGCCGGCTGCAGCTGTGGATCCTCGGCATCGACGTGTGCGGGGTCATCGCCCTCACCGGGCTGCTGGCGCACAAGCTGTGGCGCCTGGTGCGCGATTACCGCGCGCACGTTCCCGGCTCGCGCCTCACCGCGCGCACGGTCGGCATCTTCGGCGCGCTGGTGATCGCCCCGCTGCTCATCGTCTACATGTCCTCGCTCGAGTTCATCAACCGCGGCATCGACAGCTGGTTCACGGTGGAGGTGAAGCAGGGGCTCAACGATGCCCTGGACCTGTCGCGGGCGGCGCTCGACCTGCGCATGCGCGAGTACTCCACGCGCACGGTGGCCTTCGCCGACGAGCTTGGGGACGTCGACCCCGGGCGCGTGCAGGAGCGGCTGGACTCGCAGCGCCGCGACAGCCACGCGCTGGAGATCTCGCTGTTCGGCCCGCACGGCCGCATCCTCGGCGCCAGCCTCGAGAACGCCTTCGAGAACCTGCCGGCGCAGCCCCCGCCGGACCTGCTGCGCCAGATGGAACAGCGCATGCCGTATGTGAGCCTGGAGCCGCAGAGCAGTGGGCGCTACCTCATTCGCACCGCCGCGGTGCTGCCGCGCTCGAGCGTGCACGGCGCGCGCTTCGTGGTGGCGATCTACCCGGTGCCGGCGCAGCTGGCCGCCCTCTCCGAGGCGGTGCAGGGTACCTACAACCAGTACGGCAACCTGGCCGCCATCCGCGAGCCGCTCAAGGCGAGCTTCCGCGTCACGCTCACGCTGGTGGTGCTGCTGTCGATGCTGGCGGCGATCTACGGCGCGATCTACTCCGCGCAGCGCCTGGTGCGGCCGGTGCAGGACCTGATCGAGGGCACGCGCGCGGTCGGCAAGGGCGACTTCGCCACGCGCCTGCCGCTGCCCTCGCGCGACGAGATGGGCTTCCTGGTGCACTCCTTCAACGACATGACCAAGCGCCTGCGGCGCGCGCGCGTCGAGACCATGCACAGCCAGCAGGCGGTGGAGCGCGAGCGCACGCGCCTGGCGATCATCCTGGCGCGCCTGTCCACCGGCGTGCTCGCCATCGATCGCACCCTCACCGTGCGCACCGCCAACGAGGCGGCCGGGGCGATCCTCGGCACCGACCTGTCGGCGGCGACCGGGCGCGCGCTGCCGGAGCTGGCCGCCGGCAACGAGCGCCTCGGCCAGTTCGTGGCCGCGCTCGCGGTGCGCTTCGCCGCCGGGCGCGAGGAGTGGCGCGAGCAGCTGGACCTGGACGGCGCCGGCGGCCGGCGCACCCTCATGTGCGCCTGCACCGCGCTGCCCGGGGAGGACAGCGATGTCGGCTTCGTCATTGTCTTCGACGACATCACCGCCCTGCTGCAGGCGCAGCGCGATGCGGCCTGGGGCGAGGTGGCGCGGCGCCTGGCGCACGAGATCAAGAACCCGCTCACCCCGATCCAGCTGTCCGCCGAGCGCATGCGCCGGCGCCTGTCCTCGGGCATGAACGAGAAGGATGCCGACATCCTCGAACGCGGCACGCGCACCATCGTGCAGCAGGTGGAGACCATGCAGCAGATGGTGAACGCCTTCTCCGAGTACGCGCGCGCGCCGGACATGCAGATCAGCCGCTTCGACATCAACCACCTGGTCACCGAGGTCGCCGACCTGTACCGCGTGCAGGACCCGCGCGTGCAGATACAGCTGGACCTTGGCGCGGAGGTCAGCAGCATCGAGGCCGACCGCGGCCGGGTGCGCCAGATGCTCAACAACCTCCTGACCAACGCCCTGGAAGCGCTTGATGGGGTTGGGTCTGCCAAGGTGGAGGTCAGCACCCGCCTGGAGTCCAGTGGCGATGCCGAGTACGTGGCGGTGAGCGTGTGTGACAATGGCCCCGGATTCCCGCGGGAACTCCTCGGCCGGGTCTTCGACCCGTATGTCACCAGCAAGCCCAAGGGCACGGGCCTGGGACTTGCGATCGTGAAGAAGACCATCGAGGAGCACGGCGGCCGGATTGATGCCGACAACCGGCCAGAAGGCGGAGCACGCGTGCGCGTCGTGCTGCCCGTGAAGGATAGCACCCGGTCCGCGACCGGGGGCGCGCGCGAACGGCGTGATCAGATGCGGAGGGAATGGGCATGAGCAGTTCACACATCCTTGTGGTCGATGACGAAGCGGACATCCGCGGCCTGCTCAAGGAGATCCTCTCCGAGGAGGGCTACGAGGTGGACGTGGCCGCCAACGCCGCCCAGGCGCGCGCCTCGCGCGCCCGCCAGGTCCCGGACCTGGTGCTGCTGGACATCTGGATGCCCGATGTCGACGGCATCACGCTGCTGCGCGAGTGGTCGGCCGGCGTCACCGATGGCTGCCCCGTGGTGATGATGTCCGGGCACAGCACGGTCGAGACCGCGGTCGAAGCCACGCGCCTGGGCGCGTTCGACTTCGTGGAGAAGCCGCTGTCGCTGGCGAAGCTGCTGCGCACCGTGGAGCGCGCGCTCGATGCCGGGCGCCGGCACCGCCAGTCCGGCCGGCTGCTCGGTTCCCCGCTCACCGTGCCGATCGGCAAGAGCCGCCTCATGCAGCAGCTGCGCACCGAGCTGCAGCAGATCGCCGCGCACCCCTCGCCGGTGTTGCTGGTCGGTGAGCCGGGCTCCGGCCGCGAGGCCTTTGCGCGCTACCTGCACGAGCAGGGGCCGCGCGCCGCGGCCCCCTTCGTGCCGCTGGTGGCCAGCGGCCTGCGCGACGAGGATGCCGAAGCGCGCCTGTTCGGGCGCGAGAACGCCGACGGCACCAAGGTCGCAGGCGTGCTCGAGGAGGCCGGCAACGGCACGCTCTTCATCCACGAGCTGGATGACCTGCCCCCCGGGGTGCAGCGCCTGCTGGTCGGGGTGTTCGAGTCGGGCCAGTTCACGCGCATGGGCGGCCGCGAGTCGCTGCAGTTCCGGGCGCGGCTGTTGTCCTCGGCCCAGCCGGGGGTGGAACAGCGCGCCGGCGGCGCCACGCTGCGCCAGGACCTGCTCGCCCATCTGAACGCACTCATCGTGCGCGTGCCGCCGCTGCGCGAGTACGCCGAGGACGTGCCGGACCTGCTGCGCCATCAGGTCGACCGCATGGTGGATGCCGATGGACTGCAGTTCCGGCGCTTCAGCGTCGCCGCGCAGAACCGCCTGCGCAACTACCCCTGGCCGGACAACGTGCGCGAGCTGCGCCACCTGGTGCATCGCCTGCTCATCCATGGCGGCCCGGAGGAGATCCGCCTGGAGGAGATCGAGCGCGAGCTGGCGGTGCAGACTCCGCCGGATGAGCCGCTGGTGAAGCAGGACCTGCTGGCGCTGCCGCTGCGCGAGGCGCGCGAGCAGTTCGAGCGCGCCTACCTGCAGCAGCAGCTGCTCTTGTGCAGCGGCAAGGTCGGCCAGCTGGCCAAGCGCGTCGGCATGGAACGCACCCACCTGTACCGCAAGCTGCGCTCGCTCGGGGTCGACTTCCGCAACATCAGCGACGACTGAAGGGGCGGTTCGTGGCCGTAAGCGCGGACTACCTCGCCTACGTCCTGGAGCAGCTCGCGGGCGTCGACGGGGTGAGCTCGCGGCGCATGTTCGGCGGGGCGGGGCTGTACAGCCACGAATGCTTTTTCGGGCTCATCGCCGAGGACACCCTCTACCTGCGCGTGGACGATGCCAACCGCGCCCGCTTCACCACGCGCGGCATGGCCCGCTTCCGGCCCTACGCCGACCGGCCCGAGCTGAGCATGAACTATTTCGAGACCCCGGCGGAGGTGCTGGAGGATCCCCAGGAGCTCAGCGCCTGGGCTGCCGAATCGATTGCCGCGGCCCGCGCGGCCGCCGAGAACAAGCCCGCGCGGCGCGCGCTCAGGGCGGTGCCCTCCAAGGCCCCGCGGCCGCGCCGCTAGTGAGCCGCCGGCGCGGGCGGTGAAGCGGCCGCCTTCAGCTGCGCGATCGTGTCCTTCTGCAGCTGCATCAGCTTCGGCACCATGTCCTGCACCCGCTCCTGCGCATAGTCGGCCATCTGTGCCGTGACCAGCGGCTGCTTGGCGACCACGGCCCTGCCGGTGGGCGAGGTGTACCACTTGAGCATGCCGTTGATTTCGCCCTGCGTGAAGGTGTTGCGATAGAGCTCGATGAGCTTTGGCTCCATGCGCTTCCAGTCCAGCTCTTCGTGCATGAGCGCGACCATCTGCTCCTGCATCCGGTCCATGATCGCGCGCTGCTCCGCGTTCAGGGTCTGGCCTTCCAGCTCGTGCTGGATGCCGGCACGCAGGCTCTCCTCCACCTGCGTGCCGTAGCTGCCGAGGATCGTGTCCAGGTGCGCCGCGGCCAGCACGCCGCGCACGGAGGCCTCGCTCGGGCGCGCCTCCTGGGCGAGCAGCGGCTGCGCGGCCAGCAGCGCCAGCGCGATCGTGAGTAGCGGTCTTGGGTACTTCATGGCGGATTCCTGCGGGTCGGGGCTGCAGCCGGGTGCTGCCGGTCATTTTCGCAGAGTTGCCGCCAGGAAGTCGTCGACGTTCTTGAGCATCTGCACGCGGGTATCGGTACGCGAGAGCCAGTGATCATCGCCGTCCAGCTTGACCAGGGTGACGGGCGTGCCGTGTTCCTTGAGCGCCTGCGCCATCTCGCGAGACTGGCTCGGCGGGACCACGGTGTCATCGGCCGAGTAAATGAGCAGGATCGGCGCCTTGACGTGCTCAACTGCCTTGGCCGGGGACTTGGCGATCACGGCGGGATCCAATTTTGGCTCCGATCGAATCTTGCCAATACCCGACTGTGTTTGACTCTTTGCCGACTTTGGTCAACCTCCCAGCCGAGCATCTCGGACAGGTTGGACACGCCATTGACGCTTACGGCACAGGCGTAGAGCATCCGGGGTGAAGGCGGCACCGGCCAGAGCCGCATAGCCACCGTAGCTGGCGCCGACGATGCAGACGCGTTGGGGATCCGCAATGCCCTGCGTGACCATTGCTTTGCACCCCGTCACTCAGGTCCTCCTGCATGAGTCCGCCCCATTGATGTCGTCCGGCGAGGCGCCACTCGTTGCCGAAACCGACCGAGCCGCGGAACTGCGGTTGCAGTACCGCGTAACCGCGCGTCGCCAGGAACTGCGGCCACCAGTCAAACCGCATGGACCATCGCGCGCCTCCGGGCCATCGTGCGGCAGTATGACCAATGGCAGATGCTTCGCCCTCCAGCGCCCGGCGGCAGGGTGAGGTATGCCGGGATCTGCGTGCCGTCGCGTGCGCGCGTAGTTGATGTTACGCATCTCTCCCCAAGCGCGGCCTTGACCAGGCCGGGGTATTCCTCGCCGACCACGTCGGCGCTGCGGCCCTGAAGTCAACCAGGTAGTAGGCCGCCGGGCACCGATGGGCCGTACACATAAGCGACGATTCGTTGACGGTCCTACGACTCGCTGTACAGGTGCGACCAATTTACCCGGGAAGGCACGTTGCACGGTTCCTTGCGCGCCTGGTCCTTAGGATCTAGCCACTGGTACTCGCGGTCGCGGCGCCGCCGAGAAAACCGCCACCGGTTGATGAGAGAAGCGGTCGAGCGATGACGTCGTTGACCATCGCGGGTCGCGTCCTCGAAGGCCACCTGCGTCGGTGAGCCATCCAGCGGCAAGCCCAGCAGCCTTGCCGCCCTCCTGGGGCCTTGTTGCTCATGGCGATTATCGCGGTGCCCTCTAGCGTTCAGACTCCCTGCAGGTACAGCCTCGTGCCGTCCGTGGCACTGGTAGATCTCTTTCCAGCTAGGCACCCTTTTTCACCACCACACTGAAGATCTTCCCGTCTGGGTCCCAGTCGCTGCGCCCGACGACCCTGCCATCGTTGTCCACGACGAAGTCCGATTCGTGAAGGGATTGCCAGCCTCCACCAGTGTGCCCTCGATCCAGTCACCGTGCTCACCTCGAACACCGACAGCGCCCAGCCAGAATCCTTGCGGTGGTTCGTCGATGTGCGAGCCGAAATGCTCGCGTGCGCGCGAATTGCTGGCGCTGTAATCGCTGCGTGGACCATCATGATCGTCTTCGGCTTGGCGCTTCGCGTCGCGTAGACGCCTGCACCGGTCACGTGAGCGATCGATAACCGCCCGCCATCAGCAGGAACTTGGTGGCGCCCGTGCCGGTATCGAGGGCGAGGGTGCGGTAGAACTCGTAACGTTCGTCCTCGTTGCCGCGCGTTGGGATCTACCACGCTCACGGTGATCGAGCAGGACCTCGCTGTCCGCCCACGTCAGGCCGCCGCAGCTGCATGCCATTTTCGAGGCGCTGGGTGCGCCTGATCTTGCGCGCCTCGATGTCGAACATGATGACGCTGGTATCGGCCCTCCCGTGAAACTCCCCCAAGCCGGTCGTCTTGCCGTCAGGGCTCAGCGTTACCTCGTCAGTCTGTGGAACGGCGCCGAACGCCTCGGCCGCTGGCGGCGCAGCGGCCAACGCCGCAGCAGACATCCATACCTGCAATGGCAGGAGCGCGAACAACATCCAGGCAGTCTTGAACATCGGCGCTATCCCCCGCGTCCATTGTTGTAGTGGCCTCAGTGTGCCAGCACAGGCGGGGCCGTAGCCATAGGTGTTATGTTGGATGCTGGCTTAGATTCAGTCTCCGATCCTGATCACGATGGCATCGACGTCGGCTGCCTGCAGCTGCTTGCGCGTCTTGTTGAGTTCATCGAGGTTGCTGATCGGCCCGATGCGCACCCGGTGCCATACGTCCGCATCGACCGCCACGCGCTGCACCTTGGCGTCCACCCCGAGCTTTCCCAGGCGGGCGCGCATGCCGTCGGCCTCTGACTCGCTGCGGTAGGAACCGACCTGCAGCACGTAGATGCCGGGGCGCTCGACCTTGGAGGCTGCCGGCAGGTCGCGCTTGACGTCCTTCTCCTTCTCCGGGACCACGACCTCGAAGTTGGGGAGCATGTGGTAGAAGTCGAACTTCTCGGAAGACTTGGCGGCCCCCGGCTCGTCGCTGTCCGGCGCTGCGCGCACGGCGTGGTGGGGATCCGGGTGCGGGGTGTCGGCCAGTTCCGCAGCCTTGTGCTGCTTGGCGCTGACGTACATGAAGGCGACGCTGGCGATGAACGCCCCCACCGCCGCGCCGTACAGGAATTCCTTGTAGCGGCTGATATCCAGCGAGCTGCGCTGGGTCTTCTTATAGTCGCGGCTGGTCAGCTTCGCCATCAGCGCGCGGCATCCGGCGCGCGGTGCGCGGCGGGCGCGGCACGCTTGGGGTGTCTGTCCGCCGGCGGGATCGGCACCTGCGTCTTTGCGAGCATGTCGGGGAAGGCGAGGGGTTCGGCGCCGGTGCCCGTCCCGGCAGCGGCGGGCGCGGCGGCGAGCACCGGACCGGGCGCGGGGACGGCCGGCTGCCCCGGATGCTGCCGCGTGCCGGCGTACAGGAAGGCAGCGCTGGCGAGCAGGATCCCGACGCCGGTGCCGTACAGGAACTGGCGGTAGCGCCCGAGCTCCAGCGAGGAGCGCCGGGCCGCCTTGTAGTCGCGGGTGGTCAGCCGCGGCATCGCGGCTCCGCGCCGGCCCGCCCGCCCGCCGCCTTCACATGCTCTCCGGGGCGGACACGCCGAGCAGCGCCAGCCCGTTGCGCAGCACCTGCTGCACGCCCAGCACCAGCGCCAGGCGGGCGTTGCGCACGGCGGCATCCTCGACGATGAACTGCTCGGCGTTGTAGTAGGTGTGCAGCGTATTGGCGAGCTCGCGCAGGTAGTGCGCGAGCGCGTGCGGCGCGCGGCCGAGCGCGGCCTGCTCCAGGACCTCCGGGTAGCGGGTCAGCGTGCTCAACACCGCCTGCTCCTGCGTGCCGGCGAGCCTGCCGGCGCTCGCCAGGCCCTGCGTCGCGTCGAACTCAAGGCCGCGCGCGGCGAGTTGCTTCATGACGCTCGCCACGCGCGCGTGCGCGTACTGGATGTAGAACACCGGATTCTCGTTGGTGCGCGACTTGGCCAGCTCCAGGTCAAAGTCCAGCGGCTGGTCGTGGCTGCGCATGAGGTAGAAGAAGCGGCAGGCATCGTTGCCGACTTCCCCGCGCAGCTGGCGCAGGGTCACGAACTGGCCCTCGCGCTTGCCCATCGGGATCTTCTCGGTGCCGCGGAACAGGCTCACGAACTGGATGAGGGTCGCCTCGAGGCACTGCCCCGGGCAGCCCATCGCGATGAGCCCGGCGCGCACGCGGGCGACATAGCCGTGGTGGTCGGCGCCCAGCACGTCCAGCAGGCGCGTGAAGCCGCGCTCGTACTTGTTCAGGTGATAGGCGATGTCGGAGGCGAAGTAGGTCTTCACGCCGTTCTCGCGCACCACGACCCGGTCCTTCTCGTCGCCGAACTCGCTGGCGCGGAACCACAGCGCGCCGTCCTTCTCCTGCAGGCGGTCCTGGCCGCGCAGCACCTCCAGCGCATGGTCGATCGCGCCGGAGTCGGCCAGCGCGCGCTCGGAGGCCCACACCTCGAACTCGACCCCGAACTCGGCCAGATCATTGCGGATGTCCGCGAGCATCAGCTCGAGCGACAGATCGAGTACCTGGCGGAAGCCGTCGGCGCCGATCAGCGCGCGGCAGCGCTCGATCAGCGCATCGATGTAGGCTTCCTTGTCCCCGGCCGGGGCATCCGCCGGCAGCCCCGCCAGCACCGCGGCGGCGGGCCGGCGCAGCGCCGCGCCGCAGCTGGTCCTTGCAGCGCTGCGGCCAGCGGGCGCACGTACTCGGCGCGGTAGCCGTTCTCGGGAAACGGCAGCTCCTCGCCGCAGGCCTCCAGATAGCGCACCCACACGCTCACCGCGAGAATGTCCATCTGCCGGCCGGCATCATTGATGTAGTACTCGCGCGCCACCTCGTGACCGGTGGCGCGCAGCAGGTTCGAGAGCGTGGCGCCGAAGGCGGCCTGGCGGCCATGGCCGACGTGCAGCGGCCCGGTGGGATTGGCGGAGACGAACTCGACCAGCACGCGCTCGCCGCCGCCCGCGGTGCTGTGGCCGTACGCCTCGCCCTGCAGGTGGATAAGGGCAAGCTCGGCGGCGTAGGCCGTGGGCGCCATGTGAAAGTTGATGAAGCCGGCGCCGGCCACTTCGGTGCGCGCGATGAGGTCGCTCGCCGGCAGTGCGGCGACGATGGCGGCGGCCAGCTCGCGCGGGTTCTTGCGGGCCGCCTTGGCCAGACGCAGGGCGACGTTGCTGGCAAATTCGCCGTGCTGCGCATCGCGCGTGCGCTCCACCACCACCGCGTCCGCCGCGGGCGTCTCGGCTCAGCAGCGAACCGGTCAGTTGGGCCAGAGCCGCCTGCAGCAGCCGCTCGATTTCTTGCTTCAAGGGAGTGGGTTTTCCGCGTAGCCGGCAGCGCGCAAGTCTACCCGAAGCGCACGTGGCGATTGGCCGCGAGCGGTGCCTGCGGCCTAGAACAATTCAAGCGGATCGACATCGAGCGACCAGCGCACCGCGCGCGCGCTCTTGAGCTGCTCCACCTGGGGCAGCCAGGCGTCGAGGAACTCGTGCAGGCGCGCGCGCTCCGGGCTCTCCACCAGCAGCTGCGCGTGGTAGCGCCCGGCGCGCCGTGCCATCGCCGCGGGCACCGGCCCGAGCAGGCGCACTGCGCGCGGAGGCGCGGCCAGCCGGCGCGCCTCGCTGAGAAAGCCGAGTGCAGCTTCGGCGCTGCGGGCCGAGTCACGCAGCGCCGCCAGGCGCGCAAACGGTGGCCAGGCTGCCTGCGCGCGCTCGGCGAGCGCGGCCGTCGCGAAGCCGTCGTAGCCCTCCGCCAGCAGGTGCGTGAGCAGCGGGTGCTCCGGGAAGGAGCTCTGGATCAGCACCTCGCCGGCGCGTGCGCCGCGCCCGGCGCGCCCGGCGACCTGCACGATGGTCTGTGCGAGGCGCTCGGGCGCGCGGAAGTCGGTGCTGAACAGGCCCTGATCGGCGTTGAGCACCACGACCAGGGTGAGGTTGGGGAAGTCGTGGCCCTTGGTGACCATCTGCGTGCCGACCAGGATGCGCGCCGCGCCCGAGGACATGCGCTGCACGACCGCCTCCATGTCGCCGCGCTTGCGCACGACATCGCGGTCCAGGCGCGCGATGCTGACGCCGGGAAACATCGCCGCGAGGGCCTCCTCGATGCGCTCGGTCCCCTGGCCCACGGGCTTGACCGCGAAGCCGCACACCGGGCAGCGCGCCGGCAGCGGCGCATCGGCGCCGCAGTGGTGGCAGCGCAGCCGGCCGGCCTCCTGGTGCACCGTGAGGCGCGCGTCGCATTCGCGGCAGGGTGCGACCCAGCCGCAGCCGGTGCACAGCAAGCGTCGGTGCGTAGCCGCGCCGGTTGAGGAACACCAGCACCTGGCCGTCGCCTGCCAGGTGGCGCTCGATGGCCAGCACCGCCGGGGTGGCCATCCCCGACGTGCACGGCAGCGCTGGCGCAGGTCGATCAGCTTCAGCACCGGCGGCTGCGCTGTCCGCGGCGCGCCGCAGCAGGCGCAGGCGCGTGTAGCGGCCGGCGGCCGACGTTGTGCAGGGTCTCCAGCGACGGCGTCGCCGAGCCGAGCACCACCGGCACGCCGGCGTGGTGCGCCCGCACCACCGCCAGGTCGCGCGCGGAGTAACGCAGCGCGCCCTCGTGCTGCTTGAACGAGGCGTCGTGCTCCTCGTCGACGACGATGAGCCCGAGCTCGCGGCACCGGCGCGAACACCGCCGAGCGCGTGCCGATGACCACGCGCGCGTGGCCGCTGAAGGCTTCGCGCCAGGCCGCCAGGCGCTCCGCGTCGGTCAGCCCCGAGTGCAGCACCGCGAGCGGGGTGTCGAAGCGCTCGCGGAAGCGCCCGACCAGCTGCGGCGTCAGCCCGATCTCCGGCACCAGCACCAGCGCGCGCCGGCCGGCCTGCCAGCACCTGCTCGACCAGGCGCAGGTACACCTCGGTCTTGCCGCTGCCGGTGATCCCGTGCAGCACGAAGGCGCCATACCCGCCCAGCGCGGCCGCCACCGCTGGCCACCGCCTGCGCCTGTTCCTCCAGCAGCGCCGGGCCGGGCGTGCGCACGCGCGCCGCCGAGGCCGCCGGCACGTTCTGCGACCGCGGCGCGCGCGAGCCAGCCGCGCTTGAGCAGGGCGCGCGCGGCCTCGCGCCAGCCGGGCAGGCGCGCGTCCAGCAGCGTGGCGTCGCGGATTGGCTTCGGCCGCCACCGCGCCGAGCAGCGCGAGCTGCCTGGGTGCCCGGCGCGCGCGCCCCGGCGGCCAGCGCCGCGTAGCCAGCCGCGGTGACGGTCCACACCTCGCGCAGCGCGCTGCTCGGGGCGCCCTCGCGCAGCGCCTTGGGCAGGGCGCCGGCGGCCACCTCGCCGATCGGGTGGTGGTAGTAGGCGGAGGCCCATTCCAGCAGCGCCACTGCCGGCGGCATCCAGCACCGGTACCGCATCCAGCACTGCCAGGATCGGCTTGAGACGCTCGGCGGGCAGCGTCCGAACCGTGCGCCGCTGCCCATGACCAGGCCGACCAGGCGCTGCCGTCCGAAGGGCACGCGCACGCGCGCACCCACCACCGGCTCGCTGCCGTCCTGCGGCGGCAGGTAGTCGAAAAGGCGGCGCAGGGGGGTGTCGAGCGCCACCCTGAAGACTTTGGGCAAAGGGGTCACGTGTAAGTTAAATCAACGGCTTGCGGGGTGTGCGGGTCGGTCAACCGCGACAGGCGTCCGCGCGTTATACAGGCCATGTCGGAGTTTGCTACGCTCGCGTCGCCTTATAACATGCCGGCCGCATTTCACGGCGACGTGGACCTTACCGACTCCTCCGCTCAGACCCGGACCGCGCGCTGAACCAGTTCCTGGCCAGCGTCGAGCTCAAGGCATTCAGGATCGCCCAGGCGGCGCTGCGCAACGAGGACGACGCGCTCGATGCGGTGCAGGACGCCATGCTGCAGCTGGCGCGTGCCTACGCCGACCGGCCGGCGGAGGAGTGGAAGCCGCTTTTCTACCGTATTCTCGAGAACCGCATCCGCGACATGCAGCGCCGCCGCACCGTGCGCGGCCGCATCATCGCCTGGCTGCCGTCGCGCGCCGGCGATGAGGACGACGAGGAACCGGACCCGATCCAGCAGGCGCCCAGCCCCGAGCCGCAGCCGGTGCGGCGGCTGGAGATCGACGAGGCGATGGCCGCTCTGGAGAAGGCGCTGCAGGGACTGCCGCGCCGGCAGCAGCAGGCCTTCCTGCTGCGCTCCCTCGAGGGGCTCGACGTCGCCGAGACGGCCAGCGCCATGGGTTGCTCCCAGGGCAGCGTCAAGACACATTACTTCCGCGCGGTGCAGGCACTGCGCGCGCAACTTGGAGAGTTCTACGTATGAGCCCGGCTGACGAACCGCTGACCCCCTTCGAGCGCAACGCGCGCGCGGTGCTCGCCGAGAGCGTGCAGCGCATCGATGCGCGCACGCGCTCGCGGCTGAACCAGGCGCGCCACGCCGCGCTCGCCGCGGCGGCCAGGCCGCGCCGCAGCTTCCTGCGCAGCTTCACGATGATGCCCGCGGCCGGGGCCGCGGCGGCGGCGGTGCTGGTGGCTGTGACGCTGTGGCATCACCAGCCCGCGGGCGACATGACGCGGCGCCGAAGGACAGCACCTGGCGGTCGAGGACATGGACCTGCTGGCCGACAGCGAGGCGCTGGACCTGGTGGAGCAGGGCGACGGCTCCTTCTACGAGTGGGCGGCAGCCCAGAGTGATGCCAATGGGCAGAGCGACGGCTGATGTGCGCAGCACGCGCGGCATCGGCGGCGTTGCTCGTGGTGGCGCTCGCCTGCGCTACGGCGCGCGCGGACGAGGCACGCCCGAGCGCCCCGCCGCAGGCGCCGGATGCGGGCTTCCTGGAATTCCTCGGCGGCGTCGACGGCCTTGCGGACGTGAACCCGGATTACCTCTCGCAGGGCAACCCCGCGCACCCGGCCGCCGCGCCCGCACCGCCGCCGGCGAAGCGCCAGCCGCCGCCGCCGCCGCCGCCCGCCGGAGCCAAGAACAATGAATAGCGTGCGCGCCCTGGCATTGAGCCGCGGTGCTGCTGTGCGCGCCGGCGGCGCTGCCCGCCCAGGAGGCCCCGGCAGCCCCGGCGCCTGCCGCCGCACGCCGCGGCGCCCGGCCGCGCCGGTGAACTGGTCGAGCCTGTCCGCACCCGCAGCAGCAGGTGCTGTCGCGCTTCGGCAGCCAGTGGAGCAGCCTGCCGCCGGAGCGCCAGCAGGCGCTCGCGCGCGGCAGCGAGCGCTACCTGGCGATGTCTCCCGAGCAGCGCACCCAGGCCCAGGAGCGCTTCGCGCACTGGCGCACGCTGCCGCCGGAGCAGCGCCAGCAGCTGCGCAGCCGCTGGCAGCAGTTCCAGGCACTGCCGCCCGCATGAGCGCGAGGCCGTGCGCCAGAACTTCCACCGCTTCCAGCAGCTGCCGCCGGCGCAGAAGCAGATGCTGCGCGAGCGCTGGCGCAACGCCACCCCCGCGCAGCGCAAGGAGATGATTCAGCATGCGCGCGAGCTGCACCCGGCCAAGGTGCCGCCGGCGCACCCCGGCCACCGCTGAAGGTCAGGCCGCGGCGCTATGACTTCGGCGGCGGGACGGGCGACGTACCGGCACCGGTACGTTGCACACATCGACGTGCCCGGCCGGCACCTTGAACCATTCCTCGACCCGGTTGGCGCGCGCGCCCACGTAGGCGAGGAACGTCGGGGTATCCGTGCGCAGCACCTCAAGCTCGGTGCGCTGCGCGGCCGGCACGTCCGCGGCCACGCGGATCGACTTGATCGGCATGCGCTGCTCGGGATGCTCGTAGAAGCCCAGGGCGCCACTGCCGCGCGGCGTCACCGAGAGCAGTTCCATGCCCTGCACCACCCGGCCGAGCAGCGTCACGTTGCGGTCCAGGTGCCGCGGCGCCTGGCCGATCACCACGTACAGCTCGGTGCCCCCGCCGCTGTCGACGTCGTTGTCGCGGCCGGCGCCGACCATGCCGTAGCAGTGCACCGGCCAGGCCCGGCCGAGCGGCCGGGTCGGCGGCCACCGGGAAGCCGTCGAGGAAGCCCACCACGCTGCGCGTAGCTGTCCGGGTCCGTAAGCTTGGTGATGGTCAGCCCGCGCAGCGGCCGCTCGAACTCGGCCGCCACGCTGCGCTGGGCCTGCCCGAGCGGCTTCTTGCCCTCCGGGTCGCCCCACTGCACCACGTAGTTGTCCTGGGCACGCACGATGGGAATGCCGTCGAAGTAGTTGCCGCGCACCAGCGTGAGGACGTTGGCGACGTGGTGCGGCGCGAACTGCGGCGCCAGCTCGATCACCACGCGCCCGCCCGGCAGCTCCATGTAGAGCGTGTTCTGCGGGTCGAGCGCGCGCCAGTCGGCAGCTGGTGGAGGCGGCGAGCACCTCCGCCACGGTGACGGGCTTCTTGGCGCCCGGCGCCGGTGGCGCGCGCCGGCGGCGGCAGCGCACGCCAGCAGCGCGCTGAGCACGGCGGCGGTGCGGCCGCGCGCGCGGAAGGGCAGTAGGTAACTAGGGCTCATGGGTCCTCGTTGCGCCGGGGGTGGAGCTATCAGCTGACTTGCGTGAAGCCATCGGCACTCCACTCCTCGCAGCCCACGCCGTGGTGCACGAAGAACAGGCCGTCCGGGTCGTACTTGGCCTTCACGGCCGCAAGCTTCGCATAGTGCCCGCCGAAATAGGCCTGCTGCCAGTGCGGTTGAAGTAGTTGCTCTCCGACAGGTAGGAGCCGCCCTGCGGTGCAACCCGGGCAAGCTCCGCGGTGGCGGCATCGATCGCCTGCGCATCGCTTCGCGGCCGCGCTCGGTATGCACGCCGGCGTCGGGCATGCCCGGATAGGCCGGCGCCTCGCCGTCGGCGATGATCGCCAGGGCGAAGGCGGTGGTGGCCGCCGGGTTCATCGCCGTATCCAGCGCCGCGGCTGACCGCCGCCGCCGGTGCGCCCGCCAGTCCCTTGTTGAAGTGCAGGCCGACCTCCTTGTGGCGGCTGGCGGCAAAGAGCGCGTCGGCGAGGCGCGACTGCGCGTCGGCCTGCAGCAGCGAGGCCGGCAGCCACAGCGACTCGTAGCCGTGCAGGTACATGCCGACCTGGTCCTGGTCGCCCTTCCACCAGCCGTGTTCCGCCGGCGCACCGGGGCGGGTGTCCAGGTTCATCGACCTGCGGTTCTGCGCGTCCCACCAGCCGCGCGCCGGGTGCACCCCGGTGACCAGTTCATCCGTGACCGCATAGTCAGCCGGCGCGGCGCGCACCCAGTCGAAGAATGGCTGCCACAGTCTCACGGACTCGCCCTTCAGTCAGCCCCTGGCTCACCAGCGACAGGCGCAAGCGTGTTGTTCTGGCCGATGGCCACCTGCTCGCCCCAGTGCGGATTGAACAGCGCGCTGGCATAGAACTCCACGAAGCGGGCCACGAGCCGGCGGAAGGCGGCATCGGAGCCGGCCCTGACCGTCCCTTCCGCGTAGCCGAAGAACTCCGGCAGCGGGTGGGTGCGCAGCGTGAGCCGCGTCACGACACCCCAGCTGCCACCACCGCCGCCCTTGAGCGCCCAGAACAGGTCCGGGTTGGTGCAGGCGTTGGCCAGGCGCACGGCGCCATCGGCGGTGACCACCTGCGCCTCCAGCAGCGAAGCGGCAGGCCGAGCCGAAGCCCTTGGAGAAACTGCCGAAGCCGCCGCTCTGGACCAGGCCCGCCACCCCGACCGTGGCGCAGCCGCCGCCCTGGACGTAGCGCCCCGCCTGCGTGGTGACCGCCTGGTACAGGTCGATCCACATGGCACCCGCGCCGGCGCTCACCGCTGCCACCGGCGCGGCCGTGCCCGCGCAGCCGGCGCCGACGAAGGCGTCGTGCAGTTGCACCTGGTTCAGCGCGCGCGTCCACACCAGGAGCGAGTCCGGTGCGTTGGAGGTCCCCTGGTAGCTGTGGCCGCCGCCCTTGACCACCAGGCGCAGGTTGTGGGTGCGCGCGAACTTCACGGCGGCGGCGACATCGGCCGGCGGTGCGCGCGCGCAGCGCGTAGGCGCTCGCGGCCGGTGTCCAGGCCCCCAGCCACCCGGACACCTGCGTGCCGCCGGGCTGGTCGCCGAGGTAGAAGGGATTGCGGATGCCGGCGAGCACTTCCTGGCAGACGGCACTGCCCTCGCGGCCGGCGCAGGCGGCGAACAGCGGCTGCACCGGCAGCAGGCTGCCGCCGGTGGCGCCGTTCAGCTGCTGCCACTGCGCAGGGGTGGGCCAGCCCGGATCCCCCGGCCGCACGCGCGCGCGAGGCGCCGGCGCGGCCAGAGCCTGCCAGGGGGCGAGGGCCGCCAGCGGCAGCACCGCCGCGCCCTGCAGTAGCTTCCTGCGCTGCATCGTCCTCTCCTGCTCGAGACCCGCGTGCGTGTTCTGGTCAGACGGCCTTGACGGCCTGGATCAGCTCCGCGGCCGCCTTCTGCGCATCGCCGTACAGCATGCGCGTGTTGTCCAGGTAGAACAGCGCGTTCTCGATGCCGGAGAACCCGGCGCCCTTGCCGCGCTTGATGACGATGACGTTCTTGGCCTTGTCGGCGTTCAGGATCGGCATGCCGTAGATCGGGCTGGACTTGTCGGTGCGCGCGACCGGGTTCACGACGTCGTTCGCGCCGATGATCAGCGCGACGTCCGCGGTCTCGAACTCCGCGTTGATCTCGTCCAGGTCGGCGATGAGGTCGTAGGGCACGCCGGCCTCGGCCAGCAGCACGTTCATGTGCCCGGGCATGCGTCCGGCCACCGGGTGGATCGCGAACTTCACGGTGACGCCGCGGTCGATGAGCAGCTGGCACAGCTCCCAGATCTTGTGCTGCGCCTGGGCCACGGCCATGCCGTAGCCGGGCACGATGATCACCTTCTGCGCGAAGGCCATCATGACGCCGACGTCGGCGGCCTCGATGGGCTTGAGCGCGCCGGTCACCTCGCCGGTGGCCGCCGCCGCCGGTGTCGCCGAAGCCGGAGAACAGCACGTTGCCGAGCGAGCGGTTCATGGCCTTGGCCATCAGCTGCGTCAGCAGCGTGCCGGCCGAGCCCACCACCGTGCCGGCGATGATCATGGCCGCGTTGTTGAGCACGAAGCCCTCGAAGGCGACCGCCAGGCCGGTGAGCGCGTTGTACAGCGAGATCACCACCGGCATGTCCGCGCCGCCGATCGGCAGCGTCATCGTGAGCGCCCAGCAGCAGGGCGACGACGAACAGCGCGGTGACCATCATCGGCGAGGCGTTGTAGTGCGCGGCGATCAGCGCCCCGAGCACCAGCGCCGCCAGCAGCAGCAGCAGGTTCAGGAACTGCTGGCCGCTGAAGCGGAAGCTGCGGTTGATCAGGCCCTGCAGCTTGCCGAAGGCGATGGCGCTGCCGGAGAAGGAGATGGCGCCGATGATGCCGCCGGCGACCGCGAGCGTCGGGATGGCATAGCCCTGCGCCTCGCCGCGGTACAGCTCCACGGCGGCGATCGCCGCCGCCGCCCCGCCGCCCATGCCGTTGTAGAGCGCGATCATCTGCGGCATGTCGGTCATGGCGACGCGCTTGCCGCTCCACCAGGCGATGCCGGCGCCGACGAACATCGCCGGCACGATCAGCTCGTAGTTGCGTCATCCCCGGGTAGAGGAAGGTGATGAGCGTGGCGACCAGCATGCCGGCGCCGGCCCACAGGATGCCGCTGCGCGCGCTCACCGGCGAGCTCATGCGCTTCAGGCCGATGATGAACAGCGCCGCGGTGAGGAAGTAGCTCGCCTGGATGAGCAGGTCGACGGACAGCCAGGCCGGCATCAGTGGGTCCCCTTGCCGGCGCGGTTGCCGCTGGACTTGAACATCTCCAGCATGCGCTCGGTGACCACGTAGCCGCCGACCGCGTTGCCGGCCGCCAGCAGCACGCCGATGAACGCCGATGACCTTCTCCAGCGGGGTATGGGCGCCGCCCAGCGCCACCATGGCGCCCACCAGCACGATGCCGTGCACGAAGTTCGAGCCCGGACATCAGCGGCGTGTGCAGGATCACCGGCACCTTGGCGATGACCTCGTAGCCGGTGAAGGCTGCGAGCATGAAGATGTAGAGCGCCACTATCCCGGTCATGTCGAAGCCTCCAGCGCCTTGCTTGGTCGGTTCGTGCCTGATCTCCCCGCCGCTGACCAGGCAGGACTGCGCGAACACCTCGTCGGTCCAGTCGATCGCCAGCTCGCCCTTGGCGAGGGCCGGCTTGAGGAAATTGAAGCAGGTTGCGCGCGTACATCTCGCTGGCGTTGTAGGCGAGGTCGGCCGGCAGGTTCACGGCGCCGATGATCTTCACGCCCTGGTGCTCGACGACCTCGCCGGCGCGGGTGAGCTCGCAGTTGCCGCCCTGCTCGGCGGCGATGTCCACGACCACGGAGCCGGCGCGCATGCGCTCGACCGCGCCGCGCGAGATGATCTTCGGGCGCCGGGCGCCCGGGGACCGAGGCGGTGGTGACCACCGCATCGGCGGCGGCGATGCGCGAATCGAGCACTTCCTGCTGCTTGGCCTTCTCCTCGGCGGTGAGCTCGCGCGCGTAGCCGCCGCTGCCGTCGGCGCTCACGCCGGTGTCGACGAACTTGGCGCCCGAGGGACTTGACCTGCTCGCGGGTGGCGCTGCGCACGTCGTAGGCCTCGACCACCGCACCCAGGCGCCGCGCGGTGGCGATCGCCTGCAGTCCGGCGACGCCGGCGCCGATGACCAGCACCTGCGAGGGGCGGATGGTGCCGGCGGCGGTGGTGAGCATGGGAAAGAACTTCTGCAGGTGGCTCGCGGCGATCAGCACCGCCTTGTAGCCGGCGATCGCGGCCTGCGAGGACAGCGCGTCCATCGACTGGGCGCGCGAGATGCGCGGCACGAGCTCCATCGCAAACGCGGTCACGCCGCGGCTCTGGAGCGCGCGCACCTCGGCAGCGCGCGCATGCGCCTGCATGAAGCCGATCACCACCGCGCCGGGCTTCAGCTGCTGGATCTGCTCCAGCGACAGCGGCTGCACGGTGAGCAGTACGTCGGCGCTCGGCGAGCACCTGGGCCGGCGGAATCCGCCCAGGCGACACTCTTATACAGGGCGTCCGGGAAGCTGGCGCGCTCGCCCGCCCCGCGCTCCAGCAGAACACGGGCGCCCTCCTTGGCCAGCTTCTCGGCGACTTCGGGAACCAGACTGACGCGGGTTTCTTGGGGCGCGCTTTCGCGCAGCGCACCGATCGTTACTGGCATTCACGTCCTCGCGAAAACCGTGGCTGGTCGGCCACGTGGTAAGAAATCTGCAATGGAATTAAGACCTTGCGATGTTGAATTCTTGCACAAAAGTGCCGTATCTTACAGCGGCCATGCTGGGTATCGACCTCGAACGCGCCGACCACGGTCATTTGCACGACCTGCGCATTGTTGCGAGCCATGGACGCGGGCTGTCCCAGCTCGTGCTGCGCACGGACATCGCAGGCATGCCGCTCGAGTGGATCGACTACAAGGAGGCCGCGCGACTCTACCATCAGGAACAGGTCGCATACACGTGCGGCTCGCCGCTGTACGACCTTTATGGCGGCACCAATGCCCGCACCGGCCAGCGCACGATCCTCGAGGTCAACTCGATCATCGCCACCGTCGGGCACACGGGCAACCCGGGCAACACGCGCCACGACTACGTACCGCCGCTGAACAACCAGACCCTGTTCCGCCGCGACGCCTTCCTGTGCATGTACTGTGCGCAGCGCTTCGCCACCCGCGAGCTGTCCCGCGACCACATCCGCCCGTTCAGCCAGGGAGGCCTGGACAGCTGGAAGAACGTGGTCACTGCCTGCCGCCGCTGCAACAACCAGAAGGCCTCGCGCACCCCGGAGCAGGCGAAGATGCAGCTGATCGCCGTGCCCTTCACCCCGACCTACGCCGAGTACATCTTCCTCAAGGGGCGGCGGGTGCTGGCCGACCAGATGGAATACCTGCTGGCGCACTTCCCGCGCTCGAGCCCGCTGCACGCCCGCATCCAGCGCTGGCTTTCCTAGGGTCGCGTGCGCGTGCCGTGACGATTCGCCGCTGCGCTGCTATCGTGCGGCGCCTGAGCCGGAGTACAGCCGCACCTTGATCTTCCTCGTCGACGCCTCGGTCTACGTCTTCCGCGCCTACCACTCGGTGCTGCCGGACATGTACGACCGCGACGGCAACCCGATGCACGCGGTGTTCGGCTTCGCGCGCTTCCTGGGCGACCTGATCGAGCGCGTGCGCCCGAAGTACATCGCCGTCGCCTTCGACCAGCGCAGCGCGAATTCCTACCGCGGCCGCATCTACCCGCCCTACAAGGCCAATCGCAACAAGGCGCCCGCGGACCTGGTGCTGCAGTTCGAGCGCTGCCGCGAACTGTGCCAGCACCTGGGGCTGGCGATGTTCGTCGACCCCGAGTACGAGGCGGATGACATCATCGGCACGCTCTCGCTGCTGATGCGCGAGGAGGGCGTGACCTCCGCCTACATCACCCGCGACAAGGACCTGGCGCAGCTGATGCGCAACGGCGACCTGTTCTGGGACTACGGTGCGCGCGACCAGTTCGGCTACCACGACATCGAGCGGCACTTCGGGGTGGCTCCGGAGCGCTTCGCCGACTACCTGGCGCTCACCGGGGACGAGGTGGACAACATTCCCGGGGTTCCCGGCATCGGCCACCGCACCGCCGCCTCGCTGATGAAGGCCTTCGGCTCGCTGGATGAGATCTTCGAGGACTTAGGGCGCGTCGCGCAGCTGAAGTGCCGGGGTGCGGGCACCCTCGCGCAACGCCTCGCCGAGCACCGCGAGTCGCTCTACCTGAGCCGCCGCCTCACGCACATCGCCTGCAACGTGAACGTGGGGGTCGGCATCGAGGGGCTGCGGCGCGCACCGCCGGACATGCGCCAGCTCTCAGGCCTCTACGACCATCTGGGCTTCGGTCCCTTCCTGCGCCGCCAGTCCGAGCGCCTGGCGCAGCTGCCGGTCGACTGACCGGCAAGCGACCCTTAAACCCCGCGGCCAAAGAAAAAGGGGTCCCGGCAGCGCCGGGACCCCTTGCTGATCAAGTAGCGGCTTACTTGCCGAACTTGTAGTTGGCACCCACGAAGTACTCGCGGCCGTAGACGTTGTAGTTCAAGAAGTTGTAAGGCTGGTTGTCGATACCCGTATAGGTGGGATCGAACGGCGGCTGCTTGTTGAACACGTTGTTTACGTTGACCGACACGGTAAGCCCGCTCAGCACCTCGTAGCTCGCACTCCAGTTGGCGACGAACCATGCGCCGAGCTTGCCGGCGTTGGGCTGCGCATAGCCGCTCACGTCCAGTGTCGCCTGGTTGTTCGGCGTATTGCCGTAGTACTCCCCGTACACGGTGGTGCTCAGCTTCTGGTAGTTCCAGGTCAGGGCCAGGTTGGCCTTGTCCTGGAATTCGGTGCTGTAGAAGGGACTCGTGAGGTAGTCGATCTGCGGGTCCCCGGGGAAGCGCACGAAGTTGTGCTTGAGCACGTGGGTGTACGAGCCGTCCATGACCATGTTCCCGAAGCCGCCCATGCTCCACCCGTAGTTGAGGGTGAACAGCAGCACGTCGAGGTTCTCCTCCGACAGGTTCTGCTTGGGCGTGTCGATCTGGGTGATCAGATCGGTGGTCGGGTCGCGATGCACCTGCGAGATCGCCGCCACGCAGGTCGGGCTGGTCGGATCCAGCTGTCCCTGCAGGCATGCCGACTCGGTGCGCAGCAGCTGGTCGTCATCCTGCTGGGCTACCTCGTTGTTGATGTGCCAGTGCAGGTAGTCGATCCCGAACGAGCTGCGCTCCACCGGCGACCAGACAATGCCACCGTCCCATACGGTCGCATTGATCGGCTTGAGTGTGGGATTGCCCTCGGTGGTGCCGAAGAACGACTGCCCGCCCTGCGGGCACGCCTGGTAGTTGTTCTTGAAGCCGTGCGTGTCGCACCAGAAGTAGTCGTTGGCGGAGCCGGTGAAGAAGCCGCTCTGTCCCTGGAACTGGTCCGACAGCGTCGGCGCCTTGAAGGCGGTGCCGTAGCGGCCCCGCAGCAGCAGGGTCTTGACCGGGCGGAACTCCAGGCCGATGTTGTAGGTGAACTTGTTGAAGCTGCCGCCATCGTACTTGTAGTCGTCGTAGCGGCCCGACATGTCGATCGTCACCTGCTCGAGCACCGGCAGGCGCAGCTCGCCGGTCCCGGCGTAGCGCGTGCGGTGACCGTCGCCGGCAACCGCGGTGTACAGATAGGCGCCGCCGTCGAGGAAGTTCGGGTCGGGAACGTATTGCCAGCTCTGGCGGCCGCCCTCGGCCACCAGTGCCAGGCCCGCATCGCCGCCGGGCAGGGGGAACAGGCGGGAGTTGGTCAGCTGGACGCGGCCGAGGCTGTCCTCGGTATTTGAGCGGGAGAAGGCGTAACCGGTGAAGCTGGCGTATTGAGCCGGCGTGATCGGGTTGTAATACGCTGGCCAGTTGAAGTTGTACGCAGGCTGACCGCCCGGACCGAAGCCCTGCTGCGGCCCGGCAAAATTGGTGAGGAAGAAGTTCTCGATCTTGTCCGTGAAGGCGATGTAGGTCGCCTCGGTGAGCTTGTTCTCCGTGTAGGTGAAGTCAGCGGTGTACTTCCAGTTCGAAGCGCCGATCGTGCCGAGCAGTCCCGCGGTCACCCGCTCGGAGTTCGTGGTGTTCTTGTTGTCCTGGCCACTCAGGTCGCCGACTTCCTCGGGCGAGAAGATGCGCTGCAGGTTCAGGTACTGTCCCGGTGCCGCCGTCGGGTCCTCGAAGTAGTACAGCGGGCTGGCGGAGCTGTCCGAGCTGCCATAGAAGCGCGAGCCGGTGTTGAAGCGCACGACCTCGTGGCTCAGCAGCGCATCAGCAAAGATCTGGATGCTGGAATTGATGTCATACGCCAGGTGCATGTAGCCCTGGGTGTTCTCCTGACCGTTGCCGATGGTGTAGAAACCGGCGCGGTAGGTTCCGCAGTAGTAGCCCGGACCGCCATCGCCGGCGGGGCTGCGCCCGGCGCGCGGATCCTTGGCGACCGTGCCGCCGAACTGGCCGGCAAGGTTGCCGCAGTTGGCCGGGTCGAGGAACTGGTAGTTGGTGTTGCTGAAGTCGTACGGGTTGCCGATCACCAGCCAGTCACGTTCCGCGGTCTGCGGCGAGTTGGCGTTGCCGGCAAAGTACTGACTGGTCATGGGGCGCTGGTAACCCCAGATCGGGTCGATCTTTTCGTACTGCCCGCCGATGACGCCGCTGAACTTGCCGGCGCTCCACCCGTCGGCCAGGCCGAAGCGCAGCTGGTTGCCGCCGCCGTCCTTGGTCCAGCCGTAGCGCACGTCCGCTATCGGGCCGTCCATCTTCTTCAGCAGGTTGATGTTCACCACACCGGCGATGGCGTCCGATCCGTAGATCGAGGACTGGCCGCCCGGCAGTACATCGATGTGGTCGATGAGCACCGTCGGGATGCCGCTGATGCTGGTGATGATGTCGGTGCCGTTGTACAGCGCCGGGTAGTCGGCAATCGGCCGGCCATCGATCAGGTACTTGGTATAGCTCGGCGAGAGGCCGAACAGGCTCAGGGTCTCGGCACCCGGGGTGAACCCGTTGACGAACTGCGGGCCCTGCACGGCGCCCGTGGCGAACGAGCTGTGCTGCAGCGCATCGGCGACGGAGGAGAAGCCCTTCTGCTGGATGTCCTCAGGGGTGATGGTGGCGACCGGCTGGGCGGTCTCCTTCTGTACCTGGGGAATCAGCGATCCGGTGACCACCACTTCCTGCAGCTTGTCGGTCGTGGCCGTCGCTGTTGCGTCGGCCGCACTGGCTGGACCTGCGGCAACGGCGCACAGCGCCACGAAGCTGCCGGCCAGCGTCGCCGCCAAAGCGCGTGATCTGAGGTAGGCAAGACCTGTTATCGCGTTCTTCACGAATTTTTCTCCCCGAATTGATTCCTGGTCGCAGACACGGTTCGTCGCGCGTTGCTCCCGGTCCGTCGCAAGTTCTGCTCGGTCCGCCGCGCGACGCGCCCGTTTCGTCGCATATGTGCATATTGCGTGAAACCTACACATGTCATCAAGTTGCAACAGGTTTCAAACGACATATTTTTTGCAGTCCCCGGGAACGCTGCCGGTCACGGTCACCCGCTGCCCGGAGGTCGCGTTTCAGCTTGAGCTGGAGGCGCTGAAGGCCCTGGAGGGTTCCCGGGAGAGGCGCGCGGGTGGTCCGGCCGGTCCGGCTCAAGGCCGACCGCGCAGGCCCCTGTGCGCACGGCCCATGCCGGCTGAGTGCCGGGGACGGCCCGGCCGGCGGCCGTCCGTTATCGGAGTGCACGACACGTCCCCCGGGGGACAAACGTCGTGGTGATTCGCTATGCTCTGACGAGTCCGGCCCTGCAGTCCCGTGGGTGAGAAATCACATGTCAGACAAGAACATAAAGTCGATTCTGCTCGAAGAGCGCTCGTTCCCGCCGCCCCCCGGATTCATCTCCCGGGCGCGCATCAAGGCCGCCGACCTCGCCGCCCTGCATGCCCGGGCAAAGGCCGATAACGAGGGCTTCTGGAAGGAGCTCGCCGCCCAGGAACTGGTATGGCACCGGCCCTTCACGGTCGGGCTGGACGCCTCCCGGGCACCCAACTTCCGCTGGTTCGCCGACGGCGAGCTGAACGCCTCCTACAACTGCCTGGACGTCCACCTGGAGGAGCGCGGGCACAAGACCGCCATCATTTTCGAGGGGGAGCCGGGGGATGTGCGGCGCCTGAGCTACCGGGAGCTGCATGCCGATGTGTGTCGTTTTGCCAACACTTTGCGGCGCCAGGGTGTGGGGAAAGGCGACCGGGTCATCATCTACCTGCCGCTCGTGCCCGAGGCCATCGTTGCCATGCATGCGTGCAACCGTATCGGCGCCATTCACTCGGTGGTGTTTGGTGGCTTCTCGGCCGTGGCGCTGCGCGACCGTATCGAGGACACGCAGGCGAAGCTGGTGATCACCGCGGATGGGGGCTGGCGCGGCGGGCATGCCATCGAACTGAAGGCCGCGACCGACAAGGCCCTGTCCGACGGCTGCGCGAGCGTCGAGCGCGTCATCGTCCTGCGCCGCACCGGCAAGCCCGTCGCGATGAAGGCCGACCGCGACCTGTGGTGGGACGAGATCGTCCAGGGCGAGTCCCCGACCTGCGAGCCCGAATGGGTCGATGCCGAGCACCCGCTGTACCTGCTGTACACCTCAGGTTCCACCGGCAAGCCCAAGGGCATCCAGCACGCCACCGGTGGCTACCTGCTGCAGGCCAAGCTCACCACGCAGTGGATCTTCGACCTGCGCGATGAGGATGTCTTCTGGTGCACGGCGGATGTGGGCTGGGTCACCGGCCACAGCTACGTCGCCTACGGCCCGCTGGCGGTCGGGGCCACCGTGCTGCTCTACGAGGGCGCGCCGACCTTCCCCGATGGCGGCCGCTTCTGGAAGAACTGCGAGAGCCACCGCGTCAGCGTGTTCTACACGGCCCCGACCGCCATCCGCGCGCTGATGAGGCTCGGCGACGAGGTGCCGGCAAAGTATGACCTGTCCCGCCTGCGCCTGTTGGGCAGCGTCGGCGAACCGATCAATCCGGAGGCGTGGATCTGGTATCACCGCGTCATCGGCGGCGGGCGCTGCCCGATCGTCGATACCTGGTGGCAGACCGAGACCGGGGCGATTCTCATCGCGCCGTTTCCCGGGGTCACCGCCACCAGGCCGGGCTCCTGCACGCAGCCGTTGCCGGGCATCGAGGCGGACATCGTCGATGACCACGGCGCGAGCGTGAAGAGCGCCTCGGCCGGCGGCTACCTCGTCATCCGCAAGCCCTGGCCCTCGATGCTGCGCACCATCTGGGGCGACAACGCGCGCTACCTGAGTACCTACTGGGAGAAGTTCAACGACCGCTACTACGTCGCCGGCGACAGCGCCCACCGCGACAAGGATGGGTTCTTCTGGATCATGGGGCGCATCGATGACGTGCTGAACGTCGCCGGTCACCGCCTGGGGACGATGGAGGTCGAGTCGGCACTGGTGGCGCACCCGCGGGTGGTCGAGGCCGCAGTCGTCGGCAAGCCGCACGAGATCAAGGGCGAGGCGGTATTCGCCTACGTCGTGCTGCGCGGCCAGCGGCCGACCGGGGACACGGGTGCGCTGGTGCAGGAGCTGCGCGACTGGGTGGGCGAGCAGGTCGGCGCGATCGCCAAGCCGGACGAGATCCGCTTCGCCGACAACCTCCCCAAGACGCGCTCGGGAAAGATCATGCGCCGGCTGCTCAAGGCCATCGCCCGCGGGGAGGAAATCACGCAGGACGTCTCCACGCTGGAGAACCCGGCGATCCTCGAGCAGCTGCGCGGCGAAGCGCCGGCGGCGCGCACCAGGGCGATCCGCGCACCCGCGAAGGTCACACTGCGCAAGCGCCGCGCGGCTCCGAAGAAGAAGCGGTCCGCCGCGAAGAAGCGGCCCGCCGCGAACAAGCGCACTGCCGCGAAGAAGCGCGCGGCACCGAAGCAGAAACGACCCGCTGCCAGAGGTCCCAAGGCCAAGCCGGTGCGCCGCAAGGCCGCCAGGAAATCGCGCGGCGCGCGGCGCTAGGCGGCGCTCGCCCCCGGGGCGGTCGCCTCGAGCGCCAGGACCACCAGCCGGCGCTGCACCAGCTCGGTGAGGCTGCGGGCCCGCTCCAGCCGCATGCGCTTGAGAGCCCCCACGTGCTGCGTGCCTGCGCCGCCGTGCACCGCGGCCGCGGCGAGCAGGCGCAGGCGCGCCCGCATGCCGTGGCTGTGCGCCTCGAGGTATCTCAGCGCCCGCGCCAGCGTGATTTCATCGGCGGTGAGGTCGGTGCCGAAGGGATACTCACTGAAGAACCCGCGTTCCTGCAGCGGCCCGAGCGCGCCCCTGAGCCGTTGCGGGAGGTTGTCGCGGAACCCGGCCGGGATCTCATAGTCGCCGCGGACCTTACCCGCAGCCTTGGCCATCGCCAGTAACCCGCCCTGGAAGCGCGAGTCAGCGACATTGAGCAGCGCTGCGATGACCTCCTCGTCGGTGCGCCCGCGCAGCTCGGCGATGCCGTACTCGGTGATCACGATGTCGCGCAGGTGCCGCGGGATCGTGTGCTGCGCGTACTTCCACACGATGTTGGAGGTGGTGCGCCCCTGGTGGGTGCGCGTCGCGCGCACGCACAGGATCGAGCGCGCGCCGGGCAGGGCGTGCGCCATGGCAACGAAGTTGTATTGCCCGCCGACGCCGCTGACCACCTGCCCGTCCTCCAGCGCATCCGAAACCGCAGCGCCGAGCAGCGTCACCATCATCGCGGTATTGATGCAGCGCATGTCACGGCGCTGCAGGACGCGCAGCTCCTGGTCGGCGCCGTACAGCTGGTTGACGTAGCCGACCCCGCGCATGCTGAACTGGGCGCGCTCGTCCTCCGGCAGATCGCGCAGCGCGGCGTAGAAGCCGCGTGGTCCCAGGAAGAACCCGGCATGCAGCACCTGGCCGTTGCGCAGCTGGCGTCCCAGGCACTCGGCGGCCATGCTCAGGCGGGCCTGCGGGTCGTCAAGGTCCGCGTCGATCCACTGGCCGCCGCGTATGCGCAGCCGCCCGGCGCGGAACTCGGTGTCCTCGCGGAAAACCCCGTGACAGCGCAGCGCGAGGAATTGTGCCTCGTCGAGTTTCGGCCCGGCCCCGGCGGCGCGCAGCGCCTCGAGGATGTCCGCGCCGAAGCGCTCGGCCTGGCCGGCACCGAGTGCGCGCTCGAGCGCCAGGCAGTCATAGGCTCGCCGGCGCAGCACGCCCGCGCGATACAGCTCCAGCAGCCCGTCCACGAACATCTCGCTGGAGGCGAACAGGCCGGCGTCGAAGGCATCGCGGCCGCCACTGGCCGCGACCAGCGGTTCCGGCACGCCGGCCGCCAGTGCGCCGAGCGCTGCGCGCCAGGCATCGTTCTGCTGGTGACGCAGCAGCAGGGCGTACACCAGCGCGTCACCCAGCTCGCCAATGCCCACCTGCAGCGTGCCGCCGTCCCGGACCAGCGCGCTCGCGTGCAGGCCGATTGCATGGTCGACATTGCCGAGGGCGGCGTTGGGCGGGGCGAACAGGTCATAGTCGTAGCGCACATCGTCCACCACGTAGTCGAACAGCTGCGCATCCACCTGCGCAGCGCCGGCCATGAAGGGCATCTGCGCATGCGTCTCGCCCACCATCACGATGTCGCGCCCGGCGCCGCGCAGCGCCGCGACCTGCGGCAAGAGGTCGGCGGTGACGTCGGGATTGGAGCCCAGGCTCAGCTGCATCTGGCCGCCGACGCTGCGCCGTGCCACCAGGTGCGCGATGACGTTGACGCCGCGGGCGAGCACCTCGCGCGCCACCTGCGTGTAGTTGGCGGAAAGGTAGTTGCGCTGCGCGTGACTGGCGCCGAGAAATGCACCCGGCGCCAGGTAGAACTCGATCACGCGCACATTCGGCGGCACCGTGCCGTTGCGCACCGCGTGTGCGTAGTCCGGCTCCACGTAGCTGCCAAAGATGCGCTCGACCAGCGGTCCGAGCAGGCGTGCCTCGAGGGCCGAGCGCGCCACCGGCTTCAGCAGTGACAGCGCGGTGATGATCGTCAGGTCCAGCTGCGGATCGCGCAGCGCGCGCCGGTAGAACTCGTTCACCAGGGGTGTGGGCTTGCCGATGCCCAGTGGCAGCGCCAGCACGACGCGTGGTCCTACGCGGCGCAGCACCGCTTCGACGCAGTCGCCGACGTCATCGAGTATTTCGGGCATGCAGGTTGTGCCATGCTCGTCCAAGCACGCCGCCGGCGTCAACCTTGGTGCCGGGCTATCGGAGGATGTACATGACAGTCCACAAGCCGGCGCTCGATCCGCGCACGCTCGAGCCCAAATCACGCAGCGGCTACCCGGCCCCCTATGCGGCGCGGGTGCTGCCGCGCGCGGTGCGCGCGCTCGGCGATGCCTTGGGCCTCACGCGCATCGGCGTGAACCTGGCGACATTGCTGCCGGGCAAGGAGTCATCGATGCGCCACTGGCACACGCACGAGGACGAGTTCGTGTACGTGCTCGAAGGGGAGGTGGTGCTGCGCACCGACGCCGGCGAGCAGCTGCTCACGGCCGGCATGTGCGCCGGCTTTGCCGCCGGCAGCGCCGACGGGCACCAGCTGATCAACCGCGGCGCCCAGCCGGTGCTGTACCTTGCGATCAGTAACCGCGACGCGGCCGACGAGGGCCACTATTCAGATCCCGACGTCGACCTGCTGTACAACCCGCCGCACGCTCGCGGCGCGTTCACGCGGCGCGACGGCACGCGCTGGTAGGGCTAATGCGGCGTCGGCACCAGGCGCAGCGCGAACGATACGCCGACCTCGTTGCCGACCTGGTCGGTGGCCTTCCAATCACCCTGGCCGACGCCGTAGTCCAGGCGCTTGAGGCTGGTCTTGCCGACCATGTAGCCCACGTTCACGCCTGCCTCGCTCGCGGTGCGGAAGGTGAACGGCACGCGCGCTTCGTGGGTCACGCCGCGCAGCGTAAGCTTGCCGAGGGCCTCGTAGCCGGTGGCGGTCTTGGTGAACTGGGTGGCGAGAAAGCTCGCCTGCGGGTACTGCGACACTGCGAACAGGTCGGCCCCGCGCAGCGTGTCGTCCCGCTCCTTGTCGCCGGTATCGAGCGAGCCGACTTCGATCGTGACCGCCAGGCGGCCGGTCGTCGGGGCGTCCGGGGAGAAGGTGAAGCTCACCGGAAAGCGCGTGAACTTGCCCTTGTTGGCAGCTCCGGCCTGCGTGAAGGAGAACTCCAGGGAACTCTTGGCGGGATCCAGCACGTACTGCGCCGGGGCGGGTCCATCCGCAGCTTGCGCCGCAGCGCCCACGCACAGCAGGGAAGTCAGCACGATCAGGAGCTGGCGGGTTGCGATCATGGCTCGGTTCCTCGGGGCCTGGTGGAGGGCAGCATGCGCCGCAGCACGTCGTCCTTGAGAATGAAGTGATGTTTCAGGGCGGCCCCGACGTGCAGGGCGACGATGCCTGCCAACGTCCAGGCGAGGGCCACGTGGATGTTGGCCAGCGCCTCGAAGAGCGCCTTGTTCTTGGGAACGAGGTCGGGCAGCTGGAAGAACCCGAACCAGCTGACCGGGAACCCACGGGCGGAAGACATCGTCCAGCCGGTGAGCGGGATCGCGAACAGCAGCACGTACAGCAACAGGTGCGTGGCGCGTGCCAGGGCGCGCTCGTAGGGCTTGAGCGTGGCCGGCAGGTTGGGGGTGGGGTTGGCCCAGCGCCAGCCCAGCCGCAGGCACGCCAGCACCAATATGGTGATGCCCACGGACTTGTGGCGCGAGAGCAGGACTAGCTTCTTCATCCCGTTGGGCAGGTCGTCCGCCAGCAACGCGAGGGTAAACTGGGCGATGATCAGTACGACGATGAGCCAATGCAGCGCCTGGGCGATGGCGCCCCAGCGGCGCGGGGTGTTGCGGATAGTCATGCAGGGAAGCTTATGCGGCTGAGTGCGCCTTGGAAACTCCTTCGCGCGAGCGCGCTCATGGCCGCCGCAGTGCTTGCCGGCTGCCCGGTGCGCGCCCCCGCCCCGGCGGCCCGCTCCCGCGGCCGCGCCGCCGGCCGCGCCGTTGGCCGCGGCCCGCCTGGGAACTGCCTTCGCGATCGACCCGGCCCGGTCGCAGCTGCTGATTCTCGTATACCGCGGCGGCGCGCTCGCCAGCGCCGGCCATAACCACCTCATCGCCTCGCACGACCTGGGCGGCGCGATCTACGTTCCCGAGGACCCGCTGCAGGCAAGTTTCGAGATCACGGTGCCGGTGACGAGCTTCACCGTGGACGAGGAGTCGCTGCGTGCCGCCGAGCACAGTGCCGACTTCCCCCCGGGCATACCCGAGTCGGCGCGCAGCGGCACGAGGCAGCACATGCTCGGCGCCGACCAGCTCGACGCGGAGCGCGCTCCGCAGATCACCCTGCGCGCGATGAAACTCGAGGCGGCACGTCCGGCCGCACCGGGCATGGTGCTGGCGCAGGTGCAGGTGAGCGTGCGCGGCGCCGAGCACCTGCTGCAGGTGCCGGTGCACTACGAGCGCCAGGGCGACACCGTGGTGGCCAGCGGCGAGCTGCCGCTGCGACAGAGCGAGCTCGGCATCACCCCCTACAGCGCCATGCTCGGGGCCCTGCAGGTGCAGGATGAGATGCGCGTGAAGTTTCGCCTCGTAGCGCGCGCGGCGCACTAGGCTCCTGCTCCCGGCCAGCCGGGACCAGGAGGCCCTCGGGGCATTACTTCGCGCCGAGCTCGGCCAGCAGCTCGTTCGCCTTGTACACTTTGCGCAGCGACTCGAACATGATGGTCGGGTCCACGGCGACGGCGCGGTTGAGCACCGGGTCGTACCAGTAATCGCCGGCAATCGAGTGGATGTTGCCGTCGAACATCAGTCCCACGAGCCGTCCCTGGGCGTCGATGAGCGGGCTGCCGGAGTTGCCGCCGGTGATGTCACTGGTGGTCGCGAGGTCGAACTTGGTCTGCATGTCCAGCTCGCCCTTGACCTTCAGCCAGCTGTCCGGGACCTTGAAGGGCTCCTTGCCGGTGGCGCGCTCGAACAGCCGTGCAAGGTAGGTGAATGGCTCGACCTCCTGGCCGTTCTCGGTCCAGCCCTTCACCGTGCCGTAGGTCAGGCGCAGCGTGAAGGTCGCATCCGGGGGCTGGCTCGTGCCGTAGGCGACGAAGCGGGCGTGCGCGATCTTCTCCGAGGCGGCCTCGACCGGCGCCTCCACCTCGTCCTCGTACGTGCTGCGCACGCTGCGCGCCTGCGCATCGATGCTGCGGGCGAACACGATCATCGGGTCCGTGGAGGCATTCACCGCCGCGGCCCCGCCGTCCCATAGGCGCTTGCGCAGCGCCGGATCTGCCAGCTGTGTGCCCTCCACCAGCCGCGCCGCGAGCGAGTCAGGAGACTCGCTGGACATGAGTTGCCGCACGATCGGTGCATCCGGTCCCAGCCACTCGCGCATGCGCTCCAGGGAGAACGACAGCGTCAGCTTCTCCAGGTCCGGGTACACCGGCACCGGGGCCTCCAGGCGCTGCTGCACGCGCGGCAATGCTGCGTCGGCGTACTCGACCAGGCGCGCGGTGTTGGGCTTGGGCCGCTCCGCGGCGGCGCGCACTAGCGTGCGCGCATAACCGAACAGCCGGCTGTTGAAGCCGGCGGCCTGTTCAAGATACAGGTAGGGCAGGTAGAGCTGCTGGGCGCGCACCTCGGCGCGGGCGATCTCTCCCCACGGGTCGCCGGTGGCGGCGGCCAGCTGCGGGTCGGCGGCCACCTTGGTCTTCAGGGCGGCCTCATCGTCACGCCTGGCCTTCATGAGGCGCTCATCGAGCAGCGCATCGAGTTGCTTGCGCCGCACCTTGATCGAGTTCTCGATACCGTTGAGCGGGTCCTCGACGATGCGGTGCGCCTCGGGGCCGGTCTTGCCGTACTGGATGATGCGGCCGCGCAGCTCGGAGTTGCGCAGCAGCCATTGCGGCAGGTAGAAGTTGCGCAGGTTCTCCAGCTCGGCAACCGTCAGCAGCCGCTGCGTGCTGCCCGGGTGTCCGGAGACGAACACCGCTTCGTCGAGTTTCGGGCCCTCCGCGCGGAAGCGCAGGAATGCGGGCGTCACGGCGGGCTTGCCGTCGGGGGTGTAGGCGCGCAGCACCGACATGTCCAGGCACCAGCGCGGGAACTGGAAGTTGTCCGGGTCGCCGCCGAAGGCGGCAATGGCGCGCTCGGGTGCGAACACCAGCCGCACGTCAGTGTAGCGATGGTACTTGTACAGCCAGTACTGGCCGCCCTCGTACAGGTTCACCATTTCGCACTTGCGCGACCCGGTCTGGGCAGTGCGGCTCTGCTGCTCGCACGCCTGTTCCAGCTGCGTAATGGTGGCCTTGCGCTTGTCGTTGGCCGCCTTGGCGGCCAGCCCCGCGAGCGCCGCCTGGATCTTGGGGGTGACGTCCTCCATCTCCATCAGCACATCGGCGATCTGCTGGCTGCACTTGAGTTCCTGCTCGCGGGTGCGCGCGAGGAAACCCTCGCCCACCAGGTTGTGGCCGCTGGCGGAATTCTCATCCAGACAACTCTCCGCGCAGTGGTGATTGGTGAGGATCAGCCCCTCGGCAGAGACGAACGAGGCGGTGCAGTTGGACAGCCGGATGGTGGCCATGCGTACCTGGTCGAGCCAGGCGCTGCCCAGCTCGACACCCAGTGCCTGCTTGACCTTCGCTGCGGGAAAGTCGTGGAACGTCCACATGCCCTCATCGGCGAAGGCCGGCGCCGACAGCAACAGCACCAGCAAGGCGGCGAGCGATTGGCTGCGGCGCATGAAGGATCCTTTCAGGTGAAGTGAATGTGCTCTGCGGCACTCTTGAGTGGATTATGCGCGAAACGACTGACATAGCGGTGCGGCGATTATCGCCCGGCGGGCGCCCGCGGCGTGCCGCGGATCATCGCAGGTTACGGGGCGTTCACCGCAGGCGCGGCCGCACCTACTGCTCCCCGCAGATCAGCAGCAGGGTCGTGCCGTCAGGGCTTTCCAGGAACGCGGCCGGGCTCTGGCTGTCCGGCAGGGCGGTGCTGAGCGCGAAGCCCTGGGCGCGCAGGCGCTCGATGCGCGCGGCCATGTCCGGCTCGCGGAACACCAGCATCGGCTGCAGGTGCAGCCGCGGTCGGTGGAAGCTGATATCCAGGTGATCGCTGGTCAGCGCCAGTTGCGGGTAGGGCGCCTGCACCTCCTCGGCGGCCACGAACCCGAGCGGTTCCCAGAATGCCTGGGCGGTGGCGAAGTCGCTCGCCGGCAAGCTGACCTCCGCGAAGTCCCCGCACAGGCTGACCGCAGTCTCGGGGTGGTCGGCGGGTGAGTAGGTGCGTGCCTCGAGCACCGCCACCGCATGGCCGAAGGGATCCTCGAAGCCGACTTCGTTGAACACCTCATCCCCGGTGCGGCACACGGTGAGCTCGAGCGCCGCGTTCGCAAACGCCGGCAGCGCGCCGGCCACCCCGGGACGCACGAAGGTGAGCACCGTCGAGGGACCCGGGCGCTGGTGCAGCCCGATGACCAGCCGCCCGTCGGTGAGCACCCCGTAGGGGTGCTGGTAGGTGTCGGTCGTGTTGGCCTGAGTGAAGCCCAGGCGCTCGTAGAAATCCACGCTGGTGCGCACGTCCGGAACCGCGAGGCTCAGCTCGTGGAAGGTTCCCAGCAGGGGCAGCGGCGCGCCACTCATCAGGCCGGGGCCCCGCGCGCCGCCGGTTCGCGCGCAGCGTGTGTCCAGCCGCGGCAGCGCTCGCCGATGAGGTCGGCCAGGCAGCGGGCGTGCGCCGCCGAGGCGTTCAGCGCCGGCACGTACTCGTAGCGCTCGCCGCCGGCATGCATGAACACCGCGCGGTTCTCGAGCGCGATCTCCTCGAGCGTCTCCAGGCAGTCCACGGCAAAGCCCGGGCACACCAGAGTCACCTCCCGCACGCCGCGCGCCGGCATCCCGGCCAGCACGGTGGCGGTATAGGGCTGGAGCCAGTCGCGCGGCCCGAAGCGTGACTGGAAGCTCACGCTCCACTCGCCCTCGCGCAGCAGCAGCTCATCGGCCAGCAGGCGCGCGGTGCGCAGGCACTGGCGCTGGTACGGGTCGCCGCGGCGCACATAGTCCTCCGGGATGCCGTGGAAGGACATGAGCAAATGGGCGGTGCGCCCGCGGCTGTCCCAGTGGGCCGTGACCCTCTCGCGCAGCGCCTCGATGTAGCCGGGGTGATCATGGTAGTCGGCCACGAAATGCAGGTCCGGGAGCGCGCGCCAGCGGCGCAGCTGGCCGCTGATCTGATCGAAGACCGCCCCGCCAGTGGCCGCGCAGTACTGCGGGAACAGCGGCAGCACCAGGATGCGCTGCGCGCCGCTGGCGCGCAGCCGCTCCAGGGCCTGCTGCACGTCCGGGGGGCTGTAGAGCATGCCGACTTCGACCGACAGCGGCGCGAGCATGCGCTGCGCCAGCACGGCGGTGAGCTCCCGCCGCAGCTGCTCGGACAGCTCGCGCAGCGGCGAGCCGGTGGCGGTCCAGATCTTGCGGTACTTGCGCGCGATGCGCCGCGGCCGAAATGGCAGGATCACGCCCCACAGCACCGGCAGCCACACGGCACGCGGCAGCTCGATCACGCGCGGGTCGGCGAGGAAGCGGGCGAGGAAGGCGCGCACCCCCGCCGCGGTGGCGGCTACCGGCGTCCCGGAATTCACCAGCAGGATGCCGATACGCTCGGGGTTGCCGCCGGCAGGGCCCGCGTGGCTGGTGTAGCGCATGGCGCTCACGATAACGCAGCAGCGCTGCCGCCGCCTATGGCCGCCATCCTCAGGACAGGCCCACGCACAGGTACTTCAGCTCGGTGTAGTCGAGGATCCCGTACTTGGAGCCCTCGCGCCCGGTGCCCGATTCCTTGATGCCGCCGAAGGGGGCGACCTCGGTGGAAATCAGCCCGGTGTTCAGGCCGACGATGCCGTACTCGAGTGCCTCGGCGACGCGCCAGGAGCGCGCCAGGTCACGCGTGTAGAAGTAGGCAGCGAGCCCGAACTCGGTGTCATTGGCCATGCGGATGGCATCGGCCTCGGTCGCGAAGCGGAACAGCGGGGCGAGCGGGCCGAAGGTTTCCTCGCGCGCGACCAGCATGGCCGGGGTGACATCGGTGAGCACCGTGGGCTCGAAGAAGCTGCCGCCGAGGGCGTGGCGCTTGCCGCCCTGCACGACGCGCGCGCCCTTGCCCACCGCGTCCGCCAGATGCTCCTCGACCTTGGCGAGCGCCTTGTCATCGATCAGCGGGCCCTGGTCGGTCACCCCTGCAAGGCCGTCGCCCACGCGCAGCTGCGCCACCGCCTTCACGAGCTTGGCGGTGAAGGCCTCGTAGACCCCGGCCTGCACCAGCAGGCGGTTCGCGCAGACGCAGGTCTGCCCGGTGTTGCGGTACTTGCTGGCGATGGCGCCGCTCACGGCGGCATCCAGGTCCGCGTCGTCAAAGACGATGAAGGGTGCGTTGCCGCCCAGTTCGAGCGAGACCTTCTTCATCGTGCCGGCGCACTGCGCCATCAGCTTCTTGCCGATGCCGGTCGAGCCGGTGAAGGTGAGCTTGCGCACGCTCGGGTTGGAGGTCATCTCCCCGCCGATCGCCGCGGCCTCGCCGGTGACGATGTTGAGCACCCCGGGCGGCACGCCGGCACGCTGCGCGAGCAGGGCCGCGGCCAGCGCGGAGTAGGGAGTCTGGGTCGCCGGCTTGCATACGAAGGTGCAGCCGGCGGCCAGCGCCGGGCCCGCCTTGCGCGTGATCATCGCCAGCGGGAAGTTCCACGGCGTGATGGCCGCGACCACGCCCACGGGCTGGCGGATCACGAGGATGCGCTTGTCCGGGGCATGGCCGGGGATCGTGTCCCCGTAGAGCCGCTTGCCTTCCTCGGCGAACCACTCGATGAAGGCGGCGCCGTAGGCGATCTCGCCCTTGGACTCCGCCAGCGGCTTGCCCTGCTCGGCGGTCATGAGCGTGGCCAGGTCGTCCTGGTTGCTCATCAGAAGTTCGTACCAGCGGCGCAGGATCAGCGCGCGGTCCTTGGCGGTCCGGGCTGCCCAGGCCGGCTGTGCGGCCGTGGCGGCGGCAATGGCGCGGCGCGTCTCAGCCGCACCCATGACGGGCACGGTGCCGATGACCTGGCGCGTGGCCGGGTTGATGACCCCGTGGGTCGCGCCGTTGTCGGCCCCCACCCATTCCCCGCCGATGAAGGCCCGGGAGCACAGCAGTTCCGGATCACGCAGTTTCATGGCGGCTGTTCATTCCTTGGCGGCGCCGTCCCCGGCCAGGTAGCGGCCCAGGAACTCGAGGGTGCGGGTGCGCGCCAGGGCTGCGGCCTGCGGGTCGTAGCTCTGGCGCTGGTCGCAGTTGAAGCCGTGGCCGGCGCCCTCGTAGAGGTTCACGACCGAGGGGGGCTGGGTGGCGGCACGCGTGGCCTCCACATCGGCAGCCGGGATGCTCTGGTCTTGCGCCCCGAAGTGAAAGAGCACCGGACAGCGCGGCTTCTGCTCGAGGTATGCCGCGACCTTGCCGTAGTAGACGACTGCGCAGCTCAGCGGCAGCTGGCCGGCGGCAAGGTAGGACAGCATGCCCCCCCAGCAGTAACCAACTGTGGCCGTGCGACCGGAATTGCGCACGACCGCCGTGGCTGCGGCGATGTCCTTCATCGTGGTCTCGGGCTTGAGTTGGGCGCGGTACCCGGCCCCCTCCTGGACTTCCGCTGGCGAATAGCCGAGCTCGATGCCGCGGCGTATGCGGTCGAACAGGCAGGGTGCAATGACCGTGTATCCCTGGGCCGCAAAATCCTGCGCCACGGCCCGAATATGTCCATTCACCCCGAAGATCTCCTGCAGCAGCACCACCGCCCCGCGCGGACGCCCGGCGGCGGCCACCAGCCACGCCTGGAACTCGTGGCCATCGCGGGCCATGATCGTGCTGAACTCACCCACGTGTTGACTCCATGGCTTCGCCTGAAGCCCCGTGGCATTCTAACCCGCGACGCACTCAGGAGCAGTCATGCTGGTCGGACCCGCAATCAGGCGCGTCGCTATCGTAGGTGGCGTACGCATCCCCTTCGCCCGCTCGTACACCGCCTACGCGACTGCCAGCAACCAGGACATGCTGACCGCGGTGTTCCGCGCCGTGGTGGAGCGCTTCAAGCTGGCGGGTGAGCGTCTTGGCGACGTCGCGGCCGGCGCGGTCATCAAACATCCCCGCGATTACAACCTGGTGCGCGAGAGCGTGCTCTCGACGAGCCTTGACCCGCAGACCCCCGGGCTTGACCTGCAGCGTGCCTGCGGCACGAGTCTGGAAGCGGCCATCGACATCGGCAACAAGATCGCCCTCGGGCAGATCGAGGTGGGCATCGCCGGCGGAGTCGATTCCGTGAGCGACGCGCCGATCCTCTACCCGCACTCCTACCAGCAGCTGCTGCTGCGCAGCTACCGCGGGCGCAGCGCGCTGCAGCGCCTCACGCCCTGGTTCGACCTGCGGCCCAAGCATTTCAAGCCGGTGTTGCCGGCGGTGGTCGAGCCGCGCACCGGACTGTCGATGGGGCAGAGCACGGAGATCATGGCCAAGCGCTGGCAGATCAGCCGCACCGACCAGGACCTGTTGGCCTATGACAGCCACCTGAAGGCCGCCGCCGCCTGGCGCGACGGCTTCTACGATGACCTGGTCGTGGAGTACCTGGGTCTCAAGACCGACAACAACGTGCGCCCGGACTCCAGTCTGGACAGGCTCGGCAAGCTGCGCCCGAGCTTCGTCGCCGATGGCACGCTCACCGCCGGCAACAGCACCCCGCTCACCGACGGCGCAAGTGCCGTGTTGCTGGCCACCCCGGAGTGGGCCGCCAAGCACAACCTTCCGGTGCTCGCCTACCTGCGCTATGGCAAGGTCTGGGCGGTGGACTTCGCCAGCGGCAAGGAAGGGCTGCTGATGGCGCCGGCCTACGCGGTGCCGGCCATGCTGCGCGACGCCGGCATCACGCTGCAGGACTTCGACTATTACGAGATCCACGAGGCCTTTGCCGCGCAGGTGCTGTGCACGCTCAAGGCGTGGGAGTCGGCCGACTACTGCCGCCACGCCCTCGGCCTCACCGCGGCGCTCGGCAGCATCGACCGCGCCAAGCTCAACATCAAGGGCGGCAGCCTCGCGCTCGGCCATCCCTTCGCCGCCACCGGCACGCGCATCGTGAGCGCGCTGGCGAAGATCCTGTCCGGCGATGCCAACGCCAAGCGCGGCCTGATCTCGGTGTGCACCGCCGGCGGCATGGGCGTGACCGCGATCCTCGAGCGCTAGTCAGCGGCCGAGCAGTTCGACCAGCTCGCGCTGCGCCTGCGTCATGTGCTCGCGCCGGGTGACCAGCGCCTCGCGTAGCGCCCGGCGGCACGGGCGCGACTCATCCTCGGTGTGCGCGGCGATGCACCCGGCCAGCAGCTCCTGCACGCGCGCCAGGTTTGCCTGAAAGAGTCCCAGCACCTGGCTGGCCGAGACATGCTGCGTGGGATCGTCGAGCCAGCAGTCGTAGTCGGTCGCCAGTGCAATCGTGCAGTAGCCGATCTGCGCCTCCAGGGCGAGGAAGGCCTCCGGCACGTTGCTCATGCCGACCAGGTCGGCGCCGGCGCTGCGCAGGAACAGGCTTTCGGCGCGGGTTCCCAGCCGCGGGCCCTCGATGCACGCGTAGGTCTTGTCCTGGTGCAGCGGCACCGCACGGGCCTGCGCTACACGGGTGATCAGCGCGGCGGTGGCCGCGCAGGCCGGCTGCGCGGTCGAGACGTGCGCCACCAGTCCGCCGCCGAAGAAGCTCGGCGCGCGCGTGCCCTTGGTGAAGTCCAGGTACTGCGATACCAGCGACAGGTCTCCGGGACGGATCTCAGCGCGCAGGCTGCCGACTGCCGAGACACCGATGGCGGTGCGCACGCCGGCGCTCTTGAGCGCCCAGATGTTGGCGCGGAAGTTGATTTCCCCCGGCAGGAACTGGTGCCCGAGCCCGTGGCGGGCGAGGAATACCACCTCGCGGCCGCCGAGGGTGCCGTGCACCAGCGGCGCGGAGGGCTCGCCGAAGGGCGTGCGCACCTGTTGGGTGCGCACCGACTCCAGGCCCGGCATGGCGTACAGGCCGGTGCCACCGATGATTCCGATCATGCTGCCGTCACTCCATAGGGCAATTGCGCGAACGCGACCTAAGGCGGCAAGATGCCTCAAATCGAAGCACCAAGACAGCAATCGGCGTGCCCGGCCCAACTGCGGCCGCTGCGCCAACTCACGACGGGAACATGACCGCCTCATCCAGTAGCACCCGGCCGCGCCAGTTCGCGAACTTTCGCGAGTTCTACCCCTATTACCTGGCGCAGCACGGCAATCCGACCTCGCGGCGGCTGCATGTCGGCGGCACGCTGCTCGCGCTGGGCATCGCCGTGCTGGCCCTGCTGGGCGGGCGGGCGGAACTGCTGCCGCTGGCAGTCGCCGCCGGCTACCTGCCCGCCTGGGTGGGGCACTTTTTCTTCGAGCACAACGCCCCGGCGACCTTCCGGCACCCGCTGTACAGCCTGCGCGGGGACTTCACGATGCTGTTCGCGACCCTCAGCGGGCGCATGCGCTGGTAGCCCGCCCAACCCATGAGCAGACCGGGCATCGACCGCGTCTTTGAAAGACGCATATCAGCGCTGGCGAACAGCGGGGCGCCGCAGATCCTGCAGGGCGGGCGCAAGGGCGTGGAGAAGGAGTCGCTGCGCGTGCGTCCCCAGGGCGGGCTCGCCTATACGCCGCACCCGCGGGGGCTCGGCTCGGCGCTGACCAACGAGAACATCACCACCGACTACTCGGAGAGCCTGATCGAGCTGGTCACGCCGGCGTTCACCCAGAGCTGGGAGCTGCTGCAGTACCTGCTGGACCTGCACCAGTTCGTCTACCGGCACCTGGGCGATGAGCTGCTGTGGGCGACCAGCATGCCCTGCGCCATCGAGCGCGACGAGGACATCCCGCTGGCGCAGTACGGCAGCTCGCACGTCGGGCGCATGAAGACCATCTACCGCAACGGCCTGGGACTGCGCTACGGGCGCATGATGCAGGCGATCTCGGGCGTGCACTTCAACTACTCGTTTCCGCAGCCGTTCTGGGAGGCATACGCCGCGGTGCGCGAGGCGCGCGAACGCGGCGCTGCCTTTGTCTCGGCCAGCTACTTCGAACTGCTGCGCAACTACCGCCGCTACGGCTGGATCGTGCTGTACCTGTTCGGCATCTCGCCGGTGGTATGCAAGTCCTTCCTGCGCGGCCGAGGCGAGATCTCGCTGCCGGACTTCGGCGCCGGCACCGCCTACGAGCCCTACGCCACCAGCCTGCGCATGAGTGATGTCGGCTACCGCAACCGCAACCAGGCCGGCCTGGCGGTCTCGGTCAACAGCCTCGAGGAATACAACCGCGACCTGACGCGCGCGATCTCCACGCCGCACCCCCCTTACGAGGCCCTCGGGGTCAAGGTGGACGGGGTGTACCGGCAGCTCAACGCCAACATCCTGCAGATCGAGAACGAGTACTACAGCTTCATCCGCCCGAAGCGGGTGGCGCGCTCGGGCGAACGCCCCACCAAGGCGCTGCGCCGCGCGGGCGTGGAGTACGTCGAGGTGCGAGCGCTGGATGTCAGCGCCTTCGACCCGGTCGGGGTGAACCAGAACAAGCTGCGCTTCCTCGAGGCCTTCCTGGCGCTGTGCCTGATGAAGGAGAGCGCCCCGATCGCCGATTCCGAGCAGGCCGCGCTCGACCAGAACCACGTCACCGTGGCGCGCCGCGGGCGCGAGCCGGGGCTGACGCTGACCCGCGAGGGCCGCCAGGTGCCCATGCTCGGCTGGGCCCGCGAGCTGCTCGACTCCATGTCAGGACTGTGCGAGATGCTCGACCACGGCGACCCTTCCCGGCCCTACTCGCAGGCCCTGGCCACCCAGGCGGCGAAGATCGAGGATGCCGCGCTGACCCCCTCGGCAAGGCTCATGACCGAGCTGAACGCCGGGGAGTCCTTCTTCAACCTCGCGCTGCGCATGTCTGCGGCGCACAAGGCCTACTTCCTGGACCTGTACCCGCCGAACGAGGAGCGACTGACCGAGTTCGGGCGCCAGGCGCAGGAGTCCCTCGCTGCCCAGAAACAGATCGAGGACACCGACCGCGGGACCTTCGAGGAGTACCTCGCACGCTACTTCGAGAACTGACACCGTGTCGGTTGTTGGAAAGCGGCAACGTAACATTAACGTAACATAATCAGACACTTTGACATTCGCTTTTGCCCACCGGACGACATAAACTTGCCAGCCCTAGGTCGCACTATGGAAGGCCGACCAGGCAATGGACGACAAGAACTCGAACGTCGGGACACGTCGAAAACAAGCAGGAGCGCACGACGATGCAGGGCAAGACTGCGGAAGGACTTCCCGCTGATCCGCGGGAGTCACTGGCAGCGAACGAGGATTTCGCGGGGACCGAGGACGATCTGGATTTGCTGACGCGGACCCGCTCAGGGTGGGATCCGTACGATGTCTGGCGAACCCGCGTGAAGGACGCTTCCGGGACCCAGGAGCGCGAGGCCGACCCGCGACCTTAGAAGTCGAGTCGGTCGCCTTAAGGGGGCGGCGCGTGCGCACGTCGGAGACTGAGACCATCCCTGCGGGCCTGGGCCGACTCCTGCGCCTGCGGCTGCGTTTCCGCGAGCCGGAACTCGAGCATCAGTTCATCCACAGCTACCGCACCTCGGCACGGCTGTGGGTGCGCGTGAGCCTGGTGGTCGCGCTCTCGAGCGTGCTCGGCTTCGCCGTCATCGATCACCTGCTGCTGGTCGGGCCGCGCCTTGCCAAGCCTGACATCTGGCGTTTCGGGCTGCAGCTGCCGCTGGTGCTGATCATGCTGTTGCTCACCGCGCCGCGGCTCTACCTGCGCTGGTACCAGCCGGCCATACAGATGGCCGCGCCGCTGTTCGGCGTGGGCACGGTGCTCATGGCCGTCGAGGCGACCCCGGCGCAACTGCCGCTGGTGGCCGCGCGGCTGCTGCTCGCCGCCTTCTACTTCTATTTCATGATCGGGCTCACCTTCGGTGCGGCAGTGCGCACCAACCTGCTGTTGATCGCCGCTTACGCAAGCGCGGCGCTGCTGGGCCTGATCGCCCCGACGGTGGCGACCTATTCGCTGTTCGTACTGTTCTCCGCGAACCTCATCGGCGGGGCGGGCTGCTATGCGCTCGAGTACGCCAACCGCGTTGCCTTCCTGGAGCGGCGGCGGCTGGCGGAAGTGGCCATGCACGACGGGCTCACCGGGCTGCTCAACCGCGCGGCCCTGGAGGACCAGGCGAAGAACCTGTGGCAACACGCCCAGGGCGCGCGCCTGCCGGTGTCCGTGCTGCTGATCGACATCGACCACTTCAAGGCCTACAACGACCGTTACGGTCATCAGGCCGGCGACCGCTGCCTGAAGGAGGTCGCCAGCGCGATCAGCAGCGCCGCGCGCCGCCGGCCGCTGGACATGGTGGCGCGCTACGGCGGCGAGGAAATCATCGCCATCCTGGTCGGCGGGGACCGCAGCGAGGCCGCCGCCGCGGCGGCGCGCGTGCTCAAGGCGGTGGCCGACCTGGGGATAGCACACGCCGGTTCGGCCACGCGCCCCTACCTCACGGTGAGCATCGGGGTGGCGACGGTGGATCCGGGCGGGCATTACTCGCACGACCACGCCGTGCGCCGGGCGGACATCGCGCTGTACCTGAGCAAGGGCCGCGGCCGCGATGGCTGGTCTTTCCACGAGCAGACCGACGAGATCCCCGAGCCTGCCGAGTTCCTCAAGACCGCCAGCTGAGACGCACGCGGCGCGCGGGCGAACCGTCAATACCCCGCCGGAGGCATGGGCCCGCGCGGCGGCGCACCCGACACTACAAGCTGGCGCGCGCAGTGCGCGCCGGTCTTACTTGCGCTCCCGCGCGCGACCCCCGATCCTTCGATCATGAATGCACTCTCGGTACGCGGACTCACCAAGACCTACAGGAACGGCGTGCAGGCGCTGCAGGGCATCGACCTGGACGTGGAGCAGGGCGATTTCTTCGCGCTGCTCGGACCCAACGGGGCCGGCAAGACCACCCTGATCGGCATCATCACCTCGCTGGTGAACAAGACCGCCGGCGTCGCGCGCGTCTTCGACCACGACATCGACAGCGAGCTCGAGGCTGCGAAGGCCTGCATCGGCGTGGTGCCGCAGGAAATCAACTTCAACATGTTCGAGTCGCCGCTCACGATCGTCGTCAACCAGGCCGGCTTCTACGGCATCCCGCGCGCGGTGGCGCGCGTGCGCGCCGAGAAGTACCTGAAGCAGCTGCAGTTGTGGGACAAGCGCAACGGCATGTCGCGCGGCCTGTCCGGCGGCATGAAGCGCCGCCTCATGATCGCGCGCGCCCTCATGCACGAGCCGCGCCTGCTGATCCTGGACGAGCCCACCGCCGGGGTGGACATCGAGATCCGCCGCTCCATGTGGGACTTCCTGCGCGCGATCAACGAGCGCGGCACCACCATCATCCTCACCACCCACTACCTGGAGGAGGCCGAGACCCTGTGCCGCAACATCGCCATCATCAACGGCGGGCGCATCGTCGAGCGCGACCGCATGAGCAGCCTGCTGCGCCGCCTGCACGTGGAGACCTTCGTGCTCAACCTGCGCGACTCGCTTGCCCAGGCGCCGCAGCTCGATGACTACGTGACGCGGCTGGTGGATGACCACACGCTCGAGGTGGAGATCTCCAAGGAGGAGAGCCTAAATGACATCTTCGCGCGCCTGTCGGCCATGGGCATCGTGGTCACGAGCATGCGCAACAAGGTGAACCGGCTGGAAGAGATCTTCATGCGCCTGGTGGAAGGCGGCGCGGCCCGCGTGGCGGCCGAGCACAGCGCCCGCGCGCTCGGCGGGGCGGCGCGATGAGCGCGGTGGCGGCGGTGGCCGCGCCACGCGTAAACATGAACCGGGTCCGCTGGGTCGGCTTCAAGACCATCGTCATCCGCGAGTACGGGCGCATCATCCGCATCTGGGCGCAGACGATCGTGCCCTCGGCCGTCACCGCGGTGCTTTACTTTGCGATTTTCGGCAGCCTCATCGGGCGCCGCGTGGGCGTGATGGGCGGTTTCGACTACAAGCAGTACATCGCCCCAGGCCTGATCATGATGTCGGTGATCACCAACTCCTACGGCAACGTCGTTGCCTCTTTCTTCGGCGCCAAGTTCGGCAAACACGTGGAGGAGCTGCTGGTCTCGCCGCTGCCCAACTGGCTGATCGTGGCCGGCTACGCAGTCGGTGGCCTGGTGCGCGGCGTGCTTGTCGGGGCGGCGGTGACGGTCGTATCCCTGGTGTTCACGCATCTGCATGTCGAGCACCCACTGGTGCTGGTCACCGCGTTGTTCCTGACCTCGATAACCTTCGCGCTCGCCGGATTCCTCAATGCGCTGTATGCGAAGAATTTCGACCAGGTGAACTGGATCCCCGCCTTCGTGCTCACCCCACTCACCTACTTCGGCGGCGTGTTCTACTCGATCAGCCTGCTGCCCGAGTGGGCGCGGCAACTGTCCTACTTCAACCCCATCCTCTACATGGTCAACGCCTTCCGCTACGGCTTCCTGGGTGTGTCCGACGTGCACGTCGGGGGCGCCTTCGCACTCATGACAGCCGCCGCGGTGCTGCTGTTCGCGACGTGCGTGGCCCTCATGAACCGCGGCACCGGGATTCGTGATTGAGCGCGCGGGTTGCGCTGGTGAGCGCGCGCGCAGCGCGCGCGCTGGATGAGGACCTGCCGCCGCTGCTAGCCGCCTTCGCCGCGCACGGTGCGCAGGCCCAGGTGACCGTGTGGGACGACCGCGAGGTCGACTGGGCAGGATTCGATGCCGCCCTGCTGCGCTCGGCCTGGGACTACACCGAGCGCATCGGCGAGTTCCTCGAGTGGGTGGAGCGCACCGCCGCCGTCACGCAGCTGCTGAACCCGCCGCCGGTGGTGCGCTGGAACTCGGACAAGCACTACCTGGAGGATCTGGCGCAGCTGGGCGTGCCGATCGTGCCCAGCGGTTTCGTCGAACCGCACATGGATCCGCAGGCGCAGCTGGCGCCGTTGCTTGCCCGCTACGACAGCCCCGAGCTGGTGGTGAAACCTGCCGTGGGCGCAGGATCGCGCGATGCGCGGCGCCACGCGCGCGGTGCGCACGCGGAGATCCTTGCGCATATGCGGCCGCTGCTGGCCGCCGGCCGCAGCCTCCTGCTGCAGCCCTACCTGCCGAGCGTCGACCGCAGCGGCGAGACCGCGCTGGTGTACATCGCGGGCGCCTTCAGCCATGCCTTCCGCAAGGGGCCGCTGCTGCCCCTGGGCGCCGGCGCCACCGCCGCGCTGTTCGCGGCGGAGGAGATCACCGCGCGGGTGCCGGGGGCCGACGAACTGGCCGTGGGCGCGCAGATCCTGGCGGGCATCCCGTTCAAGGATCTGCTGTATGCGCGCATCGACCTGATCCGCGGCGCACAGCATGAGCCGCGGGTGCTGGAGCTGGAACTGACCGAGCCGTCCTTGTACTTCCAGCACGGGGCCGGTTCGGCGGCGCGGCTCGCCCAGGCCACCCTGGCAAGGCTCAGCGGGCGCCGGTGAGCCCGGGCCGGGGGCTGATCCCTGGTTATGTGATGTAGAGCACCAAATAAGGCGCCTAACTCCTTGGGCGCAATGAAACTTTCACATTGCTGTCATCCCGCTGACTCCGCCCAAGCCGAGGCTGGAGACGTCACTTACTGGGGCCGCGCACCGGAGGCACGGACACATGAAAGCGACGGGACTCAATGCGTTCATGGCGCGGGTGGATGCCGCCGAATACGGCCTGTGCCGCAGGCTCAACCGCGGTGCCGCCTTCGCGCTGCCGCGACGGATCTTCCAGGTGGCCAGCCGCCTGGGCGACGGCATCGTCTGGCTCGTCCTGCTGGCGGTCCTGCCGCTGCTATACGGCAGCGCGGCGCTGCGCCCGGTGCTGGTCATGGCGCTTACCGGGGCGGTCGGTGTCGTTCTGTACTCGTTCCTCAAGCGCACCTTCGTACGCGAGCGGCCCTTCATCACGCACGCGGCGATCGATCGCGCCGGCGCACCGCTGGATCGTTACAGCTTTCCCTCCGGCCATACGCTGCACGCGGTCTGCTTTACCTGGCAGGCGAGCGCGCACTTCCCCGAGCTCATGTGGGTGCTCGTGCCGCTGGCAGCGCTGATCGCCGCCTCGCGCGTGGTGCTCGGGCTGCACTATCCGTCGGACGTGCTCGCCGGCGCGGCCTTGGGTGCCGCACTGGCGGCCGCGGGACTGGCGCTCTAGGGCCATGGTGCGCTCACCGAGGGCCCCTTGCTGGCGGCACAGGCGCCCCTAGCGCGTGCGCGTCCTGTTCATCTCCGACGTTTATTTCCCGCGCGTCAACGGCGTCTCCACTTCCATCCGCACCTTCCGCCAGGACCTCAGCGCCGCGGGCGTGCGCACGCTGCTGGTGGCGCCGCAGTACGCCCCCGGCGAGGCTGCGGCCGAGGGCGCGCAGGTGCTGCGCGTCCCGGCCCGCGGCGTGCCCGGGGACCCGGAGGACCGGCGCATGGCCTGGGGCGCGCTGCAGCGGCAGCTGGCGGCGCTGCCGCGCGGTGAGTTCGACCTGGTGCACATCCACACCCCGTTCATCGCCCACTATGCCGGCGTGCGCTTCGCGCGCGCGAGCGGTATCCCCTGCATCGCCACCTACCACACCTTCTTCGAGGAGTACCTGCACCACTACCTGCCCATCGTGCCGCGCCCGCTCGGCCGTTTCATCGCGCGCCACTTCACGCGCTCGCAGTGCGCCCAGGTGCAGGCACTCATCGCCCCGTCGGAACCGATGCGCGCGGTGCTCGATGAATATGGCGTGCGCACCCCGATCCACGTGCTGCCCACGGGCCTGGCCGCCGACCGCTTCCGCCCGGGCGACGGCGCCGCCTTCCGCGCCCGCGCCGGCATCGCCGCGGACCGCCCGGTCATGACCTATATCGGGCGCGTCGCGCACGAGAAGAACATCGGCTTCCTGGTGCAGGTGCTGCGGGGCGTGCGGGCACAGCTGCCGCAGGCGCTGCTGGTCATCGCCGGCGAGGGACCGGCGCGTGAGGGCCTGCGCGCCCAGGTAGCAGCGCTCGGCCTGAGCGCCAGCGTGCACTTCGCCGGCTACCTGGAGCGCGACACGCAGCTGCTGGACTGTTATGCAGCCGCCGATGCCTTCGTGTTTGCCTCGCGGACCGAGACCCAGGGCCTGGTGCTGCTGGAGGCCATGGCGCAGGGGGCCGCGGTAGTCTCGACCGCAGAGCTCGGCACCCGCTCGATCCTGGTGCCCGGCAGCGGCGCCCTGGTGGTGCCGGAGGAGCAGGCCGCCTTCGCAGCCGCGGTGGTGCGGGTGCTCAGCGACACCGGCCTGCGCGAGGGCATGGCCGCCCGCGGGCGCGCCTACGCGCGCACCTGGTCGGCGGCGACGATGGCACGCCGCCTGGCCGAGCTGTACGCCGAGGTGTGCGCGCGGCCGCGCACGCAGCGCGTCGCCGCCTAAGCCGCGGGCGTCGTAACTCCGCGACAGGGCTGCATCCGGGGTGTTCTGAGCTACACTTTCTGGGCGTCTGGAACGCGCGGGTGTGGAGCGGAACATGAGCGCAAAGCGGGCACTGATCGTGGACGACTCCAAGTCCGCACGCCTGTTCCTCGCGCGCGTGCTGCAGGACTACGAGATCGACGTCGACAGTGCCGAGAGCGCCGAGGCGGCGATCGACTACCTGAGCAGCAACCGCCCCGACGTGATCTTCATGGATCACCAGATGCCGGGCATGGACGGCCTGCAGGCCGTGCAGGCGATCAAGAACGACCCGCGCACCGCGACCATCCCGATCATGATGTATACCTCGCAGGAAGGTGAGTTGTACCTGGGCCAGGCGCGCGCGCTCGGGGCGCTCGGCGTGCTCCCCAAGCAGATCAAGCCCACCGATGTCTCCAAGGTGCTCTACCAGCTGCACCTGGTGCCGGACCGGCGCGAGCCGGAGCAGTCCAGCTTCACGCCCGCCGGCGCCGCCGTGGGCGAGCTGCAGGAGCGCGCGGCCAGCTCCCCCCGGCCCCTCACCGACAGCACCCTGCGCGAGCACTTCGCCGAACTGCGCCGGGCGCTCATCGCCGTCGTCGACACGCAGACCGACCGCATCACCGCCGAGGTGCGTGCGCTGCTGCGCGAGCTGACGCTGCCGGCGGAGCCGGCGCGCCCGGCCGCGCCGCCGTGGGCCTGGCTCATCGCCGCCGGCGCGCTGGCGGTGGCCCTGGCGAGCAGCTGGCTGTGGTGGCGCAGCGAACGGGCGCTCGAGAGCCTCACTGCCCAGGTGGCGCAGCTCGCCCCGCGCCAGCACGCAAGCCTCGCCCCGCCGGTGCTGGCGCCGGCCGCAGCACCTGCTGTCGCGCCGGCCGCGGAGAGCAAGCCCATCAGTGCCCTGGTCCCCTACGGCGCCGATGCCCTCGGCGGCCCGCGGCTGGAGGTCGTCGGCAAGCTGCTCGACCGGCTGGCGCGCCAGCATGCCACCGGCGTGGTCGACATCAGGACCTTTGCCGGCCGCTTCTGCCTGATGGGCAACGCAGGCGATGGCTACTCGGTGGCCCCCGAGGAACTGCTCTATGCGCGCTGCGACCTGGTGGGCAACCCCGCGGATGAGGCGCTGAGCAGCACGCAGCGCATACCGCTGGCGCTGGCCAACCTCATCGGCGATATCCGCAGCTCCACCCACGGGGCACTGGATGTTCAGGTCTCGGTGGGCGATCCTGCGAGCCTCGCGCTGCCGTACCCGCCGGTTTCCGGGGGGCTGACGGCAGGGGAATGGAACCGCGCCGGAAGCGCCAACAACAGAATTGAAATTCGCCTGCGTTGAACTCAAGTCTCCTGCCTGCACCGACCGCCGACGATGACTTCCGGCCACCCTGGTGGCTGCGCAACCCTCACGTCCAGTCGATCCTCTCGAGCACCGGCTGGCGGCGCGGCCGGGTGCTCCGGCACGCCCAGCCGCTGCTCGCCGCCCAGCGCGAGGTGCTGCTCGATTGCGGCGATGGCGTGCGCCTGCAGGCCTTCCTCTCCAGCCCCGCGCACAGCACCGGTCTGCCGGTGGTCCTCAACCACGGCTGGGAGGGCAGCGCCGAATCGCTCTACGTGCTGTCCCTCGCCCAGCGCCTGTTCGAGCAGGGCTTCGACGTGGTGCGGCTGAACCTGCGCGACCACGGCGAGACGCACCAGCTGAACCGCGACCTGTTCCACTCCTGCCGCCTGCCGGAGGTGGTCGGGGCGGTGCATTCGCTGCAGCAGCTGTTCCCGCACCGCCCGCTGCAGCTGGTCGGCTTCTCCCTGGGGGGCAACTTCATGCTGCGCGTGGCCGCCCAGGCGCGGGTGGCGAACCTGGAGCTGGCGCGAGTGGTCGCGGTCTCCCCGGTGCTCGACCCGGTGACGACCCTGAACGCGCTGCAGAAGAGCATCCCCGGCTACGAGGCCTACTTCGTGCGCAAGTGGACGCGTTCGCTGGTGAAGAAGCAGGCGGCCTGGCCTGAGGCCTACGACTTCCGCGAGCTCAAGCGCCAGCGTGACCTCAAAAATATGACCGCGGAGCTGGTGCGCCGGCACACCGAGTTCGCGTCGCTGGAGGACTACCTGGAGGGCTACGCCATCACCGGCGCACGGCTGGCCGATCTGAAGGTGCCCTCGAGCATCATCACCTCGCTGGATGACCCGATCATCCCGGCCGCGGGACTGCTCGAGCTGGCGCGCCCGCCGGGGCTGTCCGTGACGGTCACCCGGCACGGCGGGCACTGCGGGTTCTTCGAGCATCTCTCCGGCCCGACATGGCTGGAGCGGCGCATCCTCACGCTGCTCGGGGCGCGTGTCGAGGCGCAGGAGTCGCTGGCCGCGGTGACCTGAGCGCGCTGCCCGCGCTAACGCGCGCGCTTTTCCTCGAACTGCACGATCGGCTCGCCGCTGGTGACCGTTACGACCCCGTCGATGACCGCGCCCTTGGCCACCGCGATGCTGCGGGCGTGGATGTCGGCGCGGATGACCGCGGTGCCGGCCACCTCGAGCTTGCCCTCGATGACCAGCCGGCCGGTGATCCGGCCGGCCACCACGCCGGCGGCGGCGTGGATCTCCCCCTCCCACTGGGCGGTGACCGACATGCGCAGCATGCCCCCGACGCGGCCGTCGCCGCGGATGGTGCCGCACACGACCAGCGGGCCGGGCGTCTCCAGGTCACCCGTCAGGCGCACGCCCTCGGCGACAAACGTCGGCGAATCACCGATCTGGTCGATCAGCCGGCGCTTGTCATTCATGCGGTGCTCCTGGGGGGCTGCCCAGTCATAATACGTGCCCAAAGAGCCCCAAAAGGCCGACCATGATCACAGTCTGTGCACCGCGGGTGACGCTGATCGCGCTGCTGGCCGCCCTGGCAGCCGGGTGCAGCCGCGAGCAGCAGGACTGGCATTCGGCCGAGGCCGCCGACAGCGCGGAGAGCTACACGCACTTCCTCGAGCAGCACGCCGACAGCGAGCTCGCCAAACAGGCGCGCGCCCGCATCGCGCAGCTGGAGGAGGACCAGGACTGGCAGCGCACCGATGACATCGCCACCGTTGATGCCTACCGCAAGTTCCTGGCTCAGCACCCGGCCGGCAAGTGGGCCGAGGAGGCACGCATCCGCATCGAGGGCTTCTCCTTGGGATCCGCCCCGCACGCGCCCCGACAGGCCACGGTGGCCGCCGGCCGCACCGGCGTGCGCGCCCTGCAGCTGGCGACCGGCAATGCGGCGCCCGCGCCCGCCGCACCCAGCGCACCGCTCGCCGCGGAGCGCGTGGCGGTAGCCGCCGCGCCGGCCGATCTGGCGCAGCCGGCCCCGCAGAGCACGGAGACGCGCGCCATCGCCACGACCGATGTGGGCAGCGGCTACGGGATCCAGCTCGGGGCCTTCGGCAGCCAGGCCAGCGCGGACCACGAGTGGCAGCGCCTGCAGGGTCGCTTCGGGGCGCAGCTGCACGGCAAGTCCCCGCGCATCGTGGTCGCCAGCACCAGCTCCGGCTCGCTTTACCGGCTCCAGGCGCCCGCGGCCGGGGAGGCCGAAGCCCGTGCGCTGTGCGATTCGCTCAAGGAGCAGGCCCAGGCCTGCGTGCCGGTCCTGCCGCGCTAGACGCCCCGTTTCACGAGGCTGTCGGTGCCCCCAGACGGGGTCGGTCCTTAACGGCCGACTTTGCTGCGCGAAGTCTCAAAGTGACAATTCCGGTCACTCTCCGCAGGGCCCCTGAAGTCACCTAATTTACTGTTTTTATTAGAATTAACGACTTGGCACAGGCCTTGCTTTGTAATCCCCAGCTGCGAACAACTTCCCCGTGTTCGCTCCTGCGCGCCGCGATGCGACTTCCCCCGCCTCGCGGCGCTTTTTTTTGCCCCGGGGGCGGTATGCCCGCAGCTCCGGACAGGCCAAGGGGCCGCCTGCCTGGCGGTCATTGGTGGCCGAAGATCTGGTGAACCGGAGCAGGAGACGGGCCAAGGCTCGAGGGGGATCGGAAGCGATGCCCCGGCTCCCACTCCGGTCGTTCGGGCGCGGCAGCCTGCGTGGCGCCTGCGGTCATTCGGTGACCCGGAGCGGGAGAGGTCCACGCTCGAGGGGGATCGAAAGTGAGGTCCGATCTCCCGCCCCGGTCATTAGTGCGCGCGCCCGTCCCTGGGCGCGCGGCTTCCCGTCTGCGATCGGAGAGGAGACGAGGCATACGCTCGAGGGGGATCGAAAGTGATGCCCCGTCTCCCACTCCGGTCATTTCTGTGCCTCCTGCGCCAGACTCGCGGTCCGGGCGGGGGCTGCATTCTCGTGCGTTTGCATTGCACTCACGTTGCGGATGACGAAGGTCGCCTGTGGCGCCAGCGCCTGGGCGCGGGCGAGGTCCTGCCGGGCGCCCTGCGCATCGGCGTGCAGCCAGCGCAGCACCGCGCGATTGGAGTAGGCGAGCGCCTGTGCATTCGCCCCCTGCGCGCGGCTGCGTGGATTCCACGACGGCAGCTGGGCCTGCTCGCGGGAGGCGGCCTGCACGGCGCTGTCGCAGGCCAGCTGCGCCTGTGCGAGTTGCTCGCTCATGGCGAACGCCACGCAGTGGTTGGTCGCCAGGGCGCCCGGATCACCCGCCACGCCCGCAGCGCTCGCCCGGGTCGCGCTCAGGTATTGACCCTGGCCGATCTGCGTGCCGCCGGCGCGGTTGCTATAGGCGACGAGCACGAAGGCGTCGGGCCTGTCTGCAGCGGCTGCACCGGTGCTGATGAGTGCCGCGGCGAGTAGCCCGAGACTCACCGCCTGGGCGTGCCTGCCGCGATTGCGATGTCTAACCATGGTCGTTGCTCCTGTCAGTTCTGCCGGGTCACTGCGCTTGGGCGCGCAGGCGAAAGCGCGAGGTGACGATACGAACCGCCGAGCAGTGCGACAAACGAAAAGAATTGGCGCGACGCATGATGGACGCTCACTCACGCTGGTACTCCGCGAGCGCCCAGCGCAGCAGCGCCTTGACCTGCGGTTTTTCCGCATCTTTCGGCCGGCTCACCAGATAGTAGGCATTCGTGGTGGCGAGCTGCGCGGCGAACACGCGCACCAGCGCGCCCGAGCGCAGCAGCGATTCGCACAGCGCCTGCGGCACCAGCGCCACGCCCAGGCCGCGCTCGGCGGCCCGCACCACGGCACTCATCGTGTCGAGCTCGATGACCTGCCGGGGCTCGGGCGTTTGCAGGCCGACCTCCTCGGCCCAGCTGCCCCAGGCGAACGGGCGGGTGCGGTCGACGAGCAGCGTGAGGGTGCCGAATACCTCACGGCCGAGCTGCGCCACGCGCGCGGCGTGCTCGCGTGCACACACCGCGATCAGTGGCGAGGAGAACAGCCGCGTGCTCTTCATGCCCGCCGGCGCACTGTCGGCCAGCAGGATCGAGACATCCGCGGTCGGTGCGTGCGTGGCGGGCAGCGGGTCGCGCGTGTCCAGCTGCACATCGATCAGGGGTTGCGCCGCGCAGAAGCGCGCCAGGCGCGGGATGAACAGCTCGTTGGCGAACATCGCCGGCATGCGCACGCGCAGGCTCAGGCGCCCGTTGCGGCGCGCGAACTGCGCGAGCGTGCGGTCGAGCGCCTCGAGCAGCGGCCCCACCTCATCCAGCAGCCGGTGGGCGGCGGTGGTGAGCTCGAGCGAGCGCGTCTTGCGCTCGAACAGGCGCATCGCCAGCGCCGCCTCCAGTTCCCGCATCTGGTGGCTGACCGCCGAGGGAGTCACGCACAGCTCATCGGCCGCGTACTTGAAGCTGCGGTGGCGCGCGGCTGCGCAAAATGCCCGCAGGTTCTTCAGCGGCGGGGGCCGGGACAAGCGCATCATCGGTAACCGTCCTTAGTTCGCCCTAGCGGCAAAGCAAGAACCGTGCCCCGCGCGGGCGCCCGCGCCGGGCCTCCCCGGCGGCCCGCAGACCGCGCTGCTGCCTTGCGCTGGTGCGCGCGGACGTGGCCGCGCACCGCGGCGGTGCGGCTAGAATCTCAAGCGAGGAGGCCCCAGACAGAGGCGATGGAATACCGCGACTACTACAAGATCCTGGGTGTCGACCGCAGCGTCACCGCCGATGCCCTCAAGACCGCCTACCGGCGACTTGCCCGCAAGTTCCATCCGGATGTCAGCAAAGAAGCCGATGCTGAGGCCCGTTTCAAGGAAGTTCAGGAGGCGTACGAGGTCCTCAAGGATCCCGAGAAGCGCGCCGCCTACGACCAGCTGGGCGCGGACTGGAAGTCGGGTGAACAGTTCCGGCCACCCCCGGACTGGGGCAGCGGCTACGAGTTCTCCGGCGGCCCGCGGGCTTCCGGACGCCGCCGCGGCCAGCAGCGCAGCGGCAACGGGGGCGCCGAGGAGTTCGCGCAGGCCGATTACAGCGAGTTCTTTTCCTCGCTGTTCGGCGGCGGCTCGCCTTTCGGCGCTGCCGGGTTCGCCGAAGGGGCTGGCGGCGGGCGCGCCGCGCGCGATCACCACGCCCGCGTGGACATCGAGCTCGAGGAGGCCTTTCGCGGTGCATCGCGCACCCTGGAACTGCGCCGACCCGAGGCCGGCGCCGACGGCCGGGTCGAGCTGCGCAACCACACCGTGCGCGTCACGATCCCGGCCGGGGTGACCGAGGGGCAGCTGATCCGCCTGGCCGGGCAGGGTGCGCCGGCCGCCGGTGGCGGGCCGGCCGGGGACCTGTACCTCGAGGCGCACATCCTGCCGAACAAGCTGTACGCCCTCGACGGGCGCGACGTCACCCTGACCCTGCCCCTGGCCCCGTGGGAGGCGGCGCTCGGGGCCTCGGTGCCGGTGCCGACGCTCGGCGGCACCGTGCACATGCAGATTCCCGCCGGCTCGCAGGCGGGGCAGAAACTGCGGCTGCGCGGGCGCGGCCTGCCCGGCCAGCCGCCGGGGGACGAGTACGTGCAGCTGAAAATCGTGCTGCCGCCGGCCAATACCGCGGAGGCCCGGGCGGTCTACGAGGAGCTGCGCACCAAGCTGCCGTTCAATCCGCGCGCTGACCTGGGAGTCTGAAGATGGTCCGTGTCACACACCTGCTCGAGGCGCACGTGGTCACCGAGGGTGACTGGATCGGGGCGACCGAGATCTGCCAGCTGTGCCGCATCGACTTCGATGCGGTGCAGGAACTCGCCGCGCTCGGGGTGCTGGAGCCGCGTCACAGCGCCGGGACCTGGCAGGTGCCGGCGGCGGCCCTGCCGCGGCTGCGCATCGTGGGCGCGCTCATGCGCGATCTGGGGCTGAACGTCAGCGGTGCGGCCCTGGCACTGGAGCTGCTGGAAAGGCAGCGCGCGCTCGAGCGGCGCGTGCGCGAGCTGGAGCGCCTGGCGAGCGATTACTGACCGAAGCGCTCCGGGCTCCTGGCCAGCCACTGCTCTTCTGCGGGTGTGCTCGCGCGGTCGAGCACCCGGTTGCGGTGCGGGAAGCGGCCGAACTGCTCGATGATGGCGCGGTGATGCTCGGCCGAGCGCAGCGAGCTGGCAAAGAAGGACTGCACCTCGGCAGGCGCCTCGGCCTGCACGCGCCGGTAGGCGGCTACCGATTCATCCTGCACTTCGCGGCTCTCGGCGTGCTGCAGCGGCATGTAGAAGAAGACCCGTTCCACCACATCCAGCGCCGCGTCCGCGGCCGACTGCATCCCCGAGAGGGTCAGCGCCAGCGCCTGCGTGTCGAAGGCGAAGGCGCGGGCGCTGCCGCGGTAGATGTTGCGCGGGAACTGGTCGAGCAAGATCACCAGGCTCAGGCGCCGCCGCGGTCCGTCGGCCCAGCTGGCGAGCTCGCCGCGGCCGGCGCGCTCGAGCAGCGCGCCGAAGCGGCTGCGGATCGTCTCGTCGCGCGCGCGGCGCGGCGGCGTCGGCTCGGCGCCGAACCAGAAGCGCATGCGCTGCTGCAGCTGCTGCGCGGACAGCGGCAGCTCACCGAACCAGAATTCGCGCACGCTGCGCGCCTCGTCCACTATTCCACCTTGGTGGTGCGGTCAGCCTCGAACAGCTTCTCCAGCTGCTCGGCCGCCTCGCGCGAGGTGGCGAGGAACTTCGCTTCGTCCTCCTTGACGGCGTACTGGGCGAGCAGCGTCGCTTCGTCGTGTTCGCGGAACCTGCGCACCACCTCGGTGACGTGCGCAGGGGCTTCCCCCAGCGCCTCGAGCACCGCGGCGGCCATCTCCAGGCTCGAGCCGTAGGTCTCGCGGATGACATCCTTGACCCCGGCATCCATGAGCGCGAAGGCGTGCTGGCGGTTGCGCGCGCGCGCGAAGATCTTCAGGTGCGGGAACTGCTCGCGCACCACGATCGCGGTGCGCGTGGAGGCCTCGACGTCGTCGATCGCCAGCACCAGGAACTGCGCGCTCTGGGCGCCGGCGGCGCGCAGCAGGTCCAGCCGTGATGCATCCCCGTAGTACACCTGGTTGCCGAAGTGGCGCACGAAGTCGACGTGCGTCTGGTTGCTGTCGAGCGCCGTGAAGGAAATCCCCTTCACGCGCAGCACGCGCGCCACGATCTGACCGAAGCGCCCGAAGCCGGCGATGATCACCGGCGTGTCGCGCTCCTCGATGTTGTCGTAAACCGGCGCCGCCGCGGTGAGCCAGTTCTTCACGACGGCCTCGTAGCCGAGCAGCAGCAGGGGGCCGAGCATCATCGACAGCGTGACCGCGAGCACCAGCAGGTCCGCGGTCTGGCTGTCCAGCAAGCGCTGGCGGGCGGCCAGCGTGAACAGCACGAACGCGAACTCGCCGCCGGCGGGCAGCGAGAAGCCCAGGCGGCGCGCCGACTCGCTGCGCATGCCGCTCAGGCGGCCGAGGAGCGAGATGACCAGCACCTTGACCACCAGGAAGCCGGCGGTCACGGCGAGCACGGTGAGCGGCTCGAGCCGCAGCAGGCCGAGGTTTGCCGACATGCCCACCGCGATGAAGAACAGGCCGAGCAGCAGTCCCTTGAACGGCTCCAGATCCGCTTCCAGCTCGTGGCGGAACTCGCTGTCGGCCAGCAGTACGCCGGCGAGGAAGGCACCGAGGGACATCGACAGGCCGGCGAACTTGGCCAGCAGCGAGGTGGCGATCACCGTCAGCAGCGCCGCCGCGCTGAACACCTCGGCCACCTGGATGCGGGCGACGATCCGCAGCGCCGGGCGCAGCAGGATACGGCCGCCGCCGACGATCACCACGGCGATGATCAGGAAGAGCTTCAGCAGCTGCACGCCCCAGGCGCCGTGCGGCGCCGAAGCATCGTGGGGCACCAGCAGCGGCAGCACCGCCAGCACCGGCAGCACGGCAAGGTCCTGGAACAGCAGGATGCCGAAGGCGGCGCGGCCGTGCTGAGTCTTCAGCTGCCGCCGTTCGGCGAGCACCTGCAGCACCAGCGGCGTGGAGGACAGCGACAGGCCGAAGCCGATGATGCCCGCGGTGACCGGCGGCTGCCCCAGCGCCCAGGCCGCGCTCCCCAGGGCGGCCGCACACAGCAGGACCTGGGCGGAGCCCAGGCCGAACACGTTGCGGCGCATCACCCACAGCCGCGTGGGCTGCAGCTCGAGACCGATGATGAATAGCAAGAGCACGATGCCGAACTCGGATACCTGCGAGAGGCGGCCGACATCGCCGATCAGGTTCAAGCCCCACGGGCCGATGACCAGCCCGGCGGCCACGTAGCCGAGGATCGAGGACAGGCGCAGCAGGCGGAACAGCGACACCGCGATGACGGCGGCGGTGAGCAGGATCGCGGTTTCGGGCAGGGTGACCATGGCTTGGCGGATTCTGGCAGGAATGAGTCGCGCAGATCAGCCTCCTCGGCCCTTTCGCGGCTTTGCGGCTCGCCGGAGCCTTGGCGGCACGACCCTGGCGCGCTCGACGGCGGCACCGCGCGGAGCCGAAGCGCAAAGGCGTATGCTGCGTTCCTTTTACGCACGTGCGAGGGCTCCCATGTTCGCGAAAATCGGCACAGCACTTCTGGCTTGCGGGCTGCTCGCCGCCGCGCACGCGGCCGTCCCGGCCGCTCACTCCGATGCCACGGTTCAGGAGCAGGCCTTCAGCGCCTTGCAATGGCGCAGCATCGGTCCGTACCGCGGCGGGCGCATCGTGACCGTCGCCGGGGTGCCGGGCGCGCCGAATACCTTCTACTTCGGGGCAGCCGCGGGCGGTGTCTGGAAGAGCATGGATGCGGGCGCTACCTGGAAGCCGATTTTCGATGCCGTCAAGGCGACTGCCTCGATCGGCGCGATCGCCGTCGCGGCCAGCAACCCAGACATCCTGTACGTGGGAACCGGCGAGGGAAACCTGCGCGGCAACGTCACCTGGGGCGCCGGGGTCTTCAAGTCAACCGACGCGGGCGCGACCTGGACCCACATCGGCCTGGACGACACGCGCCAGATCGGTGCCCTGATCGTCGACCCGCACGATCCCAACGTCGTGCTGGTCGCGGCCATCGGGCACGCGTTCGGTGCGAACAGCGAGCGCGGCGTGTTCCGCACCGCCGACGGCGGCAAGACCTGGAGCCGGGTGCTGTACAAGGATGAGCTCACCGGGGCCATCGACCTGGCCGCTGATCCCCACAATCCGCAGATCGTGTACGCGGCCCTGTGGCAGGTGCGGCGGCAGCCGTGGACGTTTGCGAGCGGCGGACCCGGCAGCGGCCTGTACCGCTCCACCGATGGCGGCCTCACCTGGGTGCAGCTCACCGGGCACGGGCTGCCGGCCGGTATCCTCGGGCGCATCGATGTCGCCGTCTCGCCGGTGGACTCGAACCGCATCTACGCGATGATCGAGGCGAAAGACGGCGGCCTGTACCGCTCGGACGATGCCGGCGCCAGCTGGCGCCGGATCAGTGATGACGGACGCATCCGCCAGCGCGCCTGGTACTTCTCCAAGATCTATGCCGACACCAAGGCGCTCGACACCGTCTATGCGCTCAACACCGGCATGCTGCGCTCGGTGGACGGCGGCAAGAGCTTCGAGCTGGTGGCGGCAACCCACGGCGATCACCACGCGTTGTGGATCGATCCGAACAATGCCAACAGCCTGATCAACGGCAACGATGGCGGCGCCAGCGTCTCGCTCGATGGCGGCAAGACCTGGTCGACCCAGGACAACCAGCCGACCGCCCAGTTCTACCACGTGGCCACCGACCGGCAGTTTCCCTACTACGTCTATGGCGCGCAGCAGGACAACACCAATCTGGCGATCGCCAGTGCCGATGCAGAAGGGGTGATCGGGCCGCGCAACTGGTTCCCGGCCGGCGGCGGCGAGTCCGGGTTCGTGGTCCCGGACCCGCGCGATCCGCAGATCATCTACAGCAGCGCGGAGAACCAGTACGCGCGCTTCAACCGCCACGCGATGCAGCCGCAGTCCATCAGCCCGGACCCCATCGACAATTCCGGGCACCCGGCGAGCGAACTGGACCACCGCTTTAACTGGACCGCGCCGCTGATGCTCTCGCCGCACGACCCCGACGGCCTGTACGCGGCCTCCGAGGTGGTGTGGAAGTCCACCGACCAGGGCATGAGCTGGAAGATCATCAGCCCCGACCTTACGCGCAACGACAAGACCAAGCAGACCGCCTCGGGCGGCCCGCTCACCAAGGACATCACCAGCGTCGAGTACTACGACACCATCTTCGCACTGGCCGAGTCGCCGCTGCGCCAGGGAAAGCTGTGGGTGGGAACCGATGATGGCCTGGTGCAGATGACCGAGGACGACGGCGCGCACTGGCACAACGTCACGCCTGCGCAAATGCCGGAGTGGAGCACGGTGAGCATGACCGAGCCGTCGCATTTCGACGCGGCCAGTGCCTACATTGCGGTCGACCGGCACCGGCTCGATGACATCGCTCCCTATGCCTGGAAGACGGCCGACAACGGCAACACCTGGACCGCCATCGCCGCCGGCCTGCCCGCCGGGGCGGTGGTGCACGTGGTGCGTGAGGACCCGGTGCGCCGTGGCCTGTTGTACGCGGGCACGGAGCTGGGCGTGTTCGTCTCGTTCGATGACGGCGCGCACTGGTCTGCCCTGCAGAAGAACCTGCCGGTGTCGCCCATCCACGACCTGGACGTACATGGCGATGACCTGGTGGCGGCGACCCACGGGCGCGCGTTCTGGATCCTCGACGACCTCACGCCGCTGCGCCAGGCGCAGGCCGGCGCCAAGGCGCCGGTGCTGTACACGCCGGAGAACGCCGTGCGGCTCTACTACCCGGATGAAGTGAATACGCGCCGGCCGGTTGGCGAGAATCCTCCCGCCGGGGCCGTCATCGACTACGTGCTCGAGGGCGCCGCGGCCTCGGAGCTGACCGTCGATATCCTCGACGCCAAGGGCGGGCTGGTGCGCCATCTGTCCAGCACCAAGACCAACAAGGAGGTCCAGCCACCGGAGTGGCCCGACCGCATCGTGCCCAGCGACCTGATACCCGCGCACGCCGGCATGAACCGCATGGTCTGGGACCTGCGCTGGGACGACCCGGTGCAGATTCCCGGCGCCTTCTACGAGGACCAGGCGCCGCGCGGCCCGATCGTCGCGCCCGGGCGCTATCAGGTGCGGCTGAAGCTCGGGGACAGGACCCGCACCGCGGATCTGGTCGTCGTGGCCGACCCGCGCGTCCCGCACAGCGAGGCCGGTATTGCGGAAAAGACGGCGCTCGCGCTGGCGACCAGCCACGACATCGATGTCCTGCACCGCGCCGTGAACGACATCCGCAGCAGGCGCGCCAAGCTCAAGGGCAGCTCAGCGGCCCAGGGGCGGGACGCGAAGCTCCAGGAGATCGAGCAAGCCCTCATGCAGGTGAACATGAATGGCTCCGAGGCCAACCTCGCCTTTCCCGGCATGCTCAACGAGCAATACGCGGCCTTCGCCCAGACGCTGGAGGATGCGGACACGGCGCCCACCCAGCAGCAGCAGGCGCTGTATCGTTCCCTGCACGAGAAGCTGCAGGCACAACTGGCGCTGTGGCGCGCGGTGAGCCCGAAGTAGCCGGCGCGGTCGGCGGCTAGTCCTCGTCCACGGTCTGGCCGCCGGCCTCCGGGACCGCCTCGCTGCGCACGCTCGGCAGGCGCGCCTTCTTCAAGGCGGTATTGAGCGCGGGCAGGTCCTGGGCCCAGATGCCCGCCGAGGAGGCAAGCAGCGATTGCCACTCCGCCAGCACGCGGGCTGCGGCCGCCGCCTGCGCCTGGGTGGGCGCGGCATCGGCGCTGCTGAGCGCTCCGTACAGCCCGGCGAGGTCCTCGTTCACGCGCCGCAGCCCGCGCGGCGGCGGGGCGTCGCCGTGGGCCGCAGGCTCGAGCAGCGACTGGAGCTTCTCATCCAGGGCCTTGCCGGAACTTGCAGCAGCGCCCTGCGCGTTGAGCGCCTTGAGCTGGGTGCGCATGAACTTCGCCTGCAGCAGCTTGTCGGTGCTGGCATCCAGGGCATCCGCCAGCTGCTGCGCCAGTGCAAGCTGGGCGGCAAGATCCCGGGCATCCACGGCGACGCGCGGATCGGGCACCACCTTGAGTGGTTGGTCCCAGTGGCGCTTGCCGATGCTCAGGCGTACCACGTAGTCGCCCGGCACCGCGAGCGGACCTTGCGGTTCCTGCGGCGTGTCGCCCGGCACGGCGGAAATCGGATAGCTGCGGTGCGCGGCGCGCGGTGCCGCGTAATGCAGGTCCCAGATGAAGCGATGCGCCCCGGCGTCGGTGCCCAGCGGCGCGGGCTGGCGCAGCCAATAGGCCGGAATCATCTCCGCGACGCGCTCCTCGGGGCTCGGTCCGAGCGCATCCGTGCTCTGCACGCTGCGCACCGGTTTGCCGGCCGCATCCAGCACCTCGATGCGCAGTGCCTGCTTCTGCGCGGTCGGCAGGTAGTAGTCGATGACCGCGCCGCTCGGTGGATTGCGCCCCGCGGGCTCGTCGGGCGGAATGGGTGTGTCGGTGCCGGTGCTGCGACGCGCGCGGATGGCCGCGGCCGGTCGCAGCAGCTGCGGTTCATTTTGAGCCGCGCCCGCCCAGGCGCGCAGCGGACCGATGTCGTCCAGGATCCAGAACGCGCGTCCGTGGGTGGCGACAATCAGATCCTGCTGCTGGATGGCGAGATCGCGCATCGAGGTGTGCGGCAGGTTCAGCTGCAAGGAAAGCCAGTGATCGCCGTCATCCGCTGACATCCATACCGCGGTCTCGGTGGCCGCGAACAACAAGCCGCGGCGCGCCGGGTCCTCGCGCACGGCATTGACCGGCGCGTCCGCCGGCAGTCCCGCGGTCAGCAGCTGCCAGCTGTTGCCGCCATCGCGCGTGCGGTAGATATAGGGCTTGAGGTCGTCCACGCGCAGCCGGCTGACCGCGGCATAGGCCACCTGGCTGTCAAAGTGCGAGGCCTCCAGCTGCGTGACCTTGCTCCACGGGGTCATTGCCGGCGGTGTCACGTTCCGCCAGTGGCTGCCCTCATCCGGCGTCACCCAGATGAAGCCGTCATCTGTGCCTGCCCACAGCAGGCCCTTGCTGACCGGCGAGGCGCTCACGGCATAAATCGCGCCGCGCTGGTCTTCGGCCTTCTCCAGGTGCTGGTCACCGACGCTGGGCGGTGAGCCTGAACTGGGGCGCGTCAGGTCGTCGCTGATGGGCGTCCACGAATTGCCGGCATCGTTCGAGGCAAACAGGCGGTTGGCCGCGACATACAGCCGGTGCGGATCCTGCGGCGAAAACAGGATCGGCTCGGTGCGCGTGACCCGGTCGCCCGCGCCGAGCAGCGGCAGCGGCGTAATGTCCTGCACCTGGCCTGTCGCCAGGTGCGTGCGGGTCACCACGTTGCGGCCCGCGCCGTAGATGACATCCGCATCCAGCGGATCGGGCAGCACATAGCCGTACTCGATTACCCCCACGGGGTGCCAGTCGCGATACGTGATCTCGCCATCGTTGCCACGGCTGGAGATGCACACCGAGCCGCTTTCCTGCTGTCCTGAGCACAGCCGGTACGGGTAGGTCGGCGTGATGCCGATGTGATAGAGCTGCGCCGTGGGCTGATTGAACCAGGAACTCCAGGTGCGGCCGGCATTGACGGTGACCACCGCGCCCTGGTCACTGGTCAGCACCATGTGCTGCGAGCCCTCCGGGCTGATCCACAGGTTCTGGTAGTCGTCCCCGCCCGGCGCGCCCTTGAACGGGGTCCAGGTCGCGCCGCCATCCTCGGACTTGTGCGTGACGATGGAGACACTGAACAGCACGTCGGCGTTTCTGGGATCCACTTTAATCAGGGGCAGGTCGCCGCCGCCGATGCGCATGGCCGGACGAGGATCGGTGGTCGCGACATGCCAGTGCTCGCCGCCGTCATCGGAGCGATACACGCCAAGTCCGGCCGCAGAGCCGTACTCGCCTTCCGCGCTGGTGGCGACCGTGGCGTACAGCCGTCCGCGGACGCTCGGCGCCACGGCCACGTCGATTTGCGACAGGTCTGCCGGCAGACCCTCCTGCAGCTGGCGCCAGTGCTCGCCGCCATCGGTGGACTTGAACAGGCCGCCCCTGGTGCCGTTGTAGGTGTTCTTGTCCTCCCAGGGACCGGACCTGACGTTCCAGAGTCCTGCGTACAGCGTCTGCGCATCGAACGGGTCGATGCGGATGAACGAGCCGCCAGTGTCCTGGTCGCGGCGCAGCACCTGCTGCCAGGTGGCGCCGCCGTCCAGCGACCGATAGACGCCGCGCTGCGCGCTCGGGCCGAAGGGATGACCGAGCACCGCGGCGTACACGCGGTTCGGATCGTGCGGGTCGACCGCCACGTCCGGGATCTGCTGCGCGTCGTCCAGGCCCCGGTGCGCCCAGGAATGTCCGCCGTCGCTGGAGCGGTACATGCCGTTGCCCACGGACAGGTCGGGGCGATGCAGGCCTTCGCCCGAGCCCACGTAGATGATGGACGCGTTGGAGGGTGCCACGGCGATCGCGCCAATGGATTGGGTGGGCTGCGCGTCGAAAATCGGCACCCAGGTGCGGCCGTCATCATCGGACTTCCACACGCCGCCGTTCACCGCCCCGGCGAGGAAGGTGTGCGGCTGGCCCGGCACTCCGCTGATCGCGCGCGTGCGGCCGCCGCGGTGCGGCCCGACCAGGCGCCATTGCAGGCCCTGGGTGATCGACGGTGCCGGCTGCGCCGCCACGCTGGGGCCGCAGGCTGCCCATAACGTGGCGACAACGCAGCACCCCATGCCCGCGATAGTCTTCATGCTGTTCCCCCGCGCGCGCAGCGCGCCTATTGTCGATCGAACGAATATCCTACCCGCAGCCACAGCATCCGCGCGGGCAGCATATAGAACGATTGGCTGCCGAATTCACTCGCAGTCACCGGCGGTCGCTGGTTGGTCAGATTGGTACCTTCCAGGATCATGCGGTAGCGCCGCCAGGCATAGCCCAGGTTCGCATCCACGGTGCAATAACCGCCGACGGCGGCGGTATTCTCTTCATCGAGGTAGCGCGGTCCGACGTACCGGGCCACCACCGTGCCGGAGACCCCGAGCGCCGGTGTGTACAGGATCCCCGCCGCGGCCAGCACGTGCGGCGACAGCGGCAACTGCCGCCCCGCCACGTCCACCGTGTTGGTGCCGTCAAAAAAGAGATATTGGGAGAATTTCGCGTCGTGGTACGAGGCGCTCGCCGCCAGCGCGAGGTCCGGCGTCATCTGGAAGCGTCCCTCGAGTTCGGCGCCCTTGAGTTTCTCGCCGGCGGCGTTGGCTAGTGCGCCGGAGCTCGTGGCGACCACCAGGTTGTTGAATTCCAGCCAGAACAGCTCTGCCTGGTAGCTGATGCGGCCGCCGCCAGCGGCGCCCTTGAACCCCGCCTCGTAGCTCTTGGCGGTTTCAGGCTCCAGCAGATCCGGCGTGTAGTCGGGCCCGAAGTCGATGGCGGCGGGCTTGAACGCATTGCGCGCATCCGCATAGACCACCGCCTCGTCCTTGCCATCCTGCCAGACTCGATAGCTGACCCCGATGGTCTCGGTTGAGCGGACGATGGTCTTGCCCACGCTTGCAGACGCCAATTGCGGCGGCACCACGCTCAGGTCCTGGTCGCCCGAGTCCTTGTGCTCGTAGGCCTCGTTCAGGCGAATCCCGGCAGCCACGTCCCAGCGCGCCCCCGGCTTCCAGTCCCACTGCAGGTATTGCCCCGTGAATACCCGGCGGTCATCGACGGTCACGACTTCGTTCACCGGAATCGTCGCGGTGGAGGGTGGCAGCACGGAACCGTCCAGCGGCACCGTGTAGGCGTCGTTGCCGTTCTGCGAGGTCTGCCGGCCGCGGCCGTAGAGCAGGTCGGCGCCGGCGATGATGGAGGAGTCGGCGGACAGCAGATGGGTGAGGTGGGTGTCCAGGTAGCCGTCATCGATCTGGCGGCGCTGGAACTGGGTGTCGGCGGTCCCGCTCAGATCCGGGTGCAGAAAGCCGCGCACGTCGGTGACGCTCGAGTAGGCGAATGAAGCCAGCGTCTCCCACGCGCCGAGGGCAGTCGGCTGTGTATAGCCCACGGCCAGGTGGTACTTGTCCTCGTCGATGCGTCCATCGGATGGATTGAAATTGGCGTCGATCGGGGTCTGTTGCGTGAGGGCGCTGCCGATGCGCAACAGCGGGCTCGGCGGGCGGTCGCGCACGAAGGTCAGGTCGGCATCGACGCGCAACGTTCCCGAACCGAGATCCAGCGCGCTGCGATATTGCAAATGTCCGTCCTGGACGCGCTCGCGCGCGTCTGCAAACCCGAGCGTCTGCCCGTCGACAGCCAGCGACTGGCGGAACTGATCCCCGGGCGGCAGTGCGACGGATGCGGACCCGCGCCACGAGCCGTAGCTGCCGAAAGCAAGGTCCGCAGCGTTGGCCGCCTCGCCGGCCGGGTACGAGATCACCTGCACGACCCCGACGAATGAGGTTGCCCCGTACAACACCGGCGCGGGGCCCTTGAGCACCTCGACGCGCTGCACATTGTTGAAATCCAGGGTCGTGATGCCCGGATTGAACGCGCCGCCCCAGGGCACCCCGTCGACCACCAGCAGGAAGGCGTCGAACTCATGCAGGCCCCAGAAGGAGGGCACGGCGCTCGAGGGACCGGCGTCGCCGCCGGGGGGCGCTTCCACGCCCGGCACCAGGCTCAACGCCGTGGCCATGTCAGTGGCGCCGCGAGCGCGGAGTTCATGGCCGGTCACAATGGAAACGTCCGCCGGCACCTGGTCTACCGGCTCCGGGATGCGTGTTGCGGTGACGGTCACCTGATCGATCCCGTCGGCGTGGGCCGCCGGGGGCACCAGGGTTGCAGTCACCGTGGCGGCGCCACAAAACGCCAGCATGATTTTTCTGGAAAGCACTGTCATCTCGGCTCCAACGCCCCGCGCGATCCGTCCCGGCCAGGCGGTCGCTTCAAAAGCGGGCGATTCTGGCAGGAATGCGCGGCGCTGATCAGCCCCCCTGCGCCCCGGTTGCGCAGCTGCCGCCATCGGCCCTTGAGATCACAAACGCCGGACCCCATGCCTGTGCGGATGCAGGTACCTGACCTGGCGCAAGCCGCCGATCCGCTGGACGCCTACTCGGCGGCCGTCGTGGGCGCGGTCGAGCAGGTGGGGCCTGCCGTGGTCAGTGTCTACGTGGGCGGTGCTGCGGAGGCGGAGCAGGCGCGCGGTGGTGCGGGCTCGGGCGTGGTGGTGACACCTGATGGCTACCTGCTCACCAACGAGCACGTCGTGCAGCAGGTTTCTCAGGCGCGGGTGCGCTTCGTCGACGGGCGCACCGTCGCGGCGGTGGTCGCCGGGCGCGACCCGGCGACCGACCTGGCGGTGCTGCGCGCCCAGGCCGGCGCGTTGCCCTACGCGCAGCTGTCGCAGGCGCAGCGCCTGCGCGCAGGCCAGCTCGTGGTGGCAGTCGGCAACCCCTTCGGCTACGAGTCCACCGTTTCGGCGGGCGTGGTGAGTGCGCTCGGGCGGTCGCTGCGCAGCCGCCATGGCCGGCTGATCGAGGGAGTGGTGCAGCACACCGCCTCGCTCAACCCCGGCAATTCCGGCGGCCCACTGGTGGATGCAAACGGCCGGGTCGCCGGCATCAACACCGCGATCATCGCCATGGCGCAGGGCATCGGCTTCGCCGTCCCGGCAGTCACCGCGCAGTGGGTGCTCACCGAGATCCTCACCCAGGGGCGGGTGCGCCGTGCCTGGCTCGGAGTGGCCGCCCGTGACCGGCCACTGGACCTGCGCCTGGTGCGGGCCCTCGGGCTCGACACCACGCGCGCCGTGGAGATTCTCTCGCGCGAAAGCGGCGGGCCGGCGGCCGCGGCGGACCTGCAGCCCGGTGATCTCATCGTCGCGGTCAACCAGCAGCCGGTGGATGGCATCGACGCCCTGCACCGGGCACTGGCGCGGGTGCCACCCGGCAGCGAGCTGGCGCTGGCGGTGGTGCGGCGCACGCAGCGGCTGACCGTGGGACTGACGGCCCGCGAACCGCCCTGAGGCGGCATTAGGCGTGTCAGGTGTGCCGCGGGCCGCTACAGTGGGCGCATGACCCCGACGTTTTTCGCTACCCCCGAGGAGTTCCGCGCCTGGCTGCAGGCCAACCATGGCGGGGCCGCGGAGCTGCTGGTCGGCTTCCACAAGAAGGCTTCCGGGCATCCGAGCATCAGCTGGCCGGAGTCGGTCGATGAGGCACTGTGCTTTGGCTGGATCGATGGCGTGCGCCAAGGCATCGACGAGGGCTCCTACACGATCCGCTTCACGCCCCGGCGCCCCGGCAGCGCCTGGAGCGCGGTCAATGTGCGCCGTGCGCGCACCCTGATCGCCGGCGGTCGCATGGCCCCGGCCGGCATTGCCGCCTTCGAGGCGCGCACCGAGGACCGCACCGGGCAGTACTCCTACGAGCAGCGCCCGGATGAGCTCATCGAACCCTACGCCGGGATGCTGGCAAGCCACGCGCCCGCGCACCGCTTCTTCGCGCACCAGACCCCTTCCTACCGCCGGGCCGCCATCTGGTGGGTGATCAGCGCCAAGAAGGAGGAGACCCGGCGCGAGCGAATGCACAAGCTCATCGAGCTGTCGGCTCAGGGCCGGCAGGTTCCCCAGTTCCTGGCCGACAGGGCCGCCGTCGTCGACGACTAGGTCCTGGCGCTCCACGCCGCGCGTGTCAGGCGGTACAGCACGTGCTCCCGCAGCGGGTGGCCCGCGGGCAGGCGCGGATGCTCGAAGGCACCCGCCGGGTCCAGGCTCATGCCCAGTCGCTGCATCACGGCGCGTGAGCTCACGTTCGCCGGCACCGTGAAGGCGAGCACCTCCGGCAGGGCGAGCGTGCCGAATGCATGCTCCAGGCAGGCCCGCGCCGCCTCGGTCGCATAGCCGCATCCCCAGGCCGCGCGCGCCAGGCGCCAGCCGATCTCCACGCACGGGGTGAAGGCTGCCTCAAAAGAGGGCACCTTCAGCCCGACGTAGCCCACGAAACCGGGCCCGCCGCGCACCTCCAGCGCCCACAGCCCGAAGCCCTGCCGATCGATGTGTGCCTGGGCCGCTGCCGCGGCCGCGTCGCTGGCCTGCCGGGAGAGCGTGCCGGGCATGTACTGCATGACCGCCGGGTCCGCATTCATCGCGGCGAAGGGGCCGAGGTCGGCAGCCGACCAGTGCCGAAGCTTCAACCGCACAGTGTCCAACTCGCTCATGCGGGGATCGCAGCCATCGCAGCTCAGGTGCGGCGCTTGCAAGCGCCTCGTGGGCCGGTATTATCGAATCATAGTGATGGTGTAAGACAGTCGACCCGGAACTGAGGCAGCCCTGCCCCGCGCCCGGTCCTGACTGCTCATTCGCGGGCCTGATGGTCCTGCGGATCTCCTGAGCGCATGAATTGCCGGCTTGCCTGAGCCCGCGGGACCGCCGTCCGCGGCACAGTCCTGCCTGCCGCTGATGAAAATGCCAGGGCCCAACGCATGCACTCCCAAGACCGCGGACTTCACAAAGACGCCTACGAACGCGACAGCTGCGGCTTCGGGCTGATAGCCAGCCTCGACGATGTGCCCAGCCACTGGCTGGTGCAGACGGCGATGGCCTCGCTGGCGCGGCTCACGCATCGCGGCGCGATCGCCGCCGACGGCAAGACCGGGGACGGCTGCGGCCTGCTGCTCAAGTCACCCACCAAGTTCCTGCGCGCAGTGGCGGCCGAGGCGGACATCGAGCTGGCGCCGCTGTTCGCCTCCGGCCTGGTTTTTCTCTCCCCCGATCCTGCGCGCGCCGCGGCCGCCCGCGCTTGCCTCGCCGCGCAGCTGTCCCGCCAGGGCGTGGAGCTGGCCGGCTGGCGTGCGATGCCGATCGGTCCAGAGGCCTGCGGTGCGCAGGCGCTGCGTTCATTGCCGCGGATCGAGCAGATCTTCGTCAACTGCCGCGCGCCGCAGCCGGACGAGGCGGCCTTCAACCGCCGCCTGTACATGGCGCGCCGCCTGGCCGAGAAGGCCCTGAGCGCCGACGCGGCGTTCTACATCCCGAGCCTTTCCGCCAGCACCATCGTCTTCAAGGGCATGGTGATGCCGCAGTACCTGGCCGAGTTCTACCCGGACCTTGCCGACCCACGCCTGGAAACCTCGGTAGCGGTGTTCCACCAGCGCTTCTCGACCAACACGCTGCCGCAGTGGCGCCTGGCGCATCCCTACCGCTACCTCGCCCACAACGGCGAGATCAATACGGTGCAGGGCAACCGCAACTGGGCGACCGCGCGCGGACCGCTGCTGGCCTCGCCGCTGCTGCCGGACCTGGCCGAGGCACTGCCGCTGGTGAGCTCGAGTGGCTCGGACTCGCAGAGCCTGGACAACATGCTCGAGGTGCTGCTGCTCGGCGGCCTGGACCCGCTGCATGCCATGCGCCTGCTCATGCCGCCTGCCTGGCACGGGCTGGATACGCTGGACCCGGACCTGCGCGCCTTCTACGAGTACTACTCGGTACACATGGAGCCCTGGGACGGTCCTGCCGGGGTGGTGCTGACCGACGGGCGCTACGCCTTGTGCACGCTCGATCGCAACGGCCTGCGGCCGGCGCGCTTCTGCATCACGCGCAATCGCTGCCTCACGATCGCCTCGGAGACCGGCGTGTGGGACTACGCGCCCGAGGACGTGGTGCGCAAGGGCAAGCTCGGACCGGGCGACATGATCGCCCTCGACACCCGCACCGGGTCACTGCTGAATTCCGCCGACATCGACCAGCTGCTCAAGAGCCGCCACCCCTACAAGGCATGGCTCAAGCAGGGGGTGCGCTACCTGGAGAGCGACCTGGTGGACCCGCGTCTGGCGGCTGAGCCGATGGATCGCAGTACGCTCGCGCTCTATCAGAAGATGTTCAACGTCTCCCAGGAGGAGCGCGATGACATCATTCGTGTGCTCGCCCAGGACGAGAACGAGGCGGTCGGCTCGATGGGCGACGACACGCCGATGCCGGTGCTCTCGCACCGCGTGCGCTCGCTGTACGATTATTTCCGCCAGCAGTTCGCGCAGGTGACCAACCCGCCGATCGACCCACTGCGCGAGTCGATCGTGATGTCCCTGCAGACCCAGATCGGCCCGGAAGCGAATATCTTCCAGCCTGCCCCGGAGCACGCCCGCCAGGTGGTGCTCGGGTCGCCGATACTCTCGCAGCGCAAGCTGCGCCAGATCCTGGCGATCGAGGAGGTCACGCACGAGTTCATCGACCTGCAGTACGACCCGCATGAGGGCCTGCGCACGGCGATCGCGCGTATCTGCCAGCAGGCCGAGAGCGCGGTGCGCGAGGGCAAGCTCGTGCTGCTGCTGTCGGATCGCTACCTGGTCGCGGGGCGCATTCCCATGCACGCGCTGCTGGCCACCGGGGCGGTGCACCAGCACCTGGTGAGGACCGGGCTGCGCTGCAAGTGCAACCTGCTCATCGAGACCGGCACCGCGCGCGAGCCGCATCACTTCGCCTGCCTCATCGGTTACGGCGCGACGGCAGTCTATCCCTACATGGCCTACCAGGTCCTGTTCGAGATGATGCGCAAGGGGCGCGTGAAGCTGGATTTCGCCGCGCGGCTGGAACTCGGGCGCAGCTACCGCGCCGGCCTGCGCAAGGGCCTGTTCAAGATCATGTCGAAGATGGGTATCTCAACCATCTCCAGCTACCGCAGCTCGCAGCTGTTCGAGATCGTCGGCCTGGCCGATGCGGTGGTGGAGCTGTGCTTCACCGGCACCGAGTCGCGGGTGCAGGGTGCGGACTTCGATGATCTGGAGTCCGACATGCTGCAGCTGGCGCAGCGGGCGTGGGACCCGCGCGCGCCGATTGGCCAGGGTGGCCTGCTCAAGTACGTGCACGGCGGCGAATACCACATGTACAACCCGGACGTCATCGCCGCCCTGCAGGCCGCGGTGATCTCCGGCGACCGCCAGCTCTACCGTCAGTACGCACAGCTGGTCAACGCGCGCCCCGCCTCGACCTTCCGTGACCTGCTCGGCCTGCGCGCCGGCACCACGGTCATCGCGCTGGAGGAGGTCGAGCCGGTCGAGGCGGTGCTGGCGCGCTTCGACAGCGCCGGCATGTCCCTGGGCGCGCTCTCGCCGGAGGCCCACGAGGCGCTGGCGATTGCCATGAATCGGCTCGGCGCGCGCTCCAATTCCGGCGAGGGCGGCGAGGATCCGGCGCGCTACCGGACCGAGAAGAACTCCAAGATCAAGCAGGTGGCCTCGGGCCGCTTCGGCGTGACCCCCGAGTACCTGATCAATGCCGAGGTGCTGCAGATCAAGATCGCCCAGGGCGCCAAGCCGGGCGAGGGCGGGCAGCTGCCGGGCCACAAGGTCAACGAGATGATCGCCGCGCTGCGCTTCGCCCGCGCCGGCGTCGGCCTGATCTCCCCGCCGCCGCACCACGACATCTATTCCATCGAGGACCTGGCGCAGCTGATCTTCGACCTCAAGCAGGTCAACCCGCAGGCGCTGGTGTCGGTGAAGCTGGTGGCGGAGCCGGGCGTGGGCACGGTGGCCGCCGGGGTTGCCAAGGCCTATGCCGACCTGATCACCATCTCCGGCTACGACGGCGGCACCGGCGCCAGCCCGCTCTCGTCAATCAAGTACGCCGGCACGCCCTGGGAGCTGGGCCTGGCCGAGACGCACCAGTCGCTGCGGGTCAATGACCTGCGGCACCGGGTGCGCCTGCAGACGGATGGCGGCCTGAAGACCGGACTCGACGTGGTCAAGGCGGCGCTCATCGGCGCGGAGAGCTTCGGCTTCGGCACCGCGCCCATGGTGGCGCTGGGGTGTAAGTACCTGCGCATCTGCCACCTGAACAACTGCGCCACCGGGGTGGCGACGCAGCACAACGTGCTGCGCTCGAAGTACTTCACCGGGCTGCCCGAGATGGTGATGAACTACTTCCGCTTCGTCGCCGAGGAGGTGCGCGAGATCCTCGCCGGCATGGGCGTGCGCAGCCTGGCGGAAGTGATCGGCCGCACCGAGTACCTCGAGGTGCTCGAGGGTGCGACACCGCGGCAGCGCAAGCTCGACCTCTCGCCCATCCTCTCCACGGCCGGGGTGCCGGCCGGTGCGCCGCAATACTGCGGCACCGCCTCCAACGCGCCCTTCGACAAGGCCGAGCTCGCCGAGCGCATGGTGGGCGAGATGCTGCCCGCCATCCACGAGCGCAGTGGTGGGGAATGGCACTACCAGCTCAAGAACTTCAACCGCTCCATCGGCGCCCGCATCTCCGGGGAGATCGCCCGGCGCTGGGGCAACTACGGCATGGCCGACGCCCCGCTCACCGTGCGCTGCAGCGGCAATGCCGGGCAGAGCTTCGGGGTGTGGAATGCCGCGGGCCTGCACCTGTACCTGGAGGGCGATGCCAACGACTATGTCGGCAAGGGCATGGCCGGTGGCCGCATCGTGCTGCGCCATCCGCGCAACGCCAGCTACCTCGCCAAGGACACCGTCATCATGGGCAACACCTGCCTGTACGGGGCCACCGGCGGTGAGCTGTACGCGGCCGGGGTGGCCGGGGAGCGCTTCGCAGTGCGCAACTCAGGGGCGGTCGCGGTCATCGAAGGCGCCGGCGATCACTGCTGCGAGTACATGACCGGCGGGGCGGTATGCGTGCTCGGCCGCACGGGGGTGAACTTCGGCGCCGGCTTCACCGGCGGCTTCGCCTACGTGCTGGACCTGGAGCGCAACTTCGTCGACCGCTACAACCACGAACTGATCGACATCAGCCGCTTCCACCCAGAGGCCATGCAGTCGCACGTGCAGCACCTGGAGGGGTTGCTGGAGCGGCATTGCGCCGAGACGCGCAGCGAGTGGGCCGAGGAGATCAGCAACGACCTGCGCACCTTCCTGCCGAAGTTCTGGGTGGTGAAGCCCAAGGCCGCATCGATCGACTCGCTCATCGACAACCTGCGCCGCGCAGCCTGAGGATCCGGGGCGACTCCATGGCTGACAAGAATCTGCAGTTCCTCGATATCCCGCGCGCCGATCCGGCGAAGCAGCCGGTCGAGGTGCGCATTCGCGACTACCGCGAGATCTACGCCCCGTTCGACCCGGCCGGAGCCGCGCAGCAGGCGGGCCGCTGCCTTGCCTGCGGCAACCCCTTCTGTGAATGGAAGTGTCCGGTACACAACTACATCCCCAACTGGCTGAAGCTCATCGAGGAGGGCAACCTCTTCGAGGCCGCGGAGCTGTCGCACAAGACCAACTCGCTGCCGGAGGTGTGCGGACGCATCTGCCCGCAGGACCGGCTGTGCGAGGGCGCCTGCACGCTCAACGACGGGCTGGGTGCGGTCACCATCGGCTCGATCGAGAAGTACATCACCGACGAGGCGCTCAAGGCGGGCTGGAAGCCGGACATGTCGCACGTGCAGCCGAGCGGGCGGCGCGTGGCGATCGTCGGGGCGGGTCCGGCCGGACTGGCGTGCGCGGACATCCTGGTGCGCAACGGCGTGGCGCCGGTGGTCTTCGACCGGCACGAGCGCATCGGCGGCCTGCTCACCTTCGGCATCCCGCCCTTCAAGCTCGAGAAGGAAGTCGTCGAGACCCGCCGCGGCATCATGGAGGGCATGGGGGTGAGCTTCCGCCTCGGGGTGGACATAGGCACGGACCTGTCGTTCGGCGAGCTGCTGCGCGAGTACGACGCGGTGTTCCTCGGCATGGGCACCTATCGCGCGGTGCGTGGCGGCTTCCCCGGCGAGGAGCTGCCGGGCGTGCACGAGGCGCTGCCATACCTGATATCCAACATTCGCCACGAGCTGGCGCTGGCGGGGGCCGCCGGCAGCCTGGTCAGCATGCGCGGCAAGCGCGTCGTGGTCCTCGGCGGCGGCGACACCGCGATGGATGCCAACCGCACCGCCATCCGCCAGGGCGCCGAGGCGGTGACCTGCACCTACCGCCGCGACGAGGCCAACATGCCCGGCTCGCGGCGCGACTACAAGAACAGCCGCGAGGAGGGCGTGGAGTTCCTGTTCAACCGCCAGCCGATCGAGATCATCGGCACGCAGCAGGTTGAGGGGGTGAAGCTGGTGACCACGCAGCTGGGCGCCCCCGATGCGCGCGGCCGCCGCGTGCCGCAGGCGGTACCCGGTTCCGAGGAAGTGATCCCGGCCGATGCGGTGATCATCGCGTTCGGCTTCCTGCCGAGCCCGCCCGCCTGGTTCGCCGACCACGACGTGCGGCTGCACGACAGTGGCCGCGTGCGCGTCTCGGCGGCACCCGCGCAGCCCTTCCAGACCACCAACCCGCAGGTGTTCGCCGGCGGTGACATGGTGCGCGGCTCGGACCTGGTGGTGACCGCGGTGTTCGAGGGGCGCGAGGCCGCGCGCGGCATCCTCAACTACCTGCGCGTGGTCTGAAGACCAGCGGGCGGCGTGTTGGTGGCGCGCCCGTCGGGCCGCCGGCCGATGTTAGATTGATTCCAGACCTGTACGGTGGAAACTCCGCGCGTGTTGGGTGTTTAATCCAACACGCGGCGTTGCCAATTGCGCGCCAGTGCCGCCCGGTGTTATCCAACACGCCGGACGTTGCGCGCATCGCAGGAGGAACCAACAGTTGCAGCACTTCCAGTGGCTACGCACGGCAGCGCTCGTTGCCACGCTCGCAGGCATGGCGGCCTGCACAACTTTCCCGACGCAGGAGTACAACAAGGACGCCAACTCGGGCGTGCACGTGATCGCGATCGCACCGATCGGCATGCCCGATCGACCGCAGGTGGTCATCATCAACGCAGTCGGCAACAGTTTCGGGCTCATCGGAGCGCTGGTCGAGGCCACGCGGGCATCCAACGCGTCGAAGGAAGCCGCCACCGCCCTGCAGACCGGTAACTTCGCCTACAAGACCTACCTGCCCGCGGAGATCGACAGCGGCATGAAGGCGGGGGGTTTCGAAACTATCGTGCTGCCGGGGACGCGCACCGGCGCCGACGCCGAGAAGTTTCTCGCCACCCTGCCGCCGGCCCCGGGGGCCGATGCGTTGCTGGACATCTACGTGACGTTCATCGGCTACGCAGCCGCCGGGGCGTCGACTCCCTATCATCCGGCGGTGCACGTCGAGGCGCGTCTGACCGATCTGAGGACCCAGAGGGTGTTGTTTGCCGACCAGGTCTACTACAACAACTTCACGCCCGTGGCGGCCAAGAAGGCGATCTCGATAGAGCCCGACCCGAAGTTCGCGTTTGCCGACCGGGCGGCGATGGTGGCCGCACCGGCTGAGGTTTCCAGGGAGCTGCGCGAGGCCTGCGGCGCGGTGGCCGCGGAACTGGCGCGGCAGTTCAAGTGAACCCGGCGCGCACGGCATGCGCGCTGCTGTGGGCACTGGCGGTGCTGCTGCCGGCCGGGCGCGTCGCGGCGACCGAGGCCGCCGCGCCGCCGGCTTGTGTGAGTGTCAGTGCCCTGAAGCCGGTAGACCTCGCGGAACTGTTCCTCAAGCACGGTGGCGAGGTGGAGCTCAAGAGCGGCCCGGGCTGCCTGCGGACCGCGAAGGGTCTGGAGTTGCCGGCGCTGCTGTTCACGCTGCCTGCCTTCGAGGCGCCGTATTCCGTGCGCATCGCGGCGCTGCTGGGCAACAGCTATTACCTGGAGCCGCGCGTGGACATGCTCGACGAGCAGTTCCAGGTGGTGCGCAGTTTCGGCGCCGACCGCCTGAAGCGGCGCGGCACCGAGATGTCGATGCAGGTGTTCATCGGTGCCGCCAACGGCAACGAGCGATTTGTGCTGCTCTATGCCGACCCCGAGCATTTCGCCGACAAGGATCAGAAGACGACCTCGGAGGCTCAGGTCCTGCCCGTGGGCACCGGGTTCATTGTCCTTGGCAACGAGCTGACGCGCGGGCTCAGCACGACGACCATCGGCAAACTGAACATCACCCTGCTCGGTGAACAGTGGGACAAGGCACTGAAGGCGCAGAACGCGCGCCACTGAGGAACGCGGCCGGGAGGGGCTGCGCGGCGCTAGTCCGCGTCGCCTTCGGGGCTGTCGAACCAGGAGAGTGCGAGAATGCGCCAGCGCCCGGCACGCTTCACGAACTGGAACACCTTCGTGCCCGTGCCGGTGAAATCGACCCCGTCCAGGCACCCGGCCTTGGCGTAGGAGGATACCCGCGTGGCGACCGGGCCCAGGACGCGGGTGCTCCCCTGCACCTCCCACTCATGGAAACCGACCAGGGTGCCGCCGGTGAGCAGCTGCACGCGCGGCGCGGCAAACTCGCCCGGGGAATACAGCTCCAGCGCGGCGGCCTTGTGTACGGAGATCGCCGCGGTTTCTGCAAACAGGCCGGTCATCGAGGCGGCGGCTGGCTTGCGCCCGTCGCGGTTGTCGAAGCAGCTGAAGAACTCCGCGACCAGAGCGTCAAGCTGAGCAACCTCCGCCGCATCGGCGGCCACGGCTGGCGGCTTCATGGCGTGGCGACCAGCGTGCCCTGATGGTAGAGGATCTTCCATGCACCCCCGGACTTGCGCCATATCGAGGCGCGCCGGGTCAGCCGACTGCGGTCCTGCAGCAGCGTGTAGGTGACTAGGTAGGTCCCGGGACCGAGCTCGGTGCAGTGAAATTCGCTCGCTTCCCACACGTCGTGCTGGGGAGTCTGGTGGCGCTCGGCGAGCGTGTCGATCACGTACTGGCGGCTGTAGCGCCGGCCGGAGGCCCCGACCTCCAGGAAATTCTCATCGGTCATGTTCTCGAAGTCTCGCCGGGTCGTGCCGAACTCGGCGCGGTGGAAGACCGGTTCGCGCTGGTGAAGCTCGGCGAGCACACTCGCCAGTCTGGGGTTGGTCACTGGGGCTTGGCTTTGCGTATCGCGCAGGGGACTGCCCCGGCAGACTAAGACCTCGGCGAGCGGCGAGACAAGGCGCCGCTGTTTGCCGGTACCCGCGCCCCGGCCAGGCTGCATAAAAAAAGCCCCGCATCCGCGGGGCTTTTCAATCTTCATCGCTTCGCATGACCCGGTGGTTCGCCGTCAGCTTCTTCCCGCCGGCGCGGCGGACGTCCCGTCCGCGTTGCCAATGGCACGTCGCGTCATCACGAGCATCTAAATTTTCCCGGCTGAAACGTCTGGAGCTGCTGCTCCGGCTTCTATCGCGAAGACCCGCGTGTTCATCCACGCGCCCTGTCGTTCCGTGACAACCACAACAAGTTCGCAGCTGTCGTTACCCGTGCCCGCGTCGATCCCCGAGTTTCTGTTGTTTAGAACCTTCGATCTGTTGGCTTCTGCGCATCACCGTAAAACTGCGCAGAGGGCCAAGCTCAGAAATCCTTTTAGACACGGTGCCTTGGAAACCAATTGTACTGATTCCACAGTAGAAAGCGATGTCGTGATTTAGAGACATTTCATCTGGAATGCGACCCTGAGATGCCTCCATACGACATATTTCCAGCGCATTACAAAACGCGCCCGTGAGAACGCAGAAGGGTCGCATACGGAACAGTCGCGAATGAGCGTGCTAGCGCGGCAGGCGCACGCTGAGTCGCACGCCGGCGCCCAGGTTCGCTGCGCTGGCCTCGCCGCCGTGAAACTCGGCGATCAGCCGCACGATGTAGAGGCCCAGGCCCAGGTGCGGCAGCCCGTCGCTCCCGGGACGCGACTGCCAGAGTGACTCGAAAACCCGTCCCTCCAGGGGCAGGGGCGGGCCTACGTTGTCGACCTCGATCAGCGCCGCGGCGCCCTCGTCGCGCATGCGCACGGTGATAGTGGAGCCCGCGGGGCTGAAGTCCACGGCGTTGTCGATGAGCTTGTCGAGCATCTGCACGATCAGGTCCGGGGCGCCCGTCAGGCTCACGGTCCCGGCCGTGCACTCGAACTGGAAGCCGCGGGCGGGGAATGCCGCGCGGTACGCGCCCACGGCCGAAGCGAGCACCGGGACCAGGTCGAAGCGCACCCGTTCGGCACTGCCGATGCTCTCCTCGACGCGCGTCGCCGCCCCCATGGCGAGCACGATGGCACCCAGGCGCTCGCTGCCCTGGCGCGCCCGCTCGAGGTAGGTGCGCGCGGCGGCCGGGACCTGCTCGGACTCGAGGTTATCGAGCGAGGACCTCACGATGGTCAGCGGCGTGCGGATCTCGTGCGCGAGCTTGCCGGCCAAGGTGCGCAGGTACTGCGTGTACTCGTCCAGCCGCGACAGCAGGGTCGCGAAGCTGCGCGCGACGTCGCCCAGTTCGTCGCGCGCCTGGGTCTCAGGGAAAGCGGTCACCAGCCCTGCGCGGGTGAGCGCCGACTCACTGGCGCGGCGCAACCGCGACAGGCGCAGCGCCAGCCAGGCGGCGAAGGCGAACATCGTCGTCACCACCACCAGGCTCGTGACCAGGGTGAGGTTGAGCATGCGGGTGAGGGCGTGGTCGCGCAGGCGGATCCAGCGGTCCGCCGTCTGCGTGACCTCCAGATTGCCGATGACCACGGCGTGGTCGCGGTCGTAGACCGGGGCGCGCGCCTGGATGACCTGCCGCTCGCCGGGCCGGTCGACGAAGCGGCGGTACAGACGCGCCAGCAGCGGCGGCCCGCTGTCGAGGTTTGCCCGCACGCTGAGTGCGTCGGCGCGCGCCAGCAGCCGTCCGGAGGGTGTGGTGATCGCCAGCCGCAGGCCCGGCTGCAGGAATTGCGTCAGGTAGCCGCCCAGCTCCGGCGCGGCGAGGATCAGCCGACCCATCGTGTGCAGGTCATCGGTGCGCAGCGTGCCATAGCTCACCGGCACGCCGCCGCGGGTGTCACGGTCATCCACCAGCACCCCGAAGGCGCTGCCGAGCATCGACAGCGGGACGCGCACCTCCACGCGGTAGCCCGCGCCGCCGGGCTGCCAGGCCCCGCGGATGCGCGGCTCGAAGACGACGCTCTGCCGGCCGTACTCGCCGCTTACGATGCGCCGCGCGGTGATCGGTCCGGGACCGGAGGCGGACAGCAGCACGCGCTGCTGGTTGCCCTGCGGGTCCTCGAAACCCAGCCACACGCGGTCGCCGAAGGTGCCGGGATCGAGCGAATTGTTGCCCGCGGCATCGAACAGCGGATGCTGATCGTGCACGTCCAGCAGCACGTACAGCATGCGTTCGTGCACGCCGGTCAGGATGGCGAACTGGTGGTTCGCATCGTGCGCAAATGACTGCCAGGCCGCCGGCTCGTTGGGCCAGTCGGCGATGTAGCCGTCCAGCGGCGGTGCGGCGGGCAGGGTGAGCGGCTCCAGGTCGTACGGCCCGCGCTTGAAGTCATCCGGGTCCGTGGGCGGGTTGAGCGCTGCGCCGTCCACGGCATCGGCGGCACCCTCGGCGGCCTCGGCGGGGAGGCGCGCCGGGGCCTGCCGGTACATCAGATCGGTGCGCCCCTGGAGCGAGGCGGCGATGGTCTGGGAAATGCCCTGCAGGGAGTCGACCTCGCCATCGCGCAGCGCCGACTCCATCTCGCGTGCGTAGCGGCACCCGGCCCACGGCAGCACCAGCGTGGCCAGGCCCAGCAGCAGCAGTTTCAGGCGCAGTGACATGGACGCGGGGTTACTCGACCCAGCGGTAGCCCATGCCGTAGACGGTCTGCACGGCGTCGAAATCCGGGGCGAGCGCCTGGAACTTGCGGCGGATGCGCTTCACGTGCGAGGTGATCGTGTTGTCATCGAGCACGACGCTCGCCGCATCCATCAGCTGCTGCCGGTTCCTGACGTGCCCCGGGTGCCGGGCGAGCGCGTGCACGATCCAGAACTCGGTGAGCGAGAGCAGCACCACCTGGCCGTCCCACTGTGCCTGCATGCGCTCGGTGTCCAGCATCAGCGGGCCGCGCCGCAGCACGTCCGCCGGCGTGTTCGGCCGGCGCAGCGCCTCGACGCGCCGCAACAGCGCGTTCACGCGCGCGATCAGGTGCGGCAGGCTCAGGTCCTTGGTGAGAAAGTCATCGGCCCCCAGGCGCAGCCCCGAGACCGCATCGAGCTCGCTGTCGCGCGCGGTGAGGAAGATGATCGGCAGCTCGGCTGACAGCGCGCGCAGCTGGCGGCACAGCTCGAAGCCGCCCTCCGGTTCGTCCTGCAGGGAGATGTCGATGACGGCCAGGTCCGGCAGCCGTGCGCCGAAGGCGGCCATGGCCTCGAGGCGGTTGGCGTAGGTGCGCACCGCGTAGCCCTCCCGCGTGAACGCGGCCGCGTAGTTCTCGCGGATCGCCAGCTCGTCCTCAACAATCGCGACCAGGCGTTTCATGCTCGCTAGGCTACAGCCTGCCAGCACGGCGTGAAAGCGCGCGGGCGGCTGCCACAAAGCGCCACGATTCTTCGGCGCGGCGCCATGTTTGCGCCCGCCGCGACACCGCCGCGGCGCGCAATGCTCCCGAGGCCAACACTGAAGGAGAGCCCCCATGTCCATGCAACCCGCTGCCGCGCACCAACCGGAAGGCCGCCGCGCAACCTTCCTCAACTGGCTGGCACTCGCCGCCCTGCTGGGGCTGGGCTGCTGCGCCGCGCCCACGCGCGCGGGGACACCGGCGCCCGGGTCGCGCGCGCCGCACGGCGCCGCGCTGCACCTCTAGAAGGCGCTCAGCCCGGTGAGCGTGCGGCCGATGGTGAGCTGGTGGATCGTCTCGGTGCCCTCGTAGGTGATGACACTCTCGAGGTTGAGCATGTGGCGGATGGGTGCGAACTCGGCCGAGATGCCGGCGCCGCCGAGCATGTCGCGGCAGTCGCGCGCCACGTCCAGCGCCATGCGGCAGTTGTTCCACTTGGCCAGCGACACGTGCGCCGGCTGCAGGGTGCCGGCATCCTTCATGCGCCCGAGCTGCAGCGCCAGCAGCTGCGCGGTGGTGATGCGCCGGGCCATCTGCGCCAGGCGCACCTGGATCGTCTGGTTCTGCGCCAGCGGGCGGCCGAAGAGCACGCGCGTCGCGGTGTAGTCGAGCACGGTCTTCAGGCATGCCTGGGCCGCGCCGATCACGCCCCAGGCGATGCCGTAGCGCGCCTGCGTCAGGCACGACAGCGGTCCCTTCAGGCCGACCACCCCGGGCAGCACGTTCTCCTTGGGCACCACGACGTTGTCGAAGAACAGCCCCGAGGTCACCGAGGCGCGCAGCGAGAACTTGTTCTCGATCTCCGGGGCGGAGAACCCGGCGGTGCCCTTCTCGACGATGAAGCCGCGGATGCCCTCCGGGGTCATCGCCCAGATGACACCGAGGTCGGCGATCGTCCCGTTGGTGATCCACATCTTCGCGCCGTTGAGCACCCAGTCGCTGCCGCGCTGCTTGGCATGGGTCTTCATGTTGGCCGGGTCCGAGCCGCCGTGCGGCTCGGTCAGGCCGAAGCAGCCGATCATCTCCCCGCGCGCCATGCGCGGCAGGTACTTCTGCTTCTGTTCCTCGGAGCCGAACGCCCAGATCGGGTACATGCACAGCGAGGACTGCACCGACACGAAGCTGCGGATCCCGGAGTCGCCGCGCTCCAGTTCCTGGCAGATGAGCCCGTAGCAGATGGCATTCAGGCCGGCGCAGTCGTAGCCGTGCAGGGAGGAGCCGAGCAGGCCGAGGTCGGCGAGCTTGGGCACCAGCTGCTTCGGGAAGCGGTGCTCCTCGAAGGCCTGCTGGATGATCGGCAGCACCTCGGCATCGACCAGGCGAGCGACCGAGTCCTGCACCAGGCGCTCCTCCTCGGTGAGGGCGGCGCGGACGTCGAACAGGTCCATGGGATCGATGGCGGCGGCCGTCTGGGCGCCGGCTTTGGCAGCGGCTTGGGCCACGGCACTCTCCTCAGGCACGAAAAAGGGGGTTCCCCGGTGGGGCGCGCATGATAGCGGGAATGCCGCGGTGCGCCTATCCGGCCGCGGCGGCGGTGGCGTGCCCGGCGCGCTTCGGGCACCCTCAGGCCCATGAAAATCCCCGAGATCCTCATCGTCGAGACCGTCCACCAGCCGGGCAGCCTTGCCCGGGTGCTGCAGGTGATCGCCGATGCGGGGCTGGCGATCGAGCACCTGAGCGCCCTGCGGCGCGACCAGGGGCGCACGCTGTGGGAGATCACCCTGGAGATGGACGAGGAGACCGACCGCTCCCTTTACGAGCGCATCGGGCAGCTGCCGACCGCGCGCTTCGTCGGCAAGTCAGACCGGGTCTTCACGCGCCACCGCGGTGGCAAGATCCGCACCGTGGCCAGCCTGCCGATCAACACGCAGCAGATCCTGCGCGATGTCTACACCCCCGGGGTGGCGCGCGTGTGCCTGGCGATCCAGAAGGACCCGCAGCTGGCGCGCGAGTACACCGCCCTGGCGCGCACGGTCGCCGTCATCACCAACGGCACCGCGGTCCTCGGCCTGGGCGACATCGGCGCGCTCGCGGGCCTGCCGGTCATGGAGGGCAAGGCGGCGCTGTTTGCCGAGATGGCCGGCATCAACGGCGTGCCCATCCTGCTGAAGGAGCGCGCCCCGGAGCGCGTGTGCGCAGCGGTGCTCGCCATCGAGAGCTCCTTCGGCGCGATCCAGCTGGAGGACTTCGCCGCCCCGGAGTGTTTCGAGATCGAGCAGACCCTGCGCGCGCGGCTGGACAAGCCCGTGCTGCACGACGACCAGCACGGCACCGCGGTGGTCGCCCTCGCCGCGCTGATCAACGCGGCGCGCTTCTCCGGGCACGACCTGCGCACCAGCGTCATCGGCCAGGTGGGACTCGGCGCCGCCGGCACCGGCATCGTGCGGCTGCTCGCCGCCTACGGCGTGCGGCAGCTGCTGGGCGCCGACCGCAACCCCGCGGCGGTGGCGCGCCTGGTGGCCCTCGGCGGCGAGGGCGTGCCGCTGGAGGAGCTCATGCAGCGCGCGGACATCGTGATCGCGACCACCGGCGTGAAGGGGCTCATCCGGCCGGCCTGGGTGCGCCCCGGCCAGGTGATCCTTGCCCTGTCCAACCCCGACCCCGAGATCGAGCCGCTGGTGGCGCGCGAGCAGGGCGCCGCCTACGCCGCCGACGGCAAGGGCATCAACAACGTGCTCGCCTTCCCGGGACTGTTCAAAGGAGCGCTCGAGGCGAACGCCCGGCGCTTCTCGGACGCGATGCTGATGGCCGCCGCGAACACCATCGCCGAGCTTGCCCAGGGGAACGAACTGGTGCCCGAGCCGCTCGACAAGAACGTGCACGAACAGGTGGCGCAGGCGGTGCGCCGTGCGGCGCAGGCGGCTCAGTAGCGCAGGCCGAGGCGCCGGTAAGCGGCCGCGAGCAGCCATAGCGGCCCGATCAAGAGGAACTGCAGGTCCTTGAAGAAAGAGGGGCGGCGGCCCTCGACCAGGTGGCCGATGAACTGCCCGATCCAGGCCACAACGAAGATGGCGAGCGAGCTCTGCCACAGCGGCCAGGGCAGCCGCGCCAGCGCCTGCGTGAGCAGCAGCAGCCCGGCGAAGGCCAGGGCGATCCCCGCCGCCAGGGACGGGGAGAGCACCAGGTAGTAAAGGATGGCCGCCGCGGCCACCACGACCGCCCAGTTCAGCCAGGGGGAGCCGGCAGCGAAGGCGGCCGGCACCGGCGCCGCCCACAGCAGTCCCATGACGGCGAGCACGATCGCCGGCACGCAGATCCAGTGCAGGAGCTTGTTGGTGGAGTTCTGGTGGCTGACGGCGTACTCGGCCAGCCAGTCATTGACGCTGCGCATGCCGCCACGCTACCCAATCCGCCCCGCACCGGGCAACTGATGCCGGTGCGGGGCGGGGGTGTTCAGCTCAGGCCGCGGCCATCAGTCCGCGCAGCTTGCCCAGGGCGCCGGCCTCGATCTGGCGGATGCGTTCTGCGGAGATACCGTACTTGTCCGCCAGCTCGTGCAGTGTGGCCTTGTCCTCGGACATCCAGCGGCGCTGCACGATGTCCCGCGAGCGCGCATCCAGCCGGTCCATCGCCCCGCGCAGCCGGTCCGAATCATCGTCGCTGCTCTCGGCTGCCTCGACCTGTTCGGCCGGATCCGCATCCGGGGCCGGCAGGTAGGCGGCCGGGCTGTACACCTCTTCCTCGTCCGCCTCGGGCGTCGGGTCGAAGGACATGTCGCGCGCCGCGAGCCGCTTCTCCATCTCGGTGACCTCGGCGGTGGTCACGCCGAGGTCGCGGGCGACGGCTGCGGTCTCATCGGCCGACAGCCAGGTGAGGTTCTTCTTCATGCGCCGCAGGTTGAAGAACAGCTTGCGCTGCGCCTTGGTGGTGGCGATCTTCACCAGGCGCCAGTTGCGCAGCACGTACTCGTGGATCTCCGCGCGGATCCAGTGCACGGCGAAGGACACCAGGCGCACGTTCATGCTGGGGTCGAAGCGCTTGACCGCCTTCATCAGGCCGACGTTGCCCTCCTGGATCAGGTCCCCGACCGGCAGGCCATAGCCGGAGTAGCCGCGGGCGATGTGCACCACGAAACGCAGGTGCGAGAGCACCAGCTGCCGGGCGGCAGCCAGGTCCTCCTGGTTACGGAAGCGCTCGGCGAGAGCGCGCTCCTCATCGCGGCTGAGGACGGGAATCCGGCTGACCCTCTCCAGGTAAGCGTCGAGACTTCCCAGCGGGCCGGCCAGTGAGTGATCGCCCATGCGGGCAACAAGTGCGCTACCTGCGGTCATGAGATCTCCCGTGGGTGGGGTGGCTATTCTAGCAGTCACCCCTTTAGAGTGCTAAACCCCGCCCGAGTTCCCGGGGCGAGGGCTGTATAGGGTCTTCACAAACAAGAGCTTGCGGCCACCCAGGGGCTCTGGGGAATCCCCCCAAAGAAGGGGTCGAAGGGCTCCATCGGGGGAGTCGCTACGGCTTTAGCCTGACCGCAGGGCACGGGCTCTCCGGGCAGGGCCCCGGGGCGTCAAGGGTCAGCGGAATGCCCATTTGGACTTAGTCTTGGGCCGGAAGTTCCAGGACTCAGGCCGGGATTTTCGGCGGAGCCCCTTGGGCGTAGACTCGGCATTAAGGGCACGGCGAGATGCCCGGCAAATAAGATCAAGAGCGAGGGTTCGATGGTGCTCCTGAGTTCCCTGTGGCTGCCGATCCTGCTGTCGGCGGTGTTCGTGTTCATCGTCAGCTCGGTGATCCACATGGCGCCGCTTTGGCACCGGGGCGACTACTCACCGGTGCCTCACGAGGCGGAGGTCTTAAGCGCACTGCGCCCGCACGCCCCGCCGCCCGGGGAGTACCTCTTGCCCTTCACCACCGAGCGCAAGGAACTGCGCTCGCCGGAGTTCGCCGCGAAGATGCGCCAGGGGCCGGTGGCGATGCTCACCGTGCTGCCCAACGAGCCGTTCTCCATGGTGCGTCCGCTGGTGCAGTGGTTCGTTTATCTGCTGGTCGTGTCGCTGTTCGTCGCCTGCATCCTCGGCCACACGCTGACTGCGGGCACGCCCTACCTGCGGGTATTCAAGCTCGCCGGCGTCGCCGCGTTCATGGGATATGCGCTCGGACTGCTCCAGAACAGCATCTGGCTCAGGCGCTCCTGGGGGCTGACGCTGAAGGCCTGCCTGGATGGGCTGATCTACGCCGGCCTCACCGCGGGCACCTTCGGCTGGCTGTGGCCGCACTAGCGTGCGCTGTCAGCGGCGGGACACGACTGCATCACACGCCGGCCGTGTTATGCCCGCGGCCGCCGCAGCGAAGCAACCTAACACCGGTGAAAACTTAAAAGTGCGTCACGTATGCGTGACATAAGGCATGTTCTGATAGAGTCATCAGGCACTTGGAAGACGAGGCGCAGGTGGATTCGATGAATTCTGGACGCGGTATCGGGATCTGGGCACTCGCCTGCCTGTCACTGGCCATCGCCTCGCTCGCGCAGGCGGCCACGCAGGGGACCATGGTGCGCACACACCTGAAGTATGCGGACCACGCCTCCGCGGCAGGTCCTGCGCTGCGCTCCAGCGCCGCCCTGGTGTTCGATACCACGCACTCCGCGGTGCTGTACTCGCGCCATTCCGACGTCGCCATGCCGATCGCCTCGATCACCAAGCTCATGACCGCGCTGGTGGTCACCGAGGCCGGCCAGCCCCTGGACGAGGAGCTCATGGTGACCGCCGACGACGTCAGCCTCGGCAAGGTCTCCTTCTCGCGCCTGCTGCCCGGCACCCGCCTGACCCGCGGCGACCTGATGCACCTGGCCCTGATGTCCTCCGAGAACCGCGCTGCCCATGCCTTGGGGCGCAATTACCCGGGCGGCGTCGCTGAGTGCGTACGCGCCATGAACGCCAAGGCACGCGAGCTGGGCATGACCAGCGCCCATTTCGTCGAGCCGACCGGGCTGTCGGATGAGAACGTCGCCAGCCCCGAGGACCTCTCGAAGCTGGTGATGGCGGCGGCCAAGGTGCAGACCATCCGCGAGTACTCCACCGACAGCGAGCACGACGTGCAGGTCGGCCGGCGCACGATGCGCTTCCACAATACCGACTCACTGGTGAGCAAGGCGGACTGGGACATCGTGGTCCAGAAGACCGGCTACATCGCCGAGGCCGGGCGCTGCCTGGTGATGCAGACCATCATCGAGGGCCGCACCGTGGTGATCGTGCTGCTGAATTCGTTCGGCAAGCGCACCCGGGTCGCCGATGCCGCCCGCGTGCGCAAGTGGGTCGAGTCGACCCTGCTGCACGCCTCGGCCGCGACTACCTAGCAGTCACTGCCGGCGCCTAGGCGCGCGGCTCGATGCTCTTCAGGTGCCGGGCGGCCGAGATCCAGGCCCCCAGCCAGCCGAGCACCACCCCGGCACCCAGCAGCGCCCCGACGTCCGCCAGCGCCAGCCCCTGCAGGTTGAAGCGGCTGCCGTACAGGTGTGCAAGCTTCGCCACCGAGTCGGCGAGCACGAACACCGCCAGCGCGACGATGCCCCAGGCCAGCAGCGCACCCGCCACTCCGTAGAGCACCCCGGTGTAGAGGAAGGGCCGGCGGACGTAGGCGTTCGAGCCGCCCACGAGCTTGGTCACCTCGATCTCCGCGCGGCGCCCCTGGATCTCCAGGCGGATGGTGTTGCCGATCACCGCGAGCACGCCGACGCCGAGCAGCGCGGCGGCGATCACCAGCAGGTGGCGCAGCACGTCGAGCATGGCGTTGAAGCGGTTCACCCACTCGGCATCCACCTGCACCACGTCGACCTCCGGCCAGGCGCCGAAGTAGCCGCGCAGCGACTCGAGGCTCGCCGCGGAGCCGTCCTGGGCCTTCGGGCGCACGTGCAGCACGTGCGGCAGCGGGTTCTCCTTCAGCGCCGCGAGCGCCTCGCCGAAGCCTGAGTAGGTGCGGAAGTCCTCCAGGCCCTTGTCCGCCGGGATGAGGGTGACCGCGGCGACATCCGCGCGCTGCCGCGCCGCCTGCGCCAGCTGCTGCGCCTTGGCCAGCGGCACGTCGGTCTTGAGGTACACCGACACGTCCACCGCGCTGGCGAAGTTGCCGGTGGCCGCCTGGGAGTTGCTGACGAACACCTTCAGGGCCGCCGGCAGCGCGAGCGCCAGCGCGATCACGAACACGGTGAGCAGCGTGGCCAGCGGGCTGCGCGCCAGACGCCCGAGTGAACCGAGCAGCGCCTGCAGGTGTCGGCTCATCGCGTGGCCACCACGCTCGGCAGCGTGTCCGCGACATCGCCGTGCACCTTGCCGTCCTCGAGCGTGATCACCCGCTCGCCGAACTCCTTGACGATCTGCATGTCGTGCGTGGCGATGACCACCGTCACCCCCACCTCGCAGAAGCGGCGGAACAGGCGCATCACCTCCATCGACAGGTCGGGATCGAGGTTGCCGGTGGGCTCGTCGGCGATCAGCAGCGGCGGCTTGCTCACCACCGCACGCGCGATGCCGACGCGCTGCTGCTCCCCGACCGAGAGCTCCTGGGGCAGCAGGCGTTCCTTGCCGAGCAGCCCGACCTGGTCGAGGGCGGCGCGCACGCGCTTGTCGATCTCCTTCAGCGGGGTATGCGCCACGGCCAGCGGCAGCGCCACGTTGTCGAACACCGGCCGGTCCGCCAGGAGCTTGTGGTCCTGGAACACCATGCCGACCCGGCGGCGGAAGGCGGCGATGTGGCGCGCCTTGAGGGTCTGGGTGTTGCGCCCGCCGACCAGCACCGCCCCGCGCGTCGGGCGCTCCAGCAGGCCGATGAGCTTGAGCACGGTGCTCTTGCCGGCGCCCGAGCGCCCGGTGAGGAACACCATCTCGCCGTTGTTGACGTTGAAGCTCACCCCGGCGAGGGCCTCGCGGCCGTTGGCGTAGCGCTTGGAGACCTTGTCGAAGACGATCATGCCGTCCCCGCCGCCTCACCACCCTCGACCAGCGCCCCGGCAAAGGCGGCGGCGTCGAACTCGCCGAAGTCCTCGGCGCCCTCGCCGATGCCGATGTAGCGGATCGGGATCTTCAAGGCCTGCGCGATGGCGATCACGATCCCGCCGCGCGCGCTGCCGTCGAGCTTGGTGAGCACCAGCCCCGTCACCCCGACCGCCTGGCTGAACTGCTGCGCCTGCGCGAGCGCGTTCTGGCCCTGGTTCGCGTCCAGCACCAGGAGCACCTCGTGGGGGGCGCTGCCATCGACGCGCTGGATGACGCGCTTGACCTTCTTCAGCTCCTCCATCAGGTGTGCCTGGCTGTGCAGGCGGCCGGCGGTATCGGCGAGCAGCACCTGCGTGCCGCGGGCCTTGGCGGACTGCAGTGCATCGAACATCACCGCCCCCGGGTCCGCCCCGGTCCCCTGGGCGGCGAAGGCGGCGCCGGCGCGATCCGCCCACACCTTCAGCTGCTCGATGGCCGCTGCCCGGAAGGTGTCCCCGGCAGCCAGCAGCACGCTCAGGCCCTCATCCTGGCAGCGCCGCGCGAGCTTGCCGATGGTGGTGGTCTTGCCCGAGCCATTGACGCCCACCACCAGGATCACGAACGGGCGCCGGCTGGCATCGATGACCAGCGGCTGCGCGCAGGGGGCGAGGATGTCGGTGATGCTCTGGCGCAATGCCGCCACCAGCGCGTCGACATCGGCGAGCTCCTTGCGGGCGACGCGCCGGCGCAGCTCATCCAGGATGCGTGTGGTGGCCTCGACGCCGACATCCGCGGTGATCAGCCGCGTCTCCAGCTCCTCCAGGATCGCGGCATCGATCTGCCGCCCCTTCACCAGGTCCGCCAGGTCGGTGGTCAGCCAGGAGTTGCCGCTGTTCAGGCGCGCGCGCAGGCGCCTGAAGAAGCCCGGCTTCTCGTCACTGGCAGCGGCGGTCTCGGAGGTGCGGCGGAACATGGCGGGAAGGATTGTACCGGGCAAAGATAAAGGGCGGCCGATCGGCCGCCCTTTAATCCGCAGCTGCGGTCGCGGCGCGGCCTAAGGCTGTATCACCGTCGGGTTGGCGATCAGTATCGTCGTCCCGGGCGGTGTCGCCGGGAACACCCCGAAAATCGGCTGCCCGGTGAAGGTGATCGACTCGACCTGCATCTCCTGGGTCGCCGCCGGGCTTGCGGTCGGATCGATGATGGAACCGTGGTCGCCGACCACGAAGTTCACGAAGGCGCGGAAGCCGGCCGGGTTCTGCACCGGCCCGGGGGCCGCCGGGGCGGGAATGCGCGTGAGCGCGGCGGGCCCGTAGGAGGAAGCCACGATCAGCCGCTGCGTGGCCGAGTTCGGCACCACCTGGTCCGGCGGCGAGCTGGCGCTGCCGACCACCTGGATCAGATGGATCGGGTGCAGCGCCGTCGCCTGCGCGATGAAGTTCACCGGGTCGCCGGAATCCACCGCGGTCTGCGCGTCGCGGAAGAACTGCTCGTACAGCGTCGTTCCCTGCATCACGCCCTGCGCGGCCAGTCCGGCGTTGATCTGGGGCGCAAAGGCGGGGGACTCGCGCAGCAGGTTGGCGATGCCGCCGCCGGGCATGGCCAGCGTGGCGGTGGGAATCTCGGCCGAGGGGATGACACCCAGGAACGTGCCGCCCTCGATCGCCCCGAGCGAGTGGCCGAGGTAGTGGATCGCGGCCGGGTTGACCGTACCGGCCGCCCCGAGGTTCAGCGACGGCAGTGTCCGGGTGAGGGCGATCAGGTCCGCGACGCCTTCGCGCAGGTTGTCGCGCGAGGTGAGCAGGCTGGTGAGGTTGATGAAGTGCGAGCCCGAGGGGTCGATGGTGCCGTCGGCGCCGGCTGCCCCGGTGGTGTTGTTCTCCACGTCCAGGTCGAAGGTGCGCTCGATCGAACCGGTCGCCGGCAGGTTGAGGCCCGCGTATGCCGGGTTCGCACCGGCCGCGTAGAGCGGGTCGGCCTGGTTGGTGATGCCGTGCAGCGGCAGGTCGATGGCCACCACGACGAAGCCGCTGTCGCCGAAGGAGTCGGCGACGGCGAAGGCGTCCTCGCGGTTGCGCGTGATGCCGTGCTGGAAGATCAGCACTGGCCAGCCGCCGGCCGGCGGTGCGGCCCCGAGGGCCGAGGTGGCATTCGGCACGGTGACCAGCACCGGGATCTGCAGGGTCTGCGTGGGCGCCGGCAGCGGGTTGTAGCGCGTCACGAAGGTGCTGGTCGGGTCGAGCGGGAAGGGCGGCGCATGCCAGAAGTCGGTGAGCGGCGCGGTCTTGCTCGAGTAGTACGGGATGGTCAGCGTGCCGACATAGATGTCCGCGTGGCCGGGCAGGCCGAGGCCCGGAATGTCCGCGGTGGTGATGCCGATGGGATGGACGTCGAGGGTCTGCGCGGTGGTGGTGGCGGACAGCAGCTCGAGCGTATCGAGCGTCGACTGCGTGGTGAAGCTGAAGGACAGCACGATATCGGCCGGGCTCACGCCCACGGCCTGCGCGATCTGCAGCTGCGCGCCGGTGAGCTGGCAGATCGCATTCAGGGTCGCATCGGTGATGCTCGGGCAGGTCGGGTCACCCTCGCCAAGTGCGGTGAGGATGGTCGTGAAATCGGCGGACGGCACCGCCGCATGCCCCTGCGCGTCCTTGATGCCGCGCGTGAGCAGCACCAGGTAGCCGGTGCCGGTGGTGCAGTTGGCGCCGAGGAAGGCGCCGTTCTTGATGCAGGTGCTCGGCATCAAGGGATGCAGCGGGGTGATCTCGAGGACCGTCGGGCCCACGCCGGCCTCGGTGCCGAGCGCGGCGGTGTAGTCAACCCCCGGGGTCAGCGGTGGCCCCAGCACCCCGATGGTCGCCTTGGTGTGGTTGTCGGTCACCACCGGGACGATGATCACGGAGCTGGCCGTGAAGGAACTCGGGTCGAGCGCGCCGCCGAAGTTCTCGCGGATCACTGCGGTGGTCGAGAAGCCGTCGAGCGCGTTGATGGCCGCCTGGTTGGGCTCGGCAGCGTTCGGCGGCTGGATGTTGATCGTGCCGTCGGTGGAACCGGCAAAGTACAGGTCGGTGGGGTAGGGCAGCACGCCCGCGGCGGGCTCGAACAGCGCGGTGCTGGTGGTGTTGACCGGCGGCGTGCCGCCGCCGGAACCGTTGCCGCTGCTGGTGTCGGGCGGACCCACGGTCCCGTAGCCGCCGCTGGAGCAGGCGCCGACAAGCAGGGCGACCGCTGCGGTCAAGGCAGCAATGGTTCTCTTCATACCGTACAACTCCCCGACGGATCGTCCACGCGGCTGATCAGGGCGCGCGGTGCCGATCGCATGTTCATTCGCTTTCGTCGCGAGCCACTGGAATTTTTGTGCCGTGGCTTGCCGGCCTGACCCCTCGTGCCGGTGTGCTAGAAGCGCGGTGCTTCTGGAGACTCCAAGCTAGGGTACGCTTACGGGAAGAACAGTGGCAAGGTGCGCCGCCTGCGTGCGCTGGGGAGTGTTTCGCTTGGGCTTTGCCGGTAAGTCAGGCGCCCGTTCCGGCCCGCCGGCCCGGCGGGGCAGCCAGGCGCGCCTGCTGCGGATCATCGGCGGCGCGTGGCGCGGCAGGAAGTGGCGCTTCCCCGAAGGCGCGGATATCCGCCCGACGCCCGACCGCGTGCGCGAGACGCTGTTCAACTGGCTCGGCGGACGCGTGCAGGGCGCACGCTGCCTGGACCTGTTCGCCGGCAGCGGCGCCCTGGGACTCGAGGCGCTGTCGCGCGGCGCGAGCCACGTGAGCTTCATCGACTGCGCGGAAGCTGTCGTGCGCGAACTGCGCCTGCGGCTGGCCGAGTGGCAGGCCACTGATGCGCGCGTCGAGCGCAGCGACGCGCTGGCTTTCCTGGAAGCAGGCGGCCAGCCCTTCGACATCGTGTTCCTGGATCCGCCCTTCGCAGCCGGACTGCTGGCGCAGGCGGCCGCCCGGCTGAGCCAACACGGCTGGCTCAGGCCCGGCGCGCTGATCTACCTCGAAGCAGCGGCCAGCGCCGCGCTGCCGCCGCTGCCCGCCGGCTGGCAGCCGCTCAGGGCCAAGCGCGCCGGCGAGGTCGGGTATCATCTGTTTGCGCTCCCCGGCGCCTAGCTCTGTCCGAAGGCTCATGAAACGCAACGCGGTCTATCCTGGCACGTTCGACCCGATCACCAACGGCCACACCGATCTGGTGCGGCGCGCGGCCGGGATCTTCGACTCGGTGATCGTGGCGATTGCCGCCAACCCGAACAAGACGCCGATGTTCTCGCTGCAGACGCGCGTGGACCTGGCGCGCCGGGTGTTAAGCGAGCTGCCGAACGTGACGGTGGAGGGCTACAGCGGGCTCACCGTGGACTTTGCGCGCGCGCAGGGCGGCGCGGTGGTCGTGCGCGGCCTGCGCGCGCTGTCGGACTTCGAGTTCGAGTTCCAGCTTGCCAACATGTCGCGTCACGTCGACCGCAACTTCGAGACCGTGTTCCTCACCCCGCAGGAACAGTTCACCTTCATCTCCTCCACCCTGGTGCGCGAGATTGCGGTGCTGGGCGGGGATGTGCACGAGTTCGTGCACCCCATCGTCGAAGCAGAACTGAAGAAGCAGCGCCGCGACTAGGAGGGACCTGCCACGGGCACGTCAGGCAAAGGCAGCGCGCGCGAGGGTCTCCAGGGAGCGTGGGTGCCGATTGCCGCGAGCGTCGGGCCGAGCGCGCTGGACGTGGCGGATCTGCGGGTGCGCTACCTGCTGCTGGAAGCGGGCACCTACCGCATCGTTGACCGCAGCAACCAGGTTGTCGATGGGGGTCGCTACCACCTGAATGAGGCGTGCACGCCGCCGACCATGGACATCGTCGGGGACCGCGGGCCCAATGCCGGGCGCTCGATGCTTGCCGTGTTCGAACTGAGCGGCGACCAGCTCGTGGTGAGTTACGACCTGGAGGGCCAGGCCCGCCCGGCAAGCCTCGCCCCGTCCCAGGACCAGCCGCTGCTGCGCATCACCTACGCGCGCGCGGCACTGCCGCTGTTCTAGCGGCGGGCGCGCCGGCGCGCGCCGCGGCCTGCTGCCGGCTTCTTCCTCTGGGTGCGGCGCGCGGTCTTGCGCACGGCGCGTTTGGCCGCCTTGGCGGTCTTGCTCTTGCGGCGGCGCCGGATGATGCGCGGCAGGCGCGTCGGCTGCGGCGGTGCCGGCAGCGTGCCCGCGCGCTTGAGCTCCAGTGCGCGCCACAGGTACCACGCCGCCGCCGAGCGGTGCGGCCGCCAGCGCTCGCCATAGGCGAGCAGCGCCTTCGGGTGCGGCATCGACGACAGTCCGTAGGCGGCCTGGAACCCGGCGCGCACCCCGAAGTCATCCACGGGCAGAACGTCCGGGCGTGACAGCCGGAACATGAGCAGCATCTCCACGGTCCAGCGGCCGATGCCGCGCACCTGAGTGAGCCGCTCGATGATCTCCTCATCGGAGAGCACTGCCAGGGTCGCGCCGTCGGGCACGACGTTGGCGAGCGTCTTTTCCGCGAGGTCCTTCAGAGCTGCGACCTTGGAGTAGGAGAAGCCGGCGGCGCGCAGGCTGTCCACGGGGGCGCGGATGATCTCGTGCGGCGTCGGGAAAGATCCCGCGCCGCAGTTGAGGATCAGTCGCCCCAGGATCGTCTTGGCGGCGGTGCCGTTGAGCTGCTGGTGCGCGATGGCCTGGGCGAGCGCCTGGAACGGGTGCGGCGCATCGTCCGCTTCCAGGCGATAGGCGCCGACCGCGCCGATCAGCGCCGCCATCACCGGGTCGGCTGCAGACAGGTGGGTGATGATTCGCTTGCTCATAGACGCCTTCAGCGCTGGCAGGTCGGGCAATAATAAGTGGAGCGCTGCCCCTGGGTGAGCGCGCGCACCGCGGTGCGGCAGCGCCGGCACGGCTGTCCCTTGCGCTCGTACACGTACAGGCGCTGGCGGAAGTAGCCCGGTGCGCCATCGGCGCCGCGGTAGTCGCGCAGCGTAGTGCCGCCGGCCTTGATGGCCAATTGCAGCACGCGGCGCACCGCGCCTGCCAGGCGCGCCGCTTCCGCCCGGGTCAGCGAGCGCGCCTGGCGCTGGGGGCGGATGCGCGCGCGGAACAGCGCCTCGCTCGCGTAGATGTTGCCGACCCCGACCACCAGGTGGCTGTTCATCAGCAGCGCCTTGATGGAAACGCGCCGGCGGCGCGTGACGCGCCACAGGTACTCGCCGTCGAATGCCGCGCTCAGGGGCTCCGGGGCGAGGTCCTTCAGCAGCGGGTGCAGGTTCGGGTCACCGGCGGCATACAGCAGGCTGCCGAAACGGCGTGGATCGTTAAAGCGCAGCGCCACGCCCGACTCGAGCAGCAGGTCGAAGTGATCGTGCTTGAGGCGGGCGGTGGCGGCGGGTACCGCGCGCAGGTTGCCCGACATCCCCAGGTGCAGCAGCAGGCTGCCGCCGCCGTCCAGTCCGAGCAGCAGGTACTTGGCGCGCCGCCCGATGCGCAGGATGCGCTGGCCGGCCAGCCGGCGCGGCAGCCCGCGAGCCACGGGCCAGCGCAGGCGCGGCTCGTAGACGGCCAGCTCGATGATGCGTTGCCGCCGCGCGTGCGGGGCGATGCCACGCCGCGTCGTCTCGACTTCGGGAAGTTCGGGCATGCGCGCGGGCGGTGCGCGCGCGGCTTACTTGATCTTCGACTCTTTGTAGGCGACGTGCTTGCGCGCCTTGGGGTCGAACTTGCGCACTTCCATCTTGTCAGTGTGCAGGCGCTTGTTCTTGGTCGTCACGTAGAAATGGCCGGTACCGGCGGTGGACAGCAGCTTGATCTTCTCGCGCATGGTTAGCTCCTGATGGCTCGCGTTAGGCCTTGAGGCCCTTGGCGCGCAGCTCTCCGAGGACCTTGTCGATCCCCTTCTTCTCCACGGTGCGCATGCCGTTGGTGGTCAGGCGCAGGGTCACCCAGCGCTTCTCGGTCTCCACCCAGAACCGCTGCGTATGCAGGTTCGGCAGGAAGCGGCGGCGCTTCTTGTTATTGGCGTGGGAAACGCGGTTACCGACCGCCGGACGCTTACCGGTGACTTCGCATACGCGGGACATACGAACAACCTTAAGATTTTCAGTAACTTGGGAACGAGTAGGGGTTCTACGCGGACTCCCGGGCCGGGCTTTATACCAGCCCGGGGCAGGGATCTCAAGGCGCCATCCGCCGCCGCCCTCGGCGGACGGCCCATTCACGGTCTGGGCGCCGGCGCCTGATGGTACCGCCCATAGGCGGGCAGGTCCTTGAACAGATCGCCCCGCGACCAGCCCGGGTCCCCGCGGCACACGGTACGCGTGGGCAGCGCACGGGCGATGACATCGGGTGTCCCCAGCGGCGGCGCCGGGGAAGCAACGAAGCAGTGATCGCTCACGAACACTATGGCGGTGCCGTCCGCGTCCCGGTACTGCTCGCCGGCGTGGTGCACGGCGATGTCGGGCCCCCCGGGCGCGGTCCCCGCCCGGGTGGCCGGATTGGCGTCCAGTGGCCGGGCCGGCCGCACACCGGTTGCCCTCACCGCCTGCTGCGCCTCGGCGTGCCAGTCAACCGGGCCCTGCGCCTCGGCCGGGGTCATCGGCGGCAGTGTGATCGCGGTCGAGCGCGCTGGAGAGAAGGGTGGCTTGCCCGGGAGCGCTGGAGCTTGCGGAGTCTGCGATGGCAGGTCGAGGAAGGTCAGGGCGAGCGCCTCCGGGATCCGAGTGCCGTTGCGCTCGGCCAGGGCGCGGACCATGACAGCCACGAGCCCCACATGCAGCGCCATGACGGCAAGCAGCGCGATACTGCGCCCGCGGCCGGAGTTCACCCGAACCACGCCAGACCTTTCGCCCCTGAAGGAGGCCGCCCTGATGTCAGGTGGACTGCCCGCGGCGCGAATCGTTCCGCCGCGTGCGCACCATCTACAGCAGGCCGTGCTCGCAGAAAAATGCCGCGCTCAACATTTTTCGCTGCAGCAGGACTTATTTAATACGTGCAGCGACCTCGCTCTCACGGCTGTGGGGGCGAGGTTTCTCAGTATTTGCTCAACATTTCCGTGCTGCGGTGTCGGCTACGAAACCGAAGCTGTCCCCTTGGACCACGCCCAGCTGGCCAGCCGCCACCCAGCAGGCAGCCTGCGAAGGGCGACCGTAAAGATGGCGCCCGATTGTGTTACCTGCTTGTCGCGAAGCTTGAATTTCATGGTCGTGGGGATGACGATGTAGGCGGCATCGCCCGTGACATCGGCATGCGCCGCCTTACCCAGAGTGACGTGATAGTCCCTGGCGCCCAGGTGTTCACCCTCGGCCAGCACGTCCTTGTACCAATCCTCGGTCGCCGTCGACCCGTGCCAGATGTGTGGCGCCATGCCGTCCAGAATAGACATGGGATCCGCGCACATCGCAGCCATTGCCTTGGCGTCGCCATTGTTGAAGGCATCGATGTACTGCCGCACGGCCGCTACCGGGCCTGCGCTCAGAACTGCCTCCTGACCGGGCACCGTCGCTCGTGCGACAGCACCTAGACTCCCACTCGCCAAAAGGCCCAGATTGCCTAAGATCGCAGCTCGCCTTGAGATCTTCATTGCCAATGCCCCTATTGATATGTGCTGCGACGCCGCTCGCACGGCTGTGGGAGCGAGGCTGTTCTCTTTTTGCTCAACATCTCTGAGCTGCGGCGTAGCTACGAAACCGTAGCCGTCCCTTTGGACCATGCCCAGCTGGCCAGTCGCCACCCTGCAGGGAGCCTGCGCAGGGCGACCGTAAAGATGGCGCCCGATTGTGTTACCTGCTTGTCGCGAAGCTTGAATTTCATGGTCGTGGGAAGGACGACGTAGGCGGCATCACCCGTGACGTCGGCGTGCGCCGCCTTACCCAGAGTGACGTGGTAGTCCTTGGCGCCCAAGTGTTCACCCTCGGACAGCACGTCCTTGTACCAGTCCTGAGTTGCCTCAGGCCCGTGCCAGATGTGCGGCGCCATGCCGTCCAGAATAGACATGGGATCGGCGCACATCGCCGCCATTGCCTTGACATCACCCTTGTTGAAGGCGTCCATGTACTGTTGTACCGCTGATACTGGATCTGCTGCATTTGCCATGTCCGAAATCCTTTCGCGGAATCGTGCGGCGTTTACTACGCGTAAAAGTGGTATTCGCCTGGAGGATGCTTGACCGGTCCGTACCAGACACGGCGGAACCTTAAAGACTACCCCACAAGGCAGAGCTGGTGGGATCTTCGTTCGCCTACCGCAGCGCAAGCGGAGCGCCCGCAGCCATCACCCCAAAAATGTGGAGTTCCCAGGGCAAATGCCCCCGAGGCGCCAGTCCGAATTTGCCGTAATCCCCATATCAAAGAAGTCCCGCTTCGCAGAACGAGAAGCAGCGCCCGTCGCCGACGATGAAGTGATCCAGCACGCGCACGTCCAACAGCTCGAGTGCTTCCTTCAGGCGTCGCGTGATCAGCTCGTCCGCCTGGCTGGGCTCGAGCACTCCGGAGGGATGGTTGTGGGCGAAGATCACCGCCGAGGCGTTGTGGAACAGGGTCTGGCGCAGCACCTCACGCGGATGCACGCCGGCGCGATCGATGGTGCCGCGAAACAACTCCTCGAAGGTGATGAGGCGGTGGCGGTTGTCCAGGTACAGGCAACAGAACACCTCGTACGGACGGTCGCGCAGCTGCGCGAGCAGGAAAGTGCGGGTCGCCTCGGGCGCCGCCAGTGCCGGGCCTGCGCGCAGCACCTCGTGGAAGTGCCGCCGCGACAGTTCCACAGCCGCCTGCAGCGTCGCGTAGCGCGCCGGCCCGACGCCGGCCTGGCCGAGGCAGCGCGGGCGCGCGGCGGTGAGCAGCTCGCGCAGCGAACCGAAGTGCGCGATCAGGGCGCGCGCGAGGTCCACTGCCGAGTGGCCGCGGCCGCCAGAGCCGAGCAGCAGCGCCAGCAGCTCCGCGTCGCTCAGGGCCGCAGCGCCGCTGGCGAGCAGTTTCTCGCGCGGGCGCTCGGTGGCGGGCCAGTCTCGGATGCTCATGACAGGTAGTTCTAAGCGGGCTGGGTGTTGAGTCTAAGAGGGCGCCGGGGCAGCGCGGGAGGGGGAGAAAGCCCCCTATGTCGGCTGTTTCACGTGCCATTTCGTGCAGCCGGTTTGTACCCCGAGGCGGCCACGGTGCGATAATCCACCGCAGGCGAGGAACCATTCCATGCAAGGCAAACGCTTTCTCCTCGGGGTGACCGGCGGCATCGCGGCTTACAAGAGCCCGGACCTGGTGCGGCGCCTGCGCGAGCGCGGCGCCGAGGTGCAGGTGGTCATGACCGCTGCGGCACGCGAGTTCGTCACGGCCACGACTTTCCAGGCGGTCTCCGGGCGCACGGTGCGCAGCGACCTGTGGGACGCGGCGGCCGAGGCGGCCATGGGCCACATCGAGCTGGCCCGCTGGGCCGACGCGGTGCTCATCGCCCCGGCCAGTGCCGATTTTCTCGCGCGCCTCGCCAGCGGCCAGGCCGGTGACCTGCTCACCACCCTGTGCCTGGCGACGCAGGCGCCCCTGGCCGTGGCGCCGGCCATGAACCACGTCATGTGGGCAAATCCGGCGACGCGCGCCAACATGGCTACGCTCGCTGCGCGCGGGGTGGCGGTCTTCGGGCCGGGCGAGGGTGACCAGGCCTGCGGCGAGACTGGCCCGGGCCGCATGCTCGAACCCATCGACCTCGCCGAGCGCGTCGCCGCGCTGCTCCCGGGCAGCGGCGTGCTCGCCGGCAAGCGCGTCCTCATCACCGCCGGCCCGACGCGCGAGCCGATCGACCCGGTGCGATTTGTCAGCAACCGCAGCTCGGGGAAGATGGGGTTTGCCGTGGCGCAGGCGGCGCGCGAGGCCGGCGCCACCGTGGTGCTGGTCGCAGGGCCGGTGAGCGTGGCGACGCCCGCGGGCGTGACACGCGTTGACGTGGAGAGCGCCGCGGACATGCTCGCCGCGGTGCTGCGGGAACTGCCCGGCACGGACGTATTCATCTCCACCGCCGCGGTGGCGGACTATCGCCCGGCGCGCTGCGCGGCGCAGAAGATCAAAAAGACCAGCGAGACACTGGACCTGTCGATGGAACGCACCACGGATGTGCTGGCCACCGTGGCGGCGCACGCGGAGCGGCCCTTCGTGGTCGGCTTCGCCGCCGAGACCGAGGCGGTCGAGAACAACGCGCGCGCGAAGCTGCTGAAGAAGAACCTCGACATGATCGCAGCCAACGAGGTCGGCCACGACAAGGCCTTTGACTGCGAAGACAACGAGTTGCTGGTGCTCAGCCGCACCGCCCGCCACGAGCTGGCGCGCGCCGGCAAGCTCACCCTGGCGCGCGGACTTGTCGGGCTCATCGCCCGCGACCTCGCCGCGCGCAACGGCGCGCGCGCCCGCGGTACGGCGCTCGCTTGAGTTCAACGCCGGCGCGGCGCGCGCTGCAGGTGCGCATCCTCGATGCGCGCATGGGCACCGAGTTCCCGCTGCCTGCCTATGCCACCGACGGTTCGGCGGGGCTGGATCTGCGTGCCTGCCTCGCCGCTCCGCTGCTGTTGGCCGCCGGCAGGGCCGAACTGATCCCCACCGGCCTGGCGATCCACGTGGCGGACCCGGGCCTGGCGGCCGTGATCCTGCCGCGCTCGGGCCTGGGCCACAAGAACGGCATCGTGCTCGGCAACCTGGTTGGGCTGATCGATTCGGATTACCAGGGGCAGCTGATGGTGTCGTGCTGGAACCGCAGCACGCAGGATTTCACCATCGCCCCCGGCGAGCGCATCGCGCAGCTGGTCGTCGTACCGGTGGTGCAGGTGGAACTTACGATCGTCGCGGAGTTCACGGCCTCGGAGCGCGGCGCCGGCGGCTTCGGCCACTCCGGGCGGCACTGAACGGGCGCTTACTGCGAGTGGATCGTGTGCAGCTCGCGGTAGCGCTGGATGTCCGCGTCGAACTGGCTCCGCAGTTCCTTTTCCTGCTCGCTGGTGGCCGCCAGCGCCGCGCTCTGCTGGCGCACCTCGTTCAGCGTGCGCACCAGGTTCTCCGCCACGTCATCGGGCATGCGCCTGCCTGTGCTGCTGTAGGGCTGGTAGGACAGTACGCGCTCCTGCAGCGTGCCCAGGCGCGCCCGCAGGCTCTCGACGTACTGCGCCGAGGCAGCCCGCTGGCCCTGCAGCTGGTCCAGCCGCAGGTCGCGCAGTGACTCGATGTCCTTGACGGAGGTGTAGGTCGAGACGAGGAAGCTGTCGTGCTGGCGGTGCTTGAGGGCATCCTGACGCGCCTTCTCGGCCGCCGCAGCCTGCTCGGGGGACTTCTGCGCATCGGTATGGCTCACCTCGACGCCATCAGCGTTGAGCATCGTGCGCTCCTGCGAGGCGTACTGCGGCGGGATGTTGTCGCCGTAGTGCACGACGCCATGCTCATCCACCCAACGGTAAGCGATGCCGCCGTGCTTCGCGTTCGTTTGTGCAGCCAGCTGTGCACTGGCGCCTGCCGCGACGACGGCCAGCAACAGCACGGACAGGTGACGCCGGGCACGGATCAGCATGAGCGCTAGTGTCGTTCCGCAGGCGGCCGCTGGCAAGCTCAGGCGGGCCCGTAACGCTCCCGGTAGGTCTTGAGCGATGTGAGCTGCTCGGCAGAAATGCGCGCTCGCCCGTCGCCAGGAGACGACAGCGCCTCGATGAGCTCGGCGAGTGTGACGATGCTCACACACTTGAGTCCGTGAGCCTGCTCGACCTCCTGCACCGCGGTGAGCGCACCGCTGCCGCGTTCCTGGCGGTCCAGGGCGAGCGCCACCCCGACCGGCTGGGCGCCGGCGGCGCGGATGATGTCGAGCGACTCGCGCACCGCCGTCCCGGCCGTGATGACATCGTCGACGATCAGCACCCGGCCCGTGAGCGCGGTTCCCACGATGCTGCCGCCCTCGCCGTGGTCCTTGGCCTCCTTGCGGTTGAAGGCATACGGGACGCTGCGCCCGTGAGCGGCGGCCAGCGCGATCGCCGTGGCGGTCGCGAGCGGGATGCCCTTGTAGGCCGGGCCGAAGATCATGTCGAACCCGAGGCCCGAGTGCGCCAGGGCGGCGGCATAGCAGCCGCCCAGCAGGTGCGCGGCCTCGCCGTCGCTGAACAGGCCGGCATTGAAGAAGTACGGGCTCTCGCGCCCCGACTTCAGCGTGAACTTCCCGAAGCGCAGGGCCTCGCGGCGCAGGGCGAGGTCGATGAACGTGAGCTGGTATTGCTGCATGTCATATCATTGCCAGATGCGTGTGATCACCGTCAACGTCTGTGGCATCCGTTCGGCCGCCGCCAAGGGACTGTTCCGCTGGCTGCGGCGCCAGAGGGCCGACTTCATCTGCCTGCAGGAGACCAAGTCCCAGGAGCATCAGCTCGCCGAGCACGACGTGCGCATGGGCGGCTACCACAGCTTCTTCTGTGACGCCGAGCGCCCCGGCTACGCCGGGGTGGCGATCTACTCGCGCCACGAGCCGGACAAGGTCACGCGCGGGTTCGGCACGCACGAGTTCGACAGCGAGGGACGCTACCTGGAGGCCCAGGTCGGGGACCTTTCGGTGGTCTCCGTGTACCTGCCTTCGGGCTCCGCCGGAGCCCATCGCCAGGCCTCGAAGTTCCGCTTCCTCGAGGCCTTCGACGAGCACCTGCTGCGGCTGCGCCGCAAGCGGCGCCATTACATCCTCAGCGGCGACTGGAACATCGCCCATCGCCCGATCGACCTGAGGAACTGGAAGTCGAACCAGAAGAACTCCGGGTTCCTGCCCGAGGAGCGCGCCTGGATGGACAAGCTGTTCGGCCCGGCCGGGTACGTGGATGCCTTCCGCGAGGTGCGCCCGCAGCCGGACCTGTACACCTGGTGGTCCAACCGCGGCCGCGCGCGCGAGAACAACGTCGGCTGGCGCATCGACTACCAGGTGGTCAGCGGCACACTCGCGGGCAAGGCGCGCAAGGCCGCCATATATAAGGAAAAGCGCTTCTCGGACCACGCCCCCCTGATCATGGACTACGAGCTGTGAGCCGCGCCCCGGCGGGCGGGCCGCCGCTGCGCGAGGTGCTTTCCAGCCCGAAGATGCTCGCCATCCTGCTGCTGGGGGCGGCCTCCGGATTCCCCAACCAGATCACCGAGAGCGCGCTGCAGGCATGGATGAAGGATGGCGGCTCCAACAACACCACGATCGGCATCATGTCCTACGTGGCGCTGCCCTACCTGCTCAAGCCCCTGTGGGCGCCATTGATCGACCGCTATCCGCTGCCCTTTCTCGGCCGCCGCCGCGGCTGGATCCTGGTCACGCAGATCGCGCTCGCCGCCGGCATCGCGCTGCTGGGAATGCAGGATCCGCGCGCCTCGCTGCTGCCCATCGGCATCACCGCACTTGCCATCGTGTTCTTGTCCGCCTCCCAGGACATTGCCATCGATGCCTACCGCACCGATGTTGCCACCGCCGGCGAGCGTGGGCCGGCAGCCACTGCGACCCAGCTGGGCTACCGCGTGGCCGCGTGGCTCGCCTTCGCCCTTGCCCTGGTCGTGGCCGACCACCTGGGCTGGCGCATTGCCTTCCTGGTCCTGGCGGCGGTCATGCTGCTGTTCTGCCTTGTCACCGTGCGCGCCCCCAGCTCGCACAACAGCTACCGGCCGAGCTCGCTGTCCGAGTCGGTGATCGAGCCGCTGAAGGAGCTGCTGGGATCGCCGAGCGCCGTGGCGCTGCTGCTGGTGGTGCTGCTGTTCAAGGTCGGCGACGCCTTCGCCAACAAGCTGTTCACCCCCTTCATGATGGATACGGGCTTTTCCAAGACCGAGATCGCGCTGATCATCAAGGTGCTGTTCGTCGGCAGCACCCTGGTCGGGGTCGTGCTCGGTGGCCTGCTGATGGTGCGCCTGGGTCTGCTGCGCGCGATGCTCGGCTTCGGCGTGTTGCAGGCGCTGAGTAACCTGCTGTACTGCCTGCTCGCGGTATCGGGCAAGAGCTACCCGATCATGGTGGCGGCGGTGGTGATCGAGCACATCGCCGGCGCCATGGGCGGCATCGCGCTGGTCGCACTCATCATGGCGTTGTGCGATGCGCGCTACAGCGCGTTCCAGTTCGCGCTGCTGTCGGCGCTGGCGCTGCTGCCGCGCTATACCCTCGGCGGGCCGGCGGGCTGGATCGCCGACCACGAGGGCTGGTACGGGTATTTCGTCGCCAGCTTTATCCTGGCACTGCCAGGACTGGCGATCGTGTGGCTGAAGCGCCGGCAGATAGATGCACTCGACAACCGGGGCGCGCGCGCCTGAGGAGCAATGCCAGGCAGCGGCGAACTGATCGACCTGCAGCGCGTGGTGTGCCGCGTGGCGGACCTCGAGGAGCACGCTACCCGCGCCTTTACGATCGGCGCGGGTGACTGGCCGCTGCGCGGCTTCGTGGTGCGCGCCGGTGCCGAGGTGCACGGCTACCTCAATCGCTGCCCGCACGCGGGACACCCGCTGGACCTGATTCCCGGGCGCTTCCTGACCGCGGACCGCCTGCTGATACTGTGCGCATCGCACGGCGCGTTGTTTGAGAAATCGACCGGCGTGTGCGTGGCGGGGCCGTGCCCCGGGCGCTCGCTGACGCGCGTGCCGCTGGAGGTGCGTAGCGGGCTGGTGCTGCTGGCCGAGAGCGTGGCGCTGGAGGGCCCGGCAGAAGCGCCCGCCGGCGACTAGCTATTCGAGGAGGTCGATGCCTTCCACCGAGCCGCTGGCCTGGAGGTTGCGCTCCTCGCCGCCGGCCTCGGCGCCGCGGCCGCTGTCCTCCGCGTCGACGTCAACCGAGCCGCTCCAGTCCTCCGGAGCCTCCGCGGACTCGAGGGCGCCGTCCTCCCACTGCGCCTCCCAGTCCTCGATGTCCATCTCCTCGACCGTGCCGTCGAAATACTGGATCTCGATCGTGCCGTCGTCGCCATCGTAGGCGACCACCTCGAACAGTGAACCACTGTCCAGGCGGTACCAGTCGCCGATGCCCGGTTGCGGAGTCGCCATTGCTCGCTTCCTCCCGCGTCGACACGATTAAACTGCAGAACTTCAGGTGCGATCTACGATTGATGTTGCGCTCGGATGTTGTGGCTTTCAAGATCTTATTTGCCTGTATTTATTCCGCAGGGCACCAATGCTCGAACAGCCCCTGAAATTCTTCGTCGTGTTCTTCGTGGTGGTCGAGCCGGTGTCGCTGATCCCGCTGTTCAGCGGGCTCACCCAGGGCGCGCACACGGGTTACAAGCGCCGCATGGCGATCCGCGCCGTGCTGGTGGCGGCGGCGATCCTGGTGCTCTTCGCCTTGGGCGGGGCGGCGTTTCTGGAGCTCATGGGCATCAGCCTCGAGGCGTTCAGGATCTTCGGGGGCCTGCTGCTGTTCCTGCTTTCGCTGGAGATGGTGTTCGCACGCGAATCCGGCACGCGCACCTCCAGCAGCGAGCTGGCCGAGAGCAAGCGGCGCGCGGACATTTCCGTGTTTCCGCTGGCATTTCCCTTCATTGCCGGTCCGGGTGCGCTGGCGACCATACTGCTGTGGTTCGGTCCGCTGCACCTGGGGGCGCAGTCCGCGCTGTTCGGTGCGTACCTGGCGGCGGTGGCACTGGTGCTGGTGATCGCGCTCGTGCTCATGCTTTTGGCCGAGCCGCTCATGCGGGTCATCGGTGTGACCGGCGCGAACGTGGCCGGGCGGCTGCTCGGGGTGATTCTCGGGGCACTCGCGGTGCAGTTCGTCCTCGATGGGCTGCGCGCCACCTTCGGGGTGAGCTGAAGCCTCAGGTGCGCCGGAACGCGAGGTCCCACACCTCGTGGCCCAGGCGCTCGCCGCGGCGCTCGAAGCGGGTGCGCTCGCGCTCGGCCGGTCGCGGCACGAAACCGCCGTCACTGGCGAGGTTCGCCAGCTGCGGCAGCGTCGCGAGCGTGGCGAGCATCTCCTGCGCGTAGGGTTGCCAGTCGGTGGCCAGGCGTAGCACTCCACCCGGCGCCAGGCGGGTGGCGGCGAGCGCGGCGAACGGCGCCTGGATCAGACGGCGCTTGTGGTGGCGCTTCTTGGGCCACGGATCGGGGAACAGGATGAGCATCTCGTCCACCGCGCCCGGCGGGATCTGCTGTCCGAGCACCTCCACGGCGTCGTGGCAGATGAGGCGCACGTTTTGCAGCTGACGGCTTTGCAGCGCGAGCAGCACGCGGCCGACCCCCGAGCGGTGCACCTCGATGCCGAGGAAGTTGCGCTCCGGGTGTGCCGCGGCCAGCTCGAGCAGGTTGTCGCCGTTGCCGAAGCCGATCTCCACGCTCAGCGGCGCGGCGCGTCCGAAAACCGCCCCCGCATCGAGCAGCCCGGGCGAGAACTCGACCCCGAACCGCGGCCACAGCTGATCCAGCGCGCGCTGCTGTGCGGGCGTGATGCGCCCGGCGCGAATGACGAAGGAACGGATGGAGTGCGGATGGTCGGTCACGGACATGCGGCAGGTCGAGGCCCCTCTGCGATCCTAGCGTCCCGCCGGCGACGGGGGTGCAGGTAAGTTACTCCCTTGGGCAACGCGCCGCGGATCTGCTATAAGCGCGCGCAAGCATATGCGCCTGCAACGGGCGGAAAGGTGAACTGAATGTCGAAGCTCCTGGCGATAGGCCTCATGGCCCTGTCCGCATACCTGGGTGTGGCACTTGCGGACGAGGCGCCGCTCCGCGCGGAAGCCGGCGCGGTCTCGCCCGGGCAGCTGTCACAACTGTGCCGGATCGACATCAAGGGTGACAAGAAGGAGCAGTGGATGCGGCTGCCCAAGGCGGAAAGCTCGGTCACGCAGCATCGCTTCGCCGGCGGCAAGGGCTTTGACTACACGGCCACCGCCGGCACGCTGATCGTGCGCGACGAAGAGGAGCGCCCGATGGCGAGCATCGGCTACGTTGCCTACACCCGCAAGGGCGCAGGGGCCGACCGCCCGATCACCTTTGCCTTCAACGGCGGCCCCGGGTCCTCCTCGCTGTGGTTGCACATGGGCGTGCTCGGCCCGAAGCGGGTGGTGGTCTCGGACCCGACCCCGTCCCCCGCGGGACCCTATCGCACCGTGGACAACGAGTTCGGCGTGCTCGACAAGAGCGACCTGGTGATGATTGACCCGGTCGGCACTGGCATCAGCCATGCGGTATGCGATCACCATGACGAGGACTTCTGGGGCGTCGACCCGGACATCGACTCGATCGCCCGCTTCATCGCGCAGTACGTCAGCGACAACAACCGCTGGAGCTCGCCGAAGTACCTGCTGGGGGAAAGCTATGGCACCACCCGTGCACCGGGCATCCTCAACTACCTGCGCGCGCGGCGCTCGATGGCCTTCAACGGGCTGATCCTGATCTCGGTGGCGACCGATCTGGAAGCCATCTTTGCCGAGCTGCCGGGTAATGACCGTCCCTACACGGTGTACCTGCCCGCCTACGCCGCCGTCTCCTGGTACCACAAGATGGTGCCGGCACAGCCGCCGGCGCTCGAGCCGTTCCTCACCGAGGTGCGCGCCTACTCCGAGGGGCCGCTGGCCGAAGCACTGCGCAAGGGTGACAGGCTCACCGACGCCGAGCGCGATGCGGTGGCGCAGAAGATGCACGACTACACGGGGCTGTCGGTGGACTACCTCAGGGAATCCAACCTGCGAGTGTCCGAGAACGCGTACGCGCACGAGCTGCTGCGCGCGCAGCGCAAGACCGTCGGCCGGCTCGATGGCCGCTTCGTCGGGCCCACCTGGGACCCGCTGGAAAAGCAGGCGGACTACGACCCGCAGTCCGCGGCGATCAGCGCTGCCTACGCTGCGACCTTCCTCGACTACTACCACGGCGACCTGAAGTTCGGCCAGGGCGCCACCTACCACACGACCAACTTCGCCATCGGAGAAAAGTGGAAGATGACGCACGCGACGGCCCTCGGCGTGCAGCCGATCGTGAACACCGGCGTCGATTTGTCCGAGGCGCTGTTCAAGGACGCGAACCTCAAGGTGCTGGTGCTCAACGGGTACTACGACCTCGCCACGCCGTTCTCGGCCACCGAGTACGTCATGACGCACCTCGGCCTGCCGCCGGAGCTGGGTGCACGCATCTCCATGCAGTACTACGAGGCAGGGCACATGATGTACGTAAGCCCGGTGGCGATCGCCAAGATGAAGCGTGACATGGACGCCTTCATGGACTCGACGCACCGCTAGGGCAGCCGGCGCCCAGCGGGGCAGCCCGCAGCTAGCGCCCGGGCAGGGCGCGCTGTGCGAGGGCGATCGCCCCGAGGCTGCCGGCGCGCTCGCCTAGGGCGGGGGCCGCCAGGAATTGTTCTGGCGCGCGCGCGATTGCGCGCGCGTGCGCATAGCCGTGCAGGCTCGCCAGCAGCGCCGCGCGCACCCGCACGAGCAGGTGGGGCTGCCCGGCAACCACACCGCCGCCCACCAGGATCCGTTCGGGTGCGGCGGTGAGCACGAGGTTGTGCAGCAGCGCTCCCAGGGCGTGCGCAACCGTGTCCCAGACCGGGTGATCGGCGGGCAGTTCGGCCGCCTGCCGGCCGGTGCGCGCGTGGATCGCCGGCCCGCTCGCCAGTCCTTCTGCACAGTCGCCATGGAACGGACAGTTGCCCGGCCAGGCGTCCCCGAGCAGCCTGGGAATGCGCATATGCCCGGCTTCCGAGTGCCCCAGTCCGCTCACCGGGCGCTCGCCGATCATCGTGCCCACACCAATACCCGTGCCCACCGTGACGTAGGCGTAGGAGCGAAGTCCGCGCGCACCGCCCCAGACCCCTTCCGCGAGCGCCGCCGCATTGACGTCGGTATCGAGGCCCACAGGGATCTGCAGCGCCCCGAATGTCGCAAACAGAGGGACATTGTCCCAACGCGGTTTCGGGGTGCCGATCAGCGTGCCGTAGGTGGGCGAACGCGGATCCAGGTCGGCCGGACCGAAGGTCGCAATGCCGAGAGCACCAAACCCGTGCTGCTCCTGCCAGCCCAGCAGCACGGCGCCGATCTCGCGCAGCGTCTCAACTGGTGCGCGCGTCTCCACGCGCGCTTCCGCGCGAATGTCCTGCGGTCCGGTGCCCAGCAGGCACAGGCACTTGGTGCCTCCCAGCTCGACTCCCGCGAACAGCGCAGGACCAGGGTTCGTTGGCATGGAAGCGATCCTGCATTGCGGGCACTGAAGGCGCGCTGCAGTCTAACGCGGCTAGTTATCGCGCGCGAAGCGGTAGTGGGCCACCAGCCACTCCTGGCCGCCGGCGTAGCCGAAGGTCTCTGCGCAGGCGATCCAGAACAGGCGCCAGCGTTGCAGCCACAGTGCTGCGGCCCGGTGGCCGTACGCCGCGTTGAGGATGCCGAGCACGTTCTCGTGATTGCGGTCCTGGTTGCGCAGCCAGTCGTTGGCGGTACGCGCGTAGTGCGTGCCCTCCACGGCCCATTGCTGCTCCAGGCGCAGATCGCGCTGGAAGCGCGGCAGGGTGCCGGCTGAGGGCATGAGGCCGCCGGTGAAGAAATGCCGGCCCATCCAGTTGTCAGCGCCCTGCGTCTCGAAGGGATACATGAGCGTGGCGTGCGCGAAGATATGCACGAACAGCTTGCCCTGCGGCCGCAACCAGCCGGCGATGCGCGCCAGCAGCGTCTCGTAATTGCGCATGTGCTCGAACATCTCGATGGACACGCAGCGGTCGAAGGCGGCCACCGGCAACGCCAGGTGGTTCACGTCCGCAGTGACCACGCTGACATTGCCGATGCCCCGCTGCGTACACTGCTGCTGGATATACCCGCGCTGCGCGGCCGAGTTGGAGACCGCGCAGATGCGCGCCCGTGGGTAGCGCTCGGCCATCCATAGCGTGAGCGAACCCCAGCCGCAGCCGAGTTCCAGAATGTCCTGGCCGTCGGTGAGTTCGGCGCGCTCGCAGGACAGCGCCAGCATGGCCGCCTCGGCGGCTACGAGGGTCTCGTCCCCGCGCGGGTAATAGGCGCAGGAGTACTTCAGGTGCGGACCCAGGCACTGCGCGAAGAACGCGGGCGGTAGTTCGTAGTGCTGGGCATTGGCAGCATCGGTGTGGATGGCGACCTCGCTCGTGCGCAGTTCCGCCAGCTGCGCCTCGAAGCGCCATGCCTGGGCGCTCAAACCTCCTGCACGTTCTGTCTTGAGGCGCTGGCCGCACAGCCGCCGCGTGCCCCAGCGCAGCAGCCCATCGGGCAGCAGCCCACGCTCGGCCCAGCCGAGCATGCCGGGAGCGGCGCGCTCGTGCGGCAGCGCAAGGGGCGGGATCCGTGTCAGGGCGTTCGCAGTGCTCATGAGCCGAGTCCTCCGGCGGGGTCTGAAGGCAGCCGCCGCGGCGGCCAGGGAAACAACATGGAGGTTCGCTGCTGGTAGTCGCGGTAATCCGCGCCGCGTGTGCGCAAAGCCTGCGCCTCGGTGAATGGGATGCCGCTGATCCAGCGCAGGAACACGAACATCCCCGCGGGGCCTGCGAGTGACCAGGCGGCATGAGGAGCACCGACGGCGATGGCGACGTAGGTGAACCAGTGCAGCCACTCGAAGAAATAGTTCGGATGGCGCGAATAGCGCCATAGTCCGTGACGGCAGGTGCGGCCGTGGTTGGCAGGGTCGGCGCGGAAGCGTGCCAGCTGCCGGTCGGCGAGGCTCTCGCCGGCGATGCTCACGACGAAGATCAGGGCCGCCGCAGCGAGGCAGGCCGGGCGCACCGCAGGGTTCGCGGCGGCGATGGCGAAGGGTGCGCTGAACAGCGCGACGAGGGCGGCCTGGAACTGGAACAGACCGAACCACTTGCCCTGCGCGGCGCCCCAGCGCGCGCGCAGGGCCCGGTAGCGACCGTCCTCCGGCTCGGCGCGGACCCGTCGCCACAGATGCCATGCCAGGCGCAGCCCCCAGGCCGCGCCGCAGACCCCGGTCACCAGGCGCACCAGCGGTGCGCCCGTGCCCAGCACAGCCGCACACACCGCGCCGGCGCCCAGGCCACCGGCCCAGAGCACATCGACGATGCCCGCGTTCCGGCGCCGGCGCTGCCATAGCCAACCGGCGGTCATGATCACCGCCGCCAGCATCCACATCGACACCACGAACGCGGCCATGTTCACGAGGACAGCGTTCCTGTGGCGTACGCCCGTCCCCGCCAGGCACGGGCCAGTGTGGCGAGGAGTAGGCAGGCGACGGCCCAGCCAGCCGCAGCCCCGAGCAGCCCCCGCCAGGCAGGCGCGGCGAAACTCACCGCGCCTAGCCCCCCGGCGCCAAGGTAGGCGAGTGGTCCGCCAGCCGCGCCCAGTGCCAGGCACAGCAAGGGGTGGGCGGTGAGCCAGCTCAGTGAGTGGTTGAACGTGAGCGCGAATGCGACCCAGAGCGCGAGAATCCACAGCGGCGCCCCGCCGGCGGGCAGCGCGGCGCTGTGCGCTGCGTAGTGCACGACACCGCTGGCACTGAGTACCCCGTCCAGCAGCACTCCCATCGGCAGTGCGGCGCCGACGAGGCGCAGGTCGGCCGCTCGTGATTCGCTGACGGCGAGCTGCCAGGCCGCGAAGATGGCCGCGGCCAGCAGCGCCGGCCAGGTCGCGCCGCGGCTGGCGCCGTAGACGGCTGCGAACCAAACCAGCTGGTAACCGGCGAAGTTGGGCCACCAGATCATGGCGTGGTGGCCGCGCGCGCGTGCGACTGCGTGCCGGGCTTGGCGAACAGCAGGTGCGCGACCCCGATGGAGCCCTCGCGGAAGCCGCCTTCGCAGTACGCCAGATAGAACTCCCACATGCGGATGAACGCCTCGTCGAACCCCAGGCGGCGCACGGCCGGCAGCTGCCGCAGGAAGCGCAGCCGCCACGCCTCGAGGGTGCGGGCATATGAAGATCCGAAGTCATCAAGTCCCACCAGTGCCAGGTCGCTGGCGGCGGTCTTGGCGCTCAGCAACGCCTGGATCGAGGGGATGAAGCTGCCCGGGAAGACGTGCCGCTTGATGAAATCCACCGACTTCAGCGCCTGGGTGTAGCGGTGATCCTCGATGGTGATCGCCTGCAGCAGTGCAAGGCCGCTCGGGCGCAGCAGGCGGCCGAGCTGCCCGAAGTACGCCTCGAGGTAGGGCGCGCCAATCGCCTCGACCATCTCGATGGAGACCAGCTTGTCGTACTGTCCGCGCAGGGCCCGGTAATCGTGCGCCAGCACGGTAATGCGCTGGGTCAGCCCGGCCCGGGCCACGCGCGCCTGCGCGAGCGCACACTGTTCGGCCGAGATGGTCGTGGTGGTCACGCGTGCCCCGAAGTGCGTGGCGGCGTGCAGTGCAAAGCCGCCCCAGCCGGTACCGATCTCCAGCACGTGATCCGCAGGGCTGAGGCGCAGCCTGTGGCAGATGCGATCGAGCTTGCGGATGGAAGCTGCCTCGAGCGTGTCCGCGCCGTCGGCCCAGCAGGCCGAGGAGTACATCAGGTCCGCCGAGAGGAATAGCCCGAAGAAGTCGTTGCCGAGGTCGTAGTGTGCGGCGATGTTGCGCCGGCTGCCTGCCAGGGTGTTGCGGCGCAGTGCATGTGCGCCGCGCAGGAGCCAGCCGCCCAGCCGGGCCAGCCCGCGCTCCATGCCATCGAGCAGCGCGCGGTTGCGCACCAGGATGCGCACCAGCGCGACGAGGTCGTCGCACTGCCAGTCCCCGGCCATGTATGCCTCCCCGGCGCCGATGCTGCCGCGCGCGGCCACGGCGCGGTAGAAGTCCGCATTTACCACCCGCACGCTCACAGCTAGATCACTGTCGGCCGGGCCGATCGCGATGTGGCCACACGCGTCGTGCAGAATGATGCGGCCGCCGCGCAGGGGTTCGAGTTGGGCGACCAGCCGCCCACGCAGCAGGCGCTCCAGAGCGGAGAGGCCGCAGCCGCCGGCAGCGGGGAGCGACTGGAGGAGAGCGTTCATGGTTGCGTCAGCCTGTCGGGGTGTGGATGGTACGGATTGCGTTTCAGCCATAGCCGCAGCGCCTGCCAGTAGATCGCCCCGATCACCTGGCCGGTCATGAGCGGATAGCGCGTCAAGACACGACGCAGCGATCGGGCATCCAGCGGCTGGCGCCGCAACAGCAGCGTGGCGTCGAACTGCGGCCGTGCCGCCTCCAGCACCTGCATGTGCACGCGCAGATTTTCACCCGGGACGGTGAGTTCCCAATCGTAGGTGCGCGCCATCGGCATGAACGGGGAGACGTGGAAACGCTTGGGGAAGCACCAGCGCAGCGTCCGGCCGCGCGCCTCGGCGCTGGGCACCGGCAGCACGTAGGCATGCCGCTCGCGCCAGGGCGTGTTGGTGATTTCGGCCACGACGCAGTCCAGCTGTGCGCGCGTGGCGTCGGCGTAGCAGTAGTAGAAGCTCACCGGGTTAAAGACGTAGCCGGCGTAGCGCAGGTGGGTGAGCAGGCTGATCGGGCCCGCCGGGCGCGTGCCGGTGGAGCGTTCCACGCAATCGCGCACCGCCTGCGCCAGGGGCACTTCCTTGTCGCCGAAGTAGTCGCTGCGCCGGAACTCGGCCAGGTTGCGCCGCTCTACCGACCACAGCCACCGGTCCGTGAATAGTCCATCGAGCTCGTCCAGGTCCAGGAACAACTGGGCAACTCGGTACTGGAAGGAGTGCGCCTGGGGTGCGTGGCGCCGGTGGTGAACGATGCCCTCGTAAACGGCGCTGCCGGAGGGTGCACGGTTCATGCGGCGGACTCAACGCCCGCGGGCGCCGTGTTGGCGCGGGTGGCCGGCCCCTGCTCTGCGGGCGAGAGACTCTCACCGAGGGCGCTACAGACCTCCACGGCACTGCGCAGGCCGTCCTCGTGGAAGCCCCACCCCCAATAGGCCCCCGCGAACCAGGTGCCCCGCCTGCCCTGGATCTCGTGCCGCCGTGCCTGGGCCCGCAGCGAGCGGTGGGAGTAGACGGGATGGTGGTAGCGCATGCGCCTGAGGACCTTGCCGGGGGCGATCGCCGCGGTGCGGTTCAGCGTCACGATCACCGGCGGAGCCTCGGTCAGGTTCTGCAGCAGGTTCATGCAGTAACTGACCGTGCACTGCTGCTGGTTGCTGCGGGGCACGAAGGCGTTCCAGGCAGCCCAGGCCTTGCGGTTGCGCGGCAGCAACGCGGTATCGGTGTGCAGGACGGTCTCGTTGAGCTGGTAGCCGATAGCGCCGAGTACCTCGCGCTCGGCCTCGCTCGCATCGGCCAGAAGCGCGAGGGACTGGTCGGCATGCGCGGCAAGCACGACCTGGTCGAACTGCTCGACGCCGGTGCGGGTGTACACGTGTACCCGCGCGCCGCTGCGCCGCACCGCCAGCACCGGGGTGTCCAGGCGCTCACGGACGCTCCAGTGCTCGCGCAACGCCTTTACATAGCTGGAAGAACCGCCTGACACAACCCGCCACGGCGAGCGTCCGTTGAGCTTGAGCATGTCGTGGTTGCTCATGAAGCGCACCAGGTACTGCACGGGAAAATCGAGGATGGCTGCGGCGGGGGATGACCACAGCGCGCTGGCCATGGGCACCAGATGCTCGTCGCGGAACGCCGTTCCATAGCCGTGGCGCGCCAGGTACGCCCCGAGTGTCGGTCCGGGGCCTCGCTCGGCCAGCAGCGCCGGTGCCTCCCGGTAGAAGCGCCGCAGATCGGCGAGCATGCCCAGGAAGCGCCGCGAGAGCAGATTGCGGCGCTGGCAGAACAGGCCATCGAGGCTGCTCGCGTTGTATTCGAGCCCGCTCGCCTCGCTGCGCACCGAGAAACTCATCGTAGTCGGCTGCGTGCGCACCCGCAGTTGGCGCAGCAGCGTTGTCAGCAGCGGGTAGTGACGCTCGTTGAAGACGATGAAGCCGGAGTCCACCGCGTAGTGCCGTCCGTCGAGGTCCAGCTCGTGTGTGTGGGTGTGGCCGCCGAGGTAGTCCTGCGCCTCAAAGAGTGTGACGGCGTACTTGCGCGACAGCATCCAGGCACTGGCCAGCCCGGAGATCCCGGCACCGATGACGGCGATGCGCATCGGTTCAGCCGCGCGCCTGGTCAAGCACTCGGGCTGGCACGGGCTTAAGCCCGTGCACCAGGCCGGCCGCGGCCATCAGCCGCAGCAGGTAGTAAGTGAGGTCGATCTCCCACCAACGGAAGCCCTGGCGCACCGAACCGGGGAAGAAGTGATGGTTGTTGTGCCAGCCTTCACCGAAGGTCAGCAGCGCCAGCCAGGGGTTGTTGCGGCTGTCATCCGCGGTGGCAAAGCGGCGCGTGCCGAAGCGATGGGCCAGCGAGTTGATCGTGACCGTGACGTGGAATAGCACGATCGTGGACACAAAGAATCCCCACACCAGCAACTGTGCGCCGCTGGTATGCAGGCTTGGCGCGTAGCGGCCCGCGAGCTTACCGCTCACGTACAGCAGCGCCGCCAGAGCGACGGGTACCAGGATGTCGAATCGGTCCAGCCAGCGCAGCTCCGGGTAGCGCACCAAGTCCGGGATTCGCTTCCAGTCGGTACGGAACCCCTGCGCGGTGAGGAACCAGCCGGCATGGCTCCACAGGAAGCCGTGCACACGCGGGGAGTGCGGGTCGCCGTGTGTGTCGGCATGCTGGTGGTGGTTGCGGTGGTGGGCGGCCCACCACAGCGGGCCGCGCTGCACGCAGGATGCGCCGATGCAGGCGAAGGTGAACTGCACGGCGCGTGAGGTGCGGAAGGTGCGGTGCGCGAAGTAGCGATGGTAGAAGCCGGTGATGGCAAACATGCGCAGCGCGTACAGCGCGACCGTCACCACGACCGCCAAGCGCGAGACCCCGACCCAGAAAATGCCGAGGCACGCCAGATGCATGCCGAGAAAGGGCGCAGCGCGCAGCCAGTCGATGCGCCGGGTCACAGGTTCGGCGCGCTCGTCGCTGCTGCTGTCAAACCAACGGCGCAGCGACAGCAGCGCTGCGGCACGGAACGAGCCGGTTCCCGGCGCGGTGGCGGCCGGGTGCACGAACGGCATGCGCCTCTCCTCTGGTGGGTTTCAGGAGGAGATACGCATCCCGGGCCGATCAGGATGCAGCGAGGCCAGGCCTTAGGTGCGGATCGCTCCCTTGGCGATGATCGGTCCTGTCGGGGCGCCGGCCGGCGCCCCGCCAGGGGGCTCGAGGCTGATCGCCAGCACCGAGCCGGCGCCCAGTGCGGTGACCACGTCCTGGGGGACCTTGACGGTGTGGGATTTCTCGATGGATACCAGGCCGAGCGAGCGGGGCGCCTTGCCGGGGGGAATCAGCCACAGTTCCGGCACGCGGCCCTGCGGGTCGGCAGCGTGCGGTACCGGCACCATCAGCACTGTCCCGCGCGCGGGGTCCACCGAGGCGAGCCAGGCCGTGCTGCCGTCGTCATGTGCCAGCGTGGTGACCAGCTTGGCCCCTGGCTCCGTCGCCTGCGGCACGACCGCCACCGGGGCCTGCAGCGCGGGCCTGCCCATCCAGACGGCGAATACGGCCGCAAGGCTGGCCAGGATGGCAGCACCGCGCCAGAACGCCAGGCTCTGCCACAGCCCCCGGGGCGCATCGGCGGAAGCCCACCCCAGGCGCGAGCGGATCTGCAGCCATACGTGGGCGGGGGCGACCACCGGTGCCGTATCACTCAGCCACGGCGCCAGCCTGCGCTCCCAGGCGCTGACGCGCCGCGCAAACTGTGCGTCCGACTCCGCGCGCGCCTGCGCTGCAGCGCGCTGCTGTGCGTTGAGCACGCCGAGCACCAGTTCACCGGCCAGAACGTCATCCTCCGGCGGGTCGAGGTCATCGCGCGCATCCGGCGGTGGCAGATCCTGGTCGCTCATGATTCCAGGCACGTCCGCAGTTGCATCAGCCCGCGGCGGATCCAGCTCTTCACCGAACCCAGCGGCGCCTCGATGCGCGCGGCCAGTTCCTCGTACGTCGAGCCATCGAAGAAGGCCGCGCGGATCAGCGAGTGGCGCTTGGGCTCCAGTTGCTCGAGGCAATTCTCCAGGCGCGCGCGGTCGGTCAGCGTCTGGGCCTGCTGCGCCGGCGAGGCACCAGGATCCTCGACCTCGTCCGCCGTCTCGAGCGGCGTGTGCGTGCTGCGCGCGGGCATGGCACGCAGCCGGTCGATCGACTTGTTGCGCGCCATCATGGACAGCCAGCTCATGGCACTGGCGCGCGTCGCATCGAACTGAGCGGCCTTGCGCCACACACTGGTGTAGACCTCCTGCAGCACCTCTTCGGCCTCCGCACGCTGGTTGAGCACCCGCAGGCAGATGCCGAACAGGCGGCTGGACGTGTCCCGGTAGAGAGTCTCGAACGCGGCGCGATTCCCGAGGGCAACCTGCCCGAGCAGCGCCTCCGGGGAGCCGGTGTCGAATTGCGGGATACCGTCAGTCATTCATGCACGCGTTGCGCTCACAGAGCCCTGAGTCCGGCCGGAGGTATCAGAACCCCGTTTGCCATCCGGTGCAAGGCATCCACGGAGCTCCTTTCGTGGCGCCTGCGCGTACGCGCGCCTGGACAGCCGTATCGTCACAATGGCTATACGCAAGCCAGGCCGGCGCGGATGCATCGGGTGCAGCCGGGCGCCTCGTGTCATAAGCTCGCCCCCTCCTGCGGACCCCGCCCACCGGATCCCTCCCGCATGACCGCTGCCAATGCCCCCGCGGCACTCGCCCTGCTGTTCATCCTGGTGATGGTCTGGTTCCGCACGCGCCTGCAGTACTCACGCGGGTATACCGGCCCGCTGCCCCTGAGCTGCGCGGGTCGAGCCTACTTTTCGGCACTGGTGGCCCTGCTTGCCGCTGGCTGGTTTGCTGCACCGCTGGCGGTCCAGTACCTCGGGCTGGCCCCCGTGCTGTCCGGCACGTTCGCGCGCGTGGCCTGGTTCCTGGCGCTCTACCTTGCCTTCATCCCGCTGCATCGCGCGCTGGCGCTGCGTGGCATGGCGGTATTCGACAAGCGCACCGCGGCTCCCCGCGGGGCGGGATCGTAGCTGCGGCGAGGGGCCTAGACAGCTGCGAAGCTGCGCGCGTCCGCACTCCAGTCCGGGGCGCGCCGCAGTGCCTCCGGCACTTCGTCGGCCGCCTCCACTACCTGCCACATCAGAAGGTGGCGCGGGTCCATGAAGTGTTCGTTGACGGCGCGCTCGAGCACGTGCAGCAGCGGGGTGAAGAAGCCGCGCGTGTTCACCATTACGATCGGGTTGAGGTACAGGCCGAGGCGCTTGAGGGTGATGGCCTCGAGCAGCTCCTCGAGCGTTCCCGAGCCGCCGGGCAGCGCGATCGCCGCGCTGCTGAGCCTGAGCATGGTGTGCTTACGGACGCGCATGTCCTCGACGAGTTGCAGTTCGCTTAAGCCCTTGTGGCCCCACTCGAGGTCGGACATGAACCTTGGCAGGATACCGATCACGCGCCCCCCGGCGGCGAGGGCCCCGTCGGCAAGTGCACCCATCGAACCGACTGCGCCGCCGCCGTAGACGATGGTGAGCTTCTCGGCTGCCAGCACCTCGCCCAGCCGGTGCGCGGCCTCGCGGTACTGCTGGTGCGCGGTCTTGCTGGATGCGCAATAGACGCACACGGCACGCTCGGCGGCTGCACTCATGGGATCGGTCCTGCCATGGCAGCCATTATATAGAGAGCGGGGCGGCAGCCGCCCCGAGAGCCGACTCAGTGCTCGGTGGTCGGCGGCGGTGCGGCGCTCGGTTGCGCGGCGAGCTCGCTCGCCTGATCGATCCAATGATCCTGTGCAATGCGCCCCTGGTGGCTGGCCAGCTGCTCGTCGACGTGGCGCACGTCCTCCGGCGACCACTGGGCGATCTGCCAGAAGTAGAACACGCCGACCTTGTGGAGCTTGCGCTCGAGGACCTTTTCCACGCCCTTGATCTGCGTCAGGTCGTCGGGCTTGCCATGCGAGGGATGTGTCAGCAGGTTGCGAGTGCCTGCGCGCACCGCCCGTGCCGGCGCGCTCGCCGGATTCTCCAGCCGCGCCTGCAGTGCCGCCAGGTGCGACAGCACCGGCGACAGGTCAGCATCCAGCGAGTCGGGGATGCGCAGCGCGCGCACCGCGCTTTCCAGTTCATCCAGCCGAGTCTGCAGCGGGAACAGGGCGTGCTCGATCGCCATCAGGCGCTGCTCGGCGGGTGCCAGATCGGGGGCCGGCGGAATGCGGATCTCGGCGACGCGCTGCGCAAGATCCTCGACCCGGGCGTGCAGTGGCGCGAGGTCGGGCGGCGGCGGCAGGTCGATGTCGGCGACCGCCGCATGCATGGCATCGAGCCGTTCGCTCAGCGGCTGCAGGTCCACAGGCTGCCGCGCCGCGAGGCGCTCCTCGAAGCTGCGGCGCCAAGCCGCCCACTCTTCGGCCGAACGCGTGTACTCCTGGGTAACGTCCTCGTAGTGCCGGCGAAACCACCAGTAGGCGAACAGTCCGCCGCTGGCGGCGGCAACGGCCATGAGGACCAGTATCTTTGCCAGTAGAAAGCCCATGGAAAGCCCTCGCTTGCGCCGTTATTTGGCAGGGACCGTGTGGAACTCAATGCGGCGATTCTGCGCGCGGCCCGCCTCGGTTGCGTTGTCGGCTATCGCGCGCCGCGCGCCATAGCCCTTGGCGGTGAGCCGCTTCGCGCTGATGCCGCGGGCGATCAGCGCCTCGCGCACCGCAGCGGCACGCTCCTGGCTGAGGCGCTGGTTCACCCGGCCGCGGCCAACGGTGTCGGTGTAGCCCTCGATGCGGATCGAGCCCGGACAGGAGCGCACCTCGCGCGCCAGCTGGTCCAGCAGCGCGCCGCTCTTGGCGTCGATCTTGGCGCTGCCGGAGGCGAAGACGATCTGCTCGGCGGCGAGGATCCCGGCCAGCGAGTGCTCGCAGCCCTGCCGGGTCAGCGGCGCCGGCGGCGCCTCATTCTGGGCAGGTGTGAGCGCGGCGGCCGGGGGCGGTGGTGGGGCGAGCACCTCGCTCGTGAACTGCCCGATGACGCTGGTCGCGCAGGTCCGGCGGCCAAGCCAGGTAGGGCAGGTTGCAGCCTTCGCCAACTGGATCGCGGCCGCGCCTGCCTCTGGGTTGGGCGCGGCGCCGGAGAGCAGGACCACCTGGCCGCTGGCCGAAACGCCAACCCAGCCATAGCCGGCTGCTGCCAGTTGATCACGCACCTCGTGCTCGACGGTACCCTGGATGGAATTACGCGCGAACGGGATGAGCGCGAACACCGTGGCAATGGCCAGAATGAGCAGCGGGAGCAGGCCGAGCCACACGAAGGACAGCACCGGCGGGTCGCGCCAGACGATGAAGTGGCGTTGCAGAGCAGCCGCAGATGGCATTGAACTCCCCCGTGGTCGCCGTTCTGTGGAGGTCGCTGCGGGAGCGATCCAACAGCTCACCGGCTTTATACACCGCACTGCCAAGCTGGTCCAAGGCGGCGCGCCTTTCAGTTCGGCAGGTTCCCGCGAGTCCGCAAACCGGGACGGCGCATGATTGCCGCTGACGGCCGATCCGCAATAGAATCCCTCCCCCGCGCGGGTGTAGTTCAATGGTAGAACTGTAGCTTCCCAAGCTACTAACGTGGGTTCGATTCCCATCACCCGCTCCACAACCTGCTCTCAGGCCGGCCCACTCAAGCCAGCGCTGGGGCGTCCAATTCACCGAGGAGTCATTGGATTGTCCTTGGCGGCTCTGGGTCCGCCTCTTGCCGTCCCGCGGCACAGGTGTTGATCGATCGGCAGGTGGCATGCGAAGTCTCGATTTCAGCTCCTGGCAGACCTTGTTCTCGACGCTTCTTGGATTGAGCGTGATTACCCTCATCGGGGTTGGCATCCGGCTGCTCGCGATGCAGACGATGCAGCAGCGGCGCGAGCGAGAGAATCGCCAGATCAACGAGCGCCTGCGCACCCTGATTGCCGCCTACAAGACACTGGGCGGTTCCTTCACGGGCGACCTGGCGGTCGACCCGTTCCATCTCAGGGATTTGCAGCGCGACACGGCTGCGATGGCTGACCGCGCAACCGCGGCACGCGCAGATCGGGCACGACCGGGCTCCGATCGGTCCAGGCGCATCCGCGACGCTGTCGAGGCGGCCTTGTCCGACATTATTCTTCTGGGCACCGAAGAGCAGGTGCGGTTGGCGGCAGCCGCAGCCGCCGAGCTTGTCGCCGGCCGGCCGGTCGAAACGGCCGCGCTGGTGGTCTGCCTGCGCGATTTCATCCGCCAGGTGCTGGATCTGCAGCCCGTACCCGCGCAACTGGTGATCCCCAAGCAGGGCCCCGCGCGCGCGCTGGCCGCGAAGGGTGGCAAGGAGGAGTCCCGGGACGGCGCGAAGCAGGGCGGCGGGGGCGCGCTGGGCAGCGGGGCTGGCAGCGCAGGACTTGGCGGAGGATTTGCCCGCGATGAGGACAGCGAGCATCACGAGTAAGAGGCCCGCGGCATCGCTTGCACAGGCGCCAGCCCCAACGCGGTGCGCCTCGTGCTGCCCCATGTGAGTAGTTAACCGAATCCGTGCACCTTGCGCCGCAGGCGCGGAATCGCGAACATCGATGTTGATGCGCCGCGGGATATCAAATGCAGGTTGAGGATGCGTCGACCGCCCCGGCTGGTGGCACCGGAGCTGGCCGCGAGGTATTTCTCAGCTACGCGACCCGGGACGAAGCGAGCGCCCAGCGCATCTGCGACTACCTGGAGAAGGCGGCAGTGCCGGTGTGGATGGCTCCGCGCGACGTGCCTGCCGGCGCCCTGTACGCGGACGCCATCGTGCGGGCGATCAATGCCTGCCGCACGCTGGTGCTGGTGCTTTCACAGGACGCGGTCGATTCCTCACACGTGGGCAAGGAAATTGAGCGCGCCTCGTCCAAGCGCAAGCCCGTCGTGGCCGTGCGGCTGGACGCCACCGAACTGACGCCCTCCCTGGAATACTTCCTTTCCGAGTCACAGTGGATCGATGCACGCGCCGGCCTCGAGCCGGCGCTGCCCAAGCTGGTTGCCGGCGTCCGCCGCCTGGCCGTTGCGGCCGTCCCGGCTGCACCGCCGCGCGCAGCGCCGGTCAGGCCGGCCGCGGCTGCAGCGGTGGCAGGCCAGCGACCCGGAGTGCGCGCCGCCGCGGCGGTGGCTGCAACCCTCCTGGCACTGCTGGCCGGATGGTTCATCGCGACCAAGGCGGGGTGGCTGCACAGGGCAGCGCCGGCCGCTGCGTCCGCGCCTGGCGCGACGAATGCTCCTGCCGCGGCGGCCAGGGCATCCATCGCGGTGCTGCCCTTTACCGACCTGTCGGAAAGGAAGGACCAGGAATACTTCTCCGACGGGTTGTCCGAGGAGCTGATTGACCTGCTGGGCAAGGTGCCTGGTCTGCGGGTGCCCGCGCGTACTTCATCCTTCTACTTCAAGGGCAAGCAGGCGACGCTCGCCGAAATCGGCAAGGCACTGAATGTCACGCATGTGCTCGAGGGCAGCGTGCGCAAGTCCGGCAAGGCGCTGCGCATCACCACGGAACTGGTGAGCGTGGCAGATGATTCACGCGTGTGGTCTGAGACCTACGACCGGCAGCTCGATGATGTCTTCAAGGTGCAGGACGACATCGCTGGCGCAGTCGTCACGGCGCTCAAGGTGTCCGTGCTGGGCGAACCGGGCGGGCGGGTTGCCCCCACGGTCAGCAGTGACGCTTACCTGCATTACCTGAAGGCGACGGCGGCCTTGAACGAGACCGTCGCGGCGGCGGATTCCTTTGACACTGTGGTTGCCGAGTTGCAGGCGGCGATCAAGCTGGATCCCTCGTTCGCTCAGGCGTGGCTGATGCTCGGCCAGGTGCGCATCAGCGGTTTCGTGAGCTCCGGTCACGGCGGCTCCTATGCACTCGTGCGGCCGGTAGCGCTCGAGGCGCTGCAGCGCGCTCTGAGTATCGACCCGAACCTGGCCGCCGCGCACGTCCAGCTGGCGCGCCTTTACTACATGATGGATTGGGACGCCGCGGCAGCGCATCGCGAGCTGGACCGCGCCGTGGCATTGCAGCCCAACGAACCCAGCGCCTTCTGGCTTGCCGGCTACATCGCTGACTCCGAGGGGCGCTTCGAGGAGGCGATTGCCGCGCACCTGAAGGGCCGCGACATCGATCCGCTCTTCGTCGACAATTATCGCCAGCTCGGCAACGCGTACTACCGCGCGGGGCGCCTGGAGGAGGGCGCGGCAATTCTGACCGAAGCGGCTGCACGCTTCCCGGCATCCAGAACTACGCACTACCGGCTCGGGCTGATCCGCCTCGCGCAGCACCGTCCGCAGGATGCGCAGAGCGAGTTCAGTCTCGAGGGCGATGGCGACTTTCAGAAGGTGGGCCCCCCGCTCGCGCTGGACGCCCTCGGCAGGAAGGCGGAAGCGGACCGCGCCCTCACCGAGGTCCTGGCGAGCAAGACCATCCCGGAAGCGGCTGCCTACCAGGTTGCGCTCATTTATGCGCATCGGGGCAATGCCGACCAGGCCTTCCAGTGGCTCCAGCGTGCGCTGCAACAGCGTGATGCCGGCATGCACTGGATGAAGTTCGATCCGCTGCTGCAGGGGCTGGCCGCAGACGCACGCTTCAAGGCGCTGCTCGCACAGATGCACCAGTCCTGAAGCCGGCCGCGGCGGCTCAGGGCCGCAGTGGCGTACGCAGCTGCGCGAGGCCGGCAAACTCGACAAACTGCGTGGTAGTCGCCCACAGGTGGTCCCCGTACAGGAACGGCGCAAACTCCGCGGCGCCGGCGAGCGGCAGCGGCGCGATCTCAGCGTCGGCTCTTGCTTCGTGGAAAAAGGGGATCGAGTAGCGCTCGCGCCCGTTGCCAACGACCCGGTGTTCGGTGGCCCTGATCCGGCCGCCGGACCAGCGCTCCAGGACCTTGCCGAAATTGACGGCGAGCGTGCCTTCCCGCGGCGGTACGTCGAGCCAGGCGCCGCTGCTGTGGCGCGCCTGCAGGCCCTCCACGCCATCCTGTGCCAGTACGGTGAGGAACCCGGAATCCACGTGCGGAATCCCGATCAGGTAGCGGCGCTCGCCGGCATGGCTTACCCACAACTGTGGGTCCGCATCGTCCAGGTCCGTGCGCACCGGGTAGCGGATCAGGCGCAACGTCGACAACCCCCGCTCGAAGGCGCTGTCGAAGAACCGCTCCGGCAATCCCAGGCCGCGCGCGATCGAGCGCATCAAGGCGTTGGCGAGCAGCTCCATGCCGCGGTAGTAGGCCCCGACCGAGGCGCGCCAGCCGGGCAGCAGCTCCTCCGCCGGCAGCGGGGTGGCCTCGCGCAGCGGGTCGGAGGCCACGACCACGCCCGGTCCGTAGGCGACATCGGCGCCCATGTCGATGCCTTCCTTGGCCGTGGGAAAGCCCCGCTGCAGGACGAACCAGCCGCGGTAGACGTTAGGGTGGGCGGGTGCGAATTTCTGCCGCCACAGGGGCTCAAGACTAGCGGCGGGCAGGTGGAACAGCCGCAGCAGGTCCGCGCGCACCTGTTTGCCGGTGGGCACCTGCTGGGGAACTGCATGGATCAGCATGAACCCGCTGCCCACCGCGGCGTCCATGATGGCCCGGTCGGTCGCCGCGCGCGCCTGCGGGTCGGCGGCGAACAGCGCGCCGACGTCGACTGTGGGGATCAGCTCCTGGGTCGCCATTGCTTCAACACCGGATGCCCGGTCAGTGCGGCTGCAGCCGGCCGTGCTTCGCCAGGACTTCGCGCAGCTTGGCGTGCGAGAGCGCGCTGACGTGGTGGTTGTCGATGCCGGTCATGTCCTCGGCCGCCACCAGCGCATTGATGACCGCTTCCTCGGTCGCCTGCACCGTCGCCGCAAAGAGCGGGTCGAGCGAGTCGTTGGGTACCATCTTGAGGTTCGCGACGTGTTCGCCCTCGCTGGCGTCCGGGTTGGCAGTCGAGAAGGCGATGAAGATGTCGCCGGAGCCGTTGCCTGCGGTGCTGCCGTTGCGCCCCAGGCCGAGCGTCACGCGGCGCGCGATGCGCTTCAACTGGTGTGGCAGCAGCGGTGCGTCAGTGGCGACGACCACGATGATCGAGCCGCGCTCGGCGATGTCGGAGGGCACGAAGGCGTAAGGGTCCTCGCCGAAGATCTCGGCGCCGACCGGGATGCCCGCCACGCGCAGGTTCTGCCGCGTGCCGTAGTTGCACTGCACGAGGACCCCTACCGTGTAGCCGCCGTCCTTCGCCGCCAGCTTGCGCGAGGAGGTGCCGATGCCGCCCTTGTAGCCGTTGCAGATCATGCCGGTGCCGCCGCCGACGTTGCCCTCCTGCACCGCTCCTGAGCGCGCGCTGTCGAGGGCCTGGAAGACGTGCTCGGGCTTTACGTGAAACCCGTTGATGTCGTTCAGCCAGCCGTCCCAGGTCTCCGCCACCACCGGCAGGGACCACCAGGCACCGGTGGCATCGGCCGGCCCGTGGGCGACGCGCCAGGCGATGACCGCATCACGGACCACACCCACGCTGTGGGTGTTGGTGATCATCACCGGGCCTTCCAGAAACCCGGACTCCTCGACCCAGGTGGTGCCGGTCATCTCGCCGTTGCCGTTCTCGGCGAACCAGCCGGCGAAGGAGAAGCGCTGGATGGAGGCGGGACCGCGCGGGAGGATCGCGGTCACCCCCGTGCGCACCGGCCCCTTGCCAACCTCGAGCTTGCCGCTGCCGGAAACGAGCGTGGTCTGGCCGACCAGGACGCCGTCCACGTCGGTGATTGCATTCAACTTGCCGGGGACCCCCTCGAACGGCACGCCCAGGTCGCGCGCCCGCACGCGCGCAGCGTCCGCGCAGCGCCCCGGGGCGGGTGCAACGGCCAGCGCGGCCAGGAATAACAGCAGGGTTATCGTGCGTTGCAAGGCGGACTCTCCTGATCGCCGGCGGCGAACCCAACATGTCGGGGGTCATTGTATCGCCGCCCGCGCCGGCCCCCGGGAGCACATCCGGGCGCCCCGCGCGGGCTCCTCAGGGACTCCGTTGCGAGCCGCGTCTCAGGGCTGTGACCGTTCGGTGACATTCGGGCCCCGCACCGCCCGCTAAGCTTCCGCGATGGACCAGATAGGCGTGGTAGGCCTGTCCTATCGCCATGTCGGCGTGGACGAAGTGGCCCGTTTTTCGGTGCCGCGCGCGGACATACCCGGGCGCCTGCCGCTGCTGCGCGTCCACCTCAAGGGTGCCGAGGTCCTCTACGTCGGCACCTGCAACCGCGTCGAAATCGTCTTCGCCACCGCCGACGGCGCGCCGGCCGCGGACTGCCGCGCCGAGGTCTTCCGCAGCCTGACCGGGCGGGAGCCGGCACCCGGGGAGGCGGCCAAGGCGCTGCGCGCCTGGACCGGGGAGGCCGCGGTGGAGCACCTCTTCCTCCTGGCCTGCGGACTGGACTCAGCCCAGACCGGAGAACAGGAGATCGCCAGCCAGTTGCGGGATGCCTGGGAGGCGTCGCGGCTGGCACATACCAGCGGACCGGTTCTCGACCGGCTGCTGGGAGAGGCGCTGGGCATGGCCCGCCGCGTGCGACGCATGACGCAGGGGATCCGCACCCCCTCCCTCGGGGACCTGGCAGCCGATCGTGCCCTGCAGCAGCTGGCCGGCAGTCCCGGGCGGGTCGGCCTCGTCGGTGTCTCACCGATGACGCGCCGCTGCGCTGCGGTGCTGGCGGCCGCGCAGGTCCCGTTGCTCATCGTCAACCGCACCCTCGAGAGCGCGCAGGAGCTGGCGGCCGCAGTCGCGGCCGAGGCGATCTCGCTGGAGGCGTTTCGCGCGCAGCCGCCGCCGCTGCGCGCGCTGGTGCTCGCCACCGGCGGCGGCGAGCCGGTCCTGGACGCGGCCACCCTCGCGCGGCTCGGCAGCGCCGCTGCCGCCCCGCTGCTGATCGATTTTGGCGTGCCGCCGAACGTCGAGCCGGCGGCGGCCCGCGCGGTCGGCCTGACGCGTGTCGGGATGGACGACTTGATCGAAGCGGCGCAGGGACGCCGCCTGGCGCAGCTGGTGCGCCTGGCGCCGGTGCGCGCCGCGATCGACGAACGCCTGACGCACCTGCGCGCCGACCTGGCTACGCGCGCCATCGGCAGCCGCATGGCGGACCTGCGCGAGTCATTCGAGCAGATCGCGGCGGCCGAGGTGGCGCGCGCGCTGGCCCATGAGCTGCGTACACTGGAACCGCAGGAAGCCCAGCAGCTGCAGCGCCTGGTCTCAACCGTGGCGCGGCGCCTGGCGCACCTGCCGCTGGCGGGACTGCGGGCCGCGGCGCTGCACGCCAGCGCCGATGCCGTGGACGCTTTTTTTGACGGAGCCAAGACTGGCCGCGGCAATGCACTGCCGCCCAACGAACAGACGAAGAGAGATTCATGACCCATGCCTTGAATGAGCGCCAGCCCGCATCCTCCGGCCCGCACTCGGACGCCCTGTACCAGCGCGCCTGCCGCGTCATCCCCGGAGGCGTCAGTTCGCCGGTGCGCGCCTTCCGCGCCGTCGGCGGCACGCCCTTGTTCATGGAGCGCGGCGCCGGTTCCCGGATATTCGATGCGGATGGCCGCGGCTACCTCGACCTGGTGTGTTCGTGGGGCCCGCTGATCGCCGGCCACGCGCACCCGGCGGTGGTCGCGGCGGTGGGTGCCGCCCTGGCGCGCGGCACGACCTTCGGCGCCCCGTGTGCCGCGGAGGTGGAGCTCGCCGAGCGCGTGGTGGCCGCCTATCCGGCCGCCGAGCAGGTGCGCTTTGTCTCCTCGGGCACCGAGGCGGTCATGAGCGCGATCCGCGTGGCGCGCGCCTTTACCGCCCGAGACCTGATCGTCAAATTCGCCGGCTGCTACCACGGGCACGCCGATCACCTGCTGGTGGCGGCCGGATCCGGGCTCGCCACCTTCGGCCGCCCGTCCTCGGCCGGCGTGCCGGAGGCCTTCACGGCGTGCACGCGCGTCCTGCCGCTGGATGACGAGGCCGCGCTGCGGGCGCTGTTCGCGCGCGAGGGCGCCAAGATCGCCGCCGTGATCATCGAGCCGGTGCCGGCCAACCACGGCCTGCTGCCGCAGCGGCACGAGTTTCTGGCCGCGATCCGCGAGCTGACCCAGGCTCACGGTGCGCTGCTCATATTCGACGAGGTGATCTGCGGGTTCCGCCTCGCGCGCGGCGGGGCAGCGCAGACGCTCGGCATCCGGCCGGACATGGCGACCTTCGGCAAGGTCATCGGTGGCGGCATGCCCGTGGGGGCCTTCGGCGGCGCGCGCCGCATGATGGCGCGTCTGGCGCCCGACGGTGACACCTACCAGGCGGGCACGCTCTCGGGCAACCCGGTGGCCATGGCCGCCGGCCTTGCCACCCTTGATCTGCTGGAGCGCGAGTCCGGCTGGCAGAGGCTCGAGGCGCTGGGCGCTGAACTCGAGGCGCTGCTGAGGCCGGTGCTGGCGCGCGCCGCATTTCCCATTGACCTGGTGCGCACCGGTTCGCTGTTCTGGATGTCCTTCCATGAGGGCGGCGCCCCGCGCGATGCTGCGGCGCTCACCCCGCGGGCCACCGCGCGCTACGGCGCGCTGTTCCATGCCATGCTCGCGCGCGGAGTCTACCTGCCGCCCTCGGCCTACGAGGGCTGCTTCCTCTCGCTCGCCCACACGAGCGCGGACCTCAAGCTGTTCGTGCAGGCCCTGAGCGAGGCGCTGGCAGGCATTACATGAAGGCGAGCCGCGTCTTCCAGCTCACGGCGCTTACCCTGTTGCTGGTGGCGGCCGTGCAGGTCGGCTGGTGGATTTTTGACCAGCACGCCTACACGGTGGAGAAGGTGCAGGACGCACGCACGGCCTATGCCGAGCAGACCGCGGCGGCGCAGGCGCTGCTCGATGCCGGCACCGCGTCGGACAAGGTGAGCGCGCTGCTGCCCGCCATCTCCGTTGGCGGTGGCCGGGCGTCCCTGGCCGCCCCGGTGGCGCAGACGCTGCTGAGCGAGGAGCGCCGCCGCAACCGCCAGTACGCCTGGGAAGGCGCGTTCTTCCTGCTGGCGCTGAGCATCTGCATATTCGTGATCGCACGCGCGCTGCGGGCCGAGGCGCACGTGCTGGAGGACCAGGATAGTTTCCTGGCGCTGGTTTCGCACCAGTTCAAGACCCCGCTCGCGAGCCTGCAGCTGTCACTCGAGACGCTCGCCCTGCGCGCCCCGCCTCCGGAGCGCGTGCGGGTGCTCATCGACCGCATGCTCAGCGACATCGCGCGCATGGAGCTGATGGTCACGCAGATCCTGGAGAGCGCGCGCCTGGAGCGTGGCCGCGCGGACTTCCGGCCCGAGTCGCTGCAGCTGTGCGGCGCGGTGGCGCGCGTGGTGAGCCAGCTCGAGGAGCGTGCCCGCAGCGCCGGGGTGAGCATCTCGAGCCGGATCGCGCCGGAGCTGCAGGTGCTCAGCGATCCGCTGGCCCTGGACGTGGTGGTGCGCAACATCCTCGAGAACGCGCTCGTGGCGCTGCTTCCGGGGGGTGGTGGCACCATCAGCCTCGAGGCACGCACCGCCGGCTCCCAGGTTGAGCTGGCCGTGCGCGACTCCGGCGTCGGCTTCACTGCAGCCGACGGCGGACGGCTATTCCAGAAGTTCAGCAGCCGTCACCACGGCGCCGGCAATGCGGGCACGGGGCTGGGCCTGTTCATCGTGCGCAAGCTGATGCAGCTGGCCGGCGGCAGCGTCAGCGCGCACAGCGACGGCCCCGGCAGGGGCGCCAGCTTCGTGCTCAGCTGGCCCGCGGTCAGCGGGACACCGCCGTGAACGCGCCTGCAGCAGGCCGCGCACGTGCTGGTGGTCGAGGACGACCCCCACCTGGCTGCCGGGGTGATCGAGAACCTGCGCGCCGAGGGCTATGAGGTCAGCACCAGCGCCGACGGCGAGCAGGCGCTGGTGTGGCTGCGCGCGCATCCGTGTGCACTCATCCTGCTGGACGTGATGCTGCCGGGGATCGATGGCTTCGCGGTGTGCCGGGCGCTGCGCGAGCAGGGCAACAATACCCCGGTGCTGTTCCTCACGGCGCGCGGCGATCCGGCGGACCGCGTGCGCGGTCTGCAGTCCGGCGGCGACGACTACCTCGCAAAGCCCTTCCACCTGCAGGAGCTGCTGCTGCGCGTACGCGCGATCCTGCGCCGCTGGGACTGGTACCGCAGCGCCTCGGCGACGGCAGCGACGGCGGTCCTGAGCTTCGGCGGCAACCAGGTGGACTTCCGCGCCTTCCGCGCCCGCGCCTGGAACGGCGAGGCGCACGAGCTGACCGAGAAGGAAGCGATGATCCTCAAGGTGCTCGCCGAGCACGGCGGCGAGATCGTCTCGCGTGAGGACCTGCTCGAGAAGGTCTGGGGCTACGATGTCTTCCCCTCCACGCGCACCGTCGACAACTTCATCCTCCGGCTGCGCAAGCGCTTCGAGAGGGATCCGGCCAACCCGCGCCACTTCCTCACCGTGTGGGGCGTCGGTTACCGCTTCCTGGCGGCGGGCGAGCCATGAGCCATAAGCCTCTGCGCATTGGCACCCGCGCCTCGGCGCTCGCGCTCTGGCAGGCGCGCCATGTTGAGGCGCTGCTGCGCGCCCAGCCCGGCGCACCTCCCGTGGAGCTGGTGCACATCAAGACCGAGGGCGACATCCAGAGCGAGGTGCCCCTGTGGCAGGTCGGCGGCCGCGCCTTCTTCACCAAGGAGATCGACCGCGCCCTGCTCGAGGGCACGGTGGACCTGGCGGTACACAGCCTGAAAGACCTCTCCACGCAGCTCGAGGCCGGCCTGGTGCTGGCGGCCACGCTCAAGCGTGCGGACGCGCGCGACGCGTTCCTCAGCCACGGCAGCGAGTCCCTCGCGCAGCTGCCCGCCGGCGCGCGCATCGGCACCAGCAGCCTCAGGCGGCGCGCATTCCTGGCCCGCATCCGCCCGGACCTGGAACACGTCGAGCTGCGCGGCAACGTGCCGACGCGCGTGGAGCGCCTGCGCCGCGGCGACTATGACGCGATCATCCTGGCGGCCGCCGGGCTGGCACGGCTGAATCTCAGCCAGCACGTCTCGCAGCTGCTCGCCCCCGAGGATTTCCCGCCCGCGGTATCGCAGGGCATCATCGGCCTGTGCGCGCGCGCCAACGATGCCGCGACGCTGCGCTGGCTGGTGCCGCTGGATGACCGCGAGTCACGGCTGGCGGCGACCGCCGAGCGCGCGCTGTTGCGCCGGATCGAGGGCGGCTGCCAGGTGCCACTGGGTGCGCTGGCGACGGTCACCGACCGGCTGCTGCGCCTGGAGGCGACCGTGTGTGCGCTGGATGGCAGTCAGTCGGTCTCGGCGCGCGGCGCCGCCCCGGCTTCGGTCGAGGAGGCCACGGCGCTGGGGCAGCGCGTGGGGGATGAACTGCTGGCGCGCGGCGCAGCGGCGCTCATCGCGCGGGCACGTCAGGCGCCCGCGGGACCGGCAGCGTGAACGCACCGGCGGCACGGCCGGTCGTGGTCACCCGTGCGGAGGAAACCGACGGGCCGCTCAGCCGCGCGCTCAGGGGCCTCGGGCTGTCGGTGCTGCTGTGGCCAGCGGTGAGTGTCGGGCCTGCCGATCCGGCGCCGCTGGCGGCGGCTCTGGCCGAGGTGCACGCCTTTGCCTGGATCGTCTTCGCCAGCCGGCACGCGGTCGCCGCCGTTTGCGGGCTGCTGCCGGCGCCGCCGGCGGGAGTGCGGGTGGCGGCCGTCGGCAGCGCGACCGCGCAGGAGTTGCACGGGCGCGGCTGGCCCGTGGACCTGGTGCCGGCGGAGGCCCATGCGGCGGCCCTGGTGGCGGCCCTGGGCGCGCAGCTGGCGCCGGATGCGCGGATCCTCTACCCGGCCAGCTCACGCGCGCTGCCGCTGATCGCCGCGGGCCTTGCGCAGCGCGGCGCCCGCGTGACGCAGGTGGAGGCTTACCGCACCTGCGGCACCGCACTGGATGTGGCCGAATGCCATGCCTGGATCGAGCGCGACGGGGTTGCCGCGGTGACCTTCGCCAGCCCCTCGGCGGTGAGTGAGCTTGCACAGGCCCTCGGCGCCGATGATTTCCGCCGCCTGCTGAGCCAGGCCGCGGCTGTCGCGATCGGCAGCACCACCGCGCATGAGCTTGCCGCCCGCGGCCATCCGGCCGTGGTTGCCGCGACCGCCACGCTCCAGTGCCTGGCCCAGACCACCCTTCGCTTGTTGCAGACGAGATAACCCATGGGATTTCCACAGCAGCGCCCGCGACGCACGCGCCAGTCAGAAGTCTGGCGGCGCATGGTGCGCGAGACCCACCTCACCGCCGATGCCTTCATCTACCCGATGTTCGTCGTGCCCGGCCGCGGCGTGCGCAACGCGGTGAAGAGCATGCCCGGGATCTTCCAGCTGTCCGTCGACGAGGCCGCGCTCCATGCCAAGGCGGTCGCCGGGTACGGCGTCGCGGCGGTGCTGGTTTTCGCCGCCCCGGACGTCAAGGATGCCCGCGCGAGCGATGCCTGGAATCCACAGGGACTGGCCGCGCGCGCCATCACGGCGATCAAGGAGGCGTGCCCGCAGCTGCTGGTGTGGGCCGACGTGTGCCTGTGCGGGGCGACCGACCACGGCCACTGCGGCCACGTCAGTGCGCAGGGGGTGATCGAGAACGATGCCTCCGTGCACACCCTGGCGCAGGTGGCGGTGAACTACGCGCGCGCCGGCGCTGATGCGGTGGCGCCGAGCGACATGATGGACGGGCGGGTCGCGGCGATCCGCGCCCTGCTGGATGCCAATGCCCTGCAGGACATCCCGATCGTCGCCTACGCGGCCAAGTACGCTTCCTCGTTCTACGGCCCGTTCCGCGAGGCGGCCGAGTCCGCGCCGGCGTTCGGCGACCGGCGCTCCTACCAGATGGATCCGGCCAATGCGCGCGAGGCGCTGCGCGAGGTGCTGCTGGACGTCGAGGAGGGCGCTGACCTGGTCATGGTCAAGCCCGCCGGGCCCTACCTGGACGTCATCCGCCAGGTGCGTGACCTGGTGCGTGTGCCGGTCGTCGCCTACCAGGTGTCCGGGGAGTTCAGCCTCATCAAGGCCGCCGCGGCGAACGGCTGGATCGATGAGCGTGCCGCGGTGCTGGAGACGCTGACCGGCATCCGCCGCGCCGGGGCGGACCTGATCATCAGCTACTTCGCGCCCGAGGTGGTGCAGTGGCTGCGGGCATGAGCGGGCCGAGTGCCTTCCTGGCGGCCTGCCGCCGCGAGCCTTCCGCGCACCGCCCGATCTGGATCATGCGCCAGGCCGGACGCTACCTGCCCGAGTACCGCGCGCTGCGCGCCAAGGTGGATTTCGCAACGCTCACCCGCACTCCGGAGCTGGCCGCGGAGGTGACCATGCAGCCGCTGCGCCGCTTCGAGCTCGATGCGGCGATCCTCTTCAGCGACATCATGACCCCGCTGCAGGGCATGGGAATCGACCTGACCTTCGAGCCGGGTCCGGTGGTGCGCACGCCCATCCGCAGCGAGGCGCAGATCGCTGCACTGCCTGCGCTGGTGCCCGAGCGCGACGTGCCCTTCGTGCTGGAGACGATCCGCCTGGTGCGCGCCGGGGTGCCACGCGGTGCGCCGCTGATCGGTTTCGCCGGCGGGCCGTTCACGCTCATGTGCTATCTGGTCTGCGGCCGCCCGTCGAAGGAGTTCGCGGCGGCGCGTGCCTTTCTTTACTCCCAGCCCCAGGCGGCGCAGCGCCTCCTGCAGCACCTGGGCGATGCCATGGGCGAGTACCTGCTGGCGCAGGCCGGCGCCGGCGCGCAGGCGCTGATGCTGTTCGAGTCCTGGGCGGGCCTGCTCGCGGCGCGCGAGTTCAGCGAGTTCGCGTTGCCGGCGGTGCGGCGCGCGCTGGCGATCGCGCGGCGCGCCGGCGTGCCGCTGATCTACTACGTCAACCAGGGCTCTGCGCTGATGCACGCGGTGGCGGAGCTGGATGCGGACGTGATCGGCGTCGACTGGCGCATGGACCTGGCCCGGGTGCGGCACATCCTGGGACCGGGCAAGGCCGTGCAGGGCAACCTCGATCCCGCGGCGCTGTTCGCACCGGCACCGGAGCTCAGGGACCTCGCGGGGGCGGTCATCGCAGCGGCCGGGGAGGCGCCGGGGCATGTATTCAACCTCGGCCACGGCATCTGGCCCGACACCCCGCCGGATGCGGTGGCGCGCCTGATCGACTTCGTCCATGAACACCCCTGAGCTCGCCGGCGAGGCGACCGCCTACTTCCGTGACCTGCAGGCGCGCCTGTGCGCGGCGTTCGAGGCGTTCGAGCCGGCCCGGCGTTTTGAGGCGCGCAGCTGGGCCAAGCCCGAGGGCCACCGCCTGCAGGGCGGCGGCGAGTCGCGCCTGATGCGCGGGGAGGTGTTCGAGAAGGTCGGGGTGAACGTCAGCCACGTCTGGGGCGTGTTTCCCCGGGAGTCCCGCGCGCAGGTCGCCGGCGCGGAGCAGTCCGACGGCCACTTCTCGGCCTGCGGGATCTCGCTGGTGGCCCACATGGCCAATCCCTACGTGCCGATCGTGCACATGAACTTGCGCTACCTGACCACCAGCCGCACCTGGTTCGGCGGTGGCGCGGATCTGACCCCGACATTCCCGTTCGCGGAGGACACCGCGGCTTTTCATGGCGCCCTGCGCGGCGCCTGCGACAGCTACCGGCCCGAGGCCTACGCCGAGTACAAGGCCTGGTGTGACCGCTACTTCTACCTGCCCCACCGCCAGGAGCCGCGCGGGGTGGGCGGGATTTTCTTCGACGAGCTGGCCAGCGGGGACGCGCGCGTTGACTTTGCCTTCGTGCGGGCCGTCGGCGAGGCGCTGCTCGGCATCTATCCCGAGCTGGTGCAGCGCCGCAAGGACACCCCGTTCGATGACGGGGCCCGCGAGGCCCTGTTGGTGAAGCGCGGGCGCTATGTCGAGTTCAACCTCGTCTACGACCGGGGAACCAAGTTCGGCTTCAGCACGGACGCGGATCCTGAGGCCTACCTGATGAGCCTGCCGCCGCTCGCCCGCTGGTGACCGTGGCCCCCAGCGCACTCCCCTGCAGCCAGGTGGCGCGCCCCGTCCAGTACGGGCGGCGGCGCAGCGCGGCGGCCGCGCGCCAGTGCTCGATGAATATCCGCGCGACGCGCTCGGGCCTGTCGCCGAGGGCGCATCGCAGCTGGCGCAGTCCGTTGTGTGTTCCCATGGTGCTCTTCCTGGCCCGGTGCCTTCCGTGCGCTGTCTGCGTTAGTACCCGCGCACGCCGTTCCGGTTCCCCGCCGTGGGCATCGTGACACTCGTGGCAGACCATCCTCCTGTTCCTGAGCGGCTGCTCCTCGAGCCGATCGGGTACGTGCGCAGCGCCGCGGCCAGCAAGGTGCAGGTCGCGCGGCAGCCACGCGCCGCCGTGGGCGTGCCCGCCCGGATCGAGCTCCTTGCAGGGCGCAACTTCGAGCACGCGCTCGAGGACCTGGCCTGCTGGGAGCGGATCTGGGTGCTGTTCTGGTTTCATCGCAACCCCGGCTGGCGGCCCAAGGTCCTGCCGCCGCGCAGCACCAGCGGCCGCAAGGGCGTCTTCGCCACCCGTGCGCCGCACCGCCCCAATCCCATCGGGATGTCCGTCGTGCGCCTGGAGCACGTGGACGGCCTGAGCCTGCAGGTGCGCGACGCCGACATGCTCGATGGCACCCCGGTACTCGACCTGAAGCCCTATGTCGCCTACACGGATGCCTACCCGGATGCAGGCACCGGCTGGCTGACCGAAGGGCAGCCGGGCCAATACGGCGCTCCGCCGGCAGACCCGGTCCGCGCGTACGCGGTGCACTTCGCGCCGCGGGCGCTCGAGCAGGCCGAGTGGGTTGAGGCGCACGCCGGACTGGCACTGGCCGAGCGTATCCGGTCCACCCTCAGCCTCGGTCCCGCGCCCCATCCCTACCGACGGATCCGCCGCAGCGGGGCGGGCCTGCAGCTGGCCGTGAAGGAGTGGCGCGTGCGCTTCAGCGTCAGCGGCCACGAAGTAGCCGTGCTTGAGGTGGACTCGGGCTTTCGCGCCGCCCAGCTGGCCGGCGGTGCGGGTGACCCCGTGCTGGAGGTGCACCGGCAGTTCCTGGCCGCCTGGCCACGCCGGCCGTGAGGGTGCCGGCGGGGGCCACGCGGCGGGTGCCCGGCCGGCTGCGGTGGGGTAGGGTCCGGCCTTCCGGGCCGGTTGCCGTGGGGAGCGTTCGCTTTAAACCCTCCGGGGGGAAGCGGCCTCTAAAGGTCAGATGAGCTACGCACAGGCCGACAGCCACCATGTGGATTGGGAGGGTGCCCTGGTGCAGCGGGCCGGAGCCGGGGATACCCGCGCCTTCGAGCGGCTGTACCGGGAGCATGCCGGGCGGGTCTACGGACTGTGCCTGCGCATCACCCGTGATGCGCAGCTGGCCGAGGACTGTACGCAGGAGACTTTTATCAACGCCTGGCGGGCATTGTCGCAGTTCCAGACGCGCAGTTCGCTGAGCACCTGGCTGCATCGCATCGCCGTCAACGTGAGTCTCGGCCGGCGCCGCAAGGCCACCCCCGTCGCGGAGGCCGCCGAGGACGAGGAAGGCCTCGCGGGCGGGTGGACGCTCGAGACGCCGGTGGAGGTCGAGGAGCTGGAGGCGGCGATCGATGCGCTGCCGGATGGGGCACGCGATGCTCTGGTACTGCACGCCCTGTATGGCTACAGCCATGTCGAGGCGGCGCAGATGCTCGGCATCGCCGAGGGCACGTGCAAGGCGCAGCTGCACCGGGCCCGCAGGCTGCTGCGCGAGAAACTGGACATGGAGCTGAACTGATGGCCGGAACCGACGCACGCAAGGTGAAGTCGCTGCGCGACCTGTCACCCTCGATCGACCCGCCGCGTGACTTGTGGCCGCAGATCGAGGCGCGCCTCAAGGCAGAGTCCGCGGTGGCGCCACTCCGCGCGGCGGCCGCCGGCCGTCGCGGCGCACCGGTGCGCTGGCTCGCGGCCGCGGCCATGGTGGCCAGCGTCGCGCTCGGGGTATGGATCGGCCGGGACGTGCTGCCGATCCCAGGGCTGGGATCCGCAGCCGCGCCGCTGGTGGCGGCGAACACCGGCGCCGCAGTGGTGAATGCCGCGTACGTCGTCGACCCCCGCTACCAGCGCGACCGCGCGCAGCTGGTGCAGTCCCTGCAGGCGCGGCTGGATGCGATGCCGCCGGCGGCGCGCGCCAAGGTGACCGCCAGCCTGGCCACGATCGAGAAGGCCAAGAAGGATCTGGAGCAGGCGCTGGGCAAGGACCCGAGCAACGCGCTGCTGCAGGAACTGCTGGTCAACACTTACCAGGATGAAATGCGCGCCCTGACGGACGTGCAGGAGGCCAGCGACCCTGGCAGAGGTATCTGATATGCGTACTTTCCCGACAGTGCCCGCCTGCCTGATCCTGCTGTGTGCGAGCGCCACGGCGCTCGCCGACCAGAAGGTCATCATGGAATACCAGAAGACCATCGACAAAGAGCTGCCCGCGGATGCCAAGGGGATCGTCGAGATCTCCAACACCAGCGGCTTGGTCGATGTTAAGGGCTGGGACCGGCCCGAAGTCAAGGTGCATGCCGAGCTCGACGAGGACGTGCAGCGCCTCGACATCGACGGCGCAAACGGCCGCGTCACCATCAAGGTGGTGCTGCCCAGCAACTCCTCGCACGGCAATGACGCCCGCCTGCACGTGCAGGTGCCGCGCGGCAGCGAGCTGCACGTGACCACCGTGAGCGCGGACCAGGCGATCGCCGCGGTCGCCGGGGTGCAGCGCCTCAGCAGTGTCAGCGGCGATGTCACCACGGAGATCGAGGCTGCGGACCTGGAACTCAAGACCGTCAGCGGCGATGTCAGGGTCAAGGGGCACGGCCAGCCGGCGCGCCTGCACGTGACCACCGTGAGCGGGGACGTGCACATGGACCATGCCGCAGGGGACCTGGATGCCGGCACCGTGAGCGGTGATCTGGGCTTGGTCCTGGACAGCGCCGGGGCGGTGCGCCTGCGTACCACCTCCGGGGACGTGCACTTCGAGGGCAAGCTGAAGCAGGCCGCGAACCTCGACGCCGCGACCGTCAGTGGCGACATCAGTGTCAGGGCCCCGGCCGAGGGCGGCTATGCGTACGAGGCATCGACCTTCAGCGGCGACATCACCGACTGCTTCGACGTGCACGCCGTGAAGGGCACCGTCGGGCAGTCGATCTCGGGTACCCGGGGGGCCGGCGGCGGCCATGTGCGCCTGAAGGCCATGAGCGGCGACGTCCAGCTGTGCGACCGCAACTGAGCGCGCCGCGCGCTGCTGTGCACCGGGCTTCCTGGCGGCCGCGCACCGCCGCGTGAACCGCTAGAATCGGCCCCGTGGCCAGCTCACCGATCGCCGACCGCCTGCTGATGTGGGCCGCCCGCAGCGGCCGGCATGATCTGCCCTGGCAACTGCAGCGCACGCCCTACCGGGTGTGGGTCTCGGAGATCATGCTGCAGCAGACCCAGGTCGCGACCGTCATCCCCTACTTTGAGCGCTTCATGGCACGGTTTCCCGAGGTCGGCGTGCTGGCCGCCGCGCCGCTCGATGAGGTGCTGCACCTGTGGGCGGGACTGGGCTACTACGCCCGCGCGCGCAACCTGCACCGTGCCGCACGCCAGATCCGCGATGAGCACGACGGGCGGTTCCCGCGCGCGTTCACCGCGGTCGCCGCACTGCCCGGCATCGGCCGTTCCACCGCCGGGGCGATCCTGGCGCTCGCCTGCAACGAGCGCTTCGCAATCCTCGATGGCAACGCGCGGCGGGTGCTGGCGCGCTACTTCGCCGTGGCCGGCCCGGTGAGTGAAGCGGCCGTGCAGCGGCAGCTGTGGCAGCTGGCAGAAAACTGCACGCCGGCGAAGCGGGCGGCCGCCTATACGCAGGCGATCATGGACCTGGGAGCGACGCTGTGCGTGCGCAGCAAGCCCCTGTGCGCGCAGTGCCCGCTGGGGGATGGCTGCGCCGCGCGCGCCACCGGCCGGCAGGGCGAGCTGCCCGCACCGCGCCGCCCGCTGGCGCGCAGGCGGCGGCAGGTATTCATGGTAGTGGCGCTTAAGGACTCCGGCGAGGTGCTGCTCGAGCGCCGTCCGGAATCCGGGATCTGGGGAGGGCTGTGGTGCCTGCCCCAGTTCGCGAGCCAGGCCGATGCGACGGCCTACATCGAGGCCGCGATCGGCCGGCAACGCACGGCGGCGCAGCTGCTGGCCCCGGTGGAGCATGCATTCACGCATTTCGACCTGACGATCAGCCCGCTGCTGGTGCGCTGCGCGGCTCGGGCGGCAGAAGTCCGTGACGAGGAGGGACTCTGGTATAACATCCGCACGCCCGCGCGCATCGGCCTGCCCGCACCGATCAGCGCCCTGTTGTCCGGTCTGGCCGGGTAATCCGGCTTTGCAGTCGCAGGTGCGTGGTGTGCGCGAGGAGGAGGTGTCCTGTGTCACGTATGGTCCAGTGCGTCCTGCTGAAGCGCGAGGCGCCCGGCCTCGAGCGGGTGCCATACCCCGGCGAACTCGGCAAGCGCATCTACGAGAACGTCTCCAAGGAGGCGTGGGGCAAATGGCTCGCCCACCAGACCATGCTCATGAACGAGTACCGCCTGACGCCGATCGAGCCCAAGGCGCGCAAGTTCCTGGAAACGGAGATGGAGAAATTCTTCTTCGGCGCCGGGTCCGCGGCACCTGAGGGTTTCCTGCCCCCGAAGTCGGGCTGACAGCGCGCCGCCGCTGCGGGCGTCCTAGAGGTGGATCAGCCCGCGCTTGTGCGCAACAGCGACAGCCTCGGTGCGGCTGATGGCATCCAGCTTGGTGAGGATCGCCTTCACGTGCGTCTTGGCCGTGCCTTCCGTGATCGACAGCCGCCGAGCGATGTCCTTGTTGCTGCGACCCTCGGCGACCAGCTGCAGGACATTCAGCTCGCGCTGCGTCAGGCTGGGTTTGCCCATGCGCTGCAGCGCCTTGGCGGCTACCTGCGAGGAGGTGTAGGGCCGGTCCTCGCTCACGGCGCGGATCGCCGAGAGGATCTCCTGGCGCGGCGCATCCTTGAGCAGGTAGCCCTTGGCCCCCTGTGACAGGCACTGGAAGATGTCCTCATCGCCGTCGTAGGTCGTCATGATGAGAATGCAGGCCTTGGGGTACAGCTCCAGCACGCGCTGCACGACCGCAACGCCGTCACGCTTGGGCATGCGCAGGTCAAGCACCATCACATCCGGGCGATGCTGCTCGTAGAGTGCAATGGCCTCTTCGCCGTCGCCGGCCTCGCCGACGACCTCCATGTCCACTTGCTGGTTGACCATGGCTGCCAGCCCGTCGCGCACGACCGGATGGTCATCGGCCAGCACGACGCGGATCTTGGTCTTCATGACAGCTGCCACTTAGGCCGCCGGCTTCAGCATGCGCACGCTGATGCGCGTGCCCTTGCCCGGCTGGCTCTCGATGAGCCATTCCCCGCCGATGGCGTTGGCGCGCTGGCGCATGCTGGAGAGCCCGAAGCCGTCGCGCGCGTAGAGTTCCGTGGGCTGCTGCATGCCGACGCCGTCATCGTCGACGGACATGATCCAGTGGGACGCGTCGTCGCTCATGTTGATGCGCACCAGCTGCGGGCGGGCGTGGCGCATCGCGTTGCTTACCGCCTCCTGCGCGATGCGCAACAGCTCGTGCTCGTGCTCCGGGCGCAGGCCGGTGGCGACCCCGCTGCCCTCGAAGGTACAGGTGATGCTGCCCGGCACGGTGGAGCGGTCCGCCAGTTGCCGCAGTGCCAGTTCCAGCCCCGGCCGGCGCGTCTGATCGACCTTCAGCGCCATGACCGAGCGGCGCGCCTCGGAGAGGCCGTCGCGTGCCAGGTCGCGGATGCGCGTGAGGGTGAGCGCCAGCTCGGAGCCGCGCTTCTTGCAGGAGGGAAACTCCTCCACCGCACCCAGCTGCAGCAGGATGCCGGTGAAGGCCTGCGCGAGGCCGTCGTGGATCTCCTGGCCGATGCGGGTGCGCTCCATGAGCACCGCGGTTTCCTTGGCGGAATACGCCAGCCGCGTCAGCTGCACGGCGAGCGTTGCCTGGTGCACCAGCGCCACCAGCAGGCCGCTGTGGAGCACCTCCTCGGCGGGACGGCTGAAGGTCAGGGCAAGAAATCCGACGCTACGACCGCCAAACACCAGCGGGCTCATCACCACGCCGCGGGCGTTCTCGTGGCGGTGAAAGTCGAGCAGTCCGGGCCAGATCTCGCTGGTATCGCTGTCGAGGTCAATGTAGGCGGCCTCGGCGAGCTCGCCGAAGCGCGCGGTGAAGCTCGAACCCGCCACCGGCACGGTCAGGGTGTAGGTGGGCTGTGCGACCTGGCCATCGCGCACGTGGGCGACAATGCGCCACTCCTGCAGCGAGTCCTTGCGCACGATCACCGCTCCGGAGATCGCATCGAACTGCCGCGTGGCCTCCAGGAGCACGTGCCCCATGAAGCTGTGCAGGTCGGTCTCACCGGCGAGGCGCTCGAGGTTGCCGCGAATGACGGCGTTGGTCTTGGCCAGCTCCGCCACGCGCTCCTCGGCCGCGTGCTCGCGCTCGCGGCGCACGTCATCGACGAGGCGCTCGCGATGCAGCGCAGCGCCGATGACGCCGGCGGCGGTCTCCAGCGCCGCCAGTTCCGCGGCATCGATCGCGCGGTGCTGGCGCGTGTTGTCGAATCCCACGACGCCGGTGAATTCCCCGGCGACGAACACCGGCACGATCGCCTTGGTCTGGGTGCCGGTACCCTCGATTCCGGTGACGTTGGAGGCACCCGTGATCTCGCTCTTGCTGAAGCACACGCTGCGGCCGGCGCGCAGCTCCGCGCACATGGCAGCGAAGTGGCGCTCGTCGCACGAGCACTCGATGACATCCTTGGTGTGGGGCGGCACGCCCTCGGCGGTCCACTCGCTGGCGATCACCAGCCACGGCTCCCCGTTAGGGCCGGTGCGCGTTTCCATGAGGCTGACCCGGTCGACGTGAGCTGCCTCGCCGATGATCCCGAGCACCGCCGGAATGGCGGCGCGCACATCGTGCGCCTGCAGCAGCAGGCGGCTCGCGCGGGCGGTCGCGGTCAGCAGCCGCTCGCGCGCCTGCAGCGATTCATTGACGCGGGTCAGAGTCTCCGCACACGGCGCAGGCTTAACTTCAGGCTCCAGCAGGGCAACGTTCGCGTTCATGGCGGGCGGTACTCGCAGACCGATCGACGGCCGATCCGAAAGTCTAGCGCGCTGGGGGGCCGATCTTCCCGGATGTGGCGGGTTCTCTATCTTATGGGGTAGCGCCGCGGCTCTCTGAGTGGAGGCTACAGCCCGCTTGAGAGGCCGGCGAATCAAGGGCTTAGCCGCGAACCCAGGTGGGGCGCCCGTGCGGCGGGATCGACCGGGCCATTTTGGCTTGGCATTCGGGAAGCGAGCATTGCTGAAGGACTCCTAGCAGGCGCACTGCCTATTGGTGAGACATGATCGGCAACAACCATCCTCGGGGGCATCAACCACTCGAGGGGCGCCGAGCGGCGCGGTAGAGGACCGCCGACCCACCTCACACGAGCTAGGACCGGCGCGGACCCGGCCATCACGGGCGCGCTTGCTTGATGGTGGCGGATCTAAGCTGAATCAAGGGGTTATAGCTGGCGTTGCTTGACGCCCATCCGGCGGGCCGGTCTAATACGCGCCCTTCCGATCCCGGCGGCCAGGTAGCTCAGTTGGTAGAGCAGCGGATTGAAAATCCGCGTGTCGGTGGTTCAATTCCACCCCTGGCCACCATTCAAATCAGTGCCTATACCGGTGACTTGGCCCCAATGCGTCATCGACACACTTGAGCCCAGAATGTGCGTCGGCGTCGTCGGTGCGGAGTTTCAGGTTGCACGTACCCCTCGATTTAGGACCTGGACGTTTTTACGGGCTGCCGCAGGGGAACGCCGCCGGTGGCCCGTTTACGATTCATTCGCTTGCAGCCACAGGCTGCGAAGAGGACATCGAAACTCACACGCACGACGACGCGCATTTTGTACTTGTGCTGTCGGGCACTTACGTCACAAGTGCCTACGGTGCTTTGGAAGCCGCTCGCCCCCCGGCCTTGATCTTCAATCCGTCTGGGACTACACATCGAGATCGCTTCATGAGAGGTATCGGCACCTTCATGATCGTCTCGCTCAGCTCAGCCACGTTCCGCGAGGCCGCTGATCTGCAATCTCTCGCGCCCGTAGCAACGCAACTTTTTCACCCGGGCGCCCTGACATCGGCCTTTCAAGTCGTGCGCGAGATGTGTTCGGCACGCGATCCCGGGGTGTTGGAGTCGGGCGGCTGGGATCTGTTGAGCGAGACCGACTCTGCTGCCCTAGTGGCCTCTACCCCGCCGGCCTGGGCAGCGCGCGCGTACGAGGTAGTTATGGATAGTTCTTCCGCACCCGCCCTTCGCATTGGCCAGGTTGCTGCCGAGATCGGCGTTCATCCGGTACACCTGGCTAGAGTGTTCCGAAGAGTGTGGGGCTGTTCTCCGGGAGAACTGCTGCGATGGCGTCGAACTGATCGGGCGGCCGAGCTTCTGCGTGGGACGACCCGCACAGCTGCCGAGATTGCTCAGGCGGTCGGTTTCGTTGATCAAAGCCACCTGACGCGTGCATTTCGCGCCAGGATGAACCTGACCCCGGCGGCATATCGGCGCATGTTTCGCGGATACAAGACCGAGCGGGCACCGGTGGACTAGGCTCACACGTTCCTCTAGGCAGGAGACGTAACGTGCTGCGAACATTCGCTATTGCGATGGCGGCGTACTTGGCCGGCATCCACGCGCCCTGCAGTGCGTCTGAACCTTCCAAGTTCGACGATATCGGCGCCGCCGTGCGCGCGGGAACCTATAAGCAGATCACCAGTGTTCTTGTCAGCCGCCGGGGTGAGTTGATTTACGAGCAGTACTTCGATGACGGGGGGGCTGCGGCCCTGCGCAATACGCGATCCGCAACGAAGACCGTAACTGGCATGCTTGTTGGTGCTGCCGTCGACAGGCGGCTGCTCCGTGTCGATTCGCGCGTGCTGCCCTTTTTTGCAGATCGGCTACCGCTGCTCAATCCGGATCCCCGCAAGTCACGCATCACGGTCGAGGACTTTCTCACCATGAGTTCACTGCTTGAGTGTGATGATGAGAACTCGTTCTCTCGAGGTAACGAGGAACGGATGTACTTAGTCGAGGACTGGGTGAAATTCACCCTCGATCTGCCAATAAAGGGCTTCCCGGATTGGACGTCAAAGCCTGCCGATTCGCCCCACGGGCGTGCTTGGAGTTATTGCACCGCGGGTGCTGCGACACTTGGACCTCTTCTCGAACGAGCGACCAAACAGACGGTTCCAGATTTTGCAAAAGCCACGCTCTTTCAGCCCCTCGGCATCGACTCCATCAAATGGCAGTTTCAGCCTCTCGGCTACGCCATGACCGGAGGTGGCCTAGAGTTACGCAGCCGCGACTTGCTGAAGCTCGGCGAGCTCTACCTCAACGGCGGCAAGTGGCAGGGCAAACAGGTGATATCCCAAGACTGGGTCCGACGCTCGCTTGCACCCCACGCGCGTGCCAGGGAAGACACTGACTTCGGTTACTTTTGGTGGCTGCAGACGTTTCACGTAAATGGGCAAGCGATCCAAACCTGCGGAATGTACGGAACAGGCGGGAACAAGGTCTATGTATTACCCGACCAAGGCGTCGTCGTCGTGATTACCACCACGAACTATCGTCTGCCGGGAGCTGGGGCAGTAACCGATTCGCTCTTGACGTCTCTAATCGTTCCAGCGCTAACCGGTTTAGGCCCATGAGTGCCTCGCAAGATCACCCCGCAAAGGGTCAAGGAGATCCCGTTCCGCAGCGGTTGTTACGGCACCCCCAGTTGTCATCTGCTCCGAAGCCACTTGGTCCACGATTTCAACCGGTTGTCCGGAAACAGCCCAACGGCCATCTGCCATCAGCTCTACACGTTTGTGCGCCCTGAGCGGGTGTCAGCGTGCGGCCCGTAACGTATCTGGCACTGCCATGCGGCTTTCAGACCTTGGCGCACAGACGAGACGCGACATCCGCATCGCGGCCGTCCGCGACCGCGGAGGTGGTAGTTGCATAACGCAAAGAATCCATTGAAGAAATTGCCCGAAGGAGAACCGCCGAGTTAAGCTCCAGCATTACCAATAACAACTGCCGCTGGAATTCAAGGCATGGCCGACGTCTTCGTCTCCTACTCCCGCAGCGACAAGACGCGCGTCGCCCCGCTGGTGGCCGCAATCAAAGCGAAGGGCTGGTCAGTATGGTGGGATCCGTCCATCGCGGCCGGCCAACAGTTTGACGATCAGATCGAGGCGCAGCTCCTAGCGGCCAGTGCGGTGCTGGTGGTCTGGACGCCGGCATCGGTGGTGTCGCGCTGGGTACGAGGCGAGGCGCGGGATGCCGCCGAGCGCGACATCCTGGTACCGGTAAGGTTTGATGGCGCCCGTCTGCCCATCGACGCACGCGCGATTCAAACGACTGATCTCGACGATTGGAAGGAAGACCCTGCCAGCGCGTCGTTCCAGGACATGCTGCGTTCGCTGACCGCGGTGATCGAACGTCAACGTGCGTCAGCCCCGGCAACATCCGCAACCGCTTCGGTCCCGGTCGCGGGTGTTTCGCGCGTGGCGATCTGCGTACTGCCGTTTGCCAACATGAGCGGTGACCCGGAGCAGGAGTACTTCAGCGACGGCATTACGGAAGACATCATCACCGATCTGAGCAAGGTTTCTGCCCTGGCGGTCGTTTCACGCAACAGTGCCTTCATGTACAAGGGCAAGAACGTCGACGTGATGAAGGTCGCGCGGGAGCTGAAAGTCGGCCACGTCCTGGAGGGAAGCGTACGCAAAGCGGGTGGGCGCGTACGGATCACTGCGCAGCTGGTCGATGGTTCAACCAACGACCACGTCTGGGCCGAACGCTACGATCGTGACTTGAACGACATCTTCACGCTTCAAGACGAAATATCCGAAGCGATCGTCACAGCGCTGAAGTTCAAGTTGCTGCCGACCGAGAAAAAAGCCATCGAACATCGAGGCACTGAGAATGTCGAGGCCTACAACCTCTATCTGATGGCGCGACAAGCCTATGTAACCGGCTATGACGCCGATCCCCGGCGTGGCCAGGCGATTGTGCGCTTGGGCAGGCGCGCAACAGAGATCGACCCGGGTTACTCGCAGGCCTGGGCGCTGCTGGCGATCGGGCAAATGATCCTGCGCTTCGACGCGAGTACCGGCAGGGAAAGCGATGATGGCCTGGACTCGGCCGAGCGAGCGCTCGCGCTCGATGTGAGCCTGCCTGAGGCCCATGCCGTCAAAGCGAAGATCCTCGCTGAATATGGACGTCACGACGAGGCAGCCGCCGAAATCAATGTCGCGCTGCGCCTGAATCCGGAATCCTACGAGGTCAATCGGGCAGCCGCGTACCTGCGGTTCCGCCAGCAACGCTTGGGCGAGGCAATCCGCTATTACGAGAAATCGACGTCCCTCATGGACACGGATCTCAACTCTGGCTCCATGCTGCTTACCTGCTACGCAGCGACCGGGAACGAACAGGCATCCCTACAGACCGCGCGCACCTTGCTCACGCGGGTGGAGAAGATGCTCGTGCAAGATCCGAACAACGCAACGGCGATGGGCTCGGGTGCCCTCGCGCTTGGCGTTCTCGGGCAAGGTGAACGCGCCAGGGAGTGGATCAACCGCGCCCTGCTGATGGATCCGGACAATATGAACGCGCGTTATAACTTCGCCTGCAGCCTGACGTCCCTGTTTAGGCAACCAGACCTCGACGCCGCCCTAGAGTTGCTGGCCCCGGTTTTCGAAACGTTGGCATCTGGCTTTCTGGACCACACTAAGGTGGACCCGGATCTCAATCCACTACGCGAGAATCCCCGCTTCCAGGCGATGGTCGCCGCGGCGGAGGCGCGTCTGGTAGCGGCGAGCCCCGCCAATGCATCCGGCTCGTAAGTGCATCGCTGAGAACCCCGCACGCGGAAATTCGTGACACGAGCGCCGCAAAGCTCACCGTTTTCCCGTGAGCGGCCTGGCAGGGGTACGGTTTCCACTTCGGTACCCAATCCAGCGTCACCCACGAGCACTTACCATCATCTGCCGGACGGCTGATTCCTCCTAGGGAACTGTTTTAGATAACGCTGGGTGCTGCTAGTTACAGAATCGGGTGGATTGAAAATATGCGTGTCGGTGGTTCAATTCCACCCCTGCCCACCACGCAAATCAGGACGTTATATCGACCGGGCTTTGCCAGAGGGCGCTGCGTATCCTTTGCCGAGAGTAGGTTCGAAAGCGGACTTAGATAGCTTCGCCTGTTTCAGAGCAGGCCCCTCCTGCTTCGATTGATCAGGACTCCTACGCTCTCAAGAATCGGGGTCTCCCGATCCCCCGGGGTGGTTCAGTTTCCCCTTCCTTTCGAGCCATCAGGACTCATGGTGAAACCGAAACTCTTGGGTCTTTCCGCCGAACCCATAGGCGGTGGGCCGCACGTCCTGGATGTAGATATAGCTCTCAGCGTGCACTTCGCCGAGAAGTCCGCGGAACGCAGCGAAGACTTCCGCGATGTATTGGGCCTTCTCAGACTTCGTGTTCGTCTCGTCGACGACCTTGATATCAAAGTAAAAGCTGCTCCTCCCTTGAGCGGACAACGACTGCCCCCCCACGATCCAGTCATCCGGGTGAACGTAGTCAATCGCGATGGCGGTCAGGTCGCGCTTCTTGCGCAAGATACGGGTTGTGTGTTCGAGAAGCATCTCGGCAATCGCCTTCGTGAGAGCGGGCGACCGAGTGGCACTGATCTTGACGTTTAGAATTGGCATGACAATCTCCATTAATTAGCTATGCAACTATATGCTCAAAAAAAGTCACTTGAGGGCTGAGCGCACACCACGAACCTTATCAACAGTCTCTTCAAACACGTCCTCCCCTAAAAATCGCTTTAGGCGGTGGGTCACTCGTCCGCTCGCCTCGTTCAGTCGCACTTGAATCTCGGAGGCCTTGTCGGTTGGGAAAATGAAGACCTCACGGCCATCGCCAGCAGAAGTTCTGCGCTTAACAAACCCCTTCACGGATAGTTGATCCAGAGCGCGCGTCGCGGTCGGTCGGGCGATCGACAACGTAGCCGCCAACTCGCGTTGCGGCACCCCGGGGGTAGCGAGAATTGCCCGCAACAGAAATCCTTGCGGCGGCGAGAGGTCGAACGGCTTGAATGCCGCCGCCCATTCCCGCTCCAGTCGCCGCGCCAGGGCGGTCGTGTTGAAGTACAGGCAATGGTCGAACATGGCCGCAATTTAGCATATGATGGTTAGCTATGCAACTATCGTCCAGGCGATTACCCGTGCAATCCCGTTCTTGAAGCACAGTAGTGTAAGTACTTGCGACGAGGCCCGGGCCGCTGGTGGGTCAACAGGCTTTGACGTTGCAAATTTGTGTTTCAGATGGCGGCTTGTGGTCGATTCCGGGGCAGGTGTTTCCACTTCGGTACCCAACCCCGGCATCAGCCAGGAGCATTTATCGTCAACTACCGTAAGGTGGAAATCAGGTAGGTGGTTGTATTGGGCCCGATGGGTGATGCTGGGTGCACAAGCGCGCGGATTTGAAAATCCGCGTGTCGATGGTTCAATCGTACCCAATGGGAAACGACGCCCCTGTTTTCGGCCTGGATGCGCCCATCACTGATTTCACAGGGACTGCCTGTACCGATGGCCGGGATTCCTGGGTTGCGACTGCCGGCCGGTCCCACGGGGTGGCCATATCGCTGGCATTTTTTTCCGTAGGGCTCCGAAAATCACCTTACGGACGAGTGCCCTCCTGAATGGACGGGATTGCACTGTGATCGAGCGGGGTACCTCACGGTGCGAGCTGGGCGATTGTAGACAAAACTAACGCAGAACCAACCGGTTGCGGTGAACGCTCGGTGGCTGCAGGGGAAATGCATGAACGAGTTCCTATCTAAGCTTGGAAGCATTCTTGTCATCACTTTAAGCCTAATTCCCCCCACGTGGGCCGCGTCGGCTTCTGACGTGCTGCCGATTGCACTCATGAGTTCAGGTAAGCCGACAGAAGCGCCGGTCGCTAACTTGGCTTTCGCGCCGGGATCTTACGTGACAACGGCGCCAGATTTTGTCGGTGCAATCACCGTCGCGCAGACGCCGATGCAGGCTAAGCCCGCAATCACGAGCCCGATGCAAGGTGGCCGCGACGCGCGCCTCTTTCCCGCCGTGACTCTCGAGTTCTTCACGATGGACGGATTATTGGTGCCCGTGCAGCGCGGCGAGATGGTGCGCGAATCTGCGTCCGTTAAGGTCCCGAGCTTCTGGCAAGTTATCCCTCAGGTCGGTCGCGTCTGGAAGGAAGGTTCCGACGGCAAGTGGTCGCGCGCCGCTTTCCCGCTTACGCTGATCAATGACATCGATAACCATTCTGTCGAGGGCCTGGCGAGCTTCCTCTATGACGGCACGAAAGTCACAAACCTGAGGTTTCAGTTCATCCAACAGAACGCGCCTTATCTGCTGCATCAGCATTTCGTCACCTGGGGTTCCGCGGCAACCAAGTTCGCAGTGTATGCGCCAGGCAATCTCGCGGCTAAGCGTGTCGAGGCCAGGGCCGAACTGGCGCAGCGACTGCCGGCCAAACCCTGGAGCGATCTTGCCAACTCACTGCCGCCGGGCACACTAGCGGGCTTCGGTGGTCCGCTGGATCCGAGATGGATGATCGGCGCGGCGTTGGTCCACGATGGAGTGTTGTACTACCAGAATACGCCGACGCCTTACGGGGACTACCCGTATCCGCTTGAAATGCGATTTGGTGTCCGTTCGATTGCCAAGAGTATTGTCAATCCACTTGCCCTATTACGGTTGGCGCAGACCTATGGTCCGTGGGTGTTGACGCTGAAGGTCGGCGACTATGTCGAGGGACTTGACCCCAAATGGAAGCGCGTCCGGTTTCTAGATGCCATGAACATGGCGAGTGGCTTCGGTGGGGTCGGATCTCTCAAGACTAATCCAAATGACGGCTTCGACGGTAATGCCGATGGCAATTACGATACTTGGTTTACAGCTCCCTCTCACGCTGAGAAGGTCAGAGCCATCAACGCTGACCTGCGTCCATACCCATGGGAACCGGGCACCGTCTACCGCTACCGCGACCAAGATCTCTATCTGCTCGGCATCGCCATCGACAACTTCCTGAAATCAGTCCGCGGCCCTCAGGCAGATCGATGGGAAATGGTGCGGTCTGAGGTACTTCTGCCCATCGGCATTCAACACGCACCGCTCGTGCGCACCCGCGAGCCCGACGGTCAGGATGGCTTCGCGTGGAGCAGTGCAGGCTATTACCCGACGCTTGATGAGCTCGCGAAAATTGCGATGTTGTTCCGGGATGTTGGTGCGCACAGCGGACAACAGCTGCTCCACCGGCAGCTCACTGCCGACCTACTGGCAGCCACAGACGCGATGCGCACCAAGACGGACATGTCGATCGATCGTCGACCGCCGCCCGATAATACGAGCACGGATGAAGAGCTCTATAAGATGGGATTCCACTTCATCCCATACGTGGGTAGTCGTTCTGGCAGGAGATTCTTCCTTCCGGAAATGACTGGGTTCGGCGAGAACCAGGTAATCCTGTTTCCAACTGGTCTAATTTCAATTCGTATGGGCAAGGGCGCAGAACTACCGCCAGGTGAGAAAGTGAACAATGGAGGGGGAGGCACGACCGAACAGGCCGTTGATCGCCTTTCGCCGTTCTGATGGTTGTCATGCTAGGAAGCGGGCGAACTGATTGGACTAACCCAGGGCTGGCGTGCGACCGGCCAGCACCTCTGAGAGTCGCGCGCGCTCTATGTTGCCGCCGCTCAGAATCACGCTAACGTTCTTGTAGGCCGTCCGGCCGCGCTCCTGCAATAGGGCCGCAAGTGGCGCCGCGCCGGCGCCTTCCGCCACTTGGTGAGTGTCGTCATAGTAGACACGGATGGCTTCGGCAATCTCGTCTTCGCTCACTCTGACGAAGCGCGACGCGCCGCCACGGATGGTATCCACGACGTCAGCGACCGGCTCGCGAGTGGCAATACCGTCTGCAAACGTGCGGGCCGTCGGGGTGGTCACAGGCTTGCCGGCCTCGAAGGAGAGCGCCGTGGCCGGCGCGTTTGCCGCGCTGACTCCGATGATCTCGGTCTTCAATCCGAGCAAGTCCCTCACGGTGATGAGAGCACAGATTCCAGAGCCCATCCCGACGCCGACATATACCGCATCGAGCTTCTCGACCGTGCGGAAGAGCTCTAGCGCGTAGCTCGCCACCCCAACGACGAGATCCCAGTGGAAGGAGGGAACGAAGTGCAGGTTCTCGGTGGCCGCGACGCGAATGGCCTCGTGCTTCGCTTCGTCGAAATCCTTACCGAACTCGATCACCTTAGCGCCGAACAATTCCATCGAGGTGTTTTGATCCGGAGAGTTTCCGTGCGGCACGTAGATAGTCGCAGGAATCCCGGCACGCGCAGCCGCGAACGAGATCGACTGGCCATGGTTGCCCCGCGTAGCGGAGATGACGCCCGCGATCCCCGGCTGCGACCGCGTCAGCCGCTCCAGGTACACTAGTCCGCCGCGCACTTTGAACGCACTCGTGGGCGTGTGGTTCTCGTGTTTCACCCATACCGTGCAGCCGACTCGCTTGCGCAGCTTGGGCCAGGCGTACTGCGGCGTGGGTGCCATTACCTGGTAAACGAAAGTAGACGCATTGTCGAGCTCCTCAAGCGTGATGGGCACTCGGGACTTAGGCATCGGGTTCTCCAAGAAGCCACAAGCGCGGGTGCGCTCCGGCTATGCTGGTTGAGCGATGAATGAAGCGCCAGATGTGCGTGTTCGGCGCCGCGCCTGACTGTACTGGGTCGCAGACCAGCACAGATGGAATCGCCATGCCGTTTCACCCCGGACCCATTGCCACTCAGCCGACAGCCCGGGGTCATTTTCTGGCCCGCCGTGGCTGTGCATCGGCAGCACATCGCCTCTCCCACGGACCTGCCCCAAAGGCTCATGCGCCATGAAACGCGGCTAGAACAATCAGCGCCAGAAAACATGTCAGCTGAACGCAAAAGAAGGAAAACCGTACTGCCACGAAGGCATCGGTCTGCGCGTGGGACACATGGACCAGTGACTGACAGACGCGGGTGATCAGGATAATTACGCACAAGTAGTTCACGGCAAAGCCAGTGACGCCAACGGCCGAAATCACCAGCACGACGGCGCAAAATACCGGCAGATTTTCGACACAGTTCGCATGAGCGCGTGTCCCTCGCCGATACCAATCGTCTCCCTCAAGCTGATCGCTCCGAAACGATGCAATCGGAGCTCTCCGCCACAAGATGTTCGTCCAACGATACACGCCGACAGTTGCCATCAGCAGGAGCACGGTCCACGTGGCGAATCCGAGCAACATCCACATTGGTATTGTCATGGCTGGCATCTTCATCTGGGGATTTGCCGGTCACAGCTACCGCCAACCGAGCAGTCGAAACGCGTCGACCGCTCGCGTCGATCAGCCGTTCATGATGGGCGCGAGCGCCATCTGAATCCGCGACATCTGTGCTGGAGTCGTCATGCCAGTTAGCAGCCGGCCGAAGTGCGGGTGCTGCACGCCCGAAATGATGTATTGCCAGCGGTAGGCGCTCAGCACGGACGCCTTGACTTGCACCGTCTCTTCAACGTTGAAACGTCGCGAGACATTGCGAGCGAAGTACTCTGCATCGGATGCCGATTGGGCCTGCAGGACCCCATCGACGGCCGCCACAAGGGCGATCAGATCGCCCACCGCCTGGTCGCGCTCGGCCGGCGCGAGTTTCGCATGTTCGTCCTTCCATTCCAGCTCATCAAGTACGACGTGACGGCTTTCATCCCTCCAGTGGAACTTGAAGACATCCTTGAATAGGGGGCACAGCTCCTCACGCGGGGCGATGCTTTCGGCGTAGTGCGCCTGCACGAACAGTTCGATATGACAGGTCAGCGCCAGAACCGCCCAGGTGCTAGCCGCGAGCACCACGCGCGCGACGTCGTTCGGGTCGGCAACCTGACGATAGCCGTCTGGCAATTGCGAACCAATCATCGTCTCCATGCGGCGGAACAACTCCTGGTGTTTGATCTCCTCGCTGGAAAAGCGCACAAGTGCTTCAAGCGCAAGCTGATCGCCAAACGTATGGGCTCTACCTTGATCCAACATCTTGGCGCTAATGAACCGCTCGACGAGCCCAAAGATATAGGCATAGGTGCGACCTTGGATTTGACTGAGTAGGCGCGCCTCATCCACGGAAAGGAAGATCAGACGATCGACGCGCGACAGTCCGTCGGGCAGGAACTTGCGTGAAAAGTCGAAGGTCCGGCCTTGAAGCAAATCGTGATCGATCTGCCATTCCCCCTTCTTCGACGATCTGACAAGTTGAGCGTAGCGAGCAGCGTGCGCTGACTCAGGGTTAAACATAGTAGCAGCGGCATTCATAACGACGTCCTGGCTGGTCGAGTTAAAAATCAGCGCGTGATAGCCTATGACGCGCACTTCGAGCGGTGAATGATCGGTGCGCCGGATTTCATGCTCAGGACTCCGGGCACGAAGGCGGGGGCAGCAGTTGGACGCACTTTCAGATGTCTTGCGCGTAATTCGGCTCGCGGGAGGAGTCTTTCTCGAAGCGGAATTCACCGCGCCTTGGTGTATCAGCGGGAAGCTCTCTGCGGACGATTGCGCACCCTTTCGCGTGACGCCGCGTCACGTCATTGCCTCGCATTTTGTCGTTGCGGGACACATGCAGCTACGAGTCGATGGCTGTGACGCGATCGACGTGCGCGCAAGTGAGCTCGTTCTGCTTCCGCACAATGACGCTCATACTTTTGGCAGCGATCTGAATGTTTCGATCGTGCCGGCACGCCAGCTCATTCAGCGACCGCAGGGCGGCGGTATTGCACGTATCAATTACGGCGGTGGAGGAGAGTGCACGCAACTGTTGTGCGGATTCCTCGGCTCAGAGATCTCCTTCAGCCCGTTGCTCGCGTCTTTGCCGCGCGTGTTGAAGTTAGACGTGCGCGCAACAGCTTCGGGAGCCTGGATTGAGAGTTCGTTCCGGTTCGCTGCCAGCGAGATAGCCGCGGGGCGCGTCGGCTCAGCAACCGTCATCACCAAGCTGTCTGAATTGTTGTTCGTCGAAGCGGTGAGTCAGTATGTCGCGAGCCTGCCCGCGGAACGATGCGGGTGGCTGGCCGGATTACGTGATCCGCAAATTGGGCGCGCACTGGCGGTACTGCATGGACGTCCGACCGAGGCATGGACTGCGGAGACCTTGGCGCTTGAAGTGGGTATGTCGCGTTCGGCATTTGCGGAGCGATTCTCGTCGTTGGTCGGACAACCACCGATGCATTACCTGGCTCTTTGGCGCATGCAGTTGGCAGCGCAACACCTGCGCGAAGGACGCGGCAGTGTGGCGCAAATCGCCTTTGACGTTGGCTACGAGTCCGAAGCAGCGTTCAGTCGTGCATTCAAACGCCAGTTCGGTACATCTCCCGGCATCTGGCGCCGGCAGTAGGATAGGGACGTGCGGTGCCGTTGGCCGTCGTCGTACGAATGCATGGGTTTGGGCGAGGGCACTCTGGCGCTTGACGCCGAAGAGCCGGTTCAAGCAGGTATTCCGCCCGCCTGGCGAGTGAAGCCGCCAGGAAGTGGACGTTTGCTCCCGTAGGCGATGAGGCCGCCCGAGTCTGGCTGCCCCAGAATGAGTTCTCGCCCGGTGGCTCCACCGGCCACGCCGTCGGCTAGTGCCGCGGATGGTGAGCCCCCGCCATGACCCGGACGGATGCTCAGGACAGCTAGCCGTGATGCAGCCGGAGGTCAATGTGAATTGCGCCTGCCCAGGAACCCAGAGATTCCCTGCGCCGCGAAATTGCTAGGCCGATCAGTCCGGCCAGGAACAGTAGCAGCGGTCCTGGGGTGGGCACGGACACGGGGGTGATGCTCCAAGACCCGTACAGCTCAACGTTGCCACCGGTCAGCTCGAACGTGCAAATACTAGAAGCCCCGGCACAAAAGCTGTCCGGATTCAACAAGAAGATGGAAGCGAGTGGGTCTTTGAACGACTTAAACTGCTCCTCGGTCAGCGTTTTTATCCAAAGCTCATTGTCGAAGAAACCGAATCCATTGGCGCCACCGGCGCATTCATAATGGTTGGGCAATACAGGGCCGAAGCATCCGAAGTTAAAGCTGTCACCCGGCGCGGGGAAGCCGACAGCACGACCGTCCACAGTTGCGGAGAAGTTCGTTATCGGGACGCTGCCCTCTAATACCGTCGGATCCGGTGGAGGCGGTGGGTAGGGCCCGAAGTTAGCACTCGCCGAGCCATTGAGGGTATTGAAGTCGAAAGTTATCGTGGCGGGTCCCGTCGTCGCCGGGTTACAGGTGGTGCCAAGAATACATTCAGCGTCACCCTGAAACGTAAACTGGAATTCCTCTGCGTGAATTGCGCTGCCCGCGAGCGCAAAAAACCCTGCGAATAGCGCGAGGCGAAAATTCATGGCAGATCTCCCTCTTCTAGCGCGGAGGATTGGGGACGACTCTACACCCACTACAGCTAGGCCAGCCAGCTGTGATTTCTTACACCTTCTGACGCTGGGCGGACGTTTGGGAACGCCCGGACAGCGCATCGCGACCCCGTTAGGCAAGAGGGATTGAGGGCGCCACGATGGCCTGTCAGAGAATCGGCTCCATAGCAGCCGCTCAGAATTCCCGGAGCGTACATCGCGTGTTCGTCCGCGGCGAGCAGACGCAGCTTCAGTCCGCCTTGTAGACCCGTCCTTCCTTCATCACGAAGTGCACGTCTTCAAGGAGCCGAATATCTTGCAGCGGGTCGCCACGAACGGCGATGAGGTCAGCGAGCTTGCCCCTGCTTATTGAGCCTAGCTTCTGCGATACGCCGAGCAGATCCGCATCCACCGTGGTGGCCGCCTGGATCGCCTGCATGGGGGTCATGCCGTTCTCAACCATGAGGCTGAATTCGCGCGCATTCGTGCCAAAACGACAGACGCCAATATCCGTACCGAAGGCGATCTTCACGCCCGCCTGGACCGCCTTGCGAAAGTTCGCGAGCTGGGCGCTCATGATCTGCCGCGCCTTACTGACGAACTCCTCCGGGTAGTTCTTGCCTACGCACTCGCGAACCTCGAGCGTCGGCACAAGATAGGTTCCGTGCTGTTTCATGAGCGCACGTCCCTCGTCATCCATGAGCGTACCGTGCTCGATCGAGGCTGCGCCGGCGCGAATAGCGGCCTTGATGCCTTCCGCACCGTGTGCATGCACAGCGAGCTTAAGCCCGAAATTGCGCGCCTCGTCCGCCCCTGCCGCCAGCTCCTCGGGAGTCGCCTCGCGACCTGCAGGGTTACTGTTGTGCGTCAGCACTGCGCCGGTCGCGAACATCTTGATCACATCGACGCGCTGACCGGCGAGCATGCGGACGCGCTCACGCACCTCGCCCGGTGAATTTGCCACTCCGTAGCGTAAGTCCCAGGGCAGCATCAGATCGGGAGCGAAACCGGTGACCGCACCCGCTCCGCCAGCGATGGTCACGTAGGCACCGGCAACGTACATCCGCGGGCCAATCACATCACCGCGATTGATCGCATCGCGCAGGGCCACATCGACCAGCGCACGGTAGGAACCCAGATCCCGCACGGTCGTGAAGCCAGCGAGCAGCACCGCACGCGCGTTGGGAATGGAGCCAAAGGCCCGCTCGGCAGCGGTGTGCTCGAGCTCAGCGAGCGGATCCTGGTTGCGCTGGTCGATGGTGAGATGGGTGTGAGCATCCATGAGGCCCGGCAATACCGTATAGGCGCCAAGATCGATCACGCGCGCGCCGGCGGGCACTGGGACATCGGGGCCGATGTCGGCGATCAGGCCATCGCGCACGACGATCACCTGTGCGCCGGTCATTCTTCCTGCATTGGTGTCGATGACGTGTCCGGCACGGATGGCGATTGCCGACTCCTCGGCACACGCCGAAGCGACATAGCCCGCGAGGAGAAGCAACAGGGCCCCGCCCCCGACCACGGATCTCGCTGCCATCTGTCGCGCCATCCCCGAAGTTTTCTAGGTGTGAATCACGCGAGTGAGTATACGTCCGCCTTGGCGACTTCTGGAGAAGTGAGCAAAAGTCCGGTTCTGGCCCGGCGCTGGCTTTCACTTTGGTTCCAGTATCACCCAACAGCACGGAGGAGCACTTGCCGAGGCCTCGGATTTGCATACCACGTGGTTAAAGTGCTCCTGGAAACGCTCGACCCACTATGATAACGACGGCCAGTCAGGGGCACCGGTCCACGCACGAGATTTGTTAAGCCCCCGACCGCTTGCCCCGGGGTCCCACAAGTCTAATGACAGATAGCTCAACGCCTGCCGTGTCGCCGCGCTCGTAGTTTCGGGCACGAAGACGACCGGTCCCCAAACACATCGGCGAAGAATACCTAGATCAAATCGATCAGCTATTATCCCCAACGCCGAAGTGTCTTAACGGTCCCACATCGCGCGGTTAGACAACTGTCACAGGCCGACGGCAATCACGGGCGAGCAATAGTGAGCAACTTCTCAATCAGCGCATCCGCGGAACATGGCTTATAGAAAAAAGCCACGCTGCCTAATTCCTGGCCCCGCCTTTTGTAGAGTTCATTGTCACAGTCGCCAGTCATAAATATGACGGGTATGGTGAAACCTGCGTTGCGGAGGCGCTGCACAAGTTCAATACCACAACTCCCGCCGGGCTCAATGTCGAGAATGAGGCAGATGGCCTCAGTCTTCATCGCTGCATCAAAAAACTCTTCCGCCGAGGCATAAAGTTCCGGGCTGTATCCCAGCAGAGAAAGCAAACGCCCTGCGGATCGACGGACGCTGAGGTCGTCATCTAGTACCGCAACAATTTTAGGCTCTTTGGACATGGACAGGTGCTCAATCGCTGGCGGTACGCATTGGATGCTCGATGCGGGGCTAGTCCGAGCTTCTCGAGCTAAGCTCAAGGACGGGGCGCTTTATACGAGTGAGTTCGTATGCATGTCTTGTTGTCTTGTGCCAGAGTGTTGTCGATAGCGGCCAACCGTATCCGCAACTATTGAATTCACAGATCGTGAAGCATCCCCACGCCAAGCGTCTCAGCGCACTTCCCTCTGCAGCGGGGGGGATTGCTCGGCTTGCTCACGCACGCGCCCGAAGCGCCGGTATTGCGCTAGGACCGCTGCTGAAAAAGGCGGGACTGACGGATCAACAGATCAAAGATCGGGGCTGCCGACTCCCAGTCCAGCAACAGATCCACTTCCTAAATCTCGTGGCGAATGCCCTGCACGACGAATTGCTCGGTTTTCGTCTCGCGCAACTTTGTGACCTACGGGAGCTAGGGTTGCTCTTTTACGTTGCGGCTTCTTCGGAAACGTTGGGCGACGCTCTGCAGCGGGTGGCGCGCTACAGCTCAATTACCAATGAGGGAATATCGCTAAATTGTGTCGAGGACGAGGGCATCCGGATGGTATTCAATTATGTCGGCATTTCCCGTTACTCGGACCGGCATCAGATCGAGTTCGCCATGACAGCGCTGATCCGCCTATGGCGGCACTTGACCGGCTTACACTTGGCGACGAGGCGGGTGCGACTCACGCATCGCCGCACCAACCACGGTGATTCCGAACTCGCCGAGTACTTTGGCGGCCGCGTAACCTTCGGAGCGAAAACAGATGAATTGACTTTCGCCAGGAGCGTTAAGGACCTCGCAATCACTAGTGCGGATCCGTACCTGAACGAGATCCTGGTAGCGAATTGCGAACAGGCTCTTTCTCAGCGACCCAAGCACCGTGGAACATTGAGGTTGGCGGTAGAGAATGCAATTGTTCAGCTGCTGCCGCACGGGAGGGTGCGCGCGTCGGGGATCGCCGCGAGGCTCGGCTTAAGCCAGCGCACTTTGGCTCGCCGGCTTGCATTGGAGGGCGAGACGTTTTCGGAAATTCTTGAGCGCCTGCGAGGCGACCTGGGAAGGCAATATTTATCGGACCGGGATCTGTCGATATCGCGGATTGCGTGGCTGCTCGGGTATGAGGAAGTCAGCGCATTCACGCACGCCTTCAAGCGCCGGACGGGCAAGACTCCCCGGGAGGCTCGGCAAGTCCGCGCGCTGTGACTTAATGCCGCCACCGGCAGGCAAATGGATCAGTAAGTAAGTTCCGGTGCCTGCTCTCGTGCGATTGCCTAGTACCCGCTTAGTTGCCATTCTGAAGTGCCGTGCGGTTTCCACTTGGGTACCCAACCCAGAACAACCCCCTTGTATTCGATACTCTCGGGTGAACCTGGGTGCAAATGTTAGGACCGCTCGTCACCCGGAGCGGCCGTCCACCGACGACCGCTTAGGAGGAGGATTCGTTTTAGTTGTACGGGAATCGCCTCAATGCGCTTGAGTGGCCGGCGTTGCCAGCGGCGGGCCGGTGAACTCCGCTTCGATCGAGAAATCGATCAGGTCACCAACGCCCATCGTCGTACCCGGAGCAGGCACGCCGTAGGCGATACCGAAATCTGAGCGCTTGAACGAACCGTGCGCGGAAAACCCTACCCGCGCCTGCGGATCCATGTTCGCCATCCCGGCATAGCCGCCGTTATAGGTCGCTAGCAGCACCGTCGGCCGTGTGACGCCATGCAGCGTGAGAGTGCCGGATATCTCCATTGTTTTCGCCCCTGTCATCCGGATCTTTTCGGACGTGAAGACAATCTGTGGAAACTTCGCGCTGTCGAGCATCTGCGGCCCCTTCATGATGTCGAGACACATCTGCGGCGCGAAATCCATCTCGAATGATGCGGCGTCGATGGTCGTCACCACCTTGGAGGCGGTTAGATTGCGAGGGTCGAAGGTCAAGTCCGCGTCGAAGCGACTAAAGCGCGTGGTGTATGTGGAGAAGCCCATGTGACTGGCACGCAGCACCAAGCTGGCATGGGACTTGTCAAGTTTGTACGCGCCCGCTGGGGGTTCTGCCATCGCCGTCATCGCAGGCGGCCCAGCCGTCTCGGTCGCCTGCGACAACCCACTATGCAAGCAGAGAGCTGCAGCAGCCAGCGCCGCACCGATGGCGCGCAACTGGGGCGAATATACCTGCTTCGCGCGAACCCCGTTGTGTACGCGCCGCGTGTCGAAATGGATTGTCATCGGTGCCGTTCTCCTCGCAAGTGCCCTGATGAAATACGGTACATAGGCGTTAGCTTACCGCGGGCTACGACCAGCCGCCTCGGGCAAGGAATTAGGACCGGTTCTGGCCGGTACCGGTCATCGAAAGAGGGGATTGAGGGCGCTAGGATGTGCCCAACCCGGCACCCCCAGCGCTCCCTACCGGCACCGGCACCTGCCAATTGAATCGACCTGGGAGGTGCGTGCAGACTCTTCTGACCGAGATCACTCGCCCGGTCGATAGCGTCGCCGCGCGTGTGCAGATACGTCGGCAGGGTAAAACCACACCTCCCGGAACTCACCGCGGACGTAGCGTTGCGCCTGATCAGCGAAATGGGGCGATGCCGGATCACCGCTTTCGCCGCCGGCCATGATCGCCTTCGCCCGCACCCTCGGGCCGAATTCCACGGCGGCGACGAAACTATTACCGCCTGAACCATAGATGCGCCTGGTGCTCTGCGGCTCCCAGGCCTCGAAGGAAGCCAGTGCTCCCCAGCGCGCAGGAGCCATGCCAACTGCGAGACTCGGCTTCGAGTCGTCGAACGGCTGCACGATGTCTCCGGTCAGGCGCTGGTAGCGGTTGATCTCACCCCAGCTCGTGCGCCAGCGTCCAAAGTCCCGCTCCAGACGGGCAACGGCATCACCGAGTGCCGCGAGCATCGCGGCATCACTTTGCTGGTCCAGTTGGGAGTGGTAGACCGGCTCGTCCTCTGCCATCGCCTCTGGGCCTCGGGCCTTCCTCAGTTCCTCACCCCAGAAAATGGCGAGCGCGGTCGGCACTGACTCCGCCGCGGTTCGATGATCCCATTGACGCAGCGTTTCCACAGGCTGCGCAAGGCTCGCGCGTTGCGAATCCCCGGCCGGCAAACGGTCGTAGGCTGCGAAGAGCCGTGGCAGTAACGAGTCGAAAGCCGGAAGTCGAGTGTCATACGCGGTCGAGATCAGGCTGTCGACAGTGACATCGTGAATACCGGTCAGAAGTTCGACTGCATGAATGTCCCGTGGATTCTCGCCGCTACTCCACATGTAAGCGGGATAGTCTTCGCGCCTGGGGCTATCGGGACCTGCGGCCTGAAATGGCCAGCTGTTGGTGTTCTGCACCCAGCCGCTTTTCGGATTAACGATGATGATGGTGTCTTTCAGGTCGCTCTTGCCCAGCCATTCGGTCGCGGGGTTGCTGCCGTCAACGGGCCGTGAGAAATCAAACCGCGCATTGCGCCTGGGAATGAAGTTGCCGTGGAAATAGGCGATGGTGCCGTCGCCGTCCGCGTACACGGTGTTGTTTGAGCTGTCGGTGCGCAGCTGCTGAGTCTTAAAGAACTCGGCGTAGTGCGTGGTCTTGGTACGCAGATACGACTGCTGCAGGGCAAGCACCGGTTCCTGAAGGATCTTGATCGCGATCCACTTGTCACCGTGTGCGCGGATGATCGGGCCATGGTGGCTGTAATAGGCCGTGAATGACCGCGCCCGCGTGGTTCCGTCCTGACGATACGGGACGGTAATGCGAACCGCGCGCAATTTCCTTACGCCGTCCCCATAGCGGTAGTACACGCCGTCAGGCTTGCGAACGATGGTTTCGGCGTATTCATCCACCGCATCGCCGCCGTTTGAGGTGTGCATCCAGCCATTGTGTTCGTTGAAGCCCTGGTAGATGAACATTTGCCCCCAGGTGGCGGCGCCGTAGACGTTCAGTCCCTGCTCACTGACCATCTGTAGTTCTGCACGGAAATAGAACGAGGTATGCGGATTGATCCACAACAAGGCGTGGCCGGATGCGGAGAGCTTGGGAGCTATGGCTATGCCGTTAGAGCCTCCGGGCGTAACCTTGGCGGGTCCCGATTCGTCTTGCCCTCCTGAGTAGAACGCCTTGAGCTTCTCCAGTGACACAAGCTCGATATCGCCACCGATGCTTCCTTCGGTGAAGGAAAGCGCCATCCACGGCTCAAAATGCGTGATCAGCCTGGGATGCACTTCCCGATGGCGATACAGGTAATAGTTGAGGCCGTCCGCCCACGCCACCATTAGTTGCTGAAGCCAGGTTGGACTGCGCCGGTAGTCGCGCTGCAATTCCCTGATATCGATGAACAGGCGGGCGCGCAGATCCGAGTACAGAGCAGACGGCCCATCCGCCTGGGCAAGCCAGCCAAGTCCCACCAGGTAGTTTTGCTCAATACGATGAAAGTCATCTTCAGCTTGGGCGTAAAGGCTGCCAAAGACGGTGTCGGCGTCGGTCTTGCCGTAGACGTGAGCGATCCCCCACTCGTCACGCACGATATCAACGCGGCTCGCCCGATCCTTCCAGCGGCCAAGATCGCCCGGATCTGCGGCGAACACTGGCGGCATCACAAAGAGCATGCACAGCAGGAAGGTCGAACGAATGGACATAGGTAAACCTAGGGTCGATCGCCGAAGAAGTGATCGATATTAGCTAGCCCCGTCGTTGGGGAAGGCCGTGCACTCACAGTCACCAGCTCACCGACAGCCATTCTCCCCGGTATCTCCGGGACTTAGGGAGCTTTTTGCATTGGATTGACCACTGGAGGCATGCTTGATCCGTCTCGGCATTCGTAAAGGCGCGCGAAACATGACGTCTGCCATGCAGTGGGTTCCTCGCCTGATTGCAGTCATTGCAGTGGCGATCGTGCCGCTCGCGCTGCACGGGTGCGCAGCGCTGGAGATACGCGATCCGGTTCATGTTACCGTGGCTGGCATCGAGCCCCTGGAGGGTCAGGGCCTGGAGTTGCGCATGCTCGTAAAGCTGCGCGTCCAGAACCCTAACGACGCACCGATTGACTACAACGGTGTGGCGCTCGAGATGAAGGTGCGTGGCAAGACCTTCGCCAGCGGCGTGAGCGATGCCAGCGGTGGTGTGCCGCGCTTCGGTGAAGCGGTTATCACAGTGCCGGTAACCGTCTCGGCGTTTAGCATGTTTGGGCAGGCGGTCGATATGTTCCGCAGCGGCGCCAGCGGTCCCATCACCTACGAGATGAAGGGAAAGCTCAACAGTCCGGGCTTCAACAGCACACACTTCCAGACTCAGGGCGAATTCAGCCTGCCCGGAGCGGGAGTCGCCGACCACGCGAACTGACGGGCCTCGTGTCGAGACGTCGCCGATTACCGGCCTCTGCGATGTGTGGCACTCACGGCGCGGTTGCTCGTTGAAATGAGCGGACCTTTCGTATTAGGCGTCAGAGATTTTGAGTTCGTGCAACTCAATCAGAGCGATCGATCAATCCTCCGTGCAGTGAAGTTTCCGTTTCGTTGATTCCGGAGAGCTCATTCGTGTCCCAAAAGAAGATCTCTGACGGAGTGGTGCACGAAACGCCTGCGGACTTAAAGAGAGCGCTCAGGTCCCGCCCGAAAGCGCTAACGGCTTGGGAGGACATCACCCCGCTCGCGCGCAATGAGTGGATTTGCTGGATTGAATCAGCAAAAAAATCGGAAACCAGAAACCGTCGCATCGAGTGGGGCTGCTCAAGCCTTAGTGACGGTAAACGACGCCCCTGTTGTTGGCCTGGATGCGCCCATCGCTAGCGTCTCCGGGAATGCTGCAGTCCCGGGGTCTAATGCGGCCCAGCGCAGGCCAGCTCCACGCGGCGATTGCGCGCGCGGCCCTCGACCGTATCGTTGCTTTCGAGCGGGCGCGTGAAGCCGAAGCCCTTCGTCACCAGACGGCCCGGCGGCACGCTGAATTGGGCGACCAGCGCCTCGCGAACGGCCGCCGCGCGCCTCTCCGACAGGGACTGGTTGAATTCGGACGTGCCGACGTTGTCCGTGTGCCCCTCGACGCTGAGTACCGGTTCCTTGGACTGGACGACGACTTGGGCGATGGCCTTCAGGGCCGGCTGTGATTCCTGCAGCAGCCGCGCGCTGCCAGTGTTGAAGTAGATGCCCGCCAGCTCCACGTGGCAGGACTTACGTAGCTGATCGGCCATGCCTGGCCCGCCGCCAGCCGCACCCCTGCTGCCTTCGGATGCGCCCGTCTCCGGCGGTGGCAGGTCGATCCGCGTCACCTGCTCGGTCATCACCTTCGGGCCGTTTGCGAAGCTCTTCTTGAGGGCCACCGGCCAGGTACCGCTATCCAGCCACCAGAACTGAATCTGCAGCGAGCGGTTGCTGGGCGAAGTAAACATGCCCTGGGCATGGATGGTCGGCAGGATGACGCGCTGGCCGTTGAGCAGCACCGCCAGGGAGACGGGTGCAGTCTCTACGCGGCGGAACGTACCGCGGTAGTAGGTGTGTGCGAAATTGACCTGCAGGGCTCCGATGCCCGCCAGCGGCGATGCCCCCTGCTTGCCGCTGTTCGAAGCGGCTTGGCCAGCCAGCTTCAAAATCGCGCCCATGCCGCTCGGGTCATCGCCGTCGAGGGCGCCGATTACGAAAGGTACCTCGGCACCGGACTTGAGCATTCCGAGTGCTTTGACAGAGGTCTCCTCATACGTTTGGCCCGCGAACATCTCGGGATCCTGCGAAGAGACGCCCCAGCTGATCCTCAGGGCTTGGGCGATGTCTTCCCGCCGCACGCGTCGTCTGAATGTGGCCTTCTTCATGTCTGCGTCGGCCCTGGCATCTCCCGGCGCGCTTAGCCGGACCTGGTATGTGACCTCCTCGGGGGTGCTGTCAGCTACCGAGTGCCATTCCTCCATGTCCATACCGGAATAGGAGTGCACACCGCTGTTTTCGACGGACACGAATCCGCCGTTGATGACGGTGGTGGTGATCACCAGTCCCTTTACGGGCTGGATGGCGGCGGTGTCCGCTGGGGCAGCTTGCGCGCTGCAAATCGCCAGCAGCGCACACAGCGGCAATAGCCGGGGACGTGCGCTCATCCTCCGATCTCGCAGGCCTTCACCGGGGGATCCAGGGCCTCATCGCCGCGCTTGAACACTTCCTTGCGCGTCGTGCCTTTCTTGTTGAGCGTGTCGACCACGTCGCCAACGAAGGGAATGGGCAGGGGCATGAGCTTGGTGTCGACTCCGACGTGACCATACGCGGTGTAGGTGATGCGCTTGCATGGCGGCGCCAGCATCCCCGCGGCCACCGCGGCTGCATTGGTGATCGTCACAACGTGCACCACATCGAGGTAGGCGACCGAGGAGGCGCCCATGACTCCCACGCCAAAGCCGATGCGCGGTGCCTGGATCCCGAGCACTGCCCCAGACACCCCGGGGCTCATCGCCTGATACTGGCCCACTGCCGGCTTGGTGCCACCCATGGTGCTGTTGGCGTCGGACGCGCTCTTGGTGGATTTGAAGCCGCCGTCGCCGGTGAACTCGTAGGTACCTTCGAATTTCTGTGCCGCGTGGTTGCCGGCGAGGAATACGTTGATATTGAAATCGGTGCTGAGCTGGATCACGAAGGGGAAGCCGCCCATGGGGAAGGGGATATTGAACATGATCGGCACGTCCATGATGGGCACCTTGGTGGCCCCGTTCCCCGGCTTGCCCATCCTGCCAATGAACGACAAGGCGACCTTGCCGCGCAGGTTCCTGAACTGCGCGGAGGCGCTCTGTACGCTGCCGTCCGCCACGTTAATGGCGCCGCCGAGGGCAAAGTTGTCCATGTCCACGCGGATCCTGAAGCGCACGTCCAGGACGTCAGATGCAATCTCGAACAATTGCTTGGCCACACTCCCCAGCACTGCCAACGCCTTCTCCTTCGCTTCTGCATCCGCCTTCTCCTTCTCGGCCGCGTCGCGGATTTGCTGCGCCACCGCCATCTTCTTCAGCTCCAGCGAGCGCTGCTGCTGGTACTGCTGTGTCAGCATCTGCTGCTGCGCCTGGGGTGTGTAGGGGGTGCCGTTGGAGTCGGTCTTCGGCCCGGGGACCCCGGGCACCGGATTCGGGTTGGTCTTATTCTGCTGCAGGGTGGACTGGTCGGCCTTGAGCTTCGCCATCTCCTTTTCGTACTGCGCGTCCAGGTTGTCCAGATCCGCCTGCTCGTGCGTCAGTTCGACCTTGGTTTCCGCAAGCTTCTGCTGCGACTCTTCCTTCTTCTTCTCCTGCTCCCGGAACTTGTCCTCGATTTCAGACCCCGTCTCGGCGCCGCCGTTGTCATCGCCGCCGCCCCCTTCGTCGGACTTACGCGCCTGCAGGATCAGCGTGATGCCGTCGGGGCGTGTCGAGTACCCGACCGAGTACTGATAGCCCTTCAGCGTGCCATTGAAGCCGCCGCCGGCAGGCATGACCTCGCCGTAGTCGTCCTGATCTGTATCGGCGTCAGGGGGCTGGGGCGCCGCAGCGTCCGACACCTGCAGTAGTATCGCGTCGCCACCGCCGCTCCATGCTGCGACCCGCGGCCGTGCCTGCAAATCCGCCTCGGGAGCGGCGCCTTCCCGCCAGGACACGCGGCGCAGTCCTGGCGGTGCCGGCCGGTTCCCTGCGCTCGGGGGCGTCTTTGGCCGGTGGGGCCGGTAGCCCATATAGTAGTCGGGGAGGCTGGGCGCGGCATCGAAGGCTATATCGGCGCGCGTGAAGGTCTCCGTCAGACTCACCGGCGAGGTGTACACGACCGTTATGTCGCCCGGGTTGTCGATGCGATCGACGCGCCTCACCGCGAGGTCGTAGATCCACAGGATGCCGCCGGCCTTGAGGCGTTGTACGACCGGTTCGCGATTGTCGAAGCGGTAGACGCTGCCATCGCGGCTGATGGAAACGAGGGAGCGTATCGCCTCGTCCTTGCTCACCGCGACGGTGTCGGGGCTCCACTGCACGTCGAACTTCGCAGGTTTGATCTCCTTCACCGTCTGCAGGTAGGCGCGGATTTGGTCGGAATCGCCTGTGAACAAGGAACCGGCGACCGCCAGCGTGGCGCCGGGCGGGCGCGAGGTCCCGCCCGTTGCCGTCGCGCCGCTGACGCTCGAGGGTGCCGGCGGTGCGGCCTCATGACCGGCATTGCGGCCGCAGCCGGCAACTAGCAACGCAAGCACCGCTACCAGCCAGGCGCGCCCGCCGCCCGGGAACCCACCCCGCCCGTCAGTCGCGCTCACCACCTGCATTGGTGGCGCTACTCCTTCGCTTCAGCCATGGTCGTCTGAGTGAACCCTTTGGGGATGGCGAACTTATCCGCCGGCAGTGACTGGCGTTCGATGGCGCTGACGACGTCTTCGGACTCCGCCGTACCGCCGGCGATTTCCCGCGTGCGCACCGGGAAGCCGTCCGCCTTGCCGTACAGAGCGAACCGCTGGGCGGCGGCGCGCGCGGCCGGTAGCGACGACAGTACGTCGCTGGCCACGGCTGCGGCCTTGTGGGTGGCATCGACCAGCTCATCACCGCCGGTCAGGGAACTGCGGGAGGCGATGCAGGACTCGCTCACAGGCTTGCCGTTGCGCAGCAGCTGCCAGACTTCGCACGACCAGGATCCCGCCCGGTCTGTGTGCCCGGTGTCGGTCATCGTGACGGTAGCCTGCTGCGTCTTCTGCATCATTCCCTTCATGCGCTCTTCCATCATGGCGCGCCGCTCCGGGGGGAGCTTCTCCAGCATCGCCTGCATGCGCTCCTGCATCTGATCCTGCTGACCGGCGAGTGCCGCCTTGTCGAACTTGTAGAACGTGCGTTTCTCCACGTCCACCTGCCAGATGCTGCCATCGCGGATCAGGACGAAGTCCCGCACGTGGCCCTTGTCGTCCAGCGTGTCCATGCGAAACTGGCCGTCTTGCGCGTAAATGACCGATCGCGGCTGCGCCTGTCCATCCGGCAGTCCCCGCCGGTCCAGGTGCACGACGGTTCCCGCCTGCACCGTCGCCATCCACGTCGCCGCCAGAAACAGGAAGCCGCTCCGTACGTTCATTGCCTTACCTCTGATCCCGCACGCCACGCTCCTTCAGAGCTTCTTCATCGCCGCCGCCGCCAGCGCTTTGGCCTTATCGCGGTCAACGCCGCGCAGGTCGACATGGACAGCGATGTCCTTCTTCACCGCCTCGAATTTCGGTCCGATGGTCGCCGACCGCTCCCAGGGGCCGCCGTCTGCGGCGTTCTGTTCGCCGGTGAGATGCATGCCCTGCTGAAACGTCTGGCCGGTCATCTGCCTAGCGGCCTCGTCCACGGAAACGGAGGTGGTCGTGGTGACGGTATGCACCCCTGCGCCGCCCGGGCTGCTGGTGGAAGCAGCGCTGGAACCGGTTGCTGTTGGCTGCGCTGCATTCGCATCCGCAACCTGCTGCTGCGTCGTGGACTTGAACTCCATGGTGCCCAGGGCCGTTCCGCCCATCTTCGCGGCCTGCAGATCCGTCCGGAAGTCGTAGTTGCCACCGCGCCATCTGTACTGCAGCTCATAGATCTGGCGGATGCCCTGGGACGGCAGCTCGTAGGAACAGCTGTCGCCCTGTGCGGCAGGCGGCGCGATCAGCTTGCCCAGGATGGCCTCGGCCTCGGCCTGCGACAAAACGCTGCAGGGCTCCATGCGTGCCGGACGGGTCTTGAGGAATGCCGTTGCCGCGGCGACATTCGCCCCGCCATCGAGTGACAGCGGTTTGTCCATGCGCCTGAACGCCGCGTCCACCAATCCGGCCGCCTGTTTCAGCGTGGCGGCCGAGCCGGTGAAATCGATGCTGATCATCTGATCCGCGCGCAGCGCGTTGAATATGCAGCAGTTGAATGGGGTGAGCTTCGCCTCGTCCCATTCACCGGCTATCTCGGAGCCGTCCTCTGAGACCATGGCTTTCTTGGTGTTGTCGTTAACGGCACCGGTACCCTTGACGAGGTTGCCCACGAAATCGCCCACGTGATAGGCCTGCTGGCCGTCCTCAAAACTTACGCTGAGGATGATGGCCTGAAAAGTTGCGCTCCGGTAAACGCAGTCGCTGCCGTCGGTCGTCGGATGGTCAATGGATCCGCGGTAAGGGGCGGTGCCCAGCGCGCCGCCGAACGCTGCCTCAACCTCCTTGGGATCCAGCAGCGAGCAGGGGTCGTCGTGGTGGAATTCGTCGGTGTCAGACTGCGCTACGGGCGGCCGGTCCGACCCGGCGGGGCGCGCACTTCCCGTACTGGGCGGCGGCTTGCCGCCGCAGCCGGCCAGCACTGCACACAGGAGGATTGCCGCACCCGGCCCGTAGTACCGCATGTCGACCCCCGATTCCGGTCCGCGGCCTGCGCATCTTGCGTGACTACCTGGACGGCGCCATTCACGGGCGCCTCTCAAGTCACGCAATCGTTAAAACGGGCTCGCGGATCTAGTTCAATTCATTATCAAACTATCCGGGATCCTTGGCAATTGCGCGACAGCACGGGCTTCTTCGAACAACCGCCCGGTTTGTGCGCCCAGATTTACTGGCCCCGTTGGATGGTGCGGGGCTGCCCATAGTTGAAAATCCGCGCGGTTACGCAGCTGGTTAGGGGACGTCTTGTCCCCAAGAACTCAATGGCTTGTGCGGGAATATGCCGGTAGCTTCTCGTGCAAGTCCTCTACTCAGGCTTCCAATCCGGAGTCACTAGGCACACCCGCCGTCACTGCGCTCAGCTGCCGAGGCGAGCTCTCAGGTCTCGCAATTCGGCACGCAGCGCCTGAATCTCCTGCTCGAGTTGCGTCAGCCGCTGCTCCAGCCCAGTAGAGCGAAGGGGCTCGCGAGCAGATACTGTACTGGACGGAGGGGACGGCCCGTCGAAGGGGCTGTTGTCCGCCGGTTCGGCAAGCTCACCGCCAAACAGGTGTGCATAGCGAGACTCGCGCCGCCCAGTCTCGCGCGCGAGACGCGTGACGTATGGTCCTCCCTCCCGCGTCGACAGCCGCTCGAGGATCGCCTCGACTTCCGACACGTCCGCAAAGGAAGCCATCCTGCTCGCTCTGCCGCGCAGTTCGCCAGCGGTCTGGGGGCCGCGCAGCAGCAATTCGCACACGATCGCCAGCTCCTGCGGGTCGAACTTCAAGGTGCCGAACTCGGTGTTGCAGAAGCAGTGCCGGTACTTCGCGACGCGTCCCCCAAACCCCGATCTATCGAGCAACAGATGCTTGCGACTCAGCTCATCCACGGCCCGCTGCACGGTCGATTCATCCAGGACCATGACAGGCTCGCGATTGCTCTTCTGGTTGCAGGCACTGACCAAGGCATTGAGCGAGAGCGGGTACTGGTCGGGCGTAGTGATTTGCTTTTCGATCAGGCAACCGATGATGCGGGCGTCCAATGCATTGAGTTCGATTTTCATGTCCACATGATAGACCGCTGCAAAACGCGCTGTATTGCCCAGTTGGGCACGGGTCACCTTCACCTCCAGCGGACTCAGTCCCCGGCGGCATTCGCCGCAAGCCCCGCGCTACTCAACTGCGGTTGGCGCTGCACCGCTGTCAAGGGATGCTCTTGCTCACCGTGGGCGAGGGGCTACTCTCCTGACCGCCTGACGTATAAGCGGTCGCCGCGAAATACCATGTGCCGGATTGGAGGTTGCTGAGGGTATAGGTAGTTGCGGTCGTACCGGGCAGGTCCAGCACCTGGTTGAGAGTGGATGAAGAGGTTCCGTAGTAGACACGCATGCCTGCCAGGTCCGTCAGGGCGGTTCCGTCGTTGTTCTGGCTCGGTGGCGTGAGGTCGAGCAGGGCGCTCCCGCCGGTCGCCGGCGCGTCCACCGTTATGCTGAATGCCGGCAGCGCACTAGCGGCCGTGCCGTCGCTCGCACTGATCACGATGTTGGCATAGGTGCCGGCCTGCACGCTGCTCGGGGTACCGTAGAGTTGTCCGCTGGCGATGCTGAAGCCCGCCCAACCGGGCTTGTTCTGTACGGAGAACGACAGGGGCTTGCCGGCCGGGTCGCTCGCCGTGGGCTGGAAGGCGTAGCCGCTGCCGGCCGTCACGCTGGTCGGCGGCGTACCGGAGATCAGCGGCGGCTGTACGGCCGGCGGCGGTGTGGGTGCGCCGGCTGCTGCCAAAACCTGCACGGTGAATGACGGCAGGATCGCCGTGCGTCTTCCGTCGCTGACCGCGATGACGATGTTGGGGTAGGTCCCGACGCTGGCAGCCCCGGGCGTGCCGGTGAGTTGGCCCGTGGTCCTGGAGAATGTAGCCCACACGGGTGGGTTCGCAATGGCAAACACCAGATTGCTTGTGCGCGAGTCGCTCGCGGTAGGCGTGAAAGCGTAGTTCTGTCCGACGCTGACGCTCCCCGTCGGCGTGCCTGAGATGGCCAGCGTGTGCCATGCGTGCTGGTAGGCGTGGGCGTTCAGCGCGGTTAGTGCCACCGCTGCACTGAGTAGGATGCGTGTCCAAAGTTGGCGCGGCAGCGCGCGGCCGAGTGCGGATCCGTCCATGAGGCCTCCCCGAAAACACGAGTCACACGGCGGAGGCGCAAGGAGAATCCTCAGGCGGATGCCCCGTCACGATGCGCCACGCGATGCGGGGCGTACCGGCAACCCCGCTGTCTCAGACCAACCGAGACCGGAGGCTTTGCGTCCCCGCCTTGCGACGGGTTTGCTCTTTAACTCCTGGACGGTCGAGGCATGCCACGACTGCCCACGAGAACTCAGACCCATAACACCTGCCTTAAGCGCCAGGTGCAAATGTCTCAGGTATGCGACGTGCGGGTTTAGCTACAGCCGCTCTGCTAAGTGCGGTTCGAAACCGCAACCGGCAAGGGAACCGAGCCGGGGGGAATGGGGCGTTGCGCCGTGCATCAGTTGGCGGCGCTGCGGACTCGTTGCCGCGGTTGAGCAAGCCTGCGGCCCACGACAAATGTTGATGTTCCCCCACACGACGGGCAGAACCGGTGCCCGTGTGCTACGCACCTATGGTTCAAGAGCGTGCTGAAGCGCCCTAGAACATTTGTGGGAACGAAATGAGAGAGAAGGGATAAGCCATGCGTCTTGCAGGAAACGGACTGCTGTTTGGATTGACTACTGGCGCCGCCAGTTGCGTGCTGGCGGTGCTTGCAGCATGTGGCGGATACGGTAGCGGCGGCGGCATGACGATGCCGCTGACCGTCGATCTGGCGGTACAACCCAGCACGATTACCGTCGGGCAGAGCGCAACACTCACTTGGACAACCGGGAACGCGATGTCCTGCAGTGCCAGTGGTGCCTGGACCGGAACCGAACCGACCGGCGGCAACAGCCTGGTCACGCCCACGGCTGCCGGCAGTGATACTTATACCTTAACCTGCACTGCTGGCAGTTCCGCCTACGGCGGGGCTGCCAGCAGCACCAAGTCGGTGACGCTGACCGTGAACGCAGCGACTGCGTTTGTGGCCAAAGACCTGGTGGCAGACGCCGCAAGCGGTACGGTTACGGTCGATGCCAATTTGGTGAATCCCTGGGGTATCGCATTCGGCCCCGGCCCGGCATGGGTGGCCAACAATCATAGCGAGACATCCACGCTGTATGACGGCACCGGTGTGCCGCAGCCGGCTGGCACCCCGCTCGTCGTCAACCTGCCGGCCGGCGCGGGCGGTGCGACCTTCGACCCCACCGGAATCGTGTTCAACTCCAGCGCGGACTTCGTCGTGAATTCGGGCACCAAATCGGCCGCCGCGCTATTCATCTATGCCGGTGAAAGCGGAATGCTCGCAGGTTGGTCCAAGGACGTGGACCCCAGTAACGCGATCGTGATGTATGCAGACGCCGGCGGGGCGGTCTACAAGGGCCTGACGCTGGCCAACAATGGTGCTGGCAACTTCTTGTACGCCACTGACTTCCACAACAACAAAGTGGATGTATTCGACACGCACTTCACCAAGCAGCCATCCAGCGCGACTAGCTTCAACTTCAAGGATCCCGCTCTGCCGGCCGGTTACGCGCCTTTCGGCATCCAGGCCCTAAAGAACGGTGCCGGCGGTGCGGTGCAGATCTATGTGGCCTATGCAAAGCAGCTCGGCCCTGACAATCACGACAATGCCAACGGCGCGGGCCTGGGTCTGATAGACGTCTACGACACGAATGGGGTGCTGTTGAAGACGCTGGTCATGGCCGGCCGGCTCAATGCTCCTTGGGGCATCGCGCTGGCACCGGCGGACTTCGGTACGCTGAGCAATACGCTGCTGGTGGGCAATTTCGGCGATGGCCTGATTAATGGTTACGACGCCTCAAGCGGTCAGTTCATGGGCACGCTGTCGACGGCCAACGGAGCGTTTGCGGCTCCGGGGCTGTGGGGCATCGCCTTCGGCAACGACGCCGCCAGCCAGCCGCACAACACGCTGTTCTTTGCCGCGGGGCCAAACGACGAAGCCAACGGCAGTTATGGTCGTATCGATCTGCCCTGACGGCGGCGCCGACTTGGCGGATCGTCCTGCCGAGCAGTCCCGCAGCCGGCCTTCTCGCGCCCTGCCAAAGCAGGTCACGAGAAGGCCGAACGCTCATGCGCGTGCACCCAACTCCAACACCGGCGCGAACCCGCCGTAGATCATCCGCTTGCCGTCGAAGGGCATCGGATTATCCTGTGGGCTCAGCCGAGGATCACTCATCACCTTCGTCATCGCGGCGTCCCGCGTCGCCTTGTCGGGCCACTCGATCCAAGAGAACACGACGGCTTCGTCGTCCTTTGCCTGCACCGCGCGGCGAAAATCCGTCAGTTTGCCGTCCTTGATGTCATCGCCCCAGCACTCCAGCACGCGCTTCGCACCGTTCTCTATGAATACAGAGTCGCCCTGCTTGGCGTGATCGATGAACTTCTGCTTGTTTCCCTTGGGTACCGCGATAACAAAACCGTCGATATAGCTCATTGTCTTGCTCCTCTTACCGGTGTCTCGACATCCATTCATGCGACGCTGCATCCGGCGGTAAGTTCCGCACGCAGTGGCTATTAGGGTGCCGCTCGGGAATGACAAGTCCAAGCTTGACGCAGCTTGAACTGGACGGAACTGATGCGTACCGCCGTACGGCGCCGCTGGGCGCAGGTGGCTGCGATGCAAACTTCGCCTATGGAAGATCGCGCGCAACCCGCAGACCGAAGCCCGCGCTGCGATAGTTCGCGATTGTCATGGGGTCGTCCTCCGCCGGGGCGTAGTTGCGGCCCGCGGAGCGCATGACTGCGGGCCTATCACCATAGACGCCACCGCGCGCCACGCGGTAGCGGCATTGCGCAGGCTGGTAAGCCGAGCCATCTGACGAATGGTCGACGTAGGAATTGGCGTAACAGTCCTCGACCCATTCAAAGACATTGCCATGCATGTCGTAGAGCCCGAACGGGTTTGGCGGAAAAGAGCCCACCGGGGAGGTGAAATCCCAACGATCGCGCCCTGAAATCTCCGGCGCGCAGCAGGTGTCCTTGCCGTAGTTGGCGTGCTCGTGACTAGCCTCGTTGCCCCAAGGGAACGCCGTTGTCGTCCCGCCACGCGCCGCGTACTCCCACTCCGCTTCGGTCAGCAGTCGATATTTATGGCCGGTTCTCTTGCTCAACCATTGCGAGTAATCCCGAGCTTCTTCCCAGGTGACACACACCACCGGGTGGTCGTCGCTTTGCGGAAAGCCCGGATCCTTCCAGGAAGCGTTGAGCTTCAGGGCGTAGGCGCAGACGCTGCTGGGCAATGGACTGTGGGTGGAACCGGCGAAGGCCTCCCATTGCCGGCGCGTCACCGGAAACTTGCCGACTGCAAACGAGCGAATGGTGACCCGTCGCTGTGGACCTTCGTCTTCAAAGCGACCGGGTTCGCCGAGCGGGGACCCCATGACGAAGGTACCGCCGGGGACAACCATCACGCGCGGGCACCACGCCGCACCACTGCAATCATCGAATTCGCGCCGCGCGCTTGGAGGGACCGCAGCTTGCTCCATACGGCGAGCCGTCGCGGTCGCGCCATTGTCGTTGGGGTCCGCGGCCACAGGCGCGCAATGCAGTGCCACCTGTACGACACCCAGCATTAACGCCAGCCGGACCGCCGGTAACACCTTAAGCAAGCTCGGCTGACTGGTGCGGCTGTGCACGGACACCTGCAGTCGCGGCTCGGAAGTCAGCCATGCCTGCGGTGGTTTCAGGAAGTGCACAGGTACATGCCCGCCAGGATCGCGACGATGCATCCCCACTGCAGCAGGGTGATCCGCTCGCGCAGCACGAGTGCTGCGAAGGCCAGCGTAACCAGTGGGTACGCCCCGGTCAGCGGTGTGACGATCGAGATCTTGCCGTAGCGGCTTGCGACCAGCACGCCCAGGTCGCCGGCCGCCATCATTCCCATGGGCAGGAACGAGCGGGTCCACTCGATCATAGAATGCCTGCCGGCACGGCCTTTCCAGACGCCATAGACACCGAGCGTGGCCAGCGCCCCGATCATGCTGTAGAGCGCCATGTTGGCATCGGTTGCCCCCAAGCTATAGTTGTACTTGACGATAGTCTGGGCGCCACCCCAGAGCAACAGCGCAGAGAACGCGAGCGGAATCCAGGCCCGCCCGGTCGTCTTATTGGGCGCATCTGCCGGTTGGTAAGCCAGCCCAATGCAGCCGCCGATCACAAGCACCACTGCCCCATACTGAAGCGGCGAGAGCGTCTCGCCCAGAAACCAGTGCGCGAAGAGGATGGTGATGGCCGGGTAGGCAGCGGAAAGAGTGCCGACGATCGTGATCGGCCCCGCGATAATTGACTGGAAGTACATGATCCAGCCAACGCCATCGAGCAGGTAGGCGAGCACGCCGACCATAAGGACACGGTGGCCCTCCGCCCCGAACACGGGGGTATGCGCGCTGGCGAGAAAGTAGCATCCCATCACCAAGGCTCGCGCGCACGCGAAGTAGAGGCAGAACCGGGCCGGCGGTACCTCCGTGATCCACATCTTCACGAAGCCCTGGCCGAGTCCATAGAGCAGGAGGGCGAGTACTGCCGGTGTTAGCCATAGGAGAAGGGGCGCCGCGCTCGGTGTCATAACCAATTGTAACGCGACCCATGCACGGCCGGGCCTTGGCAGTGCGGAGGTGTTGGAATGCTTGCGGATGCGCCTCGGACTGCTTTGCGTCGCCAGCGCCTCAAGGTGAAGCGAATGTTAGTCAAAGCACTGCCAATACCTGGGTCAGGGCACGTCGCGACTCCTGTGCGGCGCGTCCCCAACTCTGTCTGCCCGACAGCTCGCTGTGGCCAAACGCGATGCGTCCGTAGCGCTCTCTGATGACCTCGAGTGGCGCGGGATTGCCTGCGGATCCGAAGTAGAACCCAGGTTGCGGCGCGATATAGGCGTGACCCCAGCGATTCAGCACCACCCCGGCGATATCGCGCCGGGCATTGAATCCGGCACTGCCGAACATCTGCTGCAGTTGCCGGCGAATCTGACGCTCGAAGTCCGCGTAGCTGGTGCCAAACAGCAGCGCGCGGGCCTCGCGGGTTTGCCGATCGATCGGCACCCCCGACTGAGGAAAGCCTACGTAGAATGTCAGCATCGCCGGTTTCGACGGGTCGAGTGGCACCGGCGCCCCCTCAATCCTCATGGGCTGGCGCAGGTTAACGAAGAAGCCGAAGCCGTCAAACCAGTGAGCTGCCGTGATGCCGAGCTTGGCGAACGGCTTCCAGTTCCGCACTGCCACATTGGCCACCAGGATGGGTCCGTGGTGGAACTGGGCATATGCGGCGGCGTAGGACGGTGGCAGGTCGCGCACGATATGGCGCGCTATCCAGCCACCCGCCGCCACGATAACTGCCTTCGCGCGCACGCGGGAAAGCTCCCCGCCAAGGGCGTACGTCACGTCCACGCTGCGGGACGTCTCGGGTGGTCCATCGTGGCGCACAGCAACGACGGTGGCTCCGAGGCGGATCCGGGTGCTCTGCGGCCGGTCGAGCGCTGCGAAGTTGATCGGTGCAAATAGCACGTCGGCGAAGGATCTCGAGCCGGAGATGGCCTCCGGCAACAGCGCCTTGACGATGTGCCGCAGGGTGGCCGCGTTTCCGCCGGGGAAGGAAAACGTGTCCGTCCCCGGGTCGTTTGCCGCGGTTCCCGGAAGCCCGAGCAGCTTGGCGCCGTAGGCAGAAACCGCGTCTGAGCTGACGCCGTAGTCACCCGTGGCGACGATGGGATCGGAGAGGCGAAAAACATCCCTAGACAGCCCCAATTCCCGAACGATGAGGTCGCCATAGGACATGGAATCGAGCCAGCGGTCCGTGGCGGCCTCGTCGCCGCGCGCAAGCACCGGCGACTGCCTCTTCCATCGCAGCCAGTTGCGGCGCATGTCGGCCGGGATCGGGGTACGGGCGAGGTTGTCCGACCACGGATCGACGACCCAAGCCCGCGCCGAGGCGAACGGCTTGTCGAAGTAATAGCCGAGCGAGCTTGCTTCCTCGTTCCAGAACATCGGTTCGTAGTTGTCGCGGGCGAACCGCAACGAGGCGGCTGTGCTACTGGGGGCGACAAACTCGTACGAGCGGGGCATCCCAATCTCGTCCCACAGACCCACGACGTGGGCATAGGTATTGTCCGCTCGCGGCACCACCGCATCGTTCGAGCCCTGTGGGCCGGTGAGCATGACGCCATCGACCAGCATCTGGTTCTGCTTGGCCTCACCACCGAACACCGGATGGTTTTCCAGCACCAGGCAGCGTCCGCCGGGGCGCGCCTTACAGAATTCGTATGCGGCGATGAGGCCGGCGAATCCCCCGCCGACGACGACGAGGTCGTAGACCTCGTCGACCACGGGCGCGGCCGCGATTCTTGCCTCATAGGTGCCGTCACGCACCCCGTGAGCCGCATTGACGACGGAAGCAACATTGCCGTTGGAGCGGCTGTAGTCGCCTACGCCACCGTAGCCGTCCCAGTCAGACGTGAGGCCCTGTGCCAGGGCGGGCGCGGCGACATTCAGGAGCATCGCGCCAGAGCCGACGAGTGTCGAGCCGATGAAGTCGCGGCGGGTGATCCCCGCGGGCAGGCCAAGAGCGCGCGCCTCGGCGGCGAGTTGGCCGCGTCGGGCTTGAAATCGGCGTCGCATTCCTGTCTCCTCGGTAATATGAGCAGTGGCCGTTCCGACAAGGCCCATGACATGCGCGTACAGCGGATACACGTTACCATCTGGCAAACATGAGACACCTTAGCCGCCGCGCTTTCCTCGCAACCGGACTTGGCGCCAGCGTAACAGCGCTCGGGCGCTGGGACTCACGGCCCGATGCAGTCCTGCACAATGGCCGGATCCTGACGATGGGATCCCGCGAGCCCGCAGTGCAGGCAGTCGCGCTTTCAGGTTCGCGGGTGTTCGCCATCGGCACCAGCGCCGAGATGCTGGCGCTGGCCGGCTCGGGTGCGCGCCGCTTCAACCTGGGCGGCAGCTGCGTTACTCCTGGCTTCAACGATGCGCACTCGCATCCCCTGTATGGCGGCGTTGCGCTACTCACCCAGGTCGCTCTGGAGATGGATTCCATAGAGACCATCCAGGCTGCCATCCGCAGCAAGGCCGCGGTCACGCCTGCGGGCGAGTGGGTAGTTGGCTTTTTGTACGATGACACCAAGACGCCACGGCCGCTCGATCGCGCCGATCTGGATGCCGCCGCCCCGGGACACCCGGTCGTGGTGCAACACCGCGGTGGCCATACTGCCTTCGTGAACTCGCGCGCGCTGGCCGCCGTGAAGGTTGACGAAAACACCCCCGATCCGCCGCACGGCAGCTATTTCCGCGATGCGGCCGGACATCACAACGGCCGTATCGCCGAGGACGCGGTCGACGCGATTCTCAAGGTTGCGATCAAGCCGCCGTCCCGCGAGGACTACCGCAGGGGAGCAGCATTGATTTCTAAGCAGTTCGCCAGCCGCGGTATTACCTCCGCTTGCGAGGCCGACGGCAATCCGGAGATCCTGCAGGGATACCAGGACGCGCGCGACGCGGGTGAACTTATGGGGCGCTTCTACGTGCACGTGGACTATAGCGTGCTGGACCAGATGATTGCGGCCGGCGTGCATACTGGCCTGGGTGATGAGTGGGTGCGCATCGGTGCCGTGAAGCTGTTTGCCGACGGCTCGATTTCCGAGCGGACGGCACTGCTCTCCGCACCCTACGCCGGACTCGGTGAGTTCCGCGGTATCAGTCGTGCCTCACGCGACGTGCTGTACGAGCAGGCGCGGAAAGCCTATCTCGCCGGCTGGCAGGTCGGCACCCACGCGAATGGCGACGTCGCCATTGACACGATCCTGGGCGTCTACGAGCAGTTGCAGCGCGAGGCGCCACGGCGTGATCCGCGCCTGCGCATCGAGCACTGCACGCTAGTGACTCCCGGGCTCGTGCAGCGCATCAAGGCTGCTGGCGTCATTCCCCTGCCGTTTGCCGGCTACGTGTTCTTCCACGGCGAAAAGATGCACTTCTACGGCAACGAACGCCTTGAACACATGTTCGCCATGCGCGATTTCATAGACGCCGGAATAAGGGTGGCGCCCGGGTCGGATTACACCGCGAGCCCGGCCGAGCCGATGCTGTGGCTGCGCTCGGAGGTTACGCGCACGGACGCAGACGGCCACACCTGGGGTGCAAACCAGCGGATCACCGTTAAGGAGGCGATCTACTGCTCGACGGTGAACGGCGCGTACGCCACGTTCGAGGAAGGCATCAAAGGGACGCTGGAGCCGGGCATGCTCGCGGACCTTGTCGTCTGGGACCACGATCTAACGACGATTGACCCGGGGAACCTCATGAACGTCAAGGCCGAACGTACCATGCTCGGCGGTCGCTGGGTTTACGAGGCCTGAGCGGCGCCCCGTGATCGCCATCCTTGGCTAACACGGGCGCGGACAGCGAGCAACCCATTGCGTCGGCTAGCTTGCCTGAGCAGAGCGCTACCTCAGCGCGGATGCAGCCAGGTGGGCAAGAACGAGTACGGATCAACCTTCAGTTCGCGATCGTAGGTGACCTGGCTCTTTTCCAGCAGTAGCTGCAGTCGTCCCTCTTTGTACGCGTCGAAGACATCCGTGCAGCCGCCCACGAATTGTCCGCCGACAAACACCTGAGGGATCGTGGCGATCGAGGTGCGCGCAGTCAAGGCGGCGCGAATCTGTCCGCCGCGGTTGTTCTTCTGATACTCGACCGAATCAAGGTCGACCGAGCGATAGGCAATGCCGTGCTTGGCAAACATGCGGCGCACCGACCAACAGAACTCACACCACTCGAGCGCAAACATCGTGACCGGCTGCGCGCGGTCATTCACGACCTGGTCGACAAAGGCGGCGGCGTCGGCGCTCACGGCGGGTTGATCCGCAGGCCGCGGCGGCGAAGCAGGTGCCGGTGGCGGGGCGTCAAAGCGGTAGTTAGGGGTCGAGCGCGCTATGGCCAGTTCCTCGGCGGTCATATCTGCAGGCACATCCGCGAACAGAGGAGTACTTAGATAACGCTCACCGGTATCGGGGAGCATGCACAGAATCGTCGCCCCCGGGGCTGCCTCCGCCGCCACCTGAAGCGCGGCGGCCAGCGTCGCGCCCGCCGAGATGCCGGCGAATATGCCCTCCCTGCGGGCGAGCTCCTGCGATTTGCGCAGCGCGTCGGCGCCATTTACCGCCACCACGCGATCGACGAGCTTCTGTGCGATGGCATCCTCGGCGAGCCGGGGAATGAAATCCGGGCTCCAGCCCTGCATGAGATGCGGGCGAAAGTTCGGATGGCTTCCCAGTGGCGAGCCATCCGCGGCGCGCGGCTGCGGAATGCCGCTGGCGAGCGTCTGTGAGTTGTCCGGCTCGCAGACGATCACCTGCGTACGCGGGCTTTCGCGCCGAAGCACGCGGGCAATACCCTTCAGGGTCCCGCCGGTGCCGAAGCCGGTGACAAAATAGTCCAGGCGATCTCCGCGGAATGCCTCGAGGATCTCCGGAGCCGTCGTCCGTGAATGGGCATCTGCGTTGGCTTCGTTCTCGAACTGACGACACAGGAACCAGCCGTGAGCGTGAGCTAACTCAACTGCCTTGGCCAGCATGCCGCTGCCCTTGAGGCCGGCCGGCGTGAGCACGACCTTCGCACCCAGAAAGCGCATGAGCTTGCGACGCTCGACGCTGAAGTTTTCGGCCATCGTCACGACCAGCGGATAGCCCTTCTCGGCGCATACCATGGCCAGCCCGATGCCCGTGTTGCCGCTGGTTGCCTCGATGACCGTCTGCCCCGGCTTGAGCATCCCGGCCCGCTCCGCATCCTCGATGATGCCGAGGGCGAGGCGGTCCTTGACCGAGCCCATGGGATTGAACGCCTCTAGCTTGGCGTACAGGCGCACATGCGCAGGCGCGAGTTTCTTGATGCGCACGACTGGGGTACGGCCGACGGTGTCCAGGATGCTTTCGTATCTTGCCGACATGGTCATACTCCTTGGTGGCGCGGCGATCTCGATCCAGGCGCGAGCTGCCGACTGCAGCAACCGCGCCAGTGTGCTCAGAGACGCTTGAGCGCCGTTACCTCGATTTCGATCTTCATACGCGGATCCGCCAATCCAGCACAGATCATCGTCGCGGCGGGCCGCACCTCGCCAAGGTGCTTGCGCATGACTGGCCAGCAGCGTGGGAACTCGTCGCCATTGGGTAGCACGTAGGTCACGCGCACGACGTCTCTCAAGCTTGCATCGGCTTGGCGCAACGCGGCCTCGATATTCCTGAAGCTCTGTTCGGTCTGTTCGATCAGGTCGTCGGAGATGGACATCGCCGCGTAGTCAAACCCTGTAGTGCCTGAGACGAAGACCCAATCCCCGGCGACCACGGCCCGGGAATAGCCAATGTGTCTTTCGAAGTCGGAACCGGAACTGATGAGTCGCTTGGTCATGGTCTTGCTCCCCGTAGGCGTGTGATCTTCAGGAATGAGCCACGATCGTCAGCATGCCACGAGGTCCGGGGCGCTTCACGCAGACCAGGCCGGCGCGTTCAGCCGCCTGAACCACTGCCTCAGGAGCCAGCCGCAGCTTCCTGTAGCTGCTCACTTTCTGGGACCAGCTGTTGTCCCTAAATTCATGGACGATGTCGTGGACGATAACGCATTCCGCGAGCTCCTCCAGGAAGCACGTGTGGATCCTGTGCTCGTCGCTGCGGACGGGGATGAAGCGCCGTTCCCCGGCCGGGAGCGCCCGGTAATCGCGGAAAGTGGCCATGAACTGCCCACCCGGGCAGAGGGAGGCCGCGACGGCGCGAAGCAGCAGCGCGACTTCGGCCGTCGAGTCCAGGTGAGTGAGGGTGTCGCCCATGCAAAGTATCAGGTCGACGGGGCCGCAGGTCTGCCGGGCAAAGTCCCTGAGGTCTGCCTGCACGGCCTTCACCGGCATGCCGAGGCTGTGCTGACGCAGCTGCTCGAGCAGGTACGCGGACGTATCGATGGCCAGGACTTTGTATCCCGCGCGGGCGAGCGGAACGCTGTGCATGCCGAAGCCTGCGCCCAGATCCACCGCGGTGCCGCTCACATGAAGGAACTCCGAGATGTCCGCGGTGCCCGCAGCGAACGCCTCATCGGGGCCGCCGGCCATCCACAGATAGATGGGGGCAAGCAGGGTTTCGTAGTGATTGGCAACAGAAGTCATGTGCGCGCTTCAGATCTGGCGTCACACAGCGAAGGAGCGCATGGTTGCAGCAGTGGCCCAGCGGGCTCGCGTGTCCTGTCACCGGCCACTACTGCTCCCATGCGCGCTGACGCCGCGGGTCACCGTTCGATGACGACTTCCAGGTATGCGCTCGGCAGGACGACCGTCTCATCACCCGAACGGTTGTGACGCGCTATCAGGTCCAGCAGATCGCGAGTCAGTGCATCCTGCTGCGCGGCACCAAGCGCGGCGTAAGTCTTGTTCATCGGGCCATAGTAGGCGCGAAACACGTCGAGCCAGTGCTGTGGCGAGCAATAGCGGAACACGAAGTCGCGGTTACTGGTTCGAATGGCCCGGGCACTGCCGCCGAACAGGTCCTGGATTCGCTGCGTAGTCCCCCACAAGGCCGGAGACTTGACGCCAGCAGCGGGAGGCACGTACTTGCCGATGGTCTTGAACACGTGGCCGATGAAGCTCTCGGGCGTCCAGTTAGCCAGGCCGATGCGGCCGCGTGGTCTGCAAACTCGCGAGAGCTCGCTTGCTGCCTGCTCCTGATTCGGGGTAAACATGACACCGAAGATGGAAAGCACGGCATCGAACGACGCCTCTGCAAATGGCAGACATTCGGCGTCAGCCTCCTGGAATTGGATCTTGTGGCCCTCGGCGAGTGCCCGTGCCCGCCCGGCTTCCAGCAGCGCTCCGACATAGTCGGTCGAGACCACGTCGCCCCAGCGACGGGCGGCTGCGAGCGTGGCATTGCCATTGCCGGCGGCAACATCCAGCACCCGTGCGCCGGAGCGCAGGTCGAGCGCCTCGCACAGCGTTTCGCCTACGATCTGCAGCGTCGTGCCGACGACGGCGTAGTTACCTGCTGACCACGCGGCTTGCTGGCGCGCCTTCACCGCGGCGAGATCGGCAGGTGAGGCTTGGGAAAGAACTGCTGACATTGAGGGACTCCTGGATGAACCGGTGACTGTAACGGCCGAGGAAAATGCCCTGCCACATGGCTTGCCAGTATCGTTTTCCCTAATATGGCCGTCCCGCCAGGTACTCCGCGGTTCTTGACCGAAACTCCATGGATGCATTGTCGAACGTCCTCAGGTCGGTGCAGCTCGAAGGCGCGGTCTACGTGAACGCCGTATTCACCGCGCCGTGGTGCGTTAGCGCGAAATTCGGCTTGGCCTCGGTCCGAGGCCGGCTGGCGGGTGCTGATAAAGTCTTATTCTTTCATTACCTTACTGAAGGCAGCTGCACGGTGCGGCTCGATGACAGCCCCGAGACGCTAGAAGCCTCTGCCGGGGACCTGGTCCTGTTCCTGAACGAAGATCGGCACCTGCTGGGCAGCGACCTGCGGCTCAAGCCGGTGGAGACAGCGCGTCTGCTTGATGCTGAGGCTGCCAAAGACGACCTGGTGCAGTTGCGGCACGGCGGCGGCGGGGAGGCAACCCGTTTCGTGTGCGGCTACATCGCCTGCAGTCAAAGCCTGTGCCGCCCGCTACTGGAGGCGCTGCCGAGGGTCCTGTGTATCCCGGTGGGAGGCGGTCCGGCTGGCACTCTGTTGCGCGAGCTGCTGCGCACGGGTGTCAACGAATCCCTGTCGTCGCGGCCGGGCGCGGAATCGGCTCTGGCCAAGCTATCCGAGCTGATGTTCGTTGAAGCCATGCGTCGGTACGTCGAAGATCTGCCGCCCGAAGGGCGGGGCTGGCTTGCCGGCATCCGCGACCCTCAGGTCGGGCGCACGCTGGCCCTGCTTCACAGCAATCCCAGCCGGGCGTGGACCGTCGACGCTCTGGCGCGCAAAGTGGCCCTCTCGCGGTCTGCATTGGCAGAACGATTTGCGGCCCTCGTGGGCGAGCCGCCGATGAAATACCTGAAGCGCTGGCGACTGGCATTGGCCGCTCAGGTACTGCGCGCGGGAAACGACAGCATTGGCTCCGTGGCCGAGGGCAGCGGATACGAATCGGAGGCGGCATTTACCCGCGCGTTCAAGAGCGAGTTCGGCCTGCCGCCGGGGACTTGGAGAAGGAATTCAGCGCGCGCGGTGCAAGCTTAGACGGCACCGGCGGAGCGTAACGGCGTTCGGTAATATTTTCCGTCGCTTTGCAATCGTTCAAAGCGTTTGCTGGCACTGAGTGCAACCACGTGTCGCGGAAGGCAACAGTGCAGACTGCTATAGAGCGCGCGGAGTTGTGCGTGCGTTCCCGTGGCACCTCATGCCGCGCTGCAGCGCGACGAGCTGGTCGCGCTAAACGTAGCCGTGGGTGATTGCAAAGGCCGAGACCGCAGCTGCCGACTGGAGCCCGAGCTTGCGCATTAGCATCCTCCGATACTTGTCCACGGTTCCGGGCGTCAAGGACATAAGCTGAGCGATTTCCGCCGTCTGGTACCCACGCGCGATGAGCGCCATCACTTCACGTTCCCGCCGCGTGAGGACGCCAGGCGCCGGCGGCACTGCGTTCGCTTCAGCCTTGGGGCTCGCGTCATCCGCCGTGTCGGCCTGAGAACCGTAACCGCTGGTGGCGGCGAGGCGATGCACGGTGGTGAAGAGTTCGGCGCGGCTGTCGTTCTTGTGTAGGTAAAGTCTGCACCGGCGCGGAATACTGCTTCGATCAGCGCTTCATCACGGCGCAGGGTCAACACTAGAACTCGCAGCTCTGGCCAGCGGCGCTTGAATTGCGTGATCGTTTCTGGCTCGGTCTTGAGAACCGACGAGAAGTCCATGATGACTCACTGCGGTTGCAGTTGCGTAAGTGCCTGCAGGGCCTCGCGCGCGCTCCCCGCCACTGCAGCCACCTCAACTCCCTTTTCGCTTTGCAGCAGCGCACACAGGCCGTCGCGCAGAATTCCCGGCTCATCGACAAGCAGTATCTTCAGGCTCTGCGCCTCAATCCTGATCGCGGTATGGATGTCCGCCGTGATCGCACGGCCGATGGTGCGCTTGCAAGTCGCCGCCAAGCGCGTCGCCGGCGGCGACCTGCGCACACAACTTGGCATGCCTAGCTCGATCCGCGAGGTGCGCGATCTGGGCGCTCAGCTGGAACACATGCGACAGGAACTAGTCGGCACCAACGAGCGCCTGCAGGGAGAGATCCGTGAGCGGGCCTCTCTGGAGGAGAAGCGCCTCGAACTGGAGCGACGCCTGCAGCACCGTGAGCGCATCGCGACTATCGGTACCCTGGCCGGCGGTGTGGCTCACGAATTCAACAACATCATGACGCCGATACTGCTGTATTCACAGGTGGCGCTCGATGAAGTGCCTGAGGGAAGTGCCGTGGCGGGCGATCTGGCGCGCATCATAGTGGCTGCCCACCGGGCACGCAGTCTGGTAACTCGAATTCTCACCTTCAGCCGCGAGATGGATTCGCAGGCGCCATCTGTGTTCGCGCTGCGGCCGGCCGTGGAAGAGGCGCTTGCCCTGGTGCGTGCGATCATGCCATCAAATATCGAAATAGAGTTCGACGCAGGCGCGGAGGGCGTGCCGGTCCGGGGGGACCCAAGCCACGTGCACCAGATCATCATCAACTTGTGTACGAACGCTTACCAGGCGATGCGTGGCCAGGGAGGGCGCCTGGCAGTGCGTCTGGGCATTGCCGAGGATCCTGAGCGGACCGATAGCCGGCGACGGTCCGCATTGCTGGAGGTCAGCGACACCGGACACGGGATGGATGCGGCGGTCATGGCGCATATCTTTGAGCCATTCTTTACGACCCGAGAGATTGGGGATGGCACGGGGCTGGGTTTGTCCGTGGTGCACGGGATCGTGACATCGATGGGCGGGAGCATTCGCGTGCAATCGCAGCCTGGCGCAGGTGCAACCTTCAGTGTGTTCCTCCCAGAGGTAGTGCACGATGCTGATCAAGCCGGGCCACGAATGACCGACGTAGCCTCGAGGGCATAGAGATGGCGGCCATTCTTGTAGTCGATGACGAGCCGGAGGTGGGTGAAGCGATCCGGCGCGTGCTGATGCGCTCTGGATTTTCGGTCACGGTGGTCAGCAGTGCGGATGAGGGGCTGCGTGCCATCGACGAAAGTCCTCCCGACGTTGTCATTACCGATGTCATCATGCCCAAGATCCATGGGCTTGAACTCGTCAAGATATTGCGTAGCCGTTACCCGCGCATCCGGGTGATTGCCATCTCCGGCGGCGGAAGCTTCGGTGCGATGGCTTATAAGCCGGATGCCATCAGCACGCACGCTTACCTCGCCGCCGCGCGCGATGCCGGTGCGCACGAGATTCTCACCAAGCCGTTCGACATGAGCGAACTGCGCGCGGCCGTGCGTCGGCAATTGCCGAATTGAAGGATGCCCGGCGGGCACGCCGGTCGAGGGTTTGGGTTGACCTAGGGAACTATCGGCAACAGCACGCTGCTGGCTGTCGCAGCCCCGTGGTAAACGCTCTGGGTTGCGGCCCGATAATCGCCCGGCTGTGCGAAGAAGATATTCTCGACGAAGGTCTGCGGGTTGCGATCGTAGAGCGGGAACAGGCTCGATTGCACCTGGATCATGATCCGGTGTCCGGGCAGAAAGACGTGGTCGACATTGGGCAGGCCGAACTTGTACTCCTCGACCCGCCCGGGCTGAAGTGCCTGTGGCTTATCGAGCGCGTGCACGTAGCGGCCCCTGAAGATCTCTATGCCGATGGGCAGCTCGAATCCAGCCATGCCGGGCTTCGAGCCTTGGTCGGCTGATTCCGGTGAAGTATTGGGGAAAACGTCGATCACCTTGACGACCCAGTCACTGTCCGTCCCAGAAGTGGCGGCAAACAGGTCCGCTTGGGGCGCTCCCATGATATGAACCGGTTTGTCGAGCGGCGGGGTTTGGTATACCAGCACGTCGGGACGATCTGAGACAAAGCGCTGATCGCGTACGAGCCATAGCTTCCACTGCAGTGGATCGGCCATATTGATCGGCCGCGGAATGAAGGGCACCGGCTTTGTCGGATCGGATACGTAGTCATCGTGGCCGCTGGCGGCGGGCGCGCTGAAGCTCGCCGCATGGCCGTCGCCGAGGAACAGTGGCTTCATTGTCCCCATGGGCCATCGGGGAGACTCCTCCCAGCGGTTGATGCCGGTGGCATAGGTGAGAACGCGCGGCGTATGGGGTTTCACTGTGCCCTTGAGATAGTGATCGAAGAAGGGCTTCAGATACTTCACCCGGAATTCCGCGGAAGTATCGCCGGTAAAAGTGAGCGCTCCGAGATCGTAGCCGTAGTGGTTGACTCCGGAATGACGCCACGGCCCGATGACCAGCGACAGCAGCTCGCCATTCCTGTCCTTGGGAAGCAGCGCTCGGTACACGGCCGGTGCCCCGTAGGAGTCCTCCTGATCCCATTGGCCGACCATCAGCATCGTCGGCACGCGCAGTGGCCGCGCGGCCATCCACTTGTCCACGGCCTGCAGCGACCAGAATTCCGTATAGGCAGGATTGCGCATCAGCTTCTGTACATACGGATACTCGTCGATGCCCCAGCGGTGGGCGTAGTCGCCGGACGAGCCGGCTTCCAGATAGCGGGTGTAGTCGTCGCCCGCACCCACGGCCAGGCGTCCGCCCTCGGCCTTACCGGTGCTCTGCTCCACCACGTAGTCCATCGTGGGATTGCGGAAGGCGCCGTTGTGGAAATCGTCGTCGCCGATCCAGGTGTCCACCATGGGGCTTTGCGGCGCGGCGGCTTTGAGAGCCGGATGGGGATCGATCTCCGCCATGAGCGTGGTGAAGCCGAGGTAGCTGCTCCCCACAACCCCCACCTTGCCGTTGCTCTCCGGTACGTTCTTCACCAGCCAGTCGATCGTGTCGTACGCATCGGTTGACTCGTCAACGTCCGTGCTGTTCAAAGGACCCCTGATGGGCCGAGTCATGACAAATTGCCCTTCGGAATTGTGCAAGCCACGGATGTCCTGATAGACGCGGATGTAGTTGTCCTCGACAAACTCGGTGTCCATGGCCGGCAGGATTTCCGTGATCAGCTGGCTCTTGGTGCGCGAGGTCGTGTCCTTGGCGTCATAGGGGGTGCGCGAGAGCAGGATGGGTGCGTTGCTGGCGCCCTTCTTCATGACAATGACCGTGTAGAGCTTCACGCCGTCGCGCATCGGCACCATCACCACACGCTTGACGAAGTCGGCCTGGGGGCGAGTCTCCTCGTACCTCGCCACCACGTCGGGCGTCATGGGGGTTACCTCGGCCGCCGCTGCGGCTGCAGCAGCCAGCAGCACTGACAGCACCGCGCCGGCGTGCGCGACGGGTGAGCCGAATCTGGCGGCGTTGCACAGTAAACTGCGATTCATAGGGCTCCCATGGATATGCTCGAACCGCGGCCAGTGTAGCAGTGCCCAAAACGCACGGTAGCGAGTATCAATGCGGCCCGTTCAGTTGGCGGACGCTATCGGCCTCTAGCCCTTGGATTTCTTCGGCCGGGACTTGCGCGCACGATTCAGGGCAACCGCCTCAAGGACGAGTGACTTGAATGCTGACGCCGTGATTTCCTCTCCCTCTCGGATGTCGATTGCGCGGCGTGTATTCCCCTCGAGGCTGGCATTGAACAGACGGGCCGGATCCTTCATAGATGCGCCCCTGGCAAAGGTGAGCTTGACCACACTCTTGTAGGATTCACCAGTGCAGATGATTCCGTCATGCGACCAGACAGGCGTTCCCATCCACTTCCACTCCTCGATGACGTCCGGATCCGCCTCTTGGATGAGCGCCCTTACCCTCTTAAGGGTCTCCCCACGCCAGTCCCCCAGTTCGGCGATTCTCCTGGAGATGTGCTTCGACGCCGCCGGTTCTTGACTTGCCTCCGACTTCTTCACGTTTCCTCCTGATGATGTTGCGCAATTTTGACCGGCGACCGCGCATCCTGGCTGCTAGGCGGACTTGCTCCGCTGCTCCTCAAGCGTCTCCCAGCGCGCGAACTTCTGCAGCAGCAGCTCCTCGAGCTCGGCGAGGCGCCTGCGGTCACCGCGCAGCTGCTCCGCCCCGAGCTGGTGATAATTCGGTTCGCTCATGCGTGCAGTGAGCTCGGACTGTTCGTGTTCGAGGGAGACGATCAGCTCCGGCAGTGCAGCAAGCTCACGTTCATCCTTGTAGCTCAGGCGCGGGCGCGCCTTGACGGGCGCGGCGGTGCCGCCTGTCGGGGAACTGACTCGTGGCCCGGTCCCGACAGCGCTGCGGCTCTGCGGCGGATGCCGTTGCTGCAGGTAGTCGCTGTAGCCTCCCGGGTACTCGCGCCAAGTCCCATCGCCCTCGGCCGCTAGGGTTTGGGTGACAACGTTGTCCAGGAAGCGCCGATCGTGGCTCACCAGCAGCAGCGTTCCCTGGTAGTCCTGCAGACGCTCCTCCAACAGCTCCAGCGACTCGATGTCGAGATCGTTGGTGGGCTCGTCCAGGATTACAAGATTGGCGGGCTGTGCGAACAGGCGTGCGAGCAGCAAGCGATTGCGCTCGCCGCCGGAGAGCATGCTGACCGGTGACTTGGCACGCTGCGCCGGGAACAGAAATTCTCCCAAATAGCTCACGATGTGCTTGCGCTCGCTACCGATGTGGATCCAGTCAGAGCCCGGACTGATGGCCTCGGAGAGGGTTGCGCCGAGATCCAGTTGGGCGCGCAGCTGATCGAAGTAGGCCACGTTCAGGCGCGTTCCGAGGCGCACCGTGCCGCTGTCGGGAGCCAGTTCGCCAAGAATCAGGCGTATCAGAGTCGACTTCCCGGCGCCGTTTGGACCTATGAGACCGATGCGGTCGCCACGCATGATCCGCATCGAGAGATCTGCGATGAGCGGCTGGTCGCCGAATTGCTTGCTGACCCGGTCGAATTCGGCCACCAGATCGCCGGAGCGCTCCCCGGCGTCCAGGGTCAGGCGAATGTTGCCGATGCGGTCGCGCCGCGCAGCGCGTGCAACACGCAATTGCTCAAGACGCCGCACGCGGCCTTCGTTTCGCGTGCGCCGGGCCTCTACGCCTTTGCGAATCCACACCTCTTCCTGCTGCCAGAACTTCTCGAAGCGGCGCCGCGCGAGGTCCTCTGCGGCCAGCTCCTCGCCCTTGCGCTGCTCGTAAGCCGCGAAACTACCTGGGTAAGAGCGCAGAACACCGCGGTCCAGCTCGACGATGCGTGTGGCAACACGGTCGAGGAAGGCGCGGTCGTGCGTGATCACGATGGCGGCGGGCACCTTGAGCAGCAGTTCCTCCAGGCGTTCGATGGCCTCGATGTCGAGATGGTTGGTTGGCTCGTCGAGCAGCAGCAGATCCGGCTGCAGAGCGAACGCCAGGGCCAGCGCGGCGCGCTTGCGTTCTCCGCCGGAGCAGCCGGCCGGTGACCTGCCTCCGGTCATGCCGAGCCGGTGCAGGAACTCCTCAAGACGCGATTCCATGCGCCAATGCTCGCGTTCGTCGGCTGCTGCGCCAGCGCCCCAGCTTGCCGAAGCCCTGGCTCGCAGCAACAGACTGGCCTGGATGGTTTCCGACTCAGGAAGCTGCGGCTCCTGTTCCACGAGCACCAGGCGCAAACCCTCGCGGCGTTGCAGTTCTCCATCGTCCAGCGCTGTGCTGCCGGCGATTATGCTCAACAGCGTCGACTTGCCGGTGCCGTTGCGGCCGATCAGTCCGAGGCGCTCGCCGGCCTGAATGCTGAGTTGCGCTTGATCCAGGAGCGGCCGCACGCCGAAGGCCACCTGGCCGTTGATAAGGGTTATGAGGGACATGGGTGCATTGTGCGCATTCGGCATCAGATGGCAAAGTACGGAGCACCGGTGGAGGGCGATTACCCGTCGGCATGCCTGGCATACGCGAAGTTATGACCATGCGGGACCGGAACAGCGACGGCTGATCGCCGGGGGTGACTCTGGTGAGCGCAGGCTTGCACCTCGGGATCCGAGGTCCCGGCTGCTCGCTCCAGCATGGTGCGTTGGCTGAACAGGGTGTCGGCCTGTCTGCCGACGCTTGTGAGTTTGAACATGAAGACATACTGGGTGCTTGCGGCGGTCCTGCTACTGCCCGCATGCGGCGGCGGAAAAGCTAGCCCGATTCAGGGCGTTTCGCCCGGCGGCATCTGGCGCGGCACTGACGCTGACAGCGGGTTCGCGATCACCGGTCTCGTAACCGAGACCGGGCGCGCCGATTTTCTACGCGCGGACGGCGCTCAGTTCACCGGACAGGTGTCGACGGCCGACAGCACGCTGTCAGCCTCGGGCGAGGCATTTGCGGCTACCACCTTCGCTGACGGCTCGACCCACGGGCAGTGGTCCCTCGCCGGCACGCTTCAGGAGCGCCAGTCGATCAGTGCAACCCTGGTGCTGACGACTGACAACGGTACCGCTACTCAGGAGGCACTTGAGCTGACCTTCGATCCCCTCTACAACCGGCCATCCTCGCTTGAAGCAGTCGCGGGTGGCTATGCGCCGTCGGACGGCGGCTTCGAGCTGTTCATCTCGAATGGCAACCTGCAACTCTCGGAGCTGATCTGCGAGTTTGGGGGTCAGATTGCACCCATCGATTCCTCTTACAACATCTATCAGGTGCACATGACCACGAAGTGCGACAACGGTTCGACTTCGGAAGGCGACGGCATGGCGACTCTGGACAACACCGCGAGTCCGGAGCAGCTGCTGATGGGACTGGTAGGGCCGAACGCCACGGGGGTCAGCGTCTGGCGAAGGCAGTAGCGGGGCCCGTCGCCATCAGCCAGAGGTCTCCGCGCGGCCGGCCGGGCGCTCCGGTCCGAGTCCGGCGGAAGTCGCCAGCTCGCGCGTATTGATGAACGGTCCTTTCTGGCTCCTCGGTACCGGCCCGCGCCGCAGCTTGCGCCACAGATCGAACAGCGTGAGTGCGCCGGTGAGTGTGCCGAGGATCGCAAAGTAGGCCCGAGGGCCGTACGCTCCCATGATCGTGCCAGTTACCAGCGGGCCGAAGGCGGCTGCCGTCCCGTTGATGAGTAGCAAAGCGCTGCTTGCGGCCACCATCTGCGAGGGATCGAGCTTATCGTTGACGTGTGAGACCGAGAGCGAATACAAGGTCAACGCCGCGCCGGAGAACAGCGCCGCCAGCAGCAGGAACAGGATACGGGGCAGTGGGGTGAGCAGCTCGATGGTCGCTGCCACGACAGTGGCCAGCAGACACACGGACGCGATCACCGTGCGTCGGTCCATGCGGTCGGACAGGCGGCCGACCGGATACTGCGTGAGCACCGCGGCGAAGATGCTGACCGCCATGAAAGCCGCAACGCCCGCGGTGCCGAAACCCGACAGCCGCGCATACACCGGCCCCATGGAGAAGATGATGGACGAGATCATTCCGGAGAAGGCCACCGCCACCACCCCGAGCGGAGAATTGCGGTAAAGATCACGGAAGCGCACGCGCTGCGGCGCGACCGGCCGGCTGGCTTCCTGGGCCGAGGCGACGATGGGGACCATGGCCGCCGATATGAGGGCGGAGACCAGCATGAAACCTTCGGTCGACTGCGGCCCGGAGATCACCAGCAGGAACTGCGCACTCCCCAGTCCCACGTACAGCACGAGCATGTAGATGGCGAGCAATTGCCCGCGATTGGTGCTCGAGGCCCGGTGGTTGAGCCAGCTCTCCGCCACCACGTAGATGCCAGCGAAGCAGATTCCGGACAAGAAGCGCATCAGCGCCCAGGGGGCTGGATATACCCAGGCGCCATGCGCCAGGACCGCCACCGAGGCTAGGGCGGCCAGGGTGGCGAACACGCGCACCGGCCCGACCCTGGCCAGTAGCCGAGGGGCAAGTCTCGTGCCGAGCAGGTACCCCACGTAGTAGCACGACATGATGATGCCGGTCACCGCAGTGGGGAACGCCTCGATCGTGGCACGCACGCCCAGCAGCGTGCTCTGCAGGCCCGCCCCGAGCATGAGGATGCCCATGCCAAGCAGCAGCGGCCAGGTTGCGAGAATCGGATTCACGGCGTTGAGTCTTTGCGCAGGGGGTTGGACGCCGCACATCATATACGGTGTCGTGTTACGGACACTCGGTCGCGGGGCGTCCTGCGGTATTCACATCCTTGGGCGCGCAACCCGTGCGCTGGCGCGGCGAGCTGCGCGCGGCTCTTGTCGGGAGGACCGCCAACGTTCGGGCCTCTGCCCGCGACAGAGCCGCGCGCAGGAGAAGGGCCGCCCCAAGGAGCGGCTCCCCCGTTGCTGCCCAACGATGGTGTGTGCTACGACCCCTGCTCGTGGCGAGACCGGCCATGAGAAATCCGCCAATGCGGGCGCATAATCCGCATGGGCAGATCCTTCGACGTGAGCCACGATACCGGCGGCGGACCGGTGAACCGAACGGTGCAGCATGGGTAGTTCGATCAAGATTGACTTCGTTTCCGACGTTTCCTGCCCGTGGTGCGTCATCGGCCTCAAGTCCCTCGAGGCGGCACTCGCGCATCTTGCCGGTAATGTCGAGGCGGACATTCATTTCCAGCCGTTCGAGCTGAACCCGCAAATCGGTGCTGCGGGCGAGGACATCGTGGAGCACCTGGCGCGCAAGTACGGCTCGGGCGCCGCCCAGCTCGCCCAGACCCAGGAGACAATTCGTGCCCGCGGGGCGGAGCTGGGTTTTGAGTTCCGCTTCGGCGAGCGGTCCCGGATCTACAACACTTTCGACGCGCACCGTCTGCTGCACTGGGCAGAGGGGACCGGCAGGCAGAAAGCGCTGAAGGAGGCCCTGTTCGCCGCCTATTTTTCCGAAGGCCGTGATCCGAGCGACCACCGGGTACTGGCAGAGGTGGCCGTGCAGGCGGGACTGGACGCTGTCCGCGCCCGGCAGATTCTCGAATCCGACGAGTATGCAGACGAGGTACGCGCCCGCGAGCAGTGGTACCTGAACCAAGGTATTCACGCCGTGCCGGCGGTGATCCTGAATGACCGCTATCTCGTCCAGGGAGGACAGCCGGTCGAGGCCTTCGAAAGTGCGCTGCGCCGGGTGGCCGACGAGATGCGTGCCCGAGCGCCCGAGGTGTGATCGCCAGTACAGACGCCCGATCGCGCGCCTGTGGCGCGAACCCCTGCAGATGCAACTGACACTCTGTGATGAGGCAGCCTTGTGAATGAACCCACGCTGATGTTCACCGTTCAATCGCTGATCGCCGAGGCAGGCGCGCGTACTGGAGGCCTGGAGGACTTCGGGCCCGGCCCATTTCTGGAGCCGCTGGCTCTGTTCGTGGACTCGCTGGAGCGGGATGCCCGGCTGAATCCGGTCGGCCAGTACATTGCCCGTGAACGGGCGCTGGCGCATATCGTCAACCGCCTGTCCTACGTCAACGATCGCAAGCTGTATCCCGGCATAGCCCAGCAGAAAATCGTCAAGCCAGTTTTCATTATCGGCCTCGGGCGCACCGGATCGACCATCCTCCACGACATTCTCGCCCAAGATCCTGCCAACCGGGCACCCTTGACCTGGGAGGTCACGTTTCCCTCGCCGCCGCCGAAGACGGCGACCTTCCTGACCGATCCGCGCATCGCCCAGTGCGAAGCGGGCTTTCCGCCGATGGACGAGCGCCGGGAGAAGTTCAAGGCGATGCACCCGATGGGTGCGCAGCTGTCACAGGAGTGCGTTGTCATGATGGGGGACGCCATGTGCACTCCCCTGTTCCACAATCAGTTCCGGGTCACGGAGTATCAGGACTGGGTCGACCGTGCGGGCGACTGGGCGCACGTATACGACTTCCACCACCGGCAACTCCAGCACCTGCAGTCCGGTCATGCCGCGGATCGTTGGGTGCTCAAGACCGGCGCTCACATGTGGGGGCTTGAGCATCTGCTGCGGACCTACCCGGACGCACGCATTGTCTTCACGCATCGCGACCCGGTGAAGTCACTGACCTCGTACGCCAGCCTGACGGCACTCGTGCGTTCCATGGGCAGCGATCAGGTGGACAGGTTCGAGGTGGCCGAAGACTGGAATCCGCGCCTGAAGCGCGCCCTGGAGCACGCCATCGCGGTGCGCTCGGCCCGCGCGTACCCGCAGGCGGTGTTCTACGACATGAAATTCTCAGAATTCATCCGTGACCAGTTTGCCGTCGTCGAGAAGATCTACGACGCCTTCGACCTGCCGATGACCGAAGAGGCGGCTGCGAAAATGAAGTGGTTCATCGCCGATAATCCCCAGGGGAAGCACGGCATTCACCGCTATTCACCCGAAGAATACGGCATCAAGCCGGAAGTCGTGCGGCGCGACTTCCGGCCGTATATCGAGCGCTTCGATCTGCCGCCCGAGTAACGGCATCGCGGCACAAGGAACACCATGACAGAGGCAAGAATGATGCAGGCCTGGAGGACCCACGCGTACGGAGAGCCGCGCGTGGCGCTGCACCTGGATAGCGTTCCCATACCCGAGCCAGGGCCCGGCGAGATCCGCGTCCGCGTCCAGGCCATTCCGATCAACCTGAATGACCTGGAGCGCATCCGCGGCGGCAACATGATGGCCGAGCCGACGCTGCCATATAGCCCTGGCATGGAGACGATGGGGATGGTCGATGCCTGCGGCGAGGGCGCCGAGGCCTGGCAGGACCGGCGCGTGGTGGCCATTACGCGTCACGCGCACGGCGGATTTGCGCAATACGTCATCTGTCCCGCGGCCTCGGCGTTCGAGATGCCGGAGTCGGTGCCGCTGCCCGATGCGGCCGCACTGCTGTTCCCGTTCCACCTTGCGTGGCTGGGGCTGTTCGACCGTGCGCAGCTGCAGGCCGGGGAGACCGTGCTTATCCATGCCGCTGCCGGAGGTTCGGGTTCTGCTGCCATCCAGCTCGCGGTGCATGCCGGGGCGCGGGTATTCGCCACTGCCGGCTCGGACGACAAGCTGGCGTTGTGCCGCGAACTGGGCGCCGAAGTTGCGATCAACTACCGCACCGAGGACTTCGTACCAATTGTCCTGGAGAAGACGGCCCGCAAGGGCGTGGATGTGGTGTTCGACAATATCGGTGAGTCACTGCTGGAGAAGTCCCTGCGCGCCACTGCCTACAACGGCCGCTTCCTGATGATGGGCTTTTCCTCGAACAAGAAGGTAGCGGACGAGAAGTTCATCGTGCCGCGGCAGGTGTGCCTTGCGAACGTAAAGCTCTGCGGCGTTCTATTAGCCTATGTGAGCGAGCCCATGGGCGCGATGCTCAAGCAGGGCATGGGCTGGAACTTTCCGTCTCAGAGCCTGGGCACACAGATCAATCAGAAGATCGTAGAACTGATCCTGGCCAGGAAGGTGCGGCCGGTCATTGGCAAGGTGATGCAGTTCGCGGAGATCCCCGCGGCATGTGAAGCAATGGCCGCCGGCAGGACGGTCGGCCGGACTGTGATCGTGCTGTAGCCTGCGCCAGCCTAGCGCGACGCCATCAGTGCGATGAAGGCCGGGTGGGCGCGCAGGAGATCGAGGTCCGGGTCGTGCGCCAGCCAGCCATCATCGGCATAGCCCTTGGTCATGGCGCCCCGCAGTGTCTCGATGGCCTTGTCGGTCTCGCCCAGCCGTGCATACAGGCATGCGCAGTTGTAGAGCATCATGCCATCGTCCGGGCTGACCTCGAGTGCCTTGGTGCCCTCGCGCAGTGCCTCTTCCTTGCGATTCATTTCCGCGAGTACCACTGCGTAGTACATGCGCGCCCGTGCATCGTCGGGGTTCTGCAGGAGATAGTTCGGCATCAGTTCTGAGACCTGCTTGCGCGCGGTCCGTGCTTCGTCGGTGCGCCCCAGGCCGTCGCAGCTCTGCGCAAGATCAACGTAGCCAGAGAAGAACGACGGCTTGAGCTCGGTTACCCGGCGGAACAGCTCATAGGCCTTTTCGAAGTCCCCGTTGGTGAAGTGAATTCGCCCGAGCGTCCAGCGCGCGACGAACCCGTCCGGGTCCATCTCGATGGCCTTGCGACTGGCTGCGCTCGCCTCCTCGAGTTTACCCCAGATGAAATAGGACAGACCCATGGCCGTGTAGGCTTCGGGAAGGTTGTTGTCGTACATGAGCGCCTTGAAGCTCAACTCCTGCGCGCGGGTGCGGTGGGAATCGTTGCGGTCAAAGTACTGGTAGAGCTGGCCGTAGGCGATCGACGCGGCTGCATAGGCGGCGGCGTAGCGGGCATCAAGTTCAGTCGCCTTCTCGAACAACTGGATTGCATATTCGACGCTGCGCTTCGTGAGACGGTACAGGTAATCCTGGCCCTTCAGGTACAGATCGTAGGCATGGGCATCGATGGTTTGTCGCTTCGTCAGCGAGACCTTCTCCGAGAACGACAGCTTGAGTTTGAGTGCCTCGACGATTTGCTGGGCTACCTGTTCCTGAATATCGAAGATGTCATCGAGCTTGCCCTTGTAGGTGTTGGCCCAGATCTGGCGGTTGGTCGTGACATCCACCAGCTGCACGTTGATGCGAAAAGAGTCCTGGAAACGCCGGACGCTGCCACCGACGATGTAGCGTGCGCCGAGCTCGTTGCTGATGGCACGCACGTCGTGCTTGCGCTCCTTGAGCTGCTTCGATGCCCAGCGTGAGACCAGCTCGATCTCGCTGACCAGCGACAGCCGCGTAGTCAGCTCCTCCGTCAGGCCGTCGCTGAAGTAGTCCGTTTCCGGGTCGGAACTCATGTTGTCGAAGGGCATCACGGCCACGGCGCCACCGCTATCGGCGCCTGCGGCACGCTGCACAGGCGCGGCTTCGCGCGCGGGGATGGCGCCAGCGTCCCGGGGCGTGCTCACGCTGACGCCGATGCGCGCGAGCGAGCGCAGGATGGCCGTGAGGGCGGCATCCGCATTGCCGTCCGCGAAATACTCGATGTGCTGTATGCCGGCCAGGGGGTACTTTAAGGTCGGCGGAATCACGGTCGGTTCGAGGTGAACGGGCAGGATGTTCCCGTTGCGCTCGCTCACCAGCATGACCTCCTTGGCCACATTGTGAGAATGGACCGCGGACTCGGTAACGATGAGCAGCAGTACCTTGACGCGCTCCAGCGCGGTGACGATCTGCTCGCTCCAGAGCGAGGCGGCGTCGATGCCGCCCTGGTCGATCCACAGCGACACCCCGGCGGCCTTCAGCTTGCCGGCCAGCTCCAGCACGCGGGCAGAATCGTCACGTGAATAGCTTACGAAGACTTCAGGCTGTTGCGCCACGGGCTGCTCTTGAGGATCTATCTCGTTCTTGCTGCACTTTAGGTTACCACGCCAGCCGGGGCGGTGCGGCTGCCTGCGCGCGGAACAGCGTGCTGCGTTCGGCACCGGGGGGGCGACGAAACGCCGCTGGGCACGGCCGACTTTCGCCGGGTTATCATGGGATTTGGCGCAAGAATCGACTGGAGAGCGTGCGCGTGCTGAGGTGGTTTGAGAATCGGATCGATCCCTATCCGGTCGCCATCCGGCAGGAGTTTTCGCGGCAGCTGCTGCCCTTTCTCTGGCAGTGCGGCGAGGGCCTGCGCGGACATATCTTGGCGATGACCGTGCTGACCGGTCTGATCGGTGCTTTCGAGGCACTGCTGTTCTCGATGCTGGGCAAGCTCATTGACTGGATGGGGCAGTCGACCCCGCAGCACTTCCTTGCTCAGCAGAGCACGCATCTGTGGATCCTTGGCGTGATTCTGGCGCTGAGTCCCGGCCTGATCGCGCTCGCGGCGTGGATCAAGTACCAGTCGATACAGCCGGTGTTTCCGATGCGGCTGCGCTGGATCTTCCATAAGCACATGCTCAACCAAAGCATGAGCTTCTTTCACGACGAGTTCGCCGGCCGCATCGCGGCCAAGGTGATGCAGACGGCGCTCGCCGTGCGCGATACCTGGGTCACGATCGCCGACATACTGGTCTACGTGTTCGTGTACCTGATAACGGTGTCAGTGGTGGTGGCAAGCTTCAACACCTGGCTGCTGGCGCCGTTCATCGGCTGGATGACGCTCTATGGCGTAGCGCTCGCCTACTTCGTGCCGCGCCTGGGCCGCGTGGCGGCTGCCCAGGCGGATGCCCGCTCGCTCATGACCGGGCGCATCACCGATGCCTACACGAATATTTCGACGATCAAGCTGTTCGCGCACGCCAGCCGCGAAGCCGCGTATGCCCGGTCTGCGATGGAGGATTTCATGGTCACGGCGCGCCGCCAGACGCGCTACGTGAGCGCCTTCGAGATTCTGAACCATTGCCTGAACGTGCTGCTGATCGGTGCCACGGCGGCGATCGCAATCGGCTTGTGGCTGCGCGGGCACATCGGCCTGGGCGCCGTGGCCGCCGCCTCCGCCATGGCCCTGCGCCTGAACGGCATCTCGCACTGGATCATGTGGGAGCTGGCCGGCCTGTTCGAGAACATCGGCACGGTGCAGGACGGGATCAACACGGTGACGCGACCGATCGGCGTCGTTGATGCAGCGCAGGCGGTGCCGCTGCGGGTCACGCGGGGCGAGATCCGCTTTGAGCACGTGGGATTTCACTACGGCTCAGGCAACAAGGTCATCAACGACCTTTCGCTAACCATCCGCCCAGGCGAGAAGATCGGCCTGGTGGGCAGGTCCGGGGCGGGCAAGTCCACGCTGGTGAACCTGCTGCTGCGTTTCTATCCGGTGGAGTCCGGGCGCATTCTGATCGACGGTCAGGATATCGGCTCGGTTACGCAGGAAAGCGTACGCGAGCAGATCGGCATGGTGACGCAGGACACCTCGCTGCTGCACCGCACGGTGCGCGAGAACATCCTGTACGGCCGGCCGCAGGCGGGGGAGGCGGACATGCGTGCTGCGGGGCGGCGGGCACGCGCCGAGGAATTCATCGAGACCCTGGGCGACGGGCGTGGCGGCCGCGGCTACGACTCCATGGTGGGTGAGCGTGGCGTGAAGCTCTCCGGCGGGCAGCGGCAGCGCGTGGCGTTAGCCCGCGTGATGCTCAAGGATGCGCCTATCCTGCTGCTGGACGAGGCCACCAGTGCACTCGACTCCGAGGTCGAAGCCGCCATCCAGGAAACCCTTGCCGCGCTGATGCGCGGCAAGACGGTGGTGGCGATTGCCCACCGTCTGTCGACCATCGCCGCCATGGACCGGCTCATCATCCTCGACCAGGGGGCGATCGTAGAGCAGGGTACGCACGAGCACCTGCTGGCGGCGCAAGGGCTGTACGCGCGCCTGTGGGCACACCAGAGCGGCGGCTTCCTGGGGGAGGATGAGGGCGCTCAGGCCGTACGCGCAGTAGTCTGAGGCGGGCATATCGCCCGCGCGGCCGCAGCTGGGGCCGGCACGCCTGGATCTTAGAGTTACTGCCGCACTAGGTGGTCGGGCAACTGACCTCTTTGGCCTCCGGCCTGGCCTTAGGCGTGATGAGCTTCCAGCCCGCGGGAACCTCGAACTGTTCGGCCGGAATCGGCGTCGTGCTGATTGAGGTGGTCTCAATCGTGACGACCGCGAACTGGGTCATGTTGGGGGGGATATCGGCAGCTGGCGTCGCCGCCGGCCGGGCGCTGGCGGGCTTTTTGCCAAACAGACCGCTGGCCAGCTTGTTCGTGAAGGCGCCCGCCGCAGATCCGAAGATGCGTCCGGCTGTGCTGTTGCCCGCAGCGTTCGACGCGGCCTGTCCTGCGGCCGATTGCGCCTCGCCGGCCGTGGAACTGGCCGCCGCCTGCCCCGCAGCGGTACTCGCATCAGCCATGGTGCCCCCTCCTGCGCCGGAGGCACCGGCCTTCTTGGCGGCGGCACACTGCGCGCCGCCGAAGAGGATGCGGATTGAGGTCTTCAGGGGATAGCCCTTGAAGTCCTTGGCCTTCACCGAGACATCCTTGAGCGCATCCTGGTAGGGAGCCAGGAACTGTTGCAGCATCTTCTGGGTGGACCCGTTGGGATCGCTCAGTCCCAGCTTCTTCAGGTGCGCTTCGACAAAGGCCTTGCGGTCGGCGATCCCCGGGATCTCATCCTGGGTCAGCCAGGAGTCCATTGCGATGATGAAATCGCAGGTATCGGAGTTGTCCGGTGTATGGCAGCTCTCGGTGAGGCTGATCTGGCTGAGTCGGGCGTCATGGCCAGCGATGGTCATGTGCTGGTCGGTCTGGTGTGCATCGATCTTGGGCGGCGACATCTGGCACTTGGAGGTATCCGGCTCGTTGGAGCCGGGACGGGCGGGGCACTGCTTGAGCTTCTCCAGTGCGGCGCGCATTTTTTCCTCGGCGGCCTGGCGTTCGGCGGCCGTCGGGAAGTGCGTCTCGGTGTACGACTTGTCCTTGGGATTCAGCGTCCAGATGAGGTCCTTGTCCAGCCGGGTGACCTCGCCAGACCCCATGTTGCGGCAGAAGAAAGACATCAATCCGTCGCAATGCATGTCGGCGTCGCGACGTTGCTTGTCGCCGCTGATCAGTTCCGTGCTCGTGCCGTGAGCCTTGATCAGGCTCAGATCAAAGGTGGTCTGTTCCTGGACCGTGACATCCGCCAGTGCTGGCTCGTGCAGCAGCGCGAATGCGCATGCCACAAAGACAGTCATGGATGAGAGTTGCGCAATACGGGACCTGGCCATTTATTGTTCTCCCTGTCTGACGCGGGTACCCGTAACGGGCAGTTTCGGGAAGTTTACGCCGCCCGCCCCGAAGCGTCTGCACAGATGGGGCGACGCTGACCTCAGCGTGACCAAAAAGGCCGATCCCGGCAGGGGCGGGGCATACCGGCGTACGTCCCCGCTTTCTGGACTGGCTGGCCAAGTCAGGGGAAGATCTGCTGCATGGACGAACAGACCCTCGAGCAGATCCACCTGAAGCTTGCATTCCTGGAACGTGCCAACTCTGAGCTCAGCGACGTGGTGTTCCGGCAGCAGCGGGAGATCCAGGCGCTGAGCGCGCGGATCAAGGAAGTCGCCGAGCGTGCCAGTGCGGGCCAGGGCGGCGAAGAGCGCAGTCCCGAGGATGAGCGGCCCCCGCACTATTGAGTTGCATCGCGCCGCACAGGGCTGCCCGCAGTTGGTCCCGCCCCAGCCGGGTCCGGTTCAGGCGGCGGTCCCCGAAAGCTAGATCCAGCCCCAGGCCTTGAGTTTCATCTTGATCAGCAGCACCAGGTAGTGCCACGCGGCGCCCAGCTGGTCCATGAAACCCGGTTTGTAGCGCGCCCGCTCGCGGATGTAGTGGCGCAGTGCCGTCTGGTCCTGTGCCGTCAGCTCCGGAAAGGGCGGCATGCCGTGGCTGCTAAGCCCACCAGCCATCACTGCGGCAAATGCATCGGCGCTCAGCGGCACGCCCGAGGCGCGCAGGTCGGGTGCAAACCCGCCCGCGACCACGCCGGTGCCGTGGCAGATCAGGCATTTGTCGTACAGCCCGCGGCCCTTGAGCGCCAGTGCCGGATCGACCTTGAAAGAGGGATCATCCACCACCACCGGCTGTGAGGGCGGCGGGGAGGGTGGCAGCTTGGCGCTGCCGTCCAGCACGTAGGTCACCAGGCGCCGCGGATGGTCGCGCCCGACCCAGCCATGCTGGGCACTCAAGGAGCCCAGCAGCATCTGTCCGCCGGCCCAGCCAGCCAGGATGGACACGTACTGGCGGCCTGCGACCATGTAGGTGATTGGCGGTGCCTGGGTGCCGACGCCCAGGTCGGTGCTCCACAGCACCGCGCCGGTGCGGTCGTCCCGGGCCATGAACCTGCCGTCGGACTGGCCTTGGAATACCAGGCCGCCGTGAGTGCTCATCACCCCGCCGTTGGTGGCACCCGGCAGAGCAACCTCCCAGGCCTTTTTCTGGGTCGCGGGATTCCAGGCGATCAGTGAGCTGCTGCCGGCGCTCTTGGGGATGTCGTCGTGGAAGCCATTCAGCCCCATCGGACCGTCGCGATCCATGTCGTACGTCTTCGGATCGAAGCCCTTGTCGTTGTAGTACCCGGGCATCTCGTGCGCGGGGACGTAGGTAAGGCCGGTGTCGGGACTGAAGGACATCGGCTGCCAGTTGTGCACGCCGCCGGAGCCCGGCCACATCAGCGCCTCGCCGTCCTCGTAGCGCACGCCTGGCACCTCGATGGGTCGCCCGGTTGCCATGTCGATGCCCTTGGCCCAGGTGACCTTGCCTAGCTTCTCAGCCGAGATCAGCTTGCCGCTCAGGCGGTCGAGGACGTAGAAAAAGCCGTTCTTGGGGGCGTGCAGCAGCACCTTGCGCGGCTTGCCGTCGACCGGGATCGTCGCCATCACGATGTCCATCGTGGAGGTGAAATCCCAGCTCTCACCCGGGGTGGTCTGGTAGTGCCACAGGTACTCGCCGGTGTCGGCATCGAGTGCGACCACCGAGCAAAGAAACAGGTTGTCACCGCCCCCGGGGCTGCGCAGCTTCCTGTTCCACGGGCCGCCGTTGCCGGTGCCGATGTAGACGCGGTTCAGCTCGGGGTCGTAGGTGAGAGCGTTCCAGGCGGTACCGCCGCCGCCGTACTTCCACCACTCGCCTTTCCAGGTCTTCGCGGCCAGCTCCATGGCCTTGTTCTCGAAGCCCTTGGCAGGGTCACCAGGAACGATGTACCAGCGCCACAGCAGCTTGCCGGTATCGACATCGTAGGTGCTGACGTAGCCGCGCACGTGGCCGAAGTCCGCGCCGCCATGGCCCACGATCACCTTGCCATTGAACACCCGCGGCGCGCCGGTGATGTAGCGATTGTCGCCAGGCTGCGTGGTGAGCACGTCCCAGAGCAGCTGGCCGCTCTTGGCATCCAGGGCGAACAGGCGACCGTCCTGAACTCCGGCGATGACCTTGCCCTTCCAGAAGGCGAGGCCGCGGATACCCCATGCCATGCGCATCTTCTGCGGATCGATCTTCGGATCGTAGCTCCACAGCAGCTTGCCGCTGACCGCATCCACCGCATAGATAACACTGAAGCCCACAGCAATGTAGATGACCCCGTCCGCCTCGACCGGCGCGCTGGAAACATTCCATTCCGGAAGCTCGAGCGACCAGGCCAGGCCGAGCTTGCCAACCGTCTGGCGGTTGATCTGGTCGAGCGGGCTGAAGCGCTGCTCGCTGTAGGTGCGCCCGTAGGCGGCCCAGTCGGTGCCGTCGGCCTCATCGGCGAGTGCCGCGCCGTCAATCTCGGCGCGTGCCGCGGTCTGGGTTGCGAGCGCGACCAACAGCGCCGTTGCTGTCGCACTGAGAATCCACCGTCCGGTCCGTCCACCTTGCATGTCCTGCCCTCTGCCCGCCGCTTGGCCGGCGCGCCGTTTCCGGATCTGGCTGTCGCGCGCCCTCGGCGCGGTTGCGGACTTTACCCTGCAAGCCGCGAGCAGCGCGAGCGCCTTACCCCACATGGAGTAGAAGCCGCAGGCGACCCGGGCGCCGCTCAGCGGCCGCTGCAGTTGTGTGCCGGCAAGCATTAAGTCGCACGGGTCGGCTGGCAAGCAGGTGCATGCAAGGGCCGGCTGCTTTCCACAAACCACCGGGGATGCCGTAACATCGACTTTCCCCGTGCGAATTCAAATAAGAACGGATTGGTTCAATGCCTCCTGACGTATTCCTGAGTTACTCCTCCCGGTTGATGAAAGAGCGGCCCTGAGCGCTGCGCCGGTCCCTGTTCGCCCGCGTCCACCGCATTTCCGGAGAGAATCATGAAGCGAATCGCCCGCGCACTGCTCCTCGTGTTCGCCGCGCTCCAGGTCGCGGCGCCGGCCGCCGCGGCGCCAGCGCCGCAGAAGGCCATTCTCGTCACCGGCGCCAGCACCGGCATCGGCCGCAAGATCACCGAGCGGCTCGCCGCGGATGGCTACTTCGTCTATGCCGGAGCGCGCAAGGAGGCCGACCTCAAGGCGCTGGGGGAGATCAAGAACGTCCAGCCCATACGGCTGGACGTAACCAAGCCGGAGGAGATCGACGCGGCCGTGGCAACCGTCATCCACGGAGGCAAGGGGCTGTACGGGCTGATCAACAATGCCGGCATTGCCGCGGTCGGTTCGCTGGCGGAGACCAAGCTGGAGGAGTTTGACCTGGTGATGGCCGTGAATGTCGCGGGACCGTACCGCATGACCAAGGCCTTCCTGCCGCTCATCCTGGCCCAGCAGGGCCGGATCGTGACCATCGGCTCCATATCCGGGATCCTGGCAAGCCCGGATCTGGGTGCCTATTCAATGAGCAAGCACGCGATGGAGGCGTTCACCGATTCCCTGGCCACGCAGCTGAAGGACACGGGCGTGCAGGTCATTATTGTCGAGCCGGGAAACTATGATTCGCAGATTGGCGCGAATGCAGCCAAGCGGGAGGGTGCCGACAACTCGCGCGCCGACCGTTCCAAGTACAAGGAACCGGACGAGGTGGCGGCGGCGGTCGCGCAGGCGCTCGCCGAGACCGCTCCCAAGCGCCGTTATATGGTGGTCCCGAATCAGCACGAGGCGGAAGTCACCATCCGCAAGCAGATCGAGCAGCTGGCGCAGCTGAACGAGGGCCAGCCCTATGCTTACGACCGGGACGAGCTGGCCAAGATGCTCGACGCCGCACTCGCTACGAGCCGCCCGAAGACCAAGCCTGCGGCCAACTGAGCGGCGTGCGCTGCCGCCCTAGTCCTTGACGCCAGCGAGCTTCAAGCCCTCGAACAGGGGCTCGAAACCGTGCAAATCCGCGGTGGGGTGCAGCCACTGCCTCATCTGGGTAATGGTTGTAACCTTCGGCACCGCCGCGTAGAAGTCCGCCAGGGTCGCCTTCGCGGCATCCAGCTGCCCCAGCCGCGCCTCGGCAGAGGCGAGCGTCAATTGGGTCGCATAGACCGGGCTGCGCAGCTCCTCTGCGCTCATGCGGGCCAGGGCATTGCGTCCGAGCTGGACTGCGGCCGGATAGTCGCCCAGCGCGTACTTAATGTCCGCCCCCAGGGCGGTGAGCCCGGCCCACTGAGTCGGATAGCGCACCATCAGGCCCTGGGCAATCGGCAGCGCCTCCTGTGCCCTGCCGAGCCTGAGCAGGCTCACGGCCTTGGTCGCCAGGGCGTCCGAGGAGTCCGGGTCGCGCAGCAGCACCTGGTCAAGGACCACCAGCGAGTCCTCATACCGTCCTCGCAACTGGAAGATTTCCGCCTTGTCGACCAGCATCTCCTCGTCGCCGGGATCGATCTGCAGGTACTTCTCCAGGGCCGCCGAGCCGATGGCCTTCTGCTCCTCGGGGTTTTGCGACCACGCCAGTACGCAGTCGCACAAATTGATGTTGGCCGTAAGCCATATGGCCGCAGGGTCATCCGGCGCCAGTGCCAGCGCGCGCTGCAGCAGCTGGGTGGCTGAGTTGTAGCCCTGCTTGGCCTCCGCGCCGCGGTGCGCCCGCCAACTCGACAGCGCGCGGAACGACAGGCCGCGCACGTCAAGCCGGTCCACCGGCGTGTCGGCCTCGCGCTTGACCTCCGCTTCCATCCCCGCCAGCACGAGGTGGCGCACCGGCTCGGTCAGGTCCTCGCGAAACTTTGGCAGCAGGGCGTCAGGGGCTATATCGAGCTTGCTGGTACCCAGCACGCGCTCACTGCTGCCATCGACGAGCAGCAGGTTGACCGCCTCCTTGGAGCCGTCCCGCGCGACGGTTCCCCTGATGAGGAAATGCACGTCGAGGGCCTTGGCCAGCGCCTTGGGGCTGTTCAGGTGCGCGATGGCGTCTTCGACGCTGCGGGTCGAGGCGACGTGCGTGAACAGCGTGCGGGACTCAAGGTACGCGGTTACCGCCTGGTTGGTAGCCCTTGCGATCTGCGTCGCGCGGGAATCCTCGGGTGGCGCGGTGAACGGCAGCACGGCGAAGGTCATGCGCCGGTCCTCGGCCGAGTAGGGGACCACAGCGGCTGGCCTTACTAGGTGATGGCCGGCCACCCACCCCAGCCCGAGCACCACGGCAGCGAGGAGCGCGGCTGCGATGACCAGTGGCGGCCGGGTCCACCAACGCCGGGCCGGCGCCGTCGCAGGGTATGCGGCAGCAGGCGTGACCGCGACCGGGGTGCCGGGCGCTGCCGGAGCTGGGAATGTCAGCCCTGCGCCGTCGCGGGCCGCAGGCGTGATCGCCCGGGCAGGCTCGGCCGCCGCGAGCAGGCGCGTCACCCGCTCGGTGAATGCCGGCGGCGTCTCGCCGGCCGGTAAGTGTGTCCACTGCACGTCCCGGAAGCGCTCGGGGATGCGTTCGTCGTGCTCCGGGGTGCCGTCGATGACGACCGGGAGCAGGAAGGCCCGGTCAGCCGCGATCAGGTGCGAGCGGTCGATCGCCAGCTTCCACTCCAGGCGGAAGTAGCCTTCCGCGCGGGCGTGCGAGTTGACCGAGATGATGGGAATGAACAGGGCACAGGTCTTGATCTGCCTGCGGATCATCGCGTCCCAGGAGTCCCCGCCGCGCAGTTCGCTTTGGTCGAACCAGACCTCGATGCCGGCTGCCCGCAATGCGCTGCAGATCTTGTGGGCGGCGGCGGCGTCTTCCGAGGCGTAGCTGAGGAAGACCGCGCGCTGGCCCGCCCGCCCGGCAGCCAGGGAGGCGGGCTCCTTTGAAGTCGTCAAGTTATGTGCTTTCGAGGGGTCGGGCTCTGCTGGTCAAAGAATGACCCAGGCGCACGTGCGATGCAAACCGCGGCCGCCTAGCGCGGGAGCTTCATCTTCTCGAGGATGGCGCGGTAGCGCGGATCGCCGTGCAGGGAATTGAGCAGTGGGTCTGTCCTGAGCCGCGTCATTCCGCCATCGCGCTGGGCATAGGCGCGCTCGAGCCAAGCAAGCGCCTGATCCTTCTCGCCGCGCCATGCATGGATCTCGGCGATCTGGAAGGCCGCAAAGCGCGCGGATTCTGCCGTGAAGCGCTCGAGGTCCCGGTTTGAGTCCTCAGCATGACCCAAAGAGTGGTTCACCATCGCGGCCGCGATCTGCGACCAGCCGCCCGTGCCGCGTTGCTCGGCGGGGCTCTTCAACCACGCCTTGGCCTGCTCGGGATGCCCCGCCAGGAGGTCGATAATTGCCAGCTCGGTATAGGCGCGCGGGTTGCCCGGGTCGATATCCAGCACCCGCTGGTAGGCGGCGCGCGCCCCCGGCAGGTCACCGCTTGCGATCAGCAACAGCCCGAGCTGGTTCTGATTGGCAGCCCGCAGGGGGTCGATGCGTACCGCCTTCTCGACGGCCGTGATGGCACCGGGCAAGTCGCCTTCGGCCTCGAGGAGCAGTGCGAAGCCTTGCAGGATTTCGGCATTGTTGGGCTCCAGGGCGAGCGCCTTCCTGAGATCGGCATCAGCCTCCTTCCAGTCCCACAGCCACAGAGTGCGCAGGTAGCCGCGCGCGAAGTAGCCGTCGGCACGCTCGGGGGCGAGCGCGATCGCCCGTTCCGCATCGCCCGTGGCGCGTGCCAGGCCACTGCCCTCGCCCGTCTGGTCGCTCCAGTAGGCCTCGGCCAGCGCCAGCTGGGAGTAAGCGCCCGCGTATGCCGGATCGAGCGCGATGGCGCGCCGGAAGGCCTGTTCGGCGCTGGCATAGCCTTGCGGGGTTGCCCGGTCCATGAGGTTGCGGCCCAGCAGGTACTGGTTGTAGGCCTCGGCATTGGCCGTGCGGCCTGTGCTGTTCGCCGTGGTTGGCAGGCTGACCTTCAGGGCTTCCACGACGCGGGCTGCAATCTCGTCTTGAACCTTGAAGATGTCCTGGGCGCTGCGGTCATAGGTCTCGGACCACAGGTGGTAGCCATTGTCCGCGCGGATCAGCTGCGCGGTGACCCTCAGGGTGCTGCCGGACTTGCGCACGCTGCCTTCCAGCACGTGACTCACGCCGAGCGCCTTGGCGATTTCTGCGATGGTGGCGTGCTGGCCCTTGAAGTAAAACGACGAGGTGCGGGCCGGGACGCGCAGATCCGGCACCTTGGTCAGCATGTCGATCAGTTCCTCGGAGAGCCCGTCCGAGAAGTACTCCTGGTCCTTTTTTTCACTCATGTCGGTGAAGGGCAGTACCGCGATGGAGCGCTCCGGAGCCGCGTTAGTCGCGGCGGGGGCGATGGCCGGGGCTTGCGGGGGTGCGGGCGCCGCCGGCGGTGCCGCGGCCATTCGCCAGGGCTTGAGTATGAGCGCCCCGGCCAGTATCGCGGTCGCACCGGCCAGCAGGACCCATCGCCAGGGGAAGGCCCTGGCCGGACCAGTACCCGGCTGCGGTAAGTGCGGCGGCGGATGGAGCGCCGGCTCTTCGGGCGTGCCGAGCAGGGCCGCCACCCGCTGGCCGAATGCAGGCCCGGTCTCCCCGTCCGGCAGACGCGTCCACTGTACCCGGTGGAAGGAGTCGGGCAGGTCGGCGGTGCCCTCGGGGGTGCCGTCGATGCATACCGGGACGATGAAGGCCTTGTTGCGGGCAATCATCTGGGTGCGCTGGTCGGCGATGGCCCACTCGAGACGAAAGTAACCCTCGGGACGCGACGCCGTGTGCGCCGAGATGATTGGCACGAAGAGGGCGCAGTCACGTATCTGATGGCGGATCTTCTGGTCCCAGGCATCTCCGCCGCGCAATTCGCTCTGATCGAACCACACCTCGATGCCCGAGGAGCGCAGCGCGTCGCAAATGCGCCGCGCGGCTGGCGCATCCTGTGATGCATAACTGAGGAATACGGCCCGGCCCGACTGCGGCGTCACGGCGACTGGGCGACCATGGGGAGCAAGCGGGGCGGCGAGCGGTCAGCGGTGCGCGCCGTCGCCCCGCGTACGATCCCAGTTGCCGCAGCTTGATGAGTCACCACGCTAGTCTATCTGATTACGGCAAGCACCCGACGCGGCAGCGCACGGTGGCCACGGCCGCGGTCCTATGGATGCACGGCGGTCGCCGCCTTCGCCTGTGACTGCTCGAGGGTGAGCCGGTAAGCAACGTAGTACTTGTAGATATTGCTGACGTAGACGACGGTTTCCTGTCCGATGTTCTTGGCGACCACGAGATCGACATTGCCGAACCACTGGTCCGGGTCCAGACCCTGTTGCTTGGCCACCCTGCGCAGGCGCGCGATCCGGTTGGGCCCGGCGTTGTAGGAGGCGAATGAGAGCAGCGTCCGGTTCAGGGGGTCGATGCCGCTGTCGTTGAAGTAGGTGTCCTCGATATTGCGCAGCATCTTGGTGCCCGCCTCGATGTTGCTCTCGGCCTTGGAGACATCCTTGATGCTTATGGGCTTGGCGGCCGCGTACTTCGGGATCACCTGCATGATACCCACGGCCCCGCTCCTGCTGCGGCGGCTTTGATCGAGCAGCGACTCCTGGTAGCCCTGCGCTGCCAGCATCAGGTAGTCGAAGCCGTATTGCTGGCCGTATTTCTGGAAGTAGGCGACGTAGCTGCGGAACTTAGCCAGTTCCGCCTTATTGGTCGAATTTTTCACGTACTTGGTGTTCTGCAGGTACCGGCGCAGCAACGTATTGCCAAAGGCAGTTCCCAGGGCGTGTCCGGCAATGAACTTGTCCAGGACTTCTTTGAGTTTCGGGCTGTCCTTGCGCACCGCCCAGGCGAGATCGCCATCCTCATGCACGACGATTTCTGGGTGCGCAGTTACCTGGGGCAGCACCTTGCTCCAGAACTCCGCCTTGCGGCTGCCCGCGACGGTTGCAGGAATGAGGCCCGCGTCCACCATTTCCAGCAGATCCTCCGTGGAGAGGTTCTTGTCGGCGGCGCGTAGCTTGATCTCAGGTCTGCCCTGCTGCCGCAGGCGCGCGCTCAGGCGCTGTAAGGACGTATAAGCCACGGTGAGCGGGTTGGCATAGACCTCAACGCCCGACAGGTCATCGACGCTGGCCAGTGGCGGGGCTGCCGGCCCGGTGACGATCACTTCCTGGACGCCCGTCGCCAGCGGGACCGTAAACAGTACCTCCCGGGCACGTTCCGGGGTCACGAACACCTCAGTGGCCACTACGTCGCCCGCTCCCTGGAGCAATGCGGGTTCGAGCTGCTCGGGGCGGACTGGTACGAAGGTAATGGTGGTCTTAAGTGCTCCGGTCTTGAACTTGGCGTTCAGGAAGCGCTGGAACTCCTCCAGGGCTTCATACGAGATCCCGCGTGGATGTCCTTTGTCGTAGAAGAATGACGTCCTGCTGACGATCACCAGGGCGCGGATATTGCGGGCACGCATCATGACGTCAAGATCGCCCGTGCGACGCTTGAGGGGACTTGGCAGCGACGATGAACCGGAAATGATGTCCGGTGGCAGAGTGGGGGTCGCCGCAGCCGGTGTAGCGGGCGCCGCCGCAGTTGGCGGGGGCGCTGCCGCAGGTGACGGGGGCGCTGCCGCGGGCGGCGGGCTCTTGCTGCAGGCCGCCAGGCAACACCCGAGAATTATCGCGAGGGCGGAAGGTTTCATCGGCGCTCCCCTGGCCGCCAGGTGTTCGGACGGTTGTTAGCTTAGCGATGCCTCTTCATTTCAACATCGATCCGTCGCTGCCATGGCGTAATCGAGCACAGGCTGAGCATGTCCCGGGGGCGCGGAGATGATCAGCCTGGGCACGGGTGGGTTCAGGGGGCAACCTCACCATCCTGCCGGCCCGTAGACGAACCCCATGGTCGGCCCCCACGGACCCCACGCGCCCCACGACCACGCTGGGTCTTCATACATCTGCGCGATCATCTGTTCCTGGGTGGCAAGATTCGCCAGTCGCTGGTTCTCCTGATACTGGGCGAATGCCTGCTCAGTTCCCACGTAGAGGCATCCGCATACCAGGGGGTCCGCATAGACATAGTGAATGGTGTTGCCGCTCTGACGGATCACGAACTGATCGATGGGCAGGCGGGCCAGCATCGCCCGGCGTTCGGGCGTGTCCGCAATCCGCATCACGAACCCGGCGGCTGCCAGGTTGTCCTCGTGCGCGGCGACATCCGGTGGCGTGGTCTGGCAAGCGCTCAGCAGCATGAGTGCCACCGCGCAGGCCGCCGCTACGGGGAAGGACGCCATGGATTTCATTTCTTTCCACCACCGGGACGAGATGCAATTGCGGCCATCATTCCATACCCGGGGAGGATCTACGAGCAGCAGGAACTGGGCGGCGAGTTCAGGAGAGGTCGCCCGGGCCGGCGCGCTGCGACTGGAACAGCTCGCGGACCGTCTGCATGGTGTCCGCCTGCTCGGCAGTCTTGTCGGTGCGGTAGCGCTTAACGCGCGCCAGGCGCAGGGCAATGCCGCCCGGGTAGCGGCTGCTCGCCTGCAGATCGCTGAAGGCGATTTCCACCACCAGTTCCGGACGAACCCAGACGGTGATCCCGCTACGCTGCGTTTCTCGCGCGAGCAGTGCGCCGGTCTGCCATTCGAGCAGCGCATCGGTGAGGCCCTTGAAGGTCTTGCCGAGCATCGTGTACAGGCCGGTTGCAGCATCGAATGCGCCCAGGTGCAGGTTGGAAAGCTTCCCCGTGCGCCGTCCATGGCCCCATTCCGCGGCGAGCACGACGAGGTCGAGCGTGTGCGCGTGCTTTATCTTCAGCCAGCTGGCGCCGCGATTGCCGGCCTCGTAGGGGGCATCCACCGCCTTTGCCATGACGCCTTCGTGGCCAGTGGCGAGCGCCGCCTGGTAGAACGATTCCGCATCCGTCGGCGACGAGGTCACGAGGCGCGGCACCCGCTGCTCCGGGGGTACCACGGCTGACAGCAGTTCGTGGCGTTCACGGCCGGGAAGGTCGACCAGGACGCGGCCATCCTTGAGCAGACAGTCGAAGAAGAATGCCTGCATCGGCAAAGCCGTACTGGCGCGTTCCACCTCCAGCTTGCGGCCGAACCGGCTCATGGTGACCTGAAAGGGATGCGGTCTGCCTTCTGCATCCATCGCAATCGCTTCCCCGTCCAGAACCAGCGTGTCGGCTGCGAAGCTGCGCACGCGTGTGGCTATCTCGGGTATCGCGTCGGTCACTTCATTCAGGTTGCGGGTGTATATGCGTACCTCGGCGCCGCGTTTGTGCACCTGAATGCGTGCCCCGTCCAGCTTCCATTCAAAGGCCACCTCGCCCGGGAGCGCGAGCAGCGCCGCGGCTGGGTCCGCGGACGTCTGCGCGAGCATCGGTGCAACGGGTGAAAACAGCTCGAGGGAAAACCGCTCGAGCCCTGCGCTGCCTTCACCGAGGGCGCGCCGCGCTAGCGTTCCCAGATCGCGGGCATACATGGCCGCACGCCTCACCTGCTGCACCGGCAGCCCCGCAGCCGCCGCGGTGGCCTCGACCATCAGGCCGCCCATGGCGCCCTGCCGCAGTTCACCGGTCAGCAGGCGCATCAGGAATTCACGCTCCTCGTGCGTGGCTCTGGCGAACAGGCCGTGCAGCAGGTCCGTACGACGTGCCGCCGACCCCGCGCCGCGCGTGCCCTGCAGCACTGCGAGGACTTCGTCGACGTTGCCGATAGTAAGGCTGCCTTCGGCGGGGGTGAGATCCGGTCGGGCGGCCTGCAATTGCGAGTAGCCAATTCCGATGCGCCCCTGCGGCAGCGTGCCCGACAGGTAGTGCGTGGCTGCCTCGATTTCTTCGGGCGTCAGGGACCGCAGCAGCTGGGCAAGCTCGGTCACCTTCGCGCGCCGGCCGGCTGAAGCAGTGACGCGTCGGGATGTGTCTACCAGTGCGCCAAGACGGGTCATGAGTGTCTCGCAAGTTACGTCCTGAGTGTATTACGTAAGGTTGTACGCCTCAGCAGAAGTAAGCCCGCTGCCGTGTCGCCAGGCTCCGTAGGAGGGGCCCTACGCATGCTTGGAGATCGCGCGGGCTATCCGTTCGCCGCCGTTCGGGTGAATGTGCGGACGCGTCACCGACGCCCCACCAAGGCAACCCATCCCATGCGACACCGGCTGCACTACGCGAACGATCTCACCGCGGGAATCACGCGTGCGCTGCAGCGCGGAATCGCCATCTATAGTTATGCGAACGGCCGCAAAGTGCGCAGTGCGCGCCAGCTGCAGCGGATAGCGGCACTGGGTATCCCTCCTGCCTGGACGAACGTGTGGATCTGCCCAAACGGGCATGGCCACCTCCAGGCGACCGGGCGGGACGCCCGCAGGCGCAAGCAGTATGTCTACCACGCGGACTGGATTGCCGAGCGAGACTCCAACAAGTTCTCGGCCCTCGTGACCTTCGCGCATGCGCTGCCGCGAATCCGGCGCGCCGTACGCAGAGATCTGCGGTTGCCGTCACTGTGCAAGGAGCGCGTGCTCGCGGCGGTCGTCCAGCTGATGGACCGCGCCTGCATCCGCGTCGGCAATGACCGCTACCGGCGCGAAAACGGCTCTTTCGGGCTTACGACCCTGCGGGAACGCCATGCACGCGCCCGGGGTGCTGCCGTAATCCTCGACTTCCGTGGCAAGGCGGGCAAACAGCATCACATCGAGGTCGACGATGCGGCGCTGGCGCGCGTTGTCCGGGACTGTCTCGACTTGCCGGGCCAGATCCTGTTTCAGTACGAAGGCGAGGAAGGCGTGCGCTCGATCTGCGCGCAGGACGTGAACGCCTACCTGCGCGGCATCGCGGGGGTGGCTGTCACCAGCAAGGATTTCAGGACCTGGGGTGGCACGGTATGCGCCGCGGCCCACCTGGTTCGGCTCGGCCCTGCCGCCAGCAAGGGCGAGAGGGCTCGCAACGTGCGCACGGCGATCAAGGCAGCGGCAGAGAGGCTGGGAAACACCCCCGCCGTGTGCCGCCGCAGCTACATTCATCCCAAGGTATTCGCGTCTTATGAGCGCGGCCTCCGCGCGGCCGTGGCGCAGAAGGTGCACGGCCTGCGCGAGGAGGAGCGGACTGTCCTGCAGCTGCTGCGCTCCAGGAAAACTCGCGTCGCACCGCAGCCTGGGAGGCGAGCGGCTCGCCGGCCACTATCCTCGCAGACACTCGTGCGCGTCGGACCTTCGGTGCCGACAGCAGCCGCAGTCGCGTGAGCGTGGCCGCCCGATTCGGTTGTTTCCTACAGCCACTGCCTGCTTATTCCGATAAATAACCGGCGCACGGCCGGGCACATTCATTTCCCAATCTGTCACCGGGAGACGCGCTATGGCCAGATACGGGAAGGCTGCCTCCGCCAAAGTCGAAAAGGCGATGAAGGAGCGCAACAAGGGCACGCTGCGCAGCGGTTCTTCGGGCAAGAAAGTGACCAGCCGTAAGCAGGCCGTCGCCATCGGCCTCTCCGAGGCGCGCCGCCGTGGTGCCAAGGTGCCGCGCAAGGCAAAGGCAAGTTAACCGGCTATCGGCCCCGGGCCGAAGGCTCCGCGGGCGCACAGGTGCCCGACCCTGCGTGTTGGCGCTAGAATCCGCTAGTGCAGACGAGCAAGGGCGGGGCGAGGTTGTTCAGGGCGATAATTCCTGCGGGGGCGTGCATCGCACTGGCGTGCGCTGCATCGTTACTCGCATGCGCCAGTCAAGTGCCGGCGCCCACAGCGGCAGCGCCGACCTCGCAGGCTGCCAAGGACGCCGCCCCGACGGCCAAGGCCGCAGCCGCGCCGGTACGCAAGTTGCCGCGTTCGCAGTTTCCCCCCAATGTCGATTGGTACCCGGCAAAGGCGAAAAAGGCGCACGACACCGGGCGCGTCCTGGTCGGGTTCAGCATTGACAGCAACGGCAAGGCGACCTCACTGAAAGTCCTCAAGGCCGAGGCGCCGCGGATCCTGCGCAATGCGGCGCTGAATTTCGTCACTGACATGACCTTCGACGTCCACGACCCGCTCTACAACGCCGCCGATCGCACGCCCTTCGCGATATCGGTGCGCTTCTGCATCATCGACTGCGGCACCCTGGTGGGCTATCCGGGCTACGAGGACGCCAGGATCACCGGCTCGCCGGTCAGTCCGCTCGGTTCAATGCTATGAAACCGGCGGTGCCCCGCCTTCATTGCGCCGGCGCTCGACGAAGGCGGTGAGCTTTTCCAGCACCGCCGCGTCCATCGACGGCGGTTGGAACGCGGCCAGGGTTTCACGCCAGACGATGCCGGCCCGCTCGGTGGCCGTCCTTGCGCCGCCGTCCGACCAGGCGCCGTAGTTGCGCCAGTCCGAGACCAGCGGCGTATAGAAGGCATCCCGGTAGCGCAGCATCGTGTGCGCGGCGGCGAAGAAATGCCCCCCGGGCCCCACCTCGGTTACCGCGTCGATGCCGATTTCCTCGGCTGACGCGGACACCGGCTGAAACAGCTCCGCGAACATCTGCAGCATCTCGACATCGAGGATGAACTTCTCGGTCGATGCGGTCAGGCCACCCTCCAGCCAGCCGGCGGCGTGCAGCACGAAATGGCAGCCGCCCAGCAGCGCGCCCCACAGGCTCATCTGCGACTCGTAGGTCGCCTGTGCGTCGGGCGCGTTTGCGGCCGTGGCGCTCGAGCAGCGCCAGGGGGCGCCAATATGGCGGGCCAGCTGTCCGGCCCCGAACGCCGCCTTGGTGTACTCGGGCGTCCCAAAGGCCGGCGAGCCGGACTTCATGTCCACGTTCGACGTGAAGCTGCCATACATGATCGGGGTGCCGGGCCTGACCATCTGCGCAAGCGTAATGCCGAAAAGTGCCTCCGCATGCGCCAGCGTCAACGCGCCGGCAATGGTAATCGGTGCCATGGCGCCGGCCAGCGTGAAGGGCGTGATGATGACCAGCTGGCCGTTTTCCGCAAACTTGAGGATCCCATCTGTCATGGGCAGGTCAAGCTGCAGCGGCGAGTTGGTGTTGCAGATGGTGTAGCAGTGCGGCTGACTGCGGAAGGTCGCCACATCGATGCCCAGCGCAATGCGCAGCATCTCGAAGTTGTCTTCCAGCTGCCCGTCGCCGCGGCAATAGAAGTACGGCACCTTGTCGCCGAGAGTGAGTTGCGCAAAGGTGGTCTCGAGGTGGCGGATTTCCACAGGTGCGTCCTGCGGTTCCACCATCTGGCCCAGCACGTGGATCACGTCGAAGGCCTGCGAGAGACGCACCCAGTCGCGATAGTCCTTCATCGTGCCGGAGTGCTTGCCGGTGGTCTGGTCGCTCACCGCCGGGGGTCCTGAGACCGGCGCGAAGACGACGTGCCGCCCGCCGACGCGGCAGTTGCGCGCCGGGTTGCGGGCAATCAGGTTCGTTTCTGCGGGAATCCTGGCGAGCGCCGCATTGATGACGCCGCGGTCCATGCGCACCATGTGCGTCGCCTCGTCGACGCTGGCGCCGCCGGCGGCCAGCACGGCCCGTCCCCTTGGTGACAGGCAGCGCATGCCCTGACGCTCCAGAATCCCCAGCGCCGCCTCGTGGATGCGCTCGACCTCCTCCTCGGAGAACACCCTCACCGGCTCGAAGGGGTTGACCAAGTTGCGGTAGCGGATCAACCGCTCACTCGGACCGGTATTGGCGGGCCGGGTGTTCTCGCGCCGTCGGGGTCTCATTGCGGGCTTCTTCCAGCTTGCGGGGGGCGTATGCCGGGGAGTATGCCATTGCCACGCTGCAATCCCGAGTAGCATGCGCAAAGTTCGCAACCCCCCACCGGACCTGGCATGCGCTGGTCGAACGGCATCAGGCAGATACCGCTGCTGCTCACCAGCCTGCGGCTGGTTTTAGCGCCGCTGCTGGTTGTTTTAGGTTTTGCGTGGCCCTCGCCGGCGATCATGGGCGTCATCCTGGTAGCTGCATTCCTCTCGGACGTATGCGACGGCGTCATCGCCCGCCGGCTTGGAGTCGCCGTCCCGGGTCTGCGGCGGCTGGACAGCGCCGCCGACACGTTGTTCTACATTGCGGTCGCGATCGTTGCCTGGCATCTGTATCCGGCCGCCATTGTCTCCCGGGTGACACCGCTGCTGGCCCTGGGAACGCTGGAAGTCGCACGCTACCTGTTCGACTGGTACAAGTTCCGCCGCGAGGCCAGCTACCACATGTGGTCCGCGAAGCTCTTCGGTCTGGCGCTGTTCGTCGGCTGCTTTTCGCTGCTGGCACGCGGGTCCGACGACGCCACGCTCACCGTGGCGGTCTACTGCGGCATTCTGTCGGACCTGGAGGGCCTGCTTATTTCCTCGCAGCTGAAGGCCTGGCGTGCGGACGTGCCGAGTTTGTTGCACGCGATCCGGGCCGAGGCATGAGCGGCGACTGCCGCCGCCGCAGCTTTGGCGATACTATCGAGCCGGGTCCCTTCCCGGCCTGCCCAAGAGATATCCATGTCAGCCGTCGCTCCTGTCGAGCAGATTCGCAGCCAGTTCCCGGCATTGAGCCGACGCTACAACGGGCATCCCGTTGCGTACTTCGATGGCCCCGGCGGCACCCAGACCCCGCGCAGCGTCGCCGACGCGGTCGCGGACTACCTGCTGAACCACAACGCCAACACGCACTGGGCGTATCCGACCAGCCGCGAGACCGACGCCGCCCTGCTGGCTGCCCGGGCTGCGCTGGCTGACTGGGTCGGCGGCTCTCCCGAGGAGATCGTCTTCGGCGCGAACATGACAACCCTGACGTTCCACCTCGGTCGCGCGCTCGGTCATGGTTGGCGGGCCGGCGATGTTGTGGTCGTCACCGAGCTTGACCACCACGCGAACTCAGATCCATGGCGGGTGTTGGCGAAGGAGCACGGGGTGGAGGTCAGGACCATCCGCATGCGCCCCGAAGACGGCCGCCTCGATGAGGCCGATGTCGCACGCAAGCTCACCCGCGGTGTGCGGTTGCTGGCGGTCGGCGCCGCCTCCAATGCCTTAGGCACGGTCAATGACGTCGCGCGCCTAGTGTCGCAGGCCCACGCAGTAGGCGCGCTCACCTACGTGGACGGCGTGCACTACGCGGCGCACTTCATGCCTGAGGTACGGGCCTGGGACGCGGACTTCTTTGCCTGCTCGGCCTACAAGTTCTACGGCCCGCATGTGGGCATCCTGTGGGGCAAGAAGGCGCTGCTTGAGGGACTCGACGCACCCAAGCTGGCGCCGGCCAACGGCACTGCGCCTGACCTGATGGAAACCGGGACGCTCAACCACGAGGGCATCGTCGGGGCGGCGGCGGCAATCGAGTTCCTCGCCTCGCTGGCCGCGGGCGGCGGTTCACGCCGCGAGAAGCTGGCGCATGTGTCGCACGCCCTGCACGAGCGTGGCGCGGAACTGCTCGCCAGACTGTGGAACGGGCTTGCCGGGATCCGCGGCCTGAGGCTCTACGGACCGCCCCCGGGGAGTGCGCGCACGGCAACCCTGTCGTTCACGCTCGCCGGGCATGATCCGGAAAGGATCGCCACGACACTAGCAGAGCAGGGCGTGTTCGTCTCGCACGGGGATTTCTACGCCACCACCGTCGCCCGCGTGTACGGCCGCGAAGCCGATGGCTTCGTCCGTGCCGGCTGTGCCGTGTACACCAGCGCAGAGGAAGTTGACCGGCTGGTCGCAGGGGTGCGCGCGATCGCCGCCTGAACCGCGCTCAGCGCACATCGACGCTCGCCACCAGCATGACTTCACAGGCTCCGGCGCCGGCGTCTGCACGCGTCATGGAGGTGAACAACCACGCACCGTCATCGCGCTTGCCGTCGACCAGCTCGCCCGCGAGGTGTACGACCTGGCCGACGCGCAGCGCCGCGAGTTCCCGAGCCACGTTCTGATCCGCGGGTATAACGTGGGTGTTTGCGCTGTGGCTGATCACGGTCTCGCGCGCGACCGGCAATGCGCCCTTTGGACGCCAGGCGTAGAAGCGGGCCGACTGCGAGATGTCGAAGTGGGCGAGCACGGAAGTGTCGGACATCGGCCCCCAACCAAGCGCCAGATCCTCCGGTACTAGGTCGGAAAGCGCGTCGAAGCGGTAGTCCTCGCGCGCGAGAATCCGCGCAGTGATGTCATAACTGGCTCGCGGCGTGAGCAGCCAGCGTCCGTGACGCACGGGCGCCGCCGCGGCGAGGTTGGCCTGGTCCGGTTCGCCGGGCGCGATCTGGCCCGCGGCCGGGTGTACCGGGCGGTGCTCGAATTGCTGCCAGGCCTGCCACAGGCACGCAACGACGAGCGCCGTAGCAAGCGCTGCACGCAGGTTCATGCGGCCATCTTCGGCGGGCGGCGCCCCCCAAAACGTGATGCCGATCAACCTGCCAGTGACCGGCTTCCCTTGGGCCGGGCGAGTTGTGAACTCCGCCCCGCTTGCATGACCGCGGTGACCGGGCAGGCGGACCGGGGAGCGCGTAAGATTTCCGGTCGCCGCAGGAAACAGCTCGAATGGACTCACTCAGGACCACCGCCTTGCTCGCCGCAGCGGCGTTGCTCCCGGCCCCGGCTGGCGCCACCGCGGCCGGCACCCTGGCAGGCCCGGATGCCTGCAAGGTTCTCACCACCACCCAGGTCAGCGCCGTGCTGGGAGTGCGCGTGGCAGCCGGTCAGCACATCGTGCCGGATGCCCACAGTTCATGCGGCTGGGCGCTGCCCGGCGATCCGAGCCTGGGCGCCAAGCGACTCGTGCTCACCCTCATGAGCGCTCGCGCTTTCGACACGGGGAAGACGCCGGTCCAGGGCGCCAGCAAGGTCGTCGCTCAAGCCGTGGGCGACGAGGCCTACTACATCACTACCCCTCCTTTCGGCACTGCCCTGAGCGTAAAGCGGGGCCACAGTTATTTTCAGGTGCGGATCACCGGCTTCCCGGACGCCAAGGCGGCACACCTGGAAAGGGCCGTCGCGCTGACACTCCTCAAGGGAGGCTGAGACTTCGTCCATCGAGGCCTTGGCACCCCAGCACGTGATGGGACCCGAGGTCTCCAGCCGTGGTATTTTGGGCTCCGTCATCCTGTTAGAGGAGTCCCTTCAGAATGCCCAGCAGAGTCCCCGACGGTCAGAGGCGCGGCTGGATCATCCCCATAGGGGGCGCCGAGAATAAGGAAAATGACCGCCGCATCCTGGAGCGCTTTGTCCGGGTCTCCGGAGGCGATGAAGCCGATATCGTCGTTATCCCCACCGCCAGCCGCATGCACGAAACCGGCCCGCGCTACGAACAGGTCTTTTCCCAGCTCGGCGCCGCCCGGGTCGCCGTCATGGACTTCGATACCCGCCGCGACTGCCAGGAGCCCGGCCGGCTCGAACGCCTCGGGGAAGCCACCGGGATCTTCTTCACCGGCGGCAATCAGCTCAGGCTCACGACGCTCCTCGGCGGCACGCCGGTGGCCAAGATGATCCGCACCCGCAATGCCTGCGGCGTCACCGTTGGCGGGACCAGTGCCGGCGCCAGCATCCTCAGCGAACACATGATTGCTGCGGGCGACGAGGGCTCAGCGATGGTCGCCGGCAGCGTGCGCCTGGCGCCCGGTCTCGGGCTCACCAACCGCTTCATCATCGACCAGCACTTCCGCCAGCGCGACCGGCTGGGCAGGCTCCTCACCGCCCTCGCCTACAACCCCTTCGCGGTTGGCGTCGGGCTGGACGAGGACACAGCCGCCTTCATCGGCCCCGACGAGACCCTCGAGGTGGAGGGCAGTGGCGGGGTGACGATCGTGGACGGCTCGGAGGTGAGCTACTCCTCGATCGACAAGGTCTCGGACGGCCAGGCGGTCTGCATGCTCGGCCTGCGGCTGCATATCCTCACGGCCGGGGCTACCTATAACCTGAACACGCACCTCGCCGCCGCGGGCACCCTGGTGCAAGCGAAGGAATAGTCCGCCGGCACACAGCTCGCGCCAACCGTTGCCCTCAAATAACTATTCACTGAGCAACACCCATGCGCATCCTCGATCGTTCCGTCTATGTCGGCCCGTCGCTGTACGCACGCTTCCCGGTCATCCGCCTGGAACTGGACCTCGGTGCACTCGAGGCGTGGCCCACCGGCAGGTTGGGGCCGCAGTTTGTGGATGCGCTCGCCGCGGCGCTTCCCGGACTGGCCGAACACGGCTGCTCCTACCGCGAGCCCGGGGGATTCTTCCGGCGCATGCGCGAGGGCGACGGTACCTGGCTGGGGCACGTGCTCGAGCACGTCGCGATCGAGCTGCAGAACATAGCCGGCGAGGAAGTGACTTTCGGCAAGACCCGCAGCGCCGGCGCCCCGGGTGTCTACACGGTGATCTACGAATATGTGCAGCGCGACGAGGGCATCGCCGCCGGCGAACTGGGCCTGCGGCTGCTGTGTTCACTGTTGCCCGAGTCATTGCGCCCTGCGGGCAGCGTGCCCGCGGGTTGGAGCTGGCCGGAGGCACGCGATCAGTTCATCCGCTTCGCGCAGCGCCGGGCCCTCGGGCCCTCGACGGCCTCGCTGGTACGCGCCGCGGAGCAGCGCGACATCCCCTGGCTGCGCCTGAACGACCAGTCCCTGGTGCAGCTCGGTCACGGTAAGTACCAGCAACGCATCCAGGCGACGGTCACGGGACGCACGCCGCACATCGCGGTGGAACTGGCGAGCGACAAGGAGGAGACCAACAAGATCCTCGCCGGACTGGGCCTGCCCGTGCCACAGCAGGAACTGGTGCAGAGTGAGCGCGAGGCGGTGCGCGCCGCGCGCCGCATCGGCTTCCCCGTCGTCACCAAGCCATACAACGGCAATCATGGCCGCGGTATCTCGATCCGTCTCACGACCGACGAGGAGGTGGCCCAGGGGTTCCTGGTGGCAAAGGAACACTCGCGCTCGGTGATCGTAGAGACCTTCCTGGAGGGGGACGATCATCGCCTGCTGGTCGTCAACGGCGAGCTGGTGGCCGCTACGCGCAGGACCCCCGGGCACGTCGTCGGCGACGGGGCGCACACGGTGACTGAGCTTATCGAGACGGTGAACCAGGATCCGCGCCGTGGCGTCGGGCACGAGAAGGTGCTGACGCGACTCGAGCTTGATGCCCAGGCGCACAAGATGCTCGACCGCGCCGCCATGACCGCTGAGACGGTGCCGCAGAAGGGCCAGGTCGTCTACCTGCGCTCAACCGCCAACCTCTCCACCGGCGGTACGGCCACGGATGTGACCGATGTCATCCATCCTGACAACCGGGAAATGGCCGAGCGCGCTGTGCGCGCCATAGGGCTGGACGTGGGCGGCGTGGACTTCCTGTCCAAGGACATCACCGAAAGCTACCGCGCCATCGGCGGCGGCATTTGCGAGGTCAATGCCGCACCGGGCTTCCGCATGCACGTGGCGCCAAGCGAGGGCACCGCGCGCGACGTGGCGGCGCCGGTCATTGATATGCTGTTTCCCGCCGGCGCGTCCGCGCGCGTGCCGATAGCGGCCGTTACCGGCACCAACGGCAAGACCACGACGGCGCGCATGCTTGCGCACCTGACCAAGATGGCTGGCTTCACCCCCGGACTCACGACCACCGATGGGGTCTACATCGACGGCCAGCGTACCGTGCAGGGCGACATGACCGGACCGGTCTCGGCACGCATGGTGCTGGCGGACCCGCAGATCGACATCGCGATATTGGAGACCGCGCGCGGTGGCTTGCTGCGCGCCGGCATGGGCGTGAAGGAGATCAACGTCGGGGCCGTGCTAAACGTGCAGGCGGACCATCTGGGCCTGAAGGGCATTGATACCCTGGAGCAGCTCGCCGAAGTCAAGCGCATCGTGGTCGAGGTCGCGACCGACTGTGCGGTGCTCAACGCCGACGATCCGCTGGTGCTGCGCATGTCCGGCTACACCGAGGCCAAAAACATCTGCTACGTGACCATGAATCCGCAGCACACGCTGGTACGTGAACACATCCGCGCCGGCGGCCGTGCCTGTGCGCTCGAGGCGGGCGTCAATGGCCAGATGATCACCCTCTACGACCGCAGCGGGCACATCCCCCTGTTGTGGACGCACCTGATCCCGGCGACGCTCGAGGGACGTGCCACCCACAACGTCCAGAACGCGATGTTCGCCGCGGCGATGGCGTTCTCGCTCGGCATCAAGCTCGACGCCATCCGCCAGGGGCTGCGTACCTTCGATTCGACGTTCTTCCAGGCGCCTGGGCGCATGAACGTCTTCAACGAGCACCCCTTCAAGGTGCTGTTCGACTACGGGCACAACGCCCACGCGGTGGCCGCGTTGGCCGACTTGGCGCAGCGGCTGGACGTTACCGGGCGGCGCATCGTCGTGCTGGCTGGCCCCGGCGACCGTCGTGACGAGGACCTGGTGGCTATCGCACAGGCGGTTGCGGGCCGCTTCGATCACTACATTTGCCGGCGCGACGACAGCCTGCGCGAGCGCGCTCCCGATGAGGTGCCGCGCATCCAGGCCCAGGCGCTGCGCGCGGCCGGTGTGCCGCAGAGTGCCATCTCGATCATTCCGGACGAGCAGGAGGCGATCGCCGCTGCCCTGGGCATGGGCCAGGCGGGCGACCTGCTGCTGGTGTTCGCCGATGCGCTGGTGAGATCGTGGAAGCAGATCACCAAGTTCAAGCCCGCTGGCGTGAGCGTGCCGGCAGCCGCGCCGGCGCCGGTGCTTACCGGCAATGGCGCCTCCGGCGCCGACACCGGCAAGGGCGGCGAGCCCGTCGCACCGCCATTCAGCCTCGAGGGCCTGATCCGCGATGAACGCGGTGTGCGCTACGCGCCGGAGGCAGAAGACTGAACCCCGAGACCGGACTCCCGTTCGACGCCTCCAGGCGTCTGACGGGTCCCAACCTATTCTTCTGCGCAACCGGGGTGCAGCTGGAAACGGCCGGCATCCCGGTGGACGAGGCGTTGCTCGCCGGCTGGCGCGAGCGCGTCGCGCGCGCCCGCGAGCACCTCGGCTGGTCCGAGCGCGCCCTGGTGACTCGTGCGCACGCCAGCGGCGTGTCACTGGCCCTTGCCGCGCCGTGCGACCAGCTGTTCCTGGCCACGGAGATCAACGAATGGGCCCTGTGCGCGACGCTGGCCGGGCACGATGCGGCGCTGACGCGGCTCTTCGAGGAAGCGCTGCTCGTGGAGGCTCTGGAGGATGCCGCCGATCCTGCCGCGGTCATACCCCCCGTGCTGGCGGAGCCGGCGGCGCTGGCAAGGTTCACCCGGCTGGCCGCGCGCGAGGCGCGGCCGGCACTGGCGGCCCTAGTGCGCGCCGCCGGTGAGCGCAAGCTTCCGCACCTCCTCGACGACCACCTCTTTTCGCTCGGCGCTGGCTGCGGTGGACGCGATTTCCCGCTCACCGCGCTGCCTGCGCCCGCCAGCGTGCCGTGGGCGGAACTCCACGACGTGCCGACCGCCCTGGTCACCGGCTCGAACGGCAAGACGACCACGGTGCGCCTGCTGGCCGCCTGCGCCCGCGCCCACGGCTGGCCGAGCGCCTACTGCTGCACGGATGGCGTGTTCTTCGAGCACGAGCCGCAGGCCAGCGGCGATTACTCCGGGCCCGAGGGCGCGCGGCGCGTGCTGCGCGAACGCCGTGCGCACGCGGCGATCATCGAGACCGCCCGCGGCGGCATTCTGCGCCGTGGCTTGGCCGTGTCGCGCGCCCTGACGGCGATCGTCACCAATGTCAGCGCCGATCACTTCGGCGAGTACGGAATAGACGATCTCGCAGGCTTGGCAGACGTCAAGCTCACCGTCGCCGGCGTGCTCGTCCCGGAGGGCCTCCTGGTGCTCAATGCCGACGACGCCCAGCTCATCTCGCGGGCCGGCGGTCTTGCGCAGCGCTTCGGCCATGCGCCCCGACTCGGCTGGTTTTCGCTGGCGCACGAGCACCCGGTGCTGGCGACACATCGCGCCACGGGCGGCAGCACCTGCGGGGTGCGCGACGGCCATCTCATCGCAGACCACCAGGGCCGCACCCACGACCTGGGCGGCGTGGCGGCGATGCCGCTGACCGTGGACGGCAGCGCGCGCTACAACATCGCCAATCTGGCCGGCGCGGCTCTCGGCGCGCTCTGTCTGGGCATCGATGCCGGCACGATTGCTGCGCAATATGCGCGCTTTGGCGCCAACCCGGCGGACAATTCCGGACGCATGATGCGCTTCGAGCGCGACGGCGTGCAGATCCTCATCGACTACGCCCACAACCCGGAAGGCATGCGCGGACTGCTGCGCGTCGCCGCGCACCTGCGCGGCGCCTGCGGGCGTCTGGGAACCATTCTCGGCCATGCGGGCAATCGCCAGGACGCCGAGATCGAAGCGCTGGCGCGCGCCACGGCCGAGTTCCGTCCCGACCTGGTGGTCGTCAAGGAAAGCGAGGGTTATCTGCGCGGCCGGCAGCCCGGGGAGCTGCCGCGGATGATCCACGCGGTGCTGCGCGGCACGGGCCTGCCCGAGGATGCGCTGCCGGTGCGCATGACGGAGCTGGCGGCCGTTGAATACGCGCTGGAGTGGGCCAGGCCCGGAGATGTTCTGGCGCTGCCGGTGCATTCCAGTGCGGTTCGCGCCCAGCTGGTGCAGATGCTCGACGCGGCGCGCACCGCATAGCGCAGGTCATTTCCCGGGGTGTGCCCCCGCCAGCGCGCGGGCTACTTCCTTCTTCGCCTGCGCCAGGTCCTTGAGGTAGCGGGGATCTGCGTGCAGCCGTTGCAGCAGCGCGCCCATGGCGACCCGCGCGGCAGTGATGTCGGAAGGATAGTGAAACCCGCACACGAGGCGGCTGTCGCCAAAGGCCATGCCGCGGGCAAGCAGCGCATCGGCAAACGAGGGCGCAAGTTCCGCCAGCGTGGCCCCCCACAGCCAGCCAAGGCCGGAGTGCCCGGATGGATAAGAGCCTGTCTCCCCGAGCTTGGCGAACTCGAGCGGGCACATTGGGCGGTCCGGATAGTCGACGAACGGCCGGCGCCGTCCGCCGTTCGCGACATCCTTCTTCATCGGCTGCATCAGTGACACCTCGTCGTTGCGCACCAGCTCCATCATGTGCATGAGGGTGGGCGCGTTGCGTCGATCGAGCGTCACTCCCATGATGTACGTGAAGCGCGTGGCGACCGCTTCCGGGGGGCCGATGACATCATCGGCGTGGGCTTCCTGCCCGCGTGGTGTGGCCACCAGCGCGCGGGTGTCGAAGAACGCCTGGACGTCGGCGGCCTGGGCGAGCGAGTCGCGCGCGGGTGCCGGCGGCAGCCAGGAATCTATGTGCAGCCCCTGCGCGGGAGTCAGATAGCCCGGCCCAGACTGCGCGTGCGCGCCGACTGAGCCGAGCAACCCGAGAACCGCGCCGACCGCGGCGAAAAGGCAAGTGCGAACTTGGTAGTGCATGAGTGTTCTGCCTGCGCGTCCGGTCCGGGCGCCCTGCGCCGATAGGATAGACCAGCTGCCGTGCCCTGACAGCGCTGGGCTGGCGTTGCCAGCGATCCGAGCCCGGATGTAGGGTGGGGCGGGCTGATGCCGCCGTGTTGAGGCGGCCACAAGTTCTTGGGAGTGCCGATGAGAGCTGCATTGATGCTCGCGCTGCTCGCTGCGCTCGCCGGTTGTGGCGGGCGTGCGCCCCCGCCGCCGCTGGTGCGGCCGGTGCAGTCACTGATCGTGCACTATGGCGCGGCCGGGGAGCCGGTCACGCTGAGTGGCCAGATCCAGGCCCAGACCGAAGCCAATCTCGCCTTTCGGATCGGCGGCCGGCTGATCGAGCGACGCGTTTCCGTCGGCGACCGGGTTACACCCGGTGAGGTCGTGGCGCGCATCGAGTCGCAGGATCCGCAGAACTCGCTGCGCTCGGCGGAGGCGGACCTCTCCGCCAGCCAGGCGACGCTGGTGCAGGCGCGCAACAACGAGGCACGCTACCGCGCGCTGGTGGCCACCGGAGTCATCTCGCGCGCCCAGTACGATGAAGCGCAGCAGCAGCTGGCGGCCGCGCAGTCACGGGTCACCGCGGCCGCGGCTGCCGCACGCACCGCGCGCGACAATGTCGGCTACACAGAGCTGCGCTCGGACGTCGCCGGCGTGGTCACCGGCAAGGGCGCGGAGCCTGGCGAGGTCGTGCAGGCCGGCCAGATGGTGGTGCAGGTCGCGCAGAAGGGCGGCAAGGATGCCGTGTTCAACGTGCCGGCGCTGCTGATGCGCGAGGCTCCCAAGAACCCGAGCGTCACTGTCGCTCTCAGTGACGACCCGCACATCAGCGTGGTGGGCCACGTGCGCGAGGTCTCTCCGCAAGCCGATCCCACCACGGGCACCTACCTGGTGAAGGTGGGGCTGGATGATCCTCCCGAGACGATGCGCCTCGGGGCGACCGTGGTCGGCAGCACCACACTCAGCGCCGAACCGGTCGTGCGCCTGCCCGGGCCGGCGCTGATTCAGATCGCGGGCAAGCCCTCGGTCTGGGTGGTCGACCCGCTCGCGCACACCGTCGCTGCGCGCGCCGTGACGGTGCTGCGCTACGACGCGGATGCCGCGGTGATCGGCGGCGGCCTGCGCGACGGCGATCGGGTCGTGACCGCCGGCAGCCATGCGCTGCTTCCCGGCCAACGCGTGAAGCTCCTGGACGGCGGCTGAGAGGCTTGGCCGGCACCCCCAACCTGTCCGACTGGGCGCTGCGGCATCGCGCGCTCGTGTGGTTCCTGCTGGTGATGATCCTGGCCGCGGGCATATTTTCCTACCGGCACCTGGGGCGCAACGAGGACCCTGCCTTCACCGTAAAAGTGATGATTGTGCAGGCGGGCTGGCCCGGTGCCACGGTCGAGGAGACCATCCAGGAGGTCACCGACCGCATCGAGCGCAAGCTCCAGGAGACTCCGGGCCTGGACTCGATCCTCAGTTACACCACCGCCGGGCGCACCACGGTGTTCGTCACTCTCTCCGGTGCCATCCCGGGAGTGGAGGTCCCACAGGTGTGGTACCAGGTGCGCAAGAAGATGGACGACATCCGCGGCACCTTGCCCGCCGGGGTCGTGGGTCCGGGATTCAACGACGAGTTCGGTGATACCTACGGCATTGTCTACGCCTTTACCGCTGACGGTTTCACGCCGCGCCAGCTGCGCGACTACGCCGAGAATTCACGTTCCCAGCTGCTGCAGGTGCCCGATGTCTCCAAGATCGACATCTTCGGGGCCCAGGACGAAAAGATCTATATAGAGTTCTCCTCGCGCCAACTGGCCGGTCTGAAGCTCGATCGCAACGCCCTCATCGGTGCGCTGCGGGCGCAGAACGCGGTGACACCCGCCGGCGTCGTCGAGACCGCGGACGAGCGCATCCTGGTGCAGGTCACCGGCGGCTTCCGCGACGCGGAGGACCTGCGCCGCGTGAATTTCGTGGTCGACGGGCGCATCTTCCGCTTGAGCGACATCGCCACCGTCCGGCGCGGCTACTCCGACCCGCCGCAGCCGATGTTCCGCTACAACGGCGTGCCGGCCATCGGGCTGGGGATCGCGATGCGCAGTGGCGGCGACGTGCTCTCGCTCGGCCGCAACGTCAGTGCGGTGATGCGCACCATCACCGCCTCATTACCCGTCGGCCTCGAGCCGCACCTGGTCGCCGCGCAGCCGCAGGTGGTGCGCGTGGCCGTCAATGACTTCATGGCCGCGCTGTGGGAGGCCATCGCGATCGTGCTGGGAGTGAGTTTCCTCAGCCTCGGCCTGCGCGCCGGGGCGGTGGTCGCCTGCTCGATCCCGCTGGTGCTGGCTGCGGTGTTCGTGACGATGCAGGTAAGTGATATCGATCTGCAGCGCGTGTCCCTCGGCGCGCTGATCATCGCGCTCGGCCTACTGGTCGATGACGCCATGATCACCGTGGAGATGATGGTCACCAAGCTGGAGGAGGGCATGGACAAGGTGCGTGCCGCGACCTTCGCGTACACCTCGACCGCCTTCCCGATGCTGACCGGCACGCTGGTCACCGCGGCGGGCTTCGTGCCCGTGGGCTTCGCCAAGAGCGCCGCGGGGGAGTACACCTTTTCGATGTTCGCGGTAGTGACCATCGCGCTGCTGACCTCGTGGATCGTCGCGGTGATATTCGCCCCGCTGATTGGCGTTGCCGTCCTGCCGGACAGGATGGCGCACCGCCCGGCACAGGCCGGTGCGATCCTCGGGCGCTTCCGCGGACTGCTGGTCCGCGCCATGCGCCAGCGGCGCACCACGATCTCCGTCACGGTGGCACTGCTGGTGCTGGCGGTGCTCGGTCTGCGCCTGGTACCGCAGCAGTTCTTCCCGGCATCGGACCGGCCCGAACTGCTGGTGGACCTGACGCTCTCGCGCAGCGCCTCGATCTATGCCAGCGAGCGCGTCACCACGCGCTTCGAGAAACTGCTGCAGGCGGATGCGGACATCGATCACTGGTCGAGCTACATCGGCCAGGGGGCGGTGCGCTTCTACCTTCCACTGAACGTGCAACTGCCGAACGATTTCTTCTCGCAGGTGGTCATCGTCACCAAGAGCCTCGCGGCACGCGAGCGCCTGCGTGCACGCCTCTCCAAGGTGCTGAGCGAGCAGTTCCCCGAGGTCGTAGCGCGCCTCTCGCCGCTGGAGCTGGGACCACCGGTGGGCTGGCCCCTGCAGTATCGCGTCAGTGGGCCGGACCCGCAGAAGCTCAGCGAGCTCGCCTACCAGGCGGCCGCGGTGGTGGCCGGCGATGCGCGCACGCAGTCCATCAACTTCAACTGGATCGAGCCGATGCGCACGCTGCGCATTCGCGTGAACCAGGACGAGGCGCGCCTGCTCGGCGTCAGTTCGCAGACCCTCGCCCAGGCGCTGAATGCGGTGGTCTCGGGCATCAACATCACCCAGATCCGCGATGACATCTACCTGGTCGATGTCATCGCGCGCGCCGGGGCCGATGAGCGCCTCTCGCCGGCTACGCTCAAGACCCTCGCCATACCCCTGCCCGATGGCAAGAGCGTGCCGCTGCTGCAGCTGGCGAGCATCGAGTACGGGCTTGACTGGCCGCTGGTGTGGCGTCGCGACCGCGTGGCGACCATCACCGTCTCGGCTGACCTAGTGGGCGCGGTGCTGCCGGCGACCGTCATCGGCGCACTCGAGCAGAAGATGGCGGCGCTGCAAGCGAGCTTCCCGCCCGGCTATCGGGTGCAGGTCGGCGGCACGGCGGAGGAGAGTGCCAAGTCGCTGCGCTCGGTCGCGGCCGGACTGCCGCTAGCGGCCCTGATCATGCTCATCGTGCTCATGGTGCAGCTGCAGAGCGTGAGTCGCCTGTTCCTGGTGCTCAGTGTCGCGCCCTTCGGTCTGATCGGCGTCGTACTGGCCCTGCTCATTGCCCACAAGCCCATGGGTTTCGTGGCGATCCTGGGCATCATCGCGCTCGTGGGCATGATAGTGCGCAACTCCGTGATCCTCGTGCACCAGATCGAGACCGAGATCGGCAGCGGACGCAGCCGCTGGGACGCGGTGATCGAGGCGACCGTGAACCGCTTTCGTCCGATCCTGCTCACCGCCGCCGCCGCGGTGTTCGGCATGATCCCGATCGCCCCGACAGTGTTCTGGGGACCGATGGCGCTGGCGATCATGGGTGGACTCGCGGTAGCCACGGTCCTCACGCTGGTATTTCTGCCGGCCCTGTACGTCGCCTGGTTCGGCATCCGCGAGGACGAGCCACCCGCGGTTCCGCGCAGCGCCTGAAGATGCAGGGCAGCTGCGCCCGCGCCGTCAGGGCTCATTGCGCGCGGCGCCGCCGCGACGCACGCGCGGCTAAGGAGGCAAGGCGATCAGGGAAGTGTAGCCGTTCCAGATGATCTCGATGCCGATGCACATGAGGATGAACGCCGACAGGCGCACCAGCACCTCGACGCCGGTCTCGCCCAGCACCCGCGCCATCGTCGAGGCGAAGCGGTAGGCAAGGTAGATCGTGATGGCGATCGCGACGATCCCCAGCAGCGCCCCGGTCATGTGCCGGGCAATCTCCGCCAGGGGTGGGATGCCCGCCGACTTGCGGCTGCCGATCGTGATCGCCACTGACATCGAGCCGGGCCCCACGGTCAGAGGCATCGTCAGCGGGTAGAAGCTGCCGATCTTGCGCCTGCCGCCGGCCGGCAAGTCGCCGGAGTCCGGGTGGTCGGAGAAGTCCTCCTGGGTGAGCAGCTTCCAGCCGAGCGCGGTGACCACCAGCCCGCCGGCGATACGTACCACCGGCAGGCGGATGCCGAAGAACTCGAGCAGGTAGGGACCGAGCACCATCGAGCCGAGCAGCAGCGCGAAGCCGTTGAAGGCCACCTTGCGTGCCAGCACGCGCCGCTCGGCCGCTGACAGGCCCGAGGTCATGCTGAAGAAGAACGGCGCGGCCTCGATCGGATTTACGATCGGGAACAGCCCGGCAAAGGTCAGCAGGAATGCACTGGCTATGTCTTTCAGGGTGTCCTCGTCACGGTCCGCCGTGCCCGCCTGCGGCGCGGCTTTGCTGCACGCGCGCCTAGCGAGGCACTAATATCGGTAAGAGTATGAACGGCAAGATCTGCCTCGTCACCGGTGCAACGCGTGGAATCGGGTTAGCCACGGCCCGCGCGCTGGCCGCGGCCGGGGCGACCGTCGTGCTGCACGGCCGCGACCCGGAGTCGGCGCGCGCCGCGGCCGCCCGGGTTGCCCAGGATACCGGCAGTCCGCGCGTGCGGCCGGTGTTTGCCGACTTCTCCCAGCTGGCACGGGTGCGCGCCCTGGCGCAGGAGCTCGCCGCAACACTGCCGCGCCTGGATGTCCTGGTGAACAACGCCGGCATGATGAGCCCAGGCCATGCCCGCAGCGCCGAAGGCTACGACCTCACCTTTGCGGTCAACCACCTCGCCCCGTTCCTGCTCACCAACCTGCTGCTGCCGAAGCTGCGGGCGTCCGCGCCGGCGCGCATCGTGGTCGTGGCGTCGGCCGCGCACCGGCGCGCGAGCCTTGATTTCGAAGACCTGATGAACAACAGGGTCTCCGGGCTGTGGCCGGCGTACTCGCGCTCCAAGCTGGCCAACATTCTCTTCACGCGCGCCCTGGCGCAGCGGCTGGCTGGCAGCGGCGTGACCGCAAACTCACTGCACCCGGGACTGGTGCGCAGCCATCTGTTTCACGACGGGCCGCCGTGGATGCAGGTGCTGATGAGGACGTTCGGCCGCCTGTTCATGCGCTCGGCGCGGGATGGGGCGCGCACCAGCGTCTTCCTGGCAAGCGCGCCCGAGCTGGCCGGCAGCAACGGCGGGTATTACGCGGACTGCCAGCCGGCCACGCCCAGCGTGGCGGCCCAGGACGAGGCAGACGCCGAACGGCTGTGGCGCGAAAGCGCCCGCCTCACCGGTCTTGCGGTACCGTGAGGCGGGCCGGCGCTAGGGTGCTGTAGGGGCCGCGGCGGGGGCCGGGTGTCGCGGCAGGTGGGCGAGGGTTGCAGTGACCAGGCGCTGCACAGCTCCGGCCGGCAGGTCCAGCAGGTCCGGCTGCAGGCGGATGCTGCGCACGAGGTCGGCATCGAGCCGGCGGTGGGCGCGGAACAGCCGCGTGCGCACCGTGGTCTCGTGCACGCCCAGCGAGGCGGCACTCTCGATGCCGCTGATGCCCTCGAGGACACGCAGGACGAAGACGGTGCGGAATACTTCCGGCAGCTGCTCGATGGCATGCGTCAGCTCGCGGCGCTCTTGCAGCTGCCCGGCCGGGGCGGTCACGGCGGCGGGCCGCTGCGACAGCCAGCCCGGGTGGCGCGCACTGCGCGCGTGCTGGTACGTGAGGCGTGTCAGCCATGCGGCGAACTTGCCGGTGGGCTCATAGCGGCTGAGGTCGCCGAAGGCGGCGATGCACGCTTCCTGCACGGCAAGTTCAGCGCGCTCGTCATCAACAATCACGCTGCGCGCGACGCGGAACAGCCGGCGTGCATAGCGGCGAATGAGTGCCTCGGTTGCCTGCTCGCTGCCGGCGCGAGCACGTTCGATCAGCAGCAGGTCAGGCTGCTCGGTGGCGGTGAGTGGCGAGTGGCGTCGGGCGGCGGGGCCGGTATCGAGGCCGCGGGCCTGGGATGCGGGATCGAGCATGTGTGAGAACCTCTGGTGTGTATCCTAGCCACCATGAACAGGAGACCGGCCAAGGTCGCCGGGTATTGCGGGGGCGCACTGATGGCCTTCGTGGTGGTCCCGACGGTCATCGCAGCAGTCGAGCCGGCGCCGGCCATCCATCCGCAGCGCTGGCCTGAACTTGCGCCCGCGCTGCCCCGGGACGAGGCACTGGAGGCGCGCGTCGAGGAACTGCTCGCGCGCATGACACCCGAGCAGAAGGTCGGCCAGCTGATCCAGGCCGATATCGGCAGCGTGACTCCCAATGACCTGCGGCACTATCCCCTCGGCTCGATCCTGAACGGTGGCAACTCTGCGCCCGGCGACGACAAACTTACTGCACCGAGTGAGTGGCTCGCCCTGGCGGATCGGTTCTATGAGGCCTCGGTCGGCGGCCCCGGGGCCACCGTCATCCCGGTGCTGTGGGGGACCGATGCCGTCCACGGGCATAACAACATCCCCGGGGCCACGATATTCCCGCACAACATCGGCCTGGGGGCTGCCCGCGACCCGGAGCTGATCCGCCGTATTGGCGAGATCACTGCGCTGGAAGTGCGGGTCACCGGCCTGGACTGGGCCTTTTCCCCGACCGTGGCCGTGGCACGCGATGCGCGCTGGGGCCGCACCTACGAGAGCTACTCCGAGAACCCGGAAGTTGTGCGCCAGTACGCGGTGGCCATGGTGACGGGCCTGCAGGGGGAGCCCGGGACACCCCAGTTTCTGGACGCCGCCCACGTCCTGGCCACGCCGAAACACTTCCTGGGCGACGGTGGTACCGCGGGGAAGGACCAGGGCGACAACCTGCACACCGAGAAGCAGCTGCTGGAGCTTGACAGTCCGGGGTACCAGGCGGCGATCGCCGCCGGCGCCCAGACGATCATGGCGTCCTACTCGAGCTGGCAGGGCCAGAAGATGCACGGCAACCACGCCCTGCTGACCGAGGTGCTCAAGGGCCGCTTCGGGTTTGAGGGACTGGTGATCGGGGACTGGAACGGGCACGCGCAGCTGCCCGGGTGCACCGCCACCGACTGCCCCGCCGCGGTGAATGCGGGCATCGACATGCTGATGGCACCCGATGGCTGGCACGAGCTGCTCAACAACACCCTGGCCGAGAGCGCTTCCGGTCAGATCACCGGGGCGCGCCTGGACGATGCCGTGCGGCGCGTGCTGCGCGTGAAGCTGCGCGCGCACCTGGATACCGAGGGCCGGCCCTCCGCGCGTCCCTATGCCGGCCGTTACGACCTGCTCGGCTCGCCCGAGCACCGCGCGGTGGCCCGCCGGGCGGTGCGCGAATCGCTGGTGCTGCTGAAGAACCGCAACCACCTGCTGCCGCTGTCCCGGGCGCTGCGCGTGCTGGTCACCGGTGACGGGGCCGACAGCATCGCCAAGCAGAGCGGCGGCTGGACCATCGACTGGCAGGGGACCGAGCCCAACCAGGATTTTCCGCACGCCGAGTCCATCTACGCCGGCATCGCACGCTGCGTGGCCGCCGGCGGGGGCACGCCGAACCTGAGCCCGGACGGGCAGTTCACCACGCGTCCGGACGTGGCCATCGTCGTGTTCGGCGAGAATCCCTACGCCGAATACGCCGGCGACGTGCATACCCTGGAGTACAGCCCCGGCGACAAGCGCGACCTGGCGCTGCTGAAGCGCCTGCACGCCCTGGACGTGCCCGTGGTGGCGGTGTTTCTCTCGGGCCGTCCGCTGTGGGTGAATGCGGAGCTCAACGCAGCCGACAGCTTCGTCGCCGCCTGGCTCCCCGGTCCGGAGGGCGGCGCCATCGCGGAGGTGCTGTTCCGTGCAGCCGACGGCGCGGTGAACTTCGACTTCCGGGGCACGCTGCCCTTTTCCTGGCCGGCAACGCCGCGGCCGCCGGCGGTGGACGGGTTGCCCGGCGAGGCCCCGCTGTTTCCCTTCGGCTACGGGCTCACCTACGCCGACGACGGCTACCTGCGGCAGCTGCCGGAGGTGGACGTGCCGCCCCCGCTGCCGCCAGCGCCGCCGCGCCGGCGCCGGCGCTAGTCGGACGCCGCCCCGACTGCCACCCAGGCGAGGTCGGAATTGGACACCGAACCCAGGTTGAAGCTGCGGGCCGCCGCCGCCATGCGCGTGAGCGCCTGGGCAATCGGCATGGGCGGAGCCTTGTCACCCTTCTTCGCCTTGTGGAAGCGCACCGGGTTGATCCGCGCGACCACGTAGTTGCGCAGGTACGGGGACTTGAAGCCGCGCGCGGTGAGGCCGGCGATCACCGCCTTCACGCGGGTATCGATCTCGATCAGCCGCGCCGCATAGTCCTCGCGCTGGCGCAGGCTCGCCGCCAGCGTGCGCTCACTGAAGCGGTCGACCTTCTTCAGGAAGGAGCTGTAGGCGCCCCCGGCAAAGCGCGGATTCTTTTCGTACACCACCCCGAGGGTGAGCAATTCCGCGGCCTCGAACTCGGCGACGAACTTGTCCTCCGGCTCGCGCCCGCGCTGCTTGGCGAGGTTGCGCGCCATGCGGATGACCTCGAGGCTGCGGTCCTTGAGGTTGTGCGCCTTCTCGGTGTTGAGGGCGAGGATGCGGTACGCCAGCGAATCATCCGGCGAGATGAGTGCGGTGATCTGCTTCAGCCCGAGCACCTTGGCTGCCGCCAGGCGGTGCCGCCCGTTAGGAGTCCACAGCCGCCCGTCCTCACCGCGCACCACAATGAGCGGGTCGAGGAATGCGGCGGTCTCCTCGATCGCCTTGGCCAGGCGCTTGGCGTGCGTCGGGGACAGGTCGCGCTGGAAGGGCGTCGGCTGCACGGCGCCAAAGGGCAGGCTGGCCAACAGCAGCGCGCGTCCGCCGAGCGGCTCGCGGTAGGCGCCGATCGGCGCGCCGCCGGCGCTGCGCACCATGGCGGCCAGCTCGGCGATGGCCGGGTCATCCAGCGCCACGGCCACCTGTGCGGCGTCGAGTCCGCGGCTGCTCTTGCCAGGCGCCAGTCCACCACGGCCGCGCGTGCGCGCGGCCGTGCGCTTGCCGGCTGCTGCCTTCTTCTTGCCTGCGGCCACCGCGCATCTCCCGTTAGAAGCAGTGTGCGAGAATGACTGATTGTTCAGGATGTTGCCATGGTCTTCCCCACCACATCACCCGCTCGGTCCCCGGCGGCGCGCGTCCGCGCGAGTCTGCCGGCACAGCGCATCGACGCGGCCGGCCGCGCTCACGTGGACCAGCGCCTGGTGCTGGCGCTGGCGTTGCCGCTCATGGCCAACAGCGCGGTGCAGATCATTCTCAACCTCACGGACATGTGGTTCATGGGGCGCATCTCCACCAAGGCGCTGGCCGCGGTCGGCGCGGTGCAGTGGCTGGTCATGGTGGCGGTGCTGGTGCTCGGCGGCGCGACCACCGCCGTGCAGACCCTCGTTGCCCAGAGCTTCGGCGCCCGGCGTTACTGGCGGGCGAGCCAGTCAGTGTGGACGGCGCTGTGGGCCATGGTCTGCGCTGCGCCGCTGTTCATACTGGTGGGCTCCGCCAGCCACCTGATTCTCGCCCCGTTCGGCCTGGCCCCGGAGGTCCAGGACCTGGCGGCCGCGTTCTGGTTCCCGCGCGTGGGTGGCGCCTGCGTGGGGGCGGCGGTCTGGGCGCTGCTGGGGTTTTTCAACGGTATAGGCCGGCCACGCATCACCCTGGTCATCAGCATCGTGACCACGGTGGCCAATGCGCTGCTGAACCAGGTATTCATCTTCCGCATGGGCTGGGGAATCGCAGGCTCGGCGTGGGCGACCAACGTCGCCCAGGTGATCGGCCTGCTGTTCGCGCTGGCGATCTTCCTGCGCCCGCACTATCGGCAGGCATACCGCTCCCACCTGACCTGGCGACTGCATGGCGGGCGGCTGATGCAGCAGCTGCGACTTGGCGTGCCCATGGGGCTGTCACCGGCGGCGGACCTGCTTGGCTTCGCCATTTTCCAGATGATGCAGACGCGCCTGGGGACCGCTGACGGGGCCGCCACGCAGATGGTGGTGATCCTGACCTCGCTCGCCTACATGCCCGGCTTCGGTATTGCCTCGGCCGGCACCACGCTGGTGGGCCAGTCGATCGGGGCGGGCGCCCGGGACTGGGCGGTGCGGGTGGGCAACCGCACCATCTTGCTGGCTGCGCTGTACATGGGCGGCATCGGCGTGCTCATAGCCTTGAGCGGCCGCTGGCTGCTGCCGTTCTTCACCGGCGCGCACGATGCAGATGCGGTGGCCGCAGTGGCACTGGGGACGCGGTTGCTGTGGCTCGCGGCCGGCTACCAGTTCTTCGACGGCCTGAACCTGGGCAGCAGCATGTGCCTGCGCGGCGCCGGCGACGTCAAGGTTCCGGCGCTGCTGGTGCTGCCCGTGTCGCTGCTGCTGTTCGTGCCGCTGGCGCACGCGCTGATCTTTGCTCCAGGCCAGGGCTGGGTGCACTTCCTGCCCCAGTACGGCTACGGCGCGGTAGGCGGCTGGGTGGCGGTACTGGTCTACATCATTGTCCTGGGCAGTACCTTGTTCCTGCGCTGGCGCTCGCGCGCCTGGCAGCATATCCGCCTGTAGGCTCGCGCATGTTCGTCACGCTGAAGTCCCTGTTGCGCACTCTCATCCTGCCCCCGGCGGGGCCCCTGCTGGTGGCGTTCGCGGGGCTCTGGCTGCTGCGCGCCCGGAGTTCGCCGCGCGCACGCCGCACCGGCTGGACGCTGCTGGTGGCAGGACTTGGCACCCTGTGGCTGCTATCGCTGCCGGTCGTGGCGGGCGTGCTGGCGCGCGCCGCGCAACGCACTCCGACGCTGGATCTGGGGCAGCCGATCCAGGCCCAGGTCATCGTGATCCTCGCCGGCAGCATGGCGCGCGCGTCGGCCCCGGAGTATGGCGGCGAGCCGGCCGTCAGCGGCGGGCTGCTCGAGCGGCTCGCCTACGGCGCCTACCTCGCCCACCGCACGGGGTTGCCGGTGCTGGTCACCGGCACGCCCACCGAGGCGCAGGCCATGCGCGCAACGCTGGCGCGCGATTTCGCCGTGCCGGTGCGCTGGGTCGAGAGCCACTCGCGTGACACCTTCGAGAACGCCCAGCTGTCCGCGTCGATCCTGCGCGCGCAGGGCATCACGCGCGTGCTGCTGGTCACCGATGCCGCGCACGAGTGGCGCGCGAGCGCCGAGTTCCAGAGCGCAGGCCTCGCCGTGGTGCCCGCCCCGGTGAACGTCTGGGCGCCCTCGCAGCACGACCTGTCCAGCTTTCTGCCCAACTCGAGCGCGCTGCTGCAATCCACCGCGGCGGTGTACGAGCTGCTCGGGGACCCCGCGCGGCGTGTCATGGCCGCGCTGCACCTGCGCCGGCACTCCTCCTGAGTCGGGCGGGGACGAATGGATGAGCAGGGGCTAAGCACCGTCTACCGCTCACCGCGCCGGCGCGATTGTGACGAGCGCCTGCTGGTGCTCACGGCGGTGGGCGTCAGCGGCGTCGTGGTGCTGGGTGAGGGCGCCTTCCTGCTGCAGGTGCCCACGGAGGCCGCCGGCTACGCGACCCGCCACCTGCTGCAGTACGAGAGCGAGAACCGGCCGCCGCCACCGCCACCGCCGCCGCCGCCGTTGTATCCGCACGCCTGGGTCGGCTGCATCGCCTACGTCGCCGTGCTCGTGGGGGTGGCGGCGGTGCTGGCGCGCGGTCTGGTGCGCCTGGATGCCTTCGACCTGGGCGAGATGGATGCCGCGCGCGTGCAGGCCGGGCAGTGGTGGCGTGCGTGGACCGCGCTCACCCTGCACATGGACGGGCCGCACCTGGCGGCGAACCTGGCCGCGGGCGTCTGGTTCGGCTATCTCGCTGGGCGCCAGATGGGGGTGGGCACCGCCTGGTTCCTCACCGTTACCGGTGCGGCGCTGGCCAACCTGGTCGAGGGCCTGTTCGGGCCTCCCGAGCACCTCTCCGTCGGCGCCTCGACCGCGGTGTTCGCCTGCCTGGGGGCGATGTCCGCGTACTCGTGGCGCGAGCGCTACCTGCTGCCGCAGCGCTGGGCCCGGCGCTGGGGGCCGCTGGTTGCCGGAGTCATCCTGCTGGGCTGGACCGGCGCGGGCGCGGAGGGCACGCAAACCGACGTCATCGCGCACGTGGCAGGCTTCGCCGTCGGCGCCGTGCTCGGTGCCACCGTGGCGCTGCCGCGCCTGAACGCCGTTCTGGCGCGCGTGCCGCAGTGGCTCAGCGGCGCCGCGGCGCTCGCCTCGCTGCTGATTGCCTGGGGGTGCGCACTCGGCAGCTAGCTATGGCCCCTCGACGGTGTAGCCGCGGGCGCGCAGCGCGGCCAGCACCCCGTGATCCCCGAGCAGGCGGTCCATGGACTGCACCGCCAGCGTGCCGCGGTTGCGGTTCAGGCTGTCCTGCGCCGCGATCATCCAGTTGTCCTGCGCGCGGGCGATGAGGGCGCGCACGCGCTCGGAGGTGGACACCGCGGCGACGCAGGCCGTGCGGTCCTCGGTGTGGGCTAGCTTGCGCAGCGCATCGACGTCCCCGAGTGCCCAGGCATTGGCGCGCGCCTGCATGGTCGCGAGGTCCGTCTCCAGGAGCGTGACTACCGAATCCAGGCAGGCAACCTCGCGGTCCAGCGGCGTGGCACCGACGTCCTTGAGCACATCGACCGGGTCCTCGATCTTGATCTTGTCCTGGTGCACGCGCACGTCCTGCGCGCGTGCCAGGTCGAGCACGGACTGCTGCACCTCGTTGCGCACGGCAAGCCCGGAAGCATCGAACACCTTGGTGAGCAGCTCGCGCGCGGCCAGCATCGGGCGCATGCCCTCGATCTTCGTGTTCTTCGGGTCGTAGCGGTTCCTGAGCGACTCGACGCGCGCGTACAGCGCCGGCGGCAGGGTCTCGCGCAGCGGCAGGTTGTCGGGCGGCTTCTGCAGCCGCCGCCACTCGATGAACACCCGCACTGCCGTGATGGGATTGGCGCCGATGCCGTAGGTCGGCCAGGCCGGGATCACTTCCTGGGTCTGCTGCAGCACCTCGCGCACGGCATCCGGCTTCCAGACCATCTTCTTCGGTAGCGGCGAGATCGTGCCCAGGATCCACAGCGTGTGGTCACCCTTGTGCACCTTCCACATGCGCGGGCCCTCGTGCTGGCCCTCGACGACGACCTCCTGGATGGGCTGCGCTTCCGCCGGCGCCTCGGCCTGCTGGGCGCGCAGCCCGGCGCCGCCGCCGAGCAGCATGGCGAGCACGAGTACCGGGGTGTGGCGCATCCCTGCCCTGAGCCCTCAGTCGGTGGTCGGCAGCTGCCGCGGCGCAGTCTCGCTGGTCGGGTCGTAGACGCGCCTGAGCGTCTCCGCCGGCAGTTCGGAGCTGGCGACGGCGAAGATCTCGATCAGCTGCTTGCCATCGGCGGAGAGGGCGTAGGTCTCCGTCACCTCCGGGCCGTTCTGCGGCTTGACCCTGATGAGGAAGGACTTGTGGTGCCAGCCGGCGGTCTGATCCCCGACGCCGCCCTCTGCGGAGACCACGCTGTGCAGGCCCGGGGTGAAGCTGCGGCGCGAGGTTCCGTAGTCCAGCACGAACTCGGTCGGTGACTGATGCACCGTGAGGAAGTCACCTCGCTCGAGCATGGCGCGGATGACCGAGGCCATGGGCGAACGGCGCAGTGGGTCGCCCCGCCGCGGGGCCGGCGCAGCGGCCGGCGGCGCGGTGCTTTCGGGCGCGGGTGAATCGCCCATGACATCCGGCGGCAGCGTGCCGGTGCGCGCGGCGATCTCCGCCTGCTGATGCCTGATGAGCTTGGTCGCCTGGTCACGCATCTTGGCGAGTACCTTCTGCGGGTCGTCGCTCGCGGCGTGGTTCAGCTTCCAGCTGCCGGCGAGTGAGACCCCTTGCGGCATGTCCGGCGAGGCCGTGGGACCGACGCAGCCCCACAGCGCAACGGCTGCGGCGCACGCCAGCAGTGCACCGGCCCGGACAGTCGCCATGGGGTATCCTCGCTAGCTCCTGGACAGCGCGCAGCATCGCAGTTCGCAACGCCCCCATGCAATGAGCAAACGACGCACGACCCCGGAACTTGACCGCCTGCGGCAGCGCATAGGGCAGCTGGACAGCGACAGCGTCGACCAGCTGTATGGGCTGGAGCCGGTATGGGAGCCGGGCACCGGAGCGCGTCTGGCGCCCGAGGAGTTCGTTGCAGTGCTGTGCCCTTACTGCGGCGAGCGGCTCGAAACCCGCGTCGACCTGACCGCGGACGAGCCTTCTTATATAGAAGACTGCGAGGTCTGCTGCCGCCCCATCGAGTTTCAGCTGGAGCGCGACCCGGGTGGCGCCCTGGTGGGGCTGCGGGCGCAGCGGATCGACTGACCGGCAGCACTGGGGACGGGGAGACATCGTGCGAATGGCGTTGCAACTGGCCCGTGGCCTGGCCGTGGCTGTCCTGATGGGCCTGGCGGCCTGCAGCGGGCCCGCCCCCGCGCCGCCGGCCGACGACGGCCGCGGCCGATCCGTGGCCGGCATACAGTGCGCGCTTCATCGCCGACTATTTCAAGGCCAACCCGTTCTTCGCCGTGCAGGCCGGGCGGCACGAGTTCGACGGCCAGATGCCCGACTTGAGCGCGGCGGGCATCGCGCGCGAGGTGGCGCGCCTGCACCAGGTGCGGGCCGCGGCCGAGGCGCTGCCCGCGGCGGCACTCACGCCGGCGGAGCGCTTCGAGCGCGACCATGTATACAGCATCATCGACGCTGACCTGTTCTGGCTGGAGCGGGCGCGTTCCCCCTTCACCAACCCGGCCTGGTACGTCGACCAGCTCGACCCGGACGTATACCTGAACCGCGCCTATGCGCCTCTCGAGAAGCGCCTGCAGGCGTTCATCGCTTACGCACGCAGCATCCCGCAGATCGCGGCGGACGTGCGCGCCAACCTGCGCACACCGCTGCCGGCGTCCTTCATCGACCGCGGCGTCGCCGGCTTCGACGGCTACGCGAGTTTCTTCCGCGACGACGTCGCGCCCATGTTCGCCGACGTGGCCGATCCGCTGATCCAGACGCAGCTGGCGCAGGCCGATGAGGCGGCCGCGCGGGCGATGGATAGCCTGAAGAGCTGGCTGGAGGGGCAGCGCGCCCATGCCACCGCTGACTTTGCCATGGGCGAGCCGCTGTTCCTCGAGATGCTCAAGGCGACCGAAGGGGTCGAGGTGCCGGTGGCGCGCCTGCTGGAGATCGGCCGCGCCGACCTGGACCGCAACACGCAGTTGCTGCGGCGCACGTGCGCGCAGTACCTGCCCGGCGGCAGCCTGGCTGCCTGCGTGCAGAAGATGGCCGCGCACAAGCCGCAGGGCGGGGCCGTGCAGGGCGCGCGGGCGCAGCTCGCACAGCTGCGGCAGTTCATCGTCGACCATCACGTCGTGGCCATACCGAGCGACGAGGTATGCCAGGTTGCCGAGGCGCCGCCCTACAACCGCGCCAATGGCGCCTACATCAACACTCCCGGTCCCTACGACAAGGGCGTGGCATACACCTTTTACATCGCCCCGCCGGATCCTTCCTGGAGCGCGCGCGAGCGCGCCGCCTACATCCCGGGAAGGGCGGCGCTGCTTTACACCAGCGTGCACGAGGTCTGGCCCGGGCACTTCCTGCAGTTCCTGCACTCCAACCGCAACCCGTCCAAGATCGCCGCCCTGTGGGTCGGTTACACCTACGCCGAGGGCTGGGCGCACTACGGCGAGGAGATGATGTGGGATGAGGGTCTGGGCGACGGCGACCCGGAGCAGCACGTCGGCCAGCTGGTCGAGGCGCTGCTGCGCGATGTGCGCTACCTGTCGGCCATCGGCATGCATACCCGGGGCATGAGCATCGCCGAGTCCGAGCGCATGTTCCGCGAGCAAGCCTTCTATGATCCGGGCAATGCGCGCCAGCAGGCCGCGCGCGGCACCTATGACCCGGAGTACCTCAAGTACACCCTAGGCAAGCTCATGATCCTGAAGCTGCGCGCCGACTGGGTGGCCCGCCAGCCCGCAGCCGCGGGGCAGGCGGACCCGCGCAGGTACTGGTACGACTTCCACAACGCCTTCCTGTCCTACGGCGGGCCGCCGATCCCGCTGGTGCGCAAGGCGATGCTGGGCGAGGGCGGGACGCTGTTCTAGGGGCTGACCGCCGGCTCCAGGAATGTCAGCCGGCAATCACTGGCATCGAGGCGCACGCGCACGCCCAGGGGCACCGGCTCGTTCGCCGCGCCGTGGCCGATCGGGAACCCGGCGGCACACGGCAGCCCGGTCGCCTCGGCCAGCTCGCGCAGCAGCTCGGCACTGGAGTAGGGCGCGTCCTTCTCCTCGCACTGGGTGAAGCTGCCCAGCACGATGCCGCGCACGCGCGCGAACACCCCGGCGAGTGCGAGGTGGGTCCACATCCGGTCGATGCGGTACGGGCGCTCGCCCTGGTCCTCGAGCAGCAGCACGGTATCCTGGAGCACCGGCATGAAAGGGGTGCCGATGACCCGCGAGAGTACCGACAGGTTGCCGCCCACGAGGCGTCCCTCGGTGCTGCCGCCGACGTAGGTGTCAGTACCGAGCAAGGGTGCGGCGGCTGCCCCGGACTCCAGGAGCTCAAAGAGCCGTGCGTGCGTGGCCGGGTCCAGGCGCCCCAGCTGGGTGAGCACCGGGCCGTGGATGCTGATCCAGCCGTGTGCCTGCAGCCACAGGTGCAGCGCGGTGATGTCGGAAAAACCGACCAGGAGCTTGCGCTCCCCCGGCACGGGCATGCCGGCCAGCCGTGTGAGCAGGCGTGTCGCCCCATAACCGCCGCGCGCGCAGAACACCGCCCGTGCCGACGGCTCGGCGAGCGCTGCGAGCAGCTCGCCCAGGCGGCGCTCGTCATCGCCGGCCAGGTAGCGGTGGCGGGAGAAGATCCCTTCCGAGAATTCCGGATGGTAGCGATTTGCGATCACTTTCAGGCCGAGCTCAAAGGACGGGCGGTCGAAGCCGCTGGCCGGAGCAATGACGGCCACGCGGTCGCCCGGGCGGACGCGGGCGGCGGGTCGGAAGAGGGCGCTGGTCACGCGGTCAGGCCTTTGCACTTTTGGGGGCGACGCCGGCGATGATTATCGCTTGTTTGGAGCACCCGGACGCATCTACCGTGACGCACCGGCGACGCGTGCTCGCGGCGGAGTTAAAGTACCCTCTTGCGCGCGTGCAGCCGCCTGCACCGCTGGCCTGCCCGATAGGTGCCCTATGGTTGGTTTCATCCTGTGGCTGTTGCTGCTGGCGATCTGCTGGCCACTGGCGCTGCTGGCGCTCGTGCTGCTGCCGATCGTGTGGCTGCTTATGTTGCCATTCCGGCTACTGGGAATCGCAGTGGGCGGGGCTTTCGCGCTGGTGCGCGCGCTGGTATTCCTGCCGGCGCGCCTGCTCGGCGAGCGCGGCTAACCTAGTCCGAGAGCGCTTTCAGGTCGCGCAGCAGGGCAGCACGCCCGGTGGTGAGCTGGTCAAGCCGCAGCGATGCACCGCGCAGTGCCGCCAAGTTCAGCACCGGGGCCTCGTGCAGACGCCGGTACGCGGTGCGTGCGCCGAGCCACAGGCGGTTGACCCGCTCGTAGCGTTCTGCGATCTCACGGCGCATGGTGATAATGGCGAGCGCACTGGCTTGCATGGCAGCTCTTATCGCCCGAAAGCCCTGGCGGCCAACAGTGCAAGGGTCACAAATCCGCCTCAGACCCGGGCCCGGTCCCTGCGCCGGCGTGGAGGCGTGAACCACCCTGCGTGCCCGCCCGTCCCGCAATGACGTGCGCGCGCACACATCTGGCACTGAATTTCTTAATAGGTGCATGTCTGGCGAGTGCCGGCGCGCGGCGTATCCTCAGTCTTGCCGGCACGAACGGAACGTCCTAGAGCCTGACCGCCGGAGCGGGTTGATCCTCAGGTACTCCCCATGGTTATCTGAATCGGAGTCAGCGCGATGAAGTACAAGTTTGCCATCTCCTGCGCCTTCGCCCTGCTGGGCGCACCTGTGAGCTATGCGAACTCCGGCTGCGATCCTGCACTGATCGTGGCGCTGCAAAGCAGCGATCGTATTGTCACCTCGCTCAGACCGGACAAACCCGGGCTGGCGCGTGTATTTGCAGTTGACGGGTCAGAGTTCACGGCCGGGCAAAGTCAGTGGATGCGGGGTCAGCTTAGGAAGAGCAGCCGGGCGTGCGCGCGCGGTGACGCCGCCGCAGCCGAGAGCTCGCTTGCCGGGGTTCGCGAACTAATCGAGTCGCACAAGCGGCCGTAAAAGCCGACTCCAAGCGGCGATGAATGAGCATTGGCCGCCGGCCACGCTCGCACGGGGACCTCTGTGACGCCCGGATATTAGCAGCGCATTAAGAATTCAGTCCGGGCTGCCGTTTTCCCGTTTTCTAATACCAGCGCGTCTCCCGCCACCGACCGTCATCCGCAATCCTAGTGCACTGGTGAGGAAGTGCTGGAGATGCGGCCATGTCATCGCGCAGGTTTGCGATTCCCCTTGCGACCACGTGGCTCGCCGCGGCAACAGTGGCGGGCGCCGGCCAGGGGCCCGCGGCCGGCGCGCTGACTGGCGCCCCGGGCGCGCCATCGTCCCAGGCGGTGGCTGCGAGCGCCAGCGCCGGATTTGGCGCGATCGTGGGTGTGGTGACCGACCCCGACAAGCGTCCCCTGGCCGGTGTGACCGTCACGGCAATCCGCGCCGACGGTGCTGGCGTGCGCGCGACGGTGACCAACAGTGAGGGTGTCTACTCGTTTTCCGACCTGCCGCCCGGTACCTGGTCGGTCAGCTCGGAGGCGGACGGCTATCAGGGTGTGGCGGCAGCCTCGCGCACCGTCATCGCCAGCAAGGCGACTCGCTACGACATTGCCATGGTGGGCGGCAACGGTGTGCTTCCTGCCGCCGCCGCTCCGGCTGCTCCCGCCCTCGTCGCCCAGGCGGCGTCGGTTCCTGAAGCGCTGCAGGCCCCCGCTCCGGGCCCGGCAGTGGATACGCAAACCCCTTTCGCTGTCGGGGACCTTGGCTGGATGAACGGTACCAGCCGCGAAAAATCACCGGTCTTCGACACTAAATTCTTTACCCCCGAGATCCGCTTCGACGCCAACTATCTGCAGAGCTTCAACCACCCTAAGGACCACACCATCGTTGGCTCCACCGAGGAGTTCCGCTCGGGGGAGTTTCAGATAGAGCAGGTCAGCCTCGGGGGCGATTTCCACTGGAACAACGTGCGCGCGCGCTTCCTGTCGATGTTCGGGCTCTTCGCGGTAACCACGCCGCGCAACGATGCCAGCTCCGGAGTGGGGCAATGGGATCTGCAGGGCGCTTACAAGTATTTCTCGGAAGCCAATGCGGGCTACCACTTCGATGTCAATCACGGACTCAACGTCGACGTCGGCATGTTCGTGTCATATATCGGACTCTTCAGCTACTACAACTTTGACAACTGGACCTACCAGCCATCATTCGTCTCCTCCAATACCCCGTGGTTCTTCAATGGACTTCGGGTGCAGTGGTTCCCGACGCAGACGCTCAAGATTGAGCCGTGGCTCATCAATGGCTGGCAGTCGTACGCGAAGTTCAACAGCCACCCGGGCTTTGGCGGGCAGGTGCTGTGGATTCCGCACGACTCGCTCAAGCTGGTCTTCAATACCTACGTCCTCGGCCAGGACAACCTGGCGACCGGAAGCGGCTACCCCAACAACGGTGGCGATCCGAACGCCCCGATTGGTGCGCCGAATCCCAATGGGACCTACATCAACTACGCGCATGTTAGTCGTGCGCACGAGGACGACAGCATCCTCGTCAAGTACTACGACGCGCTTGGGCAGGGTGGTCACGGGGTCTCCAAGATGGCGTTCTCCCTGACGGCCGACATCGGTTGCGAATACGGAGGCGGCGTGCATTGTTCTCATGGCCCGAACAAGGCCAACTTCTTCGGCCTGATGGGCTACAACCGCGTCTGGTTCGATCACGACCTGTACGCGGTAACTCTCGGCGGGGGTTTCATGAACAACCCCGGACGCTACCTGGCCCTGGTTCCGCCGATCAATGGCGCGACGGCCCAGACCGGTACTCCGTATTTCACCGAGAATCCCGGGCAGAAGCTGTACCAGTGGGACATGCAGCTGAATTTTCAGTACATGCCCAACGACTGGATCACTTGGTGGACGGAAGCAACGTACCGGCATTCGGATGTGCCGTATTGGAGCGGGACGGGTGGGGTGACTCCTCCCCTGGGCAACACCGGTACGCCTGCAGCGTTCGTGTGCAACAACGGCGGCGTAACCGGCGGTGACAACTGTGCGAGCCAGGGAGGGCTGTGGTACCCCGATCTGCGCACTCGCGAAGTGATCTGGGGGGCAGGCGTAATGGTCAAGTTCTAGCGCGGTGCTGGTTATCGAGTACCAAGGCGGCGTATGAGCGTAGCGACCAAGTGGGCAGTGCCAATCTGGGCGGTCGCAGTCCTCGCGGCGCTGTTCTGCAGCTGTTTGTTTGCCGCCCTGTGGCGGTGGCGCTGAAACCGCAGGCGACTTGCTCTGGCAGCAAGGTGACTACCCAAGGAGAGCAGCGATTGTGGACGCAATTTTCATTCTGATCATCCTCGCCCTCTATGCCACGACCCACTGGCTGGCGGTGGCGGTTTCGCGGCTCGGAGACCTCGAATGAACCCCCTGTATGTTCTGAGCGGGCTGCTGGCGGTGGGATTGTTCGCTTACCTGCTCTACGCGATTTTCAAACCGGAGAAATTCTGATGACCCCAGCCTCGCTGGCGTTGCTGGCCGTGTACCTGCTGGTTGCGCTCCTGTGCGTCAAGCCACTCGGGCTGTACATCGCTAACGTCATGGAAGGTCGACGCGTCTGGCCGCTGCGGATAGGGGCGCGGGCCGAAGGCCTGATCTACCGCCTGTGCGGCATCGACCCGGCCATAGAGATGGGCTGGAAGAAATATGCAATCGCGGTCGTGCTGTTCAACGGCCTGGGCGCCCTGTGGCTGTATGCGCTGCAGCGCATACAGCTGTGGCTACCTTTCAACCCCCAGCATTTCCCCAATGTCTCCGCGGATTCAGCCTTCAACACGGCGGTGAGCTTCATCACCAACACGAACTGGCAGGGGTATTCCGGCGAATCCACGATGAGCTATCTCACGCAAATGGCTGGGCTCGCCGTGCAGAACTTCCTCTCAGCGAGCACCGGCATCGTCGTTGCGATCGCGCTAATGCGAGGCCTGGCGCGCCATAGCGCCAAGACGGTCGGCAACTTCTTCGTTGATATGACGCGCGTCGTCCTATTTATCCTGCTGCCTCTGTCAGTCTTGCTCGCTGTGCTTCTCATTTCCCAGGGTGTCGTCCAGAACTTCAGCCCGTACAAGGACGTGACGACGCTGCAGGCGGTTGCTTATCAACAGCCGAAATTGGACACCGCAGGAAATCCGCTGCAAGACACGCGCGGCAATCCGGTGCTCGAGGACATGACGACGCAGACGCAGACTCTGCCCATGGGGCCGATGGCCTCACAGGAGGCCATCAAGGAACTCGGCACCAACGGCGGCGGGTTCTTGAATGCGAACTCAGCGCATCCGTACGAGAACCCGACGGCGGTATCCAATTTCCTCGAGATGCTGGCGATCATTCTCATCCCTGCCGCGCTGACCTATACGTTTGGGCGCCTGGTGGGCGACGCGCGTCAGGGGTGGGCCGTCCTTGCGGCCATGGCAATCCTGTTCGTGGCTCTGGTCCCGATCGCGCTCCACAGCGAGCAGGCGGGCAATCCGCTGCTGCAGCAACTCGGAGTGAACCAGACGGCAGATGCCGAACAACCAGGCGGGAACATGGAGGGCAAGGAGGCGCGCTTCGGGATCGGCGCCTCCGTATTGTTCGCTGCCATCACCACGGCCACTTCGTGCGGAGCGGTCAACGCCGCGCACGATTCGTTGACGCCACTGGGCGGCATCGTGCCACTTTTCAACATGATGCTGGGTGAAGTGGTGTTCGGCGGTGTCGGCACGGGAATCTACTCGATACTCATATTTGCAATCATCGGCGTGTTCATCGCGGGACTGATGATCGGCCGCACGCCGGAGTATCTCGGCAAGAAAATCGAGGCATTTGAGATGAAGATGAGCTCGATCGCGATCCTCGTAATGCCGTTCGTGGTGCTCTCAGGAACGGCGCTTGCGGTGAGCATGGTAGCCGGACAGGCAGGGGTGGCAAACCCGGGCGCGCACGGCTTTTCGGAAATACTCTACGCGTTCACGTCGGCCAGTAATAACAATGGCAGCGCCTTCGCGGGGCTGTCGGCCAACACCGTCTTCTACAACACCGCGCTGGGACTGGTCATGTGGCTGGGCCGGTACTGGCCAATCGTCGCCGTGCTGGCAATTGCCGGCTCGCTCGCGGGCAAGAAGCGCGTGCCGGTCACCGCCGGCACCATGCTCACGCACGGACCGACCTTCGTCATCCTGCTCATCGGTACCATCCTGCTCGTCGGCGCACTCACGTTCGTGCCGGCGCTGGCACTGGGGCCCATCGTCGAGCACCTGACTCTGTGGGGCGGCAAACATGGTTGAGCTGTCGCACAAAGCCGCGGCGTCAACTGCGGCACCAGCGGCCGTTACCACGCGGCATCGACTATCCATGTTCGACCGGGCGCTGTTGTGGCCGGCGGTGATTGAAGCGCTTCGCAAGCTCGACCCGCGCGTGCAATGGCGCAACCCGGTGATGTTTGTCGTGTATCTGGGCAGCATTCTGACCACGGCGCTGTGGATGCAGTCACTTGTCGGGCATGGTGAGGCGCCGTCCTGGTTCATCGTGAATGTCGCGATCTGGCTGTGGTTCACCGTACTGTTTGCCAACTTTGCCGAGGCCCTCGCGGAAGGCCGCAGTAAGGCGCAGGCAGAGACCCTGCGCGGCTTGAAGCAGAGCGTAACCGCCAAGAAGCTGCAGGAGGCCGGCGATCGCTCGCGTCACGTGCCCGTGCGGGCCAATGAGCTACGCAAGGGTGATGTGGTACTGGTCGAGGCGGGTGACTACATTCCCGGGGATGGCGAGGTTATCGAGGGCGCTGCCTCGGTCGACGAAAGCGCGATCACCGGGGAATCGGCGCCGGTGATACGGGAATCGGGCGGGGACTTCTCCTCCGTTACCGGCGGTACGCGCGTCATGTCCGACTGGATCATTGTGCGTGTCACGGCGAACCCGGGGGAGACCTTCATTGATCGCATGATTGCCATGGTCGAAGGCGCGAAGCGCCAGAAGACGCCAAACGAAATCGCGCTCACTATCTTACTGGTGGCGCTCACACTGGTGTTCCTGTTCGCGACGGCCACGTTACTGCCGTATTCGCTGTACGGCGTGGCCGTGACCAAACTTGGCACGCCGATTACGATTACCGCGCTGATCGCGCTGCTGGTGTGCCTCATTCCCACCACCATTGGTGCCTTGCTGTCGGCTATCGGCGTCGCCGGCATGAGCCGGATGATGCAGGCGAATGTGATCGCTATGTCCGGCCGCGCGGTCGAGGCGGCGGGTGATGTGGATGTTCTGCTGCTCGATAAGACCGGCACGATCACGCTCGGCAACCGGCAAGCGTCGAAGTTCATCCCGGCGCTTGGCGTGAGCGAAGAGGAGTTGGCGGACACCTCGCAGCTAGCCTCCCTCGCTGACGAGACCCCGGAGGGGCGCAGCATCGTCGTCCTCGCCAAGCAGCGCTTCAAATTGCGCGAGCGTGATCTTCGTTCTCTCGCTGCGACTTTCGTGCCATTTTCTGCGCATTCCCGCATGAGCGGCGTCAACATTGGTGGGCGGCAGATCCGCAAGGGGGCCCCTTCGGCCATCCAGGCGCAAGTCGAGGCGCTGGGACAGGTGTTCCCAAAGGCCGTCCATGCGGCGGTGCAAGAAGTAGCACGCCGCGGGAGTACGCCGTTGCTGGTGAGTGACGGTGCGCGGGTGCTCGGTATCATTGAACTCAAGGACATCGTAAAGGGCGGTATCAAGGAGCGCTTCGGTGAGCTGCGCAGGATGGGCATCAAGACAGTGATGATTACTGGCGACAATCCGTTGACCGCCGCGGCGATCGCGGCCGAATCCGGGGTCGATGATTTCCTCGCCGAAGCAACCCCGGAAGCCAAGCTGCGCCTGATCCGCGAGCATCAAGCTGAAGGTCGCCTCGTGGCGATGACCGGAGACGGGACCAACGATGCCCCGGCGCTGGCACAGGCGGACGTCGCTGTGGCAATGAACACGGGTACCCAGGCTGCCAAGGAAGCCGGCAACATGGTCGACCTGGACTCCAATCCGACCAAACTGATCGAGATCGTCGAGACCGGCAAGCAGATGCTGATGACGCGCGGCTCACTGACGACGTTCAGCATTGCCAACGATGTGGCGAAGTATTTTGCGATCATCCCGGCCGCATTCGCCACGACTTATCCGCAGCTGAGCGCGCTCAATGTGATGCGACTGGCAAGCCCCTTCTCGGCAATCCTGTCCGCCGTCATCTTCAACGCGCTGATCATCATTTTCCTGATCCCGCTCGCGCTCAAGGGCGTGAAATACCGCCCGCTGGGCGCGGCTGTGCTGTTGCGGCGCAACCTGCTGATCTATGGCCTGGGGGGCATCCTGATCCCGTTCGCGGGTATCAAGGCCATCGATCTTGGTCTCGTTTTGACGCACCTGGTTTGACGGAGGCAACTGCTATGAGCTCCCTGATCCGCCCTGCCTCCGTGCTGCTGATCATCCTGACCCTGATCACCGGGGTGGCGTACCCGCTCGTGGTCACGGGAATCGCCCGCGCCGTCTTTCCCGACCAGGCCGGTGGCCGACTCATATTCAAAGGTGGCAAGGCGGTGGGCTCGCACCTGATAGGGCAGGGCTTCACCGACCCCAGGTACTTCTGGGGCCGCCCATCCGCCACCTCTCCCCAGCCGTACAACGCTCTGGCATCCACTGCCTCAAACCAGGGGCCGCTGAATCCGGCGCTCGTTGCCGCGGCTACGGCTCGGATCGAGGCGTTGCATGCCGCCGATCCGGCAAACAGGGCACCTATACCGGTCGATCTCGTCACGGCCTCCGCCAGCGGCCTGGATCCGGAAATCAGTGTCGCGGCGGCGAACTACCAGGCGGACCGGGTGGCCCGCGCCCGCGCTGTTCCAGCGGGGCTGGTGCGCACACTGATTTCGTCACATGCTCAGGGCAGATGGCTGGGATTCATCGGCGAACCTAGGATCAACGTGCTGGAAGTGAATCTGGCCTTGGACGAGTTGCGGTGAGCCGTTCGCCGGGGAGGGCAAGTTAGTCGCGTGGACGAGGTCCGTCCCGACCCGGATCAGCTTCTTGCTCGCGTGGAGGCTGACGAAGCGCGTGCGAAACGCGGCCGGCTGCGCATTTTCTTCGGTGCATCTGCTGGCGTCGGCAAGACCTATGCGATGCTCGAGGCGGCGCGCAATCTGCGTGCGACCGGTACCGACGTTGTCGTCGGCTATGTCGAGCCGCACGGCCGGGTGGAGACTGAACGGCTCCTTGAGGGCCTGGAGCGCCTGCCTACCCAGCCGATACGGTACCGGGGAATTGTACGGCAGGAGTTCGACCTCGACGCCGCGCTGCTGCGGCACCCTGCGATTCTCCTCGTCGACGAACTGGCGCATTCGAATCTTGTCGGCGGGGAGCCGGCGCCGCGACATCCCAAGCGCTGGCAGGACGTCGAGGAACTGCTCGACGCGGGAATCGGCGTTTGGACCACGGTAAACGTTCAGCACCTGGAGAGCCTGAATGACCTGGTCGCCCAGATAACTGGCGTCCGGCAGCGCGAGACTCTCCCTGACCGCTTCTTCAACGATGCCAGCGATATCGAACTGATCGACCTGCCGCCGGACGATTTGCTCGCGCGGCTGCGTGCTGGCAAGGTTTATATCGCGGACGAAGCCGCCACCGCTGCGGAGCGCTTCTTCCGCACTCCTAACCTCATGGCATTGCGGGAGCTCGCGCTGCGGCGCGTCGCAGACCGCGTTGAGGCGGCGGCGCGCGCTTTCCCTGTGGATTCGACCCGGGCACGCCTCGCCGGCGATCGCGTGATGGTCGCTGTCGGACCCGACGCACAGGCGGAGCAGTTGGTGCGCGCGGGCAAGCGCCTGGCCGACGCGCTGGATTCGGAGTGGACCGTGCTGTACGTGGAAACACCGGCGCTGCTGCGGCTCTCCGACGCGGAGCGCAATCGGCGCATCGATGTCCTGCGTCTTGCCGAGTCGCTCGGGGCCGAAACAGTGACCCTCGATGGACCGACGGCGGCGGCTACGCTGCTGGAGTACGCGAAGACGCGTAACGCCACGCGGGTGATTGTGGGAGCGCCGAAACGCCGGGGTTGGCGCGCATGGCTGCGCCCCTCAACTGCGACCCAGCTGTTGCGTCATGCGCGTGGCTTCGACCTCACGGTAGTGGCACTTCCGGAGCGTGTGGAGGCGCAGCGGGCCCCGGGACCCAGAGCGACGGTCGCGGATAGCTCACCGATACGCTGGACGCGCTACGGTTGGGCGGTGGTGACCACGCTGGTGTGTTCCGCGGTCGCCTTCGCGTTGTATCCGCGCTTCGAGCTGGCGAACCTGGTCATGGTCTACCTGCTCGGCGTGACCGTGGCGGGGCTGCGATTCGGGCGGGGCCCGTCGGTCATGACGGCCATTCTAAACGTCGCTGCCTTCGACTTCTTCTTCGTTCCGCCGCGGTTTACGTTTGCCGTTGCCGACGTGCAATACCTGCTGACGTTCAGCGTGATGCTGACCGTCGCGCTGGTGATTGCAAACCTGGTTGCCAGCGTGCGGCAGCAGACACGTGTTGCCGGCGCGCGCGAACGGCGTACGGCACTTTTGTATGCCATGAGTCGCGAGCTGGCCGCCACGCGCGGTATCTCCATCATGGCGCGCGTGGCCGTGCGCCATCTGGCGGAGGTCTTCCAGTGCAACGCCGTCGTCCTGCTTCCTGACTTCGACGGCAAGCTGGCCTATCCGCGGGATCGGCCGCTCGAGCAGTCGTTCCGTTCCGCGGACCTTGCAGTCGCACAGTGGGTGGCCGACCACGGCCGCCAGGCGGGGCTGGGCACCGACACACTCCCTGCGACGACCGGCATTTACCTGCCGCTCGGTGATGAGCGGCAGCGCCTGGGAGTGCTAGCGGTGCTCCCCGCCAATCCGCGACGCGTACTGCTGCCGGAGCAGCGCCACCTGCTGGAGACCTTCGCGGGGCAGATCGGTCTTGCACTCGAGCGGGCGCGCCTGGCCGAGGTGGCTGAGGCGGCGGGATTGGCGGCGGAGCGTGAAAGCCTGCGCAATACCTTGCTTGCCTCGATTTCGCACGACCTGCGCACGCCCCTCGCGGTCATGGCCGGCGCCGGCAGTACGCTCGCAGAACACGGAGCGCAACTCGACGAGGAGACGCGCTTTTCGCTCGCGCATTCGATCGAGGTCAAGGCGCGCGAGATGTCCGAACTGGTCTCCAATGTCCTCGATCTCATGCGCTTTGAGTCCGGCCAAGTGGTCCTCCGGCGCGACTGGCAGACGCTGGATGATCTCGTCGGCACGGCGCTGCAGCGGCTCGAAACCCGGCTCTCAGGACACTCGGTAGACGTGCGCATCGCTGCCGATCTTCCGCCGGTTTACGTGGATCCGACGCTCGTCGTGCAGATGTTCGGAAATCTCTTTGACAACGCGGCCAAATATACTCCGCCCGGAACGCGGATCGGGATATCGGCTGTCGTGGACGGAGCATTCGTGCGCGTGGTGGTGGAGGACGATGGCCCCGGCTTGCCGCCCGGTGATCCGGCCCGGCTGTTCGACAAGTTTCAGCGCGGTAACGGCGAGGGCACCATCGTTGGCGTCGGCCTGGGTCTTGCAATCTGCCAGGCTATCGTGCGCGCGCACGGGGGCGACATCGAGGCGTATCGTCGCCGCGGATCGGGTGCACGCTTCGAGGTTACGCTACCCGCGAGAGAGCCTGAGCTGTGACACTGGCCACGCACAGAATCCTGATCATCGAGGATGAGCCGGCGATCCGCAGCGTCCTGCGTGTGGTACTAACCAGCGCAGGGTACAGCGTAACGGAGGCCGAAACCGGGGCGCGCGGTCAAATCGAGGCGCGTAGCCGCAAACCAGACCTGTTGCTCCTGGATCTCGGCTTGCCGGACCTCGACGGGCTAGCGGTGATCCGCGATGTGCGCACGTGGTCGCCCGTACCGATCGTTGTTCTCTCGGCGCGCACGATGGAGGAGCAGCGGATTACAGCCTTGGACGCGGGCGCGGACGACTACGTCACCAAGCCCTTCTCAGCCCCCGAGCTGCTGGCCCGCGTCCGGGCGGGACTGCGTCGCAGCGCACGCGGCGCCGAACAGACCTCGAGTCTGAAGTTCGGCCCGGTCGCAGTCGATCTCGCCCGCAGGCTCGCGTGGGGTCCCCAAGGCAGCATTCATCTCACGCCCCTGGAGTATCGCGTTCTCGAGTGCCTGGCGCGCCAGGCCGGCATGGTCGTCCGGCAGGGGCAGCTGCTGCGCGAGGTGTGGGGGCCTGATCGTGAGGACGACGCTCGCGGGCTGCGCGTGTGCATCAAGTACCTGCGTGACAAGCTCGAGCCCGACCCGCGCCGGCCGCGCTTTCTGGTGACCGAGATCGGGCTCGGTTACCGGCTCTATACGGAGGAGGTGCCCCAACCCGGGGGCGCCGCAAGGCCGCCGCAATCAGGCTAGCGCGACGACCAGCTTGGCCGAATGGCTGCGCCAGTTGATGGGAATGATGAAGGAGCGCATGCCCGGCCGGTGGGGCACGCTCGGCTTCTCGCCGGAGACGACGCTGGGCACGGAGATAACGAAGTCACGGCCAAAATCGCGCCGCGCATTGCCGGAGATCGTATTGGCCACCTCGCCGACCAGGTCGCGCATGGTCTCGTGGCTGAAGTCGTTCTCCTGCATCTTCATAAGCAGCACGGTGAGCATGGCCTTGGGCGCGGTGAAGTAGACCACCCCCTCGCGCTTGCCCGAGATATTGATGACCCCGGTGTATTCGTGCACCGAGGGCGAGCCTTCCATGAGGTACGGCGAGCCGATCGAAGCGGGCTGCTGCGCCGCCACCTCGAAGAAGTTCGTCGTTCCCTCGACGAATGTCTTGAGCTCTTGTTCGTACAACATTTTTCGTTGTTTCCTTGCGGCCTAACGCATCAGTTCCGCAATCGCCTCGTTCAGCTGGCGATCCGTAAACGGCTTGTTGAGGAAGCCATTGGCGCCTTTTTCCATCGCCTCCACTGCCGTTGCCTTGTCCGCGAGCGCCGAGACCACCAGGATGCGGATCGAGGGTTTCAGGGCGACGAGCCTGCCGATGCACTCGATGCCATCCATGCGCGGCATGGTCAGGTCCATGGTGACGACATCGGGGTCGGTCTTGCTGAACAACTCGAGCGCCTCCTCGCCGTTGCCGGCAGTGCCAACCAGCTGCAGGGCCTCGAACTGGTTGGAGCGCTCGATACGCCGGCGCATGATGTTCGAGTCGTCCACGATCATCAGCTTGAATGCGCGCCTGCCGTCCAGCGCTGTGGCGTTGCTGCTCACGCGACCGCCGTGCTGTTGACCGAATCGGAGGCCGGCAGGACGATCTTGAAGCGCGTGAACCTGCCTGGGTGCGTGCTGACGCCGATCTTGCCGCCGAGCGCGTACACGCTGCGGGCGACGACGTCCATGCCGACCCCGCGACCGGCATCCATCGAGACGCCGTCCTGGGTGGAGAAGCCGGGGCGGAAGATGAGCGCCATGGTCGAGCGCGTGTCCATGCCGGCGGCCTCTTCCTCGGTGATCAGCTGCTGGCGCACCGCGGCGCTGCGTAGTGATTCGGGCGCGATGCCGGCGCCATCGTCCTCGAAGACCAGCTCGTAGCCCTCGCTGATCTTGTGGAAATCAACGCGCACGGTTCCCTGCGCGTCCTTGGTGTTCGCGCGCCGCACTTCCGGGGCCTCGATGCCGTGCACCGCGGAATTGCGCAGCATCTGGATCAGGCAGTCCTTGATGGTGGCGCTGTAGGCGGTGGGCACCTCGCCCAGCCCGGTGAGGGTGAGCTTGAAGCGCTTGGCGTGGTCCTGTGCGAGGCGCTCGGCCATCGAGTGCAGTGCCGGGCTGAGATCCTCCACGGTGCGGGCCGGCGCGCGCTCGGGGGCGGCCGCCGCGCCCGGGACGAGCTTGGCCGAGGGCGTCGTGGTCGAGAGCGAGTCCGCGGCTGCCGCAGCCCCGGTGGGGGTGTCCTTGATCGCGGTCAGGCGCGCGGCCATCTCGCGCACGCCGCGCAGGTGGGCGAGCAGGTCATCGAGCTTCAGCACCAGCGGCAGGAAATCGTTGCCGGACAGCTCCGCGCGCTTCTTGCAGTCGCTCACCATGTCCTCGAGCGCGTGCACGCGGCTGGCGATGCTCTTGAGGTTAAGGGCCGAGGCCTCGCCCTTGATGCTGTGCAGCTCGCGGAACAGCCCGGTGAGCTTCTTGCGGAACTCGGCATCCGTGCGCGCCGGCTCCCGCAGGATGGTGTTGACCAGCTTCAGCCCGGTCTCGGCACTGTCCAGGAACGAGACCAGCTGTAGCGGGTCGACGTGCATCATGCCGAGCATCATGTCCAGCTGCTGGTTGGCGTTCTCCTGCGAGTCGTGGAGCTCGCGCGACAGCAGCACGCTCGAGGTGATGTCACCGACCGAGCACAGCACGTGCTTGACGCCCTCCGGGCCCATGACGCGGTGGAAGTCGAACTGCAGGAAGCGCGTCTCCTTGCCGCCGTGCCCGTTGTCCATCGTGATCTCGAGCTGGCCAAGCGGGTTGATGCTCTTCATCAGGTTCTCGTGGGCGCGGTCACCCCAGAGCAGCTTGATGTACTTGGTGGCGGTGGACAGCGTGGCCGCGGGCACCAGGTCCTGCAGCAGTTCCTCGAAGGACAGGCCGGCAAAGTCGTTGCGGCTGAACATGCGCGAGAGCGCCTGCGACCACACCGAGCCGATGCGGTAGTTGGCGTCGAGCAGGAAGAAACCCTCGCGCACGGTCTTGAGGATGTCGCGCGTCTGCTCCTGCGCATCGCGGGCGGCACGCTCGTGACGCGAGCGCGTCACCTGCAGGTAGGCTGCGGCCGCGGCCAGCACCAGGGCGGCGAGCACGCCGGCGAACAGCAGGCTGCGCAGGCGCGCGGCGGCATCCGAGGAGGCGCGCTGCAGCGAGCCGGCCAGGGTGGCCAGCTGCGCCTGCAGCGGGCGGGCATTGTCGGCGGCGAACAGCTGCGCGCGCTTCACCTCGGCATAGTGCTGCCGGCCCTCGTGCGACAGTGAGCTGCCGGCGCTGTCCGAGTCGACGTAGGGCTGGCCGTTGAAGGCGATCACCGGGTCGAGTACCGGTGCGTACTGGTGCCACAGCAGCAGCGCGCGGTTGAGCTGCGGGGAATCCATGTCGCCGGCGGCATTGATCTGCTTCAGGTCCTGGTCAAAGCGCTTGACGGTGGTCTGCAGGTCAGACAGCGCTTGCCCGGAGTAGGCGCGCACCTCGAGGCGGTCGCGCAGCGTGTTGAGCTGGTGGGCGATTTCCTCGGGGTAGTTCTGCAGCGCGCTGGCGCTTTGCAGCGCGGTGATGTTGGCGCGCAAGTTCGTCGCGAGCCGGAAGCCCCAGATGAGCGCGGCGCCCATGACGAGTACGAGGGCGGTGGCGATGCCGGCGGTCACCAGCTGGCGGCGGCGCTCTGTGCCTGCAAGGGTCATCGGTAGGTCTCCTGCTACTTCGGCAGCTCGAAGCGCAGCAAGGTCTTCACGGGGACCTGCACTGCGGTGCCATTGACGATCATCGGGGAATAGCGCCAGCGACGGATTGCATTGGTGGCCGCCCGGTCGAAGACCCCTGGCGGGTTAGCCTCGAGCACGCGGATGTCACGGGTCTCGCCGTTGACATCGACGGTGAACTGCACCAGCACGCTGCCGGCGATCTTCTGCGCCAGCGCCGATTCCGGGTAGTCCGGCGGCGTCGACCGCGTGCGCTTGAGGTTGGCCGCGAGCGCCGAGTTGTCGGCGCCGCCGCCGCTCTTGGGCGCGCCCTGCAGCTGCTGTATCGCGGCAAGCTCCTTCGGGTCCGCGCCCCAGCGCCGCGCTTGGGCGAGGTCGGCATCAGCGGGCTTGCCGGCCGTGACGGCGCTGCGGGCGCGCTCCTGCAGCTTGAGCGCAAGTTCGTGGCCGGCCTCGAGCACGGCGGCGTTGGCAGGATCGTTGGTCTCCAGCTGCGTCAGGTAGAAGGCCGCGCTGTCCTGCGGCGGGTCGGTCAGGCGGCCGTCGCGCATGCGGTCACGGGCGAGCTGCAGGGTGCGGTCGGTCTCGGCCTGCGCCGCCTTCTGGCGCGAATTGGAGAGATCGCGCTGGAATGCGGCCAGTTCCGCCGGCTTCATGCCCGCGGCGCGCGCCTCGACCAGCCAGCGGTCCTGTTCCGCGGTGTTCTTGGCGACCGCCGCCTCGCGCGCCTTGCGCAGGTAGGCGGCGACCAGGTCGTGCGCCGCGCGCTGCGTGGTGGCGTTGGTGGGGGCGGCAGTCTGCAGCTGTTGCAGGTAGAACTTCGCACTGTCCTCGCCATCGAGCAGTCGGCCGTCGCGTATGCGGTCACTTACCAGGCCCGCCAGGTGGGTGACCTTGGTGTCCTCGGTGCGGCGGCCGATGTCGGCGCGCCATTTGGCAATCTGGTCGGCGGAGGTGCTGCCGGACTGCTGCGCCTGGCGCACGTAGGCGGCGGCGCGTTCGACGTTGCCGTCGGCGAGTGCGCGGGTGACCTCGGCGGCATACAGGCGTTGCTCGAAGGTGGCGGCGCGGGGGTCGGTGGGCGTGGCGGATTTGAAGTTGGCGAGCGTCTGCCCGGCTTCCTCGTAGCGGCTGGCGCTCAGGGCGTCCTCGAAACGCCCGGCGAGCACGCTGCCGACACGCTGCAGCCCGTCCTTCGCCTCGCCATTGCTCGCATCCGCCGCGGCGGCGGAGCGGTAGTAGAGCAGGGCATTGTCGCCGCTGGGTTCGGTATAGCGTCGCTCGTGCATCGCAAGGCGCGCCTTCTCGAGCAGATCATCGACCTTGCCCTGCACGATCGCGGTATCGGCCACCGCGGGCTCCGGAGCGGCGGCCTCGGCCGCCGGTGCGGTCTGCGCCGGTGCGGGGGCGCTGGCGACCTTCGGAGCTGCAGGTGCGCTGCCGGCAGGGGTGCTGCCGTGGGAGAAGTACCAGATGCCGCCGGCGGCGGCGGCGACCGCAGCCACCGCGGCTGCAATCAGCAGCGTCTTGGAACCCCGCGGCGTGCCGCCGCTGCCCGCGCTCGCGGCACTCGGCGCGGGCTCCGCCCGGAAGGCGCCAATGCTCAGTTCCGCGGCGGACGATGCGGCCGGGCGCGCCGCCTCGCCCTTGCTGGCCAGGGCCTCGGCGATGGCGCCTTCCATGACCGCCTGGGTCTTGCGGACATCGACCGGCGTCGGGAGGACGGCGAATACCTTGCTGCCTTTGAGCGCCACGCCGAGCTGCTTCTCTGCGGCGCCTTCTGCGAACACCAGCACCGAGCACTTCGGAGCGCGCGCGACGGCGGCATCAACCGCGGCGCGCACGTTGCTGGAGGCGCGCGCATCGATGACCAGCACCTGGGCGCGCTTGGCGCTGGTGATCAGCTCAAGTGCGGCCTCGATGGTCTCGACCGGCCGTATGGAGGCCTGTCCGTCCAGCGTCTGGCCGAGTTCCAGGAGGAAGTCGTCCCGCGTGGTGATGGCGGTTACATCGACGGCCGGCTGAGAGTTCGCGGGCGAGCGTCCCGTGGAACTACCGGCGGTTTCGGGGCTGCGGGACGCTGAGAACGGTGCACTGGCCACGTGGGGTATCTCCAACAAGAGCGGTCAATTCAACTCAGCGAATTCTCCGTTCGCACAAGCGGTTGCACGCGACAGCTCGGAACCTGCCCAGTTCGCGCATTCCGCCACAGCAGGATATGTAGCCTCGCGGGCCACGCAGTGCGTCAGTTCACATTAACGACAGGCCGGAATAGGCCTCCGTGACGCGGATCACCAAACTCTGAAGCACCACTCGGTTTGCGCGCGATGCAGCCCTCGCGGCCCTGCGCCGGCGGCGGCCGCGGCAACCCGAAGCGCGGGCGGGCCCCGCGCACGGGGACCGTTTTCAGGCTAGGGCGTGGGCGGGACTTTCTTTGGCGGCGTCGCGGGCGGGGTGTCCCATTCCTCTTCCTGGGAGGTCACGATCGAAACCGGATCGCTGGCGGGGAAGCTGTCCGCGAGGGCCTCGTCCAGCTGGCGCTGGACCTTCTGCTGGCGCAGGCGCTCACGTTCCTGTTCGTCGCTGGGCTTGCTCATGGACACTCCTGCGGGCGGTGCCGCTGCTGCCGATCCCCCATGCCAAGCATACGCCCGACCCCTATGCTCCTGCGCGGCCGGCCGGGTAAGCGCGGAATGCGACCGAGTTCGCGGCTTGCGCATCCGGTGCGGGGCTTAAGTTCACACCCGGCTTGCCCGCCCGACGTCTGACTACACTGGGGGTGCAAGTCGAGGAGATCCTCATGAGACACGAACTGGCGGCCGTGATGTTCGCGGGCGTGCTGGCGTTGACCGCTGCGGCCACACCCGCGCCGTCCGCGTGCGATCCCCACCCGGGCATGAATGGCAATTACGTAAAGCCCAGCTCGCTGGCGCCGGGCGAGCGTGCCTACAAGAACGCCTACGGCGCCCCGATCTCCCAGCCGATCCTCACCCGGCGCGTCCACCACAAGTCAAAGTCGCAGCCACAGCTGCATACCAGCCCGCTGCCTGCCTCGTAAGGCTCGTCCGCAGGACATGCCGCCGTCAGGGATGTCGGCGCAGTCTGACGGGCAGTCGCGCGCCGGGCCGATGCTACCGCCTGCCTGCCGGGGCGAATGATCGTAGCCTTGGCGTCAACAGCGCCATCAATAACAACGAGGTACTGCCATGTCACTTATTGGTTGGATCGTGCTGGGGCTGATTTCCGGATTCATCGCCAGCAAGGTGGTCAACAAGTCAGGCGAAGGTGTCCTCCTGGACATCATCCTCGGGGTGATCGGCGCCGTGGTCGGGGGGTGGCTGTTCACTACCTTCGGCATGGCCGGGGTCACCGGACTGAATCTCTACAGCATGCTCGTTGCGATCGTGGGCGCGGTCGTCGTGCTCGTGATCTACCACGCCGTCACGCGCAAGCGCGTCTAGGTGTAGGGACCGCGCTTACCGAACGTCGACGCGGCCGGCGGCCGCCGAGATCGTGGCCAGCAGCTGCAGCGGATCTGCCGGCTTGGTCAGGTGGGCGATGTACCCCGCGCGCAGCGAATGCAGGCGGTCGCTGGGGCGTGCGAACGCGGTGAGCGCTATGGCGGGCACGTCGGCGGATATCCCATCGAGGGCGCGCACGCGGCGCAGTAGCTCGTAGCCGTCCATTTCGGGCATGCCGATGTCGCTGACCATGACGTGGGGCGCCTTGCTCTGCAGCAGCCCTATGGCCGCCTCCGCTGACTGCGCGACAAATACCGTGGCACCGGAATCGATCAGGGTGCGGCTGAGGGACTCCAGGGCATCCGCCTCATCGTCCACCACTAGGACCTTGATCCCCGACAGGTCGGAGCGGTCGCCCGCGCTCTCGGCATTCCATGCCGTATTTTCCTGAGCGACCGCTTCTCGCGCCACGGCGACCTCGGACAGCGGCAGGGTGACGGTGAACGTGGCACCGCGGCCTTCACCGGCGCTAGCCGCGGCGATGGTCCCTCCCTGCAGCTCCATGAGCTGCTTGGCAATGGCCAGCCCGAGTCCCAGGCCACCGTGCTGACGGCTGCGCGAGGCGTCTCCCTGCGCGAAGCGCTCAAACACACGCGGCAGGAAGTCTGCGTCGATGCCCTTGCCGTTGTCCGTGACGGTGAAGCGCAGCTGACCCTCGTTGCGCTCGATGGTCAGCTCGACGAGTCCGCCCTCGGGGGTGAACTTGACCGAGTTGGACAGCAGATTCCACAGCACCTGCTGCAGCCGCGCCGGATCGGCGCGCACGGTCGCCACGCCCGGATCGAGGGCGGCAACGATGCGGATCTTCCGGGCCAGCGCCGCGGGCCGTATGGTGTCCAGGACCGCGTTGGCGATCTGCACCGGGTCGACCGGCTCCATCTCCACGCGCAGCCTGCCGGAGACGATGCGGCCGATGTCGAGCAGGTCATCGATCACGCGCCGCTGCACCTGCGTATTGCGCACGATCACCTCGCCGGCCTGGCGCATCTCCTCGGGCCGTGCCCTGCCGGCGGCCAGCAGGTGCCCCCACGCCTGGATCGCCGACAGCGGCGTGCGCAGCTCGTGCGAGAGCACCGACAGGAACTCATCCTTGAGCAGGTTGGCGCGCTGCGCCTGCTCGCGGGCGTAGCGCTCTGACTCCATCAGCTGCTGCTGCGCCTCCTCGATGCGGCGGCGCTCGCGGATGTCGCGGGCCACCTTGGAGGCGCCGACGATCTTGCCGCGCGCGTCGCGAATGGGCGAAACGGTGACCGAGACATCGATGAGTTCGCCGTCCTTGGTGACGCGCTGGGTCTCGAAATGCTCGATGCGCTCGCCGCGGCACAGCCTGGAGAGAATCATGGTCTCCTCGCTGCGCCGCTCCGGCGGCACGATGAGCAGGATCGAGCGGCCGATGGCCTCGCCAGCGGTGTGCCCGAACAGCCGCTCCGCACCACGGTTCCACGAGGTGACGATGCCATCGAGGGTCTTGCCGACAATGGCGTCGTCGCATGACTCCACGATCGCAGCCAGCCGCGCGATCGCCAGCGCCCCCCGGTCGCTTTCAGACTCAGCGTCGGCGCCCGAGGATGCGGCTGCGGTCGTCTGTGGCTTGTCGAGCATTTGTAACTGACCCCGGGGGCGCTTTGAGCAGGCCAATGGCGAACACCCCGCCCACAGCCAGGCGTTGGTGCTTGGATCTGGAGCTGCCCGGTGATTGCGCGGAATCTACAGCGCTTTGCGGCAGTCTAGCGAATGCCCGGTCCCGGGCACGCCGTGGGCGCGCCCCCATCGCCTGTCAGCGCAGTCCTACGGATGTTGACGCTCTGCGCTGAAGGACCGTTAGCCCCGGTGCGTGTGAGCTGTGTGCTCGGGAAGACGGCGGCAGACGGCAGGCACCATGTACCACATGCAAACTACTGAGGACGGGGCGGACTTGGAGGACCAGGACGCCGAGGTATTAAGTTACACGCAGTTCCGCAATCACCTGGGGTTGTTGGAATGGCGGCGCCGCCGTGCGCAATACGGGCAAGCCGGAGTGGTGCCGGCGTCTGCGATGCCACTGATGGCGAGCCGCTGGCGCCGCGCGCTACACGTCGTGGATCGCCTTTAACAGAGCGCGGAAGTCCCCGTCCTTCAGTACAAAGGCGGCCGCGCCCTTGGCGCGGGCCCGGTCCTGCAGCTCCTGCAGGGCGTGCCCGGTGTGCATGATCACCCTGACTGCGGAGCCCTGCGCGCGCAGGCGGTCGAGGACGTCGAAGCCGCTGCAGTCACCGAGTCCCAGGTCGAGCACCATCACGTCCACTTCGCCGGCGGCAGCGCGCGCGAGCGCCTCCTTGCCGGTGAGTGCGCAGCCGGCGAACTCCAGCGTCTCGTCCAGGCGCACGATCATGCCCAGCGCCTCGGCAAGGTCGGCACTGTTGTCGACGATGAGCACGCGGCGGCGCGGGACCTGGGCTTCCATCTGCGGTCGCCTGTCAGGGGGCGGGCTTGTTCCAGCGCACGAGGTCGCCGTTCTTCAGGCCGAGCTTGGCGACCAGCCCGCCCTTGAGTTCCAGCACCGCGGTCACCGGTCCCTCCGAGCTCAGTGTCTCCAGTGACAGCGGCTGCGCGCGCTCGATGATCTTGGTCACCCGCCCGTCGGCGCGGATGAACAGCATGTCCAGTTCGATGTAGGTGTTCTTCATCCACATGTTCTCCACCCGCGGCGGGTCGAGCGGGAACACCATGCCCTTGTTCTCCGGCAGGTCGCTCACGAACATCAGCCCCTGCTGCGCGCGTTCCGGGGTGTCTGCGACCCAGACCTCGAACTGGTGGCTGACCGGCGCGTGGGTGCCCGTGCGCGAGCTGATGTTCAGCTGCGTGCGCGGATAGCTCGACAGCTGCAGGGGCAGATCGGGCGACTGTGCCGGTGCGCTCGCTGCGCCCGCCAGCCATAGCGCCGCCACGAGTGCGACCAGGCCTGGGGTGTTTAGATTATGACGGGACATGTTCTCACAGCTTCTGGGCAGGTGCGGGCGCGGGGACCGGCGGCTGCGGGTCGGAATCTTCGAACCGGGCGACCCCGGCGAAATCGAAGCTGCTCACCAGGATGCGGGCATCGCCGGTGAGGTTGCTCGCCGGCGACACGCAGAAGCCGCGGGCGATGATGCGCCAGGAGCGCTGCGCGCCACCGAGCGCACCGACGCGCTCCTGGCGCAGCTCGTCCACGGTGCAGTGATCGTCGCCGCGGGTGGCGAACAGTCGCTGCTCGCCCTCGAAGATGACGGTGAGGTTGGTGGGCAGGTCATGCGCGGGGCGTCCTTCCTGCAGTGATTCCACCCCGAACACCAGGCGCAGGCGCCGGCCATCCGGGTGCCGCGGCCCGGCGAAGGCCACGCGCACCCCGCTGCCGTCGGGCCTGGGACCGCCCTCGCATTCCATCTCCGCGTTGTGCCAGTTGACGTCCAGGCTCATGGCCCCACGGATCGTGGCACGCAGGTAGCCATTGCCGCCGGCGAGGCAGCCGTGCGCGGCCGTCGCGGGCGCATTGGCCGAACGGGCTGCCAGACAGCCGCCACCCAGGGCGCTCGCGCTCAATATCACCAGGATCGATCGCAGCATGCGGCGCAGTGTACCGCGCCGCATGCCGCCGGGCTCTCAGGCTGTCGGCACGGCCAGCAGGAACTTCGCCATGCGCGCATGGGCGCGCACGATGGCCCGCACCAGGTGCATCAGGAGGGTACCGAGGAGCACGCCGCTGGCGAACAGCACGATCGCAGCCAGGCCCTGGTGCACGCGCCAGAACTCCAGGTCCGGACCGACCGACAGGTGGTACTCCGGGCTGACGAGGCCGAGCTGCTCCACCGCCCAGAAAACCGGGGCGCCGACGAAGCCGACCAGGATGCAGATGGAAATGACGGCCACGGTGAAGTAGAGGATCCCCAGCGGCAGCATCAGCCCGAGGTAGGCCAGGGTTGTCCAGGTGCGCAGGTCCTTGAGCATGCCGATGATCCGGTCCCACCAGTGTGCCGCGGGGCCCGGGTGCACCGGGCGCCGCGGCATGCGCTCGCCGGTGACCGCCTCGAGCAGCCGGCCTTCGCCCAGGGCGATCACGCGGGCGATGCCAATGAAGGCGAGGAAGAACGGAATGCCGATGATCAGCACCGCGAAGCCCAGCGAGAGCGACAGGCCCATGACCACGAACGTGAAGTAGACGATGCCGGTCGCCAGCGCCAGGAGCATGTAGAAGAGGGAGGTGTAGGTGCGCGGGTCCAGATACACCCCGAAGAAGCGCGCGCTCGGCGAGGCGTCGGTGCGCGTCCGCGGCGAGGGGGTGCGCAGGGCGGCGCGCACCTTCACTTCCGTGTCGCGGTAGGCGGTTGCGACTTCCTGCGGAGCGCCGTAGGTGCTGGCGATCAGCTCCAGGACGTCGGCCTCGGATTTGCCCGGATGCGCGGCGACTTCCGCGCGCAGGTACTCTTCCGCGTCATACAGCGCATCCTGCACCAGCGCCGGATCGGCACCCTGCAGGGCCCGGCGCAGCTGCTTGAGATACTCATCGATCGAGCGGGGAGCGTTCATGACTCAGTTCCTTCAATGAATAGATCGACGAACGAGCGCGTCTGGCGCCAGATCGCACTCCACTGGCGCAACACGACGCGCCCTTCCTCGGTGATGCGGTAGTAGCGGCGCGCGGGTCCTGCATAGGAGGGAACGACACGGCTGGTGAGCAGGCCAGCGGCTGCCAGCGCCCGCAGCACCGGGTACACCGTGCCTTCCTTGAACAGCGCCTCGCCCTCGTTCGCCTTCTGCAATCGTTTGGCGATCTCATAGCCGTAGAGGTCTTCACTGCTTTTATCGAGCACACCCAGCAGCACCAGCGCCACCAATCCGGCGTTCAGGTCTTTCTGGAACTTTCGCGCCTGGCTATCGTCCATCGGCCAGTACTATTCACTGTATAGTACTAGCTGTCAACCTGTACTGAGCACTGGAGCAATCTCAGCGACGTCTGCACCGTTTGGGGGCAACCCCATGAATTCCCTCATTGACCTGTGCATTAAGGCCGTTCCAGAAGCGCCATGACGGGCTGCTAGACTTCCGCGCCCCTTCCTTGAAAGTCGCTGATGAGAAATTCGCTCCTCGAAGTCACGCCCGTCATTCCGGGGAGCCTGTCGCGCCTGACCGAGCTGGCTGGGAACCTCTTCTTCAGCTGGCACCGCCCGACCCGCGCACTCTTTGAGGACCTGGACCCGGAGCTGTGGAAGCAGACCAACGGCAACCCGCGCCTGGTGCTTCGCTGCGTCAGCCAGGAGACGCTGGAGCGCTGCGGCGGGGATGAAACCTACCTGGCGCGCTACCGCCAGGCGCTCCAGACTCTCGAGGCCTACATGCGGGCGCGGCCGGCGACCGAGCAGCCGCTGGTGGCCTACTTCTGCGCCGAGTACGGCTTCCACGAGAGCGTGCCGATCTACTCCGGCGGCCTCGGGGTCCTCGCCGGTGACTACTGCAAGGCCGCCAGCGACGAGTGCGCCAACTTCGTCGCGGTCGGTCTGCTCTACGAGCAGGGCTACTTCACGCAGACGGTCGACAACGATGGCGTGCAGCACGCGGAATACCGCGAGCGCGACCCGCGCGACCTGCCGGTCGAGCCGGTGCGCACTCCCGCCGGCGAGTGGCTGAAGGTCAGCGTGCGCATCGGCCCGCGCCAGGTCGCAGCGCGCCTGTGGAAGGCGCAGGTCGGCCGTGTCGCCGTTTATCTGCTCGACACCAACTGCTCGGAAAATGCCGCCGCGGACCGGGACATCACCCACCGCCTGTACGGTGGTGACGAATCCACGCGCGTGCGCCAGGAGATGGTGCTCGGCATCGGCGGGGTGCGCGCGCTGCGGGCCCTGGGCGTGCAGCCGGCGGTGTGGCACCTCAACGAGGGGCATGCCGCCTTCCTGATCCTGGAGCTGCTGCGCGAGCACCTCGGCCACGGCCTCGCCTTCAGCGAGGCGCTCGAGGCAGTTGCCGCGGCGTGCGTCTTCACTACCCATACCCCGGTGGCCGCCGGACACGACGCCTTCAGCCCGAACCTGATCGTGGAGCACTTCGGCGATTACCTGGGCGAGCTGGGCATCTCGGTCGACCGCTTCCTGGAACTGGCGCGTGCGCCCGCGGTCCCCGGTCTGTTCAACATGACGCGCCTGGCCCTGAACGGCACACGGCACGTCAATGGCGTGAGCCGCATCCACGGCGCAGTGTCCGCGCGGCTGTGCGCGGACCAGTGGCCTGAGGTGCGGCCCGCGGACAACCCGGTCGGCTGGGTCACCAACGGGGTGCATGTCCCCACCTTCCTGCACCAGCGCTGGATGGAGTTCTTCGACCACGAGCTCGGCACGGAGTGGCGCGAGCGCCTGCGCGACCCGGAGTTCTGGAATGCGCTGGAGAAGGTCCCCGACGAGCGCTACTGGGCGTGCTCGCAGGACGTCAAGGCGCGCATGCTGGCGAGCGTGCGCGAGCGGCTGCAGCGCGAGTACCGGCGCAAGGGCCTAAGTCCGGCGCAGCTGCGGCACGTGACGCGCTTCCTCGACCCGCAGCGCCCGGATGTCCTGACCATCGGCTTCGCGCGGCGTTTCGCGACCTACAAGCGCGCCACGCTGCTGGTGCGCGACCGCGCGCGCCTCTCGCGGTTGCTCAACAACCCGGAGCGCCCGGCGGTGCTGTTGTTCGCCGGCAAGGCGCACCCGGCGGACGAGCCCGGGAAGTACGTGCTGCGCGAGATCCGTCAGCTGATGCTGAGCGAGGAGTTCGCCGGCCGGATCGTGTTCCTCGAGGACTACGATCTGCAGCTGGCGCGCAGCCTGGTCTCCGGCGTCGACGTGTGGCTGAACAACCCGATCGCGCCGCTCGAGGCGAGCGGCACCTCCGGCATCAAGGCGGCCATCAACGGCCGCCTCAATCTGTCCATCCTCGACGGCTGGTGGGCGGAAGGGTGGATGCAGGACAACGGCTGGGGGATCCCGCCGGCGGACGTGCAGGACCCGGAGCGCCGCGACAGCATCGAGGCGCAGCTGTTCCTCGCGGCCCTAGAGGACGAGGTGCTGCCGCAGTACTACGCGCGCGACGAGGCCGACGTGCCGCGCACCTGGGTGCGCTCGAGCAAGCACGCCATGATGACGGTGATCCCGCGCTTCAACATGCGCCGCGTCCTGTACGACTACACCCAGGGGCTGTACCAGCCGGCGGCTGCCCAGTACCGGCGCCTGGCGGCGAGCGCCTTCACCGGCGCGCGCACCTTGGCGCAGTGGAAGCAGCGGGTGCGCCAGGCCTGGCCGGGCGTGCGCCTCACGCTGCTCAACGACTACGCCCGCGACATGCCGCGCGGCGAACGCCTGCGCCTGCGCGTGGCCGCTGGCTTAAATGGACTCAGCCCCGCCGACGTGCGCGTGGAGTTCGCCGCTAGCCGGCTGCTGCCGGAGGCCGACCTGTCGCCGCCGCCGCTGTCCTCGTATGCCCAGGCGCCGCGCCCCGGGGTCTGGCAGGCCGCCCTGGCCGCCACCGGCGAGCAGGACGCCGAGGCCACCGAGTTCGCCCTGGATATCGAGCCGCCGGAGTGTGGCCAGTTCAGCACCGAGGTGCGCATCTACCCCTGGCACGAGCTGCTCTCGCACCCGTACGAACTCGGGCTGATGAAGTGGTTGTGACGACCAGGCGCTTGCGCTGCCCGGCCGCCTTGCGGTGAAGTAGCCCCATGCAGCGCCAGCCCGCCCGCGCTTCCTCCGGCCGCTACGTGAGCCGGCTGACCGGCGGCACGCTCGCGATCATCATGGCGGGCGGCCGCGGCGAGCGGCTGCACGATCTCACCGCGCACCGCTGCAAGCCCGCCACCCCCTTCGGCGGCAAGTTCCGCATCATCGATTTCGTGCTGTCCAACTGCGTGAACTCCGGGATCCGCCAGATCTCCATCCTCACGCAGTACAAGGCGCAGTCGCTGATCCAGCACGTGCAGCACGGCTGGAGCTACCTGCGCGGCGAGTTCGGCGAGTTCGTCGAGGTGGTGCCCGCGCAGCAGCAGCTCGGAGCGGACTGGTACCGCGGCACCGCTGATGCCGTGCACCAGAACCTCGAGCTCATCGTCTCGCACCGTCCCAAGCACGTGCTGGTGCTGGCCGGGGACCACATCTACAAGATGGACTACGGTCCGATGATCGCCTACCACGTCGAGAAGGGCGCCGACATCACGGTGGGCGTGGTCGAGGTGCCGGCGCGCGACTCGCGGCATTTCGGGGTGCTCACGGCCACCGAATGGAACCGCGTCACCCGCTTTGCCGAGAAGCCCGCCGAGCCGGACACCCTGCCCGGGCGCCCCGACCGCATCCTCGCCTCCATGGGCATCTACGTGTTCAACGCGCGGTTGCTCGAGACGCTGCTCACCGAGGATGCCGCGCAGGAGTCCTCCGCACACGACTTCGGCAAGAACATCCTGCCCGAGGCGATCGCGAGCAACCGCCAGGTGTTCGCCTACCCCTTCCAGGACGTGAAGACCCGCGCGCAGAGCTACTGGCGCGACGTGGGCACGATCGACGCCTACTACGACGCCAACCTCGAGCTGGTGCACGTGCGCCCCGAGCTGAATATCTACGACCAGGACTGGCCGATCTGGACCTACCAGGTGCAGCAGCCACCGGCGAAGTTCATCCTCGACGAGGACGGGCGGCGCGGCACGGCGCTGAACTCGATGGTCTCGGGCGGCTGCATCATCTCCGGCGCGGTGGTGCGCGAGTCGCTGCTGTTCTCCAACGTTCGCGTGGAGGAGGGCAGCAGCATCTCGCGCTCGGTGATACTGAATAACGTCGAGATCGGGCGCAGCTGCCGCATCCACGGCGCCATCCTCGATGAGGGCTGCGAGGTTCCCGATGGCACGCAGATCGGCACCGACCGCGGCGCCGACGCCCGCCGCTTCCACGTCACCGAGAACGGCGTGGTACTGGTCACCCCCGACATGCTGCGCCGGCTGCGCACCGAGGCGTGAGCGCAGCCGCACGCCTGCCGGTCGTACTGCTGTGGCACATGCACCAGCCGCCGTACCGCGATGCCGCCAGCGGCGAATACGCCCTGCCGTGGACCTACCTGCATGCCATCAAGGACTACACCGACATGGCGGCGCACCTGGAGGCGAACCCGGCGGCGCGCGCCGTGGTGAACTTCTCCCCGGTGCTCCTCGAGCAGCTGCAGGAGCTCGGGGAGGGTATCGCCGCGCACCTGGCGCGCGGCGCGCCGCTGCCCGACCCGGTACTGGGGCTGCTGAGCGAGGCCCCCGTCCCGCTGGACCCGGGACAGCGCCTGGCGCTGCTGCGCGCCTGCCTGCGCGCGCACCGGGCGCACATGATCGAGCGCTTCGGTCCATACCTGGAGCTGGCCACGCTGGCCGAGACGCTCGGCACGCCGGAGCGCATCAGCTACGCCTCGGACCAGTTCATGCGCGACATCGCGGTGTGGTACCACCTCGCCTGGCTGGGCGAGAGCGTGCGGCGCACGCATCCGCTGGTCGCGCGGCTGAGCGACCGCGGGCGCGGCTTCAGCGCCGCCGAGGCGCGTGAGCTGCTCGCGCTCATCGGCGAGCTCGTGGCGCGCGTGGCACCGCGCTACCGCGCGCTCGCCGGCTCTGGCCAGTGCGAGCTGTCGGTCACCCCGTACGCGCACCCGATCATCCCGCTGCTGCTGGACTTCAAGTGCGCCCGCGACGCGGTGCCGCTGATGGTGCTGCCCGAGCACGCCGCCTACCCCGGCGGCGAGGCGCGTGCGCGCTGGCACATCCAGGAGGCGGTGCGCATCTTCGGCGCCACCTTCGGCGCGCCGCCGGCCGGCTGCTGGCCGGCCGAAGGGGCGATCAGCGAAGGGACACTGCGCCTGCTGGCCTCCGCCGGCGGCTTCCGCTGGGCCGCCAGCAGCGCCGCGGTGCTGCGCGGCAGCCTGCTGCTGAGCGAGCCGCCGGCGGCCGAGGATCCGCAGTCGTACAACCGCCCGTACCGCCTGCCGGGTACTGCCATGGACTGCTTCTTCCGCGACGACGCGCTCTCGGACCTGGTCGGGTTCACCTACGCCACCTGGCACGGGGATGACGCCGCGCACAATATGGCCGGCGAGCTCGAGCAGCTCGCGCAGCGCTATGCGGGCGGCAACCACGCGGTGCTGATCGCGCTCGACGGCGAGAACGCCTGGGAGCACTACCCCTTCAACGGCTACTACTTCCTAAAGGCCCTGTATGCGGCACTGAGCGCGAACCCGCACTTCGAGCTGCTGACCCTGTCCGAGTGCCTCGCCCGCGGCCTGCAGGCCGCCGCGTTGCCGCGCGTGATGGCCGGCAGCTGGGTGTATGGCTCGCTGGCGACCTGGATGGGGGATGCCGCCAAGAACCGCGCCTGGGACCTGCTGTGCGAGGCGAAGGCGGCGTTCGACCGTGTCAGGCCCACCCTCAGTGAGCCGCAGCGCGCCGCGGCGGGCCGCCAGCTGGCCCTGTGCGAGAGTTCCGACTGGTTCTGGTGGTTCGGTGACTACAACCCCGCCGAGGCGGTGAGCCAGTTCGACCAGCTGTACCGGCGGCAGCTGGCCGCGCTGTACCGGCGGTTGGGCCTTGAGCCGCCCGCACCGCTGGCGCAGCCGATTGCCGTCGGCGCCGCCGCGAGCACCGCCGAGCACGGCGGCGTCATGCGCCGCGCCAGTGCGCACTAGAAGCGCGGGCGATGGACTCACCGCGCCTGCCCGTCTTTGATCGGCGCCGCGCCGGCGTGCTGCTCGCCCTGTCCGCGCTGCAGGCACCGCTCGGTCGCGGCGGGCGCGCGTTCATCGACTGGCTGAGCGCGGCCGGCTATTCACTGTGGCAGGTGCTGCCTCTGGGCCCCACCGGGGCCGACGGCTCCCCGTACTGGGTACGCTCCGACCATGCCGGCAACCCGGCGCTGCTGGACCTGGAGGAACTGCCCGCGGACCAGGAGCCGCAGGCGGCACCGTTCCGCGCCGCAGCGGCGAGCTGGCTGCCCGACTACGCGCTGTTCGAGGCGCTCGAGACCCTCCACGGCGGGGCGCCGTTCTGGGAATGGCCGGCGCCGCTGCGCGACCGGGAGCCGCAGGCCCTGGCGCATGCGCGCCGGCAGCTGGCCGAACCGATCGCCCGCATCGAGTACGCGCAGTACGCCTTCCACGTGCAGTGGCTGAGCCTGCGCCAGTACGCGCACGAGCGCGGCGTGCGCCTGTTCGGCGACCTGCCGTTTTATGTGGCGCCCTCGTGCGCGGAGACCTGGTGCCACCGCGGCCTGTTCCAGCTCACCGCCGCCGGGGAGCCGGCGGCGGTGGGCGGCGTACCGCCGGATTACTTCTCGGCCACCGGGCAGATGTGGGGGAACCCGCTGTATGACTGGGCTGCGCTCGGTGCCCAGGGCTTCAGCTGGTGGGTGGCGCGCGTCGGGGCGCAGCTGGCGCGCCTGGACCTGCTGCGGCTGGATCACTTCCGCGCGCTGGCCGCGCACTGGGCCATCCCCGCCGGCGCGGCCGACGCGCGTGCCGGTGCCTGGCAGCCTTCCGCCGGTGAAGCGCTGCTCGGGCGGCTGCGCGCGAGTATACGGACCTGCCGCTGGTGGCCGAGGACCTGGGCGTGATCACCGCGGACGTGGTGGCGCTGATGCAGCGTTTCGCGCTGCCCGGGATGCGCGTGCTGCAGTTCGCCTTCGACGGCAACCCGGCCAATCCGCATCTGCCCTACGAGTACGTCCCCGCGTGCGTCGCCTATACCGGCACGCACGACAACGACACCGCCATGGGCTGGTACGCATCCCTGGACGGGGTGACCCGCGAGCGCGTGGACTTCTTCCTGCGCGCCGACCCCGGGGCGATGCCCGAGGCCCTGCTGCGCGCGGCCCTGGGATCGGTGGCGCGCCTGGTGGTGACCCCGGTGCAGGACCTGCTGGGCTTAGGCTCCGCCGCGCGCTTCAACACCCCGGGCACGACCGCGGGCAACTGGCAGTGGCGCCTGCCGCAGGGCGCGCTCACCGCGGAACTTGCCACGCGCTGCGCGCGTCTGAACGGCAGCTTCGGCCGCTCGTGAGCCGCGCCGCGTTTGTTACCATGAGGCCGACATGACACGGACCCGCCTCGCGGCCGCCTTCGGGGCGGCACTGCTGACTGCCTCCTGTGCGCTCGCCCCCAAGCTCGAGGCGCCGCAGCTGTCGATCGCCGACGTGCAGGTGCAAAGCGCGGACCTGTGGGAGCAGCACCTGGTGGTGCGCATGCACGTGCACAACCCCAACGACCGCTCGCTGCCGATCAAGGCACTCGAGTACACCGTCGAGGTCGAAGGCCAGCAGTTTGCAAGCGGCGCCTCGGTGGCCGCCTTCACGGTGCCGCCCTTGGGGGACAGCGACTTCGATATGACCGTGACGACCAACCTGGCCGGCACCTTCCTGAAGCTGCTCGCCCGCGCCTCCGGGTCCGGCAGCGACGAGGTCGGCTACCGCCTGGTCGGCAAGGTGACGCTCTCGGAAGGATTCCTGCGCTCGGTGCCGTTCGACCAGCAGGGCACCTTCAGGCTGCACTAGAGCCGGTCGTACAGCGCGACGTAGGCCGCGGCGGCGCGCTGCCAGGAAAAGTCGCACGCCATGCCGTTGCGCACCAGCTGCGTCCAGGCCTGGGGCTGCGCGTACAGGTCGAGCGCGGTGTTCAGTCCCCACTCCAGCGCCGGCGCGTCGAAGTCGTTGAAGACCACCCCGGTGCCGGTGCCCGCGGCGGCATCGAAGTGCTGCACCGAGTCGGCAAGCCCGCCGGTCCGGCGCACCACCGGCACCGTGCCGTAGCGCAGGCTGTACATCTGGTTGAGGCCGCACGGCTCGTAGCGCGAGGGCATGAGGAACATGTCGCTCGCCGCCTCGATCCAGTGGGCGAGCTCGTCGTCATAGCCGCTGCGGAAGTGCACCCGCTGCGGGAACTGCCGCGCGAGGCCGGCGAAGAATTCCTCGTACTGCGCCTCGCCGCTGCCGAGCACCACGAAGTTCAGCGCCCGCTGCCGGAGGATCCTGGGCAGCGTCTCGTACATCAGCTCGAAGCCCTTCTGCGCGGCCAGCCGGCTCACCACCCCGGCCAGCGGGATCGCCGCGCCGGCGTCCAGGCCCAGGCGCGCCATCAGCGCGCCCTTCAGCTGCGCCTTGACGCCAAGGTGGTCGGGGTCGAAGTGCGCCGGCAGGTAGCGGTCGATCCTGGGGTCCCATTCCTCGTAGTCGACCCCGTTGAGGATGCCGCTGAGGTCCTGGCGGCGCGCGCGCAGGCTGTCCTCCAGCCCCATGCCGTACTCGCTGGTGCAGATCTCGCGCGCGTACGTGGGGCTGACGGTGTTGATCGCATCCGCATAGAGAATACCGTGGCGCAGCGCATTGACCTTGCCGGCGGCCAGGTCCGGTGCGTACAGGCGCGGCAGATCGGCAGCCGGCAGTCCCAGCTCCGCCGCGCGCTCGCCCGCGAAGATGCCCTGGTAGCCGATATTGTGGATGGTCAGCAGCGTGCTGGTGGTGGCGAACAGCGGCTCGTCCTTGAGGACCGTGCGCAGGAGCAGCGGGGCAAAGGCGGTATGCCAGTCGTTGCAGTGGACGATGCGCGGCGCCCAGCGCATCTCGCGGCAGGCCATGAGGGCGGCGCGCGTGAAGGCGATGAAGCGCAGGTGCTCGTCCGCATCGTTGGTGTAGAGGCTGGCGCGCGCGAACAGCGCGGGACAGTCGATCAGGTAGACCAGCGTGCCGCCCGGCAGCTTGCCGCGCAGCACCGAGAAGGCGAATGCCTGCGTGCCGATGACCAGCCGCAGCTTGGTCAGGTTCGGTACCGGGCGCGCCGCGCAGGCGGCGCGGTCGATGCTCGAGTACGCCGGGGTGAACAGGCGCACGTCGTGCCCGGCGGCCACCAGCGCCTTGCTGAGGGCGCCGGCGACATCCGCAAGTCCGCCGGTCTTGGACAGCGGGGCGACCTCGGAGGCGAGCATGCACACCGCGTAGCGCTTCTGGGGAGTCATTCTTGCCCGCTTGCCGCCAAGGTTATGATGGGCCGATGCGGAGGGTATTGATCGTGGTCATGGTGGTGGCGCTGCTGGCGGTCTCTGTCGGCATCGGTGTCCTCGTGGCACGCTGGCCGCACCTTACGTAACGCGCTCGGCGCGAGTCTAGCCGAAGCGGCTGCAGCTCCCCGCGGCAGCGCAAGAATCGGGTCGCCCGCGCCGCAGGCCTGCATATCATGGCCGGCATGAACAAGCCCACCGCAGCGTGTCTCGACAGCCGCGATTTCGCGCGCATCGCCCGGGCCATCGCCTTCATCGACGCGAATTTCCGCGCCCAGCCGCGCCTGGCGAGCATCGCCGCCGCCGCCCATCTGTCGGAATTCCACTTCAACCGGCTGTTCCGCCGCTGGGCCGGGGTCACCCCCCGGCAATACCTGGCCTTCGTCACCGCGCGCGCGGCGCACGGTGCGCTCTTGGGCGCCCGCTCGGTGCTCGACGCCGCGTTCGCCGTCGGGCTGTCCGGACCGGGGCGTCTGCACGACCTCATGGTGACCCTCGAAGCGGTCACCCCGGGACAGCTGCGCGCGCGCGGGGCCGGGGTGGCTCTCAGCGCCGGCCTGGCCGAGACGCCCTTTGGCCTCGCCCTGCTGGCCGCCACCTCCCGCGGCATCGCGCACCTTTCCTTCGTCGGGCACGGTGGGGAGGGCGCGGCATTGCGCGGCCTGGCCAAGCAGTGGCCGGATGCGCGGATCGTGCGCGACGATGCGTCCGCGCGGCAGCAGGTGCAGCGCATCTGGGGGCCGGGGGATGCGGGCGCGCCGCTGCGCCTGCACGTGAAGGGCACGAACTTCCAGCTGAAGGTATGGCGGGCGCTCATCGAGGCCGGCTCCCCGACCAGTTATGGGGTCCTGGCACGTGCCGCCGGCAGCCCCGCCGCGGCACGCGCCGTCGGGACGGCGGTCGGGGCCAACCCGGTCGCCTGGCTCATCCCCTGCCACAACGTGTTGCGCGCGGACGGGGCCCTGGGCGGCTACCACTGGGGAGCGGAGCGCAAGCGCGCGATGCTCGCCTGGCAGGAACTGGGCCGCCCTCGACTGCGCGCAGCGGCCGTGGCGGCCGCCCGGCAGGCGACATAATCCGGGCTCCCCGGCTGCCTCCTTCCGCGGCCAAGCGTCAAGGGGGTGGGGCCTGTCAACTTCCTGCAACACGACTTAACTATATGATTTAGAAAGATAAAAAAATCTTCCGGGCCGGCTCGGGGTCGCCGAAGCTGGTAAACTGCGCGTCGTCCCCTTCGTTCCGCAAGACCCATGTCAGCCCCGCCATACGCCCAGCTCGAGCAGGAGTTCAAGCGCCTCCACGCCTTCCGTGGTGCGCTCGCGCTGTTGCGCTGGGACGCGGCGGTCATGATGCCCAGGGGCAGCTCGGATGTGCGCGGCGAGCAGCTGGCCGCGCTGGAGACCGAGCACCACGCGATGCTCACCGCGCCGCGCATCACGCGCCTTCTCGACCGTGCCCAGGCGAACACCCAGGGCCTGGAGGACTGGCAGGTGGCCAACCTGCGTGAGATGCGCCGGCAGCGCGACCATGCGATCGCCACCCCGGCCACCCTGGTGTCGCGCCTGACCAAGGCCGCATCGCGCGCCGAGTCGCACTGGCTGAGCGCGCGGGCGGAAGGCAAGTTCGTAAGCTTCGCCCCCTACCTGGAAGAGGTCGTGCACCTGGTGCGTGACAAGGCCAGCCTGCTCGGCCAGGCGCTGAACCTTGCCCCGTACGATGCGCTGGTGGACGAGTTCAGCCCCGGACTCACTACCGCAGACATCGACGCGATGTTCAAGGCGCTCTCCCGGCGGCTGCCGTCGCTGATCCGCGAGGCGATCGTGGCGCAGGAGGGCAAGGCCCGCCTGCCCCTCACCGGCAAGTTCCCGTCCGGCAAGCAGCGCGCCCTGACCGTGGAGGTGATGAAGGCGGTGGGCTTCCAGTTCGACCGCGGCCGCCTCGATGAGAGCGAGCACCCCTCCACCGAGGGCAGCCCCGGGGATATCCGCATCACCACCCGCTTTGACCCGGTGGACGTGTTCTCGGGCCTGCTCGGCGCGCTGCACGAGACCGGGCATGCGATGTATGACCTCGGCCTGCCGCAGGACTGGCGCGACCAGCCGGTGGGGCGCGATCGCGGCATGGCGCTCGAGGAGAGCCAGTCGCTGCTGCTGGAGATGAACATCTGCCGCAGCCGCCCGTTCGTGCGCTACCTGCAGCCGCTGCTCGCCAAGCACTTCGGCACCGCAGGTCCCGAGTGGGAGGTGGAGAATGTCTACGAGCACCTCACGCGCGTGCAGCGCGGCCTGATCCGCGTGGATGCGGACGAGCTGACCTATCCGTTGCACATCATGCTGCGCTACGAGCTGGAGAAGCAGCTGCTCTCCGGGGAGCTGGCCGTGCGCGACCTGCCGGAGGCCTGGAACGCCGGCATGGAGCAGCGCCTGGGGATCCGCCCGCAGAATGATGTCGAGGGCTGCCTGCAGGACATCCACTGGGCGGTCGGCTCGTTCGGTTATTTCCCCTCCTACGCGCTCGGCGCGGTGATGGCCGCCCAGCTCTACGAGAGCATGCGGGCGGAGCTGCCGGCGCTCGACGACGAGCTCGCCCGCGGGGAGTTCGGCGGACTGTTCGGCTGGCTGCGCACCAACGTGCACGGCCTGGGGGCCAAGGTGCCGGTGCAGGAGCTGCTCAAGAACGCCACCGGCAAGACCCTCTCGGCGACTTCCTTCCTGCGCTACGCGGAAAGTAAGTACCTGGAGATCACGGCGAACAGCGCGGCGGCCTGAACGCCGCTAGAATCCGCACCCGTCGGCAGCCGCCGACTTGCCGCAACAGCCCCGAGCCCGCCCCGTGACGCGCCCCGCCACCCAGCCTTCCCGTACCCTCGAGCGCCTGGCCGCCCAGCTGCGCGGCGCGGTCGGCCGGTGCATCGCCGACTACGGCATGATCCAGGACGGCGACAAAATCATGGTCTGTCTCTCGGGGGGCAAGGACTCCTACACCCTGCTGGACATGCTGCTGTCACTGCAGCGCAGCGCGCCAGTGGGCTTCGAGCTGCTGGCCGTGAACCTCGACCAGAAACAGCCGGACTTCCCGGCCGAGGTTTTGCCCGGCTACCTCGCCTCCCGCGGGGTGCCGTTCCGCATCATCGAGCAGGACACCTACAGCGTGGTCAAGCGGGTGATCCCGGCGGGGCGCACCATGTGCGGCCTGTGCTCGCGCCTGCGGCGCGGCGCCCTGTACCGCTTCGCCGCCGAGAACGGCATCAGCAAGATTGCCCTCGGCCACCATCGCGAGGACATCGTCGAGACCTTGTTCCTCAACCTGTTCTTCGGCGGGCGCCTCAAGGCCATGGCGCCCAAGTTGCTCTCCGACGATGCACGCCACGTGGTGATCCGCCCGCTCGCCTACGTGGCCGAGCGGGACATCGCGCGCTACGCGCGCGGGCGCGACTTTCCGATCATCCCCTGCAAGCTGTGCGGCTCGCAGGACAACATGCAGCGCCTGGCCATCAAGAAGATGCTGGCCGACTGGGAGCGCGAGTTTCCCGGGCGCACGGAGTCGATCTTCTCCGCGCTGCGCAACATCGAGCCGGCGCACCTAGCCGATCCGGCGCAGTTCGACTTCGCCGGCCTCGACCTCAGGCGCGTGCCGGCCATGAGCGCGGCCGAGGAGAACGCCTTCGAGGAGCGCCTCGCCCTGGCCCCGGCGCTGGCCTGACGGGCCCCGGCAGATGGCCGCCGCATCCTCCGCCGACCTGGCGCTGCCGCTGGGAAACTACTACTGGGTGCTGCCGGGGCAGCTGCTGGCCGGCGAGCACCCGGCCGCGGGCAGCGAGAGCGCCACGCGCGCGCGCCTGGCCAGCCTCGCGGCCGCCGGCATCGGGGCGTTCGTCGACCTTACCCGGGAAGAGGAGTGCGATTCGTACCAGGGCCTGCTGAGCCCGGGCACGCCGTACCTGCGCCACCCGATCCCCGACCATGGGCTGCCGGCGGATGCGGCCCAGATGGCCGCGATCCTGTCCGCCATCCGCGCGCAGCTGGCCGCTGGGCGTTGCGTCTACGTGCACTGCCGCGCCGGCATCGGGCGCACCGGCATGGCGGCCGGCTGCCTGCTCGCCGAGAGCTACGGCGGGGAGGCGGCGATCGAGGAGCTCAACCACCTGTGGCAGATGAGTGCGCGCTCGGCCTCGTGGCCATCGATTCCCGAGACCGACGCGCAGACCCAGTTCGTGCGCGACTGGCAGGGCAGGGCGGCACAGGCCGACCCGCTGCTCTCCCCGGAGACCCTGGCCGCCGCGCGCGCCCTGCGCGAGCGCTTCCTCGGGGCGCTGGTGGGCGCCGCCGTGGGCGATGCGGTGGCCGTGGCGACCCAGTACCGCCGCCCGGGCAAGTTCACGCCCGTGGGCGACATGCTCGGGGGCGGCCCTTTCGAGCTGCCGCGCGGGGCCTACAGCGATGACACGGCCATGGCGCTGTGCCTGGCCGAGAGCCTGCTGGAGCGCGACGGCTTTGACGCGCGCGACCAGGTGCAGCGCTACCGCCGCTGGCAGCAGGAGGGCTACCTGTCGGCCACCGCGGAGTGCGTAGGGATCAGCGCCGGGACCGCGCGCGCGCTCGCGCGCGCCCAGTGGCGCCGGCAGCCCTTCTCCGGCTCCCACGACCCGGAGGCGCAGGATCCGGAGGCACTGTCGCGGGTCACCCCGGTGGTGCTGTTCTTCTTTGCCGATGCCGGGCAGGCGGCGCACCAGGCCGGGGAGGCCGCGCGCACGACCTGCCAGTCACCACAGGTGCTCGCTGCCTGCCGCGCGCTGGCGCGTGCGCTGCATGCGGCCGTCAGCGGCGCCTCCAAGGCTGCGATCCTCGCCGCCGGCGCCGCCGGGGCGGCCCCCGGGAGCGGCGCTGCCGAGCGCGGCGCGCCGCAGGCGCTGGCCGCGGCGCTCGAGGTCTTTGAGCAGACAGCGAATTTTCGCGAGGCAGTGCTGGCGGCCGCCAACCTGGGCGGCGCCTCGGACGTGGTGGCCTCGGCTTGCGGGGCGCTGGCCGGGGCGCACTACACCTCCAGTGCGATCCCAGCTTTATGGCGCAACAGCCTGATGAAACTGCCTCTCATCGAAGAGTCCGCCGACCGGCTGCTGGCGCACGCACTGGTCGAACTCGCCGGCTGAGCGCGGCCGCCGCCGCGCGTGTCGGCGCGCGCCCAGCAGACACCGCTACGCGGCTGTCGTAAGCTGACATCCTCTCGTTTCCCTTCCCTAAAAGTTGGCACCGCACGGATGTCCCAGACACGCGCTACCGGCCGCCTTGCACCTGCAGCCCGCAGACCGCTGCGGCGGGCCGCTGCGGTGCGCGCCTGGGCGCGCCTGCCGGATGCCGAGCTGCTCAAGCTGCGCTTCTGTGACCTGAAGCTGTCCATCGAGCGCTCGCCGCTCGCCCGCCACGTGCGCCGCCTGTACGCGGATCTGGAGCGTCGCGGCATCAGCACCCGTCCGCACGTGTGGCTGTCGGAGGAGTGGTTCTCCCCCGACGGCATACCCGGCATCGCGATGCCGTTCTACCTGGCGCACCCGCGGCTGGAGCGCCTCGAGCGGCGCATCATGCACGAGGCCGAGGGCGGCAACTCGCGCCTGCTGATGCGCATCCTGCGCCACGAGGCCGGGCACGCGATCGACAATGCCTACCGGCTGCGCCGCCGGCGCCGCTGGCGCGAGGTCTTCGGGCCGGCCTCGCGTCCCTACCCGGCGCGCTACCGCGCGCGCCCCGGCAGCCGCCGCTACGTGCAGCACCTGGGCCAGTGGTACGCCCAGGCGCACCCGACCGAGGACTTCGCCGAGACCTTCGCGGTGTGGCTGACGCCGAAGTCCGGCTGGCGCAAGGACTACGAGGGCTGGCCGGCGCTGCACAAGCTCAAGGCCGTGGACGAGCTGGTCGGCAGCGTGCGCGAGCGCACCGCGCCGGTGCGCAACCGCACGCGCATCGAGCCGCTGGAGCAGGACACGCGCACGCTCGCGCAGCACTACCGCCGCAAGCTGGCGCACAACCGCCAGATCCGCCGCGGGCTGGCGGACGAGCTGCTGCGGCGCGCCTTCACCGACGAGCGGCCGCGCCGCCAGAGCGTGAAGGCGGCAACATTGCTGCGGGCGCATGCGCGCCCGCTCACCCACTCGGTCGCACGCACCCTGAAGATCGACCCGTACAGCGTCGAGCAGGTGCTGCGCCTGCTCATCGCCCGCAGCGAGCGCCTGCGCCTGTACGTGCGCGGCAACCAGCGCGACGCGCGGCGCTACTCGCGCTGGATGCTCGAGCGGCTCACCGGTCTGTACTCCCAGGGCGAGACGCCGCACCTGTCCCTATGAGGTCGCTGCGCACCCTGGTCGTGGTGCATGCGAGCCTGGTGCCGCCGGAGACTCTGGAAGGCCACACCGAAAAGGAAATCGAGGAGTGGCGCACCGAGTACGACGTCATTACCACCCTGCGCAAGGCCGGCCACGAGGTGCGCTGCCTGGGAGTGCTCGACAGCCTCACCGAAATGCGCAGCGCCATCGCCGATTGGGAGCCGGACATCGTCTTCAACCTGCTGGAGGAATTCGACGGCATCGGCACCTACGACCAGCACGTCGTGGCCTTCCTCGAGCTGATGCGCCAGCCCTACACCGGCTGCAACCCGCGCGGCCTGCTGCTCTCGCGTGACAAGTCGCTGTCCAAGCAGCTGCTGCAGTTCCACCGCATCGCCACGCCGCAGTTCGCCGTGTTCCGGCGCGGCGCGCGCTTCCACGTGCCCAAGAAGCTGCGCTTCCCGCTGTTCGTGAAGTCCACCAGCGAGGACGCCTCGCTCGGGATCGCGCAGGCCTCCGTGGTCGAGGACGCCGCGAAGCTCAAGGAGCGCATCGAGTTCGTGCACGAGCAGGTCAAGTCCGACGCGCTGGTTGAGGAGTACATCGAGGGCCGCGAGTTGTACGTCGGGGTGCTCGGCAACGAGCGCCTGACGCGCCTGCCGGTGTGGGAGATGGTATTCGGCTCCATGCCCGACTCGCTCGCCGGCATCGCCACGCGCAAGGTGAAGTGGGACAAGCGCTACCAGGCCAAGTACGGCATCACCACCCACGCCGCGGAGGACCTGCCGCCCCAGGTGCTGGCCCTGCTGGACCGCCTGTCGCGGCGCATCTATCGGGCGCTTGGCATGTCCGGCTATGCTCGCATGGATTTCCGCGTGACCGCGCAGGGTCAGGTGTACGTGCTCGAGGCGAACGCCAATCCGAACCTGGAGACCGCGGAAGACTTCGCCGAGTCAGCACGTGCCAGCGGCCTGCCGTACGCGCAGCTGCTCGAGCGGCTGATGGATCTGGGCCTCAAATATCGCGCACTGTGGCGGGCTTCCTATGGTTGAAAACGGCTGGATGCGCCTGATGGCGGCCGGACTCCTGGTGGTGCTGGGCGTGGCCGGCGGCTGCGCCGACCAGCAGAAGGTGCGTGAGGAGGACCTGGCCGAGCTGATCGCCTGGCTCCCCGGCCGCTACGACAACACGGCGCAGGTGGCCCAGGAGGCGCAGAAGTCAGGCAGTCCCGCGCACGAGGGGATCGCGCTCTTGATCATGCCCGCACACGCAACGCGCCTGGGGCACCACGTGTTTTACGTGCAGGAGAGTGCCGCCAATGACCCGCACCGCGTCATGAGCCGGCAGATGTTCAGCTTCGACACCGACGAGAAGTACGGCATCGTCGGTCTGGTGTATGAGTTCAACGAGCCGGACCGCTGGCACGATGTCCAGCAGCATCCGGAGCTGTTCTCCGGGCTGATGATGGAGGATGTCTCCAGCGCCGGGTGCGAGTTCGTGTGGAAGAAGTCCGGCGGGGAGTTCATCGCCAGCCACGATCCGAAGCGCTGCCACACCACCTTGTCGGCCGTGGGGGTCAACGCCGCCGAGCTGACCCCCGATACCCTGTCGATCGGCGACTTCCACTTCCGCCGCACCAAGGGCCACTAGGACCTGACGGCCGCGCGGGCCTAGTTCTTCAGGTGCGCGTCCAGCCAGCCGATGACGGCGTGGTACCACTGCACGCTGTTGGCCGGCTTGAGCACCCAGTGATTCTCGTCGGGGAACAGCAGCAGCTGGCTCTCGATGCCGCGGCGCTGCAGCGCGGTGAAGGCGCCCAGCCCCTGCGTGTACGGGATGCGGAAGTCGCGCTGTCCGTGGATCACCAGCATCGGCGTGCGCCACTTGTCCACGAAGTCGACCGGGTTCACCGCCTCGTAGGCCTGCGGGTTCTGGTACTGCGGCCCACCGAACTCCCACTCCGGGAACCACAGCTCCTCGGTGGCGTAATACATCATGCGCTGGTCGAACAGGCCGTCGTGGTTGACGATGCAGCGGAAGCGGTCGGGCCAGTTGCCCTCGATCCAGTTCATCATGAAGCCGCCGTAGGAGGCGCCCAGGGCGCAGGCGCGCTCGCCATCGAGCCACGGGTAGCGCGCCAGCGCCGCCGCCAGGCCCTTCTGCAGGTCCACGAGCGGCTTGCCGCCCCAGTCGTGGCTGATTGAGTCGGTGAAGGCCTGGCCGTAGCCGGGGGAGCCATGGAAATCAATCATGACCACCGCGTAGCCGGCGCCGGCAAAGGCCTGCGCGTTCCAGCGATAGGTCCAAAGGTTGCCCATGCTCGCCTGCGGGCCACCGTGCACCACGAAGGCGATCGGGTAGCGCTGCCCCGGCGCAAAGCCGTAGGGCTTCATGACGTAGCCGTGCACGGTCTCCTCGTGCCAGCCCGGGAAGCTGAACTGCTCGAACTCGCTCAGGTGCCGCGCCGACAGTTGCGCCGCGTTCACCGCCGTCAGCCGCCGCGGCTGGCCGCCGCTCAGGGCAACCGCGTACAGGTCGCCCGGGCCACCGAGGCTGGCGTGCGTGTACAGCACGTGCTGCTGGCTGACGCTGAAGTCCTCGACCTCGCCGTCGCCGACGATCTTGCGCGCCGCGCCGCTCTTGGGGTCGACGACGAACAGCGAACGCTGGCCGTTCTCATCGGCGCTGACCACCAGTGCGCGGCCGTCGCGGCTCGCGCCCAGGTGCGCCACCGAGTGGTCCCAGCCCCCGGTGAGCGCGTGCACCAGGCCGCTGCGCGCCTCGCGCACCATGATGTGGAAGCGGTCGGCCTCGAAGCCGGGACGATCCTGGGCAAGCCAGGCCAGGTCGCCGTTGGCCAGGAACAGCGGCTGCGCATCCCAGGCCGGATTGCTCGCCGTGATATTCACCGGCGCGGCACTGCCGTCGGCGGCCACCTCGTACAGGTCGAAATTGGTCGACCACGGCTCGCTGCGCCCGGCGATGCGCGCGCTGAACACCAGGCGCTGCCCGTCGGGGCTGAAGCTGTAGTCCTCGTCGGCGCCGAAGGGCTTGCCGGGAGTGTCCGCGTCGAAGCCCCTGGCGAGCTCCACCGGGGTGCCCAGACCGGCGGCGCTCAGCGGCGCTGTGAACAGGTGCGCGCGCGTGCCATCGCTCCACAGGTCCCAGTGACGCACGAACAGCCGCCCGTAGGTGCGCCCGGTGGCCTTCTCCTTGGCCGGCTTCTCGAGGCGCTCCTTGGTGCACGCCAGCGTGTCACAGTCGGGAAAGACCTCCATCGACAGGGCCACCCGGTCGCCGTGCGGGGACACCTTGAGCGAACCGACCTCCAGAGGGTAATCGCTCACTTGGCGCACCGCGGTCGCGGGCAGGTCCATGCGCCAAACCTGCGAGGAGCCGGAGCGGGCCGAGAGGAAGTACAGCGTGCGGCTGTCAGGTGCCCAGCGCGGCGAGGAGTCATTCGCCGCCGCGGCGGTGATGCGCCGGGGCAGGGGATTGGCCTCGGCGAGATCGAGCAGCCACAGGCTGGTGCGGCCCTTGTTGGCCTCCAGGTCGGTCTCGCGTTGCACGAACGCCAGCAGCCGCCCGTCGGGCGAGATCTGCGGATCGCTCACGCGCTTGAGACGGACCAGGTCCTCGACGGTCAGCGGCGCGGCCGGGCTGGCGGCGCGGGCGATACCAAGGAGGCCGAGGGTGCCGGCAAGCAGCAGGCAGGCGAGGCGGCTCGGGGACGGCATGGGTGGCTTTCTGATGACCTGAGTGGTGCGGGCAATTTAGACGAAGCGCCCGTGTTTGGGGAGCACGCGGAGCGCGCGGAACGCTCCGGCTGCCGCGCCTAGCCGACTTCGCTGCCCGGGTAGCTCCAGGTCTCCCGCTTGGCCGCCGCCAGCCACTCCTGCATCGCGGGATCCTCGAGCACGCTGGCGATGTACCAGCGTGCCGCCTGCGAGATCGAGGCGCCGTAGGTGTTGAAGCGCAGGGCGACCGGTGCGTACATGGCATCGGCGATGCTGTATTCCCCGAACAGCCAAGGGCCGCCGGCGCCGAAGCGGGCGCGGCAGTCATTCCAGATCTGGTCGATGCGCTCGAGGTCGGCCTCGAGCGCCGCGGTCATCGCGGTGCGGCGGTTGCGGGCGCGCGCATTCATCGGCCACAGCGTGCGCAGGTTTAGAAATCCCGAATGCATCTCCGCGCTCACCGAGCGCGCCACGGCGCGCGTCTCGGGGTTCTTCGGCCACCCGCCGCCGGTGAGTTCCGCGATGTACTCGCAGATCGCCAGCGAGTCCCAGATCGCCAGCTCGCCCTTGCGCAGCACCGGCACCCGGCCGCTCGGACCGTACTTGTCGATGTTCTCGCGCGTGCTCGGGGTGTCGAGCGGGATCAGGATCTCGTCGAAAGCGATGCCCTGGTGCTTCATGAACAGCCAGGGCCGCAGCGACCAGGAGGAGTAATTCTTGTTACCGATGACGAGCGTGAGCGACGCCATGGAGTGTTAACCTTTGCGGGTGCTGAGCGACGTACGCGCCATTGCCTTCGACCTCGATAATACACTGTGGGACGTGGAGCCGGTGCTGGCACGGGCGGAGGCGCGGCTGTTCGACTGGCTCAGTACCCACTGTCCGCGCATCACCGAACGGCTCACGAGTGGGGACATGCGCCGGGCGCGCGAGCAGCTGGCGCGGCGTGAACCGCACCGGGCCCACGATTTCACCTACCTGCGCACCGCCGCCCTCGCCGGACACGCCCGCGAGCACGGCTACGACGAGCGCATCGCCGAGGCGGCCTTCGAGGTGTTCCTCGCGGCGCGCTGCGAGGTGGAGGTCTTTGCGGACGTCGCTCCGGGGCTCGCCAGACTCAGGCGCCGCTACGGCCTGGCGTCCTTGAGCAATGGCAACGCGGACCTGGCCCGTATCGGCCTCGCTCACCTGTTCGTCGTGACCCTGAACGCTCGCCAGATCGGCGCTGCCAAGCCCGACCGGCGCTGCTTCGAGCGCCTGGCGCAGGAACTGGCCCTCGCCCCGGCGCAGCTGCTGTACGTGGGCGATGACCCGGTGCTCGATGTCGAGGCGGCACGCGCCGCGGGCCTGCAGACCGCATGGATGAACCGCCGCGCGCATCCATGGCCGGCGCAGCTCGCGCCGGCCGACCTCACCGTGAACAACTGCAGCGTGCTCGCCGAGGCGCTGCAGGCGTAAGCCGGCGCGCTTTCTAAGGCGGCAGCCCGCGGCCGCGCGTTTCCACCACCAACAGCGGCACGAGCAGCGCGGCGGCCAGCGGAGCCAGCGCCACCCAGAACAAAATGCCGATCAGCGTCCCGCTGGCCCCGCCGGCCGCGGATGACACCAGCCCCACCGCCAGCGGGCCGGCCGCGGCGAACAGGCGGCCGATGTTGTAGCAGAAGCCGGCCCCGGTGGCGCGCAGGCGCGCCGGGAACAGCTCCGGCAGGTAGAACGTGAGCACCGCGAAGACCCCGTACACCCCGGCGCCCACCAGGAACAGCAGCGCCAGGCGCGTCTGCGGCGCCCAGCTGAGCCCGAAGGTCAGCGCGATGGCCGCGCCGGAGAGGGCGAAGTACGTGGCGAACAGGCCGCGGCGGCTGAGCAGTCGGGCGAGCGGTATGGCGGTGAGTGCCCCCAGCAGGCCGCCGAAATTGAAGGCGTTGGAGGCATGCGCCTGCCAGGCGGCGGCCAGCTGCCGGGTGGCCTGCGGCGTCAGACCCACGCGCGCGGCATGCTCGGCGGCCAGAGTGCCGCCCAGCATCGGGATGAACGCACTGCAGGCCCACCAGGTGAGTACCGCGGTGACTGCCACGAAGGTGCCGCTCAACGTGGCGCGCAGCAGTTGCGGCGCGAACAGCTGCTGCGGCCGCGGCCGCAGCACTCGCGCCTGGCTGGCCTCCCAGTGGCTGCTCTCGCGCAGGAACACGCGCACCAGCACCGCCACCAGCAGGGGCGCGAGGCCGGCGAGGAAGACATAGCGCCAGGAAGCGTGCGGGTCGGCGGCAAACCACACCCCGGCGACGAGGTAGTTGACGCCGCTCGCCAGTACGATGCCCAGCGGCGAGGCGGTCTGCATGATCACGCCGGCCTCGGCGCGCCGCCCCTCCGGCACGGCCTCGGCGACCAGCGCCGCCCCGATGCCCCACTCGCCGCCGATGCCAAGGCCGGCGATCGTGCGGAATGCGATCAGCTGCCCGATGTTGGCCGCCAGCGCACACAGAGCCGTGCCGAATGCGTACAGCGCGATGGTCGCGAACAGCGCGCCCTTGCGGCCGATGCGGTCGCCGAGCCAGCCGAACAGCACGCCGCCGGTCGCCCAGCTCAGCAACAGCACGGAGGTGATGATCCCGGTCCACAGCAAGGTGGCCGAGTGGGCGGCCGCCGAGCCCAGCGGCAGCCGCAGCAGCGTCGGGATGCAGTTGGGCGCGACGAAGTTGAAAAGCAGGGCATCGAAGATGTCGAAGCCCCAGCCGGCCCAGGCGGCGGCGATCACCAGCCACTGGTACGCGGAGAAGCCCAGGAACGAGTGTGAAGTACTACCGCTGCGCAGATCCATCAGCTTTACCCGCGCACGCTTGTTAGCACTGTCGTGTACGCGCTGCCAATCTAGCAGAGAACTTGCAATCCGGATCAGCGCAGTGCATCACTGTTTTGTCCGCGCCTCGGGGGGAAGCTTTGGATGCCCGAACCGTTCCTGGGTGAGGAGGTTGAGGGATGGATGACAACGGCAAGTCGGTGCTCGAGGTACCGAGCCTGCGCGAGTTCTTCCGTGACTGCGTGCACGGCACGCTCGCGCGGCAACACGTCACGGTCGAGGAGCAGACCGAGCAGTACGTCGTCAACCTGTTGACGCTGTTCGCACGCACGGACAGTCTCTACGAGGACACCCCGGCGGGGGCACGCCTGAAGCCGCTGGCGCTGATGCTGGGCGAGGCGCTGGAAGCCCCGTCCGCCCCGGCACGCCACCACGCCCTGCAGCGCTTGGGCGATGTCTCGTTGTTCGTCGCCGGCTTCTTCGCGCAGGGCTTCGCCGCAAAGCTGATCGACATCGACTACCACATCGCCATGGGCGGGCGCGCCTACGGCACGCTGGCCGAGGCCACCGCGCGCGGCAGTCAGCGCGTACTGGCCGGCGTGTTCGCCGAGCTGGCCGCGAAATTCCAGCCCCTGGTGGATGCCCTGAACGAGATCAGCGAGAGCTCCTACCGGCACACCGATCGCGACGTGCTGCGGCTGTACGAGATCTGGCTGAAGACCGGCAGTGCGCGCTGCTACGCATTGCTCAAGCGCCTCGGCGTCGACCCGAGCCACGCCGGCGGCACCGCCTTCGCGCACTAGCATGCTGCTCAGGCGCCTGCAGGACCTGCTCGGCGGCATCTATGACGTGCGCGTCGGTCACGACGTGTACGACTTCCTGGTGACCGACCGCGCGCAGCTGCCGCACGCGGCCCGCGGCGGGCATGCCGAGGAGGAGCTGCTGGTGGCGCCGCTGGCCGCCGGCGAGCTTGCCCTGTCGCTGTACCTGGATCCGGCGCTGCTGCGGCGGCTGGCTGCGGCCGATCCGCTCGAGCGGCTGCACGGCGGCAACGTCGCCGACTGCCTGACCGCGCTGGAGGGCGTCAGCCACTTCCTCTACCTCGTGTGGAACGCGAGCCACGACCGGCCCGTGTCGCTGCTGGAACTGGAGATGCAGGCGGAAGTCGACAAGTTCATCGTCAGCCACTGGCTGCTGCGGCGCCAGGTGCCCGGACACTTCCCCCTGGAATTGCGGCGCGTGCTGTTCGAGCGCGCCGGGCTGGATCCGAACGTCGGTGCGCGTGCCGGGATGTACCGCGAGGCCAGCGGCTATGCCGGCCGCTTCTGCCGCCATCTCGAGCGTTCATTGCAGCGCTCACGCCGGCACGATGTTGCGCATGACCACGGCGGCCCGCTGCTGGCCGAGTTGCGGCGATTCTACCGCTTCACCACGTCCGCCAAGCGCGCGCACATCGAGCAGACCGCCTAGGGGCGGCGGCGGCGCCGCGGGCGCCGTCAGTCCTCGTCGCCTGTCGCGGCCTTCCTGGCCTCCAGCTCGCGCATCATCTTGATCCACTGACCGAGCGCGCGCAGGTCCTTGGGTTTGGCCGGCGTGCCGGGGGCGGCAGCGGTGCGCGCTTCGACGCGCGCATAGGGATCGTAGCTCTCGCTGGTCTTCACCTTCAGCTTCGGTTCCCCGAGGATCTCCAGCACGTGGCGCTTCTCATCCGCCGGCGCATCGTGCCAGCTGAGATAGGCGTTGCCGCGATCGTCGTGCATCACGCGGCCGAGGCGTCTGCGGTTTGCCTCCTGCGGTGCCGGCGCCGTTGCACGCCTGTTCCTGAAGTCTGCCATTTGAATATGTACGCTCGGTCCTAACAGCGTCTCCATTCCCCGACGGTCCAAAGCCTAACCGTGAGGTGTGTCGCACTTCTGAGAGGCCCGTCACGGAATTGCCGCACACTTTCAACCGTCCGTCGGTGACATATTTCGCGCGCGCAATAGGCCTATGGCGGTCTTGCAGTCGGCGATCGTGCCATCGAGCGCCCACGCGCACGCCTGCGTGAACGGCACCCAGTGCACCTCGATGACCTCGGCGCGCTCGTGCGCCGCGGTCGCAGCGCTGAGCCCGGTAGCGAGGTAGAGGTGCAGGCGCTCGCTGAACACGCCCGGGGAGGACAGGCACACCCCGAGGCTGCGCCACTGCGCCGCGCCGACGCCGGCCTCCTCGACCAGCTCGCGCTGCGCGGTCATAAGCGGTGGTTCGTCCGGCTCGAGCTTGCCGGCAGGCAGCTCCCACAGCCAGCCGTCGGCGACGTAGCGGTACTGGCGCAGCAGACACACGCGCCCTGCGGTATCCAGGGCCACCGCCGCTGCCCCGCCAGGGTGGTGCACGACCTCCAGCAGTGCCTGGTGGCCATTGGGCAGGCGGACCTCGTCGGTGGTGACGCTGATGACGCGGCCTTGGTACTGCAGGGTCTGCTTTTCGGGCTTCATGGACGCATCCTAACCCCCGGTTCGGCGCAACCGCGCGCCGCCGGCGTGCCCCGCGGGAGGGGTGATGCGCGCTGCGTCACGCGCCGCACGCTTTGCCCGACAAGGCGTTTTGGCCACAGGTATAGTCCGGGGTCACCAGCTTATGACAACCTCGGCGCATTTGGAGCGGCTCAACGCTGCGCAACGCAAGGCCGTTACGCACGGCGAAATCCTTGCCGAAAAGGGCGTGCGCGCCGGCCCGATGCTGATCGTGGCAGGCGCCGGCACCGGCAAGACCGATACCTTGGCGCACCGCGTCGCGCACCTGGTCATCAACGGGGTCGACCCGGCGCGCATCCTGATGCTCACCTTCACCCGGCGCGCCGCCGCCGAGATGCGCCGCCGCGCTCACGAGATCACCCGCAAGGCGCTCGACGAGCCGCTCGGCGGGGTGAGCCAGTCGATCGCGCAGCGACTGAGCTGGTCGGGAACGTTCCACTCGATAGGCAACCGCTTGCTGCGCCACTATGCCCCGCACGTGCAGCTCGACCCGCATTTCAGCGTGATCGACCGCGGCGACGCCACTGACCTCATGGACAGCCTGCGCCAGGAGCTGGGCCTGGCGAGTAAGGAGCAGCGGTTCCCGCGCAAGGACACCTGCCTGCAGATCTACTCCAACCGGGTGAACACGCGCGCCTCGCTCAAGGAGACCCTCGAGTCGCACTACCCGTGGGCGGCCCAGTGGGAAGCCGAGCTCGCCGGCCTGTTTCGCGCCTACGTGGAGCAGAAGCAGCACTCGGGGCTGCTCGACTACGATGACCTGCTGCTCTACTGGCACGGCATGATGTGCGAGCCGCGCCTCGCGCAGCACATCGGCGCGCACTTTGACCACGTACTCGTCGACGAATACCAGGACACCAACCGCCTGCAGGCGGAGATCCTGCACGGACTCAAGCCCGACGGCTCGGGCCTGGCAGTCGTCGGCGATGACGCGCAGGCCATCTACTCGTTCCGGGCCGCCGCGGTCGAGAATATCCTGGGCTTTCCGGAGCGGTTCTCGCCAGCGGCCGAGGTGGTGACCCTGGCGCAGAACTACCGCTCGACGCAGCCGGTGCTCGATGTGGCCAACTCGGTGATGGCCGAGGCGCCGCGCCAGCACCGCAAGTACCTGCTGTCAGTGCGCGGCGACGGCGCGCGCCCGCGCGCGGTGACGGTCGACGAGCTGCTGACCCAGGCGGAGTTCGTATGCACGGAGGTGCTCAAGCGCCGCGAGGCGGGCGTGCCCCTGAAGCGCCAGGCGGTGCTGTTCCGCACCTCCAGCCACAGCGACATGCTCGAAGTCGAGCTCACCAAGCGCAAGATCCCGTTCGTGAAGTACGGCGGTCTGAAGTTCCTCGAGGCCGCGCACATCAAGGACCTGCTGGCGGTGCTGCGCTGGGCGGACAATCCGCGCAACCCCTTGGCGGCCTTCCGCGCGCTGCAGCTGCTGCCGGGAATGGGCCCGGTCAACGCCCGCGCGGCGATCGACCACTTCGAGGCGGCGGGGCACTCCTTCGAGTCGCTGCGCAGCTTCAAGCCACCGCAGACCGGGGAGGTCGACTGGAAGCGCCTGGTCGACCTCATGCTCGCGCTGGCCGACCCGCAGCGCCCGTGGCTCGGTCAGGTGAACCTGGCGCGCGAGTGGTACCGGCCGCACTTCGAGCGGCTCTACGAGCAGTTCCATACGCGCCTGGGCGATCTCGAGCAGCTGGAGCTGCTGTCCGGCCAGTTCCCCTCGCGCGAGCGCTTCCTCACCGAACTGACCCTCGACCCGCCCAACGCGACCAGCGACCTTTCAGGCCGCCCGACGCTGGACGAGGATTTCCTGGTGCTCTCGACCATCCACTCCGCCAAGGGCATGGAGTGGGACACGGTGTTCGTGCTCAACGTCGTCGATGGCAGCTTTCCCAACGAGTTCGCCACCGGCAAACCGGAGCTGATCGAGGAGGAGCGCCGCCTGCTGTATGTCGCCCTCACCCGGGCGCAGAACGACCTGCTGCTGATCGTGCCGCTGAAGTTCCATCTCACGCACCAGTCGCGCCAGGGGGATGCTCACGTCTACGGCGGCCGCAGCCGCTTCATGACCGAGAAGGTGCAGAAGACGCTCGAGCCGGTGACCTTCCACGGCAGCTCGCTCGGCGCCGGGGACACCCTGCAGGAGGGCGCCGCGCCGGTCACGGTGGACGTCGGCGCGCGCCTGCGCGATATGTGGTGAGCGCTACTTGCGCGGCTTGGTGAACAGCAGGGTGAAGCGGTCACTTTCGCCGATGGCCGCGTACTTGGCGCGATCCTTGTCGCCCAGGGTGTAGGTTGGCGGCAGCGTCCAGACCCCCTGCTCGTAGTCCTTGGAGTCCTTGGGGTTGTCGTTCACCTGCGAGGTCCCCAAGAGCTTGAAGCCCTGCGCCTCGATCAGCTTGATCGCAAAATCCTCGTTCACGTAGCCGCTCTTGGCTTTCGGGTCCTGCGGCACCGCCGGGTTGCCGCGGTGCTCGACCACGCCGAGCAGGCCGCCGGGCTTGAGCGCGCGATACAGCGTCGCGAAGGTCTGCGAAGCGTTGCCGTCCGACATGAAGTTGTGGACGTTGCGGAACGTGACCGCCATGTCGAGGGTGCCGGCCGGCACCACGTCGCTGCCGTCGGCCGGCAGCGTAACCAGGGTCACCTTGGAGTACAGGTCCGGGCGCGCGGCGAGCTTGGCCGCGAATGCCGTGCGCTGCTTGGTGTTGTATTCGCTGGCAGGATTCGCCGGTGGCACGGCCGCGTAGTACTTGCCCTTGTCGCGCAGCAGCGGGGCGATGATCTCGGTGTACCAGCCCGGGGCCGGCCACACCTCGAGCACCGTCATCTCCGGACGGATGCCGAAGAACAGGAGTGTCTCCTTGGGATGGCGGTAGACATCGCGCGCCCGGTTGGCTTCGGTGCGCTGGTCGCCGGCCATGATGGTCGTGAGCTGCTGCGCGGTGCTCTGGCGCGAACTGCTGGTCGCGCAAGCGGCCAGCAGCGTGGCGCACAGCACCAGCCCGGTGAGCATTTTGTGTCTGGCGAACATGGACAGTGTCCTTCGCACGTGGTGCGATCCTGGAAGTGGGCCTTATCGCGGGCGCGCTAAAAAACCCCGCGCCGGGCGGGGTCTTCTAGCTTGCGCATAGAATGGTACCTGAGCGTCAGCGACGGAATGGTCCGCCGCCCTGGCGCGGACGCTGCGGCCGTTCCTGTGCCTCGTTGACCCGCAGCGGCCGGCTGTTCATCTGGAAGCCGTTGAGCGCCTGGATTGCGCCCTGTGCCTCCGCCTGGGGCATTTCCACGAACCCGAATCCCCGGGGCTTGCCGGTCTCGCGGTCGTTGATGAGCTTCACCGATTCCACGGTGCCGTGGCGCTCGAACAGGGCCTTGACGTCCTGCTCGGTCGCGTTGAAGGGAAGGTTGCCAACATAAATCGTCGTCATCCGGCACTCTCTCTTGGCAAAGCGGACAGCGGCGCTCCGCACGCGTCGGGCGCATGTACCGCGTGATTCAGACAGGTTGGGGCTTCAGGGCGCACGATCGTTCAGTGCGTGGTGCGTGGCCTTGGGGCCTGCACCGGCGTTCGCGCACGTAGGCGAGTGCGCGTGGCGGGAACCAAACTCGTCAACACATTCAACAAAGCGCAGTCATCCACGACGGATACGAACGCCCGTGTCATGCTACTCCCGGCCAAACCGGTACGCAAACCAACGGGACCCGATGGAAGCGCTGCTCGTATCCACCGGTGTCGTCGCCTTGGCGGAGATAGGCGACAAGACACAACTGCTCGCACTGGTACTGGCGGCACGCTTCCGGGCCCCGCTCCCGGTGATCCTCGGAATCCTTACCGCCACGCTTGCCAACCACCTGGCCGCCGGCGCCGTGGGGACGCTGCTGGCCTCCCATATCGACCCCCAGCTGATGCGCTACCTGCTGGCGGCCTCGTTCTTCGCCACCGCGGCGTGGATGTTCATCCCCGATCGTGCGCCGGATGCGGTGCAGAAGCCGGCGCGCTTCGGGGCCTACGGCACCACGGTGGTGTCGTTCTTCCTGCTGGAGATCGGCGACAAGACGCAGCTGGCCACGGTCGCTCTGGCGGCCAAGTACCAGACGCTCATCCCGGTGGTCGCCGGCACCACCCTCGGCATGTTGCTGGCAGACGTGCCGGTGGTGCTTTTGGGCGGGGTGGCCGCGAACCGCATCCCGGTGAAGCTCGTCAACCGCATCGCGGCGGCGGCCTTCCTGGTCCTAGGGGTGATCGTCCTGCTGCGCCCCGCGAGCTGAAGCCTCGTATGGCCGCGCCGGCGATGTGAGCGTCTAAGGGGGCAGATTCAGCTGCGCGAGCAGCGCCCGGTAGCGCGGGTCGGAGCGCAGTTCCGCGAGCATCGGGTCGCACTTGAGGTAACTGAACACGCCCGGGTCACCAGTCTGGCTCGCCGTTTGCAGCCATTTGAAGGCCCCCTCGCGATCGCGGCGATGTGCGTAGATCTGCGCGAGTTGGTACTGCCATCCGCCGACGTTCAACTCCAGGGCGGCGAGCACCTTGTCAGCCTCGGCGCGCCTGCCGAGGGCGTCGAGCACCGTCACCTGGCCGGCCTGTCGCCACCGCACGGAGCGTTCAGCTTCTGCCTGTGCGAGCGCCTCCTGTGCACGTCCCTCGCTCACCAGCACCTGGGCGAGCCGGAAGCGCATGCTCTCCGCATCAGGCCGAAAGGCGATGACCTGGCGAAACACCGCCTCGGCGTCGGCCGGCCTGCCCATGAACCACAGCGCAGTCCCGAGGCCGCGGTATGCATCGATCGACAGTGGATCGCGCGCGATCTGGCGCCGCGCGTAGCGCTCGGCCGCGTCGAGCCGTCCGGAGGCGATGGACAGGTAGACCGACAGCCCCAGGGCGTTGATGTTCTCCGGTTCAAGTTGCAGCGCGGTTTTCAGTTGGCGCTCGGCGGTTGCCACGTCATGGTCCATGAAGACCAGACTTGCCCGGGCAACATAGGCATCCGCGAGCTTCGGATCGAGGGCGAGGGCGCGGTCGGCCGCGCTGGTGATTCTCTGGGCGAGCTCCCGATACCCCGCTCCGGCGCCGTCGTCCACGCCGAACACCATGACCCCACCGTCCTCGCCGGCCAGCGCCGCCCATGCAAGTGCGAAGTTCGGATCCAGCGTCACGGCATCCTTGAAGTACTGCATCGCCCGCGCGGAGTCCGCCTGCGTATAGCGTTGACTGTACGAGAGGCCCTGCAGGTAAAGCGCGTACGCCTCCGTGCTGGCGGTTGGCGCCGCGCGCTGCGCGGGGGCGCCCAGCAGCGACACCTTCAAGGCCGCTACCACCGCGTCGGCGATCTCATCCTGCGTGCGGAACACATCGCTGACCTGGCGATCGTAGACCTCCGACCAAAGATGTGAACCATCGCTGGCGCGTATCAGCTGCGCGGTGATGCGCAACCGGTCCCCGGCCTTGCGCACGCTGCCCTCGAGCACGGTGGCCACGCCGAGCTTCTCCCCGACGGTACGCACATCCTCCGCCTTGCCCTTGAACTGGAACGAGGAGGTGCGGGCGATGACCTTCAGGCCGGGGATCTTGGCGAGCAGATCGAGAATTTGCTCCGACATGCCGTCGGCGAAGTATTCCTGGTCGTGCGACTGGCTCATGTCGACGAACGGCAGCACCGCGATGGACTTGTCATCCATTGCCACCGTGGTCGCGGAGGTGGCCGCCGGTGTTGCCGGGCGGCCGGGGCGTAGCAGGAACCAGGCAACGCCCGCGAGGATCGCAAGGCCTGCAACCGCGGCCAGTGCCAGCCGACCCCAGCCGCGGGCTGCAGCAGTGGCGGCCCGCTTGGCAGCTTCGGGCACGCCGGGTCCGGGCGCCCGCGCAGAGCTGAGCGCACCGGCGAGCTTCGCGAACGCCGCCTCGCGCCCGTCCGCGGCCACGTCCACCCACTGGGACTCACTCAGGAAGTACTCAAGTGCCGGGGTCAGAGCGGCCTGATCCAAGCGTACGGCGATGATGGGCTTCTTCTTCGAGGAGGCGCGCTCGACCTCCTTGCCCACGTGCGAGGAGCCGATCGAGGCCTTCGACAGGACCAGCACCAGGGCACGTGCCTCGTTGATGGCGCGCACGATGGCATCGGCGTACTGGGCCCCGGCAGGTACGTCGCGGGGGGCGATCCAGCAGGCAAGGCCATGCTGTTCCAGGTAGGCAGTCAGCGCATCCGCGCTGGCACGATCGGCCGAGGCGTAGCTGACGAACGCCACGCGCGCCGCCGGCCCGGTGGACACGCCGGCCGGCTGCTCAGCCTCGCTCACGCGCGGTACCCAGGACGTGCCCGGGCGCGGCTAGGTTCGGTGCTGCGGCTTCTGATCATGGTTCAAGAATCTGACTGCAATCGTGCGCAGCGCAAGCTGCGCCGCCCAAGCTTTGCCTATAGCGTACCGGAGATCGCCCGCGTCGTGCGATGGACGGGGGCGCTCAGCTGCCAGCCGCCTCCAGGTAGGCGTAGCCATCCAGCTCACGCTCGTAGAAGCGCTTGAGCGCCTGGCTCTCGGCGATGGTCATGCGGCCGTCGCGGATCGCCCGTTCGCAGTCGCGTGCCAGCGCCGGGTACAGCTCGGCCACGTCGTACTCCATGTACTCGAGCACCTTGTTGGCCGTATCGCCCTTGACGATCTCCTCGATCCACCAGCCGCCCTCATCGTGCAGGCGCACGTGCACCACGTGGGTGTCACCGAAGAGGTTGTGCAGGTCGCCGAGGGTCTCCTGGTAGGCGCCCACCAGGAACACCGCGAGGTAGTAGCGCTGGTCGGGCTTCAGCTCGTGTAGCTCGAGGGTGCGCTTCACGTCCCGCAGCGACACGAAGCGGTCGATCTTGCCGTCCGAGTCGCAGGTGATGTCGGCGAGCACGCCGGTGCGCGTGGGGCGCTCGTCGAGGCGGTGGATCGGCATGATCGGGAACAGCTGCTCGATGGCCCAGCTGTCCGGCAGCGACTGGAATACCGAGAAATTGCAGAAATAGGTGTCCGAGAGGATCGACTCCAGGTCCTCGAGCTCCTCGGGCAGCCGCTCGAGCTTGCGGCACTGGTCGCGGATCTTGGCGCAGGTCGCCCAGTAGAGCCGCTCGGCAAGTCCCCGGAACTCCAGCGACAGCAGGCCCAGGTTGAACATCTGCAGCACCTGCTCGCGGGCGGTGAGTGCATCGTGGTAGCACTCCACCAGGCGCCGCTCGCTCACCGTGCGGTAGGCGTCGAACAGGTCGAGCACCGGCTGCGGCACTTCCTCGGCTCCCGTGTAGTCCAGGGCGCGGTCGCCGGTGACCTGGAACTTGTCGAGCGCGGAGGAGCCGAGCACGTCGAAGATCAGCACGCTGTGGTAGGCGGCCACCGCGCGCCCCGATTCGCTGACGATCATCGGGTGCGGGATGTCGCGCGCGTTGCAGACGCTGGCGATGCGGTAGACCACGTCGTTGGCGTACTCGGTGAGCGTGTAGTTCATCGAGGAGGAGAAGTTGGTGCCGCTGCCGTCGTAGTCGACGCCGAGGCCGCCGCCCACGTCGATGTACTTGAGGCCCGCGCCCATCAGCTTCAGCTCGGCGTAGACGTGCGCGAGCTCGTTGATGGCATCCTTCACGCGGCGGATGTCCTGCAGCTGGCTGCCCGGGTGGCAGTGCACCAGCTGCAGGCAGTCGAGCATGTCGTGGCTCTTGAGCACGTTGAACAGCTCGAGGATCTCGGTGATGAACAGCCCGAACTTGGACTTCTCGCCGGCCGAGGCGCTCCAGCGCCCGGAGCCCTCACTGTTGAGCTTCACGCGCACGCCGAGGCGCGGGCGCACCCCATTCGCCTTGGCGTGCTTGAGGATCAGCGCCAGCTCCTCGAAGTTCTCGACCACCGGAATGATGGTGCGGCCAAGCTTGGTCGCAAGCGTCACCGCCTCGATGTAGCTGTCGTCCTTGAAGCCGTTGCAGACGATGAGGCGCTCGGGGGCGTTCTCGGTCATCGCCATGACCGCCAGCAGCTCGGGCTTGGAACCGACCTCGAGCCCGAAGCCGAACTCCTTGCCGTAGCGGTAGACCTCCTCGACCACCAGGCGCTGCTGGTTGACCTTGATCGGGAAGACCGCGGCATAGCGGTTCTTGTAGTCATTCTCCGTGATCGCCTGGGCGAAGGAGTCGTGGATGCGGCGCAGGCGGTGCGCGAGGATGTCCGAGAAGCGCACCACGACCGGTGTGGTCAGGTCGCGTGCCTTGAGACCCTCGACGACCTCGTAGAGGTTGATCTCGTGGTGGGGGCTGGTGTCGGGGCGCACCACCACGTGGCCGGCGGCATCGACGCCGAAGTAGCCCTTGCCCCAGGCGCGCACGTTGTACAGCTCGAGGGAGTCCTCGATCCGCCAGGGCTGCGCGGGATTGAATTTGCGGCTGCCGTTCGGGCTCTTGGTTTCTTCTGTCACGCGCGCGTTATATCAAAATTGTGCGTGACGATTGCGAGTGTTCACCGGCCGCGCGCGACCGGGTGCGCCGGATCGGTGATCCACTCGCTCCAGGAACCGCCGTACAGGCGCGCTCCGGGCAGGCCGGCGAGCTCCATGGCGAGCAGGTTGTGGCAGGCGGTGACACCGGAGCCGCACATCGCCACGACCTCGCTGGCGCTGCCACCGGCAAGCGTCGCCTCCCAGCGCTGCCGCAACTGCCCCGCATCGAGGAAGCGACCGTCGGCGTTCTGGTTGCCGGCGAAGGGGTGGTTGCGCGCTCCCGGGATGTGCCCGGCCACCTTGTCCAGGGTCTCGTTCTCGCCGGCGAAGCGATCCGCGCCGCGGGCATCCACCAGCAGCGTCGCGCCACCGGCCAGCGCACCGCTGTGCAGCGCGGCGGCGACCTGGGCGCCGTCCACGGCCATCTCCGGATGCTCGCGCGCCACGAAGGTGCGCGCCGCGCGCCCGCCCGGCTCGGCGCTGGTGGGCAGGCCGCAGCGCTCCCAATGCGCCAGTCCGCCATCGAGCACGGCGACGGCCGGGTGCCCGAGCCAGCGCAGCAGCCACCACAGGCGCGCCGCGTACACCCCGGACCCCTGGTCGTAGGCGATCACCTGCACGCGGTCATCAATGCCCCAGCGACCGAAGGTCGCCGCCAGTGCCTGCGGCTGCGGCAGCGGGTGGCGCCCGCTCCCCGGTGCGCGCGCACCGGAAAGGTCCCGATCAAGGTCCGCGTACAGCGCGTGCGGGATGTGGCTGCGTGCCCAGGCTGCACGCCCCCACTGCGGCTGCTGCAGGTCGAAGCGGCAGTCGATGACCACCCACTGCGGGTTGGCAAGCTCGGCGGCGAGCGCCTGTGGTTCGATCAGTGTGGTAGGCATTGCGCAGGGCTCTCCTGTGGGCGGCGGCCATTTTCTGCCGCGCTGCGTTGTCGTTACAATCGGCCAAGCACACCTGGCGCGGGGGCACGATGGCAATCGAGGTTTACTGGGGCAGCGGCAGCCCGTTTGCCTGGCGGGTGCTGCTGGCGCTCGAGTTCAAGAAGCTGCCATACGTGTCGCACCTGCTGCAGTTCTCCAAGCAGGAGCACAAGTCCCCGCAGATGCTGGCCCTCAACCCGCGCGGCCGCGTGCCGGTGCTCAGGGACAGCGACTACGTGTGCTTTGAGTCGCTGGCCATTCTCTATTACCTGGACCTCAAATACCCGCAACCGGGCATGTTCGGCCGCTCCCCGGAGGAGGCCGGTACGATCATGCGGGTGATCTGCGAGTACCAGGCCTACATCGAGCCGCACGTGACGAAGATCTCGCGCGCGGTGTTCTTCGAGAAGGCAGATCTTGCCGCCGATGAGATCACCGCCGCGATGCAGGTCGTGGCGAGCGAGGCGCGCACCATCGAGGGGCGCTTGTCCAAGTCCGACTGGATCGTCGGCGACTCATACTCCGCCGCCGACATGGTGCTCTTCCCCGGCGTGCAGCTGCTCATCCGCGCCCTGAACAGGCCGCGGGCGCGCGAGCTGTCCTCGCGGTTCATGCCGGTGGAAGTGAATTACCCGGCGCTCGGCCGCTGGCTCGCCCGCGTCGCAGCGACGCCCGGGTACGAGCGCACGTACCCGCCGCACTGGCGCGAGTCGTAAGACCAAAAAATCGCGTTTTGCCGGGCACTTGCTACCGAAAAGCCGGCTGCCGACATGCCGAATTGATACCCTTCCGCCCAGCGCGCGAACCTTGCGCGCAACTGGAGTACAAAGACGAGCATCATGAGTAACAACCACGAACACAAAGTGCACGTCGAGTTCCCCGGCCGGATCCTTTTCGTAGGCTTCGGCAGCATCGGTCAGGGAGTGTTGCCCCTGATCTTGCGTCACATCGGTATTGCGCCGGAGCGCATCACCATCGTGACCGCCGAGGACAAGGGCAGCCAAGAGGCTGCCAAGTACGGCATTAAGTTCGTGCAGGAGCGCCTGACGCGGGAAAACTTGCGGCGCGTGCTCAGCCCGCTCATGGGGCGCGGCGACTTCCTGATCAACGTCTCGGTCGAGGTTTCCAGCATCGCCCTGATTAAGCTGTGCTGGGAGAAGGGGGCGATGTACCTCGATACCTGCATCGAGCCGTGGCCCGGCGGCTACACCGACCCGACCGTGCCTCCCGGCAAGCGCACGAATTACGCGATGCGCGAGGAGGTCCTGGCGCTGCGCGTCGGCACCCAGCGGGCGCCGACCGCGGTGCTCACGCACGGTGCGAACCCGGGCCTGGTTTCGCACTTCATGAAGCAGGCGCTGCTGAACATCGCCAAGGATGTGGGCGTCGAGGCCGGCGTGCCCGCATCGCGTGCCGACTGGGGCGCGCTGGCCCGCAAGGTCGGCGTGAAGGTGGTGCACGTTGCCGAACGCGACACGCAGGTCTCCGGCAAGCCCAAGCTCGCCGGTGAGTTCGTGAACACCTGGTCGGTGGATGGCTTCGTGAGCGAGGGTGCGCAGCCGGCCGAGATGGGCTGGGGCACGCACGAGCGCAACTTTCCCCGCGACGGCAAGCGTCACGAGTCGGGCTGCCTGGCGGCGATCTACCTGATGCAGCCGGGCGCGGCAACGCGCGTGCGCACCTGGACGCCCAAGGCCGGGCACTTCCATGGCTTCTGCATCACGCACAGCGAGGCGATCTCGATCGCCGACTACTACACGGTGCGCGAGGGCTCCCAGGTCGCCTACCGGCCGACGGTGCACTACTCCTACCATCCGTGCGATTCGGCGGTCATGTCGGTGCACGAGCTGGCCGGCAACAACTACGTCCAGCAGCCGCGCCAGCGCATCCTGATGGACGAGATCACCGGCGGTATCGATGAACTGGGGGTGCTGCTGGCCGGGCACAAGAAGAACGCCTACTGGTACGGTTCGCAGCTGTCGATCGAGGAGGCGCGCCGGCTCGCCCCCTACAACAACGCCACCAGCCTGCAGGTGTGCGTGGCGGTGCTGGCCGGGGTGGTCTGGGCGATGGAAAACCCGAACGTGGGGGTCATCGAGCCGGACGAGATGGACTACCGGCGCTGCCTGGAGGTGTGCATGCCGTACCTGGGCCCGGTGGTAGGGGAGTACACCGAGTGGACCCCGCTGCACGAGCGTGAGCGGCTGTTCCAGGAAGACATCGACAAGAGCGACCCATGGCAGTTCAAGAACGTGCGGGTGATCTTCTAGGGGAAGTCTAGGGATCCTCGAGGTACTGGATCGCCACGACCACGAAGGTGCGCATCCCGGCAGGCGTCGCGACGGTGAACTCATCGTCGCGACGCTTGCGCATCAGCGCCCGGCCGAGCGGGGAGTCCATGCTGAGGTAGCCCGGGGCGAGGTCGAACTCGTCCGGCCCCACCAGGCGGTGGCGTGTGCGCGCCCCGTCCTGGTCCTCCAGCTCCACCCAGGCCCCGAAGAACACCGCCCGGGGATCCGCGGGCGCCTGTCCCACCACCACCATGCCCTCCAGCCGCCCGCGCAGGAAGCGCACGCGCCGGTCGATCTCGCGCAGGCGCTTCTTGCCGTAGGTGTACTCGGCGTTCTCCGAGCGGTCCCCCTGGGCGGCGGCGGCCGCGACCGCCTGCGTCACCCGCGGGCGCTCCTCGCGCCACAGCCGGTCCAGCTCCGCGCGCAGGCGCTGCGCCCCCTCCGGGGTGATGTATTTCGAGCCTGCCTTCTCAGGCGGGCGGAAGCGGCCCATGGGTCCTTGGGATCCTGTGAGTTATGTCGCATTTCCTTGTACCCGATTCCTGAGCTTTCTGTGGAACGTCTCACGGATCCCCGCCAATCACGCTACTAACCTTAAGGCGTGGCTACCAAGTACTACACGCACTTCGTGACACAGGCGGGCAAGGCCAAAAGCCCCGGCCCGGGCAACGAGTGGAGCGGTGTGGTTGAGCTGCGCGAGCCGCTGACGCACACCCGGGCGAACCGCGAACTGCGCTCCTTGCTGGCACAGAGTTTTGACCTGGATTCGGACGATATCCGCATCCTGCATTGGGCCCGACTGCACTGACGTATCCCCTGGCGGACTTCCTTCCCTTCATCGAAGGTCCGCCCTTACCGACCCCAGGCCAAAAGCCTGGGGTTTTTTTATGCGCGCGCTGCGCAAGGCCGCCGCCGCGGGGCCTGCGGGCCCCTCTGCTGCGCTGCGGCGCATGCCGACCGCCCCCTACAGGCCCCCCGGCAGGGCGAAAATCGACGCGCCTACCTGCCCGTGTGACAATCCGCATCCCCCGGCATGGGGCGGGGGCGAATCACAAGGAGAAGCTCGATGCGTGCGTGGTCAGTGGGCCTGTTGGCCTTCGCGGTGCTGTTCCTCTCAGGTTGCGGGTACAACAACCTCCAGACCCAGGACGAGGGCGTCAAAGCTGCCTGGTCCGAGGTCGTCAACCAGTATCAGCGCCGGGCTGATCTGATCCCGAATCTCGTCAACACGGTCAAGGGCTATGCCGCGCAGGAGCAGAAGGTGCTCATCGGCGTGACCGAGGCGCGCGCCAAGGTCGGCTCCATCCAGGTGACCCCCGAGGTGCTGAACAATCCGGAGCTCTTCGCCAAGTACCAGGCCGCGCAGAACCAGCTCACCAGCGCCCTGAAGAGCCTGTTCGCGGTGACCGAGAACTACCCGCAGCTGAAGTCCGACCAGAACTTCCGCGACCTGCAGTCGCAGATCGAGGGCACGGAGAATCGCGTGACGGTGGCGCGCAACCGCTACATCCAGGCGGTGCAGGCCTATAACGTCACGGTGCGCCAGTTCCCGGTGAACCTCACCGCGAAGATGTTCGGCTTCCAGGTCAAACCGAACTTCACGGTCGCCAACGAGGCGCAGATCTCCACCGCCCCGACGGTGAGCTTCGACACCTCGACGCCGGGTGCTCCGGCTGCGGCGCCCTCGGGACAGCCCGCCACGCAATGATCCGCGGCCACTTGCGCGCGGCGCTCGCGGCCGGGTTCGTATTGCTGCTGGGGCTCGGCATGAGTGCCGCGGCCCAGGACCTGCAGCCGGTCCCCAAGCTCGCCGCGCGGGTCACCGACCTGACGGGCACCCTGACCGCCGAGCAGCAGGGGGCGCTCGAGCAGAAGCTCGCGGCGTTCGAGTCCGCCAAGGGCACCCAGCTGGCCGTGCTGATCGTGCCAACCGTGAAGCCCGAGGAGATCGAGCAGTACTCGATCCGCGTGGTCGACCAGTGGAAGCTCGGTCGCAGCAAGGTTGATGACGGGGCGCTGCTGCTGATCGCCAAGGATGACCACCGCATCCGCATCGAGTCGGGCCGGGGGCTCGAGGGGGTGCTCACGGATGCGATGTCCAACCGCATCATCTCCGAGACCATCACCCCGGCGTTCCGCGAGGGAAATTTCTACGCCGGCATCGACGGCGGCCTCGACCAGATGATCAAGCTGATCGACGGGGAGCCGCTGCCCCCGCCCGAGCATGCCTGGCAGCAGGGGCGGCACGGCAGCGGATCCGGCGCCTTCCCGCAGCTGCTGATCGGCATCCTGTTCGGCTCGGTCCTGCTGCGCCGGATCTTCGGTCGCACCCTGGGGGCGACGCTGACCGGCCTCGGTGCCGGTGGGCTGATGTACCTGGGCGGTTATGCGCTGGCGCTGGCCGGCCTGGCTGCCGTGGGCGGTTTCCTGTTCACGCTGCTGATGGGCTTCGCCGGCAGCAGCAGCGGCTGGACCAGTCGCGGTGGCGGCTTCGGGGGCTTCGGCGGCGGCCTGGGGGGTGGCTTTGGCGGCGGCTTCGGTGGCGGCGGCGGTTTCAGCGGCGGCGGCGGCGGCTTCAGTGGCGGCGGCGCCTCGGGCAGCTGGTAAAGGAGTGCATCCGTGAAACTCGGCCGCGCAATCCGCCACATATTCACGACCCGTTACGGCACGCGCCGGCATTTCCCGCCCGCGGTGCGCGATGCGATCGAGAAGGCCATCGGCGAGTGCGAGGGCCGTCACGGCGGGGAGATTCGCTTCGTCGTCGAGACCGCCTTCGACGTTCCGGAGGTGTGGCGCGGCCTGGCTCCGCGCCAGCGCGCACTGCAGATGTTCGGCCAGTTCGGCGTCTGGGACACCGCGCACAACAATGGCGTGCTCATCTACGTGCTCATGGCTGACCACGACGTCGAGATCGTCGCCGACCGCGGCATCGCCGCCCACGTGCCCCAGGCCGAGTGGCAGGCGGTGTGCCGGCAGATGGAGCACCACTACCGCGAGGGACGCTTCCAGGAGGGCTCGGTCCTCGGGGTCCTGGGCGTCGGCGCGCTGCTCGGGCGGCACTTCCCCGGCACGCGCGCGAGCGACAACGAGCTGCCGAACCAGCCCGTCCTGCTGTAGCGCATCACCGACAATCGGTGCGGCCCTACATGGTCCATAATTGGCATCCATGAAGACCCGTAACTCCCGCGCCCTGGCCGCGGCCGTGATCCTGACTGCCCTTGCGGGCTGTTCCCTGTTCGGCGCTGGCCACAAAAAGGCGCCGCCGCCGCCCCCGCCGCTCCCGCCGCCGCCCCCGGAGATGCCGCTGCCGGTGGCCAACCAGCGCTTCGAGATCAGCCCCGCGGACGACGTCGTCGGCTCCGTGCAGGTGGTCAAGGCCGCCAAGGAAGACACGCTCGCGGACATCGCCCGCCGCTTCAACGTCGGCTACGAGGAGATCGTGCGCGCCAACCCCAAGGTCGACGCCTGGCTGCCGGGCGAGGGCACCGAGGTCATCGTGCCCTCGCAGTTCGTGCTGCCCGATGCCCCGCGCACCGGCCTGGTGATCAATATCCCTGCGATGCGCATCTTCTACTTCCCGCCGGCCAAGAAGGGCGAGAAGCCGGTGGTGTTCACGCACCCGATCGGCATCGGCAAGATGGGCTGGCGCACCCCCGAGGGCGTCACCAAGATCACGCGCCGCCAGAAGGACCCGACCTGGCACGTGCCGGTCTCGGTACGCAAGGAACACCACGAAAACGGCGAGGACCTGGAGCCGGTGATCGGCCCCGGGCCGGACAACCCGCTGGGGAAGTACGCCTTCTACCTGGAGTGGCCGAGCTATCTGATCCACGGCACCAATAAGCCCTCGGGCGTGGGGCTGCGCTCCAGCCACGGCTGCATGCGTCTGTACCCGGAGGACATCGAGCAGTTCTTCAACATGATCCCGGTGGGTACGCAGGTGCGCGTGGTCAACCAGCCTTATGTCATGGGCTGGCACGAGGGCCAGCTGTACCTGCAGCCCTATGACGCCCTCGAGGACGACAGCCGCGACTGGAAGAAGGCACAGCAGAAGCTGCTCACCAAGTCGCTCGCGCCGCATCTGCAGCAGGACCTGAAGGAACATAAGGAGCAGGTCGACTGGAAGGAGGTGGCCGCGCTGAGCCAGGACCCGCGCGGGGTGCCCGTGCCGGTCACCGCCGTGGGGGCAAGCCTGGAGAGCGTGCTCGCCGAGGCACCGCGTGTGCAGAACGTGCTCGCCGCCCACTCCAGCTGGGACGGCCAGTCCGACCTGCCGATGGATGAGACGACCTTCAAGCAGATGATGTCGGATGCGGAGCCGAAGGCGGATGCGCCGGCCGCAGCACCCGCCGCCGCACCGCAGAAGGCCGCCAAGCCTGCCCCGAACCCCAAGAGCGGTGGCTGAGAGGTCGGCGCGGCATGAGCGCGCTGTCGCAGTGGCTGCAGCTGATGCTGGCCGAGATCACGCGCAAGCAGGAGGAGCAGGAGCGCGCGCGCGTGGAGGCTGACTGTCGCGCCCGCGAGCAGGCGCAGGAGCCACCAGTGGCCAACACGCAGGTGCGCAGCGCACCGCGCTAGATCTCGCTGTCGACAGGGGCCAGAAGCCAACCGCCGGTTGGGGTGATTGTGTTAGAGTCGCGCCGGCCAATCCCAAGAGGCGCTTGAGTGGCAGACAGCCCCGCGTCCGGCGTACAACTCGCACAACAAAGCCGCACGGAACATGCGATCGAGCGCGTGCCGACGGGCGTCGTCGCCTTCGTAGGCCGCACGCTCAAGGGGCCGGTCAACCAGGTCCTCGCGGTACGCAGCTTCGTCGAGTTCCAGCAGCACTTCGGCGGCCTGTGGCAGCCCTCCACCCTCTCTTACGCTGTCGAGCAGTTCTTCGAGAACGGCGGCCGCGAGGCGCGCATCGTGCGCGTGGTCAACGGCGCGCGTCCGCCGACGCTGGCGCTGCCGGCGGCTGCCGGCGTGCTGCGCCTGACGGCAATCAACCCCGGTTCGCGCGAGTACCTGCGCGCCTCGGTCGACTACGACGGCCTGAGCCCAACGGAACAGGAGTACTTCAACCTGGTGGTGCAGCGGGTGCGCGCGGCCGGGTCCGAGCTGGTCGAGGACCAGGAGATCTACCGGCGCGTGTCCATCACCCCGAGCGCCGTGCGCTGCGTGCGCGAGGTGCTGCTCGAGTCGCGCCTGGTGCGCACCAGCGGCGCGCTGCCCACCCTGCGTCCGGACCGCAGCGCCGGCGGCCCCGGGGGCGTGGCCGCCGGCTACACGCTCTCCAATCCCGATGGCGATGACGGCGCCCCGCTCACCGACTACGACGTGATCGGTTCGGCGGCGCGCAGCAGCGGCCTGTTCGCGCTGCAGGACGCCCAGGGTTTTAACATGTTGTGCATCCCGCCGCTCACGCGCGACCGCGACGTCGGCCTGTCGACGCTGCTGGTGGCCGCGCGCATGTGCCGCGAGCGCCACGCGCTGCTGGTGGTCGACCCGCCGTCGGCCTGGACCACCCCGCGCCTGGCCCTGGATGCCCTGCGCCTGTGGCCCTTCCGCAGTGACAGCGCCGTCATGTACTACCCGCGCGTGCAGGCCTTCGACCGGCTGCGCGGCCGCGTGGAGGTCTTCAGCTCCTGCGGCGCAGCGGCAGGGATGATCGCGCGCTCCGACGAGACCTGGCCGGTGTGGGCCGCCGCGGAGAGCGAGGAGGCGATCCTGCGCCCCGGCCTGCGCCCGGCGGTGGTGGTGGCCGAGGCGGACCGCCTGCGCCTGGCGCAGGCCGGCATCAACACGTTTCTGTCCGTGCGCAGCGGGACCCGCTCCGGAGTGAGCCCGCGCACCCTCTCCGGCAGCGGCACCTCCGACTGGCGCTACCTGTCGGCGCGCCGCCTGGCGCTGTTCGTGGCGGCGAGCATCGAGCAGGGCACGCGCTGGGTACTGCTGGAGCACAATGGCCCGGCGGTGTGGGAGCGCGCCCAGGCGGCAGGTCGAGGCCTTCCTCGACAGCCTGGCCGAGCAGGGCGCCTTCGCAGGTGCCGCAGCGGATGAATCCCACTTCGTGATCGCCGACGAGCGCGTCAACCGCCCCGCCACCCTCGCCGAGGGGAAGTTCAATCTGCTGTTCGGTTTCGCCACCAGCAAGCCCGGCGCCTTCGACACCTGGCTGGTCACGCACCGCGCGGGCTTGAGCCGGGTGCGGCCGGTGTCCGTGAACCGCTCGGCGACCTCCAAGAACCGCGTCGAGTGGGAGATCGAGACCGCGATCCTGCGCAACTAGCGCTCACTCCTGCGGCGTACCGAAGCCGCCCCCGCCGGGGGTGAGCACGGTGAGCTCATCCCCATCCTCCACGCTGAAGGCGGCGGTGGCGCCCAGCACCTCGAGCGCACCGTCCGCGCGGCGGATGTGCGCCGCCCCGGGGCTGGCACTGTGGCCGCCGGCCACCCCGAACGGGGCGATGCGGCGGTGGTTGGCCAGCAGCGCACCGGTGAAGGGTGCGCGGAACTCCAGCCGCCGCACGGTGCCGGCGCCGCCCGGCCAGCGGCCGGCCCCGCCGGAGCCGGCGCGGATCGAGAACTCACGCACCAGCAGCGGGTATTCCGCCTCCAGGATCTCCGGATCCGTGAGGCGCGAGTTGGTCATGTGCGTCTGCACCGCGTCGCAGCCGGCGAAGCCGGGGCCGGCGCCGGCGCCGCCGGCGATGGTCTCGTAGTACTGCAGGCGTGCATCGCCGAAGGTGAGGTTGTTCATCGTGCCCTGGGACGCGGCCAGCACCCCGAGCGCGCCATACAGTGCATCGACGATGCACTGTGAGGTCTCCACGTTGCCGGCCGCCACCGCCGCCGGCGCCCGTGGGTCGAGCAGCGAACCGTCCGGGATGATGATCTCGATCGGCTCCAGGCAGCCCTCGTTCAGGGGGATGTGGGCGTCGATCAGCGTGCGGAACACGTACAGCACTGCGGCCATGCACACCGCACGCGGGGCGTTGAAGTTGTGGTTGCCCTGTGCGGAGGTGCCGGTGAAATCCACGCGCGCGCGGCGCGCGCTGTGATCGATCTGGATGGCCACGGCGATCGCGTCGCCATTGTCCAACTCGTAGCGGAAGCTGCCGGGCGTGAGGCGTGCGATGGCGTTGCGCATGCTGTGCGCGGCGTTGTCCTGCACCGCCCGCATGTAGCGGTGCACGCCCGCCAGGCCGTGGCGGTGCACGGCGCGGTCGATCTCGGCAATGCCGCGCGCGTTGGCGGCCAGCTGCGCACGCAGGTCGGCGAGGTTCTGGTCCGGGCGCCGCGCCGGCCACGGGCCGGCGACCAGGTGTGCGCGCAGCGCGGCCTCGTTGAGCGTCCCGCCGCTCACCAGCGCGAAGCATTCGAAGAGGATGCCTTCCTCGGTGATCGTGCGGCTGAAGGGCGGCATCGAGCCGGGGGTCGCGCCGCCGATGTCGGCGTGGTGGGCACGCGAGGCGACGAAGAAATCCGGCCGCGGGCCCGCGGCGATGAACACCGGAGTCACCACCGTCATGTCCGGCAGGTGGGTGCCGCCGTGGTAGGGGCTGTTGATGAGCCAGGCATCACCGCGCCGCAGCTGCGGCTGGGCCTGGATGACCGCGCGCACGCTGGCACTCATCGAGCCCAGGTGCACGGGCATGTGCGGGGCGTTGGCGACCAGGCCGCCGCTGCGGTCGAACAGCGCACACGAGTAGTCCAGGCGCTCGCGGATGTTCACCGACTGTGCGGTCGCCTTGAGCACCTCGCCCATCTGCTCGGCGATGTGCATGAAGAGGTTGTTGAAGATCTCGATGCGTGCCGGGTCGATCCCGTCGGCCGCGCCGGCCACGGCTGCGCCGCCATCCTCGAGCAGCACTGAGCCGCCCGCCAGGGGGCGTGCCGTCCAGCCCGGCTCGAGCACGAGCGTGCTGTGGGGTTCGACGATGAGCGCAGGTCCGGGGATCGGAGCGGTGAGGGCGCTCAGCGCCACCACCGGCACCTCGCGCCAGGCGCCGAACCAGGCGCGTGCGCTGCGCGGCGCGGCGGCGGGCGCCGCCGCTGCGGGCAGCGAAAGTGCGCCAGCGTCGATCGAGGCGCAGCGCGCCTCCGCGCGCAGCGCCTCGATGCGCACGCTCAGGGAGTGAGCCGCGAACCCGAAGCGCCGCAGGTGCTCGGCATGGAACTGGCCGCGCAGCTCATCCAGCGGCGCGCGCGCCAGCGACAGCGAGATGTCGCTGTCCCCGGCGCGCAGCTCCAGCAGCAGCGTGCTGGAAACTTCGGTGCCGGCACCGAAGCTCGCCAGCTCCGCGCGCGCGGCCAGGTCCAGCCGGGCAAGCGCTGCGTCCGCGGCCGCAAGCCCCGGCGCGTCCAGTTCACGCCGCAGGCTGGCGCGGCGCACGGCGAGGCGGTCCGCGACACCCACGCCGAAGGCCGACAGCAGGCTTGCCAGGGGATGCACCAGCACCTGTCGCGTACCGGCCGCGCGCGCGACGCGGCAGGCGTGCTGGCCGGCCGCGCCGCCGAAGCAGAAGAGGGGGAAGTCAGCCGTATCCAGCCCCTGGCGGGTGGCCACCTGGCGGATGGCGTTCGCCATGGCTTCCACCCCGACTTCCAGAAAGGCCTCGGCGAGTGCCTCGGCCGTCAGTCCGGCGGCGCCCACCTGCGCGGCGAGGGCGGCGAAGCCCCCGGTGACCGCTGCCGCGTCGATGCGCTGCCGGCCGTCGTGACCGAACACGGCCGGCAGGGTGTCCGCGCGCAGGTGACCCAGCAGCACCTGGACATCGGTGAGCGTCAGCGGGCCGCCGCGTCCGTAGCAGGCCGGCCCGGGGTCGGCGCCGGCGGACTGCGGCCCCACCGCGAGGCGGCCGTCGCGCAGGCTGAGCACGGAGCCGCCGCCGGCGGCGATGGTGTGCACGTCCAGCATGGGCTGGGTCAGGCGCACCCCGCCGATCAGGTGCTCGAAGCGCTGCGGCAGTTCCCCGTCGATGAGGGAGACATCGGTGGAGGTGCCGCCCATGTCGAAGCCGATCAAGCGCGGCAGGTTCAGCTGGCGGCCCACCCATTGCATGCCGATGAGCCCGCCGGCCGGACCGGACAGCACGCTCGACATGGGCAGGAAGCTCTCCGGGTCGGCGAGCCCGCCATTGCTCTGCATGAGCGCGAGCCTGGCGCCGGGGTCGAGTTCGCGCAGCTGCGCCTGCAGGCCGCGGACATAGGCCCCGAGTGGCGGGGCGAGGTAAGCATTGAGCACCGTGGTGTCGGCGCGCGTGACGTAGCGCGCCAGCGGCGACAGCTCATGCGAGACCGAGACTTCCGCGAAGCCCAGTGCGCGCGCGCAGCGGGCGGCCAGGCGCTCGTGCTGCGGATGCGCCCACGCATGCATGAACACGATCGCCACCGCGCGCCGGCCGCCGGCGCGCGCTCGCTCGAGGTCCACGCGCAGCTGCTCCAGGTCCAAGTCGATCAGCACCTTGCCGTGCGCATCAATGCGCTCATGGGCCTGGATGACTTCCCTGTAGAGCGCCTGCGGCAGGACGATGTCGCGGGCGAAGATATCGGGACGGTTCTGGTAGCCGATACGCAGGCCGTCGGCAAAGCCCGCGGTGGTAACCAGCACCACCGGCTCGCCGCTGCGGGTCAGCAGCGCGTTGGTCGCCACCGTGGTACCGACCTTCACTATGTCGATGGCCGCCGCGACCGCCCCGGCCGCCGCGAGAATCGCCCTGCGCCGCGCGCAGTCCGGCATCCCCGCCAGCCGCGCCCGGATCGGCCGAAGGCACCTTTCTGCACGTGCAGCTGACCGCTCGGGGACAGTCCGAGGACGTCCGTGAAGGTGCCACCGCGGTCGATCCAGAACTGCCACCCGCTGCGGCCGGATTGGTTTGCCTGTTTCATCCTCAGCCTTGTCCGGCGGGATAATACGATTATTTATCAATAACTTGTGGATATACGTCTGGCGGCCACGGCGCGGCAGCCATCACAGACGCCTTGCCCATCGCGGGCACAATATCCGCACTTGCGGCCGTTCAGTCCTCACCGCTCATGTGGTTCACGAACGCCCGCAGGGAGCTGCGCCGGTCGTCCCAGAGGCCGAACTCGAGTACGGTCACGTCGCTCTCGCTCAGCAGCTTCAGGTGGCGTGCCTCGGCCAGGAAGCGCAGCGTCGCCAGATCCGTGCCGTACACGTTCGGGGTCACCGGCGAGCCCGGCGGTTCGTGCACCGGGCGCCCGATGCCGGCCTCGTGGGCGGAGTGTCCGGCCAGGTGCAGCTCGAGGCGGCGGTCATCGGCCTGCAGGCTCAGGACCGGCGGCGAGAGCAGCAGGTCGGGACGCAGTCGCGGGTCGACCGTCGACCAGAAGTAGGCGATCACCACATAGGTGATCTTGCCGGAACGGTTGACCGCCGCCGCTGCGACCGTGACGTAGTCGCGCGCGTTGGCCGCCAGGTCGCGCCGCTCGTTGGCGAACACCAGCGGCTCGCCCACCACCGTGATCGTGGCAGCGGTCTCCTCATCGAGGTACTCCTGCGGTGGCGCGGAGCCGGCCAGCGCCGTGGCCGCAGCCAGCCACAGCAACGCTGCCAGCGGCCAGCGGAACCGGCCTCCGAAATTGCGTGCGCGAATCACCGCTGGAAATCGATGCGATACGACAAGCTGACATAGTAGCGCGTCGTGTTCTGCGCCTGCACGAAGGCGCCATCCTGCAGCTGCAGCAGCGCCTCGCGCTTGCCGAGCTCGGCGCCCACGTCCAGCTGGAACAGCCCACGCCCGCGCTGGTACTCGGTCAGCAGCGAGGGGATGTACGTGGTCGAGGTGCTGCCGTCGCTTTCGCCGCTCAGGCGGTCGACGGCGAAGCGGGGCCCGAGGCGCCATGCGGTCCCGAGCGGAAAGCGCAGGTTGGTGCTGATGGAGTCGATCTTGCCGATCTCCGTGTTGCTGTGCGTGAAGGTGAGCACGTTGAAGTCGCCGGTCTTCCAGATGTTCGAGGCGTACAGCTGCGCCTGGTAGGTCATGAGCGTGCCGGTCGCCGGCACCGCCGCCACGCCACCGGAGGCGGGCGTCGCGCCGGTCGAGGAGGCGTTCACGATGCCGGTGAACACGAAGCGCGCGCCGAGGGGGCGGCTTGCCGTCAGGCTGTAGTTGGTGGTGACCGGGGTGCGGTCCTGCGCCCACTGGTAGATCTCGTCGTCCGTGGCCACCTGCTGGAGTTGCTTGAGGTCCGTGAACGGCTGCCCGATGAGGGCATTGCGCGTGGTGAGGACCGGGGAGTTGCGGCGCTCGGCGTCGACACTCACGCTCCAGCGTGCCGGCAGCTGCAGGGTGCCGAGCAGGCTCGCGGTGTTCAGCGAATGGTAGAAGATGTCGTAGTCGACCACCGCCACCATGGACACGTTGCTCGCCAGGTAGCGCATGTTGGCGCCGACCGCCTCGCGGTCGGTGAGTTCCTGGAAGCGCTGGTGCGCCACGAACACGCTCGCGTCCCAGTGCGCTCCCGGGGGGGTGTAGGCCACGGCCACTGTCTCGAAGCGCTCCTCGGTCTGCGGGGCCAGCTGCAGCTGCTCGACCGGGTAGCCGGCGGCGACGTTGAGCGCCCAGGAGGGCCGCAGCTGCCAGGAGACGAACAGCCCGTCGAAGGTGCCGAGCACCCCGTCCTGGTTGTAGGCCTGGCGGCCGATGCGCGCCAGCAGGCCGAGCGGGCGATCCAGCACCTCGAACGAGGCCAAGCTCACCCGGGTCGGGTCCACCGTCCCGGTCGTGTCCTGGCCAAAGGTCTTGTCGTAGCCGGCACTCAGGCGCCCCACCCAGTCGTAGCTTTCGCCGCGTCGGCGGGCCAACAGGTCCAGGTCGGTGAACAGCGCGTTTTCGTTGATCTGCGGGGCCGGGGGCACCGGCGTGTTGGTCGGCAGCGACCCGTTGCTCTCGCGCGAGCCGTCATAGCGGCCGGTCTGCGAGAAGCCGCCGCTGAGCTGCCAGCCCCCGGCCTCATCGCCCGCGCTGCGCCCGGTGCGCGCCTTGGCCTCCGCGGCGCGCAGGATGCGCAGGCGGAAGGCGACCCGCTCGGCCGCCTCGCCCTGCGGGTAGCGGCGCAGGTACTCCTCGTATTCCGCCTTGGCGTGCGCCAGCTGCCCGGCACGCTCGCGCGCCAGGCCGAGCAGTTCCTGGGCGCGTGCCCGTTCCGGATACTCCGGCTGCCGCTGCAGCTTGGTCAGCAGTGCGATCGCGGTCGGGTAGTCATGCGCCTCCACGGCCTTGCGCGCCTCGGTCAGCATCTGGCGCTGCAGCTCCGGCGGCAGCGACGGGTCGCTGCCGATGTGCTCCACCGGCGGCAGCGCCGCGGCAGCCGGCGCGTTGGCGTCACTCGTGACCGCATCGTCGCCGATTGCCAGCCAGGCGCGCGGATACTGCGGCAGCGCCAAGCTCAGCAACCGGTCGGCCTCCGAGCGCCGCTCGATCGGCCCGACGCGCAGCCGGTACCACTTCTCGCCATCGACAGTGGCCTCGGAGACGAACGCTGGTGCCTTCAGCCGCTCGTGCGCGCGGGCCACCTCCTCCTCGCCGAAGGGCCTGGGCTGCGAGTCGAGGTTGATCGCGTAGTTGCTCACGGTTTCGGCGCCCTGGGCGACGATGATCTTGGCGTGGCCGCGCAAGCGGTCGACCAGGCGCAGCCGCAGGCCGCGCGGGTCCACGCCCTGGGCGATTACGAAGCGCTCGCTCTTCTTGAAGTCGATGGTGAGGGTAATCTGCCCGGGGGCGAGGGACTCGGTGCGCGCCGCATTGACGATGCCCGCCCCCCCGGAAACCGGCGGGATCTCCGGCGAGATCTGCGTCAGCGGGGTCACGCCGCAGTCGGCCAGTGGCGCAAGCTGGAGGTGCACCTGCTGCCCCTCGCTCACAGGTATGGCGCTCACGAAGCGCATCGAGCAGTTGAACAGGATCGCGAGGTCGACCTGGTCCTCGTGCTCGGACACGTCGATCACGTTCATCAGTCGCAGCGGGGTGAGGGGCACCATCTGCGCCTGCGCCCCGGCCGCCACTAAGGTGGCGAGGACGGCGCAGAGTTTGTGGAGCAGACCACGCTCAGCGCTTGAACGTGGCATCCGTCACTCGGTGATAGGGCCCCGGCCGGCTCTTGGCGACCGTGGTGGCGCTGGCGTCACTATAGACGTGGCAGGCGCCGCTGCAGTTGGCCAGTTCGCTGACCGTGTAGTCGGCACCCTTGATGACCTTGGGATGCGGCGCCGGCTTGAAGTCCTTGGCATGGCAGGCGGCGCAGGTGCCGGCACTGGCCGGCGACGGGTACGGCACCGCCTCGGTCTCGGAGGTGTGGCAGGCGCTGCAGGCGAGCGTGGTGCGGTGATTTCCGGGATAGGACGCGCTGGTATGCCGGAAGCGCACGACGCCCCAGTCCGGGTAGCTGTGGCAGCTGCTGCAGTCGCGGCTCACGCGCAGATGACCGGCGGGTATGCCGACCGCGCCAGCGTTGTTGTGGCACGTGGCGCAGCCGCTGGTGAAGGCCGAATGGTCGACCTTGGCCGGCTTCCAGCCGAGGGTGCCATGGCAGGCATCACAGGATTGGGTGGTCGGGATGTGGGCGCGTGGCAGTCCGATGGCGCGCACGGAATTGTGGCAGCTCACGCAGGTGCCCGGCGTGACCGCGGCGTGGTCGAAGCGCGCTGGGGTCCAGGCATTGGTGGTGTGGCAGCTCTCGCAGGCGGCGCTTGTGGGCAGGTGCTTCGCCGGCTTGCCCGGAGCGCTGACGCCGTTGTGGCAGCTCGCGCAGGTACCGCGCACCTGGCTGTGGTCAACGCGCACCACCGGCAGCCACGCGATCGTGCTGTGGCAGCTCTGGCAACTGTCGGTGGTGGCGAGGTGTCCGGCTGGTTTGCCGGCGCCGGTGGCAGCGCTGTGGCAGCTGGCGCAGGCGCTGCCGGCGACGCTTGCATGCTGGAAGCGGCCGGCGCTCGCGGGCGTGGACGCGGGCGGGCCCTCCGCCAGAGCGCGCACGCTGCCACCGGGTCCGGTGCGCGCCAGCGGGCCAGCGGCCGTGCTGGTGGCCGTGCCGGCGCCGCTGGTCGTGGCCGCCACGTGCGCCGGGCGTATGGCCATCTTGTCGCGCGAGGTGTGACAGCCAGAGCCGCCGCAGTCCTGGCCCGCGTGGTGGTTCGGGCTATCGCGCACCCACAGCTGCCTGCCCGCGTTGGTCTTCCACTTCATGCCGTACTCGTGGCAGCTCATGCACTTCATGGAAGTGACGTACGCATGCTTCATCACCGTTCCGGAGAAGGTGGTGAAGGCGCTCGGTGAGTGGCACAGCTCGCAGGCGATCGCCGCCGTGCCATTCGGCGGCACCGCCGGGATGTGGCCGGTCGCACCGGAGGGTGGCTGCACCAGGGTGGGCGGCGCCATGTTGTAGAAACTGAGCCCGTAGGCGTGGCACTGCGCGCAGTTGCTGCTGATGCCCTTGTGGCCCGTCGCCCCCATGACATAGAGGGCATAGTTGCCCGCGGTGGTGTGACACTGCGTGCATGCGGCATTGGTCGGGATGTGGTTGGTGGGCTTGGTCGCCGCGCTCACGTTGCTGGTGAACGTCGGGGTCGTGGTATGGCAGCCGTTGCAGTCGCCGCTGGCTGGGGTGCGCCTTGTCGAAGGCCGTCGGGCGCGAGTCGCCAGCCACCGCGGCGGTGCTGGCGAGCATGCCGGCATAGGGAGCGGTCTCGTGGCAGCCCTGGCAACCGCTCACTGCCTTGGCCACCGTGGTGTGGCCAGCCACCGTGAGAGTCGGCGCCGTGACGCTGGCCGCGCCGATGCGGAAGCCGCCGGGGTTCACGTTGGTGAGTGTGTGGCAGCCGGAGCCGTTGCAGTCGAGCGTGCCGATCGGGAAGTGGTTGCTCGGGGTGGTGACGATCTTGATATTGGCGAAGGTTCCGGCGACCGCTGGCGCATGGCAGCTGAGGCAGGCGGTTACGCCCTGGTGCACTCCGGTCGAGGAGTACAGCGCATTGTTGCCCGCCGTGGTGTGGCACTGCGCGCATGGCGCCGTGGTCGGGATGTGGTTGGCCGGCTTGGCGCTGCCGGTCTGGTCAGTGGCGAAGGTCGGGGTCGTGGTGTGGCAGCCGTTGCAGTCACCGCTGGTGGGATGCACCTTGTCGAAGGCCGTCGGGCGCGAGTCGCCGGCCGCGGTCGCCGTGCTCGCCAGCATGCCGACATAAGGGGCGCTTTCGTGGCAGCTCTGGCAGCCGCTGACGGCGGCTGCCACCGTGGTGTGGCCGGCGACGTTCAGGGTCGGGGCCGAGATGCTGGCGGCGCCGATCTTGAAGCCACCGGTGTTGACGTTCTTGGTCGTATGGCATCCGGACCCGTTGCAGTCGAGGCTGCCGATCGGCATGTGGTTCGCCGGTGTGGTGGCGATCTTGATGTTGGCGAAGGTTCCGGCGACCGCTGGCGCATGGCAGCTGAGGCAGGCGGTTACGCCCTGGTGCACTCCGGTCGAGGAGTACAGCGCATTGTTGCCCGCCGTGGTGTGGCACTGCGCGCATGGCGCCGTGGTCGGGATGTGGTTGGCCGGCTTGGCGCTGCCAGTCTGGTCAGTGGCGAAGGTCGGGGTCGTGGTGTGGCAGCCGTTGCAGTCACCGCTGGTGGGATGCACCTTGTCGAAGGCCGTCGGGCGCGAGTCGCCGGCCGCGGTCGCCGTGCTCGCCAGCATGCCGACATAAGGGGCGCTTTCGTGGCAGCTCTGGCAGCCGCTGACGGCGGCTGCCACCGTGGTGTGGCCGGCGACGTTCAGGGTCGGGGCCGAGATGCTGGCGGCGCCGATCTTGAAGCCACCGGTGTTGACGTTCTTGGTCGTATGGCACCCGGACCCGTTGCAGTCGAGGCTGCCGATTGGCATGTGGTTCGCCGGCGTGGTGGCGATCGTGACGTTGATGAACGTGTTGGCGACCGACGGGCCGTGGCAGGTGAGACAGCCGGTTACGCCCTGGTGCACGCCGGTGACTGAGTAGACGGCGAAGTTGCCCGCCGTGGTGTGGCACTGCGCGCATACGGCAGTGGTCGGGATATGGTTGGCCGGCTTGGTGGCCGTCGGCAGCAGGTTGGTGGCGAATGTCGGTGTGGTGACGTGACAGTTGCCGCAGTCCCCGGTGGCCGGATGCTTGGCATCGAAAGCCGTCGGGCGCGAGTCGGCGGCGGCAGCTGCGGTGCTGGCCAGCATGCCTAGGTAGGCGGCCGACTCGTGGCAGGTGGCGCAGGCGGCCACTGCCGCGGCGACCGTGCTGTGTCCGGCCACGTTGAGCGTCGGTGCGCTGATGCTCGCGCTGCCGAGCTTGAAGCCCCCGGCGTTCACGTTGGCGGCGGTGTGGCAGCCGGCGCCGTTGCAGTCGAGGCTGCCGATCGGGATGTGGTTGGCCGGTGTCGTCACGATCGTGACGTTGCCGAACGTGGTCGCCACCGTGGGCGCATGGCAGGTAAGGCAGGCCGTGACGCCCTGGTGCGTGCCGGTGACCGAATAGAGCGCGTAATTTCCGGCCGTCGTATGGCACTGGCTGCACGGCGCCGTGGTCGGGATGTGGTTGGCCGGCTTGCCGCTCTGGGTGACATTGGCCGCAAAGGTCGGCGTGGTCGTATGGCAGCCGCTGCAGTCCCCCGAGGTCGGGTGGCTGGCGTCGAACGCCGTGGGGCGCGAGTCCCCCGCGCTGCTCGCGCTGCTCGCCAGCATGCCCAGGAAGCCTGCACTCTCGTGGCAGGTCTGGCATGCCGCTACCGCCGCGGCCACCGTTCCGTGGCCGGCGACATTGAGCGTCGGGGTATTAATGCTCGGCGTGCCGAGCTTGAAGCCGCCGGGGTTGACGTTCTGGGTGCTATGGCAGCCGGAGCCGTTGCAGTCGAGGCTGCCGATCGGGATGTGGTTGCCGGGCACGCTCACCATGGTCACGTTGACGAACGGACCGACCGTAGGTCCATGGCAGCTGAGGCAGCCGGTCACGCCTTGGTGCGTACCGCTGAGCGAGTAGACCGAGGTGTCGCCGGTGGTGTGGCACTGCGCGCACGGCGCACTGGTGGGGATGTGGTTGGCAGGCTTGGCGGTGCTGCTCACGTTGGTGGCGAACGTGGGCGTCGTGGTGTGGCAGGCGCTGCAGTCCCCCGTGGTCGGGTGGTTCTTGTCGAACGCCGTCGGTCGCGAGTCGCCCGCCGCGCTCGCGCTGCTCGCCAGCATTCCCAGATAGCCCGCGCTCTCATGGCAGCTCTGGCAGGCGGCGACCGCTGCCGCCACGCTCGTATGCCCGGCCGGGCTGAGCGTCGGTGCGCTGATGCTGGCACTGCCGAGCTTAAAGCCGCCCGGGTTTACGTTCCTGGTGGTGTGGCAGCCGGAGGCGCTGCAGTCGAGGCTGCCGATCGGGATGTGGTTGGCGGGGGTGCTTACCAGGGTGACGTTGGCGAAGGGTCCCACGTTGGGCGCATGACAGCTGAGGCAGGCGGTCACGCCCTGGTGCACACCGGTGACCGAGTACAGCGCGTAGTTGCCGGCGGTGGTGTGGCACTGCGTGCACGGTGCGTTGGTCGGGATATGGTTGGCCGGACGCAGTGCGCTGTTGGCGAAGGTGGTGGTGTCGTGGCACTGGCCGCAGTCGCCGCTCACCGGGTGGTTCTTGTCGAGGGTCGCGTTGGGGCGTGAGTCCGCGGCCACGGTGTTGGAACTCGGCTTCATGCCGAGGAATGCCGCAGTCTCATGGCAGCTCGCGCAGCTGAGTGCGGTGACTGCAAGGTGATTGATCTTCGTGCCCGCGAAGCTCACGAAGTTGCTCGGCGAATGGCAGCCCTCGCACGGCGTCGTGCCGACCGGAATATGGTTCGCCGGCATGCCGGTCGCGGCGACACCGTTGTGGCATTCGGCGCAGTTGCCGGTAACGCCCTGGTGAGTGAACAGCGCGCCTCCCCAGGTGAGGGTGGTGTGGCAGGCGTCGCACTCGAGATCAGTCACGATATGCGTCGGCGGCTTGCCCTGCGCCTGCACGCCGTTGTGGCAGGTTGAGCAGCTGCCCCGCGACTGGGTGTGGTCAAAGGTGACCGCCGGGCTCCACGCGATCTCGCTGTGGCAGGCGCCACAGGCATCGGTCGAGAGGATGTGGTTGGTCGGCTTGGCGGTCGCGCGGATCACGGTGCCGACACCGTGACAGGCACCGCAGTCCTTCGGCGTCCCCTTGAATACCGCGTTGGCATGGCACGACTCGCAGGGCAGGTCGCGGTGCCGACCGAGCAGCTCGAAGCCGGTCGTGGTGTGATCGAAGGTGGGGCGCACTGGCGTGGCGCCCAGGACCGCGGCAGACGCTATCAATAGCGCAAGCCCCAGCAGCGTGCGATTGACCGGGAGCAAGGCGCGGCCGGGGACCGGCAAGGCGAAGCAGGCGCATGGACATGGGCTACTGCACCCGGGCGCCCTTGAACGTCGTGGTCGAGTGACAGCGGTCGCACTGGCGCCCTTACTGCCCGAGGTGCACGTCGTCCTTCTCGTGGCACGACAGGCAGTCCTGCTTGAGTTTCACCTGATCCGGCGGCCGGCAGTGGCAGGACTCGCACGCCAGCTTGCCGTGTGCACCGCTGAGCTTGAAGCCGGTTTCCTTGCCGTGGTCAAAATCCCACTGCTTCCAGCCGTTGGGGGAGTGGCAGCGGCCGCACTCGCTGCCGAGGTCGCCCTTGTGGACGTCGTCCTTGCGGTGGCAGTCGACGCACTCATGACCCACGTCGCGGTACTGGCGTGTCAGGTGGCATTGCTCGCAGGGCACGGCCACGTGCAACCCGACCAGCGGGAACTTGGTGAAGTCATGATCGAAGCTGACGCTCGAGCGCCAGCCATCGGGCGTGTGGCACTGGTCGCAGGCCTTGCCGAGCTTGCCGGCATGCACGTCACTGGCGCGGTGGCAGCCAAGGCACTCGGTGGGCAGCTTCTGGGTGGCCACAGCTGCGGTGTGGCAGGCGTGGCAGGCTACTTTCTGATGTCGGCCCGCGAGCGGCCACGTGGTGTCGCGCGTGTGGTCAAAGCTGGCCGGCTTCCACTTCTCGTTGCCGTGGCATTTGCCGCACTCGCGCCCGAGGCGCCCGGCATGCGAATCCTGCCCCTGGTGGCAGCCGGCGCACTCGCGCGGCAGCTTGTCCTTCAGGTTGCCGCTGCGGTGGCAGTCGTTGCAGGCGATGCGGTCGTGCACCCCCTCGAGCGCGAACCCGGTTTCCTTCTTATGGTCGAACTTGGAGTTCTTCCAGCTCTTGGTTACGTGGCATTCGCCGCACTTGGGACCGCGCTCGCCGTGGTGCACGTCATCCGGCTCATGGCAGGCGGCACAGTCCTTGGGCGTGTCCCTGTAACGGTTGCCGAAGTGGCAGGCGGCGCAAGGCACGCTGGCGTGCCGGTCGTGCAGCGGGAAGGTGGTTTTGTCGTGGTCATAGCTCACGTGGCGCCATGCCACCACGTCGTGACAGGAACCGCACTCGCGCCCGAGCTTGCCCTCGTGTGGCTCCTCGTTCTTGTGGCAGGCGACGCATTCCTTCGGCGCCTCGCGGTAGCGCTTGCCCGCGACGTGGCAGTCCGCGCACCCAACCTGCGCGTGCATGCCCTTGAGCGGGTAGTCGGTGCGCTCGTGATCAAACTGCTCTGTGCTGAGCTTGACGATGTCCGCCTCTCGCCCGAGGTGCTCGGAGTGGCAGGCGCGGCACTGCGAGCGCTCGATGCCGCTCGACGTGGCCGTGGAAGCCGCGCTGCTGGTGCAGGTCGCCCGCGATGTCCTTGTGGCAGTCCAGGCACAGCGTCGTCTGCCGATCGCGGTCGTTGCGATCGTGGCACAGCGAGCACTGCTCCTCGTACTTGGCATGGGCGCGCGCGAGCTTGCCGGGCATCAGCAGCGTTTCCGGATTCACGGCGCTAGCCATCGATGGCAGCAGTCCGAAAAGCAAACCCACGATCGACGTTGCCAGCCATCGCCCCCCCTGCATGTCGGTGCGCGTCAGTAAACGTGCACCGCGATCACGTGAATGACGGCGGCTATGATCATCATGAAGATCAGCGGTATGTGCAGCGCATGCCACAGGGAGAACAGCCGCTCATATCCCTCGAAGGCGGCGACGCGCCGCGTGGCGGCAATGCGCCGGTCGACATAGGCGCGGGCGGTGGCGCGCAGGCGCGTGCGCTCCGCGGCTATCACCGGGTTCTGCGCGCGCTCTGGCGCAGCGCGCGGCGGATGTACGCGTGCAGGCGCCAGCGCGCAAACGCCCTTGCCAGGGCAACGATCGTCGGCTTGGTGAACCCCAGCAGCGCCAGGCGCGGGCCGGCGCGCAACAGGCGCTGCTCGGCGCCGTCCAGTCGCGCGCCGAGCTCGGGCAGGAAGCTGATGGTCCCGGAACCGGCGTGCAAGCTATCGGCCCGCGCGCGCAGCTCGTCGAGCTGCAGCTTGCGGCCATAGAGGCCGTGGTGGATGTGGGCGTAGATGTAGCGGCCGACGAGGCCACTGCCGGCGACCGTGAGCATGCAGAACAGCGCCACGTTGCTGTTGGTGGCCCCGGTGGAGAAGTTCGAGTGGTACAGGATGCACAGCGGGCCGAGGATCCCGAGCACCATATGGGCGCGGAACCAGCTGGGTGTCGGGCCCAGGAAGCGCAGCCAGGACCAGCGCTTGCGCAGCGAGTACAGCAGCAGGAGCAGCATGAGGCTGCCGCCGATGATGCCCAAGGCATAGCCCATGCCGCGCTTGGGGCTGATGTAGCGCTCCGTCTGCGCGCTCCAGCCGGCGATCAGCAAAATCAAGCAGACGGCAGAGAACACACTCGAACCGTTGATCAGGCGACGCGGCGCGCGGGCGGCGACCGCTGCGCCCGCCGGGTGCCTGGCCGGCGCGGGAGCAACCTGCGGGCTCGCGGTCTCTGGGCCGCGGCGCGCGCCCGGCTGCGGGCCGGGCGGAACAGGGGCACGTGCCACCGTTGCCGCGGCCGGCTGACCGCCATGCGCAGCCTGCGGCGGCACCGGGCTGCGAGCAGGCAGGGCTGCGGGTGCTAAGTGCTGTTCGCTGCTACCGGCTTGCTCCGCTGCCGCGGGCGCAGCCGTGGTGGCCGCGCGCGGCGCTCGAGCGCCGAGCTCGCTCGGCCGCACCACGCGGATCTGCAGCTCCTCGTCGGACTCTTCGAATGGTTGTGGACTTGCGCTCACGGGATTCAGCCGATTTCCCGGTTGATCACCAGCGCGAGCTTTTTGCCCTCGAGCGGTCGCAGCACCGCGCTGGTGACATACAGGTCGCCGCTGCTGGGGGCCGCCTGGCCACTGCGCGAGACACGCGCCTCGATGACTACCTTGTCGAACTGCGACAGGCGACGCGTGGGCAGCATTGCCATCGAGTCATCGAGCTTGAAGTTGACGGGCCAGCCTCCCGCGCTGGTGCGCAGCACCGCCAGCGGCGGCCCCGGGGAATCAGCTGCCTTGGCGTAGATGAACAGCATCGCACCCGGCTGCACGCGGGCGGCCAGCGCAGTGTCGATCGTGACGGTGCCCGAGACCTGCGCGGAGGCATCGCCGGCGGCGGCTGGATTGCCGGAGCCGGCAGGCAGGCCGGCAAGTCGCGAGTCCTCGGCGATATCGCCGTTGACGATGCGCGTGTCCGGGAATCCGGTGGCAGCACCGCGAGCAGCTTGCGCCACCACGCCAGCGCGTCCGGGTAGCGGTGCAGCTCGTGCGCCTGGCTCGCCTTGAGCCATAGCGCCTTGGCGTTGGCCGGGTCGGCGGCGAGCGCGCTATCGATGGCGCGACCCGCGGCCCCGCCCAGCGAGTCGCCGCCGAGCGAGGCCAGCACGTCCGCGTAGTCCGCCCAGGCCTGGGCGCTCATCGCATGCAGGGCGATGACCTTTTCATAGGCATCACGAGCCTCGCTGTCCTGATGCGCGGTGCGATGTACGGTTGCGAGCGCGAGCCACGCCTCGGCATCGCGTGGATTGCTGCGCAGCTGCGCCTGCAGTTGCGCAAGGCTTGCCGACGGGGCACCGCCTGTGGCCTCGGCGTGCCGCCCGCGGCGGAATTGGCCGCCGCCACCAGGGACTCAACACTCATGTCGGTCACGGAGGCAGCGGCCGCCGGCGGCTGGTGTGCCCGGGCGCGGCGCGCATCCTCCTGGCGCCCCTGGAACTCGTACGCCTGGGCGAGCAGGGTCCAGTCCGCATCCGAACCGCCGTTGCGCGTCAGGCGCGCCTCGAGTCCCTTGATGGCGGAGTCCATGGACTGGGCGGTGGTCCCGCTTGCTGCAGTGCCGTTGCCGGCGGATGTCACGGCGCCGGCCGGTGGCGCGACCGACGGATGATGTGGGCCGAGGGCGAAGTGGATGACCAGCGCGAGCGCGGCAAAGGCTGCGCCACAGCCGCCGGCGATCGCGTAGCCGCGCCCGCGTGCGCCGCTTGCGCGCGCGGCAACCCACAGCGGCAGGACTACAATAGTTACCACTGTGCCGAGCAGGGCACCTGCGATGAACCAAACGGCAGCGATGACAGCACTCCACGTCGCGCGAGGCGCGACACACACTTGCAAGCACCACCGACCATACACACGTGCGAAACCTGCGTAACCCTGTGTCGCGTGACAGACAGTGACGCCCGGCGCGTGTCGCTAACCACCGACATTAGGGCCTAATAAAGCACTAAGAATTAGGGGCTTACGCTGGTTTCGCGAGGATGTTAGATTGATCACGACGAGCCGCGTAATGCAAGTGGGGGAAGGCCCCATGCGCGTGAACCAGGTCACGGGATGGAGTTAGTTTCCGTGTCCTAATCCCAGTCCCAAGTGCGCACCGCCCGGTGCAGTGCAAAGCAGCCCTATCGTCCTGATGGATGCACTGACCTACCTGATTTACGGAGTGCCCTGTGCCGCGCTGTTCGCATGGCAGATGGCCCGACGCCGCCGGCTGGAGAAGCGCAGTGCAGCAGTAAAGGACACCACCGGCGCCGCGGAACCGGCCTCGCTGCACCCGGTGATCGACCCGGCGCGCTGCATCGGCTGCGCGTCATGCCTGAAGGCCTGTCCGGAGCAGGAGCTGCACACGGTGCTCGGCCTGGTCGGCGGACGCGCCGAACTGGTCAGCCCCGGTGACTGCATCGGCCACGGCGCCTGCCGCACCGCCTGTCCGGTCAATGCCATCACCCTGGTATTCGGCAGCGAGCGCCGCGGCGTGGACATCCCGCTCGTGACGCCACACTTCGAATCAACCGTGCCGGGCATGTTCATCGCCGGCGAACTCGGCGGCATGGGCTTGATCCGCAATGCGCTCGAGCAGGGGCGGCAGGCGGTGGAGACCATTGCGCAGCGCCGCAGCCCGGGCGGCGCCGAGCTGCTTGACCTGGTGATCGTCGGGGCCGGTCCGGCCGGATTTGCTGCCGCGCTGACGGCTAAGTCCAAGAACATGCGCTGCGTGACCCTCGAGCAGGAGTCCCTGGGCGGAGCGGTGTTTCAGTACCCGCGCGGCAAGCTGGTGATGACCGCCCCGGCCACCGTGCCGCTGATCGGCAAGGTCAACTTCCGCCAGACCAGCAAGGAGGCGCTGCTCGAGTTCTGGCAGGACGCCGAGAAGAAGACCGGGATCAAGATCAACTACCGCGAGCGCGTCGAGGACATCGCGCGCGCCGCACACGGCTTCACCGTCCGCAGCAGCCTTGCGACCTATGAGGCGCGCAACGTGCTGCTGGCGATCGGCCGGCGCGAACTCCCCGCAAGCTCGGCGTCCCGGGCGAGGAGATGTCCAAGGTCGTCTACCGGCTCATCGACCCGGAGCAGTACGCGGGACGGCAGGTGCTGGTCGTCGGTGGCGGCGACAGCGCCCTCGAGGCCGCGGCCAGCATCGCCGAGTGCGGCGGCGGCGTGGTGCTGTCTTACCGGGGCGGAGTTTGACCGTGCCAAGGCGCGCAACCGCGAGCGCGTGCAGAATGCGGTGCGGGACGGCCAGCTGCTGCTGCTGATGAAGTCCAACGTCAAGCACATTGAGCCGCGGTCGGTGGTATTGGAGCACGCTGGCGAGATGATTCAGGTGGAGAACGACGCCGTCATCGTGAGCGCCGGCGGGGTGCTGCCTTCGGAGTTCCTCAAGCGTGTCGGCATCGCAGTCGAGACCAAATATGGCGTGGCCTAGCCGCGCACTGGCGTGCCTGCTGATGGCGTATGCGGCCGCTGCTCTGCCGGCACAGCCGGCGCCCGCTGCCGTCGATACCCTCGAGGGCGTCAAGACCGCGGTGCGCCTCAAGAACTTCTCCCAGGCCATGGAGATGCTGCAGCGCATTGCCGCAAAAGGGGATGCCGAGGCGCAGTACCTGCTCGTGGTGTTCTATCTAAATGGCGTCGCCGGTCCGCGCAACCCGGCCGCGGCACGCGAGTGGTTCGAGAAGGCGGCCACGCAGGGTAACGCGCGCGCCGCGTTCAGCCTGGCGACGCTGCTGGCTTCGGCCGACCCGCCCGACCCGCAGGCTTCGGCACACTGGCTGCAGCGCGCGCACGAACCGGCTTCCGCCCGGGCGCCGGGCCTGCCGCTGCCGCCGGAATGTCCGCCAACGCGGCGCCCGGAAGTCTGCTGCAGGCCGCGCAGCTGACCGATCCGGCGGCGCGCCGTGACGGGCTGTGGCTCGCGGCGGCGACCGCGGACATGGCGAGCCTCGAGGTCCTGGCGGATCCAGCGGTGGTCCTGGCGCGTGATGAGTACGGTCGCGATGCCCTCGACCGGGCCGCTGAGGCCGGTTCCGCGGCCGCGGTGGCGCTGCTCATCCACCGCGGGGCACACGTCGATGTGCCTGACCAGCACGGCGTCACCGCACTCATGCTGGCGGCGCGTGCCGGAGATGGCGCCACGGTGGATGCGCTGATCGCCGCGCATGCCAACCTGGCCGCCACCGACCGCGACGGGAATACCGCACTGATGCACGCCGCGGCCGCCGGGCGCCTGGCGACCGCCGAGCGGCTGCTGGCGGCCGGGGCCACCGTCGCGCCGCGCAACGTGCAGGACTGGTCGGCGCTCGACTTCGCGGAGATCAGCAACGGAACTGAACTCTCCGCACGGCTGCGGGAGAAGGGGGCGACCGCACTGCACCGCAGCGCCATCGCGACGGCGAGCGCTCCGGGCACGGTGCAGCGCGCCAGCCACGACCTGTACGCGGGCTGGCCCGATCTCGCCGTCGCGGCCGGCCGCGACAATGCCACTTTGCTGCAGAGCCTGCTCAGCGCCGGCGCGGATCCGAACGCCGCCACCCCCGATGGCATGCCGGTGCTCACGGCCGCCACGCTCGCCGGCAACCCGGCAGCGGTCGAAACCCTGCTCGGCGCCGGCGCGCAGCCCCTGCGCGCGGATCGCCGTGGCCGTTCCGCACTGCTCAACGCCGTGCTGGTCGGGCGCGAGGATGTGGTGGCGGCCATGCTCGCGCACGGCGCCGCGGCCGACGGGCGTCGCGAGGACCCCCAGCCGCCGCTGCTCGCCGCAGCGCAGGGCGGACATGCGGGGATCACGCGGTTGCTGCTCGCGGCGCATGCGCATGTTGACGCGCGCGACGCGCGCGGCAGGAGCGCGCTGATGCTCGGCGCCCAGTCCGGCGACGTTGAGCTGGTGCGCGCGCTGCTGGATGCGGGCGCGGCCGCCGAGGCGACCGACAAAGCGCAGCGCACCGCGCTGTCGTATGCGGCCCGGGCCGGCAAGCTCGAGACTGCGCGGCTGCTGTTGCAGCACGGCGCCAGTCCCGACCACGCCGATGTCGGCGGCGTCACCCCATTCGCGGCGGCCTGCAGCGCGCGCGTCACGGCGCTCGTCGATCTGATGCTGTCAAAGGGCGTCAAGCTCGAGGCACGCACGGCGCGTGGCGATACCCCGCTCCTGCTGGCCGCCGGCGCCAACGCGGAGCAGATCGTCGAGCACCTGCTCGCCCACCGCGCGGACAAGGACGCCCAAAATGAGTTCGGCGACACAGCGCTCATCATCGCCAGCCGCAACGGCAGTACCGCATCGGTAAAGCAGCTGTTGGCTGCAGGAGCCAGCTCGCGCCTGCGCAACAAGGACCGCGCTACCGCCGCGGACGTCGCCCGGGCGCGCGCCTTCCCGGCGATCGAGGCGCTGCTGAAGGACGCCTGACCGCGGCCTGTGGTCCCAGGGTCTGCGGCCGCCGGAGCGGGCCTACTCGAAGCGGGCCTACTCGAAGCGGGCCTGATATGAGTCGGGATCACCGCGCGCTATCATTGCGCGCGACACCTTTATAACTCCTGTGGCGTTGGGTGGGCCGTAAGCAGGACGGTACCCGCTCCGCCGGGTTCGCGTGCCGGCCAGGATTGACCTGTTCAGATTCAGTCACTTAAGTCATAGTCCCCGCATGCCACCCATGCGCCCAGAGACGGCGACCCAACCATGCAAGAAACCGTGACTTCCCGACACGTCGTCTTCTCCCACGGCAAGGAGAGTGGTCCGTGGGGACGCAAGATCGCCGCCCTGGCCGATGTCGCCCGCTCGGAAGGCTACGAGGCGCACTCGGTCGACTACCGCGGCCTCGAGGAGCCGCGGGCGCGCGTGGCGAAGCTCGTTGATTTCTGCAAGGAACTCAGCGGCGACCTGGTGCTGGTCGGGTCCAGCCTCGGCGGCTATGTCGCGGTGGCCTCCGCCTCGCTGCTGCATGCGCGCGGCATCTTCCTGATGGCCCCGGCGCTTTACATGGAAGGCCTGCCGGAGCTGCGTCCGGGAATCCTCGATTGCTCGGCGAGCATCGTGCATGGCTGGCGTGACGATGTCGTGCCGTTCGAGCACAGCGTGCGCTTCGCGCAGACCTACAAGGCCGCGCTGCACCTTCTCGAGAGTGACCATCGGCTGCACAACCAGCTGCGCGTGGTCCAGTACCTCTTCGAGTACTTTCTCATTGCCCTCGACCTGCCGGCGATCGCCTTTGAATGACTCAGCGGTGCTCGCGGATCGCGCGGGCTGCCAGTGAGTCAACCAGCCCCGGCACGATGAGCCGCGCCCAGCGCGCGAAACGCCCGCGTGCGGAGGTGATCAGCAGGCGCTGGCGGCGGCGCATGGCGCCTGCGATCAGGGCGGCGCACGCTTCCGCGCTCATGATCCGGCCCTCGTCCATCGGGGTGTTCCCCAGGGGACGTCCATCCGCACCGATGGCGCGCCGGTGGATCTGGCTGACCACGAAGTCCGGGGCGACGATTGTCACGTCCACGCCGCTGCCCAGCAGCTCGATGCGCAGGGACTCGAAGAAGCCCACGAGCGCATGCTTGCTGGCCGCGTAGCCGGTGCGCTCGGGCACCCCGGTGAGTCCGGCGATGCTCGCCACGGCAACCAGCAGCCCGCGCGCGGCCTTCAGGTGTGGCAGCGCCGCGGCGGTCATGCGCACGCTGCCGAGGACATTCACCCTCCACAGCTGCTCGTACACCGCAAAATCAGTGACCGCATCGAAGCGCGCCCACATCGTCATGCCGGCGTTGTTGACGAGCACGTCCAGGCGCCCGAAGCGCGCCACCGCCCGGGCCACGCAGTCCAGGCAGTCCTGGGCCTGTGCGATGTCGGTGGCCACCGCCTCCACCCGCGCGCCGAGCACGGCGCAGGCCGCGGCGGCCTCCTGCAGACGCTCCATGTTGCGCGCCGCCAGCACCAGGTCGGCGCCCTCGGCGCCGAGCGTGAGTGCCAGTGCACGCCCGATGCCCTCCGAGGCACCCGTGATGAGAACGGTCTTGCCGGTGAACGCGCCCATTTGTAACCATGCTCCGTGCGGGCGCCGCGACGCGGCGACGGGGACATCATAACGGCCATGAACTGGTTCCTGCGTCGCCTGGTGTCCTGGTGGGTGCGCTTCAAGGTGCGCCCGGAGGAGGCCGCCGGGCTGCTGCGTGGGCGCGGTCACCCGCTCGTCTACGTCCTGGAGCGGCGCAGCGTGGCCGACCTTGCCGTACTGCAGGAGGCCTGCAAGCGACTGGACCTGCCGCGGCCCGGCAGACCGCTGTTCCCCGGCTCGCGGGAGCTGCGCAGCTACCTCTTCCTCACCCAGCAGCGCGGCTTCGGCGGTGCGCACCTGGACCGGCGGCCGCCACCGCACCTCGCGCGGATGATCAAGGCGCTGCGCGATGATCCGCAGGCGGACTTCGACCTGGTGCCCGCAGCGGTCTACTGGGGCAGGGCGCCGCAGCGCGAGTCCTCATGGGTGCGCCTGCTGCTGGTGGACGACTGGGCACTCACCAGCCGGCTGCGCAAGTTCCTGCAGGTGGTGTTCAACGCGCGCGATACGCTCGTGGAGCTAGACGAGCCGGTCTCACTGCGCCAGCTGCTGGGCACACAGCTCGCCGTGGCCGTGCGCGGGCGGCGCGTCGCGCGCAGCCTGCGGGCGGTGTACGCGCGCCGTCGCGCGGCGCGCATCGGCCCGGATCTGTCGCATCGGCGCACGCTGGTCAACGAGGTCCTGCACACGCGCGCGGTACGCCGCGCCGTGGCTGAGGAGATGCGCTCGGCACACCTGGGGCGGCGCAAGGCGGTGCTGCGTGCGCGCGGCTATGCGCTGGAGATAGCCGCGAACTACTCTCATGTATTCGTGCGCTTCATGGCCGGTGCCCTCACGCGGCTGTGGAACCGTCTCTATGATGGCGTCGAACTCGGCCACGGCACGACGCTGGAGCAGGTGGCCGAGGGGAACGAGATCATCTACGTGCCCTGTCATCGCAGCCACATGGACTACCTGCTGCTCAGCTACGTGGTCTTCGTGCACGGCTTTGCGGTGGCGCACATAGCCGCCGGGGTGAACCTGGACCTGCCGGTCATCGGGCGGTTCCTGCGCAAGGGCGGCGCGTTCTTCATCCGGCGCTCCTTCCGCGGCAACGTGCTGTACACGGCCGTGCTGCTGAAGTACCTCGGCGCGATCATGGCCCGGGGCCACCCGATCGAGTACTTCATCGAGGGCGGACGCAGTCGCACCGGCCGCCTGCTGCAGCCCAAGACGGGCATGCTCGGCATGACCGTGCGCAGCTTCCTGCAGGAGCCGGTGCGGCCCGTGGTCTTTGTGCCAGTGTATTTCGGCTACGAGCGCCTGGCAGAGGGCAGTACCTACGTCGGCGAACTCGCCGGGCGCCCGAAGGAGAAGGAGAGCGTGCTCGGCCTGCTGAGGTCCTGGCGGGTACTCAAGGAACGCTTCGGCAAGGTCTACGTGAACCTGGGCGAGCCCGTGCCGCTGCAGCAGGTCCTCGACCGCCACGAGGCCACGTGGCGCATGCAGCCCTATGACGACGAGCGGCGCCCCCCCTGGGTGGGCGCGGCGGTCGATGATCTCGCCCAGAGCATCATGCGCAACATCAACTGCGCCGCGGCGGTCACGCCAATCAACCTGCTGAGCCTGGCATTGCTGGCGATGCCGCGGCAGGCGTTACCTGCGGAGGACCTGGTACGCCAGCTGGAGTTGTACCGCAGCCTGCTGGCGGCATGCCCGTACAGTGACCGGGTCTCCGTCACTGAGCTCAGCGGGGCGCAGATGATCGACTATGGGATTGAGCTGAAGCTCATCACCCGCGAATCGCAGGCACTCGGGGACATCGTGCGCATGAGCGAGGCCAGCGCGGTGCTGGCAACCTACTTCCGCAACAACATCCTGCACCTGTACGCGCTGCCCTCGCTGCTTGCCTGTGCCTTCGGCAGCAATGCGGCGATCGGGCGCGCGGACCTGCAGCGCCTGGCCGGGCGGGTGTATCCGTACGTGGCCGCGGAGCTGTTCCTGCGCTGGGAGGAAAGCGAAGTGTCCACAGCGGTGGACCAGGCGCTGGCTGCCATGGCCGGCCTGGGACTGCTGGAAGTCGAGCCGGCCGTGGCCGGTTGGCGGCGTGCGCCGCCGGCATCGACACAGGCGCTGCAGTTATCGCTGCTGGCGCAGGCGACCCTGCAGACCATTGAGCGCTATTACATGGCGGTCTCGCAGTTGGTGAGCGCCGGCAGCGGTGCCATCGACCAGGCCACTCTGGAGAAACGCTGCCAGCTCACAGCGCAGCGCATGACACAACTGTACGGCCTGAACTCCCCGGAGTTCTTCGATCCGGCGCTGTTCGCCAATTTCATTGGCCTGCTGCTTCGGCGCGGGGTGATCCGTAGCAATGCCGCCGGGCTTCTCGAGTTTGACGACGTGCTGCTGCGCGTGGCACAGGATGCGCAGCTGGTTTTGAGCGAGCAACTGCGTCACAGCATCCTCCAGGTCATGCACGCCTGAAACGGCTTGCCGCCCCGCATGGGGGGGTAATAGACTGATCGGACAAAGGGTTTTAGGCGAACGAACAAGAAGGCGTTCCGGTTTCGCCCGCGCTGCGGGAGCGAGACGTCAGCTTAGGTTCAGGCGGCCAGAGCGCGGGTCAGCAGGCAACGGACGTCCCAGTGTCCGAGGAACTGCGATCGGACAGGGGGAGCACGTGAGCACAATTCATACGCGGCGTCGTCCGCAGTTCGCCGTCGTTGCAATCGCCGCCGCGCTCACCGCCCTCAGCGGGACTGCGGCCCATGCCATCAGCTGGCAGGGCAACGGCGACTGGAGCGGCAGCTGGGACACGACCGTCGGCTTCGGTGAGGGCTGGCGCGTGGGCAGCCCGGACTGCCGCCTGATCGCCACGGCCAATGGTGGCTGTGGCTATTCGCCGAACATAGACGATGGTGACCTGAACTACCTGCACCGGGCGGTGTACAGCAAGGTGCTCAAGGGCGTCACGGAACTGTCCCTCAACTACAAGGACCGCGCCGGTATCTTCGTCCGCGGCGACGGCCTGTACGACTTCCAGGTGATGAACGAGGACACCGAGCGCACGCCGTTGTCGCACGAGGCGAAGAACCTGGTCGGTAGCTACACGCGCCTGCTCGATGCTTTCGGGTTCTGGCGCTTCGACCTCGGCAAGATGCCCTCGGAGCTCAGGCTCGGCCAGCAGGTGGTCAGCTGGGGCGAGAGCACCTTTATCCAGGGCGGCCTCAACCAGGTCAACCACTTCGACGTTTCCGCGCTGCGGGTGCCGGGGGCGGAGCTGAAGGAGGCGCTGCTGCCGGACGACATGGTGGTGTTCAACTCCCAGCTCACCCAGAACCTGAGCACCCAGCTGCTGTACCTGCTCGCCTGGCACGAGACCCTGCCGGAGCCGGCCGGCTCCTACTTCAGCACCAATGATTTTGCGAGCCCCGGTGGCCGGCGCGTGGTGCTCGGCTTCGGTTCCATCTCCGACCTGGGGGTGGACTTCACCTCCCTCGGCGGTGGCCTGATCAAGGACTTCCAGAGCATCAACCGGCTGCCCGACCACAAGCCACCCGATTCCGGTCAGTACGGGATCAACGTCAAGCTGTACCTCCCCAATTTCAGCCAGGGCACGCAGCTGGGCTTCTACTTCCTCAATTACACCAGCCGCCTGCCGGTGGTTTCCTCGCAGACCGGCACGCAGCAGGGCTTCGGCAACGGCTTCGGTGCGGTCAATGCCGTCGCCGGCGCCGCCCAGGCGCTGGCGGCCGGGCTGCCGTTCCAGGCCGCGGTGGCGACGGGAGCGGCACTGGGCCAGCAGCGGGCTGCGCAGTTGGGCGGCAACCTGAGTGCCGCCGCGGCGACCGAGTACGCGACCATCGGCGCCAACACCCTGCTCTCCGGCGGCAATGTCGCCGCGCAGGCGCAAAGTTTCGGCACCTACGAGTACGGCAAGACGGCCGGCTACTACGACGAGTTCCCGCAGGACATCAAGCTCCTGGGGGTCTCCTTCAATACCCAGATCCAGAAGACCGGCACGGCGCTGCAGGGTGAGGTGGCCTACCGGCACAACGTGCCGCTGCAGGTGGACGACGTCGAGCTGCTCGATGCCTCGCTCACGCCGTTCGAGTCGGGCGTCGCGCAATTGCTGGGTGAGCCGGTGAGCGCCCCTGGCCACTGCCAGCCGACCTCCGCCACCCCGGTCACCGGCTGCAGCCAGCTGGGTGCCTACGGACTTACGCAGGTGGTGCGGGGCTACGTGCGCAAGGACACCTGGCAGGCGCAATTCACCGCCACGCAGGTCTTCGCCAATGTGCTGAAGGCCTCGCAGGCGGTGCTGCTGTTCGAAGGGGCCGTCGATTACATCCCGGGTCTTGAGAACAAGTACAGCGGCGGCCCCGTCGGACTCGGCCTGCGTTACGAGGCCCCGGGTACCAATCTCAGCGGCAGTCCCGAGCTGGGCAGCTACCCGCAGTTTCCGAACCTCTACGAGCCCGGCTCGGCGTTCCCGACCAGCACCTCGTGGGGGTACGTGGTGGCCGGACGCCTGGAGTACGCCAATCTCATCGCTTCGTGGAACATCCTGCCGCACTTCACCTGGAGCCAGGACGTCAGTGGCATTTCCCCCGGTCCCGGTGGCAATTTCATCGAAGGCCGCCACGCGCTGACGCTCGGGGTCGGCGCGTCGCTGCGCTCCAAGTGGGATCTGGATGTCTCGTACACGCAGTACGGCGGCGCCGGACAGTACAACCTGGTCAACGACCGCGACTTCATCACCGCCAACGTCAAATACTCGTTCTGACGCGCCGCCCGCTTCTAGCGAGTGCGCAAATTCTGAAGGAGCTGCAATGAACACCTTGATCCGGATTGCCGCAGCAGGATTGCTGTTCGCGCCCGCGGCCTGGGGGGCGGTGAGTCCACAGGAAGCGGCGCATCTGGGGCAGGACCTCACGCCGCTGGGCGGGGAGAAGGCAGCCAACGCCGACGGCAGCATCCCGGCGTGGACGGGCGGCATCAAGTCCGCTGCCGAGGCGGGCTTCCCGGCCTACAAGTCCGGTGAGCACCATCCGGACCCGTACGCGGCCGACAAGCCGCTGTTCACGATCACGCCCGCCAACGCTGCGCAGTACGCCGCCAAGCTCACCGAGGGGCACAAGGCGCTGTTCAAGACCTACGCGGACTACAAGATGATCGTCTACCCGACGCACCGCAGTGCGGCCGCGCCGGAGAGCGTCTACGAGGCCACCAAGCGCATCGCCACGACCGCCACGCTGGTGCCGGATGGCAACGGCATCAGCGGTGGAGTCGGCGGCACGCCCTTCCCGATCCCGAAGTCCGGGCTCGAGGTCTACTGGAATCACCTGACGCGCTACCGCGGCATCGCCGCCGCGCGCCAGGTCGGCCAGGTGCCGGTGGAGCCCGGCGGCAACTACACCGTGGTGAACCTCAAGGAAGAATTCTTCTTCCCGTACTACGTGCCGGGCATGACCGAAGCCGGTCTCGATAACATCATCGTCTACTTCATGCAGGAGACCACCGCGCCCGCAAGACTGGCCGGAGAGGTGCTGCTGGTGCAGGAGACGATGAACCAGTCCAAGGACTCGCGCCGCGCCTGGATCTACAACCCCGGCCAGCGCCGCGTGCGCCGGGCACCGAATGTCGCCTTCGACAACCCGGGCACGAACTCGGACAACCAGCGCACCGACGACCAGTTCGACATGTACAACGGCAGCCCGCAGCGCTACGACTGGAAGCTCGTCGGCAAGAAGGAGATGTACGTCCCGTACAACTCGTACCAGCTGCAGAGCGAGAAGATCAAGTACAGCGAGCTGCTGCAGAAGAACCACATCAAGCAGGACTACGCGCGTTACGAGCTGCACCGTGTCTGGGTGGTCGATGCGACCCTCAAGTCCGGCGTAAGTCACATCTACTCGCGGCGCACCCTGTATGTCGACGAAGACTCCTGGCAGATCCTCGCCGTAGACTGCTACGACAGCCGCGGCAAACTGTGGCGCGTGCAGGAAGGCCATGCCATCAACTACTACGATCTGCCCACGCTGTGGACGGACCTGGAGCTGGTGATGGACCTGTCCAACGGGCGCTACCTGGCGCTCGGGCTGCAGAACGAGCAGCCGCGCTCGTACGACTTCAGCATCAAACGCACCGCCGCTGACTTCCAGCCCAGCGTGCTGGAGCGGCGCGGAATCCGCTAGAGACCCGGGAGGTGAACGAGCGCGCGCCCCGCGCGGCGCTGCGGAGAACCGGCCGCCGGCTGCTGCCGTGGCTCGCTGCCGCAGCCCTGGCCGGTGCCGCCGGCGCGGCCGAGGCGCCGCGCCCGGCGGAGCGCGTGCGCCTCGCCGATCGCTCGCTGCTGATTGCCCTGGCCACGGCGGGCAAACGCCTGGTAGCGGTCGGCGACCGCGGGGTCATCGTCTACTCGGATGATCGGGGCGCGAGCTGGGAGCAGGCACGCGCGGTGCCCGTGCAGGCACTGCTGACCGGCGTGTGTTTCTTCGACTCCACGCACGGCATCGCGGTCGGCCACGACCTCGTCATCCTCTCCACCGCCGACGCGGGCCGCACCTGGCAGCTGGTCCACTTCGATCCGGCCGCGCAGCGGCCGCTGCTCGACGTATGGTGCGGGGCCGGTGGCCATGCCATCGCGGTCGGCGCCTACAGCACGCAGCTGGTCAGCGAAGACGTCGGGGCACACTGGAGCGAGCGCAAGTTCGCACCGCAGGCGCTGCCGGTCGCGCCCGGCGCCAAGTCGGCGGCCGCGGACGCCGATGCCGGCACCGCCGGGGGCTTTCACCTGAACCGCATCGTCGCCGCGAGTGCCTCGCAGCTGTACATCGCCGCTGAGGCCGGCCACCTGTACCGCTCTGACGACGCCGGCCTCACCTGGCACCAGCTGCATTCCCCGTATGAGGGCTCCTTCTTCGGCGTGCTGCCGCTGGACGGTGACGTGCTGCTGGCATTTGGCCTGCGCGGCAGCCTGTACCGCTCGGAAAATGCGGGCGGGAACTGGGAGAAGCTCGCCAGCGGCACGCTCGCCATGCTCGATGGCGCCGGCCGCCTCGGCCAGTCGGGCGTGTTCATCGTGGGACTCGGTGGCGTGGTGCTGACCAGCGCCGATGGCGGCCGCACCTTTGCGCTCGACCAGCAGGCCGACCACACGGACCTGTCCGCGGTGCTGGTGCACGGGGACGAGCGCCTGGTGACGGCAGGCGTCGCCGGCGTGAAGACCATCCCGCTCACCGCGGGCCGCGCCAGCGTCAAGGTGCAGCCGTGAGCACGCCGGCCGGCGGCGGCCAGACGCGCGGCGGGCGCGCCGAGGCATGGCTCGAGGATGCGATCTTCGGCCACCGCGCGCTGATTCTGCTGGTATTTACGGTGGGTTCCCTGCTATTTGCCGCGGTGGCCCTGCATGGGCTGCGCATCGATACCTCGTTCAACAAGACCCTGCCGGTGCGCCACGAGTACATGCGTACCTACCTTGATCCGCGGGTGGCGGAATTCCGCGGCGCCAACCGGGTGCTGGTCGCGCTCATGGCACGCAGCGGCGACATGTTCACCCCGGAGTTCTTCGCCGCGATGCGCAAGGCTACCGACGAGGTCACGGTGATGGAGGGTATCGACCGCACGCGCGTGCAGTCGATCTTCACGCCCAACGTGCGCTACCTGGAGGTGGTCGAGGACGGCATAGAGGCCGGCAACGTCGTGCCCGCGGACTTCACGCCGTCGCCGGAGAACATGGCCCGCGTGCGCGACAACATCAGGAAGGCGGGGATCATCGGGCGCCTGGTGGCGAACGACTTCTCCGGCGCGCTGGTGAGTGCCATCGTGCTCGACCAGGATGCGCAGGGCAAGCCGGTCGACCCCATCCAGGTTGCCCACCGCCTGCAGCAGCACGTGCGCGCGGCGCTACAGACCGCAGGGGCGGGGAAGGCCGGCATCGACGTGCGCATCATCGGCTTTGCGCAGGTGATGGGCGACATTGCCGACGGGGCAAGCTCGGTGCTGCTGTTCGCCGTTATCACCCTGGTGCTCACGCTGCTGGCAGTGCGACTTTACTGCCAGTCCTGGCGCATCGCGCTCGTGCCGGTGGTGTGCTCGGTGATTGCTGTCGTGTGGCAGCTGGGTGCTCTGGTGCTGCTGCGTTATGGGATCGACCCGATTGGCCTCTTGGTGCCGTTCCTCATCTTCGCCATCGGGGTGAGCCACGGCGTGCAGAAGATCAGCGCCGTCGGCGATGCCGCGTTCACTGGCCTCGACAGCATCCACGCCGCACGGCGCACCTTTCGCCAGCTGCTGGCGCCGGCGATCGTGGCGCTGCTGGCGGACCTCGTCGGCTTCATCACGATCCTCATGATCCCCGTGCCGGTGATCCGCGAGATGGCCGTGACCGCCTGCGTCGGCGTCGCGGTGGTGATCTTCACGGACCTGATCCTGCTGCCGGTGCTGGTCAGCTACGTGCGCTTTGATGCCGGCTACCACGATCGCGTCGCCCGGCGGCAGGCGCGGCTTGCCAAGGTCTGGCACCGGCTCGCCGGCATCACCGCGCGCGGACCGGCGAGCGTGGTCATCCTCGCGGCCGTGCTGCTGGGCGTGCTCGGCTGGTGGAAGGGGCGCGAGACCCCGATCGGTGATACCCGGTCCGGAGTGCCGGAATTGCGCGCCGATTCACGCTACAACATCGATAACGACGTCATTACCTCCAGCTTCAACATTGGCGTCGACGTGCTCACCGCGATCGTGCAGTCCAAGGAACCGGTGTGCGTCAGCCATGACCTGATGATCGAGACCGACCGTTTCGCCTGGCACATGCGCAACGTGCCGGGAGTGCAGGACGTGATCACCTTGCCGTTCATCGCCAAGGTCGCCATCGCCGGCTGGAACGAGGGCAGTCTCAAGTGGCGCAGCATCCCGCGCGAGCAGGCGCAGCTGACGCAGTCGACGCGTTACATCGAGACCAGCACGGGCCTGCTCAACGAGAACTGCGACATCGTGCCGGTCATGATGTTCCTCGCCGACCACCGCGCCGAGACCATCCAGCGCGTGGTCGCCGCCGTGAAGCAGTGGCGCGCCGACAATCCCATCGACGGCGCCCGCATACGCCTCGCGACCGGCAACGTCGGGGTGATGGCGGCCACCAACGAGACCGTGAAGGCCAAGGAGCTGTGGATCCTGGCGGGCGTATTCGCCGCGGTGATCCTCATGTGCCTGGTGACCTTCCGCTCGGTGGTCGGCACGCTGCTGGTCGTGCTACCGCTGGCGCTGGTGTCAGTGCTGGTTTACGCGGTGATGGCGCTGGTGGGCATCGGGCTGAAGGTCTCGACGCTACCAATGGTGGCCCTGGGGGCCGGCATCGGCGTCGACTACGGCATCTATCTCTTCAGCCGCATGCAAGAGTTCCTGCACCAGGGGCTGTCGGTGCGCGACTCCTACGAGCGCACGCTGCGCGTGACGGGGGCGAGCATCATCTTCACTGGAGTCACTCTGGCCATCGGGGTGGCGACCTGGGTGTTCTCGCCGCTCAAGTTCCAGGCCGATATCGGCATCATGCTCACCTTCATGTTCCTGGTGAACATGCTGGCGGCGATCATCCTGCTGCCGGCCCTGGCTGCCTGGTTCATGCACCCGGACGGACTGAACGTCGCACTGCCTCCGGGAGCCGCGGCTGCCTAGCCAAGGACGCCGAAGCCGCGCGCCATCAGCGGTGCGCACAGCAGGATTACCACGATGGCGGTGAGTTCCAGCATGAGGCACATCCGCACGACGCGGAACCGCTCGGGTGCGACCGTTGGCCCGACCCCGGCCTTGATCGAGCTGGTCCAGGAAAGAAACGTCATCGTCGGGTAGATCGAGACCAGCCCCGCCACGATGAAGGCGCTGAACTTCACGATGAAGTAGCCGTCGTGCCAGTAGTAGTGGGCACCCTTCTCGAAGTAGACCACCCGCATCAGTCCCACCACGAGCACCGCGGTCGCGGCGATGCCGAAGGTCAGGTCCGTGACCTGCAGGCGCCGCGCCTGCGCAGGATTGAGCGGCAACTTGAACAGGGCGACTTCAACGGCCAGCGTCGCCACGACGGTGAAGGCGGCCAGGTGATGCAGGAAGGCCACGAGGGCGGCGGCGTTCATGCTCGGGCTCCAAGGAACAGTGCGCCGCCTCGAATTTGCCTTGGCTGGGCACTCTGGGCAACCGTGACGGCATCGACCAGCTTCCACGCGAGCAGCTGGCTGACAAGTGCCCGGGGAACGCTGGGAGCCTGGTCAGTCACGAGGCTGCCAAGCCACCAGCCGCTACGCCCTTCATGAGGCGCCCGTCAATTCAGCCGTCCCAGGATCCGGATCGGTTGCGCTTGGTACGCTGGCGGCGCGCCTTGGACTCCAGGCGCCGCTCTTTCGATGCGCGCGTCGGCCGGGTGGCCTTGCGCGGCTTCGGCGGCACCAGGGCCTGGCGGATCATGTCGGCCAGGCGCTCGAGGGCCTCGCGCCGGTTGCCCTCCTGCGTGCGGTGATTGCGGGCGATGATCAGGAGCGCGCCCTCGTCAGTGAGCCGGCGGCCGGCCAGCGGGCGCATGCGCATCTTCACGGCGTGGCTCAAGGAAGGGCTGCCCGCCAGATCAAAGCGCAGCTGCGCGGCGGTCGCGACCTTGTTGACGTTCTGTCCGCCGGGGCCCGAGCCGCGCACGAAGGTAACGGACAGCTCGCTGTCCGGAATCTCCACCCCTGGGACGACCTGCAGTGGCACGGACCGGCTAGTCCGCGGATTGGTCCAGGCCGGCGTCCGCGGCAGCGCCCGCGGCAGGCGGCGGCGGACTGCGGCGCTCGCCGAGCATGTACACCTCGCGCTGCGGTGTGGCCATTGTCACCCTGTGGGCGCGGAAGATGCGCCAGATGGCGCGATTGACGTCCGAGCGCACGTTGTTCACGCCGTTCACCGGGTCGGCGATCCAGAAGCGGATCTCCAGGCGAATCCCGTTGTCCTCGAAGCTGATCAGGCGCGAGACCGCGGGCGGGTCGCGCAGGATGCGCGGGTGGTTGCCGGTTGCCTCGACCAGCAGTCTCAGGGCCAGCTCCGGGTCGTCGCTGTAGCTGATGGTCACGGGCAGCTTCAGCCGCACGCGCTGGTCCGAGTAGCTCCAGTTGATGAACGGGCTGGTGATGAGGTTCTGGTTCGGGACCAGGGTGTCCACGCCATCGCGATCACGGACCACGACGTAGCGGCCGCGCAGCTCCTGCACCCAGCCGAAGTTGCCCGTGCCGGCGCCGGAGTTGCCGATGCTGGTCCCGGAGTGGTCCAGGAAGCTGATGACATCGCCCGGCTTGATCGACTTGTCGATCAGCAGCACAAAACCGCTGACGAAGTTGCTGGCGACCGACTGCAGCCCGAACCCCAGGCCGATGCCGATCGCACCGGTCAGCACGTTCAGCGTCGTGACGTCGACGCCGGCGGCGTTGATCCCCAGGAGGATGCCCAGGCCGACCAGCAGGAAATAGGTGAACTTGGAGACCCCCACCCGGGTCGACACTGCCAGGGTGTCCAGGCGCATCACGTGGCGCTCGATGGCGCGGGCGACCAGGCTGGCCACCACCACGAAGGCGCTGACGACCACCAGCCCCTTGAGCAGCGCCCACAGGCTCAGCTGCGCGCGCCCGGGAAGGATGTTGACGCGGTTGAGGCTGCCCTCGATGACATCCATCCAGCCGGTGATCACGATGCCGACGATCACCCAGACGATGAAGGTGATGGTGCGCTCGCGCGTATGCATCCAGGAGGTTGGCCCGAGCAGCAGCCCCAGCAGGTACACCCCCAGGCGCACCAGCACCAGGGCGATGAGCAGGCGGATGACGCCGTCGTTTAGCGTGGTGGTGATACCGCCGGCAACCAGCACCACGTGCCCGGCGAGCAGGACGATGATCGCGGCCAGGATCGGTGCAAGTTTCAGCGCCCCCTGCAGGCCGTGATCCGCCCAGTGCATGGAGCGCGCGGGCAGGCCGCTGCGCGGCTGCGGCCGGTGCCGCGTGCGCAATACCCGCGCGACGATGAGCGCCACGATGGCCGCGACGATGATCACCGCCACGGAGGCCAGCAGGTGCGGAGAGGTGAGCTGGAGGACGGCCCGCATGGGGCTGTCTGGACTATCCATCAGGCGTTGAGGTCCGGGATCAGCTGGCTCTCCACGCGCGAGATCTGGTCCTTGAGCATCAACTTGCGCTTCTTCAGGCGCTTCAGTTGCAGCTCATCGACATGCATGTCCAGCGAGAGCCGGCAGATGACCTCATCCAGGTCACGATGCTCGATACGCAGCTGCCGCACCTTCTCCACGTTGCGGAACAGCGCGCGATCGACGTTATCTTCGGTATCTGCCATGCAGCAGGCCCATGCTTTGGGGAGTTGGGCTTGGACGGTCTAGGCCGTTTGGCGGCGGCCGCCCAACAGCGCCAAGCTTAGCCGAGCGGGCCGCCGAGTGCCACGTCAGCGGCCGCGCCCACGCGGGGGTGGACGTCCGCCGCCGCCGGGGCGCCTGCCACCACCGCCACCTCGGCCGCCACTGCCACCACCTCGGCTCCCGCCGCCTCCGCGGCCCCCGCCGCCTCCGCCGCCGCGGCGTGGTCCGCCGGGATGCGAGCGCTGCACCGGGGCGCCCGGGACGACGCCCTTGGCCAGCAGCTCCACGGCGACCGGCGAGAAGGGCACCTTGTGGCCGATGTACTCCTCGATCTCCGGCAGCGACACCGCGAATTCCTCGCAGGCGAAGCTGATGGCATCACCCTCCGCGCCGGCGCGGGCGGTGCGGCCGATGCGGTGCACGTAGTCGGCCGGATCCTGCGGCAGGTCGTAGTTGAACACGTGGCTGACGTCCGGGATGTGCAGTCCGCGCGAGGCGACGTCGGTGGCGATCAGCACGGCAAGCTTGCCGTCATGGAAGTCGCGCAGGAAGCGCAGGCGCTTGTTCTGCGGCACGTCCCCGGTGAGGGCCTGTGCCGAGAAGCCGTTGGCCTTGAGCGAGGACTCCAGGCGCTCGGCGGTGCGCTTGGTGTTAACGAACACCATGGTGCGCACGGCCTCGGACTGGTGCAGCAGCCCGATCAGCAGCGGCGTCTTCTCCTCCATCGCGGGGTAGTACATCATCTGCCGCACGAGATCGACCGTCATCTTGTCCGGCTCGATGCGCACCAGTTCCGGCTCGTTCATGTGCTCGTAGGCGAGTTCCAGCACCCGCTGGGATAGCGTGGCGGAGAACAGCATGGACTGGCGCTTATCCGGTGGCGGCAGGCGGCGCATGATGTAGCGGATATCGGCGATGAAGCCCAAGTCGAACATGCGGTCGGCTTCGTCCAGCACCAGGACCTGCGCATGGCGCAGGTCGAACACATGCTGCTTGAAGTAGTCGATGAGCCTGCCGGGGGTGGCGATGAGCACGTCGCAGCCGTCGGAGAGCTCCTGGCGCTGCTTCTCGTAGTCGACGCCGCCGAAGACCACCTGTTGCTTCAGGCCCGTGTGCGCACCCAGTACCAGGGCGTCGTGATGGATCTGCACCGCCAGTTCGCGCGTCGGGGCGACGATGAGCGCCCGGACGGAGGACTTCTGGCGGCCGGGGCCCGGCGGGCGGGTGAGCAGCGATTGGTATACCGCCAGCAGGAATGCGGCCGTCTTGCCCGTGCCGGTCTGCGCCTGGCCTGCCACGTCGCGGCCGGCAAGAGCGATCGGCAGAGTCTGCGCCTGGATAGGAGTGCAGTTAACAAAGCCGGCTTGCTTTACGCCCGCCATGACCTCATTTACAAGGCCAAGGGACGCGAAAGTCACCGAGTCAGAGTGTGCTTCAGTCATCAATTCATTCTGGAATGTGAGGGGGAAAGACTCGTCCGAGCTTGCAAATGCGACTCGGAAGCGCTACAAAGTATCTTAAGTCAGCGGGCCATCCGGTCCGCACCTGCCAGCCAGGTCTCCTTAATTCCTTTAGGTTTCATACTCAATCACGAGTTATTAGTGTAACCGTTTAGCCGGTGTATCAGGCATCGCTTTTCGCTTACCCGTAGCCGACAGCTTCGGACTCCCACATTTTTCCTATCGTATTTTCACGCTTCTGCACTGACGGAGGTTTCACCGCGTGAGTAGCTCGCACATCGTGCATACCACGGACGCCACTTTCGCACACGACGTCCTCAAGTCCGACAAACCGGTCCTGCTGGATTTCTGGGCTGAATGGTGCGGTCCGTGCAAGATGATCGCCCCGATCCTCGATGAGATCGCCAGCGAATACCACGATCGCATCAAGATCGCCAAGATCAACATCGACGAGAACCCGCAGACGCCGCCGAAGTTCGGCATCCGCGGGATCCCGACGCTGATCCTGTTCAAGAACGGGACGGTCGAAGCCCAGAAGGTCGGCGCCGTCTCCAAATCCCAGCTCGCGGCCTTTCTGGACAGCAACCTGGACGCCCAGGGCGCCGTAGGTCCCGCCGCGGGCGCCAAAAAATGAGAGGCTACCTCGGCAACCAGGGCCGCAACCGGCCCAACAAAGGTCCGCGCCACGGCGGCGGCGGCGGCGGCGGCGGCGGCAACCGGGACGGCAACCGTGGCAACAGCAACGGCGGTCGCCCGGACGAGATGATGCACGACGCGGAGCCGTTTGATCCGGATGACTCCGAGATCATCAGTCCCGCCGAGCTGACCCTGTCACGCAGCTCGATGAACCTGACCGAGCTGAAGTCCAAGCCGATTCACGAGCTGGTCAAGCTCGCCGAGTCGATGGGTCTTGAGAGCGTGGCCCGCTCGCGCAAGCAGGACATCATCTTCTCGATCCTCAAGGCGCACGCGCGCAACGGCGAGAACATCTACGGCGACGGCGTGCTCGAGATCCTGCAGGACGGCTTCGGCTTCCTGCGCTCGGCGGACGGTTCCTACCTGGCCGGCCCGGACGACATCTACGTCAGCCCGAGCCAGATCCGGCGCTTCAACCTGCGCACCGGCGACACCATCTCCGGCCTGATCCGTCCGCCGAAGGACGGCGAGCGCTACTTCGCGCTGCTGAAGGTCGGCGAGATCAATTACGACTCCCCGGACAGCTCGCGCAACAAGGTGCTGTTCGAGAACCTGACGCCCTTCCACCCGACCAAGCGCCTGAAGCTCGAGCGTGGCAACGGGTCCACCGAGGACCTGACCGCCCGCACGATCGATCTGGTGGCACCGATCGGCAAGGGCCAGCGCGGCCTCATCGTCTCGCCGCCCAAGGCCGGCAAGACGATGCTGCTGCAGAACATCGCCACCGCCATCACCTCCAATCATCCCGAGGTGATCCTCATCGTGCTGCTCATCGACGAGCGGCCCGAGGAAGTCACCGAGATGCAGCGCACGGTGAAGGGCGAGGTCGTCTCGAGCACCTTCGACGAACCGGCCGCCCGCCACGTGCAGGTCGCCGAGATGGTCATCGAGAAGGCCAAGCGCCTGGTGGAGCACAAGAAGGACGTCGTCATCCTGCTCGACTCGATCACGCGCCTCGCGCGCGCCTACAACACCGTGGTGCCCTCATCGGGCAAGGTGCTGACCGGCGGCGTGGACGCCAACGCCCTGCAGCGCCCCAAGCGCTTCTTCGGCGCGGCGCGCAACATCGAGGAGGGCGGCAGCCTGACCATCCTCGCCACGGCGCTCATCGACACCGGCTCGAAGATGGACGATGTCATCTACGAGGAGTTCAAGGGCACCGGCAACAGCGAAATCCACCTCGACCGCCGCATTTCCGAGAAGCGGGTGTTCCCGGCGCTCAACATCAACCGCTCCGGCACGCGCAAGGAAGAGCTGATCACCGATCCGGGCGAGCTCGCCAAGATCTGGATCCTGCGCAAGCTCCTGCACCCGATGGACGAGCTCGCCTCGATCGAGTTCCTGCTCGACAAGATGAAGGACACCAAGTCCAACGGCGAGTTCTTCGAGGCCATGAAGCGCTAGCGACTCATCGGATCCGCCGTGCCCTTGAGGCACCGCGGATCCGGCGTTAGCCTGCTTGTTCCCTTGGCACCCCTGCAGGGCGCACCGCACCGTGCGCTGTGCTTCGCGTCACGTCGGCAGTCAGCGACGCTGGCACACCCATGGCGCGGGTCAGTAAGATCGGGGCCAACTCGCGCCTGTAGCGCGGGGGAGTTGCAAGGGCATGCGCATCACTTCAACGGCCGCATGGATGCTTCTGGCTATCCATGCCGCACCGGCACTGGCCGAGCGCGATCCGCAGTCCGGCGCCCCCGTGCGCCCGGGCAAGCACGCCGCGGCGAACCCGATCACCGACCACTTCTATATCCTGGGGGCCTTCTACGCCCCGAAGTTCAAGACCAGCCTCAGGATCGATCCCTCGACGTCCACTCCCGGCATCACCGGCACGCCGCTGAACGCCGAGCAGGACTTGGGGGTGCCTGACAAGAAGAACATGGGGCGCGTGGAGTTCATGTTTCGCCTGCGCGAGCGCCACAAGGTGCGCGTGGATACCTTCGAGGCCAACCGTACCGGCAACCAGGTCCTCACCCAGGACTTCGTCATCGGCGACCAGACCTTCACCGCCGGCCAGAACACGCGCACCGAACTCAACTGGCGGCAGTTCGACATCACCTACACCTACTCGATCATCCACAAGGAGCACTTCGAGCTCGGCACTGGCCTGGCGTGCTACTTCCTGCAGGTGGACATGCTCACCCAGGCTCCCGGTCAGCGCGAGGAGGTCAGTGCCGCGGCGCCCTTCCCGGCGCTGCCGCTGGACATGAGCTGGGTCATCTCGCGCCGCTGGTCCCTCACCGGGCACGCCGCCTACTTCAAGCTCATCCACAACGACTTCGACGGCTGGTACGCGGACTATCACCTGGACACCCAGTACCGCTGGAACCCGAACCTGGTGCTCGGCCTGGGGTACACGAACATCCGCAGCTCGATTGCGCGCATCGGCGGGTCGCTGCCGGGCGTGGTCAACACCAGCACCCACGGCCCGGAGGCCTTCGTCCGCTTCAGCTTCTGAGGCGCTGCCTGCGGCAGTCTTAGGGAGTGGTTACCACGTAGGCGCGCGAGAATTCAGGCGGCATGCGTGTTGCGCGCCCGGTGTCGAGGTTGATGCATACGTAGTCGACCTTGGCGCGCGCCAGGGTCGCGCCATCGCCCACCCGCCGCAGCTGGAAACGCCGCCCGACGCGCAAGCGCGCATCACTGCTCTCTATCCACGTGGCCACCTGCACCGTGTCAGAGGCGAGTGCGGCGCGCAGGTAGTCGATCTCGATGCGCTGCGCGGCCATGCCGCGCCGTGAGCGCACGCAGTGCGCGAGCGGCACGGCGAGGGCGGCCGAGTGCGACCACGCGGCCTGGTCGAGCCAGGTCAGGTAGACGGAATTATTCACGTGTCCGTAGGCATCGATGTCCTGCGGCTGCACGGTGAGCTCGAGGACGTGCGCGGCGCGGAAGTCCCAGTGATCCATAGGCCCGATTGCGTGGCCGGCGCCGGCTCAGGCGCCGCGCGCGATGGCCCGGTAGCCGATATCGCGCCGGTAGTGCGCACCCGGCCAGTGCACCCGCTCGGTGAGCGCATAGGCTTCGCGCTGCGCATCGGCCACGGAATCCCCCAGCCCGACGGCGCACAGCACGCGCCCGCCGCTGGTAAGTACCCTGCCGTGTTCAAGGCGGGTGCCACCGTGGAAGATCTTGCCCGGCAGCTCCGCGGCGATCTCGAGGCCCTCGATCACATCGCCCTTGCGCGCGCTGTCCGGATAGCCGGCGGCGGCCATGATGACGCCAAGCGCTGCGCGCGGGTCCCAATCGGCCCGTACCCGGTGCAGTTCGCCGGCGAGGGCGGCCTCGCACAGCAGGGTCAGGTCCGAGGTGAGACGCATCAGGATCGGCTGGGTCTCCGGGTCCCCGAGGCGACAGTTGAACTCCAGCACGTTCGGGGTGCCATCCGGGGCGATCATGATGCCGGCGTACAGGAACCCGGTAAACGGGGTGCCATCGGTCGCCAGGCCGCGCACCGTCGGCTCGATGACCTCGTGCATGATGCGGGCGTGCATCGCTGCGGTCACCACCGGGGCGGGTGAGTAGGCGCCCATGCCGCCGGTGTTGGGGCCACGGTCGGCATCGTCACGGCGCTTGTGGTCCTGCGAGCTGGCCAGCGGCAGGATGTGCCGGCCGTCGCACATGACGATGAAGCTGGCTTCCTCGCCGGGCAGGAACTCCTCGACCACGATCTGCTCGCCGGCCTGGGCGAACTGGCCGGCGAACATCGCCGCGGCGCTGGCCAGGGCCTCCGCGGTCGACTCGGCGATGATGACGCCCTTGCCGGCGGCCAGCCCGCTGGCCTTGACCACCAGCGGCGTGCGCTGCGCGCGCACCCAGTCCGGATCGAAGGTCGCACGGGTGAAGGTCGCCGAGCTGGCGGTCGGGATGCCATGCCGGCGCAGGAACTCCTTCATGTGGGCCTTGGAGCCCTCCAGCTGCGCCGCGGCGCGGTTGGGCCCGAAGCAGGCCAGGCCTGCGGCGCTGAAGGCGTCCACGATGCCCGCCACCAGCGGCCCCTCCGGGCCGATGACCGTGAGGTCCACGCGCTCATCGTGCGCCAGGCGCACCAAGGCTGCGGTGTCCTCCGCAGGGATGGCGATGTTGCGCATCTTCGGCTCGATGGCCGTGCCGGCGTTGCCGGGGGCGACCAGCACCTCGGTGACGCGCGCGGACGCGGCGCACTTCCACGCGAGGGCATGCTCGCGGCCGCCGCCGCCTACCACCAGGACCTTCATCAGTGACGGAAGTGGCGCATGCCGGTGAACACCATCGCCATGTCGTGGCTGTCGGCCGCCGCGATCACCTCGTCGTCACGCTTGCTGCCGCCGGGCTGGATGATGGCGCGGATGCCGTACTCGGCGGCCACGTCGAGGTTGTCGCGAAACGGGAAGAACGCATCCGAGGCCATGACCGCACCGCGGGTGCTGAGCTTCTCGTCCGCGGCCTTCATCGCCGCCAGGCGCGTGGAGTACACGCGGCTCATCTGGCCGGCGCCGACCCCGATGGTGGCGAGCGCGTGGGCAAACACGATCGCGTTGGACTTCACGAACTTGCACACCCGCCAGGCAAAGCGCAGGTCGTCCAGCTCGGACGCGGTCGGCTGGCGCCGGGTCGGCACCGTGAGGTCGGCCTCGACGAGGTCGGCAAGATCGCGCGACTGGCCGAGCAGCCCGCCGGTGACGCTGCGGAACTCGCGCGCCTCTGCCGCGGGGGTGAGTTCGCCGAGCACCAGCACGCGCACGTTCGGCCTGGCGGCGAGCACTGCCGCGGCCGCGGTGGTGACGGCCGGGGCGGCGAGCACCTCGACGAACTGCCGCTCGGTGATCGCCGCGGCCGTGTCGGCATCGAGTTCGCGGTTAAAGGCGATGATGCCGCCGAAGGCGGAAGTCGGGTCGGTGCGGTACGCACCCTCATAGGCCTCGCGCACACCGGCGCCGAAGGCGACCCCGCAGGGATTGGCATGCTTGACGATGACGCAGGCCGGGTCGCGGAACTGGCGCACGCACTCGATGGCGGTGTCGGCGTCGGCGATGTTGTTGAAGGACAGGTCCTTGCCCTGCAGCATGCGCGCCGTGGCGATGCCGGCGCCGCGCGCGGCGGGGTCCTTGTAGAAAGCGGCGTGCTGGTGCGGGTTCTCGCCGTAGCGCAGCTCCTGCACCTTCTCGAAGCTCAGCGGCAGCGTCTGCGGGAAGGCCGCGCCGCCCTCATGCTGCGCTGCCAGGTAGGCCGCCACCATGGTGTCGTAGGCGGCCGTGTGGGCGAAGGCCTTGGCGGCAAGGCGCGCACGCGTGGCCGACCGGCTGCCACCGCCGTGCTCGGCCAACTCCCGCAGTACCAGCCCGTAGTCGCCCGGGTCGACCACCACCAGCACCGACTCGTGGTTCTTGGCGGCCGCGCGCAGCATCGCAGGTCCGCCGATGTCGATGTTCTCGACCGCCTCCACGTAGCTGCAGCCGGGCCGGGCCACGGTGGCGGCAAAGGGGTAGAGATTGACCACCAGCAGGTCGATCGGGGCGATGCCGTGCTCGGCCATGACCGCCTCGTCGGTACCGCGCCGGCCGAGCAGGCCGCCGTGGATCTTCGGATGCAGGGTCTTGACGCGCCCGCCCATGATTTCCGGGAAGCCCGTGTGGCTGGCGACTTCGCGTACCGCGACGCCGCCCTCGCTCAGGAGGCGCGCGGTGCCTCCGGTGGAGAGGATCTCGATGTTGCGCCCCGCCAGGGCACGCGCCAGCTCCAGGAGGCCGCTCTTGTCGGAGACGGAAAGGAGTGCGCGGCGCACGGGCGGCGGCATGAGCTTTGGGCCCCTTACTGGCAGCCGCGCGTGGCGCCGCGGCGGGCGGCGCTAGGCGCCGCCAAGTCCAAACTGCTTGAGCTTCTTGCGCAGCGTGCCGCGGTTGATGCCGAGGATCCCGGCGGCGCGGCTCTGGTTGCCCTCGGCATAGTCGAGCACGACGCGGAACAGCGGCTCCTCGACCTCGCGCAGCACCAGGTCGTACAGGTGCGCGGGCCGGTGCCCGTTCAGGCTGGTGAAATAATCGCTCAGCGCACGCTCAGCGTGATTGCGCAGCGGCAGATCCCGTCCATGGATTCTGGCGGCGGTAGCTTCACGAGCTCGTGTTTTCTTTTTTGCCGTCATGCACACCCCCCGGGGACAACCCATTCTTCAGGCCGCTGCTGCGGCCGCGCCCACCCATTGTTCGAAATGCTTGGCCGCATGCGCGAATTGTTCGGTGGTGGTTGCGGTCCCCATGAGCTCGCGGCGGATCGGTGCCGGAAACTCGAGCAACTGTTCGCAATACCAGCCGAGATGTTTTCGCGCGATCCGGACTCCGGTCTCCTCGCCGTAGAACGCGTAAAGCGAGTCGAGATGCGCAAGAATAATATCACGCACATCGGCGCGCAGAAGTGCCGGCGGCGCAATTCCTTCGCGCAGGCGGGCGTTGACAGCGCGAAATATCCATGGTGCGCCGTGACTTGCGCGGCCGATCATTACTCCGTCGGCACCGGTGAAATCAAGTACCTCGCGCGCTTTTTCCGCCGTGCTGATGTCGCCGTTGGCGAACACCGGTATGCGTACTTGTGCCTTGATTGCGTGGATCGTCGCGTACTCGGCCTCACCTGCGTAGAAATCCGCGCGCGTGCGCCCGTGCACGGCGAGCGCGGCAATGCCGCTGGCCTCGGCGATGCATGCAATGTTCACGCCGTTCTTGTGGTCGCGGTCCCAGCCGGTGCGGATCTTGAGCGTCACGGGCACCGCGACCGACTTGACCACGGTCTCGAGGATGCGCGCGACGAGTGACTCATCGGTGAGCAGCGCCGAGCCGCACAGCTTTCCGCACACCTTCTTGGCCGGGCATCCCATATTCAGATCAATGATCTGCGCGCCGAGTGCGACGTTGGCGCGCGCCGCCTCGGCCAATGCCTGCGGGTCGGCGCCGGCGAGCTGCACGACGCGCGGCTCCGGCTCGCCTTCGTGATTCATGCGGTTACGTGACTTAGAGGTATTCCAGAGGCGGGTGTCGGCGGTGATCATCTCCGAGGCCGCCAGGCCGGCGCCGAAGCTGCGGCACAGCACGCGGAAGGGCCGGTCGGTGACCCCGGCCATCGGTGCGAGCACGACGTTCGAGGGCAGCACGTAGGGCCCGATGCGCACGGGGTTCATGCGGGGGCTGTCAGCGCAGCGCGCTGTCGTTGGCGCAGGCGATGACGCCGGCGCCCGCCGGCAGGCAGGCATCGATCTCGAAACCCACCGCATTGGGGCCGGGGTCGGCGAAGCCCATCTGCGCGTCGATCCGCTGCCCGGCCGACAGGAACGAGGAGGCCGGCATCGCGGTGGGCAGGTACGCCTTGGGGGCCACGTCGCGGGCGGCGATGCGGTTGCCGAAGCGGTCCTGCAGCGTGACGCGCAGCAGCGGCAGCGGCTGTGGCTGCGAGGCGCCGTTCTTGATGCTGGCACGCACTGTGATGAGGCCGGCGCCGGCCGGATCGCCGGAAGCCCCCAGCTGCCGCACGTCGTAGGCACGCAGATCCCAGTGCGGAAACAGGCGGATGCCCAAGGAACCGTACAGCGCGGTCAGCGGACGGTTGAAGCGGCCGCTGGCCGCCAGCTCGTCGCGGTAATGGTTGACCACCTGTGCGATGAGCAGCAGCGCCGCCAGCGCGGTGCCGGCCGGCCACAGGTACGGCAGCAAGCGCGCCAGCCGGTGCGCGGCGACCGGTTCATCATCGGTCACCGGCAGCGTATCGTCGTCGATGGCCAGCGCCTCGGCCTCACGGATCGCTTCTGCCTCGGTCTGCGAGCGCAGGCGCGGCGCCGCGGGCGTCGTCGCCGCGGCGGCGGCTTGCGCACCTGCCTGGGCCAGGCGTTGCCGCCGGGCGGGCGCAGGGGCGGCCGCCGGCAGGTCGGCGCCGACGGCGGGGCGTGGTGCAGAGGGCGGCACCGTCGGGGCGGCGGCCTGCGCATCCGGTGCGGGCGCCTCGCTGTCGAGCATCGAAGCGAGAAACGCCGTGTCGATCTCGACGTCGACCGAGGGGTCGGGGTCGGCGGCACCGGCGCCCCCGGCCACGAGTGCGCGGAATGAACCGGTGGCTTCTGCCCACTGCGGGTTCGGCGGCGCCGCGACGAACACCGCGTTCAGATCCGTGGTGTCGGGGTTGAATTCAAGCGCCGTGTCCGGAATCACCGCCTCATCGGGCAGCTCGGGGGCCTCTCCTGAGGCAGGCTCGTCGGCATCCGGCTCCACCGGCGCCGCCGCTGCCCTCTGCGCGGATGCGGGGGCCGCGGCCCCCGGGGCCGCGGCGGGCACCGGGGCGGGGTCAGCCTCGGCGGCCTGGCGCTCGGACAGGCGTGCGAGGGCGTTGAAGACGCTCGAGCAGCGGCCGCAGCGCACGTAGCCCTGCGCAACGCGCAGGTCCGCCGCGGTGACCACCAGCGTAAGGGCGCATTTTGGACAGACTGTAAACATGGAGGCAGCGCGCTCTTACCCGTGGCGTCGCCCGGCGAGGCAGGTCCAGCCGTCGCGTCCGCCAGAGCGCGTCACATCAAAACATGGGGCATAAGCTGCTGTCACCTCCGCGATCTGCGCTTCCATCATGCCCGCCAGGACCACCTGGCCTCCCGGGCGGGTGAGCGCGGCGAACCGCGGAGCCAGCTCGCACAGGGGCCCGGAGAGGATGTTCGCCAGCAGCACGTCGACGTCTGCCGGCAGGGTGGCGTGCTGCGCGTGCACGTGGACGCGCGTGTGCACGGCGTTGGCTGCGGCATTGTCGGTCGTGGCCAGCAGGGCCTGCGGATCGATATCGAAGGCGTCCACGGTCGCTGCGCCCAGCTTGGCGGCCGCCAGCGACAGCACCCCCGAGCCACAGCCGTAGTCGATGACCCGGTCGCCCGGGCGCAGGTGGGCATCGAGCCAGGTGAGGCACAGCGCAGTGCTCGCGTGCGTGCCGGTGCCGAAGGCAAGGCCCGGATCCAGGTTCACCACGACCGCGTCCGGTGCGCTGACCTGCTCATGGAACGGGCACACCCACAGCCGTGCGCCGAAGCGCATGGCATGGAAGTCCTTCAGCCATTCGCGCTCCCAAGCCCGGTCGGGCACGTGCAGCGCCTGGATGCGCCCGGCGGCGATGCCCGCGGCCGCGGCCAGGCGCTGCACCACGGCCCCGGTGTCGGCCTCCGCGGCGAACAGCGCGCGCACGCAGGTGCTCGGCCACAGCCGCAGTTCGCCGGGGGCGGGCTCCAGCACCGGATCATCCTTGCCGTCCACGAGGGTGACCGACAGGGCGGCGGCCGCGAAGCAGGCCGCCTCGGCGGCTTCTGCATCCAGCGATTCCAGTGCGAAGGAGAGTTCGAGGTAGTCGGCCATGCGCCTAGCGCAGACCGAGGCGCCGCTCCAGGTAGTGGATGTCGGTGGCGCCCTTCTGGAAGGCGGCGTGGTTGCAGATCTCCTGGTGCAGGGCGACGTTGGTCTTGATGCCCTCGATGACCATCTCCGCCAGCGCGTTCTTCATGCGCGCGATGGCCGTCTCGCGCGTGTCGCCGTGCGCGATCACCTTGCCGATCAGCGAGTCGTAGTTGGGCGGCACGTTGTAGCCGGAGTAGACATGGCTGTCGACGCGGATCCCGGGGCCGCCCGGGGCATGCCACAGCCGCACCGGCCCCGGGGAGGGCATGAAGGTCTTCGGATCTTCCGCGTTGATGCGGCACTCGAGCGCATGGCCGCGGATCTGCACATCGCCCTGCGAGTATGGCAGCCGCTCGCCCTGGGCGATCAGCAGCTGCGCCTTCACCAGGTCGATACCGGTGATCGCCTCGGTGACCGGGTGCTCGACCTGGATGCGCGTGTTCATCTCGATGAAGTAGAACTCGCCGTCCTGGTAGAGGAACTCCATGGTGCCCGCGCTGCGGTAGCCGACCGCGCGGCACGCCTCCACGCAGCGGTCCCCCATGAACTTGCGCTGGCGCGCGGTGATCCCGGGGGCGGGGGCCTCCTCCATGACCTTCTGGTGCCGGCGCTGCATGGAGCAGTCGCGCTCGCCCAGGTGGATGACGCTGCCGTGGGCATCCGCGAGCACCTGGAACTCGATGTGCCGCGGCTTCTCCAGGAATTTCTCCATGTACACCTGGTCGTTACCGAAGGCGGCGCGCGCCTCGGCGCGGGTGATGCCGATGGCGTTCAGCAGCGAGGCCTCGGTGTGCACCGGACGCATGCCGCGACCGCCGCCGCCGCCGGAGGCCTTGATGATCACCGGGTAGCCGATGGCGCGCGCGATGCGCAGGTTCTCGTCCGCATCGTCCCCGAGGGGGCCGTCGGAGCCGGGCACGCACGGCACCCCGTGTTCCTTCATGACGCGGATGGCCGAGACCTTGTCGCCCATCATGCGGATGGTCTCCGCCTTCGGGCCCACGTAGATGAAGCCGCTCTTCTCGACCCGCTCGGCGAAGTCTGCGTTCTCGGAGAGGAAGCCGTAGCCGGGGTGGATCGCCACCGAGTCGGTCACCTCGGCAGCGGAGATGATGGCCGGCATGTTCAGGTAACTTAAGGAGGAGGGCGGCGGGCCGATGCACACCGACTCATCCGCCAGCAGCACGTGCTTGAGGCTGTAGTCGGCGGTGGAGTGCACGGCGACGGTCTTGATGCCCAGCTCGCGGCAGGCGCGCAGGATCCGCAGCGCGATTTCGCCGCGGTTGGCGATCACCAGTTTCTCGATCACCATTGTGTCATTCGACCACGAAGAGGGGCTGGCCGAATTCCACCGGGTCGCCGCTGCGGGCCATGATGGAGGTGAGCTTGCCGGCCTTGTCCGCCTCGATCTGGTTCATCATCTTCATGGCCTCGATGATGCACAGTACCTGCCCGACCTTGATCTCATCGCCAATCTCCACGAAGGACTTCGCCCCCGGGGACGGGGAGGCGTAGAACGTGCCCACCATCGGCGCGGTGATGACGTGCTCGTTGGTCTTCGGCTTCGGCGCCGCAGCCTCACCCAGCGTGCCCTGAGCGGCGGCGGTGGCCGCCTGGGACGGGGAGGTCGGGGCGGCCAATGCCGGGGCCGGCACGTAGTGCTGCGGCGGGGCATGTACCACGGTACTGGCGGGCGGCATGCGGCTGATGCGCACCGACTCCTCGTTCTCCTTGATCTCGATCTCGGCGATGCCGGATTCCTCCAGCAGCTCGATCAGCTTCTTGATTTTGCGTATGTCCATGTGCGGGCGTACCCCCAGGGAGCTTTAAGTTCGTATGGTGAGCTCAGGTGCCGCGGGCCAGGTGCTGCGAGGCGGCGTGCAATGCCGCCTCGTAGCCGTAGGCGCCCAGACCGAGGATGACCCCGAGCGCGACGTCGGAGAAATAGGAATGCCGGCGGAATGGCTCGCGCGCCTGCGTGTTGGACAGGTGAACCTCGATGAACGGCAGGGCGGTCCCCAGCAGCGCATCGCGCAGGGCGATGCTGGTGTGGGTGAAGGCGCCGGGGTTGAGGATCACGAACGCGATGCCCTCGGCTCGGGCGCGGTGCACGCGCTCGATGAGCTCGTGTTCCGCATTGCTCTGGAAAGGCACGAGTTCGTGGCCGGCGTCCCTGGCGATCTGGGCCACGCGCGCCTCGATCGCCGCGAGCGTGTCGCTCCCGTACACGGCCGGCTCCCGGGTGCCGAGCAAATTGAGGTTCGGGCCGTTAAGTAACAGCACTCGGGCCATGCCTTGGGCTCTTCTTTATTCAGTCGTGCGAGCGATGCGCCGCGAATGTACCGCAATTCGCAGCGATTGGGGACCCTGGTGCTGCCAACTGCCGCAAAACGGCAGGACCGAGTCTAGTCTGCCGGCAGCGCTGGTGTGCCGTGCTTCCATAGCCCTCAGGTGGGCGGCAATCTGCGACTGCGCGGCCTTGAGACTGATGTGCCCGGCATCCAGGTCCCGCAGGCCCGCCAGGATGGCGTGTGCCTCGTCCGGCCGCAGCTCCCCGACCTTGAGCGCAACGATATGGCCGGCGCGGTCGGCAAAGACACTGAAGGGCAGCACCACCTCCATCCCGAAGGCGCTGGCGGCCTCAAGTCCGCCCTGCTCACCGAGCAGCACGGGGTAGGTCATACCGTGGGCGCTGGCGTATTTTGCCACGTCATCGCGAGAATCGACGGCGATACCGACAATTTCCAGTCCATCTTTAGCATATTCGGTGCGCAGACTCTTCAGCAGCGGGATCTCGCGGCGACATGGGTCGCACCAGGTTGCCCAGAAATTCACCACCAGCAGCCGGCCGCGGTAGTCCGCCAGGGCATGGGGACGTCCGTCCAGTCCCGGCAGTGTGATCGGGGGGATATCGTCAGGGATCCTACGGCTCGGATAGGCCGGTGCGGCTGCTTCGGACGGACCCTGGCCGCGGGTGTGCAGCAGCCGTCGCTGCCGTGGGAGCTTGCGGGTACAGGGCGGGCGGGCGGCCGCTGAAGCGGTGCAGCAGGAACCCGGCGACGCCGGCAGCGGCGATGACCGCAAGGCCGGCCGCCCAGCCCCGCACGGGCGATGAGCCGGCCGCGGGGCTCACGAAGCCGGGGTCAGGGCTTCCCGGGTGCGTGCCGCGAAGGCGTCCGCCTTCATGTAGCCCACCACCCGGTACTGGGCACGCTCCTGTCCGTCGGTGCCGTAAAAGGCGATCGTCGGCGGGCCGAAGATGCCGAAGTGCTTCAGCAGCGCCTGGTCATCCGCATTGTTCTGCGTGACGTCGGCACGCAGGAGCACCGTTCGCGCCAGCGCGACCTGCACGTTCGCGTCGGTGAAGGTATAGCGCTCCATCTCCTTGCAGGAGGTGCACCAGTCGGCGGAGAAATCCACCAGCACGCTCTTGCCGGCCGCCTTGGCCTGCGCTACCTCGCGCTGCAGATCAGCCAGCGAAGCGATGGGGCGGAACTGCAGATCATGGGTATGGCTGCGGGAGGCCAGCGGCAGCGGAGCCAGCGGGTCCGCGTTGCCCAGGGCCGCCCCCGTGGCCAGGGCGAGTCCGTACACACCGGCGGCGACCCCGGCGCTGCGCAGCCCGAAGGCGACCGCCCTGGAGCGCGTGGCCTGCTGCGTCCACAACAGCCAGGCGAGCGCGGCGGCCGGCACGGCCCACAGCACCAGCGTCAGTCGCTCCGGGGTGATGCGCGCGAGCATCCACGCGGCGACCGCGAGCATCATCACGCCGAAGAGCTTCTTGACCAGTTCCATCCACGGGCCCGCCTTGGGCAGCAGCCTGCCTGCCGAGGCGCCTACCGCCAACAGCGGCGTACCCATGCCGATGCTCATCGCAAACAATGCCGCCCCGCCGCGCACCATCTGTCCGGTCTCGCTGATGACGATCAGCGCCCCGACGAGGGCAGGTCCGACGCAGGTGGTGACGATGAGTGCCGAGAGGGCTCCCATGACCGCGACGCCGCCGATCGAGCCGCTGCTCTGGCGATTGCTCACGTTGGCGATACGGGTCTGGATCGCCGCCGGCATCTGCACGGTGAACAGGCCGAACATCGACAGTGCCAGAGCCACGAACAGCGCCGCGAACAGGGCCAGCACCCACCATTGCTGGAACAGCGCCTGCACCTGCTTGCCGGCGGCCGCGGCTGCCAGCCCGGCGACGGTATAGGTGAGCGCCATGCCGAGCACGTAGCTGACCGAGAGCGAGAAGGCGCGGCCGGTGGAGACCGCCCTGCCGCCGCCGAAGATGATCCCCGACAGGATCGGCACCATGGGCAGCACGCAGGGGGTGAAGGACAGCAGCAGCCCGGCCAGGTAGAACCCCCCGAGCATGGCAAAGAGGCTGGCGTTGCGCAGCAGGTTGGCGAAGCGGTCCTGCTCGCTGCCGCCGGCAGCGGAGCCGCTGCCCGCGGCCGTGCCGCCGGCCATTGCGCCGCCGGCCGCAGCGCCGGCGAGCCGGACGGTGAAGGACTTGGTGATCGGCGGGTAGCACAGGCCCTTGTCCGCGCAGCCCTGATAGGTCACCTGCAGCGGCAGATCCAGCGCCGCGCCGCTGGCGCGCGCCACGGGCACCACCGCGCGCAGCTCGTGGTGGTAGACCTCCTGGCGGCCGAAGTACTCGTCGTTCTTCACCTGGCCGTCGGGCAACTGCAGCGCCCCCAGCTGTGCCGCCTTGCTGGCGGTGGCGACCTTGATGCGCGCCCGGTACAGGTAGTACCCCTCGGCGATCTCGAAGTTCAGGCGCACGCGGTCACTGCCCTCGGCGACCGCGTCCAAGCGGAAGGCCTGGTCGGGCTGCAGGAAGTCATCCCCGCCGGACTTGGCGAGCGCAGCGGCCAGGCCCTGAGGGGCCGCAGGAGGGGCAGGGGGGCTTGCCGGGGCCTGCGCCCGCGCCTGCAGACTGAGCAGGAAGAGCAGCAGGGCGGCCGGGATATGTCTCATCACTGTCACCGCCATACCTTAACTTGGGACCTGCGGCAGGTCAGGGGCGTTTTATAGCCCAGCACTTGGATGGGTGGCAGGAACCAGCGTTCAAGTTCTGTAAATGCGGGCGTTCCGCGCCTGCGCCGCAGGCGCACGCCGCGGCCAGGGACGAAAAATGGCCTCCGGGCCTTGAATTCGGGGGCTTTGCCACTATCATTAGCAGCCGATGGGGGAGAGTGCTAACAGCGCTTCCGCCACATAAATCCAACTCAATCAAAGCTTAAGGAGCGTCCACCATGAAGATCCGTCCTCTTCATGACCGCGTAATCGTCAAGCGCCTCGAAGAGGATCGTACCTCTCCGGGCGGCATCATCATCCCGGACACCGCTGCTGAGAAGCCGGTGCAGGGGAAGATCGTAGCGGTCGGTAAGGGAAAAATTCTAGAAGACGGCAACGTCCGTCCTCTCGACGTCAAAGTCGGCGACAAGATCCTGTTCGGCAAGTACAGCGGAACTGAGGTCAAGCTCGACGGAGACGATCTCGTGGTCATGCGCGAAGAAGACGTCATGGCCGTGATTGAAGGCAAGTAAGCGAGGATCACGACAATGGCAGCTAAAGAAGTACGTTTCAGCGACGACGCTCGCGCCCGGATGTTCCGCGGCGTGAATGTCCTCGCCAACGCCGTCAAGGCAACCCTCGGCCCCAAGGGCCGCAACGCCGTGCTCGACAAGAGCTTCGGTGCACCCACCATCACCAAAGACGGTGTCTCGGTGGCCAAAGAGATCGAACTGAAGGACAAGTTCGAGAACATGGGCGCGCAGATGGTGAAGGAAGTCGCTTCCAACACCTCCGATGAGGCCGGCGACGGCACCACGACTGCGACCGTGCTCGCCCAGGCGATCATCCGCGAGGGCCTCAAGGCCGTCGCCTCGGGCCGCAACCCGATGGACGTCAAGCGCGGTATCGACAGAGGCGTCATCGTCGCCGTCGAGGAGCTCAAGAAGCTCTCCAAGCCGTGCAAGGACTCCAAGGCGATTGCCCAGGTCGGCACGATCTCGGCGAACTCCGACGAGTCGATCGGCAAGACCATCGCGGAAGCGATGGACAAGGTCGGCAAGGAAGGCGTGATCACCGTCGAGGAAGGCTCGGGTCTTGAGAACGAGCTGGAAGTCGTCGAGGGCATGCAGTTCGACCGCGGCTACCTGTCCGCCTACTTCATCAACAACCAGGCCAACCAGAGCGTCGAGCTCGAGAAGCCGGTGATCCTGCTGGTCGACAAGAAGATCTCCAACATCCGCGAGCTGCTGCCGCTGCTCGAGGGCGTGGCCAAGTCCGGCCGTCCGCTGCTGGTCGTCGCGGAAGACGTCGAGGGCGAGGCCCTGGCGACGCTGGTGGTCAACAACATCCGTGGCATCCTCAAGGTCGCGGCCGTCAAGGCCCCCGGCTTCGGCGATCGCCGCAAGGCCATGCTGCAGGACATCGCGACGCTGACCGGTGGCACGGTGATCTCGGATGAGGTCGGCCTGTCGCTGGAGAAGGCGACGATCAATGATCTTGGCGAGGCCAAGAAGATCGTCATCGAGAAAGAGAACAGCACGATCATCGACGGCGCCGGCAAGGGCGCTGACATCAAGGCGCGCATCGAGTCGATCCGTCAGCAGGCCGAAGAGGCCACTTCTGACTACGACAAGGAGAAGCTGCAGGAGCGCGTCGCCAAGCTCTCCGGCGGCGTTGCCGTCATCAAGGTCGGTGCTGCCACCGAGATCGAGATGAAGGAGAAGAAGGCCCGCGTCGAGGACGCACTGCACGCCACGCGTGCGGCGGTCGAGGAAGGCGTCGTCCCCGGTGGCGGTGTCGCTCTCATCCGCGTGCTGAAGGCGCTCGACAAGCTCGAGGGCAAGAATGAGGACCAGACGGTCGGCATTCGCATCCTGGCACGCTCGATCGAGGAGCCGCTGCGCCAGATCGTCGAGAACGCCGGTGAGGACGCCGCGGTGATCCTGAACCGTGTCAAGGAAGGCAAGGGATCGTTCGGCTACAACGCCGCCAACGGCGAGTTCGGCGACATGCTGGAAGCTGGCATCCTGGACCCGACCAAGGTGACGCGCCTTGCGCTGCAGAACGCGGCCTCCGTGGCCGGCCTGCTGCTCACGACGGAGGTCATGGTGGCCGAGGCCCCGAAGGACGACGACCACGCCCACGGTGGCGGTGGTGGCGGCATGGGTGGCATGGGTGGCATGGGCGGGATGGACATGTAAGAACCTCTCTAAAGAGGTATCGATTCCCGCAATAACACTCGCTAGGCTTTACATAACAGTTAAGGGTTTGCGGCCGGCGCCACGCCGGCCGCCACCCCCAAAGCCGCGGAACAAGACCCCCTATTCCGCGCATTACTCGCAGGCCCCCTCACCGGGGCCTGTTTTTTTTGTCCCGCCCGCGCGCTGGGCGCCCGCGGCATGGCGCTGCCACTTCCCCGCGTGCCTGCGCAGCGCTATCGTCGTTGCCACAGCGGGAGAGATACCATGGCCACTGTTTCCACTTCTGCTCTGAAACTGAGCGCCTGCGCCGCGCTGCTCGTGCTGGGCGCCTGCGCACGTGAGGGCCAGGACCAGATGTCCTGGGCGCGCGCCGCACTCGAGCGCAACGCGCAGGTCGAGGTCGTTGCTGCAGACCAGCAGAGCCACAGCTTCACCGTGAGGGTCAAGGACACCGGCGAGCTGCGCGTGGTGCGGGCCGACCAACTCATCGCCCAGCCGCCGGGAACGGTGGCCGCAGCCGGCCAGCCCGCCGCCGCGGCGCCGCCCCCCATGACAGCAGCGGCAGCGGGCGCTCCGGCACCGGCCGCCACGGAGGCACAACCGGAACCGGCGCAATACGGCGAGGCAGCGCGCCCCGCCGAACCGGTGTACGCGCGCAGCGCGGCCGCGGGCGGCCGTGTGCTCGAGTCCGGCCCCGGCTACAGCATCCAGGCCGCAGGTGCGGCACCGGCGGCCGCGAAGCCGGCGGAGAACCAGCTGCTCCAGTCCGGTCCCGGCTACAGCATCAAGGCAGGCGCGGCAGCCGCCCCCGTCGCCGTGCGCACCCGCGACACGAGCGTCACCAGCGCCGCGCTCGAGCGCCGGCACGAGCCGATCATCTGCCAGGGCGACCGCATGCTGCACATCGACAACCGCAACATGCAGTTCGACGGCGATGCGGTCAGCGCCCAGGACGGCTGCGAGATCCACATCACCAACAGCCACATCACCGCCACCGGCGTGGGCGTGCAGGCGCGCGCGGCCAACGTGCACATCGACAACAGTCTCATCGAGGGCGACGCCGGCTCGCTCGACCTGTCCGACGGCGCGCAGGCCTACGCCGCCTCGTCCCACTTCAAGGGCCTCAGCCGCCGCCTCGACTCCGCGTCGTTTCACGATCTCGGCGGTAATATCTGGAACTGATCCCGGGCCGCAGGATCAGCAGCGAGCTTAACGAACACCTCGAGCGTGCGCTCGAGGCGCTCGCCGCGAATGAACCGGCAGCGGCCGCACTGCGCGAGGCTCCCGCGCAGATCCGCGAGACCCTGCCCCGCGTATTCGCCGCGAGCGACTACATCAGCCAGTCCTGCGCCCGCGATCCGCGCCTTTTGAGCGAACTCATTCGCTCGGGGGATCTCGGTCGGCCGCTGGGCGCTGCGGACTACGCCGCTCGCACCCCAGGCGGCCTGGGCGTCGATACACCCGAGCCGCAGGTGCAGGCCGCACTGCGCATCTGGCGGCGCTACGAGCTGGTACGCATCGCCTGGCGTGACCTGGCAGGCTGGGCGCTCCTGCCCGAGACCCTGGCCGAGCTGACCGGCTTTGCGGATGCGGCGATCGCCGCCGCGGTTACCCAGGCGCGCGCCACGCTCGCGGCACGCTACGGCGAGCCGCGCGGTGCCGCTGGTGCGCTGCAGCCGCTGGTGGTGATCGGCATGGGCAAGCTCGGCGGCGGCGAACTCAACTTCTCCTCCGACGTCGACCTGGTGCTGCTGTTCCCCGAGCATGGGGAGACCGATGGCGCGCGCGCCATTGCCAATGAGGAGTTCTTCACCCGCCTCGGCCAGGGCATGGTGCGGCTGCTGTCGGCCCCGACGCCGGACGGGTTCGTGCTGCGTGTTGACCTGCGGCTGCGGCCCTTCGGGGACTCAGGCCCCCTGGTCGCCAGCTTCTCGTCCTTCGAGGACTACCTGCTGCGCCACGGCCGCGACTGGGAACGCTACGCCTACGTCAAAGCCCGGCCGATTACCGCGGCCGACCGCTATGCCGAAGTGAATGCGGCCGCCATCCGCCCGTTCGTGTACCGGCGCTACCTGGACTATGGGGTGTTCGAGAGCCTGCGCGAGATGAAGGCGCTGATTGCCCGCGAGATCGAGCGGCGCGAGCTGGCCGACAACATCAAGCTCGGGCCCGGCGGCATCCGCGAGATCGAGTTCATCGTGCAGGCCCTGCAGCTGACCCGCGGCGGCCGCGAGCGGCGCCTGCAGACCGCCTCGCTGTCGGCCGCGCTGGAGTGCCTGGCGCAGTCACGCCTGCTGCCCGCGCAGGCGGCTGGCGAGCTGCAGGAGGCCTACACGGTGCTGCGGCGGGTGGAGAACCGCCTGCAGATGCTCGGCGATGCCCAGACTCACCAGCTGCCCGCCGGCGCCCTGGCCCGCGAGCGGCTGGCGCTGGCGATGGATGCCGCGGACTGGGCGACGCTCGAGCGCGAGCTGGCGGTGCAGCGGCAGCGCGTGAGCACGCACTTCCGCCTGGTGATCTTCGGCGGCGGCGAGTCGGACCGTGCTGCCGTGCGCATCGATCTCGGGCGTTTCTGGGGCAGCGATGCGGAGACGGCTGCCATTGCCGAGGCGCTGAGCCACGCCGGCTTTCAGGACAGCGCGGAGGCGGCGCGGCTGCTGCTCGAGCTGCGCGACTCGGCGCTCGTGCGCAGGCTGGACGAGGCCGGCCGGCGGCGCCTGCAGGCACTGGTCCCGGTGTTGCTGGCCGATGTCGTGCGCAGCAGCGCGCAGCTGCCGGTGCTGCGCCGCGTGATCGCCATCGTCGAGGCGATCGGCCAGCGCTCGGCCTACTTCGCCCTGCTGCAGGAAAACGGCGCGGCGCGTGCCCGGCTGGTCGAGCTGTGCCGGCACGGGGACTTCCTGGCCGCGCAGATCGCAGCCCACCCGCTGCTGCTGGATGAACTGATCGATGAACGGCTGCTCTCACAGCTGCCGGACCGCGCAGGCTTCGCACGCGACCTCGACTCGAGGATGGCGCAGGTTCACGAGGACGACCCGGAATTGCAGGTTGAAGCGCTGCGCCAGTTCCAGCGCGCCGCGTTGTTCCGCGTGGGCGTGGCCGACCTTACCGGGGTCCTGGCCGTGATGCAGGTGAGTGACCGGCTCACCGACATCGCCGAGCTCATCGTCGAGCGTGCCATGCAGCTCGGCTGGCGGCAGATCACCGCGCAGTTCGGGGTGCCCAGCTGCGGGGAGGGCGCGGCGCGGCGCGCGGTTAACATCTGCGCGGTTGGCTACGGCAAGCTCGGCGGGATGGAGCTCGGCTATGCCTCGGACCTGGACCTGGTGTTCCTGCACGACTCGCGCGGGGAACAGCAGGAGACCGCGGCCGCACGGCCGATCGACAACCAGCTGTTCTTCGTGCGCCTCGCGCAGCGCATCGTCCACCTGCTCACCATGCACTCGGCCGCCGGGCGCCTCTACGAGGTCGACGTGCGGCTGCGCCCGAGCGGCAAGGGCGGCATGCTGGTCACCAACATCGAGGCCTTCGCCGATTACCAGCGCGAGGAAGCCTGGACCTGGGAGCACCAGGCGCTGCTGCATGCGCGCGCCGTGGCCGGCGCGCCGGAACTGCGCGCCCGTTTCGAGGCCGTGCGCCTGGAGGTACTCAGCCACCACGTGCGGCGCGGCAGCCTGCGCGAGGAGGTGCGCAACATGCGCGAGCGCATGCGGCGGGAGCTGGCGCGCGGCGACGCCGCGCGCTTCGACATCAAGCAGGACGCTGGCGGGATCGCCGACATAGAGTTCCTGGCGCAGTACTGGGCCCTGCGCTGGGCGCTGCAGTACCCGCCGGTGGCCCTGTTCTCGGATACGATCCGGCAGCTGGAGTCGGTCGCCTCCGCGGACCTGGTGCCCCAGGCGAGCGTCGACGTGCTCACCGCGGCGTACCGCGCCTACCGCACCACCACCCACCGGTTGTCACTCGCCGGGGCCGAACCGCTGGTCCCGGCGGAACAGTTCCGGGAAATGCGCGCCGCCGTTACCGCCCTGTGGGATGCCACGATGGGCGATGGCGCGGCAGGGGCGCAGGTATAATCCGCCACTCAGTAACTCGCATCGCAAGGCAGTAGTCCCATGGTCGCAACGGCCAAGCCGCTGATAGAACCCAACGCCCAGAATCAGTACGAGGTCACCGCCGAGGACCTGCCGCTGTGCTGCCCGATGCCGCAGATGTATCTGTGGAACTCGCACCCGCGGGTGTACTTGCCGATCGTGGACACCGGGGCTGCGAAGTGTCCTTATTGCAGCGCCGAGTACACGCTGCTGCGTTGAGCCCGGCCGCGCTCAGCGGTATTGCTTGTACGACTTTTCCTCGACCAGCCGCGAACCTAAGTGCTGGTTGATGCGCTTCTTCACCGCCGCGCGCTCGTCGTTGCACACGTACACGGCGCGGGCCAGTTCGATGAAGTCGCGATCGAAGCTCTGCTTGGCCTCCTTGTCGCGTATGCGGTCCTCGATGTCCCACAGCTGCTCGTTCACGGCCTGCAGTGCGTGCTCGTCGAGCGCCACGGCGGCAGTGGCGCAGCCGCTGTCCTTCCAGGTGCGCTCCAGCAGCGACAACTCGAGTTTCACGTTGGCAAGCTTGGTGGCGTCCTGTATGCGCGCCACCTTTATCCGCAGGATGGTGATCTTGTCGAGGAGTTCGCCCGGCGATATTGGAACCAGAATGTCTTGCATGGCATGTCCTGAAGAGGCGTCACGACTTCCGCGGTGCAGCTTACGGCAAGGGCGCCTCGTTTGGGGAAAGACCGCTGGCGTCAGGTCGCGAAGCGCTGCCAACGGGCGCGCACCTGCCCGAGCAGCCGCTGAAATCTTGGCTCCGCGCGCAGCGCTGCGAGGATCGGATCATGACGCGCCAGGTACGGGTAGTTGATGAAACCGCGGGCCACCGCAGCCTCCAGCCAGTCGACGGCCTTCCCGGGCTGCCCGGCCAGGGCGAAGCCCTGCGCGAGCAGGCGCGGAAAGACATCCGTTGCCGCCGCCGCCGCCCGGAGCCGGGCACTCACGCGTGCCTGTGCCGCGCCCAGGCGCTGCGCTGCGGCCGCCGTGAGGAACCGCATCATCTCGCCGGCGACTGAATCACTGACGTCGCGCGGGCAGTCTTCCGCGATCGCGCGCGCATCGTCGCGGCGGCCATTCATGATCAGCACCCAAACATAGAACAGCCGGCCCATGGGGTTTGAGCGGTCCATCTCGAACATCTGCCGGTAAGGTGCCACGGCGGCCGCCAGGTTGCCTTCCATGATATCGGCGTAGGCTGGCATGCAGCGGGTGAGGGGGGTGAGTGGATCCACCCTGAGCAAGCGCGCTAGCAAAGGTCTGGCCAGTGCGACACGCCCGGACACCACATAGCAATTGCACAAGAGCAGCAGCGTGTCCGCATTGTTCGGTTCCAGATCAAGCGCTACCTGCAGCGCACGCACCGCTTCCTGGATCCGTCCGCGCGCGTAGTCGATCCAGCCACGGAGCTGGATGCCGGCCGGCGCGCGTTCGTCGAGCGCCGCGATCCGCGCCGCGCATTTCTGTGCCTGCGCCAGTGGCGTGTCGGTAAGGTCAATACCGGCCTCGCGGTACTGCAGGTACGCAAGCCCCAGCGCTGCATAGAGAGTGACGTTGTCGCCGATCAGCGCAAGGCCCTGCCGCAACTGTCTGACCGCTTTGTCGATGGCGTCCCGCCGCCAGCGCCAACTCTCATGTCGTGCCCGCAGGTAGCATTCGTACGCCGCCAGGTCGTCGATCGAGCGCTCGGCGAGCCTCTTCTGATCCTGGCTGGTGAGGCGAATTGCGAGGGCGGTGACGATCTGCCGAGCGAGGCGCTCCTGGATCGCGAACACATCCTCGGTAGTCCCCTCATAGGTCTCGGCCCAGACGTGGCCATCGGTTCCCGCGTCGATCAGCTGTACGGTCACCCGCAGGCGGCCGGCAGCGCGGCGCACGCTGCCCTCCAGAAGATAGCCCACGCCCAGCCGCATCCCGACCGAGCGCGCGTCCAGGGTTGTGCCGCGCAGGGTGAGCGCCGAGGTGCGGGAGATGACCCGCAGCGCGGCGACGCGCGAGAGTTTGCCGGTCACCTCGTCGGTCAGGCCGTCCGCGAAATACGCACTGTCTGCTTCGGAGCTCAGATTGGCGAAGGGCAGCACCGCAATTGATGCACCCGCGGTATCCGCTGCTGTGCCTGTATGCCGGGGAGCCCGCGAGCGCGCCTGCTGCCACAGGTCGATCTCCTCCTTGAGGGCGTACACGCTTGCGAGGGACTTGTGCACCTGGCGACGCACCGGAAGAGCTTCTTGTTGTTCCCAGCGCCGTACCGTGCGCACGCTGCGTTTGAGATAGCGCGCGATCTGCTTCCAAGAGTCGAGTCGGTCGGGCGGCGTCATAGGAGCGCAGGCAGGATAGGCCAAAGTGGGCCACAAAGGGCCACTTGCCTGGCGAGTACTTGGGTGCCGGAGCGCACACGGCTAGCTTTGCGCCACGCCCATTCCCGGGTGAGGAGCCGCCACATGAAATGCCCAGTCGTTGCCCCGCACGCCCGCAACATGCTCGCCTGCATCATCGCCTTCCAGTCACTTACGCTGCCCGCGCAGGCCTTAGCCGCCAGCCGGACGGTACGCGTCAGCGGCACTGGCGTCGACATGGCCAGCGGGGTGATCGTGCACTCGAAGACACCGACGGCGAGCGGGTCGGTCGAGCAGAGCACCGAGACCGTGGAACTCAGCGGCGACCTGCGCGGGCGGGTGCTGTGTCAGGTGACCTCGGTAGTGGACGCGGCACATGGCACGCTGGTCAATACCGGCCAGCAGGTCTTCTCCGGCACCGTCGCCGGATCACAGCCCGTGATGCTCCATGACGCAAAGTTCCACTTCGAGCTGAATCTTGCCAGCGGTGCGGCGCGCGGCTCGGTCTATCTTGTCGACCACATTGCCGGCCCCAAGGTGCGCTGCACGCTGCAGGTCGTGGACACCGGCAAGACCCCCGAGGGCAACCCGACCTTTGACTACTCAGGGGAGTGTGTCTTCGACAGTGCCGGCTGAGGCGTCACGGCAGCGGCGACGGAGCCCTTAGAAGCCAGCCGCCAATTCGTCGATCTTCGCCGTCACCTGCTCGACCGAAATCAGCGCCATGACTCCGGGCTCCTCGATCTTGTGAGTCCAGGGCAACTCCTCGGGCTCAACTCCGCGGAAGGTTCGCGCCGCCTCGGGGTACGCGTCGACGCACCAGCGCGCCGAGAGGTAAGGACCGCTGCGCGCGGGGTTGGTGGCCGCGTACAGCCCGATGACCGGGGTTCCCACCATGGTGGCCATGTGCGCCGGCCCCGAGTCCGGGGTGACCAGTGCCCGCGCCCGGGCAAGCAGCGCTAGCAGTTGCGGCAGGGTGTCCTGTCCGATCTGGTTGACCAGCGGCACTTGGCACAGCTTCTCGATCTGGGCGCCGACCCCCCGTTCCAGGGGCGTCGGCCCGCCGGCGAGGATCACGCGCATGCCGCGTCGCAGGACCGCATGCTCGGCCACGGCCGCGTAACGTTCCGGCATCCAGTTGCGCAGCGCATGGCTTGAGCACGGACTGATGACCAGCGTCGGCTGGGCATCGGGGATGAGCTGCTGCGCGTATTCCTGGGCCGCGGGGGGCAAGGGCAGGTCCCAGAGCAGCACGTGTCGGCCAAGCCCCAGGAAGTCGGTGAAGCCGAAAAAGCTGTCGAGTACGTGCTCACGAACGCGCGGCGCGATGCGTGCATTGGTGAATAGCCACTGCAGTTCGCGTGCGCGGGCGCGGTCGAAGCCGAGTTTGAGGGGCGCCCGCACGCTGAGTGCGACCAGGCTGGCGCGCAGCGCCAGCTGCATGTGCAGCAGGACATCGAAGCGGCGGTCGGCAAGCTGCCGACGCTGCGCGCGCCGCGTCGCGGGGCTTGCGCGCTTGTCCACGATGATAAACTCGACGCCCTCGATGAGGCTCATGAGGCGCGCTTCGGTCTTGCCGATGATCCAGGTCAGCTGTGTGCCGGGCCACGCTTGCTGTAAGGTGCGCACGATCGGCACCACGTGGCAGGCATCCCCGATCGCCGACAGCCGGAGGATGCAGACGCTGCGCGGCGGTTCGGCGAAAGACAGCATTATGAGGTCAGGACTGTGAGTGGTCGTTTCGCGCTCGGCCCGGACGTTAAGCGTAGCGCGGCTGCCGGCGGCGCCATGCTATATGACACCTCGCGGGCGGGCAATTTGACTCCCGAGTGGTTCGAGCCCAGCTACTGGCAGGCGCGCGGCGCGCTCGACGGCAGCGCGCGGGGGCGTGGCACGACACACTACATCAAGGCCGATGGCGACCGCCTGGTGCTGCGACACTACCGCCGCGGCGGATTCATGGCACAGCTGTCCGCGGATCGCTACCGCTGGCGCGACGAGGAGAGTACGCGCCCGTTCGCCGAATGGCGCCTGACCTATCGACTGCACCGCGCCGGCCTGCCGGTCCCCGCGCCGGTGGGCGCCCGCTACCGGCAGGCCGGGTCCACCTACACCGGCGACATCATCACCGAGCGCCTGCCGACGGTGGGCTCGCTCACCGAATGCCTGCGCACCGGCGCACTCTCAGTGGTGACCTGGATCGCGATCGGCCGCTGCATCCGGCGTTTCCACGATCTGGGCGTCTGCCACGCCGACCTCAACGCCCACAACATCCTGCTGAGCGAGGATGGCGCGGTGTATCTCATCGACTTTGATCGCGCCGCCCTGCGCAAGCCTGGTATCTGGAGCGACGGCAACCTCGTGCGGCTGCGGCGTTCGCTCGAGAAGGTCACCTGGGGGATGCCGCCGGAGCGCTTTGGGGAATCGGACTGGCACGGGTTACTGGACGGCTACCGCCAGCCTTCCGGCAAGAGCGAGCTGCCGCCTTAGGCGCTGGCATCTTCTTGCGCTTCCTCTACCTCCTTGCCGCCTATCTCGCCGTCCCGGTCGTATCCCTGATCTACTTGTGGCGCGGGCTCTGGGATCGCGGCTACCGGGAACACTTCCGCGAGCGCTTCGGGTTCGGACCGCCGGCGCCGCCGGCGGGAGCTTGGCTGCACGCGGTGTCCGTGGGCGAGGTTCAGGCCTGTGCCGCCCTGGTCAACGCGCTGCACCGGCGCCACCCGCAACTACCACTCACCGTCACCAGTTTCACCCCCACCGGGGTGGCGCGGGCGCGCGCCCTGTTTGGCGACATCGCGCAGGTGCGCTACCTGCCGTACGACCTGCCGGGCTCCGTGCGGCGCTTCTTCGAGCGGGTGCAGCCCAGGCTGGCGGTGATCTTCGAGACCGAGCTGTGGCCCAACCTGTACCGCGAGTGCGCGCGGCGCCGCGTGCCCCTGGTGATTGCGAGCGCGCGTATCTCCAGCCGCTCCGTCGGGCGCTACCAACGCCTGGGGAGCTTGTTCTCCGGGGCCCTCGCGCAGGCCGCGGTGGTGGCGGCACAGGGACCGGAGGATGCCGAGCGCTTTCGCACCCTGGGCGCGAATCCTGCAGGGCTCGAGGTCACGGGCAATCTCAAGTTCGACTTCGAGCTGCCCGCCGACATCGCCACGCGCGCGGCGGCGCTGCGTGCACAGTACGCGGCGCAGCGGCCGATGTGGGTGGCCGGCAGCACCCACGGCGACGGCGAGGAAGAGGCGATCATTGCCGCGCACCGGCTGGTGCTTGCGGCCCACCCCCAGGCGCTGCTGGTGATCGCCCCGCGCCATCCGCCGCGCTTCGCCGAGGTGGCGCAGCGGGTGGCCGACGCCGGCCTCACGTTCGTGCGCCGCTCACAGCCGGCTGCACCCGGCGCCCAGCAGTGCCAGGTGCTGGTGCTGGATACGCTCGGCGAACTGGTGGGCTTCTACGCGGCAGCCGACGTCGCCTTCGTCGGCGGCAGCCTGGTGGGAATAGGCGGGCACAATCTGCTGGAGCCCGCGGCGGTGGGCGTGCCGATCCTCACCGGTCCCCATAACTTCAACAGCATCGACAGTGCGCGCCTGCTGCTCGGCAGCGGCGCAGCGCAGGTAGTCAACAGTGGCGCGGAACTCGGCGAGCGGGTGAGCGCCCTGCTCAGTGACCCGCAGGCAAGCGCGCGCATCGGGGCATTGGGACGCGAGTGCGTGGCGGCCAACCGCGGGGCGCTCAAGAAGCTGCTCGGCCTGATCGAGCCGCTGCTCCGCGGCTAGTGCGCGCCGCCGCCCCGCGCCGCGCCGGGCGGCGCAGTGGTGGGCTGCGGGGGCGGCACGTCCGGCAGCACGTTCTCCGGCGTGGCGTTCGCAGGAGCGGTCGGCGCGTCCACCGTCAGCCACGCGTTGACCTCCAGCAGCTGCGCACGATCGAGCGTCCCGGCCGCCTCGCGCAGCTGCAGCACGCTGACGATGTAGTCGTACTTGCTGTTGGCGTAGTCGGTCTCCGCCTGCACCAGCACCCGCCGCGCGTTGAGCACGTCAACCGAGGTTCGCGTGCCGACATCGTAGCCGGCCTCGGTGGCCTTGAGCGCGGTCTGGCTGGACTCGCGCGCCTGGCGCAGTGCCTGCACGCGCGCCACGCCGCTGATGACGCCCAGATAGGCATCACGCGACTGGCGCTCGGTGGCGCGCGAGCTCTGCACGACCGCCTCCTTGGCGGCGATCCAGCGGTACTGGTTTTCGCGGACCTTCGACTGCGTGAAGCCGCCGCTGAAGATCGGCAGCGTGAACTGCAGGCCGATCTGCCGGTCGTTGAACTTGCTGTTGACGCCGCTGAAGGGCAGGTAATCGATATCCTGGTCCGACTCGGCCTTGGTGTAGGAGCGGCCGGCCACCAGGTCGAGCGTCGGCAGGTGACCGCCGAACGCGGCGCGCACGTTGTCACGCGCGATATCGGCCGCCAGCCGGCTGGAGATCAGCGACAGGTTCTGCGCCAGCGAGCTTTCCACCCAGGCGCTTTCGTCCATGGGCTCGGGACCTTTCAAGGGCATGTCCGCCCCGGGGCGCGAGAGCCGGTCGTACTGCTGACCTGTGATCTCCTCGAGCCGGTACTGTGCGGTGGCGAGCTGGCGCTTCGCGGCGATTACGGCGGCGGCGGCGGTGTCGTGGCCGGCCTTGGCATCCTGGACGTCGGTGATGGCAATGAGGCCGACCTCGAAGCGCTTGTTGGCCTGGTCGAGCTGGCGGGTGATGGCCTCCAGGGCTGCCGTGTTGGCCTCGACCCCGGCCTCGGCCGAGAGCACCAGGAAGTAGGCGCTGGCGACGCGCAGAATCAGGTCCTGTTCGGCGGCCTGGTAGTTGGCCTCGGCCTGCGCGACCTCGGCGCTGGCGGCCTTGATCTGCATCCAGTTGGTCCAGGAGAACAGGTTCGAGCGCAGGTTGACCGCCCAGCCGCGGGTGGTGGTGTCAATGGTCGACGGCAGCGGCAGCACCACCAGGGCGGGGGGCAGAAGCGGGTTGACGTTTGGAATCTCGTTGACGGTGTCCTGGTAGCCGGAACTGTGGTCGCGCAGTACGCTCGCGGTGCCGACGATCTGTGGCATCACCGCTGACCAGGCCTGCGGGCGCGCCTCGCGCGCGGCCAGCCGGTTGGCATCGGCCTGGCGGATGAGCGGGTCGCTGCGCAGGGCATCCTCGTACACCCCGGCCAGGTCCTTGGCCGCGGCCGCGCCCGTGACTGCAATCAGGCTCAGGGCCAGGGTCGCGAGGCACTTCATGGCATTTCCTTGTGTATCACTCTTTGGATGCCGGCCGTGCTCAGAAGGTAAATTCCTGCGGCCGCACGGAATTGACCAGCGGGTCGATCACGGTCTCGAACAGGCTCTGGGTCTTCCAGGTGTCTGCCGCCGTGCGGGTCACCACCCGTGCCTCCATCGCCGGGGCTTCCCCGACCACAATGAACAGCCGTCCGCCGGGGGCGAGCATGCGCTCAAAGCGTGCGTCGTAGATCGGCAGCGAGGCGGTCACCGCAATAACATCGTACTCAGGACCGCCCTGCAGGCGCACGGCGTCAGTCTCGAGCACATCGGCGTTGCGCACTCCCAGGGAGGCAAGGTTGGCGCGCGCGCTCTCAGCCAGGTCAGGATATAGCTCAACCGAGTGCACATGGCCGGCAAGGAAGGCCGCGCAGGCGGTTACGTAGCCGCTGCCCGCGCCGATCTCCAGCACCCGCTCGGATGGCTGCGGCAGCAGCGCCTGGAGCACCCGGCCGGCGACACTCGGGCGCAACATGTGCTGGCCGTGTGCCAGCGGCACCTCGGCGTCGGTGTAGGCGCGGTAGCGCTGGCTCTGCGGCACGAACAGCTCCCGCGGCGCCCTGCGCATGGCCTCGAGGACACGCGCATCGAGGACCTCCCAGGCGCGCACCTGCTGCTCGATCATCTGCTCACTGGCGGTCGCGGTCTGCATCCGTACGCTGCTCCAATTGGACTTATTGCGGTGTCCCTGAAAAGGCCCGAGAAGTTACGGCTTTTCCGCCCCTATGCCAAGCGTTCATGCGACGAGATATGGTGAAATACCGACGGGACGTGGCCTGCCCTGCGTTATGCTTCGGGCGTCCGTATTCTGAAGGCACGACAAGTCCAATTAGAGTGCCGCAGAAGCGCGCGGGAAACCCACGTGCAAGGCTAAGAAGAAGGTAGATGTCGATCATCGGGCTGTTGTGCCTCCTGTTCGCGCTCATCGCCGCTCTGGTTCTCCTGCTCTATGCGTTGCAGCGCCGCGACATGCAGAGCATACGGGAGCTGACCCAGCAGCTGCAGCGGATCGCCATTGGCGGCCGCCTCAGCGGCCGGATAGACATCAACAGCGACAAGCCCGAGGTTGCCACGCTGGTGACGGCGGTCAACCACCTGCTCACCCGCGCAGGCTCGGTCTCCGAGCGCGAGGTGACCGAGACGCCAAAGCTGTTTGCCGAGCTCGGTGACCGCATCCACGAGGCGGTGCTGGTGCACCGCGAAGTCATCCTGTACGCCAACCGCCAGTTCGCCAGCTTCGTGGGCGTCGACCGGCTCGAGCTCATCGGGCGGCGCCTGGCGGACCTGGTGCCGCCCGAGTACGCCGAACTGGTCGGCGAGAACATCGCGCGGCGGCTGACCGGGGAGCCGGCTGCCGAGCGCTACGAGATCGACATGGTGGGCCTGCAGGCGCAGGTGAGCCGGCTGGAGATCGCCTCGACGCCGGTCGCCTACGACGGCGAGGCCGCGCTGCTGATCACCGGTGTCGAGATCATCCCCACCCAGACCGTGCAGGCGCTGCGCGTGCCTGCCGACGGTGCGGCCCTGGAGCCGCAGCTGCTGGCCCTGCAGGCCCTGGCCGAGGCGATCATCACGACGGACAAGGACGGACACATCACGTTCATGAACGCCGCCGCCGAGCAGCTCACAGGCACCGAGGCGGGCGCGGCGGCCGGCAAGCTGCTCGAGGACATCGTCAGCCTGGTGGACGAAACCGAGCGGCGCATCCTGGGCGACCCGGTGCGTCAGGCGCTCACCAGCGGCGCAGCGGTCAACCTCAGCCGCCGCGCGATGCTGCTCTCGCGCGCCAACGGTAATGAGCGTTCCATCGAGTTGTCGGCAGCCCCGGTACGCAACGCCGCCAAGGAGCTGATCGGTGCGGTGGTGATGCTGCACGACATCAGCGAGCTGCGCGGCCTGGCGCGGCAGATGTCCTACCAGGCCACCCACGATGCGCTCACCGGCCTGGTGAACCGCCGCGAATTCGAGCGCCGCCTGGAGGAGGCGATCGGCAGCGGCCATCGCGGCGACGGGCAGCACGTGCTGTGCTACCTCGACCTGGACCGCTTCAAGCTCGTGAACGACACCAGCGGCCACCTGGCCGGCGACAGCATGCTGCGCGAGGTCGCCAAGCTGCTGCGCGATGCGGTGCGCGACAGCGATACCGTCGGGCGCCTGGGCGGTGATGAGTTCGGCATGCTGCTCATCGGCTGCCCGCTGGACAAGGCGCGGCAGATCGCCGATGACCTGTGCCGCGCGGTGAACGACTATCGCTTCGTCTGGAAGGACAAGATCTTCAACATCGGCGTCTCGGTCGGGCTGGTCGAGATCTCGCGCGAGAGCGGCACCATCGAGGAGCTGCTGGCAGCGGCCGACACTGCCTGCTACGTCGCCAAGAAGCAGGGCTCGGGCCGCGTGGTAGTGTACTCGGCGCGCGATGAGGCGCACGCGCGCCACACCGGCGAGATCCAGTGGCTGCAGCGCCTGCAGAGCGCGCTGAAGGAAAACCGCTTCCACCTGTACCAGCAGGTGATCGTACCGGCACACGAGGAAGAGGGCGGCCCGGCGATGGAGATGCTGGTGCGCCTCAAGGACGAGAGCGGCAACGAACTCGCGCCGTCGGACTTCCTGCGCGCGGCCGAGCGCTACCGGCTGATGGGGCTGGTGGACCGCTGGGTGGTGCAGACGACGCTCGCTGCCTTGGGGCGCGGTGCCATCGCGGTGCCCGAGAACCGCAGCGTAGCCATCAACATCTCCGGCCAGACGCTGGGCGATACCGCAGTTCCTGGAGTTCGTGGTGGAGTGCTTCGACAGCACCGGCGCCGCCCCGGCGCAGGTGTGCTTCGAGATCACCGAGAGTGCTGTGATCGCCAATCTCGAGCACGCGCGCCGCTTCGTCGGCGTGCTGCACGGCATGGGGTGCCAGTTCGCGCTGGATGATTTCGGTTCCGGCGTCGGCTCGTTCTCGAACCTCAAGACCCTGCCGCTGGACTACCTGAAGATCGACGGTTCGTTCATGCGCAACCTCGCCCGCGACACCGTGAACCAGGCGATGGTGACCGCGATGATCAAGCTGGCACGCACGCTGAACTTCAAGGTCATCGCCGAGCAGGTCGAAGACACCGCCGCCGTCGAGGCGGCCCGCAAGATCGGCGTGGACTTCCTGCAGGGCTACGCGGTCGGGCGGCCGCAACCGCTGCAGCTGGCGGCTTAAGCTGCGGGCAGCGCCGCTGAGCCGTGCCCGCGGCTGCGCTCCGGCGCCGGGCGCTGCATTCCGCGTAACTTGACTTGCCGGCGTCCCGTCGCCCCGGCAACGGGCGGTCAGCTCTTCGGCTCGAACTTCAGCGCCACCCCGTTCATGCAGTAGCGCTCGCCGGTGGGGCGCGGGCCATCCGGGAAGACGTGTCCGAGGTGGCTACCGCAGCGTGCGCAGTGCACCTCGGTGCGCTGCATCAGCAGGCTCTTGTCCACTGCGGTGCCGACCGCCTGGGGCAGCGGCTTGAAGAAGCTCGGCCAGCCGCTACCGCTGTCGAACTTGGTCTCCGAGGAGAACAGTTCCTGCCCGCAGGCCGCGCAACGGAACATGCCGGCGCGGTGTTCATCGTTCAGCGGGCTGGTGCCGGCGCGCTCGGTGCCGTGAGCGCGCAACACCTTGTATGCCTCGGCCGGCAGCTCGCGCCGCCACTCATCGTCTGACTTCTCGACCGGGAAATGCTCGTCCGTCTTCACGTCCCGAACCTCCGCACTGTCAGTCGCGCGTATGCAGTGCCGCTTGCCTTACAGCAGCGGCACCAGCAGCAGCGCGACGATGTTGATGATCTTGATCAGGGGATTGATGGCCGGGCCCGCGGTGTCCTTGTACGGGTCACCGACGGTATCCCCGGTAACGGCCGCCTTGTGGGCGTCCGAGCCCTTGCCGCCGAAGTTACCTTCCTCGATGTACTTCTTGGCGTTGTCCCAGGCGCCGCCGCCGGTGGTCATGGAGATGGCGACGAACAGTCCGGTGACGATCGTGCCGATGAGCAGGCCGCCCAAGGCGCGTACACCGGCCCCGGGGCCCATGAGCATGTTCATCACCACGACCAGCACGATCGGCACCAGGATCGGCAGCAGCGAGGGCACGATCATCTCGCGGATGGCCGAGCGGGTGAGCAGGTCCACCGCGCGCGAGTAGTCCGGCTTCTCGGTGCCCGCCATGATTCCCTTGATCTCGCGGAACTGGCGCCGCACCTCGGTTACCACCGCGCCGGCGGCACGGCCCACCGCCTCCATCGCCATGGCGGCGAAGAGGTAGGGCACCAGGCCACCGATGAACAGGCCGATGATGACGGCCGGATCGGACAGCGAGAACACCGCGAGCTTGCCGGCGGCCTCGAGGTTGTGGGTGTAGTCGGCGAACAGCACCAGCGCGGCAAGGCCCGCCGAACCGATGGCATAGCCCTTGGTCACCGCCTTGGTGGTGTTGCCCACGGCGTCCAGCGGATCGGTGATATCGCGCACCGACTTCGGCAGGCCGGCCATCTCGGCGATGCCACCGGCGTTGTCGGTGATGGGGCCGTAGGCGTCCAGGGCGACGATCATGCCGGTCATCGACAGCATCGCCGTGGCGGCGATCGCGATGCCGTACAGCCCGTCCAGCGTGTAGGAGCCCCAGATTGCCAGACACACCGCGATTACCGGCAGTGCCGTCGACTTCATCGACACGCCCAGGCCGGCGATGATGTTGGTCGCATGCCCGGTCTGCGAGGCCGCGGCCACCTTGCGCACCGGGCCGTACTCGGTGGCAGTGTAGTACTCGGTGATCATGATCATTGCCGCCGTCAGCCCGAGGCCGATCAGCGTGCAGTAGAACAGCGCCAAGTTGCCCGGCATGATCTTCTGCGTGATGAAGTAGAAGGCAATCGCCGAGACCAGCGCCGAGACGATCACGCCCTTGTACAGGGCGTTCATGATCTTGCCGCCGGCACGGGCGGAGACGAAGAACGTGCCGATGATCGAGGAGACGATGGAGGCGGCTCCCAGCGCGAGCGGATAGATCACCGCGGCGAAGGAGGCGGTGGCGCCGTCCTTGGCGAACAGCAGCCCGCCCAGCAGCATCGTGGCGACCAGGGTCACCGCGTAGGTCTCGAACAGGTCCGCGGCCATGCCGGCGCAGTCACCGACGTTGTCACCGACGTTGTCGGCGATCACGGCCGGGTTGCGCGGGTCATCCTCGGGGATCCCGGCCTCGACCTTGCCCACCAGGTCGGCACCGACGTCGGCACCCTTGGTGAAGATGCCGCCGCCCAGGCGCGCGAAGATGGAGATCAGCGAGCCGCCGAAGGCAAGTCCGACCAGGGCGTGCAGCGAGGCATCCGGGCCGATGGAGGTGTAGTTGCGCAGCACCGCGTAGTAGCCGGCGACGCCGATCAGGCCGAGCCCCACGACCAGCATGCCGGTGATGGCACCGCCGCGGAAGGCGACGCTCAGTGCCGCGTTCAGCCCGTTGGTGGCCGCCTGGGCCGTACGCACGTTGGCACGCACGGAGATGTTCATGCCGATGTAGCCGGTCAGGCCGGAGAGCACCGCCCCCACCAGGAAGCCGCCGGCCGTGGGCCAGCCGAGCGCTGAGAAGCCGATGGCCACGAACAGCACGATCCCCACCACGAGGATGGTCGAGTACTGGCGATTGAGGTAGGCCTTGGCGCCGGCCTGGATGGCCGCCGCGATTTCCTGCATCCGGGCGTTGCCCGGGGACAGGCGCAAAATGGCGCTCATGGAAAACACGCCGTAGATGACGGCGAGGACGCCGGCCGCAATCGCGACCCACAGCCAACTGCTCAATTCCATCCGGAAATCTCCCCCAAAAAAGGCCGCGAACTATAGCACGCCAACCCCGCTGCGACCGCGTCCGGGAGAAGTAGGACGGGCATGCGGCACCCGCCCGAAGCTGGCCCCGGCCGCCCTGGCGGGCCGGGTGCGGAGGCTGCCAGCCGTGGGGTGATTTTGCCGCCATGCGGCAAAGGGCCGCGGCCCGCGGGAGCCGCCTTCTGTTAACCGCGCTGGCCGGAGGCGCCACCGCGCGCGGCCGCGGGGTCCTTCAGATCTTGAAGTCGGTCTTGAGCTTCCTGCGCACCGCAACGCCCTTGATGTGCACGTATTCGGGCAGCCCGTTGCGGTACGGCGGGTAGGCTTCCCCGGATATCAGCGGCTCCAGATAGCGGCGGCAGGCGGCGGTGATGCCGAAGCCGTCGTCGCGGATGTAGTCGCCCGGGAGCTTCTTTTCCTTGTTGGCGACCTCGGCGAGCGGGATGTGCCCGATCACCCAGCGATACGGCTTGGAGGATTTGCGCACGATGGTAGGCATGACCGCGTTCATTCCCTTGAGAGCGAATTCCACGGCTGCCTTGCCCACCGCATAGGCCTGGTCGGCATCGACCTTGGAGGCGATGTGCCGCGCCGAGCGCTGCAGGTAGTCGGCGACCGCCCAGTGGTACTTGTAGCCGTGCGCCTCGCGCACCATGTTGGCGACCACCGGGCCCACGCCGCCCAGCTGGGTGTGCCCGAAGGCATCGCGCGTGCCCGCATCGGCCAGGAACTTCCCGTCCGCATAGGCGGCGCCCTCGGAGACCACGATCACGCAGTAGCCGAAGTCGGTCACGCACTGCCGCACGCGGTCGAGGAACCGCTGCCGGTCAAAGGCCACCTCGGGAAAGAGGATCACGTGCGGTGTCTCGTCGGCGCCGCGCCCCGCAAGGCCTGCGGCCGCGGCGATCCAGCCGGCGTGTCGGCCCATCACCTCCAGCACGAACACCTTCGTGGAGGTGCGCGCCATGGAGGCAACATCCATCGAGGCTTCGCGCGTGGAAACCGCGACGTACTTGGCGACCGAGCCGAAGCCCGGGCAGCAATCGGTGTGGGGAAGATCGTTGTCCACCGTCTTCGGCACGCCCACGCAGGTGATCGGGTAACCGAGCGCCTGCCCGATCTGCGACACCTTGTGGGCGGTGTCCATCGAGTCGTTGCCGCCGTTGTAGAAGAAGTAGCCGATGTTGTGGGCCCGGAATACCTCGATGAGCCGCTCGTATTCGGCGCGGTTCTGGTCGAGGCCCTTGAGTTTGAACCTGGCAGAGCCGAAGGCGCCGGCCGGGGTATGGCGCAGCCCGCGGATGGTGGCGGCGCTCTCGCGGCCGCAGTCGATCAGGTCCTCGGTCAGGGCGCCGATGATGCCGTCCCGGCCGGCATAGACCTTGTCGATGTGCCGAGAGCGCAGCGCTGTCTCGATCACCCCGCAGGCCGAGGCATTGATGACCGCCGACACGCCACCGGACTGGGCATAGAAGGCGTTCCTGGACGCAGTCTTTTTCATGGGGGGGCGCGCTCAGCCGTGGGCGGGGTCGGGAAGAATAGCGCACGGGGGAGGGCTTGCGCAGGCCAGGAGCCGAGCGCCGGCGGGCGTTTGACCTCTCCCGGAGCGGCCGGTAACGTGGCGCACCTTTGTGCTGCCAGCGGCAGCGAATTCATAGTGCACAAACATGCGCATTGTCCTGTTGGGCGCGCCCGGTTCGGGTAAGGGTACTCAGTCTCAGCGGCTCGTGGAGCGGGTGCACATCCCGCAGATCTCCACTGGGGACCTGCTGCGTTCGGCCGTGGCCAGGGGGACCGAGCTCGGCCGCCAGGCCCGCGAGGCCATGGAGGGCGGCCGGCTGGTGGACGACTCCCTGGTGCTCGGCATGATCCGTGAGCGCGTGGCAGAGCCTGATACGCGTCGCGGCTTCATCCTGGACGGCTTCCCGCGCAACCTCGCCCAGGCCCATGCGCTGGACCACCTGCTTGAGGCGCTCAAGCGCCCGCTGGACGCGGTGGTGCAGCTGGAAGTGGACTACGGGGAGCTGGTGAGGCGCATCTCCGGGCGGCGCACCTGCGCGGACTGCGGGCGCGTGTTCAACCTGCTCACCTCGCCACCGGGGCCGGACACCGCGCTGTGCCCCAAGACCAGCCAGCCGCACCGCCTGGTGCAGCGCCCGGATGACAACGAGGCGACCGTTGCCGAGCGGCTGCGTGTGTACGACGAGAAGACCCGCCCGCTCATCGATTTTTACCGGGCGCGCGGCCTGCTGCGAGTCATCGACGCCGAAGGCGACGTGGACGCGGTTACCCGCCGCCTCGCCAAGGCCCTGGGCGTGCCTGAGCTGCGCACGGCTCCCCAGAAGAAGCCCGCCAAGGGCAAGGTGGCGGCGGCGAAGAAGGCCGCGGCCAGGGGCGCACGCAAGCCAAAGCGGGTGAAGCCGCAGCCGGCGCGAGCGGCCGCCAAGCGCAAGCCTGCCGCGCCGCGCAAGGTACGCGCTGGCGCGCGCGCCAAGGTACGGCGGCCGGCGGCCAAGCGTGCCGCCGGCAGCGGCAAACGCCGCTGACCCTCGGCGGCGCGCTAGAGCGCCGCCAGCAGCCGCTCCCCCAGCACGCTGCGGCGCCAGCCGCTGAGTACTCCCGCGTCCTGGTTGCCATCAGCCAGCTGTTCGAGGTCGCGCCGCGTGGCGAGCACCTCGGGTACCACGTTCAGCTCGCTCGCCACTGCCTGGATGATGCCCGCCAGGTGCTTCACGAGGGCGGTCTTGACCGGATCCGGACGCGCGCGCGGCGGCAGCGGGGGCGCCGGTTCCGGAACCTGCGCGTCGGCAATGCAGGCCAGCAGCTCCGTGCCGCGGCGCTTGACGAGCCCGGGAGGCATGCCGGGGATTGCCTCCAGTGCCGCCAACGATCTGGGCACCTGCGTGATCATCTCGCGCAGCACCGGCTCCTCGAGGATCCACCCGCGTGGCCTGTTGTGCTCGATCGCGCTGCGCTCGCGCCAGGCGGCCAGCTGGCGCGCAAGACGCGCCCGCGCCGGATCGAGGTTGTTCAACCCCTTGAGCCGCTGCCAGGCATCCTCCGGATTGATGGTCAGCCCCGCAGGATCCTCGAGGCTGCGCAGTTCTTCCTCCAGCCACTGCGAGCGTCCCAGCGCGTGGACCTGCTCCTGCAGCAGTTGTGCCAGCGGCAGCAGGTAGTGCACGTCATCCAGTGCGTAGTCGAGCTGTTCAGCCGACAGCGGGCGCCGCGACCAGTCGGTCCGCGTGTGCGCCTTGGGCAGCTCATGCCCGAGCAGGCGCCGCACAAGTTCCGCATAGCCGATTTGCGCCGGCAGGCCCGTGAGACTGGCGGCGATCTGCGTGTCGAACACGGGCCGCACCAGCCCCGCCACGGGCAGCAGCACCTCCAGGTCCTGCCGCGAGGCGTGCATTACCTTCACGACCGCCGGGGAAGTGAGCACCGCGGCGAGCGCTCCCAGCTGCGGCAGTGCCAGCGGGTCGACGCAGGCGGCCAGGTCCACGGCCGAGACCTGCACCAGGCACAGCTGCGCCCGGTAAGTGCGCTCGCGGAGAAACTCGGTATCCAGGCCCACGCGCGGCTGCGCAGCCAGCCGCGCGGCCAGTTCGGCGAGATCCGGAGTTGTGGTGACGATCGGCTGCAACTGCGACAACGATGCTCTGTACAATCTGCCCGGCATTATGCGAGGGAGCCGCCGGTACCGATAGCCATGAGGGAGGTTCTCAAGCTTTTCGCGCAGATCTCGCTCATGCGCCGGGGTCCGCAGGACCTGCCAGCCTCCGGCCTGCTGCTCGCACTCACCGTCGCCGCTTACGTCGTGGTCAACTGCCTGGTGAGCAGCGTGTTCCCGCCAGCGCTGGACTGGCCGGCGCTGTTGCTGGTGGATGTCGGTTTCCTGCTGTTGTGGAACGCGCTGCTGCTGCGGCTGGTGGGGCGGCCGGAGCGTACCGTGCAGACTGCCACCGCCGTGTTTGGCTACCAGCTGTTGCTGGCCCCGCTGCTGGTAGTATTGCTATGGCTGGCGCCACGCGTTCACGGCGACCCGGCGTGGGAGGGACTCGTGGAGGCGGCCACCCTGGTGCTGCTGGTCTGGCTGGTCGCGGCCAACAGCCGCATCGTCAGCGCCGCGCTGGAATGGTCGATGGGTGCCAGTGTCGCCCTGGTGATCGTGCAGACGCTCGCGGATGAGCTCTTGCAACTGACCATACTCGTTCCCGCCAAGAACTGAACTCAAACGATGCACGTACACATCCTCGGAGTCTGCGGCACATTCATGGGTGGCGTTGCCGCGATCGCGCGCGCCGCCGGCTTCCGCGTCACCGGCTCGGATCGCAACGTCTACCCGCCGATGAGTACACAGCTGGAGGCGCTGGGCATCCAGGTGACCGAGGGCTTCGAGGCCTCGCAGCTCAAGCCCGCCCCGGACGTCGTGGTGGTCGGCAACGTCATGACGCGCGGCCAGCCGGTCATCGAGGCGCTGCTGGAGAGCGGTATCCCGTATCTGTCGGGGCCGGAGTGGCTGGCGCGCGAGGTCCTCAGCGAGCGCTGGGTGCTGGCCGTCGCCGGCACCCACGGCAAGACCACCACTTCCTCGCTGCTCGCCTGGATCCTGGAACATGCGGGACTCAATCCCGGGTTTCTCATCGGCGGCGTGCCCGAGAATTTCGGCCTCAGCGCGCGCCTGGGCGCCGCGCCGTTCTTCGTCATAGAGGCGGATGAATACGATACGGCTTTCTTCGACAAGCGCGCCAAGTTCGTCCACTACCGGCCGCGCACCGCGGTCCTGAACAACCTCGAGTTCGACCACGCGGACATCTATCCCGACATTGCCTCCATCCAGCGGCAGTTCCATCACCTGGTACGCACGGTGCCGGGCACCGGGCGCATCGTCTGGAACGCCGCCGACCCACTGCTCCAGGAGACGCTGGCCATGGGCTGCTGGACCCCGCTGGAGGGCTTCGCGCGCGCGCCCGGGCCGGATACGCTGTGGAGCGGCCGGGGGAAGTCCGATTTCTCCAGCTTCGAGGTGCTCGAGGGCGGCCAGTCGCGCGGCACGGTCGAATGGTCGCTGATCGGCGCGCACAACATGGAGAACGCCCTGGCGGCGATCGCGGCCGCGCGGCACGCCGGCGTTGCGGTGGCGCGCTCGATAGAGGCGCTCGCGCAGTTCAAGGGCATCGCGCGCCGCATGCAGCTGCGCGGGGAGGTGCGCGGCGTGCGCGTGTACGATGACTTTGCACACCACCCGACCGCCATTGCCACCACGATTGACGGGTTGCGCAAGCGCATCGGTGCCGCACGGCTGATCGCGGTGCTCGAGCCGCGCTCGCACACCATGCGCATGGGCGTGCATCAGCAGACGCTCGGCCCCTCGCTCGCCGGCGCCGACCAGGTGTGGCTGTACGCACCAGCCGACCTGGGTTGGGACATTACCTCCGTTGCAGGCTCCCTCGGGGCGCGCGCCCACGTGGCCGGCGAGATCGACACCCTGGCGCAGGAGGTGGCAGCGGCGGCGCGCGCCGGGGACCACGTGCTGGTCATGAGCAACGGAGGATTCGGCGGACTGCACGGCAAGCTGCTCGCGGTCCTGGGCGCCGGGCCGTAGCGCTGTGGCCGTAAGCACGCTGCCGCTGTTCCCGCTGCACACGGTGCTGTTCCCGGGTGGGCCGCTGGCGCTGCGGATCTTCGAGCCGCGTTACCTGGACATGGTGCGGCGCTGCTTCCGCGAACAGGCCGAGTTCGGGGTGGTGCTGCTCATCGCGGGCGCCGAGGCGGGGGTCGCCGACACCATAGCCAGCATCGGCACCACCGCGAGGTTGGTAGATTTTGATCCGCTGCCCGACGGCCTGCTGGGCATCACCTGTGTCGGCGGGCGGCGCTTCAGGCTGCACAGCCGCGGCCAGCAGGGCGACGGGCTCAACGTCGGCGAAGTCGAGCTGCTGGCCGAGGATGCAGTGTGCCCCTTGCCGCTGGAGCTGGCGCACCTGGCCGACCTGCTGCGCGACGTCCTGCCGAAACTCGGCGGTGCCTACGCGCATGTCGATGCTGACTATGAGAACGCCGGCTGGGTTGCCAACCGCTGGGCGGAGGTGCTGCCGCTCGAGCCGGACGAGAAGCTGGAGCTGCTGGAACTGGATGACCCGCTGCTGCGCCTCACCCAGGTGGCGGCGTGGTCAACCCGGCAGCCCGCGGCTGCGGACGAATAGTCCCAGGTACTTGCGGCGCACGTAGTTCGCCTCGATCAGCGCGAACACCAGCCCGCGCCAACCATCCAGGAAGCCCAGGCGCAGCAGGTAGCCGCGCACGAAGCGCCACAGCGGATTCAGCAGCACCGGCGCCAGCCCGCAGCGCTGCCCGCGCGCATACATCGCCTGCGCCATGAGGTCCGCATAACGCTGCATGCGGTTGAGGTGATCGCTCAGGCTGCGGTAGGAGTAGTGCTCGAGGTGCCCGCTCAGCCGGCGCACCGGCCCGTCGACGCGGGTATTCTCGTGGATCTCCTCTCCGCGCCAGCCGCCGCGCCGGCGGTCGAACAGACGCACCAGCCGGTCCGGGTAGGCGTTACCGTGACGCAGGAACCTGCCGAAGTAATCGGTGATGCGCGGCACGGACCACCCGGCCGCCCCGGGGAAGCCCTGCGACCGCAGCGCCACGACTTCGGCGCGCAGTGCGCCGCTGAGGCGTTCGTCGGCGTCGAGGCACAGCACCCAATCATTTCCGGCGCTCTCGACCGCGAACTGCTTCTGCGAGCGGTAGCCGGGCCAGTCGCGTTCGATGACACGGGCACCCAGTGCGGCGCTGATATCCCGTGTGGCGTCGGTGGAGTGCGAGTCGACGACGATGATCTCGTCGCAGAAGTCCAGCGAGCGCAGGCACGCCTCGATGCGCTCCGCTTCGTTGTAGGTGATTATGCACGCCGACAGCTTGCTCAAGCTCGCCACGCCGCCCCGTCCATCCAGCCAAGATCGCGCTTAGAATAGCGCGAATGAGTTCGCTACTGTTCTTCGATCCCGTGTGTCAGCAGCCCTATGACACGCGCACTCTCGAGGAGCGCGCGACGGGCGGCACGGAGGCGACCGTCACGCGCATCGCGGATTCCCTGGGTGCCTACGTCATGCAACACAACCGCGCTGCGAATGAGGGTCGTTACCGCGTGCCGGGGCGGCTGGATGGCATCCGCAACGTGGTCCTGGTGCGCGAGTCGCGCGCGCTGCCGCGGGTGCGCGAACTGTTTCCGCAAGCCAGGGTGTACCTGTGGCTGCACGACCAGCTGAATCCCGGCTCCAAGCGCGCGCGGCGCCTGGCAGCCACGGCCGCCGTGCTGCGCGAGCTGGCCGTGACCGTGGTGTGTGTTTCGGACTCGCAGCGTCGCGGCGTGGCGGCAGTGCTCCAGGGCATCGGCGTGGCGCCGCAGGTGCGCGCGCTCACGATCTACAATCCGGTGGACAATGCGCTGCTGCCCGACGGCACGCCGGTGGATCCGGACAAGCTGGTGTTCTTCTCCTCGCCCAACAAGGGCCTGGGTTTCGCGATGGATGCCTTTGGCGCACTGCGCCGGGCCATGCCGCAGCTGCGCCTGGTGGTCGCCAACCCGGGCTACAAGGCTGACCGCGCGACGCGCCGCGCCGGTGTCCAGTTCCTCGGCGCGCTGCCGCAAGCGCGCGTGCACGCCGAGGTGCGCGGCGCGCTGTGCACTTTTTTTCCGAATTTCTCGATCCCCGAAACCTTCGGCCTGGTGTTTGCCGAATCACACGCCCTGGGCACGCCGGTGCTGACGGTGGACTGCGGCGCAGCCCTCGAGGTGCTCGGTGACCGGCGCGAGGTGCTGCCGCTGCGCACCGGATACCGGGTGTACGAGGCGGCGCTGCGCAGGCTGCCCGCGGACCTGCGCCGCGTGCCGGCGCGGCTGGCCGCCGCCGGCGGGCTGTTCGATGAGTTTGTCGAGCGCATCAGTCTGTGGCGCGCGGGCGCGCGGCCACAGGTCGCCCCCGACCCGAGGTTCCGCCTGGCGACGGTTGCCGCGCAGTGGCGCGGGCTGCTGGGGGAATAGGCCTAGCGGCGCTTCCTTTGGGTTCCTGCTGAGCCGCTACGACGGCTTCGTCGGCTGGCTGGTGTTCGGCTGGACGTGCCTGCTCGCCGTGCCGCTATGGCGCTTTTACCATCTGCGCAGTCAACGGGCAGTCCAGGGCGTAGCTCGTCAGTTCAGCTGCGTCGCCGTGTAGCCATCCCGGCGCAGCAGCTCGAGCAAGCCGCCCTTGCCGACCAGGTGCAGCGAGCCGACGACCACCATGACGTTGTCGCTGCCCTTGAGCAGCGCCTCGATCTGCGGCAGCCAGTGTTCATTGCGCACCGTAACCAGAGGGCGATACAGGGCCGGGAAGGCGTCATATTCACTGGCGAGCAGGGCGGCCAGGCGCGTGGCATCGCCGCGGCGCCAGGCCGCCACCACGTCGCGCATCTCCCCCTGCAGGTCGGGCAGGTCGTCAAGGCTTTGCTCGAGCATGTGCACCTGGTCCTGGCGCGCCAGCTCGATGAGTCCGCTGAGCTGCTCGGGGACGGTTTCCAGGCCGGCGCTGGCCTTGCCGTCGGCCTGGATCCGGGTGACCAGCTGTTCCTCCACGCCCCGCTCACCGCTGTAGCCGGCGTCTTCGTAGGCGTGCTCGGTGAGCTCGATGCCCACCATCCACGGGGTCTGATGATCGAGCGCCATGAGGGGGAAGCCGTATTGCTTGGCCGCCGCCGTGACCCGCGCGTAGGTCTGCTCGCCGATGAGGCTGCGCAGGTGCGTGCCCGGTGGCAGCGTGCCGTGCTCGGCCATCCAGCTGCCGGCCTCCATGGGATCCAGTTTGGCCAGGTCGACCTCCATGAAGACCTTGGTCGAGTCGCGGTAGGCGCGATCGAAAGCCGCCGGCAACGCCGAGTCGTTCTCGGCCAGCGCGTGCACCGAACCGGCCAGATAGACGGTGTTATGCGCTCCGTGGACCGCCCAGACCGGGGCGGCGGCGTGCGCGCCTAGGCAGCCGAAGAGGCTGAGTGCGAGGTACCACCGCGATGTTGTTCGACCCACACGACCTCCGTCAGCAGCGATCCGTCCGCACGCAGTTCCAGGGTGCGGAACGCCGGTGGCCGGGGATCGATCGCGAAATCATCGGCATTGGGCAGGAATTGCGCGCACGTGGAGGGCGTGGCGAGAAAGCGCACGCCCTTGCGCAGTCCGTCGTAGGCCTGGTGCACATGGCCCCACACCACCGCCCGGACGTTACGGTGTGCATCCAGAGTGTGCAGGAATTCGGTCGCATTGGTGAGTCCCACCCGGTCCAGCCAGCGGCTGGCCATCAGCACCGGATGGTGGTGCAGGCACACCATGCAGTGGCGCCCCTCGGCAGTGGCGAGGGCGTGGTCGAGTCGTTCCAGCTCCGCGGCACTCAGAGCGCCGCTGGCCGCCCCGGGGATGCAGCTGTCCAGCAGCACGATGCGCCAGCGGCCCAGGTCCACGAAGCCGCCCAGCACGAACGGTTCGCGGGTCAGCTCCCGCTGCATCGCGCGCGGCTCGTCGTGGTTGCCGGGCAGGCACAGCACCGGCACGCCGAGGCCGCCGAATACCTGGCGGAAGTGCGGGTACCCGCCCGGGTCGTCCTGCACCAGGTCCCCGGTGACCAGCACCGCACTGGGGGGCCAGTCGCGCCGCTGCGCGTGCGCCAGGGCCGCCCGCAGCGCCGGCAACGTGGGCACGCCCCGCAGGGCCTCGTGCTCCCCGCCGTACAGGTGCGGGTCGGTGAAGTGTGTCAGGCGTACCACGCTCATGCCGGAAAGGTTAGCAGAGCCTTTTCCGCGCCTGCAGTGAACCACGTCCCCGGCACGGGCCCCCGGGCGGCGCCGGTTTGACACGGTACCGCTCCGTGCCGCCAATAATGTGAAACAGGCCCGTGCTCTGCCGCGCCCGCAGGGGAACTTAACTTGCCCTGCGCGAGGTACTTGCGTGCTTGAGCTTGGGCGGATTCGAACCTCGCGCCGGGCCGCCGGGCGCACCTGCGGCGGCACGATGGTCCAGTGCGATTGAGCATCGGGCGCGACTGCGGGAGAATGCGCGCCCCCTGACGGCGCGCGGCTCTCGAGCGCGTGCTGCAGCTGACGTCCCGGTGTATTGCAACGCGGCCAGCGCGGCCGCTTAAAAGAGCCCGCATGAGCACGCCTCGCGAACTTGCCAACGCCATCCGCGCACTGTCCATGGACGCCGTGCAGCGGGCAAACTCCGGCCACCCGGGCATGCCGATGGGCATGGCGGACATAGCCCAGGTGCTGTGGCGGGGTTATCTCAGGCACAACCCGGCCAATCCGAGCTGGATCGATCGCGACCGCTTCGTGCTGTCCAACGGGCACGGCTCGATGCTGCTGTACTCGGTGCTCTATCTGACCGGCTACCCGCTCACCATCGAGGACCTGCAGGGGTTCCGGCAGCTGGGTAGCAAGACCCCGGGCCACCCCGAGCATGAGCTCACGCCAGGCGTCGAGACCACCACCGGCCCGCTCGGCCAGGGGCTGGCGAACGCGGTCGGCATGGCGCTCGCGGAGCGCCTGCTCGCCAACGAGTTCAACCGTCCGGGCTTCAAGGTCGTCGATCACTACACCTATGCGTTCTGCGGCGACGGGTGCCTGATGGAGGGCATCTCCCACGAGGCCTGCTCGCTGGCGGGCACCCTGGGCCTGGGCAAGCTCATCGTCTTCTATGACGACAATGGCATCTCCATCGACGGCAAGGTGGTCGGCTGGTTCACGGACGACACGCCGGCGCGCTTCGCCGCCTACGGCTGGCACGTGCTCGCCGGCGTCGACGGGCTGGATGCGGACGAAGTGGACAAGGCGCTGCGCGCGGCGCGCGCCGAGGACAAGCGCCCGTCGCTGATCTGCTGCAAGACGATCATCGGCTTTGGTGCGCCGGACAAGCAGGGGACCAAGGAGGCGCACGGCGAGGCGCTGGGCGTGGAGGAGGTCGCCGCGGCGCGCAAGCGGCTCGGCTGGTCTTACCCGCCGTTCGTGGTGCCGGATGACATCCGCGCTGCCTGGGATCACCGCCAGGAGGGTGCGGCCACCGAGGCGCGGTGGCAGGAGCTGATGGACGCCTACACGCAGGCCTTCCCGGACATGGCCCTGGAGCTGCAGCGGCGCGCCGCCGGCAAGCTGCCGCAGAACTGGCAGGACATCGTCAAGCAGACTCTGGAGGCGCTGTCCAAGCAGAGTGCGCCTCAGGCCACGCGCCAGGCCTCCCAGGCGGTGCTGAATGTGCTCGGGCCGGCGCTGCCGGAGCTATTGGGCGGCTCTGCCGATCTGACTCCCTCGAACAACACCCAGTTCCTGGGCGCGCGCACCATCACCCCGGCGGACGAGCACGGCGACTACATCCACTACGGCGTGCGCGAGTTCGGCATGACCGCGACCATGAACGGGCTCGCGCTGCATGGCGGCTTCATTCCCTACGGCGGCACCTTCCTGGTGTTCTCCGACTACGCGCGCAACGCCATCCGCCTGGCCTGCCTGATGCACGCGCGCGTGATTCTCGTCTACACGCACGACTCGGTCGGCCTGGGCGAGGATGGCCCCACCCACCAGCCCATCGAGCACTTGAGCAGCCTGCGCGCCATACCCAACATGAACCTGTGGCGCCCGTGCGATGCGGCCGAGACCGCGGTCGCCTGGACGCTCGCCATTGAGCGCCAGGGCCCGACGGCCCTGGTATTCACGCGCCAGCCGGTCACGCAGCAGCCGCGCACGGCCGCCCAGCTGGCCAACGTGCGGCGCGGCGGCTACGTGCTGCTCGACTGCAGCGGCACCCCCGAGTGCCTGGTGATCGCGACCGGCTCGGAGGTCGGCATCGCCGCGCAGGCGGTCACCGCCGCCAACGCCGCGGGGCGCAAGGTGCGCCTGGTATCCATGCCCTCGACCGAGGCCTTCGATGCGCAGGACGCCGCGTACCGCGACAGCGTGCTGCCGCCGGCCGTCACGCGCCGCCTGGCGGTGGAGGCGGGCGTGGCGCAGACGTGGTGGCGCTATGTCGGGCTGGGCGGCCGGGTGCTCGGCATCGAGCACTTCGGCGCCTCCGGCAAGGGCGCCGGCGGTGTTAGCTCATTTCGGGTTCACGGCCGATAATGTCGGCCAGCAAATCAGCGAACTGTTGAAGGGATAAGGTCTTATGGCAATCAAGGTCGGCATCAATGGCTACGGGCGTATCGGTCGCAACGTGCTGCGCGCGCTCTACGAGGGCAAGCGCACCGGGGAGATCCAGATCGTGGCCATCAACGATCTGTGCGACCCGCAGGCCAATGCCCACCTGACGCGCTACGACACCGCGCACGGCAAGTTCAATGGCGAGGTGCACGTCGACGGCAACGCCATGGTCGTCAACGGCGACCGCATCCGCGTGTTCGCCGAACGCGACCCGGCCAAGCTTCCCTGGGGCGAGGTGGGAGCCGATTACGTACTCGAGTGCACCGGGCTGTTCACCAGCAAGGCCAAGGCGAGCGCGCACCTGAAGGGTGGCGCCAAGCGCGTGGTCATCTCCGCGCCGGGCGGCGATGATGTCGATGCGACCATCGTCTACGGGGTCAACGACGGGGTGCTCAAGAGCAGCTTCACGGTGATCTCCAACGCCTCGTGCACCACCAACTGCCTCGCCCCGGTCGCCAAGGTGCTGAACGACAAGCTCGGCATCAGTGCCGGCATCATGACGACCATCCATTCCTACACCAACGACCAGGTACTCACCGACGTGTTTCACTCGGACCTGCGGCGCGCGCGCTCGGCTACCATGTCGATGATACCGACCAAGACCGGCGCTGCCGCCGCGGTGGGGCTGGTGCTGCCGGAATTGAAGGGCAAGCTCGACGGCTTCGCGGTGCGCGTGCCCACGATCAATGTGTCGCTGGTCGACCTCACCTTCACCGCCAAGCGCGCCACTACGGTAGAGGAGGTCAACAAGACGCTGCAGCAGGCCGCAGCCGCCGGTCCCCTGCACCGCATCCTCGGCTACACCGACGGGCCACTGGTCTCGGTGGACTTTAACCACGACGCGCACTCCTCGGTCTTCGACGCGACGCTCACCAAGGTGGTCGAGGGGACGCTGGTGAAGGTGTGCTCCTGGTACGACAACGAATGGGGCTTCTCCAACCGCATGCTCGACACCACCCTGGCGTGGTCGAAGGCGCCATGAAGGTATTGCGGATCACGGACACGGACCTGCGCAACAAGAGGGTCCTGATCCGCGAGGACCTGAACGTGCCGGTGCAGGAAGGCGTGGTCACCAGCGACGCGCGTATCCGCGCCGCCCTGGCCACCATCCGCTACGCCCTCGACCAGCACGCCAAGGTCTTCGTGCTTTCGCACCTCGGACGGCCCAAGGAAGGCGAGGCCGATCCTGCGCTTACGCTGGCGCCGGTGGCGGCGCGCCTCTCGGAGCTGCTGGGCAAGCCGGTGCCGCTGCGCAAGGACTGGCTCGACGGCGTCGACTGCCCGCCGGGCACCGCCGTGCTGTGCGAGAACGTGCGCTTCAACAAGGGCGAGAAGAAGGACGATGAGCAGCTGGCGCGCCGCATGGCTGGCCTGTGCGACGTGTTCGTCATGGATGCGTTCGGCACCGCGCATCGTGCCGAGGCCAGCACGCACGGGGTGGCCAGGTTTGCGCCCGTGGCCTGCGCAGGACCGCTGCTGGTGGGTGAACTGGAGGCCCTGGAGCGCGCGCTGCAGCAGCCGGCGAGGCCCCTGGTCGCGATCGTCGGCGGGTCGAAGGTCTCCACCAAGCTGATGGTGCTCGAGTCATTGCTCGAGCGCGTCGACCAGCTCATTGTCGGTGGCGGCATCGCCAATACCTTCCTGGCCGCGACCGGCATCAATGTGGGCAAGTCGCTGTGCGAAACTGAGATGCTCGATGTCGCGCGGCGCCTCATGGACAAGGCGCGCGCGCGCGGCACGGAGATCCCGTTGCCGACCGACGTGGTGGTCGCCAGGGAATTCGCCTCCACGGCGCACGCGGACGTGCGCCCGGTGAACGAGGTGCGCGCCGATGAGATGATCCTCGACATCGGGCCCGACTCGGCTGATCGCTGCGGCGCCTTGCTGCAGGCGGCCGGCACCATCGTCTGGAACGGACCGGTGGGCGTGTTCGAGTTCGAGCAGTTCGGCGAGGGGACCCGCACCATCGCCCAGGCCATTGCGCGCGGCAAGGCCTTCTCATTGGCCGGCGGCGGCGATACGCTGGCGGCGATCGAGAAGTACGGAGTGGAGGACAGCATTTCCTACGTTTCCACCGGCGGCGGCGCCTTCCTGGAGTTCGTCGAGGGCAAGACGCTGCCTGCGGTCGCCATGCTTGAGCAGCGTGCGCGTGGCTGAGGACCAGCTGCAGCAGCAACTACGCCGCGCCAAGATCGTCGCCACGGTCGGCCCGGCCACCGACGATCCGGAAGTGCTGGCCCAGATGATCCGTGCCGGCGCCGACGTGGTGCGCCTGAATGCCTCGCACGGCACCGTCGCTGACCGGCTGCGGCGCCTGCAGATGGTGCAGCAGGCGGCCCGTGACGCCGACCGCTCGGTCGGCGTGCTGCTGGATCTCGGCGGCCCGAAGATCCGCATCGAGGGCTTCAAGCACGGGCCGATCATGCTGGTCGAGGGTGCGCCCTTCCGCCTCGACACCCGGCTGGATCCCAAGGCCGGCACCGTGGAGACGGTCGGCTGCGCCTACGCCGACCTGCCGCGCGACGTCGTCGCCGGGGATACACTGCTGCTGAATGACGGGCAGATCGTGCTGGACGTCGAGCGCGTCACGGCGACCACCATCGATACCCGCGTTCGGGTGGGCGGGGAGCTCTCGGATCGCAAGGGCGTGAACCGCCAGGGCGGCGGCATCTCGGCTCCGGCGCTGGCCGAGCGGGATTTCGAGGACATCAAGTGGGCCGCGGCGCAGGGCATCGACTACGTCGCCGTGTCCTTTGCGCGTTCGGCGGCGGACATCAATCTGGCGCGCCGGCTGGTGGGCGAGGCCGGAGGGTTTGCGCGTATCGTCGCCAAGATCGAGCGTCACGAGGCGATCGACAACCTGGGGGAGATCATCGATGCCTCCGATGTCGTCATGGTGGCGCGCGGGGACCTGGGCGTGGAGATGGGCTACGCGGAGCTCACCGGGCTGCAAAAGACCATCATCCAGGAGAGCCGCACCCGCAACCGCGTCGTCATCACCGCCACGCAGATGATGGAATCGATGATTCAGAACCCGCTGCCGACGCGCGCCGAGGTGAGTGACGTCGCCAACGCGGTCATGGACGGGACGGACGCGGTGATGCTGTCGGCGGAAACCGCCACCGGGCGCTACCCGGTCAAGGCGGTGCAGGCGATGGCGCAGGTCATCGAGGGCGCGGAGAAATACCAGCTCACCCATCCGCGCTGGCGGCAGCGCGCGGTCGAGGGGCAGTTGTTCAAGGGGACCGAGGAGGCCATTGCCATGGCGGTCACCTACATCGCCAACCATATGAAGCTACGCGCCGTCGTGGCGCTCACGGAGTCGGGTGAGACGCCACTGTGGATGTCGCGCGTGCGCTCGGATATCCCGATCTACGCCTTTACCAGGCATGAGGCGACGCGGCGCCGCGTGACGCTGTATCGCGGCGTCTACCCGGTAATCTTCGACGTCGCCACGAAGAACACGGTGGCGGAGCTGTACCGCGCGCTGTTCACGCGCCTGCTGGAGCTGCGACTGGTGGAGCTGAACGATCTCGTCATCCTCACCAAGGGAGAGCTCTCCGGCGTGCAGGGCGGCACGAACTCCATGCAGATTCTCAAAGTCGCGCTCGACTGACGCATCACGCGGCGCATGCGCAAGCTGAAGCTCCTCGGCGCATCGCTCGTCGTCCTGCTGGTACTGCTCGTGGCCGCGGGATTTGTGGCGCTGCGCGGCTCGCTGCCGCGTCTGGATGGCAGTGTGGCGCTGGCAGGCCTAAGCGCCCCGGTGCACATCAGCCGCGATGCACGCGGCGTACCGACGCTCGAGGCTGCCACCCGCGCGGATCTCGCCTTTGCCACCGGCTTTCTGCATGCCCAGGACCGCTTCTTCGAGATGGACCTGTCGCGCCGGCTGGCAGCCGGGGAGCTGTCCGAGCTGTTCGGAACGGCGGCGCTGCGACAGGACCGCCAGGCGCGGCTGTTCAGGTTCCGCAGCGTCGCGCGTGCCGTGCTGGCGCAGGCTAGCCCGGAACAGCGCACGGTGATGGACAGCTACGCGCGCGGGGTGAATGCCGGGCTGGCCGGGCTGTCCTCCCGGCCATGGGAGTACTGGCTGCTCGGCCAGACACCGGCCCGGTGGAGCAGCGAGGACAGTGTCCTGGTGGTCTACGCGATGTGGTGGGATCTGCAGGCGAGCGGGTTTCGGCGCGCCATCCTGCGGCGCGAGGTCAACGAGCGCCTCGGTGGCCCGGAGTGTGCCGCTGGCTGGAAGTGCGCCATGCAGTTCCTGTACCCCCTAGGCACGCAGTGGGACGCACCCGCCGGCCTTGGGCCCGGCACCGGGCCGGTCGCGGTGGCCGTGCCAGGTCCTGAGATCCTCAACGTGCGTGCCGCGGCGGTGCGCCCAGGATCCACCCCGCCGCTCAGCGTGCCGGTGGTGGGCAGCAATAACTGGGCGGTCGGCGGCGCGCTGACCACGACCGGGGCTGCGATCGTGGCCAACGACATGCACCTGGGGCAGCGCGTGCCGACCATCTGGTACCACGCGCGACTGAAGCTCACCGGTGCCGCGAGTCTGGACCTGAACGGGGTCACCCTGCCGGGCGCGCCGCTGCTGGTGGCCGGCTCCAACGGCCACATCGCCTGGGGCTTTACCAACAGCTACGGCGCATGGCTCGATGTTGAGCGTGTGGAGTGCAGCGCAGTGACATCCGCGCAAATGGCCACCCCGGCAGGCGCGGTGCCGCTGACGGTGGTGGCCGAGCAGATCAAGGTGAAGGGCGCACCGACCGCGACCCTTGACGTACAGTCCGGCCCGCTGGGGGTGCTCATACGCACGGACCCGGAGACGCGATCCTGCTGGTTTGGCTCCTGGCTCGCGCAGCGTCCCGAGGCCACCAACATGAACCTCATGCTGCTGGAGCGCGCGCAGAGCGTGGAGCAGGCGCTGCAGCTCGCCCCGCAGGTGGGCATCCCGCATCAGAACCTGGTCGTGGGCGACCGCGACGGCCACATCGGCTGGACGATTTTCGGGCGCATCCCCGAGGATCGCGGCACCGCCCGGGCGCGCAGTTCCGGGGAATGGACCGGCGTGGCCGACCACCCGCGAATCCTCGATCCGCCGCTGGCGCGGCTGTGGTCGGCCAACGCGCGCGTCGCCGCCGATCCGCGCCAGCTCGAGCTGATCGGCGGCCATCTGGCGACGCTGGGCGCCGAATACGATCTCGGCGCACGCGCCAGCCAGATCCGCGATGACCTGCTCAGCCTCAACGGGCACATCACCCCCGCGGACATGCTGCGCGTCCAGCTGGATGACCGCGCGTTGTTCCTGGCCCGCTGGCAGGGGCTCGCGCTCTCGATCCTGGATGCGCACAGCCTTGCAGGACACCCGCAGCGCGCGCAGTTCCGGCACCTGGTTGCCAGCTGGAACGCCCGCGCCAGCGTGGATTCGGTCGGCTACCGCCTGGTGCGCGCGTTCCACGAACAGACCCAGCAGGCCGTGTGGGACATGGTGCTGGCGGGCCTGGGCGTTCCCGCCGACGAGCAGAACTACCCGCCGTCGCAGTTCGAAGGCCCGCTGTGGCAGCTGGTCACCACGCAGCCCCTGCACATGCTGGCGAGCAACTATCCGGACTGGCCGCCTTTCCTGCGCGCGCAGGTGGATGCCGCCATCGCGGCCCTGAACGAACGCTGCCCTGAGCTGGAGCACTGCACCTGGGGATCACGCAGCCCGGTTGCGATCCGTCACCCGCTGTCGAGTGCACTGCCCGGGCTGGCGCGCTTTCTCGACATGCCCACCCTGGAGTTGCCCGGCGACCACGACATGCCGCGGGTACAGGAAGGTTCTTTCGGCGCCTCGGAGCGCTTCGCCATCTCCCCGGGGCACGAGGACCAGGCGTACCTGACACTCCCCGGCGGCCAGAGCGGGCACCCGCTGTCGCCCTACTACCGGGCCGGGTTCCTGGGCTGGGCGCATGGCGAGGCCCTGCCGCTGCTGCCGGGCCCGGCGCAACACAGCCTCACGCTCACGCCGCACTGAGCAGCGGCACCCGGCGGCGCCGGATCGGGTATTTCCGCGCCCGCCGGGTTCACGGTTAGACTGCCGGGCACTATGAATCAACGCTTCACCGGCACCGATCGCTACATCGCCACCGACGAGCTGATGATGGCGGTGAACGCCGCCATCACGCTCGCGCGACCGCTGCTGATCAAGGGCGAGCCTGGCACGGGCAAGACGCAGCTGGCACAGGAGATCGCGCGTTCCCTCGGCCGGCCACTGTACGAGTGGCACATCAAATCGACCAGCAAGGCGCAGCAGGGCCTGTACGAGTATGACGCGGTGTCGCGCCTGCGTGACTCGCAGCTTGGCGATGCCAAGGTGCAGGACATCCGCAACTACATCATCAAGGGCCGGGTGTGGGAGGCGTTCGAGTCGGCGGTGCAGCCGGTCCTGCTGATAGACGAGATCGACAAGGCCGACATCGAGTTCCCGAACGATCTGCTGCGCGAGCTGGACCGGATGGAATTCTACGTCTACGAGACCCGCGAGCTGATCCAGGCGCGGCATCGCCCGATCATCCTCATCACCAGCAACAACGAGAAGGAGCTGCCGGATGCCTTCCTGCGCCGCTGCTTCTTCCACTATATCCGCTTCCCTGACGAGGAAACCATGCGCGCCATCGTCGGGGTGCACTTTCCTGACCTGAAGAAGGAACTGCTGGCCGAGGCGTTGAGCGCCTTCTTCGAGGTACGCGCCACTCCGGGGCTGAAGAAGAAGCCCTCGACCTCCGAGCTGCTCGACTGGATCAAGCTGCTGGTGGCCGAGGACCTGCCGCCTGAGGCCCTGCGTGGCGGCGACCCGAAGAAGCTGATCCCGATCCTGCACGGCGCGTTGCTCAAGAACGAGCAGGACGTGCACCTGTTCGAACAACTGGTATTCATGCACCGCCGCGCGCGTTGAGGAATCACGCGTGCTGGTGCAGTTCTTCTTCGAGTTGCGCGCCGCCGGCGTGCCGGTCTCGATCACCGAGTTCCTGGTACTGCTCGAGGCGCTGCGGGCGCGCGTGGCGCAATTGTCGGCGCAGGACTTCTATTACCTGGCGCGCGCCTGCCTGGTGAAGGATGAACGGCATTACGACCGCTTCGACCGCACCTTTGCGCACGTGTTTACCGGGGCAGAGCGCGCCTTCGCGCAGCTGCTGGCGACGATTCCCGCGGAATGGCTGCAGAGTCTGGGGGTGCGCCTGTTCTCCGAGGAGGAGAAGCGCCGCGTCGAGGCGCTCGGCGGCTGGGACAAGCTGCTCGAGACCCTGCGGCAGCGCTTGCGCGAGCAACAGGAGCGCCACGAGGGGGGCAGCAAGTGGATAGGCACGGGTGGCACTTCGCCCTTCGGTGCCCAGGGCTTCAATCCGGAGGGCGTGCGCATTGGCCAGGACCGTTCCGGCAACCGCCGCGCCGTGAAGGTCTGGGACAAGCGCGAGTTCGCCAATTTCGACGATCGGGTGGAGCTCGGCACGCGCAACCTCAAGCTCGCGCTGCGCAAGCTGCGCAAGTTTGCCCGCGAGGGCGCGGCCGACCAGCTTGATCTCGACGGCACTATAGATGCCACCGCGCGCAACGCCGGCCTGCTCGACTTGAAGCTGGTCCCCGAACGGCACAACGCGGTGAAGGTGCTGCTGTTCCTCGACGTCGGCGGATCCATGGACGATCACGTGCGCGTGTGCGAGGAGTTATTCTCCGCGGCGCGCAGCGAGTTCAAGCATCTCGAGCACTTCTATTTCCACAACTTCATCTACGAGAACCTGTGGAAGGACAACGGCCGGCGCTTCGCCGCGCTCACCCCGACCGAGCGGGTGCTGCGTACCTTCGGCACCGACTACCGGGTGATATTCGTCGGCGACTCCACCATGAGCCCATACGAGATCACCCAGCCGGGCGGCAGCATCGAGCACTGGAACAAGGAGGCCGGCGCACTGTGGCTGCAGCGCGTGGCGGCGCGCTTCCCGCGCCTGGTCTGGCTGAACCCGGAGGATCCGCAGCGCTGGGAATACACCCCCTCGGTGCGCATCACGCGCGAGCTGGTGCACGGACGCATGTTTCCCTTGAGCGTGGCCGGCCTGGAACTTGCGATACGTGAACTCAAGAAGCCCCTGGCCGGTGCCGGCCCGCTGCCCCCGCCGCTGGGCGCGACGCCCGTCACGCAGCCGCGCGCACCCGTGGCTCCATAATACGGTCATGGATGCCTCCCCCCATGGACCGACTGGCTGATTCTGCCCTTTACCCGGGCCTGCGACCGACCGTGGGTCTGGTGTTGACCGGCGGCGGCGCGCGTTCGGCCTACCAGGTCGGGGTGCTGATGGCGCTGGCAGAGTACCTGCCGCGGGCGCGCAATCCCTTCAAGGTGATCGTCGGTACCTCCGCGGGAGCGGTGGCGGCGAGCGTGCTCGCAGCCGAGGCGCACCACTGGCGTCGGGCGATCGCGGGCCTGGAACACGTGTGGGCCAACTTCCGCTCCAGCCAGGTCTTTCACGTGGACACCGGCCACATGCTGCGGGCCGGCGCCCACTGGATCCTCTCGCTCCTGTCCGGCGGCCTGGTACTGTCGCCGCCCAAGGCCATCCTCGACAACATGCCGTTGCGCGGCCTGCTGAACGAGCACGTCGACTGCGCCGGGATCCGTCGCAGCATCGCCCGCGGGCACCTGCGTGCGTTTGCCCTGTGCGCCACCAGCTATACCAGCGGCCAGTCGGTGTCCTTCTACGACGGGGTGGAGTCGATCCGTGACTGGTCGCGCGTGCAGCGGGTCGGCCGGCGCACCGAGCTCACCCTCGATCACCTCATGGCCAGCGCCGCCATTCCCCTGCTGTTCCCGCCGATGAAGATCGGCAACGACTTCTTCGGCGATGGCGCCATGCGCCAGCAGCACCCCTTGAGTCCGGCCGTGCACCTCGGCGCCGATCGCCTGCTGGTGATCGGTGTACGCGCGCGCCGCGACGCGGGGGTGAGCGTGCATCAGGCGCCCGCGCTGCTGCCCACGCCCGGCGAGGTATTCGGCTACATGCTCGATACCCTGTTCACCGACCAGATCTACAGCGACCTCGAGCAGCTGGAGCGCATGAACGAACTGGTGCGCTGCGCGCCCGAGACCACCCGCGGCGAGCGCACCATCGAGACTCTCATGATGGCCCCGAGCGTCGATCCGCGCGAGATCGCCGCGCGGCACGTCTCGCAGATGCCTGGCGGCCTGCGCGCGCTGCTGCGCGTGATAGGCGGCCGCGACGAGTCAGGCGTGCAGCTGGCGAGCTATCTGATGTTCGAGGCCCGCTACACGCGCGCGCTCATCGAGCTTGGCTACCACGATGCAATGCAGGCGCGCAGCGCACTCATCGCCTTCATGAATGGCGAGAAGCTTCCGCAGGTGATGACCGCACCGGGGGTCGCGCAGGCGACCTGAGGCCCTACGGCACCGTCTCCGGCGCGCTGGGCGCGCCCGCGTTGCGCGGTCGCGGCTGGAACAGCTTGGCCCCGGGCAGCCCGCTGTGCCGTGCCGTCACCTCGGCGAACTCTGCGGCGAAGATCTCGGCGAGCCGGTCGACGATGTATACCGAGCGGTGCTGCCCGCCGGTGCAGCCCACCGCGATCGTCAGGTAGCCGCGGTTGCTGGCCTGGTATTCCGGGATGCGGCCGCGCACAAAGGTGGCGATGTCGCTCACCAGCGCCTTGACGTGGGTATGGGTCTCCAGGAAGCGGATGACCTCCGGGTCGCGGCCGTTGAGGTTGCGCAGGCCCGGCTCCCAGTACGGATTAGGCAGGGCGCGGGCGTCGAAGACGAAATCCGCATCCCCGGGTATGCCGCGCTTGAAGCCAAAGGACTCAAAGGCGATCGACAGGCGACCGGCCATGCGCTGCTCGACGCGCTGGTGGATGATGTCGCGCAGCGCATGCACGGACAGTCGCGAGGTATCGATGAGCAGGTCGGCGATGGAGGCGATGGGCTCGAGCAACTCACGTTCCATGGCCATCGCCTCGCGCAGGCCCACGTCGCTGCGCGCCATCGGATGCTTGCGGCGGGTCTCGGCGAAGCGCCGCAGCAGCTCATCGTCGGCGGCGATGAGGAAGATTACCTCGCACTGCAGCCCGCTGCGCTTAAGTTCGTCGATCAGCTTCGGGACGCTGGCCACCTCGGCGGCGGTGTTGCGCGCATCGAGGCCGATCGCGGTGCGCTCATAGCGCGGCTCCGGGCTGCGCACGGTGTAGGAGACGAAGGACTTGAGCAGCGCCGCCGGGATGTTGTCGATACAGTAGAAGCCGAAGTCCTCGAGCATGTGCAATGCCACGCTCTTGCCCGAGCCGGACAGTCCACTGAGGATGATGATGCGCACCGGCCAATGGTAGCCCCGGGGCGCAGCGTTGCAAGCCCCGCCGCCGCCGGCGCGGGCTTGGTCGGTTCCCTCAGGCCTTCAGGGCGCGCGCCTCGGCAGCCCGGTGGTCGGCGCGCTTCTCCTTGTGCTTCTTGATGCGGCGGTCGAGCTTGTCCGCCAGGCGGTCGATGGCCGCGTACATGTCTTCCTCGGTGGCGTCGGCATGGATCGAGCTGCCGCTCACGTGCAGCGTCGCTTCAGCCTTCTGGCGCAGCTTCTCTACGGTCAGTATGCAGTGCATGTCGATCACCTGGTCGAAATGCCTGCCGATGCGTTCGAACTTCTTTTCCACATAGCCCCGCAATGAGGCAGTGACTTCTACATGGTGACCGGTGACGTTGAGCTGCATATTCCGTCTCCTGTTCGTTATGTTCCGTCTGCTTAATTCTTGGAGTGCGCCTACATGGCCTTCGTTCCCGTGCGGCGCCGTTCATTCGAGGCGGCGATTCCCATCGCTTCGCGGTATTTCGCGACCGTACGGCGCGCCACCGGTATGCCCTCCGCGGAGAGCAGTTCGGCGATGCGCCCGTCGCTCAAGGGGCTCTCCGCGTCCTCGTCCTTGACGAGCTTGCGGATCTTGGCGCGGATGGCCGTAGATGAGGTCCCGGAGCCGTCCGCTCCCTCGACCTGGCTGGAAAAGAAGTAGCGCAGCTCGAACACGCCGCGCGGGGTGTGCATGTACTTTCCCGAGGTCACGCGCGAGATGGTCGACTCGTGCATCGTGACCGCCTCGGCGATGTCCTTGAGGATCATTGGCCGCATGTGCTCGTCGCCATGTTCCAGGAAGGCGGTCTGGCGCTCGACGATCGAGCGGGCCACCTTTATCAGCGTGTCGTGGCGGATTTCCAGGCTCTTGAGCAGCCAGCGGGCCTCCTGCAGCTGCGTGCGCATGGTGGCGTGGCTCGCGTTGCGGCCGATCAGGCTGGCGTAGCCCTGGTTCAGGCGTACGCGGGGCAGGGTGGCGGGGTTCAGCTCGACGCCCCAGCCATGCTCGGTGCGGCGCACGAAGACATCGGGCACCACGTACTGCGCGTTGCCCGCGCTGACCGTGGAGCCCGGGCGCGGATGGCAGGAGCGCACCAGCGCGATGGCGCAGCTGAGTTCCTCCTCGGTAGCGTGCAGTTCACGGCGCAGCAGCGATAGCTCGCGGCCAGCGACCCGTTCCAGGTGGTAGCGCGCGATCTGTATGGCGGTCTCGAAGCCTGGCGTGGTCGGGTCCAGCTGCCGCAGCTGCAACTCGATGCACTCGCCCACGGAACGCGCCCCGACGCCCGGCGGGTCCAGCGCCTGCACCACCGCGAGCACGCCGGCGACCTCATCGGCTGAGCACTCGAGCTCCGGGAGCAGCGTCAGCGCGATCTCCCCGAGGGCTTCGCTGATGTAGCCGTCGTCGCTGATGGCGTCGACTATCGCGCGGGCAATGGCGAGTTCGCGCGGCGCCAGGCTGGCCATCTCCAGCTGCCACAACAAGTGATCCTGCAGCGACTGGCCCCCCTCGTCGGCGTACTCCTGCTGCCGTTCGTCGTCGTCGGCGTTCCAGGGAGTCTCGGCCGGGCCCGCGCTGTGGTTGTCCCAGCTCTCGTCCAGCACCTCTACGGTGCTCTCGGAGCTGCGCTCGGTATTCTTGGGTTGCTCGGCGGCCGTGACCAGTGTCTCGAAGGTCCCGGTCTGCTCGGACTCCTCCATCGGCTCGAGCATGACGTTCTGCTCGAGCAGCTCGCGGATATGGGCCTGCAGCTCCAGGGCCGGCATCTGCAGAAGCCGGATAGCCTGCTGCAGCTGTGGGGTCATCGTAAGGGTCTGACCCAGCTTCAGCTGCAGGGAGGGTTTCAGCATGGCGAGTTGCGAAAGACTAATGGCAGCCTTTCAGGTTTCATGGCGTAGTTGGTTGAAAAATAATGGATTTGTACGTATGGCTTGCGAAGCTCAGAGCTTGAAGGACTCACCCAAGTACACCTCACGGACTTGGGGGTTGGCAAGGACTTCTTCCGCAGTCCCCGCCGCGATTACGGTGCCCTGATTGACGATGTAAGCGCGGCCGCAGACCCCGAGGGTCTCGCGGACATTATGGTCAGTGATCAGCACGCCGATGCCGCGCTGCGTCAGCTCGCGGATGATGCGCTGGATGTCTAGCACCGAGAGCGGGTCCACGCCCGCGAACGGCTCGTCGAGCAGCATGAAGCGCGGTTCGGCCGCCAGCGCGCGCGCGATTTCCACGCGGCGGCGCTCGCCGCCGGACAGCGCGATGCCCAAGCTCTTGCGAACGTGCCCGATGCGCAGCTCCTCGAGCAGCTGCTCAAGGCGATGCTCACGCGCGGCGCGCTCCATATCCGCGCGCGTCTCGAGGATCGCCATGATGTTGTCCTCGACGGACAGCTTGCGGAAGATCGAGGCTTCCTGCGGCAGGTAGCCCAGGCCCAGCTGTGCGCGGCGGTGCATCGGCAGCAGCGTCAGGTCCTGGTCGCCGAGGAAGATGCGCCCGGCGTCGCAGGGCACGAGCCCGACGATCATGTAGAAGGCGGTGGTCTTGCCGGCGCCATTGGGTCCCAGCAGCCCGACCACTTCCCCATTGGCGACCTCTATCGAAAGGTCGTGTACCACCTGGCGCTTCTTGTAGCTCTTCGCCAGGCCAGTCGCCTTGAGGATGCTCATTGCGGTGGGTTCGCGGTGGGCTTCGGATCGTTGCCGGCAGGGGCAGCCTTGGGGCCGTCCGGCTTGTTCGCTCCCGGCGGACTGTGCGGCGCGATGGTGATGTGGATACGGTCATCGGCCCCGGGCTGGACCGCAGGAGTGCTGTTGCCGATGCCCTGCAGCCGCTGCGCACGGATGTTGTAGATCAACAGCGGGCCGGAGACCTGGTTCTGCCCGTCCGTGAGCCAGGCATCGTCGCTGAGACGCACCGTTTCCTCAGCGACGTCGTACACGATCTTGTCCGCGTGGCCGCGGGCGATTTCGTTCGAGCCCTCGCGCTTCTGCTCGAATTCGGCGGGCTTGCCGACCACGGTGGCGCGCGAGATGAGGCCGTCCTTGAACTCCACCACGGCTGAGTCCGAGTGCAGATTGCCGCGCGGCCCGGCAGTGATGCGCACGTTGCCGGTAAAGGTCCATTTGTTGTCGCTGAAGTTGAGCCCGGCCCCCTGCGCCGTGTCGGCCTGCACGCGGGTTGTGCCCTGCGAGATCACGATATCGTGGTAGATCATCCGCTTGGTCTTGTAGTCGACCTCGGTGTTGGCGGCATCGACAACCACGGGCTGGCTGTTATCCAGCAGCTGCACCGAGTGCGACGTTGCGCCAGTCGAGGCGGCCGGGGGTGCCGCCGGCGCCTGCGCCGGGGTTGCCGGGCTCGCCCCTGCGAGCAGCGCCGCCAGCACGACCGACTTAGGGTTGATAGGTGCCATGTATCGCCGATTCTAGCTGCACGCGACTCTCCTTCAAGTTGGCCTTCATGCCGGTGGCGTCGAGCTTGCGTCCGGACATCACCAGCGTCACCGGGTCAGCGGTGGTAAGCAGCTGTGCCTTGGTGTCGAACGCGAGGTGTTCCGTTGACAGGTCCGCCGGCTCATCGGCGCCCGGCAGGATGCCGTTCACGTGCACCGCCCCGCTGAGTTTGACCATGCCAGTGTTCTGGGAGAGCTCGCCCTCGTTGGCGCGCGCAGTCCATTCGTTGCCGCTGTCATCGCGGAACGCAAAGTGCACCTCCTGCAGCGTAACCGTCTCCTGGCCGGGCTGCTGCTGGGCCTGGGCCGCATCCAGCGTATACAGCGGGTGCCCGTCGGCTGCGGTCTGCACCATGTGCGCCTTGCGCGCCGAGTAGCCCGGGTCCGGCATGGCCTCCTCGACCGTCACCTGGGCGGCACTCTCGCGCTGGCCGCCGGCGAGCATGAACGCCCCCACGATGAGTACCACGAACGCTAAGATGCCCAGCAGCCGGTAGGTCACCTTGAGCGCCTCCGGGCGGCACGCACGACGCCGGCAAGCAGCAGGTCGCAGACCTCGCGCACCGCCCCGGCACCGCCAGGCAGGCGCGTGACGCGCCCCGCGGCGCGCAGCACCTCCGGGTGCGCGTCGGCGACCGCAAAACTGTGCGCCACCGCGCGCACGAGCGGCAGATCCGGCAGGTCGTCCCCGATGCACGCGCACTCGGCCGGCGTGATCTTCAGCCGCGCACACAAGCGCATAAGCACGGCGAGTTTATCCTCGACACCCTGGTAGACGGGAGCGATGCCCAGCTCGCGGCAGCGCACCGTGACCATCGGCGAGCGCCGGCCGGAAATCACGGCCACGGTAAGTCCCGCATGGCGCAACTGCACGAGCCCAAAGCCGTCGCGCACGTGGAAGACCTTCAGCGCCTCGCCGCGCGGCCCGAAGTAAAGCCGCCCGTCCGTGAGCACGCCGTCGACGTCGAGGACCAGCAGGCGCACCGCTTTACGCATATCGCGGGCCGGACTCACACGACGCCGGCACGCAGCAGGTCGTGTACGTTGAGCGCGCCGACCAGGCGACCCTGCGCATCTGCCACCGGCAGGGCGGTGATGCCGTGCACTTCCATCAGGTGGACCGCCTCGGCCGCCAGGTCGCGCGCGCCGATGCTCTTGCCATTGACAGTCATCACCGAATTCATGAGGGTCTTGTGGACGTCGATCTGCCGGTCAAGCGCGCGACGCAGGTCACCGTCGGTGAATACCCCGAGAATGCGCTGAGCGGCATCCACGACCACGGTCATGCCCAGTCCTTTGCGCGACATTTCCAACAGGCCATCACGCAGCGGCGCCTCGGGTGGGACGCGCGGGATGGCGTCGCCTGTGCGCATGAGGTCCTCGACATGCAGCAGTAGCTTGCGGCCGAGCGCTCCGCCCGGATGTGAACGGGCGAAGTCCTGGGCCGTGAACCCGCGCGCCTCCAGTACCGACACCGCCAGTGCGTCGCCCATGGCAAGCGTGGCAGTGGTGCTGGCCGTCGGCGCGAGGTTCAGCGGGCAGGCCTCCTCCGGCACGCTCACGTCAAGCACCACCCCTGCGGCCCGGCCGAGGGTCGAGTCGGCCCGTCCCGTGAGCACCAGCAGCGGGACGCCCAGGCGCTTCAGGTGCGGCAGCAGCAGCACGAGCTCGGGGGTTTCGCCGGAGTTGGAAAGCGCCAGCAGCGCGTCGACGCGGGTGATCATGCCCAGATCGCCGTGCCCGGCCTCAGCCGGATGCAGGAAGAACGCCGGCGTACCCGTGCTCGCCAGGGTCGCGGCGATCTTGCCGGCGATGTGGCCGGACTTGCCCATCCCGGTTACTACCACGCGTCCCTGGCACTCCAGGCAAATCCGGCACGCCTGCGCGAAGGCGGCGCCGATCCGCGGCGTCAGCGCCCCGACCGCACGCGTCTCGATCTCAAGCGCGCGCCTGCCCGAGGCGACCAGCTGTTCGTCCGAGATACCAGTCAATGGGGTTGCGGGTGCAGCGGCTGGCGGATCCATACGCCTCATTATAGGCGCGGCCGTGAGCCGCCCATGTAATATCGCGCCCATGAACCCAGAAGATGTGGCGCGGCTGATCCGCGCAGGGCTCCCCGGCGCAGTGGTGCACGTGCAATCGGCGGACAACACCCACTTCACGGCCCGCGTGGTGGCCGGTGAATTTGCCGGCAAGCGCCCCCTGGCGCGCCACCAGCTGGTCTACCGCACACTCGGGGAGCTCATGGGACGCGAGATACACGCACTGTCAATCGAGGCGCTAACACCGGCCGAAGGTGCAACGGACTGACCACGATGGACAAGCTGCAGATTCAAGGTGGCGTGCCGCTGGAAGGGGAGGTGCGCATCTCCGGCGCCAAGAATGCGACGCTGCCCATTCTGGCCGGCGCGCTGCTGGCGGACGGCCCGGTGATGGTGGCGAACGTGCCGCACCTGAAGGATGTGACCACCACCGTCGAGCTGCTCGGGCGCATGGGGGCGACGGTCACCATCGACGAGCGCATGCGTATCGAGGTGGATGGCACGACGCTCAAGGAATGCTTCGCCCCGTACGATCTTGTGAAGACGATGCGCGCCTCGATCCTGGTGCTCGGGCCATTGGTGGCGCGCTACGGTCGCGCGGACGTCTCGCTGCCCGGCGGCTGCGCCATCGGCGCCCGCCCGGTGAACATCCACGTCGCCGGCCTGCAGGCCATGGGCGCGGATATCACCATCGAGGGCGGCTACATCCGTGCCCGCGCCAAGCGCCTGCACGGTGCGCGCCTGGTGCTCGATACCGTCACCGTCACCGGCACCGAGAACCTGATGATGGCGGCGACTCTGGCCGACGGCGAGACCGTCATCGAGAACGCCGCGCGCGAGCCGGAGGTGGTGGACCTGGCCAACTTCCTCATTGCAATGGGGGCAAAGATCCATGGCGCCGGCACCGACAAGATCGTCGTCAGCGGTGTGCAACGTCTGCATGGCACAACCTACGAGGTGCTCCCGGACCGCATCGAGGGAGGCACCTATCTGGTGGCCGGGGCGATCACCGGCGGGCACGTGCGCATCAAGGGCGCGCGCCCGGACAACCTCGACGCGGTCACCGCCAAGCTGGAGGAGGCGGGCGCCAAGGTCGGCGTCGGCGACAACTGGATCGAAGTCGACATGCGCGGGCGGAAGCTGAAGTCGGTGGACGTGCGCACCGCGCCGTACCCGGCTTTCCCGACCGACATGCAGGCGCAGTTCGCCGCGTTGAACACGGTCGCCAACGGGGTGGGCACGATCACCGAGACGATCTTCGAGAATCGCTTCATGCATATGCTGGAGATGCGCCGGCTCGGGGCCGAGATCCGTCTGGAGGGCAACACCGCGATCATCCACGGCGTGAAGAAGCTCACGGCCGCACCGGTCATGGCCACCGACCTGCGCGCCTCGGCGAGTCTGGTCCTCGCCGGGCTGATCGCCGAGGGACGCACCGACGTGGAGCGCATCTATCATATCGACCGCGGCTATGAAGCCATTGAGGAAAAGCTGGCACAGCTGGGCGCCCAGATCCGGCGCGTGCCGAACTGAGGGACAAAGCGTTCATGCGCGCCGCCGCGCTGAGGGAGTCGGACAATGCAGATCGGGATGATCGGACTCGGGCGCATGGGCGCGAACATGGTGCGGCGCCTGCTCAAGGCAGGGCACAGCTGCGTGGCCTACGACCCGAAGCCCGAGGCGGTGCAGGCGGTGGTCGGCTACGGCGCGCAGGGCGTCGCTTCACTGGCGGACCTGGCGCGCGCGCTCAAGCCGCCGCGCGCGGTGTGGGTCATGGTCCCCGCGGCGATCGTCGATTCGGTCATCGGACAGCTGCGCCCGCAGCTGGTGGCCGGCGACGTGCTCATTGATGGGGGTAACTCCAACTATCACGACGACATCCGCCGCTCGGACGAGCTCAAGCCGGCGGGCATCCATTACCTGGACATCGGCACCAGCGGCGGGGTGCTCGGCTTCGATGACGGCTATTGCCTGATGATCGGCGGCGACAAGGTCGCCGTGGACCTGGTGGAGCCGGCGCTGGCGAGCCTCGCCCCGGGCGGCAGGATGCCGCAGGGCGGCGGTGGTGCGGCCAACGCGGCGGCCGCTGCCATGGGGTACCTGCACTGCGGTCCCTCCGGGGCGGGTCACTTCGTGAAGATGATCCACAACGGCATCGAGTACGGGCTGATGGCCGCCTATGCCGAGGGCCTCAACCTGCTCGCGCACGCCAACGCCGGCATGCAGCAGGCAAGCGCCGATGCGGAGACCGCGCCGCTCACCAACCCGCGCTACTTCCAGTACCAGCTCGACGTGGCGGCGATTACCGAAGTGTGGCGCCACGGCAGCATCATCTCCTCGCGCCTGCTCGATCTGACCGCAGCCGCGCTGGCGAAGGATGCGCACCTGGCTGGCTTCGCCGGCCGGGTGTCCGATTCGGGTGAGGGCCGCTGGACAGTCCAGGCGGCGATCGAGGTCGGCGTGCCGGCGCCGGTGCTCAGTGCCGCGCTGTACTCGCGCTTCGAGTCGCGCGGGCAGGCGGAATTTGCCAACAAGGTGCTCTCGGCCATGCGCCTGGGGTTCGGCGGTCATGTTGAGAAGTCTTCCTGACGGGAAGAGGAGATTCACTTGGAACGCCGTGACTGCGATGCGATGGTGTTGTTCGGGGCCACCGGGGACCTGTGCTACCGCAAGATCTTTCCCGCCCTCTACCATCTGGTGCGCCGCAAGCTGCTGACAGTTCCGGTGGTCGGGGTGGCGCGCCAGGGTTGGAATCTCGCGCAGCTCGACGCGCGCGTGCGCGAGAGCCTCAAGGCATTCGAGCCGGGTGCGGAGGAGGCGGTGATCGCCCGCCTGGTCGGGCTGCTGCGTTACGTCGATGGCGACTACAACGATCGCGCGACTTTTGAGTCACTGAGCAAGACCCTGGGGAGCGCGCAGCGGCCACTGCACTACCTGGCGATTCCGCCGAGTATGTTCCCGGTGGTCATCGAGCACCTGGCCGCGACCGGCAATCCGCAGAACGCGCGTGTGGTAATCGAGAAGCCCTTCGGCCGGGACCTGGCCACGGCACGGGCGCTGAACAAGACCCTGCACGCGCACTTTCCGGAAGCCAATATCTTCCGCATCGACCATTACCTCGGCAAGGAGGCCGTGCAGAACCTGCTGTTCTTCCGCTTCGCCAACTCCTTCCTCGAGCCGGTGTGGAACCGCAACTTCGTCGCCAGCGTGCAGGTGACCATGGCCGAGACCCTCGGGATCGCCGGCCGCGGCAAGTTCTACGACGAGACCGGAGCCGTTCGCGACGTGATGCAGAACCACCTACTGCAGATCGTCGCGCTGCTGGGCATGGAGCCGCCGGTGAACACCGAGGGCGAGTCGCTGCGCGACGAGAAGGTGAAGCTGCTCAAGGCCGTGCGCCCGGTGGTGCCGGCGCAGATCATGCGCGGCCAGTTCAAGGGCTACCGCGAGGAGCCCGGCGTCGCGCCGGACTCGAAGGTCGAGACCTATGCGGCGCTTGCCCTGCACATCGACTCCTGGCGCTGGAGCGGTGTGCCGTTCTACCTGCGCGCTGGCAAGCGCCTGCCGGTCACGGCCACGGAGGTGGTGGTGGAGCTCAAGCCGCCGCCGGCGAATGTCTTCGGTGCGCTCGCGCCCGACCAGCCCAACCATCTGCGGTTCCGGCTGGGACCGGATGTCGCCATCGCGCTCGGGGCCCACACCAAGGCGCCCGGTCCGGTCATGACCGGCACCGACGTCGAGCTCTACGTCGCCCAGCAGCAGAAGGACGACATGGACGCATACGAAGTGCTGATCAGCGAAGCGCTGATCGGCGACACGGCGCACTTTGCGCGCGAGGACGAGGTGGAAGCCGCCTGGGCCATCGTCGATCCGGTGCTGCGCACCGACAGCGCGCCGCTTGAGTACCTGCCCGGTTCCTGGGGCCCGCCGCAGGCGGAGGATCTGATCGTCGGTCCGTGCGGCTGGCACAATCCGGGGGCAAAACCGGAGGACTGGACGCGCTCGTGTGGACGCACGCCGGCGGTCAAGGGCTGACTGCGCCGCTTTGCCGGCAATCCCGGCTTCAGGCGTGCGCGCGGCGCTGCGCCGCCAGTTCGGCGGCCACGCGTGTGAACAGCTCCTCCCAGTCCCCGGGAGCGCGCTGGCGGAACAGCCGCATCGTCGGGTACCACGGGCTGTCGGACCGCCCGGTGAGCCAGCGCCAGTCGGGCACGTGCTGCAGCATGACCCATACCGGCACCCCCAGCGCGCCGGCCATGTGTGCCAGGGCCGTGTCGGCCGTGATCACCAGATCGATCCCGGACAGGATCGCCGCGGTCTCGGTGGCTATTTCCGCAGCGCCCATATAAGACGGGTCGGTCAGCTGCGTGAGCGCGGCCGCGAAGTCCACCGCCGTACGCTGCTCGGCGCCCGCGCCCTTCTGCAGCGCGACCAGGCTCACTCCGGGCAGTGCAAGCGGGGCGGCCGCGGCGAGGGGAAAGGAGCGTGCCTGCAGCGCCGAGAGCTTCTCGGCCTCCGGGTTGCCGTGCCAGTTCAGACCCACCACCAGTCCGGGCAGGCGTGCGAGGCGGGCCTTCCAGGTGGCCGCTGCCTGCGGGTCGGCGCGCAGGTAGGGGACCCCGCCGGGAATGGTGTCCAGCCGCGTATTCAGGGCCAGCGGCAGACTGGCCAGCGGGATGCACAGCTCGCACACGGGCAGGGTTTCGCCACGCCCGAGCAGGCTGCCGCGCATCGGTAGTGAGGCGAGCAGCTGCTTCAGTACCGGCTGAACCTCGAAGACCACGCGCGCGCCCATTGCCTCGAGCACCGGCACATAGCGGCAGAACTGCAAGGTGTCGCCCAGTCCCTGGTCGGCGTACACCAGCAGCCTGCGCCCGGCGAGCGGCTCGGCGCCGCTCCAGCGCGGTAGCGCCGGATGTCGCAGGCGATCCGCCGGGGGTAGTTCCAGGCGTGCCTCGTACAGCGGCCAGCCGCCGTGGAAGTCCCCGAGACCGAGCCTCAGCACTGCCTGGCTCCAGCGCACGGTCGGGTCGTGAGGCTTTACTTCGGAGGCGCGCGCCAGGTGCAACTGCGCCTCCTCATAACGGCCCAGGCCCCGCAGCACGTTGCCGGTGTTGACCAGGGCCTCGACATAGTCCGGTTGCAGTGCGAGCGCGCGGCTGAAGTCCTCGAGCGCCTCTGATGGCCGGAACAGCCGCACCAGCACCGCGCCGCGATTGTTGAGCGCTTCGGGCGAGCCGGCGTTCAGGGCCTGCGCGCGCTCGAAGCTCGCCAGGGCCTCCTCGTTACGGGAAAGCCGGGCGAGCGCGCTGCCGCACTGCATGTGCACCTCGAACTCCGCGGGTGCCGCCTGTCGCGCGCGCTCGAAGGCTCCGAGGGCTTCGGCCGGGCGCGCCAGCGCCAGCAGACTCTTGCCGCGCCACAACTGCGCCGCAGCGCTGTCCGGCGCCGACTCGACGGCACGCTCGAAGCTCGCCAGCGCCTCCGGATGCCGCTGGAGTAAGAACAGCGCCAGCCCGCGGTTGTAATGCGTGACTGCATCCGCGGGCTGCAGGGTGAGCGCCCGCTCAAAGCTGCGCAGCGCCTCCGTCGCTTGCCCGAGTGCGAGCAGCTGCGTGCCATGATTGACCAGGAGGAGCGGATTCGTGGGTTGCAGTGCCAGGGCGCGCTCGATGCTCGCCAGCGCCGCAGCGGGTCTTCCTGCAGCCGCATCGAGCAGTCCGAGGTTGTGATGCGCCTCCGCGTTGGCCGCGTTCAGTTCGATCGCCCGCAGAAACTGCGCGCGCGCCTCGGTGGCCTGCCCGGCGCGCTCCAGCACCACGCCGAGGCCGTTGCAGGCCTGATCGTCCCCCGGCATCAGCCGAACCGCCTTGCGGAACGCCGACGTGGCAGCCTCGTGGCGCCCCAGCTGCATCAGCGCTGCGGCCTGTCCACGTAGCGCCGCCGGCAGACGCGGCTCGCTGCGCAGTGCATGTTCGTAGGCACTCAGCGCCTCCTGCCAGCGTCCGCTGCCACTCAGCGCCGCGGCCAGATTGGCCTGAACGGCGGCACTGTTGGGTGTCAGCTGCGCCGCGCCACTCAACAGCACGGTGGCGCGCTCAAAGTCGCCCACACTCGCCAGCGCCACGCCGAGCAGCTGCAGCGCTTCGACATTGCGCGGCTCCAGCGTGAGCACCTCGCGATACAACGGGATGGCCTCGGCGAGGCGCCCCTGCTGGTGCAGGGCGCGGGCGCTCGCGAGCGTCGCCTGGATATCGGTCATGCGCGGCCCGTCACACCGGATACTGCGCAACGAGCTCGCCGAGCGCGCTCTTCAGCGGCCCGAGCCACTCGTCGTAGTTGCGCCAGTGGTCCACGCCCTCGGTGTAGAGCGGCTGGCGGACCTGCTCGGAACTGAGCGTCGACACGGCCCGCGGGTTCTCGTGAAAACGCAGACATTGCTCCTCGAAGGGCAGGCCGCAGTAGGCGAGCAGCTTGCGCAGTTCGCCCTCGGGCTCCTTGACGAGCTGTTCGTAGTACACGCGGTGTATGCGTTCCGGGAGAATCTCATCGAAGTACTGCATCAGGCCGATGTAGTCGCGGGAGAACAGTCCGACCTCGCGCAGATCGTAGGTAAACTGCTGGCCGCGGGCAAACAGCTGCTTGTAGCAGGAGAAGCCGCTGCCCAGCGGATGGCGGCGCGCATCGATGATCGAGGCGCGCGGAAACAGCAGCAGCACGAACCCGAGCAGCGACCAGTTGCCGGGTAGTTTGTCGACGAAGCGCCCTTTGCCTTGCTGGCGGTGCCGGCGAGTGCTCTCCAGGTAGCGCGCGGCGAGGTTGGCCACCTCCTCGGGACGCAGCGCCGCGAACTTCTCGAACAGCGTCGCCTGCGTCGGCGTCTCGACCTGCGACACCAGCTCCAGGGCGAGGGTGGGCAGGTCGGGGAGCTCGCGCGTGCCCTCCACCTGCGAGTGGCAGGAGAGCATCTGCTCCAGGAGCGTCGAGCCGGAGCGCGGCAGGCCGACGATGAAGATCGGGTCTGTCTGCTGGCTGCCCCAGACCTGGCGCTCGGCAAGGAACTGCGCCGTGAACAACTCCCGCGTGCGCTGCGCCCGCTCGGTCACGAACCCGGGATCATAGTACAGCGTGGAACGGTGCAGTCCATTGCCGCGGGCGTAGTGTTCGAAGGAGGCCGCGAACTCGTTGCGATATTCGCAGGCGGCACCGAGGGCGAACTCGAGCTGGACGCGGTCGGCACCACGAACACTGTCGAGGGCGAGCTGCTGCCGCATGGCCGCAAGGTCCTCGTCACTGAAGCGGAACGTCTTCAGATTGGCAAGACTCACGTAGGCGCCCGGTGAGCCGGGGCGCAAAGCGATTGCCTGGCGGAAGGCATCGATCGCGCGGGCCTTCTCACCCATCTCCCGCAGCATGCCGCCGTACAATACCCATACCTGCTCCTCGCGCGGATGGGCAGCGATCAACTCATCGACAAGGGCCATTGCCTCATCGTTGCGCCCGAGCAGGCGCAAGCCGTGCGCCTTGAGGCTCAGGTAGCTGACGGCGCCTGGCTGCGCCGCGAGCAGCCGCGCAAGATGGCTCATCATCTCGACAAGGTGCTGTTTGGAAAACAACAGCTGCGCCAGATCGTAGCGCGCGGCGGCGAAGCCCGGCGCGAGCGCGAGGCACTGCCTCAGGTACTGCTCGGCCTTGACATCGTCCTCGCGCTGCAACGCGGCCTCGGTGAGCAGCCGCAGTGCGGCCACATCGTGCGGCGAGTGTTTGAGGCGCCGCCACAGGATCTGTTCGGCGGCCTCGATGCGGTGCTCGCCGAGCGCGCGCAGCGCATCGAGTAGTTCCTGCGGCTGGCGCCACAGGAGTGTGTAGCGCGCATAGGCCTGGTCGCCGCCGAGGGTATCGCCGGCGACGAACCTCTGGACAGCCAGCTCCCGCCAGCCGTCGGCAAACTTCTGATCGGTCGCTACCGCCTTCTCCAGGGTGGTAATCGCCTCGGCAACGCGCCCGCTGGCAGCGTAGGCGCGTCCGAGTTCCAGCAGCAGCGCAGGCGAATCCGCGCTCGTGGCGGCGAGCGTTTCCAGCACGCCGGCCGCGGTTGCCGGCTCGCCGAGGTTGCGGCAGGCGGAGGCCAGCAGCAGGCTTGCCTCGGCGTGACCGGGAAAGCGGGCCAGGACCTCGCTGGCGCGCCGGGCCGCACCCGCCGGGTCCGAGTCAAGCAGCATCGAGGCGCGCATGAGTTCGAGGTCTGCGGAAGCATTGGTCGTCAAGTCGGGAGCTCCAGGGATGCTGTGGCGCCAGCGCGCTGGCAGCAGGAGTACGGTCTGCGCTTTGGGAATGCGCGCGCGTCTTCCTGCGACGGCGGCCGGTATATAAGCCGACTGTGCCGGGGTAGTCAATGCAGCCGCGCGCCGCTGCACGAGCTGCCGCGGCGGTGCAGGCCGCGCGTATAATCGGCTGATCTTGCACGCTTACTGGGAATGACGGATTGAACACCTCAGCGCCCGCTGTCCTGGATGATGCCGCGGTAATCCGCACCCTGCAGTCTGCCAAGGCCGCGGCCGCCGCCGGCCGCGCCGGGGAGTCCGATCAGATCCTGGTGGCGCTTGCCCAGCGCGTCCCCAATCACCCGGCGGTGCTCAACGAACTCGGGATCCGCATGCTGGACCGCCGCGAGGCGGCGCAGGCGCGCGCCCTGTTCGAGCGCGCCACACGGCTCGACCCCAACCACCCGTCCCTGTGGGCCAACCTCGCCAGCAGCTTCAAGGCGCTGGGGCAGCGCGCCGAGGAGATGGACGCGATCCAGAAGGCGCTCGAGCTCGCGCCGCGCCACCTGTCCGCCCTGCTGCAGAAGGGGGCCTACCTGGAGGACGTCGGTGACCTGCACAACGCCGCGCGCACCTACCAGAGTGCGATCGCCTGCATCCCGCCGGGCACCGAACCGGCGCCGCACCTGCACGAGGCGGTTGGTCGTGCGAAACGGCTGGTCGAGAAGGACCTGGCCGAACTCACCAGTGCGATGGAGGCGCCGCTGGCGGCGATTCGCGCGCGCCATGGGGGTAATGCGCAGCGGCGGGTCGACGCCTGCCTCGAGGCCTTGATGGGCCGGCGCAGCATTTACCACTCGCAACCGACCTGGATGTATTTCCCCGAGTTACCGGCGATCGAGTTCTTCGAGCGTGCCCAGTTCCCATGGCTCGCGGCGCTGGAAGGCGCGAGCGAGCAGATCCGCGCGGAGCTCATGCGCGTGCTGATAGCCGACCGTGAGGGCCTGCAGCCCTACATCGACTTCCCGCCGGACATGCCGCTGGACCAGTTCCGGGACCTGAACCGCTCGCGCAATTGGAGCGCGTACTTTCTGTGGAACCAGGGAACGCCCGATGAGGGGCACATCGCGCGCTGCCCGGTGACCGCCCGCGTGCTCGAGGAGCACGTGCCGCGCCCACGCATTACCCAGCGCGCCCCGACGGCGTTCTTCTCGGTGCTCGACGCCAGGACCAGGATCCCGCCACACACCGGGGTCACCAACACACGTCTCACCGTCCATCTGCCGCTGGTCGTGCCGCCGGGCTGCGGCTTCCGGGTGGGCGGGACCACGCGCGAGTGGATTCCGGGTCAGGCGTGGGTGTTCGATGACACCATCGAGCACGAAGCGTGGAATGACTCCGACACCCCGCGCGCCATCCTGATATTCGACATCTGGAATCCGCTGCTCAGCACCGCCGAGCGCGAGATGATCACCGCGGCGACCCAGGTATACGTGAGCCACTACGCGCTGTCCGCGGAGAAGAACCTGTGAGCGGTGGCCGCAGCGCCTGGCTGCTGCCGCTGCTGACCGGGAGCGCCCTGTCCGGGGCGGCGCCGGCACCGACGGTGAGTGTGAGCGAGCTGGCGCACTGCGCGGCGATTGTCGCCGTCGACCAGCGCCTGGCCTGCTACGACTCCCTCGCGGTCGCGAAGATGCACCCGTCTGCAACACCTGCGGTCGCCAAGGCCAGCGCGCCGGGGGCGGCCGTCGCCAGCGCAGCGGCGGCGCCGGCAGCGGCGGGCGGCTTCGGCATGAGCACGCACACCGTGCCGACCGAGCAGGCGACGCAGCTGGTCGCGGCGCACGTGGTCAGTGCGACCGCGGATCGCCAGGGGAATGTCTTTGCGGTGCTGGACAACGGCCAGACCTGGACCTACCTCGATGCGAGCGGTCCACCTCAGCCCGGCGGCGCAGTAACGATCCGGCGCGCCTCGCTGGGTTCCTACCTAATCACGACTCCCGCCCACCACACCTTCCGGGCGCAGCGCTCGCAGTAGTCGCAGCCGGGTGCGCTAGCTAAGGCGTTCCATACAGCGCGGTCCAGCGTGCCAGCACCGCCTCGAGCGGGGCGATGTGCTCACGATAGTGCCGCCAGTGACCCACCGCGGACTGGTCCAGGCCGCGCGCCAGCTGCGCGGTGCTCGGGGTGGCGCTCGCACGCGACTGCACGCGCGAGGCAAACTCACTCATGCCGCCGGTCCATTCGATGCCGAGGAACTCGCAGATGCGCACGGTCTCGGCGGCAAAGTCTGCCACCAGACTCTCGTAGCGCACGTCGTACCAGGCCAGGCCCAGCACCGGCTGCGCAACCGCCGCGAGGTCCATCGCTGCATCGTAGAACTGCGCTGCGCTCTTCAGCGTGAGCATCTGGTACATGGCCGGGTTCATCCTGAAGCGGCGCCGGAAGCAGCTGAGGACGACATCGCGCGGGTCGCGGCGGGCAAAGAGGATCTTGGCATTGGGGAACAGCCGCGCGATGAGCGGCAGCTTGAGTGTGTTGAGCGGATGCTTGTCGAGGAACAGCTTGCCCGCCACTTCGGCGCCGCCGGCGCGCACGCGGCGCCAGTAGGCCGCGCGCAGGCTCTCCAGTTGCTCCTCGCTGGCCCCCAGTAGCGAATCAAGCGAGCGCGGGTCGTGCAGGTACCGCAACACACCCTCGGTGAATAGGTCGTGTTCCTCGAGACTGGCCACCTGCGGGTGGCCGTCGAGGATCACCTCGAGCAGCGTCGTGCCCGAACGCGGGAAGCCCATGAGCAGCACGTGCCCGGCCGGGCCACCGGCAGCTGGCTGCGCGGCGGCCGCAGCCGGCCAGGCCGGCGCGCAGGCGGCGAAGGTCTCGGCCAGCGTGCGCGTGTAGGTGAACGGGCTCGGCTCGGCAAAGTGCCGATACGCCTGCGCCGTGAGCTCGTTGCAGGCGCTGTAGGCGGCGAAGGCCTCCGCGTAGCGGCCCGCCGCATCGAGTACATCCCCCAGCAGGCCCAGCGCGCGGGCGCGATCCCTGGCCCCGGCGCGGCGGTCCGCGAGCAGCGCGCGCAGGGCGGTCTCGGCGCGCGCCGTGGCGCCCCCGGCCAGGTCGGCGGCCGCAACGCTGAGTACAGCATCCGGGAAGCCCGGGGCGCGCGCCAGCAGCCGCTCGGCCCAGCGTCGTGCGCCGGCGTGCTCGCCGCGGTGGGTGGCGATCGAGGCCAGCGAGCCCATGGCGGCCATGTTGTCCGGGTCCAGTTCCAGCGCCCGCAGATGGCTCGCCTGAGCCTGGCCGAGTGCGCCCAGCGCAATGAGCGCGTTGCCCTTGCTCGCGTGCGCAAAGGCCAGCTGCGGGTGCTCTGCCAGGATCGCCTCGATGTGCGCCAGCGCCTCCTGGGGCCGCTCCAGGCGCTGCAGCACCAACGCGAGCGCGTTGCGAACCGGCACGTCGGCAGGGGCCAGCGTGACGCCGCGCTCGAGCAGGCGCGCGGCCTCCTCGAGCTTGCCCTCCTCCTCGAGGCGGGTCGCCAGGACATTCAGCAGCAGCGGATGCTCGAAGCCCTCCGCCAGCGCCTGCTCGGCGAGCGCGGCGGCCTGGGTGATATTGCGGTTCTGGGCGTGTGCCAGGACCCTGCCGAGCAATTCCTGGTCTGCCTTGAGGTCACGTGCCATGCGCGCATGATGCCACGCTCGTCGGGCGCGGCCCACGCGGCGGTGCCGCCGGAGGCGGGCCAAAAAAAACGGCGGGCCGAAGCCCGCCGTAAATGATCGTCAAACTGGAAGCTTCGCTCAGAACTTCGCGGTCAGGTTGAAGTAGATGTAGCGGCCCAGCGAGTCGTACGTACCCACCCAGGTGTTGTCGTTGCAGCTCGTGTTCGGGCAGTCCGAATACGTGCCGTTCAGGATCAACGGCGGGTTCTTGTCGGCGATGTTGTTGACACCAACGCGGGCCTCAAACGCATGGCCGAACGGTATTGCGGCCGAGACGTCCACGTAGTTGTAAGCCGGGATGTGCGCCGTGTACGGGTAGTACGGGCTGGAGAGCGCCGGGTTGGAGCTCGAACGATCGACGTCCGAGGTTCCGACGTAGCGCCACCGCAGCGTCAGGTCCAGTCCGGCCCAGGGCGTGCCCCAGGTCGCATTCAACACATGGCGCCACTTCGGCAGCGGTGCTCCGCAGGTCGAACCCCACAAGCCGGCGCAGTCATAGTTGACACCCGGGATCGGGGCCAGCGTGAAGCTGTCCGTGTACGTGCCCGTCAGGTTCAGGGCCAGCCGGCCCATGTGACCCATGGTCAGGTGGTAGTTGCCTTCGAGGTCGACACCCTTGGTCTCCACCTGGCCGATGTTCTGGAACGGCACCGCGACGAATTCAGCGGTGTTGAACCACAGAGAACCGCCGGCGCCGCGATGGATATAGGAGCACGACGTCGGGTCGTCGTTCACCGCGCAGTTGGCGATCATCGTGTTCGAGGACAGCGAGGTGATCGTCTCTTTGATCTTGATGTCAAAGGCGTCAACCGAGATCGACAGCCCCTGCACGAAGTCCGGTTGCCATACGCCACCGACCGTGAACGTATCAGCCGTCTCCGGCTTGAGCGTCTTGGTACCCGACACCTGGGTGTTGATCTGCGCGGCACCGTTGACGTCGATGTTGCCGTATTCCTGTGCCGTCACGCCCGTGCGCGCGCACTGCTGGAACGTGTAGATCGGCGTGGAGCCCCAGCACGGATCGGCCGTGCCACCGGCGCCCACCGCGGCCGGCTGGAACAGCTCGTTCAGGTTCGGCGCGCGCACGGCGCGGTTGTAGCCGCCGCGCAGGCGCACAGAACGGATCGGGGCATATTCAACGCCGAACTTGTAGGTGTTGGTGTTGAACCCTTCCGTGTACGTGGAGTAGCGATAGCCGGCCTCCAGCGACAGCAGGTACGCGCCCGGCTTCTCCTGGATCAGCGGCATGCGCCCCTCGACGAAGCCTTCCCAGACGTGGAAGTAGCCGTCGATCGGACCCGCCGGTGCACCGCCGGCCTGGAAGCCGTTCTGGAAGATGTAATCGGGGCTGAACTTGAACCGCTCCGAGCGGTACTCGGCACCGATATTGACGTTCAGGCCACTGTTGGCACTCGGCAGCTGTATGCCGTACTTGCCCAGGTCGCCCGTCACCGAGGCATCGGCGATGTACTCCGTGGAGTTCGAGCCGTAGCTGGCCGGAACCGTCAGGTAGGCCAGGGCCGCAGGCGTGACGCCACCCTTCTGCCAGATGTTGTACGGCACGCAGGTCGGCTGCGTGCCGTTGGGCAGGGCCGAGCGGCAAACCGGAGTGCCGGCCGGGACCCCGACAACTCCGCCGACGGCGGGATTGGCGATGACATCCAGCGCATAGCCGATCTGCTGGGTGCCGAAGAAGTTACCTTCAAAGTCCGAGAAGTCGGTGATGCCGAGCTGGGCGTAGGCATCGTAGGTCCAGGCGCTGTTGATCTCGCCCTTGAAGCCGACGACCTGGCGAATGGAATTGGACAGGTAGTTGTCCTGGCGTCCGCCGCCTTCGACGTTGCGCCGGCCCAGGTTCTCCGTGAACTGCAGGCCGGTGCCGCCGAACTCGGCCTGGTTGGCCGCGAGATTTGCCGGCGTACAGATGGTCGCCACTTCCTGCGCCGTCAGCAGCGGGTTGTCGCAGCTGGTCTGGAACTGGGTGTAGGCGAACGCGCCGCTCGGTCCGTACTGCGCCTGGTTCTTATTGCGGGCGTACATGGTCTCCGAGTAGGCCTGCACGTGATCATTCACGTCGTAATGCAGGAAGGCACCAGCGGTCCAGCGCTCGGCCTGGCGCTGGAAGTAGCTGAGCGCCCCGTAGTTGTAGGCGTCGGTTCCGCCATTCCAGTTACGGAAGCTGCCATTGGCCAGATCCACAGTGTTGTCCAGCAGCGTGACCTGGTGAGCGGTGGTTCCCACTCCGGCCAGACCAAACAGCTTGAAGCGGCCGCCGGCGCTGGTCGAGGAGCCGCCGCAGAACGGTGGCGCGGCCAGGTTCGAGGAGCTGCCGTTCAGAGTGCAACCGGCGTGGTCAAACTGACTGCCGACCGCTGGGGAGCTGTTCAGGTAGGTGACGTAGGCAGTGGCATTGCCTTTGCCGTCAGCGAAGTTGGCACCCATGATGATCGAGGCAGTGCGGTTCTGACCCGTGTTCACCGTGCTCGGGGGAATCGGGTTGCCCGACTGGGACAGGTAGTTCAGGTACGTCTGATCATCGTTCTTGTGCTCATTGAAGCTATAACCCGCATTGATCTCGACGCCTTCGTAGTGAGTGTTCATGACGAAGTTGACGACGCCGGCCACGGCATCCGCGCCGTACACGGCCGAGGCGCCGCCGGTGAGCACGTCAACGCGCTCGATCAGGTCCGCCGGAATCTGGTTGATGTCGGCAGCGCTGGCGTTGCCGCCCGGAACACCACCGGCACCGCCGGGGTTCAGGCGACGGCCGTCCACCAGCGCGAGGGTGCGCTGTGAACCTAAGCCGCGCAGGCTGACGGTCGCAACACCGACCGAACTGATGGAGTTGCCCGAGGTCTGCTCGACAGCGACCTGCGGCAGGTTCTGGAGCACGTCCTCGGTGCGCACCAAGCCGGTCTGCTTGATGTCTTCCTGGCTCACACTCGTGATCGGACTGATCGATACGTCGTTCGGCGCCTGCATCAGGCGTGAACCCGTGACGACCACCTCTTGGATCTGCCCGGCGCCGGCAGCAGTGGCGGGTGCGGTCTGCGCAAATGCGATCGGTGCCGATGCGCTGGCAGCAGTTGCCAGTGCGAATCGGACGGCCTGTCGCAAGGCGCGATTGGACTTCGTCATTCGTTTATCTCCCCAGAAGTTCCGGTAGAAAGGACGTGCAACAGCGGCGCAGTTGCTGGAATGTTGCGCTCGCAGCCGCTATTGCATAAATACTACACGCCGCAACACTTGTGCGCAAAAGACAATATTCGAGCTTTACCGCTCTCCCCACGCCATTTCCCGTTGTGTCTTTCGTGCAACAGCCCCCGTTGCGGCGACTGGACGTGGTCTATTCGGCAAACCAGCAGTTCGTGGCGACCGTGATGCGCGTGTCCGTCCCGTAAAAGGGCGAGACGTCGTGGAAGAGGTAAGACGGGAAGACCACGAGCTGCCCGGGGACCAGCCGCAGCTCGACCGGCCGCAGGGCAAAGGGCGGATGCAGGCGCTGGTTGGCAGGGTCTCGATAGGCACCGGCCCCGCTGCGCGGGTCCGCCAGGCGCAGCACGCCGCTGTGGGGCTGCCCCGGGGCTGCCTGCCCGGCGCGGACGCAGTACACGGCCGACCAGGAGGCCATCGGGTGGTTGTGGGCCACGAACGAGCCCGCCTGCCGGGTAACGTGGAACCAGGTGTGGTTGTGGAATTTCAGGCGCCCGAGGTCCTGAAGGGTCAGATCGGTGGCCCGCAACACCGTCTGGGCGACTCCCTCGAGCACGAAGGACCGCAGCTGCTGCACGCATGGTTCGAGCCAGCGGAACAGGTTGAACCGGCTCTCGAACATTTCCTCCTGGGGAATATGGCTGGGCATCGGGTTGCGGTACTCGGCGGTCTCGCGGGCCAGGAACAGCGCCTCCAGCTCCGCGTTGAGCGCCTCGCAAGGGTTCAGCTGCAGCTCGGCCAGGGCGACGGCGAAGCGGGAGTGCAGGGTGAGCGCAGGCGCTACCACGGCGGCATCCATGGCTGGTCAACGCCGACGAAGCGGACCCGCGCGCTCACCAGGATCAGGGGCCCATCTGCACGCAAAAGTGCTATTTCGTGCGTGATCGCGGCGGGAAAAACCGCCATCTGGCCGGGAACGGGTCGCCAGGTGCAGTGCCCCGGCCGGTAGGGCATGCGGGCGGTGCCCTGGGCCGAGTCCATGAACATGCCTCCGGGGCGGAATTCGTGTAGGCGCAGTGCGCCGCTGTCGGCACGCGCCGGCGCCGGCGGGGGTGCCGTCACGCAATACACGGCGACCCAGGAGGTGTTCGGATGGGTATGCGGGGGCACGCAGCCGTTGGTGCCGATCACGGTGAACCATGCGCGCGCCTCACGGCGCAAGGTCGCAAACTCTTCAGGGCCGAGATCACTGATCGAGACGGCCACCGCGGTCACACCCGCCAGCATCTCCGCAAGCAACTGCGTCACCGAGGCTTCCCGCCATTCGGTGAGGTCATCCCGGCTGCGGACCGTGGCGGCCGGAAGCGCGGGATCGGCGGCTGCCCATGGCGGCTGTGCCCGCGCGGTGAACATGCCGGCCAGTGCGGCGCTCGCCGCGTGCGCCCCCGGCAGGGTGACCACACCGAAGGGTGTGGCGAACAGCGGCACGACCTCGGTCATCCGGCCTCGGCCCGAGACTCCGGCGGCCCGAGCCCGAGCGCGGCGCGCAGGGGTGCGAGCTGTGCCTGATAGTGTCGCGCACGTCCGGCCGCGTGCGGGTGGGGCGGCGCGCATCGCGGCGATGCACTGGCGCTGCCGTCCCTGGCGGGGGAGCCCAGCAGGCGCGCATGCCATGCCAGCCCCAGCGAGTCGAACAGTTGCGCGGCAGTGGACTCGGGGGACTTCACGAACCGGTCGTAGTCGAAGTCGATGATCGAGGCGCCGTCCAGCCGCTTCCAGTGAGCCATCAGGCGCTGGTACTGGCCGTAGAAGTGCCCGATGTCCGCAAGATCCAGGGCGTAGCTCAGGTGGTGATCAAGGTGCAGGAAGAACAGTGACAGGCAGTTGTCCAACGGGTCGCGCACCGTGTGCACGATCAGGGCGTCGGGAAACAGGGTCTCTGATCAGGCCGATGCAGAAGAAATTGTCGGGGCGCTTGTCGGTCACCAGGGCGGCCGCGGGGAACAGGGTGGCGCAGCTCGCGCGGTAGGCATCTGCCAGCCGCGCGAGCTGCGCGGCGGGGGTGCGGGTCAGGGCCGCCGGGAATGGCAACAGCTGGCTGCTGATGATGCGCGGCAACAGCGGCAGCTCGCCGCCGGCGCCCACGTCCGGATGGCCGGCGAGCAGCTGCTCTGCGAGCGTCGCCCCGGAGCGCAGCATGCCGCAGATGAACACCGGCCGCGGTCGTGACTGAGTGCCGGCGTTCACCGGCGGCGGCAGCTGCGTGGCGATGAGCTCGTCCACGAGTTGCTCGTGTGCGGCGCGGTCGTAGCGGGCCGGCGGCGCCGCGCTGGCGCGGCTGTCCTGGTTGGCCGCCTGGTAGGCCGCAAACGCGCCGGGGAAGTCCCCGAGCCCGTCCAGCGCCCGCCCGAGCGCGAAACCCAGATGCGCGCGGTCGCCGGCGGAAGCCTCCGGGCGCGCCAGCGCGGACCTGAGGCGCGCGATCAGTTGCGTGTCGTGCGCGCCGCGCGGCAGCAGGTTCACCAGGCGTGCCAAGGCCAGGAAGCTCATCGGGTCCAGGGTCAGGATCTGGCCGTACAGCGTGCGCGCCGCCTCGTGCTCGCCGCGCTCCTCGTGCAGGTTGGCGAGGTTCAGCAGCGCCGGCAGGTACGTCGGGTTCAGCCGCAACGCGGTGTGCAGTTCCGCCTCCGCCTCCGGCACCCGCCGCAAGGCATCGCTGAGGATGACCGCGCGGTTGAGATGGACCTCCTCGGGCCGGGCCACCCCGTGGTTCAGGGCTTCAGAGTAGGAGGCGAGCGCCTGCTCGGCGCGGCCCTGCAGGCGCTGCACGACCCCCAGGTTGTACCAGCAGTCAGGCAGCGCCGGCCAGCGCGCCACGATCTGCGCGTAGGCCTGCTCGGCATCGGCCAGGCGTCCGGCTTGCTGCAGCGCCTGGGCCTGGCGAATCTGCGGGTCGGGCGAGCTATTCATGTCCAGTTCCGGAAAAGCGATTGGCAGCGGGTGCGACGGGCGCTGCTGCCCCGGCGTAACGCGTGGCCGCTCAGGCCGGCGGCCCTTGCGCAGTTGCTCCCGCCGCGGCACGCCGCTGAGCATACGTGAGGCCGGCAGCGACGTCAGCGCTCAGGGGCACACCCACAGCTCCACCTGCGCGCATCCCTGCACGGCGCGCCACGCCACCAGCGCCTCGTCATGTGCCAGCATGCGGCGCAGCGGCTCCTGCTTGTCATGACCGGCCAGCACGAACAGCGGCGCGCCGATGGTCGCGATCAGCTCCGGGGTGACGCTCACCGCGGCCAGCCCGTCCGGGCGCTGCACCGCGATCGCATAGTGGCCGCGGGCACGCTCCAGATCTGCGGCCGTGAATAGCGAGGCGGTGTGCCCGTCGGCGCCCAGGCCGAGCAGTCCGAGTCCGATGCGCACGCCGGAGCTGAGCATGGCCGACAGCCGCCGGTCGTAGTCTGCCGCCGCCTCGGGCAGCGGCAGCTGCGTGTCAACCCGCAGCAGCGACTCGCTCGGCAGGCCGAGCACATCGAGCAGCGGCCGTGACTGGAAGTAGTTGCTCGCCGCCGCATCCGCTGCGACGTAGCGATCATCGCTGAACAGCACGTGCAAGCGGTCGTCGTGCGCGCCGATCCGGCGTGCGACCGCGCGGTAGGCGGGCATCGGCGTGCTGCCGCCGGCGAGCATGACCGCCGAGGGGCCCGGCACCGTGAGCGCGGCGCACAGCCGCGCCTCCAGCGCCGCATCCAGCTCGGCACGCGAATCAAAGCGCAGTAGGCTCAGTTTGGTCATTGCGGTCGCGGCCTCTCACCCACTACGGCTTCCACCTCGAACGTACGCCCCGCACGCAGCGCCCGCACCCGGGCCGTGCTGCCGGGCTTGTGCCCGGCGATGCGGCCGAGCGCATCCTGCGCGCTGTGCGGGGCGACGCCGTCGATGGCCAGCAGCAGGTCCCCGGGGAGCAGCCCGGCCTTCTGCGCCGGGCTGCCGACGTACAGGTTACCGATCACCACCCCGGATTGCGCCAGGTGCAGCTGCTCGGCCTGCTCCGGCGAGAGATCCTCGGGGATGATGCCGATCCAGCCGCGGATGACGCGTCCGTGGGCGATGATCTCGTCCATCACCCCGCGCACCATGTTCACCGGGATCGCAAAGCCGATGCCCTCGACGCCAATGTTCTTGGCCACGATGGCGGTGTTGATGCCGATCAGCAGCCCGCTGGAGTCGATCAGTGCGCCGCCGGAATTGCCGAAGTTGATCGGGGCGTCGGTCTGGATGAAGTCCTCGAGCGGGGCGATGCCCAGCTGCTGGCGGCTGGTGGCGCTGACGATGCCGTGTGTAACCGTCTGCGACAGGCCCACGGGATTGCCGATCGCGAGCACCACATCGCCGACCTTCAGCAGGTCCGAGCGGCCGAAGTCGGCCACCGGCAGCGGGGTGAGGTCGATCTTGAGTACCGCCAGGTCCGTGTCCGGGTCGCGCCCGACGATGCGTGCATCGGCCACGCGGCCGTCGGCGAGTTGCACGCGCACCGAATCGGCGTTGGCAATGACATGGTGGTTGGTGACGATGTGGCCCGCCGCATCCACGATGACCCCGGAGCCGAGGCTGCGCTCGATCCGCTGGCGATAGCGCGGCATGTAATCCCCGAACAGCTCCCCGAGCGAGGGGGCGACGCGCTCGGTCACCAGGCGGGCGGTGTAGACATTGACCACCGCCGGGGCGGCACGCTGCACCGCGCCCGCGTAGCTGGCATGCGCGGGAGCCGTGACGCTCGGCGCCGGCGCGGCGGGCGCGGCCGGCGGGACCGCGGGGGCGGTGCCGGGGGCCCCGCGGATCAGGTCCGGGCGCAGTGCCACGATCAGGAAGGCAAGGGCGAGTCCGCCGACCACCGAACCGGCGACGAAGATGAGGCCCCGGCCGAGGCGGTTGAGCATCGAAGTCTCCGGGAATCCCGCGCACGCGGCGCACAAGCGCGCCTCAGAAGGGGGTATTCGTATGTGTATAATGCGCCGCCCCCCGCAAGGTACGAAATCGCGCATGCCCAGGCCACGGCCTGCGCAGCGCGAGCGGACGCGGAAGCACGCGCAGCGGTGGGTGAGTCGTTAACCGGGAGAGGGTTGGAATGGCGGATCACGCAGTCGTCGCCGACGAGCAAGTCGACTTGAGCCGACGCAAGTTTCTCACCCGGGCGACGATCGCCACCGGGGCGGTCGGGGCGGCATTTGCCGTGGTCCCCTTCATCGAATCCTGGTCCCCGTCCGAGCGCGCCCGCGCGCAGGGTGCACCCACCGAGATGGACCTCTCCAAGCTCGAGCCGGGCCAGATGGCCACCACCGTATGGCGCCGCTCGCCGATTTATGTCGTGCGTCGCACGCCCGACATGGTCAAGCGCATCGCCGGGCACGACGCTGACCTCAAGGACCCCGAGTCGAAGGATTCGGACCAGCCCGCATACGCGAAGAACGCGGTGCGCGCGCGCAGCGACGAATTCCTGGTGCTGGTGGGCACCTGCACGCACCTGGGCTGCCTGCCCAAGCAGCGCTTCGCCGCCGGCGAGCTGTACCCGAGCTGGCCCGGTGGTTTTTTCTGCCCGTGCCACGGGTCGCGCTTCGACCTCGCCGGACGCGTGTTCCAGGGATCCCCGGCGTCGATCAACTTGCGGGTGCCGCCGTACTCCTACCCCAACGAGCGCACGCTGCTGGTGGGCAGCGACGGGAAGGGAGCCGCCTGATGACCGTCAAGAGTGCAAGTGGCGCCCCGGCAGCTCTGCCGCCTGATGCGGCGCCGGCGAAGAAGGGACTGTGGGCCTGGATCAACAAGCGCCTGCCGGTCGATGAGTTCGTCGCCGACCAGCTGACCGGTTACTACGCGCCGAAGAACTTCAACATCTGGTACTTCTTCGGCTCGCTGGCCCTCGTGGTGCTGGTGCTGCAGCTGCTGACCGGCATCTTCCTGACGATGTTCTACAAGCCCGGCGAGCTGACCTCGTTCGACTCGGTCGAATACATCATGCGCGAGGTCAACTTCGGGTGGCTGATCCGCTACCTGCATTCCACCGGCGCCTCGGCGTTCTTCATCGTGGTCTATCTGCACATGTTCCGCGCCTTCCTGTACGGCTCGTACAAGAAGCCGCGCGAGCTGCTGTGGCTGATCGGCATGCTCGTGTACCTGGTGCTCATGGCCGAGGCGTTCATGGGCTACGTGCTGCCCTGGGGCAACATGTCGTTCTGGGGCGCGCAGGTGATCGTGAACCTGTTCGGCACCATACCGGCCATCGGCCCGGGGCTGGTCGAGTGGATCCGCGGCGACTACGGCATCGCCGATGCCACCCTCAACCGCTTCTTCGCCCTGCATGTCGTGGCGCTGCCGCTCGGGCTGCTGCTGGTGGTGGCGCTGCACCTGGTGGCGCTGCGCCGCACCGGCTCGAACAACCCGGATGGCATCGAGATCAAGGAGAAGCTGGGCCCGGACGGCAAGCCCCTGGACGGCATCTCGTTCCATCCTTACTACACGGTCAAGGATGTCTTCGGCGTCGGGGTGTTCCTCATGCTGCTGGCGATCGTCGTGTTCTTCGTGCCGACCCTGGGCGGCCTGTTCCTCGAGGCGCCGAACTTTGAGCCGGCGAACCCGCTGTCGACCCCCGAGCACATCGCCCCGGTGTGGTACTTCACCCCCTACTACGCGATCCTGCGCGCCGTACCCGACCAGCGCTGGGGCGCGCTGCTGATGGGTCTTGCGGTGGTGTCGTTCCTGTTCGTGCCGTGGCTGGACCGCTCGCCGGTGCGGTCCATGCGCTACCGCGGCTGGCTCTCGCGCACCATGCTCGCGCTGTTCGCCGTGTCCTTCATCGCGCTCGGGTACCTCGGCCTGCAGCCCGCGGAAGGCGTGTACGTGGCGCTGGCGAGAATCTTCGCGGTGATCTACTTCGCCTTCTTCTGGCTCATGCCGGTCTACACGAGCATAGACAAGGTGCGTCCCGTTCCCGAGAGAGTGACCTACCATGCGCACTGAGATGCGGACCGCCATGTGGGCCTTGCGCAGTGCGGTGGTGGTGGCCGCCGTGCTGAGCGCTGGCACTGCCTGGGCGGCCGAGGCTGCAGCCGAGGGCGAGGCCGCCGCCAAGGCTGGCGCGGACTGGCAGCACTGGCGCGCCGACAACAACGTCACCGACCTGCCCTCGGTGCAGCGCGGGGCGCGCAACTTCACCAGCTACTGTCTGGGCTGCCATTCACTCAAGTACGAGCGCTGGTCGCGCCTCGGCACCGATCTGGCGATCCCGCCGAACCTGCTGCAGAAGGACCTGATTCCACCCGGTGACAAGGACACGCAGTACATCCTCACCAGCATGCCGGCGGAGGATTCGGCCAACTGGTTCGGCAAGACCCCGCCGGACCTGTCGCTCATGGCGCGCGCGCGTGGCCGCGACTACATCTACCAGTTTCTGAAGACCTTCTACGTCGACCCGACGCGGCCGACCGGCGCCAACAATCTGCGCCTGCCGACCACGGCGATGCCGCACGTGCTCTCCGAGCTCGAAGGCCTGAAGCGCGCGGTATTCAAGGACGTTACGCAGAAGGGCGAGGGCGGCGAGGTTGCGCACGAGCAGGTGTTCGACCACTTCGAGACAATTTCCCCGGGGCGGCTCACCGATGCGCAGTACGACAGCTTCGTACGCGACACGGTCAACTTCCTGGACTACGTCAGCGAGCCGACGCAGGCGGCGCGGCGTGACCTGGGCGTCTGGGTCGTGCTGTTCCTGCTCGTGTTCACGTGGCTCGCATGGCTCGTGAAGCAGGAATACTGGAAAGACGTCCACTAGGGCGTCGGCCGGGCGCAGGAAGCGCGCCGGCGCTTTCAGTTAGCGGCGGTCGCAGGAGCGCAATTTGTCGAGCAGACGATCCATCATGACGCTGTTCTCCGCCCCGAGCGACCCGTGGAGCCATCGCACCCGGATCGTGCTCGCGGAGAAGGGCATTGGCATCGACATTGTCAGTGTCGAGGCCGGGCGCTTCCCGGAGGACCTGCTCGACCTGAACCCCTACCACAGCGTGCCGACGCTGGTGGACCGCGACTTGGTGCTCTATGACTCGCGCGTCATCATCGAGTACCTCGATGAGCGCTTCCCGCACCCGCCGCTGATGCCGGTCGATCCGGTGTCGCGCGCGCAGTTCCGCCTGGCGCTGTATCGCATCGAGCGCGACTGGTACGCGCTGGCGCGCCAGATCGACACCGAGCCAGACAAGAAGCAGACGGTGAAGCTGAAGAAGATCCTGCGGGATACCATCCTGCAGAGCACCGACCTTTTCAAGGTGAAGCCCTACTTCCTCTCGGACGAGTTCTCGCTGGTGGATGCGACCATCGCGCCGATCCTGTGGCGGCTGCCGCACTATGAGGTCGACCTGCCCCCGCAGGCGCAGGCCATCGAGAAGTACACGCAGCTGGTGTTCGCGCGGCCAGGCTTCCGCGAGGCTCTCTCGGAACGCGAGCAGGAGATGCGACTCCTGTAGTCGTATGCTAGGTCCGTGAGCAAGGCGCTGCCCAAACGTCCCTACCTGCTGCGAGCCATGCACGAGTGGATCTCGGATTGCGGCAACACCCCGCACGTGATCGTCGACGCGGAAACCGAGGGCATCGAGGTGCCGCGCGCGCACATCAAGGACGGCAAGATCGTGCTCAACCTGAGCATGAGCGCCACGCACCACCTGACTATGGGCGCCGAGGAGGTGCAGTTCGATGCGCGCTTCGCCGGGGTTAACCATCACGTGCGCTTCCCGGTCAGCGCGGTGCTGGGCATCTATGCACGCGAGACCGGCGAGGGCATGGTGTTCTCAGAGCAGGACCTGGGTCCGGAGCCGCCCAGCCGCCCGACCAACGCCGATGAAGGCGCGCCCCGCCGCCCGCAGCTGAAGGTCGTGAAGTAGGCGCGGGCAGCTCCGCGCCGCGGAGTAGAAAAAGAGTCGGCCTGTAAGCCGGGTTCTGTCGAGGGCAATCATTCCTCTGGGATCCGCGTCGCCACGGACCTCTAGCGGCCTACCCGGAAGCGCGCGCGGATCGACGCTGCCCTGCACCCGTGAGGGTCAGAGCTACTTCCCTATTTGGCCTTGCTCCAGGTGGGGTTTGCCATGCCGTCGAGTGTTGCCACCGACGCGGTGCGCTCTTACCGCACCGTTTCACCCTTACCGGTCCCGCGAAGGACTTAGGCGGTTTGCTTTCTGTTGCACTTTCCGTGGGCTCACGCCCCCCAGGCGTTACCTGGCACCCGATCCGCCGGAGCCCGGACTTTCCTCCACCCCATCACTGGAGCAGCGATTGCCCGGCCGACTCAGGCGCTGAGGGTACGGTGGCGCGGGCGTAAGTCAATCGAAAGCGCCCTGGCGCCCGCTGGGGGGGCCTAGGAGGTGGCTTCCGGCTCCTGTGGGGCGCTGCCGCGCTTGAGGGCGAGCGCATAGGCGCTGGCGCGCGGGGCGCCGGTGAGCTGTGCGGCAACCGCCGCGGCGCGCCCCGGAGGCAGCTCCCTGAGCAGCACATCGACGGTTCGGCGCAGCTGCGCCTCGTCAACGGCGCCTTCAGCCGGCGCCGCGGCACCGTGCACGACCACGGTGATCTCACCGCGTGCGAAGTTCTCCTCGTTACGTGCGCGCTCGAGAAGCTGCGCCAGCGAGCCGCGATAAAAGGTCTCGTGCAGCTTGGTCAGTTCGCGCGCCACCACTGCCGCACGCTCGCCGCCGAATTCCGCCGCCATGTCAGCCAGCGTCGCCACGATGCGGTGCGGGGCCTCGAAGAACACCAGCGTGCGTGGCTCGCGCGCCAGCGCGGCGAGCGCGGCGCGACGCTCGCGCTCGCGCGCGGGCAGGAAGCCCTCGAAGCAGAAGCGCCGCGCCGGCAGGCCCGCACCGGCGAGCGCGGCGGTGATCGCAGAGGGTCCCGGGATGGCGTGCACCGCGAAGCCGGCCGCGGCCGCCTGGCGCACCAGCTCGAAGCCCGGGTCGGACAACAGCGGCGTGCCGGCATCACTTACCAGCGCCACGGTCTGCCCGTCCGCCAGGCGCGCCAGCAGGTCCGGCACACGCTCGAGCTCGTTATGATCGTGCAGTGAGACCAGCGGCCGGGCGATCCCCATCGCCTGCAGGAGCACGAGGGTGTGACGCGTGTCCTCGGCGGCGATCACGTCGGCGCCGCGCAGCGCCTCCTGCGCGCGCGGACTTAAGTCGGCGAGATTGCCGATCGGGGTGGCAATGACTTGCAGCCTGCCGCGCGCCTTGGCCACTATAATCCCCAGTCTCATGCCGCAGGGATTGCGGCGCCCAAGCATCCTGCCCGCCAACGAGAGGCCCTTCAACTCATGCTCCGCGTACGCTCGCTTGCCCGACTGTCCGTGCTCGTGACCGCCATGGCCCTGGCGGGGTGCCCGAGCCTGTCCCCGCGGGCGGACCTGCCGCCATCGGTGGATCGCGTGCAGGCGCTGGAGCATTCCGGTGACGTCGCCGGTGCCGCTCGCGTGCTCGAGCAGCTCGCCGACCAGAACAGCGGCGCGGACCGCAACACCTACCTGCTGCACGCCGCGCACGACTATCTGGCAGCGCACCTGCCCGAGGATGCAGCGCGGATGCTGGCGCAGCCGCAAGGCACGCTCTCGGATGCGCAGGCCACCGAGAAGGCACTCCTCGAGGTGACGCTCAGCCTCGAGCGTGGCCAGGCATTGCAGGCGTCGCACCAATTTGCGCAGATCCCCGTGCCCACCGAGGCGGGGCTGGCAGCGCAGTACCAGGAACTGCAGGCGCGCATCGCGCAGCCCTCCGCGCGGCCGGCGCCGGGAACCGCCGGCGGCCGCCCCGCGCCGGGCGCGCGCACCGGGAACATCGGGCTGCTGCTGCCGCTCACCGGCCGCGCGAGTGCCGCGGCAGAGAGCGTGCGCGATGGCTTCATGACCGCGCTCTACCAAGTGCCGGCCGCCGAGCGGCCCGAAGTGCGTGTCTATGACACCGGGACGCTGAGCGTGGCCGATGCGCTGAAGCAGGCCGGCGCGGACGGGGCCGCGTTTGTCGTCGGCCCGCTGACGCGTGAGGAGGTGACCGCGGCGGCGGAATATCCCGGCGCCCATGCGCCGCTGCTGGCTCTGAACTTCCTGCCCGCCGAGCACGGCGTTCCGGCCGAGTTCTACCAGTTCGCGCTCTCGCCCGAGGACGAGGCGCGCCTGGCCGCGCGGCGCATCCTGGACGACCATCACCGGCGCGGTGTTGCCTTCGTGCCCTCCGGGGAGTGGGGGACGCGCGTGCTGGCCGCGTTCAAGCAGGAACTGCTCGCCGGCGGCGGCGACCTGATCGCGGTGGGCCAGATTGACCTTACGCGCACGGACTTCTCGCCGACCATCACCGAGGTGCTGCGCATCAGCGACAGCAACGCGCGCCACAAGCGCCTCGAGTCGATCCTCGGCACCAAGCTGAATTTCGAGCCGCGGCGGCGCAATGACATCGAGTTCATCTTCTCGCCGGCGCAGGCGGCCATCGAGCGGCAGCTGCGTCCGCAGCTGCGTTTCCACTACGCCGGTGATATTCCCGCCTACGCGACCTCGGATGCCTTCGAGCCGGACATGAAGGCCAACGAGGACCTTGACGGGCTGATGTTTCCGGACATGCCGTGGATCCTCGGTGGCGATCTTCCCGATGCGGTGCGCGCAGCCGCGCACGAGGCGTGGCCGAGCGGCGGTCCGAATCGGGGCCGCCTGTTCGCGTTCGGCTTCGATGCGTTTCGCCTCGCGCAGGCACTGGAACATCGCGGCGTCGCCGGCAACATCAACGTCGATGGGCTGACCGGACGGCTGAGCCTGGACAACGACCGGCGCGTGCACCGCGAGATGGGCTGGGCGCAGCTGCACAACGGCGAGCTGCGCATGCTGCCGACCGCAGCCCAGTAGGTTCCGCAAGCAGCGCCCGCCCTCCCGCATGCACGCTGGGCGCGCGAACTCCTGGGGCGCATCGATCACCGCGATGCAACCGCAGTGTTAGATCCGTGCAGCCGCGGTGTGCGCAATCCAACACTGCACTTATGACGAGCCCGCACCATGTTGGGTGTTGGAACCCGACCTGAGGTTGATTGTTGGACCCGCCGCAGCACCGGGACACCGCGCCGCCGGCCCTGGCTTGTCACCGAGGAAGCTCCGCGAGGGTGCGGGACAGTGACCTGCGCGCTCTACACCTTGACGACGGCGATCCAATGGCGCCCCAGGGTGGGGGAAGCTGAACCCGAAGCTTGTGTTATGTCAAATTGAGGCGCGTCCTACGGCGGCGCATCGCCCCTGGAAGTCGGTACAGGGGTCCAAATCATGATCCACTGTATAAAGTTAGTTGGCCAACCTACTGATTGCTAAGAATCATTGCGCCCAACGTCAGGCCTGACACTGTGTTTTTTCACATAAGTCGTTGTGACTGCGACGAATTTCTCACTATTTCAATTGACATAGTTCGCCCCCGATTTCTATAGTGGCAGCCGGTGGGAGAGAGTGGGGGGAAATGGGCGATAACACGCCTCACAGGTCATGTTTCGCGGTGCAACAAAAATCACCCTGGACGACAAGGGGCGGATGGTCATGCCCACCCGGTATCGGGAGCAGATCCACGAGCTTTCCCAGGGAAACTTGGTCGTCACCGTCGATAAGGACCAGTGCCTCCTCATCTATCCCCTGCCTGAATGGGAGCAGATCCAACGCAAGCTGATGGCGCTACCCAGTCTGAACGCTACCGCGCGCAGGCTGCAGCGGCTGATGGTCGGCCACGCGACTGATCTCCTCCTGGACGGGCATGGCAGGGTCCTGCTGCCTCCTGAACTGCGCGAATTCGCCAGGCTCGGGCGGCACGGAATGCTGATCGGCCAGGGTAATCGGTTTGAGCTGTGGGACGAGGTGCGCTGGAACGAGCGGCGCGACCTCTGGCTTAACAACGAAGAAACCGGAACCGATCTGCCGTCCGAACTCGAACAACTGTCGATCTAGGGGTCTCGGACGAGGTTGGCTGGGCGGAAGTCCTTGGTTAAAGCACTCAGGGAGGCGGGTTACCGCTTCGCGCGTGGATGAGCACACACCGGTGCTCGCCGCTGAGGCGCTGGAAGGGCTGGCCCTGGAAGCGGGCGGTTTTTATGTCGATGCGACGTTCGGGCGTGGCGGTCATTCGGCACTCATTCTCCAGGCCCTGGGTCGGGAAGGCCGCCTGCTCGCGCTCGACCGGGATCCGCAGGCCATTGAGGCCGGCCGCCGCCGCTTTGCCGACGAAATGCGGCTTACGCTCGTCCATGCGTCGTTTGCCGAGCTCGGCACACTCGTGCCCGCACACGCGCACGATCGTTCTTGCCGGGGCGTGCTCTTTGACCTCGGGGTCTCCTCACCGCAGCTTGACGACCCGCAGCGTGGCTTCAGCTTCCGAGCCGACGGTCCGCTCGACATGCGCATGGACCCGACGCGCGGGGCTCCGGTCGCAGCCTGGCTCGCTCGGGCGGGCCTCGACGAGATACGCCAGGTGATCGCCACCTTCGGTGAAGAGCGTTTCGCGCGCCGCGTTGCGCAGGCCATCGTGAACGCGCGCGAACAGGCGCCGCTCACGCGCACGGCTCAGCTGGCCGAGATCGTGGCCGGCGCCGTGCGCACACGCGAGCCGGGCAAGCACCCTGCCACCCGCACGTTCCAGGCCCTGCGCATGTACGTCAACGACGAGCTCGGCCAGATCGGCCAGGGACTCGCCGCGGCGCTCAAGGTGCTCAGCCCCGGCGGTCGCCTGGCGGCGATCAGCTTCCACTCCCTGGAGGACCGGGCGGTCAAGACGTTCATGCAGCGCGAGTCGCACGTGGATCCGGCGCTGCGGCGCCTGCCGGTCGTGCCCATCCAGGCGCGCCCGCGGCTGGCCCTCGTCGGCCGCAAGATTCGCCCGGGCGCGGCGGAAATCGAGCGCAACCCGCGTGCCCGCAGCGCGCTGCTGCGCGTGGCGCTGCGGCTGCCATGATCAGCCGACGCGCCTTGATCATCGCCGTACCACTGCTGTGGTTGGCGGCCCTCGGATCCGCCGCCGGCGCAATCTACTGCAAGCACCGTGCGCGCACCCTGTTCATCGAGCTCGAGGCGCTCAACGGTCGCCGCGACAACCTGGAGATCGAATGGGGCCAGCTGCAGCTCGAACAGAGTGCCTGGTCGACCCATGCCTTCGTGGAGCGCGTCGCGAACGCGAAGCTGCATATGGCGATGCCGCCTCCGAAGGAGATCGAGATCATCGCGCCATGAGGTCCCGCGGCCCACGCCAGGACGTGCCCGGTAGTTTCCGCTGGAGGGCGTACCTGCTGATCGGGCTGCTGGCCAGCTGCGCACTCGGGCTGGTGTACCGGGCGGTGAACCTGCAGCTGGTTGACCACCGTTTCCTGGCGAAGGAGGGTGACGCGCGTTTCTCGCGCGTGCTGGACATCGCCGCGCACCGCGGCACCGTGACCGACCGCTACGGCGAGCCGCTGGCCGTGAGCACCCCGGTGGACTCGATCTGGGTGAACCCTGGCGAGCTGGCGCTGGCGACGGACCAGATTCCGCGCCTGGCCGCGGCGCTCAAGCTCGACCGCCAGGAGCTGGCGCGGCGCATCACGAGCAATCTCGACCGCGAATTCCTCTACATCGCCCGCCACCGCCAGCCGGCCGAGGCCGAGCAGATCAAAGCGCTAGGGATTCCCGGGGTGTACACCTCGCGCGAGTACCGCCGTTACTACCCCGCCGGAGAGGTGACCGGTCACCTGCTGGGCTTCACCAATGTCGACGATGCCGGGCAGGAGGGCCTCGAGCTCGCCTTCGACCACTGGCTGGCCGGCGAGGACGGCGCGAAGCGGGTAATCCAGGACCGCTACGGGCGCATCGTGCAGAACGTGGAGAGCATCCGCCCGGCGCGCCCGGGCCGCGACCTGGTGCTCTCGATCGACCTGCGCATCCAGTACCTGGCCTACCGGGAACTCAAGGCGGCGATCCGCGACGAGCGCGCCCGGGCCGGCTCGATCGTCGTGATCGACGTGGAGACCGGCGAGGTGCTGGCCATGGTGAACCAGCCGGCCTACAACCCGAACGACCGCGACCAGATCCAGGCGGCGACCTACCGCAACCGCGCGGCGACGGACATCTTCGAGCCGGGTTCCTCCATCAAGCCGTTCTTCGTGGCCGCGGGCCTGGCCTCCGGCAAGTACGATAACCACAGCATCATCGATACCTCGCCCGGATTCATCAAGGTAGGCGCCCGGGTCTTCGATGACGAGCACAACTTCGGCGCCATCAACATCGCCACGGTGCTCGCCAAGAGCTCCAACGTCGGCATGGCGCACCTCGCCTTGTCGCTGCCCCCGCAGGAGATCTGGGAAACCCTCACTCACCTGGGTTTCGGTCAGGTCACCACCAGTGGCTATCCGGGAGAGTCCGCGGGCCTGCTCCCCGGCTACTCGCAGTGGCGGCCACTCGGCATCGCGGTGATGTCGCACGGCTACGGCCTCTCGGTGACGCCACTGCAGCTGGCACACGGCTACGCGACCATCGGCGGCTTTGGCCTCGTGCGGCCGGTGTCGTTCCTGCGTCTGGAAGGCCCGCCGGAGAGCGAGCGCGTGCTCGATGAGCATGTCGGTCGCGAACTGGTCACGATGCTCGAGTCGGTCGTCGCTGCCGAGGGTACCGGCAAGCTGGCCGCGATCCCCGGCTACCGCGTCTCGGGCAAGACCGGTACCGCGTTCAAGGCCGAGTCGGGCGGCTATTCGACGGATCGCTATATGGCCGTGTTCGGCGGGGTTGCGCCGACCACCGCGCCGCGCCTGGCCGCGGTCGTGGTGATCGATGAGCCCAGTGCCGGGCAGCATATGGGCGGCCAGGTCGCGGCCCCGGTGTTTTCCAGAGTAGTCGGCGGGGCGCTGCGCCTGCTGGCCGTGGCGCCAGATGCGCCCGTCAACGGGCCCGAAGACATGCCCGAGACTCCGGCACTCGGCACGATGCATACGGCGGCGCTGCCATGAGCGCGGCGACCGCGAGCGCGCGTTCGCTGGCACAGCTCACCGCGGGCTTCGTCCAGGTGCCCGCGGAGGTCATGGTGAGTGATCTCACTCTCGACAGCCGCGCGGCGACTCCCGGGGCCTTGTTCCTGGCCTGCAGCGGGCGCACCCACCATGGGCTGAAATTCGCCCCGGAGGCGGTCTCCCGCGGGGCGCGCGCGGTGCTCTACGAAGCGCACGGCGCCACACAGCCCCCGCAGCTGCCTCCCGGCACCTTCACCGCGGCGGTGCCCCGGCTCGGCGAGCGCATCGGCATCATTGCCGACCGCTTCTTCGATTCGCCCTCGCAGCAGCTCACCGTCGCCGGGATCACCGGCACCAACGGCAAGACCACCTGTGCGTGGCTGCTGGCGCAGGCGCTCGAGCAGTGCCGGCGTCCCGCAGCCTATATCGGCACCCTCGGCTTTGGCCGCCCGCCGCAGGTCACCCCGACGCTGCACACGACCTCCGATGCCGTCACGCTGCAGCGTCAGCTGGCGCAGTTGCGCACGCTGGGCGCCGAGTGCGTGTGCATGGAAGTCTCCTCGCACGCCCTCGACCAGGCGCGCGTCAACGGCGTGCGCTTCCACACGGCGGTTTTCACCAACCTCACGCGCGACCATCTGGACTATCACGGCACGATGGAGGCCTATGGCGCGGCCAAGGCACGGCTGCTGGCATGGCCGGACCTGGCGCACCGCGTGATCAACATCGACGACGCCTTCGGTGCGCAGCTGGCCGCCGCCAGCGCCGCTGCGCCCTTGATCGTCACCACGCGCCTGGGCGGCGTGGTGCCGGCGGGGGCCCGCTTCGTGCGCGCGGCGCGCGTTACCCCGGATCCGAGCGGCCTGTTGATCGAGGTGCAGTCCAGCTGGGGGAGTGCGGAGCTGGCGGTGCGCCTGGTCGGGGAATTCAATGTCGACAACGCACTCACGGTGCTGGCGGTGCTGCTGGCCTGGCAGGTGCCGCTGCCGGATGCGGTGCGCGCCCTGGGCAGGTGCCGCGCCGCGAGCGGCCGCATGGAGATGTTCGGCGGCCGCGGGCGCACGCCCCTGGCCATCGTCGACTACGCCCACACGCCCGATGCCCTAGTGAACGCGCTGCGCGCCGCGCGCCTGCACTGCCGCGGTGAGCTGCGCCTGGTGTTCGGCTGCGGCGGCGACCGCGACGCGGGCAAGCGGCCGATGATGGGGCGCATCGCCGCCGAGCTCGCCGATGACATCATCGTCACCGACGACAACCCGCGCAGCGAGGACCCGGCGCGCATCGTGGCCGAGATCGTCGCCGGCATGGACCGCCCGACGCCGCACGTGATCGAGCACGACCGCGCGCTGGCGATCCGCCTGGGGCTGGAGCGCTCGGGGGCCGACGACGTCGTGCTGATCGCCGGCAAGGGGCACGAGGACTACCAGATCGTCGGCCACGAACGCCGCGTATTCAAGGATCAGGCGGTCGTGGCCGCGCAGCTGGCCAGGATGCAGTCATGAAGCGCACGCTGGCGGAATTCGCGCGCGCCTGCGGCGGGATACTGCAGGGGGCGGACGCGAGCTTCACCGACGTGGTGAGCGACTCACGCGCCCTGACGCGCGGCCAGCTGTTCGTCGCGCTCTCGGGACCTAACTTCGACGGTGCAAGCTTCGTCGGCGCCGCCGCCCAGGCCGGCGCCGCCGGCGCCGTGGTCAGCGCCGCCCAGGCGCTGCCGCTGCCGCAGATCGTGGTGCCGGACGTGCAGGCTGCCCTCGAGCGCGCCGCGCGCTCCTGGCGCGAGCAGTTCACCGGCCCGCTGGTGGGCGTGGCCGGCAGCAACGGCAAGACTACCGCCAAGGAGATGACCGCCGCGATCCTCGCCCAGGCCGGCGAGTGCCTGGCCACACGCGGCAACCTGAATAACCACATCGGCGTGCCGCTCACGCTGCTGCGCTTGACCGACGCCTACCGCTTCGCGGTCATCGAGATGGGCGCCAACCATGCTGGCGAGGTCGCCGCGCTGGTGCAAACCGCGCGCCCCACCATCGGCATGATCACCAACGCCGGCGCGGAGCACCTGGAAGGTTTCGGCTCGCTCGAGGGCGTGGCACGCGCGGAAGGCGAGATGGTCGCCGGCCTGCCGCCGGATGCGGTGGCGGTCATCAATGCGGACGATGATTTTGCACCCATGTGGACCCAGTCCACCGCCGCGCGCGTAGTGACCTTCGGAGTGCGCGCGCCGGCTGACTACGGCGCCAGCGAGCTGCGCACCGAGGTGGCGACGGATGGCTTTCGCACGCACTTCCGCCTGAACGCCCCGGTGGGCAGCGCCAGCATCGAGCTGCGCCTGGGGGGCGCGCACAACATTGCCAACGCGCTGGCCGCGGCCGCGGCTGCCGGCAGCGCCGGGGCGAGCCTGGCGCACATCGCCGCCGGGCTGGCGGCGGTGCGCGCCGTGCCGGGACGCCTGCAGTTCAAGCAGACCCGCGGCGGGGCCTGGCTGATCGATGACTCCTACAACGCCAACCCAAGTTCAGTGCGCGCCGCGATAGAGGTGCTGGTGAGCCTGGCGGGCCGGCGCTGGCTCGTGCTCGGGGACATGGGCGAACTGGGCGCGCACGCGGTCGACGCGCACAACGCGATCGGTGAGTTCGCGCGCGCGCAGGGGGTCGAGCGGCTCTACGCCACCGGCCCGCTGATGGCAGGGGCGGTGCATAGCTTCGGCGCCGGCGCGCAATGGTTCCCCGATGTGGCGGCCCTGACCGCCGCGCTCAGCCAGGCACTCGGCGGCGCGGGCCCGGATGTGCGCCTGCTCATCAAGGGCTCGCGCTTCAACCGCCTGGAGCGCGTGGTGAATGCCCTCACCGGTGACGCCACGCTCGCGAGTGCCCACTAGTGCTGTACTGGCTCACACAGCAGTTCGCCGGCCACGTCAGTGGCCTGCACGTGTTTTCCTACCTCACCTTCCGCGCCATCCTCGCCATGGCCTCGGCCCTGGGGCTGTCGCTGCTGGTCGGTCCCGGGATGATCGCGCGGCTATCGCGCTACCAGATTGGCCAGGTGGTGCGCAGCGACGGGCCGCAGACCCACCTGCCCAAGGCGGGCACACCGACCATGGGCGGCGCGCTCATCCTGGTGGTGACGCTGGTTACCACGCTGCTGTGGGCCGAGCCTGCCAACCGTCTGGTGTGGACGGTGCTCGGGGTCACCTTCGCCTTCGGGCTGATCGGCTTCTACGACGATTACCTGAAGCTGGTGGTGCGCAACCCGCGGGGACTCGTGGCGCGCTGGAAGTACTTCTGGCAGTCGGTGGCCGGAATCGCCACGGCCGCGACGCTGTACTACACCGCCACCGAGCCGGCCGAGACCGCGCTCTACCTGCCGTTCGTGAAGAACTTCGCCGTGCCGCTCTCGGCCTTCGGCTTCATCACGCTCGCCTACCTGATGATCGTCGGCATGAGCAACGCGGTGAACCTGACCGACGGGCTGGACGGCCTGGCGATCATGCCAGCGGCGCTGGTGACCGCCGCCCTCGGCATCTTCGCCTACGCCAGCGGCAACGCGGTTTTTGCGCACTACCTGCAGATCCCGGATATCCGCGGCGCGGGCGAGCTGCTGATCTTCTGCGCCTCGCTGGCCGGTGCGGGACTGGGCTTCCTGTGGTTCAACTCCTACCCGGCCCAGGTGTTCATGGGCGACGTCGGCGCGCTGGCCATCGGCGCCGCCATCGGGGTGCTCGCCGTCATCGTGCGCCAGGAACTGGTGGCGCTGCTGATGGGCGGGGTGTTCGTGCTCGAGACCGCCTCGGTGATCCTGCAGGTGGCCTCCTTCAAGCTCACCGGCAAGCGCATTTTCAAGATGGCACCGATCCATCACCACTTCGAGCTCAAGGGCTGGGCCGAGCCGAAGGTGATCGTGCGCTTCTGGATCATCTCGCTGCTGCTGGTGCTGGCCGGCCTGGCGACGCTGAAACTGCGATGACCACGGGCAACGCCAACTCACCCTACGCCGTGATCGTCGGCCTCGGCCGCAGCGGCCTGTCCTGCGCGCGCTACCTGCACGCGCACGGCTGGCGCCTGGCGGTCACCGACACGCGCGCCGCGCCACCGCAGCTGGCGGCGCTCACGGCCCTCGATGCGCGGATCCCGCTGCGGCTGGGCGGGCTCGACACCAGTCTGCTCGCCGATGCGGTGTGCGTGGTGGCATCCCCCGGGGTATCCCTGGCCGAGCCGTTCTTCGCCGAGGTCCGCCGGCGCGGGCTGGAGATCGTCGGCGATGTCGAGCTGTTCGCCCGCGCCGCACAGGCCCCCGTGGTCGGGATCACCGGCACCAACGGCAAGAGCACCGTGACGACCCTGCTCGCCAACATGGCGCAGCGCGCGGGACTGAAGGTGCGGGTCGGCGGCAACCTCGGCGAGCCGGCGCTCGATCTGCTCTCCGCCGGCACCGAGCTGTACGTGCTCGAGCTGTCCAGCTACCAGCTGGAGACGACCCGCACGCTGCACTGCCGTGCCGCGACGGTGCTGAACGTGACGCCCGATCACCTGGATCGCTACCCGGACCTGGCCAGCTATGCGGCCGCCAAGGCGCGCATCTTCGCGCGCTGCGACACGGCGGTGATCAACCTCGATGACCCGCTGGTGGTGGCCATGCCGCGCGCGGCCTCGCGCACCTTGAGCTTCTCGCTGCGCGCCAGCATCGGCGCCGACTTCGCCGTGGCCGAGGAGGGCGGGCAATGGTGGCTCACCCGTGCACGGGTGCCGCTGCTGGCGGTGTCGGCTATGAAGATCCAGGGCCTGCACAACGCGGCCAACGCCCTCGCCGCGCTGGCGCTCGGGGAAGCCCTGGGGCTGGCGCTGCCGATCATGCTGGCGGAGCTGGCCAGCTTCACCGGGCTGGCTCACCGCTCGCAGTGGGTGGCCGAGATCGGCGGCGTCGCCTACGTCGATGACTCCAAGGGCACCAACGTCGGGGCGACGCTCGCGGCGGTGGCTGGCATGGCGGGACCCTTGGTGATGATCGCCGGCGGCGATGGCAAGAGCCAGGACTTCGGTCCGCTGGCCGCCGCCTTCCGCGGCAAGGTGCGCCACGTGGTGCTCATCGGCCGCGATGCTGCTCAGCTGGCGCAGGCGCTCGGCGGGACGTGCACGCTGGAGTTTGCCGCTTCGCTGCCGGAGGCAGTGCGCGCTGCGGCCCGCGCCGCCCGTGCCGGGGACACCGTGCTGCTCTCCCCGGCGTGCGCCAGCCTCGACATGTTCCGCGACTACGCCCACCGCGGCGCGGTATTCGCCGCAAGCGTCAGGGAGCTCGCGGCATGAGCACCAGCAGCGCCTCACTGATGGGCTTTGCGCGCTCCACCGCCAAGAACGGCTCGGTGCACCTGGATCCGGTGACCATCGCCCTGGCACTCGGCATCGTGCTGCTCGGCCTGGTCATGGTGACCTCCGCGTCGATGTCGATCGCCGGGCAGGAGAGTGGTCAGCCGTTCTTCTACCTCGAGCGCCAGCTGCTGCTCACCCTGATCGGCGCAGGCTGCGCGGCGCTGGTGTTCGGCATACCCACCGAGGCGCTCGAGCGTGCCTCGCTGCCGCTGCTGGCCGTCGCGATCGGTCTGCTGATCTTGGTGCTGATCCCCGGTCTCGGGCACTCGGTCAACGGCAGCCGGCGCTGGCTGCGCCTGGCCGGAGCGAACTTCCAGGTCTCGGAGCTGGCGCGGGTGCTGGTGCTGATCTGGGTAGCCAGCTACGCGGTGCGCCGCGAGGAACAGCTGCGCGAGACCTTCGGCGGGCTGGTGAAGCCGCTGGGACTGCTGATGTTCATCGCGGCGCTGCTGCTGGTCGAGCCGGACTTCGGCGCCGCGACCGTGCTGTTTGCCACCGGCTTCGGGCTGCTGTTCCTGGCCGGTGCGCGGCTGCGCTACGTGATCGCGATGACCGCGATCGCGCTGGCCGGCTTCGGGGTGCTGGCAGTGAGCTCCAGTTACCGCATGCGCCGCCTCACCGCGTTCCTCGACCCGTGGGCGGACCCGTTCAACAGCGGCTTCCAACTTACCCAGTCGCTGATCGCCATCGGTCGCGGGCAGTGGTTCGGCGTAGGCCTGGGGGACAGCGTGCAGAAGCTGTTCTACCTGCCCGAGGCCCACACGGACTTCCTGTTCGCGGTGCTCGCCGAGGAACTAGGTCTGATGGGCGTGGTGCTCACGCTGGCGCTGTTCCTGGGCCTGGTGTGGCGCAGTTTCTACATCGCGCGACTGGCCAACAGCGCGGGACTCAAGTTCCCGGCGTACCTGGCCGCCGGCTTCGGCCTGTGGATCGGCGTCCAGGCGTTCATCAACATCGGGGTGAACATGGGCGTGCTGCCGACCAAGGGGCTCACGCTGCCGCTCATGAGCTACGGGCGCTCGAGCCTGATCGTCGCGCTCGCGTGGGTGGGACTGCTGCTGCGGGTCTATCACGAGGCCATGCGCGAGCAGCGCGGCTCGGCGACCGTGCGGGGCCACGCGTGAGCCGCCCCATCCTCATCATGGCCGGCGGCACCGGCGGCCACGTGTTTCCGGCGCTGGCGCTGGCGCGCCTGCTGCGCGAGCAGTCTGTGGAGGTCATCTGGCTGGGCACCGAGCGCGGGCTCGAGTCGCGCATCATCCCGGCCGAGGGCATCCCCATCGAGCGCCTCTCGATCGGCGGCCTGCGCGGCAAGGGCGTGTTCGCGCTGCTCGCCGCCCCGTTCCGCCTGGGGATCGCGCTCGCGCAGGCACTGCGCATCATGCGCCGCCACCAGCCGCTGATCGTGGTGGGCCTGGGGGGCTTCGTGACCGGGCCCGGCGGGGTTGCCGCCTGGCTCACGCGCCATCCGCTGATCATCCATGAACAGAACGCGGTCGCCGGCTTCACCAACCGCTGCCTCGCCTATCTCTCCCGTCAGGTGCTCGAGGCCTTCCCCGGCAGCTTCGGGCGTGAGGTGCATGCGCGCGTCATCGGCAATCCCGTGCGGCGCGACATCAGCGCCGTGCCACCGCCGGCGCAACGCTTCGCCGGGCGCAGCGGACCGATCCGCATCCTGGTGATCGGCGGCAGCCAGGGCGCGGCACGTCTGAACGCCATCGTGCCCTTCGCGCTCAAGCGCCTGGCCGGCGCGCTCGCCTTTGACGTGCGCCACCAGGCCGGCGAGCGCTGGCTCGAGGCAGGCCGCGCCAGCTACACCCAGGCCGGGGTGCGCGCGGACGTGCGTCCCTTCATCGACGACATGAGCGAGGCCTACGGCTGGGCGGACCTGGTGATCTGCCGCTCCGGCGCGCTCACCGTCTCGGAGCTGGCCGCGGCCGGCGTCGGGGCTATTCTGGTGCCGTTCCCGGGGGCGGTGGATGACCACCAGGCGCATAACGCGCAGTACCTGGTGCGCGAGGGCGCGGCGGTGGTGATCGCCGACCGCGAACTCACCGCCGAGCGCCTCGCAGCCGAGCTGCAGCGCCTGTGCGCCGGGCGCGGCAAGCTCCTGGCGATGGCTGAGCGGGCGCGCCTGCTCGCCAAGCCGCGCGCGGCGGATGAGCTGGCCGCCTCCTGCCTCGAGCTGGCCAGGAGTGCGGCATGAGTCGTGAACCGCGCCTGCTGCCGCCGGCCCCTGCGCTCGAGCGCCGCGCCAACCCGGAGCGCCGCGATCGCATGCGCCGCATCAACACCATCCACTTCGTCGGCATCGGCGGCAGTGGCATGTCGGGCATCGCCGAGGTGCTGCTCAACCTCGGCTACGCGGTGCAGGGCTCGGACGTGCGCGCCAGCGCCGTGACCCAGTGGCTTACGGGCCTGGGCGCGCGCGTCACCATCGGGCACGCGGCTGCCAACATTGCCGGGGCGGACGTCGTGGTCGCCTCGGGCGCGGTGGCGCGCGACAACCCGGAGGTCGAGGCAGCGCTCAAGGCGCGCATCCCCGTGGTGCCGCGCGCGGAGATGCTCGGGGAGCTGATGCGCTTCCGCTACTCCATCGCCGTCGCCGGCACGCACGGCAAGACCACCACGACCAGCCTGATCGCCAGCATCCTCGGGGAGGGCGGCGAGGACCCGACCTATGTGATCGGCGGGCGCCTGAAGAGTGACGCCAGCAACGCGCGCCTGGGGGCCGGGCGCTACCTGGTCGCCGAGGCCGACGAGAGCGACGCCTCGTTCACCCACCTGCAGCCGATGATCGCGATCGTCACCAACATCGACCACGACCACCTGAGCACGCACGACGGGGACTTCGGCCGCCTCAAGCACAGCTTCGTGGACTTCCTGCACAACCTGCCGTTCTACGGCCTGGCCGTGCTGTGCCTGGATGATGAGCACGTCGCGAGCATCGTGCAGGAAGTGGGCCGGCCGATCATCTCCTACGGACTCACCGACGGCGTCGACGTGCGCGCGACACACATCCGCCCGGCCGGCCTCAAGACGCACTTCGACGTCGAGCGCGTGGGCGCGCCGACGCTCAAGGTCATCGTCAACCTGCCGGGGCTGCACAACGTGCGCAACTCGCTGGCCGCGATCGCCGTGGCGATGGAGCTTGGGATCGAGGATACGGCCATCCAGAGCGCGCTGGCCGCCTTCCAGGGAGTCGACCGCCGCCTGCAGCACATCGGCGACGTGGTCACCGCGGTCGGCAAGGTCACGATCGTCGATGACTACGGCCACCACCCCACCGAGATCAACGCCACGCTCGAGGCGGCGCGCCAGGGCTACGCCGGGCGGCGCGTGCTGCTCGCCTACCAGCCGCACCGCTACACGCGCACGCGTGACCTGATCGATGACTTCGGCAAGGCACTCTCGGGGGCGGACCTGCTGTGCGTCACCGAGGTGTACGCGGCCGGCGAGGCGCCGATCGCCGGGGCCGACGGCCGCGCCATCTGCCGCGCGGTGCGCAGCCGCGGGCTGATCGAGCCGTTGTTCGTCGAGAAGGTCGAGGAACTGGCCGATGCACTGAAGGACGTGATCCAGGATGGCGATGTCATCCTCGCCATGGGCGCCGGCAACATCAGCGCCGTCGCGCACGCCTTGCCCGAGGCACTCGCGGCGCTGCTGCCGCCGGGCAGGGGGTCGTGATGGCGCTGGCACCGGAGTTTGCCCCACGCGTGCGGCGCGACGAGCCCTTAAGCCGCCACACCTCCTGGCACGTGGGCGGCCCGGCGGAGGTGTTCTTCAACCCGCGCGACCGCGCCGACCTGGCCTCGTTCCTGCGCAGCCTGCCGGCGCAGGTGCCGATCACCTGGATCGGGCTGGGGAGCAACCTTTTGGTGCGTGACGGCGGGGTCAAGGGAATCGTCATCAGCATGCACGGCACGCTCGATGCGCTCGAGCGCCTGAGCCAGACCGTGGTGCGTGCCGGAGCCGGCGTCGCCTGCGCGCGCATCGCCCGCCAGTGCATCAAGTGGGGGCTGGGGCCTGCCGAGTTCTTTGCCGGCATTCCCGGCACCCTCGGCGGCGCGCTCGCCATGAACGCCGGCGCCTTCGGCGGGGAAACCTGGACGCACGTGAAGAGCGTCGAGACCATCGACCGCAGCGGGCGCACGCAGCTGCGCGCGGCGGCCGAGTACCGCGTCAGCTACCGCCACGTCATCGCCCCGGTGCCCGATGAGTGGTTCATAGCCGCGGAACTGACCTTCGAGCACCGCCCGGCGGCCCACGCGGGCGAGGTGCGCATGCTGCTCGAGCGGCGCAAGGCGAGCCAGCCGATCGGGGAGTGGAGCTGCGGCTCGGTGTTCACCAACCCGCCCGGGGACCATGCCGCGCGGCTGATCGAGGCGGCGGGCCTGAAGGGCTTCCGCCTCGGCGGTGCCTCAGTCTCGGCCAAGCACGCGAATTTCATCATCAACCACGGCCAGGCGAGCGCCGCGGAGCTGGAAGCCCTGATCGCGCACGTGCGCCGCGTGGTCAAACAAGCGCACGGGGTGGACCTGCACCCGGAAGTGCGCATTCTCGGGGAGCCAGGCTAGCCGTGCGCCTAAGTTACTTACCCCAGGCGCTGCGGCGCATCCACGATCCGGCCGGGTTCGGGCGCGTGGCCGTGCTGTTCGGCGGCGACTCGAGCGAGCGGGAGATTTCGCTGCTCTCGGGCAACGCGGTGCTGGAGGCACTCAAGCGCCGCAAGGTGGATGCCCATGCCTTTGACCCGCGCGACCAGTCCCTCGGCGCGCTGCTGGCCGGGGGCTTCGCGCGAGTGTGGATCGCGCTGCACGGTCCGGGCGGCGAGGACGGCACCCTGCAAGGGGCGCTCGAGTACCTCGGCATCCCCTACACCGGCAGCGGCGTCATGGGCTCGGCAATCGGCATGGACAAGCTGCGCACCAAGCGCCTGGCGCTCGCCGCCGGGGTGCCCACCGCCGACTTCGTGGTGCTGCGCGGAGCGGAGGATTTCGGCACCGCCCTCGAGCGGCTGAAGCTGCCGCTGATCGTCAAGCCGGCCACCCAGGGTTCGAGTGTGGGCATGAGCAAGGTGGAGCGCGCTGCGGATCTGCCGGCCGCCTTTGCCGCAGCCGCACAGCTGGAGACGCTGGTGTTCGCGGAGCCCTGGATCCCGGGCAAGGAATACACGGTGGCGATCCTGCAGGACCAGGCGCTGCCTGCGATACGCATCGAGACACCCAAGACCTTCTACGACTACGAGGCGAAGTACTTCCGCGACGACACCCGTTACTACTGTCCCTCCGGCCTCCCGGCCGCTGCCGAGGCACACATGGCCTCCCTGGCGCTGGCTGCCTTTGCCGCCGTCGGCGCCTGCGGCTGGGGGCGCGCGGACTTCATGCTGGACGCGCAGGCGAAGCCGCAGCTTCTGGAGATCAACACCATTCCGGGCATGACCAGCCACAGCCTGGTGCCCATGGCGGCGCGCGCGGTCGGCTTCGACTTCGACGAGCTGGTGTGGCGCGTGCTCGAGACCAGTTTCACGCGACAGCTGGCGCCGCCGGCCGCGCAGGCGCAGGGGTAAGGCAGTGCTCGGGCGTCCCAAGAACCGCCGCAAGAAAACCGACAGCCGCCGCCTGCGGCTGCCGGCAGTGAACTGGCGCTACGTCGGCATCTGCCTCGCGGTGCTGCTGGCGGCCGGCTGCGGCGCGGCCGGAGTCATGTGGGCCTTCAACCAGCCGATCGAGACGGTCGCGGTGGAGGGGCGCTTCCAGCGCGTGGCGCCGGTGGATGTCGAGCGCGTGGTGAAGGAGCGCCTGCACGGGATGGGCCTGCTGTCGGTGGACCTGGGCCAGGTGCGCACGGCCATCCACACGCTGCCCTGGGTCGATGCGGTGAGCGTGCAGCGCTCCTGGCCGCGCGGGCTCACGGTGCTGGTGATCGAGCAGACCGCCGCGGCGCGCTGGGGCGAGCGCGGCCTGCTCAACACGCGCGGGGAACTGTTCGACACCGACGAGCGCCACGTGCCGCCGGAGCTGGCGCAGCTGCAGGGACCGGACGGCAAGGAGGCCGTCGTCGCGCAGCGCTACCTCGCCGCCGAGGGGCGCCTGGCGCAGGCCGGGTTGCGGCTCACCGCGCTGCGCCTGGACGCGCGCGGCGCCTGGGAGTTCGACCTTGCCAATGGCGTCACCGTGCGCCTCGGCAGGCGCCAGGTGGACGAGCGCTTCGAGAAATTCATGAACACCGCGCTGAAGCTCGTCTCGCAGCGCGGCGAGGACATTACCTACGTGGACATGCGTTACACAAACGGGTTCGCCATCGGCTGGCGCGGCAGCAGCACGCGCGCCGCAGCACATCAGGGTGGTGGCCACGATGCCTAAGCGCTCAGACCGCAACCTCATCGTCGGCCTCGACATCGGCACCTCCAAGGTGGTCGCCCTGGTGGGCGAGGTGGGCCCGGACGGTGTGATCGAGCTGCTCGGCCTGGGCTCGCAGCCCTCGCGCGGGCTGAAGAAGGGCGTGGTCGTCAACATCGAGTCGACGGTGCAGTCGATCCAGCGCGCCGTGGAGGAGGCCGAGCTCATGGCCGGCTGCCAGATCCACTCGGTATATGCGGGGATCGCCGGCAGCCACGTGCGCAGCCTGAACTCCCACGGCGTCGTGGGCGTGCGCGACAAGGAAGTCAGTCACGGCGACGTCGAGCACGTGATCGATGCCGCCAAGGCGGTCGCCATCCCCGCCGACCAGAAGATCCTGCACGTGCTGCCGCAGGAATTCATCGTCGACGGCCAGGAGGGCATCCGCGACCCGATCGGCATGTCCGGCGTGCGCCTGGAGGCCAAGGTGCACATCGTCACCGGCGCCGAGAGCGCCGCGCAGAACATCGAGAAGTGCATCCAGCGTTGCGGTCTCACCGTCGAGGACGTGGTGCTCGAGCAGCTCGCCTCGAGCTTTGCGGTGCTCACCGAGGATGAGAAGGAACTGGGCGTGTGCCTGGTCGACATCGGCGGCGGCACCACGGATCTGGCGGTGTTTGCCAACGGGGCGATCCGCCACACCGCGGTGATCCCGATCGCCGGCGACCAGGTGACCAACGACATCGCGGTCTCGATGCGCACCCCGACCCAGTACGCCGAAGACATCAAGATCCGCTACGCCTGTGCGCTCTCACAGCTCGCCAATCCCGACGAGAGCATCGAGGTGCCCAGCGTCGGGGAGCGCCCGGCGCGACGCCTGGCGCGGCAGACGCTCGCCGAGATCGTCGAGCCGCGCTACGAGGAGCTCTTCGGCCTGGTGCGCGAGGAACTGCGTCGCAGCGGCTTCGAGGAGGTGATCGCCGCGGGCATCGTGCTCACCGGCGGCAGCGCCAAGATGGAAGGCGCGATCGAGCTGGCCGAGGAGGTATTCCACGTGCCGGTGCGCCTCGGCATTCCGCAGGCCGTGCGCGGGCTCACCGATGTCGTGCGTAACCCGATTTTCTCCACGGGCGTGGGCCTGCTGCTCTACGCGCGTGACAACGCTATGCCCGCCTCGCGCGGGCGCTCCCTGGGCGGCGCCAAGTCGATGCTGGATCGCATGCGTAGCTGGTTCCAGGGGAACTTTTGAAGCTGACAGCAGAAGAAGATGACTCAACCAACCGTTTGTATTTGTGTAAGGAGCGATAACCATGTTTGAACTGATGGACGCGTACAGCCAGAGCGCCGTCATCAAGGTGATCGGGGTGGGTGGGGGTGGCGGCAATGCCGTCGCCCACATGGTCACCGCCGGCATCGATGGCGTTGAATTCATGTGCATCAACACCGACTCGCAGGCACTCAAGCACGCCAAGGTCAAAACCGCGCTGCAGATCGGCAGCAACATGACCAAGGGCCTGGGCGCCGGCGCCGACCCGGACGTGGGCCGGCAGGCCGCGATGGAGGACCGTGACCGCATCGTCGAGCTGATCGAGGGCTGCGACATGCTCTTCATCACCGCCGGCATGGGTGGCGGCACCGGCACCGGGGCCGCACCGGTCGTGGCGCAGGTGGCCAAGGAGCTCGGCATCCTCACCGTCGCGGTGGTGACTAAGCCCTTCGAGATGGAGGGCAGCAAGCGCACCTACATCGCCGACCAGGGCATCACCGAGCTGTCCAAGTACTGCGACTCGCTCATTACAATTCCTAACCAGAAGCTGCTGACCGTGCTCGGCCCGCAGACCACGCTGCTGGATGCCTTCAAGGCCGCCAACCAGGTGCTGCAGGGTGCCGTGCAGGGCATCGCCGAGCTGATCACCCGTCCCGGGCTGATCAACGTGGACTTCGCCGACGTGCGCACGGTGATGGCCGAGACCGGCATGGCGATGATGGGCTCGGGAGTGGCCAGCGGCGAAGGCCGCGCCCGCGCCGCGGCCGAGGCGGCCGTCTCCTCGCCGCTGCTCGAGGACATCAACCTGGCCGGCGCGCACGGCATCCTGGTGAACGTCACCGCAGGCATGGACCTTTCGATCGGTGAGTTCCAGGAAGTCGGCCAGATCGTCAAGCAGTTCGCCTCCGATGACGCCACCGTCGTGGTCGGCACCGTGATCGACCCGGAGCTGAGCAATCAGGTGCGGGTGACCGTGGTGGCCACGGGTCTGGGCCGTCCGGCGGCGGCCGCGCGTCAGCCCATCGAGCGCAC
>CAWCGL010000002.1:0-1600421 GCA_963794975.1 uncultured Pseudomonadota bacterium | reverse complement strand
GATCCTGTACGTGCTCTCGCTCTGCGCGCTGCGCGAGTCCGGCCGCCTCAAGGGCCCGGTCGTGGGCACGCGTGATGAGCAACTTCGGCCTGGAGCAGGCCCTGCGTGCTGCGGGCATCGATTTCCAGCGCGCGGCGGTCGGCGACCGCTATGTGCTGGCTCTGCTGCGCGAGACCGGCGGCATGCTCGGCGGGGAGACCTCCGGACATATTCTGTGCCTGGACAAGACCACGACCGGCGATGGCCTGATCAGCGCGCTGCAGGTGCTGGCGGTCATGAAGCAGACCGGGCCGGACGCTGGCGGAGCTGGCCGCCGGGATGCGCAAGTTCCCGCAGGTGCTGCTGAATGTGAAGGTCGCGCAGCGCTTTGACCCGGCCACGGTGCCGGCGATGCAGGCCAGCCGTCCAGCGCATCGAGACGCGCTTGGGCGGGGAGGGCCGGGTGGTGCTGCGGGCCTCGGGCACCGAACCGGTCATCCGGGTGATGGTCGAGGGCCGTGATGAAAGGGCCACCCGGGCCTAGGCCGACGAGCTGGCCGAGGTGGTAGCGCGGCCGCCGGCGGCTTAGCGCGCGCTCACGGCCGATCGCTGCAGACCGACGCCGGGGCAGCGTTGCGTCGGCCCGCCCGCGTCGCTATCATCGCGCGCCCTTTGAACCGCACGGCAGTGTACAGCCCGAGAAGGCCGTGCATGCGCCGCCCCATCGTTGCCGGCAACTGGAAAATGCACGGCTCGCGCGCCGAGAACGCGCGCGCTCATCGAGGAGCTGCTGGCCGAGTGTCCGCCGAAGCCGGCGGCCGACGTGCGTGGTGTGCCCGCCGTATGTGTACCTGCCGGAGGTCGGCGCGCCTGCTGCGCGACTCGGCGCTGCAGCCTGGGCGCGCAGGACGTCTGCGCCGAGCCCAGGGCGCCTTCACCGGCGAGGTGTCCGCGGCGATGCTGAAGGACGTGGGCTGCGAGTACGTGATCGTCGGCCATTCCGAGCGGCGCCTGTTGTATCGCGAAGACGACCAGCTGGTCGCGCGCAAGTTTGCCGCGGCGCACGCCAGCGGGCTCATGCCGATCCTGTGCGTCGGGCGAGCAGCTGGCCGAGCGCGAGGCCGGGCGCACGCCAGGACGTGATCGCGCGGCAGCTCGATGCGGTGCTGGAGCTGTGCGGCGCCGCGGCCTTGGCGCAGGCGCGTCGTCGCCTATGAGCCGGTCTGGGCCATCGGCACCGGCCGCACCGCGACCCCGGAGCAGGCGCAGGAGGTTCACGCGTTCATCCGCGGGCGGCTCGCGGCGCGGGATGCTAAAATTGCGGCCGACGCGGATCCTCTACGGCGGCAGCGTCAAGGCCGGCAATGCGGCGGAGCTGTTCGCGATGCCCGATGTGGACGGTGGTCTGATCGGCGGCGCCTCGCTGAAGGCAGAAGAGTTTTTGGCCATCCTGGCGGCCGCCGGCCGCGGCGATGAGCTGAGATTTCGATGCATGTTGCATATCGATTTTGACGATCGTGCAGTTGTTCTGCTCGCGCTGGCGATCATCGGGCTGGTGCTGCTGCAGCGCGGCAAGGGCGCCGATGCCGGCGCCGGCTTTGGCGCGGGCGCATCCGGCACGGTGTTCGGCGCGCGCGGCGCGAGCACGGCGCTGTCGCGCGCGACCGCGGTGTTCGCGGCGATGTTCATGCTGAACAGCCTGGCGCTGGCTTACATGGGCACGCAGCAGGCCGCGCGTGCCGCAGCGAGCGATTCTCGATGCAGCCGGCGCGTCGACTGCGCCAGGCCGACAGTGCCGCGCCCGCGGCGCGCCGCGCACCGGCGCGCCGCCGCGCCCGCGCGACGCGCCGCCGCCGGCCGGCACCGCGCGCCGCACGCCGGCGAAGTAGTCGCCGGACGCAGTCGATCAATGCCGACGTGGTGGAATTGGTAGACACACTAGCTTGAGGGGCTAGCGCCGCAAGGTGTGCCGGTTCGAATCCGGCCGTCGGCACCACACTTTGATGTGTTACGATGCATTACGCGGCGCTGCTACAATGCGCCGCTTGATGGGCAGATCGCGGTTCGACTGCCGTTTTACGGACGCAGAGCATGCTGGCGAACTATCTTCCGATCCTGATCTTTCTGGTCATCGCCGCGGGCCTGGCGTGCGTGCTGCTGGTGCTGGGCACCGGCCTCGGCCGCTTCTTCGCCCGCTACCACGACGATGCGGAGAAGCTCTCCCCCTACGAGTGCGGCTTCGAGGCCTTCGAAGACACGCGCATGCAAGTTCGACGTGCGCTACTACCTGGTCGCCATCCTGTTCATCGTGTTCGATCTGGAGATCGCGTTCCTGTTTCCCTGGGCGGTGGCGCTCGGCGAAGATCGGCGCTTTCGGTCTGCTCGCCATGGGGATCTTCCTCGGGATCCTCGTCGTCGGGTTCATCTACGAGTGGAAGAAAGGAGCGCTGGAGTGGGACTAGAGGCCGGAGACCGCCGGAGGGCTTCGCGCAGCGCGGCTTCGTGACCACGCAGGTCGACAACCTCGTCAACTGGGCGCGCACCGGCTCGCTGTGGCCCATGACCTTCGGCCTGGCCTGCTGCGCGGTGGAGATGATGCACGCCGGCGCCTCGCGCTATGACCTCGACCGCTTCGGCGTGGTGTTCCGCCCGAGCCCGCGCCAGTCGGACGTCATGATCGTCGCCGGCACGCTGGTCAACAAGATGGCGCCGGCGCTGCGCAAGGTCTACGACCAGATGCCCGAGCCGCGCTGGGTGATCTCCATGGGCTCGTGCGCCAACGGCGGCGGCTACTACCACTATTCCTATGCGGTCGTGCGCGGCTGCGATCGCATCGTGCCGGTGGATGTCTACGTTCCCGGCTGCCCGCCCACGGCCGAGGCGCTGCGTCTACGGCATCATCCAGCTGCAGAAGAAGATCGCGCGCACCAGCACCATCACCCGGTGAGCGCCACTGGAGTGCCAGACACGTGAGCGAGCGGACATCGAGGCTCTCGCGCGACAGATCGACGCGCAGCTGGCCGGCAGCGTGCAGCGCGTGGCCGCCGCTCGCCGACGAGCTCGCCTTCGAGGTGGCCGCGGCCGCGCTGCTCGCGGTGTGCCGCACGCTGCGCGATGCGCCGGAGCTGAAGTTCGAGATGCTCATGGATGTGGCCGGCGTCGACTATCTGGAGCTTCGGCCGCGACGAGTGGCAGACCGAGTCGCGCCACCCGCTCCGGCTTCAGCCGCGGCGCGCACCGCGCGCACGCGAGGCCGCCGGCACCTGGACGGCCGCCGGAGCGCTTCGCCGTCGTCTATCACCTGCTCTCGATCAGCCACAACCAGCGCGCTGCGCCTGCGCGTGTGCTGCCCGGACGAGGACGAGCCGGTGGTCGATTCGGTGGTCGACGTCTGGGCGTGCGCCAACTGGTTCGAGCGCGAGGCCTTCGACCTGTTCGGCATCCTGTTCCGCGGCCATCCGGACCTGCGCCGCATCCTCACCGACTACGGCTTCATCGGCCATCCGTTCCGCAAGGACTTCCCGCTGATCGGCAATGTCGAGGTGCGCTACGACGCGGACAAGAAGCGCGTCGTGTACCAGCCGGTGAGCATCGAGCCGCGCGTGCTGGTGCCGAAGGTGATCCGCCACGACAACCGCTACGACCCGGCGCTGCACGAATCGCGCCAGGTGCCGCGCTGATGAGACCGATGGCTGAGATCCGCAACTACACGATGAACTTCGGGCCGCAGCATCCGGCCGCGCACGGCGTGCTGCGCCTGGTGCTGGAGATGGACGGCGAGGTCATCCAGAAGGCCGATCCGCACATCGGGCTGCTGCACCGCGGCACCGAGAAGCTCGCCGAGTCCAAGCCCTTCAACCAGTCGATCGGCTACATGGACCGGCTCGACTACGTGTCCATGATGTGCAACGAGCACGCCTACGTGCTGGCGATCGAGCAGCTGCTGGGCATCAAGCCGCCGCGAGCGCGCGCAGTACATCCGCGTGATGTTCGATGAGATCACGCGCATCCTGAATCACCTGATGTGGCTCGGCGCGCACGGCCTCGACATCGGCGCCATGACGGTGTTCCTGCTGTGCTTCAAGCGAGCGCGAGGAACTGATGGACTGCTACGAGGCGGTCTCGGGCACGCGCATGCATGCGACCTACTACCGCCCGGGCGGCGTGTATCGCGACCTGCCGGACTCGATGCCGCAGCTACCAGGCCTCCAAGTGGCGCTCGCAGAAGGACGCCGACCGCCTCAACGAGGCGCCGCACCGGCACGCATGCTGGATTTCATCGCAGACCTTCACCGAGCGCTTCCCGGCGTGCGTCGATGACTACGAGACCCTGCTCACCGACAACCGCATCTGGAAGCAGCGCACCGTCAACATCGGCGTGGTCAGCCCGGAGCGCGCCATGCAGCTGGGCTTCTCCGGGCCCGATGCTGCGCGGCTCGGGCATCGCCTGGGACCTGCGCAAGAAGCAGCCCTACGAAGTCTACGACCGCATGGACTTCGACATTCCGGTGGGCGTGAACGGCGACTGCTACGACCGCTACCTGGTGCGCGTCGAGGAGATGCGCCAGTCGAACCGCATCATCCGCCAGTGCGTGGACTGGCTGAAGGCCAATCCGGGCCCGGTGATGATCGATGACCGCAAGGTGCGCCCGCCGCGCCGCGAGCAGATGAAGGACGACATGGAATCCCTGATCCATCACTTCAAGTTCTTCACCGAGGGCTACTGCGTGCCGGAAGGCGAGACCTACGCGGCGGTCGAGGCGCCCAAGGGCGAGTTCGGCGTGTACCTGGTCTCCGACGGCGCCAACAAGCCCTACCGGCTGAAGTGTCGCGCGCCGGGCTTCGCGCACCTCGCGGCGCTGGATGAGATGGTGCGCGGGCACATGCTGGCCGACGTGGTGGCCGTGATCGGCACGCAGGACATCGTGTTCGGGGAGATCGACCGCTGAGCGTGCAGCACAGGCGCGGGCCGGCGGCAAGGCGGCGTGCTGTCCGAGCACACGCGCCAGGAAATCGACCACTGGGTGGCGAAGTTTCCGCCCGGCGGCAGCGCTCGGCCGTGCATCGCGGCGCTGCGTGCCGCGCAGGAGCAGAACAACGGCTATCTGACCCCGACTCATGGATGCGGTCGCCGAGTACCTGCAGCTGCCGCCGATCCAGGTGTACGAGGTGGCCAGCTTCTACTCGATGTTCGAGACGCACCCGTGCGGCCGGCACCACGTGAGCATCTGCACCAACATCTCCTGCATGCTGCGCGGCGGCGAGGACGCTGGTGGCGCACGCGGAGAAGAAGCTCGGCATCAAGACCGGCGAGAGCACCCCCGACGGCCGCATCTTCCTCAAGCGCGAGGAGGAGTGCCTGGCCGCCTGCACCGGCGCGCCGATGATGATGGTCGATCACGTGTTCCACGAGCACCTGACGCCCGAGAAGCGTCGATAAGATCCTGGATGATCTGAAATGAGCGCAGTGAGCGACGGCGACAAGCTGAACCTGGCCGTGTTCGAGGCGCTGAAGCTCGAGCGCCCGTGGACGCTCGACACCTACCGCCGCATCGGCGGCTACGAGGTGTGGGAGAAGATCCTGCGCGAGCAAGCCGCCGCGCGAGCAGATCATCGACGAGGTCAAGGCCTCGGGCCTGCGCGGCCGCGGCGGCGCCGGCTTCCCCACCGGGCGTGAAGTGGAGCTTCATGCCGCGCAACTCGCCGATGCAGAAGTACGTGGTGTGCAACTCGGACGAGAGCGAGCCCGGCACCTGCCACGACCGCGACATCCTGCGCTACAACCCGCACTCGCTGATCGAGGGCCTGGCGATCGGCGGCTACTGCCATGAACGCGACCGTGGGCTACAACTACATCCGCGGCGAGTTCCTGGGCGAGCCCGTGCCGCGCTTCGAGGCGGCGCTCGCCGAGGCCTATGCGGCGGGCCTGCTCGGCAAGAACATCAAGGGCAGCGCGCGTCGACTTCGACCTGCACACCTTCGTCGGCGCCGGCGCCTACATCTGCGGCGAGGAGACGGCGCTGCTGGAGTCGCTGGAGGGCAAGCCGGGCAAGCCGCGCTTCAAGCCGCCGTTCCCGGCGAACTTCGGCCTGTACGGCACCCCGACCACGATCAACAACACCCAGAGCTACGCCTCCGTGCCGACCATCCTGCGCAAGGGGCCGGCCTGGTTCGCGGCGCTGGGGCCGGCGAACTCCGGCGGCACGATGATCTTCTCGGTGTCCGGTCACGTGGAACAGCCGCGGCAACTTCGAGCTGCCCCTGGGCGTGCCGTTCGCGGACCTGCTGGAGATGGCTGGCGGCATGCAGAGGCGGCCGCAAGCTCAAGGCGGTGATCCCCGGCGGCGTCTCGGTGCCGGTCGTGCCCGGGCGACATCATGATGAAGACCAACATGGACTACGACTCGGTCAAGGCGGCAGGCTCGGCCATCGGCACCGGCGCCGTCGATCGTCATGGACGAGACCACCTGCATGGTGCGGGCGCTCGAGCGCATCTCGCGCTTCTACTATGTCGGAGTCGTGCGGCCAGTGCACGCCCGTGCCGCGAGGGCACCGGCTGGATGAACCGGCTGCTGAAGCGCTTCATCGCCGGCGCAGGGCCGGCGCGAAGAGCTGGCGCTGCTGCTGGATGTCGCCAACCGCATCGAGGGGCACACCATCTGCGCGCTTCGGCGATGCCGCGGCCTGGCCGGTGCAGAGCTTCCTCAAGCACTACCGGCACGAATTCGAATACATGATCGATCACGGCGGCCGCAGCCTGGTGAGCGAGACGCTCGGAGCGCGCGCGGCCTGATTGGGCCGCGTCACGGGAAACGTACATGGCCGATGAGCTGGTCAATATCGAGATCGACGGCGTAGCCGTCAAGGCGAAGAAGGGCGAGATGCTCATCCGCGCCACGGATGCCGCCGGCGCCTACGTGCCGCGCTTCTGCTACCACGAGAAGCTCACGATCGCGGCCAACTGCCGCATGTGCCTGGTCGAGGTCGAGAAGGCGCCCAAGCCCATGCCCGCCTGCGCCACCCCGGTGGCCGAAGGCATGAAGGTGTTCACCAAGTCTCCGCGGGCGATCGGCGCGCAGCGGGCGACCATGGAATTCCTGCTTATCAACCACCCGCTCGACTGCCCGATCTGCGATCAGGGCGGGGAGTGCGAGCTGCAGGACCTGGCGGTCGGCTTCGGCCGCGACACCTCGCGCTACGACGAGCGCAAGCGCGTCGTGCAGGACGAGAACCTGGGCCCCCTGATCGCCACCGACATGACCCGCTGCATCCAGTGCACCCGCTGCGTGCGCTTCACCGAGGAGATCGCCGGCATCCAGGAGCTGGGGATGATCGGCCGCGGCGAGCACATGAAGGTGCGCACCTACCTCGAGAGCACGGTCAACCACGAGCTGTCGGGCAATGTCATCGACCTGTGCCCGGTGGGCGCGCTGGTCTCCAAGCCCTACCGCTTCAGCGCGCGCGCCTGGGAGATGAGTTCAACCGCGCTGGTGTCCCCGCACGACCCGGTCGGGACCAACATCTTCGGGCACGTTCTGCGCGGCAGGCTCATGCGCGTGGTGCCGCGCGAGAACGAGGCGATCAACGAGACCTGGATCGCCGACCGTGACCGCTTCAGCTACGAGGGCATCTATAGCGACGACCGCCTCCGGCAGCCGCTGGTGCGCCGCGGCGCGGACTGGGTGGAGACTGACTGGGAGAGCGCGCTCCTGGCCGTGGCCGAGGGCCTCAAGGCCCGCGCGGCGGAGCTGGGCGTGCTCGCCAGCAGCACCGCGACGCTCGAGGAGCTGTACCTCACGCAGCGCCTGGCACGCGGCCTCGGCACCAACAACATCGACCATCGTCTGCGGCAGCGCGACTTCCGCGACCAGGCGGCGGACCCGGTATTCCCCGGCCTGGGCATGCCGGTGGCGGAAGTCGATGCCCTGGATTCGCTGCTGGTCATCGGCTCGCACCTGCGGCGCGAGGCGCCGATCCTGGCACACCGCCTGCGCAAGGCCGCACGGCGCGGCGCGCAGGTGAGCTTCCTGAACCCCGCCCGCTTCAGCTACCTGTTCCCGGTGAAGTCCTACCTGGTCGCCGGCGCTGCGGAGCTGGTGGGAAATCTGGCCGCGGTGCTCGCCGCGGCCGCGCAGGCCGCCGGCAAGAGCGTGCCGGCACACCTGGCCGGCATCACCGCGGGCGCGAGCGTCACCGACGCGCACCGCGCCATCGCCCAGTCCCTGCTGGCCGGTGAGAAGCGCGCGGTATGGCTGGGCGCACTCGCCGGGCGCCATGGGCGCTTTGCCGACCTGCGTTCGCTGGCCGCGAGCCTGGCGGCGCTCACGGGCGCGAAGCTCGGGCGCATCGGCGAGGGCGGCAACGCCGCCGGTGCCTATCTGGCAGGGGCCATCCCGCACCGCGAGGCGGGCACCGTGGCGGTGGCGAGCCCCGGGCTCAACGCCCGCGAGATGCTCAGCCGGGCGCTGCGCGCCTATCTTCTGGTCGGGGGCATCGAGCCGTCGATAGATGCGCTGGATCCGGAGAGCCTGCGCACCCTCGCCAAGGCCGAGTTCGTCGTGGCCATCACCCCGTTTGCGAGCGCGGAGGTGAAGGCGGTCGCGCACGTGATGCTGCCGATGGGCAGCTTTGCCGAGACCTCCGGCAGTTACGTGAACTGCTCGGGCACCTGGCAGAGCCAGGCCGGGGCGGCCGCGGCCGTGGGCGCGGCACGCCCGGGCTGGAAGATCCTGCGCGTGCTGGGCAATCTCTTGAACCTGCCCGGCTTCGAGTACCAGTCCTCGGAAGAGGTGCTCAACGAGGTGCGCGAGCGCTGCGCGCACGTGGTGCCCTCCGGCTACCAGGGCAGCCATGCGGTCAACGGTGGCGGCGGCGATGCGGCCGGCCCCCTGGTGGACGTGCCGATGTACCAGGCCGATGCGGTGGTGCGCCGTGCGCCCTCGCTGCAGCGCACCCGCGAGGGCCGCACGCCGGCCGTGGCCTACTGACGAAGACGCCCGTGCTCAAGACATTCAACACTCAGTGGCTGGCACTTCCGGAAGTCGTACGCTCGACCGCGTGGATCCTCATCATCACCATCACGCTGATCATCTGCGTGGCGCTGCTGACTCTGTGGGAGCGCAAGGTCATCGGCTGGATGCAGCTGCGCCGCGGGCCCAACCGCGTGCGCATCCTCGGCCTGTTTCCCGGGCTCGGGCAGCCGTTCGCCGACGTCTTCAAGCTGCTGATGAAGGAAGTGATCATCCCGGCGAAGTCGAACAAGCTGCTGTTCCACCTCGCCCCGATGATCACCCTCATCCCGGCCTTCGCCGCCTGGGCGGTGATCCCGCTGTCACCGGCGCTGGTACTGTCCAAGGCGGATGCGGGCCTGCTGTACCTGCTGTCGCTGACCTCGATGGGTGTCTACGGCGTCATCATCGCTGGCTGGGCCTCGAACTCGAAGTACGCGTTCCTGGGAGCGATGCGTTCGGCGGCGCAGATGGTGGCCTACGAGATCGCCATGGGCTTTGCGCTGGTGGGGGTCCTGATGGCCACCGGCAGCATGAACCTCGGCACCATCGTCGCCACGCAAGCCGGCGGGGTCGGCTCGTGGAACTGGTCCTGGCTGTTCCCGCTGTTCGCCGTGTACTTCATCTCCGGCGTCGCCGAGACCAACCGCGCGCCCTTTGATGTCGCCGAGGGCGAGTCGGAGATCGTCGCCGGCTTCCACGTGGAGTACTCCGGCATTGCCTTCGCGCTGTTCTTCCTCGCCGAATACGCGAACATGATCCTGATCTCCACGCTTGCGGCCGTGCTCTTCCTCGGCGGCTGGCAGGGACCGTTCCAGGGCTACCCGGGCATCGGCGACACCTTCCTCGGCCAGCCGAGCTTCCTGTGGCTGTTCGTGAAGGTGTTCGGGCTGATCTTCCTGTTCCTGTGGTTCCGCGCCACCTTCCCGCGCTACCGCTATGACCAGATCATGCGCTTGGGGTGGAAGGCGCTGATCCCGGTTACGCTCGTGTGGATCGGGGTGGAGATGGTGATGGCGGCCTACCACGTCGGCCCCTGGGCGCGTGCCTGGTATCACTGAAAAACGGAAGCACCCATGGCACTGAACCCCTTCAAGACCTTCCTGCTGCCCGAGCTGCTCAAGGGCATGTTCGTCACCGGGCGTACCTTCTTCAGCGACAAGTACACGCTGAACTACCCGGAGGAGAAGACCCCGCAGTCGCCGCGCTTCCGCGGCCTGCACGCGCTGCGCCGCTATGCCAACGGCCAGGAGCGCTGCATCGCCTGCAAGCTGTGCGAGGCGGTGTGCCCGGCGGTGTGCATCACCATCGACTCGGAGGTCGCGGCCGACGGCACGCGGCGCACCAGCCGCTACGACATCGACCTGTTCAAGTGCATCTACTGCGGCTTCTGCGAGGAGGCCTGCCCGGTGGACGCCATCGTGCTCACGCGCATCCACGAGTACCACATGGAGAAGCGCGGCGAGAACATCATGAGCAAGGACAAGCTGCTCGCCGTCGGCGACCGCTACGAGGCGATGATTGCCACCGACAAGGCCGCAGACGCTCCGTACCGATGAGCACGCGCCAGGACAACCACCGATGCTAGTCCAGATACTGTTCTACCTGTTCAGCACGATCCTGGTGATCGCAGCGCTGGCGGTCATCTCCTCGCGCAACCCGGTGTACTCAGCGCTCGCGCTGGTCATGTGCTTTGTGACCTCGGCGGCCATCTGGCTGCTGATCGAGGCCGAGTTCCTCGCCGTGGTGCTGGTGCTGGTGTACGTCGGCGCAGTCATGGTGCTGTTCCTGTTCGTCGTCATGATGCTCGACATCGACGTGGCCGAGCTGCGCCAGGGGTTCACGCGCTTCGCCTGGCTCGGCTGGGTCACGGCGCTGGCGGTAATCGTGGAGATCGCCGGCGTGATCTGGGCCAAGGGCGCCATGGGCATCGACGTCGGCCGCACCGCCGCCCCGCATGCCGCCGACTACAGCAACACGCTCGAGCTCGGGCGCATCCTCTACACCCAGTACGCCTATCCGCTGGAGCTGGCGGCCATGCTGCTGTTGGTGGCCATCGTGGCGGCGATCGCCCTCACCATGCGCCAGCGCGCGGGACTTAAGAAGCAGGACGTCGATGCACAGGTGGCGGTAAAGAGCAGCGAGCGCCTGCGCATCGTCAAGATGGATGCGGAGAAGCCATGATCACCCTGGCGCACCTGCTGACGCTCTCGGCGATCCTGTTCTCGCTGGCGGTAGCCGGCATCTTCCTCAACCGCAAGAACGTGATCCTGCTGCTGATGTGCGTCGAGCTGCTGCTCCTGGCGGCGAACTTCAATTTCATCGCCTTCTCGCGCTACCTGAGCGACCTCAACGGCCAGGTGTTCGTGTTCTTCGTGCTCACGGTGGCCGCAGCCGAGGCGGCGATCGGGCTGGCGATCCTCGTGGTGCTGTTCCGCGAGCGGCGCACCATCAGCGTCGAAGACCTGAATACCCTGAAAGGTTAAGAGCTTCCGCGCATGAACCCGACCGTGCTGATCGCGATCCCGCTGCTGCCGCTCCTGGCGGCCATCGTTGCCGGCCTCGGCGGGCGCTACATCGGGCGCACCGGCGCGCACCTGGTGACGATCGCCGCGGTCGCGGTGTCCTGCGTGCTTTCGATCGGGGTGCTCCGGGAAGTCTACTGGGGGGGCGTGCCGGCCTTCGACGGCACGGTCTACACCTGGCTGGTGAGCGATGGCATGCGCATGCAGGTCGGCTTCCTCGTCGACCGGCTCACCGCGCTGATGATGGTGGTGGTGACCTTCGTCTCGCTGTGCGTGCACGTCTACACGGTCGGCTACATGCGCGATGACCCTGGCTACACGCGCTTCTTCAGCTACATCTCGCTGTTTACCTTCTCCATGCTGATGCTGGTGATGGCGAATAACTTCATGCAGCTGTTCTTCGGCTGGGAAGCGGTCGGGGTGGTCTCCTACCTGCTGATCGGCTTCTGGTACACGCGCCCGAGTGCGATCTTCGCCAACCTCAAGGCCTTCCTCGTCAACCGCATCGGTGACTTCGGCTTCGTGCTCGGCATCGCCGGCATCGCCTATTTCACGCACTCGCTCAACTACCGGGATGCCTTCGCGGCCGCCCCGCATATCGCCCAGGCGCTCATCCCGCTGGGCACCAGCAGCGTCAACGCGCTCACCCTGATCTGCATCTGCCTGTTCATCGGTGCCATGGGCAAGTCCGCCCAGGTGCCCCTGCACGTGTGGCTGCCGGACTCGATGGAAGGCCCGACGCCGATCTCGGCCCTGATCCACGCCGCCACCATGGTGACCGCGGGCATCTTCATGGTGGCGCGCATGTCGCCGCTGTTCGAGTACTCGGAAGGGGCGCTGTCGTTCGTGCTGGTGATCGGGGCGACCACGGCATTCTTCATGGGCCTGCTCGGGGTGGTCAACAACGACATCAAGCGTGTGATCGCCTACTCGACGCTCTCGCAGCTGGGCTACATGACCGTGGCGCTCGGGGTCTCGGCCTACAGCGCCGGCATGTTCCACTTGATGACGCACGCCTTCTTCAAGGCGCTGCTGTTCCTGGCGGCAGGCTCGGTGATCATCGGCATGCACCATGAGCAGGACATGCGCAAGATGGGCGGCCTTGCCAAGTACATGCCGATCACCGCAGTCACCTGCTGGATCGGGGCGCTCGCGCTCATCGGCACCCCGTTCTTCGCCGGCTTCTACTCCAAGGATGCGATCATCGAGGCAGTCGGCGAGTCGCACCGCTGGGGCGCGAGCTACGCCTACTGGTGCGTGCTGCTCGGGGTATTCGTCACCGCGCTGTACACCTTCCGCATGCTGTTCATGACCTTCCACGGCCCGGAGCGCTTCCGCGACGCACATGCCGATGAGCATGCTCACGGCCACGAGGGCCAGGAGGAGCCGGGCCACGAGGCCCACGGCGGCCCGCCACACGAGAGCCCCTGGGTGGTCACGGCGCCCCTGATCGCGCTCGCGATCCCTTCGGTGCTCATCGGCGCGCTGACGGTCGGCTCGGTGCTCTATGGCGATTACTTCGGCAAGGCGATCTTCGTGCTGCCGCAGAACAACGTGGTCGCAAAGGTGGGCGAGGAGTTCACCGGCTGGTTTCCGACGGCCCTCCACGGGCTTGCCCAGCCGCCGTTCTGGTTCGCACTCGCCGGAGTTTTCACTGCCTGGGTGTTCTTCCTGTGGCGGCCGGCGCTCGCCGATGCGGCCGCGCGCCGCTTCGCCTGGCTGAAGAGCCTCCTCGACCACAAGTACTACTTCGACTGGTTCAACGAGAACGTGATCGCGCCGCTGACGCGCGGCATCGGGCTGGTGCTGTGGAAGGGCGGCGACCAGGTGCTGATCGACGGCGCGCTGGTCAACGGCAGTGCGGCGGCGGTGGGCTGGTTCGGCAGCATCGTGCGCCGCGTGCAGAGCGGCTACCTCTACAGCTACGCCTTCTGGATGATGATCGGCCTGGCGCTGATGCTGGGCTGGTTCCTGTTCCAGGCGAATCACTGACACAAGAACGAAGTCACAAGAATGCACGGCCTCCTGTCGATACTGATCTGGCTGCCCATCGCCGCGGGCGTTCTGGTGCTTGCCCTGGGCGACCGCAACATCGTCATCGCGCGCTGGCTGGCGCTGCTGGCGTCGCTGGCGACGCTCGCGTTCTGCCTGCCGCTGTGGGGCGGCTTCGATGCCAGCACCTCGGCGCTGCAGTTCCCCGAGAAACTGGCGTGGATCCCGCGCTTCAACGCCTACTACGGGCTCGGGATCGACGGCATCGCGCTGCCCCTGATCGTGCTCACCGCCTTTATGACCGTGCCGGTGATCATCGCCGCGTGGAGTGTCATCGAGAAGCGCCCGGCGCAGTATTTCGCCGCCTTCCTGATCATGGAGGGCCTGATGATCGGGGTGTTCTCGGCCACCGATGCGCTGCTGTTCTACTTCTTCTGGGAGGCGATGCTGATCCCGATGTTCCTGATCATCGGCATCTGGGGTGGGCCGCGCCGCGTCTACGCCACCATCAAGTTCTTCCTGTACACCTTCCTGGGCTCGGTGTTCATGCTGGCCGCGCTCATCTACATGTACGTCAAGGGCGGCAGCTACTCGATCGCCGACCTGCAGGGTCTGCCGCTCACGCTCATCGAGCAGCGCTGGATCTTCTTTGCCTTCCTGCTGGCATTCGCGGTCAAGGTGCCGATGTGGCCGGTGCATACCTGGCTGCCGGATGCGCACGTCGAGGCCCCGACCGGGGGCTCGGTGATCCTGGCCGCCGTGATGCTGAAGATGGGCGGCTACGGCTTCCTGCGCTTCAGCCTGCCGATCACCCCGGATGCCAGCCGCGAACTCGACGTGCTGGTGATCTCGCTGTCGCTGATCGCGGTGGTGTACATCGGCTTCGTCGCCCTGGTGCAGCAGGACATGAAGAAGCTGATCGCCTACTCATCCATCGCCCACATGGGATTCGTGACCCTCGGGGCCTTCGTCGTCTACCAGATCGTGCGCACCACCGGCGGGGTAGTGGGAGCGGGCATGGGCCTGGACGGGGCGATGGTGCAGATGGTCTCCCACGGGCTGATCTCCGGCGCGCTGTTCCTGTGCGTCGGAGTGCTCTATGACCGCATGCACAGCCGCCAGATCGCCGACTACGGCGGCGTGATCAACACCATGCCGGTGTTCGCCGGCTTCATGGTGCTGTTCGCCCTCGCCAATACCGGCCTGCCGGGCACCTCCGGGTTCGTGGGCGAGTTTCTGGTGATCGTCGCCAGCTTCCGCGCCAGCTTCTGGTACTCGTTCCTGGCCGCGGTCACGCTGGTGCTGGGGGCCGCCTACACGCTCTGGCTGGTCAAGCGCGTGGTGTTCGGCCCGGTGACCAGCCCGCGGGTCGCGGCGCTCAAGGACGTGAACGGGCGCGAGTTCCTGGTGCTGGCGGCGCTTGCCATCGCCGTCATCGCGGTTGGCGTGTGGCCGGCGCCGCTGCTGAAGGTCATGCAACCGACGATCCACCACCTGGTCAGTCAGGCCATCGCCACCAAGGTTTAAGGTCCTGAAAGCCTCCATGCCTGACACCCTCATGACCTGGTCGACTCTGGCACCCGCTACCGCGGAGATCTGCCTTGCCGTGGCGATCTGCGTCGTGCTCCTGGTGGACGTGTTCGCCGGCGCGCGCAGCCGCACACTCACGCCGACGCTGACGCTACTGGCGGTGGCCGTGTGTGCGGCACTGACGGTGAGGTTCGGGCACGTCACCGAGCGCACGCTGCTGCTGCACGGGATGTACGTGGCCGACGAACTCGCTTTCGTGCTCAAGCTCGTCGGCTTCCTGGTGGTGGCCGTGGTGCTGCTGTACTCGCGCGCCTACCTGGAAGAGCGCGGCATCCTGCGCGGGGAGTACTACGTGCTCGCCCTGACCGCGCTGCTGGGCATCTTCGTGCTGGTCTCGGCGAACAACCTGCTCACGGTGTACCTCGGCGTGGAGCTGCTGGCGCTGTCGGTGTATGCGCTGGTTGCCTTCGACCGCGACTCGGGCGTTGCCGCCGAGGCGGCGATGAAGTACTTCGTGCTCGGGCGCCATCGCCTCCGGCGCGCTGCTGTACGGCATGTCGCTGATCTACGGCCTCACCGGCACGCTCGACCTGGGCGAGATCGCCGTGCGCCTGTCCGGACCGATATCCCTCGGGGTCATCCTGGGCCTGGCCTTCATCGTGGTCGCGGTCGCCTTCAAGCTCGGCGCCGTGCCGTTCCACATGTGGCTGCCGGATGTGTACGAGGGCGCGCCCACCAGCGTCACGCTGTTCATCGGCACGGTGCCGAAGCTCGCCTACTTCGCGCTCGCCCTGCGCCTGCTGGCGCAGGGGCTGGCCGGCACCTCGCTGGAGTGGACGCAGATGCTGGCGCCGCTGGCGGTGCTCACCCTGGTGGTCGGCAACCTCGTGGCCATCGTGCAGAGCAACCTCAAGCGCATGCTGGCGTACTCGACCATCGCCAACGTCGGCTTCATCGTGCTCGGCTTCGTCGCCGGCACCGCCGACGGCTACTCGGCGGCGCTCTACTACACGCTGGTCTACGTGCTCGCGGCCATGGGCTCCTTCGGTGTCATCCTGCTCGCCAGCCGCAAGGGCTTCGAGGCGGACAAGCTCGATGACTACAAGGGGCTGTACAAGCGCGATCCTCTGCTGGCGCTGGCGATGATGCTGCTCATGTTCTCGACCGCCGGCGTGCCGCCGTTCGTGGGCTTCTGGGCGAAGCTGCGCATCTTCCAGGTGCTGTGGGAGACGCACCACCTGTGGCTGGTGATCATCGCTGCGGCGATGTCGGTAGTCGGGGCCTTCTATTACCTGCGCGTGATCAAGCTCATGTACTTCGACGAGGCGCCTGAGGGGCTGCCGGCGCCGGCGGCCACCACCGGGGTGCGCCTGGCGCTGGGCGTGAACGCGGCCGCGGTGCTTGCCCTCGGGCTGTATCCGGCGGCGTTGCTGAACCTGTGTGCCCGGCTGCTGCACTGATGGCGCACGCCGCGGCGAACCTGCGAGGAGGCTGAATGAACATGTCTATGCATCAGGGGCTTTTGGCCACGGCGCTAGCGCTGCTGCTCGGGGCAGGCAGCGTTCAGGCACTGCCGCAGTACCAGCTCGAGCAGAGCGTGAACCTGCCTGGGGACGGGGGCTGGGACTACCTTACCTTCGAGCCGGCCGGGGAGCGCCTGTTCATCGCGCGCGGCACGCGCGTTCAGGTGATCGACACAAGGCAGCTGAAGCTCGTCGGGGAAATCCCCGACACCCCGGGCGTGCACGGCATCGCGCTCGCACCTGAGCTGGGGCGCGGCTACATCAGCGCCGGCGGCAGCAGCACCATCGTGGTGTTCGATCTGAAGACCCTCGCGCGCGTCAAGGACATCAAGAGCACCGGCGAGACCCCCGACTCCATCGTCTACGACAGCAGCACGCAGCGCGTGTTCGCCTTCAACGGCCGCGGGCACAACGCCACGGTCATCGACGCGGCCAGCAACGAGGTGGCCGGCACGATCGCCCTGGACGGTAAGCCGGAGGAAGCGCGCGCCGACGGCGCCGGCCGCGTCTACGTCAACCTCGAGGACAAGAACGCTCTGGCGGTCATCGACTCGCGCGCACTGCGTGTGGAGTCGGTCATTGGCCTGAGCGGCTGCGAGGAGCCCTCGGGCCTGGCGCTCGATGCCAGCACGCGGCAGGCCTTCGCCGTGTGCGACAACCACGTGATGGTGGTGGTGGACACTGCGGCCAAACGCGTGCTCGGCAGCGCGCCGATCGGTGCCAGCCCCGATGGTGCCGGCTATGATCCCGGCACGCGGCTGGCCTTCGCCTCCTGCGGGGAGGGTACGCTCACGGTGGTCGCCCAGCAGGCGGACGGGGCGCCGCGGGCGGTGCAGAGCGTGGCGACCCAGCACGGCGCGCGCACCATGGCCCTCGATGAACGCCACCACCGCGTCTACCTCGTGACCGCCGACTACGGCGCCACGCCGGCGGCGACCGCCGAGCACCCGCATCCGCGCCCGGCGATCCTGCCGGGGACGTTCCGGCTGCTGGTGATCGCGGCGCCGCCCGAGAAACCGACGAACAACCCGGAAGGAAGAGGCCCATGAGTCCACGTACATCTGTGATCCTCGCTGCGGCGCTGGCGGTGGCGGGCATCACCGGCGCGGCGCTGGCCGCCGATAATCCCGCCGACAAGGCCTCGGACGTGCTGGCGCACGATGTGTTCAAGGAACTCATCGAGATCAACACCACCGACTCTGCGGCCGGCAACGTCACCGCCGGCGTCGAGGCCATGGCCAAGCGCTTCCGCGATGCCGGCTTCCCGGCGGCCGACCTGGTGGTGCTCGGTCCGGAGAACCCGAAGAAGAAGAACCTGGTCGTGCGCCTGCACGGCACGGGCAAGTTCAAGCCGGTGCTGCTGATCGGGCACATCGACGTCGTCGAGGCGCACCGCGAGGACTGGAACCTCGACCCCTTCAAGCTCACCGAGCAGGACGGCTACTTCTACGGCCGCGGCACCTCGGACATGAAAGGCGACGACGCCATCATGGTGGCGACACTGCTGCGCATGAAGAAGGAGGGCTACAAGCCCGACCGGGACATCATCCTCGCGCTCACTGCCGACGAGGAGAGCGGCTGCTGCAACGGCCCGGACTGGCTCATCAAGAACCACCGCAACCTGATCGACGCGGAGTTCGTCATCAATACCGACGGCTACTCGGTGCGCAGCGAGAAGGGCGTGGCCACCATGTTCCGCCTGGGGGCGACCGAGAAGATGTACGGCGACTACCAGCTCACGGTCACCAACAAGGGCGGTCACAGCTCCGAGCCGCGCGCCGACAACGCCATCTACGAGCTGGCGCAGGCGCTGATCAATGTCTCCAGGTACCAGTTCCCGCTGGAGATCAACAACGTGACGCGTGCCTATTTCGAGCGCCTCGCGGCCGATGCCACCGGCCAGCGCCAGGCGGACCTGCGCGGCATGCTCAAGACGCCCGCGGACGCGGAGAGCGTGCAGCGCCTGTCGCAGCAGCCGGCGGACAACGCCGTGATGCGTACTAACTGCGTGGCCACGCGCCTCGATGGCGGCCACGCCAACAACGCGCTGCCGCAGCGCGCCCAGGCCAACGTCAACTGCCGCATCCTCCCCGGGCACTCGCTGGAGGAGATCCGCCAGCAGCTGATCAAGGTGATCGCCGACCCGCAGGTCACGGTCCACTACGTAGCGGACGATGGCAAGGTGGCCGACAAGACCCCCGATCGCAAGAGCGTCGCGCCGCCGCCGCTGAAGCCGGAGGTCGTCAAGCCGCTGGAGGCGGTCGTCGCGCAGATGTGGCCGGGCATCAAGGTGGTGCCGTTCATGGACGCCGGTGCCTCGGATGCGGTCTATACCTCCGCCGCCGGCATGCCCACCTATGGCATCACCGGCCTGGCCATCGATGTCGATGACCAGCGCGCCCACGGGCGGGACGAGCGCATCCGCGTCGCCGCGTTCTACAAGGCCAACGAGTTCTTCTACCGCTATCTGAAGGCGCTGACCTCGCAGTAGCGCGCCGCCGAGTGCGCGGGTGCGGCCGGTGCCGCACCCGCCTTCAGGACATGCGCCGCGAGATGGCGAGCGCGGCGACCAGCACGATGCCGATGTTCAGCGCCCACCACAGCAGCTGCTTGTGGTTGCCGCCCAGGCCGGCGATGCCGCCGGCGGGCGCGGCGGCGGCCGGCGTGAACTTGCCCTCCAGCAGCTCGCGGATGCCGTCATGGCCGACGGTGACGCTCAGGTGGTGCTCGCCGCCGGCGAGTCCGCCGAGCGGCACCGACCAGCCGCCGTCGGGGCTGCGCGTGGCCGGGGCCGCCTTGCCATCCACCACGGTGGCGAACTCGGTGACCACCAGCGGGGCCTGCTCGGCCGAGCGCCGCACCCACAGCTGCAGGCCGGCCGGTCCGGCGCTGCCGGTCAGGGTGAGCAGGGAAGAGTGCGCGATTTCCACGGTCGCAGGCGGCGCGGCGGCGCTCGCGCCGAGCGCCGCTGAGCTGGCGAGTACGCAGGGCAGCAGCCAGGAGCGGGCAACCTTCATGCCGGGCACTTTAGCGGTCCGGGCGGAATTCTCAAGGGCGCCCTGCGCGGCGCCGCGCGTCTTCGACAGTATAATGGCGGCCCCCCAAAGGCGGAGTCGGGCCTGATGCAGAGCCCCTCGGACGGCGCGCCGCGCTACCTCAGCGGCTTCGGCAACCAGTTCGCCAGCGAGGCGCTCCCCGGGGCGCTGCCGCAGGGGCGCAACTCCCCGCAGCGCTGCGCCTACGGGTTGTATGCCGAGCAGTTCTCCGGCACCGCCTTCACCGCGCCCCGGCATGCCAACCGCCGCAGCTGGCTGTATCGCATCCGCCCGGCGGCGGTGCACGGCAAGTTCCGCAAGGTCGGCGCCGGTCGCATCAGCAACCGCTTTGACGGCGGCGGGGTCTCTCCCAACCGGCTGCGCTGGAGCGCGCCGCCGCTGCCGCGCGCGCCGACCGACTTCCTCGCCGGCCTGTCCGCCCTGGGCGGCAATGGCTCGGCAGACGCGCACACCGGCTGCGCCATCTACTGGTACGTGGCCAACCGCTCCATGCGCGGGCGCTTCTTTTACGACGCGGATGGGGAGCTGCTGATCGTTCCGCAGCTCGGGCGGCTGCGCCTGGCGACCGAGCTGGGCGTGCTGGAGATCGGCCCGCTGGAGATCGGCGTCATCCCGCGCGGCCTGCGCTTTGCCGTGGAGCTGCTCGACCCGGGCGCGCGCGGCTACGTCTGCGAGAACTTCGGCGCGCCGCTGCGCCTGCCGGACCTGGGTCCCATCGGCTCCAACGGGCTGGCGAACCCGCGCGACTTCCTCACCCCGGTCGCCGCGTTCGAGGAGCGCACCGGGCGCTTCGAGCTGGTCGCGAAATTTGCCGGGCAGCTGTGGTCGGCGCCGCTCGATCACTCGCCGCTGGATGTGGTGGCCTGGCACGGCAACAACGTGCCCTACCAGTACGACCTGCGCCGCTTCAACACGATGGGCTCGGTCAGCTACGACCATCCGGATCCGTCCATCTTCCTGGTGCTGCAGTCGCTCAGCGACACCGCCGGGGTGGACAACCTCGACTTCGTGATCTTCCCGCCGCGCTGGCTGGCGATGCAGGACACCTTCCGGCCGCCCTGGTTCCACCGCAACGTCGCCAGCGAGTTCATGGGCCTGATCGAGGGGGTGTACGACGCCAAGGCAACCGGCTTCGAGCCCGGCGGCGCGTCGCTGCACAACTGCATGAGCGGCCACGGACCGGATGCGGCCACATTCGCCAGGGCAAGCGCTGCGGATACCTCAGCCCCGGTGCACGTGGCAGGCACCATGGCGTTCATGTTTGAGACACGCGCGCTCATCCGCCCGACCGGCTACGCGCTCAAGAGCCCTCTGCTGCAGGATGACTACGATGCGGCCTGGCAGGGACTGAAGAGTCACTTCACGCGCGGCGCGCCGCCCACGGCGCGGCGCCGCCCGCGGCGATGAGCCAGTCCGCGGCGCTCAACGCCACTCACGACCCGGCGCTGCGCAGTTGGGTTCCTTCGGCCAACGAGCACGGCACGGACTTCCCGATCCAGAACCTGCCATTCGCCGCCTTCCGCCGCAGCGGCACTGCCGAGGCATACCGCGGCGGGGTGGCGATCGGCTCGCAGGTGCTGGACCTGGGCGCGCTGCACGCCCAGGCCCCCTTCGAGGGCGCCGCCGCCGCAGCGCTCGCTGCCTGTGCGGCGCCGGCGCTGAATGGGCTGATGGGGTTGGGGGCACCGCCGGCCGCGGCGCTGCGCGCCGCCCTGTCGCAGGCGCTGCGTGAGGGGGCCGACCAGCAGGGGCGGCTGCGCGAGCTGCTCGTGCCGCAGGCGGCGGCCGAGTATCGCGTGCCCGCGAACATCGGCGACTTCACCGACTTCTATGCCTCGATCCACCACGCCACCAGCGTCGGACGGCTGATGCGGCCCGACAATCCGCTGCTGCCGAACTATAAATGGCTGCCGGTCGCCTACCACGCTCGCGCCTCCTCGGTGCGCGTGTCGGGCTTCGCCTTGCGCCGCCCGCACGGCCAGGTGCTGCCGCAGGGGGCGGCGCAGCCGTTCCTGGCTCCCTCGCGGCGCCTGGACTACGAGCTCGAGGTGGGCGCGTTCGTCGGCCGCGCGAATGAGCTCGGTACCCGCGTGCCGCTGGCCCAGGCCGAGGAGCACCTGTTTGGGCTGTGCCTGCTCAATGACTGGTCGGCGCGCGACATCCAGGGCTTTGAGTACCAGCCGCTCGGGCCGTTCCTCGCCAAGAACTTCGCCACCACCGTCTCCCCGTGGGTCGTGATGCTCGAGGCACTGGCCCCGTTTCGTGCCCCGTTCGTGCGGCCGCCGCAGGAGCCGGCGCCTCTGGGCTACCTCGATGCCGCAGCCAACCGCGCCGGCGGGGCGATCGAGATCACGCTGGAGGCGTGGCTGGAGTCGGCGCAGATGCGCGCCGCGGGCGTGCCGGCGCAGCGCCTGTCGCAGTCGAACTTCCGCGACTCCTGGTGGACGCTCGGGCAGATGCTCACGCACCACACGGTGAACGGCTGCAACCTCATGCCCGGGGACCTGCTCGGCAGCGGCACGCAGTCCGGGCCACAGCCCGCGCAGGCCGGCTCGCTGCTGGAACTCAGCGCCGGGGGCAAGCAGCCGATCACGCTGCCGGGCGGTGAGCAGCGCACCTTTCTTGAGGACGGCGACCGCGTCATCCTGCGCGGCTGGTGCGAGCGCGCCGGTTACGCGCGCATCGGCTTCGGCGAGGCCAGTGGCATGGTGCTGCCCGCCACGCCGCTCGCGGCTTGCTGATGCGCGCGGATCGCGTGAAGAACTTTCGCTACTACGACCTGATCCTCGGCGCCTACGTGTGCGTGCTGCTGTGCGCCAATCTCATCGGTCCGGCGAAGGTCTCGACGGTCCAGGTGCCCGTGCTCGGCCCGGTGACCTTCCTTGCCGGCGTGCTGTTCTTCCCGATCTCCTACCTGTTCGGCGACATCCTCACCGAGGTCTACGGCTACGCGCGTGACCGGCGTGTGGTGTGGAGCGGCTTCGCGGCGCTGGTGTTCGCGGCCATCATGGCCGCGGTCGTGGTGCATCTGCCGCCGGCGGACTTCTGGCGCGACAAGCAGGCGGCGGTCGAGGAAATCTTCGGCAGCACCCCGCGCATCATCTGTGCCTCGATCATCGCCTTCTGGTGCGGCTCGTTCGTCAACAGCTACGTGCTGGCGAAGATGAAGATCTTCACGCAGGGGCGCTGGCTGTGGACGCGCATCATCGGCTCGACACTGTGCGGGGAGCTGGTGGATTCGGGGCTGTTCATGGGCATCGCCTTTGCAGGCGTCTGGCCCACCGACAAGCTGCTGGCGGCCACCCTGACTCAGTACCTGCTCAAGTCTGGTTGGGAAGTGGTCGCCACGCCGCTCACGTACCGCGTGGTTGCCTTCCTCAAGCGCGCCGAGCACGAGGACTACTACGACCGCGATACCGACTTTACGCCATTCTCGCTGAAGACCTGAGGCACAAAAAAAGGCGGGAGCGCGCTGCGCTCCCGCCGGGCGAGCAGGGGCCTTACTTGCCGATCTGCTTGCTGACCTGGTTCTCCTGCTGGTTGAGCGCGCGCTGTTCGGGCTTGGTGATATGGCCGCCGTTGGTGCTGGCCATGGTGCGCTCCTCCTGGCGGATCGCGTGATCCTCGGTGTGCAGCTGCTGCGCCTGGGCCTTGGTGATCTGGCCGCTCTTCACTTCGTTGTGGATGCGCGCATTCTGGTTGGCGAGGCGACCATTCACCTCGGTGCGGCGCGGATGATCTTTCTGCCACTGCGTCTCGTCGGCGAGCGCGGAGGTGCAAAAGCCGGTGAGCGCGGCGGACACTGCGGCGATGCTCAGCAAGGTACGGACGGACTTGGTCATGGATCTCTCCTGCATGCGCCCGGTGGGGCGGTGGTAGTGCGCCGGAAGCCCCGGCTTCATGGGCGTAACAACGTCGCAGTGCCGTGCACGGCTGACGCGCGTGACGAAAAGTTCACGCGCGGTGCAGAATGTGACGCAGCTCACAGCGGCTGCGGGTCCGAGGCGCGGCGTGAAAGTCCGAAACTGATGCAAGAAGCGCAGGAAACGGCATGAGACGCCTGATGCGGGCGCAGATGATGCGCGTGTTATGCAAAGCAGGCGGGGCATGAAGTGGGCGCGCGCGCGCAGCGCGGGGCTGGTGCTGGCGCTGGCCGCGGCGGCGCCCGCGGCGGCGGTGGAGTTGCAGTCGCGCGAGGATGCCTGGTGGACCGGCCCGATGCTGGCAGCCTCCGGGGCGACGCTGCCGCAGGGGCACGCCCTGATCGAGCCCTACCTGTTCAATGTCATCACCAACGCGCGTTTCGATGTCGACGGCAACCGTCACGCGGTGGGTACGGACAACACCCTGGGCTCACTTACCTACATGCTGTACGGACTCACCGACCGCGTCACGATCGGCATGATCCCGCGGTTCTTCTACGACGTGCCGCCTGCCGGGCCGAGCAGCTCGGGCATCGGTGTGGGCGACCTGCAGCTGCAGGCCGGTTACGGGCTGACCCAGTTCCAGGACGGGCACCGCATCCCCTCGGTCTCGCTGGTGATCGACGAGACGCTGCCCACGGGGCGCTATGACCGGCTGAGCCGCCCGAGCGACGGCTTCGGCGCCGGGGCGTATACGACGGGGATTTCCCTGTATTCCCAGCAGTACTTCTGGATGCCCAATGGACGCATCCTGCGCGGCCGACTGGACCTCACGTACGCGCTCTCCTCCGCCGTGTCACTCGCCGACCAGAGCGTGTACGGCACCGCGGCGGGCTTTCGCGGCCATGCCACCCCGGGGGACGCGGCCACCGTCGACGCCTCGGCCGAGTACAGCGTGACGCGCGAGTGGGTGCTCGCCATGGATATCGTCTACCAGCACAACGACAGCACGCACCTGCACGGCAGCCAGCCCGGCGGACAGATCAGCGCCGATTCCGGGTCCTCCTATTCGCTCGGGTTTGCGCCGGCCATCGAATACAACTGGAGCGCGCGCGCCGGGGTGCTGCTCGGGGTGCGCATCATTCAGATCGGCCGCAACACCTCCGCCAGCATCACCCCGGCGGTCGCGGTGAACCTGGTGTTCTGAAGGCCCGGGAACGCTACCCGGGCACTTAAGCTGAACGGCAGATGAATGGCCCCCTGGAATAGGGCCCCAGCGCTGTAAAAGCCCGGCGGTGCCCCCATCTTTATGTCAGCCGGAAGGCTATTACTGCGTTTTAATGCCTATAGCCTTGAACGTGGGTATGCCTCGGGCGTCTAATTCAAGGCACGGGATATTTGTTCGCAAACCCGGTTGAACCGAAGTGAGGAGCCTGTGAAAAGCCTTAGCGCGCGAGTAGTTATTCGGACCGTCGCAGCACTGGTGCTCGGCGTTGCGGTAGCGGCTGCGCCAGCTTATGCCCAGCACGGCGGTGGCGCCTCGATGGGCGGCCACATGGGCGGCGGCGGCTCGATGGGTGGCGGTCACATGGGCGGCGGCCACGTGGGCGGCGGCTCGGTGGGCGGACACGCCATGATGGGCGCCCCTCACTACGGTGGCGGCCATGTCGGCCCCGGCGCCTATTACCACGGCAGCGCGTACCACGGCGGTGGCTACACGGCGGGGCACTACGGTGCGTCCGCCCATGGTGCTGCGTACTACCACGGCGGCAGCTACTACCACGGCAGCGCGTACTACCACGGCGGGCACTACTGGGGCGGTGGCTATTGGCACGGCGCCTACTGGCCGCATTGCTACTACTACCCCGGCTACGCCTGGTACCTGTCCGTACTGCCGCTCGGCTACGCGACGTTCTGGTGGGGCGGCTACCCGTACTACTACTACAACAACCTTTACTACACCTATAACTCAGGCTACGGCGGCTACGTCGTGACCGACCCGCCGCCGGCTAACGGGGGCAGCAACGCTACCTTCGAGAACCCCGGTGGCGATGACGGTGCGGTGGACGGCGGTGCAGACGGCGCGGTGACGGCGGCTCCGCCACCGGTGAGCGCGGCCCCGGCCGGCTCCGGCGCGGGCGCTGCGGGGGACGTATATGTCTACCCGCGCAACGGCCAGAGCGAGCAGCAGACCAGCACCGACAAGTACGAGTGCCACAGCTGGGCGGTCGGTCAGAGCGGCTATGACCCGACACGCTCGGGGCAGCCCGGAAGCGTGGCCGACTACCGCCGTGCGATGACCGCCTGCCTGGACGGACGCGGCTACAGCGCACGCTGAGCCAACGCCGATTGAAGAAAGCGCGGGGTGCTGCCACCCCGCGCTTTTTTATTTACTGGCCCACCTGCTTGGCCGGCGCGAAGGCCCCCGGCTGGGTCGCGCTCTGGATGAGCACCGTTGCGCTGGTGGCGTCGGCCACGGCGATGTCAGGCAGGCCGTCGCCGTTCAGATCCCCGAGCGCCACGCTCAGCGGCTGCCCGAAGCCTGCGTAATTGGTCGCAGCCAGCAGCGCGCCCGGGTGCGCCGGGTCATGCAGCAGCACCGAGACGCTGCCGCTGCCGCCGGGGGCCAGGTTTGCGAGCACCACATCGTTTGCTCCGCCGGCGGTCAGCGGGCCGACGGCCACGTCGAGCGAGCCGCCGGGGGAGGCATAGGTCAGCGGGGCGAGGAAGGTGCCCGGATGCGCCGGATCCTGCAGCAGCACCGACACCCCGGCACTGCTGCCGTCGGCATAGCCGAAATCGGCGACCACCAGGTCCATCAACCCGTCGCCATCCATGTCGGCAGCCTTCACCGCCTGCGGCCCGACGCCGGCTGCAAAGCGAACCGGCGTAAGGAAGGTGCCCGGCGTGGCGGCGACCTGGAGGAAGACGTAGGCGCCGCCGTTGCCGAAAGAGTCCGAGCCGGCGGCGATGATGTCCACCGCGCCGTCACCGTTGACGTCCGCCAGCGTGACTGAACTTGCGCTCGTGGCCGTGGGCAGCATCACCGGGGCGAGGAACTGCCCCGGGTGCGCCGGGTCCTGCAGCAGGTAGATCACCCCGCCGAACAGGTCCGCCAGCACCAGGTCCGGCAGCCCGTCACCGTTGATGTCGCCGATGACCACCTGGTTGGGTGCCCCGCCGGTGGGCACGTCGACCGCCGCCGCGAACGTGCCGGGCGTCGGGCCGTGCAGGTAGACCGAGACGCTGCCGAAGGCATTCGCCACCACCAGATCGAGGAAGCCCGAGCCGGTCAGGTCCGCGACTGCGATGCCGGCGGCATCCAGGTTCGTGGTCGGGTACTGCACGCCGGTCTGGAAGGTCCCGGGGGAGGTGGCCGAATTGAGGATGACGTTGGCGAAGCCCGGGTTGTGCTGATAGCCCTGGTAGAGCGTGGTGGCCACCAGCAGGTCCGGTGTGCCATCCCCGTTGACGTCCGCGATCGCCACCGAGTTCGGCACGTTGTAGGGGACGAAGTAAACGTTCGAGTCCCCGCCGCAGCTGGCCAGCAGGGCCGCCGCGGCCAGCGCGCAGGCGCGCAGCAGCGTGCGGGAAGGACGCAGTGTCACCGATAGCGCGCAGGTCTTCACGTCCGCCTCCCTTTCAATACCCACCACGACCAAAGGCGCAGCAACGCACGGCACCTGGCAGCGTTGACAGGGCTTGCGGCCTTGCGCCCCCGCGCTAAGGGTACACTCAGCCTGCACGATCAGCACGGGGCGGCAAGAGTGAGTACGTCACAGTCGGTGGTGTTCCTGTTCGACGTCGACAACACGTTGTTCGACAACGACGCGCTGCAGGCGCAGCTGACCACCTACCTCACGGCGAGCTTCGGCGCGGAGGCCTGTGCGCGCTACTGGGCGCTGTTCGAGCAGCTGCGCACGGAACTCGGCTATGCGGACTACCTGGGGGCGCTGGAGCGGCTGCGGCTGGACAGTCCCACCGATCCGCGGCTCTTGAGCGCAGCGTTCTTCTTCCTGGACTACCCGTATGCCGGCGGCGTGTACCCCGGGGCGCTGGCCGCGCTGGCGCGCTGCGCGAGCCTGGGCACGACCGTCATCCTCTCCGATGGCGATGCGGTCCTGCAGCCGCTGAAGGTGCGAGCCGCCGGGCTGTGGCAGGCAGTCGGCGGGCGGGTGCTGATCTACGTGCACAAGGAGCAGATGCTGGCGGATGTCGAGCGACATTACCCGGCCGCGCACTACGTGCTGGTGGATGACAAGGTGCGCATCCTCGCTGCCGTCAAGCAGGCCTGGGGGCACAAGCTGACGAGCGTGTTTCCGCGCCAGGGTCACTATGCCTTCGATGCGGCGGAGCTGGCGCGCCACCGGCGGCCGGACGTGACGCTGGCGAACATCGCGGCGCTGGCGAGCGCGCCGCTCGGCCCGTTTTCTGGCGCGCCCAGCGCGCAGAAGGTACGCTAAGCCCCGGCAGGGAAGGGTAGCCAGATGTCATCCGAGCGGCCATGGCTTGAGCAGTTGCACGGCGGCAGCGAGGCGCTGCAGGGCGTGCTGAGCGCGGTGCTCGAGGCCGAGCGGCACTACGCCCCGCCGGCCTCGCCCCTGGAGCGGCTGCGGCAGATCACCACCAGCCCCGAGTGGGCCTGGCTGCAGCCCCTGTACCGCCTGATTGCCGACATCGACCACGCGCTGGCCTCCGCACAGGAGCTGCCGGAGGCTGAAGCAGCCGCCATCGGCGCCCATGCGCGCGAGCTGCTCAGCGGCGGTGCGGTGCCGGCGGAGCAGGCCTTCCTCGATCATTATCGCGCGCTGCTGCAGAGCGACCCGGCCGTGACAATGGCACATGCGGCGGCGCTGCGCGCCCTGCAGGCGCTGCCGCCGGAGACCGGCAACGAATCAGAGCGACTGCACGCCCGTCACCAGTGGAATGAACGGCGGCGGTTCCTGCGCCTGGAAACTCCCGGGCGCGGCGCATCTTAAGGAGGACGAGACATGACCATAAGCGGCATCCCGCAATCCCACGTGGACCTTCTGACCAAGAAGGGCCTGGCGCACCTGGTGACGCTGCTGCCGGACGGCAAGCCGCAGTCCACGCCCGTATGGGTGGACTACGACGGCAAGCACGTGCTCATCAACACCGCGGTCGGGCGGCTGAAGGACAAGAACATGCAGCGCGACCCGCGCGTGGCCTTCTCGATCACCGACCCGGAAAACCCCTACCGCTACCTCGAGGTGCGCGGCCGGGTGGTCGAGCGCACCAAGACCGGCGCCGACCAGCACATCGATGCACTGGCCAAGCGCTACCTGGGGCAGGACAAGTATCCGTTCCGCACGCCGGGCGAGGAGCGCGTGATCTTCAAGGTGCAGCCGGAGCGCTCCAGCTCCATGTGAGCTGCGCTTCCCCGCCGCTGCCGGCCGGTCAGGGGATGTTCTGCGTGTAGTAGAGCTTCGGGCGGATCTGCAGCTCGCGGCGCGCGTAGTCGATGATCAACACGTCGAACGAGCCGAGCAGGTCCATGCCGATCGTCAGGGCCGGCTCGTCCGTCAGCCCCCAGTGCTGGAACAGGTACATGTCACCGAAGGTGATCTTGATGCCGCGCACGGTGAGTTTGTCGCTGAACTGGATGTCGGGGGCCATCAGGTAAGCCCCGGACTGCACATCGAGGGTGACCCCGATGATGTCCTGCTGCGCGGTGCCGCGGGGCATGCGACGCATGAGTGCGTCGCGCAGCTTGAGGTTGGCGACCGTGCCCTGCGCGCCGGTATCAATGATGGCCTTGGCGCGCACGTTGCCGACGCGCACGTCGGCGACCAGCAGCCCGTTCAGCATGCGCAGGGGCACGGCGGCGAAATCGCGTGGCGGCGGCTCGCCGTGCGAGCGCGTGATGGTCAGGCGGTCGTTGCTGAAGTCGGCGAGAATGCGCTTGTCGGCCAGCCCCTCGATGCCCAGCACCCCCTGCGCGCCACCGAATACGTCCGAGAGGACCGGCAGATTGGTGGCGCCGATGTAGAGCTCGCCGACTTCCATGTGGCTGACGTGCACGGTCGGCACGATGGCCGTGCCGGTGAAGCCGGTGACGCGGATGTTGCTTTGGCTGGTGAGCTCGGAGTCCATCAGCTGCGCGGTGCGCGCGGTGATCGCCGCCTGCGTCGCCCCGGTATCCAGCACCATGCGGTACGGGCCCTTGCCATCGATCATCACCGGTGCCCAGATGCGCCCGATGCGGTCACGGCGCGTGGGCGCGGCGTACTTCGGCTCGGTGGTCTCAACGATGATTTCGGTGAGCTCTTCCTGGACGGCAGGATCGACCGAGGGTGTGGTGGCGGTCGGCACGAGGGCACCGACCCCCAGCGGGACCAGCAGTGCGGCCCCGAGGAAGATGCCGCACATCAGCACAGGGTGATGACGAAGCACGGGTTCAGTAGAGCACGGCTGAGCTTCACGCTCCAGCTAGCTGGTCTCATTTCCCGGGCGGACCGGCGGGGTGGGTGGCGGCCCGTTCCGTGACGCGTAGAGACAGCCATTTGCGTAATCCTTAGGAGATATAGCAGCGAATTATGCTTGCGTCGTGCCTGCAGGAATCTTAATCTCGTAAACCACGGCTCAGGGACAGGGGGATCGTGATGAAACGAGCAATCGCATGCGGCATGGCCGCGGGTCTGATGACAGCTTTCGGCGCCCAGGCGGCCGAGGATTCCGGTTCCGGGCTGGCACTGCAGGAGGTCACCGTCACCGCCCAGCGCGTGGCCGAGAACCTGCAGACCACCCCGATCTCCATGACCGCCCTGAGCGGGGACTTCCTGCAGAAGTTCGACCTGCCGCGGGTGAGTTCCCTCGACATGGTCACCCCGAACCTCACCTTCTCGTCAGGCACCGGCGGCAGCAGCGGCCAGGTGAGTGCCTTCATCCGCGGCGTGGGCCAGTTCGACTTTCTGCTCACGACCGACCCGGCGGTGGGGCTGTACGTCGACGGGGTGTACCTGGCGCGCACCTTCGGCACCAACCTGGAACTGAATGACATCGAGCGCGTGGAGGTGCTGCGCGGCCCGCAGGGCACGCTGTTCGGCAAGAACAACATCGGCGGTGCCATCAACATCACCACGCTCACGCCCACCGGCAGCGGCAAGACCGACTTCCGCGCCAGCTACGGCAACTACGATTCCTGGGCGCTCGATGCCTACACGGACCTGCGCCTGACCGACACGCTCGCCCTGGGGATCTCGCTCATGGGGCGCAAGTCCGACGGCTGGCAGGACCGCCCGCTGGGGGACAACGGCGGCAAGGAGGAACGCGGCGGCGGCCGCGCCAATCTCGCCTGGACACCCAGCGACAGCTTCACCTCCAAGCTGAGCGCGGAGTTCACCGCGCAGACCCAGCCGAGCAGCCCGAACGTCATGATCGCCTACGATCCGGCACAGGCGGTGGTGCCGTTCCTGTCGTTGTTCAACGCCTTCGTGGCCCCGTGCTGCACGCCGCCGACCAACATCGACCGCAGCGGCGCCGAGGGCCCGCTGGTGCGCGATGACCTGCACGGCATGGCCAGCAGCTGGACCAATGACTGGAAGCTCGCCGGCGAGGTGCATTTGAAGTCCATCACCGCCTATCGCTACACCGATGCGGTCTTCGGGCGCGACGGTGACAACTCCTCGGTCAACTACAACGGTGACATCCACGACGAACACGACAACACCTTTACCCAGGAACTGCAGGCCAGCGGCAAGTGGTCACAGCTGAAATGGGTCGCCGGGGTGTACTACCTGAATGAGCGCACGCGCGACCAGACGAACCTGGTCACAGCCGAGGGGTTGTTCCAGAAGCTCAGCCAGTTCGGCACTCTTCCCCCGACGGATCCGCGGTACCTGCTGTACCTAGCCCGCTACGCGCTGGACTTCAACCTCAACTACGACAATCGCCAGACCACCAAGGATTATGCCGGCTACCTCAATGGCGAATGGGCCTTCAACGACCGCCTGTCGCTGCAGGCCGGCGTGCGCTACACGGACGAGACCAAGGACTTTTCGCAGTCGGTGATCAACGATGCCGGCAAGACCATCTTCCTGCCCGTCAACCCGATCACCGGCGCAACCGACACCAGCAATACCTCGGTGCCGAGCCCGGCCTGCAGCAACCTGCAGGACGAGGGCACGTTCTTCACCTGCAGGACCAGTTCCAAGGAGTGGTCGCCGCGGGCGAGCCTGAACTTCCAGTGGAACGAGAACCTGTTCGAGTACCTGCAGTACAGCCAGGGCTTCCGCAGCGGCGGCATCAACGGCCGTCCGACCTCGGTGACGCTCATCCAGGACTACAAGCCCGAGCACCTGAACAGCTGGGAGCTGGGCGTCAAGAGCATGTTCTTCGACCACCGCCTGCGCTGGAACAACGCGGTGTTCTACGACAAGTACAAGGACATCCAGGTGCTGCTCACCGAGGGCACGACGATCGTGGTGCAGAACGCGGCCGAGGCGACCGTCTACGGCCTGGAGTCGGACCTGCAGGCGGCGATCACCCAGCAGTGGAGCGTGCAGGGGAGCCTCGGCTACTCCCACAATGAGTACAACGACTGGCACGACAGCTTAGGCGACTACACCTGGCGCAAGCTGCAGAACGCCCCCGAGTGGACCGCCAACATCGCCAGCGCCTACGAGCAGCACGTCGCCAGCGGTGCGGGCCTGCGCTTCACCGTGAACGTGGGCTTCCAGAGCTGGCAGTACCTCGATGGCGCCAACAGCCCGGTGCTGCGCGCGCCCTCGCGCACCCTGGTCGATGCCGGGCTGTTCTACCTGCCGCCCAGCGGCAGGTGGGACCTCGGCATCGAGGGCAAGAACCTCACCGATGACCGGGTGCTCAACTCCGGCTACAACGGCCTGGCGTTCTTCGGCTACGCGGAGGGCACCTACAACCCGCCGCGCCGCTACTGGCTGACGTTCCACTTCCACGTCAACTAGGACGCAGCCGTGCAAGTTTCGCGGGCGTGCACCGTGCACGCCCGCCGGGTACCTCATATGCATGATGCCCGCCGCCACCGGGGAGCGAGTAGGCTTACCAGCGCCGCATTCCAAGGCCTGCGGGGGGTCGATCAATATGGGACTGAAAGCTAACCGCGTCGTGCTCGTCACCGGCGCCAGTCGCGGCATTGGCCGCGGCGTCGCGCTGGCGCTGGCCGCGCCCGGCACCACCGTGTACATCACCGGCCGCACCACCAAGAACGGCACCGCGCCGTTGCCGGGCACAATCCATGATGCGGCCGCCGAGGTCACCCGCCGCGGCGGCAAGGGGGTCGCGGTCGCCTGCGACCACGCCGACGATGCCCAGGTCGCCGCCCTGTTCGCGCAGATCAAGCGTGACGCCGGCCGCCTCGACCTGCTGGTGAACAATGCCACCGCAATCCCGGATGCGCTGGTGATGCCGGGCGGCTTCTGGGAGAAGCCGCTGGCGATGCAGGCGATCCTGGACGTGGGCCTGCGTTCGCACTACGTCGCCAGCTGGCACGCCGCGCAGCTGATGGTGCCGCAGGGCGAGGGCCTGATCGCGATGGTCTCCTCACCCGGGGCGCGCTGCTACCTGCACGGCCCAGCCTACGGAGCCGGCAAGGCCGGCATCGACAAGATGTCCGCTGACATGTGGCAGGACCTGAAGAAGCACAACGTCGCCACGGTGTCGCTGTGGGCCGGCATCACCCTCACCGAGCGTTCCGAGATCGCCATCAAGGAGCACCCGGGCGAGTACGACGCGGTGATGGCGAACGCGGTGCATCCGGAGTTCCTCGGCCGCGTGCTGGACGCGCTGATGAAGGACCCGAAGCTCAGCGAGCGCGCCGGCAAGACCTGGTACGCCGCCGAGCTGGCCCGAGACCTGGGGGTGCAGGACGTCGACGGCCGCCAGCCGCCCTCGGACGCCGCCTTCCTCGGCGAGCCGGCGCAGGTATCGGGCGCCGTCATCGGCGGCTAGCGTTAAGGAGATCCCCATGGCTGAGATCGATGAACTGCGCGCGCGCGTCCAGCGCCTCGAGGACACCGAGGCGATCCGGCGCCTGAAGGCGCGCTACCTCAATGCCTGCGATTCCCAGCAGCCCGAGGACGCGCGGGACTGCTTTGCCGAAGGGGCCATCGTGATCGACATGGGCCACGTCGGGGTCCTGAGCTCGCGCGACCAGTTCTTCGAGATCTACAAAACCTTCGGCTGCCTGCCGAACATCCTCGACATGCACCACGGCACGAACTCCGAGATCGAGTTCATCGACGATGCCCACGCGCGCGCGCTCTGGGCGCTCGAGTACCGCAACTTCAACACCGAGGCCAAGACGGTGACCTTCGTGAGCCTGATCTACCACGATGAATACGCCAGGATCGGCGGGGCCTGGAAGATCGTAAAGTCGCGCTCGGAGTTCAAGACCGCGCTGCATTGCAGCTACGGCGCGGGCCCGCTGCAGTCGCTGCTGGTCGGCAAGTCCGTGGCCGGCGCGGTCAGCTTCGAGAAGTAGGAGCTGCCATGCCGTATCCGCGCGCCGAAGTCGATGCTGCGATCCGCGGACTCGCCGAGGCCTTCAAGGAGGCGCAGCGCACCAACAAGTGGTCCTGGATCGCCGACAAGTTCTACCACCAGGACTGCACCTATACCTGCCCCTATGGCGGAGCCTTCCCGGTCATCGCCCACAACCGCGACGAGATCCGCGCCACCCACTACGGGCGGGACATGGACGTCGGCTCGGGCTGGGAGGGATGGAGCTTCCCGATCCTCAGCTGGGCGATCGAGGGCGACCAGATCATCAGCCACTGGATGAACCGCGGCCCGGGCACGCGCCCCGACGGCGGCTACTACGAGACCCACGGCGTCTCCTTCATCACCTACGGCGGCGACGGCAAGTTCTCCTCGCAGTACGACCTGTTCGACCTCGCCCACCAGATGCACCTCTGCGATGAACTCGACGCGGCTGGGCTGCTCAATCCGAAGCTCAAGGCCGAGTGGGTACAGCCTGCCAAGAAGCGCCTCATCGAGATGCTCAACAAGGGATCCGCGCAATGACAAGCAAGAACTTTCCCGAAGGTGCCGCGCTGGTGATCGGCGGCAGCGGTGGCGTGGGGCAGGCGGTGTGCCGCGAGTTCGTGCGCGCCGGCACCGCGGTGGCCATCACCTACAACAAGAAGCGCGAAGTCGCCGAGCAGCTCGCCGCGGAGCTGCGCGGCATGGGCGGCAAGGCCAGCGTGCACCAGCTGACCATCGGCGATGCCGCGCGCGTCGAGGCGGTGGTCGCAGAGGCTGCGGCCGCGCACCAGCGCCTGCACACCATCGTGGTCGGCGCGGGTACCTTCGCGCAGCAGCTGCTGCTGTCGGAGATGCCCATCGAGCTGTGGCAGACGGTGATGGAGCAGGACGTGAACGGCTTCTTCAACGTCATGCGCGCCACATTGCCGCGCCTGAAAGAGTGGGGCGGGGGCTCGCTGGTGCACTTAGGCTCGGCCGGGCACCTGAGCTGGCCGGAGCGCGATGGCATCTCGGTGGCGCCCAAGGCGGCGATCGAGGCGCTGATCACCGGCATCGCCCGCGAGGAGGGCCGCAACAAGATCCGCGCCAACACGGTGCTGCTCGGGGTCATCGAGGCGGGCATGTTCCTGGAGCTGACCAAGCAGGGCGTGTTCGACGAGGCCTGGGTGAAGGAAGTGCACAAGAACCTCGCGCTCAAGCGCTGGGGCAAGCCCGAGGAAGTCGGCCACGCAGTGGTGTTCCTGGCCTCCGACAAGGCGCTTTACGTCACCGGCCAGCGCATCGCCGTGGCGGGCGGCTACGGGCTGTAGGCGGTGACCGCCGAGGACTACTTCGCGATCCAGAACCTGGTCTACAGCTACTGCCATCGCATCGACCGCGGCGACTTCGCAGGCGTGGGCGAGCTGTTGCGGCACGCGGCCATCATCGTGCCGGCATCATCCGAGCCGGTGCGTGGCGTCGCGGCCATCCACGACATGTACGCCAAATTCACGCGCCGTTATCCGGATGGCAATACCCCCAAGACCGCGCACGTGACCAGCAACCTCATCATCGAGGCGGACGGTGCGGACGCGGCGCGCGCCCAGTCATACTTTCTCGTGCACCAAGCCACCGCGGCGCTGCCGCTGCAGCCGATCATCGGTGGCCGCTACTTCGACCGCTTCACGCGCGCGGATGGCAGCTGGCGCTTCACCGAGCGGCGCATCGAGATCGACGTGGTCGGGGACCTGAGTGCCCACATGCTGCAGCCGATCGCCCCGGAGAGCGGCGCCGCCTGAAGGCCCGCCGTGGCGGCAGCGCCACGGGATTGCGCAATTCCTGCAACCCGGCGCGGCGTAGGCGCGGGCTAGCATCCGCGCATGCGCAACATAGCCCTTCTCCTGGTGCTGGCGGCCTGTGCCAGCACCGCTGCAGAGCCGCCGCCGAGCCTGGAATCGGCAGTGCGCACCCTGCAGGGCGGCGATGCGGCCACGGCGCGCACGATGCTCGAGACGCTCACCCGGCAGGAGCCGAAGTCCGCGCCCGCCTGGCGCGCCCTGGGCAGCGCCTACCAGCAGCTGCACGAGCCGCGGCTCGCCATTGCTGCCTATCAGCGCGCGCTCGCGCTGGAGCCAGACTCCCCGCAGGTCTTCTACAGCCTGGGCGCCACCTACGCCGGGCTCCACGATGCCACGCACGCCTTCGAATGGCTCGGCCGTGCGCGCGCCAGCCGGCGCTACGACCTGACGCAGGCCACCCAGGACAAGAACCTGGATTCCCTGCGGGGCGATCCGCGCTTTGCGCAGCTGTTGCCCCGGCCCGAGGATTTCGCGCAGCCGTTCGTGGAGCGGGTGACCATCCTGCGCGAGTGGCGCGGGGAGGCGGCCAACGACCAGTTCGGCTGGATCGCGCGCAACATCGGCGACGTCGATGGCGACGGGATTGCCGACGTGCTCGTCTCGGCGCCGACCCACGGTGCTGGCGGCGATGCCGGGAAGGTGTACGTGTTCTCCAGCGGCACCGGCGCGTTGCTGTGGAGTGCGGACGGGCGCCCGGGGGAGCAGCTGGGCACCGGCGCCGAGGCTGCCGGGGACACCAACCGCGACGGCATCCCCGACGTGGTCGCGAGCGGCCCGGGCGCCGGCGGCATCGCGCGCGTCTACTCCGGCCGCGACGGGCGCGTGCTGCACGAGTTCCGCGCTCCGCGCGCGGAGGAGACCTTCGGCAACCATGTCGCCGGGGCCGGGGACGTCGATGGCGACGGCTACGCCGACATCATTGTCGGCAGCCCGGGCAAGGACGGCGAGCACAAGAGCCCCGGGCACGCCTACGTCTACTCCGGCAGGACCGGCGCGCTGCTGCTCACCCTCAGCGGCGAACGCGACGGGGACCAGTTCGGCAGCACCGTCGCCGGCTACGCCGACGCACGGCAGCACTACCTGGTCGTGGGCGCACCATTGGCCGGCGCGGCGCATCACGGCCGCGTGTACGTCTACGGCGGCAGCGCCCCGGCGCTGAAGTTCACCATCGAGGCGGATGCGACCGGCAACGCACTCGGGCTGATGTTCGTGTCAGTCCCGGGGGACATGGACGGGGACGGGGTGAGCGAAATATTCGCCTCCGACTGGTCCAACGATGCGCATGGACTGTCGACCGGGCGCGTGTACGTGTACTCCGGCCGTACCGGGCAGATGCTCTACACCTTCACCGGGGAGCATGCGGGGGATGGCTTTGGCACCAGCGCCTCGGTGGCCGGCGATGTCGACGGCGACGGGCGCGCCGACCTGATCGTCGGCGCCTGGCAGTACGGGCAGGCGGCCGTCTCGGGCGGCCGCGCCTACCTGTATTCCGGTCGCGACGGGCACTTGCTGGCCACCTACACCTGCCGCACGCCCGGGGATACCTTCGGCTTCGACGCCGCGGGCCTGGGCGATGTGAACCGCGACGGCACCAGCGCGCTGCTGATCACCTCCGGCTGGAGCGGGGTGAACGGCTTTCATTCCGGGCGGGTGTTCGTGATCGCGAGCGGCCTGCCGGCGCGGGTTACTCCGTCGTCCTAGGCTGAGCGCGCAGCGCGCGCGGCGAGGCGCCGTGCGCCGCGCGCAGCTGGCGGAACAGCGTCGTGCGGCTCTCGATGCCCACGCCGGCGGCGATCTCGGCCACCGTTGCGGCCGTTTCGCGCAGCAGGCGCGCCGCGGTGCGCAGGCGGCGCTGCCGCAGGTAGGCCACCGGCGTGCACGCGTGCACGCTGCGGAACAGGCGCAGGCAGTGGTAGGGCGAGAGGTGCGCGGCGGCGGCGATCTCGGCCAGTCCGATCGGGCGGCGGTAGTTGCTGTGGATGAAATCGATGCACAGGCCCAGGCGGCGGAAGATCTCGCGGCGCGTACCTGGGCGCGCGGCCGGCACGCGCTCCATGGCGGCGCAGTCGCTGGCGTGCAGCGATTGCATGCGCCCGAGCAGGAAGTACAGCTGCTCCTCGTACCAGGCCTCGTCATCGAGCCCGGCCTCGACGTGACGTCGTATGAAGCGCAGCACCGGGCTTACGCGCGCATCGTGGGCGCGCAGGGTCTCGCCGAAGTCCCCGGCGAGGGTTCCGGCGGGCTCGGCGAGCAGCGTGTGATGCGCGAGCCGGTGGCAGCGGGTCACTTCACCTGCCATGCCGGGCCGGAAGAAGATGGCAAACGAGGTCACCGGCGTGGGGCTGTCCAGGCGGCTGCCGTAGGTACGCCCGTCGTTGAGGATCATGAACGTCTCGTCGTCGACGGCGACGCGGCGCCCGTCGATGAAGTATTCCTCGCGGCCGCCCCAGGCCGCCTTGATGGACAGGCGCTGCTGGAACGGCGGCATCGCAACTTTGTGGGTACGCGCCCAGACGATGCAGTTCTCGCGGCCCCAGCGCCCGTAGAACCAGCGGCGGAACGGCTCGTGAGCGATCGCGGGCATCTGCCGCAGGATCATGGGGGTATCCGGGTGGGCACCGGCGGCATCTTAACGATGCCGGCGGGCTTGTGCTTCCGGGGTGGCGGGGATTTGCGGCCGGGCGGTCCGGCGGCGCGACCGGGCTAGGGGGCGCGCAGGCCGCCGCTGATGAAGGCGACAAGGTCGCGTTGGAACTGCGCCAGCTGGGCGCGGCTGGGCACTCCGGCAGTGGCGCTGGTGCCCAGGTGCACCTCCAGGGCGTTGGCGAGGGCGTGCTGGGCCAGGTCCGCGGCAAACAGCCAGCGGCGCGTGAGGATCCCTGCGTCCAGCTGCGGCAGGGCGCGGCGCAGCAGCGGCCGGAACAGGGCCACGCTGTCATCAAGAGTCTTCGCCAGGTAGGGCGAGCGGTCGAACGAGAGGCGCACCAGGAAGCGCAGCTGGGCCACGCTCTCGCTGAAATTCTCCAGCATCCCGGCGGTGAGGGGATGGACCAGCGCCTCGACGATCGCCTCGACCTGCGGGTGTTCCTGGGCCTCCAGCGCCGCCACCATGATGGCGCGCTGCCGGAACATGGCCGGCTGGGCGCGCTGCAGCAGCGCCCGGACCAGCCCGTCGCGGGTGCCGAAATGGTAGTGCAGGGCGGCGACGCTGTAGCCGGCCTCGGTGTTGATGGTCCGCAGGGAGACTGCGTCTATGCCACGCTCGGCGAACAGCCGCTCGGCCGCGTTCATGATCGCCCCGCGTGCGGACTCCTCCGCGCGGCCCTTCGGGGGGGATGCTTGACTTTTCCCGGCCACGAATCGAGACTAGAACTTATCACTTGATAAGTCAATGCTGCCGCGGAGATCGCCTGCATGAACGAGCCCACCTATGGCCGCTAAGAGCGCAGCTGCCGCCGTGGCCAGCCCGGACCTGACGCATCTGCAGCGCCTGGAGGCCGAGAGCATCCACATCCTGCGCGAGGTGGTCGCCGAGTGCGAACGCCCGGTGATGCTCTACTCGATCGGCAAGGACAGCGCGGTGATGCTGCACCTGGCGACCAAGGCGTTCTTCCCAGCCGTGCCACCGTTTCCGCTGCTGCACGTCGACACCACCTGGAAATTCCGGGCGATGTACGAGTTCCGCGACGCGATGGCCAAGAAGCTCGGCATGCAGCTGCTGGTGCACGTGAACCAGGAGGGCCTGGACCAGGGCATCGGGCCGTTCACGCACGGCTCGCAGGTGCACACCGATGTCATGAAGACCCAGGGGCTCAAGCAGGCGCTGGACAAGTACGGCTTCGATGCCGCCTTCGGCGGCGCACGGCGCGACGAGGAGAAGAGCCGCGCCAAGGAGCGCATCTTTTCGTTCCGTTCCGCGCAGCACCGCTGGGACCCCAAGCAGCAGCGCCCCGAACTGTGGTCGCTGTACAACGCGCGCAAGCGCCCTGGCGAGAGCCTGCGGGTGTTCCCGCTGTCCAACTGGACCGAGCTGGACGTGTGGCAGTACATCTGGCTGGAGAACATCCCCATCGTGCCGCTGTACCTGTCGGCGCTGCGCCCGGTGGTGGAGCGCGACGGCGCGCTCATCATGGTCGATGATGGGCGCATGCCGCTGAAGCCAGGCGAGAAGCCGATGCTGAAGAAGGTGCGCTTCCGCACGCTCGGCTGCTATCCGCTCACCGGGGCGGTCGAGAGCGACGCTGACACGCTGCCGGCGATCATCCAGGAGATGCTGCTGACGCGCACCTCCGAGCGCCAGGGCCGGGTCATCGACCACGACGCCGCCGCCTCGATGGAGAAGAAGAAGCAGGAGGGGTACTTCTGATGGCGCACCAGTCCGACCTCATCGCCAGCGACATCGGCGCCTACCTGCGCGCCCACGAGCACAAGAGCCTCCTGCGCTTCATCACCTGCGGCTCGGTCGATGACGGCAAGTCGACCCTCATCGGCCGCCTGCTGTACGAGTCGAAGATGATCTTCGACGACCAGCTCACCGCGCTCGAGGCGGACTCGAAGAAGGTCGGCACGCGCGGCGGCGAGCTGGATTTTGCGCTGCTGGTGGATGGCCTGGCGGCCGAGCGCGAGCAGGGCATCACCATCGACGTCGCCTACCGCTTCTTCTCCACCGACCGCCGCAAGTTCATCGTGGCCGACACGCCGGGGCACGAGCAGTACACGCGCAACATGATCACCGGCGCCTCGACCGCGGACCTCGCCGTCATCCTCATCGACGCGCGCAAGGGGGTGCTGACGCAGTCGCGACGCCACAGCTTCCTGGTGAGCCTGGTCGGCATCTCGCGCATCGTGCTCGCCGTGAACAAGATGGATCTGGTCGCCTACTCGCAGGCCGCCTTCGAGGCCATCGTCGCCGACTACCGCGCCTTTGCCGCGCGCATCGGGCTTACCGACATCACCGCCATCCCCCTCTCGGCGGTCTATGGCGACAACATCATCGAGCACGGGCCGAACATGCCCTGGTACCGCGGGCCGACGCTCATGCAGCACCTGGAGAGCGTGCCGGTCGGGGACGAGATCGCCGCCCAACCGTTCCGCCTGCCGGTGCAGTGGGTGAACCGCCCGAACCAGGACTTCCGCGGCTTCGCCGGGCAGATTGCCGGCGGCACCGTGAAGAAGGGCGAGCGCATCCGCGTGCTGCCCTCCGGGCGGGAAAGCACCGTGGCGCGCATCGTCACCGCTGACGGGGACCTGGAGCAGGCCGTCGCGGGGCAGTCGGTGACGCTCACGCTGTCCAGCGAGGTGGACGTCAGCCGGGGCGATGTGATCGCCGCCGGCGATGCCCCGCCCCAGGTGGCCAGCCAGTTCGAGGCGACCATCGTGTGGATGCACGACGAGCCGATGCTGCAGGGCCGCGCCTACCTGATGAAGACCGGCACGCGCACCGTCACCGCGACCATCACCCCGCTGAAGCACAAGATCAACGTCAACACCCTCGAGCAGCTGCCCGCCGAGCGCCTCGAGCTCAACGACATCGGCGTGTGCGAGCTCGAGCTCGACCGCCCCGTCCCCTTCGAGAGCTACGCGGACAACCACACCCTCGGGGGCTTCATCCTCATCGACCGGCTGAGCAACACCACCGTCGGTGCCGGCGTCATCAATTTTGCGCTGCGCCGCTCGCAGAACGTGCACTGGCAGGCGATGGACGTGGACAAGCAGGTGCGCGCGCGCCAGAAGGGCCAGCGCGCCTGCGTGCTGTGGCTCACCGGGCTGTCCGGGGCCGGCAAGTCCACCATCGCCAACCGCATCGAGAAGCTGCTCACCGCGCAGGGCCGCCACACCTACCTGCTCGACGGCGACAACGTGCGCCACGGGCTGAACAAGGACTTAGGCTTCACCGCCCAGGACCGCGTGGAGAACATCCGCCGCGTGGCGGAAGTCTCGCGCCTGATGGTCGATGCCGGGCTGATCGTGCTGGTGTCCTTCATTTCCCCGTTCCGCTCCGAGCGCCGCATGGCGCGCGAACTGTTCGGCGAGGGGGAGTTCCTGGAGGTCTTCGTCGACACCCCGCTGGCCGAGGCGGAGCGGCGCGACGTGAAGGGGCTGTACAAGAAGGCGCGACGCGGGGAGCTGAAGAACTTCACGGGCATCGACTCGCCCTACGAGGCGCCCGAGAATGCGGAACTGCGCATCGATACCACCGCGATGAGCGCTGACCAGGCCGCCGAGCACATCGTGCAGCGCCTGCTCGAGCTGAAGGTGATCCCGAACCTATGAGCGCCGCCTCGCCGAAGCTTCTGGCCCAGGTCGCCGCCATCGCGCGCGCCGCGGCAGCGGAGATTCTCACGGTGTACGCCGCGGAGGATGCGGGCACCACGCTCAAGGACGATGATTCGCCTCTCACCCAGGCGGATCTTGCGGCGCACCGGGTGATCGCCGCCGCCCTGGCCAGCCTCACGCCGGATATCCCGATGCTCTCCGAGGAGGCCGCCGACATTCCCTACGCGCAGCGCGCCGGCTGGCGGCGCTACTGGCTGGTCGACCCGCTGGACGGCACCAAGGAGTTCCTCTCGCGCAACGGCCAGTTCACGGTGAACATCGCCCTCATCGAGGATCACATCCCGGCGCTGGGCATCGTGCACGTGCCCGTCACCGACACCAGCTATCAGGGCCTGGTGGGCGCCGGGGCCTGGTGCCAGCGCGCCGGCGCTGCCGCCGAGCCGATCCGCGTGAGCGCCGCGAGCGCGTCTCCGGTGCGCGTCGTCGGCAGCCGCTCGCATCGCGGGGACTCGCTCGACACCTTTCTCGCGCGCCTCGGGCCCCATGAGATGGTGCCCATGGGCAGCTCACTGAAGTTCTGCATGGTGGCGGAGGGGGCAGCGGATGTGTACCCGCGCCTGGGCCCGACCAGCGAGTGGGACACGGCCGCTGCGCACGCGGTGGTCGCCGCCGCCGGCGGGCGGGTCAGGACACTCGAGGGCACGCCGCTGCGCTACAACATGCACGATGGGATCCTCAATCCCTTCTTCCTGGTCAGCGGACCGGAGGATCGCGACTGGCTCGCGTTGTTGAGCGCCACCTTCGACGATTTGCGTAATACCAAGGCGGTATTATAGCGAATTACGCTTGCAACAGCGGCTTGGTAGGCATAATCTCGCAATTCCGGCCGCGAAATGACTCACTCATTCGTCGCCGCCGGCAAGGTCGCCGCCGAGCGCTCACACTCTATACATCTTCATTGGCCGAATACCTATGACAGTCAGATCCCTTGGCTACGTGGTGGTCGAAGCAACCGACCTTGCTGCCTGGCGCAAGTTTGCCCTGGACACCCTGGGACTGATGGAAGGCCCGCCCGGCCCGGACGGCAGCCTGCGGCTGCGCATCGACGAGCGCCCGTTCCGCATTGCCGTGGTGCCGGGCAAGAAGGACCGCTTCCTCAGCTGCGGCTGGGAATTCAAGGATGCGGCGGAGCTGGCCGCGGCGATCGCCACCCTGCGCGGCGCCGGCGTCGAGGTGCGCGCCGGCACTGAGGCCGAGGCGGGCAACCGCGCGGTGCGGCAGATTGCCTACTGTGCAGACCCGGTGGGCAACCAGCTGGAGCTGTTCCACGGGCGCACCTACGACTACACCCCGTTCGCATCCGCGCGCGGCCTGTCGGGCTTCGTGGCCGGGGAGCTCGGCATGGGCCACGCGGTGCTGCCCGCGCCGCAGCTGGCGCTGGCGCGCACGTTCTACGAGCGCTTGGGATTCGCCGACACCGACGAGATGTGGCTGGCGATGAGTCCCAACCCGGCAGACCCCAAGCTCGGCATCCACTTCATGCACGCCGCCTGCCGGCGCCACCACAGTCTCGCGCTGGTCGGCATGCCCGCACCCTCCGGGGCGGTGCACATCATGCTCGAGGCGCGCACCCTCGATGACGTCGGCTACGCGCTCGACCGCTGCATGGCCAACGGCGCGCACATCTCTTCCTCCCTTGGCAAGCACTCGAACGACTTCATGGTCTCCTTCTACGTGCAGACCCCGGGCGGCTTCGACCTCGAGTTCGGCTGTCACGGCATCCAGCCGGACTGGTCCACCTGGGTGCCCACGCAGAGCGTCATCGGCGACCTGTGGGGCCACCGCTGGTCGCCGCCGCCCGGCTAGGCGAATCGCGCATGCTCGACAAGACCCTGAGCGCGAGCGCGGTGGTGGCCGCCCTCAAGGACGGCATGACCCTGGGCATCGGCGGCTGGGGCCCGCGGCGCAAGCCGATGGCGCTGGTGCGCGCGATCCTGCGCTCGGGCCTGAAGGACCTGACGCTCATTGCCTACGGCGGCCCGGAGGTTGGCATGCTGTGCGCGGCCGGCAAGGTACGGCGCCTGTACTACGGCTTCGTGTCGCTGGATGCGATCCCCGTGGAACCCTGGTTCCGCCGCGCCCGCGAGGCCGGCAGCATCGAGGCGCACGAGCTGGACGAGGGCCTGCTGCAGTGGGGTCTGCGCGCCGCTGCGATGCGCGTGCCGTTCCTGCCGACGCGCGTGGGCCTGGCCACGGACGTCATGAAGATGAACCCGGACTTTCGCACCGTGCAGTCCCCGTACGCCGATGGCGAAGTGCTGCTGGCGATGCCGGCACTGAAGCTCGATGTGGCCCTCATCCATGTCGACCGAGCCGACCGGCTGGGCAACGTGCAGACCCTGGGCCCCGATCCGTATTTCGACGAGCAGTTCGCGCGCGCCGCCGTGCGCACCTACGCCAGCTGCGAGCATTTGAGCGAGCGGCTGGACCTTGAGCACAGTGCCGATGCGCGCTGCAACATCGTCGAGCGCAGCTACATCACGGGGGTGGTGCCGGCGCGCTTTGGCGCGCACCCGACCTCCAACCCGCCCGCCTACGGGTGGGACCTGGAACACCTGAAGGCCTACACCGGCCTGGCCCCCGAGGCGGACGGCTGGGCGCGCTACATGAGTGACTTCGCCGGGCTGCCCGAGCCTGAGTACCTGGAGCGCGTCGGCGGCGCGGCGCGCCTGGCGGCGCTGCCGACGCCGGTGTTCTAGCCATGAGCGAAGAGTGCACACTCGCGGAGCTGCTGGTCGTTGCCGCCTCCGAGGCGTGGCGCGGCAACGGCGAGGTGCTGGCCTCGGGCATCGGCATCGTGCCGCGCCTGGGGGCATCCCTCGCCAAGCTCACCCATTCGCCAGAGCTGATGGTGACCGACGCGGAGGCCTACCTGGTGGAAGAGCCGGTGCCGCTGGGGCCACGCGGCGCCTACCAGCCGAAGTTCGCGGGCTACATGCCCTTCGCGCGCGTGTTCGACTGCGTGTGGGGCGGCAGGCGTCACGTCATGATCGGCCCGATCCAGATCGACCGCTTCGGCCAGACCAACCTGTCCGGCATCGGCGACCCCTTCAAGCCCAAGGTGCAGATGCTGGGCATGCGCGGCCTGCCCGGCAACAGCATCTCGCACCTGAACTCGATGTTCGTGCCCAACCACGGGCCGCGGGTATTCGTGGCCGGCGAGGTCGATGTGGTCGGCGGGGTGGGTTACAACCAGGCGCGCTGGCCCGCGGGCATGAATGCCGCGCACGTGGATCTGCGCCTGATCGTCACGGACCTGTGCGTCATGGATTTCGGCGGCCAGAACCACGCAGTGCGCGTGCGCTCGCTGCATCCGGGAGTGACGCTGGAGCAGGTGCAGGCGGCGACCGGCTTCCCGCTCGAGGCCGCAGCCGCGGTGCCCGTCAGCGCCGCACCCACACGCGAGCAGCTGGCGATCATCCGCAAGCTGGATCCCCACGGCATGCGCGCCAGTGTGCTCAAGGGCAACCCGTCCGCCTTCGCACCGCGCACCCCGGCCAGGCCCGCGTGAGCGATCCCCTGCACACGATCCTGTGCCAGCGTCTCGGCTGCCGCTACCCGATCATCCAGACCGCCATGGGCTGGGTGGCCCGGCCCGAGCTGGTGGCTGCCACCTGCAACGCCGGCGGCTTCGGCTTCCTCGCTGCGGCGGTCCTGAGCGCCGAGGAAGTCGGGCCCGCCATCGACCGCGTGCGCTCGATGACTGACGCGCCCTTCGGTGTGAACTTCCACATGTTCCAGCCCGGCGCCGAGCGCATCGTCGAGACCATCATCGAGCGCAAGGTGACGGCGGTGAGCTTCGGGCGCGGCCCGGACAAGAAGATGATCGCGCGCTTCCGCGACGCAGGCATCGCCTGCATCCCCACGGTGGGGGCGGTGAAGCACGCCAGAAAGATGGTCGAGCTCGGCGTCGACATGATCACCGTGCAGGGCGGGGAGGGCGGCGGCCACACCGGCTCGGTGGCCAGCACCGTGCTCCTGCCCCAGGTGCTGGACACGGTGCAGGTGCCAGTGATCGCCGCCGGCGGCTTTGCCGACGGCCGCGGCCTTGCCGCCGCGCTGGCCTATGGCGCGCAGGGGATCGCCATGGGCACGCGCTTCCTGATGACGCGCGACTGCCCGGTGCCGGAGGTGACCAAGCAGCGCTACACCCGGGCCGGTACCGACGACATCCTGGTCACCACCAAGGTGGACGGCATGCCGCAGCGCATGATCCGTAACGAGACCCTGGCCCGCATCGAGAAGGCAGGCCACGCGCGCATGCTGTGGCTGGCCCTCGCCAGCGCCTGGCAGATGAAGCGCCTGACGGGGGCGAGCGTCGGGGAGATGCTGGCCACGGCGCGCAAGATGGGCCATGGGAGTGACATGAACCTCGGGCAGTCCCTGATGGCCGCCATCGCGCCGGTGATGTTCCAGCGCTCGATGATCGCCGGCCAGCCGCAGAACGGCCTGCTCGCCACCGGGCTGGTGGCGGGGCGCCTGGGCGACCTGCCCAGCTGCGAGGAGCTGATCCAGTCCATCGTGCGCGAGGCCCGGGGACGACTTGTGGTGCTGCGCGGCGACGCGCCGGGTCCCTAGGGCTGCACCGATCCGCATTGGCAGGAGCAAATATGGCCACCCGTACTGAAGTTCGCGGACACATCGGCGAGCTGATCCTCGACCACCCGCCGGTCAATGCACTCGACAGCAAGGCCTGGAACGAGCTCCCCGAGCTGATCAACGCGCTGGGCGCCAATCCCGCGGTGCGCTGCGTGCTGGTGCGCGCGGAGGGCAAGGGCTTCTGCGCCGGGGTGGACATCAAGGAGATGCAACAGCACCCGGAGCGCATCGTGGAGCTGAACCGCGGCAACTTCCGCACCTTCCGCGCCGTGCGCGCGTGCGAGGTGCCGGTGGTGACCGCCGTGCACGGCTTCGTCATCGGCGGCGGCATCGGCATCTGCGGGGCGAGCGATGTGGTCATCGCCGCCGACGATGCCTACTTCTCGCTGCCGGAGATCGACCGCGGCGCCATGGGCGGCGCCTCGCACCTGCTGCGCCTGTTCCCGCTGCACAAGGTGCGCGCGGCATTCTTCACCGGGGGCAGGATCCCGGCGGCCGAGGCCTACCGGCTGGGAGCCGCCGAGCGGCTCGTGCCGGCGGCCAAGCTCGTGGCGGAGGCCCGCGAGTTTGCCGGGATCATCGCCGAGAAGAGCCGCCGGGCGCTGGTGCTCGCCAAGGAGGCCTTGAACGGGCTGGAGCCGCGCGACGTCGACCACGGCTACCGCTTCGAGCAGGGGTTCACGCTGGAGATGTACCTGCACGAGGATTCGCAGAAGGCGCGCGACGCCTTTGTCAAAGACAAGAACCCGGCGAAGTTCTGAGCCCTGGCCCATGGCACTGGAGTTGCAGTTCACGCCCGAGCAGCAGCGCTTCCGCGCCGAGGTACGCGCGTGGATGCAGGCGCACGTACCGGCCGCGCCGCTGCAGACGCTCGAGAGCGCGGCAGGCTTCGCGCAGCACCGCGAGTGGGAGCGCACGCTGGCCTCGGGCAACTGGGGCATGATCACCTGGCCGCAGGAGTACGGCGGCCGCGGCGCGAACCTCATCGACTGGCTGATCTTCGAGGAGGAATACTACCGTGCCGGTGCGCCGCTGCGCGTGAACCAGAACGGTATCTTCCTGCTCGGGCCGACGCTTATGGAGTTCGGGACGCCGCAGCAGAAGGCGCGCTTCCTGCCGAAGATGGCCTCGGGGCAGGAGATCTGGGCCCAGGGCTGGTCCGAGCCCCAGGCCGGCTCCGACCTTGCCGCGCTGCGCGCCACCGCGGTGCGCGACGGCGATCACTACGTGCTGCGCGGCCACAAGATCTGGTCCTCGCGGGCGGCCTTCGCCGACTGGTGCTTCTGCATCTTCCGCACCGAGGCCGGAACGGAACGCCACCGCGGATTGAGCTTCGTGCTCGTGCCCCTGAGGCACCCGGGCGTGCGCGTGCGCGGCATCCGCCAGATCCACGGAGAACCAGGATTCGCGGAGGTGTTTTTCGAGGATGCGCGCGTGCCGGTCGCCAACCGGCTGGGAGAGGAAGGCGCCGGCTGGCACATCGCGATGGCCACGGCAGGCTTTGAGCGCGGCCTGATGCTGCGCAGCCCCGCACGCTTCCAAGTCGCCGCGCAGCGCCTGGTGCAGCTGTGGCGCAGCCACGCCGAGCACGCAGATCCGGCCCTGGGAGCGCGCGTCGCGCAGGCCTGGATGGATGCGCAGGCCTATGCCCTGAACACCTACCGTACGGCGAGCCGGCTGATGGCCGGCGGCGGCATCGGGGTGGAGGCGAGCCTGAACAAGATCTTCTGGTCCGAGCTCGACCTCGACCTGCATCGCACGGCCATGAGCCTCATGGGCGCGCGCGCGGAGCTTGTGGCCGCGGCGCCCGACTGCGCCGATCCCTCCTGGCTCGAGGGCTTCATCTTCTCCCTCGCCGGCCCGATCTATGCCGGGACCAACGAGATCCAGCGCAACCTGATCGCCGAGCGGCTGCTCGGGCTGCCACGCGGCTGAGCCTGTGGACTTCACCTTCACCCAGGAGCAGCAGATGATGGCCGTGGCGTTCCGCGAGCTCACCGCCGACATCTGCGCCCCGCAGATCCTGCGCGCGCGCTTCGACGGGCGCGACGAGCACGCGGAGTCACGCTGGCGGCGCCTCGCGGAGATGGGACTGTTCGGCGTGCTGGCCGCCGAGTCCGACGGCGGCATGGGCCTTGCCGATGCGGACTTCGTGCTCCTGGCCGAGGAGGCCGGGCGCGCGGCGCTGCCCGAGCCGCTGGCCGACCAGGCGGGCGTGGCGCTGCCGGCGCTGCGCGCGCTGGCGGCCCACCCGCCGGTCGCCGCGCTGCTGCCGCAGCTGGCCGCAGGAACGGCGCGCATCGCGGTAGTCCATCCGAGCAACCCCTATGCCTGGGCGCCCCCGGCACTGACGCACTGGCTGGCCTGCGACACCGAGGCGGTCTACCTGCTCGATGCCGCAGACCTCGAGACGGTGGCGCAACCCTCGGTCGATGCCGGGCGGGCGCTACTGCGCCCCGCCGCGCTGCCGCCCGGTGCGCAGCCGGTCGCGCGCGACGCGGCGGCCAGTCAGCTGGCCGAGCGGCTCCTCAACCGCGGTGCGCTGTACGCGGCGGCGCAGGCGCTCGGGGTCGCCGAGCGTATGCTGACGATCAGCGTCGAGTACGCCAAGGAGCGGCACCAGTTCGGCAAGCCGATCGGCGCCTACCAGGCGATCAAGCACCACCTGGCCACCGTGGCCGTGAAACTGGAGTTCGCCCGTGCCGCTGTGTACGCGGCGGTGGCCCACGTGCAGGATCTCGGCGCGCGCTCGCTGGCGGCCGTCTCGCACGCCAAGCTGGCCGCCACCGATGCCGCGGAGCTGGCCGCGCGCACGGCCATCCAGGTGCACGGGGCGATGGGCTACTCCTGGGAGGTCGACCTGCATTTCTACATGAAGCGCGCCTGGGCGCTCGGCGGCGCCTGGGGCGATCGCAGCTTCCACGCCCGCTGCATCCAGACGCTGGTGTGCGGGGAAGCCTTCCCGCTGGGGCCCGACCAGACATTTGAACGAACTGCCTAGAGGATCCAGTGATGAGCAACGAGGCCTTCATAATCGGCGCAGTGCGCAGTCCCACCGGCAAGAAGAAAGGCACGCTCGCGGGCATCCACGCCGCGGACCTGGGCGCGCACGCGATCAAGGCGCTCATCGAGCGCACCGGCGTGGACCCGGGCGCCGTCGATGACGTGATCTTCGGCTGCGTCGACCAGCTGGGCTCGCAGGCCGGTGACATTGCGCGCACCAGCTGGCTGGTGGCCGGCTTCCCCGACCACGTGCCCGGCACCACGGTCGACCGGCAGTGCGGCTCCTCACAGCAGGCGGTGCACTTTGCCGCGCAGGCGGTGATGAGCGGCACGCAGGACCTGGTCGTGGCCGGCGGCGTGCAGACCATGAACCAGATCCCGATCGGGGCGGCGATGGTCGCCGGGCGCGAGCTCGGCATGAGCGACCCGTTCAGCGGCTCGCCCGGCTGGCGCGAGCGCTACGGCACCCAGGAGGTCTCGCAGTTCCGCTCCGCCGAGATGATCGCCACGAAGTGGAACCTGAGCCGCCGGGCGATGGAGGAGTTCGCGCTCGAGAGCAACCGCCGGGCGATCGAGGCGATCGCCAAGGGCTTCTACACGCGCGAGATCGCCCCGCTCAACGGCCTGACGCAGGATGAGACCCCGCGCGCCGGCACGACGCTGGAAAAGATGGCGCAGCTGGCGCCGTTGTCCCCGGACGGGCGCATCACCGCGGCCGTTTCCAGCCAGATCGCCGACGGCTCCGCGGCGCTGCTGATCGCCTCGGCCGCCGCCGTGCGCCGCCACAACCTGAAGCCGCGCGCCCGCATCCACCATATCTCGGTGCGCGGCGCGGACCCGGTGTGGATGCTGACCGCGCCGATCCCGGCCACCCAGTACGCCCTCGCCAAGGCCGGCATGAAGCTCGAGGACATTGACCTCATCGAGATCAACGAGGCCTTCGCCTCTGTGGTGCTCGCCTGGAGCCACGACCTGGATGCGGACATGTCGCGCGTGAATGTCAACGGCGGGGCGATCGCGCTCGGCCACCCGCTGGGCTCGACCGGGGCCAAGCTCATGACGACCCTGCTGCACGAGCTGGAGCGCCGCGGCGCACGCTACGGCCTGCAGACCATGTGCGAAGGCGGCGGCCAGGCCAACGTCACCATCATCGAGAGGCTTTAAGACGTGGGCGGTCTGTGCGCAGGACGGATCGTGATCATCACCGGGGCGGGGCGCGGGCTCGGGCGCTCCTACGCACTGGCCTTCGCGCGCGAGGGCGCGAAGGTCGTGGTCAATGACCTGGGCGCCACGCTCGCCGGCATCGGGCGCGATGCGGCGACCGCGCAGGCGGTGGTGGATGAGATCCGCGCCGCGGGCGGTGAGGCGGTGGCCAACGGCGATGACGTCTCCGACTGGGACAGTGCCGGGCGGATCGTCGCCACCGCGATCGAGCACTTCGGCGGCCTTGACGTGGTGGTCAACAACGCCGGCGTGGTGCGCGACCGCATGTTCGTCAGCGCCACGGTCGATGAGTGGGATGCCACCATGAAGGTCCACCTGCGCGGGCACTTCTGCGTGGCACGCCATGCCGTGGACTACTGGCGTGGCTGCGCCAAGCAGGGCAAGCCGGTGGACGCGCGCATCATCAACACCTCCTCGGGCGCGGGCCTCAACGGCAGCGTGGCGCAAAGCGCGTATTCTGCGGCCAAGGGCGGCATCGCCAGCCTCACGCTGGTGCAGGCCGCAGAACTGGCGCGCTACGGCATCACCGCCAACGCGCTGGCGCCGGCCGCGCGCACGCGCATGACCGAGCAGGCCTTCGCCGAGCGCATGAAGCGCCCGGAAAGCGGCTTCGACGCGCAGGACCCCGACAATATCGCACCGGCGGTGGTGTGGCTGGGCAGCGCCGAGTCGCGCGCGGTCACCGGGTGCGTCTTCGAGCTCGAGGGAGGCAAGATCATGATCGACCGCGGCTGGAGCGACGGCCCGGCCATCGACAAGCACGCGCGCTGGGAGCCGGCCGAGGTCGGGGCCGCGGTGAAGCAGCTCCTTAGCGAGCGCCCCACGCCCAAGAAGGTGTACGGGACATGAGCACCCAGCCCGCCCTGCCCGCCTATCCTGCGCCGCGCGACCTGCTGCGCGGGCGCGCCGTGCTGGTGACCGCCGCGGCCGGCACCGGGATCGGCTTTGCGACCGCCAAGCGCGCCCTCGAGGAGGGCGCGCGCGTCTTCATCAGCGACATCCACGAGCGGCGCCTCGCCGAGGCAGTCGAGCGGCTGCGCGCGATCAGCCCGGACCAGGTGGACGGCAAGCTGTGTGATGTCACGCGCGAGGCCGACGTGCAGGCCCTGGTGCGCACGGCCATCGCCACCATGGGGCGGGTGGACGTGCTGGTGAACAATGCCGGCCTGGGCGGCTCGGCAGCCGTGACCGAGATGACCGATGAGCAGTGGCTGAAGGTCATCGATGTCTCACTCACCAGCGTGTTCCGCATGACCCGGGCGATCCTGCCGCACATGTATGCCAACAAGAGCGGCGCCATCGTCAACAATGCCTCGGTGCTCGGCTGGCGCGCGCAGGCGCTGCAGTCGCACTATGCCGCGGCCAAGGCCGGGGTCATGGCCTTCACGCGCTGTTCGGCAGTCGAGGCCGCCGAACACGGGGTGCGCATCAACGCGGTGGCCCCGAGCATCGCCATGCACGCCTTCCTCAACCGCGTGACCAGCGACGAGCTGCTCACCGAGCTCAAGAGCCGCGAGGCCTTCGGGCGCACGGCCGAGACCTGGGAGGTCGCCAACGTGATCGTGTTCCTGGCGAGCGAGCTGGCCAGTTACATGACCGGCGAGATCGTCTCAGTCTCCAGCCAGCGCGCTTGATGACACACAAGGAATAGCGATGTCCGGTGCCGTGTTTCGCTCCCCGCAGGAATTCCAGGCCGCCATCGGGCGCAGCTTCGGCCCAACTGACTGGCTGACGGTTGAGCAGGGGCGCATCGACATGTTCGCCGAGGCGACCGGTGACCACCAGTGGATCCACGTCGACACCGAGCGTGCCAGGAGCGGCCCCTTCGGCGCCACGGTCGCCCACGGCTACCTGTCCTTAAGCCTGGTGAACTACTTCCTCCCGGACCTGGTGCGCGGGGAGGGCATGAAGCACGGGGTCAACTACGGCTGCGACCGCGTACGCTTCCCGGCGGCGCTGAAGGTCGGCACGCGCGTGCGCGGGCGCGCCGAGATCATGGGCGTCGAGGACCTGGGGCAGGGGGCCGTGCAGGCGAAGATCCGCGTGACCATCGAGGCAGAGGGGAGCGAAAAGCCTGTGTGCGTCGCCGACACCTTGAGCCGACTGTATTTCTGAAGGAGCTCGACCGTGCGTGAAGCCGTGATTGTCTCTACCGCCCGCACCCCCATCGGCAAGGCCTTTCGCGGTGCCTTCAACGACACCGAGGCACCGGTGCTCTCCGGGCATGCGGTGCGCGAGGCGGTGCGCCGCGCGGGCATCGAGGGCGGGGAGGTCGAGGACCTGGTGCTCGGCTGCGCGACGCAGCAGGGCACGCAGGGCTACAACATCGGCCGCCTCACCGTGGTCACCGGCGGGCTGCCGCAGGAGGTGGCCGGCATGTGCCTCGACCGCAAGTGCGCCTCGGGCCTCATGGCGATCGCCACCGCCGCCAAACAGGTGGTGATGGATGGCATGGACGTGGTCGTGGCGGGCGGTGTCGAGTCGATCAGCTTGACGCAGAACAAGCACATGAACACCTACCGGGCGCGCTCGGAGGCGGTGCTCGCCGCCTCGGCGCACATGTACATGGCCATGATCGAGACCGCCGAGGTGGTCGCCCGGCGCTACCAGGTCAGCCGGGATGCCCAGGACCGCTACGCGCTGCAGAGCCAGCAGCGCGTCGCGGCCGCCTACGCCGCCGGACGCTTCGACGCGGAGATCGTGCCGCTGAAAAGCCGCAAGCTCGTCGTGGACAAGGCCACCGGGGAGAGCCGCCACGAGGAGGCGCTGCTCAAGCAGGACGAGGGCTACCGTGCCGACACCACGCTCGCAGGGCTCGCCAAGCTCGAGCCGGTATTTGCCGACGGGGAACTCGTCACGAAGGGCGAGAACGTCACCGCCGGCAACGCCTCGCAGCTCTCCGACGGCGCCAGCGCGGTCGTCGTCATGGAGGCTGCGCGCGCTGCGCAGCGCAACCTCAAGCCCCTGGGCGCCTACCGCGGCCTGGCCGTGGCCGGCTGCGCGCCTGAGGAGATGGGGATCGGGCCGGTGTTCGCGGTGCCGAAGCTGCTCGCCCGGCATGGCCTGAAGATCGCCGACATCGGGCTGTGGGAACTGAACGAGGCGTTCGCGGTGCAGGCGCTGTACTGCCGTGACCGCCTCGGCATCGACAACGAGAAGTTCAACGTCGACGGCGGGGCGATCGCCATCGGCCATCCCTACGGCATGAGCGGCGCACGCCTGGTGGGGCATGCGCTCCTGGAGGGCAAGCGCCGCGGCGTGCGCTGGGTGGTGGTGACGATGTGCACCGCGGGCGGCATGGGTGCCGCCGGCCTGTTCGAGGTCTACTGAGTGATCGGGCGCGGCGCGGCAATGGGGCAGAGCTGAACATGGCAACCGAGACGTACGAGCTGGATGACCTCGACCGGCAGATCATCGCGGCGCTCAAGGCCGACGGGCGCGCCACCAACCAGCGCATCGCCCGCAGCCTGAAGATCTCGCCAGCGACCGTCGGCGCGCGCATCCGCCGCCTGGAGAACGTGAACGCCATGCGCGTGGTCGCGGTCACCGATTTCTCCGCGCTGGGCTACAAGGTGCTGATGGCGGTCGGCATCGAGGTGCAGGGACGGCCAGCGGAGGAGGTGGCGCAGGAACTCGCGGCGATCGAGGAGGTGTTCGCAGTGCACCTGGTCACCGGCGCGCGCGACATCGAGATCCTGGTCGCGCTGCATGACCTGGAGGAACTGGAGACCTTCCTGGTGCGCGACATCGGCAACATCCGCGGGATTCGCGCGCTCTCCACCGGGATCGCCGCTGATGTCATCAAGTACGAGTTCGACCGGGCGCAGATCTCATGAAGACGGTGCTGCCGACCATGGACGACCTGGACCGCCGCATCGTCGACCTGCTGACCGTGGATGCGCGGGTCTCCAACCGCCAGATCGCAGCGCAGCTGGGGGTCACCGAGGGCACCATCCGCGGGCGCATCAACCGCCTGGAGGACGGCGGGGCCATCCGCCTCACCGCCGTGACCAACGTCGCCTTCGCCGGCTCGCCGAAGGTGGTGCTGATCGGCATCCTGGCCCAGCACGGGGAACTGCGCGCGGTGAGCCAGAAGATCGCCGCCATGCCCGAGATCGGCTGCGTCATCCTCATGCTCGGGCGCTTCGACATCCTGGCGGTCGGGCTGTTCGCCGCCCTCGAGGACATCGTCGAGGTGGCGAACAACCGCATCCTGGCGCTGCCCGGGGTCCGCCACGTGGAGACCTCCATTGCGGTGAAGACGCTCAAGTACGACTACCGCGCCGCCAAGATCACGCGGGTGCGCGCCCGCACCGCCAAGCCGCGGCCCGCCTGATGCGGCTCGCCGGGAGGGGACCATGACTGAGATGCCCGCCAGCCAGAGACGCGCCTTCACGCCCCTGACGATCGGGCCGCTCACGCTGCGCAACCGCTTCATCAAGTCGGCCACCAACGAGGGCAGCGCCCGGGGCGGCACCGCCTCCAAGCGCCTGGTGCAGTTCCACGAGGCGATTGCCGCCGGCGGCGTCGGCATGACCACCGTCGCCTACTGCGCGGTCGCCCCGGACGGGCGCACCTTCGTCGACCAGGTCACTCTGGATGAGGCGCAGGTACCGCACCTCAAGGTGCTGACCGATGCGGTGCACCGCCATGGCGCGGCGGCCGCCGCGCAGATCACCCACGGCGGCTGCTTCACCTTCGTGCCGCCCCGGGACACCCCGCGGCCGCTGTCCGCCAGCGGCGGGTTCAACAAGGTCGGCATCATGAGCGGCCAGTGGCTAAGACAGGCCATGACGCTGACCGACATGGAGCGCGTTGCCGCGGAATTCGTGCGCGGGGCGCGGCTGGCGCGCGCGGCCGGCTTCGACGCCGTCGAGATCCACATGGGCCACGGCTACCTGCTCAGCCAGTTCCTCTCGCCACTGTACAACCACCGCCACGACGCCTACGGCGGGGACGTGCGCGGCCGGGCGCGCTTCCCGGTGCAGGTGCTCGAGCGCGTGCTGGATGCGGTCGGCAAGCAGATGGCCGTGGTGTGCAAGATCAGCGTCACCGAGGGCACGCGCGGCGGCAACACGGCCGAGGACGGCGCGCAGATCGCCAGGCTGCTGGAGGCCGCCGGCGCGCACCTGCTGGTCTTAAGCGCCGGGCTCAACATCGAGTCGATCACCACCATGTTCGGCTCCTCCTTCCCCAAGGAGAACCGGACCCGGGTGGGCAACCCGGTGGTGGCCCTGGCCATGCTGATCCAGCAGTTCACCGAGCCGAAGAACGTCCAGTTCCGCGAGCTGTACCAGCTTGCCAACTCGCGCCAGGCACGCGCCGCCACCCGGATGCCGCTCGCCTACCTCGGGGGCGTGAAGAGCCTCGCCAATGTCGGAGAACTCATGGACGAGGGCTTCGACGCCATCGCCCTCGGGCGCGTGCTCATCCACCAGGCGGATCTGGTGGAGGCCTTCGCCACCGGGCGCGCGCAGGTGTCCGGCTGTACTTCCTGCAATCGCTGCGTCGCCATGATGTATACCCCGGGGGGCACTTCCTGCGTGCTCGGCACCCCGGGCGACGCGGCGCTCAATGCGACCCCGGCCGCCTCGTGAGCGATGCGCTCGCAGCTGGGCTCGGAAGCGGTGCGCGGCCCGGGGCCAGCCGGATGGAACCGCCCCTGAGGCTAGCCCTGCAGGAAATCCCCGGGGCCGAAGTAGGCCTTCATGCTGGTGAACTTGCCGGCCTCGTTGAAGGTCATGACGTCGATGACCCGCACCGTGATCGGGCCGATCTTGGCGCTGAAGGCCATCGCCGCGGAATTGCCGTGCGAGCCGCGCACCGGGGCATCGAGACTGAGTTTCGCGCCCGTGGCGACCGAGTGGGTATAGAAGGCGCCGATCTCGGCCGCCCCGCGCTTCAGTGGCGAGCCCACCGGGTCCTCCACCGTGGCATCCGCGGCGTACAGCGCGACAATGCTCGCGACGTTGCCACTGTTGAAGGCGTCGATATAGGCCTGCATCGCGGCCTTCATAGTCTCTTGGCTCGGCATCGGGGACTCCGTCATTTTCGGTCCGGCACAGCATACCCGTACGGGCGTGCAGGTCGTGATCGTTCATTTGGGCGACGTGGCGGGCAGGCCCGCAAGTGCACACTGGCTTTTGAGCGGCAATGCTGACGAGGGGGTTACTTGGCTGAGGCACGCGATCTGAGCGTCGATGTCCTGGTCGTGGGATCGGGAAATGGGGCGCTTACGGCGGCGCTGTGCGCCTACGAGATGGGCGTCAAGGACGTCCTGGTGGTGGAGAAGAGCGCCTTGTACGGCGGCACCAGCGCCACCTCCGGCGGCGGCATCTGGATCCCCTGCAGCCGGCCGGCGCAGGAGGCCGGCGCCAAGGACAGCTACGAGGAGGCGCTGCAGTACGTGCAGGGCTCGACACCGCCCGGCGCGGTGCCGGCGGGGATGCAGGAGACCTACCTGAAGCAGGGCCCGCAGATGCTGGACTTCCTGCGGCAGCGCACCCGCGTGCGCTACGAGTCCCTCGCGCACTACCCGGACTACTGGTCGAACCTGCCGGGGGCCAAGCACGGGCACCGCTCGCTGGAGCCGGCGCCGGTAGCCCGCAGCGTACTCAAGGCCGATGCCGACAAGCTGCGCGACACGCACCACATGATGTGGATGTTCGACCGCATCGCCATGACCCAGGTCGATGCGCAGGTGCTGATGGCCCAGCTGCCCGGCTGGAAGGGCCTGGCGGCGCGGCGCATCTGGGACCACGTGAGTGATGTCGGCTGGGCGCTCACCAACAAGCGCTCGCGGCGCATCGCCTGCGGTTGCGCCGGCGTCGCACGCCTGCGCTGGTCGATGCACGACCGCAACATGCCGCTGTGGCTCGAGTCACAGATGACCGAGCTGCTCACCGACGACGCCGGGCGCGTCACCGGGGCGAAGATCATCCGCAACGGCGCCACGCAGGTAGTGCGCGCCCGCCGCGCAGTGGTGCTCGCCGCCGGCGGCTTCGAGCACAACCAGCAGATGCGCGAGCAGTACCTGCCGCAGCCGACCGATGCGCGCTGGAGCGCCGCCGCCGGCACCAACACCGGCGACGCCCACCGCGCCGCCATGGCGATCGGGGCGGCGACCCGGCTCATGGACGGCGGCTGGTGGTGCTCCTCGATTACCGCCCCGGATGACCCGGTGCCGCGCCTGGCCATCATGGACAAGTCCTACCCGGGCAATATCGTGGTGACCCGCCGCGGCCGGCGCATCGCCAACGAGTCGCAGAACTACATCACCTACCAGCTCGAGTTCTACCGCCGCCACACGCCGGCGGACCCGCAGGCACCCTCGTGGATGATCTTCGATGCGCGCTCGCGGCAGATGTACTTCAACGGTCCGCTGTGGCCGGCGCGCTTCCGTCCCGACAAGCGCCTGCCGAAGAACTACTTCAGCTCCGGCTTCCTCACGCGCGCCAACTCGATCCGCGAGCTCGCCACGCAGGCCGGGATCGATGCGGACGGGCTGGAGAAGACGGTCAGCGCCATGAACGAGTACGCGCGCACTGGCAAGGACCTGGAGCACGGGCGCGGGGATGCCGAGTACGACCGCTACTACGCCGACCCGCGCATCAAGCCCAACCCGTGCCTGGCGCCGATCGTCGAGGCGCCGTTCTACGCCATGCGCATCGACCCGGGTGACTTCGGCACGCACGGCGGCCTGACGACCAACACCGATGCCCAGGTGTTGCGCGCCGACGGCTCGCCGGTGCCCGGGCTGTACGCGGTCGGCAACTGCGCGGCGGCGATCCTGCCGACCTATCCGGGCCCCGGCTCGACGCTGGGCCCCGCCATGACCTTTGCCTGGCAGGCCGCCAAGCACATCACGGGGAGTCCGCAATGATCGCCGACCAGTTGCTGGATCCTGCAAGGCTGATCGCCGATGCGCGCGCGGAGACCGGCCTGATGCTTTTCGATGACCCGGACATCGAGGAGCCGCTGGCGCGGCTCACCCAGGCGCTGCGCACCGAGGCGAAGCTGAACGATGTCGGCGTGCACACCTGGAAGGCCCGCATCCACAACACCCTGGTGGCGCGCCTGCGCGCCCGCGACTGGTTCGACCGGCAGCCACAGATCCTGGACGAGCAGCTGCCGCCGCCGATCGTGATCCTGGGGCTGGCGCGCACCGGCACCACGCTCCTGCACCGCCTGCTGCAGACCGACCCGCGCATCTACGCCGCTGCCTGGTGGGAGGTGCGCTTCCCGGTGCCGGCGAGCGATGACGTCAGGGGCGAGCAGCGTATCGCCGCCGCCAAGGCCGAGGTGGCCGGCATCCTCGCCGCGATGCCCGAGCTGGCCTCGATCCACCCCTGGGACGCGATGGGGGCGGACGAGGACATCATGCTCATCGACGCCACGCTGCTGAGTACCACCGCCGAGTCGCTCGCCTGCATCCCCAGCTACCGCAACTGGGTCCACTCCCAGGACCTGCGCCCGGCCTATGCGTACCTGCTGCGCCTGCTGAAATTCCTGCAGTGGCAGAAAAAGCAGCGCGGCCAGCAGGCGCAGTACTGGTCGCTGAAGACCCCGATGCACCTGGGCTACGTCGAGGTGATCGCCGAGCAGATGCCCAACGCGGTATTCGTGCAGACGCACCGCGACCCGATTGCGACCATTCCCTCGTTCGCCAGCTTCGTGCACATGCTGTGGGCGATGGGCAGCGACCAGCCGGATGCGCTGGAGGGCGCGCGCCAGTGGTCGCAGACCCTGGAGGAACACCTGAACCACTGCATGGACATGCGCGAGCGCCTGCCCAACCGCTTCATCGACGTCGACTTCCGCGACACGGTCGGGGACCCGGTGAAGGTGGTCGAGCGCATCTACCGCGAGATCGGCCTGCCGGTGACCGAGCAGACGCGCGCCGGCATCAACGCCTACATGGCAACCAATCCGCGCGAGGGCCGGCCCAAGCACGAGTACACACTCGAGGAGTTCGGCTTCACGCGGGCCGAGCTCGAGCGGCGCTTCAAGCGCTACCGCGAGAAACACATCCTTCCATTCACCTGAGTCGTAAGGGGCTTCGAAATGTTACTCAAAGACAAGGTCATCATTGTTTCCGGCATCGGCCCGGGGCTCGGGGTGAAGCTGGCCGTGGAGGCCGCACGCGAGGGTGCGCGCGGCGTAGCCATCAGTGCGCGTACCGCCGAGAAACTCGATGACGCGGAGAAGCGCATGAAGGAGGCCAACGCCGCGTGCAAGGTGCTCAAGGTCGTCACCGACATCAAGGATGCCGGGCAGTGCAAGCGCCTCGCCGAAGCGGCCAACAAGGAATTCGGGCGCATCGACGGGCTGGCCAACAGCGCCTTCCAGTGGGGCGCGCAGGGCACCGCCGATGCCTCAGACCTCAATGCCTGGCGCGAGATCATGGAGACCAACGTCATCGGCACCATGGCCATGACGCAGGCGGTGGTGCCGTTCATGAAGGCACAGGGCGGCGGGGCGATCGTCAACATCAGCTCGATGGCGAGCGTGAAGCCGCACACCGGGGAGGCCGGCTACGCGGCGACCAAGGGCGCCATCAACGTGGCGAGCAAGTACCTGGCGATCGAGCTCGGCGCCAGCAATATCCGCGTCAACGTGGCGCGCATGGGCTGGATGCTCGGGGTGCCGGTGCAGGGCTTCGTGTCCTACGACGCCAAGCAGAAGGGCGTGCCGGAGAAGACTTACTACGACGCCATCGCGGCCAATATCGCGCTGCGGCGCCTGGTGACCGACACCGAGTGTGCGCGCGCGGCGCTGTTCCTGCTGTCGGACTACGCCTCGGGCGTTACCGGCGCGGTGCTCGATGCCAACGGCGGCGAGTACCTGACGATGTAGCGCTGCAGGGGTCGGCCGCCTCAGGCGGCCGATTCCGCCTCTTCCAGCCGGCCGGGCATGCCGGTCACGCGGTGCTGCACGCCCTCGACCTGCTTCAGGAACTCCTGCTTGCGGGCGCGCGGGTTGTAGAACTGCTTGTACCAGATGCGCGACTTGTGGAACGGACCGTCGCCGGGGACCTGCAGGATGTGGATCGCGGCGCGCTTATTGGCCCACACGTCGAAGTCCTGCGCGAAGGCGATCCGGGCGGCCTCCTGGTAGGCGGCCGCGTCCACGACTTCCTGTTCGGTCGGGCGCTCGTGCTGCGACTTCACCAGCAGCGCATGCCACACCTTGATCACCCCGTCATCGACCATGGTGTGGCCGATGAAGATGATCGACTCGCCCATGCCCATCATCTTGGACAGCAGGAAGCCTGGGCCGTGGTAGGTGGTATCGGTGGTGAGGATCGGGCTCACGCCCTCCGGAGTCACCAGCGTGCGGTGGCCACCGCCCTGCAGCTGCGTGGCCAAGTGACCGTTGAACTCGTTGCGGTAGTACTTCACCTCCGAGCCGTGCACCGGGTTCAGGTGCGAGCAGTCGGCGATGTTGTCGATGACCTCCTGGCCGTGGCAGCTGAGCGTGCCCAGGTGGTCGAACTTCCAGCGGATCCACTGCGGGTCGTCCCATTCCTTCAGCGACGGCGCCTCCCATTCCGGCTCCCCGCCTTCGGCGTCGTGCCAGACGAAGATTGCGCCCAGGCTCTCGACTACCGGCCAGCTGCGCACGCAGGCGGCCTTGGGGATCGGCGCCTTGCTGTAGGGGATGTCGTTGCACTTGCCGTCGGGACCGAAGCGCCAGGCGTGGTAGGGGCAGCGGATCGAGTCGCCCTCGATCTGGCCGTCGCGCACCACGTAGGAGGATTCGTTGCGCGCCATGTTCGTGCCCATGTGCGGGCAGAAGGCATCCAGCAGCACCACCTTGCCGCTCTTGCCTCGATACAGGGCAAATTCCTGGCCGAAGAAACGCACCGGCAGGACCTTGTCCTTCAGCTCGCTGGCTTCGGCAACCATGAACCAGCCGCGCGGGTAGGTGTACTCGCCGAGTCCGTAGTCCTTGGTCAATGCCATGTCAGTGACTCCTCAGCAATGCAGCCAAGAACGCTACCAGATCGCGATATCGACGCAACCGACTGAATCCCTTAGTCCATTCGGACTGCCCCAAACCGGCCCTTCAGGCCTCCAGCAGGGGCTATTTGGCCAGCATCGCCATGTGGGCGGGCACGTTGTGCTGGAAGCAGGGCTGCTCGACCCGCTCGGTGAAGCGCCAGCCCGCGCTGGTGCGGACATATTTATCCACGTACCACAGCCCGAGGAACATCACCTGCGCGCCGCCTGCGGGCAGCGGGGTGTTCATGGGGTTGATGCACAGGGTCCGCCCGGTGGCGGTGTCGCCCTTGACCGTGACCGCGACGTTTCCGACCAGATGGCAGTAGCCGGGGAATTTCGGCAGCACCTCGGACAGCCACTGCTTGATCTGCGGGTAGCGCCCGTCGATGCCGCCCAGGGCACGGTAGTCGATGTAGGCATCCGGGGTGAACACCTGGTCGAGGTCGTTCCAGTTGCCCGAATCGATGGCGTTGGCGTAAGTCACGGACAGCTGCTCGAGTTCGACGCGGTCCGAGAGTTCCTGCAGGCTGAGCATGGGCGAGTCCTTGGGGATTCTTGGAAGGTTAGCGGGCGACGGAGGCGGGCATCTGCGTCAGGTGCTGCGGCACGTTGTGCTGGATGCAGCCCTGCTGCACGCGTCGGGTCATGCGCCAGCCGGTGGCGGTGCGCAGGAGCTCGTCCAGGTACCACATGGCGAGGAACATGACCTGGCTGCCGCCTGCGGGCATGGGCACCTCGACCGGGTTCAGGCACAGCGTGCGCGCGCGGGCGCGATCGCCGGAGATCGTGACGGCGATGTTGCCCACCAGGTGGCACATGTGCGGGAAGGCGCCCGTCGCCGGCGGCAGCCACCCGCGGATCTTTGCGTAGTCGCCGTCGATGCCGCCGGTGGCCCGGTAGTCGATGTAGGCGTCGGCGGTGAAGATCTCGTCCAGCCACTCGAAGGAGCGCGAGTCGAGCGCATTGGCGTAGCGCACGATCAGGTCGCGGATCGCGAAGCGGTCGGACAGCTCATTGAGATTCAACCCGGCAGCCTCGTCCCGGGACCCCCGGGCGGCATCTCCAGGAATTCCACGATGAGCGGATCCCCGGGGCGCTCGAGGTAGGCGAAGGTCGTGTCCGCGCACCAGCGCTTGTACCAGATCGGCCGGTAGTCCAACGCGGCGATGCGCTTTATCCAGCCGTCGGCATCCTCGACGCGGTACTGCAGGTGATGCATGCCCTCGCGCCCCTGCTCGATGAACTCGCGGTGCGGACTGTCACCGGCAATCCACTGGATGAGCTCGATCTCCAGCGGACCGCTGTGGCCGATGGCCACCTTGAGCGTCGCATCGGCGGTGCGGCCGCGGTAGGTCGCCGCCGGCACCGAGCCGTCCAGGGGACTCCACGGCCCGTACAGGCTGCCGTATTTTGCCATCGACTCCTCGATGTCGCGGACCACGAAGCCGATCTGTGCCACCGGCGGCAGGCCGAGGGATCCGAGCGCAGGGGTGTTGTTCATGCGAGCCTCATGGGTTCAGGCGGTGCGCGCCAGGGGGGTCGCGGCAGCGGCGGCCGCCACGCTGCGGCCCACGCGCCGCCCCGAGAAGATGCAGTCCGCGTACGCGAGCCCGCTGACGTAGACGTTCGAGCAGACGCCCACCGCGGTGCGCCCGGCGGCGTACAGGCCCGGGATCACGCTGCCGTCCTCGCGCTGCACGAGCCCGGTGGCCTCCTCGACGCTGAGCCCCCCGAGGGTCAGCATCGGCATCGGAAAGTAGCGGCTGTGCACGGAGATATCGAGCGCGTGCAAGGGCGCGGTCGTGAGGGCGCTCATCTCATCGACCCCCTTGCCCACCGCGTCAGGGGTTTCCCCGCGCGCGGCGCGGTTATAGGCCTCCACGGTCTGGGTCAGTCCCTGCGGGTCGATGCCCATGGCCTGCGCGAGCGCAGCGGGGGTCGCGGCGGTCTTGCGGTTCAGCAAGAGGTTCAGCCGCGCGACCTGGCGCTGGTACTTGACCACGTCGGCGCCGCGGGCGATCTGCTTCAGGCTCTCGCGGTAGAGTGCCTCGTCGATGATGAGGTAGGCGGCCCCGCCGGGGCTGTGCGCCACCGCGTCTCCGAGGGTCGAGCCGTACACGCCCTCGTGGCAGATGCGCGCACCGTGCTTGTTGACGACGATGCCGCGCGGCCAGGCCGCGGGCGGGTTGATCATGCACCAGCCGGTGACGCGGTCCATCGAGCCCACCGCGCCGCCGGCGCTCTGGCCGAGGCGGATGCCGCTGCCGGTGTCCCCGAGAGTGCCGTTGGGCAGTCCGCGTACGTAGAGCGGGGCGTAGTGCTCGACCATCGCGGAGTTCAGGATGAAGCCCCCGGCGCTCAAGACCACCCCGCGCTGCGCGCGGATGAAGCGCGTGACACGCTCCTCGGCCTCGATGCGCCCGGCCGCGGCCAGGTAGCGCCGGGCCAGGCCGATGGTCACCGCGGCGAGCGGTATCACCGGCGGCAGCAGTTCCAGCAGCCAGTTGGCGCGCGCCGTGTAGCGGGCGAAGCGTCGGGCGGCGGCGCTGCCGGCAGGGATGGACAGGGCCTTCACCCCGAGCACCGCGCCGTGCTTATCCAGCACCAGCTGACGCACCTCGGTGTACTTATCGAAGCGCACGCCGGCCTTGACCGCAGCGGCGGCGAGCGGCTTCCAGATGCCCCAGCCCAGGCCCCAGGCCTTGCCCTTGTTGTAGACCGCGGTGCGGTGGCCACGCGCGGCCGGCTTGGCGCGCGCAGCGTAGGCCGGCACCAGCGAATTGTCCGGGTGGTAGAGGTGGTAGCGCAGCGGCGGGTAGGAGACCTTCTTCTTGAACACGCCCGTGCCGTTGAGCAGTGCGCCGTGCGCGAGCAGCCAGTCGAGCGTGGGCGCGGAGTCCTCGCAGAACTTGCGCAGGGTCGCCTCGGAGACGATGCCATCGGTCTCGATCGCCAGGTACTTGTACATCTCCTCGGTGCTGTCGGCCTCGCCGGCGTCGCGCTGTGGCTTGGTGCCGCCGCCGGCGTAGTACACGCCGCCGTTCGCGGCCGAGGAGCCGCCGCCCTCATAGCGGTCCAGGGCGATGACGCTCACGCCGCGCTCGATGGCCTCGAGCGCCGCGGCCACGCCGGCGCCGCCGAAGCCTGCCACCACCAGGTCCGCCGCATCGTCCCAGCGCTGCTGCGCGGCGTCCTCGATCACCAAGGGTGCTTCGACCGGTGAGGCCCACAGCGGATGACTGGGATCCATGGTGCTAGTCCGAATGAGTGAGACGTGTCTGCGCGGCGCGTTCGATTGTGGCGCGGCTCATGGCGATCCTCAATCGACTACTCAGGGGAGAAGGCGAGCAGCAAATTGCCTGGCTGGCGCATCGAGCCGGAGATCACGAACAGCATGCCGTGCCCGATCACCTGGCCGCCGTAGTCGATGGCTCCGCCATGGCCCCTGACGCCGTTGACCGAGTCAAAGGTCGCGCCGGTGTCGAAGTCCCAGATGATCTTGCCGTCGCTGGCGTTATAGGCCCGGATGCGCCCGTCCATCGCCCCGGCGAAGACCACGCCGGGCAGCATCGAGACTCCCGCCAGCAGCGAGTGCGCGCAGTTCGTCGTTCCCCAGGCACAGGGTGACTCGGGCGTCGGGGTCCTCCACAGAATCTCGCCGTTGAGCGGGTTCAGCGCGTACAACGCTCCGGGACCCTTTTGCTCCTCGAGGCTGTACTCGGAGGTGGCGAAGTAGGCGCGCTCGCCATCATTGGCCGGTCCCCACAGGATCCCCCCGTTGTTGCTGCCCACCGCCAAGGGCTGCTGCCAGAGGATGTCGCCGTGCGCGCGCGCATCGAAGCCGAAGGCCGTGCCGGACTTCGCCCCGGCCACCAGCAGTTCCCTGTCGTTGATGTGCATGAGCATCGGCGAGCTGGAAAAATCGAAGTCCGGCCCGAGCGGAGCGGGGCAGTTGCCCACCGGCTGGCCCTTGCACAGGAAGATCCACGCGTCGTTGCGCAGCACCTGCCGCGTCCACATGCGCTTACCGTCCGCACGGCGCAGCGCGAGGATGGCGTCGGTCGAGTCGCTCTCGACACTGGTGTAGGAGTCTCCGGTGCCGACATAGATCAGCCCGAGCTTCGCATCGATGGTGGGCGCGGAGAAGATCGAGCCACCGGCCGGGCCGGTGAGTTCCTTGCCGCTGGCTGCCTTGGCGGCGGTCGCCGGGCGCCGGATGGTGTATGACTGCCACAGGATCCTGCCGCTACCGGCGTTCACCGCCACCAGGCTGCCGCGGAACGTGCAGCAGGCGTACTTCGGGTCGGCGGCGGCGACCTCCTCGAAGGAACTTACCGGCGCGTACAGTACGCCGGAGTACAGCTGCGGGGTGCCCACCAGGCGGGCGATCGGATGGCTCTCCAGGCGCTGTGTCCACAGCGCCTTGCCATCGCGCGCGTCGACTGCGTGCAGGACGCCCTTGTCATCGCCGAACCAGGCGGCGATATGCTCCTTGTGATCCTGCGACTGGCCGGCGGTGAGCTTGCCGACCACGATGCCGGTGCGCACTAGGGCGCCGGCGTAGTAGCTCCAGTACGTGCAGCCGGTCTCGGCATTGAGCGCGAATACGCGCGCCCCGGTGCCGCCGGCGATCACCATGTCACCGATGACCGCCGGCTGGCCGAAGGCGGCACGGCCGGGGAAGGCAAAGGTCCAGCGCAGCTTCAGGTGCGGGACCTGCGCGGCATTCAGTCCCCCGTCGGGCTGGTAGCGCGAGCTGGTGAGATCGTGCCCCCAGCTGCGCCAGTCGTGCGGGGTCAGCGCCGGGGAGGCGGGCGTTGCGCACGGGTTGGCGTCCGCGGCGGCCCGCGGCGCGGGCTGCTTGCCGGTGAGGTAAACGGCGACGGCCCGGATCTGCTCGGCGCTCAGGCCCGCGGCCTGCGCGCGCATGACTCCCAGGGTCAGGGTGTCGATGACATCCTCCGGCGCGCGCGTGGTCGAAATCAGCACCTTGGGCGGGATGCGGTCCTGCGCGTGGTCGTGGCAGGCGGCACAGCGGGCCGCATAGAGCGCAGCTCCGGTGGCGGTTTCATCGGCCGGCGCCGCGGGTGTATCGGCCGCGCGGGCCGTGGCACCGGTGAGGGATGCGATCGCGATCAGGGGCAGGAGACTGTAAACGCCAACATTCATTTTTCGGATGTCCTTAGAAAATCGCGCGGGCCTTGCGGCCCGCGCGGCTTGATCGACAACTCAGGCACTGCAGAATCCGTGCTGGGCCGGGCTTCTCACGGCGGCTGGCTCACCCACGCGGCGGCCTCGTAAGTGTAGCCCGCCAACGGGCCGGTCGCGGCGGCCGAGTGAGGCTGTTCGACTTTAAGTGCTGCCGCCGCTTCGACAGCGGGCCGCCGTTGCCGAGGCGCAACGGCCTGCTGAACGGCGCATGAGCTGCGCGTCGTCCTCGTCCAAACGAGGGACTTCGCTGCGCACGCGCCGATTCCCCTAGACTGGCCCGGCGCGCGACAATTAGCGTACCGGCAGTATCAGAAATCGCGTTGGAGAAATGATGAAGGCAGTGCAGGTGCTCTCCCATGGTCGTCCCGGCGAGGTGGTGCGCGTCAGCGAGGTCGCGGAGCCGGAACCTGGCCCCGGGGAAGTGCGTATCGCGGTGGCGGCGGCCTCGCTGAATTTCGGCGACGGACCGCGTGCGCTCGGCGGCGTGGCGATGGCAATGCTCAAGCCGCCCTTTACCCTGGGGATGGACGTGTGTGGCCGCGTCGAGGCCGCGGGCCCCGGCGGCGAGGCGTGGCTCGGCCGGCGGGTCGTGGCGATGACCAAGATGGCGCTCGGTGGCATGGCGGAGAAGGCGATCGCGCCGGTGACGGGCCTGTTCGACGCCCCGCCGGAGCTGGACGATGCCGCAGCGGCCGGGTTCCTGCTGCCCTACCACGTGAGTTACCTCGGGCTGCACGTGCGCGCGCAGCTGCAGCCGGGCGAGTCGGTGCTCGTCACCGGCGCTGCCAGCGGGGTCGGCACGGCCGCCGTGCAGCTGGCGGCCGCGGCCGGGCGCGCAAGTGATCGCGCTCGCCGGAGGTGCAGAGAAGACCGCCCACTGCCGCGTGCAGGGAGCCACGGCGACCATCGACCACCAGAAGGAAGATCTCTTCGACGCGCTCATGCGGCACACCGCCGGGCGCGGTGCCGATGTCGCCTTTGATCTGGTCGGCGGGGAGCTCACCGACAAGCTCTGGACCTGCATGGCGCTGGAGGGCCGCTACCTGCCAGTGGGCTTCAATGATGACGCGCAGGGCGGCTTCACGGGGCGCGCGCTGCGCAAGGTATCGATCGGCAACTTCTCGGTGCTCGGCGTGATGCTCGCCTATGGGGTGCCGGTGGGTCCGATGCGGCGCATGGGCATGAACTTCTTCGCGCCCGAGACCGGGGCGCGGGTGCACGGCGCGCTGCGCGAGCTGCTCGCCGCTGGCAGGATCCATCCGCGGGTCGCGCGCCGCATCCGCATGGGCGAGGTCGCCACGGTGCTCGAGGACCACCTCGCGCGTCGCACCAGCGGGCGCACCGTGGTTGACATCGCCGCAGGCTAAAGGGGAGCGCATGCAGATTCGAAGTGACGCGCTGCTCGCGGCCGCCTGCGCGCAGACGGGGCTGGAGGACTTCGGCGGCGACACCTTCCGCGAGGGACTGGAGGTGTTCTGCGAGTCTGCCTCATCCGAGGCACAGCTGAACGCCATCGGCGCGATGGCCGCCCCGGGGATGATCCTCGCCTGCCTTGCTAACCGGCTGAAGGTCACCGACTGGGTGAAGCGCCATCCGCAGGTCCTGAGCGAGAAGATCGAGGCGCCCCTGGTGGTGGTGGGCATGTTCCGCGCCGGCACCACCTTCCTCACCTATCTGCTGGAGAAGGACCCGCGGCACCGCCCGCTGCTGCGCTGGGAGGCCGGCGACAGCGCACCGCCGCCGACGCCGGCGACGCTGGCCACCGATCCGCGCATCGAGGCCTCGCGCGTGGCCATGGCGATGCTGGACCAGATCAACCCGCGCGTGCGCATGGTGCAGAGCGAGGAGCCCGACGGCCCTACCGAGTGCATCGCCGTCCTCAACCAGGACTTCAAGAGCCTGCTGTGGGAGGCGCTCGCCAACGTGCCCTCCTACGGCAGGTGGCTGCAGGGCACCGACCACGCTCCGCCTATGCCTGGCACCACCGCGTGCTGCAGGTGCTGCAGAGCGGCGGCGTGCGCGGGCGCTGGTCGCTGAAGAGCCCGCATCATGCGCTGCACCTGGACGCACTCACGGCCACCTACCCGGATGCGCGCCTGGTGCTGATGCACCGCGACCCTGCCGTGCTGTGCGCCTCGGTGTGCAGCCTGATCACCACGCTGACGGGCACGTTCTCCGACGCCGACCACCGGCGCTACATCGCCGAGCACTGGACCGACATGCTGGACGCGCTCGGTGGCCGCGCTGGACGCGTTCCGCGCCGCCAACCCCGGCACGCAGATCGTCGACGTCCATTACGCGGACCTGGTGCGCGACCCGCTCGCGACCCTCGAGCGCGTCTACGGCGCCTTCGGCGAGGAACTGGACGGCCCGGCGCTTGCGGCGATGACCGCGCACGTCGAGTCGCACCCGAAGGGCCGCTTCGGCCGGCACAGCTATGATCTGCAGGCAGTTCGGCCTCGATGACGGGGCAATCGCGGAGCGCTTCCGCGGACTATGTGCAGCGCTACGATATCCCGCTGGAGTCGGCGAAGTCCTAAGGTCCGGCGCGGCGCGCAGGTCGGCGGGGGTTTTCCCCGCGCAAAAGAAAACGCGCGGACCTTGCGGTCCGCGCGCCTCTTTATCCTGGCCGGAAAGTGCGGGCTAGAAGGCGAACTCCAGTTGGCCCCGACCATCGCCTTCGGCGCCCACGCGGTGGCGGCGAAGGTATACCCGGTCTGCGCGACCGGACCGGCTGCGCCGACCACCGGGATGTACGGAGCCGCACCGCCGCCGATGATGTGCTGCACGTAATCCTTGTTCAGGATGTTCTTGCCCCACAACGATACACGCATGGTCTTCATGCTGCTGTGGGTGTCGAAGTTCCAGCTCAAGCGACCGTCCAGCACGCCGAACGCGGGGATGGAGTAGTACTGCGCCGAGCCTGGAACGTTTACCCCGGTCGGTGCGGTGTCGTACTCGCGTCCCTGGTAGCGGTAGTTCAGGAACAGCTCCAGGCTGCCGCCGTCGTGGTGCAGCATCGTCCAGTCGATGTTGGCATTGAGGATGTTGTTTGGCGAGTAAGGTACGCGGAACAGAGACTTGACGTCGTCACCGACCTGGTACGGGGATGCCGGGTTGAACGCCGGGTCGAAGATCGTGCTCGGCAGCGCCGTCACCTTGTCCATGTAAGCGGACAGGATCGTGTCGGAGAGTCCGATCTGCAGGTCAGGCGACGGTGCGAACAGGAACTCGAACTCTGCCCCGTTGACCGTCGCGGAGCCTGCATTGTAGGACTCCACGATCGCAGCGTTGGTCGGGTCGATTTCGAACTGCAGCTGCATGTCGCTGAACTTGCTGTGGAACAGGGCGACGTTGGCACGCACCTTGTGCTCGAGCCAGTACGACTTGAGTCCGAGCTCGTAGGTGGTGACGTTCTCAGGCTTGAAGGTCGTGCCGAACTGTCCTGCCGGCCCCGCCTCACTCGAACCGCCGGCCTTGTAGCCGGTGGCGATGCGCAGGTACGTGTTGACGTCCGGCGTGATTGACCAGGCAATCGTGCCTGCCGGGTTGAACTTGCTGAAGCTCAGGCTGTTTGCACCAAGATCCGGGGTTGGATAGCCGATGTTGAAGGGAATGCCCACCAGGAACGGGGGGGTCGCTATTTGTCCCGTCGGCACGAAGGCAGCGCCCGTCTGGTCCAGGAAGCGCGTGGCGCTGCGGTCGTCCTTGGTATAGCGGCCGCCCAGGGTCAGCGACCAGGCGTCAGTGAAGTGCCAGGTGCCCTGCGCGTAGATGGCCTTGGACTTCGCATCCGCGGTCACGTAGCGCGTGGTCGCCAGGCTCAGCACCTGGATCGGGAACTGCGGGCCCGGAATGATGCCCGTGTCGGACAGATAGGTCCGCGGCTGGTCGATGGTGCCGAACTCGGCGTGATTGGCGTTCTCCTCGAAGTAGTAGAGGCCCACCACGTAATCCAGCTTCTTGCCCCAGTTGCCGACCCACTGCAGCTCCTGGGTGAACTCGTTGCTCTGCACCACATCGTCGCTGGTGAAGTTGGTGACGCCGCCGTAGGCGAAGTTGCCCGGCGGGCCGAGCTGCGGATTACTGAAGCCGCCGTTGTAATTCTGGTTGAAGCGTGAATCCAGGCCGCGGTAGTAGGTCAGCGAGCGGATGTTCATGTCATCCGTGATCCGAAAGTTCAGCGTCAGTCCGTCTGAGTTGAACTTGGCGACGCTCGGGTGCAGCGGGATCGGCTGCCACGTGCTGCTCGCAAGGCCGTCTGCGGGCACCGAGTAGCCCGGGACGAGGCCATTCAAGGCTGCGTCCTGGTAGTAGATCGGCGTTGAGTCCATCTGGCCCCACTCGAAGAAGTAGTCGGCCGTGAGGATGCCACCGGTGTCCCAGCGCAGCGCGGCGCGCAGGCCCTTCTGGTTCAGGCGGTTGAAGTCGGTGTAGCCGTAGTTCGTAACGTTGCCGGCAAGGTTGCTGCCAAGCAGGGTGATCTTGCTCGACAGTCCGCCAAGAATCTTCGGCAGATTGATCGTGGCGAGCCCGCGGACGTAGTCGCGCTGGCCGACATCCAGACTGGCCTTCACGCCAAACTCGCCGGTGGGCTTCTGGCTGATGATGTTAACCGCGCCGCCGGTGGTGTTGCGTCCGTACAAGGTGCCCTGCGGGCCGCGCAGGATTTCCACGCGCTCCACGTCGGCGAGGTCGAAGGTCTCCGCCTGCGGGCGGGCGATGTAGAAGCCGTCCTCGTACAGGCCGACCGAACCGTCCTGGGTGATCTGGTTGGCATCCGCGACGCCCTGGCCGCGCATGTAGAGGATCAGGGTGTTGCTCGAGCTCGGGTACGGGGTGAAGTTGATGCTGGTCGACTGCTGCGCAACTCCGGCGAAGTCACTCACGCCTGCCTTGCTCAGATCCTCGGCAGTCAATGCCGTGATCGCGATCGGCGTGGTTTGCAGATTCTCGGTGCGCCGCTCCGCGGTGACCACCACTTCCTGGATGCCTTCAGAGGTCTGCTCCTGGGCCAGCGCAAGCCGCGCATCGACGACCAGGAATCCAGTCACGACCATCATCGCGCCTGTGCGACGCGAACCGGACTTCACCATACGATCCCCCTAAAATAGTAATCAGCGTACCGATAATGACCCGCCTCCAGATGCTTGTCGAGAGACGTTGCGATCGCGCAACGCAAAAACGCGCTCAGCCCGGCGCGGCGGGCGCGCCTCGTCCAAACGAGGGATTGCTGGGAAGGCCTTGTGGCTATGATCAATGGCCTTTTCGTGCAGGCGCCGTCGGGGGGAATTCGATGGGATCAAGAGCACCGCACGCCCCAGTCGAACGCTGGGCTGTTGCTATTCTGCTGCCGCTGCTGGCCTGCTGCGCGCGCACCGCGCCCGTCGACTACAGCGGTCCGACCGCCGGCTGGGCCTCCTGGGGCGGCAATGAGGGAGGCATGCGCTATACGCCGGCGAACCAGATCACCCCGGCCAACGTCAAGAACCTGAAAGTTGCGTGGACCTATCGCATCGGCGAGCCGAGCCTGCTGCCGGCCCGCCCGACCAACCCCGCGGACATCCCGGGCCTGCTCTCCCAGGGCATCACGCCTGAGCTCAAGCGCATGCCCGCGCTGGAGGCCACACCCATCCTGGCCGAGGGGCGTCTGTACCTGTGCTCGAGCACCAACCGCGTGGTCGCACTCGATCCGCAGACCGGTCGCGAGTTGTGGTCCTTCGATCCCAAGCTGGATGCCACCGGTGGTGTGCTGATGCTGTGCCGCGGCGTGAGCTACTACCACGACGCCAGCGCCGCCGCGGGCAGCACCTGCGCCAGCCGCATCTTCACCGGCACGCAGGACGCGCGCCTGATCGCCCTGGATGCGAAGGACGGCAAGCCCTGCGCCGACTTCGGCGCGGCCGGCACGGTGGACCTGAAAGAGCACCTCGGGCCCATGCGCCCCGGTGACTATGGGGTGACGGTGCCGCCGGCGATCATCGGCGATCGGGTTATCGTCGGCGGCCGCATCACCGAGGACATGCGCACCGACATGCCCGCAGGCGTGGTGCGCGCCTTCGACGCGCGCAGCGGGGCGCTGCTCTGGGCATGGAACTCGGTGCAGCAGGCAGAGGGAGTGACGGCAGACGGGACTTACCGCCGCTCGACCGCCAATACCTGGTCGGTGTTCTCCGTCGACACGCAGCGCAACCTGATATTCGTCCCGACCGGCAATGCCCAGGTCGGCCTGTACGGCACCAGCCGCGACACCGACGGGCGCGACTACTATGCCGCCTCCGTGGTGGCGCTCGATGCGGCCACGGGCCACGTGGTGTGGCACTTCCAGACCGTGCACCACGATATCTGGGACTACGACGTGCCCTCGCAGCCGGTGCTGTTTGACTTCCCGACCGCCGACGGAGCGGTGGCCGCGGTCGCCCAGCCCACCAAGCAGGGCTACCTGTTCATCCTCAACCGCGAGACCGGCGAGCCGCTGGTGCCGGTGGAGGAACGACCGGCGCCGCAGCAGTTCGCCGTCGAGGGCGAGCACCTGGCGCCCACCCAGCCGGTGCCCGTGAACGAAACCTACGTGCTGCAGCGACCGAAGTTCACCGAAGCGGACATGTGGGGCTTCACCCCCTGGGACAAGGCCAAGTGCGTCGACCTGTTCCGCAGCAAGAATTACGCGGGGGCCTTCAGTGCACCTTCACTCAAGGGCACGATCACCTATCCGGACAACCTCGGGGTGATGAACTGGGGTAGTGCGGCGATCGACCCGGTGCGCAACCTCCTGGTCATCAACACCAGTCACGTGGCAACGGTGGCGCAGCTGGTGCCGCGCGCGCAGGCGGACGGCCGCTTCGCCAAGGGCGAGTGGCTCCTGGCCCAGGCGGGCACGCCGTACGCGGCACAGTGGACGGCGATGCTGTCCCCGTGGGGTGCGCCGTGCAACAAGCCCCCGTGGGGTGAGCTGGTGGCGATTGATCTGAAGAACGGCAAGCGCCTGTGGCAGGTGCCGCTGGGCACGACACGCGACCTGGCCCCGTTCCCCCTGTGGATGAAGATCGGCACGCCCAACATCGGTGGCCCGCTGGTGACCGCCTCAGGGCTTACCTTCATCGGCGCTGCGACCGACGACTTCCTGCGCGCCTTCGACAATACCACCGGCGAGGAGCTGTGGAAGGGCCGCCTGCCGGCCGGCCCGCAGGCGACGCCGATGAGTTACCGGCTCACGCCCGAGGGCAAGCAGTTCGTGGTGATCGCCGCCGGGGGCCACAAGTACATGCGCACCAAGCTCGGCGACTACCTGGTCGCCTTCAGCTTGTGAGCGTGTAGTCGCTCAGGTCCGGCGCGCGCGTCCACTTCCAGTAGTCCGCCAGTCGCCACGGCGAGGTGGTGACCACGCGGCCCGAGCGGTTGCGATACCAGCTGTCGGCGGCCGGGTGCGACCAGACCAGTGTCTCGAGCTCGGCGATCAGCCGGCGCGTGTAGTCCTCGTGCACCGCGGGCTTCACGTCCATTGCGCGGGCGCCGTGCTCGAGCAGCGCCTGGATGCAGGCGGTGGTGTAGCGCACCTGGCACTCGGAGTGGAAGATGATGCTGCCGGCATGCGCGAGGTTGGTTGCCGGCCCGTACAGGCAGAACAGGTTGGGGAAGTCCGGCACCGTGATGCCCAGGTAGGCACGCGGCTCATCGCCCCACACCGTGCCCAGGTTCTTGCCGCCCTTGCCGATCACCTCGATCGGCCAGAGGAACTTGGTGGCGTAAAAGCCGGTGGCGTAGACGATGACGTCGACATCGTAGCGGCCGTTGCTGGCGAGGATGCCGTTCTCATCGATGCGCGTGACCCCTTCGCTGACCAGCTCCACGTTCGGCTGCTGCAGGGCGCGCAGCCAGCTGCCGTTGTCCTGCAGCATGCGCTTGCCCATGAAGGGGAACTTCGGGGTGACCTTCTCCAGCAGCTCCATGTTGCCGTTGACCTGGTACTTCATGTACTCGACCAGGTTGGCGCGGTACTGGTCGTTGAGCGCGTTCACCGCGCGCTCCGGGTGCGGGAAGCTCTTGTCGATGCGGATCGCCGGCAGGATCCCGTCGCTGCCCGGATAGAAGATCAGGAAGCGGAACCAGCGCGCGTAGTAGGGCACGTGCTGCACCAGCCAGCGGAACTGACTGCTGACCGCGTCGTGGTACAGCGGGTTCGGCAGCATCCACGGCGCCGAGCGCTGGAACACGTACAGCCGGGCGGCGATCTTGGCCACCTCCGGCACGAGCTGGAAGGCGCTGGCGCCCGAGCCGACCACCGCCACGCGCTTGCCGGCCAGGTCCAGCTTCGGGTCCCACTCGGCCGAGTGCACCTGCACGCCCTTGAACTTCTCGCGGCCGGCGATGTCCGGGATACGCGGCCGGTTCAGCTGGCCGACGGCGCTCACCAGCGCGTTGACGCGCATCTTGCGCGGCGCCCCGCCGGTGTTGCTCTTGAGCTCCACGTCCCACACCGCGTTCTTCTCGTCGTACTTCGCCGAGGTCAGCTCGGTGTTGTAGCGGATGTAGGCTTCCAGATCGTGGCGCTTGACGAAGTGCCGGAAGTACTCGAGCAGCTCGTCGCGGCGCGAGAAGTACTCGGTCCACGGGTACGGCTCGAAGGAGTAGGAGTAGAAGTGGTTGGCGATGTCCACGCGGCAGCCGGGATACTGGTTCTCGTACCAGGTGCCGCCGACGGAGTCGTTCTTCTCCACTACCGTGAAGGGAATGCCGGCCTCCTTCAGCCGCAGTGCCTGCAGCAGGCCGGACATGCCGGCGCCGACCACGAGCACGTGGAACTTCTCGCGCGTCGCGGCCGGCACCTCGCGTGTCCAGCGCGGCGCGCGCGAGTCGTTGCCGTCGAGGGCCAGCTCCTCCTGCATCATCGGCACGTACTCATCGCCGACGCGCTCGCCAACCATGAAGTTCATCATTTCCTGCACCAGCGCGGCATCGGGCTGCTTGGGCAGGGTGCAGCCGCGGTCGCGGTAGTCCTTGAGCGCCTGCTGCGCGAGCGTGCGCACCGCAGCCTGGTCCGCATCACTCAGGCCGCCCTGAAAGCCGCCCATCATGACGACCTTGGGGCGGATGGCACCGCGCAGCAGAGTGGTGTCGCCGGTGAGGTGGATGAGCGACATCATCAGCGTCGGAATGCTCGCACCCTCGAGCTGCTGGGCGATGAACTCGTCGCTCTCGGTGACCGGCTTCTCGGCCGGCTGCAGGTGCTCGCTCATCGTGCGCTCTTTTCCGCGGGGTTCGAGGGGTGCCCAAGATACTCGCTATGCACGCCAGCGCCCATCGGCGGTTGCTTCTAGTCCGGTACGACGAGGCAGCCGGCGGACGTGCCGCTGGGGCTCGCGCGCGTGCTCAGTCGCTGACCTCGCCGCTGTCGATCACCTGTGCCTGCGCGAGCGCGGCGCGGCCGGTGGTGCGCAGGGCCGCAAGCTTCACCAGGCAGGCCTGCACCTTCGGCGGCGGCGCCTGGGTCAGGATCAGCCGCAGGCTCATGCCGCCGTGCACGTGGCCGCCCGGGTCGATCCAGTTGCCGCCGATGCCCGGGTCGGAATCGGCGATCACGACCCACACCGAACCGTCCGGCTCGAGGGTGCAGCGGTACTTGGTGATGTGGCCCTGGCCGTCCTCGTAATTGTCGAAGTTCTCCTGCCACAGGTTGCACAGCTGGAAGATCCAGTAGTCGCACTCGGGCGGCGTGAAGCGCAGCACCAGTGCATCGTCGTGCGCCTTGCTCCAGGTGCCGAATCCGTGGTGCCGGTCCGGCACACCGCCGTTGCTCAGATACAGCGCGCGGCTGAAGCGGATGCTGTTGGGCCGCTTGGACAGGTTGTCCTGCCACCACGAGCGCACCAGCTCAAGATAGGCCAGCACCAGCTGCCCACTCTTGGCGAGCTGTGTGGACAGGTGCGCGGGGCTCAGGACCTCCGGCTGCGGGTGGTCGAGGCGCTCGATGCGCATCACCGGGGCCGCTTCGCTGCTGCGGTCGTGGTAGACGATGCGTATCAGCAGCCCGACGCAGTCCGGCTCGATCTTCAGCCAGTTGCGCCCGTCCGCCGGGCCCTCGCGGCTCACCAGCACCTGGAAATTGCCCTGCGCATCGAAGTCGATCGCCTGGCTCTGCAGCATCGCGGTCGTGCGCAGCAGTGCCGGGTTGCAGTCCTTCAGGCCCGCGAAGCCGCGCGGCGCCCAGTTGGCGGCCCCGGCATCCTGGGGCTGCAGCGCCGACCAAGAGGCCATGACGAAATACGGTGCAGTGCCACGGTTGCCGCGGATCACGTAGGCGTGGCTGCCGTCGACGAACTCCGCGAGCAGGTGATCCTGGTCGGGCGACTGGAAGTTGATCGACTGGTGCCAGGGCGCATCGCGCAGGCGTGGACGCTGCGGCTCGCAGTTCTCGACGAAGCGCTCGAGCCCGTTACGCGTGAGACGGGTGAGGAAGCGGTACCACTCGGCGCGGTCCAGGTCCGTCGGCTCATCGCCGAAGCGCTCGATGGCGCGGCCCGCCAGGCGCAGCACGTCGCAGAAGTCCTCCCAGGCCTGGCCTGACAGGAGCCGCTGCGCGCTTTGCTGCTGGACGGCTGACTGATCGCTCATGGCTGCAGGCTTCCTTACGTGCAAACAGGGGGGCAGGGCGGGACGCGCAATGCTACCCCGAACCGGGGATACCGGTGGCCGCCCGCCCCGGTTCAGAATGAAGCATGAGTGCCAACAAGGCGGCGCTGGGCGCCGTGGTCGTCGGGACCGGTTTTGGTGTGTTCACGCACCTGCGCGCCTTGCGCAACGCCGGCATCGAGGTGCGCGCGCTGGTAGGCCGGGATCCTGCCAAGACCCAGGCGCGCGCGAAGCTGCTGGGCGTGCCGCGCGCATGCACCTCGCTTGCCGAGGCCCTCGCCGACAAGGGCGTGCACATCGTCACGGTCGCCACCCCGCCGTCCACGCACGCCGCCCTGGTGCACGAGGCGGTGGCTGCCGGCAAGCACATCCTCTGTGAGAAGCCCTTTGCCATGAATCTGGCCGAGGCACGCGGCATGTTGAGCGCCGCCGAGCGCGCCAAGGTTGTGCACGTCCTCGGCGTCGAGTTCCGCTTCGCCACGCCGCACGAGCTGTTGCGGCGTACGATCGCCTCGGGGGCCATCGGCCAACCGCGCCAGGCGCTGTTCGCCTGGCTCGTGCCCTTCCTCTCGCACCCCGGCGCGCAGACCCCGGACTGGTGGGAGGACGCAGCCCGCGGCGGCGGGTTCCTGGGCGCGTGGGGCTCGCACCTGGTCGACCAGGTGCGCGTGACACTCGGGGAATTCGCGCAGGTGAGTGCGCGGTTGCAGACGCTGTCGGGCAAGCCCGGCATGACCGCCGATGACACCTTCTCCGCGCAGTTCAAGCTCGTGAATGGACTCGAGGGCGTGTTCGTCGAGTCGATGGCCGCCCCCGGAGACTTCTACGGCATCGTGCGCATCTCCGGCAGCGAGGGCGCACTGTGGATCGAGGGGGTGGCGGGGGAGGAACTGTGGCTGGCCGACCGGCTGGGCAACAAAAAGCGCGTGCCCGTGCCCGAGGAGCTGGTGCTGCCGCCGCCGGTGCCGTTTCCGCACGCAGAGCTGATGCAGACCGCCTACGAGCAGGCGCACGCCTTCGGCACCGACCTGGCCCCGTACACGCGCCTGGTGGAGCGGATGAAGGCGCGCATCGAGGGGCGCGATGGTGTCGATGCGCCGCCGCTGGCGACCTTCCGCGATGGCGTGGCCGGGCAGGCGGTGATCGATGCGATGCGCCAGTCCGCGCAGGAGACGCGCTGGATCAGCGTCGAGAAGACTTGAGCGCTACCTGGGTGAGACCGCGTTGTAACCGCGGCCGCGTTCATCGCGGCCGCGATCCACGGTAGAGTAATTGGGCGGAACGTGGGCGACTCGCGCCCCGCCACGAACAAATCCGGCCGCGCCACGCCGCACCTGGAGTGCGCCGCGCGGCCGCTTCGCGCTAAGGAGAGGGGCCATGGCAGAGAATGATGTCGTCAGCAGAGTCACCAGCGGAGCCACCTGGGCGCAGTTCTGCGACGCGCTGAAGGCGGCGGGGCAGGAGGTGCTGCGCCCGGAGACGCCCGCCACGGAGCTGGACCGGGCGGAAGGGTGGCGCTATCTCACGCGCCTCACGCGCGTGGCGCTGGAGATGATGCTCGAGTTCGGCGACCCGGACTTCCCGGTGTTCTACCAGGCCTCCAACACGACGCTGAAGATCGGCGGCGACAACCCCGACAACGTCTACTGGAACGCGACGATCGCCGGTGACCGCGAGTACCGCCTGCGCGGCACGCGCGGCACGGTGAAGTACCTCTCGTTCGCCACCAAGGCCAACCGCTACGCGGTGGACGGCACGCTCGCCTCCACCGGGGAGCTGGACGCCCCGCAGCTGCAGGTCAACGCCGACGGCACCTTCGAGGTGCTGGTCAGCGCCAAGCGCCAGGGCGGCAACTGGCTGCCGATGTCGGCCGACTCGACGATGCTGCTGGTGCGCAACACCCTGCTCGACCGCAAGACCGAGACGCCGGCGATCATGACCATCGAGCGCATCGGCGGCCCGGCGAAGCCGCCGCCGCTGACCGCGGCGCGCATCGAGCGTGCGCTGCTGGCGAGCGCGGCCTTCGTCAAGGGCACGGCGCATACCTTTGCCGACTGGGTGCAGGGCTTCCAGGCGAACCCGAACACGCTGGCCACCATCGACCAGACCATGTTCTTCAAGGCCGGCGGCGACCCCAACATCTTTTACCTGCACGGTTACTGGGCCCTCAAGCCCGATGAGGCGCTGGTGATCGAGGTCAAGCCGCCGGAGTGCGAGTTCTGGAACTTCCAGCTCGACAACTACTGGATGGAGTCGCTCGACTACCGCTACGCGCCGGTGTGGGTGAACAGCCATACCGCGAAGTACAACCCCGACGGCTCGGCAACCATCACCATCGCCCGCGAGAATCGCGGCTTCACCAACTGGATGGACACCGACGGGCACACCAGCGGGAGCATGCTGTTGCGCTGGACGCGCGCCAGGTCGCACCCGGTGCCCGTGTTGCGCGTGGTCAAGCTCGACAAGGCCGCGGCTGCCTGAGATGGCACACGGGGGCATCCTGCGCACCGACGAGGCGTGCTTCGCGGGGCTGGATTTTCCGTTCATGCCGCACTACGTGGCGCTGCGCGACGGGCGCTTTGGCGCGCTGCGCATGGCAACTATCGACGAGGGGCCGCGCGCGGCGCCCGTCGCCCTGTTGCTGCATGGTGAGCCCACCTGGAGCTATCTGTACCGGCACATCATCCCGCGGGTCACCCAGGCCGGGTTCCGCGCCGTGGCGCCGGACTTCATCGGCTTTGGGCGCTCGGACAAGCTCGCCCGGCGCGCCGACTACACCTACCACGCCTTTGTCGGCTGGCTGCGCGAGTTCATCGAGACCCTGAACCTCACGCACATCACGCTCGTGTGCCAGGACTGGGGCGGCCCCATCGGGCTGAGCGTGCTCGCACAGCTGCCGCAGCGCTTCGCGGCGGTGCTCGCCGCCAACACACTGCTGCCGAACTGCGAGCCCCCGCCCCGCGGGGTGGCCGGCTGGCCGGGTGAGACCATCGCGAACTGGGCCGCCTATGCGGCCTCCATCGATGACATGCAGATGAGCGCGATCATCGGCGGCGTGTCGCGCCGGCCACTCACGCCGCTGGCGCAGCGTGCCTATGACGCGCCGTTCCCGGATGCCAGCTACAAGGCCGCAGCGCTCGCCTTCCCGCCGCTCATCCCGATCCGCGCCGACATGCCCGGCATCGCCGAGAACCGCCGCGTGTGGGAATTCCTGGAGCGGTTCGAGCGCCCATTCGTCACCGCCTTCAGCGACAGCGACCCGACGACCGCCCCGTGGGCGGAGGTGTTCCGGCGCCGCGTGCCGGGCGCAGCCGCGCAAGTGCACCCGGTAATCGCCGGCGCCGGGCACTTCCTGCAGGAGGATGCCGGGGAGGCGGTCGCGGAAGTGCTGGTCGGGCTGCTGCGGCGCTCCTTCCCCAGGGGGTGAGGCGCGCCGCAGGCGCTCAGGCACTCACCTGACGTAAAACTGGCTGAAGTACCTGCGCCACTTCAGGATCTCACCGTCCCCGTCGCAGAGCAGCGGCTGCTCGCGGTAGCGCTTGTTGTTCCACACGATCATGTCCACGGACTCGAAGCCGGCCTGGGCGTCCACGCCCTGACCGATCTGTTCTTGCAGCATGTTCGCCGCCAGCGTCGCCTCGGGGGTGCCGGCCGGATACTTCTTGTGCGTGAGTCCCATGCGCATGATGGTGCGGCAGTTGTTGATCGGCTGCGGGTAGCTGACCATCGTGGTCACCACCGTGCCCTTGGTAAAGCGCACGATCTGCAGGCCCGGACCGGTCTGCTCGATGATGATGTAGCCGTTGGCCATGTTCACGTGCCAGCGGATCCCGTCCGCGCGGCAGGTGCCAGTGGGGATCACCGGCACGTGGTGCAGGAAATGCAGGTGCGCGAAGTCGATGCCGTTCTCGCCCAGCTCCTGGATGAAGGTGTTGACCGGCCACTCGCCGCGCTGCGGCGCGATGCACTCCGCGTCGTAGAGCTCGGGCACCTGCGGCACCTCCCACAGCGGCGCCACGCCCTTGGGGTGGTACCAGGCCCAGACGATGCCGTTGTTCTCGGTGACCGGCAGCGCCTTGAGGATCGGCTGGCGCTTGGTGATCGGCGGCATGACCTTCGCGTAGGGGATCTTGGTGCAGAATCCCTTGGCGTTGTAGGACCAGTGGTGGAAGGGGCAGCGCAGCGAGTCGCCCACCACCTTGCCGCCGTGCCCCAGATGAGCACCCAGGTGCGGGCAGTAGGGGTCGACTACGCCGGCCTCGCCGGTCTCGGCGCGGAACAGCACCCACTCCTGGCCGAAGCACTCGATGTTGCGGTGCTCGCCGGCCTTCAGGTCCTCGCTGTAGCTGACCCAGAACCAGCCGTAGGGCACTGGCAGCGGGCTGCGTTCCAGGCCGTCACTGGTGGACAGCGGGGTGCGGTCGCCGGCCTCGCCGGACGCCTCTTTCATGACACTGCTCATCGCTTAGCTCCTGTCGGATCTTTGACTCGATTGCGCAGGATCAGGCGATCACCGGCGCGCCTGGCTGGCTCATGTAGTAAGGACCGATGCTCATGCCACCATCTACGGCGATCTCGGCGCCGGTCATATAGGAAGCGTCATCGCTTGCCAGGAACACGGACACGCGCGCGACTTCCTCCGGCTGGCCGACGCGCCCGAGCGGGAAGGTCTTGTAGAACTTGCGCGTGGCCTCGGCCATCTCGGGGGTCTGGCCGGCGCGGGTCGTCATCGGCGTCGCGATGCCGCCGGGGTGGATGGAGTTCACGCGGATACCGCGGGGGGACAGTTCCATGGCCGAGACCTTGGTGAGCCCGCGCATGCCCCACTTGCTGGCAGAGTAGGCACTCACGGCATTCGAGCCCTTGAGGCCATCCACTGAAGAGATGTTGATGATCGAGCCTGCACCTCGCTCGATCATCTGCGGTGCCACCGCCTTGATGCCGAGAAAGGTGCCGACCAGGTTGATGCCGAGCACACGCTCGAAATCCTGTTTGCTGGTGTCCAGGAGCCCCCGCATCATGAGGATGCCGGCGTTGTTCACCAGCACGTCTACGCCGCCGAAGCGGGCGAGGGTGGCGCTGAGGACCTGCTGCCAGTCCGCCTCACTCGCGACGTCGTGGTGCTGGAACACGGCGGACTTGCCAAGCTCACGGGCCAGGGCCTCGCCCTGGTCGTCCAGGACATCGGAGATCACCACGTTGGCGCCTTCGGCGGCGAACAGCCGCGCGGTCGCGGCACCCATGCCGCCGGCCGCACCGGTGACGATGGCCGTCTTATTTGCAAGTCGATTCATCGTGTTCCTTGCCTCGGTAACAACGGTACCGCGGGTTCCCAAATTACCACGCAGCCCCGCCCGGGCGCGAATCTGCGCGGCGTGTACGCGCGGGCGCGACTAGCCCGTTTGAGGGGGATTGGTGTCCGCGGGGTAAATCGAAACCGGCAGTACATTAATTGACGGTCGTGGCAGCGGCGCGCAGAATAATGCGCGCTGCGAGGGGGTCCCGCGCGGCATCCCCAGAAGGCTCGATGCACGCCAGGAGATCTGCTCATGAATGCCGTTGTTGCCCCCGACGAACGCCTCGTCAGCGCCGATTCGCACGTCCATTTCACCGACGACTGGGTGAAGGCCCGCCTGCCGCAGCGCCTGCACGTGGTCTGGGACAATGCCGCCAAGAAGCAGGCCGCGTTCGAGGCCACCGAACTGCGCAAGGGCCAGAAGAATCTGGAGCTCGAGGACTTCGTCGACCCGGAGGCCTCGCAGGACCCGGGCCACTTCGAGCCGCACGCAAAGCTCAAGGCCATGGACCGCGACGGCGTGCAGGCCGAGGTCATCTTCCCGGAGGTCGGCGGCGCGAAGTACTGCACCCCGAACCTGATGGGCGATGATTGGAAGGAATGCCTGTCCGGCTACAACGACGGCATGGCCGACTTCGCCGCGGTGGATCCGCTGCGCCTGCTGTCGGCCTACCAGATCCAGCTGTACGACATCGACTTCGCCGTGAAGGAAGTGCGCCGCCTGGCCAAGCGCGGCGCCCGCTGCGTGCAGATCACCCCGTTCCCGACCGAGTTCGGGCTGCCGGACGTGTTCGACAAGCGCTACGACCCCTTGTGGGCCGAGCTCGGCGACACCGGCATCACCATCCTCAACCACCTGGACGTCAAGGCCTCGCTCTGGGACGTGTTCCGCCGCGACCCGACGCCGCAGAAGGGCATCTTCACGGCCATGCCGGCCTTTGCGCTGGCCGAGCCGATGATGTTCTGGATCCTGTCCGGCACACTCGAGCGCTTCCCCAAGCTGCGCGTGATCCTGGTCGAGCCGGGCCTGGGCTGGCTGCCGTTCTTCTTCGAGACCGTGCTCGACCCGCGCATGACGCAGCACTACGAGTTCCCGGGCGTGAAGATGCTGCCGAGCGAGTACTTCAAGCGCCAGATGGGCGCCACGTTCATGTACGAGCCGCAGGGCCTGGGGGCGGCCTACCGCTACTTCGGACCTGACTGCCTGTACTGGTCGACCGATTTTCCGCATCCGGCCACCTGCTGGCCCAACTCGCGCAAGGTCATCGCAGACCAGTTCGGCAAGGCCGGCATCCCGGAGAAGGACCGCGCCAAGATCCTGAGCGGCAACGCGTTGCGCGTTTTCGGCCTCCCGTCCTGAGTCCGCAAATGCCGGGCGTACTGGACGCGGTCCGCGTCCTGGACCTGTCGTGGGGTGTCGCCGGTCCGATGGCGACGATGCTCATGGCGGACCAGGGCGCGCAGGTCACGAAAATCGAGCCTCCCTCGGGGGACCCGTTCCGCGGGGAACTCGGCTACAGGGTCTGGCAGCGCGGCAAGCGCAGCGCCGTGCTGGACCTGAAGGATCCGGCCGATCATGCGAGCTTCCTCGCGCTGGCCGCGCAGGCCGACGTGCTGGTGGAGAGCTTCTCCCCCGGGGTGACCGAGCGGCTGGGGATCGGCTACGCGCGCCTGTCGCAGCTGAATCCGCGGCTGATCTACTGCTCGATCACCGCCTACGGCCGCGACAATCCGCACTCTGAGCGCCCCGGGTACGATGCGCTGGTGGCCGCGCGCGCCGGCCTGCAGTGGGAGCAGCGCGGCTGGCCCGAAGGGGCTATCAACCACATGGCAGGCGTCAGCGACCCGTTCGCCGACATCGAGATCCCGTACGAGTGGCTGCAGGGTGCGCCGCGCCCCGGCCCGCTGTACCCGGCCTCCTACTGGCCGAGCCTCGGGGCCTTCTTCACCGCCAGCACCGCAATCAGCGCCGCGCTGCGTGCGCGCGAGATCACCGGCCGCGGCCAGTGGGTCGAGACTTCGCTGCTGCAGGGGGCGATGGCCTGCGGCAGCGGCGTGTGGCAGCGCGCCGAAAAGATCGACGTGCCGATGTTCAACAGCTGGATCCTGGGCTCACGCTCGCCCAAGGGGCACTTCCAGTGCGCCGACGGGCGCTGGATCCACAACTGGGTACCTAACCCGCGCTTCCTCCTGACCGCCTCGGCCGGCGAGACGCTCAACTCGAGCCCCGATCTGAAGGCGCAGAACGACCCGGACCGCTTCGGGACCGGTCCCGAGGAGCTGCTGGTGATGATGCATTACCAGCCGCTGCTGGCCGAGGCGGTGAAGAAGTTCCCCGCCCGGGAGTGGGTGGAGGCCGCGGCGGTGGCCGGCATGACGATCCAGGACGTGCGCACGCCCGAGGAGGCGCTCGCCGACCCGCTGTTCCTCAAGGACGGCTGCGTCACCGAGATCAACGACCCGGACCTAGGTCCCATCCGTCAGGTGGGCGTGGTGTATCGCATGAGCGCCAACGGCAGCGCGGTCGGCAAGCCGGCGGCGCGGGTGGGCGAGCATACCGCGCAGGTAAAAGCCGAGGCGGCCGCGGCCGCCCAGGCGCCACCGCTGGCGGCGAAGAGCGGCCGCAAGCTCAAGGCGCCGCTCGAGGGCATCACGGTGCTCGACCTCGGGCTGGCGATCGCCGGGCCGTACGGCACGCAGATCCTGTCCGACCTCGGCGCGACGGTCATCAAGGTCAACGCGCTCTACGACACCTACTGGCACTCCAACCACATCGCCTACATGGCCAACCGCGGCAAGCGCAGCATCGCGCTGGACCTGAAGGACCCGCGGGCGATGAAGGTGCTGCTGCAGCTGGTCGAGAAGGCCGACGTGGTGCAGCACAACATGCGCTACGAGGCCGCCGAACGCCTGAAGATCGACTACGAGAGTTTAAAGGCGATCAACCCGAAGCTGATTTACTGCCATACGCGTGGCTTCGAGACCGGCCCGCGCTCAGGTTTGCCGGGCAATGACCAGACCGGGGCCTGCCTGGCCGGCGTGCAGTACGAGGACGGCGGCATGTCCCGGGGCGGCAAGCCGCTGTGGTCATTCACGAGCCTGGGTGATACCGGCAACGGCTTCCTGTCCGCAATCGCGATCCTGCAGGCGCTCTACCACCGCGAGCGCACCGGCGCGGGCCAGTTCTGCGACACCTCGATCGTCAACGCGCAGCTGCTGAACACCTCCTACGCGGTCGCCCGCGCCGATGGCACCGGCTTCGACCGTCCGCGCATCGATGGCATGCAGCTCGGCCGCAGCGCCACCAGCCGCCTGTACGAAACGCGCGCGGGCTGGCTGTGCCTGGTGATCCCGGGCGAGCGGGAGTGGCAGTCCTTTGCCACGGCGGTGGGCATCGGCGCCGATGCGCGCTTCGCCACTCCCGCCGCGCGCGCAGCCAACGATGCCGCGCTGGCGCAGCTGCTGGAGCCGAAGTTCAAGGAACGCACCGCCGCGGAATGGTTCACGCTGCTCGACCAGGCCGGCGTGCCCTGCGAGGTCTCGGACCCGAAGTTCTCGCTCGGGGTGCATGATGACCCGGAGTTCAAGAAGCGCGGCTGGGTGGTGGAGTACCAGCACCCCTTCGTCGGCAGGCTCAACCAGATCGGCCTGCTGTTCGATTTCTCGGACACCCCGGGGCGCGTGCAGGGCCCGCCGCTGATCGTCGGCCAGCACAGCCGCGAGATCCTCGCCGAGCTCGGCTATAGCGCCGCGCAGATCGAGGAGATGTGCAAGGACTGCGTACTTGCCTGGAGCCTCACGGAGGGTCACCGCAAGGTGCGCAGTCCCTGGCAGCCGCAGGCCGCAGCTCCTGCGGCGGAGAAGAAGTAATGTCGAACGATCCGCACATTCCGCCCGGACCCACGCGCCCTGACCCGGTGTTCACGCCGGATGCGATCTTCTTCTGGGAGGGCGCGGCCCGTGGCGAGCTGCTCGGCCAGCGCTGTAGCGACTGCAAGAAGCTCACCCACCCGCCACGGCCAATGTGCCCGGCCTGCCACAGCGTCAAGCGCGAGACCGTGAAGCTCAGCGGCCGCGGCAAGGTCGCCAGCTGGGTGATCCCGCGCCACCCGGCGCCGCTCGGCTTCGCCGAGGCGCCGATCGTGGCGCTCATCGAGCTGGAGGAGGGCATTCGCCTGGTGTCCAACCTCATCGAGGTCGGTGCCGATGCCGTGCGGGGCGGTCTTGCGGTCGAGGTGCGCTTCGCGCCCACCCGCGGCGGCAAGGCCGTGCCGGTGTTCGCCCCGGCCAGGGGCGCTGCGCGTGGGTAAGTACGCCGCCATCGCCGGTATCGGCCAGACCGAGTTCTCCAAGAACTCCGGCCGCAGCGAGCTGCAGCTGGCCGCCGAGGCCTCCAAGGCCGCGCTCGACGATGCCGGCATCGACCCGGCGGACGTGGACGGCCTGATCACCTTCACCATCGACAATAGCGACGAGATCGGCCTCGCACGCTGCCTGGGGGTGCGGGACCTGGCCTATGCCACGCGTATTCCGGGCGGCGGGGCAGCCTCGGTGGCGACCATCTACCAGGCGGCGGCGGCCGTGACCTCCGGCGCCTGCGAGGTCGTGGTCGTGTGGCGCGCCATGAATGAGCGCTCGCAGTACCGCTTCGGGCAGCCGATGGCACCGGCGAGCGGCGGCCTGGTGAACGTCGCCGGCAACGGCACCGGCTCGCTGCTGTGGTGCATGCCCTTTGGCGCGCAGACGCCGGCCAGCTGGGCGGCGCTCTCGGCGGGGCACTACATGGAGCGCTACGGGGTCACCAACCGCGACCTGGGCTACGTCTCGGTGGCGCAGCGCAAGCACGCGGCCACCAACCCGCTCGCCTGGTTCTACGGCAAGCCGATCACGCTCGCCGACCACCAGGCCTCCAAGTGGATCGTGGAGCCGGTGCTGCGCCTGCTGGACTGCTGCCAGGAGAGCGATGGCGGCGTGGCGCTCGTCATCACGAGTCTTGAGCGTGCGCGCGACGCGAAGGCCCGGCCGGTGCGCATTGTCTCCTCGGCGCAGTCGATCCCCGCGGAGGTCGAGGTGATCTCCAACTACTATCACGCGGACCTCGACGTGATGCCCGAGGCCCAGGGCGTCGCCCGGCGCCTGTACGCGCGCTCGGGACTGACGCCTGCGGACATGCAGCTGGCGATGATCTACGACGCCTTCACCCCGCAGGTGCTGGTGCAGCTGGAGGCCTTTGGCTTCTGCAGGCCCGGCGAGGCGAAGGACTTCGTGAAGGACGGCAACATCGAGGTCGGCGGCGCGCTGCCGGTGAACACCAATGGCGGCCTGATCGGCGAGGCGTACATCCACGGGATGAACAACATCACCGAGGCGGTGCGCCAGCTGCGCGGCACCGCGAGCAACCAGGTCGCCAACATGACCAACGCGCTGGTATCGTGCGGCATGGCCGGCGCGATCCTGTCCAACAGCTAGACGACCCATGAGAGTCCTCAAACCCGGGCTGCGCCTGAAGAGCGCCGTGTGCGCCACCGAGGTCATGGTGATCCGCTCGCCGGGGGCGGCGGCGCTGATCACCTGCGGCGGCGCCGAGATGCTCGCGATCACCGAGAGCGCACCGGCCGGCGCGGCGCTGGATGCGGCGCACGCGCAGGGCTCCCTGATCGGCAAGCGCTACGTGGATGCGGCCGAGGCGCTCGAGCTGCTGTGCACCAAGGGCGGCGAGGGCTCGCTCAGCGTCGATGGCCAGGCGCTGGGGATCAAGCAGGCCAAGGCGTTGCCGTCCTCGGACTGATGCCGTGAACTTCGCGATGCTGCTGGACATGGCAGCGGATGCCTTTGGCGAGCGCATCGCGGTCACCTGCGGCGACCGCAGCTTAAGCTACGCCGAACTGCGCGCCGCGGCCCGCGCGGCGGCCCCGCACCTCGCCCGGGGAGGCTACGCGCACGCGGCGCTGCTGGACACCAACGGGCTTGCCGCGCCGGTGGCGCTGTTCGCGGCAGCCTACGCCGGCGTGCCGTACGTGCCGCTCAACTACCGCCTCACCGGCGCCGAGCTCGAGGAGCTGCTGGCGCGCGTCGCCCCGGCCTGGCTGGTCTCGCAGCCCGCGCACCTGGCGCGCCTTAAGCTGCCCGCGGGCATCGCCTGCGCGGATGCGCAGCAACTGCTGCAGCCGGCCGCGGCCGAGGCGGCCGGCGAGCCGCCCGATGAGCCCGGGGCGGTGGCGATACAGCTCTTCACCAGCGGTACGACCGCGACGCCCAAGGCCGCCGTGCTGCACCACGACAACCTCATGGCCTACATCCTGGGCACGGTGGAATTCGGGGCAGCGGGGGCGGAAGAGGCGGCGCTGGTTGCCGTGCCGCCGTACCACATCGCCGGCATCTCCGCGGTGTTGAGCTCGACCTACGGCGCGCGCCGTATCGTGATGCTGCCGAGCTTCGAGCCGGGGGAGTGGCTGCGGCTTGTGGCGCAGGAGCGGATCACGCACGCCTTCGTGGTGCCGACGATGCTGGTGCGGATCATGGAGCACCTCGCGCAGCACCCGGCGGGCCCGTTCCCGGCGCTGCGCGCGATTGCCTATGGCGGCGGCAAGATGCCGCTCACGGTCATCGAGCGCGCGCTGGCGGCCTTCCCCGGCGTCGACTTCACCAATGCCTACGGCCTCACCGAGACCAGTGCGACCGTGTGCCTGCTGAGCCCCGAGGATCACCGCGCGGCCGCCGCCAGCACCGATCCTGCCGTGCGCCGGCGCATCGGCTCGGTCGGCAGACCGCTGCCGGCGGTTGAGCTGCAGGTGCGCGACGCCGACGGTGCGGTGCTCGGCGCGCGGCAGTCCGGGTTCGTGTTCGTGCGCGGGCCGCAGGTCGCCGGCGAGTACCGCGGCGTGGGAAGCCTTCTGGACGCACACGGCTGGTTCCCGACCCAGGACCGTGGCTGGGTCGATGCGGCGGGGTACGTATTCCTCGAGGGGCGCGCGGATGATGTGATCGTGCGCGGCGGAGAGAACATCTCCCCGGGCGAGGTGGAGGAGGCGCTGCTGGCGCACCCGGCAGTCGCCGATGCAGTGGTGGTAGCCGTCCCCAGCGAACAGTGGGGCGAGGCGGTCGGGGCGGCCGTGGTGCTCAGGGCCGGCGCGCAGGTGCAGGTCGGGGCGTTGCAGCAGTGGGTGCGTGAACGGCTGCGCTCCTCGCGCGTGCCCGAGCGCATCACCTTTCTGAGCGAGCTGCCCTACAACGAGATGGGCAAGGTGCTGCGGCGCGTGGTGCGCGCCGGCATGACGCCGCCGGCCTAGAACGAGCGCGCGATCAGCTCCTTCATGATCTCGTTCGTGCCGCCGTAGATGCGCGGCACGCGCGCGTCAGCGTACATGCGCGCCACCAGGTACTCGCTCATGTAGCCGTAGCCGCCGTGCAGCTGGACGCACTCATCGAGCACCTGGTGGGCCATGTCCGTCGCCCACCACTTGGCCATCGACGCGGTGGCATCGTCCAGTGCGCCGTGCAGCTGCTGCTGGATGCAGCTGTCGATGAAGGTGCGGGCCACGCGGGTGATGGTGGCGGTCTCGGCGAGCTTGAAGCGCGTATTCTGGAACTCCATGAGGGTCTTGCCGAAGGCCCTGCGGGACTTGGCGTAGGAGAGCGTCGCCTCCAGCGCCCCCTCCATCGTCGCCGCCGCCTGCACCGCGACGATCAGCCGCTCGTAGGGCAGATCGCTCATCAGCTGCGCGAAGCCGCGCCCCTCGGTGCCACCCAGCAGCCGCTCCGCCGGCACGTGCACCGCATCGAAGAACAGCTCGCTGGTGTCCTGCGCGTGCATGCCGATCTTGTCGAGGAAGCGCCCGACGCGGAAGCCGGCGAGGTCCTGGGTCTCGACGATGAGGATCGAGGTGCCCTTGGCCCCCTGCGTGGCGTCGGTCTTCACCACCAGCATGACCAGGCCGGCGAGGTAGCCGTTGGTGATGAAGATCTTCGAGCCGTTGACGATGTACTCATCGCCGCGGCGCTCCGCGCGCGTGCGGATGCCCTGCAGGTCGGAGCCGGCGCCCGGCTCGGTCATGCCGATGGCGCCGACCAGCTCGCCGCTGGCCAGGCGCGGCAGGTACTTGGCCTTCTGCGCCTCGGTGCCATGGTTGAGCAGGTAGTGCGCGGCGATGCTGTGTACGCCCTGGCCGAAGCCGGTGATGCCGCGCCGCGCCAGCTCCTCGTACAGCACGACCTCGTGGCGGAAGTCCCCGCCGGCGCCGCCGTACTGGGCGGGGATGTCCGCGCACAGGAAGCCCAGTTCACCGGCCTTGCGCCAGATCGCGTGCCCGACGTTGTGCTCCGCGCGCCAGCGCGCATCGTTGGGCAGCATGTCGCTCTCGATGAAGCGCGCAACCGCCCGGCGGTGCATCGCCAGCTCCTCGTCCATCCAGCTCGAGACGAATTCCTGCATCGCTGCCCCCAAGTCTACGGTTCCTGCCACGCCTGCGTAGCCTCGACGAACCACTCCGGCTTTCCGGCCGTCCAGGTCTCGCCCCACAGGTTCGAGCCGCCGTTCACGTGCAGCGTCTGGCCGGTGATGAACCCGCCACCCGGGCCGCCCACGAACAGCGCCGCCTCGGCGACCTCCCACGGGCTGCCGGTGCGGCGCAGCGGACTGGCCTGCGCGTAGCGGCGGGAAATGTCGGCAGGATAGACCGCCCAGCCCTCCGAGACGATCGCCCCGGGGGCGATGCAGTTGACGCGGATCCCAAGCGGCGCCCACTCCACCGCGACCGATTCGGTCAGGGCCACGATGCCCGCGCGCGCCGCACAGGTATGCGCCACCTGGTGCAGGCCGCGCGGGGAGACCACGATGCTGACGATGCTGCCGGCGTGGCTGGCGGTGCGCCACTGCCGCGCCACGCTCTGCATCATGTTGAAGGTGCCGTTGAGGTTGGTGTCGATCACCGCGCGCCAGCCCTTCTCGCTGAAGTCCATTGCCGCCTGCGGGAACTGGCCGCCGGCGCTGTTGACCACGAGGTCCACCCTGCCGAGCCGGTCGAAGAGGTCCGCGAACAGCGTATCTACCGCGGCGCGCTGGCGGATGTCGAGCACGGCGCTCTCCGCGCGCAGGCCAGCCTGCTGAAGGCCGAGCGCCACCCGCGCCAGCTTCTCCTGGGTGCGCCCACACAGCACCACGTAGGCGCCCAGGCGTGCGGCCAGCCACGCCGTGGCGCGGCCGATGCCGCTGCCGGCCCCGGATACGACCACGGTGCGGTCCTTGAAGAGTCCCGCGGCGAGCGCGCTAGGGTGGCTCGCCAGGTCCGCATCGCTCAGGATCCCGGCCGGGGGCTGCGGCGTGCTCATACAGCCTCCTAGTCGAGCCTGCCGATGAGCTCGCCGCTGATGATCAGCTTGCGAACCTCGGTGGTGCCTGCGCCGATCTCCAGCAGCTTGATCGAGCGGTACAGGCGGTTGATCTCGGTTTCCCAGATATAACCGCTGCCGCCGTGGATCTGCACCGCATCCGAGAGCACGCGGTTCATCGCCTCCGAGGCGTACATGACCGCCGCGGCGGTGAGGGCGTGGATGTGTCCGCGGCCGCCGCCGCCGACCTCGAGGTCGTTCGCAGCGCTGAGCACCCGGTAGGTGAAGGTGCGCATGGTCTCCACGGCCACGTACATCTCGGCAAGCTTCGCCTGCACCATTTGGAACTGCGCGATCTTCTTGCCGAACTGCTCGCGCGTCTTGGCGTACTCGAGGGACAGCTCGAGCGCGCGCTCGGCGATCCCCAGGCACAGCGGCGCGATCATCGCGCGCTCCAGGTCAAGGCCGCTCATCACCACCGCGACCCCGCCGTTCTCGGCCCCGACCAGGTTGGCAGCCGGCACCTTGCAGTCGCTGAAGGCCAGTTCCGCGGTCTGGCTGCCGCGGAAGCCCATCTTGGTGAGCTTCTGCGCGACCTTGAAGCCCGGAAAGTCCTTCTCGACAATGAACGCGGAGATCCCCTGCGGGCCGCGCTCGGGCGCGGTCTTGGCGTACACCAGCAGCACGTCGGCCACCGGACCGTTGGTGATGTAGAGCTTCGAGCCGTTGAGCAGGTAGTGCTCGCCCTGGCGACGGGCGATGGTGCGCATCGAGCCCAGCGCATCCGAGCCTGCCCCCGGCTCGGTCAGCCCCAGCGCCCCGACATGCTTGCCCGAGCACAGGCCGGGGAGGTAGCGGCGGCGCTGCTCCTCGTTGGCGTTGCGGTAGATGTTGTTGACGCACAGGTTGTCGTGCGCGACCCAGGCGAGGCCGAGCGCGTGGTTCCAGCGCGAGATCGCCTGCAGCACGAGGCCGCTGGTGAACAGGTCAGCCCCCGCGCCACCGTACGCCTGCGGCACGGTGGCGCCCAGGTAACCGTGCGCGCCGAGCCGGGCGAAGGCCTCCGCGGGCCACCATTCTTCGGCGTCCATGCGCGCGGCGAGCGGGTACAGCTCCAGGCGCGCGTATTCATCGGCCCCGTCCAGGGTGGCCTGTTGCTCGGGGGACAGGTCGAAGGCGGGTGCCGGGGGTGCCGCGGGGTCAGGCATTCTGGGTTCCAGGCGGGGGCGACTATTCCGCAGACTAATGAGTAATGCTCAACCTGTCTATAAAAGCCCTGAATTAATTGACATCGCCCGCTAAGTGAGGTGCACTCATTAGATGGCGGGAGTACTTCGCATAGGCTGTGGCTGCGGGTTCTGGGGCGACAGCGCCGAAGGACCGGCGCAGCTGGTGAGGCACGGGAACATCGATGTCCTGGTGCTCGACTATCTGTCGGAGATCACCCTGTCGCTGCTGGCGCGCGCCCGGCGCCGACATCCGGAGCTTGGCTACACGCCGGACTTCGTCAGCGCAGGTCATGCGTCCGCTCGCCGCGGAGATCGCCGCCCGCGGCATCAAGGTCGTCGCCAATGCCGGCGGGGTCAACCCGCAGGCCTGCCGGGACGCGCTGCAGAAAGTTCTCGGCGAGCTTGGCGTGCGGCTGAACGTGGCCGTGGTGCTCGGGGATGACATCAGCGCAGCAGCTGGAAGCGCTGCGTGCCAGCGGGTGTGCGGGACCTGGAGAGCGGAGGCGCGCTGCCGGCCACGGTCGCCAGCGCCAATGCCTATCTGGGCGCCGTGCCGATCGCGCAGGCGCTCGCCGGCGGGGCCGACATCGTCATCACCGGCCGCTGCGCGGACAGCGCCATGGCGCTGGGTCCGCTGATCCATGCCTTTGGCTGGCAGCCCGATGACTACGACAAGCTCGCGATGGGCAGTCTCGCCGGACACATCATCGAGTGCGGTCCGCAGGCAACGGGCGGATTTTCACCGACTGGCGCGCGAGCGCTGCCGACTGGGACGACATTGGCTACCCGATCGTCGAATGCGCCCGCCGACGGCCTCTTCGTCGATGACCAAGCCGCCGGCCACCGGCGGCCTGGTGACGGCGGCGACGGTGGCCGAGCAGATCGCCTACGAGGTGCACGATCCGGCGCGCTACCTGTTGCCGGACGTGGTGTGCGACTTCCGCGATGGTGCGCTCGGAGCAGGCTGGGCGCCGACCGGGTGCGGGTGAGCGGCGCGCGCGGCCTGCCGGCGACCGCGACCTACAAGGCGAGCCTGACGTACGCGGACGGGTTCCGCGCGCACGGCCACGCTGATGATCGTCGGCGCGCAGGCGGTGCAGAAGGCCGAGGCCGTGGGCGCGGCCATCCTGGAACGCACCCGGCGCCTGTTCCGGGAACGCGGCTGGGATGACTACCGCGCCGTCAGCGTCGAGGTGCTGGGGGCGGAGGTCGATGTACGGACCGCACGCCCGCGCGCGTGGCACCCGCGAGGTCATCCTCAAGATCGCCGTGGCGCACGCGACAGGAGGCGCCGCTGGAGCTCTTCGCGCGCGAGATCTTCCCGGCCGCCACCTCGATGGCACAGGGCATCACCGGTTTTGCCGGGGGGCGCCCGGCCGTGCAGCCGGTGGTGCGCCTGGCCTCCTGCCTGGTCCCCAAGTCCAGCGTGCCCGTCACCGTCGAGATGAACGGGTCGGCAGTGCCGGCCCGCGTGCAAGAGACTGCTGCGGCGACCACACCGGCAGCACCCCAGGAGGTGCCAGGCGTTGCCGCCGCGCCGCCGCCGCCAGCCGACGGCGCGCAGGTCGAGGTGCCCCTGCTGCGCCTGGCGCACGGTCGCAGCGGGGACAAGGGCGACACGGCCAACATCGGTGTGCTGGCGCGCCGCCCGCAGTTCGTGCCGCTGCTCGCAGGCCAGCTCACCGCCGCAGCGGTGCGTGCGCACCTGGGACACCTGGTGGACGGGGAGGTTGAACGCTACGACTGGCCCGGCCTGTGCGGCTGGAACTTCGTGCTGCGCCGGGCGCTTGGCGGCGGCGGCATGGCCTCGCTGCGCTACGACCCACAGGGCAAGAGCTACGCGCAGATCCTGATGGACATGACGGTGCGCGTGCCTGCTGCATGGCTTGAGGATGCGGGGCTGCTGGGGAGGGGCCCGTGAGGGTCGCGACCCGGGGCCCGCGGCGCCGCGAGCGCCTGCCGCGCGATGAACGCGTCGCGGAGATCATGCGCGCCGCGCGCGCGGTCTTCTGCAGCAAGGGCTTCGAGGCGGCCTCCACGGCCGAGATCGCCGAGCGGGCCGGCGTGGTGGAGGGCACGCTCTACCGCTACTTCCCCACCAAGCGCGACCTGCTCATCAAGGTCGTCGAGGCCTTCTACGAGGACATCTTCTCCGACTACGAGGCGCAGCTGCAGGGCGTGCGCGGCACCTGGAACCGGCTGCGGTTCATGATCTGGAAGCACCTGAGCGTCATGCACAAGGACCCGAACATGTGCCGCCTCATCGTCCACGAGCTGCGCCCGTGGCCGCAGTACCGGCAGTCGAGCATCTTCACGCTCAACCAGCGCTATACGCAGAGCACGCTGGCGGTGGTGCGCGAGGGGATCGCCAGCGGCGAGTTCCGCGACGACGTGCCCCTGCGGATTGTGCGCGACATGATCTTCGGCGCTGCCGAGCACCACACTTGGGCTCACCTGCGCGCCGAGGGCGAGTTCTCCCCGGACGCGGCGGCCGATGCCATCACCAACATGATCTACCAGGGACTGGAGCGGCGCGGCAGGGCCGCCGGGGTGGACACGTCCGTGCACCGTCTGGAGCGCGCCGTGCAGCGCCTCGAGGGCCTGACCGACAAGCGGCGCCGCGGCCGGGGCAGCCCCTGATGTTCCAGCGCGTGCTCATCGCCAACCGCGGGGAGATCGCCTGCCGCATCATGCGCACCCTCAAAGGGCTCGGCATCGGCAGCGTGGCCGTCTACCATCACGAGGATCGCGCTGCCCCGTACGTGCAGATGGCTGACCAGGCCGTGATGCTCGAGGCGGATGTGCCGACGGCCGCCTACCTCGACCAGGGGCAGCTGATCGAGGTCGCGCGAGGCACTGGGGCCGATGCCGTGCATCCCGGCTACGGCTTCCTGTCCGAGAACGCTGATTTCGCCGAGCGCGTGACCCAGGCAGGCCTGATCTTCGTTGGGCCCGAGGCGCAGACCATTCGCCTGATGGGCGACAAAATCCGCTCGCGCGCCTTTGCCGCCGAGCACGGGGTGCCGGTGGCCCCGAGCGCGATCGAGGAGGATGCCGCGCGCTTTGCCGCGCGCGCGCACGCGATCGGCTTCCCGCTGCTGATCAAGGCCGCCGCCGGCGGCGGCGGCAAGGGCATGCGGATCGTGCGCAGTGCCGCCGAGCTCGCCGAGAACCTGGCCACCGCCGCCGCCGAGGCGCAGCGCTACTTCGGCGACGGGCGCATCTACGCGGAGCGCTACCTCGAGCGGCCGCGGCACATCGAGGTGCAGGTGCTCGGCGACAGTCACGGCAACGTCGTGCACCTGTTCGAGCGCGAGTGCTCGGTGCAGCGCCGCTACCAGAAGATCATCGAGGAGTCCCCGGCACCGAACCTGCCCCCCGCGGTGCGCACGGCGATATGCGCGGCCGCGGTGCGCCTGGCGCGCGCCGCGCGCTACCGCAATGCCGGCACCGTGGAATTCGTCCTGGCGCCGGGCGGGGAGTTCTATTTCCTGGAGATGAACACGCGCCTGCAGGTGGAGCACCCGGTCACCGAATACGTCACGGGCCTGGACTTGGTGGCCGAGCAGCTGCGCATCGCCGCCGGCGAGCCATTGTCGGTTGCCCAGGAGTCGCTGCGTCCGCACGGCCACGCCATCGAGTGCCGCATCTGCGCCGAGGAGCCCGAGCACGGCTTCCGGCCGGCGGTGGGGCGCATCGGCGTGCTGGAGGTGCCTCAGGGTGCGAACCTGCGCTTTGACGGCGGGATCCGCGTGGGGCAGGCCATCACGCCGTCCTTCGACTCGATGCTGGCGAAGCTCATCGTGCACGGGCCCACGCGCGCCGATGCCGCAGGCCGCCTCGAGACTGCCCTGGCGGACCTCACGCTGCTGGGCGTACCGACCAACATCGACTACCTGCGCAGGGTCGTCATGCACCCGCAGTTCCTGGCAGGGGAGTTGCACACCGGCTTCCTCACCGAGCACGCCGAGGAGCTCAAGCCGCAGGCCCGGCCCACGGAGGGAGCCGTCGCGGTGCTGGCGGCACTGCTCGGCGAGCCGCAATTCCGGCAATCGCTCTTCGGGGTCCCCGAACCGCACGCCACCATCGGACCGTGGCGCAACTGAGATGGCGCACCGCCTACAGGTCGATGGCCAGGAGACGGAGGTGCACATCCTCGCGCGGCGCCCGCAGCTGCGGGTGCAGGTCGGTGCCGTGGAGCACGTGCTGCAGGCCCCGGATGCCGGCGAAGCGCACTTCAGCATCACGGTCGACGGGATCGCCTACCGCGGCTGGCGCTGCAGCGCCGGTGATGACCTGCAGGTGCGCCTCAACGGGCGCACCTACACGGTGCACTTCGTCAGGCGCCGGCACGCCGCCGCCGGTGCCGAGGGCCAGGAAGAGATCCACGCGAGCATGCCGGGGGTGGTGGTCGCGGTGCACGCCGCCGCCGGGCAGGCGGTTGCCAGCGGCGACAAGCTGCTGACGCTGGAGAGCATGAAGCTGCAGATGACCATCGTCGCCTCGCACCCGGGCGTGGTCTTCCAGGTGCACGTGCAACCCGAGGCCGTCTTCGAGCGCGGCGCCCTGCTCGTGTCCTTCGCCAGGCAGGAGATGGCGCCGCCATGAAACGTATCGAGTCGGCCGTACAGACCAGCTCCGCGGAATTCCGCCGCCGCTACGCCCACAACAAGGCGCTCGCCGCCCAGTTGCGCCAGCGCCAGCAGGCGGCGCGCCACGAGCGCCCGGCGCGCGATCTGGAGCGGCTGGCCAAGCAGGGCAAGCTGCTGCCGCGCCAGCGCCTGGAACGGCTGCTCGATCCGGGCACGCCGTTCCTGGAGCTGTCCAGCCTCGCTGCGAACATGGCCTACGGCGGCGAGTCACCCGGCGCCAGTTGCCTTACCGGCATCGGCGTGGTCGCCGGGCGCGAGGTGATGATCCACGCGGATGATCCGACCGTGAAGGGCGGCGCGTGGTACCCGCTGACCATCAAGAAAATCGTGCGCGCACTCGACATCGCGGTGGAGAACCAGCTGCCGGTGGTGCACCTGTGCGATTCCGCGGGCGGGCAGCTGCAGCTGCAGTCGGCGCTGTTCCCCGACCGCTACATGGCCGGCCGCATCTTCCGCAACCAGTGCCTGCTCAGCAAGATGGGCGTCAAGCAGCTCGCGCTGGTATTCGGCCACTGCACGGCCGGCGGCGCCTACGTGCCGGCCCTGAGCGACTACAACGTCATCGTGCGGGGCACCGGGGCGGTGTTCCTCGGCGGGCCGCCGCTGGTGAAGGCGGCCACCGGGGAGGTGGTCTCCGCCGATGAGCTCGGCGGTGCGGACCTGCACACCCGCATCAGCGGCACCTGCGACTACCCGGCGGCGGACGAGGACGAGGCGATCGCCATCGGCCGCGAGATCGTCGCGCAGTGGGAGCAGCAGCCGAAGTGGCGCCGCCCCGACCAGGCGAGCGAGGCGCCGCTGCTGGACCCGGATGACCTCTACGGGATCATCCCGGATGACATCAAGCGGACCTTCGAGATGCGCGAGGTGATCGGGCGCATCGTCGACGGCAGCCGCTTCCACGAGTACAAGCCCGACTACGGCACGACCCTGGTGTGCGGCTTCGCCCACCTGTGGGGCTACCGCGTCGGCATCCTCGGCAACAACGGCATCCTGTTCAACGACAGCGCCATCAAGGGTGCGCATTTCATCGAGCTGTGCAACCAGAACAACACGCCGCTGCTGTTCCTGCAGAACATCACCGGCTACATGGTGGGCCGCGAGTACGAGAAGAACGGCATCACCAAGGACGGGGCCAAGATGATCATGGCCCAGTCGTGCAGCCATGTGCCGAAGCTCACGGTGATGTGCCACGGCTCCTTCGGGGCGGGCAACTACGGGATGTGCGGCCGCGCCTTCGACGGGCGCTTCCTGTTCGGCTGGCCGAACCACCAGATCGCGGTGATGGGCGGGGAGCAGGCGGCCGGCACGCTCGCGGAGGTGAAGCTGCGGCAGATGCAGCGCACCGGCGCAGCGGCCGATCCGGCGCTGCTGCGCCAGCTGCGCGAGGACACGCTCAGGGCGTACGAGGAACAGACGTCCGCGTACTACTCGACCTCGGAGCTGTGGGATGACGGCATCCTCGACCCGCTCGACACGCGCAACGCGCTGGGTATTGCGCTGTCGGCGGCGGTGAACGTGCCGCAGGGCACCCCCGGCAACGGCGTGTTCCGGTTCTGAGCCTTGGCGCGCGCCCGCACCCGGGCCGTATCAGAGCTGGTCGCTGCCGGGCGCGGGGCGCGGCACGGCGGATCCCGCGCCGTCGCCACCGGTGCCGAATGTCTTGAGCAGCGCGCTGATCACGACGCGCGCCTCGCTCAGGGCCTCGGCGGCCTTGGGATTGTGCAGCTCGTCAACGCCACTTTGGATCTCGGTGAGCCACAGCGCCCCGCGCGCGGTATCGCGCCGGTCGCCCACGAACATATCCATGAGGTCATCGACCCGCCGCGCAGCCGGCTCCAGCCGGTCGCGGTCGAGGCGGTCCTCCTTGAAGTGCACGAGCAGGTCGCGCGCCTGGGTGAGCCGCGCGCGCAGTGTCCGCAGCTGCGCCCTGATCTCCGCGTGCTCCGCCCGCGATAAGCTGGTACTGGCCATAAGACACACTCCGAGCCTGCATCCGCCCATTGCGGGTGTGCCGGTCCAAACGATGAGGAGATCAGCGGAACCGAGGGCGGTCCCCCGTGGGGTGCGCAGCGCTCGGATCCTCTGGGCATACTACAGAGAAGCGGCGCGCTGGGATCGTGGATCCGGACGAGAGCTCCACCCAGGCGGGTGCGCAGTGGCGGCGGCTGGCGCCTCCGGCTAGCTACTTACCCTTCCACACCGGCGGCCGCTTCTCGGCGAATGCGCGGGGACCCTCCTGGGCATCCTCGCTCAGATAGACCGGCTCGAACAGCCGGTCGCCGGCGCGCAGCGCCTCGGTGCGCCCGGTCTCGGTGGCCGCGTACACCAGCGCGCGGCAGGCGCGCACCGTGAGCGGCGCGTTGGCGGCGATCCGCAGGGCGAGCTCCAGGCTGCGCGGGATCAGCTGCTCGGCAGGCACTACGTGGTTGACGTAGCCGAGCTCACGCATGCGCGTGGCGCTCATCGGCTCCCCGGTCAGCAGCAGTTCCATCACGATGCGCTGGGGCAGCATGTGCACCAGCGGGGCGGCCCAGGGGGTGCCGCGGCCCACCCGGGCCTCGGTGATCGCGAAGGTGGCGTGTTCTGCGGCCACGCACAGGTCACACATCTGCGCGAACAGCCAGCCCCCGGCCATCGCCATGCCGTTGACCGCTGCGATGGTCGGCTTGGACACCTGGACCGAGTCGCCGAGAATCGGAATGAACCCGCGCGCCGGCACCTTCAGGCCCGTGGAGCTGGCCTCCTTCAGGTCCATCCCCGCACAGAACGCGCGCTCGCCGGCCCCGGTGAGGATCGCCACCAGGGCTGCGTCATCGGCCTCGAAGCGCTGCCAGGCCGCGTGCAGCCCGGCGCGCACCTCGGCGTTGATGGCATTGCGGCTCTCGGGGCGGTTGATGGTGATGAGCGCCACCGGGCCGCGCATTTCGTACAGGATCGCGTCGCTCATCGCACAGACCTCTAGGGTTGACAGAAGCGATCGGGCACCGCTAGCGTACCAAAACGGTACCGGCGGTACCGCGAGCAGACCCACGATCGACCCGGGGAGCCTTAAAGGTGCGGTGAGCGGCACCTGCAGGCGGCGAGAACCTCTTCTGAACAATACATCGAGGCTGGACGCGCGCGGGCTGCTCGAAGCGGCACGTGCCGGGGTGGCACATGCCCCGCGGTCACCGCTGACCGGCACCACGCATGTGCTGGTCGAGCTGGGCCCTGACACCCGGCCGGCGGCGGCTGACCAGGTCCAGCTGTCCGCCTGGCTGCACGCGCAGGCCTGCCCGGTGATCGGCGTCGCTGCGGCCGGTGACGGCCACGCGCTGGCCCCGTTCTGCGATGCGGTCGTGGCGCGCGCGGAGGACGCCGCTGAGCTGGTGGCCAACATCGACGCCGCGCCGATCACGGCCATGGTGCTGGTGCAGCTGCTGCGCGCGTCCGAGGGGCTGGAGATCGCGCGCGCCCTGGTGTGCGAGTCACTCGCCTATGCGACGCTGCAGGCTGGAGGAGAATTCCGCCGCTGGCTCGCCCAGGCGCAACGGCCGGCGACCGCCCCGTCCGCCGAGCCCGGTGCGGCGGTGCTGATCGAACGGCAAGGTGCGCAGCTGCGCCTGCGCCTGAACCGCCCCGCGCGGCGCAACGCACTGTCCATCGAGATGCGCGATGCGCTGGCCGAGGCGCTGGAGCTGGTCGCGCTGGATGCCTCCATCACCGAAGTGCTGATCAGCGGGGAGGGCAGGTGCTTCTGCGCCGGCGGCGATCTCGGGGAGTTCGGCAGCGCCGCGGACCCGGCCACCGGTCATGCGGTGCGCTCGACGCGCTCGGTGCCGCAGCTGTTGGCCCGCTGCGCGCCACGCCTGAGGTTCCACGTGCACGGCGCCGCGGTGGGGGCCGGCATGGAAATGGCTGCCTTCGGTGCTTACGTCGAGGCCACGCCGGAGACCTTTTTCCACCTGCCCGAGATCCGCTTCGGGCTGATCCCGGGCTCCGGGGGCTGTGTGAGCGTCGCGCGGCGTATCGGGCGCCTGCGCACGGGATTTCTGGCGCTGTCGGCGCGGCGCCTGGATGCCCACACCGCACGTGCCTGGGGACTGGTGGACGCGGTGGCGGCGCAGGCGGCGCAGCCGCAGAGCGCGCAGGCATGAATGGCGTGCGCGCCGTGGCGCGATCGATCGTGAGACAGTTCAACATCTAGGTCCGCACAGCGCGGGCGAGGAGAAGATCGGTGCAGGACGTAACAGCACGGTTTGCGCAGCTGCGTAAGGGCAGCCGCGTACTGGCGCAGACCACCGGCGCGCAGCGCGCCGACAGACTCCGCGGCATGCTGGCGGCGGTGCTTGCCAACAAGCAGCGCTTCTACGACGCGGCGCATACTGAGATGAAGGCCTGCGACCTGGACGTCGCTGCGCAGCTGGTGATGGTCAAGAGCGAGGTCGACTTCGTCGCCAAGCACGTGAGCGCCTGGATGAAGCCGCGCAAGGTGCGCAACTCGGCAGCTACCTTGGGCAAGAAGTGCTACATCCTCCACGAGCCCAAGGGCGTGGTGCTCAACCTGTCGACCTGGAACGCGCCGATCGCCATTGCGCTGGTGCCGGCGATCGCAGCGATCTCGGCGGGCAACGCCTTCGCGCTCAAGCCCTCCGAGCTCGCCCCGCACAGCGCCCGGGTGCTGAAGGAGGTGCTGGAGGCGGCCATGCCGGCGGACGAGTTCGCCGTGTTCGAGGGCGGGCCCGAGGTGGCGCAGGAACTGCTCACCCAGCCCTTCAACCACATCTACTACACCGGCGGCCAGCGCGTGGGCCGCGTGGTGATGAAGGCGGCCGCGGAGAATTTCGCCGCGGTGACGCTCGAGATGGGCGGCAAGAACCCGGCGATCGTGGACGCCTCGGCGGCGATCGACAACACGGCGCGCAAGATCGCCTGGGGGCGCGTGGCCAACGCCGGGCAGGTGTGTGTGGCGCCGGACTACGTGCTGGTGCACGAGTCGGTGCACGAGAAGTTTGTCGCCGCGCTGGTGGCCGCCATGGGCGCCATGTACAACGCCGACGGCGCAGGCTTTGAGAAGTCTGCCGAGCTGATGCGCATCATCAATGACCAGCATTTCGGCCGCGTGTCGCGCCTGCTGCAGGATGCGCGCGATAAGGGCGGCAAGTTCGCCACCGGCGGCCAGACGCGCGCCGAGGACCGCTTCGTGGCCCCGACCGTCATCACCAACGTGAGCGAGGACATGCTGGTGATGCAGGAGGAGATCTTCGCGCCGATCCTGCCGGTGATCCCCTTCCGCGAAAACAGCGAGGCGATCGAGATCATCGAGCGGCGCACCAAGCCGCTCGCCCTGTACATCTACGCCAAGAACCGCGCGGCGATCGACTACTTCCTCGCCCACACCACCGCCGGCAGCACGGTGGTGAACCACAACCTGATCCAGTCGGGCACCAATCCGCGCCTGCCCTTTGGCGGGGTCAACCACTCGGGCATCGGGCGGGTGGGCGGGGAGACCGGCTTCATGGAAATGTCGAACCCGCGCTCGGTGGTCGAGCAGCCGCTCGGCCTGCTTGATCTGACCTTCAACCTGCCGCCGTACTCGAAGACCTACCGCAAGCTCATCGAGAAGGCGATCAAGGCGTAGCGGCGCCGGCGCCGCTACCAGCCCTCAGTGGCGGATGCCTTTGACGCGCACCTTGAACTTCATGCTGGGTCCGGGGGTGGGCAGCACCTTGGTTTCGAGCATGTAGTCGGGGGACTCGAGCTCCAGGTCCAGCTTGTAGAACAGGCGTGCCATGGACAGCGCCATCTGCACCTCGGCGAGGGTCTTGCCCAGGCAGGTGTGCGTGCCGCGGCCGTATGGGGAGTACACGCCGGGCTTGAGGTGCTCGGCGCGCGGCTTGGCGTAGCGGTCGATGTCGAACTTGTCCGGGTTCGGGTAATACTCCTCCATGTAGTGCGGCACGGCGGTCGCCACGTAGAGCAGTTCGCCGGCGCGGATCTGGTGCCCGAGGAAGGCGAAGTCCCGCGTCGCGGTGCGCATCTGCGCGACCGCGATCGTGTACACCCGCATGGCTTCCATGATCGCGCCATCGATGTTGGGCAGGTCGTTGCGCACGTCGGCCTCGTCGATGCTGCCCTTGGCGAACAGGGCGTCCGCGTCGGCCTGCACGCGCTTGAGCACGGCGGGATCCTTCAGCACCGCGTAGATGAACCCGGAAACGGTGTTCGCCACCGTATCGAGGCCGGCTACGAACGGCCCGGTGAGGCTCAGGACCAGGTCGCTGCGCGGGATGAGGTCCGGGTCGCGCGCATGCGCCTCCATGACATCGTCGACGAGGTTGCGGCGCGCGGGATCCCGGTCGGCCTTGCCGGCCTCGTACTGGGCGATCATGCGCTGCCCCAATTCGGAGACGCGGCTCTTGGCGTACTTGTAGCGCGGGTCCTTGAGCATCCACTTGGGGCGCTGGCGCGTCACCAGGATGTTCAGGATGTAGAGGATGGTGGTGCGGATGTCCTTCACGTACTCGCGCGGGGAGGTGCCGGTGAGCATCGCGCCGAGCTGCTCGGTGACGATGTACTGCATGTTCTGCACGACCGGGACCATCTGCCCGACTGGCCAGTCGCGCGCGATCACCTTGTCGGTAATCTCCACGAGCTCGTCGTAGCGGCCCTTGAGCGATTCCTTGGAGTAGCCGTGCTTCATGACGGCGCGCAGCTTCTGGTGCGTCTCGCCATCCTCGCCGGTGAGCGTGCGCGAGGCGCCCCACTCATCGACCAGCCCCTGCCAGAACTCCTTGGAGCGCAGCGAGTCGCGGCCCTCGCGCGTGCCCATGAAGTTGGCAGCCTCGGCGCCGGCCATCACGGTGTAGGTGTTGCTCATCACCTTGAGCTTGAAGACCGGCCCGTACTTGCGGTAGCACTCGTAGAAGAACCGGCCCGGGTCCTTGGCCATATCCAGGGCACTGCCGAGGAAGGGCAGACCCTTCACCAGGACCGGATCCTTGAGGGGTGCTGTGACGGCTTCTGATGCGACCGTGGCCATGGGCAATGCCTCACGAGAGCTGCGAATGAGCGGATTTCGCCGATGGTATACGGATTGCCATGAATACGGAACCACCGGTACCTATTGGACCCTGCGGGCGCCAGTGTGCGATAGTTTCCGCAGCCTAGAGCACGCCTGATTTGGGGATGAAATGACCAGCCAGCTTCCTGTCACCGCATCCCAGGCGAAGCGCAAACCCGGCCGTCCGCGCAGCAAGCGTTCCGAGGAGGCCATTATCCGCGCCACCACCTTCCTGCTGGCGGATGAGCGCTACGCGGACATCACGGTCAGCAAGGTGGCCGCGCGCGCGCGGGCGAGCAAGTCGACGATCTACCGGCGCTGGCCCACCAAGGAACACCTGGTGATCGAGGCCTTCAACCGCTGGCCGGCACTCACGGCGCACGACCGCGGCGACGTTATGTCGGACCTGCTCGGGCTGTATCGGCAGTTCCTGCGCATCCTGCACAAGCCCCCCTCCAATGCGATCATGCCGACCCTGGTCGCCGAGCGGGCGCACAACCCGGCGCTGGCGGCGGTGTTCGACCCGCTCATGCAGCGCCGCCGCGACCCGGTGCGGGTGGTGCTCGAGCGCGCCATGGCCCGTGGTGAGCTGCCGCGCTCCACCAATGTCGAGATGGTGGTCGATGCCATCATGGGCGTCACCGTGCTCAGGATGTACTTCATTCCCGGAGACCTCGGCATTCCGGCGATCCGCGACTTCCTGACCGTGCTGCTGCGCGGTCTGGGTGCCCGCGGCTACTGAGCCCAGGCTGCACAGCCTTCAGCCGGAGGACGGGGTGAGCGCAGTGGCTCCGCTGGCGAGGCGCGTCGAAGTCGGCGAACTGCTACCCGGTCAGGGACCCCTGAGCGTCGCGGCCGACGTCTTCCTGCCGGCACAGCTCCCGCCCCGGCCCACAGTGCTGTACTGCCTGCCGGGCGGGGCGATGTCCCGCGGCTACTTTGACCTTAAGGCCGAGGGTGACTTCAGCTTCGCAGCGGCCCTGTGCGCGCGCGGCTACATCGTCGTCACCCTCGATCCACTGGGCATCGGGGAAAGCTCCCGCCCGCAGGATGGCTACGAGCTCACGCCCGAGGTGCTGGCGCGCGCCAACGCCGCCGCGGTGGCGGCGCTCCAGGGACAGTTCACCTCGGGAGATCTCGCCGGTCGCCCGCTCGGGGCGGTGCGCGCCATCGGCGTCGGGCACTCGATGGGCGCGATGCTTACCGGTGTCCAGCAGGCCCATCACGCCAGCTACGAGGCCCTCATGCTCTTCGGCTTCGGCACCAAGGGCCTGGTCGTGGCCCTGTCGGAGGAGGAGAAGCGCTTCGCCGGCGACCCGGCCGGCACCCGCGCCAACTTGGTGCGCCTGGCACGCCTGCGCAGCGCCGATCCCTATCCCCCGGTGCCGCGCACCCAGCAGGGCAGGGAGCTGTTCGCCGGCGCCACCGCCGACCGCCGCGGTGTCGAGGCCCTCAATCGCGTACGCGCCGAACTGCTGCTGACCGCGGGCCTGTATTCCATGATCCCCGGCAGCGTCCTTCCGGAGTGCGCGCAGATCGAGGTGCCGCTGCTGCTGGCGCTGGGTGATCGTGACATGGCGGGGCCGCCGCACGAGGTGCCCGCCAGCTACCCCGGCAGCAGCGACATCACGCTGCTGGTGCTGCCCGCCACCGGGCATGCACACTTCCTGTTCGAGTCGCGTCATCACCTGTTCGACCGCGCCGCCGCCTGGTGCGAGGCGATCCGCCCGGAGTAGGGATGGGGCAGATCGAGTCCTACGCGAGCGACTACGCCAATGCACTGCTCGCGCAGCTCGGCGCCGCGCAAAGACTGCAATCACGGGCGGAAACCCATCCCGCGCTGCGCTGGGCGCAGAGCGGAGCGATGGCCCTCACCGGCTATCGGCTGGATCGGCCGCAGATGTGCCCCGTACCTCTGGCGTCTTACGCAGACGGCATTGTCGCCGCCCTGCAGGCCTTGCAACCGGATACCGAGCTCGCCGCGATCGATGGCGCTTGCCTGCTGGGCGAGCGGGCCGCCCTGACCGGCTTCACGCGCGCGGGCGATGTCTCCCCGGGCGGCAGTTGCCGGTTGCTGCCATGTGCGGACGGCTGGCTTGCCCTGAACCTAGCCCGCACCAGCGACTGGGAGCTGCTGCCGGCGTGGCTCGAGGACGGAGAGATCAGCGGCTGGGGCGCGGTCGCGGCCGCAGTGCGCATGCGTGCCGTGGCCGAGTGCCTCGATCGTGGCAGGCTGCTCGGCCTGCCCGTGGCCGCGATGCGCCCGCGCGGGGACCGCGCGCCGCAATGGTGCCGCGAGATCCATCGTGTCGCCGGCGGGAAGCGCCCCGCGCCGGGCGAGGTGCCGCTGGTAGTGGACCTGTCTGCGCTGTGGGCGGGTCCTTTGTGCACGAACATTTTGCAGCTGATGGGAGCGCAGGTCATCAAGGTGGAAAGCACCGCCCGGCCTGATGGCATGCGCCGCGCCGAGGGCGGGTTCTACGACCTGCTCAATGCCGGCAAGGCGAGCGTCGCGCTGGATCTTGCCGAACCGGCGGCGCTCGAGCAGCTGCGCGGCCTGCTGCGCGGCGCCGACATCGTGGTGGAGGCCTCGCGGCCGCGCGCCCTGCGCCAGCTCGGCATCCATGCCGAGTCAGTCCTGGAGCAAAACCCCGGGCTCAGCTGGATCAGCATCACCGGACACGGCCGCGAGGGAACGAGCGCGGACTGGGTAGCCTTCGGTGATGACGGCGCCGTCGCCGGTGGCCTGTCGCAGGTGCTGTGGGATGCCAGCGGTCGCGTCATGTTCGGTGCCGATGCGATCGCCGATCCGCTCACCGGCCTGCATGCCGCGCTGGCCGCCTGGGTGGGCTATCGGCACGGCGGCGGCCGGCTGTGGTCCCTCGCGCTGGCGGATGTTGTGGGCCATGGGATCCGCAGCGCAGCGGTCGGGGATGCGACGACGTGTCGCGCGCGTACCGAGGACTGGGCCGGGCGTGTGGCGGAGGCAGATGTTGCCAGCCCGAGCGCCCGAGCTGCTGGCGAGTCGGCGCGCGCGTTGGGCGCAGACACGGCACAAGTCCTCGCGCGTGCTGCGGCAAGGCGCCTGCGCTAACGCGCCCAGACTCAGTCTAGGAATGACGGCCTCGCGCCGCCTGCTTGCCGCGCAGTGCGATTGTGAGCGGCATCTCAGCTGGCCATGGTGGGCGGCGCAATCTGCGCCAGCGCTCACGTCTATCTGCACCGACCCGCCCTAAAATGATGACGCGGTGTTGGATTGGGCGCGCCAAACCAACATGACGCAGCCAAGTAGCGCTGCAAACACGCGCGCGATGGCACCCGTGGTTTGCCCGGTGCCTGGCGGCAACGAGACACGTTCCAGGCATCCCGGGTCAATGAGGAGAGACTTATGTTGAGGCAGGTAATGATGGCGGTGATTGTGAGCGCGTGCACCGTCCTGACCGGTTGCGCCACCATCGTGCACAGCGGACCGCGGCCAATCGCGGTCGCCTCCACGCCCCCCGGAGCCAAGGTCTCGATCTACGACCGTTCCAACACGCTCGTGATGACTAACACGACGCCATTCGTGGCCCAACTGGGTACCAAGTTCGGGTACTTCAAGGCACAGACCTACCGCCTGGTCTTCGAGCTGCCGCAATACAACAGTGTGGAGGTGCAGCTCGATTCCTCGGTCAGCGGCTGGTACTTCGCGAACCTGGCGTTCGGTGGCCTGATCGGCATGCTGATCGTGGACCCGCTGACGGGCGCGATGTTCAACCTGGAGCCGGAAAAGGTCGAGCAGACGCTCAGCGGATCGCAGGCGGAAGTGATCCGCAGCGGCAAGGGAGTGCTCATCATCCTGGCCTCGCAGGCCACCGAGCACGAGCGCGCCGCGATGGTGCGCGTCAACTGAGTGTCGGGCGCCTGCCTGCGGCTAGCGCGCGCTGGTCGCGGCGCGCCTGCCCGCCTGGCGGCCGAAGAACGACGCATCCGCGAGGGAGAGCCCGGAACTGTAGCCCTCGCCCCAGCGCGGCAGCCCGCAGGTCGTGCGGCCGGCGGCAAACAGGCCGCCGATCGCCTTGCGGTCAGCGTCGACCACCTCCCCGGTCGGCAGGGTATCCAGGCCGCCGAGGGTGAAGGAGGCATAGAAGCAGTGGTCGATGCGACAGTCGATCGCTACGAACGGCGGCTCATTCAGCGGCTTCAGCCACTTGCGCGCCTTGTGGAACAGCGGATCGCTGCCCTGTGCGGCGTAATGGTTGTATAGCCCTACCGTGGCGGTAAGCGAGCCGGCCGGCAGCTGCAGCTCGCGCTCCACCTCCTCCCAGGTCTCACCCGCGGCGCCGATTTCCATCTTGGCCAGCTGCTGCATCTCCCCCATGGCATAGGTCGCATGGTCCTGCAGCAGCCAGATGCGGTCCCCGCTCTGGTGCATGATGTAGTTGGAGACCCGGCCGTGATAGCAGTCCTCGTTGATGAAGCGCTGTCCCTGGCTGTTAACGAAGATTCCCTTCACCAGCGAGCCGGGTGGGTACCAGGGGATGGTCGCGAAGCCCTCGCCCATGTTCATCATCGCCCCGCCGGCGCTGGCGCCGAGCAGGATCCCGGAGCCATCGTCCACCGTGCCCAGCGGGAACTGGGAACGCAGCAGGAACGGGGCGTGCTGCCTGACCATCTCGCGGTTCATCACGAAGCCGCCCGCGCACAGCGCGACGGCGCGGCGTGCGCGCGCAAAGCGCTCCTGGCCGTCGATCCGCAGCACGAGGCCATGCACCTCGCGCGCGCCATCGGCGATGAGCGCCTGTGCGCGCGCGTTGTAGATGACCTGCACGCCGGCTTCCATGACACGCTGCGTGAGCACGTCCATGACGTAGCGGCCGCCGCCCATGCCGAGGAACTTCGGGCAGTGGCCACGCGGGGCGGGGCGGGCATGCTCCGCGAACGGCCATGCCTCCTCGCTGCCTGACCAGATCAGGCAGTCGTCCGTCGCCGGCTCGATGCAGCGCTCGGCGATGAACGAGTTCTTGTACTCCACGCCCTGCGCCTGGAGCCATTCGAAGTGCCCGAGCGAGCCGTCGGCGTACAGGCGCGCCTTGGCGGCATCGGCGTTGGGGCCGCCCACCATGACCAGGTAGCGGTACAGGTCCTCGGTGGCATCCTCGAAGCCGGCGGCGCGTTGGATCGGCGTTCCGCCGCCGCCGCCCATGTAGATCTCGCCCCCGGAGAGGGCCGAGGTGCCCCCGCTGCCGGCAGCGCACTCCACCAGCAGTACCCGCGCACCGGCGCGCGCCGCCTCGAGGGCAGTGCAGGCCCCGGCCGCGCCGAAGCCCAGGACGACCACGTCCGCCTCGTAGTCCCAGCGCGGCACCTGGTCGAGCAATGCCGGGCGAGTTTGCGAATAGCGGAGCGGTTCGGTCACGGCGGGTACTCTGTTTCGGCGATGTATCCGCGCAAGGATAAGGTAGATTCGGCTGCGGATGCAGCCTGTAGCATGGGCGCAGTTCGCGCCCGGCCGGTCTCCCGAGGGGGTTTTGTCATGTCGTTACGCCTGGAAGATATCGAACTCATCAAGCGCCTCAAGTACAAGTACTGGCGCGGCATCGACACCGGTGACATCGCCCTCGTGCGCGACCTCATGACCGAGGACATGAAGGTCGACTACAAGGGCGGCACGTACCGCTGGCAGATGAGCGGGCGCGAGAACATCCTCGCGGCCATCGCCGCGTCCTTCAACTCCAACGGCGTCGGCTGCCACACCGGCCACCATCCGGAGATCGACGTGCTGACGGACACCACGGCCACGGGCATCTGGTACCTGACGGACATCTTCATCAACCTCAAGGAGAAGGTGAAGACCACCGGCAGCGCGCTGTACCGCGACAAGTACCTGAAGAGCGGTGGGCAGTGGCGCATCGCGGAGTCCACCTACGAGCGCGTCTACGAGCAGGTGGAGAGCTTCACCGAGCCACCGAATCTCACCGCGCACTGGCTGGCGCGCGTGCCCCCGCCGGCGGCCGTGGGAGCCAAGTGATGGCCAACCTCACAGGCAAGGTCGCGCTCGTCACCGGCGCCGGCCAGGGCGTCGGCCAGGGCATCGCCTTCGCGCTCGCCGCCGCCGGCGCCACGGTGGCCGTCACCGGGCCGCACGGAAGTCGAAGATCGCCGACTCGCTCAAGACCCTCACCGGGCGCGGCGGCAAGGGCATGGCGATCGTGTGCGACGTGTTCAAGGCCGAGGACATCACGCGCACGGTGGCGCGCACCGTGGAGGCTCTGGGCGGTATCGACATCCTGGTCAACAATGCCTACGACGGGGCGTTCGGGCCGCTGCTGTCCCTGGACGACGATGCCTTCATGCGCGGCATCCACGCCGGCCCGCTGGCCTCCTTCCGCTTCATGCGCGCCTGTCACCCGCACCTGAAGGCCCGCGGCGGCGGCAACATCGTGAACCTCATCACCTCCGCGGCCGTGCGCTGGGACTCCTCCAACTACGGCGCCTACGCGGTCGCCAAGCAGGGGGTGCGCGCCCTGACGCGTGCGGCGGCGAGCGAGTGGGGGCCGGACAACATCCGCGTCAACAACATCGCCCCCCTGGCAGCATCCCCGGCGCTGGCCAACTGGATCAAGCATGACCCGGAAGCCAAGACCTTCTTCCAGACCGTGGCGCTGAAGCGGGTCGGGGACTGCGAGGTGGACATCGGCCGCGCAGTGGTCGCCCTGGTCAGTCCGGAGATGGACTACCTCACCGGTGCCACGCTGCCGCTGGATGGCGGCCAGGCCTATTTCGGCTAAGCGGCGCGCGGGACCTGCGCGCTAACTCTTTAGAGCGCAGGATCCTTCGCCTCGTACAGCCGGTACTCGCTGGTGGCGATGACATCGATGCGGTCGAAGTCAATGAACTTGGCGCAGCTGTCCATCATGAGCTTCTGGTGGCGCTGGTGACGCGGCTCGTCCCCGACCGCGTCATAAAATGCCTGCGAATCGCGCAGGGCCTCGGGCGGGAAGCATTCCTCGACGATGCCGCGGAACGGCGGCGCCCCTGCGGTCAGTGGCATGACCACGACGTTGTGCACGTAGAGGAAATTCGCCTGGGTCGCGATCCCGACCGGGGTGTGCTCCTCGAACCAGACCTTGCCGCCAGGCATCGTAGGTCAGCCGTGGCGGCACCTGCAGGAAGGTCACTTGGCTGAACCCGTAGGTGCGCTCGCCGGCGCGCGGCGGATGGCGCACGTTGGGCAGGATCGTGGACTCGGCCACCTCGTAGCCGGCGATGCGCTCGAAGCTGCCGGCGAGCAGCTGCTCCACCGGCTTCGCGGCGGTACGCGCTGGTGAGCCAGAACGAGACCAGCCCGTCCGGCACCGGCTTGGTGTTGTGCAGGGTGAAATTGACCAGGGTGCCGGTCAGGTCGGGGAAGTCCGCGACGTTCAGCTGCACGCGCTCGGCGCCGAGTGCGCCGATCCGCGGGGCAACGTCGCGCAGGAAGCGCTGGCGCAGGGTGTCGGCACCCTCGCGGCCACGCCAGAATGCATACAACAATTTTTCCATGGTCGCGTCCGTATGGCCCGTGCTGCCGCACTCAAGTCTAGCCGCAAAGCGCCGCCGGCCGCATGCGGCAGGTGAGGCACGCGCTGCACGCTTGGGGAGACTTCGCGATGAAGACAGCAATCCTTCGGCCCGATCCGCCAGGTCGCCTGGGTGGTGCGCAACCTCGAGGAAAGCGTGGACAACTGGATGCGGGTCAGTGGCGTGGGGCCCTGGACCGATGTTCCGCAACGTCGCCATGGCCGGCACGCTCGACGGGCAGGCGGCCAAGGTGCGCATGCACGTGGCGCTGGGCTACCAGGGGGACATGGAGATCGAGCTGATCGAGGACCTGGGCGCCGGCGCCTCGCCGTACCGCAGCCCGGCCGGGGAACCGCTGGTGGGCATGCATCACGTGGGCTGGTTCAGCGATGATGTCGTGGCGGACGTGGCACGCGGCACCGACCGGGGCATGCAGGTGAAGTTCGACGCCGCCAATGAGGTCACCCGCGTGGCCTACCTGTCCGACCCGCGCGAGCCGAAGCTGCTGTTCGAGTTCATCGAGATGAACGAGGCGATGCGGGCCGGTTTTGCCGCGCGCCTGGAGGCCGCGCGCACCTGGCAGGGGGAGAATCCCCTGCAGGTAATCGATCTTGGCGGTTGACCAGCAGGGGGACACTCATGAGCACGTGGAGCAATGTCAGCTTACAACTATCGCGGCGCGCAGGTCCTCGTGACCGGCGGCACCTCCGGCATCGGCGCGGGCATTGCCGCCGCCTACCGCGACGCCGGCGCCGAGGTCACCATCACCGGCACGCGCAAGGCCCCCGGCGAGTACCCCGAGGACCTCGCCGGTTTTCCGCTACCTGCAGCTGAGTCTCACCGACAACGCGCAGATCGGCGCGGTCGCTGCGGCGCTGCCGAAGCTCGACATCCTGGTGAACAACGCCGGTGCGAACTTCATGATGCAGAACGAGTACGACCCGGAGATCTTCGAGAAGGGCGTGCGCGTGAACCTCACCAGCGCCTACCGCATGTCGCATGCGCTGAAGGCGAAGCTCGCGCAGAGTAAGCTCCCGGGCGGCGCGAGCATTATCGGCATCGCCTCGCTCACCTCGTATTTCGCGGTGGAAGTCGTGCCGGCCTACGGCGCGGCCAAGGCGGGCCTGGTGCAGCTGATCAAGGGCCTGGGCCTGGCCTGGGCGAAGGACAACATCCGTGCGAACGCGGTGGCCGCCGGCATCACCGAGAGCCGCATGACCGCGCAGATGCTGAGCATGCCGGAGATGATGGCGCCGGTGCTGGCGCGCACCCCGCTGGGTCGGCCGGGCAAGCCCCACGACATCGCCGGTGCGGTGCTGTTCCTCACCAGCGCCAGCGCCAGCTACATCACCGGGCAGACGCTGCTGGTCGATGGCGGCTATTCGATCGTGGGCTGAGGCCGATGGCACAGGACATCCGCATCGACGACCTGGCGCAGCCGCGCCTGGATGAGGCGCAGCGCGGCGCGCTGGCCTGGGGAGAGTCGCAGCCGGTGGAGCTGACGGTGGAGGCGGTGCTCGCGGCGGCCCGTGCGCGCACCGGCCTCACGGACTTCGGGCCGCAGGACTTCCGCGAGCGCCTGGCGCTGCTGTGCAGCGAGTGGGACGGCGACAAGCCGCTGACCGGGCTGCACCGCGGCGTGCTGTTCGGTTACCTGTCACGCCATGCCAGCAACCGCCTGCTCATCCACGACACGCTCAGGCGCCACCCGCAGATCCTGCAGGAGAAGATCGACCGGCCGGTAATCGTCACCGGCCTGCCGCGCTCGGGCACCACCCACCTGGTGAACCTGCTGGCCGCGGACGCGCGCTTCCACTCGCTGCCGCTGTGGGAGTCCTACGAGCCGGTGCCGCTGCCCGGGGAAGCCACGCTGCCCGATGGCACCGACCCGCGCTACGCGCGCTGCGCGGCCGCGTGGGAAGGCATGAAGCAGGTGACCCCGCTGCTGGCGTCCATGCACCCGATGGAGCCGGACCACATCCACGAGGAACTGGAGCTGATGGGGCCGGACTTCGCCTCCTACAACTACGAGTGGCTGAGCATGTCACCGCGCTGGGGCGCGCACTATGCCGCCACCGACCAGACCCCGCACTACCACTACCTGAAGCGCGTGCTCCAGTTGCTGCAGTGGCAGCGCGGGCAGAGCGGCAAGCGCTGGGTGCTCAAGTGCCCGCAGCACCTGGAGCAGTTGCCCGCACTGCTGCAGGTGTTCCCGGATGCGACCGTGGTGTTCACGCACCGCGATCCGGTGGCGGTGATCCAGTCGACGCTGACCATGAATGCCTATACGCAGCGCATCCAGCGCCCGAAGGTCGAGATGGCGTGGCTGCGCGATTACTGGGTGCCGCGCATCGAGCGGCTGCTGCGCGCCTGCGTGCGCGACCGCACACTGGCTCCGCAGGCGCGCAGTGTAGACTGCCCGTTCCACGTCTTCATGCGCGACCCGTGGCGCATCCTCGATGAGGTGTACGCCAAGGCGGAGCTGCCACTGACGAGCGCGGCCCGCGCCGCGCTCACGCAGTTCCTCGAGGCCCACCCGCGCGGCAAGGCCGGGCAGGTGCTCTACGACCTCGAGGGCGACTTCGGGGTCGACCCGGCGCAGCTGCGCGAGCGGTTCGGGTTCTACTTCGAGCGCTTCGCCGTGCGCCCCGAGAAGGCCGGCTGAGGATCAGCCGCCCAGCTGGGCGACGCTGCGCAGGATGGCACGCACCAGGCGCGCCTGGCGGTCGATGCCGGTCTTGGAGAAGGTCGAGCGCAGGTGCGCGCGCGCGGTATTGAGGGTAATGCCCAGGTCCCCGGCGGCCTCCTGCAGGCTGCGGCCGTTGGCGAGGCACAGCGCCAGCTGCGCCTCCTTGTGCGTGAGCTCGAACAGTTTGCGGATGGTTTCCACCGGCGGCGGGCTCTGGGAATTCTCCTCGACGCTGATGAACACAGCGACCGCGGGAGAGACGTTGAACTCGTCCGCCTCGACCGAGCCGGCGGTGGGCCGGATCATCATGCCGTAATGACCGGCCCCGGAGGGACGGCGCGCGCGCAGCACCTCGACGATGCCGGGCTTCGCGGCCCGGCCGACGGCGATGGAGCGGGCGATGGCATCGCGCAGGCGCTGCGCGTCGGCCGGGTGGGTCAGCACCAGGGTGTCATTGGCGAGGCTGATGCCGTCCTGGCGCTGCAGGATGTCGCGCGCCAGGGCGTTGGTGTGGATCACGTGCCCGGAGGCATCCAGGATCACCGTGGCCAGGGTAAGGTGGTCCATCGCGTCCGCGTAGATGGCGCGCTCCATCTTGGTGGCATCGAGCGCGGCGTGCGTGCGCATGGCGATGTCGAAGTGCGGCACCAGCGATTCCACGAAGCGCTTCTCGGTGACGGTGAAGTTGCCCGCGTGACGACCGCGCGTGACGCGCAGCCGCGCGTACAGACGGTCGCCGTCGCGCAGGTCCACGCCGAGGTTGTAGATCGCATCCCAGGGGATCAGGTACTCGGTGAAGAAGCGGCTGCGCTCCAGCTGCTCGACCGGCACGAACTCGTGCATGGTGATGACCTGCTTCTCCGGCAGGTTCACGAACGGGTCGAGCGGGAAATAGCGGTTGTACTGCCCTAGCACCTCATCGCTGCCGCCCCAGGAGTACAAAAGGCCGGCCTCCGCGACGTGCGGTGAGCGCAGGATCATGGTCGCCGCCCCCTTCAGGCGCCGCCCCAGTCCTTCTAGGAATTCACGCCAGCGCTTCGGGTTGATCGCCCCCTCGTGCAGCAGCAGGGTCAGGCGCTCGCGCAGCTCCGATGTGCCCGGTTCCGCAGTGGCCTGGGCAGCGGCAGGGGCGGCGCGGGCGTTGGAACGGCTGGCGGCGGGACGACTCATGGGCGTGTTCTGCGGGCGCTCGCGCGCGGCTGTGGCCTATTAATAAAGAGTACTCTATATGTGTGATGCCGACCACGGTGGGTCTGCAGTTAGGCTTGCGGGCTAAGTGACCTAGCACCGCCTAAGGAGTTCCATGACACGTCTGGTCGGCAAGGTTGCCATCGTTACGGGTGCGGCGCGCGGCCTGGGCGCGAACATCAGCCAGCAGCTGCACGCGCAGGGTGCGCAGGTGGTGCTCGCGGACGTGCGCGACGAGGAGGGCGCTGCGCTGGCGAAGTCCCTCGGCGAGCGCGCCCATTATGTCCACCTTGACGTCGCGAGCGAATCGGAGTGGGCGCAGGCACTCGCCAGCGCACGCCAGCGCTTCGGTCCGGTCACGATACTGGTCAACAACGCCGGGATCTATCGCACCCGCGCCACGGTCGAGCAGAGCGTCGACGAATACCTGCAGATCATCCGCATCAACCAGCTCGGCACCTTCCTGGGGATGCGCACCTGCTTTGCGCAGATGCGCGACGCCGGCGGCGGCTCGATCGTCAACATCGCCTCGACCGCCGGCATCGAGGGCGTGCCGCTCGCGCTGGCCTACACCGCGAGCAAGCACGCGGTGGTCGGCATGACCAAGGCCGCGGCGCTCGAGTTCGGGCCCGCCAAGGTGCGCGTCAACGTGGTGTGCCCCGGGGCGATGCTCACGCCCTTGCTGGTGGAGTCGCTGAACGTTCCCCTGAGCGCCCTGAGCGCGGCCCCGTTCGCGAACTCGCCGATGGGCCGCATGGGCGACCCGGCGGAGATCGCCCCGACCGTGGTGTTTCTGGCCAGCGATGCCTCCTCCTACACCACGGGCAGCGAGTTCGTGGTCGATGGCGGGCTCACCGCTGGCGTCAAGATGCCGCCGCAGTAGCGGCCGCCCGCGGCAACAGGCATGACCGCTGCTAGCACCGTGGCCGCCATCGAGGGCTGGTACACCCTGGATGACCCGCCGCACCTGATCGGCTCGCGCTGCCTGACCTGCGGCACCTATTTCTTCCCGCGCCAGAGCGCCTTCTGCCGCAACCCGGCGTGCGAAGGCGTGACTTTCGAGGACGTCAGGTTGAGCCGCACCGGCAAGGTCTGGTCGTACACCAACGCCTGCTATCAGCCGCCGCCGCCGTTCGTGGCAGCCGTGCCGTTCGTGCCCTTCACGATTGCCGCGGTGCAGCTGGCCGCCGAGCGCATGATCGTGCTGGGCCAGGTGAGCACGGGGATCGGCATTGCCGACCTGGCCGTCGGCATGGATATGGAACTGGTGCTCGAGCCGCTGCACACGGAGGGGACGCAGGCGAAGCTCATCTGGAAGTGGCGGCCGGTGCGGGGCGCGACGTGAACCGCGAGGTCGCAGTACTCGGCGTCGGCATGCACCCGTGGGGCAAGTGGGGCCGCAATTTCGTCGAGTACGGCGTGCACGCCGCGCGCGCGGCGCTTGCGGACGCCGCGGTGCCCTGGCAGGACGTGCAGTTCATCTCCGGCGCGGCGACCATGCGCTGCGGCTACCCGGGCTACGTGGCGGGCGCAACCTTCGCGCAGGCCCTGGGATGGCAGGGCGCACAGGTGAACACCTCGTACGCGGCCTGCGCCTCCGGCTCGCAGGCGCTCGCCGCGGCGCGGGCCCAGATCCTCTCCGGCGGCTGCGATGTCGCGCTGGTCGTAGGCGCGGACACCACGCCCAAGGGCTTCCTGGCGCCGGCCGCCGGTTATCGCCCCGAGGATCCCGACTGGGTGCGCTTCTACATGGGGATCACGAACCCGACCTATTTTGCGCTCTACGCGCGCCGGCGCATGGACCTCTACGGCGCCACCGTCGATGACTTCACTGCCGTGAAGCTCAAGAACGCCGCCCAGGGCGCCGAGAACCCCAACGCCCGCTACCGCAAGCGCTTCACCGCCGAGGAGGTCAACGCCTCGGCGATGGTGGCGGACCCGCTGCGCCTGCTGCACGTGTGCGCCACTTCCGACGGTGGCGCGGCCATCGTGCTGTCGAGCCTTGAGTACGCGCTGCGCCGCGGCGGCAAGTCAGCGCCGCGGATCGCGGCGATCTCGACCGTCACGCCGCGCTTTGCCAGCACCGAAGTGGAAATGCCCGACATCGCCACCGACTCTGCCGCCGTCGCCGGGGCACATTCCTTCCGCGCCTCACTCGCGGCCAAGGCCTACGAGGAGGCCGGCATCGGGCCGGAAGACCTCTCGCTCGCCGAAGTCTACGACCTCGCCGCCTCGATGGAGCTGGACTGGTACGAGTACCTCGGCCTGTGCAGGACCGGAGAGGCGGAAGGGCTGCTGCGCAGCGGCGCCACGCGCCTGGGCGGGCGCATCCCGGTCAATGCCAGCGGCGGCCTGGCCTGCTTTGGCGAGGCGGTGCCGGCGCAGGCGCTGGCGCAGGTGTGCGAGCTGGTATGGCAGCTGCGCGGGCAGGCCGGTGCCCGCCAGGTGCAGGATGCGCGCGTGGGCATCACGGCCAACCAGGGCCTCTTCGGCCACGGCTCGGCGGTGCTGGTGAAGCGCTAGGCGCTCAGCGCCGCGTGCAGGTCCGCGCCCAGGTCCGCAAGGGCGTGGTTCGCCATCGGGGTCAGGTACGGCATGCTGGCGAAGCCGTGGATCATTCCCAGGTAGCGCCGGCCGGTGACTGCGACTCCTGCGGCACGCAGGCGGTCGGCATAATCCTCGCCCTCGTCGCGCAGCGGGTCGTACTCGGCGGTGAGCACGCTCGCCGGTGGCAGTCCGCGCAGGTCGCCCTTGCCGGGGGCCGCCACCGGGTTGGCCGCATCAGCCGGTGACTTCAGGTACTGCTGCCAGAACCACAGCATGCCCTCGCGCGACAGCATGTAGCCTTCCGCGAATGCCCGTTGCGAGGGGCTGTCGCAGGAGGGATCCACGCACGGGTAGATCAGGCCCTGCCAGCGCAGCGCCGGTCCCTGCCGGTCGCGCGCGAGGATGGCCGTCGCCGCCGCCAGGTTGCCGCCGGCACTGTCGCCGGCCACGGCCAGGCGCGTCGCGTCGAAGCCAAGCTCCTGCCCCCGGCCGGCGAGGTTCTTCAGGGCCGCGTAGCAATCCTCGAGCGGGCCCGGGAAGCGGGTCTCGGGTGCGAGGCGATAGTCCACCGAGGCCACCGCGCAGCCGGAGTAGTTGGCGAGCAGGCGGCAGGTGTCGTCGTACATCTCCACGGTGCAGATGACAAAGCCGCCGCCGTGGAAGTAGACGAGCAGCGGCAGGTCGCGCGCGGCCGAGGGGCGGTACAGCCGCACGCGCAGCTCACCCTCGGCCCCCGGCACGGTGAGGTCGGTGACCGCGTGGATGGGCGGGGCGAGCACCGGGGCCGGGAACTGCGCCAGCAGGGCGCGCAGGCCCGCGGGGCCGAGCTGCGCGTGCGGCGCGTGTGCAGCGAGCGGTGAATCGAGAAAGGCCCTGACGCTGGGGTCGACTGCCATGGCGCAACTCCGCTGACGGTGATCAGGCGCTCTTCTTGGCGCGCGCCATGTTGATGGCGAGGTCCTCGATCATGTCTTCCTGGCCGCCGACGGTCTTCAGGCGGCCGAGTCTCCACCAGGATGTCTGCCGAGGGCACCCCGTACTTGGCGCCGGCGCGCTTGGCGAACAGCAGGAACGAGGAGTAGACGCCCGCGTAGCCCAGGATCAGCGCGTCGCGGTCGATGCGGATCGGGTGGTCCATCATCGGCACCACCAGGTCCTCCGCGACGTCCATCAGCCTGAAGACATCGACGCCGGTGTGGATCCCCATGCGGATGGCCACCGCGTTGAAGACCTCGAGCGGGGTGTTGCCGGCGCCGGCGCCCAGGCCGGCCGCGGAGCCGTCGATGCGCACCGCGCCGGCCTCGATGGCCGCGAGCGAGTTGGCGATGCCCATGGCCATGTTGTGGTGGCCGTGAAAGCCGATCTCGGTGCTCGGGCTGCAGCACCGCGCGCAGCGCCTGGATGCGCGCGCTCACGTCGTCGGGGAGCATGTAGCCGGCCGAATCGGTGCAGTAGATGCAGTTGGCGCCGTAACTTTCCATGAGGCTGGCCCTGCCGCGCGAGTTCCTCCGGCTCGACCATGTGCGCCATCATCAGGAAGCCGACGGTGTCGAGCCCGAGCTTGCGTGCCTGGGCGATGTGCTGCTCGGACACGTCCGCCTCGGTGCAGTGCGTGGCCACGCGGATGGTGGCGACGCCGCAGTCGTGCGCCAGCTTCAGGTGCTCGACCGTGCCGATCCCCGGGAGCAGCAGGGCGGAGACCTTGGCGCGCTTGAGCTGCGGGATCACCGCGCGCAGGTACTCCTCGTCGCTGTGCGCCGGGAAGCCGTAGTTGACCGAGGCGCCGCCGAGGCCGTCGCCGTGGGTGACCTCGATGAGCGGCACGCCGGCGGCATCCAGCGCCGGTGGCGACCGCGACCATCTGCGCGATCGAGATCTGGTGCTGCTTCGGGTGCATGCCATCGCGCAGGCACATGTCGTGCAGCACGATCTTCCGGCCGTTGAGGTTCATGAAGCCCTCCGTGAACTTTCAAAGCGACCGCCGGAGATCTCCTCGGCGATCAGCTCGCCGGTGCGCAGCGCCGCGGCGGTCATGATGTCGAGGTTGCCGGCGTACTTGGGCAGGTAGTCACCCAGTCCCGCCACCTCGAGGTAGGTGGACACGCGCTTGCCGTCGAACACCGGGCCGTTCTTCAGCTGGTAGCCGGGCACGTACTTCTGCACCTCGCGCGATCATCGCCTCGATCGAGGCGCCGGATGGCCGCCTGGTCCGGCTCGCCCTTCGGTCAGGCAGTGCACGACGTCGCGCATGATCAGCGGCGGCTCGGCCGGATTGAGGATGATGATGGCCTTGCCGCGCTTCGCGCCGCCGACCTTCTCGATGCCGCTCGCCGTGGTGCGGGTGAACTCGTCGATGTTCTTGCGCGTGCCGGGCCCGGCCGAGCGCGAGGACACGGTGGCGATGATCTCGGCGTAGGCGACCGGCTGCACGCGCGCCACCGCCGCCACGATCGGGATGGTCGCCTGGCCGCCGCAGCTGACCATGTTGACGTTCATCTCGCCCTTGCCCACGTGCTCGGAGAGGTTCACCGACGGCACGCAGTACGGGCCGATGGCAGCCGGAGTGAGGTCGATCACCACGACCCCGTTCGCCTGGAGCTTGCGGGCGTTCTCCGGGTGCACGTAGGCGCTGGTGGCATCGAAGGCGATGCGGATGCCGTCCTTCTTCAGGTGCGGCAGCAGCCCGTCGACGCCGGCGGCGGTGGTCGGACAGTCCCTGCTCGCGCGCCTTGGCGAGCCCGTCGGAGGCCTCGTCGATCCCGACCATCCAGGCCGGCTCGATCCAGCGGCTGCGCAGCGCCTTGTACATGAGGTCGGTGCCGATGTTGCCCGAGCCGATGAGCGCGGCCTTTATCTTTGCCATGGTGCTGTCTGCCGGTGGGTTGCCCAGGGGCTAGATGAAGAACTCCTGCACGTTTTCACCGACGTACAGGGCGCCGAGCGAGGTGCCGATGATGGCAGGATCGTTCGCCACGTGGGCGCGCGCGGCATTGATGTCGAGCCAGTAGCGCACCACGGGGCTGTCCATGTAGATGGCGCGGCCGCCCAGCAGCGGCATCAGCTCATCGCACAGCACCGCACAGCGGCGCACCACCTGCGAGGACTCGAAGCGGTAGCGGATACGGTCCGGGATCGGGATGTCCTCGCCGGCGTTGATGCGCTTCATCATCGCATCGAAGCTGCTGTAGAGAACGGTCTTCATCTCGAGGATCGCCGACTGCGTGCGCGCGGCGGCATTGAGCGCGAACGGATCAAGCTTGGTCGACTTGCCCGTGTTGGTCGAGACGCGCTTGGCGGCGATGCCGATGAAGGCATTGAGTGCCCCCTGCAGCGCGCCGATGGCGGCGCTCGAGACCGCGCGCACGAACACCTGCGCCCAGGGCAGGCGGAACAGCGGGGCGGTGTTCTGCAGCTGGCCGGGGTTCTTGCACAGGAAGCCATCGACCGCCTTGTGGGTGCGGTGCTCGGGCACGAAGGCCCTCGTCGACGATGATGCCGTGGCTGCCGGTGGCCTGCAGGCCGAACACGTTCCAGTCGTGCACGATCTGGTAGTCGCTGCGCGGCAGCAGGAAGGTGCGCATCTCCGGCGGGCCGCCGGCCTCAAGCGGCGGAATCAGCGAGCCCAGGAAGATCCACTGGCAGTGATCGCAGCCGCTGGAGAATCCCCAGCGCCCCGAAAGGCGGAAGCCCCCGTCGACGCGCTCGACCTTGCCCACCGGCTGGTAGGAGGAGGAGACCAGCGTGGCATCGTCCTTGCTCCACACGTCCGCCTGCGCCTTGGCGTCGAACAGCCCGAGCTGGAACGGGTGCACGCCGATCACCCCGTACACCCAGGCGGTGGACATGCACCCTTCGGCGAGCGTGGTCTGGATGTCGAAGAACACCTGCGGGTCGTGCTCGTAGCCGCCGTAGCGCTTCGGCTGCAGCACGCGGAAGAATCCGGCCTCCTGCATTTCGCGGATGGTTTCCGCGGGCACCGAGCGTGCCGCGGTGGCCGCCTCCGAGCGTGCCCTCAATGCCGGGATCATGGCGCGGGCGCGCTCGACGAGTGTTTCTCTGCTTGGGATCGCGGTGACGACCGCGGCGGGGCTGGCCATTAGGGACCTCCGGCATTTGATGGGAGAATCAGATCCGATTCCCGGCGAAAACGAAATATACCCGCCGGTTCCTGCCGGTACAACCATTCTCGTACTTTTTAGGCTATCGAGCTACGCATCTCGTAGTGTAAAATCGGACAAAACCAGAGATTGCGGTGACGCAGGCCGCGCTAGCTGCGTATTCCGCCTCACCGACTGTCCAAGGAGCGACCATGTCCCAGGAACGCCCGTCGACGCCCCCGTTTGGCCGAACCGTGACTCTGAAGCAGGGCTACGAGATGCACTACCTCGAGCATGGCAGCGGGCCGCCGGTGGTGTTCGTGCACGGCAGCGGCCCGGGGGTCAATGCCTACAGCAACTTCTTCCCGAACTACCGCGAGATCGCCGCGGCCGGCTATCGCGTGGTGATGCCGGACATGATCGGTTTCGGCTGGTCCTCCAAGCCCACCGGGATCGACTACACGCTCGAGCTGTTCGTCGAGACCCTCGCCGAGTTCCTCGAGCAGCAGGGGATCAAGCGCTGCGTGCTGCTCGGCAACTCCCTGGGCGGCGCGATCTCGATGAAGTACGCGATCGACCACCCCGAGCGCGTCGAGCGCCTGGTGGTGATGGGCCCCGGGGGCATCGAGTCGCGCGAGACCTACTTCAAGATGCCCGGCATCCAGAAGATGGTCTCGCAGTTCGTCGGCAGCGGCTTCGACAAGGACGGGCTGCGCGCACTGCTCGGGCTGCTCGCCTACGACCCGAAGTTCGTCACCGACGAGCTGGTGCAGCAGCGCTGGAACATCCTGCAGACGCAGCCCAAGGATGTGCTCGCACGCATGGCGATCCCCGATCTCACCCCGGAGCTGGGCAAGATCCGCTGCCCGCTGCTCGGCTTCTGGGGTGTCGAGGACCAGTTCTGCCCCTCCACTGGCAACGAGAAGATCCTGCGCGCGGTGCCCGAGAGCCGCTTCATCATGTACTCGCGCTGCGGCCACTGGGCCATGATCGAGCGTGCCGAGGAATTCAATCGCTATGTCATCGAGTTCCTCAAAAGCTGACGCCGGCGCGCGCGGCGCCCTGCACGAGTCCCTCGCCGAGGAGCTCTACCAGGCGCTCGTGCAGCGCCGCACGGTCGCCCCCCTGCGCTCGCGCGACCTCGGGCTCGAGATCGATGACGCCTACGCGATTTCCTTAAGGATCCTGGCGCGGCGCCAGCGCGCCGGCGAGCGGGTGATCGGCAAGAAGATCGGCGTCACGAGCGCTGCCGTGCAGAACATGCTCGGCGTGCACCAGCCGGACTTCGGCTTTCTCACCGACCGCATGCATGTGGCCGACGGCGGCACCGTGGTGATAAGCGAAACCCTGATCCAGCCGCGCGCGGAGGCCGAGATCGCCCTCATCCTCAAGGCCGACCTGCGCGGCCCCGGAGTCACGCCTGCGCAGGTACTCAGCGCCACCGGCGCGATTGCCCCGTGCTTCGAGGTCGTCGACTCGCGCATCGGCAACTGGGACATCCGCATCGTCGACACCGTGGCCGACAACGCCTCGTGTGGTGTGTTCGTGCTTGGGGCGGCGCGCGTGGATCCGCGCGGCCTGGACCTCGCGGCGCTGCAGGTGCGCGTGTGGAAGAACGAGCAGCCGCTGTCAGAGGGCCTGGGTTCGGCGGTGCAGGGCTCGCCGCTGGCCTCGGTCGCCTGGCTCGCCAACACCTTGGGCAGCTACGGCGTGGAGCTCAATGCCGGCGATATCATCCTCTCCGGGTCGCTGGTGCCGTTGGAACCGGCACGTCCCGGGGATCACTTCCGGCTGCAGCTCGCGGACGTCGGCTCAGCGAGCATCGCCTTCGCGTAGTGCGAACTTCTGCACCTTGCCGGCTGCGTTCAGCGGCAGCTGCGTGACGATCTGGAACTGGCGCGGCACCTTGTAGTTGGCCATGTTGCTGCGCGACCAGGCGAGCAGCTCATCCGCGCTCGCCGCCTGGCCGGGGCGCAGCACCACGAACGCCTTGCCCACCTCCCCGAGACGCTCGTCCGGGACCCCGATGACCGCCGCCTGGCCGATGGCGGGGTGTTCGGCGAGCAGGCGCTCGATCTCGGCCGGGTAGCAGTTGAAGCCGCCGACGATGAAGACATCCTTCATGCGATCGGTGATGCGCAGGTAGCCGCGCTCATCGAGCACCCCGACATCGCCGGTGTGCAGCCAGCCGTCCGCATCGATGGCCTCGGCGGTGGCCGCCGGGTCCTCGAAGTAGCCGAGCATCACGTTGTAGCCGCGCACCTGGACCTCGCCGGCTTCCCCGGTCGCCACGCTCGTCCCGCGCTCGTCCGCGCAGCGCACCTCGACGCCCGGGATCGGCACCCCGCAGCGGGTGGCCACGGTCTCATCGTCCGCATCGTGCGGGCACACGGTGACGACGCCGGTCGACTCGGTGAGCCCGTAGGCTGTCAGGACGCTCTTGAACTTAAGTTCCGTGCGCATGCGCGTGATCAGCGCCGGCGGCACGCTCGCCGCCCCGGTCACGGCGAGCCGCAGCGAGGACAGGTCGCGCCGCTGCAGGCTCTCGTGCGCGAGCAGGCTCTGGTAGATCGTCGGGGGCCCGGGCAGCACGCTGATGCGCTCGCGCTCGATGCAGTCCAGTGCGCGCCCGGCATCAAAGACTGCCAGCGGGTAGAGCGTCGCCCCCTGCAGCAGGCAGGCGAGCCAGCCGGCCTTGTAGCCGAAACTGTGGAAGAACGGGTTCACGCCCAGGTAGCGGTCGCCCTGCCGCAAGTCCCACCACCTCGCTCCAGGTGCGGAACACGCGCACGTCCTGCTCGTGGGTGCTCAGCACGCCCTTGGGCTGGCCGGTGGTGCCGGAGGTAAAGAGGATATCGGCGATGTCGCTGCCGGCGACCCGGCCGTGGGCTGCCGCCGCCTGCGCGCGCGTCACCGCCGCACCGCCGGCCAGGAACTCGGCCCAGGACTGCGCGCCGGCGGCCGCCGCAGCCTCGCCCAGCAGCACGGTGCGCTGCAGCTCGGGCAGCGATTCGCCGCTGAGCAGTGCCGGGTAGTTCGTGCCGAGGAATTCGGCGACCGTGACGAGCACCCGCGCGCCACTGCGACGCAGGATGAAGCCAGCCTCCTTGCCCTTCAGGCGCGTGTTCAGCGGCACGAGCACCCCACCGCAGCCGAGGATCCCCAGGGCAGCCACCACCCACTGCGCGCTGTTGGGTGCCCAGATGCCCACCCGGTCACCGGGACGGATGCCGCAGGCGATGCAGGCCGCGGTGGCAGCGAGGGCCTGGTCCTGCAGCTGGCGGAAAGTCAGCCGCTGGTCGCCATCGACGATGGCCGCGGCGTCGGCGAAGCGCTGCGCGGCGCGCGCCAACACGCGCGGTATGCTCGGGGGTATCTCGTCATGCATCGCTTGAAAATATCAAACCAGCCCGTACGATGCGAGAATGATGAAACCCACGGCTGAGATCCGCCTTCCGGGGGCCGTGGTACTGGTGACCGGCGGCGCGCGCGGCATCGGTGCCGGCATCGCCACCGGCTTCCTGTCCGCGGGCGCAACGGTCATCGTCTGCGGGCGTACCGCGCGGAACCTGCGTCACTGCCCGAGGGCGGTGGCCGGCGCGCCGAGTTCATCAGCTGCGACGTGCGCGATGCGCAGGCGGTCACCGCCCTGTACGCGCAGATCGCCGCGCCGTCATGGGCGCCTCGACGTGCTGGTCAACAATGCCGGCGGCAGCCCGCCAGGGGAGCTGGCCGCCGCACCCGCGCGCCTCATCGAGCGCATCATCCAGCTGAACCTGATCGCCCCGCTGCTATGCTCCCAGGGCGCCAACGCGCTCATGCAGGACCAGGCCGCGGGCGGCTGCATCATCAACATCGGCAGCGTCGCGGGCGATCGCCCCGCGCCGAGCACGGTGGCCTACGGAGCCGCCAAGGCCGGGCTGCTGCATGCCACGCAGAGTCTGGCGATGGAGTGGGGCCCGAAGGTGCGCGTCAACGGCATCATCACCGGCTTCGTGGCCACTGAGAATGCGGTCGAGCACTACGGGGGCGAGGAGGGCATCCGGCGCATCAGCCAGATGTTTCCGCTCAAGCGCCTCGCGGACCCCGCCGACGTCGCGGACGCGTGCCTGTACCTGGCCTCGCCGCTGGCCAGGTACGTGAGCGGCGCCCTGCTGGCGGTGCACGGCGGCGGCGAGTGGCCGCTGTTCCTGCACCTGGCGAAGTCCCCGCCGTGAGTGGCGCGGGCGGCAAGGTTGCCCTGGTCACCGGCGCCAGCCGCGGCGCCGGCAAGGGGATCGCGCTCGCCCTCGGCGCCGCCGGCATGACGGTGTACGTCACCGGCCGCTCCAGCAGTGCAAGTCTCGGCCGGCTGCGCGACATCGCCCTGCCCGGCACCGTGCTGGAGACCGCCGCGGCGGTGAGCCGGCTCGGTGGCACGGGCATCGCAGCGGCCTGCGATCACCGCGACGACGCGGCGGTCGAGGCGGTGTTCCGCCGCGTCGCGGCCGAATCGGGGCGCCTCGACATCCTGGTGAACAATGCCGCCAACATCCACGATGCGCTCATCGACCCGGGCGGCTTCTGGGAGAAGCCGCTGGCGCTGGTGGACATCCTGGACGTGGGCCTGCGCTCGGCCTACGTGGCCAGCTACTTCGCCGCCCCGCTGATGGTGGCCGCGCGGAGCGGCCTCATCGCCTTTACCTCCTCCTTCGGCGCCAGCTGCTACATGCACGGGCCCGCCTACGGGGCGCAGAAGGTCGGGCTCGACAAGTTCGCCGCCGACATGGCGGTGGACCTGAAGCCACACGGCGTGGCCAGCGTCTCGCTGTGGCTCGGCCCGCAGCTGACCGAGCGCACCGCGGCCGCCGGCCGCAGCCGCCCGGACCAGTACGAGGCCTTCCTGCGCACGGGGGAGACACCGCAGTTCAACGGGCGCATCATCCAGGCGCTCGCGAGCGACCCCGAGCTGATGAGCTTGAGCGGGCAGACGTTCATCTCGGCGGAGCTGGCGCAGCGCTACGGTATCACCGAGGAGGGCGGGCGGGTGCCGCCGTCCTACCGGGAGATGCTTGGCGCGCCGCGCTTGCCGCACCCGGCCAAGGTGATGTAGGCAGCCCAGGACTGACGCCGTGACCATCAACTCATTTACCCAGCGGCAGCTGCGCGATGCCTTCGGCGAGTTCGCCACCGGCGTCACGGTGGTGACGGCGGTGCGCCCGGACGGGGAGCCGGTGGGCGTCACCGCCAACTCCTTCAGCTCCGTGTCACTCGAGCCGCCGCTGCTGCTGTGGTGCCTGGCGAACAGCAGCAGCGGCCTCGCGGCCTTCGCCCCCGGGGCGCATTTTGCGGTGCACGTGCTGTCGCGCGAGCAGCGCGAACTTGCGCTGCACTTCGCCCGCCGCACGGCGGATAAGTTCGAGGTCGACCTGCACTGGCGCACCAACCCGCACCCGCCGCATCTGGATGGCGCCCTGTGCCGCTTCGACTGCCGCGTGCACGCGGTGCATGCCGGCGGCGATCACCAGGTCATCATCGGCGAGGTGCTCTCGCTCACGCGCGGTGCGGGCCATCCGCTGGCTTTCCACGCCGGTCATTTCGGGCACTTCAGCGCCGATCGCGGCTCACCGAAGATCGACGTCTGGGACGGCGCCAACGACGGCTGGTTCTAGGGACGTCCCGGGTCCGCGTACGGCGGATAGCTGGTGTAGCCCTCGGCCCCGGCGGTGTAGAGGGTCTTGCGGTCAAAGTGCGCCAGGGGCAGGTCGTGCTGCAAAGCGCGCCACCAGGTCAGGGTTGGCGATGAAGCCGCGCGCGTAGGACACCGCGGCCGCAGCCCCGCAGGCGACCGCCGCATTCCCCGAGGCAAAGTCGAAGCCGTCGTTGAGGATGCGCGCGCCGGGAAAGCTTGCCCGGGCCAGCGCGAATGCGTCGATCGCGGCATCGCGGTGAACGGACGACGTGCAGGTAGGCGAGGTTGCATCGGCGCCACGGCGCGCAGCAGCGCCTCGTAAGTCGCCGACCGGGTCCTCGTCGTGCAGGTCGTTGAAGCGATTGCCCGGACAGATGCGCAGCCCTACGCGCTGCGGCCCCCATACTTCGCTTAGGGTCTCCAGGACCTCCAGCGGTGAAGCGCAGCCGCTTGTGCAGCGTGCCCCCGTAGGCATCATGGCGCTGGTTGGTGCCGGTGGACAGGAACTGCATCGGCAGGTAGCCGGAGGCCGCGTGCAGCTCGACGCCGTCGAAGCCGGCCAGCTGCGCGGCGCGCGCCGACTGGGCGTACTCGCCGATACGTCGCCTGGATGCCCGCGGGCGAGAGCTCCTCGGGCATGTCGAACTCCACCAGGCCGGCCGCATCGGTGAAGATATGTCCGCTGGGCCCGCACGGCCGAGGGTGCGACGGTATGGGCGTCCGGGTCCTTGTTGTGGCGGCTGCCGATGCGCCCGCAATGCATCATCTGCAGCACGATCGTGCCGCCACCTGCGTGCACCGCGGCGGTGACGCGCCGCCAGCCCTCCAGCTGCGCCGCGGTGTACAGGCCCGGGGTGCGCGCGTAGCCCTTGCCATGCTTACTCGGCTGCGTGCCCTCGGTGATGATCAGGCCGGCAGCGGCGCGCGCGCCGTAGTAGGCAGCGGCCAGCTTCCCCGGCGCATCGCCCGCGCCTGCGCGGTTGCGCGTCATCGGGGCCATGACGATGCGGTTGCGCAGCGCCAGGCCACCGAGGGCGACCGGACCTAACAGCGGCCGCCCGCCGGCGGCGCTCTCAGCGGACACGGATCTTCGGATCCGGCGCGCCGCGGCGCATGGCGGTGAGGAACTCGGCCGAGCGGCGCCGGCGCGGCGACTTCGGCTCCCCCGGCAGGGCGGATTGGCCCAGAAGCTCCTTCCACGAGGGCCACAGCTCATGCCAGCTGCCCTCGTAAGGCTCGCGTCCCGGCCAGCGCATCTTGCGCGCGCCGGTCGGCGGGCGGTTGAGGTCGGTGGCGTACCAGTAGCACGGCAGGCGGCGGCGGAAATACCAGCGCCCGCGGTGCGCTCGTAGTCATCCCAGTAGAGCATCTGCATGATCACCCACTCGTCGCCGGTCTCATGCTCGTTCTTGGAGTACACGACCCCGTGGGCATGGTCCGCGTCGGTGAATTCGATGACGTGGCCGCCGATGTGATGGGAGGTGCCGGTGAACTGCTCGCGCAGCATCGAATCCACCCAGCTCTTCAGGTGCCTGCGGCCGATGCGCTCGCGGCCGACGCGGATATCCGCGGCGAACAGGTTCACGTGGGCGTCCACGTCGCGCATGTCGAGCGAGAGGGAGTACTTCGCCACCAGCATGCGGATCTGCTCGATCGACTCCAGGCGATCGATGCGCGCGCGCGAGCGCCCGGGAGGTGTGGACGGCAGCGCTGCCGGGGCTGCGCGTGGTGCGCTTGGCGGCGCTGCGCTTGCGCTGCAAACGGGCCTTGCTCTTAGGGGGCGGGGACATGCGTCTCCACGGCTTTGCCGCAGCCCGGCACGACTACATCCGGCTGATGATGGTGTCGCCGAAGCGGCGCATACCGTCCAGCTGCGCCGGCAGCGGCGTGGACGGGTCGAAGCCCCACGGCGCCACGCAGGCATCCGTCACGCCCAGCTCCGCGAGGCGCTGGTAGTCCGACGGCGTCTGCGCGGCCACATCGAAGCCGTGGATCTCGAAGTCCTTGCGGCCGTCCGTGCCGTGCGCGCGGCGCAGCTCGTGCAGCTGCCTGAGGAGTGACTTCAGGGTCTCGAAGTCGGTGTTGGCGGCGATCCAGCCGTCCCCCAGGCGCGCGGCGCGGGTGAGGGCGGGCTTGGAGTGCCCGCCAATGAGGATCGGCACCGGCCGGCTGGGCACCGGGAACATCTTCATCAGGCCAAAGTCGTAGTTCTCGCTGTGATACTCGAAGTACTTGCCCCGTCATCGCGCCGCGCAGGATCGCGATGCACTCGTCCATCAGGCGGCCGCGCTTGGCGAAATCCACGCCGTTGAAGGTGAAGTCCTCCTTCCAAGGACTCAGGCCCGCCCCGAGCAGGATGCGCTCGCCGCTCATGACGGCGAGCGAGGAGAGCGCCTTGGCGAGCACCAACGGCTGGCGCGTGGGCACCTTCATCACGCTCGGATAGAAGCGGATCTTGTGCGTGGCCGCGGCCATCCAGCTCATCGACACGATCGGCTCGATGAAGGGCATGGCCTCGATGTAGCCACGGATCACCTGGGTATCGGTGTAGGGGTACTCCGATTCGGTGTGCTGGGGAAAGAAGAAGCTGTCGGGCATGCCGATCGAGCTGAAACCGGCCTGCTCGGCGACCTGGGCGATCTGCTGGAAGTCGGGGTAGCGGGCGAAGCCCAGCTGCAGGGTAAAGCGCATGCAAGTCTCCGCACGATAAAGCCGGGGAGTTAATACTACAGGGGCCGCCCACCCGTCCTACCACGCTTTGGGTAACATCGGCAGCCGGCGGCGGGCGTACGGCACGGGCGAGGGAATAAACACGCTATGCGGGGAGTCTCCAGGTACAGCCGGGTACGGTCGTGCGCCGTGGGGCGGGGACGCGGTCGTATCCATGGATGACAGGCGGGGCAGATTCGAGGCGCAGGTGCTGCCGCACCTGGATGCCGCCTACCGGTATGCGCGCTGGCTGTGCGGCTCGCCCGCGGACGCGGACGATGTGGTGCAGGAGGCGGTGCTGCGGGCGTTCCGCGGCTTCGACGGGCTCACAGGGCGATGCCAAGGCCTGGCTGCTGACGATCGTGCGCAACTGCCATGCCACCGCGGCACGAGCAGCGCCAGCGCCGCGGCTTCGTGCCGCTGCCGGAGGAACATGACGTGGAGGAGGCGCAGTGCGATGATCGCCGCGGCGCCGGGACCGGAGGCCATTGCCATCGGGCAGGACGAAGGCCGCAACCTCGAGCGCCTGCTGCAGCGGCCTGCCGGATGCAGCACCGCGAGGTGCTGGTGCTGCGGGAGATCGAGGAGATGGACTACCGTCAGATCGCCGCCCTCACCAACGTGCCCGATCGGCACGGTGATGTCGCGGCTGGCCCGCGCCCGCGCTGCGCTCAAGGCGCTGTGGGCGGCTCACTCCGCGGGAGGCGCGCACCATGTGCCCTGAACCAGAGCGCCTGCAGGCGTACTTCGACGGCGAGCTGGACGCGGCAGCGGCGGCGCAGCTCGAGCAGCACCTGGCCGCGCTGCGCGGCATGCCGCGCGCGAGCTGGCCGGCCTGGCAGCCGGCCGCGGCGCACTGCGCGCGCACTTTGCCGGCGAGCGTGCGCCGCAGGCGCTGCGGGCCAGCATCCTGCGCGCGCTGGATGCCGAGCAGGCCCGGTCGCGCCCGGCGCCGCAGCGGCCGTCAGCTGGCGCACGCGGCCGTTCTGGCTCGGCCTGCTCGGCGGCGTCGGCGGCTCGGCGGTGGCCGCGGCGCTGGCGTTCCTGCTGCTGTTCGCCCCGCAGGTCGAGCCTGCTGGACCAGCTCGTCGACGCCCACGTCCACTCCCTGACCCCTGGCCACCTGATCGACGTGGTCTCGACCGACCGGCACACGGTCAAGCCCTGGTTCGCCGGCCGCGCCGATGTCTCCCCGGTGGTGGTCGATTTTGCCGACCAGGGCTACCGCCTGGTGGGCGGGCGCACCGATGCCATCGAGCCGCCAGCGCGCGGCGGTGGTCGTCTACCAGCACGGGGCGCACTTCATCAATGTGTTCAGCTGGAAGGCCGCGAGCGGGGCGCCGCCGGCCGACACCACGCGCAGCGGCTACCACCTGGCGTTCTGGCAGACCGGGCGACCTGATGTACTGCGCGGTCTCGGATACCGGCTGGTCGGAACTGCAGGGCCTGGAGCAGCTGCTCAAGGCCGCCGGCGAGCGCGAGCTGCACCCGTAGGATTTTTTCCGCGCCGCGGAATAACCGCGCGCGCGGCCGGAGTCTCCCTCCTGTACCTACACAGGAGACGACCGATGGCGGATTCAAAACTGCACTCGCGCCGCAGCGCGCTCAAGTGCATGGCCTTCGGCGGGGCAGGCACGCTGTTCGCGCTGGCGGGCGGGGTGTTCACGCCGATCGACCTGGCCGTGGCGGCCGGCCAACCCGGCCGGCTCACGCGCGCCGGCAAGCCGCTGTTCGTGCAGATCAGCGACACCCACATCGGCTTCAACAAGGAGGCCAACCCGGACGTCAGCGGCACGCTCGACGCAGAGCATCGACCTGGTGAACGCGATGAGCGCAGCAGCCGGCGCTGATCATCCATACCGGCGACATCACGCACCTGTCGAAGCCGGCCGAGTTCGACACGGCGCAGCAGCTGTTCTCGCGCCTGCGCACCACCGAGATGCACACGGTGCCCGGCGAGCACGACACCAGCGATGCCGGCGGTCACCGAGTACTTCAGCCGCTTCGGCAAGGCCTCCGACAACCAGGGCTACTACAGCTTCGACCACGCGCGGCGTGCACTTCGTCGGCCTGATCAACGTGCTGCAGTTCAAGCCCGGCGGCCTCGGCACCCTCGGCGACGAGCAGCTCGCCTGGGTCGCGGCGGACCTGAAGGGCCGCTCGGCGAGCACGCCCGTCGTGGTGTTCGCGCACATGCCGCTGTGGACGATCTACGAGCCCTGGGGCTGGGGCACCGGCGATGCCGGGGCAGCTCATGGCGCAGCTGCGCCGCTTCGGCTCGGTCACCGTGCTGAACGGGCACATCCACCAGATCGTGCAGAAGGTCGAGGGCAACATCACCTTCCACACCGCCCGCTCGACCGCCTATCCGCAGCCGGCAGCCGGCGTGGGCACCGGTCCCGGCCCGCTCAAGGTCCCGGCCGACCAGCTGGCGCAGATGCTCGGCATCACCAGCGTCACCGCGGTCAAACACCACGCCTTCACTCTATCGGACGCGACACTCGCATGAGAATCACAGCAAGCCTTATTCAGCGCAGCCTTCCTCGCCACCCTGATCGCCTCGTGGAGCCGCTGCGCGCCGCGCCGCCCCCCAGGTGCTCATCAAGGACTTCATGTTTGTGCCCACCACGCTCACCGTGAAGGCCGGCACCACGGTCACCTGGGCGAACAAGGACGAGGAGCCGCACACGGTGTTCAGCGACAGCGGGCTGTTCCGCTCCAACGCGATGGACACCGGGGAAGCCTTCAGCTTCAAGTTCGACAAGCCCGGCACCTACCACTTCCTCTGCACGATCCATCCGCGCATGGTAGGCACCATCATCGTCGAGTGAGGTATTGCCGCCCGGGCGCAGGGACGTGGCCGGGCGGGCAGCGGCGGCGCGGACTTGTGTCCGCGTCACGGAGATATTTATACTAGAGTCTACTTTAGTACCCCGCGCACCGTAAGGCGATGCACTCCGGCCGCACCGATCCCGTCCCCGTAACTGTCGAGGCGTTCAGCGAAGCACGGCCCGGCCGTGCGCGCGCTCGTCCCGCGGCGGCGCAGGCAGGCACGGCGCTGCTCTGGCAGCCAAGGTGCCGGGCAGCCCGCGGAGGCCGACGTGCAGTTTTCGCATAGCGAGGAGCAGCTGGCGATCCGCGAGGCGGCGCGCGCATTCCTTGCCGAGCACGCAAGCCCGGAGCGCGTGCGCGCCGCACTGGACGCTGCCGGGCGGCTATGACCGCAGGCTGTGGCAGCAGATGGCCGGCGAGCTCGGCTGGGCGGGCCTTGCCATTCCCGAGCGCTTCGGCGGCGCGGGGCTGGGCTGGGTGGAGCTGTGCATCCTCCAGGAAGAGCAGGGTCGGCGGCTGGTTGCCTCGCCGTTCTTCAGCACCGTGGCACTGGCAGCCTCGCTGGTGGCTGAGGCCGGCACTCCGGCGCAGTGCGCAGGACACTGCTGGGGCGCATTGCGGCGGGGAGAACGCAGATCGCCTGCGCGCTCACCGGCTCCGAGGGCCGCGCGGGCGTGGACGGGGTGACCGTGGAGCTTCCGCCGCGGCCGGCGGCGGGCTTCGCGCTCTCGGGCACCAGCGATTTCGTGATCCACGCGGACACGGCCGACCTGCTCCTGGTGCTGGCGCGTAGCCCGGGCTCGGCCGGGGACGACGGCCTTTCCGTCGTGGTCATCCCAGCCGATTCCCCGGGAGTCACCATCACCCCGCACGTCATGCTCGATCTCACCCGCCCGATGTCGTCGCCTGCGCCTTGACGCGGTGGCCGTCACGGGCGACGCGCTGCTCGGGGCCCGCGGGAGCGCTGGCTGCGGCCGTCGCAAGGCGCTGCAGCGCGCGCAGATCGCCCTCGCCGCCGAGGCGCTCGGCGGCGCCGAGCGCGTGCTCGAGATGAGCGTGGAGTACGTCAAGCAGCGCGAGCAGTTCGGCCGCCCGGTGGGCAGCTTCCAGGCCATCAAGCACCGCCTGGCGGACATGATGGTCGCAGGTGGAGGCCGCCCGCTCGGCCTCCTGGTACGCGGCCTGCGTGGCCGATGAAAACGGCGCGAGCTGGCCGAGGCCGCCGCCATCGCCAAGAGTTACTGCTGCGATGCCTTCTACGATTGCGCCGCGAATGCCATCCAGCTGCACGGCGGCATCGGCTTTACCTGGGAGCACGAGGCCCACCTGTATTTCAAGCGCGCGCGGGCGAGCGCGACGCTGCTCGGCAGCCCGGCGTGGCAGCGCGAGCAGCTGCTGCGCGTGCTCGGCATGGGCGCCGCCGCCGTGCCGGCGTTCTGAAGGAGGATCACGATGAGACTGGGATTCACCAACGAGCGAGGAGCGCTTCCGCGACGAGGCCGCCGGCTGGCTGGACAGCGCAGCTCAGCGGGCCGTTCAAGGACCTGCGCGGTCTCACCGGCCTGAGCGCCATGCTCGAGCGGCGCATGGAGTGGGAGCGCGCGCTGGGAGCTGCGCGCTGGAGCTGCATCGGCTGGCCGGCCGAGTTTGGCGGCCGCGACGCGACGCTTGCCGAGCAGGTCATCTTCGCCGAGGAGTACGCGCGCGCCCGCGCCCCGGGCGCATCGGCCACATGGGCATCGAGCTGGCCGGCCCCACCATCCTCGCCTTCGGCAGCGCGGCGCAGAAGCAGCGCTTCCTGCTGCCCATCGCGCGCGGCGAGGAATTCTGGTGCCAGGGCTACAGCGAGCCCAATGCCGGCTCGGACCTGGCCAACGTGCGCACGCGCGCGGCGCTCGACGAGGGCGCGCACGGACGCGAATGGGTGCTCAACGGCCAGAAGGTGTGGACCTCGCTGGCACAGTTTGCCGACTGGGCCTTCGTCGTGTGCCGCACGGAAGAGGGCTCGCGCGGCCATCGCGGCCTGTCCTACCTGCTGGTGCCGATGCGCCAGCCGGGGGTCACCGTCCGCCCCATCCGCCAGCTCACCGGCGAGGCGGAGTTCAACGAGACCTTCTTCGCCGATGCGCGCACCGCCGCGGAGAACGTGGTCGGGGCCCCCGGGGAGGGCTGGAAGGTGGCCATGGCGACCCTGGCCTTCGAGCGCGGCGTCTCCACGCTCGGCCAGCAGATGAGCTTCCGCAACGAGCTCGATGCCATCATCGCGGCGGCACGCGGCAACGGGCTCATCGCTGACCCGCTCATCCGCCAGCGCCTGGCGCACGCGCACATCGGCCTGAAGCTCATGCGCTACAGCGCGCTGCGCATGCTCTCGAACGCCCAGGAGGGCAAGCTCTCCAACGAGGCCTACACGTACAAGATCTTCTGGGCGAGCTGGCGCAAGAAGCTCGGCGAGCTGGCGGTCGATGTGCTCGGACCTGGCGGGCGAGATCGCCGCGCGCGCCCTACGAGTGGGAGCTGCCGCAGCAGCGTGTTCCTGGGCTCGCGCGCCGACACCATCTACGGGGGCACCAACCAGATCCAGCGCAACATCATCGCCGAGCGCGCCCTCGGGCTGCCCAAAGAGCCGCGCGGCTGTAGGCGATGCGCGCCGCGCCCCAGTCACGCACGCCGCCGCGGGAGCGCCCGGTCGCCCTCGCGTCGCGAGGACGGCAAGGCGCGGGTGCGTGCCGAGCTCCTGTCCGCGGCGCGCCGCCTGTTTGCGCGCCAGGGCGTGGCCGGCACCACCATGGACGACATCGCGCGCGTCGCCGGGGTCTCGCGCCCCACGGTATTCAACTATTTCCCCTCCAAGAACCTGCTGCTGGCCGCGCTGGTGCACGAGATGGAGTCGCGCTTCCTCAAGCTGATCGAGGCGCAGTTCGATGAGCCGGGCACGGCCGCGCAGCGCATCGCGGCGCTCTTCGGCTGGACGGCCTCCAAGGTCGAGGAGAGCGCGGAGCTGTCGCGCGTGCTGATCGGCGCCTCCGAGACCACCTTCGGGGCGGCCCCGGATTCGGCGGTGCGCACCGAGCGCACGCACCAGGCATTCGCGCGGGTACTGGAGCAGGGCCGGCGCGAGGGCAACGTGCGGCGCGACGTTCCCACCGCAGTGCTGGCGGAGATCGTCGGTGGCACCTACGCCGGCATCCTGCACGCCTGGCGGGTCGGCACGCGCTACCCGCTACGGCGCCGGCTGGATGCAGCGGCGCAGACACGCTGGCGGAGCTCATCGCAGCCACCCCGCGCGCCGGCCGGCGGGACGGCGCGCGGTGAGCATCGAGCCGCATGGAGTGGCAGCCGCCGGCCGCGGGCACCGCCGTGGATGCGGCCGGGGACCTGCGCTGGATCCGCCTGCCGGTGCCCGGCCCGCTCGGCCACATCAATGTCTGGCTTGCCCCGGGCAACGCCAGCCGCGTGCTCATCGACACCGGCATGAACCAGCCTGATACCCATGCCGCCTGGGCATCCCTCGGAGTCAGCGAGCGGCTGGACCAGGAACTCGAGGCGATACTGGTCACGCATCACCACCCGGACCACTTCGGCATGGCCGCGCATCTGGCCAGCCGTTACGCGGTGCCGGTGCGCATGAGCGCGCCGGCGCGCCGCGCCGCGCAGGGCTCGCTGCAGAACATCGCCGGTGGCGGCGGCGGCGGCGCTGGCCGACTACCGCGATACCTGGGGCGTGGACTTCGAGGAGCTGCTCGCACGCGCCAAGGCCGCCGGCGTGTTCGCCAGGCTCACCAGCGGCCTGCCCGCCGAGGCACGCCCATCACCGAGGGCGAGCGCATCGCGGAGCTGCGCGACCCGTGGCAGGCATCCCTGCACTTCGGGCACGCCGAGGGTCACGTGTGCCTCCACTGGCCGAAGGCGCAGCTGATGATCAGCGGCGACCAGCTGCTGCCGAGCATCTCGAGCAACATCAGCCTCTACCCGGGCGCCGGCTCCGCCCGACCCGCTCGCCGACTTCTTCGCCTCGCTCGAGTGGCTGGCCACGCTTCCGCCGAGACCATCGTGCTGCCGGCCCACGGCCAGCCATTCCGTGGCGCGGCCGATCGTGCGCGGCAGCTGCGCGCCGGGCACGAGCGGCGCCTGGGGCAGGTACTGGAGTTCTGCCGCGAACCGCGCGGCACCGCGGCCATCGTCGGGGAGCTGTTCGGGGCGCGTAACCTTGAGGGCTGGAACAGCCTGCTGGCCTACGGGGAGACCCTGGCGCACGTGCGCTACCTGCACAGCCGTGCGGCCCTCACGCGGCTGGCAGAGGGGGGCCAGGTCCACTGGCTGCGCGCCTAGGCGGCGCTCCAGGCGTCCGAGATCTACCAGCCAGCGATGCACCGTACCACATTCACCTGCAGTGCGAGTGATGCCATGAACGATCCAAGCGTTGAGCGACTCATCGACGAGGCGGCCCTGCGCCGCACGGCCGAGCTGTATGCCCAGGGGGCCGACCGGCGCGACAAGGCCCTGTGGGCCTCGATCATGACGGAGGACTGCGTGATCGAGGCGCCGGGGATCGAGCTTAAGGGCCGCACGCAGATCGTGGGCGCGCTCGATATCATGGCGCAGCTCTACGCCGTGACCCAGCACCGCGTCCACAACCAGGTCGTGGCCATCGATGGCGATAGCGCCCGGGGGGAAACCTACTCGGTCGCCGATCACCTCACCGTTGCCGACGGGCGCACCACCATCCTCACCTGGGCGATCCGCTACCAGGATCGCTGGCGGCGCGAGGCGGGGCTGTGGCGCTTCGCCCACCGTGCGCTGGTTCTGGACTGGACCGACACGCGGGTGCTGGCCGCCTAGCGCGTTCGGGGGAGCATCCGCGTCATCAACGTGCCCTCGTCGCTGCGTGTCAGCAGATTCCAGCCCAGCCGCGCGTAGTAGGCCTCCTGGTCGGTGGTCAGCAGGTAGATCGTCCCGGCGGCGAACTGGGCTGCCCGCGCCAGTGCAGCCTCGATGAGGGCTGCGCCCACGCCGCGCCGGCGCGCCGCGGGGATGACGTACAGCGCCGCCAGCCACGGCGACATCGGTGTCCAGGCCTCGGTGCCGACATCATGGGCGAGCACCGAGACGGTCCCCACCGGACGCTGCTCCGCGGTGGCGACCAGGGTCAGCGGCATCGGCGCCTGTGTCAGGCCTTCGCGCAGCATCGCTTCCAGCGTCGCCATGCTGGCACCGGGCACCTCGGACCACCATTGCCGGTAGATCCACTGCGCAACGCTCGGCAGGTGCTGCGGGCACGCGGCGAGTGCTTCCACGGTTAAGTGCATGCACTTGAGCCGCTGCAGGTCAGAACTTGAACGTCGACAGCAGCAGACTGGTCTCGGTCTGCGAGATGCCCTCGATGAGGCGGATGCGCGCGAGCACCCGGTCGAAGCCCTCCAGGCTGTCGGCGCGCAGTTCGGCGACGATGTCCCAGCGACCGTTGGTGCTGTAGAGAGCAGCGACGGCCGGCTCGCCGCGCATGGCGCGGATGACCCCGTCGACCTGGTTGCCCTCGACCGCCACGGTCATGAAGGCGCGCATGCGCTGCTCTTCTATATCCGGCTTCAGGCGCACGGTGTAGCCGACGACGGTGCCGTCGGCCGCCAGGCGCGCCATGCGGTTCTGCACGGTGCCGCGGGAGACCCCGAGGGTCTTGGCGAGGGAGGCGACCGAGGCGCGGGCGTTGCTGCGCAGCAGCCCGATCAGCTGCCGGTCGGTGTCATCCATGGGGCGCTCCCGGTTGGTGCGTCTGCACCCTATCAATACGTCAATATATCCTGTCATTCTGATCCTGTAAGCTGCAAGATCTGGGCATAGTTCTGGCTATATTTTGGTTTGCTCGCCCGACGACCATAGTCCTCCCCGTCGTGCTACCCGCACGGCGGGCCGGTCAATACGGAGCGGAGCCATGGTCGATTTCATCGGCATCGAGCGCATCCAGGAACTGCGTCGCCCGGCGCGGCGCCGCGCGGTTCATCGAGGAGCTGGCCCGGGAGATCGAGGCGGACTTCCTGCGCTGGGACGCCTTTGACAAGTCGGCCCGGCACGCCAGCCATTCCCCGGTCGGGGTCATCGAGCTGATGCCCGCCTCCGACGGGCGGCTGTACGCGTTCAAGTACGTCAACGGCCACCCGAAGAACACCGCGTGGGCCTGCTCACCGTGACCGCCTTCGGGGTGCTGGCGGATGTGGAGACCGGCTACCCGCTGCTGCTCTCCGAGCTGACCCTGACCACCGCGCTGCGCACCGCGGCGACCTCGGCGCTGGCGGCGCGGCGCATGGCCCGTCCCGGCAGCCGGGTGCTGGCGATGATCGGCAACGGCGCGCAGAGCGAGTTCCAGATCATCGCGTTCCACCACATGCTCGGCATCCGCGAGGTGCGCCTGTACGACACCGATGCGGCGCGCCACCGACAAGCTCGAGCGCAACCTGGCGCTGCTGCGCCTGGCCGGGGCTTGCGGTCGTGCGCTGCAGCTCCACGGCCGAGGCGGTGCGCGGCGCCGACATCATCACCACCGTCACCGCCGACAAGCGCAACGCCACCATCCTCACTCCCGAGATGATCGTCCCGGGCGTGCACCTGAACGCCGTCGGCGGGGACTGCCCGGGCAAGACCGAGCTTGCACCGCGCGCATCCTCGAGCGCGCCGATGCGCGCGTGGTGGTGGAGTTCGAGCCGCAGTCGCGCATCGAGGGCGAGATCCAGCAGATGCCGGCGGCCTTTGCGGTGACCGAACTCACCCGCGTGCTCAGCGGCGCCGCCCCCGGCCGCGCGCCGCGCCGACGAGGTGACCATTTTCGACTCGGTGGGCTTTGCGCTGGAGGACTTCTCCGCGCTGCGCTATCTGCTGCGCATCCATCAGGAGGAGCGCGGCCAGCAGGCCCAGGTCGACCTGGTGCCGGACCTGGATGACCCGAAGGACCTGTTCGCGCTGCTGGCGGCGCCGCGCCGCAGGCCGTCGCCGCGCGCCGTGGAGTACTGGCATGAGGCCGCCGCGCACCGCAGCCCTGATCGGCGCGCCCACCGACATCGGCGCGGCCGACCGCGGCGCCTCCATGGGACCGGAGGCGCTGCGCGTGGCCGGCATCGCGGGCGCGCTGCGCGGCCGCGACCTGGAGGTGCACGACCTCGGCAACCTCAACGGACCGGCCAATCCCTGGCAGCCGCCCGTGGAGGGCTACCGCCACCTGCCCGAGGTGGTGCGCTGGAACCAGCTGGTGCACGAGAGCGTGTACGGCCAGCTGCAGGCTCGGCCGGCTGCCGGTGCTGCTGGGCGGGGACCACTCGCTCGCCATCGGCTCGATCAGCGCCGTGGCGCGCCACTGCCGCGAGCAGGGCAAGAAGCTGCGCGTGCTGTGGCTGGATGCGCACGCCGACTTCAACACCAGCCTGCTGTCCCCGAGCGGCAACGTGCACGGCATGCCGGTGGCCTGCCTGTGCGGCTTCGGGCCGCGAGGGTCTGACCGCCATCGGCGGGCACACCCCGGCGATCGAGCCCTCGTGGGTGCGCCAGATCGGCATCCGCAGCGTCGACGCGGGCGAGAAGCGCTTCGTGCACGAGCAGGGGCTGGACGTGTTCGACATGCGCCACATCGATGAGATGGGGATGCGCCAGACGCTCGAGCAGGCGCTGGCCGGGCTGGACGACGACACCCACCTGCACGTGAGCTTCGACGTGGACTTCCTCGATCCGGAGATCGCCCCGGGCGTGGGCACGCAGGTGCCGGGCGGCCCGACCTACCGCGAGGCGCAGCTGTGCATGGAGATGATCGCCGACACGCGGCGCCTGGCCTCGCTGGACGTGGTCGAGCTCAACCCGGCCTTCGATGTCCACAACCGCACCGCGGTGCTGGCCGTCGACCTGATCGAATCGCTGTTCGGCAAGAGCACGCTGGTGCGGCGCCCGGTGTGGCGGCGCCCGGCCGAAGCGCCGCCCGGGCGCCGGCCGCCGCGCGCGCGACACCAGCGCACGAGTCCTGAAGCGCAGCGGCGCTTCAGCCGGCCGGGCACCTGCTGCATGTGCACGCTGAAGCCGCGGCGTCCAGGTGCCCTTCACCTGGAACTCGGTGACCACCTCGTAGGCGGCATCGCCCGCTGCGCTGCCAGCGGCTGCGGTAGGTCTGTTCCTGGCCGTCCTGCGCGAAGTGCGTCGGCGGGAATACCAGCGTCTCGCCCTCGCCAGTGACGGTGCCGCGGCTGAAGCCGCCGTCGCTCTCGATGTACAGGTACTGCAGCTGCCCGGCGGCGGCATCCCACAGGTAGATCGACTCGCCCAGGTCATCCGGCTGGCCGCCGCCGTGGCGCACCACGTGCTGGTCGCGCACGAACTTGCCGCCGTAGACCCAGCTGAAGCAGTGCTCGTCGCTCACCTGGCCGCCGGGGAAGCTGCCGCGCCAGCAGTGGCCGACCAGGAACGCCAGCGGCTGGTAGGGGGAGGGCGCCGGCTGCGCGGCTGCGCACAGGCCGGCGCCGGCCAGGGTCGCAGCTAAGGCAAGGCATCGGCTGAGGGTGTTCATCGTCGCTCCGCTTTGCTTTGAGGGGTGGAGGCTGCGCTGCCGGCGGCGGCCGCGCCCAGCAATTGCTCGAAGTAGGCGCGCAGCTGGCGCACGGCGCCGTCGAAATTGTCGATGCGCCGGTAGGTGCGCGCCTGCATGACGCCCGCCTTCCATGGTGGTGAGCACGAAGGCGGCCAGCTCGCGGCGCTCGCAGTCGCGCCGGCAGCCGCTCGCCGGCGGCGTTCAGGCACTCCTCGATGGCGTCGATCCAGGCGGTGAAGTTCGCCGCCAGGCGCTCGCGCACGGCGAGGTCCGGCTCGTGCAGCTCCAGCGCCAGGCTGCCGATCGGGCAGCCGTAGGTGCACTCGGTGTCGGTGAGCGAGCACCGGTAGCGGGCGAGCAGGGCGAAGATGCGCTCGATCGGGTCGTCCACGCCACGCCAGGCAGGCTCGAGCAGCATCTCGCGGATGCCGGCGAGGTAGAGGTCCAGGACCGCCAGCAGCAGGTCCTGCTTGCCGGGAAAGAAATGGTAGAGGCTGCCGCTGTTGACCCTGGCCGCCTGCAGCACGTCGGCGATGCTGGTCGAGCCGTAGCCCTTCTCCCAGAACAGCCGCATCGCGGTCAGCACCAGCCGCGTGCGCGTGTCGGGACGGGTGCGGCGCTTGGCTTGAGTAGTCATTCAAGTCGATGCTAATCCGACTTGAGTGATCAGTCAACGCGCTTCGTCGCGCCCCGCTATGCTCTCACCGCGCGCCGCAGGGCCGCGCGCGCCAGCAGGCGCGTGGAGTCCAGGGTTGGCAGGGGCGAGTTCGCATCGCTCATCAGCAGCGGGATCTCCGTGCAGCCGAGCACCACGGCATCGCAGCCGGCCGAGTGCATGCGCCGGAACACCTGCTGGAAGTAGGCCTGCGAGCGGGCGAGCAGCTGCCCGCGCACCAGTTCCTCGAAGATGATGCGGTTGATCTCGGCCTGCTCCGCGGCCAGCGGCCGCAGGAATTCGAGGCCCGCCGCGGTGAGCTGCTGCGGGTACACCTCGCTGTCGGTGAGGTAGCGCGTGCCGGTGATGCCGATGCGGCGGAAGCCGCGCGCGCGTGCCTCCTGCGCTACCACCGCGGCGATGTGCAGCCATGGCAGCGGCGAGCGCTCGAGCACCCCGGGCAGCGCCTGGTGGATCGTGTTGTCCGGGCAGATCAGGAAGTCCGCCCCTGCGCGCGCGAGCTTGCCGGCCGAGGAGAGCATCAGTTCTCCGACGCCGGCCCAGTCGTCGCGGTCGATGTACTGCATGTAGCCGGCCAGCGAGTGCCCGTGCAGCGAGACTTCCGGATGATCGTGCGCGCCAAGGTACTGCGCGCCCTCCAGGCAAAGGGTGCGATAGCACAGGGCGGCCCCCTCGGCCGAACAGGCGACGATGCCGACGTGCTGCCTCATGCCTTGGCATTGTACGCGCCGCCCAACAGGCTCGCGCCGCGGGTCTGGCATACTCAAGCAGGCCGCGCCGCGCACCAGGGGAGTGACCATGTCGATCCGCTCAGTGCTTTGCTTGGGTGTGGTGTCCATCCTCATCGCGGCCGGCGCCCGTGCCGCAGGCGAGACCTCCGATGCCGCGGTTCTGGCGCGCCTCACGCACGAGCGCGCTGCCTTCATCCGCCGTGCCTTTGAGGAGGGCTACCGGGCATGCCCGGCACCGCTGATCAAGCTCGGGGATCCCGCATCCTTCGGCGGCTTCGACCCTGACAGCAACACGGTGCTCGTGGTCACCTGGTCCCGGCTCGGGCCGGAGCAGCGCCAGCGCTTCGAAAACCTCGCCGAACATGCTGGCGGTGGCCAAGGCGCGCAGGCCATGTTCGAGGACGGTACGTACGGGTGGGTATTCGTGCACGAACTGGGGCACTGGTGGCAGAGCTGCCGGCAGCTCACTCGGTCGCATTCGTACGGCGCCGAGAACGGGGCGAACCGCATCGCGCTGGCGTTCTGGCGCGAACAGGATCCGCCCTTTGCGGCCCGGAGGCTCGAAACCTTCCGCTACCTGCAGGGCGCTATTCCAAGTCCGGTTCCGGCCGGCATGCCAAAGCCGCAGTACCTCGATGACCATTTTCTGGCCATCGCGCCAACCCGCGGGTACACCTGGTACCAGGCCGACATGGTGCTGGAGCTGGCAACGGAGTCACCGCAGCCGTCCTTTCACAAGGCACTCTCGCAGCCGCTGTATCCCTGGTAGCGGGGCCCGTTTCAAGCCCTTTGAGTTGCGGGGCGTCCCGGGTTCGCGCGTGCTCCTGGCATTGGATCCGCCACACCAATTCACAGCAGACGTGAAAGTGCAACGACAGCGGTCGGCCGTCTACATGGTGTTCGAATTCAAGTTGCACTGCTTCAGCGGGCGATAAAGGCCGGGACGGGCGGGAAGGTGTGCTCTTCGAAAAGGATCGACTGCAGGCTTCCCAGACATGGTGCTCCTTCAGGCCCTCCGCCCGCGGCAGTTCCGTTGCAGCCGAGCAAAGCCAATCGCCAGGCGCGGTGCCGCTCGCGGCCGCTCGGTGCCGGCTTCGCGGCAAGGCAGAAGCGATGAAAATTGCGACCAGGGGTGCGGAATTCGCGTCGGTCCGTGGCCCGGAACGCGGATGGACCGTGTAGAAAAGGCGCACTGGGGCTATGTGGCGCGATTCGAACAAATCAGGAGAATGATTTGAACACGTTCGTTACGCGGGTCTTCGGAACTCGCGCAGGCGGTCCTCTCGCCTTGCTGTGCAGCCTGTCTCTCGGTATCTCGCTACAGGCCGTAGCGCAGACCGCAACGAAGAACGACAGCACGGCCGACAAGCTCCAAGAAGTTGTCGTCACCGGGTCGCTGATCCCGCAGGTGCAGAAAGAAACCGCGCAGCCGCTCACGGTCATCACCCCCGATGACATCCAGAGGAAGGGCTACGCCTCGGTAGCCGATGCGCTGCAGCACACCTCCTTCGCCACCGGCGGCATTCAGAACGCCCAGGTAGCAAACGGCTTTACCGCAGGCGCGGAGGTTCTCAGCCTGTTCGGGCTCGCGCCCGGCTACACCAAGTACCTGATCGACGGTCGACCGATCGCTGACTACCCGGCCCTATACAACGGCAGCGACACCATCACCAGCATCAGCGGCATCCCCAACGTCCTGATCGATCACATTGACATCCTGCCGGGTGGCCAGTCGTCTATCTACGGATCGGATGCGATCGCAGGCGTCATCAACATCAACCTGAAGAAGAAGATGGATGGCCCCGAAGCTGACGTGCGCTACGGCTGGACCAAGGACGGCGGGGGCCAGCAGACGCGCATTGGTTTTGCCGACGGGATCAATACCGACAAGCTGAACGTGGTCTTCGGCGGGCAGTACGAGAAAATCGACCCGATCTGGAGTTACCAGCGCGCGTCGACCGCGCAGTACTTCGGGGGCAGTATCATTCCGAACTCACCGCAGACCGCGGAGCGCGACTTTCTGGTTCTCGGTCTGAACCAGAATGACTTCACGACGAACTACCAGTTCCCGCTACCGAATGCCTGTGCCAACGTCACCCAGCTGTTTGGCGGTACGGTCGGCCAATATAGTCGCGGTAACCGCAGTCCCGCCGAAGACGGCGGACCCGGCTTCTACTGCGGAACCTACCGCGCGAGTGCGACCACGATCGCCAATGGTCAGGAGAACACGCAGGGTTACCTGCATGTCACCTATGACATCAATCCGAACCTCCAGCTGTTCGGGGACGCCCTGCTCGCCCACGAGGTGGCGCGGTTCAATGCCGGGTCGGCCTTTTTCGACACCCAGGACGGCGGCAACTTCAATGGCGGCGCCAACTACGCGTTCTTCGAAGATCCGGCGGTGCCTGGCCAGTATCTGAACCTGCAGCACATCTTCTCGCCCGAGGAGGTTGGCGACCTAGGCAGTCAGGACAACAAGAACACCACCAACTCCATTCGCTCAACACTAGGACTCACGGGCGCGATCGGGGCCTCGACCTGGAAATACACGGCGGACTTCACCTACACCAAGAACAAACTGACCGAGGCGCTCCATCTTGCGTTCGCCAGCAAGATCAATGCCTTCTTCGCCCCCATCTTCGGCCCCCCACTCGGCATTGGTCCGGGCGGGGACCCTTCGTATGCAGTGAACTTCCCGGCGTTCTACAGCCCCATTACCCCGGCCCAATACGCAAGCTTCACCGGCTATGTGTTTTCACGCTCCGAAACCACCGACAGCTTGGGGCGGGTCGAGGTGACCAACTCCTCGCTGTTCGCCCTTCCGGGCGGTGATGCCGGTATCGCGCTGCTAGTCGAAGGTGGTCACCAGACCTGGCAGTACACGCCCGACCCGGCCTACACCGATGGGGAGTCTTACCTGTACACCGCCACCGCGGGCGACGGCCATCGCAACCGGTACGCAGGCACGGCAGAGGTGCGTCTGCCAATACTGCAGCAGGTGACGCTCGCCCTCTCGGGCCGCTACGACGACTACAAACTCCCCGACGACAGCGTGAGCAAGTTCACCTACAACCTGGGCCTTGAGTACCGCCCGCTGAAGAACTTGCTCGTCCGTGGCCGCTATGGCACTGCCTTCAAGGCGCCGACGCTGGCTGATGAATTCCAGGGACCGAGCGGCTTCTTTACCAGCAGCAGCAATGACTATTACTACTGCGACACGCACGGATACGCGAATAACATTCAGAACTGCCCGCAGTCTGGCATCTCGGTTCAGGGCGTTACCCAGGGAAACACCAACCTCGCCCCCATCACAGCCAGGGTCTGGGATGCCGGGTTGGTCTGGTCGCCGGTGGAGCGCAGTTCGTTTTCGGTCGACTATCTCAACTGGCATATCACCAATGAGGTCACTACTGTGACCGACGAGGACTTGCTGCGCACCGAGGCGGCCTGCCGCCTGGGGCAGTTGGATCCGACCTCCCCGACCTGCGTCGCCGCGATCTCCCAGGTCACCCGCGACCCGGTCTCCGGGCTGATCACCGAGATCTTCACGCCGAAGCAGAATCTGGCCGTGGAAAACCTGTCGGACATCGTGTTTTCGGGTAGTTACGGCTGGAACATGGGCGCGCTGGGGAACATGGTGTTAGAAGCCGCGTACACCCATACACTCACACATACCGCAGTAAGCTTCCCCGGCGATCCGACACTCAACCTCATCACCAATCCTTTCTATGCCGAACTGTTCCGGGACATTGATTTCCAGGACAAGGCGAACCTGGCCCTGACGTGGAATTACCAGAAGTTCGGCACGACGGCGTACGTGGAGTACTACGGCACCTCGCCGAACAACCAGGCGATTCAGGATCCGGCCGGCTATGCGCAACCGTATGCCGGCAAGCTGCCTGCCTGGTGGCTTGCCAACTGGAGTGCCAACTACGAACTCGTTAAGGGCCTGGTGGTGACGGTCAACGTCAACAACGTGTTTAACAAACAGCCGCCGCTCGACAACACCACCCTTGGAATCACCTCCCAGCCTTTCAACCCGGATATCTACAACAACTACGGTCGCAGCTATTTCGTCGGCGCCAACTACAAGTTCGGGCGCTGAAGGTGTTCGCTCCGAAAGGGGTACTCGCTGGTGCCGGGGCCCCTTATCTATAGGTGGCCCGTGAGTTCATAATCCACGGCCCCGCAAAGGCAACTTCCTCTGATCTGGGATGCTACGGCGCCGCTTCGACGATGCGCACACGGGCGATCCAGTTGCGCTTCCTGCGCTCAAGACGCGCGTCCAGATCCTCGCCCGCGAATTCCGCTGCCGACCGGCGCAGCAACGATGGCTCGACGTCCTGAAATGCATTGACGTTGACGACGGCATACAGACGCGTGTCCAGCTGGCAGGTGACCACGGGAACCACGCCGCAGCGGCGGCACACGTGAAAAGTCGCAGTACCGGTCCCGAAGGTGTATCTGGATACAAGTTCAGCACTGGTAACGTGGATCACCAGCGCCGCGCCCGCGTGCGAGGTCCATACTCCGCCGTGTTTGCTGCAGAAGGAGCAGGTGCACGCGCGCGCCGGGATCTGCGCTGCATCCTGTGGCCACTCGAGCCGGAAACTGATGTTGCCGCAGTGACAGCTGCCGCCTATGACCATGCGCGCCCCCGCTGCCGGCCGTGCATTAGCGCTGTTCGATCTTCGCCAGCAGCCACTGCAGTCCCGACAGATGCTGGTAGTCGTGGCTGCACAGAAAGTGCACCAGCCCGGCGAGCGTCGTGCGGCGACCTTCGAAGAGCGCCTCCCGGCTCAGCTCGGCCGGGGCAAACCCGCGAATGGTGTCGACCGTGTGCATGCGGGCGGCAGCAAAATCCCGCAAGGCCGCCGCCGGATCGGCGGCGGCGTAGTTGCGCTCCAGCGCCATCGACTCACCCGGGAGGTCGGGCAGCACCGGCTGCACTTCGGTCCTGGTTCTATGGAACCGGACACTGTAGCCCTCGACCTCTATGTCACGGACGTGGCAGATCTGCTCAATCGCGGTGAGTCTCTCGCTGGGGATGCCGTCCCACGCGCCGGGCGCCCAGCCGGTGCGGTCGGGAGGAAAGCTGTTGAAGGAATGCCCGAGCCGCTCCGGAAACGCCGCGAGCGCCTGGATGGTTGCCTCAAGTCCGCGCGCACGCGTCATGGACATGCCCTAACGCTGAGCTCGAGCGGCGAGCGCGTGTGACTGCGCCACAAGTGCGCGCCCTTACGAGCGTGGCCTGGCTGCGCGCTATTGGGGGACGGGCGCACAGCTGAACGACTCCGAGTTGCCTACGGACCCTACCGCGGTACACAGATAGGTTCGGCCTTTGCAGGTAGCGTTCCAGATGCCACTGCCGTCTGCCTTGGATGACACATTCGTGATCTCATTGTCATCGGGAAGACAGCCGGTATGACCGGCACTGATCAGTTTCAGGCGAGCCTGAACGAGCGGCGAACTCACGCTGCAGCCTGTGGCGAGGCCGAGAAAGGCCAAACCTAGCGCAGAGACTCGAGGCAATTGTCCCGGCATCCGACCTGCCTCCCGGTGATGCGAGCAGTCAGCGGAGTACGCGTCCGCAGGTGTCACGAGGTTGGCGTACAGTGATCGTCATGAATGAACTCGTTGTACCAGTTCGTCTCCCATGTCTTGCCACCATCGGTGGAGAATGCCTGCTCCCACTTTGCTACGACCTGCAAGCCTGCGGGATTTAATGCCTGTTCCCACGGCTCTGCGACCTGCGAGGCCTTGGGGTTCACCGTCCAGGTGAAGCGGACCAGAATGGGTTTACCGTTAAAGGTGTCTGTTCCCTGGAATATACCGACGTTGCCGGTGAACTTGCCCACGACCGGTGGCTGAATGACACCCTCCGAGAACGTGTTGTCGACCCAGTAGATGCGCCACAGACCCGTCTTCGCATCGTAAGTGCGGACGGTCACGCCCACGAAGTCCTTCCAGTAGCTGGCTTTCCAGTAGTCGGTATCGCCGATGCCCCCGGGCAGGGGACCTCCCTCGTCACAGGTGATGAAATCGGCCCACTCGTGGGAGGCTGCCAGGCGCTTCTTGAGGCGATGGTTGGGCATCCTCCATTTGCCGTAGATGAAATCGAAGTCATGCGAGCCGTCTCTGATAGCAGCCGACTGCGCAGGGACAGTGGCGGGCACAGAGCCGGCCTCGGAGGAGTCAGTCGCCACGGTACTCAACGCACACACGGCACCGACAGCGGCAGCGCGGGTATATGTCCACAGCGAAAAGTAAGACCTCATCGTATTCGCTCCTAGCCGGCAGCGACGGGGCGCCGTAACCCCGGTGACTTCTGGCTCAACGCGGATTCCGCCATACGCGGCCCCAATCCGCTTAGGCGTCTCGGCGGCGCCAAGCGTTGGTTAGACGTTGGATTGTGATCTTTGATACTCCAAGATGAGCGATTGGATTGCCTGCCGTCGCCGCAAGCTGTCTTCGGGCCAATACTTCTCCCGATCATAGTAGATCGGAACCGCAGGCATGTTCGGCGGCAAGACGACCCAGGGTTGTTTCGACTCCGTGAAGATGTGAATGTCGGGTGGCAATACATCAGGATTGTCGAGCGTACCGACGCGGACGAAGGCCACCACCGGGCCCGCGCTGGAATAGTGACTCCACAGCGCGATTCGACACAGTTGGCATCTGGCAATTTGCTGGCCGCGCCCGCTATGCGAAGGCGTATTCACCAGCTCGGGGATAGCACCGAGTGTAGTGATGCGATCACTTTCGATCATTGCGTTGAGGGCGAATGAAGCTCCGCTTTCGCGTTGGCACCAGCGGCAATGACAGCAGTGAACAACCAACGGCTGGGTTTGCATTCGGTATCGGACTGCACCGCAGTCACACCCGCCTTCGAGGGGGAACGACATTGAGATCTACACCTCGTACGTTTTCTACGCCTGCCGGTGCAGCCGGGTCGCCGGCACCAAATCGCAATAGCGCGCCATGCGCGCATGATACTCCCGGCGGGCATGGTTCGCGCCCGCGCAGTCATGCCCGCTCCACTGATCGTTAGGCGTGCAGCCGATTTTAAGGCACATGCTCAACCGCCGCAGAACTTGGCTAAATGAGGGGGCCGCATGAGGACGCCTGATTGGAGCCGCGGGCACACACTGCCTGACCCCCGCCCGCGGCGACACTGCCTCAGGGCACCTTCCAACGATTGTTAGAGGTCGAAGTTGCCGTATCCCTGTGACGCCGGTTCACCGGCGCGCAGTTATTTCACGCGTTTCCAGACCAGCGTCCGGAGCACCGGTGTTCCATCAGCGATCGTCGTGTGGAAGTTAATTGTCAGGGTGTCCCCAGAGACCGTGAAATTGCGTTTGATGTCCTTGCCGATGTCCCCGGGGAACAGCGCGCTTTCCAGGTGATGGGTGACCACCCCCTGCTTAATGTCCACCGAATATGTACCAAAATAGGCGTCGTAACCGAGGATGGTTTGCGCGGTGTCATTCGTCCCTTTGACCTTTTCCGCAGCCCGGCAGTCATCGGCCAGAGCCTCGACCGTCCGCCCCGGACGGGATAATTGGGCTGCCACATGACCGAACCTGTCGTAGATCAGTATGCCGGCGGGCAGCGCGGATAGTCCTGGATCAGCCAAAATCCTTCCGTCCAACGTCGTCGTGACGCGGGACGCTAGTCGCCAACCCCCCACGAGTTGGTCGATTACCGAGGTTGCACTGCTTTGCGGCTTGGCTCCGGCAAATGCCAGGCTGAAAAGCAATACCGCTAGGGCCCCTGTGCCTACGTGCGGTCTTGCCGCGTACAGCTTCATCCACATATATAGCGACCTTCTTTTTGGGTCCGCGAGGTAATCAACGCGTAAGGGCCACGCCATACTCAGCTCTAGCGTGACCTTGAGCGGACGACCGCCGCAGTTCAGCAGGAGCCGCGAGCGCATGATCGTTGCGCGCTTGCGGCGCAACCTGATCGCCTGTCACCGCCGCTCCAAACGTTGGGTAGCAGTCATAGCACTTTCCTCATCAGCACGGACGAGGCGGGACATAGTGAAGAGAATTCCGCCGTCGATGCTATCGATGCAGGGGCCTCTGTACGAGGTAGTGTGTGGTATCCCAAAGCAGCAAAAAACCGCTCAGCAGTAGTTGTCAGGAGGAAGACCGCCAGAGAGGCCCGGGACAAGGCAACTGTCTCAGCGTGGCGCACAAGCGCGGTGCCGGTACCCATGCCCCGAGCAGAGCTCACAACCGCTAGAGATCGTAGGAGCGCTGCGTCTGCGTGGTGCTCCAAGCCCACCATCCCCAGGAGCCCGTCCGCTAAGCGTGAAACATAGAATTCCGTACCCGATTGTGTCAGATCGGCGGTTGGTAGTTCGTTCTCCGTAAGAAGACGCCGGAGTTCAGGACTGAGCGGTTCTGGCGCAATCGATGGAATCATGACTTCTACCGGTCAAGTTGAGGGACCGGACAACCAAGCCGGATAGGCCTACACCTCACAACCCCCTCCAACGATTGTTAGAGGTCATCAGCATGGTGATCTCACTTGACCCACTCATACAGAGGCTTGCCTTTGTCGACGATGTGCACAGTCAGGAGCTTCAGAGGCTGATCACCCACCACGGTAAAACCGGCGTGCGGCACGTCGCGCAGGTTCATTATGGCGCTGCCGGTCTGCATCATCGTCGGCGCCTGCCCGGGAAGCTGCACCATCGTGCCGTGCAACACGTAGCCGGTCTCGATGCCGTGATGGTAGTGGCGAGGAATGACTTCGCCTTTCTGGAATTCGCTGATCGATGTGATGACCTCCATGTTGGGGGAGGTCGTCAGGTCGGCGCGTTTGAGCTCCTGCCGCTGCGGCAGGTCGGCCTGCATCGTGTCGGCCCAGACGGTGGTAATCAACGCGCAGACTGAAACAATGACTGCTGAGCGCATGAGTCGCATCGTGTTCTCCCACGTTACATCGGAGCGAGCGGCCTATCTTCCACCGACCGCGAGCGTAAGTGTAGGGCGTATCATCCTGATCTCTAACGGCCAAGCTGAGCGGCCGTCCACATCACGAGATTGCGCGCCTGATCCGCTTTCGCGGCCGCTCCAGCGATTGTTAGACCGCACATGGCCCTATTGAACCGAAGCAAAGTACTTGTCACAAACGGCCTGCGATGCCAAACAAAGAACCTTCGTCTCCAGATGCGCTCCGTCCGCGCGGTTCACAATGCGACGTCGCACTATGGACGGGTATGCGGGATGGCCAACCGGCGTCAATAGCCAGGCAACGGAAGTCTTAGTATCCAAGGCCACAATCCATCCCTTTTCGTCCCGAAACGTAACTGCTGGATTGGCGTGGAGATCCTTCAATGCCTCTTCCAAAGAGTCATAGGGAATCGAATCGTCCTCTGCGCCAGAAGACTCAGCGTCAGCGTGGGGTACATGCGCCGCTCCGAGAAAGAGCCCGACGAACAGCGCGACGATACGCAGGTGTCTCATGCGGTCTAACAATGAGCTTGAGCGGCCAGCTGCCGCATTGGATCGCGCGCTATGCGCGCACAATAGTCCTGGCGCGCATAGCGCGCCTCATTAGATCTCACGGCCGCTCCAAGCGTTGGTTAGGCGACCTACGGTTTCGCGCTGCAGTCACTTCGTGCCCTCCCAACGCCCAATGAGTGCGGACAGCACCAGCAAAGCCGCTCCCAGTAACATGACGGCCAGCCCAATGAGTGGCGTAGTTCCGGAAGGCAGCACTCGAATTAGCGCGAAGCCAGCGCGCGGATCGACCTTCGTAGATCCAGTAGTTAAGTCAGTGGCCGGCGGAAGGAAGGCGTACAGCAGCAATAGAATCCCAATTATCAACGCGACAATTCCCGAGAAGGTAAGGATTGACCGAAGGCGCTGCCGTTTCATAACACGGTCGAGGCGTCGCGTGGCACTGATCGTCTGGAGGTCGCGCGGGAGCATGGTCGGGCGCCTAACGATTAGTTTGAGCGGCCATCTGCGGCCTTAGATCGCGCGCCATGCGCGCACAATAGACGTGGCGCGCATGGCGCGCCACGTCAGCTCTCACGGCCGCTCCAAGCCAAAGCGGAATTAGCCAGCCACGGGCAGGCAGACTATCAGGTGAGACCTCTGCAGCGGAACGTAGCGTAAGGATTGACCCTATGAACGGCAGAAGCCAGGACGCAGTGGCTCGAGCCAGTTTGGCTCTGCGGGAGAGCGACTCGTCCCGAAAGAGGCAGATCGTTGCGACGATCGAAGCGTATAGCCAAAGTGCTTACCAGCAAGGTTTCGATGATGAGAGCTGGCACTGCTACTCCTGCGCTCTAACGATCAGCTTGAGCGGCCGCCCGCCGATTTTCGATCAGCGCGCGCGCAGCGCACAATTGTCCCGCGCTCGCTGGCGCAGCTACGATTGGCTCTCACGGCCGCTCCAAGCGTTGGTTAGAGCTCAGCTTTCGCGCTTCACTAAAGGTACTCGCGACATGCGAAGAGAATGCTCAGGCGGCGTAGTCCTGCGTGCGCATGGTTACGATCCCAAAGTGCGATCGTCAGCTTTTAACAGTGAAGCCTGAGCAGTCCTGTGTTGCCCGCGAGTCGATTCTCGCTGATCGGCGCAAGTGGTCAGGCGAGCAGAGCACACCGCGTAAGCAGAATGCGACTCCAAGAGATGCAGCCGATCGCCTTGAATCGACGTTCGCAGATCGGAGCGTGATGATACTGCAGAACGCAAGTATCGCTGGAACGTACCTACGAAGCATGAGACCGAGTCGCAGCCGATGAGCCAAAGCGACCGGCTATCGGCGTGCCATGAGCCGACGTAGAGTAGTGATCCGCATCGCTGCTTTCGGCGAGACGGCATCGCAATGGAGCCCTGAGCCAGTCCGCCAGCTTGACGACCAGGTGACCGCAACCGAAGTGCAGTGATATGATCATGGCGCTCTAACTGTAATTCGAGGACCCAATTGGGGTGTTTGCGGCGGGACGTTATCGTCGTATAACTCATCTGATTCAGCACATCGAGCAGCGCGTCCAAGCCGCTGATGCAAAACAGTAGGGGCAGTGTCGAGCGTTCTAGGGCGCCGTCCCCATGTTCTCCGTCGTGGAATAAGTCGAATCGAGGCCAGTCCGGGGCCCCGCGCGCTCTATATTAAGCGCGACGAAGAATAACAGCCGCTCGTGGTGTGCACCGCACGCAGAGGCGCCCGGGGCTCGTGCTCCGAACGTCCCGGTCGCTCATCCCCGCGGCGACACGCATCCGCCCTGGGGATGCAAGGGGACCGGGGTTGAAACCGTTTGCGCGCGCGGCCCGCCTGGGGCTGTGCCTCACATTGCTATGCGCAGCGCTGCCGAGCGTGGCGGCCGCCCCGGTGGATGTGTTGCGAGTTGACTTGAAGGGACTGATTCGCGGGGCGAGCGTAACGCCGAGCCAATTCGCAGTGCCCATTGCGCACGAGGTCTCACCGGCGTCCGTGGGCACTTGGACGGTCCAGGGCGCACGTGCGAGGTGGCACTACACCGCACAGATTCCAAGTGCCGTATCGCTGTCCTTCTTCGCCCCGCGCGTGCGTCTGCCTCCGGGCGCCATCCTTACCGTGAGGGGCGGCTCTTCGGCGACCCACTACCGCGCGCAGGATCTGCACGCAGGCTCGCTGTGGAGCCGCATCACCCCGGGCGATCTTCTGGAACTTGACTTGGATGTCGCGGCCAGCGAGCGCCGTGCCGTTGTACTGGATATCACCTTGTTCCAGGCAGGTTATCGCAGCCTCGGGGCCGGCGTTGGCGACCACCCGTACTTCCGGCAGCTGAAGCACGCCAGCGCCGCCGGCACCGCCGGCAGCGACAACTCCGCCTGCGTGCAGAACTACGCCTGCGCCCTCAGCAGTGCCAACTCTGCGCCCGCCCAGGCAACCCTCGGGATCGTGGTCGCCAATCTCTACCAATGCACTGGTACCCTGATCAATGACGTGCCGGGGGACAACGCGCCCTACGTGCTGACGGCGCGGCATTGCCAGACCGGCAAGCTCGGTGGCGGCAATCCCGGGGCCGCCGCGACGGTCACCGTATATTGGAATGCAATGACGGCCTGCGGCCTGGCGCTGGGCTCGCTCTACGACCCCAATGTCCCGGTGCAGGCCGGTGCGGTGAGCCTGGTGGAGCAGCAGGACGCATGGCTGATCCGCCTGGACGCAAGCCCGGTGGTGAGCGGAGCGCAGTTTGCAGGGTTTGATGCCACCGGCGCGGCGGTGCAGGGCGGCTACACCATTCATCATGCCCTGGGGTTCGACAAGCAGCTGGTCAACTGGCGCGGGTCGGCGCTCCTTGAACACCGCCTGGGCGTTCTCGGGGTGAGCTACGCCTCGGACTTCTGGGACGTGGTGAATGCGGCTGGCAACAGCGGGCCGGGCGCCTCGGGCAGCGGGCTGTTCGATGCCGCCGATCACCTGGTCGGCGCGCTGTCCCTGGGGCGCAGCACCGCGGATGCCTCCGGATACGAGTCCTGCCCGATACCCCAGGGCGCAGCGCCCACCGGCTCCAATGGCACCAATGACTTCACCTCGCTCGCCGCGGTATGGAATTCCACCGCCGATCCGACCGGGACCCCGGCGACGTTAAGCTCGGTGCTGGACCCCCAGGGCACGGGCGTGCTGCAGACGGGCAGTGCGCCGGCGGCGTCGATCTCATTCGCCAGCAGTCTGCAGAGTGCCGAGGTGGGCGGCTCGGTGCTGCTGTCCTGGGATGCGTCTGGCGCCACCCAGTGCGTGGCCTCCGGCGGGCAGCCCGGGGACGGGTGGAGCGGCACGCTGCCGGGCAACGGCACCCTGGCGGTGACCGGAGGCACCCCGGCCCGCACCGACTATCTTCTGGGCTGCCCACTGCCGGGTGGCCGCAGCGTGAGTGCGGCGGTCTCGGTCGCCTGGGGACCGCCACATCCGATCATCAGCTTCGCGGCGCCGGCGACGGTGTGGGCGGGACGCCCGGTGGAGCTGGCCTGGAGTTCGAACGAGGCGCCGTGCGCGATCACGGGCGGCGGGATGTCGGCCACCGGACTTGCCTCCGCGGGCGTGCTGGGCGCGACGCAGGGTTCCCCCGGTGCGGTGCAGTACCAGATTACCTGCGGGAGTGGGGCAGGCCAGAGCGCCTCGGCGGTCGCGCAGGTGCTGTTCGTCACCCCGGACGTGGAGCTGCACGCCAATGGCACGGACCGAAGGCTCGGTGAGCAGTTCTACCTCAGCTGGCAGAGCTACGCAGACTCGTGCACGCCCTCGGGCGGGGCGCCGGATGACGGCTGGACGACGACCGCTTTCCCGGACCCGTCGGTGCCCTCGCGGTTTAACCCGCAGGTCGCCACCGTCGGCACCTATGTCTACACCCTGACCTGCTTCTCCGGCCCGCTCGCGGTCACCCGCAGCGTCACGGTGACCTTCGAGCAGAACGCGCCCTACGTCAGTGCCACCGTCGACCGCACCTCCGAGACCTTCACCGGCACCAGCGCGGACTTCTTCGATGTCTCGTGGAACTCGAACCTGTCGAGCTGTTTCCTGGAGTCCGACCCGGCGGTCGCCAACCTCTACTCGGGCAGCGCTCCGCAGGATGGGGCGAAGATCGCCCCGACGCCGGGGACCTACACGGTTGATGTCTTCTGCCAGGGCAACGGCACCGGTGTGAGTGCCTCATCGGCGGCGCTGGTGCTGACCGTGCTCGCCCCGCCGGCCCCGAGTGCGGCCCTGGCGGTGACTCCGGCAACGGTCAGCACCGGTGAGCATTTCACCGTGAGCTGGTCGTCTGATCATGCCAGCGACTGCGAGGCCGCCGGTGCGCCGGCGGATGTCGGCTGGCAGGGGTCGCAGACTGCCGCAGGTACGCGCGCCTTCTCCTCCTCGATGGTCGGGGATTTCACCCTGACGCTCAGCTGCCGGGGTCTGTGGGGCGCGCTGCCCGCGGCGAGCGCGCAGGCGTCGGTCACGGTGCAGCCGCCGCCGGTGCTGGCGGTGAGCCTGACTGCGAACACCACGAAGGTCGCGGTCGGGGATTCTTTCACCCTCAGCTGGAAGTCGCAGAACGTCAGCAGCTGCTGGGCCAGCGGCGGCGGGGCGAGCGGTGTGCCCTGGTCCGGCACGCTGCCGACCACAGGGTCCGCGGCCCAGGCGGCCGCTGTAGCCGGATCCTTCACTTATCTCATCGCCTGCGAGGTCGGCGCACAGACCGTGGAGGCGCAGTCGACGATCGTGGTGAGCGCACCGGCGCCGACGGCCGGGGGCGGCGGGTCGCTCGACCTTACGCTGCTGGGGAGTCTTGCGACGTGCCTGTGCCTGTGCGCGCTGGGCCGCGGCGGGAGGCCAATCCGGCACTGAGCCGCGGCCCTTGGCGCTATCCTTGGCGACCCTCCGATCCTGCAAGGAAGCCCATGAACGATCTTGCGAGCTTTCCCGTCACGCGCAAGTGGCCGCCCAAGTTCCCGAAGCAGCTGCAGCTGTACTCGCTGCCCACCCCGAACGGGGTGAAGGTCTCGGTCATGCTCGAGGAGACCGGCCTGCCGTACGAGGCGCATCTGGTGAACTTCGAGACCCATGACCAGAACTCCCCGGAGTTCCGCGCGCTCAATCCCTACAGCAAGATTCCCGCCATTCTCGATCCCGACGGCCCGGGCGGGCGGCCTCTGCCCCTGTTCGAGTCGGGCGCGATCCTCGTTTACCTGGCCGAGAAGAGCGGTCAGTTCCTGCCGCCCGAGCCGGCGCTGCGCTACGAGACGCTGCAGTGGCTCATGTTCCAGATGGGCGGCATCGGCCCGATGTTCGGCCAGCTCGGCTTCTTCCACCGTTTCGCCGGCAAGGAATACGCGGACAAGCGCCCGCGGGACCGCTACGTGGCCGAGGCGCGCCGCCTGCTCGGCGTGCTGGACGAGCGCCTTGCCGGGCGCAGCTGGATGATGGGCGAGACGTACACCATCGCTGACATCGCCATCTTCCCCTGGGTGCGCAACCTCACCGGTTACTACGAGGCCGCCGAGATCGTCGGCTTCGGGGATTTCCCGCACGTCGCCGCAGCGCTCGCGCGTTTCGTGGCGCGGCCGGCGGTGGTGCGCGGGGTCACGATCCCGGCGCGCCCCTAGGCCTAAGCCGGCGGGTGCGCCGCAGGACTAGGGCGAGGAGATGAGCTCGAGCTCGCGCAGCTTCGGCCCCGCCAGGTGCCCGAGGTAGATCGAGGCGTCGTAGAGCACGATGGCGAAGCCGACCAGCGCGATGATCAGCGCGATTCCGGCGCGCACGTGCCGCGCCTCGTAGGCGCGGATGGAGCTGGCGTAGGCCAGCAGGGCGAGCGTTGCGGCGACCACCACCGTGGCATCGACACTGGCGCGCTGCCAGTAGCTGCCGCCCAGGTGCAGCCACATCCCGAACTCATCGAAGGTCAGCGCCATGGCGATGCCGTAGACCGCCGCCGCCGCGCAGGCCGCCCGGCCGGTGGGGGCGCCCAGGAGCAGGTAGCCCCCGATCCCGGCCAGCAGGAAGATCCCGTAGTTGAGGTGGTGGACGTGCGTGCCCTGCAGGAACAGGTACAGGTTCGGGATGCGGCCGGACATGATCAGCAGCACCATCGTGCGGGCAAGGATGAAGGTGATGACGAACGCGAGCAGCGCCCAGCGCGCCCGGTGCGCGCTCGAAGGCTCGGCAATCGCGGCGGCATCGGGGGTGGTTGGCGGCATGGCGCGATTGTAACGCTGCCTCGCCCGCAGGCCTGCCATGCACATGTTGCACGCGTGTGGCGCTGCCGCCCGCAGCGCGCGGTGGGCCCGCGGTGGTTACCGCCTTTGACGGGCCGCCAGCGGCGGCCCACCATGGACCTGCACGCAATACGAACAAGAATGCGGCCGGCACCGGACGCCGGTGACCAACCGCGCTCAAAGACGGGAGTCCTCATGGCTGCACGAATCCCTGCCCGGCCCTTGCTCGGACTGACCGCCGCGCTGATGAGCCTCGCGTGCCTGCTGGCTGCCAAGGCGGCCCGGGCCGATGGCACCGGCTGGTATACCCCCTCCCAGGTGGCGCAGGGCCGCTGGCAGTACGCGCAGAAGTGCGCGGTGTGCCATGGGGCGCAGCTGCAGGGCGCCGGCGGCCCGGCGCTGAAGGGCAAGTTCTTCGTGGAGCGCTGGGAGGGGAAGAAGCTCTCGGAGCTGTACGAGTTCGTGCACGGCGACATGCCGCTGGGTCTCGGCGCCTCGCTCCCCAGCCAGGAGTACGCGGACATCGTGGCATTCCTGCTGGCACAGAACGGCCTGCCCGCCGGCACCGAGATGTATACGCCCAGGTCGCCCATGGACCGGGTGCTGGAGCTGTCCGCAGCGCAGGCCGGCGGCGGCACGCTCGCCACGGCGACCCCTGGGGAGATCAGGATCGGCGCGCTCTACGGCAAGCTTGCGCAGCCCTCGACCTCGACGCCGACCCAGGCCGAGCTCGACCAGGCGGACACCGCGACCGACAGCTGGCTGATGTACAACAAGGGGTATCGCGGGGAGCGCTACTCGAGCCTTGACCAGATCAATGCCGCAAATGCCGGCAGTCTCAAGCCGGTGTGCATGTTCCAGCTGGGCGAGCTCGGCACCTTCTCCACCGGCCCGGTGATGTACGAGGGCATCCTCTACGTGACCACGCACCTGGGCACCTACGCGCTCGATGCGACCACCTGCAAGAAGCTCTGGGTGCACCAGCACGTGGCCCAGGGCCCGGAGATGAACGCCACCAACAAGGGCGTGGCGATCGCCGGCGGCCGCGTGATCCGCGGCACCCAGGACGGGTTCCTCTACGCCCTGGACGCCAAGACCGGCGCGCCGCTGTGGGTGCGGCAGGTGGCGGACTGGAGTGTCGGGGAGGGCATCGGCGCTGCGCCCATCGTCTGGAACGACATCGTGTACGTCGCCAAGGCGGGCGGGGACTGGGGCATCAAGGGTCGCATGATGGCCTTCAACGTCAAGGACGGCACGCTCGCCTGGTCGTTCGACCTGATCCCGCAGCCGGGCGCGCCGGGGGCGAACACCTGGCTGAAGCCGCAGTCGATGGAGCACGGCGGCGGGGCGGCGTGGGTGACCTACGCGCTCGACCGCGACACCGGCACGCTGTTCGTGCCGGTCGGCAATCCAGGCCCGGATTACCGCAAGGACATGCGCCCGGGGGCGAACCTGTTCTCCATCTCCACCGTCGCCCTGGACGCCAGCAGCGGCAAGCTCAAGTGGTGGTACCAGCTGCGCGCCAACGATGACCACGACTGGGACGCCACCGTGGTCTCCCTGTTCGATGCCGGCGGCAGGAAGCTCGTGGCCACCGCCGGCAAGGAGGGCATCCTGCATGTCGTGCGGCGCGAGGACGGCAAGCTGGTCTTCAAGCTGCCCATGACTACGGTGCTTAACCACGACGTGCCGTTTACGCCCGCGGGCGTGCGCGTGTGCCCGGTCGCCGGGGTGCAGTGGAACGGGGCGGCGCACAGTCCGCAGACCGGCCTGCTGTACGTGAACGCCATCGACTGGTGCAGCGTGTTCAAGTCCGGCAAGGACCCGAAGTGGGTGGCGACGGTCCCCTATACCGGCCTGGCCAACGGCTGGGGGAGCAATGATCCGATCAGCATGTGGAGCGGCTGGACCAACGCGGTCGATCCGCTCACCGGCAAGATGGCGTGGCGCGTGAAGTGGCCGACGCCGATGTACGCAGCCCTCACTCCCACCGCCGGCAATGTGCTCTTCACCGGCGACCTCGACGGCAACTTCCTCGCCCTCGATGCCCGCGACGGCAAGAGGCTGTACAGCTTCGACACCGGCGGCCCGGTCGCCGGCGGGGTCATCACCTACGAGGTCAAGGGCCGGCAGTACGTCGCGGTGGCCTCCGGACACAGCGGCGGCTCGATCCCGCTGACCGGCAGCACCACCGTCGTGATCTTCAGCGAGTAGCCGCACCGGTGCCGCAAGCCTTGCCATGCGCCCGGCGCCACCGGCACGCGGTGCTGCCATGAGCGCGCAGTGGTACCGGGACCTGTACCGCATCGGCTCGGTCAGCGGCGTGCAGGCGGTGGTGCTGCGCGTCGCCCTGGCCGTCGGCATCCCGCTGGTGGGCAGCGTGCTCATGGGACATCCGGCCGCCGGCGTCGCCGGCGGCGCCACCGCACTGTTCGTGACGATGAGCGACATCGGGCACACCGCCCGCGGACGCCTGGCGACCATGGCCGCCGGCTGGTTGATGATTGTGCTCGGCGGGACGCTCGGCCACCTGCTCGGCGAGACCCCCTACAGCCGCGAGTTCATCGTGCTCGCCTGTGCGCTGCTGGCGGGCTGGGCGAGCGGCTCGCACCCGGGGATTGCCGCCGTCACGCGCTACTTTGCCGTCGCGGCGGCGGCGGCCACCGGGATGCGCTTCGCCGATCCTGAGGTCCTGGCGAGTGTCGCGGTGGCCGGTGTCAGCGCCTTTGGCGCTGCGATCCTGGTGTGGACCGTGTTCCGGCTGCCGCCGGAGGACAATGTCATGGACTGGCGCGCGGGCGTGCGGCGCGCATTCCACGGCGCCGATGCCGGGCTGCGCTTCACCCTGTGCTTCGCCGCAGCGGCCGCGGTGGCGCTGTTCGCGGCCTCGTACCTTGGGGTGCGGCACGCCTTCTGGGCGACGCTGGTGGTGCTCATGGTGATGCGGCGCGAGGGTATCGCCAGCGTGGAGCTGACGATCCACTACGCGGCGGGCACGATGCTCGGGGCCGCCCTGGGCGCGCTGGTGCTGCACTTCGTGGAAGGCGTCGTGCCGCTGGCGCTGCTCGCCACCGCGGTGGCCGCGCTCGCGCGCGTCGGGTTCTCCCTCAGCCCGGCACTGGGCTACCTGTGCTTCACGGTGTTTCTGCTGTTCCTGGTGCGGCTGGTCGTGGTCGGCAGCGGTGGCACCGTCGATCCGCAGCTGGTGGAGATGCGGCTCTACGACGTGACGGTCGGCTGCATCATCGCGCTGGCCGGTACGCTGGCGGCGATCTACCCGCGCCGCAGGAGCGGCCGTGAGGGCACGGGCGCAAATGCTCCCGGCTGAGAGCCAACCTGTCCTGCAAGCACTGTTGGCGCACACGAGGGCGGCGGCCGCGCGAACACACGCGCAGCTAGCTAGCTGCGGTCGGGGTTAATTTCGACGTGACCTTCGGGGGGCTGCGTAGAATGGCTGCATGCCACGCAAGCCCCTTGCCGGCGCAGTGATGAACTTTCCCGCGGGCCTGCCGCTGGCCGCCTGCCATGCCATGCTCGGGCTGCTGGCGCTGCTGCTGCCGGCGGTGACTGCGGGCCAGGAGATTGATGTCGACCGCGCGGACCTATACTTGCGCGGCGGCCGGCTGCCCTCGGGGGCCTGGGGCTGTGGGTTCGCGATCCTCGCCAACCACCGCACGCGCGATGACCCGCACGTGGAATGGGACATCAGCGTGGAACAGGTGAACAACGGCAGCCACATCGCCGTGAGCGTTGCGGCCGCAAGCTACACCGTGATCCACAAGTCACGCCACGCGCGCGCCCCGCCTGCGCAGCTGAGCTTCGTGATCGATCAGGATCCGCAGCCGGTCCAGGTGCGCTTCGCGGCCCCCGCCGGCACCGACGGTGCCGTGCACGGGCAGCTGGCCAGCGCGGATGCGAGCCGCCTGTACGCGGCGGTGGGCGCCGGCAGCTTCATCACCCTGCTGCTGGAATCCCCGGACCGCCCGCCCGAGTCGCTGCGCTTTCACTTCACGCGCGACAGCAGCGGGCCTGCGCAGGGCGCCTTCGCGGAACTGTGCGCGCCGGTGCCGGCCGCACCGGCGGGCACGGGCAGGTGAAGCTGGGCTGATCCCCCGGCAGTGCGCGGCAAGCCGCGGTCCTGCGGGTGGACGGTGTTGGATCTGCGTGCTGCCTTAAGGCAAACCGCGCGTGTCGCTGCCCGGGGACGAGTTGCCGCGCTGCCGGCGGCATGCGACTTTAGCGCGATGAACTGGCAAACATTGCGGCAGGCGATTGTAGGCGTCTTCTTACTGTGCGGTGCCGCGTCCCTGGCCGCCTGTGGCGGGGGCGGCAGCGCGCCGGCCGCCGGCGGTTCCGGGGGCGGGGTCACCCCGCCGGTGAACCCCACCGATCCTGCCAGCCCGACCGACGTGCTGACCTACAAGTACGACCTGGCGCGCAGCGGCGCGAACCTCACCGAGACGGTGCTCACGCCTGCGAACGTCAATCCGACCAGCTTCGGGCTGCTGCGCACGCTCAGCGTCGATGGCAAGGTCGACGCGCAGCCGCTGTATCTGGCGAAGCTGACGGTGCAGGGCGCCGCGCACAACGTGGTGTACGTGGCCACCGAGCATGACTCGGTGTACGCCTTCGACGTGAACAGCGGCACGCAGCTGTGGCACACCTCGGTGCTGCCATCCGGCGAGGCCCCGAGCAACCAGCCGCCGTCCTACTGCGACCAGGTGACCCCGGTGATCGGGATCACCTCCACCCCGGTCATCGACCGCAATGCCGGCCCGAACGGCACCCTCTACCTGGTCGCCATGTCACAGGCCGGCAACGGGCAGTTCCACCAGCGCCTGCATGCCCTGGACGTGGCCACCGGGGCGGAGCAGACGGGGAGCCCGGTGGAGATCAGCGCGACGTACCCGACGCAGGGCGGCACCACCACCTTCGATCCTGCGCAGTACGAGGAGCGCGCTGCGCTGCTGCTGTCGCAGGGCGTGATCTACACCAGCTGGACCTCGCACTGCGACGTGGCGCCGTACTCCGGCTGGATCATCGGCTTTGACCAGCACACCCTGGCGCGCACGACGGTGCTCAACGTCGCGCCCAACAGCAGCGGCGGCGGGCCGGCCATCTGGATGAGCGGTGGCGGCCCGGCCGCCGATGCCGACGGCAGCATCTACCTGCTCACCGCCAACGGCGCCTTCGAGACCGCCCTCGACGCCAACGGCTTCCCCAGCCAGCAGGACTACGGCAACAGCTTCCTGCGCCTGTCGGTGGCCGGCAGCGTGCTCGCCGTCGCCGACTACTTCACCATGTACAACGTGCTGAACGAGGTATCCCGCGACCAGGACCTCGGCTCCGGCGGGATCCTGCTGCTCCCCGATGCGACCGATGCCGGCGGCGTGGTGCGTCAGCTGGCCGTGGGCGCCGGCAAGGACGGCACGCTGTACGTGGTCGAGCGCGGCGCCATGGGCAAGTTCAGCGCCAGCGCCAACAACAACTGGCAGCACCTCGCGGGCGCCCTTGGTGCCGGGATCTGGTCGACGCCGGCGTACTGGAACGGCTCGCTGTACTACGGGCCCACCGGCGGCACGCTGCGCTCCTTCAAGCTCTCCCAGGCGCTGTTCGCAGCGACGCCCAGTTCCCAGAGCGCGGCCAGCTTCGCCTATCCGGGCACTGCGCCGTCGGTGTCGGCGAACGGCACGGGCGATGCGATCGTGTGGGCCCACGAGAACTCCAGCCCCGCCGTGCTGCACGCCTACGACGCCACCAACCTTGCCCACGAGCTGTACAACAGCAACCAGGCGGCCAATGGCCGCGACCAGTTCGGGGCCGGCAACAAGTTCATCACCCCGATGGTGGCGGACGGCAGGGTCTTCGTCGGCACCACCAACGCGGTGGCGGTGTTCGGCCTGCTCAACTAGACCCGCCCCTGCGACTTGCCGCCGGGGCGGCAGGTCGTCGAAAATCCCCCTACGGTGCCCACTTCCGGGTGGCGCCTGAAACAACAACAAGAGCAGTGCGGCCAGCCGGCCGCCGGAGACACCATGGCGCGCGCCTATCTGATCATCGCCGGGCTCATGTGGGTGGCCTACGGGATCTACCTGCTGGTCGTGCCGGAGGCGCTCGCCGGCACCGCGGGCGTGACCGCGACCACGGTGACCGGCCTCATCGAGCTGCGCGCCATGTACGGTGGCCTGGAGATGGCGGTCGGGGCGTTTGCCCTGTGCGCGGCGCTGCTGCCGGGAATGCTGCGCAGCGGGCTGCTGGCCATGGGCCTGGCGAGCGCCGGGCTGGGTGTGACGCGTCTGTACAGTGCCGCGGTCGCCAGGGAATTCTCGGCCTACACCCGACAGGGCCTCGCCCTGGAGCTGGTACTCGCGGTGCTGGCGCTGTGGTTGTTCATGCGGCAGGCGCACGCGGCGCCACGCCGGACTTGACCGGCACCGGAGTTCGTTTCAGGGTGGCAGCACGGGGCGGGCAGGGCCCAAAACGCGGCCGCACATCCGGAGAGGCAAATGCAGCGAATCGTGCACACGTATCTTAAGGCACTCGAGGCCGGCGATGCCGAGCGGGCCGCCGGGCTGTTCATCCCCGATGGCTGGGTCGAGTCGCCCTTCCTGGGCCGGCTGCCGGTGCGGCAATACATCAAGAAGGTGGCCGAATCCTCCAAGGAGACCAAGCTCACCGTGCACGACGTGCTGGTGAGCGCCGAGGGGCACCTGCGCGCGGTGGCCTACTACCAGTACGACTGGCGCCTGAAGGACGGCTCGCGGGTCTCGTTCGACTGCGCCGACGTGTTCAATTTCGATCCGAGCAGCGGCCACCTGCAGTCGATCGTGCTGGTCTATGACACCCACCCGGTGCGCAACGTGGTGGAGCACAAGTACCCCTAGGGCTGCCGCCCCAACCGCCGTTGCCTAGTCGGCGTCCTCGCCGCGCGGCCGCTTCAGCGGCGCCGGCGGCAGACGCTCGGCGGTGGCGCGCTGGAAGAGCACGCGGCTGCGATCGGCGCGGTCGACCAGGCGCCACGACAGGGCGAGCAAGCGCACGCGCGGCGCATCCGCGCTCTGTGCGCGGGCGATGGCGGAGGCCAGCTCCAGCAACCCGGGCCGTCCGTCCCAGGGACCATCGACGACCAGCGCGGCGTGCGCTGCCGGCAGGCGCACCACGAGGTCCCCGGGCTGCGCGGCCTGGCTGACCGCCCCCGCCAGGTCCGCCTGCAGGTCGTACTCGATCTCCAGCGCCGCCAGGTTCTCATCGAGTGCGTGGCGCTCGAACACCACGCCGCCGGCGCCGAGCCGGAACAGCCCCTCGAGGATCTCGCCGCGCCGTGACAGCGCATCGCCGCGGATCCCCAGGCCGGCGCTGCCCGGGGCCTGTTCGTCCTCACCCAGCAGGATCAGCTGACCCAACTCGATCTCGGCGAGCCGGCGGCTGCGGAAGCGCGGGCTGGTCGCGATGAGCGGGATCTGCGGCTGGTACATGTGGGCGGGGATTCTAGCCCGCGCGGTCGGCACGCGCGAACGCGGCGCGATCGGCGGGACACCCGGCGCCGCATGCGGCTAACATCCGGGCACACAGCCAGGGGCCGTAACCACGATGCATGAGACTTAACGCGATGTTCGGCATCTTCAAGCCCGCCGCGTTCGCAAGCCCGTTGCCGGCCGAGCAGGTCGACCCGGCCTACCGCCGCCTGCGTCTGCAGGTGTTCGTCGGCATCTTCATCGGCTACGCCGGCTATTATCTGGTGCGCAACAATCTCGCGCTCGCCATACCCGACATCCTCAAGGAGCATCAGGAGTACACCAAGGCGCAGCTGGGGAGCGCGCTGACCGGGCTATCCATTGCCTATGGCCTCTCGAAGTTCCTGATGGGCTCGGTGTCCGACCGCAGCAACCCGAAGTATTTTCTGCCCATCGGGCTGCTGCTCTCGAGCGCCATCATGGCCGCCTTCGGCCTCCTGCAGGTGGCTTATACCTCGATACTCATGATCTTCACCGTGATGGTGCTCAACGGGTGGGTGCAGGGCATGGGCTGGCCGCCGTGCGGCAAGACCATGGTGCACTGGTTCAGCACCCACGAGCGCGGTCGCACCGTATCGCTGTGGAACACGGCGCACAACGTCGGCGGCGCGCTGCTCGCAGTCTTCGCCGGCTGGGGCGTGCTGCTGTTCCACGACTGGCACGCCAAGTTCTACTTCAATGCGCTGATCGCCGCGGCGGTCGCCGTGGCCGCTTACTTCCTGCTGCAGGACACCCCCCAGTCCAGGGGCCTGCCGCCGATCGAGGAGCACAACAACGATTACCCGCCCGGCTACAACAAGGCGAGCGAGGAGACGCTCGGGTTCCGCGCGATCTTCTTCACCTACGTGCTGCCGAACCGTTACCTGTGGGCCATCGCGATGGCCAACGTGTTCTGCTATTTCGTGCGCTACGGGGTGGAGAACTGGATCCCCACCTACCTGCAGATTTCCAAGGGGTTCTCGTTCCGGCAATCCAGCCTGGCCTGGTCGCTGTACGAGTGGGCAGCGATTCCCGGCACGATCGCCTGCGGGTGGATCTCGGACAAGTGGTTCCGCGGCAAGCGGGCGCCCGCCACCATGCTGTTCATGGCGCTGACGCTCGTGGGTGTCGTGGTCTACTGGTTCAACGCCCACGGGCCGGTGTGGATCGATTACGCGGCACTGATTGCGATCGGCTTCCTCATATACGGCCCGATCATGATCATCGGCCTGCACTCGCTCGACCTGGTGCCGAAGAAGGCCGCAGGCACGGCCGCCGGCTTTACCGGGTTCTTCGGCTATGCGTTCGGCACGGCGATCTCCGGCGCCGGCGTGGGCTGGATCGCCGATCGCTGGGGCTGGGGCGCGGTGTTCGCGACCATGGTCGTGTGCTGCGGGCTGACCATCTTCTTCAGCGCGCTCACGCTCGGGCACCGCGCCCAGAGCAGCGGCCGGGCTGCCTGAGGCGCAGGCTCCCCGGGGCTAGTCGGCGTAGCCGGGGTTGACCCGGTCGAGGCGGCGCAGCAGGCCCGGCCAGGCGAGCGCGCCGCCCATGCCGCGCGTGACCTGCGCGGCCTGTGCACGGATGCCGCCGAGGATGGGCGCGGCGATCGGGATGAGCTCGCCGCCGCTTTGCGCGCGCACCTGGATCGTGCACGCCGCCTCGAACACGTACATGGCCAGGAAGGCGTCCGCCACGGAGCCGGCGGCGGTGAGCAGGCCGTGGTTGCGCAGCATGAGGAAGGTGTTCGCGCCCAGGTCGTGCACCAGGCGCGGCTGCTCCTCGGCGCGCAGCGCTACGCCCTCGTAGTCGTGATAGGCGAGCGCGGAGAGCACGAACAGCGAGTGCTGCGAGATCGGCAAGCACGCCGCAGCGCTGCGCCGAGACTGCGATTCCATTCAGCGAATGCACGTGCATGACGCAGGTCGCATCGGCGCGCGCGGCGTGGATGCAGCTGTGGATGGTGAACCCCGCCGGGTTGATCTCGTACGGGCAGTCCATGACCTTGTTGCCGCCGAGGTCGATCTTCACCAGCGTCGAGGCGCTGATCTCCTCGAACAGCAGGCCGTAGGGGTTGATGAGGAAGTGGTGCTCGGGACCGGGCACGCGCGCGGAGATGTGCGTAAACACCAGGTCGTCCCAGCCAAACAGCGCCACCAGGCGGTAGGCGGCCGCCAGGTCCACGCGCGCCTGCCACTCGGCGGCGCTCACCTGGCGCCGTACCCCTGCGGCATCGGCAGATTTCGCGTTCATCGCTCACCTCAAGGTCGGGCGCCTGGCGCCCGGTTCAAAGAGATGCAGCTTAGCGGCAAGCCTGCGCGGGAGGGAACCGCGCGCGCCGGCCGGACCGCTGGCGCGGTCATCCGTGTAAGATCCCGGCGGCACCGTCCGCGCGGCCGCCCCGCGCTTTGATCAAGAACGTGCGTTGCGAGGGGTCCGAGTCGCCGTATGAGTTACGTTGAGTCACAAGTCACCGACGGGGTGACCGTCCTGCGCCTGGACAATCCCCCGGTCAACAGCCTCGGCCTCGACCTGCGGCGGGAACTGCTGGCCGGCATTGTCCGTGCGGAGGCGGACGCGAGCGTCGGGGCGATCGTCATCATCGGCTCCGGCAAGGGCTTTTCAGGCGGCGCCGACATCCGCGAATTCGGCACCGCCAGATCCATGGCGCAGCCGAACCTGCCGGCGCTGCTGCGCGCCGTCGAGGACTGCTCGAAGCCGGTGGTGGCGGCGATCGATGGCGTCTGCATGGGCGGGGGACTTGAGCTGGCGCTCGCCTGCCACTACCGCGTCGCGGTTCCCGCAGCGCGCCTGGCACTGCCGGAGGTCAAGCTCGGCCTGCTGCCCGGGGCGGGGGGTACGCAGCGCCTGCCGCGCCTGGTGGGCGTGGAGACCGCGCTCAACATGATCGTCGCGGGCAGCACGGTGGAGGCTGCGGCGCTCAAGGACACCCGCCTGTTCGACCTGCTCGCCCCGGCGGACCTGCCGGCAGCGGCGCTCGGGTTCGCCCGATCGCTCATCGCCCACAAGCGCGGCCCGCAGAAGGTACGGGACATGCCGATCGAGATGCCCAACGCGGAAGCCTTCCTGCAGTTCGCGCGCAACACGGTCAAGGCCGTGGCCGGGCCGTACCCGGCACCGCTCGCCTGTGTCGAGGGAGTGGCGGCAGCGGTCAAGGGACCGTTCGAGGCGGGGCTGCGGCGCGAACGGGAGCTCTTTGCCGGTCTCATGGCGAGCCCGGAGTCAGCCGCGCTGCGGCACATCTTCCAGGCCGAGCGCGCCGCGGGGCACATCCGCGGCGTGCCGGAATCCACAGCGATGCGCCCCGTCAACACGGTGGGCGTGATCGGCGCCGGCACCATGGGTGGTGGCATCACCATGGCGCTGATCAATGCCGGGGTGCCGGTCGTGCTCGTGGAGAGCACGCCCGAGGCGCTCGAGCGCGGTCTGAAGACCATCCGCAAGAACTACGAGGGCTCGCTGAAGCGGGGCAAGCTGACCGAGGAGGCGCTCGGGCAGCGCCTGGCGCTGATCTCCCCGACGCTCGACTACGCACCGCTGTCCGGCGCCGACCTGGTCATCGAGGCGGTCTTCGAGACGCTGCAGGTCAAGGAGCAGGTGTTCCGCAAGCTCGACGCGGTGGCAAGACCCGGGGCGATCCTCGCCTCCAACACCTCGGCGCTGGACCTGAACGTGATCGCCGGCTATACGCGGCGGCCGCAGGATGTCGTCGGCCTGCATTTCTTCAGCCCCGCGAACCTCATGCGCCTTCTGGAGGTGGTGCGCGGGGAGGCCACGGCCGCGGACGTGCTGGCCACCTCCATGGCACTCGCCAAGAAGATCGGCAAGATCGCGGTGGTCGCGGGTGTGTGCGATGGATTCATCGGCAACCGCATGATCGCCCGCTACTTCGATGCCGCGCACGACCTGGTGCTGTATGGCGCCTCGCCCGAGCAGGTCGATGCGGCGCTGCAGAAGTTCGGCCTGGCGATGGGGCCGTTCCGCATGGCGGACCTGGCCGGCCTTGATGTCGGCATGGACGTGCGCAAGCGTCGTGCCCGGGAGTTCCCGGAGCAGGATTTCGCGGACGTCGCGGACATCCTGGTGGAGCGGGGCCGCTTCGGCCAGAAGACCGGCGCCGGGTTCTATCGCTACGAGCCGGGCGCGCGCAGCGCCATCCCCGACCCGCAGGTCGCGGCGATCATCGACAGCTTCCGCCGGCAGCGCGGCTTCACCCCGCGCAAGGTCAGCGAACGGGAGATCATCGAGCGCTGCGTCTACGCGCTGGTGAACGAGGGCGCGCGCATCGTCGAGGAGGGCATCGCCCAGCGCAGCTCGGACATCGACATCGTCTACCTGAACGGCTACGGCTTCCCGGCCTTCCGCGGCGGGCCGATGTTCTACGCCGACCAAGTCGGCCTGCCCGAGGTCGTGCGCGCCCTGCGCCGCATGGCTCAGGATCCGGCGCGCGACCCGGCGGCCTGGCAGCCCGCACCGCTGCTGGTGCGCCTGGCCGGGCAGGGCGGGACGTTGAGTGAGCCGGCAGGAGCTTCATCGTGAGTGACGCAGTAATCGTATCCACCGCCCGCACCGGCCTCGGCAAGAGCTGGAAGGGCGCGTTCAACATGACCTACGGGGCCACGCTGGGCGCGCACGCCGTGGAGCACGCCGTCCGCCGCGCCGGCATCGACCCGGCCGAGGTCGAGGACGTGATCATCGGATCGACCTTCGGCGAGGGCACCACCGGCGGCAACATCGCCCGCGCCATCGCCCTGCGTGCCGGTCTGCCGGTGACCACCGCGGGACTGAGCATCAACCGCTTCTGCAGCTCCGGGCTGCAGTCGATCGCGCTCGCCGCGCAGCGCGTGCTGACCGAGGGGGCACAGGTGATGGTCGCCGGGGGGCTGGAGAGCATCTCCTGCGTGCAGAACGAGAGCAACACCCACATGCTCTTCGACCCGTGGCTCAAGGAGCACAAGCCCACCCTCTATTGGTCGATGCTGCAGACCGCCGAGACCGTGGCGCAGCGCTACCGCATCCCCAAGCAGGCGCAGGACGAGTACGGGGTGCGCAGCCAGCAGCGCGCCGCGGCCGCCCAGGCGGCCGGCAAGTTCAAGGACGAGATCGTCCCCATGACCACCGTCATGGGCGTCGCGGACGCGGCCAGCGGTCGCATTCTCACGCGCGAGGTCACGATCGACCGTGACGAGGGCATCCGCGCCGACACCACCCTGGAGGCGGTGGCGAAGATACGCCCGGCGCTGCCCGGCGGGGTGATCACCGCCGGCAACGCCAGCCAGTTCTCCGACGGCAGCAGCGCCTGCGTGGTGATGGACGCCAAGCTCGCCGAGCAGCGCGGGCTTGAGCCGCTGGGAATCTTCCGCGGCTTCGCCGTCGCCGGCTGCGAGCCGGACGAGATGGGCATCGGGCCGGTGTTCGCCGTGCCACGCCTGCTCAAGCGCTGCGGCTACCAGGTGAGCGACATCGACCTGTGGGAGCTGAACGAGGCCTTCGCCTGCCAGGTGCTCTACTGCCGTGACACGCTCGGCATCCCGGATGAAAAGCTGAACGTCAACGGCGGGGCCATCGCGGTCGGTCACCCTTACGGAGTGAGTGGGGCACGCCTGACCGGCCACGCGCTCATCGAGGGCAAGCGGCGCGGTGCGCGCCTGGTGGTGGTCACGATGTGCATCGGCGGCGGCCAGGGAGCCGCCGCCCTGTTCGAGGTGGCCTGATCCGATGGGGCATCCTGCCGCCGGGCCGTGGGAGTGAGTGCATGGACCTGAGATTCAGCCCCCGGGAGGAGGCGTTCCGCGCCGAGGTGCGCGCCTTCCTCGCAGCAAAGCTGCCCGCGGCGGTGCGACAGAACATGCTGCTCGGGCGGCGCCTCCGCCCGGAACAACTCATCGAGTGGCAGAAGACCCTGTTCCGCCATGGCTGGGGTGCTGGCATGTGGCCGCAGCGCTACGGCGGGGCGGGCTGGAGCGTGGTGCAGCAGCACATCTTTGACGAGGAGTGCGCCGCGGCCGGGGCGCCGGCGCAGCTGCCGTTCGCACTGCGCATGGTGGCGCCGGTGCTGATGCGCTTCGCCACCGAAGCACAGCAGGCCTACTTCCTGCCGAAGATCCTCTCCGGCGAGCACTGGTGGTGCCAGGGCTACTCGGAGCCTGGCGCCGGGTCGGATCTGGCCTCGCTGCGCACCAGCGCCGTGCGCGCCGGCGAACATTACGTGGTCAATGGCCAGAAGACCTGGAACACGCTCGGCCAGTATGCCGACTGGATCTTCTGCCTGGTGCGCACCAGCACCGCGGGACGCCCGCAGCAGGGCATCTCGTTCCTGCTCATCGACATGAGGAGCCCGGGGGTGAGCGTGCGTCCGATCGTCATGGTCGACGGCGAGCATGAGATCAACGATATCTTCTTCGAGGACGTGCGCGTGCCGGTGGCCAACCTGGTGGGCGAGGAGAACCGCGGCTGGACCTACGCGAAGTTCCTGCTCGAGCATGAGCGCACCAACAATGCCGGCATCGGCAACTGCAAGCGCGAGCTCACGCGCCTGAAGCACATCGCAGCCACGCAGCAAGCCGCGGGCCGCCCGCTCATCGAGGACCCGCGCTTCCGCGATCACATCAGCACGGTGGAGCTGGAGCTGATGGCGCTGGAGATCACCAACCTGCGCGTGCTCTCCAGGGTGCAGAACGAGGCCGGCTCCCCGGGGCCGGAGGTGTCACTGCTGAAGATCAAGGGTTCGCAGATCGTGCAGCGCCTGATCGAGCTGCAGATGCAGGCGCTGGGTCATGACGCGCTGCCGTACGTACGCGAGGGGCTGGAGCAAGACTGGGTGCCCGGGCCGCTGCTGGCGCAGCACTTCCCGGCCTACGCGCCGCCGTTGGCGGGGCGGTATTTCAACTACCGCAAGACCACCATTTATGCCGGCTCGACAGAAATTCAGAAAAACATCATCAGCAAGATGATCCTGGGGCTGTAGGAGACGCGCGTGGACTTCCGCCTCACCGATGAGCAGCTGGCAATGCAGTCGACGCTGCAGCGCTTCGTGGCGCGCGACTATGGCTTCGAGCAGCGCCGCGCGCTCGCCGGCTCGCCGGCCGGCTACTCCCCGCAGGCGTGGCGGCAGTACGCAGAGCTCGGCCTGCTGGCGCTGCCCTTGCCGGAGGCCTGCGGCGGCCTGGGTGGGAGCGGTGTGGACGTCATGGTGGTCATGGAGCAGTTTGGCCGCGGGTTGCTGCTCGAGCCCTACCTTTCCACGGTGGTGCTGTGCGCGGGCCTGCTGGCCGATGCGGCCGGCGAGGCGATGAAGCAGGCGCTGTTGCCGCGGGTTGCCGCGGGCGAGTGCCAGCTGGCGCTGGCCGCCTACGAGCCGGCTGGCCGCTACGAGCTGGGGCATGTTGAGACGCAGGCGCTGCGCAGCGCCGCCGGCTGGCAGCTGACGGGTTGCAAGGCGGTGGTGCTGGATGCACCTTCGGCCGATGCGTTCATCGTTTCCGCCCGCGAAAGCGGCGCGACGGGATGCGGCCGGCGGGGTGACGCTGTTCCTCGTCCCGAAGGATGCGGCCGGGCTCACCGTATCCTCCTACCCGACGCAGTCCGGAGGCCGCGCCGGGGACGTGCAGCTGGCTGGCGTGAGCGTCGGGCCGGAGGCGCTGATTGGCAGCGCCGCCCAAGGTCTGGCACCGCTGTCGAAGGCGGTGGACGCTGCGATCGCGGCCCTGTGCGCAGAGGCGCTCGGGATCATCGCCGCGCTCAACGAGGCGACGCTCGCCTACCTCAAGAGCCGCAAGCAGTTCGGCGTGGCGATCGGCACCTTCCAGGCGCTGCAGCACCGCATGGCCGAGATGTACATCGCCGAGGAGCAGGCGCGCTCAATGGCGATCATCGCCGCGGTCAACGCTGCCGAGTCGGACCCCGGGGCGCGCCGCCGCGCGATCTCCGGCGCCAAGGCCTACATCGGCCAGGCGGCGCGGCAGGTGGGCCAGGAAGCGGTGCAGATGCACGGCGGCATGGGCGTCGTGGATGACCTGATCGTCAGCCACTACTTCAAGCGCCTGACCATGATCGAGCGCACGTTCGGCGATGCGGACTATCACCTGGGGCGCTTCGCGGACAGTTCCGCGCCACAGCGCGCCTGAAGGCCTGTTGCGGCCCGGTGGCCGCGCCGGCATCGGGAGTTTTTCCCGATCCAACATCGCTGTTATGTCGCGCGCTGTGAATTAGCACGCCAGCCGCGCGCGAGCTGTTGTCTAACCCCGTTCGCCGGCGTACCTTCGTTTAAGGAATGGAAGTGGCCACAGCCGTGCAGCGGTTTGGTCACCTGATGACCGGGCGTTACCACCAACTTGGGGAGGCTCGACGACCATGAACTACCATTTCTTCCAGAGCGAGTTCCTGTCACGGCGCGCATTGGCTTTCTCGGGCATTGCGGCCTTCCACTTACTCATCGCTTACCTGCTGCTCACGGCGCTGGTGCAGACGCCGGTGCCAGTCCCCGACACGCCGATTCATGCGACCGTGACACCAGACGTGGATCCAATACCCCCGCCGGTACTGCCCGTCTACCATCCCAGCGACCCCACAGAGCGAATCCCCGTGCCGCCGCAGGAACCATGGGCACCTCCGCAGCCGAGCGCGCCCCAGGCACCCGCGGGTGGCGTATCGCCGGCAGCCGGCGGCAGCGCCGGGACCGCCGCGCCGCAGCCCATCCGCCTGATCGGCACCAACCAACTGCCGAACAGCGAGGAATACTACCCGCCTGACATGCGCCGTCAGAATGTGCAGGGCGCCACCAACCTGCGCGTGTGCGTGGATGAGGCGGGCGCGCGTCAGGGAGATCCGGCCATTGAGGAGTCATCGGGGTTTGCGCGCCTGGACGCGGGGGCGGTGAATCTTGCCAAGCACGGGCGGTACGCGCGGTCGATGCAGGGAGACACTCCGGTGGGCAACTGTTTCCGCTTCCGGATCACGTTTAAGATCCCGAAGTAACAACGCCCGGGAGACTGGCGCATAGCGGCGCGCACACCTCCGCAGCGCGTCCGCGAGCATGGCCATGGCACGTCACCGCAAGAGTTCTGCACTGCTGCTGCCGCGGCGCGCGCGGCAGCCGCCGCGCATCGCGGGGGACAACCCCGCGCTCGAGGCCATCTGGCATGTCGTATGCGCGATACCGCGCGGCCAGGTATCGACATACGGGGCGGTCGCGCGCGCGGCCGGACTCCCGGGGCGCGCTCGTCAGGCCGGTTTTGCCCTGCGGGTGGCGCCCGATGAACTCAACGTCCCGTGGCATCGCGTCGTCGGGGCCGGCGGGCGCATCGTGTTCCCCCCGGCATCCAGATCAGCCAAGGAGCAGGCGCGGCGCCTGCGCGCGGAAGGGGTCGCCGTGCGCGACGGGCGCATCGAGGCGGCCGCGCTCACCAACCTGGAGGACGTCTAGGTCCGCTCGGCCGCCGCGCCGCGGCCGGCGGCGCAGGGCACAGCGTGTCCTCAGCTCCTTGTCTTCAGCCAGCGCACCTGGCGCTCCTGGGCGGCCAGGTACAGGCCCATCGCGAACGCGAAGCTGGTGAACAGGCTCATCACGAAGTACAGCCAGCAGCCCCTCAGGCCGCGGCGTGGCCCGTCGATCATGGTCCACAGCGGCAGCAACAACACGTTCGCGAATATCAGATCCTGAGACACCGAGCCGGCCGCAGGGTTGGTGAACAACATCCGGGTGAAGTGCACCCAGCCGGCCTGCGCGGGGTACTCCTGCACGTAGTGGATGTTGAAGTACCAGCCGGCAGCCACCGCGCACAGCGCGATCAGGTAATACAGCGCCTCGACCCAGCTGACGCCCGCGCCGTTCCAGCCCGCGCGGTACAGGTAGCCGTTGTAGTAGAAGAACAGCACCACCGTCAGCAGGCCGAGTGCTGCATGGATCATGAGCGACATCATGGAATCTACCCCGCTGTCCGATTTGTTCTTGTCAGTCGCTGCGGCGGGCAGGCGACGCGCGCCGCGCCTGCCGAGAATACACGCCGCCGGCGCGCCTGGCAGCGGCGGCGGCGCGGCCTAGGCCAAAGGGACTAGAACCTCAGGCAAGCAGCGGTTTCATGTCCGGGTCACCCTTGGCCATGGCGCGCTGGTAGGCCGGACGCGCACCGATCCTGGCCAGGTAGGCGCGGATGTTCGGCCAGGGGCTGAGATCGCGCTTGGCGAAGGAGCGCATGGTGGTGAGCGGGAACAGCATCATGATGTCGGCTGCGGTGAGTTCCTCGCCGGCGAAGTAGTGCGCCTGGCCGAGGCGGTCCTCCACCAGGCGAAAGGCGCGCTCCGCTCGCTCGCCCAGCGCCCGGCCGATGGGGTTGTCGGGCGACAGGCCGAACATGCTGCCGATCACCCCCATCAGCTCGCTCGGCATCATCGTGCCGTTGGCAAAGTGAAACCAGAACAGGTACTCGGGGAAGTTCGCCCGCTCCGGGCGCACCGCCAGCCGCCCGTGGCCGTAGCGGGCGATGAGGTACTCGATGATCGCGCCGGATTCGGCGAGCACCAGCTCCCCGTCAGTGATCACCGGGGCAATGCCCATCGGGTGGAGCTGCTTCAGAGGCGCCGGCGCCAGGCCGGTCGGCTCGCGCTCGTAGCGCTTGAGGGTGTACGGGAGCGCCAGCTCCTCGCACAGCCAGACGATGCGCTCGGACTGGGAGGCACCCAGGTGATGGACGGTGATCATGGCGCGCTCCGGGTGAGGTTGCAGGGGCCGCAGCATTCCCCGGCGGTCTTGGCCCTGCCACCGTGCATGGCTAGTCGACGGGATGCCGCTCGGCCGTCCAGCGCAGCATGCCTCCGGCCAGGTTCGCCGCCTGGGTGAGGCCCGCCTTGGCCAGCAGCACCACCGCCTGCGCAGACCGCGCACCGCTGCGGCACACGGTGACCACCGGGACCTCGCGCGCCAGGCCGGCGGCCTGCGCGGCGAGGTGTTCGAGCGGGATCAGGCGCGCGCCGCGGATGTGGCCCAGGGGCCCCGCAAACTCCTCCGGCGTGCGCACGTCGATCAGCTGCACCGGCGCGTGCAACTCGGCGAACGCCGACGGCTCGATCTCCCAGATGCCGGCGACCGTGAAGCGCAGCGGCGCCCACCTGGGGCCCGCTTCCGCCTCCACCGCATCGGCCGGGGCGCCCAGGCGCAGGTTGGCCGGCAGGGCGATGTCCAGCAGCTTCGGGTGCGGCAGGTTCAGGTTCTGCATGTAGCCGACGAAGTCGTCCTCGCCCACGGTCGTGGCCACGCGGGGGTTGAGCCGCTGCTCCTCCTCGACGCTGGTCACGGTGAGGCCGCGGTAGTCGTGCGCCGGGTACAGCAGGCAGCCGCCCGGCAGGGTGAAGATCTGGTCACGGATCGAGCGGAACAGGGCGCGCGCATCGCCCTGCTGGAAGTCGGCACGCCCGGTGCCGCGGATCAGCAGGCAGTCCCCGGTGAAGGCAGCGCTCAGGTCATCGAGGACGAAGGTGACGCAGCCGTGGGTGTGGCCCGGGGTGGCGCGCACCCGCAGGTGGCGGTCCCCGAAACCGATCCGGTCATCCGCCTGCAGCAGCCGGTCCGCGCCCGCGGCGCCGGTGCGCGCCGAGACCGCGATCGGGCAGCCGAGCGTGCGCCGCAGCCACCAGGCCCCGGTGACGTGGTCGGCGTGCACGTGGGTCTCCAGCGTGGCCACGGCACGCAGGCCGAGCTCGCCGAGCAATGCCGAGTCGCGTTGCCAGTGCTCCAGTACCGGGTCGACCACGACGGCCTCGCCGGAGGCGCGGTCGCCGATGAGGTAGGTATAGGTCGATGAGGCGGCGTCGAACAGCTGCCGCAGGATGAGCGCGCTGCCGCTGGCGGGCTGCATCAGGCGCGGGTCCTGGTGCGCTGCGGGTTCATGCGGTCGTGCTCGCGGGAGGCATTTTACCCCGCTATGGGGCGGCCGCGGCTAGGGTGGCAGGCTCGCGGATCCGGCGCGAGAAGTCGGTCGCCTTGTCGGCCGCATGGGCGCGCTCGTTGATGTGGCCGCGCTGCCGCAACTCCTCGAACGGCACGCGCGTGTCGAGCCTGCCCTTCTCGTACAGGTACTCGGGCGCGTAGCCGCTCGCCAGCAGCTTCCAGGAGAAGGCAGGGCGGTGCTCGTTGCCGCGGGCGTTCTGCCAGATGCCGGTGATGCAGTTGTCGGTCAGGCTGTTATAGAACTCGGGATGTTCCTTAAGCGAGTTGATCTTGTCGATGTAGTTCGTGAACGTGCGGCGCATGTCGCGCGGGTCACCCACCACGGGGAACAGGTAAGCCTCTTCCACCGGGTTCTTGCGGTAGTTGGTGCGCAGGCGGATCACGTCGCGCTCGTCCGCGACGACGTAGTGCACCTCGTACTGGCGGAAGAATCCGCTGATCGTCGAGTAGCCTGCGCCGTGCGGACTGCGGGCCTCGATGGAGACGGCCAGGTGCTGGCCGTCGGCGAAACCGAAACTGATGATGCCGTGGGCGATGGCGGGGCCCATCCAGTAGACCGCGAACAGGTCGACCGAGTCGAGCTTGCTGGCATCGAACGTCGCATCGTAGTAGGCGGGTGTGAAGTCGGTCTCGGTGCGGTAGTCGAAGTTGCGGATGTTGTGCACCGTGACGAGGTTGCCATCGACGGTGGCGTAAGGCAGCACCGCCACTTCCGGGCGCCACTGGCCCTCGTTGGTAGGGGCGATCTGGAGCCAGCAGGCCAGCAGCACCACGAACAGCACCAGGAAAGCCCCGACCGCAGGCCAGCGCCAGTGCGGACGGCACAGGGCAGCCAGCGTCAGGATGCCCGCGGCCCCGAAGAGGCCGGCGAGCACCGGGCGCAGCGCCTGCGGCAGCGGCTCGAAGTAGACGAGGGCCAGTATGCCCCACCCCGTGAGACCGGCAAGCACGAGGCCCAGCAGCACCAGGCAGGTGAGGGCGAGCCGGCGCGGGAGGTGTCTTTGCATGGTTTCAGGTCCGGTTTGCCGCACGCGTGCAGTCGCAGCCACCGGACACCAAGCCAGTGCGCCTGCCGCCGAGGATATAAGGTCAACCGGGCGCGCACCACCGGCAGCGCGGCCGCTGGGGGTCACCGGCCGGGCGGGGACTCACCGGCCGGGTTTGCTCAGAAGCGCACGACCAGGCCGAGCGAGGCCTCGCCCTGCACCAGCAGCGACCCGGAGTAGTACCCGCTGCAGCCGCCGTTGCAGGCGATCACCGAGTTGCCGTTGCCGATGAAGTCGAAGATGCCGCGCACGTCGGCGCGCAGCCCGATGTGGTCATTGGCCATCCAGCGCATGCCGACCCCGAGGCCCACGCTCGGGTAGGTCTGACTGTAGGAGTTCGCATCGAACACCGTGGCGCCGCCGCTGGCGATGATCAGCCAGGAGAAGTTCTTGTCGTTGGTGGGCAGCGCTGCGGCGACGCCGACGTGGAAGATATTCACGTCCATGTCGCGGATGGGCGGGGACAGGTACTGGCCGTTGTTGAGCGTCGTGTTCTGGTGGCTGAAGTACAGCTCCAGCGCATACGGGCCGCGCGCGAAGGGCACGTCGAGCTCGCCCCCGTAGCTGGCGCTGGAGTCGAGGTTCAGCGATGGCTGGTAGCAGTAGCAGTCGTTGCCGAAGCTGCCCCCGAAGCGCACCCCCACTAGCGGGGTGAGTTCAACGGCGGCCGCCGGCAGGCTCGCGGCCAGCAGCGTGAGGCAGGTCAAAAGCCCGGCGAGGCGGAACTTAGCGCGTCCATTCATGGCTGCAATCCTTATGGCGGTCTGGAACATTTCAATTCGGGTACCGGATGCTCTCGGTGCATGCCCAGCCGCGCGCCGGGATCACCTGCCGGAGGTTAGTTTGCACGGGGTGCGGTGAGTTCCGGAATTAAGTTTTCGACACCTGTGCGCGCAACAACGGCGGCCGCAAAATGAGGCTAGGTGTTTGAAAGTATGAGAGTTGGCCGCTCACCGGCGGTGTTGCCCGCACACCCTGAAGGGCCTCTGACCTAACGGCGGGCGCCAGCATCGGTTGACCGTCTTGCCGGGGCTTGCCGGCCCGGCCCGGGGCACCTTGAGCTCTACCGCCCGCCGTAGCTTACCGCCACGTTGTTCACCACCTTGCGCACCCCGGTGACGCCGCGGGCGAGGCTCTCGGCGCTGTCGCGCTGCAGGTCGGTGTTCACCTGGCCGGTGAGATAGACCACCTGATCCATGGTCTTCACGTAGAGCTGGGTGCCGAACTCGGTGTGCTGCCGGAAAAGCACCTGCACCTGCTGGGTGATCTGGGCATCTCCCGCGCAGCCTCCCGCGTCGCACTTGGCGCGCGCCTGGGAGTAGGCGCATCCGGCCAGCACCGGCGCAGCCATCAGGATGAGCGCGGTGAGTGGCGCGGCCCATCGGGGTCCTTGGTGCTGCATGGCGATCCGCCTCCCGCGCGCTAAATGGTGCCACGCCGATAGTAGCAAAAGGGGTGCGCGCTGCACTGCGCCTGCGGTGGCAGCGCCGTGAGGCGCGGCAGCAATATATGATGCGCCGATGCAGGCAGGACAACCCAGTCGCACCGCGCTCCTGGTAGCCATCCACCGCGCCGCCCACCAGGTGCTCGAGGGCGGGGCGATCTTCCCGGACCCGCTGGCGATGCGCATCCTGGGCGCGGATGCCGAGGCGCGGGTGCGCGAACTGCCGGACGACCCCTTCAGCCGTGCCCTGCGGCAGTACCTGGTGGTCAGGTCGAGAATCAACGAGGACGCGCTCGCCAGCGCGGTCGCCCGCGGTACGCGCCAGCTGGTGATCCTCGGGGCCGGGCTGGACACCTGCGCCTACCGGCGCCCGCCGGGCGAGCGCCTCAAGGTTTACGAGGTGGACTTCCCCGCCACGCAGGAATGGAAGCGCTCGATGCTCGCTGCCGCCGGCATCGCGCTGCCGAAGACCCTGGTATTCGCGCCGGTGGATTTCGAGCACCAGACGCTGGCCTCAGGCCTCGACGCCGCGGGCGTCGACCGCACGCTCCCCACCTTCTTCAGCTGGCTCGGCGTGGTTCCCTATCTCACCCCGGAGGCATTTGCCGCGACGCTGCGCTACATCGCCGCCTGGGAGAGCCGCACGCAGGTGGTGTTTGACTACGCCAATGCGCCTGCCTCGCTGACCGGCGAGGCGCGCGCCGCGCACGAGGGCCTGGCCGCGCGCGTGGCGGCCGCCGGCGAGCCCTTCAGGAATTTCCTCGACACCGAGGTCCTGCATGCGCAGCTCCAGGCGCTGGGTTTCACCGTGGTCGAGGACCTGGGCCCGAAGCAGATTGCCGCCCGCTTCGCGCCCGAGCAGGTGCCGCACGTCCAGGAGCGTGGCGGTCACATCCTACGGGCGGTCACCGCGCCGCGCTGAAGCGCGGTGCGGAGCGCGCCGGCATCCGACAGCTCAGCGGGTCGGCCGGGAATCGGGCGCCGGCCCGCGCTGCAGCTCGGTCAGCATCTCTTCGGCGCGCCACTGGTAACGCTCGGCGCGCCCCATGTATAAAAACGGCTTCCGCACGAAGCGCTGGTTGCGCAGGTCGTCCGTGTAGGCGCGCGTCGCCAGCTGCCAGTTGTTGATGGCAGCCATGAGCTCGGCATCGGCGCGTTCCTGCAGCGAGCCCGGCGCCGCGCCTGAGCGGCGCAGCTGCGCCTCAAGCAGATCCCACTGCGGCAGGAGCCACTGCTCCAGTTGATCAGAAAAATTCTGCTGGGTGACCTTGCCGTCCATGAGCGCGTTGAACGCCAGCGAGAATTCGGCCTCCAGCCCCGCGATGCGCGTCCCGAACTGCGTCAGATCCCGTTCGGCAAGCAGAACGTCCGGCGCCGATACCGCAGCGCGCGGCACGCGTGTGCTCCCGAGCGGCGCGGGTGCGCTCGCCACGGCCGGTGCTGGCAGCGCGCCGTGGCGGGCAGCCGCGCGCTGCCCGGCAAACCAGACGAGGACCGCTGCCGCGGCCGCGGCCAGCAGTGCAAGCAGCCAGCCGGCCGGCAGGCGCCACGACGAGGCGGCCTGCGGCTCGCTGAACTCGCTGTCAAACTCGATCGTCTGGTGTGTGGGCAGGGCTGCGACCAGCTGCGCGGCACTCGCGGCATCTTCGGCCCACAGGCGGAAATAGGCGTTGCGCGGGCCGCGCAGATGCACTTGTACGGCGCTGCCTTCGCGGTACACATCATGGATCTGCGCTGCCGCAATGAAGTGCTCGGTGGGGCGCAGGCCGAGCAGCGTCGCGCGCCTCGCGGTGACGTGGATGCCGTGTTCGTCGAGGCGCAGGCTGCCCGGGCCTACCCAGCGGAAGCTGTTGAGCGGCTTGCCGCGGGGGGCGATCAGGCCGGCGGTGGAGGTAAAGCGCACCGCGATGGCGCGCTCCGTCTGCGGCGCCGCGCGGGTATCGACCGACCGGAGGTGTCGCCCGGTGCTGCTCATGGGTTCAATCTAGCGCACCTGCAGCCGGGCAGGAAGCAGGTGCAGCTGCCGCCCGCGGCTCGCGCGGCAGGGAAGCCACGGACCGGTGACTGGAGTGTCAGCTGCAAGCTCTACCCAACCACCGCCGGCCGGCGCAGGATGTCAGGTGGTGCACTGTTGCCGGAGATCTTATGTATCACCACGGTTATGGATTTGGACCAGGCTGGATCATCGTCGCACTCATCATGGTCGTGCCGTTCTGGCGGCTGTGCCGGCGGGTGGGTCACTCGCCCTGGCTGAGCCTGCTGATGCTCATCCCGCTGGCGAACATCATCCTCCTGTACTACATCGCCTTCGGCGACTGGCCGTCGCAGCGCGTCGCGGGCACCGGTGCCGGACCTGCGTAGCGGACCTAGCGCGCGCGCCTAGACCGGGCTGCGCCGGTAGGCGGCGGACTCGAGCCAGCGCGGTTCGATTTCCACGCCCCAGCCGGGCTCTGAGGGAATGGTCACGTGGCCGTCCCTGACCGCGAACGGGTCGCCGCGGAACAGGCCCTCCTGCCAGGGGTAGTAGTCGGTGCCCTCGATCGACAGCTCGAGGTACTTGCCCGGGTTGGCGATCGCTCCCAAAAGATGCATGGTGCACACCGTCACCAGGGAGAGGTTGGCACTGTGCGGCGTCACCGGCATGTTCGCCGCGGCGGCCATGCGCACCACCTCCAGCGTGCGTGCGATGCCGCCCATGTACATGATATCCGGCTGCACGATATCGACAGCGCGCATGTCGATCATGCGCTGCCAGGTCGCCAGATCCCAGTCCTGTTCGCCGCCGGTGACATCCAGGTCCAGCGCCTGCGTGACGCTGTGGGTCTGCTCGAGCTTCCAGTACGGGCAGGGCTCCTCGTAGTGGCTGATGCCCTCGGCCTGCAGCAGCCTGCCGACCTCGATGGCACGTCCCGGTGAGAACCCACTGTTGGCATCCACCAGCTTGGCCGCACCGGCGCCGAGGGCAGCTGCCACATGCGGGACTATTGCCTCGGTGCGGCCCGGCCATTCATCGACGTCGCGGCCGCACTCGGCGCCCACGCGCCACTTGAAGGCGTCAAAGCCCTTCTCATCGCGCAGCCGTACGAGCCGGGCGGCCTCCTGCTCGGGGGTGATGTCGCGGCGCATCGATGAGGCGTAGGCGCGCAGTTGCCCCGGGCGGCCGCCCAGCAACTCCACCACCGGCTTGCCCTCGAGCCTGCCGCGCAGGTCCCACAGCGCGGTGTCCAGGCCCGCCAGGGCGCGGCAGCGGTAGCTGCCCGGGAACTTGTGCTCGCGCTCCTCCACGCGCGCCACCAGGGCGTCGATGTCGAAGGCGTCCGCGCCGAGCACCCAGGGCGCCACCTGGCGGTGCAGGATGGTGGCCGTGATGTCGGCGTTGTAGGTCGAGGTCTGTCCCCAGCCGCTGGCACCGGAGTCGGCGGTGACCCTGACGAAGCAGACGAACTCGTTGCTGAAGGTCTCGAGGCAGGCGATCTTCATCGAAATACCCTCAGGGGCGTGGGGCGGAAAAACGGGCCAGCTCGAGGCCGTGGCCGCGCGCGCTGCTCTCGCGCTGCCACAACAGCAACGCGGAAGTCAGCGCAGTGAGGCTGAGCAGGCCAAAGAACCAGATCATCGTCGCGTAGCCGGCCGGGTTGTCAGGGCCGGCGCCGGCCTTGTCGGCCAGCCAGCCGGCGATGCGGTTGGACCCCCACAATCCGACGTTCTGCAGCAGCGTGATCACTCCGAGGGCGGTGCCGAGCCGGCGCGGGTCCACGATGAGCGTGGTGGCCGGCCAGATGATGGCCGGCACCAGCGAGAAGCTCACGCCCATGAGCGCCGTGGAGACCCATGGCGGCAGGTCCGTCAGCGACAGGACGATGAAGGTGACCGGCAGCAGCACGGTGCCCGCGGTGAGCATCAGCGCGCGATGGCCGAAGCGGTCGGCCAGCAGGCCGAACAGCGGCGTGGCGAACACCGCGGTGGCGAACACCCCGGAGTTGACGCTGCCCGCCTGCTGCAGCGTCAGGCCCTTGACGTGCTGCAGGTACTCGATCGCGTAGGTCTGGCGGAACGGGAAGAACACGGCCGCGTACAGCACGTGCAGGCCGAGGATGTACCAGAACGACAGGTCGAAGCTCCATACCGCCGCCCAGCTGAAGCGCTCGGTGGGCCTGGCGCGCAGGCTCGCCGCGCGCGGCAGCAGCCGGTCGAGCACGACGAAGCCGATCGCTGCCAGCAGCCCGGCGGCGGTGATGGCCGCTCCCAGCCACAGCGGCGGCTGCCAGCCGGCTTCGTACAGCGAGCGCGCCCAGGTCGGCGACTTGTCCAGGGAGTACGAGCCGACCCGCGCCAGACTCAGGAACAGGGCGGCGGCGAGGGCGATGCCGCTGCGCGAGAACCACTGCGCAATGCCGGCCACCAGGGAGATGAAGATCGCCCCCTCGCTGATGCCGAACACGAACCGGCCCGCCCACATCAGCTCGTAGGGAGAGCCGATGGCCGTGAGCACCGCGCCGGCAAAGCCGATTGCCGCCGCCCACAGGGTCACCCGTGCCGGGCCGAAGCGATCGATGAGCAGTCCGTTGAACAGCGCCAGCACGATATTCGGCAGGCTGATGACCGCGGTGAGATCGCCGATCTGCAGTTGCGTGAAGCCGCGCTGGCGCAACAGCAGGTCGGCAATAGGTCCGATGGCGTCGGACTCGTAGTAACTGCTGAAGATGGCAACTGCCGCAAGGCCCAGCGCCACCCAGCGCAGCGGCGATGCGGCGCGCCGCTCGCCGGCGTCGGCACTGACCGTGGCGGTAGTCACGGCCCTCTTGGCTCCGGAGGCGACATGTCCTAGGCACCGACACCGGACAGCTGCGCCGAGAGGTCCCACAGGCGCTGCGCGTTCGCGTCGTTGCGCGCCTGGCGCATGAGCTTGGCGGGCCTGCACTTGTAGAAATAGGTGCCGGTGATCTGCGCCACCTCGGCCGAGGAGGCCAGGTAGGTCATCGTCTGCGCACCCTGCTCGGCGGTGAGCGCAAAGCGCTTGGAGGTCTGCAGCAGGAAATTCATGAAGCCGCTGCCGGAGTCCCCGAAGCGGGTGGCCACGAAGCCCGGGTGGTGGCAGTTGGCGGTCACGCCGCTGCCGGCCAGGCGCCGGGCGAGCAGCCGCGTGAACAGCACGTTCATCAGCTTGGAACGGCCGTACGCGCCGAAGGCCCCGTACCCGCGGCTGGACTGCAGATCCTCGAAGTTCAGTCGTGCCGCCTTGTAGGCGTCCGAGGCGGTGCTCACGATGCGCGCACCCGGGGTCGCCTTGAGGCGTTCCAGCAGCACCGCGGTCACCACGAAGTAGGCCATGTGGTTGGTCGCAAAGGTCTTCTCCAGGCCCTCGCGCGTGAGCTCGCGCCGGCTGAACACCGCCCCGGCGTTGTTGATGAGCACGTCGATGCGCTTTTCGCTGTCGGCGATGGCGCCGGCGACGCGCTTCGCCTCGGCCATCAGCGACAGGTCCGCACAGTGCAGCAGGTGGCCGGCCGCCGGGGAGATCGCGCGTAGCTGCTGCAGCATCTGCTCGCCGCGCGGACGGTCGCGGGCGACGAACACGATCTTCGCGCCCTGGCGGGCGAGGGTGGTCGCGGTGACGGCCCCGATTCCCGAGGTGGCGCCGGTGATCACTACGGTCTTTCCCTGCATCGGATATTCTTTCCCTGCTCTGGTTGCCGGCACATTCGCCGGCTCGCTGCCGGCTGTTGTTCGCACGGGCGCGGCGTGCTGCCAGCGCCCAGGCGAGTCTAGCATTGCCCGATGTGCGCTGATCCGTCCGCAGCGAGGTGAATGATGTCCGCGAGCGCAAGCTTCCCCGACCTGCCAGGCACTGGCGGCAAGTCGCCGGCCCCGGGACGGAGTCAACCATGAAGATGATCGACCGCGAGGAGGTCGCGCGGCGGTTGACCTACGAGCTGTGCATCCCGATCGTGCGCCAGGCGATGATCGCCTTCTCGCGGGGGCAGACCCGGCAGCTGCTGCGTTCCATCATCCCGCTGGCGCATGGTCATGCCTTTGGCATCATGCCCGGCGCGCTCGGGCCCGAGGCCGCCTTCGGCGCGAAGCTGATCAGCGTGTACCCGGAGAACTTCGCCAAGGGTGTCCAGTCACACCAGGGCCTGGTGGTGCTGTTCGAGCCGCAAAGCGGCGCGCCCGTGTGTGTCGTGCACGCGGGGGAGATCACGGCCATCCGCACGGCAGCGGCGAGCGCGGTGGCGAGCGATGCGCTGGCGCGCGTCGATGCGCGGCAGCTGGCCATCCTCGGCTACGGCGAGCAGGCGGCCACGCACGCCCGGGCGCTCCTCAAGGTGCGCCCGATCACCTCAGCCACGGTGTGGGGACGCTCGCCACAACGTGCGCAGGAGTTCTGCACGCGCATGAGCGCGGAACTGGGAATACCGTTCCGCAGCGCCGCCACGGCCCGCGAGGCGGTGGCCGCGGCCGACATCGTCTGCACGGTGACCGCGGCGCGCGAACCGGTGCTCAGGGGGGAATGGGTGCGCGCGGGCACGCACCTGAACGTCGTCGGGTCCGGGGTGGCCGGGCCTGCCGAGATCGACACGGACCTGGTGGTGCGCTCGCGCTTCATCGCTGACAGCCGCGAGGGAGTGCTCGCGCAGGGCGCGGAGTTCCTGCGTGCGAAGCAGGCCGGTGCCATCGACGATGCCCACATTGCCGGGGAGATCGGCGAGGTGCTCGCCGGGCAGATCCCTGGCCGCCGCGACGCCAGCGAGATCACGCTCTACAAGTCACTGGGGCACGTGGTGCAGGATCTGGCGTGCGCGTGGGCGCTTTACCGCGAGGCGACGCCCGCAGGTACAATGCAGCCTGCTGGGTTGCACGGGATAAGCGGATGAGCATTCAGGTAACGCGCGTTGCGCGCGCGCTCGGTGCCGTCGTCGGCGGCATGGATCTGACCCAAGAGCTGTCCCAGCCGCAGATCGAGCGCCTGGGCGAGCTGCTGATCGAGCACCAGATCCTGTTTTTCCGCGACCAGCCCGTTACCCCGCAGCAGCAGGCGCGCTTCGCTGCGCGCTTCGGCACGCTGCACGTGCATCCGATCTATCCGGTGCTGCCGGAGCTGCCCGAGATCATGCTGATCGACACGCACCCGGGGTTCCTGCCGGACAACGACAACTGGCACACGGACGTGACCTTCAGCCCGACCCCGCCGATGGCGGGCATCCTGGCCGCCAAGCAGCTGCCCTCCAGCGGCGGGGACACGCTGTGGTCGAGCAGCTCGGCGGTGTATGAGACGCTGTCGGCGCCGATGCAGCGCTTCCTGGAGGGACTGACCGCGCAGCACTCGGTCGCCAAATCGTTCCCGGCCGAGCGCTGGGCCAACGACCCGGCCACCAAGGCACGCTACGAGCGCGCAGTCGCCAAGCACCCGCCGGTGAATCACCCGGTGGTGCGCACCCATCCGGTGAGCGGGCGCAAGGGCCTGTTCGTCAACGAGGGCTTCACCACGCACATCAACGAGTTGTCGGCACAGGAAAGCCAGGCGCTGCTGGCATTCCTGTTCGCGCAGGCGGGGCGCCCGGAGCTGACGGTGCGCTGGAACTGGCGCGTGAACGACCTCGCCTTCTGGGACAACCGCGTCACGCAGCACTACGCGATTGCCGACTACCTGCCCGAGCGGCGCACGATGCACCGCGCCACGGTGAACGGCGACAAGCCCTACTAGGCTCCGCGCAGCTGCCGCCGCAGGAGGTAGCCCAGCAGCATGGCGGCCGCGCTGGCCACCCCGAACAGCAGCGGCAGGCGCTGGTCGGGAATGAAGGCCATGGCCACGACGATGCCGAGCATCGCCACGATCGCCAGGAGCGTGACGTAGGGGTAACCCCACATGCGCACCCGCAGGCGCCCGGGTGCCTCGCGCTCCAGGCGCGCGCGCAGCCGCAGCTCCGCGACCGCGATCAGCACATAGACGAAGATCGCCACCGTGCCGTAGGAGTTCACCAGGAAGGCGAACACGTGCTCGGGAGAGACATAGTTCATGACCACGGCGGCGTAGCCGAACAGGGTGCTCATGAGGATCGCGTACGCCGGCACGCCGCGGCGGTTAAGCCGCGCCAGCGCGCGCGGCGCGTCCCCGCGGCGCGCCAGCGCCATCAGCATGCGCGAGGAGGCGAACAGGCCGCTGTTGAGCGCTGACAGCACCGCGGTCAGGATCACCGCGTTCATGATGTGGGCGGCCGCTGGCACCTTCAGCGCGCGCAGCGCGCTCACGTAGGGCTGCGCGATGCCGGGGTCGTTCCACGGCAGCAGTGCGACGACGACGAAGATAGAGCCGACGTAGAAGACCAGCACGCGCGAGATCACCGACTGGGTGGCCGCGGCCACCGCCTGCTCGGGGGCGGCGGATTCGGCCGCCGCCACCGTGACGATCTCGGCTCCGAAGTAGAAGCCGGTGGCCGCGACCGCGCCGGTGAGCACGCGACCGATGCCGTTGGGCATGAACCCTCCGTGGCTGGTGAGGTTGGCGAGTCCGCCGCCGGCGCCCGGCCACAGGCCGAGGATGAAGGCGAGCCCGACACACAGGAACACCACGATCGCGGCGACCTTGATGGAGGCGAACCAGTACTCGGACTCGCCCCAGGAGCGCACCGACAGCAGGTTCAGCAGGCTGAATGACACCATCAGTCCCAGGGTGAGCATCCACGGGGTGAGCTCGGGGTACCAGTAGTTGACCAGGCGCGCGCCGGCCACCGCCTCCAGTGCCACCACGATGACCCAGAAGTACCAGTACATCCAGCCGGTCAAAAAGCCGGCGAGGTCCCCGAGGGCCAGGCGGTTGTATTCGTAGAAGCCGCCGATTGAGGGGTATGCCGCCGCCATCTCTCCCAGCATCCGCATCACCAGCACCACGAGTGCACCGGTGAGGGCGAAGGAGATGACCGCCGCCGGACCTGCCGCCTTGATCACGACGCCGCTGCCGACGAACAGTCCCGCCCCGATCACCCCGCCCAGAGCAATCATCTGCATGTGGCGGCGGGTCAGGGTGCGCCGCAGGCCGCTGTCTGGCAGGTCGTCCCTGCCAGCAGGGCTTGCAGGCGGGGTGGGCACTTCTCCGGGCAGTCTCATGCAGGGTCTCAGTCCTCAGATGCGTGCCCGACAATATAGGAGTCGGGTGCTGCGCGGCGTTCCAAAGCGGTTACGGAGCGCGTCCGGCGTGCGCTGCACGCCGCCACGGCGCAGCGGCGCGCGCACCGGCCAATCAATGGCTTAGGCGTGATACATCATGGACGTGCGCAGGCGGGCGGCGTTGCATGACCCCACAGGCCACGCACGGGCGTATTGTTCGAGCCGCGACCAACACGCCCTAACAGGCGCACCAACATTGCAGGGGAAGTCATGAACAGAAGATTCATCGTTGCCTGGATCGTATTGTTTGTCGTGTGGTTACTGGGGGACTTCCTGATCCACGGGGTGCTGTTGCACGCGGACTATCTGCAGCTGCCGAACCTGTACCGCACCGAGGCCGACGCGCAGGGATACTTCCCCTACATGCTGCTCACGCACCTGATCATGGCCGGCGCGTTCGTCTGGATCTTCGCACGTGGCGTGGAGGCCAAGCCGTGGGTGGCACAGGGCGTGCGCTTCGGCATCGCCGTCGCACTGCTGATGGTGGTGCCGATGTACCTGATCTACTACGCCGTGCAGCCAATGCCTGGCGGCCTGGTGGTGCGGCAGATCCTCCTCGAGGGCATCCTCACGGTGGTCCTTGGTGTCGTGGTCGCCTGGGTGTATCGCCAGCGGCCCGCTACCGGCTAGTCACGGCTGCCCGCCGCCGGTGTCCCCGGCGGCGGGCTGTGGCTCTTGAAGCGGGTCCACATGTGCATCAGCAGCCGCGTGTACCCGGGGGACTTGGCGCGCGAGGGCACCAGCTTGGCGCGCACCGCCGCGGGCGGGTAGATCACCGGGTCGTCTCTCACCGTTGCCGTCAGCATCGGCCGCGACGCCGTCATCACGCTGTTGGCATACATCAGGGTGTTGGTGTTCCGGGCGGCCACCTCCGGGCGCAGCAGGTAATTGATGAACAGGTGGGCGTTGTCAGGGTGGGCCGCGGCGGCCGGTATGGCCAGCACGTCGAAGTTGCTGACGGTGCCTTCCCGGGGGATCGAGAAGGCCAGGGTGACGCTCTTGCCGGCCTCGCGGGCGCGCTCGCGGGCGGTGATGACATCCCCCGACCATCCCAGCACGAGACACAGGTCCGCGTTGGCCAGGTCCCCGTAGTACTGCGCGGAATTGACGCTGCGCACGAACGGCCGCACCGCATACAGCAGCCGCTCCACGGCTGCCAGGTCCTGCGGGGATTCGCTGTTGGGGTTCTTCCCCAGGTACGCCAGCGCCGCGCCGGCGACGTTGATCGGCGCATCCAGCATCGCCACCCCGCAGTCCTGGAAGCGCGCGAGCACGGCCGGGTCGAAGAACATCCGCCAGCTGTCCACCGGCGCATCCGGCATGCGCGCGCGGATCGCCTCGACGTTGTAGCCGATGCCGGTGGTGCTCAGCCACATGTAGCCGACCGCGTACTGGTTCCCGGGGTCGTAGGCGGCAAGACCGGCGGTCACCTCGGCGTCGACGTTCTTGAGATTGGGCAGCTGGCGCTTGTCGAGCCTGCGGTACACCCCCGCCTTGATCTCGTGCTCGAGGAAGTAGGCGGAAGGCACGACGACGTCGTAGCGCGAGTGTCCGGCGAGCAGCTTGGTCTCCAGGATCTCGTCCGAGTCGTACACGTCGTAGGTGACGCGGATCCCGTATTCCTTCTCGAACGCGGGGATGATGGAAGGATCCAGATAGTCGCCCCAGTTGTACAGGTTGACCACCTGTTCCTCGGACACCGGCGCGGCGTCGTGCGTGCCGGCGCCGCAACCGGCAAGCAGCAGCACGAGGCCGGCGGCCAGAGCGGACGCGCCGCCGCAGCGCAGCGCAGCGCGCAGCCGGCCGCGGCGGCTACTCGAGCACGGCGCCATGGTCTGCCGGCAACAGCAGTTCGCGGTGCACCTTCCACGGCGCGATGCCATCGGTCATGACACGTTCGTGGAACTCCTGCAGCGTGTAAGCGGCCCCGCGTGCGGCTTGGTAGTCGCCGCGCAGCTTCAGGGCCGCCATCTTGCCGAGCATGTATCCGCCATAGGTCGGGTCGTAGGTGCCGCGCACCGCCTCGCGGCGCGCGGCCGCGGCCGGCAGGTGCGCCTCGCGCTCGAACAGCGCGCTCGCCTGGTCGAGGGTCCACTCGCCGCTGTGCAGGCGGATGCCGGCGAGCAGGCGGCAGATGCGGTTCAGCGACTCTGCAAGCATCCCCAGGCGGTAGCGCGGATCGTCTGCGTGGAAGCCTTCGTCGCTGACCATCTGCTCCGCGTAGTGCGCCCAGCCGTCCTGCCCGGAGGAGGGCTGCGGGAAGGGATTCAGGCCCACCCAGATGCGTCGCACCTTGCCCGGGGTGGCGCGCATGAACAGGCTGTGGACGTAGTGGCCGGGGGCGACCTCGTGGGCGCTGATGTCGGCGAGCGTGGCGTAATTGAGCATGCGCAGCCAGGCATCCTGGCGCTCTGCCGGCCAGTGGCCGTCCACGTCGGTGATGTAGAAGTAGCTCTTCACCGGGTGCAGCTCCAGCGGCGGGGAGGAGTGCATCGATGCCAGGCCCAGGTCATAGGCCGGCGCCGGGGCCACCTCCACGTGCCTGTCCTGCGGCGCCACCCGCATCAGCTGGTGCGCGTCGATGAAGGCAAACAGCTCGCTCACCACCTGCGCGGCGGCCGGCACCAGCTGTCCCGGCGCCGGGTGATTGCTCTGCACGTCCTGCCACACGCGCGCCGGCTCCTGCTGCGGGTCGATGCGCGCGGCGGTCTCGCGGAACTGCGCCTGTTCGCGCGCCAGCTCGCGCTCGCCGATGGCCAGCAGCCGCGGCGCCGGCAGGTCGATGAGTTCCTCGGCGCGGTAGCGGGCCTCGACATTGGCGATGCCGATCGCGTAACCGCCGGTGGCATGCGGCAGCACCCGGGTCTTGAGCTCGTCCCGGTAGGCGAGCAGCGCCAGGTTCGCGGCGCTTGCCTCGGCCATGAGCCGCTCGCGCACCGCCGCGTCCGCGCCGGCGGGGAATGCCAGGGGCAGGTCGTGCATGAGCAGGTCCGAGACGCCACCGAGCATCTCGATGGCGCGCTCCACGAATACCGGGGGCGGGTTGCGGATGTTGGCGCGCGCGGCACTGAGCAGCGTCGGGCACCCGGTGCAGCTTGGACGCAGCGTGTGCCATGCGCTCGGCCGCGGGCGCCGATTCCATCGTGACCAGGTCATGCATCCCGTCGGAGACCGCGGCGACGTAGATCATCGGGTTGCGCTGCCAGCTGCGCACGGCGTCGAGATCCAGCAGCCAGCCGTCGATGACGCCGGTCAGGATCTCCCGGTCCACGCGCTCATCAGCACTGAGGTCCGCCGGATCCAGCGCTGCGAACTGTCCGCGTGCTAAATGCAGCCAGCGGATCTCCGCGGCGACGGCGCGGGCGGAGAAGTCCTCCAGCTCGCCGTCATGGCCGTGCAGGCCGTTGCCGGCGGCGATCGACGGATGGAAGCGCCCGAAGCGGTCGAGATACCGGTCCACCAGCGTGGCGAAGCCGGGCGCCGCGGGCACGGCCGGCGCGGGAGCTGCCGCCGCGGCGTGGAGCGATGCGCTGGCGGCAATGACGAGGATCGTCAGCCGGACGCCGCGCCGGGCCGCCCGATGGCTGTCCCGGGGGCGCGTGTCTGACTCATGGGGCAGTTGCACAGGGTGGCACTCCGCGGCGGCTGGGAGGCCGATTGTGCACCAGTCCGGCGATCGCGGCGGACGTGCGCGGGCGCTACGCGTGCGGTGCCAGCTGGCATGGCGCCGACCCTCAGGAGGACAGCGCGAGGATGGCGCGGGCTGGGCGCTTGCAGGCGGCCGTCCCGGCAAGCCTTGCGTTGCCGCGCCCGCGTCGATGGCAGTATAGGGTGCATCCTGGGAGAACAATAACGGAGGAACTGTCATGAAGGCACCGGCGGTGTTGTCATCTGGAAACGCGAGCCGTGCAGGGCTTTTCGCAACTGCGGCGGTGCTCGGACTTTCGGCCGGCTGCTGCCGCGGGGCGGGGCCGCAGGATGCGGCCGGTGCGGCGGGTGTTGCCGCCGCCAGCATCGCGTGGAAGCAGACCTTCAATGCCGGTGACCCGGCGGCCGTCACCGCGCTGTATGCCGCGGATGCCATCTTGAGTGCCCCGGGCAAGCCGCTGGTCAGGGGCCGGGCGGCGATCGGCGAGTACTTTGTGAAAACGGCCGCCGAGTTCGCCGCCGCCGGGCTGACCGTGGCGGATGCGCCGCTCGGTGAGCCGGTCGCCTCGGGTGACCTCGGCTACCAGTGGAAGACGTACACGATCACCGACCGCTCCGGCGTTGTCGTCGGCTCGGGTCAGCTGCTGACGCTGTTCCGGCGCACCGCGGGCCGCTGGCTGATCGTCGGCGACACCTGGAATCCGGATGGCGCGGCTCCGGCCCCTGCGGCGCATTGAGCGGCCGAGCAGTTCCGCGCGCCTAGCCGGGCGGGTTGGGGTTCCCGGAGCCCATGACGGTCAGGGCCGCGCCGGTGTTTTCCTCGAGTACCGGAGCATCCAGGATCAGCAGCGTCGTGCCCGGGGCCAGCAAAGGGTATATCGAGTGCGCGAAATCCTGTGGGATGTGCATACGCTTCACCACCGCCAGATCGCTGTCGCGCCCGGCGGAGTCCGCGTAGCCGGGAATCGGAATGGCCATCCAGTTGCGCGCGGCGGCCCCGCGCACCAGCAGGCTCTCGGCCTCGACCTGTCCGGCCTTGACCATGAATGCGTGGGTGCCGAGCGGCTTGCCGGGATCATCGATCGCCACCGCGGCGCGGCCGATCTCGATGCCGTTGCGGATCACGATGACCCGGCGATCCGCCGCGCTGACCAGGATGGAGAGCGGACCGTCGCTGGATTTCTCCGGCTCCCAGCGCGAGGGCTCCCCTGCCTGTAGCCGCGCATCGATTTCCGTCTTGCCCGAACCGGCATCGATGGGGGCGAGCAGGGCTGGGTGCACCACGTCCTGCGGCGCCGTGACCTTGTTGACGATCACCACCGTCATGCCCATGTGCGAGGCCTCGAACAGGTCCTCGGCGAACTGGGACGGCAGGTGCACGCAGCCGTGCGAGGAGGGGTAGCCGGGCAGGCCACCGGCGTGCAGCGCCACCCCGTCCCAGGTCAGTCGCTCCTGGTACGGCATGGCCGCGTCGTTGTAGACGCTGGAGTGGTGGTTACGATCCTTCTGCGTGATCGTGAAGATCCCGGTGGGAGTCTGGTGACCGGGCTTGCCGGTGCTGACGGTCGTGTAGCCGATCGCCACGCCGTTGCGGTACACGTAGCCGCGCTGCTCGGTGAGACTGACGAGCACCACGATCGGTCCCTCCGGGGCAATTCCGGGGGCCCAGACAAACTGCCCGGGCTTGAGTGCCGCCGGGGGCGTCTCGGCGGGGCTTGAAGTCTTTGCGCCCCAGAACGGCATTCCCAGTGCGTAGCCGGCCAGGGACAGGCCACACAGGGCCGCAAAAATGCGTTTCTTCACGCCGTGCACTCCGCGTTACCTCAGGGTGCGGCAATGTACACCCAAGGGATGCTTCGGGCACCGGGTGCGCCGGCGGCTCTCAGGAGGCCTGCAGCTTCGCGGAGTGATTGACTCTGGGGAGCGTCAACGGCGCCGGCGCCCCCGGCGCGGTGGGGTCGCAATCGAGCGCCCCGCGGCGCGGCGCGCGCAGGTGGCGGGCCAGGGCGAGGGCATGCACGCGCAGCTCCGAGGCTGCGGTGCTTTCCCAGTCGCGCGCACGCAGCAGCGGGCCAAGGTAATAGAGATTGCGCGCAGGCTCCCCCTGCGCGCCGATCAGCCGGCCGAGGCTGTCGGTCACCAGGCCCAGCCGCAGCGGGTCGGCGACGGCGACGCCCTGCGCAAGCAGCCCGCGCAACAACCGTTCCCGCGTCTGTGTGATGTCGTAGTTCGGTCCGGTGCAGTTAATGACCCGGTCCACGAGCAGCGTGGCCGGCGCGCGCGCACCGCGCGGCCGGTAGCGCACCTGGACCTGTTTGCCTGCCAGCTCAAGTCCGAGGATGCGCCCGGCATGCACCTGAAGCTGGCCGTCCTGCTGCAGTCCGTGCAACGCCGCGGCCGTGCTCGCCGGGAGCCGGTGGCGGTGTACGTCCCAGTAAGGGCGCAGGTGGCTGGCGAAGCGCCGCCGCGCGGTCGCCGGCAGGCGCTGCCACAGCTGCGGCGCGAACTCGCGGATACCGGCGACGAGCTGAGCGCCAGTCCTCTCCGGCGCCTGCGAGCTCATGCGCCAGCCGGCGCACTTCCCGGCTGAGGCGCACGAGGGAGACTGGCCCTGTGTGGCGGCCGAGCAGCGACAGCAGTTGCTCTGGCATGTCAGCCGCAGGGAACGGTGTCTGCGCTGCCGGCAGGAGGCCGCGCCGCGACAGGGCGTGCAGGCGTACCGGCTGGCGCTCGCGCGGCAGGCCCGCCAGCACCACGTCCGCCATCGTCAGCCCCGTGCCGACCATCAGCACCGATTCGCCCGGGTCGAAGCGCGGCGGCGCCTGCCAGGGGTCCGGCACATAGCGCGCCGAGCCGCGCAGGCGCTCGTGGCCCGGCACCGGGGCAGGGGGCGGATTTCCCGTGGCGAGGACCACCTCGTCGGCATGGACGCGCCGCCCGTCGGCCAGGTGCACACGCGAATCCGGCGCCGCGGTGCACGCGCTCAATGGCCACCGCAATGCCGACGAGGCGCTGCAGCACCGTGCCGGCAGGCGCCCCGTACTCGGCGGCCAGCAGCAGCGACTCCAGGTATTCCCCGTACAGCTCGCGCGGCAGGAAGTCGCTCGCGGTGGCATCCGGGTGCGAGCGGCGGGCGAAGTTCAGGAACTCGCCGGGGTCTTCGGCCGTCGCCGACATGCGGCCGGCCGGCACGTTGAGCAGGTAGGGGTACTTAAGGCGCGCGTACGCGAGCCCGCGCGCGAACTGGGCACGCTCGATGAGGATGATGTTCAGCGGCCCGGCGCCCGGCAGGCGCAGCAGGTTCACCGCGAGGCTCGTCCCGGAGAATCCGGCGCCGACGATTACGAGGTTCCGGGTCGTGCTACTCATCGGGGCCCCCGGCCGGCGGCGGAGTGATGGTCATCCGCGATGGGGCGGTCGGCGGCATTTGGCGCGGGGAAGTACACGCCGCAAGTCTAAGGAGCGCTGCGTGACGCCCCAGTCAGGATCGGATAACAATCGGGTGACTGCACCCTTTCTGGCGCGGTCGCTTTGGTGTGCCAGGGGTCATAAACTAGCCAAGCTTGAGGTTTGGCTGCCCCTGCACATCCGAGGCTCACTATGTCTACCCGACACACCTGGCTGGTCGCGCTCCTTGGGCTGCTGCCGGTCTCCCAGCTCCAGGCGCAGTCCCAGACGCACCTGGATATGGCGGCGATCATCAAGGAAGTCGAGATACTCAAGAACACCGGCACCGCGATCACCATGGCGATGTGGTTCCCCGAGGAATACTGGCGCGCGGCCACCCAGGCCAGCGGCAGGCTCACCGAGAAAGGTGCGGACGAATTGCTGGCAGCCATGCGTCCCTACACCATGGTCGCCGTGCTGGCCGCCGACATCGGGCCGGCGGGCACCTTCACATTCTCCTCCCCGGAGGAGCTGCGCCAGCACACCCGGCTGGAGGACAGCACCGGCGCGCTCTACGAGCCCGTGGATCCGCAGGCGGCCACCCCGACCATGAAGAACCTGCTCGGGCTGCTGCGGCCGCAGCTGACCAACGCCATGGGACCGATGGGTGCCAACATGGAGGTCATGCTGTTCCCGGCCACCACCAAGTCCGGCGTGCGCATTGCCGATGCGACCAAGGACGGCTTGTTCATCATGCACGTGAACGAGCTGGCATTCCGCTACCACCTGCCCCTCGGCAGCATCCTGCCGCCGATGCTCGACCCGCGCAGCGGTGATGCCTTCCCGGGCAACTATCATTTCAACCCCTATACCGGGGACAGGCTCACGCCGGCTCCGGCTGCCGCCAAGCCCTAAGCCCCACCGGCGCCGCTGCCGCGCCGTCGACGTTCCCGCAAGGCCGGCGGGGAATGAGCTGAGGCTGAGGCGTGCTTGTTACCAGGCCGCCAGACTCGATAGCCTTGCGTTTCTTGCCAGCGCGAGGTCAGCCATGAGTAGCGAGAACCGGGAGAGCAACTGGGGATTTGCCACGCTGTCGGTGCACGGCGGCTACACGCCCGACCCGACCACCAAGGCGGTGGCGGTGCCGATCTACCAGACCGTCGCCTACGCCTTCGACAGCGCCCAGCACGGCGCGGACCTGTTCGACCTGAAGGTGCCGGGCAACATCTACACGCCGCATCATGAATCCGACGCAGCGACGTGCTCGAGAAGCGCGTCGCCGCGCTCGAGGGCGGCATCGCCGCGCTGGCGCTGGCCTCCGGCCAGGCGGCGATCACCTACGCGATCCTGACCATCGCCGAGGCCGGGCGACAACATCGTCGCCTCCAGCGCGCTCTACGGCGGCACCTACAACCTGTTCGCGCACACGCTGCCGCAGCTCGGCATCGAGACGCGCTTCGCCGACTACCGCGAGCCCGGAAGCTTCGCGCCGCTGATCGACGCGAAGACCAAGGCGGTGTTCGTCGAGTCGATCGGCAACCCGCAGGGCAACATCACCGACATCGCCGCGCATCGCCGCAGTCGCGCATCGCGCACGGCGTGCCGCTGATCGTCGACAACACCGTGCCGACGCCTTACCTGTGCCGGCCGTTCGAGCACGGCGCCGACATCGTCGTGCATTCGCTGACCAAGTACCTCGGCGGCCACGGCACCAGCATCGGCGGCATCATCGTCGATTCCGGGCAAGTTTCCGTGGGCCGCAGCACAAGGAGCGCTTCCCGCGCCTCAACGAGCCGGACGTGAGCTACCACGGCGTGGTCTACACCGAGGCGCTCGGGCCTGCCGCCTACATCGGCCGCGCGCGCGTCGTGCCGCTGCGCAATACCGGCGCGGCGATCTCGCCGTTCAATGCCTTCCTGATCCTGCAGGGCATCGAGACGCTGGCGCTGCGCATGGACCGCATCAGCGACAACGCGCTCGCGGTCGCCCGGCACCTGCAGCAGCATCCCGAAGGTCGCGCTGGGTGAACTACGCCGGCCTGCGCGGACCACCCGGACCATGCGCTGGTGAAGAAGTACCTCTCCGGCAAGGCCTCCGGGCTGCTGACGCTTCGGCGTCAAGGGGCCGGCGGCCAAGGCGCGCGAGAGCGGCGCGCGCTTCCTGGACGCGCTGCAGCTGTTCACGCGCCTCGTCAACATCGGCGACGTGCAGCTCGCTCGCCACCCATCCGGCCTCCACCACGCACCGCCAGCTCGCGCCGGACGAGCTCGAGAAGGCCGGCGTCACCGAGGACACCGTGCGGCTCTCGATCGGCATCGAGGACCTTGGCGACCTGGTGGCCGATCTGGATGCGGCACTGAAGGCCGTATGACCGGCTGCGGCCACCAGTGACGTCCCCGCCCACGCGGGGCCGGGGACCTGGACGGCGCGCTACCCGCGCCAGCGGCGCTGCTGTTCTTCCGGCAGGTCGTAGGCGGCGAGGAAGTCCGCAAGGCGCTGCGTCTCGGCCGCGACGTCACCGGAAGCGCCGATGAGATGGCGCGGCGGCTGCGGCTCGACCCCGCGGTGCCGCAGCAACGGCGCCAGGCGGCGCCAGTGCAGGCCATCGCCCGCTATAGCACGCAGCCCGACGGCTACGACCGCATAGCCGTGGTGCGTGTACTCGGCAACCTGGTCGGCAATGACCGCCAGCAACAGGCTGTGCTCACCGGGCGGAGGCAGCTGCAGCAGGCCGTAGCGGGCGGTCTCCAGCACGCGCAGCACGTCGGGCAGTGCGGCGCGCAGTTCAGCGGGCGGATTGACGATCGCATCGGGCACCAGCGCGACGTGCCAGCCGCGCGCGTCTGCGCTCACCGCGGCACCGGCTCGGCGCGGGGCGCCGCGCCCGGCTGCGCATCCAGAAACTGGTCCAGGTCGCGCCGTGCGCCGGCCTCGTCGAAGCGCCCCATGTCGAGCGCCCAGCCGGTGGCCGGCACCGCAGGCAGCCCGCGTCGTGCCAGCTCCGACTCGAGCTCCTCGATCCAGATCCCGCGCCGCGGCACGATCTCCCAGTCATCCTGAGGCCGGTTGGGCCGGCCGCCCCACTCGGGCTTGCTGGAGGTGAAGCGCACGCCGGTGGACGGGCTGCCATCCAGGCCGATCAGGATTAGCTCGTCGCCGCGGCGCAGATACTGTTCGATCAATGGCGCGATGGCCTGCGCGAGGCGTCGGCAGTGCGCTCGGTAGGCCGGGGTATCGTACTGCTCGTAGACCGCCCACCAGCGCCGCGCACCGGCGAAGGCCAGCTCGGGGCAGGGCAGCTGCTGCAGCAGGTAGCCGCGCTCGCGCAATGCCTGCACGACCGGACTTACCACCGCCGGGTAGTTGGCGCCCTGGCTGCACTTGGCGTTCTGGTTGAGGAGGCAACTTGCCACCAGCGCCACCTTGCGCGGCGTGTGCTGTTCCATGGTTGGCTCCTTGGCATGCGCGGATGACCGCTGCATTGTCACACGTCATTCCGGCGCGAAGCGAGCGGCACCGCGACTTCCGTTGCGCAGACTTTCTGAGCGCGGGCAGAAATGCCACACTGGGGTTCACTCAGTCAATTGGACCGCAGATGGACTTGGCACTCGCAGGACGCCGCGCGCTGGTCACCGGGGCCTCGCGCGGGCTGGGCCGGGCGATCGCACTGGCGCTGGCGCAGGAAGGCGTGCAGGTGACCGCGGTGGCGCGCAACCTGGAACGCCTGCAGGAACTGGCGGCGTCGCATCCGCCCGGATGTGGCTCGATCAGCGTGCGCGCCTGCGACCTAAGCGACGCCGCGGCGATCGCGAGCCTCGCGGAGCCACTCGCCGCCGCGGACATCCTGGTCATCAACACCGGCGGTCCGCCGCCGGGCCCGGTCGCCGACACGGCCGATGCCACCTGGAGCGCGCAGTTCGAGGCGATGTTCCTCAGTGCAGTGCGGCTTGCGCGCCATGCCCTGCCGGGGATGCGCGCCCGCGGCTTCGGCCGGATCATCACGGTGGTCTCCTCCGGGGTCATCCAGCCGATCGACAACCTCGGCATTTCCAACGCACTGCGCGCAGCCCTGGTCGGCTGGGCCAAGACCTTGGCCGCCGAGGTCGCCGGCGCCGGCATCACCGTCAACTGCGTGGCCCCGGGGCGCATTGCGACCGACCGCCTCGCCGAGCTGGATCGCGGCAAGGCGCAGCGCGAGGGCGCGACGCTCGAGGACGTGCAGCGCAGCTCCCGGGCCGGCATCCCGGCCGCGCGCTACGGGGACCCGGCCGAATTCGCCGCGGTCGTGGCCTTCATCGCCAGCGCGCGCGCCTCCTACATGACCGGTGGCATCGTGCGTGTCGATGGCGGGCTGATCCGCAGCGTGTGACTGGCCTCAGGAGCCTGCGTGCTGCGCGAGCCAGTGCTGCGCGATGGCGGCGCGCGAGCAGAGCCAGACACCCTGATGGCGCTGCATGTGCTCGAGCAGCCGCGCCAGCGCGCCGATCCGCCCGGGACGGCCGATGATCCGGCCGTGCAGGCCGAGGGACAGCATGCGCGGGCGGCCCTCGGTGCCCGTGCGGTACAGCCAGTCGAAGGCGTCGCGGCAGTAGTTGAAATACTGCTCGCCGGTTGCGAAGTCGCCGCCGCGCTGCAGGCGACTGTCGTTGGTATCGAAACTGTAGGGCACCACCAGGTGGCGCCGCCCGGCGACGGCGGTGAAGTAAGGCAGGTCGTCGTTGTAGGCGTCACTGTCGTAGAGAAAGCCGCCGTTCTCCACCACCAGGCGGCGCGTGTTCACACTCGGGCGGCCGGTATACCAGCCGACCGGGCGGCGCCCGGTCAGCCGCGTGATGGTCTCCACAGTGCGCTGCATGTCGGCACGCTCCTGGGCTTCCGGCACCGCCTGATAGTCGATCCAGCGCTGTCCGTGGCAGGCCACCTCGAAGCCACTGCGGGCGATCTCGGCGGCGGCTGCCGGGTTGCGCTCCAGCGCCATGCCGACGGCGAACACCGTCGCCGCCGCGCCGGCACCCTGCAGCAGGCGCATGATTTCCCAGAAGCCGACACGGCTGCCGTATTCGAAGTTGGACTCCACGTTCAGCTCGCGCGCGCCGGCCAGGGGCGCGACAGATCCTAGGTCCGTCAGCACCGACTCCGAATGGGCGTCCCCGTGCAACACGCACGCCTCGGCGCCTTCTTCGTAGTTGAGCACCAGCGAGACGGCAATGCGCGCCTCTGCCGGCCAGTGCGGATGGGGCGCGCGCCCGCCGTAGCCGACCAGATCGCGGGGATACTGATCTGCGCTCACTTGGCGTCCGGTGCGCGGGCGTTGCGCTCGGCCACGATCCAGTCCATGTAGGCGTGCAGCGCCGTGCGCACCGGTCGCGGTGTCCAGCCCGTGTCAGCGCCGATGCGCGACACGTCGTATGCGCCCCACATGCCATCGCGCAGCAGCGGGTCCTGCACGATATCGGCCCGCTCGGGCGGTACGACCTCGGCGTGAAAGCCTGGCACCTTCTCGGCCGCCCAGGACACCAGCTCGCCGATGCTCGCGGTCTTGCCGGCGGCGACGTTGTAGGCGCTGTAGTGCAGCTGCGGCGCGCGCAGCAGCGCGGCGATCGCCGCCGCCACGTCCTCGACATGGATGTAGTCGCCGACCGCCTCGAGCGTATTGACGCGCACGCGCTTCGCCCCGTCCAGGGCGAGGTGCGCGACCCGGTTGGGGACGTGGCGGAAATTGCGGCTGCCCGTCACCCGGTCCATCGGGCCGTAGACCGAGGAGGGGCGCACCGATGCGGTCGAAAGACCGAACAGGTCGCCGTAGCGCTCGGTGATCAGTTCCGAGGCCAGCTTCGAGATCCCGTAGAGGCGTCGCGGCATCACGTAGCCGTCCTCCGGCAGCGGTTCGCCGGGACGATCAGGGCCGTGGTGCTTGTAGACCGCGCCCGAGCTGACATAGATGAACCGCTTCAGGTTCGGCAGGGTGCGCGCCCAGTCGAGCACGGCGACGGTGCCCATGACGTTTACGTCCACTATCCGCCCGGGACTCTCGGCCTCAGGCTCGCGCTTGGCCTCCTCCGCGGTGCCGCGCGAGAGGGGTGTAACCGTCGCGCCGTGGACGATGTGCGTGACCGCATGACCGGCCAGCGTGCCGCGCCAGGTGCCCGGTTGCGTCACGTCGCCCAGCACCACGGACAGGCGGCTCTTGAAGGGGGCGAAGTAGCGCTGGGCGGCCGCATCCAGCGGCGAAGCGTCGAGTACCACCAGCCGTGCGCCGGGGTCACTCTCGAGCCAGTGGCGTGCGACCACGCTCATCACGAAACCCGTCGCGCCAGTTACCAGCAGTGTCACAGGGAACTCCTTCGTCAATCGGTCAGAGGGGAAAGTTCATCAGCAGCCCGAGCAGCGCGCGGGTTCCGACCGCGAAATCCTCCAGCGCCATGGCCTCGTCCGCATTGTGGCTGCCATGCTCGTTGCGCACGAAGATCATGGCACTGGGAATGCCCATCTGGGCAAATACGGCCGCATCGTGGCCGGCGCCGCTGGGCATCTCGAACGGCTCCTCGAGCAGCCCCATGAGCGCTGAACGCAAGCGCAGGTCCATGAGCGCGGCTGGCGAGTCGCTGGTGGCACCCAGATCGATCGCGACGCGGTAGGCGGCGCCGATGCGTGCCGCCGCGGTGCGTGCCTCGGCCGCGACCGCCGCCATGGTGGCCTCGGACAGGCTGCGCAGGTCGAGCACGAAGCGGGTATCGCCGGCGATCTTGCTGGGGCCGTGCAGGGCAGGATCGGTGAACAGCTCACCGCAGGTCAGCACCAGGTCCGCACCGGCCCGTTCCTGCTCCAGCCACACGGTCTCCATGTGGTGTAGCAGCGCGACGGTTGCGGCGACCGCATCCTGCCGGTAGGGGCGGTCGACCGCCCCGGAGTGGGCGTAGCGGCCGCTGCAGTGCGCGCTGCGGAAGCGCTTGCAGCCACGGATGCCGCTGACCACGGCGGCCGGCAGGCCGCGCGCGACTAACGCCGGGCCCTGTTCGATGTGCAGCTCGAGGTAGGCGCGCACGCCGGCCGGATCCAGCAGGCGACGGCGTTCCCGGATGGCCTCCGGATCAAACCCCTGTTGCCTCAAGGTCACCTCCAGCGATTGGCCATTGTCCGACCGCGGGGTCGACAGGCAGGCCGGGTCGAGCAGCCCGAAAGCCCCCGCGCTGCCAAGGTAGGCGACATCGAACCAGGCGGACTCCTCGGCGCGGATCGCCATCACCGACAGGTCGAAGGCTGGCACGACCCCGGCTTGGCGCAGCGCGGACAGGGCACTCAGCCCGGCGACGACGCCGGTGGCGCCGTCGTAGTTCCCGCCCTGCGGCACGCTGTCCAGGTGCGATCCCATGATCACCCGCGGGGCGCGGCGCTCCCGGCCCGGCAGGGTCATTGAAAGGTTGCCGATGGCATCGACCGAGACCTCGAGTCCGAGCGTCTGCGCGGCCGAGCGGACGATGTCGTGCGCTGCCTGCTCGCCGTCTCCATAGCTGTCGCGCACGATGCCGCGCCCGCGCCGGGTGGCGCTGCTCAGGGCGGCAAACAGCGCCGCAGCCAGTTGCAGATCAGGTTCGATGGCGGCAGACATGCGCGCATCCTCGGGGAACCGGATAGTCAGTTGTCTCTATAATAGGAGTTCCGCACACGGAGCCGCACAAAGCATGTCGAGTCTACTCGCGGGAAAGGTGGCTGTCGTCACGGGAGCAAGCTCCGGCATCGGCCGCGCGATCGCGGCCAGCTTCGCCAGCGAGGGCGCCAGTGTCGTCATCGCCGATCTCACCGAGGAGGCCCTCGAGGGTGGCGAGCCAACCGCGAAGATCATCAACCGCTCAGGCGGGAGCGCGCTGTTCCAGCGAGCCGATGTGGGCCGCTGGGAGGACATCGATGCGCTCATCAGCGCCGCGGTCGCGCGCTACGGGCGTCTGGATATCATGGTCAACAACGCCGCCACCTACACCGGCACCGCGCTGCTGGAGACCGAGTCGGCGCAGTGGGAGCAGGTGATGCGCGTCAACCTGACGGGCATGTTCAACGGCTGCAAGCGCGCGGTCCAGCAGATGCTCGCGCAGGAGCCACGCCATGAAGTACGCGGCCGGCTGATCAATCTCGGTTCCCAGCAGGGGATCGTGACCTGCCCCGGCGACCTGCCGTACGGGGTGAGCAAGGCCGGGGCGATCTACCTCACCAAGCAGATTGCTGTCGACTATGCCAAGGACCTCATCGTCTGCAACTGCATCTCACCGGGCAAGATCGTCACCGGGGCACCGGGTCTGGCCCAGGATCCCGTGCGGGTGGAAAATGCGCGCCGGCGCACTCCGTGGCCGCGGTTCGGCCGGCCCGAGGACGTGGCCAGCGCGGCAGTCTTCCTGGCGAGCGACCGGGCCACATTCATCACCGGCTCGAACCTGATCATCGACGGCGGCTGGCTGGCCGGCTGAGGCACGGCCGCCGACGCCGTGCCGGGTGCTCAGGCTCAGCGGCAGCAGCGGGAACGTCATGGTCGGGGCGGCAGCCCTGGTTACCTGCGCCACGGTGGGAGCGCGCGGTGCGGCGGTATAATATTGCCGAGTACGCGCCTGTCCGAAATGGGCGCAACCGAAGGAGTAATGCCACGTGCACAGACTTCTGCGACTGGGTGAGCTGCTGGTAGTCGTGACCGGGCTGAGCAGCGCCGTAACCATCAGCGGCTGCGCGGCGATGGCCGCCGACCAGCAGGCCTACAACACCCAGCAGTGCAAGAGCTTCGGCCTGACCCCCGGTTCGGACCCCTACATTCAGTGCATGAGCCAGGGAGCTAACGCGTACGCGGCCGCGCGCAGCGCCAACAACAATGCCAACGGCGGCACCACCCCGGGTATCGCGGTGCTTCCCATCAACATCGGCATTCCGGTCGGTCCCATGCCGCCGGCGCAGAACAACGCCTGCAGTGCGCCCAAGTCAGCGCCGCGCGGCGCCTGTCCGGGTTGCTCGGTGAGCTGCAGTGCCCAGCACGCATCCTGCAGCGCGGGCCAGGAATTTCCTGGTGGGAGCGACCTGTGCCTGCAGCAGGCAAGCTGTACCTGCCAGTAGACCCTACCGGCAGGATTCCCAGCGTCCAGTCTCGAGTGTTTCGTGTGGGTTGCAGCACAGGCGCCGCCCCCCGCCGGGAGTGCTGCCCGCGCCTACACGTAGCTGAGCCACCAGTAACTGCGCCGCGCCTTTAGTGCGACCACCCACCGGCAGAGCGGGTAAAGCGCGGCGACCACGGCGATCCAGATCAGGTATACAGCGGCGAGATTCACGCCGTAGCCCTGCGGAAAGTAGCGGTAGTGGGTCAGAAACTGCTGGGCTGAAAACCCCTGCGCGACACCTAGCAGCAGGGCCAGGGAGTGAATGAGGTACAGATGCGCGACATAGAACGCGAGCGGCGCGCGGCCGAACGTGACCAGGATGCCCCGGACCTTGCCGCGCAGGCGCTCGGCGAAGGCGCAGAAGATCGCCGCCGGGCCCAACGTCATCAACACATACATGAGGCTCGGCGGGTATTTCGTCGTGCTCAGGAATGACATGGCGCTTGCGGTGACATTCCCGGCGGTGGCGTGCCAGCGATGCGGGTCGCCGTAGAGGTCAAGGGATCGCAAGGCAATAAAGGCCATCAGCAAGGCGACCCCAATGCGCAGCAGCGCCGCGTCGCGCTCCCGCTGGGGTCGGCGAAATAGTCCTGCCGCGGCGTAGCCGACGAACATGACGCCGATCCACGGCAGCAGCGGGTACGAGAAGTAGACCGAGAACGGGCCTGCCTCGGTCACCAGGCGCGTGTGGAGGGCGATCCACAGCGGCCGCCACTCTCCGGTGATGCTGGCGGCAGGCCACACCGGGTCGAGGAGATTGTGGCCAAGGATGATTGCCGCCCCGATGGCGAGGCAGGCGCGCGGCCCCAGATATTGTGCGCCCGCCAGCACCACCATGCTGGCGCCAATGACCCAAATGACCTGCAGCCCGACGTAGGTGCGGCCGCCGAGCTCGGCAATTCCCAGCGGCGCGAATGACGATGCGGTGGAGATCAGGATAACCTCTACGGCAATGAGCCAGAGCCCTCGCAGGAGCAGGAAACGCGCCAGGTCCTTCCGGGTCTTGCGCTGGGCCATCAGGCCCGCACTCGCCCCGGCCAGGAAGACAAACGTCGGAGCGCAGAAGTGAGTGATCCAGCGCGTGGCAAACAACAGCGGTCCCGTGCTCGGGTCGGCCGTGGGGTCCTGCATCGATCCGACCATTACATAGTCGCGAACATGGTCGAGCGCCATGAGGACGATCACCAGGCCGCGCAGGATGTCGATCGATGACATCCGGTAGGAGCGCTGATCGGAAGCAGGGGAGGAGGCCGCATTGGCATCCCAGGTGATAGTGTTCATCGGTCATCTCGGTGCTGTCGGTCGGCGCAACTCGTGCGGGAGCGGGTTGGAGCGCCGAGGTGCCGGCAGGTCTCGCGCCATGCAGTCTGAGTGCGCCGGCCGCACGGGCGTGCTTACGACGCGTACCACTTGGATCAAAAACGGACGAGATGCATCAGCCACTCCCGGTAGCAAGCAAGACGCGTAAGTGGCGCGCTGCCGCCTGCGGGTTCATGCGGGAACGTGCAGCACGGTGCGGTCAGGGGATGGCACGGGGTTCGATACCAATCCGGGAGGGCTAGATGATGAAGGCCAGTATTTGCAGCGCGAGTCCGGCATCTGCGCCGGGCGATAGCTCGGTGATGAACAGCGGGGGGAAGCGCGTATCGGGGGCGGCAGTCTTGGTCCTCATACTGGGCGCGGCCCTCGCCTGCGCGAACACCGCTTCCGTGCCGCCGGCGACGGTGAAGCCGTTGATGACCCGGGACCTGGTCGGCCTGTCCGGCAAGGAGATATCCATGATCACGGTGGAGTACGTGCCGGGCGGCGCCTCGCGCCCGCACCGTCACGACGCGCAGGTTTTCGTCTACGTGCTGGAGGGCGCCATGACGATGCAGGTGTCAGGCGGCGCGCAGGTGACGATTCACCCCGGGGAGACCTTCTACGAGGGCCCGGATGATATCCATATGGTCTCGGCGAACGCGAGCGCGACCGCACCTGCGAAGATTCTGGTCTTCATGGTCAAGGACAAATCCAAGCCCGCATCACGCGAGGTGACTGAGACGCCGGTACGGTGAGGGTGCACCGGTCCTACCGCGAGCCGCGACCCGCACACAGTCTGCAAGTGCGCCGCGGGACCGCGATGCTTGACGCTTGCGACCCCTGCCTCTGGCGTCAGACGGGCGCCGATAGGGTTTGCATGCTGGGTGGTGCAGGGCACGTGCCGGGTCTGCGGCGGGCTCGCCATGATCTCTTGCCGCAGAGTCGACGCTGAGTAGAACGAGGCAGGATGCGACGTTTTCGCACAATTCTCGGGTGGTCCCTGTTCGCTTGCCTGGCCGGCAACGCGCACGCCACGACCAAGGGACTGAGCCAGATCGTCACACCGGATCTGCAACCCGAGGGGCAGTTGTCACTCAGCTTCCAGGCGCAGGCGCGGGAGATCGGCAATCCCTACGAGCTGCAAGCCGAGATCGGCATCACCTCCTGGCTGGAAGCGGCCGTGTTCCAGGGGCTGTCGCCCGGCGAGGCGGTCTTCGGCACGCAGGTCGGGCTGGTGCAGCACGGACCCTGGCTGCTGACCACCGGATTCATCAACTGGTCCACGCGCGGCTCAAGCCCGCAGACCTTCCTGGAGGGGGGCTACTACACGACCCATGATAAGTGGATGGCTGGTCCCATCCGGGTGAACGATCAAACGCAGCTGCTTCTCGGCTGGGCGCATGACTTCAACGATACCTGGCGCTTCCAGCTGGACTACCAGAGCGGCGGCGACAACTATTTCACAGTGGGCTTCACCTGCAACGTCACGCCGCGGCTGCAATTCAACCCCGCGATATACTTCCCAAACAGCAATTCACACTCCACCGCGGGTTATATCGTCTTCACCTACACGTTTCCCGTGTGGGCACCGAAATAGCGCTCGGCACGGCCCATGGTTGGGCCAGCAGAATCGGACGAAGATCGCGCCTGTTAGCGAATCAACGAGGCGCGTCGCAGGCGCTGCGCGGTGGGGATCGCGAGCGTCATGAGAGTCGCTTCAGTTGAGTCGATCTCCTGAGCCTTCGTCGTGGTGTCGAGCGTGTAGATTAGCGCCGCGCTGCGTGTGTCGTACAGCCGCGTCACCACGTGGATCGAACTGGTGATCGCCGAAAGCGGTGGCGCGGTCTGGAACTCCACCTCGGTCACCGGCATGCCGTAGGCCCCGTAGCCAAAGTCCGTGGCCTTGTACAGCGAGTTGCCGCGCGTATCGTTGCTGCGGCCCTCCCGCTCGCCGGTTGACATGGAAACCAGGCGCGTCGCGAGGACCGCGTCGGCATGGACGGAGGCGACCACGCGCTCGATGTTCTCGCGGGTCAGCGGCTCCTTGGAATTCAGCTGGTCGCAGCTGGAAATCGCCGTGGTCGAGGCGCTCTGCAGCTGGGATACAAACGTCGACTCGAAGGCGCAGCGCAAGTTGCGATTTGGGGTTACTCCGACGACCAGTACCCTGGAAAATGTCTGGCTGTGTGACACGCCGTCCTGCCACGTGCCATTCACCGAAACCCCTGCACATCCGAGGAGCCAGACTGCGGCGGTCAGCAGGGCTGCGGACCCGAGGGACAAGGGCCTTATCTGCCATGGCTGCCGCTGGCCGGTGTTCACGATGTGCTCATTTGCTGGGTAAGTGCGTTTCAGTATACGCGCTAAACCGGTCGCCGCGACGTGTCGACGAGGTTTTAAGACTTGCGCAGCTCTCCAAGCATTCAGGGGCGTGGAGGCATCTCTGGGAACCTGGGAATGCTGGCATTGGGTTGATCCCACGCGTGCGCACGGCTGGTGTAAATGCTCATGCTAGGGGTGATTTGTGAGGGATCATCCAAGGTGCCAGCGCGCAGCAGTGTCATTCCCGCCATCGATTGCGGTCGCGAAAAGAGTGTGGTGCCGCATTTTGAACAGAAGGTTCGTTCGTTCGGGTGTGCGCTTCCGGCCAGCTTGGTAAATGTACTGGTGGGGCCGGTGATCCTAACCGTGGCGTCAGGCACCGCGACGACCGTAGCATGCCCGCACCCGCTCTCCTTCTGGCAATCGACGCAATAGCAATGGCCGCTGAACACTGCTTCCGAGCTTGCTTCATAGTGAACGGCGCCACAAAGGCAGGTTCCAGCTAATGACATGTAAGTTCTCCCCGCCGGGTTTATCGTCGTCCAAGGTTATCCGCACTCATCATGAATGAAAACGCCTTTCGACCAGTGGCGACTGTGAGAACCAGCAGGGGGGCGTCGCACGCATAGCCGATGAACGTGGCTCCCACGCAGGCCAGCGGCAGCACCGCTTCTTCGATGAAGCGTGGCCTATGGCAATAGGCTATGCCAATAGAGGATGGCCAGCAGGCAATTGGTGCGCATACCAGGTCGCGAGTCGATGCCGGATCGTCTTCTCGCTCACCTGATCTTCCGGCATGGGCGCAATGACCTTGTCGTGCACGAGCAGGCGATAGATGTATAGGGCCTTGTCGCTCGCCGAGTCCGTCACTTCGAACTCAACCGCCTTGCGGCCTTGTGCATATTGGATCCCGGCGAGCAACGCCGCTTTGAACAATTCCGACTCATGCTTGAGCTTCTTCATATCTCTTGCCCGAAGCCCTTGACGCATCCAATTTAGCATTTTTGACCGGGGACGACTAAGCGTATGTGGTATCCCGGCCCGCAGCTAGCAGCACAAGCGAGAGTTTGAGCAGTGTTCGCGCAGGCATCGCAAGAGCTTTCAGTCACGAGGACTGCGCGGCGACCTGCGCTCCCTTTTTTCGCGCATGTTCAGGTCGCGCGATCAGCACGGCATAGGCCGACATTCGGGTTGAGCCGCGCCAAGAAACCTGAAACGAGCAAGCCACCAAAGCTTCGGCCGTGCCGACTTATGACGACCGGTTAACTAGCTTTCGCACAATAAGACCTATAATCGGCAAAAATGACGAAGCGCGGGAGCTGACCGTCTTGGAACTCTCCATCCCACAAGCGATCCAGGCTGCCGCGGCTGCGTACTCGGCGGGCGACAGCCAGCGGGCGGAGGGTCTGTGCAACGCAATCTTGCAGACACAGCCGGATCAGATCGCTGCTCTCAATCTCCTGGCGATCATCAATGCCGCAGCGGGGCGCCTCGAGGCCGCGGCGGCACTGCTAAAACGCGCAGTAGTGGCGGCGCCGGACAATGCGACCGTGCATAACAACTATGGGAATACACTCAGAAGTCTGAAGCGCTTCAAAGAAGCGATTGCTTGTTACGATCGCGCGCAGCAGCTGGCGCCTGGTTACGCTGATGCATACAACAACCGCGGCGGGGCGCTCTACGAACTGGGAGACTTTCAGGCCGCCCTGAAGAGCTACGATCAGGCTATCGCCTCTCGCCCTGACCATGCGGACGCTTACTACAATCGCGGGGTCTCGCTGCTTGGATTGCAACGCCCCGAGGAAGCGCTCGAGAGCTTCTCCCGGGCTCTGAGTCTGCGACCGCGCTTTCCGGAGGCTCTCTACAATCAGGGTATCGGCTTGCATCAGCTGCGGCGCTTGGACGAAGCACTACGCAGCTACGACCTTGCGCTGGAAATTGCTCCGGATTTTGCACAGGTGCACAACAACCGGGGTAACACCCTTCAGCAGCTCGGTCGATATCAGGAGGCTCTCGACAGCTATGACGCCGCGCTGCGGACCAGTCCGGGTCTTGCCGATGCCCACAACAACAAAGGAAGCGCACTAAGCCAGTTGGGGCGGATTGAGGAGGCAGAGGAGAGCTTCAAAAATGCGCTGCGGCTCGATCCGGGCATTGATTGGCTACACGGTGCGTGGCTGCGCAGTAAGCAGCAGCTCTGCAGCTGGTCTGGCCTCGATGCGCTCGTCGCGGAAATTGTCGCCGGGGTAGCAGCGGGACGTAGGATGACGCAGCCCTTCACGCTGTTGGCGGCCAGCGACGCCTTACCGGTGCAGCGGCGCGCGGCCGAACTGTTCGCCGAAGAGCGCGCTGCGGTGCCGCACCCTCTGCCCGCGCCTGCTAAGCCGCGTCGCCGCGGCGTTATTCGCATTGGTTACTACTCGGCGGATTTTCACAATCACGCGACAGCCCAGTTGCTGGCCGGACTAATCGAGTCGCACGATCGCAAGCGCTTCTTCGTAAGCGGCTTTTCGTTTGGCGTAAACAAGCCGGACGAAATGACTCAGCGGCTGGTGAGCGCGTTCGACCAGTACATGGACATCGGCAGGCGCTCGGATCGCGAGGTAGCTCAGATCTCACGGGATCTCGAGATCGATATCGCGATCGACCTCAAGGGATTCACAGCCGACTCCCGCTCCGGGATTTTCGCGCACCGCGCTGCGCCCTTGCAGGTTTCCTACCTGGGATACCCCGGCACGATGGGCGCTCAGTACATCGACTATGTCGTCGCGGACCCGACTTTGATCCCTGATGGGGACCGCACCCAGTACGCGGAGAAGGTCATCTATCTTCCGCACAGCTATCAGGTCAACGACCGCCAACGAGTCGAAATACGTGACGCCAGCTCGCGGCACGAGCTGGGTCTCCCGGCCGTGGGCTTCGTATTCTGCTGCCTGAACGCCTGTTACAAGATCACCGCGGCCACCTTTGCCGGATGGATGCGCATCCTGCATGCGGTCGAGGGAAGCGTCCTATGGCTGCTCGCTGACAGCGATGCCACTGCCGGCCACCTGTCTCGGGAAGCCGAGCGACAAGGCATTCGTGCTGCGCGGTTGATATTCGCCCGCCCGTTGCCACATTTGCAGCACCTGACCCGCTACCGCAGTGCGGATCTCTTCCTGGATACCTTTCCGTGCGGCGCACACACCACGGCTAGCGATGCGCTGTGGTGCGGACTGCCGCTCGTGACCAGGATGGGCGAGTCCTTCGTGTCCCGTGTCGCCGCCAGCGTGCTGGGTGCGGTCGATTTGCCAGACCTGGTAACGGCAAATCAGGAGCAATATGAAGCGCTGGCGGTTGAACTTGCCAGCAATCCCGCTCGGCTGGCTGCGGTCAGGAGCCGGCTCGCGGCGAACCGGCTGACGGCGCCGCTGTTCGACACCCGGCGGTCCACCAGATACTTGGAGAAGGGCTACGAGCTCATATACGAGCGCTATCAATCTGGCCTCGGTGCTGACCACATACAGGTGCCGGCAAACTGACCTACTTGTGTGGGTTGCCGTTGGGGTGCACATCCGAGGGATCGCGTAGCGCCGAGGTGCCTCACCCGCACTTAACCGGAGGCTGGGCAGGGTGGCGGCAGACGTGGCCCGGAATGCGGCCATGCGCCTGGTCCAATGCAGGGGCCGGCAGTGCTCGAGTGCTGCCGATGCCTCAATTACTTCGCTAACGGAAGGAACAAATTCGGATGCGAGCTCATGCACCGCACCCTTGGTGCACGCCGGCATCCCTGGGCGTGCTTGCATTCTGGGGCGGAATGTTGATGGCAGCGCACAGGTACCCTTCGGAGTACGACTGGCGGTACATGACCATTTCAAGTCTGGTTTACGACGACCGTAATCCCAACGGATATTTGTGGGCACGGGCTGGGATCGTCATGTGTGGCCTGGCGGGGCTGTATATCACCGCGGGCCTCGCTCGGGCGAGACGGCAAGCGGGCAGGGCTGAATACTCCGTCGGAATCTGGGCCCTGCGACTGGGCTATTTCTGCATGGTGTGCTGTGCTTTGCTGCCCGAGCGGCTCCTTGGGCTTCCCAGGAGCCACGACTTCCTCGCGCTGGCGGCGTTTGTCTGCGTATGCGTCGGGATGGCTCATTCGACTTTCAACGCCGTTAAGCGCAGTGCTCGGCCGGGCAGGCTCGGTAGTCCCACACTGCCTGCACTCATCCTCGCCGGCATCCCCCTGTATCCGATCGGGCTGGCAATCCTTGCGCAGGCATACGTCTCCTCTGCGCTGCCGGAATTGCCCTGGGTGAGCCTTGCATGGCGTGCGCGCGGCGTACACGTCTACCTGAGTTTTGCCTTTTGGGAATGGATCACGTGCGCCTTGTTCTCCGCGTACATGGTGATCCTGCCCAGGATGACCTGGGTTGCAGGTCGCTAGTCGACCTTCGGCCTTGGCGGTTGGTCAGCGCAGGCTGTCATTAGGTCAATTTCGAGTTGATCGGCTGCTACGGGGGCGATCAGCAGGAGCGAGAGCAGTCCTAGAATCTTGATCTTCCTTCGCCTGATTTGAGCGATCGAGCTTTGGGCATTCGTTACCGCTTACTACTCCCAAGAACCGAACTTGGCTAGACCGCCGAGGGCGGCACGGAATCTGCGCCCGGCGGACTGGTGTCCGAGAGGGACGCCGAGACTAAAAGTCGCCTGTCTTGCCGGAGTGGATGCGGGGCGGGAAACCCCGTCTGGCGGCAGTGCTGCAGTGCAAATCTGCCCTAAAGGGCAGGATTCGGAGAGCCGTAATCGGTGTAGATTTTGTCCCGGTAGCCGGCGCCGGTCACTGAACAGCAAAGGAAAGTAGGGTCATGATACGTAAACTCGCAACTCTGATTCTGACGGTCACCATGCTTTCCGGATTGCCAGCGTGGGCGGATTCGTATTCCGATACGATCGATGTCTACAAGAACGCGGGTGAAAGCGGTGCGTTCTTTAAGGACTGTTACGGTTATGCAGTCTTCCCGACGATCGGTAAAGGCGGTCTTGGCGTAGGTGCCGCGCACGGTGACGGCCGAGTCTACGAGCAGGGCAAATATGTCGCGGACACGTCGATGACGCAGGTAAGTGTCGGATTCCAGGCCGGGGGTCAGGCCTTCAGTCAGATCATCTTCTTTGAAAACAAGGCTGCGTTCGACCAATTCGCCAGCGGCAACTTCGAGTTCGGCGCGGGCGTAAGTGCCGTAGCGATCAAGTCAGGAGCGTCCGGCTCGGTGGGCACCACGGGTGCAACGGCAAGCGCCAGCAGTGGCAGCGGGAAGACAGGAGCCGGAACCGCCAGTAAGTATCGCAAGGGTATGGCAGTGTTCACTATCGCTAAGGGCGGACTGATGTACGAAGCTTCGCTGGGCGGTCAGAAGTTCTCCTACAAGCCCGTCAAGTAAGCGGCGACCGGTAAACCCGCGCGGGGCGCAGGTACATGAGCAAGCGCCCGACACGAATCGTCACGGAGTTCGAGGACTCCGGTAGGTGGCGACGAGCTGGCCGCTTCTCCCAAGCCGCCAGGGTATTGATGGCAATTTTCGCGTTGCCAATGCGGCGCTCTAGATTAGCGGCGGTACTTATGGTCGAACTATCCGGTAACTGACGACGCAGAGCCGGGCAGTTCTTGTGCCGAATTCAACGTCACGATCGATCTAGCTCATGCCGCCCCGAGCGGTGTCCCGTCCGAGATAACCTGGGCGGGAGTAAGCCTGGTTGCGGCGGCGCTTGCAGCGCCCGCGCCGCCATCTGGTTTGCGACTACCTCGCTGGCGGATCCGACGAGAGGGTAGGTCTGACAAGCCGCGCTGCGCTTTCACTCTCGCTCCGCACGAAGCGGACGAATTCGGGCTGCGTCATATTCATCGGCTCTGCCCCGTGCTGGGCGAGCCAGTCGCGCATGTCCGGCTGCGTGAGTACGAGTGCGATGTCCTTCGCCAGTTTGTCCACTATCCGTGCCGGGGTACCCGCCGGCACCCAGATCCCATACCAAAACGGGAAGTTGAAGTCAGAGACGCCGGCCTCCGCGATCGTTGGCACTTGAGGGAGCAATGTTGAGCGGCGCGTGGTGCTCACGCCGAGTGGTATGAGCTTGCCCGCACGAATTGGGGCGAGCGTTATAGAGATGGGAGCAAACATGTAGGTCGTTCGCCCTGCGATCGTGCCGGCGAGAACTTCGCTGATCGAGTCGGTCGATTGGGGCAGCGCTTCCACCGCGGTAATGCCGGCTTCAGAGTTGAATATCATCGCGCCCAGATGCGTTGCGGTGCCCAGTCCAGTGGAGGCAAAGCTAAACTTTCCCGGTTTCGCTCTTGCCGCCGCAATGAGTTCGCCGACGGTGGTGACGGCTGCTGACTTGCCGGCGACAAGTAGATAAGGTTGCTTAGTGAGCGCGGCGGTCGGAATGAAGTCGTTCAACGGGTGATACGGGAGGGTCTTAGATAGCACCGCGCTGTACGCCTGAGAGCTGGTGTTCAGGAGTAGGGTATAGCCATCGGCCGGGGATCTCGCGACCAGTGCCGGGGCCGCCGTTGCTCCCGCACCTGGGTGGTTCTCCACCGTGACAGGCTTGCCCCATAGCTTGGAAAGCCCAGGCGCCAGCGCGCGCGCCAACAGGTCGGGCCCACCGCCCATTCCGAACGGTTCGACTATCCGCACTGACTTGGCCGGAAAATCTCCTGTCGACTCGGATGAGCTCGGTGTGTCGGTCACGGCCGCTCCGGCTTTCCCGCAAGACACTAGGACGCATAGAAGCGCAAACTTTCCCGTTCGAAGCTTCATTGATCCTCCGCGCGAGAAACGCATCGCGTCCCCTCGTCTCGAAGAGTTTAGGCGAATTCGCATACCCGGTGCGCGACCTCATCGTATAGCCCCCGCAGGATGAACCGTACGATTGATATGTCGACGCTTTAGCTATTTGATTATGCACCCTGAACTGGAGCGACTTATGCGTAAGGATTCTTTCGTTTCGGTTGTAGCTGACAGCCGAGCTCGGGGAGAGATCCTCGAATGCGGGTTTACGCGCCGTCCTTTATGGATTGACGTGGATGTCGCGCGTGCACTGGGCGCGCTGGCTCATGCAGCCTGGTCCCTGCCCAAGGATCAGTACTACGAGGGCGGGGACCGATATCGATCACTAAACCGTTTCAAGGCCGAGATCGTTGAAGGTGGGGTTCGCGTGTGGCCCGACGATGACTCGAAACCTTACGTGCAGCTCGAAAGATACAACACCACATTGGGAGGCCAATTGCGTAAGTACGCTCCGCTGCCTCAGAAGATTGCCGACACAGCCGGCGTTCGCAAGATGATTTCTCACCACCTCATGTACTTGCCGCTGTCGGCGCCTGGCGTAACCTACTCAGTCAACATGCATGTCCTGCGCTTCGCGGCGACCCCTGCGCGGCCATGCGATACGAGCCCGCCGGGCTTGCACAAGGACGGTGAGAAATACCTGGCCACTCATCTCCTGGCGCGGTGCGGAGCGCGGGGAGGCGAAGTAGTTATAACCGACAATGATCAGCGCGAATTGACGCGCTTTAACATGCGTGAGTCGGGCGAGTGTTACGTCTTCGACGATGACCGCATCTGGCACATGCTTACTCCGGTTCAGACACTGGAAGTCAACCAGTTCGCATATCGCGACACGCTCGCGTTCGACCTATTGCCAGACGGTTGGAAGCCTGTGAGCTAGCCCAATCAGATCAGGGGGGCGCGCACCGCAGAGCACGCTGCAGCTACAGTTGCTGGAAGGCCGGGAGATGGCCGACGCCCGGGCCGACGCGGATACGTGCGAGCACGTCCTTACGCTGATTTCGAGGGATTCGCCCTAGTTGGCCACTCGTTTGGCGGCTCGATTACGGCGCTCATGGTCCGAACGCGAGCCGAATCTGCGACCGGTGCTCGCTACACTGGAGCCGGCCAAAAATTGGTAGCGGGGGCAGGATTTGAACCTGCGACCTTCGGGTTATGAGCCCGACGAGCTGCCAGACTGCTCCACCCCGCACCATGAGGGCCGCGCATTCTACAAGCGCCCATCCCGCACAGCAACAGATACCTCATGGCCGAGCTTCACGCTGGCCTAGCTCTCAGGAGACGGCGGCCTCTATCTGGCGCGCGAGGGCGCTTCCGGCCGCAGGATCAAGGGTTTGCAGCGGCCACTTGATCCCGAGACCTTCCTGGAGGGTCGGCTTGGGAATGATATGGAAGTGCACGTGGGCGACGGCCTGATGCGCGCCCGCACCGTTGTTCTCCAGGACATTGTATTCGCGGGTGCCGGTCGCAGCGATTACCGCCCGGCATAGTCTCGGCAGTACCCGGCCCACTGCGGCTGCTGATTCATCGGACAGCCGGTCCAGTGTTTCCGCGGCTTCCTTCGGGATCACCAGGGTGTGCCCGCGGCTCAGGGGATTGATATCAAGGAATGCGAGCACGTGTGCATCTTCGTAGACCTTGTGGCAGGGGATCTCCCCGCGAATGATCTTGCTGAACACTGTGTCGGCCATGGATGGATCCTCGTTGACGCTGCGCGCGCATTCTCGCCCACCGGGCGGGGCGCGGGCAGGTGGTTTCTGGAAACTGGGCGGCCGGGTACACTTCACGGCTCGCCCATCCAGCACTTTGACGACGGGGAACCGGCATGAAGACCAAGGCCGCCATTGCGTACGCCGCAGGCAAACCGCTCGAGATTGTCACCCTGGACCTGGCCGGTCCAAAGGCCGGGGAGGTGCTGGTCGAGATCCGCGCCAGCGGGGTCTGCCACACCGACGAGTTCACTCGCTCCGGAGCGGACCCTGAGGGCCTGTTTCCGGTGATCTTCGGCCACGAGGGCGCCGGGGTGGTCGTGGACGTAGGTCCCGGGGTCACCACCTTAAAGAAGGGCGACCATGTCATCCCGCTCTATACGCCCGAATGTCGGCAGTGCAAGTCCTGCCTGTCCCGCAAGACCAACCTGTGCACCGCGATCCGCGCCACGCAGGGCAAGGGCGTGATGCCCGATGGCACGAGCCGCTTCTCGATCGGCAAGGACATCGTGCACCACTACATGGGCTGCTCCACCTTCTCCAACTACACGGTGCTGCCGGAGATCGCGCTCGCCAAAATCCGCGAGGACGCACCCTTCGACAAGGTCTGCTACATCGGCTGCGGTGTCACCACCGGCATCGGTGCGGTCATCAACACTGCCAAGGTCGAGCCGGGCGCCAACGTGGTCGTGTTTGGGCTGGGCGGCATCGGCCTGAATGTCATCCAGGGGGCCCGCCTGGTGGGAGCGAACAAGATCATCGGCGTTGACCTGAACCCGCGCCGCAAGGCGCTGGCCGAACGCTTCGGCATGACCCACTTCGTCAACCCCAGGGAAGTCGAAGGCGACCTGGTGCAGCATCTGGTCGCGCTCACCGATGGCGGAGCGGACTACAGCTTCGAGTGCGTAGGCAGCGTCGATCTGATGCGCCAGGCGCTCGAGTGCTGCCACCGCGGCTGGGGCGTATCGGTGATCATCGGCGTCGCCGGGGCCGGCCAGGAGATCAAGACGCGGCCGTTCCAGTTGGTGACCGGCCGCGTTTGGAAGGGCACCGCATTCGGCGGTGCCCGCGGGCGCACCGACGTGCCGAAGATCGTCGACTGGTACATGGACAAGAAGATCAACATCGATGACCTCATCACTCACGTGATGCCGGTCGAGAAGATCAACGACGCCTTTGAGCTGATGCACAAGGGCGAGTCGATCCGCTCGGTGGTCACTTTCTAGGCACCGCGGCCGGTGGCGGCCGCGGTGCTGGCTCCAAGAACGAAATAGGAGAATCTCATGGCAGTTTCAATTCATCCGGCCGTCGATGGCGGCGTCAAGAAGGGCGCGGCCAATTTCGCCGGCGGCACCCTTACCTGCAAGTGCTCCAGCGCACCGGTGACCATCACGCTGGCGGGCAACACCGCCTTCAACCACGTGTGCGGCTGCACCAAGTGCTGGAAGCCCAAGGGGGCGACCTTCTCGCAGGTTGCGGTCATCGGGCGCGACAAGCTCAGCGTCACCGCCAATGCCAATAAGCTGAAGATCGTCGACGAGAAGGCGCCGATCCAGCGCTACGCCTGCACCGGCTGCGGCACCCACATGTACGGGCGCATCGAGAACAAGGGCCACCCGCTGCACGGCTTTGACTTTGTGCATACCGAGCTTTCCAAGGAAAACGGCTGGTCGGCACCGGAGTTCGCCGCGTTCGTCTCCTCGATCATCGAGTCGGGCTTCCCGCCGGCGCGCATGGGCGAGGTGCGCGCACGGCTGAAGGAACTGGGACTGGAGCCGTACGATTGCCTGTCGCCGGGAATCATGGACCTGATCGCGACGCACACCGCAAAGACGAAGGGCACGCTCGCCGCCTGAGATGCAGGGGCGCTGAGGCGCTACTGCCGGCCCCGGCCACCGCTTCTTGCGGCATGCCAGGGCCGGCCTTTTCTTGGGTGCCGGGCAGCAGGGGAGACTCATGAAGCACTACGCAGTGATGGCCCGCCGGGTTCTCATGACAGCGGCGCTGCTGCTGACTGCCACGCACGCCGCGGCGGCGGCCTATCCAAAGCCGGCGGAGGCGGACTTCGCGATGAAGGATTTCCGCTTCGCCTCGGGTGAGTCGCTACCCGAGCTGCGCATCCACTACCGCACCCTGGGCAGTCCACGCACCGATGCGCACGGCATCGTGCGTAATGCGGTGCTCATCATGCACGGCACGAGCGGCAGCGGCGCGAGCCTCATCCGCGACGAGTTTGCCGGCGAGCTGTTCGCATCCGGCCAGCCGCTGGATGCGGCGCGCTACTTCATCATCCTCCCCGATGGCATCGGTCATGGCCACTCCAGCAAGCCGAGCGACGGCCTGCACGCCCGCTTCCCGCACTACGGCTACCGCGACATGATCGAGGCGGAATACCGGCTGCTCACCGACGGGCTCAAGGTCAACCATGCACGGCTGATCATGGGTACCTCCATGGGCGGCATGCATACCTGGCTGTGGGGCGAGCTGCACCCGCAGTTCATGGATGCGCTCATGCCCCTGGCGAGCCTGCCAACGCAGGTCTCCGGGCGAAACCGCGTCTGGCGCCGGCTGATCATCGATGCCATCCGCAACGATCCGGCCTGGGTGGGCGGGGAGTACACCAGCCAGCCGCCCTCGGTGCGCACCGCACTGCAGATGCTGTGGCTGATGGGCAGCAACCCGGTGCTGCGGCAGCAGGAAGCCCCGACGCTCGCCAAGGCCGACCAGGTCATCGAGCGCGCCGTCACCGAAGGGTTGCGCAGCACCGATGCCAACGACCTGCTCTACCAGGTCTCGGCCTCGCAGGACTATGACCCGGGCCCGGCACTGGAGCGCATCGAGGCGCCCCTCCTGGCCGTGAACTCCGCCGACGACCTGATCAACCCGCCGGAGCTGCACATCCTGGAGCGCGAGATCGTGCGCGTGCCGCACGGACGTGCGCTGGTGATTCCCTACAGCGAGCGCACGCACGGTCACGGCTCGCATACCTACGCGACCTTGTGGCGCGACGATCTGGTGCGGCTGCTGGACGCAGCCCCGGAGCGCTAGGCTAGGTCTCGGCGCGCTGCAGGTACGGCGGGCCGAGCTGCGCGAGCGAGGTGCAGCCGAGCTGGCCCAGCACCCGATCGCTCTCGCTGACCAGGATCGACAGGGCGTGCGCGACCCCGGCCTCGCCGCCGGCCGCCAGGCCGTAGAGCGTCGCCCGCCCGAGCATGACCGCGTGCGCGCCCAGGGCCAGCGCCTTGATGACGTCGGTGCCGCGGCGGAAGCCGCTGTCGATGATGAGGCTCAGGCGGTTGCCGACGGCCGCAGCCACCTGTGGCAGTACCTCGAGCGGTGCCACGCACGAGTCCAGCTGACGGCCGCCGTGGTTGCTCAGCACGATGCCATCGCATCCCAAGGCGGCCGCGCGCTCGGCATCGTCGGCGCTCAGGATGCCCTTTACCAGAAGCTTCCCCGGCCACGCTTCGCGCATCCACGCGAGGTCTTGCCAGCAGATGCTGGCGTCCATCAGTTGCGGGATGACCGTGCTGCCGCCCAGGGCGGAGGTGGCAGCGCGCGGCAGGAAGGACTCGAGGTTGCGGAAGCGGGGCAGTCCGCCGCCGCGCGCCATGGCCGCAAGCCAGCGCGGGTGGCGCAGCATGTCCAGTGCGGTGCGCAGGTTCGGGCGCCCGGGCGCGCGGTAGTTGCGCCGGTCCCATTCGCGGCTGCCGAACACATTGGCATCGCTGGTGAACACGAGCGCCTCGTAGCCTGAGGCCGCGGCCCGGCGCAACAGGTCGCGGGCGCTGGCGCGCTCGCGCATCACATACAGCTGCAGCCACAGGCGCCCGGGGGCGCGGGCGGCGACATCCTCCAGGCGTGTCGTCGAGAAGGTACTGAGCGTGAAGGGGATCTGGAGGCGCGCGGCGGCGCGCGCCAGGGCGACATCGCCGTCCGGGTCGAGCATACCGTTCAGACCGGTCGGGGCGACGATCAGCGGGGCGGCCAGCGCCCGCCCGAACAACGTGCTGCCCAGCGAGCGTGTGGTGGTATCGACCAGGGTGCGCGGCAGCAGGCGCCAACGCGCGAATGCCGCGCGGTTCTCGCGCAGCGTCGCCTCGTCCTCCGCACCCCCCTCGACATATTCGAAGGCAAAGTGCGGCACGCGCTGGCGTGCGAGCACGCGCAGGTCGGCGATGTTGAGCGCCCGACCGAGCGGGCCACCCGCGAATGGACGTCGCTGCCAGGGCATCGCCGCTGTGCGCCCGCCGGCTGCCCGCTTCTACAGCGTCAGCGACATGCTGATGCGGTCGGCGACGAAGGTGTTGCTGACGCTGTTGTAGTGGCCGGCGGCCACCAGCGCGAACAACTTCTGGGTGCCGGCGAGCGTGGCATGAACGCCGGAGAAGTAGGCCGCGGGCGTGGCAAACATCGAGATACCCGGGGTGAGCGAGGTGCTGCCGATCGACAGTTGCAGGCTGGTCTGGCCGGCCCCGGAGGTGGTGATGAGCGGGCTGGCCGGCAATGACTTCAGGTCTATGGCCGCCGGGCCGCTGTAGATGTCGTGGATCGATCCGATGGTCGTCTTGGCCAGGTCGACGACATAGCCACCGGCGCTGGCGCTGCTGAACGGCGCGGCTTCGCCGCTCGGCCACTGCACCACCAGGGTCTGCTCGATCGAGGAAGCCGCGGTGATGGCGGTGGCATTGAAGTCAGGCGGGGCGGCGCCGAAGGCGGTAGTGGCGCCATCGATCGCCATCAGCGTGTTGGCTGCGGTGCCGCTGAGGTCGATCATGCCGGTGTTCACCAGGTAGGCCGCCGGGTTGGCCGGCGTGCTCGAGCCGGTGCCCGCGAAGTTGTAGCCGTCCGGAGCATAGGGGCCCAGCGAGAGCAGGTCGTAGGTCGCGCTCGAGGGCGAGGCGGACAGCAGGCTCCCCCACAGGCGCGTGTGTAGCAGCCGCACGGTGCCGACCGTGGCGTCGAACAGCAGGTTGCCGGTCGGGTCGTAGGTGATGGCGCCGTTGGCGTCGGTCGCCGAGCCGCTGATGTACACGTACTGTCCCACCGATATCGACTGGGTGGTAAGCCCGGACACGTTCACGCCGTCCTGGGACACCGGTACGGTCGGGGCCAGCGTGACGAACGTAACGGGAATGAAAGTGCTGGTGCCGCTGAACAGGTTGAGGGTCGCGCCGCTCACGGTCAGCTTGTTGCCGGAGCGCGAAACGACCATGCCGGCGACGTAACTCAACCCGTTCTCCTGGCTGGTGCCGACGTAGATCTCCTTGGCACTGAAGGTGGGGTTGGTGGCGGTGTTCGAATCCGGGCCGGCGACCCCGGTGAGCGTGCCGTACGCGGCGATCACCGTGCTTTGCTGAACGCTGGCGATCGCCGCCAGGCCGGCAGCCCCGGTGTAGACCACGCCGTTGACGTTGTAGTAGGCATCGGCAGTCGGGTAGACCAGTACCGCGCCGAGCGAGGCACTGAAGTTGTAGAACGGCCGCAGGTTCATGACGAAGTAGCCGTTCTGCGTGGTCACCAATGAACCGCGCGCGCGCAGCGGCGTCGCGTCGACCTGCGCCGCGTTCATCGTCACATACGGCTGCACGGTCACTGCCGGAGTGCTCTTGGCGGTGCTGATGGAATTGAACGCCAGCAGGTCGAAGTTGATGCGAACCGGGCTCGCCTTCTGCAGCCCGATGACCAGGGGACTGGCCGGGTCGAACGTGACGACGATGTTCACCTGCCCGATCGCCGCGCCGGCCGGCCCGGTATAGGAGGCGACGACCGGCTTGCCATCGATGTTCACGCTGATAGTGGCCGGGGCCGAGTAGTCGAGCAGGATCGCCGCTGACTTGTAGGTGCCGTAGGGCACCGAGTACGCCGAGACCAGCTCGGAGATGTCCGCGAGCTTGACCAGATCGATCTGCTGCGCGACGGGCGTGAAGCTTACGACAGTGCCGTTCTGCTCCGTCAGGGTGATCGAATCCACCGCGACGGTGTAGTTGACGAATTTTGCGCCACTATTGGTGGCGGTCATCGTCAGCACCGGATAGCCGGGATGCAGCGTGCTGCTGCTGCCGCAGGCGACCAGAAGCAGTGCAAGGCCGGCAGCGGCTAACAGCCGCAGCGGCAGGCGGCACGTCCTGCCGGTGAACTCGGATCTCATCAGGCGATTCCCCTTCAATTTTTCACTGGCGGGCGCGACTTGGGCCGGCGCAACCTAAGCTTAGAGGCGCGCGCAGCCTGGACGTTCCCCGTCGTTACAGTGACTTGCGGCCGGTCTGGCCCGCAAACCGCCTAGTTTACCGGTTTCGCGCCGGTTTCAGTTGATCGAAAGGGCGATCGACCCATTGCCCCCGCCGGTCATGTTCACCCCGTTCGGGAACCACTCACGCCGCACGGTGCCGGCCGGGTCACCGGACTGCCAGAAGCGCACCGTGAAGTAGTAGGTCGCCGCGGGGGTACCGGTCGGGACGGTCGTCGAGACGATGCCGCCGGAGGAGATGAGCCCGTTCAGCGATACCCGACTAATGAGCGTGCCGTCGTGGGAAACCAGCAGCTCGCCGGAGTCGAACGCCCCCGGACTCGAGGGAGTGATGGTGACCTGCAGTGTGCCCATCGTCACCCCGGAAGCGGCCGACAGCCCCGCCAGCGTCGCGATGACCGGCTGGGCGGGGTCCGCCGGAACGGACACCTGCACGTTCTTCGACAGCGCGCCACTGGTGTAGGAAGGCGCGCTCGCGGCCACCCAGTAGGCGCCGGCACCCTGGGCCGGGGCGGCGCTGAACAGCGGGATCGTGCCGCCGGTCGTGGTGTAAGTCCCGGAGTCGACGGTGCCCTGCGAGAGGGACTGGGCGCTGGCGAGCACCTGGTTGAACGGGTCGATGGGTGCCGCCTCGATCTGGTAGGGCACTTCACCGGCACCTGTCAGGCCCTGGTAGAAGCCCACCTGCGCATCCGCGGTGAGCGGGCTGGCCGCAGCGGTGGAGATGTTCGCCGCGAAGGGACTCGCGGTACGCGGAGTCATCGTGCCCAGCGAGACCGTGTTGCTCGAAGTGCTCGGCTGCGTGACGGTGGTGTCGGTGCTGGTGGCCACGCTGGTGCCGGTGCTGTCGGTAGTGTTGGTGGTGTTGGTGGTGCTGCTGTCCGTCAGCGTCACCGAGACCGACTTCACGATGATGGTCGACATGCCCGGGCCGTGGATGACGACGTCATAGATGGCCGCGGTCGAGGTACTGGTGGGCAGCGGGTACAGCAGGAACGTGCCGTCGGTGCGCACCGGCGTGCTCAGCACGGCCACGTGACGGGTGCCATCGGCGCTGAGGGTCTCGGCGGTGGCCTGGATGCCGGTGAGGTTGGTGAGGTTCGTCAGCGTAAGCGTCCCGGAGATGCCACCCACGCTGTCGAGGTTGAATGCGCCGGCATGCGAGCTCAGCAGGATACCGTTCGCGCACGCGGGGCTGCCCGCCGTGCAGCTGCCGAAGGTGAATGGCACGAGGTCCCTCGCCCCGTCGAGGCTTAGCGTGAAGGAGGTCGTGGTTGTCGTGCTTGTGCTCGCAGGCGTGGTGCTGGTGGCCGTGGCGGTCCCGGTCAGTGGGTTGGTGGCCGTCGCCGGGGTGCTGGTGGTGCCGAGCGCCGCCGCGGCGCCGGTGCCGAAGGAGCCCACGGGCACCTTCAGTGAGCCGGTGACCGCGATGCCCTTGTCGGGATTGAGCAGTTCCAGAGGCAGTTGCCGTGTGGTGCCGGTGCTGTCGACGAAGTCCGCCTCGGCGTTGTAGATCGCGCCCAGGTCCGATGCGGAGGTTGCCAGTGCAGCGGAGGCATCCAGCGGAATCAGGCGCATCTGCTTGTAGGTGCCGGGCAGCAGGCGCAGGCCGGTGGTGATGCTCGCAAGCGTACCGCCTGTGGCCTCCACCAGATCCACCGTGGTCGGGTTGGAGAGGGTGAACTTGGTCCATCCCGCGTCGTCGGCTGCCGCGGTGGCATTCTGGTTGAACCACACCTCTTGGGTGGTCACGAACACGTGGGAATACTGCGAAGTCGTGTTGCCTGTTAGCGACACGTCCGAGCGCGACGAGCAGCCGGCCGCCAGGCAGGCGGCAAGCGTGGCAATCCCTGTCGTAAGCGCAGAATATTTCATGCAAATCCCGGTGCCTGCAGAAGACGAATGATGCGCCCGCCGGGCAGCCGCCGCAACGCGAAAAGCGTCTGGAAAGTGTGTCGAATTGTCGCTTTTCGGCATGCGACATTGGACTTTGCGGGGTGTAAGCCTGTACAGTGCCGCCCGCCAAACGTCCTATGTGCTCGGTCAGCACCCGTTTCGCTCGCAGTCTGTCTCAATCCGACGCACTTCGACTTACCATTACTTTAAGCCTCGCGTCTGACCGACCGGCGCTGCCCTAAAAAGCGCAGCCGGGCGAGCTCAAAGAAGCAGAGGTTCCTTAATCATGTTGTTTACAGATCTCGGGCTTAAGCCCGAGCTGCTGCGTGGCATTGCCGAAAAAGGCTATGACACCCCGACCCCCATCCAGCGCGAAGCCATTCCCGCGGTGCTCTCTGGCCGCGACGTTCTGGCGAACGCCCAGACCGGCACCGGCAAGACGGCTGCCTTCGTGCTGCCCATCCTGCAGAACCTGGGCGCACCCCAGCCCGGCGCCCCGCGCGTGCTGGTGCTCACCCCCACCCGCGAGCTGGCCGCACAGGTCGCCGCCAGTGCCCGCGACTACGGGCGCTTCGTCAACCAGCTGCGCACCGTCGTGATCTTCGGCGGCGTGAGCGAGAAGCCGCAGATCGATGCCCTGCGGCGCGGCTGCGACATCGTGGTCGCGACCCCGGGCCGCCTGCTCGATCTCGCGCAGCAGCGCCAGTTGGACTTGAGCAAGATCAGCTGCCTGGTGCTCGATGAAGCCGACCGCATGCTCGACATGGGCTTCATCCACGCCATCCGCCAGATCCTGAAGATGTTGCCGCCGGTGCGGCAGAACCTGATGTTCTCGGCGACCTACTCGGAAGACATCCGCACGCTCGCCAACCGCATGCTGCGCGACCCGCTGTCGATCCAGGTCGCCCCGCGCAACGCCACCGCCGAGCGCATCGACCAGCAGGTCTACAAGGTGCCGAAGGAACACAAGCGCCATCTGCTGGCGCACCTGATCACCGCGGGCCAGTGGAGCCAGGTGCTGGTGTTCACGCGCACCAAGCACGGCGCCAACCGCCTGATGCAGCAGCTGGAGGGCGCGGGCATCGTCTCGGCCGCCATCCATGGCAACAAGAGCCAGGCGGCGCGCGTGCGCGCCCTCGCGGACTTCAAGGAAGGGCGCGTCACCGCGCTCGTGGCCACGGAGGTCGCCGCGCGCGGGCCTCGACATCAAGGAGCTGCCGTACGTGGTCAACTACGAGCTGCCGAACGTTCCCGAGGACTACGTGCACCGCATCGGCCGCACGGCGCGTGCCGGTGGCACGGGCAATGCGGTCTCGCTGGTCTCGCAGGATGAGGCCCCGCTGCTGCGTGACATCGAGTCGGTGCTCAAGATGTCGCTGCCGGTCACCCCGGTGCCGCAGTTCGAGATCCGCCCCGGCACCGGGGGCGCCGAGCCGGCGCGCGAGGCCAACTCCGGCGGGGCCCATCGTCAGGGGCAGCGTCCGCAGGGCAGCTGGCAGCCCAAGCGCCACACCGGCGGGCGCACGCACAGCTCGCGCCCCCAGGGCAACTACTCGCGCGCCCGCCGCTCGGTGTAGCCTTGATGGCATGAGGATCCTGCCTGCCGCGATCGCGTGGCTGCTGCTCACCGGCAGCAGCTGCGCGCTCGCGCATGCGCACCTCGCGCACAGCGCACCCGCGGAAGGGGCGCACCTGGCAGCCAGCCCCCCGCAGCTGGAGCTGCAGTTCTCCGAAGGCGCGCAGCTGACGGCGCTGTGGATCCAGAAGGCCGGTGGCGAGCGCCAGAAACTCGCGCCGCTGCCGGATAAGCCCGCGGCGCGGATCAGCATTGCGCTGCCGCAGCTGTCCCCGGGCCAGTACCTGGTCAGCTGGCGCGTGCTCGCCAGTGACGGCCACGTCGCTGCGGGCCAGCTGCACTTCTCGATCGACGGATGATCGATGCGCTGTGGCTTGCCGCGCGCGCGGCAGGTTACCTGCTCGTGCTGCAGGCCACAGGCGCATTCATCTTCCTGGCGCTTTTCGGGCGCTCGCTTGCGGGACACGCCGACGCGCTGGCACGCACGGCGCGCCATTGCGCCGCGGGCGCGCTCTTCGTCGGCACGCTGCAGCTGCTGCTGGAGCCTGCCTACATGGCCGGCGAGGCTGCCGGTATCCTCGATCCTTCCCTGCAGCAGCTGGCGCTGCATTCGCGCGCGTGCCTCGTGCTCGGCATGCGCATCGCGGCCATGGCCTGCCTGCTCCCCGTGCTCTACCCGCCAGCCCCGCGCCTGCGCCTGCTCGGCATCCTGGCGGTAGCCCTCGTGGCCGGGTCCTTCGTGCTCACCGGCCACACGCTGACGGCCGCGTCGCGAGCACTGCTGGTCCCCTTGCTGGGAGTGCACGTCCTGGCGGCCAGCTTCTGGCTGGGGGCGCTGTGGCCGCTGCGTCAGCTGTCGCGCCGCATGGACCCGGTGCCGCTCGCGGCGCTGCTCAGGGACTTCTCGAGGCCGGCGCTATGCCTGGTGCCACTGCTGGGGCTTGCCGGTCTCACCATGGCCTGCCTGCTGCTGCCAGGGATCGCCGCGCTGGCAAGCCCCTACGGACGGCTGCTGTGCGCCAAGGCGTTGCTGTTTGCCGCGCTCATGGGGCTGGCGGCGCTGAACCGCCAGCGCTTCACGCCGGCCCTGGCGCGGGGCAGCCGCAGCGCCGTTGGAGCGCTGCGCCGCTCACTGGGCGCCGAGTACGTGCTCGTGGCCCTCGTGCTGTGCGTGACCGCCGCACTGACCGGCCACTATTCCCCGGCCGGGCACTGAGGACCCCTTCAGCGCGCGCGCATGATGGACTGGCGCACCGCCGCCAGCGGGGCCGAGTCGTTGATCGACACGGAGGTGCCGGAGGCCTCGACGCCGAGGCTGCGCCACAGGGCCACCAGGTCGGGAGTCACCGGCTGGTCCTTGAACTTTGCGTAGAGATCCTCGAGCACGGTGGTGCCGGTGGCCGCATCCCCGCTCCTGAGCACCTTGTCGATGGGCCAGTCGGCGGCGAGGCCGCCGCTTTGCGCGAGGATCGCGCGCAGCGCGTCCTGCAGGCCTTGCCGGTTGGCCGTGCGCTGGTGGATCTGCACGTCCGCGAGCAGGCAGAACATCGCTCCGCCCCAGTACGTGCGTCCCCAGGTGTGGGTGTGGTCCATGCCGCGGTCGTCGGCCTGCGGCAAGCCGCGCGGCATGGCGCGCAGTTCCTCGGCCCACACGTCCGCCTCGCTGCGGTTGCCGGCCTGCACGCGCGCCACACCCTCGACGTAGGTGGCGATTCCCTCGGAGAGCCAGGCGTGTTGCCCACCGGTGTCCGGCAGTGCGAGGTGGGTCATCTCGTGCACCAGCACCCAGTCGGACTTCAGCTGCGCGGCAGTCACTTCGCGCCCCAGCCGCAGGCGGATGTAGGCGGCGGGATTGGCGTACGTGGTGCCACCCTGCACCCCGTCGCCGGTCTCGGCGATGATGCGCAGGTCGAGGCGGGCTCGCCGGGAAGCGCCCGTAATAGCCCTGGACGATCTGCGCGGAGCGCCGCACCCAGGAGAGCACCTCGCTGCCGTGGTCGGGAAAGGCACCGGGTGTGAATTCCACGCGCACCAGGGCACCGGCCACTGCAACCTCGGTCGTGTCGGCCCGCGCGGCGCGGCTGGCAAGGGTGGCCGCGGCCGCCAGCAACAAGGCCAGGGCTGCGGTGCGGATGCTCGGTTGCCGGTGCACGCCGGACCTTAGCGCGCGGTCTGGCCGAACAGGATCTTCTTGGCCTCTTCGGTGAGGGTGGCCTGCGGGCTGAACTCCTTGCCCTTCTCGTAGGCGCGCTCGGTGGCGGGGCGGGCGCGGATCGCCTCGAACCAGCGCTGCAGATGCGGAAAGTCCGCGAGCTTCTGGCCCTGGGCCTCGTGCGGGACTATCCATGGGTAGCTGGCGATGTCGGCGATGGAATAGTCGTCGCCGGCGACGAAGCGGCGCTGCGCGAGGCGGGTATTGAGCACCCCGTAGAGGCGGTTGGTCTCGTTGACGTAGCGTGTGATCGCGTAGGGAAGCTTTTCGGGTGCATAGCGGGCGAAGTGGTGGTTCTGGCCGGCCATGGGGCCCAGGCCTGCCATCTGCCAGAACAGCCACTGTATGACCTCGAAGCGCGCGTGCAGTTCAGCCGGCAGCAGGCGGCCGCTTTTTTCGGCGAGGTAGAGCAGGATCGCTCCGGACTCGAACACAGACAGCGGGGCGCCGCCGACCTGCGGTTCGCTGTCCACGATGGCCGGCATGCGGTTGTTCGGCGCGATGGCGAGGAAGGCTGGCTCGAACTGCGCGCCGGTGCCAATGTTGACCGGCACGATGCGGTACGGCAGGCCGGTCTCCTCCAGAAACATCGTGATCTTGTGGCCATTGGGCGTCGGCCAGTAGTGCAAGTCGATCATGCGTCCGGACCTGGTGGGTTTTCTGGGAGGCTGAGACTGGCACGCGGCCGTGCCCTTCCGCGAGGCCCCGGACGGGACGCCGCGCGCTCCGCCTTTGTCGGTATTGATATGGTACAAGCCGCGCATGAACCCTGCGCGTTCCCGGATCCTGGCCCGCCTGAGCGCGGATGGCTACGCCTGCGTGCCTGCGGCCGAGGCGCTGGCGGCGCTTGCTCTGGATCCCGCCGGGCTTCAGGCACTGCGTGCCAGCTGGGATGACCTGCCCCGCGACGCCTACCTGCGCGACGGCGGCGCCTACCGCGCGCGACGCCACAGCTGCTTCACCCAGCTTCCGGGCGCTGCCATCCTCCAGGTCCCACACCGGCCTCACTGGCAGCCGACCTCATACAACGCCCTGCACGGCGGGCTGACGCGCTGGTTCGAGCCGGTGAGCTCCGCGGTGCTCGGCGCGCCGGCCTGGGGCCGGCTGCTGGAGGCCATCGGCACCCTGTTCGCCGCGGTGCGCGCGGTACCGTGCTGGTTCATCGAGGCGCACCAATTCCGCATCGACACCGCCGCGGGCATCGGCCGTCCGACGCCCGAGGGCGCGCACCGTGATGGGGTGGATTTCGTGGCCGTGATCCTCATCGACCGTCATCATGTCGTCGGCGGGGAGACGCGCGTCTTTGCCGCGCAGGCGGATTCCGGGGTGCGCTTCACGATGAGCGAGCCGTGGTCGATGCTGCTCATGGACGATGCGCGCGTGGTCCATGAGACCACCCCCATCCAGCCCGACGGCGCCGACGGACGGCGCGACACCCTCGTTCTGACCTACCGTGCGCAGGGCTTCCAGGCGCCGGAGGGTGGCGCGCGGGCCGCCCCTGACTAGTTCGTGTGCGCCCCTCGTGCGCGCAAGCCACGGCGGCTGCGCCGGATGCGCTACCGCGCGCCCGCGGCTACGGCGCTGCCGCTTGCCGGCGGCCGTCGATCCAGGTCTCGCTGACGTTCAGTTCCTCGTCCGCGACCACGAGGTTGGCGCGGTAGCCGGGGGCGATGCGGCCGAGTTGTGCGCCCAGACCGAGGAACTGCGCCGGGTAGCGGCTGGCCATGCGCACTGCCTCGGCGAGCGGCACGTGCAGCAGGGCAACGGCATTGCGCACGCAGCTGGCCATGTCGATGTTCGAGCCGGCCAGGCGGCCGTTCTCATCCAGGCAGGCGTGGCCGCGCACCGTGATGCGCCGGCCCTGCAGCACGAAGTGGTCGCTGGTGGTGCCCACGCTGGGCATGGCGTCGGTCACCAGCATGAAGCGGTCGTGCGGCCTGCAGCGTAGCGCGATGCGCAGCACCACAGGGTCGGTGTGCTCCCCATCGACGATGATGCCGCACCAGCTGCGCGTGTCCTCGAGCGCCGCTCCGACCGTGCCCGGCTCACGCCCGGTCAGCGGCGACATCGCGTTGAACAGGTGCGTGAAGCCGCTGAGCCCGTGGTCCAGGGCAGCGCGGATCTCCGCGTAGGTGGCGTTGGTGTGCCCCGCGGAGACAATGACCCCGGCGGACACCAGCTTGCCGATGATCTGCGGCGTGGTCATCTCGGGGGCGAGCGTGAGGAGCGTGCAGCCGTTGCTGAGCGAGGTCAGCAGTCCGTGCGCGCTGGGGTCCAGTTCGCGCAGCATGGCCGGATCGTGCACGCCCTTGCGTGCCAGGCTTAAAAAGGGTCCCTCGATGTGGATACCGAGCACGCCCGGCACCCCGGCCGCGATCGCCCCGCGCACCGCCTCGATGGCATGCGCGACGGTGTCGAGGTCGGCGCTGATGAGCGTGGGCAGGAAGCCGGTGGTGCCAAAGCGCCGGTGGGCGGCGCCGATGGTGCGGATAGCATCCATGGTCGGGGCATCGTTGAACAGCACGCCGCCGCCGCCGTTGACCTGCGCATCGATGAAGCCGGGCAGGAGCAGCTGGCCCTTCAGGTCGATGCGCTCGGCGCGGGCGCAGCGCGGATCGGCCGCCGGCACCACGTCGAGGATGCGCGCGCCCTCGAGCAGCACGCTGGCGCCGTCTTCGATGCCCTGTTCGCCCAGGACGCGCGCGTTGACCAGGGCGACGGCCATCACACCGTCTCCGTGATCTTGTTGAGGTGCGGCGGCCGGTCCGGATCGCCACCGCGCGCCAGTGACAGCGCGTTGGCGAGCCGGTAGAAGCTCTGCGCAAACAACAGCGGCTCGATCACCGGGTGCGCCGCCTCGCTGGGCAGCTCGGTCGTCCCGGCCACCGAACTGCCGGCGATGAAGACCGCGGCCGACTCGCGGGCCAGGTCCGCCGCCAGCTGCTCGATACCGCCGCGGGTCTCGTCGCCCTGCGCGAACACCAGCAACGGGAACCCGGGGCGCACCAGCGCCATCGGCCCGTGGCGCAGCTCCGCGGCGCTGATCGCCTCGGCGTGCAGCGCGCAGGTCTCCTTGAGCTTCAGCGCCGCTTCCTGCGCCACTGCCAGCCCCAGGCCGCGCCCGATCACGTACAGGTTGTTCGCCGCGCACAGCGGTCGCCAGCGGCGCACCCCAGTCCTGTTCCCAGGCGTGCTCGAGCTGTGCCGGGGCCAGTGCCAGTGCCGCGCCGAGTTCATCGTCTCCCGTCCAGCTGGCGACCAACTGCACCACCGCCGACAGCGAGGCGATGAAGGACTTGGTGGCCGCGACGCTGCGCTCCGGACCTGCGCCCAAGGGGATGATGTCGTCCGCCAGTTGCGCCAGGGGCGAGGACTCGGCATTCACCAGCGCGACGACCTGTGCGCCGGCATCACGCGCGCTGCGCACCGAGGCGAGCAGGTCCGGGCTGGCACCTGACTGGGAGATCGCCAGCATCACCGCGCCGGAAAGATCCGGCGTGGCGGCATACACCGAACTCACCGAAGGGGCGGCGGAGGAGGTGAGGATGCCGAGCCGCGTCTCGATCAGATAACGCGCAAAGGTTGCCGCATGGTCGGAGCTGCCGCGCGCACAGGTGACCACGGCGCGCGGCCGCGCGTGGCGCAATCTGCGGGCGAGGTTGTCGATGCGCGCGGCGTTGGCCTGCAGCTGCGTGCGCACTACCTGAGGTGCCTGCGCCGCCTCGCGGAACATGCGCGTCTCGTGCGCGGCGCTGCTCACGAGGACAGGCTCAGCTCTGCCACGAAATCATAGATGTCGCCGCGGTAGTAGGACTGCGTGAATTCCATGGCGCGGCCGTCCTGGAGGAAGCCCAGGCGCTCGACCAGCAGCCCGGCGTCGTTCTCGCGCGCCTGCAGCAGTTCGGCCTGCTCGGCGCTGAACAGCACGGCGCGCAGGCGCTGCAGCGCGCGCACCGGGCGGTTGCCGGCGCGTTCGAGTGCTGCATACAGGGACGATTCCACCGCATCGATGGAGGGCAGGGAGGAGGCGAGGATGGTCGCGTACTCGAGCGCCATCGGCGCATCGTCGGCGAAGCGAATGCGGTGGAAGCGGTACACCGGCGTGCCGGGACTGGAGCGCAGCGTGAGCGCTTCCTCTGGCGTCACCGTGCCGGATGACTTGCGCAGCCACACGCTGCGTGGGCTGCGGCCGCGCGCGCGCATGTCCTCGGAGAAGGAGGTGAGCTTGGAGAAGTTCTTCTCCACGCGCGCGCGCACGAAAGTGCCCGATCCCTGGCGGCGCAACAGCAGCCCGTCGCTGACCAGGCCGTCGATCGCCTTGCGCACCGTGATGCGTGAGACGTTGAAGTCAGTGGCGAGGTCGCGCTCGGGCGGGAGAGCGTCGTCGGGGGCGAGCACGTGCGTCTCGATCGCCTGCCGCAGCGCGCGCTGCAACTGCTGATACAGCGGCAGGCTGCTCGACTCATCCAGCCTTCCTACCACTTCAGACAACAGCGTCACGGTCTGTCTCCCACCATTCGGTACGCGTTTTCATACTACCACTATGAGACCATTCTGTTGCCAACGAGACACAGAATCAACTGCAATTGATTGATAAAACAGTAACAAACGTCGCCTGGTCGAGATAGGTAGCACCGGGTGTAGCAATTCCTTCACACTGGTACTATATTGGCACCTAAGTGGTCCCAGTGCAGGAACACCACAACGGGGCGAAAAAACAACGCCCCGTCGGCAGCAGGAACGAAGGGCTGCGGGTGGATTGGCTAATGACAACATTCAGGGTGGTTCAATCATGAGAATTGCAAGGTCGACGTTGATCGGTACGGCAGTGGCCATGGCCATTTTTGGCCGTGAAAGTGTCGTCCACGCCCAGGCAAGCACCACTGCGGCGCCCTCCGATCAGGGTCTGCAGGAGGTCGTGGTCACCGGCATCCGCTACTCGCTCGAGAAGTCCCTCGAGACCAAGCGCACCGCCGATTCGGTGATTGACGTGGTCACCGCCGAAGACATCGGCAAGATGCCGGACAAGAACATCGCCGACTCGCTGCAGCGGGTGCCCGGCATCACCATCAGCTCCGCGGGCGCCAGTGAGGGCGGCTTCGACGAGAACGACCGCGTCAGCATGCGCGGCACCAACCCCAGCCTCACCCAGACGCTGATCAACGGCCACAACATCGCAGCAGGCGACTGGTTTGTCCTCAACCAGACCAGCAACGTCGGCCGCAGCGTCAGCTACACCCTGCTGCCCTCGGAGCTGGTGAGCTCGATCATCGTGCACAAGAGTTCGGAAGCTGACCTGGTGGAAGGCGGCGTCGCCGGCTCGATCGACATCATCACCCGCAAGGCACTCGATATCCCCAAGCCCTTCACCTTCGAGGCCAACGTGGGCGCGGTGTATGCGGACCAGCCGCGCAAGGGCGACCCGCAGGCCAGCGCACTGGTCAACTGGCACAACGATGCCAGCAATTTCGGCGTGCTCGTGCAGGGTTACTACGAGGAGCGTCACCTGGAGCGCCAGGGCGTCGAGCTGCTGGGCTACGACACCATCTCCCCCACCAGTGCGATGGCCTTGGCGCACCCGGATCTGTCGGGGGTTCAGTATCCGACCGACATCGGGGCGGCGCTGTTCACGCAGAAGCGCACCCGCAAGGGCGGCCTGGTGGACGTCGAATGGCGGCCGAGCGACAACCTCAGCCTGGACCTGTCGGGGTTTTTGTCCGACCTGGACGCGCCGAACTACAACCGCAACTTCCTGCTGTGGAACACCCATTACATCAACTCGGGGGCCGGTCAGGCGCCCGATCCGGGCTATGTCGTGACCAATGGCACGCTGACCAAGGCAACCTTCACCGGCGTGCCTGGCACCTTGTACGGGATTTATGACCAGATCTCGCGCCCCAATGAGCGGGAGACGACCAACTACCTCAACCTCGACACCAACTACAAGCTGACCAGCTCGCTGTCCTTCCTGCTGCAGCTGGGCATCTCCAAGGGCACCGGCAAGACCCCGACCCAGGACGTCTCGGAGACGGCGCCGGACTCCGGCGGCGGCGCCTCCTACCAGCTCAACGGCATTGGCAAGGGTCCGGACTTCGCCTTCCTCAATACCAACGTCACCACGCCTAACGGCGGCCCGGACAACCCGAACGGCCCGGTCACCTTCGGCTGGATCTTCGGCGCGCAGAACGTCGCGGTCTACGACCAGGAAGACTGGGGCAAGCTCGATGGCCTCTACAACGTGAACAGCGGCTCGTGGACCGCGCTTAAGTTCGGCCTGCGCCTGGAGGCCCACGACCGCACCTCGCTGGGTGCGATCGCGCAGGGACCGACCGGCGGCAGCAACCCGGCCACTTACCCGCAGGGGTACTCGAATTACCCGGGTAACTTCGAGAGTTTCGGCAGCAACATCCCCATGGGCATGTGGTACTGGACCCCGGCGCAGCTGGCCGAATACAACAATGCGAACAACGTCACCCGCGATCCGATCACCCGTGCCTACATCCCCGATGGCTGGTTCGCCATTCACGAGAAGACCCAGGCGGCCTACGTGCAGGGGGACTTCAAGGGTGACAGCTGGTCGGCAAACCTCGGGGTGCGCGTGGTGAGAACCCATGAGGACATCGACGTCTACGCCCAGGACAGCTCGGTGACGGCCACCACCCCCGGCGCGATCCTGACCTCCGCCTTCGGTCCCTACGTCGCGCGCCCCGTGGAGCATTCCTACACCGACGTGCTGCCCACGGCGAACCTGAAACTGGACCTGTCGCCCACCCTGATCGCGCGCTTTGCCGCCGGCCAGACCATGACGCGCGCCGACTACTCGGCGCTCGGCGGCAACACCAGCCTCGGGGCGCCCCCGGAAGGGGCGACGCCCGGCAGCGGTACGAGCGGCAACCCCGACCTCAAGCCGGTGCTGTCGACCAACCTGGATGCCGGTCTGGAGTGGTACTTCACGCGCCGCTCGCTGCTGTCGGCCACGGCCTTCTACATGGACCTGGAGAACTACATCGGCTTCGGCACCAAGCCCCTGACGGAGCTGTCCTTCAGCCACCAGTACCCGGCCGGCCAGGACCTGAACTACCTCATCTCCACGCCGATCAATGCCAAGGGCCGGGTGTATGGGGCCGAGTTCGCCTACCAGCAGGCGATCACCGAGAATTTCGGCCTGGCGGCCAACTACACCTACGCGGATGGCAAGCAGACCTCCAACGTGTCGCCGACGGACGTGGGCAACACGGTGATCTACGACGACCGCCTGGTGGGCACCTCGAAGTCCACGTACAACATCAACGGTTACTTCGAGAATTCGATGTTCAGTGCACGGGTAGCCTACAACTACCGCTCGTCCTTCTACAGCGGTCTTGACCGCAGCACGGCGTTCTCGCAGGCGGCGATCGGCTACCTGTCGGCCTCGCTCGGCTGGACCATCAACCAGAACTTCTCGCTCACCCTGGATGGCCAGAACCTCAACAATCCGACGCTGAAGTACTACGCGCTGAATGAGTCCCAGCCGCGCGCGTTCTACGTCAACGGCCGGCAGTATTACCTGAACCTGCGCGCCAAGTTCTAAGGCCCCTGGTGGCCCGGCAAGCCCGGTGATGCCCCCCTGCATCACCGGGCCTGCCGGGCCGACTTGCTCCTGGCCTGCGGGCCGGCGCGGCGGCCGCGCGGCGGATTGGCCCCCGGCTGGGCGGACGGGTAACGTTCGCCCCACCATGATGCTGCTGCCACATCCTTGGGTGCGCCCATGACCACCGCCACTCTCTTTAATCAGTCCCTGGCACCTGCGAGCGCTGCCACCGGACCTGCGCCGCCCGGGGTCAAGCGCATCGTCATCGTCGGCGGCGGCACGGCCGGGTGGATGACGGCCCTGATCCTCGCGCGCTCGCTCCTGGCACGCGGCGTCGAGATCACGCTGCTCGAGTCCCCGCAGGTGGGCATCATCGGGGTGGGAGAGGGCTCGACGCCCTGGCTGCGCGGCTTCTTCGACAGCCTCGGCATCGAGGAATCCGAGTGGATGCCTGCCTGCCACGCAACCTACAAGTGCGGGATCAGTTTCGCCGGCTGGTCGACCAAGGCCGGCTTCGAGCGCTACTTCCACCCCTTCGCCTCGATGCTCGACAACCTGACCATGCACCAGTTCGTGCACAACGCCGACACGCGCATCAGGGGCATCGACCTGCACGCGCACCCGGACCGGTTCTTCATCGCCTCGCGGCTGGCGGCACGGCGCCTCGCGCCCAAGCCGGCCGAGCACTTCCCGTTCGACATCTGGCACGGCTATCACTTCGATGCGGTGCTGCTCGGGCAGTTCCTGCAGCGCAAGGCCATCGAGCGCGGGGTGCGCTACCAGAGCTGTCATGTGACGCATGCGAGCCTCAACGCGGACGGCGGCATCGCCGCGGTCGGCACGCAGGACGGGCAGACCATTGCGGCGGACATCTTCGTCGACTGCAGCGGCTTCGCCGGCCTGCTGATCGAGAAGGCCCTGCATACCCCCTACGTCAGCTTTGCCAGCAACCTCTTCAACGATGCCGCCGTGGCGCTGCCCACGCCCATAGATGCGGACATCGCTTCGGAGACGGTCTCGACGGCGCTGCGACATGGCTGGGCCTGGAAGATCCCCCTGACCAGCCGCTACGGCAACGGCTATGTCTACAGCAGCCGCTACTGCAGCGCGGAGCAGGCCGAGACCGAGCTGCGCAGCCATCTCGGGCTGCTGGATGCGGACGTGCCGGCCCGGCACCTGAAGATGAGGATCGGCCGGGTGACGGAGCACTGGAACAAGAACTGCCTGGCGGTCGGGCTGTCGCAGGGCTTCATCGAGCCCCTCGAGGCCACCGCGCTGCTGTTCATCCAGCAGACTGCGACCGCCTTCGCCGGGTACCTGGAGCGCGGCGATCTGTCGGCGCAGGCGCACGCGAGTTTCAACCAGGCGGTGAACGCGCACTTCGAGGGCATCCGCGACTACATCGTCACGCACTACAAGACCAACTCGCGCACCGACACGGCCTACTGGCGCGACAACGCCGCGAACGAGAACCTCTCGGACGAGCTGAAGAAGCTGCTGTCCGTGTGGCTGAGCGGGCACAGCATCGCCGCCGGAGTCGCCCAGCAGGCCATCGGCAAGGGTTACCCGGTGTTTTCCTGGTACGCGCTGCTCGCGGGCGTGGGTCTGTTCCCCGAGCCGGGGACCCTGCGCGCACCCAATCCACACGAGGCACGCTACAGCATGGCCGAGATCGATAACCTGCTCGACCGCAGCGAGCTGAACTACCCGCAGCACGCCGCCGCGCTCGGGCACATCGCCCCGCGGCGCAGGGACCCGTCCCTGCAGCTGTACTTCTGGTAGTGCCGCAGGCCGCGCGCAAGTCCATGGCGAACGCCGTCACCATCCGCGAGTTCGGCCCGCAGGATGCGGAGCTCATCCGCCGGGACGTGCTGTCCGCGGCCGAGCCGTGCGTGCTGCGCGGCCTGGTGCGCGACTGGCCGGCGGTGGCCGCCGGCCGGCGCTCGCCGCAGGAGCTGGTGCGGTATCTCGGGCGCTTCGATTCCGGCAAGCCGGTCGATGCGATCATGACGCCCCCGGAGGTGCGCGGGCGCATCTTCTACAACGACACCCTGAGCGGCTTCAACTTCCTGCGCAACCGCCTGCCTCTGGCGCAGGTCGCCGAGCAGGTGCTGCGCTACGCCGCCTTTCCCGCGCCCCCGGCCGTGGCGGCGCAGAGTGCGTTGATGTCGGAGGTCGTGCCGGGGTTTGCGGCCGAGAACCCGCTGAGCGTGGTCGGGGCGCGCGCGCAGCCGCGGCTGTGGCTGGGCAACGCCATCACCACCCCGACGCACCTGGATGAGTGGAACAACATCGGCTGCGTGGTGAGCGGGCGGCGGCGCTTCACCCTGTTCCCGCCCGAGCAGGTGGCGAACCTGTATGTCGGTCCGCTGGATTTCGCCCCCACCGGGGCGCCGATGAGCCTGGTGCCGCTGCACGCCCCGGATTTCGCGCGCTTCCCGCGCTTCCGCACCGCGCTCGCGGCCGCGCTGAGTGCGGAGCTCGGGCCCGGTGACGCCCTGTTTATCCCGGCGCTGTGGTGGCATCACGTGGAGTCGCTGGAGCCGTTCAACCTGCTGGTGAATTACTGGTGGCACGCCGGCGGCGCGGCCGCCATCGACGGCCCCTGCGGCTTCGACGGCCTGATCCTCGCGATGCTCAACCTGCGCACCATGCCCGATCCCACTCGCAAGGCCTGGCAGGCGCTGTTCGACTACTACGTGTTCAACGGCGCAGGCGATCCGGGGGCGCACATCCCGGAGCAGCGCCGCGGCATGCTGGGAGCTCTCTCGGCGGAGGAGCTGGCGAAGCTGCGCGCGCAGCTGGCGCAGAAGATCCGGGAGACCCGGTGAAGGCAGGCTGCGTGGGGGCCGTGCTCCTGAGCCTGGCCATGCCGGCCGTGCTGCGTGCGGAGGCTGCGCCCGGCCTGCCGGCGCTGATCCCCCAGCCCGAACAGCTCGCCGCCACGGGTGAGGGCTTCACGCTCAGCGCCTCGACCCCGATCGTGGTGGGGACGGACCTCAAGGTGCGTGCGATCGGGGAGTACTTTGCCGAGCTGCTGCACCGAAGCGGTGGGCCGGCCCTGCGGGTGCAGCCCGCGGCGAGCGCCGGCGCGCTCGCCTTCCGCCTGGATCCTGCGGCCGACCCGCGCGCGGAGAGCTACCAGATCCAGGTCGATCCCGGCGGCGTCCTGGTGAGCGCGCGCGCGCCGGCGGGACTGTTCTACGGAGCGGTTTCCCTGTGGCAGCTGTGCACGCCGGCGGCTGCTGCAGTGACGGTGCCCGGCGTGCGCATCAGTGATGCGCCGCGCCTGCGCTGGCGCGGGCTCATGCTCGATTCGGCCCGGCACTTCCAGTCCGTGGCGTTCATCCTCGACTACATCGACTGGATGGCGCTGCACAAGCTCAACGTGCTCAACTGGCATCTCACCGATGACCAGGGCTGGCGGCTGCAGATCAAGAAGTATCCGCGCCTCACGAGCGTGGGCGCGTGGCGCGTGCCCGCAGGGGAGGCGGCCCGCGCGGACATCGATCCGGCCACCGGCAGGCCGCGCCTGCACGGCGGCTTCTACACCCAGGAGGACGTGCGCCGCATCGTCGCCCACGCCACCGCGCGCCACGTCATGGTGGTGCCTGAAATCGACCTGCCGGGACACACCAGCGCTGCCATCGTGGCCTACCCGCAGCTGGCGGCCACGGACGACCCGCCGCATGCGGTGCCCGCCGACTGGGGCATCTACCCGAACCTGGTGAACGTGGACGAGGCGACCTTCGGGTTCTTCGAGGACGTGCTGGATGAGGTGATGGCGCTGTTCCCCGCCCCCTACATCCACGCCGGCGGGGACGAGGCGGTGAAGGACCAATGGCGCGCCAGCACCCGGGTGCAGGCGCGCATGCATGCGCTTGGTCTGCCCGACGAGGCGGCGCTGCAGGGCTACTTCACGCGCCGCCTGGCGTACTACCTGCGCGCGCACGGCCGCACGCTCGTCGGCTGGGATGAGATTCTCGCCGGCGGGCTGCCCCCGGATGCGGTGGTCATGTCCTGGCGCGGCGTGCAGGGCGCGATCGCTGCCGCCGCGGCCGGCCACGATGTGGTGCTGTCGCCTGATCCGACGCTGTACTTCGACCATCGCCAGGGAAGCTCGCCCGCCGAGCCCCCCGGCCGCGGTGCGCTGCTGACGCTCGAGGACGTGTATCGCTTCGACCCGCTGCCAGGCACCCTCGCCGCCGACTCGCGCCACGTGCTGGGCATCCAGGCCAATCTGTGGACCGAGCACGTGCGCACCGAGGAGCGTGCCGCCTACATGACCTTCCCGCGCGCCGCCGCGGTCGCCGAGGTCGCCTGGTCGCCCGCGCAGGAGCTGAACTACGCGGACTTCCTGGTGCGCATGCGCCCGCAGCTGCAGCGCTACCGCGCGCTCGCCATCCCGCACGCCGAGGCTGTGTTCGCCCCGGCGCGCGTGGTCGGCGCGAGCGAGCGCCACATGAGCCAGGACCTTGCCACCTGCAGCAACAAGCTGGTGCTGTCGGTGGAGGACGATGCGCCGCTGGCCGGGCCGCGGGCGGTGTTCCTGATCGACATCATGGATCCGTGCTGGACCATGGCGGGCGTCGCGCTCGACGCCGGGGCGCGCCTGACCGCCGCGGTCGGACAGATTCCCTTCAACTACCGCCTCGGCGCGGCCGCCGCGACGATCCAGCTGCAGACCCCGGCCACCGCCTCCGGGGAGCTGCAGGTGCGCATCGACGGCTGCACCGGTGCGCCCGCGGTGGTGCTGCCGCTGGCGCCCGCGCGCGGCCACGACGCGGTGACCGTCCTGCCGGAAGTCGCATTGCCAAGGCTGCCGGGCACTCACACGCTGTGCCTGCGCTTCACGCAGGCCCGGCTCGACCCCATGTGGGCGCTCGACTGGCTGCAGGTGCGGCCATGAGCGCGCAGCGGCTGACGTTGACTGCCCCGCTCGCCGGCTGGAGCACCCCGCTCGCCGAAGTGCCGGATGAGGTCTTTGCGCAGTGCCTGCTCGGTGACGGCGTGGCGATCGATCCGACGGCTGACACGCTCTTCGCGCCCTGCGATGCGGAGGTGATCGTGATCGCCGCCGCGCACCATGCGCTCACCCTGCGCACCGAGGGTGGCTGCGAGATCCTCTTGCACGTGGGGCTGGATACCGTGGCGCTCAAGGGCACTGGATTCGAGCTGCTCGCGCGCCTGAACACCCGGGTGCACGCCGGCGAGCCGCTGCTGCGCTTCAACCTGGATTTCCTGGCGCAGCAGGCGCGCAGCCTGCTCACCCCGGTGGTCATCGGACTCGACAGCGGCTTTCGCATCACCCGCCGTGCGCTCGGCAGCGCGCTGCGCGCGGGCGACTTCCTCATGGAGCTCGAGGCCCGCGGCGTGCAGGACAGCGCGGCCGCCACGCTCGCCAGCGCCGACGAACAGGTGGCACGGATCAGCGTCGGCCTGGCGCATGGGCTGCACGCGCGACCGGCGGCGCTGCTGGCCGGCGCGCTGCGCAACCTGGATGCTCACGTGCGCCTGGCCGCGCACGGCCGGGAGGCCAATGCGCGCAGCACCGTTGCACTGATGGGCCTGGGCGTGGCACGGGGGGAGGAACTCGAGGTGCGCGTCTCCGGGCCGGACGCGGCGGCCGCGCTGGCGGCGGTGCGCAGCGCGCTCACGCGTGCCGAAGCCGGCCCAGCGGCCGCGGTGCCGCGCGCGCGCGCCACGCCCCGGGCGCAGCGCGCGGACCTGCCCGCGGGCGCACTCGGCGGGGTCATCGCCAGCCGTGGCTTTGCGGTGGGGCCGGTGGCGCACCTGCAGCGCGCCGCGGTGCCGGCGCCGGAGCACGGCGCAGGGGCTGCAGCGGAGTCGGCGGCCCTGGCGCGCGCACGGTCGAGCGTGCGCGCGGTGCTGGCGCGGCGCGCCGGCGTGGGTACCGATGCGGCGCGCGAGATTGCGCAGGCGCACCTGGAGCTGCTGGATGACCCGGAACTGCTTGCCGCCGCGCAGGCCCTCATCGCCCAGGGCAAGGGCGCAGGCTTTGCCTGGCGCCAGTCCATCCGCGCCTACACGGCAGTGCTCGCATCCCTGGCCGATGCGCGGCTGCGCGAGCGCGCCGACGACCTGATGGACCTGGAAGACCAGGTGCTCAGCGCGCTGCAGCCCGCGCACGCCGCCGCCGCGCCGCAGCTGCCGGCGCAGGCGATCGTGGTCGCCCGCGACCTGCTGCCCTCGCAGCTGCTCGCACTGGAGGGGGCGCAGGTGGCCGGGCTGTGCACTGCGCAGGGCGGCGCGACCTCGCACGTGGCGATCCTCGCCGCCGCCATGGGCATCCCGGCGCTGGCCGCGCTCGGGGCGGGAATCCTGGAGCTGCCCGAGGGGCGCTGGGTGGTGCTGGATGCCGAAGGCGGCTTCCTCGAGAGCGCCCCGGACGCGGCGCGCCTGGCAGACGCCGGCGCGCACCTGCAGCGGCAGCGCGCGCGCGCCGCCGCCGCGCAGCTGGCCGCGCAGGCCCCAGGCTGCACGCGCGACGGCACGCGCATCCCGGTGCTCGCCAACGTCGGCTCGGTCGCCGAAGCGCGTGCCGCGGTGCGCAACGGCGCCGAGGGCTGCGGGCTGTTGCGCACGGAGTTCCTGTTCCTGGGCCGCCAGAGTGCGCCGACGCAGGAGGAACAGCGGCAGGCCTATCAGCAAATCGCCGACGCGCTCGGCGCCCGCCCGCTCACGATCCGTACGCTCGATGCCGGCGGCGACAAGCCGATCGCCTACCTCAACCTGCCGGCCGAGGAGAACCCGGCGCTGGGACTGCGCGGGGTGCGCACCAGCCTGGCTTACCCCGGGCTGCTGTACGAGCAGCTGCGTGCGATCCTCGCGGTCACAGGTCCGGCGCAGTGCCGCGTGCTGTTGCCGATGGTCACCGACGTGGAGGACGTGGCGCAGGTGCGCGCTGTGCTCGATGAGGTGCAGGCCGAGTTTGCCGGCCAGCCTGCGCTGCGCCTGGGTGTGATGATCGAGACCCCGGCATCGGCGGTGCTGGCCGGCGCGCTGGCGCAGGTGGCGGATTTTCTGTCCATCGGCACCAACGACCTGACCCAGTACGTGCTGGCGATGGACCGCGGCGACCCGCGGCTCGCCGCCCGCCTGGATGCGCTGCACCCGGCGGTGCTGACCCTCATCGCGCGCACCGCCGAGGCGGCCCATGCACATGGGCGCCATGCCGCGGTGTGCGGCGGACTGGCCTCCGAGCCGGCCGCCGCCGCCTTGCTGGTGGGGCTGGGCGTGGACGAGCTGTCGGCCGTGCCCGCGGTCGTCCCGCAGGTGAAGGCGCAGCTCGCGCGCGTCACCCTCGAGCAATGCCGGGAGCTGGCGCGCCAGGCGCTGGCTCTGCCGGGGGCGCGCGCGGTGCGCGAGCTGCTGGCCGGGCACGATCGGGGTGGGGCGTGAGGAACCTGATGGGCGGGCTGCAGAAGGTCGGCGGCGCGCTGATGCTGCCGATCGCGGTGCTGCCGATCGCCGGGCTGCTGCTGCGCCTGGGGCAGCCGGACCTGCTGAACTCGCCGATGGTGGCCGCCGCCGGCGGAGCGATTTTCTCCAGCCTGGGGCTCTTGTTTGCCGTGGGCGTGGCGGTCGGGCTGGCGCGCGAGAACCACGGCGCCGCGGGCCTGGCGAGCGTGGTCGCCTACCTCGTGGCCACCAAGGGGGCCGAGGTCCTCATCGCCGTGCCGCCGGAGGCGCTGGCGGACCTGGCCGGCCGCGCGCGCGAGCTGGCCGTTGATGCCTACAAGGCGCACGAGCTGTCCAAGCTCAGCGTGCCGGTCGGGATCCTGTCCGGCCTGATCGCCGGCGGCCTCTACAACCGCTTCTACAAGATCGCGCTGCCCAACTACCTGAGCTTCTTCGGCGGGCGGCGCTTCGTGCCCATCGCCGCAGGCCTGGCCGGCCTGGTGCTCGCCGTGGGCTTCGGCACGCAGTGGCAGCGCCTGGAGGCGGGGATGGACGTGCTCAGCCACTCGGTGCTGCACGCCGGCGCACTCGGCCTGTTCCTGTATGGCGTGCTCAACCGCGTGCTCATCGTCACCGGGCTGCACCACATCATCAACAACATCGCCTGGTTCCTGCTCGGGGACTACCACGGGGTCACCGGGGACCTGAACCGCTTCTTCGCCGGAGACCCGGCTGCCGGGGCCTTCATGGCCGGGTTCTTTCCCGTGATGATGTTCGGCCTGCCGGCAGCCTGCCTGGCGATGTACCACACCGCCTTGCCCGAGCGGCGCCGCCTGGTGGGCGGGCTGCTCGGCTCCATCGCGCTCACCTCGCTGCTCACCGGGGTGACCGAACCGATCGAGTTCACGTTCATGTTCCTGGCGCCGCTGCTGTACGCGGTGCATGCGCTGCTGACCGGCATCGCCTTCATCCTCATGGACGCGCTGCACGTGCGCCTGGGGTTTGGCTTCTCCGCCGGCCTCTTCGATTACGTGCTGAATTTCAACCGCGCCACGCGCCCGTTGTGGTTGCTGCCGGTGGGGCTTGGCTACTTTGCGCTCTACTACCTGCTGTTCCGCTGGGTGATCGTGCGCTTTGACCTGAAGACCCCGGGGCGCGGGGCGGCGGAGCTCGCTCCGGCCGGCCCGCGCACGTCCGCCGACGCAGGCGCCGCCCCGTGGATCACCGCCCTGGGCGGGGCTGCGAACCTGGTCGCCGTGGATGCATGCACCACGCGGCTGCGTCTGACGGTGGCTGACCAGGGGGCCGTCGACGGCGCGGCCTTGACCCGCCTCGGGGCGCGCGGGCTGGTGCGCCCCTCGGCGCGGGCGCTGCAGGTGGTCATTGGGCCTACGGCGGACCGCCTCGCCGGGGAGATCCGCGAGGCGCTCGGCGGTGCGGCTTCCGCACCGCTTGTGCGCAATGCGCACACGCCCGCGCGCCCGCGCGGCAGCTCCGACGGGTAGCGCCGATTGGTCACTCCGGGCGGCGCAGCTGCTGGCGGCACTGGGTGGAACTACTAATGTCGAGAGCGTCGCCGCGGCCTCCACGCGCCTGCGCGTGCGGGTGCGCGATCCGCGGAACATCGACGAGCGCGCCGTTGCTGAGCTCGGGCTGCGCGGGATGGCGCTGCCGGCCCCGGGCGTGGTGCACATAATCGTCGGCCCGGAGGCTGCGGCGGCGGCGGCTGCCCTTAGACACCTTCTCACCTGAAACGCCCGCGACTGGTTTAATCTTGAGCGCGTCCGTATGGCGGGAACGTGCAAGCCGGGGGTGGCAACCGGGGCTTAAGATTTTTATTTCCGGCGGTTTGCGCGTACGCTCGCTCGCTCGCGGACAGACGATTAAGCATGGAGCGAGCCTAGGTTTTTTCTAGGCAGATTTAAAACTATAAAGACTAGAGGGATCGTCAGATGCTCATTCTCACCCGACGGGTCGGCGAGACCGTCATGATCGGCGATGAGGTTACGATTACGGTGCTGGGGGTCAAGGGAAACCAGGTCCGTGTCGGGATCAACGCGCCGAAGCACGTGGCCGTGCACCGTGAAGAGATCTACGAGCGCATCAAGCGCGAGCAGCACCCGACCGAAGACCTGACCGAAAAGGCCAAGAGCGCACACTACGCGCCGGCCTGACGAGTGCCCGCGGGCGAGGCCGCGCAAGCTGCGCGGCGCGTGCGGATTCTTCAGGTTGAGTTAGTCAGGGCCGGGGCCTGAAGACTCCGGCCCTTGCATGAGCAGGCAGCGGACCGGTGCTCCTGCGGCAGCCGTGCGCCGGCGCCGCGCGCGCCCCCGTCAGCGATAGCTCGGCAACAGCGTGTTGGCGAGGCGCTGCAGGTCACTGCGGCGCAGCGTTGCCGCCGCGGCCTCGATGTCCAGCGCCAGCAGGCGATCGCTGGGGGCGAACGGCACGCTCAGACGCAGTGCGCCGTAGGCGCCGCGCAGCGGCGCGGAGGTCTGCAGCGGCGCGAGCAGGTCCAGGCCCTGGCAGGCGGCGAGCAACTCGATCGCGACGATGTTGAGTGCGTTGCCGGTCATTGTGAGCAGGCGCCGTGCGCCGTGCGTGGCCATGCTGACGTGGTCCTCCTGGTTGGCAGAGGTCGGGATGCTGTCGACGCTGGCCGGGTGGCACAGCATGCGGTTCTCCGCCACCAGGGCCGCGGCGGTCACCTGCGCCATCATGAACCCGGAGTTGACGCCGCTCTCGGGCGTAAGGAAGGCCGGCAGCCCGCTCATCTTCGGATCGACCAGGATGGCGAGGCGCCGCTCGGTGATCGAGCCGATCTCCGCGCAGGCCAGCGCCAGCACGTCCGCGACAAAGGCGACCGGCTCGGCATGGAAGTTGCCGCCCGAGATGCACCTCGCCGGAGTCCGGGAATACCAGCGGGTTGTCGGTGACCGCGTTGGCCTCGATGGCGAGCGTGGCGGCCTGCTGCGTGATCAGGTCCAGGCAGGCGCCCATCACCTGCGGCTGGCAGCGCAGCGAGTAGGGATCCTGCACGCGCGCGCACTCGCGGTGCGACTCGCGGATCTGGCTGCCGGCGAGCAGCTCGCGGTAGCGCGCCGCCACGCGCGCCTGGCCGTCGTGGCCGCGCACCTGCTGGATGCGCGGATCGAAGGGCGCATCGCTACCCTTGAGCGCATCGGTGGTCAGCATGCCGCTCACCACCGCCGCCGGCGAACACGGTCTCCAGCTCGAACAGTCCGGCGAGGGCGAGCGCGGTGGAGACCTGCGTGCCGTTGAGCAGCGCCAGTCCCTCCTTCGGCCCGAGCGCCGGGGCGCTGATGCCCTCCTGTGCCAGGCGCTTCTGCCGCCGGCAGGATCTCCCCGCGGCGGCGGATCTGGCCCAGGCCCAGCACGCACAGCGACAGGTGTGCGAGCGGCGCCAGGTCGCCCGAGGCCCCGACCGAGCCCTGCGCCGGCACGCACGGGTAGAGGCCGGCGTTGATCAGCCGCTCGAGGAAGCGGGCCAGCTCGATCACTGATGCCCGAGAAGCCTTGCACCAGGCTTGCGAGCTTGAGCACCAGCGTCAGGCGCACGATGGCATCGTCCAGCAGCGGCCCGACGCCGGCGCTGTGGGAGAGGATGATGTTGCGCTGCAGGAGCGTGCGCTGCGCGGGCGGGATGCGCGTCTGCGCCAGCAGGCCGAAGCCGGTGTTGATGCCGTAGGCGGGCGCCTCGCCGGCGGCGAGCCGGCCGACGCAGCGCGTGCGCTGCGGCGACCGCTGGCAGCGCTGCAGGATCGATGGCCACGCTCACGGGGCCTGCGTAGACGCGGCGCAGCTCGGCCAGGTGCAGCGCGCGGGCGCCGAGCTTCAGGGTGTCGGGGTGGGCCATCGCTGTACCTCTCCGGCGCGCACCACGGTGCGGCGCGGGTTGAAACCGATCCAGTAACTGAGCTCCTCGATGGCGCTGGACATTCCAGACCACGAAGTCGGCGGCCATGCCGGCGGCGAGGCTGCCGCGCTCGCTGCCCGAGCCCGAGCGCGTGCGCTGCATGGCGGGTCACCCCGAGCGAGCGCCTCCTCGGCGGTGAGCCCGAACAGCCGCGTGGCCATGCTCATCGCCAGCAGCAGCGAGGTGCCCGGGCGCGGAGCCCGGGTTGCAGTCGCTCGCCACCGCGATGCGGGCGCCGGCGGCGCGCAGGGCCGCGACCGGCGGCTTGCGCGTCATCGGCCAGGCAGTAGAAGGCCACCGGCAGCAGCACCGCCACGGTGCCGGCGCGGCCAGCGCGCGCGCTTCGGCCTCGCCGGCGAACTCCAGGTGATCGCAGGAGAGGGCGCGATGGCGCGCCGCCATGCAGCGTGCCGCCGAGGTTGGACAGCTGCTCGGCGTGCATCTTCACCGGCAGCCGCAGGGCAGCGGCCGCCTCGAACAGCCGCTCGGCCTGCGCAACGCTGAAGGCGATGCGCTCGCAGAACACGTCGACCGCATCCACCAGCCCTTCGGCGTGCAGCTGCGGGCAGCCATTGCTGCGCGATGGCGTCGATGTACTCATCGGCACGGCCGCGGTATTCCGGCGGCAGGGTGTGGGCGGCCAGCAGCGTGGCGCGCACGGTGACCGGGAAGGCACGCGCCGAGGGCGCGCGCGACGCGCAGCATCTTCGCCTCGTCGGCGAGCGTGAGGCCGTAGCCGGACTTGATCTCGATGGTGGTGACGCCCTCGGCTCAACAGCGCCGCCAGGCGCGGCGCGCTCTCGTCGAACAGCTGCGCCTCGCTCGCCGCGCGCACGGCGCGCACGGTGGAGAGGATGCCCGCCGCCGGCGCGGGCGATGTCCTCGTAGCTCCTGCCGCGCAGGCGCTCGGCGTACTCGTTGGCGCGGTTGCCGGCAAACACCAGGTGCGTGTGGCAGTCGATCAGGCCGGGGGTCACCCAGGCGCCGCCCAGGTCGTGCACCTCGGCCGGCGGCGCCGCGGCGCGCGCTCGGATTCGCGGCCCGACCCACTCGATGCGGCCGCCGCGGGTGAGCAGCGCCCCGTCGTCGATGCACGCGCGCCGCCTCGTCGCAGGTGGCCAGGCGCGCGTTGCGCCACAGTTTCAGGGGTGCGGACACGGCCGGCTGCCGGCCGGCCTAGCGCGCCGCGAGGAACGGCAGGTTCAGCCCCTTCTCGCGCGCGCAGCTCGATGGCGATCTCGTAGCCGGCATCGGCGTGGCGCATGACCCCGGTCGCCGGATCGTTCCACAGCACCCGCTCGATGCGTCGTGCCGCCGCCGGCGTGCCGTCGCAGACGATGACCACGCCGGCGTGCTGCGAGTAGCCCATGCCGACCCCGCCGCCGTGGTGCATCGACACCCAGGTGGCGCCGCTGGCGGTGTTGAGCAGCGCATTCAGCAGCGGCCAGTCCGAGACCGCATCCGAGCCGTCCCGCATCGCCTCGGTCTCGCGGTTGGGGCTGGCGACCGAGCCGGAGTCCAGGTGATCGCGGCCGATGACGATGGGGGCCTTGAGCTCCCCGCGCGCCACCATCTCGTTGAAGGCGAGACCCAGGCGCTGGCGGTCGCCCAGCCCCACCCAGCAGATGCGCGCCGGCAGACCCTGGAACTGGATGCGCTCGCGCGCCATGTCCAGCCAGTGATGCAGGTGCGCATCGTCGGGCATCAGCTCGCGCACCTTGGCATCGGTGCGGTAGATGTCCTCCGGGTCCCCGGACAGCGCCACCCAGCGGAACGGGCCGACGCCGCGGCAGAACAGCGGCCGCACGTACGCCGGCACGAAGCCGGGGAAGGCGAAGGCGTCCTTGACGCCCTCATCGAAGGCGACCTGGCGGATGTTGTTGCCGTAGTCGAATACCGGGATGCCCATGCTTCTGGAACGCGAGCATCGCCTCGACGTGCCGCGCCATCGAGGCGCGCGCCGCGCTGGCGACCTGCGCCGGATTCTCGCGCCCGCAGCCGGTCCCACTTCTCGCAGCGACCAGCCCGCGCGGCAGGTAGCCGTTCACCGGGTCGTGCGCGGAGGTCTGGTCAGTGACCGCATCCGGGCGCACGCCGCGGCGCAGCAGCTCGGGCAGCACCTCGCAGGCATTGCCGAGCAGGCCCACCGAGACCGGCTGGCCGGAGCCGGCCGACGCGCTCGAGGATCTCCAGCGCCTCATCGAGGCTGTGCGCCTGCGACGTCCAGGTAGCTGGTCTGCAGGCGCTTGGCGATGCGCTCCGGGCGGCACTCGATGGCCAGCATCGAGGCGCCGGCCATGGTGGCCGCCAGCGGCTGCGCGCCGCCCATGCCGCCCAGGCCCGCGGTGAGGATCCACTTGCCGGCGAGCTTGCCGCCGAAGTGCTGGCGGCCCATCTCCACGAAGGTCTCGTAGGTGCCCTGCACGATGCCCTGGCTGCCGATGTAGATCCAGGAGCCGGCCGTCATCTGGCCGTACATCATCAGGCCCTTGCGGTCGAGCTCGTTGAAGTGCTCCCAGGTGGCCCAGTGCGGCACGAGGTTGGAGTTGGCGAGCAGCACGCGCGGGGCGTCCGCGTGCGTGCGGAACACCCCGACCGGCTTGCCCGACTGGATCAGCAGCGTCTCGTCGTCCGCCAGCGCGCGCAGCGCGCTCACGATCTGCTCGTAGCACTCCCAGTTGCGCGCCGCCTTGCCGATGCCGCCGTAGACGACCAGCTCCGCCGGGCGCTCGGCGACCTCCGGGTCGAGGTTGTTCATGAGCATGCGCAGCGGGCGCCTCGGTGAGCCAGCTCTTGCAGGACAGCTGCGTGCCGCGCGGGGCGCGCAGCGGCATGCGGGTGGTGGTGTCGGACATGGGATTACCTCGGCTGGATAGTTCGCGGACGAGTTCGTAGCGCGAACCGGGATGGTAGAGATCCGCCACGCTGGCGATGCGGCCCCTGGAGAAGGTGCGGCGCATGATCAGCAGGCAGGCCTCGTCGGCCTCGAGCTTCAGCAGGCGGCGGATGCGCCGCTCGGGCATGAGCGCGCGCACGGTGTGCTCGGCGCGCTGCAGCGGCGCCACCTTGATCGAGGAACTCGTGCGGGGTGATGCTGGCTGAAGTCGTTAGCGCAGGTAGTCCGGGCGCGGCCTGCGGGTTGACGTAGCGCTCCTCGACCTGCAGCGGCACGCCGCCCTCGAAGTGGGTGAGCAGGGAATAGTCGAGCGCGGCGCCGGTCTTGAGCTCGAAGCGCTCGGCCAGCTCGCGCGTGGCGGTCACCGGCTGCAGCGCGACCACGCGTACGCGGTACTCGTGGCCGCGGGCGCGGATCTCGTCGGCGATGTTGCGCACCTCCAGCGGGTGCGCGTGCACGCGCTGCTCGGCGACGAAGGTGCCGACGCCGGCCACGCGCACCAGCACCCCGTCGGCGGCGAGCTCCTTGAGCGCGCGGTTGGCGGTCATGCGCGAAACGCGCAGCTCACGCACCAGCTCGTTCTCCGAGGGCACGCGCTCGCCGGCGCGCAGCGTGCCGGCGGCGACCTGCTCGAGCACGAAGTGCTTCACCTGCAGGTAGCGGGCCGACGGGGGCGCGAATGACAAGGCGGTTTCCTTGAAAGGGCGGCGCGGGGGCCCCATGCTGGCAGCTTGGCCGCAGCTTGTCTATACAGGTATGGAGTGCGGCGTGCGCCCGGCAGAGCTGCGAGAAGAGGGCTACTGCGGTTTCCCCCGCGCGCCGGAATCCGGTAGAATGCGCGCCCCCGAATCTGGCTGCGCGGCCGGTTGCGGGGACGGGTGGCTGGTGTCGTGGCGTTCTGGATGGGCGCGCGGCGCCCAACGAGATTGCGTAACCGAGAAAGCCCCCCGAGGGGCTTTTTGTTTTTGGGTGGGCCTTGGGGCCCATTTTTGTTTGCGCAGGGCCTTTGGGCCGCTGCGAAGGGGATGCGAACGGTGAGCGGAGTGCTTGCGCGAGCGGCTGATCGCCCTGGTCGAGCCTGTGCTCGGCCGGCTGGGCTACGAGCTCGTGGAGCTGGAGTTCGCCGCCGGGCGCGCGCACGCGGTGGTGCGGCTCTTCATAGACGGACCGGCCGGTGTGGGTCTGGAGGACTGCGCCGCGGGCCAGCCGCGAGGTCTCGGCGCTGCTGGATGCCGAGGATCCGATCCCGAGCGCCTATACGCTCGAGGTGTCTTCCCCGGGGTTCGACCGGGTGCTGCGCACCCAGGCGCATTTCGGGCGCTTCGTCGGTGAGCGGGTGCATGTGGAGCTGAAGGAGCCGCGCGCCGGGCGCCGCCGCTACACCGGCAAGCTGCTGACGGTGGACGACAGCGGCATCGCGCTCGAGGTGGACCAGGAGCACGTGGCGCTGACGTTTCAAGAGATTGGCAAAGCGAGGCTCGCCCCCAATTAAGGGGACGGGTCTTCCGGCCCCGCAGCGGGGCACTTAGAGGTACGAACGACCGTGAATAAAGAAATCCTGATGGTGGTTGATGCCGTCTCCAACGAGAAGGGCGTCGACAAGGAAGTGATCTTCGAGGCGCTCGAGGCGGCGCTGGCCTCGGCTACCCGCAAGAAGCACGGCGAGGAGTGGGAGGCGCGCGTGTCCATCGACCGCAAGAGCGGCGACTACGAGACCTTCCGCCGCTGGAAGGTGTTCGCCGACGACTCCAAGGAGCTCGAGGTCCCCGAGCGCGAGCTGCGCCTGGAGGATGCGCTCGACATGGACCCGGCCGTCGGAGTCGGCGGCTTCGTCGAGGAGCCGATCGAGTCGGTGGCCTTCGGCCGCATCGCCGCCCAGCAGGCCAAGCAGGTCATCGTGCAGAAGGTGCGCGAGGCCGAGCGTGCCCAGGTGGTGGACGCCTACCAGGAGCGCGTCGGCACCCTGGTGAGCGGGGTGGTCAAGCGCGTCGACCGCAACGGCATCTACATCGATCTCGGCAGCAATGCCGAGGGCTTCGTGCCGCGCACCGACATGATCCCGCGCGAGCAGGCCAAGCCGCAGGACCGCATCAAGGCCTTCCTCAAGGAGGTGCGCTCCGAGCCGCGCGGCCCGCAGCTGTTCCTCACCCGCACCGCCCCGGAGTTCCTGATCGAGCTGTTCAAGCTCGAGGTGCCCGAAGTCGGCCAGGGCCTGATCCAGATCCTGGGCGCGGCGCGCGATGCCGGGCGTGCGCGCCAAGATCGCGGTGCGCAGCAACGACCCGCGCATCGACCCGGTCGGCGCCTGCGTCGGTATGCGCGGCTCGCGCGTGCAGGCGGTCTCCAACGAGATCGCCGGCGAGCGCGTGGACATCATCCCGTACGTCGAAAACCCGGCGCAGTTCGTGATCAACGCCATGTCGCCCGCCGAAGTGATGTCGATCGTGGTCGACGAGGACGCGCACAGCATGGACATCGCGGTCTCCGAGGACAAGCTGTCCCAGGCCATCGGCCGCGGCGGCCAGAACATCCGCCTCGCCAGCCAGCTCACCGGCTGGGACCTGAATGTCATGACCGAGTCGGATGCCGAGGCCAAGAGCGAGACCGAGGCGAAGGACCTGGTGCAGAACTTCATGAAGCAGCTGGACGTCGATGAGGACGTGGCGACGATCCTGGCGCAGGAGGGCTTCTCGACCATCGAGGAGATCGCCTACGTGCCGCACGCGGAGCTGGCCGCCATCGAGGAGTTCGACGACGACATCGTCAAGGAGCTGCGCAACCGCGCGCGCGACGTGCTGCTCACGCAGGCGATCGCCAGCGAGGAGACGCTCGACCAGTCGATGCCGGCGGATGACCTGCTGCTGCTCGAGGGCATGAGCCCGGACCTGGCGCTGGCGCTGGCGCGGCGCGGCGTGCGCACGCGCGAGGACCTGGCCGAGCAGTCCGTCGATGAGCTCGCGGACATCGAGGGCCTGGCGGCCGAGAAGGCCGCCAGCCTGATCATGACCGCTCGCGCCCCGTGGTTCGAGCCGGGTAACTGACAGAAACTGGATTCAAGCGTATGGCAGAAGTAACCGTTTCCCAGTTCGCCGAGGTACTCAAGGTACCGGTCGACCGGCTGCTCGTGCAGCTGGACCAGGCGGGCATCAAGGTAGAGGGCCCCGATGCGCGCATCAGCGACGATGCGAAGCTCGAGCTGCTCACGCACCTGCGCCGCAGCCACGGCAGCGATGAGCCGGCGGCGACGGCGCGCCGCGCAAGATCACCCTCAAGCGCAAGACCCAGAGCGAGCTGAAGCTGGCCAGCACCCAGGGCCGCGCGCGCACCGTGAACGTCGAGGTGCGCCGCAAGGCGCACCTACATCAAGCGCGACGTGCTCGAGGAGCAGGCGCGCGCGCAGCAGGACGAGGTGGACAGCCGCAAGCGCGAGGCCGAGGAGGCCGTGCGCGCGGTCACCGAGAAGGCCGAGGCCGAGCGCCGCGAGCGCGAGCGCGTCGAGCTGGAGAACCGCCGCCGCATCGAGGAAGAGGAAACCAGCCGCCGCGCCCAGGAAGAGTCGCGCCGCGCTGCCGAGCAGCGCGGCCGCGACGACGAGGCGCGCCGCACCCGCGAGCGCGAGGAACACGACCGCCGCTCCGGCGAGCGCGAGCGCGCGCCCGCCGGCCGCCGCGGCCGCGCCGGTGCGCGCCACGCCGGCACCGGCCGCCGATGACAAGGGCACCCGCTACGGGCGCCAGGAGCTGCATGTCGCCGGCGACGTCAGCTCGCGCTACAAGAAGAAGCGGCGCGTCAAGGCGCGCCCGACCCAGTCCTCACCCGACGGCCGCCACGCCTTCGAGATGCCCACCGCGCCGGTGGTGCGCGAGGTGGCGATCGGCGAGACCGTCACCGTGGCGGAGCTGGCGCAGAAGCATGGCCGTCAAGGCCACCGAGGTCATCAAGGTGCTCATGAACATGGGCGTGATGGCCACCATCAACCAGCCGATCGACCAGGACACCGCGGTGCTGGTGGTCGAGGAGATGGGCCACACGGCCAAGACGGTCAACGAGAACCAGATCGAGGAGGACCTGCAGGGCGTGCCGGCTGCCGAGCCCGACGAGGGCGAGCCGCGTCCGCCGGTCGTGACCGTCATGGGCCACGTCGACCACGGCAAGACCTCGCTGCTGGACTACATCCGCCGCACCAAGGTGGCGGCGGGCGAGGCCGGCGGCATCACCCAGCACATCGGCGCCTACCACGTGAACCACCGACAAGGGTGTCATCACCTTCCTCGACACCCCGGGCCATGCGGCCTTCACCGCCATGCGCGCGCGCGGCGCGCGGGCCACCGACATCGTGGTGCTGGTGGTGGCGGCCGATGACGGCGTCATGCCGCAGACCATCGAGGCGATCCAGCACGCGCGCGCGGCCGGCGTGCCGATCGTGGTCGCGGTCAACAAGATCGACAAGGGCGACGCGGACCAGGAGCGCGTGCGCACGGAGCTGTCCAAGCACGAGGTCATCTCCGAGGAGTGGGGCGGCCAGAACATCTTCGTGCCGGTCTCGGCGCGCACCGGCCAGGGCATCGACCAGCTGCTGGATGCGATCCTGCTGCAGTCCGAGGTGCTCGAGCTGCGTGCGCCGCGCGCCGGCCTGGCCTCCGGGGTGGTGATCGAGTCGAGCGTGGAGAAGGGCCGCGGCGCGGTGGCCACCGTGCTCGTCAAGCGCGGCACCCTGCACGTGGGTGACCCGATCATCGCCGGCGGCGAGTTCGGCCGCGTGCGCGCCATGTTCGACGAGAACGGCAAGGCCGGTGCAGGAGGCGCCGCCGTCGGTGCCGGTGGTGGTGCTCGGCCTGTCCGCGGCGCCCAATGCCGGCGACGAGCTCCTGGCGGTCGAGAGCGAGCGCAAGGCGCGCGAAGTCGCTGAGCACCGCCAGGACAAGACCCGCGACGACAAGCTCGCGCCGCTCGAGCGCCCGTCCGGAGGACGCGTTCTCGCAGCTGGGCGACAAGGTGGGCGTCGTCGCCGTGCTGCTCAAGGCCGACGTGCAGGGCAGCGCCGAGGCGCTGCGCGAGTCGCTGAACAAGCTGTCCACCGATGAGGTGCAGGTGAAGATGATCGCGACCGGCCTGGGCGGCATCACCGCATCGGACGTGCAGCTGGCGGGCGCCTCCGGCGCGCTCATCATCGGCTTCAACGTGCGCGCCGATTCGGGGGCTCGTGAGGCGATCAAGGAGACCGGGGTCGAGGTGCGTTACTACAGCATCATTTACGAGGCCATCGACGATGTGAAGCAGATGCTCTCGGGCATGCTCAAGCCGGAGATCAAGGAGACCGATCCTGGGCGTGGCGCAGGTGCGCGAGGTGTTCCGCTCCAGCAAGTTCGGCGTCGTCGCCGGCTGCCTGGTGACCGAGGGCGTGGTCAAGCGCAACAACCCGATCCGCGTGCTGCGCGACAGCGTGGTGATCTTCGAAGGGGCGCTGGAGTCGCTGCGCCGCTTCAAGGACGACGCCAGCGAGGTGCGCGCCGGTACCGAGTGCGGCATCGGCGTGAAGAACTACCAGGACGTGCGCGCCGGTGACCAGATCGAGTGCTACTCGCGCGTCGAGGTGGCAAGAACCCTGCAGTAATGGCCCAGTCGCGCAATCAACGCATCGAGTCGGAGATCCAGCGGGTGCTCTCGGCGCTCATCGCGCGCGAGGTGAAGGACCCGCGGGTGGGCAACGTCACCATCACGGCGGTGACGCATGCTCAAGGACAAGAGCGCGGCGAAGATCTTCTTCACCCCATTCGCCTCGACCAACCCGCCCGAGCAGGTACGCGTGGGACTGACGCACGCCGGGGGCTTCCTGCGCGGAGAGCTCGGCCGGCGCCTCGGGCTGCGGCACGCGCCGCGCCTGGAGTTCCTCTACGACGATACCGTCGAGGGCGCCGCGCACCTGACCGGGCTGATCGAGAAGGCCGTGGCGGGGGACCGAGCGCATGCGGCCGGCGAGCCTGCGGACCGCGGCGATGCGGCCGACGATGCCGGCGGCGACGGGCCGCGCGGCTAGACGCCGCACAGCTGCGATGCACTGCGGGGTCCTGCTGCTCGACAAGCCGCTCGGGCTCTCCTCCAATGCCGCGCTGCAGCGCGTGCGCTCACTGTTCGATCGCGAGAAGGCCGGGCACGTCGGCAGCCTGGACCCCCTGGCCACCGGGATGCTGCCGATCTGCCTCGGAGAGGCGACCAAGATGGCCGGCGACATTCTCGCCGGGCGCAAGTGCTACCGGTTCACGGCCGCCCTGGGCAGCGCCACCAGCACCGGGGACGCCGAGGGCGAGGTCACGCGCACCGCCCCGGTCCCGCAACTGTCCGCCGCGGGTGTGAATGCGTGCCCTGGCCGCCTTCCACGGCACCGGACAGCAGGTGCCACCGATGTATTCCGCGCTCAAGCAGGGGGGCCAGCCGCTGTACCGGTTGGCGCGCGCCGGCATCAGCGTGCCGCGCGCGCCACGCACGATCGAGCTTTCGCACCTGGTGCTGCGCGCCCTGACCCCGGCGAGCCTGGAACTCGAGGTGGTGTGCTCCAAGGGCACCTACGTGCGCGTGCTTGCCGAGGACATCGCCGCAGCCTTGGGCACCGTGGCGCACGTGACGGCGCTGCGGCGCCTGTGGGTGGAGCCCTTTGCCACCTCACCGATGCACTCGCTCGCCTTCCTGGAGGACACGCGCGCGCGCGGGGAGTGGCCGGCACTGCTGGCCCCGGATGCGCCGCTGCAGCATCTGCCGGCGGTCACCCTGAGCGGCACCGACGCGCAGCGCATCCTCATGGGCCAGCGAGTTTTCGCAGAGGGCGCGGCCGCGCCGCGCGTGCGCCTCTACGCCCCCTCCGGCGCATTTCTTGGGCTGGGGGCAACCGATGGCGCGGGCGGCCTCGAGCCGCGCCGTCTGATGCGGGGCGCACCCGGCTAGGCCCGGCGGGGTCAGCCTGCGTGAAAGTGCGCGTAAATCTCCTGCAGTGGCTCCGCGGAGATCTGCACCTGGCCTGCGAAGGGCCGGTCGATGGCCACCGCGATCATCAGCACCGAGAAGATCAGCAGCGCCAGCGCGCCGGTCATCAGCGACTGGTTGCGCACATTGACCGTACCGAAGAAGAACGTGAACGTGATCGTGAGCACCGCCCCGGTGAACAGCACCAGCCAGACCACGCCGGGGACGGCCCCGGCGGCCAGCACCAGCCGGTCACGGCGCGCCTGGGTGAGGGAGCCGAGCTCCTGCAGCACGGTGTATTCGAAGGTCTGCCCCCGGAAGTCGGTGGGCTGGTAACTGAGCGTGGCCTGATAGAGCCGGGTGAGGGCATCGGTGCCGGCCGGGCTGCCGTGCCCGTTCTGCATCTCCGGCCATTCGCTCGCGACCTCCACTTCGAGGTACTCGTCCAGCCGCTTACGGAACAGCTCCCCGGACTGTCCCATGCCGAGGGACAGCCGGTACAAAGTCGCGGCTGCCCCGGCTTCCGCAGCCACGGCGTGCTCGGCGTCGTGGAAGCGCTCCCAGACGACGATCACCGCAAAGGCCAGCAGCACCGCGTACAGCACCCCGAGGGTGGCGAACTTGAACCCGGCCACTTCGTTGTTCGTGGTGAGGCGCTCCAAGGTCACGTAGCGGCGCACCAGGAATGGGCCGCCCATGGCCAGGGCGGTCAGCAGCAGTGCCAGCAGGCACAGCACCCAGATCGGACGTGTGGTGAGGAAATACATGGTCGAACTGCAGCTCCCTGGAGGACCTGGCCGGGACGGCAGATTAGGCGGCCTGGGCGTGGGGCTGCAATGCACCGCTGCCGGCGGACCCGGTGGGCGGGTTTACCCGCGCCCCGGGTCATTCCGGCCCCGCCGGAGCTTGTCGAAAGGCGCCGCCGCCGGGTAGAATTGGCGGCTTACCAAAAGGCCCACAAGACAAGTAGTTAGGACCCACGCGCAATGGCTCTATCCAGCGAGAAAACCGGCGAGATCCTCGCAAAATTCCGCCGCGGACCTGCCGACACCGGCTCTCCGGAAGTCCAGGTCGCCCTGCTCTCCGAGCGCATCAACGGACTCGGTGAGCACTTCAGTGCCCACAAGGCGCGATCACTCCTCGCGCCGCGGGCTGGTGAAGCTCGTCAACCAGCGCCGCAAGCTTCTCGACTACCTCAAGGCCACCGCGCCTGAGAAGTACCAGGAAGTCGTCGAGCGCCTGGGCCTTCGCCGCTGAAAACCCAACAGGCCGCCGTCACCGACGCGCGGCCTTTGTGTTTTTGCCCCTTCCAAAACATTTTTTCGAGGATTGACCATTGAGCGTCGTCAGCAAGACATTTCCGTACGGTGAGCATTCAGTAACGATCGAGACCGGCGAGATGGCCCGCCAGGCAGAAGGCGCGGTGCGCGTCTCCATGGGCGAGACCGTCGTGCTCGTCACCGCCTGCGCCAAGTCGACCGCCACCCCGGGCCGGGACTTCTTCCCGCTCACGGTGAACTACATCGAGAAGACCTACGCCGCCGGGCGCATCCCCGGCGGGTTCTTCAAGCGCGAGGGCCGGCCGACGGAGAAGGAGACCCTCACCTCGCGTCTGATCGACCGCCCGATCCGTCCGCTGTTCCCGGATGGCTTCTACAACGACGTGCAGGTGGTGGCCACCGTCATCTCGCTCGACCCGGAGATCGATGCGGACATCCCCTCGCTGATCGGCGCCTCGGCCGCACTGTGCCTCTCGGGCCTGCCGTTCAACGGCCCGATCGGTGCGGCGCGCGTCGGCTACAAGGACGGCGCAGTACATTCTCAACCCGACCGCCAAGGCGCTCGCCGACTCGCAAGCTGCACCTGGTCGTCGCCGGCACCGAGCATGCGGTGCTGATGGTGGAGTCGGAGGCCTCGGGCCTGTCCGAGGAAGTGATGCTCGGCGCGGTGGTGTTCGGCCACCAGCAGATGCAGGTCGCCATCAAGCGCGATCAAGGAACTGGTCGCGCAGGCCGGCAAGCCGCGCTGGACCTGGACCGCCGCCGGCCGAGAATGCCGAGCTCACCCGGGCGCTGGCGCAGCCAGGCCGCAGGCGGCCGTCTCGCAGGCCTACAACCTCACCGAGAAGATGGCAGCGCCACGCCAAGCTGTCGGAGATCAAGAAGCCGGCGGTCGAGGCCCTGAGCGCCGGCGATACGCCCGAAGTACACCAAAGACGACGTCGAGGACGCCCTCTTCAAGCTCGAGAGCAAGATCGTGCGCCAGCGCATCCTCAACGGTGAGCCGCGCATCGACGGTCGCGACACCGTGACCGTGCGGCCGATCACCGTGAAGGTGGGCGTGCTGCCGCGCACCCACGGTTCGGCGCTCTTCACCCGCGGCGAGACCCAGGCGCTGGTCGTCACGACGCTCGGCACCACCCGCGATGCGCAGATCATCGATGCGCTCGAGGGCGAGCGCCGCGAGCCGTTCATGCTGCATTACAACTTTCCCGCCGTTCTCGGTCGGTGAGACCGGCATGATGGGCTCGCCGAAGCGCCGCGAGATCGGCCACGGCAACCTTGCGCGTCGCGGCGTGAAGGCCGTGATGCCCGACATGGCCACCTTCCCGTACGTGATCCGCGTGGTCTCGGAGATCCTCGAGTCCAACGGCTCGAGCTCCATGGCGAGCGTGTGCGGCACCTCGCTGGCGCTCATGGACGCCGGCGTGCCGATCAAGGCGCCGGTCGCAGGCGTGGCGATGGGACTGGTGCTCGAGGGCAGCCGCTACAAGGTGCTCACCGACATCCTCGGCGACGAGGATCACCTGGGCGACATGGATTTCAAGGTGGCCGGTACCGCCGATGGCGTGACCGCGCTGCAGATGGACATCAAGGTCGAGGGCGTGACGCCGGAGATCATGCGCGTGGCGCTCGATCAGGCGCGTGCGGGCCGCCTGCACATCCTGGGCGAGATGAACAAGGTCATCCGCACCTCGCGCGAGAAGATGTCCGAGTGGGCCCCCTCGATCATCACCCTCAAGATCGACCCGGAGAAGATCCGCGACGTCATCGGCAAGGGTGGCGCGGTCATCCGCCAGATCACCGAGGAGACCGGCACCACGATCGACATCGAGAACGATGGCACGGTGAAGATCGCCTCCGTCAGCGGCGCAGGCCGGTCGCGAGGCGCAGGCGCGCATCGAGCTGATCACCGCCGACGTCGAAGTCGGCTCGGATCTATGAGGGCCGGGTGGCGCGCCTGATGGACTTCGGCGCCTTCGTCACCATCCTGCCGGGCCGCGACGGCCTGGTGCACATCTCGCAGATCTCCAACGAGCGCGTCGAGCGCGTCAGCGACAAGCTCAAGGAAGGCGACGTGATCCGCGTGAAGGTACTGGAAGTGGATCGCCAGGGGCGCATCCGCCTGTCGATGCGCGACGTCGACGCGGCCTAAGGCGGCCGCGCACGCTTCAGCTCACGAGCGAAGGCGCGGTCAGCCCTGCGGACCGCGCCCGTTCTGACTCGCGAACTGCCGCAGGCTCTGTTCGAGGTAATTGCCGATCACCCCGCGTGTCGGGCCGCCGTAGGAGCGGATTACCTGCGACAGGAAGTCGCGGCTCATCAGCGATTCCGCGCCGTGTTCCTGCTCGGCGATCACCTGCAGCAGGATGGTGCGCGTGATGTCGCTCCTGCGTCTTCTTGTCGATGACGACGAAGTCGATGCGCTCGAGCACCAGCCGGCGGATGTCCGCCAGCGTGATGTAGCGGCTCTCGACCGTGTCGTATAACCGCCTGTTGGGATACTTCTTTATAGTGCGCGGTTCGCTCATACGTCCCTCACTTGGGTTGTTGCACCTTCCTTAGTGCAGGGCGTTGACGACATACCTTATTACATCGCCACGGCGAACCCAACTCCAACCCCTCAGAGTGCTGGCCGCACCTGGGCCAGCCCCCGCAGCGGGCCGGGGTCCCAGTGGCGGATCGCCCATCCGAGGAGCTCGGCCGCCGGCGCGGCCTTAAGCTCGGCGGGAGGGGACTGCTGCAGCAGCCGCAGCGCCTGGTACAGCTGCGGGCCGGCCTGGCGGGGATCCAGCGGCACCGAGCGGCGCGATTTGGCCAGCTTCGCTCCCGTCGGGCTCGGTCACCAGCGGCAGGTGGGCATAGCGTACGCCGGGGCAGTCCCAGTGCCCCCTGCAGCAACGATCTGCCAGGGCGTGCTGTCGAGCAGGTCCGCGCCGCGCACGACATCGGTGATGCCCTGCCGGGCATCGTCCACCACCACCGCGAGCTGGTAGGCGATGACCCCGTCGCGGCGGCGCACGATCACATCCCCGCGCTCGGCGAGTCTGATAGGCGCAGCTGCCCTGGATGCGGTCCTCGAAGCTCGAGTGCGCCGCCGTCCACCCGCAAGCGGGTCGCCGTCGGGCCGGGGCGCGTGGGTCCTGCGCGGCAGGTGCCCGCGTAGCCGCCCTCACCCTGGCGCTCTGCGCCGCGTGCAGCTGCATTCGAAGGTTGCCCCCTGCGCGCTGCAGGCGCTTGAGGGCCTCGTGGTAGGCATCAGTGTGCTGGCTCTGGTATTCCACCGGGCCGTCCCAGGTGAGCGCGAAGTTCTCGAGGGTGCGCAGCATCTGGCTGGCGCAGCCGGGGACCACGCGCGGCGTGTCCAGATCCTCCATGCGCAGCAGCCAGCGGCCGCCATGCGCTGGCGGGCGTCGAGGTAAGCTGCCGAGGGCGGCGACCAGCGAGCCCAGGTGCAGACGTGCCGGTGGGCGAGGGCGCGAAGCGCCCGACGTAAGGTAAGCGGGGCGCGCCGGGCGCGCGCCGGAGGCAGCCGGCTTAGCGGTAGCGGTCGTCGCGGTCGCCGTACTGGCGCTCGCGGCGCTCGCGGCGCTCCTGCGCTTCGATGCTCAAGGTCGCCACCGGTCGCGCCTCGAGGCGCTTGATGCCGATCTCCTCGCCGGTCTCGAGGCAGTAGCCGTAGGAGCCGTCCTCGATGCGCTTGAGCGCCTCGTCGATCTTGCGAATGAGCTTGCGCTCGCGATCGCGGGTGCGCAGCTCGAGGCTGAACTCCTCCTCCTGCGTGGCGCGGTCGTTCGGGTCCGGGAAGTTCGCCGCCTCGTCCTTCATGTGCGTGACCGTGCGGTCGACCTCGACCATGAGGTCGCGCTTCCAGCTGTTGAGGATGTGTGCGGAAGTGCCCGAGCTGCTCCTTGCTCATGTACTGCTCGCCACGCTTGGCGATGTAGGGCTGTACGTTGCGGGGGCCGGCCAGCAGGCTGTGCGGCTCGCCGGTCTCCGGATCCTCGCCGTCGGCGACCACCGGCGGGTGGCGCGGCGCGGTTGGCGCTGGGCACCATCGCGGCGATGACGCCGCCGCTGTTGCGCGCCGGCTTCTTGGCCGGCGGCGCTTGGTCACCGCGCGGCGCCGCCGGCGGCGGGTCGCGCGGCTGAGCTTCGTTGGGGGCGCGCCACGGGCCGGGGCCGCCTTGCGGGCGGGCGCGGCCGCAACGGCCGGCTTGGCGCGCGCCGGCTCGGGCTTGCGCGCGGCTGCCTTTCTGCGCCGCGGGCCGGCTTGGCGCCTTCTTGCCCTTCGCGGACTTCGGCGCAGGTTTCTTGGCCGGCATCGGTTGCACTCCTCAAAACCGCCTCGGCCTCTTAAAGAACGCGCGATTATACCGGCGCGTCTTGTGCGTGTACAGGTGTTCTCGGCAGCACCTCGGTGGACAGGCGGGCGCCGAGGCGCCGCAGGCGCAATGCGTGCCCGTGGACCGGCCGGATGTTCCCGGGCCTGATTCGGCAGGGTTTTAAGGCAGGCTGACCGGCGGGGCGGGCTGCCAGCCGCGCTGTCGTCGCTCCGCGACAACGGTGGTATAGATGCCGCCGCGCACGTTGAAGCGGGCGCTCAGGCGCAGGAAGCGCGGCTGCATGCGGCGCTCCAGGTGCGTCGGCGATCTCGTTGGTCACCGCCTCGTGGAAGGCGCCGCGGTCGCGGAACGACCAGATGTAGAGCTTCAGCGACTTCAGCTCCACGCACAGCCGGTCAGGCACGTACTCGAGGTCCAGCGTCGCGAAATCCGGCTGGCCGGTCCGCGGGCACAGGCAGGTGAACTCGGGAATCTGCATGCGGATCGTGTAGTCGCGCTCGGTCTGCGGGTTGGCGAAGGTCTCCAGCTCGGTTGTGGGCGCTGACGGCATATTCCTCTACACTACACCATCCATTGGGGCGCAAAAACGGCGGAAGAAATTAGAGATGCGGCTGACCAAGATCAAGCTCGCCGGCTTCAAGTCCTTCGTCGATCCGACCCAAATCAACTTCCCCAGCAATCTCACCGGTGTCGTGGGCCCGAACGGCTGCGGCAAGTCCAACGTCATCGACGCGGTGCGCTGGGTGATGGGCGAGCTGTCCGCCAAGCACCTGCGCGGGGACAACATGGCCGACGTGGTCTTCAACGGCTCGGCCGCCCGCAAGCCGGTCGGCAGCGCCTCGGTCGAGCTGGTGTTCGACAACGCCGACGGCAAGATCGGCGGCGCCTACGCCGGCTACAACGAGATCTCGCTCAAGCGCCAGGTCGTCGCGCGACGGCAGCTCCGCCTACTTCATCAACGGCGGCCGCTGCCGCCGCAAGGACATCACCAACCTGTTCCTCGGCACCGGCCTGGGCTCGCGCAGCTACGCCATCATCGAGCAGGGCATGATCTCGCGCGTCATCGACGCGCAGCGCCGAAGACATGCGCGCCTTCGTCGAGGAGGCCGCCGGCATCTCGCGCTACAAGGAGCGCCGCAAGGAGACCGAGGCGCGCATCGCGACACGCGCGAGAACCTCGAGCGCCTGCAGGACGTGCGTCGATGAAGTCGAGAAGCAGATCCGCCACCTGCAGCGCCAGGCCGCCACCGCGCGCAAGCTACCAGGCGCTCAAGGAGCAGGAGCGGCGCCTGACCGCGGAGCTGCTGGCGCTGCGCTGCGCGACCTGGACAGCGGCGCCGAGGTGCACGACGCGCGGTGCGCGAGCGCGAGCTCGCCATGCAGGCCGCGCTCGCCGAGCAGCGCGCCGCGGAAGCTGCGCATCGAGAAGCAGCGCGCCATCCACACCGAGCACAGCGAGCAGCTCTCGGCGGTGCAGGGGCGCTACTACGAGGTCGGCGCCGACATCTCGCGCCTCGAGCAGTCGATCGAGCACACGCGCGAGCTGCGCGAGCGCCAGCGCGCCGACCTCGCCCAGGCGCGCGCCACCCTGAGCGACCTCGCCTCGCACATCGCCCGCGACGAGCAGCAGCTGGCCGCGGTGCGCGCCGAGCTGGCGCAGCTTGCCCCGCAGCTGCAGACCGCGCAGCAGGCCGAGGCGCACACCGCCGGCGGCCCTCGAGGCCAGCGAGCAGGCGCTGCAGGAGTGGCAGCAGCGCTGGGAGACACACACCCGCGCGGCCGGAGCGCGCCGAGCAGAGCGCGCAGGTGGAGCGCGCGCGCATCGAGCAGCTGGAGAACCAGCAGCGCCGCCTCGCTGCCCAGGAACAGCGCCTGGCCGAGGAGCACGAGGCGCTGAGCGCCGCAGCACCCGGGCGGAGCGCTCGCGCAGCTGCAGCAGGACGAGGCGCGCGCGCGCGCCGCCAGCGAGCAGCACGCCAGCGCGCTGGCGCGCGCGCGCACGAGCGCGTGCAGTCGCCTGCGCGCGGCGCAGCTGGCCGCCGAGCAGCAGCTGGAGCACGCGCGCGCCGCGGCGCGAGTCGGCGCGCGCGGAGCTTACCTCGCTCGAGGCGCTGCAGGCGGCCGCACTGAGCGATCACGCCGGGCAGACGCAGGAGTGGCTCAAGGCGGCAGGGCTTGCCGCACGGCCGCGCCTGGCGACGCTGCTGGAGGTCGAGGACGGCTGGGAGCGCGCGGTGGAGACCGTGCTCGGTGACTACCTGGAGGCGGTGTGCGTCGAGCGGCTGGACGCGGTGTCCGGCTCGCTGGCGAACCTGGCCACCGGGCGGCTGACGCTGGTGGAAGGCGGCGACGCTACCGCGAGCGCGCCGCAGGCGTCGCTGGCGGCGCGGGTGCGCGGGCCGGCGGTGACGGTCGCGGCGCTGAGCAACGTGCGCACCGCCGATTCCCTGGCGCAGGCGCTGCGCGGCGCGCGGCGCGCTCGCCGCCGGGGAGTCCCTCATCACCCGCGAGGGCGAGTGGGTGGGCCGTGACTGGCTGCGCGTCAGCCGCGGCGCCGATCAGCGCGCCGGGGTCCTCGAGCGCGAGCAGCGCCTGAAGGGGCTGCGCACCGGTGCCGGCGAGCGCCGGCGAGGCGCGTCGAGCAGGCCGAGGCGGCACTGAGCGCCGCGCGCGCGGCGCTGACGCAGGCCGAGGCGCGAGCGCGAGGCGACGCAGGCCGCGCTCAGCCGGCGGCGCACCGCGTCGCATGCGGATCTGCGAGGCGGCGCTGCAGGCCGCGCGCCGCGCGCGGCCGAATCGGAGCCAGCGCGGCGAGCGCTTGCAGCAGGACGCCGGCGAACTGGCGCGCGAGCGCGCCGACGCGCAGCAGGCGCTGCAGCGCGCGCGCGAGGAGCTGGCGCGCGCCGCAGGCGCAGCTGGCGCAGCTGGAGAGCCAGCACCCGGCGCTGGTGGCGCGAGCGCGAGGAGCGGCGCAGCGCCCTGCAGGCCGCGCGCGCCGCCGCGCAGGCGGCACAGCTGGCGCGCGCGTGATCTGCACGTGCGCGTGGAGTCGCGCCGCTCGACCGAGAGTTCCGTGTCGCGTGGGCATGGCGCGCATGCACGAGCAGCGCGCGCAGCTGCACGCGCCGACGCGCGGAACTCGAGGCGGAGCTGGCCTCGGGCGATGAGCCGATCATCCAGCGCGCAGGCGCGCCTGAACGAGGCCCTGGCGCAGCGGCTGACCGTCGAGAGCGAGCTCGCCGCGGCGCGCGAGCGCGCTGGAGAGCAGCCGAAGCTGCGCTGCGCGCGCTCGATGAGCAGCGCGCTGGCGGCCGAGCAGCGCGTGAACGCGGCGCGCGAGGCGATGGATGCAGGCGCGGCTGGCCGCGCAGGAGACGCACGTGCGGCGCGCCGCGCTCGCCGAGCAGTTCGCCGAGACCCGCTGTCGAGCTGGCCGAGCGTGCTCGCCGGACTCTGCCGCCGAGGCCGGCGTGCCGCGAGTGGGAGGCCTCGCTCGCCGAGGCGCGCGCCGACATCGAGAAGCTCGGGCAGGTCAATCTCGCGGCGATCGATGAGCTGAAGGAGCAGACCGCAGCGCAAGGAATACCTGGACCGCCAGTTCGCCGACCTGAACGCGGCGCTCGACACGCTGGAGGAGGCCATGCGGCGCATCGACAAGGAGACGCGCACGCGCTTCGAGGACACCTTCGAGCGCATCAACGCCGGCCTGCGCGAGAAGTTCCCGCGCCTGTTCGGCGGCGGCCATGCCTATCTGGAGCTGGTGGGCGATGACAAGCTGACCGCCGGCGTCGCGGTCATGGCGCGCCCGCCGGGCAAGAAGAACAGCACCATCCACCTGCTGTCGGGCGGCGAGAAGGCGCTGACCGCGGTGGCGCTGGTGTTCTCGATATTCGACCTGAACCCGGCGCCGTTCTGCCTGCTCGACGAGGTGGATGCGCCGCTGGATGAGCACAACGTCGGGCGCTTCTGCGATATCGTGCGCGAGATGTCCGCGCGCGTGCAGTTCATCTTCATCACCCACAACAAGACCACCATGGAGCTCGCCTCGCAGCTGATCGGCGTCACCATGACACGAGCCGGGCGTGTCGCGCCTGGTGACCGTGGACGTCGACGAAGCGGTGCGGCTCGCGGCGGTCTGAAGCGCAAATCCCATGACCATGCCGAACTGCGCTGGATCCTTCTGGGCATCTGCCTGGTGCTGTACGGCGCCCTGGTGTGGTGGGAGCGGCGCCGCCCGCGCCAGGCCAGCGGCAGCGCCGGCACCGAGCGCAGCGCTGCACCGCGCGAGTTCAGCGCCGAGGCCAGCCTGCACGTGCGCACCGAGCCGGCGCTCACGCTGCCGACGATGCGCGCGCGCGAGCCGGGACCGCCGCACGAGCTGCCGGTCGTGGAGGCCGGATCGGCGCGCTCGCATGCCGGTGCGCAGGAGGAGCCCGCCGGCGACTCCCCGACCGACGAGGTAGCGGCGCTCGCCGGCGCGGCGTCGGCGGCCCCGGCCGTCGTCGAGGAGACCTTCGAGTACGTACCCAAGGCCGAACCGACCCCGCGGGCGAGCAGTGCGCCGCCGCCGGCCACCGCGCGAGGCGCTACCGGAGCTGCCGGCAACGGCGGCCCCGACGGTCGAGTGGCCGCCGGATGACACAGCGGCAGATCGTGGCCGTGCGCCTGATCGCCCCGCTGCCGGAGCGCTTTGCCGGGCGCTCGCTGCGCCAGGCGCTGGCGGCGGAGGGTTCGTGCTCGGGCGCTTCGCCATCTTCCACAAGCCCGACGAGGCCCATCGCGCGGTGCTCAGCGCCGCGAGCCTGACGCGCCCGGGTACCTTCGATGCGGACACGATGGACTCGCAGCACTACGGCGGCCTGTCGCTGTTTGCCGTGCTGCCCGGACCCAAGCCGCCGCCGCAGGCCTTCGATGAACTGGTTTTCACCGCGCGCAGCCTGAACGAGCGCCTGCACGGGGTGCTGCAGGACGAGCAGGGCAGCCCGCTGACGCCGCTCGCGCATCGCGCTGCTGCGCGAGCGCCTGCGGTTCGCGGGGCGACCTCGTGAGCCGCCGGCGCTGCCGCGCGCGCAGCCGCGCTGCGCGCGCAGATCGCGCAGCACGACTACCGCTACTACGTGCTCGACGAGCCCGCGGTCCCGGACGCCGAGTACGACCGGCTGATGCAGGAGCTGCGCGCGCTCGAGGCCGCAGACACCCGCAGCTGGTCACCGCCGGACTCCCCCACGCAGCGCGTCGGCGGGCAGCCCCAGCGCCGCTTTCGGCGAGGTGAGCCACAGCCGTGCCGATGCTTTCGCTGGACAACGCCTTCACCGAGGAGGACGTGCGCGACTTTGACCGCCGCATCCACGAGCGCCTCGGGGTGGAGTGGCGAGCTGGCCTACGTCGCGGAGCCGAAGCTCGATGGCCTGGCGGTCGCGGTGATCTACCGCGACGGGCTGCTCGAGCGCGCCGCCACGCGCGGCGATGGCGTGACCGGCGAGGACGTGACGGCCAACGTGCGCACCATCCGCGCGGTGCCGCTGCGCCTGCGCGGCCGCGGCGCCCGCGCTGTTCGAGGCGCGCGGCGAGGTGTTCATGCCGCTCGCCGGCTTCGCGCGCATGAACGCGGCGGCGCAGGCCAACGCGGCGAGAAGGTATTCGTCAACCCGCGCAACGCGGCCGCCGGCAGCCTGCGGCAGCTGGATCCGCGCATCACCGCCACGCCGCCCGCTGGACATGCCTTCTTCTACGCCCTGGGGGCGGTGGAGGGTCTGCCGCTGCCCGCGCGGCAGTGGGAGCTGCTCGAGCTGCTGCGTGGGTTCGGCCTGCCGGTCTCCCCGGAGGCGCGCGCCGTGCACGGTGTCGAGGGCTGCCTTGCCTACTACCAGGAGCTCGGCGCGCGGCGCAGCGCGCTGCCGTACCAGATCGACGGCGTGGTCTACAAACTCGACTGCCGCGCCGACCAGGAGCGCGCTCGGCTTTGTGTCGCGCGCACCGCGCTGGGCGATCGCGCACAAGTTTCCCGCCGAGGAGGCGCTCACCGTGGTGCGCGGCATCGAGTTCCAGGTGGGGCGCACCGGGGCGCTCACGCCGGTGGCGCGCCTGGAGCCGGTGTTCGTCGGCGGCGTCACGGTCAGCAACGTCACGCTGCACAACATCGACGAGGTGCAGCGCAAGGACGTGCGCGCCGGCGACACGGTCATCGTGCGCCGCGCCGGGGATGTGATCCCGGAGGTGGTGCGGTGTGCTCATCGAGCGGCGGCCGCGCGGGCGCCGAGCCGGTGGCGCTGCCGCAGGTGTGCCCGGTGTGCGACTCGCAGGTGCTGCGCGCGGAAGGGGAGGCGGTCGCCCGCTGCACCGGCGGCTTCACCTGCCGCGCCCAGCGGCAGGAGGCGCTGCGGCATTTCGCCAGCCGCCGCGCGCTGGACATCGAGGGCATGGGGGACAAGATCATCGAACAGCTGGTGGAGCACGAGCACGTGCAAGTCACCGGCCGATCTTTACGCCCTCACCCTGGAGCAGCTCACGCAGCTTGAGCGCATGGGCGAGAAGTCCGCGGCCAACCTGCTGGCGGCTATCGAGAAGAGCAAGCGACACAACGCTGCCGCGGTTGCTGTACGGGCTGGGCATCCGCGAGGTGGGCGAGGCCACGGCGCTGGCGCTGGCGCGGCACTTCGGCACGCTCGAGAAGCTCGCCGCCGCCAGCAGCGGAGCTGATCCAGCAGGTCCCGGACGTCGGTCCCGATCGTCGCCGCGCACGTGGCCGCCTTCTTTGCCGCCGCCGAGCACCTGGCGGTCATCCGCGTGCTGCGCGAGCGCGGCGTGCAATGGCCGGACATGCCCGTGCCCGATGCCGCGCAGGAGCCCCTGGCGGGTCGCACCTTCGTCGTCACCGGGACGCTGGACAGCATGACCCGCGAACAGGCCCAGGAGGCCCTCATCGCGCGCGGGGCCAAGGTCGCCGCGAGCGTCTCGAAGAAGACCAGTTATCTGGTGGCCGGGCGCGAGGCCGGCTCCAAGCTCGCCAAGGCACAGGAACTGGGCGTCCCGGTGCTCGACGAGGCGGCGCTGCTGAAGCTGCTCGGGGCGAGTTGAAGTCACGGTGCGTGGCGGCGCAGCACCTGCGCCGCCACGCACCGCTGCGGTCGTGTCAGTTCTTCGGCGGAGTCGCGGCCGCAGGCGCCGGGGCCGGAGCGGGGGCGGCCGGGGAAGCCGGGGCGGCAGCGGCGGCCGGCTCGGTCTTCTCGATCTTCGCGGTACGCATCAGCTCATCCTGGTAGGCGCGGAACTTCTTCGCCTGCACCACCTGCACCAGGCGCTGCTTCACCTGGTCGAACGGCGGCGGCGTGAGATCGCGCGTCTCGATCAGCTGCACCACGTGCCAGCCGTACTGGCTCTTGATCGGCTTGTGCGTGTACTCCCCGGGCTTGAGGGCGAGGACCGCCGCCGACAGCTCCGGCAGCATGCGGTCCGGGGTGAACCAGCCCAGGTCCCCGGCGTTGGTCTTGGCGCTCGGGTCCATGGACTCCTTCTTGGCGACGTCCTCGAACTTCGCGCCCTTTTCGAGCTCGCCGATCACGCTCTGGGCGAAGCCCTCGGTCGAGACCACGATGTTGCGCGCGTGGTATTCGAGCTTGGGCATGGCACCGATCTGTGCGTCGTACTCGGTGTGCAGCTCCGCATCGGTCGGCTGGCGGTCCTTCAGGTACTTGTCCGAGACGGCCTGCTCGAGCACGTTCAGGCGGGTGAGGTTGAGCAGGAAACTGGTGTCACCGCTCTTGTCGAGGCCTTCCTTGATGGCTTCCTCGCCGGTCAGCTTGCCGCGGATGAGGTTGTCGAGCGCGGCGGTGCGCTGCTGCGCGGTCAGGTCCGCGGAGGTCTTGCCGGTGATGCCCTTGATGTAGAACTCGTAGAAGTCCCGGGTGATGGGGCTGCCGTTGACCGTCGCGACCGCGGGCGAGGTGTCCGCGGCGGCGGTCGTGGCGGCGGTCTTGGGCTGGCAGGCCGCGAGCGCGGCCAGCGCGGTGGCCATGACAAGGATGCGCGAGTAGTTCATGAGAGTCTTCCGGTGGTTGCCAATGTCAGTTGTGGGAAAGGGCTCACTTTGGGGTCAGACAGCGCAGCGGCCGCAAGGTTGCGCCCAGGGTCAGGCTTTCTCTGCCGGGGTGCGGGCGATGATGTTGAGGGCGTGCACCGCACCGTGCATGAGCGGCGCCACGGCGGCGTACACCAGCCGGTGCCGCTGCAGCTGCGTGCAGCCTCGAAGGCGGCCGAGACCACGGTGAGGCGATAGTGTGCCGCCGGCGCGCGCCCCGGCGTGGCCGGCGTGCGCCGCGCTGTCATCGATGATCTCGAGGTGCGTGGGCGCAGCTCGCGCTCGACGCGCGCTGCGGATCGCTGCGCGCTCACCGGCTGGCGTGTCCGCCGTCACGGGCCTCCTCGAGCGGCTCTTCGCGCGCCGACAGCCACAGCACCTGGGCAACGACGAAGGCCACCATGAGCACGCGGTCCGACCAATTTCAGTGCCACCCAGAGCGCTCGCTGGCGTAGATCAGGACCACGACGTTCGAGCGCGCCCAGGAAGGCGTAGAACGCGACCCACCACCAGTTCAGCGTGCGCCAGCGCGCCGCCGAGACGCGCAGCTTGTCGCCCAAGGCGGCGCCCGAGCAGCCGCTCGGTGAGCGTGCGCTCGCCGATCCAGAAGCTGCCGAGGAAGGCGAGGCTGGCGAGCCAGAAGAACACCGTGGGCTTCCACTGGATGAACAGCTTGTTGTGCAGCAGCAGCGTCGCGGCGCCGAAGATCAGCACCAGCACCGTCGAGAGCGCGTGCATCGTCGGGATGCGCCGATTGCGCAGCCAGTCCACCGCCAGCAGCAGCAGCATGGCGACCATCAGCACCGCGGTGGCCACATACAGCCCCCGCAGGTAATAGGCCGACGACGAACGCCAGCAGCGGCGCAAACTCGGTCAAAGCCTGCATGGGAGGTGGGGTGCGACGGTCCTAAGGGACGACGGTGTACCCGGCAAGGGGCCGCGTATATTCTCACGCGCCGCGGGTAAGTTCCACGCGGAAGCCGTTTTTCTGCGAAAGCCACCGTTCATGTGGCCGAATACCTCGAGTTGCACCCGGTTGACCCGCAGCTGCGGCTGATCCGCCGGGCGGCCGAAGTGCTGCAGGGCGGGCGGCCTCATCGCCTATCCGACCGACTCGTGCTACGCCCTGGGCTGGCACCTGGGCGACAAGGGCCCTGGAGCGCGTGCGGCGCATCCGCCAGGCCGACAATCATCATCATTTCACGCTGGTGTGCGCAGACCTTGCGCAGGTGGGGCGCTTCGCGCGGCTGGAAACCTGGCATTCCGCATCCTGCGCGCCTGCCTGCCCGGACCCTACACGTTCCTGCTGCCGGCGACGCGCGAGACGCCGCGGCGCCTGCAGCATGCGAAGCGGCGCACCATCGGCATGCGCATCCCGGAGCACCCGGTGCCGCAGCTGCTGCTCGCGGAGCTCGGGGAGCCGCTCATGAGCTCGACGCTGCTGCTGCCGGCGGGGACCTGCAGCCGCTGACCTCCGGCCGGCAGATCCAGGCGCGCCTGGAACACGAGGTCGATGCGATCCTCGACGGCGGTGACTGCGGCATCGAGCCGACCACGGTGGTGGATCTTTCGGTGACGCCCCCGCTGATCGTGCGCCAGGGCAAAGGCGCGCTGGGGCCGATCACGGGGCGTGCGCTATAATTGCCCGTGACCAGCATGCCGTTTCCCAGGCGCACCGCGCCCCTAACACACTTCCCGACGCCCTCTCAGCCCCGCAGCGCTGCGGGGAGGTCCGTGAGTTCCCCGGCGCCGGCGCGGCGCGTGCTCTCGGGCATGCGGCCCACCGGGCGGCTGCATCTGGGCAACTACCACGGCGCGCTGCGCAACTGGGTGGAGCTGCAGTACCAGTACGAGTGCTTCTTCTTCGTCGCCGACTGGCACTGCTCACGACCGGCTACGAGGACACCTCGCGCCTGCAGGAGTACGTGCGCGAGGTGCTGATCGACTGGCTGGCCGCCGGACTGAATCCCGGCGTCGCCACGCTGTTCATCCAGTCCCACGTGCCCGAGCACGCCGAACTGCACCTGCTGCTGTCCATGATCACGCCGCTGGGCTGGCTCGAGCGCGTGCCGAGCTACAAGGACCAGCAGGAGCAGCTCAAGGAGAAGGACCTCGCCACCTACGGCTTCCTCGGCTATCCGCTGCTGCAGAGCGCGGACATCCTGCTCTACCGCGCCGCCTTCGTGCCGGTCGGCGAGGACCAGGTGGCGCACGTGGAGCTCACGCGCGAGATCGCGCGGCGCTTCAACCACCTCTACGGCCGCGAGCCGGACTTCGAGGCGAAGGCGGAGAAGGCGGTCAAGAGCCTCGGCGGGCGCAACGCCACCAGCTACCGGCAGCTGCGGCGCAAGTTCCAGGAAACCGGCGACACGCGAGTCGCTGGCGCGGGCGCAGGCGCTGGTGCAGAGCAACAACCGCATCACGGTCGCCGACCGCGAGCGCCTGCTCGGCTACCTGGAGGGCACCGGCGTCACCATCCTGCCCGAGCCGCAGGTGCTGCTGACGGCGACGCCGAAGGTGCCGGGACTGGACGGGCGCAAGATGTCCAAGTCCTACGGCAACACCATCGGGCTGCGCGAGGATCCGGATGCGGTGGTGGCCAAGCTGCGCGCCATGCAGACCGACCCGGCGCGCGTGCGGCGCACCGATCCGGGCGATCCGGAAAAGTGCCCGGTGTGGGACCTGCACAAGATCTATTCCGATGAGGCCACGCGCAAGTGGGCCAACGAGGGCTGCCGCAGCGCCGGCATCGGCTGCCTGGACTGCAAGAAGCCGCTGATCGAAAAGATCGTCGAGGAGATCCGCGGCATGCGCCGGCGTGCCCAGGAATTCGAGGATCACCCCGAGCTGGTACGCAACATCGTCGCCGAGGGCGCGGAGAAGGCGCGCGAGGCCGCCCGGCAGACGCTCGACGAAGTGCGGCGGGCCATGCACCTGCGCACCGACTGACCGCACCGGGACACATCACAAATGAAGTCAAGGCCAGATCTCAAGATCGTCGTATCCAAGCCGCCCGCGGCCGCGCTGCTGCCGGAGCCCGCACCGCAGCAGGGGGAGATGCCGTTCGCGATGGTCAATGGCGAGCCGGTCACCGAGCTGCCGCGCGACCTGTACATCCCGCCGCAGGCGCTCGAGGTCTTTCTCGAGGCCTTCGAAGGCCCGCTCGACCTGCTGCTGTACCTGATCCGCCGCCAGAACCTGGACGTGCTCGACATCCCGCTGGCGGAGATCACGCGCCAGTACATGAAGTACATCGAGCTGATGCAGGATCTGCAGCTGGAGCTCGCCGGCGAGTACCTGGTCATGGCCGCGACCCTGGCGGAGATCAAGTCGCGCATGCTGCTGCCGCGGCCCAAGCTCGACGAGGACTCCGAAGCTGGACCCGCGCGCCGAACTGGTGCGGCGCCTGCAGGAGTACGAGCGCTTCAAGCGCGCCGCCGAAAGCATCGACTCGCTGCCGCGGCTGGAGCGCGACGTGTGGGCGGTCGAGGCGGAGCTGAGGACCGCCAGGTCGTGCGCCCGCTGCCGCAGATCACGCTGCAGGAGATGCTGCTCGCCTTCAAGGACGTGGTGGTGCGCGCGCGAGATGTTCGCGCACCACCACGTGCAGCGCGAACGCCTGTCGGTGCGCGAGCGCATGACCGACATCCTCGCGCGCCTGGGCAGGGAGTCTTCCTGGAGTTCGTCCAGCTGTTCCGGCCCGAGGAAGGTCGCATGGGCGTGACGGTGACCTTCGTCGCCATCCTGGAGCTGATGCGCGAGGGCCTGATCGATATCGTGCAGGCGGAGGCCTTCGCACCGCTGCACGTGCGCGCCGCGCAATCGCCGCCCGCGGCGCTGCGCATTGTGAGCGACAATACCGACGCGGGCATCAGCCGCGGATGCCGCGGACGAGCGCCGAGCACGATGCAGCCCGGATGATGAGGAACTGCAATGAGCGAGTCGTACGTCAGGAATGTGCTCGAGGCGGCGCTGCTGGCGGCCGGCAACCCGCTGCCGCTCGAGCGAGCTGGTGCAGGTGTTCGACGAGAGCGCCCGGCCGAGCGCCGCGAACTGCGCGCCGCGCTCGAGGCGCTGGCCGCCGAGTACGAGGGCCGCGGCATCGAGCTGAAGGAGACCGCGAGCGGCTTGCGCGTCCAGGTGCGCCGCGAGCTGGCCGCGGAGATCTCGCGGCTGTGGCCGGAGCGCGCCGCCGCGCTACTCGCGCGCACTGCTGGAGACGCTCGCCCTGATCGCCTACCGCCAGCCCATCACCCGCGCGCGAGATCGAGGCGGTGCGCGGGGTCGCGGTGAATCCCAACATCATCAACACCCTGATCGAGCGCAACTGGGTGCGCGTCGTCGGCACCGCGACGTGCCGGGCCACCCGGAGCTGCTCGGCACCACGCGCGAGTTCCTCGACTACTTCGGCCTGAAGAACCTGGACGAGCTGCCGCCGCTGGCGGAACTGCAAGGCGATGCCGAGACGTGCAACCTGCAGCTGGACCTGCCCCCCGGGGAGAGCGCGGCCGAGGCCCTCGAGGTCCTGCCCGACAGCAGCGCCTGCCGCCGATGGCGGCGATGCCGACGAGAGTGCCGATGACCAGGGGTACTCGCGCGGAAAGCGGTGCTACGCGCGAGCTGGTCGCCGGGCCTGCCGACCTGGACGGCTGATGGCGCGCGCCCCTGCGCGTGGGAGCGAGCGGCGGCGCAGCGCCCCGGGCGCACCTGCTGCGCGGCCGCAGCCGGCCGCGGAGGCTGAGCGGCTGCAGAAGGTACTCGCGCGCGCCGGCCTCGCCTCGCGTCGCGAGGCCGAGGACTGGATCCGCGCCGGTCGCCTCACTGTCAACTCGGCAGCCGGCGACGCTGGGGATGAAGGTCAGCCCCAGCGACCAGGTGCGCCTCGACGGGCGCCTGGTGCGCACCCAGCAAGCCCAGACACCCGGCGCACGCGTCTTCGTCTGCCACCGCTCCCCCGGGGAACCCCTGCGCACGCCGGATGCTGGCAGCGTGAGTGCGGATGCGCGCCTGCCGCGCCAGGCGCTGCTCGAGCGCCTGCCCCGGCGCGCCGGACGGCGCTTCATCAGCGTAAGCCCGATGCCGCGGGTCGACGGCGGTCTGGAGCTGGTCACTTCCGACGGCGCTCTGGCCGAGCGCCTGCAGCGCCTGGTGCACACTCTCAGCAGCGAGTTCGGCGTGCGCGTGCGCGGGGAGCTCACCGAGGACGAATGCTGGCGAGCGATCCTTGCCGGGGAACTCGACAGCGGCGAGCACCTGGCCGTCGAGCGCTGCGACGCGGCGGGCGGGGAGGCGGCCAACCGCTGGTACACGCTGGTGGCGCGCGGTGCCAGCGGCAAGGAGGTGCGGCAGCTGTTCGAGCGCCAGGGCGCCCTGGTCAGCCGCGTGCAGCGCGTGCGCCTGGGACCGCTGGCGCTGGAACGCACGCTCGGGCGCAGCCAGTTCCGCGAGCTGACTCAAGAGGAGCTGGACGCGCTCGCTGGCACCGACAGGCGCGGCCGCCGGCGAGGGCTGGGCATCGAAGGCAGCGCCCGCTGACTCCCGACTGGCCGGCCCGAGCAGAGCGATGTAGGGGGCGGTGAGGCTCTCGGGCAGTGGCACGCTCTCCAGGTCCTCGGCCGGATAGGCCTGGCGGCGCATCGCGGTGCGCGCCCGGCCCGGGTTCAGCGCATTGACGCGCACGTGGCTGATGCCCTCGAGCTCCTCCGACAGCACCTGCGCCAGGCCCTCCACGGCGAACTTCGACACCGCGTACGCACCCCAGTACGCCCTGCCTGAGCGCCCGACCGAGCTGCTCGTGAAGATCACGGAGGCGTCGGCAGACTTCTTCAGTGACGGCATCAGCACCTGCGTCAGGGCGAAGGCCGCGGTGACGTTCACGTGCATCACGCGGCACCAGGTCGGCACGTCGTAGTGCTCGATGGGCGCGAGCGTGCCCAGCAGGCCAGCGTTGTGCAGCAGGCCATCCAGTCGCCCGTAGCGCTCCTGCAGCGCATCGGCGAGCTGGTCGTAGTCACGTGCCACCGCCTTCTCAAGATCCAGCGGCGCGATGGTCGCCTCCGGCGCCCCCAGGTCCTGGATCTGCGCGTGCACCGCCTCGAGCTTCTTGACGTTGCGGCCGATGAGGATCACCTGCGCGGCGTGGGCTGCGCAGGCCAGCGCGACGGCGCGGCCGAGGCCGTCACCGGCACCGGTGATCGCGATGACGCGGCCGTTGAGTTCATCGGGCGCCGGGGTATGGTGGCGCGGATCGAACGCAGTATCCACAGGATCGTTCTCCAAGATCAGTCGGCGGGCAGCACGCTGCGCCCGGCGTCGGCGCGCCGGGCCGCGCGCCAGGCGCGCCAGCCGTCCAGCGGGGCGTGATGGTCGCCTGTCGGCAGGGTCTGGGGCAAGGCGGCCACGGCGCGCTGCGAGCGCGCCAGGGCGAGGGCAGCCCATACCAGCAGTGCGCGCAGCGCAGGCTGCTCGCTCGCGGACAGCGCGTTGGCACTGAGTGCCAGTGCGGCCCGCGCATTCCGCTGCGTGGTGCGCACCAGCCCACTCAGCGCCGCTGGCCAGGGCAGCTGCGCGAGCAGGCCCGGGGCAATGCCGGCGGCATCCAGCTCTGCCAGTGGGATGCGCACCCGTCCGGCACGGGCATCCGGAACGAGCGCACACAGCAGTTCGAGTTCCCGCAGTGCGCGGCCGAAGCTGCGCACGTCCGCGCGGGCGCTGCCCCTGAGTGCGAACGCGGCAAACGGTTCCACCAGCGCGGCGCTCCAGCGTGCGCAGTAGGCGTCAAGTTCGCGCCGGGTGTCAAAGGTCGCGCTCGCCAGGTCCCAGGTCGCGGCATCGACAAAGCCGCGCAGCCCGGCAAGTGCTGCGCGTTGCTCGCCGGCGAACAGTGCAAGCAGCTGCTGAGTCAGGGGGTGCTCGGCGGTGCCGGTTGCAGCACGCTGGCACTCCTCGCGCCACCACGCAAGACGCGCATGGGCGACGGCGTGCTCCAGGCCCGGGGCGAGGCTCGCGGCCACCTCGGTCTCGATCCCGCTCAGCGCCGCCAGCACCGCGCGCTGCGCGTCGCGGGAGTAGAGCCGAACGAGCGCTCGAGTGGATCCCGGCTCAGGCCTTGCGGACATTGCTCGGATGCGTCAGCGGCAGCTCCCCGGGCGGCGCAGGCTGCGATGGCGTCTCCACCGCGGACGGTGCCGACAGCGTGCGCACCAAGTGCGTGATGGGCTCGAGCGCCGGGGGTGACTCTTCGGAGGTGACGCCGAGCTCGTTGAATTTGCGTGCCTGCGAGGACACTTGTCGCTCGAAGGAGCCCACGGCGGCGTTGTAGGCCTCGACCGCTGCGCCCAGGCGCGTGCCCATCTTTCCCAGGTGCGCGGTGAAGGTGCCGAGGCGGTGGTACAGGTCCTGGCCGAGGTCGCGGATCTTGGCGGCGTTGTGGGCGACCGCGGTCTGCCGCCAGCCGTAGGCGACCGCCTTGAGGAGTGCGATCAGGGTCGACGGGGTGGCGATGATGACGCTCTGCCCCAGCGAGCTCTCCAGCAGATCCGGCCGCTCGGCCAGCGCCGCCGACAGGAACTGGTCCCCGGGCAGGAACAGCACGGCAAACTCCGGGCTGCGCTCGAACTGCGCCCAGTAGGCCTTGGATGCCAGTTCGCGCACGCGCGTCTCGACCTGCTGGGCGTGCCGGCGCAGCCCGAGCGCGCGCTCCTCCTCGGTCTGCGCATCGATGGCGGCGAGGTAGCCATCCAGCGGGGTCTTGGCATCGATGACCAGGTCGCGTGCATCCGGCATGTGAACGACCAGGTCCGGCCGCATCGAGCCGCCTTCCTCGCCGGGGATGTGCAGCTGTTCGGTGAAATCACTGTGCTCGCTCAGGCCCGCCAGCTCCACCAGGCGGCGCAGGGTAAGCTCGCCCCAGCGGCCGCGCACCTCCGGACGGCGCAACGCGCTGACGAGGTTGCGCGTCTCGCGCTGCAACTGAGCGGAGCCTCCGGCGAGGGTCTCGATCTGCGTACGCAGGCTGGTGAAGGCCTCGCGGCGCTCGCGCTCCAGCGACTGCACCTGGGCCTCGGTTCGCTCGAGCGCCACGCGCAGCGGCTCAACCAGCTGCGCGATCGCGACTTCCCGCTCCTTCAGGGCGCCGGAGGCGACCAGTTGATCGCGCCCGAGGGCTTCGCGCGCCATGCGCAGGAACATCTCGCTGTTGCTGCGCAGGGTCTCGGAGGCCACCGAGTCGAAGGCGGCGCGCAGGCGCGCCTCGGAATGCTCCAGCTGACCGATGCGCTCGGCCTCGCGCGCGGTGATGGACTCCAGACGCATCTGCGCCTCGGTGAGTTGCACGCGCAGCGCCTCGATGCGCCGCGCGCCGCGGATATGGCTGAGCAGGGCGCCGAGCAGCATGCCGGCAAGCAATGCCGCGGCGGCCACGATGTAGATAAAGGTGCTGCTCACCGGCTGAAGTGCGCGAGGTAGTTCACCCCGACATCGGCGGTCAGGGTCACGCGGCTGGTGAAGGGGTTGAGGGCGATGCCCGAGAGGGCGTGCAGCGTAAGGCCGGCCGCGCGCGCCCAGCGCGCCAGCTCCGCCGGGCGGATCAGCCGCTCGTATTCGTGAGTGCCGCGTGGAATGAGTCTCGTGAGGTACTCCCCGCCGACGATCGCGGTCAGGAAGCTGCGCAGGTTGCGGTTCAGCGTCGAGACGAACAGGTCCCCGCCCGGGCGCAGCAGCTGGCTCAGGGTGGCCATCATCGCCTCAGGCTGGGGCACGTGCTCGAGCATCTCCATGCACGTCACCACGTCAAATGCCTCACCGTGCGCTGCGGCCAGTTCCTCCGCCGGCGGCCAGGCGGTAGTCGATTTCCAGGTGCGCCTCGCTCGCATGCAGGCGGGCGACCTCGATCATCCCGGGTGCCAGATCGATGGCGGTGACGCGCGCGCCTGCGCCGGCCAGCCCCTCGGCCAGCAGCCCGCCACCACAGCCGACATCCAGCGCGCGTCGCCCGGCGAGGGTGGTGCGCGTGCTGATGAACTGCAGGCGCACCGGGTTCAGAAGGTGCAGTGGACGGAATTCCCCCCGTGGGTCCCAGAAGCCGCTGGCGCTGGCGTCGAACTTGGCCACCTCGGCCTGGTCCGCGTTGCGCGGCGCTTCCTGCGGTGCATTCATGCTGCGTCCTCCAGTTTCAGTCGCTGCGCCCAGCGCGCGGGCAGTGCCGCGATCTCCTCTTCATCGAAGGCGAGCAGGCGTCCCTCGCTCACCGCGCAGCGCCCGCCGGTCCACACATCACTCACCTGCGCGCGCGTGGCCCCGTGCAGCAGCGCATCCTCGATGCTCTGCGCAGCGCGACACTCGAGCGTGCCGACATCGATGCAGGTCAGGTCCGCGGCCTTGCCGGCCTCGACAGATCCGCACACGGCCTGCAGTCCGAGCGCGGTAGCCCCGCCCAGCGTGGCCATGCGCAGCGCCTCCCCGGCCCCCATTCCCGAGGCCAGCGCGGCCAGGCGCGCCTCCGCCAGCACATCCGGAACGCCGGTGCGCGCGGGGCTGCCGGTGCCCAGTCCGCTGCGCGCCCCGGGCAGACGCGCGATGAACGGAAACCTGGCGCGGCTGAGGTCCGCGCGCGGGCAGGCCACCGAACTTGCGCCCTGCCGGGCGACGCTCTCCAGGTCCTGCGCCGCAAGGCCAATGGCCGTGAAGCCCGGCCGCAGCAGCCCCAGCGCATCGAGCCGCTCCATGAGATCCGCAGCCGCAGCATCCTGCACCTGGTCGGCGGCGGCATGCAGTTCAGCGCCGCAGACCTCCAGGGCGACGCGCGCGTCCAGTTCGTCGGCGACGCGCCGGATGCGGGTCAGCGTTGCATCGGCGAGCGCGTGCGCTGCCAACGGGGCGAAGTACAGGCTGATGCGCGAATCGGCGCGGTACTCGTCCCACAGCCGCTCGGCGCGGGCGAAGTAGCCCGTGGCGTTCTCCGCCCAGGGGCTGGCAATCTCGCTGACCGGCAGGCCGATGGCGGCGCGCATCTGCGCGGCGGCGGCCACGCGCGCGGCTTCCTCCGGGTGCGGGCTGAGGTCGGCAAAGCAGGTGACGCCCGCGCGCAGCATCTCGGCCATCGCCAGGCGCGTGCCGTCGCGCACGAAATCGGCGCTGGCGCTGCGCGCTGCGAGCGGTCCCGTCATGCCCGGGGCGCGCGCCATCAGGCCGCGCCACAGGCTCTGCGCGGCGTGCACGGCGGCATTGACCAGCCCCGGCATGAGCACGTGGCGGGGCCGCAGCACGGTCTCGCGCGCGGCAAAGCGCAGCCTCAACTCCGCCGCCGGTCCGGCCGCTGCGATGCGCCCGGCAGTGACCACCACGGCCTGTCCGGCCAGCGCGCCGTGCGCCGGCGCCATCGGCAGCAGCCAGCGCGGCTCGATCAGAAGATCTGCGGGTTCGCGGTCGGACATCGTGCGCGCACGGTGAAAAGCCTGCCCGGGAGTATATCGGTGCATGGCAGTCCACGCGCGCTCTGCGCAGCGTCGGGGGGTGCGCAAAGTGAGGGTTTCACGGGCGCTTCGTGGTAGAATTCGCGCTTTGTTTCGGCCCCTATTGGGCCGCCAGAGCCCACTTAAGATCAATGGCTGAAATCGCGCGCGAAGTACTGACCGTAAGCCTCGAGCAGGAGATGCGGCAGTCGTACCTGGACTACGCAATGAGTGTCATCGTCGGGCGCGCCCTGCCCGATGTGCGCGACGGCCTGAAGCCGGTGCATCGCCGCGTGCTGTACGCCATGCGCGAGCTGGGCACCGAGTGGAACAAGCCCTACAAGAAGTCCGCGCGCGTGGTCGGCGATGTCATCGGCAAATACCACCCGCACGGCGATTCGGCCGTCTACGACACCATCGTGCGCATGGCGCAGCCGTTTTCCATGCGCTATCTGCTGGTGGATGGCCAGGGTAACTTCGGCTCGGTCGACGGCGACATGCCGGCGGCCATGCGCTACACCGAGGTGCGCATGTCGCGCATCGCCGGCGAGCTGCTGGCCGATATCGACAAGGAAACCGTCGACTTCGTCCCCAACTACGACGAGTCCGAGCACGAGCCGTCGGTGCTGCCGGCGCGCGTGCCGAACCTGCTCATCAACGGGCAGACCGGCATCGCGGTGGGCATGGCGACCAACATCCCGCCCCACAACATCACCGAGACCATCAACGCCTGCCTGGCGCTGCTGGATGACCCGAGCGCAGCGCTCGCGGCGCTGATGCAACACATGCCGGGGCCGGACTTCCCGACCGGCGGCATCATCAACGGCGCGCAGGAGATCGCGACCGCGTATCGCACCGGGCGCGGCCGGCTGTCGGTGCGCGCGCGCGTGAGCATCGAGCCGGTCGGCAAGGGCGACCGCGAGGCGATCGTGGTGACCGAGCTGCCGTTCCAGGTGAACAAGGCGCGCCTGATCGAGCGCATCGCGCAGCTGGTGCGCGAGAAGCTGCTCGACGGCATCGCCAGCGATGGCCTGCGCGATGAGTCCGACAAGGACGGCATGCGCATCGTCATCGAGCTCAAGCGCGGCGAGGTCACCGAGGTCGTGCTCAACAACCTGTACGCGCAGACACCGATGGAAACGGTGTTCGGCATCAACATGGTGGCGCTGCAGGACGGCCAGCCGAAGCTGATGTCGCTGAAGGAGATCCTCGAGGCCTTCATCCGCCACCGCCGCGAGATCATCACGCGCCGCACGATTTTCGATCTGGCCAAGGCGCGCGACCGCGCCCACATCCTCGAGGGCCTGGCGGTCGCGCTGACGAACATCGACGAGATCATCGCCCTGATCAAGGCGGCAGCCTCGCCCGCCGAAGCGCGCGTGGGCCTGCTGGCGCGCTCCTGGGCCCCGGGGATCGTGACCGAGCTGCTGGCGCGCGCCGGTGAGGTCTCGACGCGCCCGCAGGCGCTGGCCGCCGAGTTCGGGCTGCACGCCAGCAGCTACCGGCTGTCCGAGATCCAGGCGCAGGCCATCCTCGACATGCGCCTGCACCGGCTCACCGGCCTGGAGCAGGACAAGATCATCGCCGAGTACAAGGAGCTGCTGGCGAGCATCGCGGACCTTTCCGACATCCTGGCGCGCCCCGAGCGCCTCACCGAGGTGGTGCGCGCCGAGCTGCTGCAGGCGCGCGAGGCCTATGGCGACGCGCGCCGCACCGAGATCAACCGCGATCACCTGGACCTGACCACCGAGGACCTCATCGAGCCCCAGGACGTCGTGGTGACGCTGTCGCACGCCGGCTATGCCAAGTCGCAGCCGCTCACCGAGTACCAGACGCAGCGCCGTGGCGGCCGCGGCAAGACCGCGACCGCGGTGAAGGACGAGGACTTCGTCGAGAAGCTGTTCGTCGCCCACACGCACGACACGGTGCTGTGCTTCTCCAACCGCGGCAAGGTCTACTGGCTCAAGGTCTACGAGCTGCCGCAGGCCGGGCGCGGCGCGCGCGGCAAGCCGATGGTGAACCTGCTGCCCTTGGGCGAGGGCGAGAAGATCAACGCGCTGCTGCCGGTGAAGCAGTACGACGAACAGCACTTCATCTTCATGGCCACGCGCGCCGGCACGGTCAAGAAGACCCCGCTCGCCGCGTTCTCGCGGCAGCGCACCAGCGGCATCATCGCGCTGGACCTTGCGGAGAATGACCAGCTGGTCGGGGTCGCCCTCACCGACGGCGAGCGCGAGATCATCCTGGTCTCCAGCGGCGGCAAGGCGATCCGCTTCAACGAGAACGAGGTGCGGCACATGGGCCGCGAGGCCGCCGGCGTGCGCGGCATCCGCCTGGGCACCGGTCAGGAGCTGATCGCACTCATCGTCGTCGGCGAGGGCCACGTGCTCACCGCCTCGGCGAGCGGCTACGGCAAGCTCACCCCGCTGGAGGAGTTCCCCTCGCATGGGCGCGGCGGCCAGGGAGTGATCGCGCTGCAGACCTCCGACCGCAACGGGATCACGGTGGCCGCGCTGCAAGTAATGGCCGGCCAGGAGATCATGATGATCAGCTCCACGGGCACCCTGGTGCGCACCACCGTGGACGAGATCTCCGTGCAGGGCCGCAACACCCAGGGCGTGCGCCTGATCCGCCTGGACGAGGGCGAGCGCCTGGTCGGTATCGAACGGGTGGAGAGCCTCGATGCGGGCGAGGAGGGCGTGGCTGCGGAGCTGGAAGCGGGACCGGATGCCGGCGAGCCGGCGCCGTGATCCTTAAGGCCCAAAAGATCTAACCGCGCGTACAGCGCGTTGCTAAGATCAGCCCTTCCCTGATGGTACAAACGACCCGGAAAGGGTGCTCGTGCGCGCATTCAATTTCGCCGCGGGACCGGCCGCGCTGCCCGTGGCCGTCCTCGAACAGGCCCGAGACGAACTGACCGACTGGGACGGCTCGGGCATGTCGGTCATGGAGGTCAGCCATCGCGGCAAGCCCTTCATCGCCGTCGCCGCACGGGCCGAGGCGGACCTGCGTGAGCTGCTGGCCGTGCCCGCCGGCTACCAGGTGCTGTTCGTGCAGGGCGGCGCCACCGCCCAGTTCTCCGCCATCCCGCTGAACCTGGCGGCAGAGGCGGCCAGCGTGGACTACGTGAACACCGGCGCCTGGTCGAAAAAGGCGATTCTCGAGGCGCAGCGCCTGGTCGGCACGGTCAATGTCATCGCCGACGAGGCGGCCTCGCGCTACACCCGGGTGCCCCCGCGCGCGGCGCTGCGGCCGAGCCCGGGCGCCGCCTACCTGCACTACACGCCCAACGAGACCATCGGCGGGGTGGAGTTTCCCTACGTCCCCGACAGCGCCGACGTGCCGCTGGTGGCGGACATGTCCTCGACGATCCTGTCGCGCCCCATCGAGGTGGCACGCTTCGGCCTGATCTACGCCGGGGCGCAGAAGAACATCGGACCCGCGGGCCTGACGGTGGTCATCGTGCGCGAGGAACTGATCGGCCGCGCGCGTGCCGGCACGCCGGCCGTGTTCGACTACAAGGCGGTGGCGGATGAGGGCTCGATGCTCAACACCCCGCCGACCTTTGCCTGGTACCTCGCCGGGCTTACCTTCAAGTGGCTCAAGGCCCAGGGCGGGCTGGCGGAAATGGGGCGACGCAATCACGCCAAGGCGCAGCTGCTGTATGCGGCGATCGACGGCTCCGGTTTCTATGCCAATCCGGTGGCGCCCGAGTGTCGCTCGTGGATGAACATCCCCTTCACGCTCAAGGAGCCGGAGCTGGATGCGAGCTTCCTCGCCCAGGCGCGCGCGGCCGGGCTGGTGAACCTGGAGGGCCACCGCTCGGTCGGGGGCATGCGCGCCAGCCTCTACAACGCCATGCCGCCCGCGGGCGTGCAGGCGTTGGTGGATTTCATGAAGGAGTTCGAGCGCCGTCATGGTTGAGCGCATATGACCTACCGTATTCAGACACTCAACGAGATCAGCCCCAAGGGGCTCGCGCGCCTGCCGGCGGCCAGCTACGAGGTCGGCCCCCAGGTGCGCGCGCCCGATGCGCTGCTGCTGCGCTCGGCGGACCTGCACCAGGTGGAGATTGCCGCGACCGTGCGTGCCATCGGCCGCGCGGGAGCCGGGGTGAACAACATCCCGGTGGCGCAGATGAGCCGTCGCGGCATCGTGGTCTTCAACGCCCCCGGGGCGAACGCCAACGCGGTCAAGGAACTGGTGCTCGCCGGCCTGCTGCTGGCCGCGCGCAACATCGGCGCGGCGTGGCTGTTCGCGCGCAGCCTCAGCGGCGACGATGCGGCCATCGATGCGGCGGTCGAGCAGGGCAAGAAGAACTTCGTCGGCTTCGAGCTCCCGGGGCGCACGCTCGGCGTGGTGGGCCTCGGGGCGATCGGCGTGGAGGTGGCCAACTCGGCGCTGGCGCTCGGGATGAAAGTGCTCGGCTACGACCCGCAGATCACCGTGCAGCGCGCCTGGCAGCTGTCCGCGAGCGTCGCGCAGGCGCAGTCGCTGGAGGACCTGTTCACGCGCTGTGATGCGGTCAGCGTGCACGTGCCGCTCACCGAGCAGACCCGCAACCTGGTGAACGCGGCACGCCTCAAGCTGCTGCCCGCGGGCGGCACCGTCCTGAACTTCGCCCGCGCCGGCATCGTCGATGATGCGGCGGTGCTGGCGGCGCTGGATGCCGGGCACCTGCACGCCTACGTGTGCGACTTCCCCAGCGCCGCGCTCAAGGACCATCCGCAGGTGGTGACGCTGCCGCACCTGGGCGCCTCGACCGGGGAGGCCGAGGAGAACTGCGCGGTCATGGTGGCCGAGCAGCTGCGCGACTTTCTGGAGAATGGCAACATCCGCAACAGCGTGAATTTTCCCGAGGCGGTGCTCTCGCGAGTGCCCGGCGCGACGCGCCTGGCGATCGCCAACAGCAACGTGCCGAACATGGTCGGCCAGATCTCCACCTGCCTGGCGGCGGCGCGGCTGAACATTGCCGACCTTTTGAACAAGTCGCGGGGCGAATTCGCCTATACGATCATCGACGCGGACGGCGCGGTGGGTCAGGATGTGGTGGACCAGATCGCCGCGATTCCGGGCGTGCTGTCGGCACGGCTGATCTGACAGGACCTGCAACCGAGCAACCCATGGCTGGCAAAAAGAACAAGAAACCCGGAGCCCGCCAAGCGCCTGCGGGCATCCGCGGCGCCCGGCCGCTGCGGCTGGACCTGCAGGCGGTGCGCGCGCGCATCGATGCGGTCGATGAGCAGATCCACACCCTGATCTCAGAGCGGGCGCGCCTGGCGCAGCAGGTCGGCATCTCCAAGGCCGCCAGCGGGCGCGCGGTGGACTTCTACCGCCCGGAGCGCGAGGCGCAGGTGCTGCGCCGCGCCCGCGCGCGCAACCAGGGGCCGCTGCGCAACGCCGAGGTGTTGCGCCTGTTCCGCGAGATCATGTCCGCGTGCCTGGCACAGCAGGAGCCGCTCAAGGTGGCCTTCCTCGGACCGGAGGGCACCTTCACCCAGACCGCGGTGCTGAATCACTTCGGTCACTCGGTGCGCGCCTTGCCGCTGGATTCCATCGACGAGGTGTTCCACGAGGTGGAGGCGGCCAACGCCGACTTCGGCGTCGTGCCAATCGAGAACTCCAGCGAGGGCACGGTCAATCACACCCTCGACCGCTTCCTCAGTTCGCCGCTGAAGATCTGCGGCGAGGTGGAACTGCGCATCCGCCAGCACCTGATGGGCGTGATGGGCTCGCGCGCCGGCATCCAGCGCGTGTGCTCGCACCCGCAGTCCCTCGCCCAGTGCCGCAGCTGGCTCACCGAGCACCTGCCGGGCATCGAGCAGGTGCCGGTCTCGAGCAACGCGGAAGGGGCGCGGCGCGCCAGGGACGAGAAGGGCAGCGCGGCGATCGCCGGCGAGACCGCCGCCGAGGTCTACGGGCTTAAGGTCCTGGCGGCTGAGATCGAGGACCAGGCCGACAACACCACGCGCTTCCTGGTGCTGGGGCGCAAGATGTTCGCCCCGAGCGGCGAGGACCGCACCTCGCTGCTGGTGTCCGTCGGCCACACCGATTCCCCGGGCGCCCTGGGGCGCCTGCTCGAGCCGCTGGCGCGCCACGGGGTGAGCCTCACCCGCATCGAGTCGCGTCCGTCACGGCGGCGCAAGTGGGACTACGTGTTCTTCATGGACTTCGAGGGCCACGCCGAGGACCCGCCGGTGGCCAAGGCGCTGGCCGCGCTCAAGAAGCGTGCCTCGCTGTTCCGCCTGCTCGGTTCCTATCCCAGGGCGGTGGAATGAGCCAGGCACGGCCGGCCCGCTACCGGGTCGACCCCGGCGGCTCGGTTTCCGGCACCCTGACCGTGCCCGGGGACAAGTCGATCTCGCACCGGGCGCTCATGCTGGGGGCGATCGCGGACGGCACCACGGACGTCGGCGGCTTCCTCGCCGGCGAGGATTGCCTGGCCACCGCGGCCGCCCTGTCCGCGCTGGGCGTGAGGATCGAGGGGCTCGGCAGCGCGCAGGTACGCGTGCACGGGGTGGGCAGCGAGGGACTGCGCGGCGCGCCGGCCGCGCTGGACCTGGGCAATGCTGGGACGGCGATGCGCCTGATGATGGGGCTGCTCGCCCCGCAGTGCTTCGCCTCGACCCTCGTCGGCGACAGCTCCCTCATGCGCCGGCCGATGGAGCGCGTGGCGGTGCCGCTGCGGCTGATGGGCGCGCAGATCCTCACTGACAGCGGCCACCCGCCGGTGCAGATCCAGCCGGCGGGGCAGCTGCGCGCCATCCAGTACGAGCTGCCGGTCCCCAGCGCGCAGGTGAAGTCGGCCATCCTGCTCGCCGCGCTCGGGGCCCGCGGACGCACGCGCATCACCGAGCCGGCGCCCTCGCGCGATCACACCGAGCGCATGCTCGCAGCCTTTGGTGCGGAGCTGTTGCGCCAGGGCGCCACGATCGCGCTCGAAGGCGGCCAGAGCCTGCGCGGCACGCAGGTGGCGGTGCCTGCGGACTTCTCCTCGGCGGCGTTCTTCATCGTCGCCGGCTGCCTGGCGGCGAGCGCGCCGCTGGTGATCACCAACGTCGGGGTCAACCCCACCCGCACCGGGCTCATCGACCTGCTGCAGCGCATGGGTGCGGACATCCGCCTGCACCGGCGTCCCCTGGCCGGTGCACCCGGGGCCGAGCCGGTCGCCGACATCGAAGTGCGCGCGAGCCCGCTGCGCGGCATTGCGGTGCCGGAGACGCTGGTGCCGCTGGCGATCGACGAATTCCCCGCGTTCTTCATCGCCGCCGCCTGCGCCAGCGGCGAGACGGTGGTGCGCGGCGCGCACGAGCTGCGCGTCAAGGAAAGCGACCGCCTGGCCACCACCGCCGCGGGGCTCGCGGTTCTGGGGGTCGAGCACCAGCTGCTGCCCGATGGCCTGTGGCTGCGCGGCGGCGCCGGCTTTGACGGCGGCCGCATTGACAGCCGCGGCGACCATCGCATCGCGATGGCCTTCGCGGTCGCGGCGCTGAAGGCGCGGGCCCCGCTGGTGATCGAGGACGTGGCCAACGTCGCCACCTCCTTCCCCGGCTTCGTGGCCACGGCGCGCGCGAGCGGCTTGCAGATCGAGGAGCTGTGACGGAACCTGCCCCGGCATGAAAGACGCGCCTACCCCTCCGGTTGCCACCATCGACGGGCCCAGCGGCTCGGGCAAGGGCACCATCAGCAGGGCCGTCGCGCAGCGCATCGGCTGGCACCTGCTCGACAGCGGGGCGCTCTACCGGCTGGTGGCCCTCGCCGGGGCCCGCTCGGGGATCCCGCTGGATGACCCCGGCGCGCATGCCCGGATCGCGCAGGGCATGCAGGTGGTCTTTGGATCCGGTCCGGACGGGTCCGAGCAGGTGCGCCTGGACGGCCAGGACGTGACCGCCGCCATCCGCTCCGAGACCGCCGGGCAGGGCGCCTCTCGCGTGGCGGCCTGGAAGGAGGTGCGCGCGGCCCTCCTGGAGCGCCAGCGGGGCTTCGCAGCCCCGCCCGGGCTGATAGCCGACGGCCGCGACATGGGCACCGTGGTCTTCCCCGGGGCCGCCCTGAAGATCTTCCTGACCGCCACCCCCGAGGAAAGGGCCTCCCGGCGGCATAAGCAGTTGAAAGACAAGGGGTCCGATGTTAGCCTTCCCGCCCTTTCGCGCGAGATAGCCGAGCGGGATTTAAGGGACCAGACCCGAGAGGTCGCCCCCTTGAGACCGGCAGACGATGCCTGCCTGATCGACTCCACCGGGCGTACGGTGCAGCAGATCGTACGGGAGGTGCTGGAGCTGGGGGCCGCTCGACGCTTGTGGCAGCTATAGCCGCTCGTCGCGATACGCACGGAAGGTGATTGCCAAGTCGGCACACGCAGGATGCGGGTGCTCGTTTGTTTTTTCCTGGCCCTCAAGGAATGGGGACCCAGATTCAAGCACGCCAGCGTGCGAAGTGAAGGTATGACAGAAAGTTTCGCCCAGCTCTTCGAGAGCAGTCTCGCCAATCAGCGCATCCGTCCGGGGATGATCCTTTCCGGGCTGATCATCGACGTCACCGACGACGTCGTCATCGTCAACGTAGGCCTCAAGTCCGAGGCCGTCATTCCGCTCGAGCAGTTCAAGAACGAACGCGGCGAGGTCGAGGTCAAGGCCGGCGACACCGTCGAGGTCGCCCTTGACTCGGTGGAGGACGGCACCGGTGAAACGCGTCTGTCGCGTGAGAAGGCCAAGCGTGCGCGCACCTGGACCCGTCTCGAAGAAGCATTCAACAAGCAGGAGATCGTCAACGGCGTCATCACCGGCCGCGTCAAGGGCGGCTTCACGGTGGAGATCGAGAACGTGCGCGCGTTCCTGCCCGGATCGCTCGTGGACGTGCGCCCGGTGCGCGACACGTCCTACCTCGAGGGCAAGCCGCTCGAGTTCAAGGTCATCAAGCTGGACCAGAAGCGCAACAACGTGGTGGTTTCGCGCCGCGCCGTGGTCGAGCAGGAGTTCTCCGCCGAGCGTTCGGCGCTGATGGATAACCTGCAGGAAGGCGCCGTGGTCAAAGGCTCGGTCAAGAACCTCACCGACTACGGTGCGTTCGTGGACCTGGGCGGCATCGACGGCCTGCTGCACATCACCGACATGGCCTGGAAGCGCGTCAAGCACCCGTCCGAAGTGGTCAAGGTCGGCGACGAGGTCGAGGTGCGCATCCTCAAGTTCGACCGCGAGCGCTCACGCGTCAGCCTGGGCTTAAAGCAGCTCGGCGCGGATCCCTGGCAGAACATCGCCCGCCGCTACCCGCCCAACACGCGCGTGTTCGGCAAGGTCACCAACATCGCCGACTACGGCGCGTTCGTCGAGATCGAGGACGGCGTCGAGGGCCTGGTGCACGTCTCGGAGATGGACTGGACCAACAAGAACGTCAATCCGGCCAAGGTGGTGCACACCGGGCAGGAAGTCGAGGTCATGGTGCTGGACGTCGACGAGGAGCGCCGCCGCATCTCGCTGGGTCTTAAGCAGTGCCAGGCCAACCCGTGGAAGGAGTTCGCCGAGAACTACAACCGCGGCGACAAGGTCGGCGGACAGATCAAGTCCATCACCGACTTCGGCATCTTCATCGGCCTGCCGGGCAACATCGATGGCCTGGTGCACCTGTCGGACATCTCCTGGGACATGCCCGGCGAGGAGGCGGTGCGCAATTACCAGAAGGGCCAGCAGCTGGAAGCCATGGTGCTGTCGATCGACCCGGAGCGCGAGCGCATCTCCCTCGGGGTCAAGCAGCTGGCGAAGGATCCGTTCTCCGCCTACATCGCCGACAACCCCAAGGGCACGGTGGTGCGTGGCGTGGTCAAGGAAGTCGACGCGCGCGGGGCAATCATCGACCTGGGCAACGGCATCGAGGGCCAGCTGCGCTCCTCGGAGCTCGGCCGCGACCGCATCGACGATGCGCGCACGGTGCTCAAGGTCGGCGAGGAGATCGAGGCGAAGTTCACCGGCGTCGACCGCAAGTCGCGCACGATCTCGCTGTCGGTCAAGGCCAAGGAGATGGGCGAGGAAGCCGAGGCGGTGTCCAGCTACCGCACGGAATCCGCCGGCTCCTCGGGCACCAGCCTCGGGGACCTGCTCAAGGAACACATGGATAACAACTAAAAGCGCATGACGAAGTCGGAACTCATCGAGATCATCACCGCCAAGCAGAAGCATCTGCCGGCGAAGGATGTGGAGCTCGCGCTGAAGCAGATCCTGGAGATCATGAGTGATGCGCTCTCGCAGGGAGAGCGTATCGAGATCCGGGGCTTCGGCAGCTTCTCGCTGCATTTCCGGCCGCCACGCCAGGGGCGCAACCCCAAGACCGGCGAGGCGGTGGCCCTCTCGGGCAAGCATGTGCCGCACTTCAAGCCCGGCAAGGACCTGCGCGAGCGGGTCAACGACGGGGCGGATCGCCCGATCCGCGACTGACCTGATGGGGCCGCGCAGCAACGCCCCCGTTCGCTGCGCGGCCCCTTGCTACCTCCACCGGACACCGCCGCCGCCGGCCGCGACACGCCACCCGTGAGAGCGATCGTCGCGGTGCTGCTGGGCGTGCTGGCCTTGCTGGCGGGCGCCAGCGCTGCTGCCGCCAATCCTCCGGTGCGCGCCATCACCGTGTTCCTCGATCTGGATGCGACCCACTACGAGCAGCAGGTGCAGGATGCGGTGCGCGGCCTGCGCGCGGCGCAGGCGCGCTTCGAGCAGGCCGGCTACACGGTGCAGACCGTGCGCATCACGACGCAACCGTTCATGCAGTACGCCGGCGGGCTCGAGCAGCCACAGGCGCTGAGCCTGCTGCTGCGCCTGGCCGAGCTGGGCAGGCAGAACCAGGTGATCATCAACATCGGACCTGCGGTGCTCGATGATCATCCGGACCCGCGGGCACTGGCGCTGCTGGAGGAGGTGCAGGCGCGCGACTCGGGCCTGAACGCCAGCATGATCATTGCCGCCGAGGACGGCATCCACTGGAACACAATCCGCGCAGCGGCCCACCACGTGGCGCAGGTGGCCGCGCGCAGCGCGCACAGCAGGGGCACCTTCGCCTTTGCGGCGACCGCGATGCTTGCCCCCGGCACGCCCTTCTTTCCCGGCTCCTACCACACCGGCCAGGCAGGGCGCTTCGCCGTCGGCCTGCAGTCCGCCGGCATCGCCGCGGAGGTGCTGGCGCGTGTCCACGAGGCGCCCGCGGCCATCCGCGAGCTGGCCGCGGCCCTGAACGTCCAGGCTGCCAGGATCACGCAGCTGGCCCCGCAGATCGAGGCGGCCACGGGCTGGAAGTTCTGGGGCCTCGATCCGACGCCGGCCCCGGCGGGGGCCGATTCGATCGGCGCGGCGATGGAAAGCTTCCAGCCGGCAGCCCTCGGTGCCCCCGGCACGATGACCGCCGCGTACGTGATCACCGAGGCGCAGCGCCAGGTGGCCGGCCCGCGCGTGGGCTACTCGGGACTGATGCTGCCGGTGATGGAGGACGCCAGGATCGCCCAGCGCTGGAACGAGGGCGCCATCAGCATCGACTCGATCCTGGCGTACTCAGCCGTGTGCAGCACCGGGCTGGACACCGTGCCGCTACCGGGTGATGTGAGCGAGGCGCAGCTGGCACGCATCATGGGGGACGTGGCGGTCCTGGCGTACAAGTGGCACAAGCCGCTCACGGCGCGGCTGCAGCCGGTGCACGGACGCCACGCCGGCGAGCTGAGCGACTTCCACGATCCGATGCTCGCGGACGTGCGCATCCACCCGCTGCAGTAGCGCCCCCGGATCCGCCGCGGCCCTGCAGCGGCCGCCGGCGCCGGCGACGTTCAGTCGCTGCAGTGACACAGTGCGTCGCGGAAGGCCTGCGGCGAGACCAGCTGCAGACTTGCGTCATCGAGCGCCCTGTTCAACGTCTCCTGGTAGTTCTCGACGCTGCCCGCGTAGCCGTAGTTGCTACCCTTGCCCTGCACGGTCCCTTTCCAGCAGCTCTTGCCGCCGGGGGACTTCAGCTCAGCCGTCACGGCCACGTGCGCCTCGTAGCTCGCGCGGTGGTAGACGCTCTCGCTGGTCTGCAACTGGTCGAGCGTGAGCACCAGCTTCGGGCCATTGCCCTGCACCTTCAGACCATTGTGTGACAGGTAGCTGTCCACACCCTGGCGCACCCAGGCGGTGGGGTCACTGGAGGTGGAAACCTGCGCGTTGAGGGGCTTGTTCTGGATCGCGCGCAGGCCAAGTAACTTGTCGGCCCGGCCGTCGGTGACCTCGATGGCTCCGACCACGGTGCAGGAGAGCGCGCCGCTGACGGCCGGTGCCCCGGGAGTGGGGGAGTAGACGAGGGGGACGCTCATCGGGTCGACGCGTTCGACCGCGCAGCCCAGCAGCCCGAGGGATATCAACACCGTCAAACTCAACTGGCGCATGAGGGTCTCCGTAGGTGAAAGCGCGCGTCATGATACGCCACGCTGCCGGCGGGAGTGTTGCCGGGTGCCCCTGTGGGCAGGTCCCCAGAGAGGGCGTGGCGAGTATTCCCCCAGGCGTCGTTTTCTCCACTCCAGCGGACCTGCTAGGCTGATGCGCATGTTCGAACTGCCCCCGATGTTTCTGGCGCTGGCATTCGTCCTGGTAGGCGTCGCGACCTATTTCCTGGGGCGCCGCAACGGTGCAGCGCGCACCGTGCGCCTGCCGCGCGACTACTACGTCGGCCTCGACCACCTGATCAATGACCGCTTCGACCACGCCGCGGAGGTGTTCTCGCGCATGGCCCAGGCCGATGGGGATGCGACCGAGATCCAGTTCGCCCTCGGCAGCCTGTTCCGGCGTCGCGGCGAGGTCGACCGCGCCATCGCCATCCATTCGCGCCTGCGCGATCATGGGGTGAGCAGCGGACTGCGCGACAAGGCCGCCTTCGCACTCGCCCTGGACTACCAGAGCGCAGGTCTCATGGATCGCTCCGAGCGCGTGCTCGAGGAGCTGGCCGCCTCGAGCGAGTACCGGCGCGTGGCGCTGGATCAGCTGGTGGGCATCTACGAGGCCCAGGGGGACTGGGCCAAGGCGCTCAAGGTCTTCCACGAGCTGCCGCCGGCGGTGCAAGTCGAGCGCGCGCGCATCGCGGCACACTACCTGTGCGAGCTCGCCGAGCACGCCCTCGTGCAGGGGGATGCCGAGCGAGCCGGGACGCTGCTGCGCCAGGCGCGCACCCACCAGGCGGACCTGCCGCGGGCGGACATCCTCACGGCAAGGATCACCGATGGCGCGGGCGATCCGGCCGGGGCGCTGCTGCTGTACCTGCAGGCGCTGCAGGCCTCCCCGGGGCTGGCGCTGGAGATCATTCCGCCGGTGCTGGCGATCGCCCAGCGCGCCGGCAGCGTCGATGCTCTGCGCGAGGTCGGGCTGCGGCTGCAGCACAGCGGGCAGGTGAGCCCGCGCCAGCTGGCCTGGATCCTGGCCACCGCCATCCCGATGCCGGAGGTGTCGCGGCTGCCGGATGTGACGCGCGGGCTGGGGCTGGGCGTGGACTCCGCGGCCGAGGCAAATTCCCTGAGTGCGCTGCTGACCCGCATCGGCGACGCGGGCGGGCGCTACCAGTGCGATGACTGCGGCCTGAACAGCGTGCGCTGGTACTGGCGCTGCCCGAAGTGTCATTGCTGGGACAGCCTGCACCCGGCGGTGTTCAAGTGGGCCGAGCGGGCCGACCAGGCACTGCCGCCGGGCTAGAGCGGCGGCCATCCGCCGGGCGCGCGCTGCCCGCTGTCGTTAAACTAACCAGTTCATGCCTTCGGAGAATGTTCGATGAGGACGAGTTCGAAATCGCCGATCCGCACGGCCGTATTTCCTGTGGCAGGCCGCGGTACGCGCTTCCTGCCAGCCACCAAGGCGAGCCCGAAGGAGATGCTGCCGGTGGTGGACAAGCCACTCATCCAGTACGCGGTCGAGGAAGCCCTGCAGGCCGGTGCCCGGCGCCTGGTCTTCGTCACCGGCGCCTCCAAGCGCGCGATCGAGGATCACTTCGACTCGGACCAGGAACTGGAGACCATGCTGCAGCAGCAGGGCAAGAGCGACCTGCTCAACCAGCTGCGCAGCGTGCTGCCCTCTTATGCCTCGTGCATCTACATCCGCCAGCCCGCCCCCCTGGGGTTGGGCCACGCGGTGCTGTGCGCCCAGCCGGCCGTGGGTGCCGAGCCGTTCTTCGTGCACCTGGCGGATGATCTGATCCGCAGTGAAGTCGGCTGCCTTGCGCAGATGGCGCAGGTCTACGAGGCCAAGCGCGCGAGCGTGCTCGGCGTGCAGGTCGTGCCGCACCGCGACACCGACAAGTACGGCATCGTCGCGGTCGAGGCCGACCGTTCGCACACCAGCCGCGTGCGTAGCATCGTCGAGAAGCCCAAGCCCGCGGCGGCGCCCTCGAACCTTGCGGTCGTGGGTCGCTACGTGCTGGCCCCCTCGATCTTCGAGCACCTGGACAAGATCGGGCGCGGCGCCGGCGGGGAGATCCAGCTCACCGACGGCATTGCCGCACTGATGCACGAGGAAGCCGTATACGCCTATCGCTTCTCGGGCAAGCGCTACGACTGCGGCAGCAAGCTCGGCTATCTGCAGGCGACCGTCGAGTACGCCCTGGCGCACCCGGTGCTCGGGCGCGACTTCCGCAAGTACCTTGAGCAGCTGGACGTGGCCGCCGCTGCCGCCGAAGGGCGCCCGCGCAAGGCACGCCGCAAGTCCTAGTGCGCAACCCGTGCCCTGAGCGCCAAGCTCAGGGCACCGCTTAGGCAGGCGCATGCCAGCGTGCGCTTGCGCGCGTGCGGGACTCGCGTGCACAGTCGTGGCTCACGTCAAGGAGGAGTCCATGGCCAGCCGCCGTTCGACTGATCCCTCACGTCCCGCACCGAGCCCACAGCGCATGAGAAGCCCGCGCCCGAGTGCGGCCGGTGCGCCGCGTACGCCTGTGACCGAGGAGGCGCGCCGCGAACTCATCGCCATCGGGGCGTACCTGCGCGCCGAGCGCCGCGGCTTCGTCCACGGACACGCGGAGGAGGACTGGCTCGCCGCGGAAGCCGAGGTGGACGCGCTGCTCAGGGTGAGCCCGCGGGGCCCTTCCCAGTAGGCGCGGCGGGCTCCGGGCGCGGCGCGGGCGGGCGCAGCCCATTGGAGTAGAGCACGTGACCCTCGGGGGTCACGAACACCGCGTCGTACTCGGGCATGCTGTTGATGATCTCCAGCGCCTTCTCGGCGCCGAGCACGAAGGCGGTCTTGGACATCCCGTCGGTCTGCGTGGCGGTCGGGGCGAGGATCGTGGCGCTACGCACCTTGCTGGCCGAGTGGCCGGTGTGCGGGTCGATGATGTGGTGGTAGCGCACGCCGTCCTCATCGAAGTAGCGCTCGTAGTCCCCGGAGGTGGACATCGCGCTGTCCGAGAGTGGGATGCGCGTGACGACCTTCTGCGGATTGTCGGGATGGCGTATCGCCACCAGCCACGGCCGCCCCATGTGATCCCCGAGAATGCGCGTATCGCCGCCGGCGGTGACGACGGCGTGCTCGATGCCGCGCGCCTTGAGGATGTCGATGCCGCGATCGACCGCGTAGCCCTTGCCGATGCCACCCAGGTCGATGCGCATCCCCGGGTGCTCAAAGCGCACGGTGTGGTGCGCCTCATCGAGCAGCATGTTGCGCCAGTTGACCGCCGGCAGGGCGTCCTTGATCTGTGCCTCGGTGGGGTGGATGTGCTCGGGGTAGTTGTACAGGTAGCCGACGCTTGCGTAGGTGATGTCGAAGGCGCCCTGGGTGATCTGCGAGTAGTAAGTGGACAGCTTGATCAGGTCGAACAGCTCCTTGTCGACCTGCACGGGCTCCTGGTTGGCGCGCGCGTTGATCCGCGACAGCTGGCTGTCGGGCTTGTAGTGACTCATGAGGTCATCGATGCGCCGCATGTCGTCCATGACCGCCTCGATGGCCGCGTTGCCCTTGGCGGCATCAGTGGACCACAGCTGCACGTACACCCGCGTGCCCATGATCGCCTCGGTGCGCTCGAGCCACTCGGCGCAGGCCAGCCGCGGCAGCAGCGCCGCCAGCAGCACTCCCAACAACAATCCACCTGACCGCAACGGCATCTGCACCCCTACATGAAGATTTCTTAATAGCGCCAGCGTACTTGCGCCGCGCGCCGCGGGCCAGTCAGGCCGCAGCCCCGTACCCCCGCCGTGGCGGATTGCGTTATTCTGGCCGCCCAGAATAAGCGGGTACTCGCTCGGAGCGCTGCAAATGAACGTAACGAAGTTCCAAGGTCTTGTGTATGGCACGGTGCTCGGCACCGCCCTGCTGGCGGTCCCGGCGCTCTCGAGCGCCCAGGACGCGAGCACCACGACGGTCACCTGCAACGACGGCACCAGCTCGCACGGTGGCCGCGGCGCGTGCAGCGGCCACGGCGGGGTGAACAAGTCGGCTGCGGTCGCCGGCCAGCAGGCGGCGCAATCTTCTGCCGCGGCAGCGCCCGCGGCCGCAGCACCCGCGGCCGCAGCACCCGCTGCTGCCACGTCATCTTCCTCCTCCAGCAGCGGCCCGGTGACCTGCAAGGACGGCACGACCTCGCCCAAGGGCGGTCGCGGTGCCTGCAGCGGTCACGGCGGCGTCAACAAGACGGCCACCGCGCCGGCAGCCGCTGCGGCGGCGGCACCGGCGGCGACGGCGACCCCCTCGGCAGCGGCGGCCTCCACGACCGCTGCGAGCATGGTTCCCTGCAACGACGGCACCACTTCCAAGGGTGGGCGCGGTGCATGCAGCGGCCACGGTGGCATCAACAAGAGCGGCGCGGCACCGGTGAACGCCCCGGCACCGGCGGCTCCGGCCGCTCCGGCAGCGGCAACCGCGGCAGCGGCCGCACCGGCCGCCACCATGACCCGCAATGCGCCTGCGGCGACGGCGGTCCCGGGCGGCGGTCCCGGGCAGGTATGGGTCAACACGGACAGCAACGTGTATCACTGCCCCTCGGATGTCTGGTACGGCAAGACCAAGCAGGGCAAGTACATGACCGAGGCAGCTGCCAAGGCCGCCGGCGCCCACGCCGACCACGGCAAGGCCTGCTCCTGATCCGCAAGAGGGGCGCGCGCCGGTAACGGCGCGTGCCCCGTTTGCCTGCCCGCCGGCAGGCAATGCGCGCGCGGCTGCGCGAACCCTCGGCCGCCGGCCGCTACCGCGCGTGTGCTGTCAGGTTCCTGCGGCGAAGGTGTCGCAGCCCTGGATCGTCCCGTCGGTCAGCCCGCGCTTGAACCACGACGTTCGCTCCGCGGCGCTGCCATGGGTGAAGGACTCGGGAACGACGTAACCACGCGTGCGCTTCTGGATCGTGTCGTCCCCGACCGAGGCGGCGGCGCGCATCGCCGAGTCCACATCGCCGGCCTCGAGGATGTGCTTGCTCTGGTCGGTGTGCTTCGCCCAGACGCCGGCGAAACAGTCCGCCTGCAGTTCCAGCCGCACCGACAGCTGGTTGCGCTGCTCCTCGGAGCCGCGCTCCTGCACGGCACGCACCTTGTCGGCGATCCCCAGGAGGTTCTGCACGTGGTGCCCGACCTCGTGGGCGACCACGTAGGCCTGCGCGAACTGGCCCGGGGCCTGGAACTGCTGCGCGAGCTGCTGGAAGAAGGACAGGTCCAGATACACCTTGCGGTCGAGCGGGCAGTAGAAGGGGCCGGCCGCAGAGCTGCCTGAGCCGCAGGCGGTGGGCATCTGGTCGCGGTACAGCACGAGCGTGGGCGGCACGTAGGTGCGCCCGTTCTGCTGGAAGATGGCGCTCCAGGTGTCCTCGGTGCCGCCCAGCACCGCGGCGATGAACCGTCCCTGCTCATCCGACGGGGTGCCCTGGACCGCGGCCGGGGCCGCTTGCTGGTTGGGCACCGAGCTGACCAGGCCCAGAATCACCCGGGGGTCGATACCGAGGAAGTACGAGGCCACCAGGGCGAGCAGGGTGCCGCCGATGCCCAGCTTCAGGCCGCGCCCGCCGCCACCGGTGCTGCCGCGCGCGTCCTCAACATTGCTGCTTTCGCGAAGATCATCCCAGCGCACGGCGTACTCCTTGTTATTTCCGGGGCACGCTACCGCGCCCGCTCCGGCAAGCGCAAGTCAGCCGATGACGGCAGTTTTCAGTGCGCAGCGCCGACCGCACGCGGCGGCGGGTTCAGCGAGTTGTAAAGTGAGTCGGTAAAGGCGTCGGTGTCGACGAAGCCCTTGGCCGGGGAATAACGCGCGCTCCAGGCCCCGAGGATCTTGTCCTTCTTCATCTGCTCAAGAGTCTGACCGGCTTTGAGCGCCTTTTGCACCGCGGCGGTGGTGTCCTCGAGCATCTTCAGGTACTCGCGCAGGTCATCGAGGGTCGCCACCGCGCCGTGGCCGGGAATCACCCGGGTCCCGGGCGGCGCCGTGCGCAGCACGTCCGCGCAGGCGGCAATCATGCCGCGGACGTTGCCCCCGCCCAGGATGTCGATGAACGGGAAGCCGTAGCGCACGTAGATGTCACCCATGTGCACCACGTTCGCGCCGGGGAAGAACACTACCGAGTCCCCGTCGGTATGCGCCCGCGCATAGTGGTGCACGCGCACCGGCATGCCGTTGAGGTGCACGGTGAGTTCGTTCGTATAAGTGACCGCGGGCAGCGCGCCGGCCGGGGCGGGCTTGAAATCCTTGGAGATCGAGCCGCCGTTGCCGGCCGTGCCGCCGCGCTCCAGACGGGCGCGCAGGTTCTCATGCGCGATCACCACCGCGCCGGCCTGGGCAAAGGCAAGGTTGCCGTCGGTGTGATCGGAGTGATAGTGCGTATTGACCACGAAGCGCACCGGCTGGTCCGCGCCCAGGCCCTTCAGTGCCGCGCGGATCTTGTCCGCCACGCCGGCGAACTCGTCGTCCACCAGCAGCACCCCTTGCGGACCCACGGCTGCGGCGACGTTGCCGCCCACCCCCTCGAGCAGGTAAAGGTTCGGCGCCAGCGCCGTGCTCTTGACCTGCACCTTGCTGTAGTCCTCCTCCTGTGCCGGGAGCGCCGGGGCGAGGGCGAGCAGTCCGCACAGGATGAACAGGGGCTGGCGCATGGCGCGGGTTCCTTGCGAAGAAGCCGGAAGGCGGCAGCGGACGATGCTAGCACAGGCCCCGGCGCGCTCTGCGGATCGCGGCGCGGCGCGCTGACGTACACTAACCAGGCTCGGTATCGGGATGGCGCAAACGACTGGGGGTCGCGTGAGTCTGGCAGGTAAGACGCTCTTCATCACCGGCGCGAGCCGTGGGATCGGCCTCGCCATCGCGCTGCGCGCCGCGCAGGACGGGGCCAACATCGCTATCGCGGCCAAGACCGCCGAACCGCACCCGAAGCTGCCGGGTACCATCTACACCGCGGCCGCGCAGGTCGAGCGCGCCGGCGGCAAGGCGCTGCCGATGGTCGTGGACGTGCGCGAGGAAGCGAGCGTCGTCCAGGCGGTGAAGCGCTGCGCGGACACCTTCGGTGGCATCGACGTCTGCATCAACAACGCCTCGGCGATCAACCTCTCGGGCACCGAGCAGATCGACATGAAGCGCTACGACCTGATCCAGCAGATCAACACGCGCGGCACCTTCGTCACCTCGCGCGCCTGCATCCCCTACCTCAAGAAGGCCGCCAACCCGCACATCCTCACGCTCTCGCCGCCGCTGCAGCTGAAGCCGCAGTGGTTTGCCAGCCACCTGGCGTACTCGTTGTCCAAGTTCGGCATGTCGCTGTGCATGCTGGGGCTGGCCGAGGAGTACCGCGCCGAAGGCATCGCCTGCAACGCGCTGTGGCCGCGCACCACGATCGCCACCGCGGCGGTGGAATTTGCCCTGGGCGGCAGCGCCATGCTGGCGCGTTCGCGCACTCCGGCGGTGATGGCGGACGCCGCGCACGTGATCCTCTCCCGGCCGGCGCGCCAGTGCACCGGACAGTTCTTCATCGACGATGCGGTGCTTTACGATGCGGGGGTGCGCGAGTTCGAGCACTACAGCGTCACCCCGGGGAGCGTGCTGTTCGCGGACCTGTTCGTGGACCGGGCCGCCGCCGTGCCGCCCGGCGTGAAACTCGAGTTCATGATGTGAGGCAATGCCGATGAGCACTCCCCAGGCCATCAACCGCCGCTTCATCCTTGCGCGCCGCCCCCAGGGCGAGCCGAGCGTGGATGACTTCGTGCTGGAGAAGCACCCGGTGCCGGCGGCCGGCCCCGAGCAGCTGCTGCTGCGCACGCGCTACCTGTCCCTCGACCCGTACATGCGCGGGCGCATGAACGACGTCCCCTCCTACGTGCCACCGGTGGCACTGGGGGAGGTCATGACCGGGCAGACGGTGAGCGTGGTGGAGGCGTCCAACGTGGAGGGCTTCCAGGTCGGGGACCTGGTGCTCGCCGTGGCCGGCTGGCAGGACTACGCGGTGCTGGATGCGCGCCAGGTGACCAAGATCGACCCGTCCATGCCGCGGCTGTCGTACGCGCTCGGGGTGCTGGGCATGCCCGGGCTGACCGCCTACGTGGGCCTGCTGGATATCGGGGAGCCGAAACCTGGTGAGACCGTCGTCGTGGGCGCGGCCACCGGCGGGGTCGGGTCCATCGTGGGCCAGATCGCCAAGATCAAGGGTTGCCGCGTGGTCGGTGTCGCTGGCGGCCGCGATAAGTGCGACTACGCTGTCAAGACGCTCGGTTTCGATGCCTGCGTCGACCACCGCGACGGCGGGCTGCGCGAGGCGCTCGCGGCCGCCTGCCCGCAGGGGATCGATGTCTACTTCGAGAACGTCGGCGGCCTGACGCTGGCAGCTGTCATGCCGCTGATGAACATCGGCGCGCGCATGCCGGTGTGCGGCTTGGTCGCCTGGTACAACCTCGACCAGCTGCCGCAGGGGGTCGATCGCACCCCGCAGTTCCTCACCCAGGTGCTCAAGCGGCGCATCAAGGTCCAGGGCTTCATCATCTTCGACCACTTCAAGCGCATGCCGGAGTTCTACAAGGACATGAGTGCCTGGGTGAAGGAGGGCGCGGTGCGCTATCGCGAGGAGATCCTCGAGGACCTGGAGAACGCGCCGCAGGGGCTGATCGGCCTGCTGCGCGGGGAGAACTTCGGCAAGCTCGTCGTGCGCGTCTCGGGGACCTGAGGCCATGCCCAAGCCAGACAAGGTCACCTGGGTCTACGACGTCATCTCCCCGTTTGCCTATCTGTCGTTTCCGCGCATTTCGCGGCTGAGCCTCGATGTTGCGGTGACGCCCAAGCCGGTGCTGTTCGCCGGGCTGCTGGACCACTTCGGCCAGCTGGGACCGGCGGAGATCGCCCCCAAGCGCCGCTTCACCTACCGGTTTGCGCTGTGGCGCGCGCGGCAGCTCGGGCTGCCGATGCGCTTCCCGCCGGCGCATCCGTTCAACCCGCTGGCGGCGCTGCGCCTCATCATCGCCGCCGGCAACGACCTGCGCGCCGCCGGCGTCGTGCTGGACGCGGTGTTCCGCGACGGGCGCGATGTCTCGGCGCCGGAGGTGATTGCAGACCTGGCGCGGGAACTGGCGGTGGCCGACCCGCAGACAGCCGCTGAGCGCTCCGGCCGTCAAGGCGCAGCTGCGCGAGAACACCGAGTGGGCCAGTGCGCGCGGGATTTTCGGCGTGCCGACGCTGCTGGTCGGCGAGGAGATGTTCTGGGGCCAGGACGGCCTGGACATGGGCCTGGACTACCTGGCGCATCCGGAGGCCTTCGCAGACCCGGCGATGCGCGGCGCCGACACTTTGCCTGTGGGCGTCGCGCGCAAGAAGGCTTCCTAGCCCGTCACGACCCTGCGTCACGGCACCGGCGATGCGCGCAAGCAGTAGCGCCGCGGTAGCCGAGCAGCAACTGCGCCACCAGAGCCGGCGCGAGCAACAGCCCGATGCCGGCGGTGGATTCATGAGCGCCGACGCCCGCAGCAGGGCGCCTGCGTAGCCGGTCACGCCACGGCCGCTCCTTACTCCAGCCCCGCGTCCGCGGCGGCCGCGCGCCGCTGATCGGCCGCCAGATCCAGCGAGCGGCAGGCCCACAGGTACACCGCCGCCGAGACCGGCAGCCCGATCAGCATGGCGATGTCGGCCCCGCCGAGCGCCCGCGCGACCGGCCCGGTGTACATCGGTGAGCTGAAGAACGGGATCATCGCCACGAAGCCGACGGCGTAGGCGGTGAGGCCGCGCCAGTTCCAGCGCCCGTACATGCCGTGCGGGTTGAAGATCTCGCGGATCGAGTAGTGCCCCTTGCGCACGACGTAGAAGTCGACCAGGTTGATCGCCGTCCAGGGCGTGAACAGGTACAGCAGCACCGCCAGCAGGTCCTCGAAGCGGTTGATGAAGCTGCCCGAGGAACGCACAGCGCGATGCCGGTGCTCACCACGAAGGTGAGCACCAGGCTCACCAGGCGCTTGGCCGACGTCGAGCGCAGCGGCTTGACGGTATCGGCCACGCTCAGCAGCGTGAGCGAGGCGCCGTAGAAGTTGAGCGAGGTGATGGTGATCAGCCCGAGCATGCCGCCGATCAGCAGCACGCTGCCCGAACCCGGGGAACACCAGGTCCGCGGCGCTGCTCGATGGCGGCGGCCACGTTCAGCGTGCGGCGCGGTCGCGGCTGCACGATCGTGCCCACCAGCATCATCCACGCCCCGCCGATGAAGGCGCCGAGGTAGGTCCACCAGAACGAGGCGCGCACGCTCACCTCGCGCGGCAGGTAGCGCGAGTAGTCCGAGACGTAGATCGACCAGCTCAGCTGATAGGCGGCGGCGGCGAAGAGCTGCGGTGAGGAAGGGCACGGCGCGGAACTCGCCCCAGTCCCACTCGCGCGGCCGGGAACTTGCATCGCCACCAGCGCGCCGACCGAGAACACCGTGAGGACCGCGATCATGAGGTAGGCGACTGCGCGCTGCGCGATGTGGATCTGGTCGTAGCCGAGCACCGCGAGCGCCATGGCGGCCAGGGAGAACAGCGATGATCGCGGTCGACCGAGGTGGGCGCGATCGCGCCATTGAGCTGGTGCAGGGTCTGCGCGGCGAGCACGTCGTTGAAGGCGTTGTAGCCGATGTAGGCGATCAGCGCGACGCGCCCACACCAGCAGCGCCCCGACGTAGCCGAACTGCGGCCGCGACTGGATCATCTGCGGCAGGCCCAGCTGCGGCCCCTGGGTGGAATGGAAGGCCATGAAGAAGGTGCCGAGCAGGCAGCCGAGCACCACCGCGAGCGAGGTCCACAGCGAGGTTGCCGCCGAGGGTGATGCCCAGGACGCCCACCGCGAGCGTCGCCAGGTGCGCATCGCCGGAGAACCACACCGGCCACAGGTGCCAGACCTTGCCGTGGCGCTCGGCCAGCGGCACGTAGTCGATGGAGCGGCTCTCGATCAGCGGGCTGCTCATGAGCGCGGCGCCGCCGGCTTGGCGCGTACGCGGCCCGGCGGAATGACCTCGTAGCCCTCGACCTCAGGCTCCTGGTCCACCATCTGCGCGGGGAAGCCCTCACCGAGCACGCGCACGCCGCACGGCTCCTCGAGGCGGCGGATGATGTTGGGGGAGAACTCGCGCGGCCCGAAGCGCTGCGCGCCGTCCTGGAAGATGCCGAGCACCAGCGGCGACAGCTCCAGCGGCACGCGGTGCGCGCGCGCCAGCGCATCGAACAGCCCGACGTCCTTGATAACCAGATCCATGGTGAAGTTGATGTCGCGGCTGCCGTTCAGGATCACCTGCGACTCGGTCTCGTGCACGAAGGAGTTGCCCGAGGAGATGCGGATCGCCTCGTAGGCGGTGTTGAGGTCCAGGCCGGCCACCTTGGCGACCGTGAGCGCCTCGGCGAGCGCGGCCAGGTGCACCGTGCACAGGTAGTTGGTCAGCACCTTCAGCGCCGAGGCCGAGCCGACCTCACCGGTGTGCAGGATGCGCTGTCCCGAGGATCTTCAGCACCGGCAGGGCGCGCTCGAAGCTCTCGCGCGGCGCCGCCGGCGAAGATCGAGATGTTGCCGGTCGCCGCGCGATGGCAGCCGCCCGACACCGGGCAGTCCATCGCCGCCGCGCCCGCGCGGCTGACGCGCGCGGCCAGGCGCCGCATCTCCGCCTCATCGGTGGTGCTCATCTCCAGCCAGATCTTTCCCGCGGACAGGCCGGCCAGCACCCCGTCCGGCGCCTCCATGACCGCAGCGCAGATCGCCGGCGAGGGCAGGCAGGTGATCACCAGGTCGCACCGCCTGCGGCCAGTTCGCGCGGGCTCGCCGCGCTCCTGGCGCCGCGCGCGACGAAGTCCGCCGACGCGCGCCGCGTCCAGGTCGCGCACCGTGAGCGTCGACGCCGTGGCGCAGCAGGTTGCCGGCAAGCTGGCCGCCGACGTTGCCGAGACCGATGAAACCGACACGCAAATTGCTCACGCTGACACCTGTTCAGTCCGGGTGCCCATTGGACCACAGCTTAGGCGTCGCGGTCAGTGGGGTGGCGTGCTCGACTGCCGGGGGCACGAGAGCTGCTGTCCGTGCCAGCTGAAGGCCGCCGTGCCCTGGTGCTCCCACAGCTCCACGTCGCCGGTGGCATAGCGGGCGCCGCTGCCCGACGGGGCGGCGAAGGCGACGACCTTCGTGCCCTGGTAGTCGATGAGCACCGCGGCCGGTTCGCTGTGGAAGTAGCTGGCGGTGAGCGGGTGCGACTCCCGCCCGGCGCATGCATACGTGGCGGTGGCGAACACGGGCACCTGGCCGGCGAGAATCTTCAGCGCCGTGATGCGCTGCTGGTAAGCGCTGGTGACGCAGCCCTGCCGGTCGTTCGCGCTGGCACACGCATCACGCTGCGTGAGCCAGGCGTTCTGCTGCGTGACCGCGTCCGCATCCGCCGGGTGGGCCGTGCGCCAGGCGCCATAGCGCGCGGCCATGTCGCGGTCCAGGCCGATGAGCGTGGCATCGGCGCAGATCAGCACCGGGACCACCGCGGTTGCCTTGGAGCAGTCGAAGCTCGGCCCGGCGGGGTCGAGCGGTTTGAGCACATCGAGTGCCAGGATCGCAGCTGTCAGGAGCATCGTGGGTCTCCGGGGTAGCGCGCCCGAGCGCGCCTTGCGCGACACAATAGCGCAATCCCGCGCCGCCCCGTCAGCAGCGCGGCGTGGCTCACTGCATGACGTGACAGCGGCGCCAACTGCACCGGTGGCACTGGGGCCGCTCACAGGTCGAACGCATGCCAGATGCGCAGCACCGCGCGCTGCGAGATGCCAAGCGCACTGGCCAGCTGGCGGCTGCTCCAGCGCGCAGTTCCCGGCGGGCTCTCGTGCAGGGTCTTGGCGAGCACCGCTTCCACCAGTTCGTCGCTGATCGAGCGCGGCGCCCCCGAGCGCGGTTCATCCATGAGGCCGGGCAGGCGTCGCGTGACGAAACGCCTGCGCCACTTGCCGACGGTCTGGGGACTCACCCGGATGCGGCGCGCGACGGCGGTGTTGGCCGCATCGCGCGTGCAGGCCATGATGATGCGCGACCGCACGGCCAGCGAGGGGTTGCTGCGCCGCGCCTGCGCCCATTCGCGCAGCTGCCGCAGCTCCTCTTCCGTGATCACGAGCGGCCGCAGCCGCCAGGCCCCTTGCATGACCGTCCTTTGGTGAACATGCAGGGGGCGCACGCTGCCACCGGCGCTCACAATTGGCAACTCATTCGACGAATTTATGGCTCAGTGACGCTGGGCCTGAGGCTGTGCAGGGGCACGTTTTTGCCTTGTTTGCCGGTATTTGCACACCGGCGGGCGCGCGTCTGGATCGCGCGACACTTCGACACAAGTGCTGTGACGGGCGTACACCACCCCCCGCACGATCCGTGAACCCACGGATCTTTCGCGAACATTCAGGGGGGCGCAAGCCATGAGAATGCGAAAGCAGATCGGAGCGGCGTGCCTCACGCCGCTCCTGGCACTGATGATTCTCGGCACCAACACAACGCCGGCACAGGCGCAGATTCAAGCATCGTTCACGCAGGTCACCGACCCCGGGGTGCGCAAGGCCGCCACCGACGCTGGCGAGCCTGTGTACCTGCCGGGACTGAGCGACGAGGAGCTGGTGTTCTATCGTGACGGGCTCGCTCGTTTCCAGGAGGTGGACGGGGTGTCGGGGACGATCCCCGGCGAGGGCGAGGGCTTAGGGCCGCGGTTCAATTCCAACAGCTGCTCCTCCTGTCACCAGCAGCCGTACGTGGGTGGCTCGAGTCCGCCGGTGAATCCGCTGTTCGCCGCGGCCAGTTCCGACGGTGCCACTAATCAGATGCCGTGGTTCATCGCGCCCAACGGCCCGGTGCGCGAGGCACGCTTCGTGCAGTCCAATGGCGCACGCCGACGGCGGGGTGCACGACCTGTTCGTGATCACGGGACGCACGGATGCCGGCACCTGCAACCTCACCCAGCCGAGCTTTCTGCCGGCCGGCAATCCGCTGACCGGCCAGGGCGGCAATCGCAACATCGTGTTCCGCATCCCGACGCCGATCATGGGCGCAGGACTGATCGAGGCGATTCCGGATTCGGCCATTCTGGCCAACGTCATCGCCAATTCCGCAAGCAAGCAGCGCATGGGCGTCTTCGGTCATCCCAACGCCAATCTCGGCGGCAACGTCAACCGCAGCGCCAACGACGGCACGATCACGCGCTTCGGCTGGAAAGCGCAGAACAAGTCGCTGCTGATGTTTGCCGGCGAGGCCTACAACGTGGAGATGGGCATCTCCAACGAGTTGTTCCCGCAGGAACGTGATGAGCAGGCGAATTGCCAGGGGGCGGTCCCCGCGCCCAACGACATCAGCACCATCCCGGCCTCAGCCGTGCCGCTCAGTCCGCTCACTTCAGTGCTCTCGGACATCGAGGGGTTCGCGATCTTCATGCGCATGCTCGCCCCGCCGCCGCCGGCGGCACCGACGCCGTCAACACAGCACGGCAGCGCGCTGTTCGCCAGCGTCGGTTGCGCGCTGTGCCACGTGCCTTCGATGACCACCGGCACCGGCCGGGTGCCGGGGCAATCGCGGTGCCAGTGCGGCTTTGTCCAACCGTCCGGTGCCGCTGTACTCGGATCTGCTGGTGCACCACATGGGCACGCGGCTGGCCGATGGCATCACGCAGGGCGGCGCCGGCCCGGATGAATTCCGCACCGCGCCGCTGTGGGGCGTGGGTCAGCGGGTGTTCTTCCTGCACGACGGGCGCACCAGCAACCTCGTGCAGGTGATCCAGTACCACGCGAGCCCGGGCAGTGAGGCAAACCTTATCGTGCAGAACTTTGCGGCCCTGAGCCCGCGCGATCAACAGGATCTGATCAACTTCCTGCGCTCGCTGTAGGGGGGGTGGGAGCGGCGGCCGGACTGCGCGCACGTCCGGCCGCCGCATCCTGCTCACTCGGGCAGCGCGACGCCCGAGCCGCCCATCTCCTTGGGCATGTCCTTCATCTTCGGCTTGCCGTCGCGTATCGGCAGCAGCGTCTCCTGGTAGTGCACGTGCAGCGCAGGTTCGAACTTCAATTGCGGCAGGAGGGCTGCATAGACATCCACCAGGCCCATGGTCGGATGGTCCGTGAACAGGTGGCCGCCGCACTGGGTGCACCATTTGCGGTGACTGGTCGGGGTCTTGTGGAAGCTGCCGATGCGCTCGGCGCCGCGGGTCACCTTCAGCGCCGCCGGCGGCCACAGGGTGAAGGCGTTCACCGGGCCTGCCGACCATTGCCGGCAGGAGGCGCAGTGGCAATAGCCCATCGCCGCCGGGTCGCCGGTCACTTCGAACTGCACCGCGCCGCAGAAGCAGCTGGACTTGTGGGTGCTTTGAATACTCATGAGGGCTCCTGATTCCTGGTCTGTGCTGGTAATTGCCCGGGGAAAGGCAACACCTGCTCGGCGTTGCCGGCGCCTGCCTGTAGACTGGCGACCTTGTTTCCGGCTGCAGAGAAGTCTAGCGGCCGGCGGCGGCGGCACGAATGACCGTTCGTCCGCCGCGCGTGCCTGATCGTCCGCAGAAGCCGGCGCGGGGGGGTGGGATGGATGCGTTGTCGGATGTGCTCAAGGCGGTGCGCCTGACCGGTGCCGTCTTCTTCGACATCCACGCCGCGGAACCATGGGTGGCCGCGACGCCGCCCGGCAAGGCGATCGTCGAGCGCATGTTCCCGGGGGCCGAGCACCTGATCTCCTACCACGTAATGATCGGCGGCAGCTGCTGGGCCGGCATGCCGGATGAGCCGCCGGTGCAGCTGCATGCCGGCGACATCATCGTCTTCCCGCACGGAGACACCCACCTGCTGTCCAGTGCCCCGGGCATGCGCACCCGCACCGACCTGTCCCGCTACCGCCAGCCGCAGGAGGGCCAGCAGCTGCCGTTCACGATATCGATGGGGGCAGACGGCGCCGCCGAGGCGGCGCACCTGGTGTGCGGCTTCCTGGGCTGCGACGTGCGCCCCTACAACCCGCTGCTCGCGGCCCTGCCGCGCGTCATCCACGTGCGCGACACCGGCGGCGCGCTCGGCGCCTACGTGCGCTTTGCGCTCGCGGAGTCCCGCCAGCCGCGCATCGGCGGGGCGAGCGTGCTCAGCCGCTTGAGCGAGCTGATGTTCGTGGACGTGATCCGCCACTACCTGGAAGGCCTGCCCGCCGACCGCACCGACTGGCTGGCCGGCTTGCGCGACCCGTTCGTCGGGCGCGCACTGAACGCGCTGCACCGCACGCCCGGGCGCAACTGGAACCTGCAGTCACTCGCCCGCCACGTGGGACTATCGCGCTCGGCGCTGGCCGAGCGCTTCAGCCAGTTCGTCGGCCGCCCGCCGATGCAGTACCTGGCGAACTGGCGCATGCAAGTGGCCACCGCGCACCTCATCGCCGGGCGTGACAGCGTTGCGGCGATCGCCAACCTGGTCGGTTACGATTCCGAGTCGGCCTTCAGCCGCACTTTCAAGAAGGTCGTGGGGACCTCGCCGAGTCAGTGGCGGCGTGAACGCAGCACGGCCGGATAGGCCCGTGCGCCGAGGGGGAACGAAGTGGACGTGTCGCTGACACCGCTGGAATTTGCGCGCCGCGCGCGGCGCATCTACCCGCAGCGCGAGGCCGTGGTCGACGGACCCAGGCGCTTCAGCTATGCGCAGTTCCTGGAGCGCTGCGACCGCTGGTCGGGGGCGCTGCAGGAGCTGGGCGTGGGCGTGGGCGACCGCGTCGTGGTCATCGCCCCCAACTGCCACGCCATGCTCGAGCAGTTCTACGCCGTGCCGCAGATCGGCGCGATCATCGTGCCGCTGAACTACCGCCTCACGAGCGCGGACTTCCGCTACATGATCGAGCACTGCCAGCCGACGGTGGTATGCGTGCACCAGGACTTCATCGGCACCCTGGAGGCGCTGCGCGCCGAGCTCAGCGGCGTGCGCCACTTCGTCGCGCTCAGCGGCAACGCCGCCGGCTGGCTGGATTACGAGAGCACGCTGGCGGCGGCTGCGCCGCAGTTCCGCGCGGCACCGATCGCCGAGGACGATGTCATCGCCATCAACTACACCAGTGGCACGACCTCGCGACCCAAGGGAGTCATGATCACGCACCGCAATGCCTGGATGAACACCGTCGGCACCCTGGTGCACCACCCGATGGTGGTCGGGGAGCGCTACCTGTGGACGCTGCCGATGTTCCATGCCAACGGCTGGACCTTCGTGTGGACCGTCACGGCAGTCGGCGGCACGCACGTGTGCCTTGGCAAGGTCGACGCCAGCGCGGTCTACGAACTGGTGAACCGCGAAGCGGTGACGCTGCTGTGTGCGGCGCCCACGGTGCTGATCGCCATCGCCAATGGGCCGGCCGAGGAGCGCGCTCGTCTGCGGCGCGGCGTGCGCGTGCTGACCGCCGGTGCGCCGCCGGCGCCGGCGACGATCCAGCGCATCGAGGGCGAGCTGGGCTGGGTGGTCACCCACGTTTACGGTCTCACCGAGACCACCCCGTTCATCCTGGTGTGCGAGCCGCGGCCGCAGGATGCCGAGGCAACGGCGGATGAGTCGGCCCGGCACAAGGCGCGCCAGGGGGTGGAGCTGATCACCTCCGGCGAGCTGCGGGTGGTCGATGAGAACGACCAGGAGGTGCCCGCGGACGGCGCGACGCTTGGGGAGATCGTGGTGCGCGGCAACGTGGTGATGAAGGGCTACTACAACGACCCGCAGGCCACGGCGACCGCTTTGCGCGGCGGCTGGTTCCACACCGGGGACGCGGCCGTGGTGCACGAGGATGGCTACGTCGAGATTCGCGACCGCTTCAAGGACGTCATCATCAGCGGCGGCGAGAACATCTCTTCGATCGAGCTGGAGGGAGTGCTGCTGTCGCACCCGGCGGTCATGGAGGCCGCCGTCGTCGGCATGGCCGCACGAGAAGTGGGGCGAGACACCGGTTGCGCATGTCGTGCTGCGCTCCGGCGCACAGGCCACCGCGGAACAGCTGCGGGCGCACTGCCGCGAGCGGCTCGCCGGCTTCAAGGTGCCCAGCGCCGTGCACTTCGTGGCGGAGCTGCCCAAGACCGCCACCGGCAAGATCCAGAAGTACGTGCTGCGCAAGCAGCACAGCGCCATCCACCGCCAGTAGCGCGTGCCTCTAGCGGCGCTTGCCGACCGCCTTCTTTTCCTTCTCCGGCTCCGGTATGCGCCGGAAGTCGACGATGAACAGGTCGCCGTCGAAGGAGGTGACCTTGCCGACCAGGTCCGCCCGCACGTGCACGGTGCGGCTGGACTTGCCGCCGCGCATTGCGGTGCGCGAGACGATGACCGGCCGCACCGGCAGGCTCTCGTCGAGGGCGCGGGTAAGGTGCTCGCCCAGCTGCACGGTGCCGCGCGCCTTCTCCGCCTCGCGCGACAGGCGATCCTGGTAGCGCAGCACACCCTCGGCGTGGTGACCGAAGTAGGTGGAGGCGCAGTTGAGGACGATGGCCCCGTCGGCCGCGATGGCCGATTGGGCCCGCACGCCGGCCTTGGCGCCGAACTTGGCGAAGGCGTCGACGAGGTTGAGGCTGGCCATGAAATCCGCTCCTGCCGGGGTAATCCGCGCGACTTGGAGAAGCCTGCAGCCGGGGAGCCACGATACGGGCTGGCGGCCCCCGCGACCAGCTAAATCGCTCGTGGCGGCCGCAGCCTCGTTACGCCCCACCGGGCGTGATCCGTGCCTCCATGCGCTCAGTGCGGGGACGGCGCCGCCTTCACGGCGATGCCCTGGACCTCAAAGTGCCCGCCGCGCAACAGGCTCGCGGCCCCGATCATGGCCCGCGCCGGGTACTTGCCGTGGAAATAGCTCGCGTAGACGCTGTTGAAATTGTCGTACAGGGCAAGATCGGTGCAGTACACGGTCACCGAGACCAGGTCTTCCATCGTCATCCCCGCAGCCTTCAGTGTGGCCTGCACCGCATCCAGGGCGAGTCTTGCCTCCACGGCGCTGTCGGCGGGGGCACGGCCGGATCTGGGATCCAGGCCCAGGTGCCCGGCGACGTACAGCGTCTCCCCGACCCGGACCGCGTCGCTGAAGGGCAGTGACCTGGCATCCGCGGGGACCGCGTGGGGGAAGTACTGGGGTGCGGCATGCGCACCGGCCGTGGCGAGCAGGCCGCTCGCCGCGAGGATGAGCAGCCAGGGTTTCAGGAGCATGGTTTGGTCCTTCTTGTGCGGTTCAAAGCTCTCGGGCCCGCACCGGCTGCGGGCCAGATGAACACTCGTGCCGCTGCGCGCACGGTGCCCGCGCGGGCGCCTCAGTTGCCAAGCGGGAGCGGTCTCTACGATCATACCGCTCCACACAGATCTCGCGAGCGACGGTCGTGCAGCCTGCATGCGCCGCGCGCGAAGCTGGCATCCGACCACACATCAGGGGAAGCGACCGCATGAGCGACACGACCGATCCTATGCTGAACCGACGCATCTTCGTACAGGGGGCGGCCTCGGGCGTCGCGCTCGCCAGCGTGCCGGCGATCGTCCGGGCGGCCGGCTCGGCGGGCGCCGCGGACAAGGCGGCCGTGCTGGCGCAGGTCGCGCCGATGCACGATGCCAACGTGAAGCGCCTGCAGGAGTGGATCGCGCTGCCCTCGATCGCGGCCGAGGACCGCAACTACCCGCAGGGCCCGGAGTACATGGCGCAGCTCGCCCGCAACGCCGGGTTCACCGGCGTCGAGCTCATCCCCACGAGCGGTAAGCCCGGGGTGTTCGGGGTGCTGGATGCCGGCGCGCGCACCACCATGGCGATCTACTTCATGTACGACGTGAAGCAGTTCGTGCCGGCCGAATGGAGTTCGCCGCCGCTGGAGGGCAAGCTCGTCCACAAGGACGGCCTCGGCATGGTTTGCATGGGGCGCGGGGCGGTGAACCAGAAAGGACCGGAGAACTCGTTCCTGAGCGCACTCCTGGCCTTCAAGGCCGCGGGCAAGAAACTGCCCGTGAACCTGGTGCTGGTGGCCGAGGGCGAGGAGGAGATCGGCTCGCCGCATTTTCACGAGGTGATCGATAACCCCAAGGTCATGGCGCAGCTGAAAAAATGCGCGGGGGTGTTCATGCCCGAGGCTGGCCAGGACCGCGACGGTGGCGTCGAGGTGACCCTGGGAGCCAAGGGCGTGATTGAGCTGGAACTGGTGTCCAGCGGCGAGAAATGGGGACGCGGGCCCTCGCACGACGTGCATTCGAGCCTTGAGGCCCAGGTCGATTCCCCGAGCTGGCACCTGATACAGGCCCTCAACACGCTCGTGGAGAGCGACGGCCATACGCCGGCCGTCGAGGGCTTGTTCGAGAAGGTCAAACCGCTGAGCCCGTTCCAGGAGAAGCTGATCCGCGAATACGCCGCTAAGACCTCCGAGGCCACCGAGATGGCCTCCCTCGGCGTCAAGCACTGGGTGCACGACAAGAACTGGGTGGACTCGCTGATGCTCCTGGAGTCCAAGCCCACCATCAATATAGAGGGCCTGGTGGGTGGGTATACCGGACCGGGGGGCAAGACCGTGCTGCCGCACCGCGCGGTGGCCAAGATCGATATGCGCCTGGTGCCCGACATGACCGCCGCCGACACGCTGGCGAAACTCAAGGCGCACCTGGCCAAGCACGGCTTCGGGGACATCGAGGTCAACATGAGCGGCGGCTACGACCCGACCCAGACCGATCCGAACAGCAAGCTCATCCAGACCCAGCTGGCCACCTACCGCAAACTCGGCAAGGAGCCGTTGCTGTGGCCGCGCTCGGCCGGCTCCTGGCCCGGGTACGTGTTCACCAATGCGCCGCTTTCACTGGCCGCCGGGCACTTCGGGCTTGGCCACGGCACCGGCGCGCATGCGCCGGATGAGTACTACCTCATCGAATCGACTAACCCGAAGGTTCAGGGCCTGGACGGGGCGGTCAGCTCCTTCGTCGAGTTCCTCTACGCCTTGAGCTAGCCCTAAGGCGCACTGGGTGCGCGGGCCCACGGACGGGCCTGTGTAGGCGCAACCGCGGCTGCTGCGTTCTTGCTAGGGAGACGCCATGCGGGGTGCGCGCATGCGCGTCGCATGGCAACGGAGGAGGGCGATGCGTGAAAGCCGGTTCCCGGAATTTCTGGGGTAACTTATTCCTCTGCAGCGTGCTTGCCAGCGCGGCCGCGCAGGCCGACGTCGTCGCGTCGCTACAGGCGCTCAGGGCCGGCGGTTGCGGCGGCACCACCGCGGCGGCCCCGCCGCTGCAGCGCAGCCCCATCCTCGACCGTGCGGCGCGCGAATGGGCCGCCGGGGCGGCCCCGGATGCGGCGCTGCAGACAGTCGGCTACGCCCAGCGGGCGCTCGCCACGTTCCACCTGACTGCCGCTGCAGCCAGCACCGACCAGCTGCTGCACAGCGTGGACTGCCGCAAGGCCGCAGACGCGACGCTGCGCGAGTTCGGGCTCTACCAGCGCGGCACGCAATCCTGGCTGGTGCTCGCGGCGGCGCGCGTGATGGGCCCCGCCGGCCAGAACACGATTCTGGCCGCGCAACCGGTGCACGCGCCGCGCGCTGAGCCCCTCTCGGTGAGCCGCCAGGTGGAGCTGATCAATGCCGCACGCGCCCGCGGCGCGCGCTGCGGGGCGCGCGAGCTTGCCCCCGCACCCCCGGTGCACTTGTCCACCCAGCTGAGCGATGTGGCGCTCGGCCACGCGGTGGACATGGCCCGCCACAACTACTTCGACCACCAGGACCCGGCCGGGCGCTCACCCGCCGATCGCGTGCGCGCCTCCGGTTACCACGAGACCCTGGTCGGCGAGAACATCGCCTACGGACCTAAGTCCGCCGAGGAGGTGGTGCGCGGCTGGCTCGACAGCCCCGGCCACTGCGAGAACATCATGGACGTGCGCTTCTCCGAGGTCGGCATTGCCTATGCGGCGGGCAGCGGCTCCAAGCCGGGCCTGTACTGGGTGCAGGTGTTCGCTGCGCCGCGCATCTGAAGCCATCCTCAGCGCGCCGCGCGCGAATCCCTGACCAGCACCGCTGCGACCGCGGCGGCGGCGAAGCAGGCCAGCGCCGCGACGACCGCCGCCACGCGGAAGGCCTGCAGCAGCTGCGTGCCGGCGCTGCCAAGAATGCCACCCAGCAGGGCGACCGCGAACGTGCCGCCCACGCGCGAGACTGCGCTGTTGAGGCCCGAGGCCGCCCCGGCGCTGCCCGCGCCGGCGGCCGCCAGCACCGCGGTCGTCAGCGGCGCCGCCACCGCGCTCATGCCGACGGCTACCAGCAGCAGGCAGGGGAAGATCACCGGCCAGTAGCCGCTGTCGGCGCGCTCCAGCAGCAGCACCAGAAAGCCAAGGCCCACCAGCAGCGAGCCGCCGACCAGCAGACGCCGCGCGCCAAAGCGGCCGGCCAGGGTTCCGGCGGTCGGGGAGAGCACGGCGATGACCAGGGGCGCGGGCAGCAGGGCGGCGCCGGCGGCAGTGGCAGAAAAGTGGCTGCCCTCGATGAGCACGTAGGGGATGAGCAGCAGCAGTGCGCCGAGGGCCCCATAGACCAGCAGCGTGAGCACGGTGAGTCCGACGAAAGTGCCGGAGCTGAACAGGGCCAGCGGCATCGCCGCGTGTTCGCCGCGGCCGGCCTCGACCTTCACGAAATAGGCGAGCAGCCCCAGGCCCGCGAGCAGCCCCAACCCGGCCGCCCCGCTCCACCCGGCGCTGCCGGAGGCCACGGTCAGCGCCCAGGTCAGCGCCCCCAGACCTGCGGTCGCGAGCGTGCTGCCCCACAGGTCCAGCCGCGCCTGGCGCGTGCCCGGCTGCGCCTCGCGCACGAACACCGCGGCCATGACCAGGGAGACCGCGGCCAGCGGCAGGTTGATCATGAAGACGGTGCGCCAGCCGAACACGTCGATGAGCCAGCCGCCGATCATCGGGCCGGCGGCCCCGACCGCAGCGCCCGCCGCCGCCCAGAAGCCGATGGCCCGGCCGCGGGCGGACCCGGAAAACGAAGTGCCCAGGATCGCCAGGCTGTTCGGCAGCACGAATGCCGCCGCGATGCCCTGCATGGCCCTGGCCAGCAGCAGCACCGGCAGGTTCCAGGCCGCCGCGCAAACCGCGGAGGCGACCCCGAAGGCTGCGATGCCGGCGATGAACACTGCCTTGCGTCCCAGGCGGTCCCCGACGGCGCCTCCGAGGAGCAGCAGGGCACCCAGGGGCAGCAGGTACGCATTGATCACCCACTGCAGCGCCGCCGGATCCGCCCGCAGTCCGGCCTGGATTGCCGGCAGCCCCACATTGACCACCGAGCCGTCCACGAAGGCCATGCTCGAGGCAAGAATGGTGGTCCACAGCACCCAGCGCGGGTATGGAACCTCCTGCTTCGGGCGGCCGGCGGCCAGGGGCGCATCGCAATGCGGGGGAATGGCGGCACTCAAGATGACCCATCGTACAACGCGGCAACGGGGTTGAACTTTCCGGCCGCCACCCTGGGCCGCCGGCGCGCCCCGGCCAGCCCCGCCAGGGCAGCCGCGCAGGCTTTCCGCAAGCCCCGCGCAGGGAACGCCGGGGGGCTGTGATGCGCTTTGCACCACCTGCAGAAACAGGGCCCCGCCGGTGGCCCTGCCAGGGGGTTGCTGAGGGCGCGAGAACTGCGTCACGCCCCGCCTTTCTTTAATGGTTCACCTTGCGATTTGGCGTCAGATTTAACCTTTCGTGGCCGACTGCTGCCCCGCATGGGCATGCGGCCGACGGGTCGATTTGCAGTAAAGATGTGGAAAGAATCGTAATGAGCGCGCCAGCGCAGGGGCCCGGCAGCCTCCCGGTTTGGGTCAACAGGGTGTTCGGCGGCCTGGTCGTCTACGCCCTGCTCGCCTCGCTGTGGATGGTCATCGGGCTGGGCGGCCCGACGGTCACTCACTATGTCGGGCTGCTGTCGGACATCCCGGCCGGCATCGTCAGCACCGTCATCGTGGCGGTGACCTCGCGGCACGCGCCGCGCGGTCCGCTGCGCACCGCCTGGGTGCTGCTGGCGGGGGCGCTTGCGCTCTACGTGATCGCGATCTCGATCGGCGCGGTGTCGTGGCTGAACGGGCGCGACCCGTTTCCCGGCCCGGCCGACATCTTCTATTCGGCGTTCTACCTGAGTGGCACGCTCGCCGCGCTGTTCTTCATCCGCGCGGCCGCCGTCAAGGTGCCGTGGGTGCAGCTGTCACTGGATGCGACCATCTTCGTGGTCGGCTTCGGGGCGTTCTTCTGGTTCCTGGTGATCCGCGTGGCCGCCTCGGCCAGCGAGGTGGACCTGCTCAAGCAGGCGATCAGCCTGGCGTACGCGGCGCTTGACTGCGTGCTGGTGCTGATGCTCGGCGTGCTGCTGCTGGCGCGCGCCGGCACGGAAGTGAGCACCGCCGGCCGGCGCGTGCCGGTGCTGCTGCTGGGCGGCATCGCGGCGATGTTCTTCAGCGACGTGCTGTGGTCGCTGGCGAAGGTGAAGGGCTACTACCTGCCGGGCCAGTTTCAGGACGTGCTGTACCTTTGCTGGTACGTGCCGATGGCGGCCGCCGGGCGCGAACACATGCGCTCGGCCTCGGGCGCGGCGCGCAGCCTCTCCACCACCTCGGACATGCTGGCCCGTTCGCTGCCCTACGCGGCCATGCTGGCCGCGTTCCTGGTGCTGGTGTACTTCAGCCGCGGGGCCATCGGCGGCCCGGCCACGGTCATGACGGTGGTGGTCTTTGCGCTCACACTTCTGTTCATGGTGCGCCAGGGCATCACGCTGCGCGGCGACGCCCTGGCGCGCGAGCGCAAGGCGACGCGCATCGTCGAGGACCGCTACGCCTCGCTGATTGCCAACTCCTCCGACGTGATCATGATTGTCGATGCCGACGGCACGCTGCGCTTCGTGTCGCCCGCCTCCGAGCGCACCCTCGGCTCCAAGCCCGAGGACATCACCGGCAAGGTGCTGCCGGAGCTGTGGGCCGGGGAGGCGGGCGAGAAGCTGCGCACCTTCCTGACCGAGGTCGCTGCCAGCTCCTCGGGCACCGTGGGGCCGGTGGAGCTGCAGATCGAGCGTGGCACGCGGCGCTACGTCATCGAGGGCGTCGGCAGCAACCTCATGCAGGACCCGGCGGTGCAGGGCCTGGCGCTGAACTTCCGCGACATCAGCGAGCGCAAGGCGCTCGAAGAGCAGCTGCGCCAGCTCGCCTTCCACGACCCGCTGACACTGCTGGCGAACCGCAACCTGTTCCGCGACCGCGTGCAGCATGCGCTCACGCTGGCGCAGCGCGCGCACTCCTTCGTCGCGGTCATGTTCCTGGACCTGGACAACTTCAAGAACATCAATGATTCCCTCGGCCATGACGCTGGCGACCGGCTGCTGCAGGAGGCCGCGCAGCGCATCGTCAAGGCCACCCGCTCCTCGGACACCGTGGCACGCCTGGGCGGTGACGAGTTCGGCGTGCTGCTCGAGGGCATCGCCACGATCGGCGAGGTGGAGCGCGTGGCCGCCGCGCTCATCGAGGCGCTCGACGCGCCCTTCACCCTCGATGCCATGGAGGTGCGCGTCGGGGCCAGCATCGGCGTGGCCTCCTCGGGCAACCAGGCGGTGGCCGAGACGCTGCTCAGCAATGCTGACATCGCGATGTACCACGCGAAGGCGGCCGGCAAGAACCGCTTCGTCACCTTCCAGGTGCAGATGCAGGACATGCTGCATGAGCGGCTGCGCCTGGAGGCGGACATCGGCCGCGCGCTGGCGCGCGAGGAGTTCTTCATCGAGTACCAGCCGATCGTGGATCTGGGCACGCGCAGCCTGCTCGGGGTCGAGGCGCTGGTGCGCTGGCAGCACCCCGAGGCCGGCATCCTCATGCCGGCGCGCTTCATCCAGGTGGTCGAGGAGTGCGGGCAGATCGAGAAGCTCGGCCGCTGGGTGCTGCGGCGCGCCTGCCAGGACCTGTGCGCCTGGCGCAGCGCCATCCCCGGTGGCAACGACCTCAGGCTCGCCGTGAATATCTCCGGGCGGCACCTGCAGCACGGGGACTTGACCGGCGATGTCGCCCAGGCGCTGCAGGAATCGGGACTGGAGGCGGGCAACCTCGTCATTGAGCTCACCGAGAGCACGATCATGTACAACACGGATGCGAACCTGGAGCGCTTCCACAAGCTCAAGGCCCTGGGCGTGCGCCTGGCGATCGATGACTTCGGCACCGGCTATTCGTCGCTGTCCTACCTGCACCGCTTCCCCATCGACATCCTCAAGATCGATCGCTCCTTCGTCAGCCGGCTGACCAACTCGGACAACGGTCCGGAGCTGGCGAGCGCGGTCATTACCCTCGGGGAAACCCTGGGCCTGGACACCGTCGCCGAGGGCATCGAGCTGGAGGCCCAGGTGGGGGCGCTGCTCGAACTGGGCTGCGTGGCCGGCCAGGGCTTCCTGTTCGCCAAGGCAGGCTCCCTGGAGCAGATCTCCGAGAGCCCCTTCGTCGCCCGCCGCGGCGCGCTGTGGACCGCGCAGGCCGGGCGCGAGCAGCTGTCCGCCACGGGGCGCTTCCGGGCGCTGCGGGCCCTGCGGCGCCGGGCCGCCGGGGCCGCCTGAAACGCACCGCGCTCCGCGCGTGAAGCAGCCCTACCTGGTGGCGATTGTCTACGAGGACCTCAAGTCCAAGGGGCTGGCGGCGCACTGAAGCGCTACGGCTCCCAGCGTGGCGGGGTAAGCCGCCGCTTGCCGTCCGCGGAGCGCCTGATGCCGGGCTCATCGAGCCCCTCGCGGTCCCATAGTTCGCAGGTCACCTGACGGTGACGCTGGTCCAGTGCCTCGCAGTAGTTTGTGTAGAGGCACAGGCGCACCCGCGCGCCGTGGCCGCCGGCTACCTTGCGGAACCAGTCCGGGTCGGCGAGCGCGGCGCGCGCCAGGGCGACAATGTCGGCCTGCCCGGATGCGAGGACCGCCTCCGCCTGCGTGAAGTTATGGATGCCTCCGGCGGCGACTACCGGGGTTAGTGCGCCGCTGGCGCGCACCGCGGCGCGGATGCTCGCAGTCGCTTCCAGGTTGCGTCCGAACGGTCCCTGCCGGTCGGAGTAGTACGAGGGCATGCATTCGTAGCCGCTGCGGCCTGTATACGGATAGGCGGCTTCCCCGACCTTGGGCTGACGCGCATCGTCGAACTTACCCCCCCGCGAGAGGGACAGGAAGTCCATGCCGGCCTGCGCGAAGCGCACGGCGAAATACGCTGCATCCCCGGCATCCGAGCCGCCGTCGATGCATTCCTCGGCCAGGAAGCGACAACCGACGGTGAACCGGCTGCCCACCTCGCGACGCACATGCTGGTACACCTCCAGCGGCAGGCGCAGGCGATTGTCCAAACTGCCGCCATAGGCATCAGCACGGGTGTTCGAGCGCGACAGGAACGAGGCCATGGTATAGGCGTGCGCGAAATGCAGTTCGACCCCATCGAAGCCGGCCGCCTGCGCCCGGCGCGCTGCCGCGGCAAACAGAGGCGGCAGCTGCCGTGGCAGATCGCGGATGTGCGCAAGGTGCACATCCGTCACGCGCTCGCGCGCTCCGAAGTTAAGCGCCTCGCGCTCGCGCGCGTCGAGGATGCCGGAAGCCTCGTCGGGCGAAAGGGACGACAGCCACGCCCGTACCTCGGCATCGGATGCGCCCGCAGTGCCCAAGGCGGCGCGGTGATGCGCGGCGATTTTCAAGAATTGCGCGAAGAACCGCGCGGCTACGGGCCGGCGGCGGATGGCTAGGAAATCGATCAGCTGGATGTACAGCCGCGTCTGGCCGTCACTGGCGCGCTGCACGCGCTCGACCAGCGCGCGCAGTCCCGGAACGAAGCGTTCGTGCCCGGCGCGCAGAAGCGGTCCGCTGGGCACATCGCGGATGCCAGTGGCTTCGACCACGAGCGCGCCAGGGCGCCCGCGCGCGAAGCACTCGTACCAGTCGAGTACCTCCGGGGTGACCACGCCGTCCTCGCTTGCCCGCCACGGCACCATGGCCGGCACCCAGGTGCGCTGCCTCAGCATGTGCGGGCCTACCGCAACCTCGGAGAACAGCCGCGAGGCGGCCGCCTGCGCGGCGCTGGGCCAGGACCCGGCCCGCGGGTCATGACGAATCCGCTCCGGTGGACGCCACACGCCTGAGGCTACCGCGCGGGGGACGCAGGGGAGGAGGGGGACACCACCGCGGTGGCCTCGATTTCCACCTTGGCCTGCGTCTCCATGAGGGCCGTCACGGCGACGACGCTCATCGCCGGGAAATTCTTGCCAAGCACCGCACGGTAGGCGGCACCGATGGCCGGCAGGTTCGCGTGGTACTCCTCGCGGCTGGTCACGTACCAGGTGAGCCTGACGATGTGTTCCGGTAACGCCTTGGCCTCGGCCAGCACCGCGCAGATATTCAGCAGCGCCTGCCGCACCTGCTCGGCCAGCTGATCGCTGACGAAGCCGCCCTGGGCGTTCCAGCCGATCTGGCCAGCGACATAGACCTGTCGGCCGCTGACGGCGATGCCGTTGCTGTAGCCTTTGGGCCGTGGCCATCCGCTCGGGTTGAGGATCTGCGCTGTCATGGGCTTACTTTCCGGCGTGCGGCACTGAGCAGCTCGCGCGCAATGATGAGTTTCTGAACCTCGGTGGCGCCCTCGTAGATGCGCAGGGCACGGATCTCGCGATACAGGTGCTCGACGACCTCGCCGCGCGTCACACCTCGGCCGCCGAACAGCTGCACCGCACGATCGATGACGCGCTGCGCGCTTTCGGTGGCGGACATCTTGGCCATGGCAATGTCCTTGGTCGGCACTTCATCGTCGTGGTCACGCAGCCAGGCGGCCTTGTAGGTCTGCAGCCGCGCGGCATCGAGTTCGGTCGCCATGTCGGCAAGTCCCGCCTGAACCAACGGCAGGTCAGCGAGCGCCCTGCCGAATATCGGGCGGGCGAGCGCGTGCGCCATCGCCTCATCAAGGGCGCGCTGCCCAAAGCCCAGCGCCGCACCGGCGACCGAGGTGCGGAAGATGTCGAGCGAGCGCATGGCGAGCTTGAATCCCTCGCCCTCGGCGCCGAGGCGGTTTCCCGCCGGCACCCGGCAGCCCGCGAAGGACAACGTGGCCAGGGGATGGGGCGCAATGAGGTCGATGCGCTTGGCGATCGTGAGGCCCGGGGCGTCGGCATCAACCACGAAAGCACTGATGCCGCGAGCGAGGGTTGAGCCATCCGCACGCCTCTGGGCTGCGCTGGTGCGCGCAAATACGCAGTAGAAATCGGCGATTCCGCCGTTGGAGATCCAGGTCTTGGCACCATCGAGAACGTACTCGTCGCCATCGCGTGTGGCGCGGCACTGGATGGCCGCGACGTCCGAACCGGCGTCCGGTTCCGAGAGCGCGAAGGCGGCGATGCTCTTGCCGGCGGCCACCCGCGGCAGGTAGCGATGCTTGAGCTCGTGCGAGCCCTCCAGTGAGATCGGCCCGCTGCCCAATCCCTGCATCGCGAAGGCGAAATCCGCCAGCCCGTCGTGCCAGGCCAGGGTCTCACGGATCAGCGCCAGCGCCCGAACGTCAAAGGCGGCCACGGGGCCCTCGGGGCTGAAGGGCACCGAGTAGCGCGTCCACCCCGCGGCGCCCAGCTCGCTCACCAGGGCACGGCAGCGCGCATCCACCGAGCCCTGATCATCCGCGTGCGCCGCTGCGTCTGCGCCGCGCGCGAAGCGCCGCTCGGCCCAACTCTCCAGGCGCTCTGCCAGATCCCGGTGCGCCGGAGTGAAGAACGGCCACTCCAGAAAATCGCGGCTGCGCATTCAGTTGCCCTCGAATTGCGGCTTCTGCTTGGCCACGAATGCGCGGTAGGCGCGCTGAAAGTCCTCGGTCTGCATGCACAGCGCCTGTGCCTCTGCCTCGGCATCAATCGCCGTATCGATCGGCAGGTGCCACTCGGCGTGCAGCATCTGCTTGGTCATTGCGTGGGCCCGGGTCGGTCCGCTGACGATGTCCTGCGCCAGGCCGAGTGCCGCGCCCTGCAGCTCCTCGGGCGCCACGAGCCGGTTGAAGAACCCCCAGGCCTCGGCTTCGGCCGCCGTCATGGCCCGTCCGGTGTACAGCAGCTCCGCGGCGCGCCCTTGGCCGATGATCCGCGGCAGCAGGGCGCAGGCACCCATGTCGCAGCCGGCGAGCCCGACGCGCGTAAACAGGAACGCGGTCTTCGCCCGCGGCGTGCCGAGACGGAAGTCCGACGCCATCGCAAGTATGGCGCCAGCTCCCGCGCACACCCCGTCGACCGCGGCGACAATCGGCTGCGGGCAATGGCGCATCGCCTTGACCAGGTCGCCGGTCATGCGCGTGAACTGCAGCAGCTGCTCGGGGTTCATGCGCGTCAATGGCCCGATGATCTCGTGTACGTCACCACCGGAGCAGAAATTCTCGCCGGCGCCGGTCAGCACGATGGCGCGCACTGCGCTGGCCTGCGCCAGCGCATAGAAAAGATCGCGCAGCTCTGCGTATGAGGCGAAGGTGAGCGGATTCTTGCGCTCGGGCCCGTTGAGGGTGATGACCCCGACGCGACCTGCTTGTCGCCACAGAAAGTGCTTGGGTTGCGGTGCGAACTCGGTCATGGCGAGTGCTCTTTCAATGGCTCGGTGGACTTAGGAGATCTGGCTCTTGAGCTCGCCGAGCAGCTCGGCGAGCTGGTTCTTGCGCTTGAGGCTCATCTGCTTGAGCAGGCCGATGATCCATTGCTCGTGCTCGGCCGCCATGCGGCTGAATTGGCGCTGCCCCTCGGGGGTAAGCCGGACTTTGAAGGCGCGGCGGTCGGACGGGTCGCTCTCGCGCACCACCAGCCCTTCCTTCTCCAACCCGTCGGTGATCCCGGTCACGTTGCCGCCCGTGACCATCAGCCGCTGCGACAGCTCGCTCATCCGCAGGCCGTGCGGCGCGCGCTCCAGCTGCGCTAGCAGGTCGAACCTCGGTAGTGTCGTCTGGAAGTCGGCCTGCAGGCGCTGGCGCACCACGCCTTCGATGCGGTTCGTGCACGCGAGCAATCGCAGCCACAGGCGCACCGAGAGGTGATGGTCGTCATGAATGCGCGTCTCCGCATCCAGCTGCGGCTCCACGAGTTTCAGGTCAGACTTTGCCTTGGGCATTGCGCATCCTCTTCAGGTTACTTCGCCGCCCGACAGCACGATGCTCTGCCCGGTGACGCTCTCAGAGCCCGGGCGGCACAGCCACAGCACCGTCTCGGCGACCTCCGCAGGCTCAATCAGGCGCCGCTGCGGGTTTGTCGCGAGCAGGGTGCCGAGCGCCTCGGTCGCGCTGCGCCCGGTCTTTTTCATGATGTTGGCAATCGCGGCCCGGACGATATCGGTGTCGACGTAGCCGGGGCATACGGCGTTCACGGTGATGTTGCGCGTGGCGTATTCAAGGGCCAGCGAGCGCGTGAGTCCGATGACCGCGTGCTTGGAGGTGGCATAGGCGGAGATGTAGGCCGCGCCGCGCAGTCCTGCAGTGCTGGCGATGTTGACGATGCGCCCGAAGCCACCGTCGAGCATGTCGGGGGCCGCCTGGCGCGTGCACAGGTACGTGCCGGTGACATTGACGGCCAGCAGGCGGTCCCACAGTGCTTGATCGGTGTCGGTGAATTTCGCGCTTGCGGCCTGACCTGCGCTGTTGACCAGGATGTCGACCGGGCCGAAGCGGTCACGCGCGCTCGCGAAGGCCGCCTGCACGGAGCCCGCATTACTGACCTCTGCCGTTATCGCTGCGGCGTGCGCGTCGCCGCCCAACTGCGCGGCGACCCTCTTGAGGGCATCCGCGTCGCGGCCGAACAGCGAGACCAGCATGCCCTGCGCCGCGAGGGCAGCCGCGACGCTGGCGCCGATGCCGCGACTGGCGCCGGTTATCACCGCATGCCGTCCGGCAAGCTGCGTCTGTCTGCGCTCGCTCATGCCGACCCCGCCGGCGCCGCGGCGCGCTGTAGGTTGCGTTCGAGCTGGACCTTTCCCGACAGGTACTGCGGCGGCCACCACTGCTGGGTGTAGCCCTGCTGGGCGGCGGCGTGGAGCGTCCAGGCGGGGTCAGCCAGGTGCGGTCTGGCAATCGCGCACAGGTCGGCGCGGCCGGCGGCGATGATCGAGTTGATATGGTCGTGCTCGTAAATGTTGCCGACGGCCATGGTGGCGATGCCGAGTTCGTTGCGCAGTTGATCGGCGAACGGGGTCTGCCACATGCGCCCATAGAGGGGCTTCTGCCCCGGCACGGTCTGCCCGGTGGATACGTCGACCAGGTCCATGCCCGCAGCGGCAAAGGCCCGCACCAGGCTCAGCAGGTCCGCCTCGTCCAGGCCCCCGGGCGACCAGTCGGTCGCCGAGATGCGCACCGACAGTGGACGGTCCGCGGGCCACTCGTGGCGCACTGCCTGCAGGACCTCCAGCGGGAAACGCAGGCGATTGGCGACCGTGCCGCCGTACTCGTCGGACCGCGTGTTAGTGAGCGGGGAGAGGAACGAGGCCAACAGGTAGCCGTGTGCCATGTGCAGCTCGAGCATGTCGAACCCTGCCTGGGCTCCCAGGCGGGTGGCGCGCACGAAGTCGTCGCGCACCGTGTCCATGTCCGCCCGAGTCATCGCGCGCGGCACCTGGCTGACTCCCTCAAAGTAGGGCAGCGCTGAGGGCGCGATGAGCGGCCAGTTGCCCGACTGCAGCGGCCGGTCCATCTCCTGCCACCCGAGTTGCGTGGAACCCTTGCGCCCGGCATGGCCGAGCTGCAGGCAGAACTTCGCCGGCGAGCGCTCGTGCACGAACCTCACGATGCGCTGCCACGCATCACGCTGTGCCTCGGTCCACAGTCCCGTGCATCCCGGGGTGATGCGTGCGTGAGCCGAGACGCAGGTCATCTCGGTGTACACCAAGCCGGCGCCGCCCATGGCGCGGTGCCCGTAGTGCATCAGGTGCCAATCATCCGGTATGCCGCCGGTGGCGCAGTACTGGGCCATGGGCGAGACCACGACCCGGTTTGCCAGTTGCATGCCGCGCAGCTTGAACGGCAGGAACATCGGCGGCCGCGCCTCGCCGACGTCCTGCTGCGCAAGCCAGCGCTCGTAGGTGGCGACGAACTGCGAATCGCGCAGCTTGAGGCCCGCGTGGCCGATGCGCTGACTGCCGGTGAGCAGGCTATAGGCGAATTGCGCTGGTGGCAGATGCACGTAACGCGCCACGTTCTCGAACCATTCCATACGGTTGCGGGCAGCGCTCTGCAGCTTGGCCACCTCGACGCTGCGCTCCTTCTGATAGGCGCCGAGAGCGGCATCCCGGTCGTGCGTCGTGCTCACGTGGCGCACGAGGCAGATCGCATCCTCCATGGCCAGCTTGGTGCCCGAACCTATCGAGAAGTGCGCGGTGTGCGCTGCATCCCCGATGAGCACGGTCTTGCCGTCGTGCCAGGTGTGGCACAACACGCGGTTGAAGTTCAGCCACGCCGAGCCGCGCAGGTGATTGGCGTTACTCTGCAGCGCGTGGCCGCCGAGGTAGCCGGCAAACAGCGTCTGGCAGAAGGCAATCGACTGCGCCGTGCTGGTCCGGTCCAGGCCGTGGGCGCGCCAGGTTTCTTCCCGCGTCTCCACAATCACCGTGGATAGCTCCTGGCTGAACTGGTAAGCGTGGATTTGGAACCAGCCGTGCTCGGTCTGCTCGAAGGCGAAGGTGAAGGCGGCAAACCTCTGCGTGGTGCCGAGCCAGATGAAGCGGCACTTGCGCTGCTGCACCTCAGGCGCGAATACGGCAGCGCCAGCGGTGCGGGTCATGCTGTTCACCCCGTCGGCAGCGATCACCAGATCTGCTTCCTGCAGGCTCTCAAGGTCGGTAATCGGATGCTGGAAGTACTGCTGGACGCCCAGTTCGCGCGCCCGTTCCTGCAGCAAGTTGAGTAGCCGTTTGCGGCTGATCCCGGCGAAGCCATGGCCACCGCTCACGAAGCGCTCGCCGCGGAAATGGATGGCGATGTCGTCCCAGTGGTGGAAGCTGGCCACGATCGCTGCATGGGATTCCGCGTCGGCAACGGCGAAGTTCCCCATGGTCTCATCCGAGAAGACCACGCCCCAGCCGAAAGTGTCGTCGGGTTTGTTGCGCTCGTATACTTCGATGCGCACCGTGGGCAGCGCTTTGCGCAGCAGGATTGCGGCATACAGTCCCGCCGGGCCGCCTCCCAGGCTCACGATTCGCTTCATGGTGGCGACCCCTCCTGCGACCGTATCCTCGGCATGCGGCGTATGCTACATTGCGAAGTACTTCAGGTGTCAATTATTAATGCAAAGCGAGGCTAAGGCTTTATGAGTGCGACGCCCTCAACCCCCGGTGCACAAACCCTCGCACAGCTCGTCGGCGGCATCGTCGGCGGCGGCATCCGCGTGGTTGACCTGACAGTGCCGCTGGAGCCCGCCACGCCCACGATCCAACTGCCTCCGCAGTTCGCACCCTCCAACCCGTTCTCGCTGCAGGAGATCTCGCACTACGATGAGCGCGGTCCTGGCTTGGTACTGGAACAACATTGCCTGCGGTGAGCACACGGGCACGCACTTCGACGCGCCGATTCACTGGGTAACCGGCAAGGATTACCCCAACAACGCCACGCACAACATCCCCGTCGACCGCTTCATCGGGCCGGCCTGTGTCATCGACGTGGCAACAGAAGCCAAGGCCAATCCAGACTTTCTCCTGACACGCGAAGTGGTGGAGGCCTGGGAGAAGAAGCACGGGCGCATTCCGGCGCGTTCCTGGGTGCTGATTCGTACCGACTGGTCGCATCGTAAGGCGGCCAAGGAGTTCCTCAACGCCGGCCCCGACGGCTCGCACACGCCGGGCTTTCATCCGCAGTGCGTGCCGTTCTTGGCCAAGGAGCGCGACATTCTCGGCGTCGGCGTGGAGACGGTGGGCACCGATGCCGGCCAGGCCCATACCTTCGATCCGATGTTCCCCTGCCACACGATCATGCACGGCTCGAACCGCTTCGGCCTGGCAAGCCTCACCAATCTCGACAAGCTGCCCGCCACCGGCGCGATCGTGATCGCACCGCCGCTGAAGATCGTGAACGGCTCGGGCAGCCCCCTGCGCGTGCTGGCGCTCGTGCCGGCCTGAGCAACCCCGCCGCGCCCAGGACGTAACGGTGGCAGAACGCTCCTTTGCAAGTGAGGTCCAGTCGCTGCGTCTGGGCGAGGGCGAGCTGTTCCGCGGCGAGGGTATCCTCGCGGTCACCAAGGCACTGCTGCAGTCCGGCGTCGCCTACGTCGGCGGATACCAGGGAGCGCCCATCTCGCACCTGATGGATGTGCTGGCGGATGCGGAAGGGATACTGAACGAGCTGGGCGTGCACTTCGAGGCGAGCGCCTCGGAGGCCACCGCCGCGGCGATGCTGGCTGCCTCGATCAACTATCCGCTGCGCGGCGCGGTTACCTGGAAGTCCACCGTCGGCACCAACGTGGCCTCCGATGCGCTGTCGAACCTCGCCTCCGCGGGAGTCAAGGGCGGGGCGCATCATCGTGCTCGGCGAAGACTACGGCGAGGGCGCCAGCATCATGCAGGAGCGCACCCACGCCTTCGCCATGAAGTCGCAGATGTGGCTGCTCGATCCACGACCGCAGTTGCCGGCGATCGTGCGCAGCAGTCGAGCACGGCTTCGAGCTGTCCGAGGCCAGCAACACCCCGGTGATGCTGATGCTGCGCATCCGCGCCTGTCACGTGTACGGGCGCTTCGTGGCTAAGGACAACCGCCGACCCGCATTCTCAGCCGCCGATGCGCTGGCTGCACCCTCGCGCGACTACGGGCGCATCATCCTGCCGCCGTCGACGTACGCACAGGAGCGCGAGAAGATCGAGACCCGCCTGCCGGCCGCGCTGCGGTTCATCGCGCGAGCGCGGCCTCAACGAGTTCATGCCCGGTGACGCTGGCGGATATCGGCATCGTGCTGCAGGGGGGGCTTTACAACAACACGCTGCGCGCACTGGAGCTGCTCGGCTACGCCGATGTTTTCGGCACCAGCCGCATCCCGCTCTACGTGCTGAACGTCACCTACCCGCTGGTATCCGAGGAGTGGGTGAGATTCTGCGCCGGCAAGCGCGCCGTGCTGGTCATCGAAGAAGGGCAGCCGGAGTTCATCGAGCAGGCGGCCAACCAGATCCTGCGCCAGCAGGACGTGCACGACGCGCATCTGGTCGGCAAGGAGGTGCTGCCGATGTTCGGTGAATACACCGTCGATCGTGCTGCGCAAGGGCATTGGCGCCTTTCTCGCGCAGTGGGCGCCGCCGGCTGCACGTCGCAGCGGAGGTGCCTGCCACCCGCAAAACGGATGTTTCGCCGGAGCGCAGCCGCAAAGCTTGCAGCGCTGGTGCCGGCGCGCCCGTCGGGGCTGTGCACCGGCTGCCCGGAGCGGCCTTTTTTCGCGGCGATGAAGATCCTGCAGAAGGAGATCGGGCCGCTGCACATCAGCGCCGACATCGGCTGCCATTCCTTCGCGACGCTGCCGCCTTTCAACATGGGCAACAGCATCATGGGCTATGGCCTGGGAGCTGCGGGCGCTTCGGCCTTCGGCACCGACGGCGGCAAGCGCGCCGTATCGATCATGGGTGACGGCGGCTTCTGGCACAACGGCCTGACCAGCGGCATCGGCAACTCCGTCTTCAACAAGCATGATGACCTCACCAGTCATCATCGACAACGGCTACTCCGCCGCCACCGGCGGTCAGGACATCCTGTCTTCGCGGGCGCACCAGTGCGCACCGCCAGGGTAATCACTCGATCGTCGAGGCCGTCAAAGGCATCGGTATCAAGTGGGTCAGGCGCACCAGTACCTACGACATGCGCGTCGACGCTCAAGCTGTTGCGCGAGGCCCTGCATACCAGCGAGCGCGGACCGAAGGTCATCGTCGCGGACGGCGAGTGCCAGCTGAATCGCCAGCGACGTGTGCGGCCGCTGGAGCGCAAGGCCATCCAGAGCGGCGAGCGAGTCGTCCGCGAACGCTTCGGTATCGACCCGGATACCTGTACGGGCGATCACTCGTGTATCCGGCTGTCCGGCTGCCCCTCGCTCACCGTCAAAGACAACCCGGACCCTCTGCGCTCCGATCCAGTCGCGCACGTGGACAACAGCTGCGTAGGCTGCGGAGTGTGCGGTGAAGTTGCCGACGCGGCTGTACTGTGCCCGTCCTTCTATCGCGCCGATTTGATTCACAACCCCTCGCGCTGGGACCGTCTCGTGCACGCGGTGCGCGCGGCCGTGATCGGCACCCTGCAGCGTCGCGACGAGCGGCGGCGCCTGCGCCTGGCATTGTAGCTGCGGGGGCTGGGACCATGGCCGAGCGGCCCCTCAAGCTGACGATTGCGGCGCTGGGCGGGCAGGGCGGAGGGGTTCTCACCGAATGGCTGGTGGATATCGCCGAAGGCCGAGGGCTACATCGCCCAGTCCACCTCGGTGCCCGGCGTGGCGCAGCGCACGGGCGCAACGATCTATTACCTGGAGTTCTTCCCGCGCGCGGCGGCTGAGCGTGCCGGCCGCGAGCCCGTCATGGCGCTGATGCCGGTTCCGGGCGATGTGGATTGTGTCATCGCCTCCGAGCTTGCCGAGGCCGGGCGTGCCATCCAGCGCGGGCTGGTTACGCGCGAGCGCACCACGCTGATCTCCTCGACCCATCGTTCCTACGCCATCGCCGAGCGCAGCGCCATGGGTAGCGGGATCGCCGACGCAACGGCACTCGCAGAGCTTGCCCGCGTGAGCGCCAAACGTGTGCTGCTGATGGACATGGAGGCGGCCGCCGAGCGCAACGGCAGCGTCATCAGCTCAGTGCTGCTCGGGGCGCTGTGCGGTAGCGGGGTGTTGCCCTTTCGCAAGGAGGCATTTCAGGCGGCCATCCGCGGCAGCGGGCTCGCCGTGGACGCTAACCTGCGCGCTTTCGAGGATGCAAACAGCATCACGCAGCGCGGTGAGAGCACTTTCACGAGCCCGGCAGCCGGGGCACCACTGCCGCCGCTTCCCGCGCAGGCACGCACTGCGTCGCTGCAGGGGCTGCTGGAGCGCATTCGGCGCCTGCCGGTGCCAGTCCAGGCTGTGGCCCTGGAAGGCACGCGCCGGACGCTTGACTACCAGGACCCGCGTTACGCGAGGCTTTATCTTGAGCGACTGGAAAGGCTTGCACCGCTGGAGGCTGGTTCACCCCAGGGATCCTGCGCGCTGCTGGAGAGTACCGCTCGTGGGCTCGCGCTTTGGATGAGCTTCGAGGACACCATTCGCGTGGCCGACCTCAAATCCCGCGGCTCGCGTTTCGCGCGGGTGCGTGAGGAAGTGCGCGCCCCCTCCGGCCAGCTGCTCGACGTGACCGAGTTCATGAAGCCGCGCGTGGAGGAAATCGCCGGGACCCTGCCCGCAGCGGTGGGCCGCTGGGTCATGGGATCCTCGCGCATGCGCGGCTGGCTCGCGCACGTCACCCCGGGGCGCCAGGTGCGTACCAGTACGGTGTCGGGGTTCTTGTTGCTGTACGGCCTGTCGCGACTGCGCCGCTGGCGTCGCGGCACTCTCAGGTTCCAGGTGGAGAATGCACGCATCGAGAACTGGCTTTCCCGAATCGCCAGCGTGGCGGTGGATAATTATCCGCTGGCCGTGGAACTTGCTCGAGCGCAGCGCCTGGTCAAGGGCTACGGGGAAACTCACGAGCATGGCTGGCGCAACTTCTCACGGCTGCTCGAGCAATTGCCGCTGCTCGGGCCGCGCTCGGACGGGGGCGCGCAATTTGCCGCCCTCGCGCAGGCGGCGCTCGCGGACGAGGAGGGAAGCGACCTGGGACGCGCACTGGCATCATTGCAGGCCTCGTCAGGGGCTGGGGCGGTCCGGCAGTCCGCCGGGGCGTAGGATAGGGCGCTACCAGGCGCGAGAAGCTGCCCGCCGGGGAACGCAGCGCGGCGGGCACCGTCGAATCAGGGTTCGGCGGCCTTTGTGGATGGGGGAGATTGTTGCATGGCAACTCGCACCACGCAGTTGCGCATCCTGGCGGCAGCGCTGGAGCTGTTTAACGAGCACGGCACGGCGGCTGTTTCCGCTAACCGCATTGCGGAGCGCTGTGGAATCAGCAAGGGCAATCTGCAATATCACTTCCGCAACAAGGCGGAGATCATCACCGCGGTGTTCCAGCAGGCCATCGATGAGATGGATTCCGGCTGGTACAAGGACCACCTGGCGCCGACGCTGGAGCACATGGCGGCGATGTATGTCCGCCAGCTGCAGCTGATTCTCAAGTATCGTTTCTTCTACCGTGAGATGGCGGACCTGCTGCGCCAGGACGCGCGCCTGCGCAAGCGCTTCGCGGACAACCGCGAGCGGCGCATGCGTGACCTGGAGAAGTTCATGTTGGCGCTGCAGGCGCGCGGGCTGATGCGCTTCCCGAACGATCCCCGGCGCATGCGCGCCATCATTGACGTCACCTGGATCGTCAACGAGAACTGGCTCAACTACATGGACTACCACGACCGCGTGGTATCGGTCGCAGCCATGCTCGAGGGCTACAGCGAGATCCTGGAAGTGCTGCGACCCTACCTGTGCGCCGATCCACAACAGATCACCCAGGAGTCGTATCTCACCATCGAGCGACTGGCAACGCAGGCGGCCGCGCAAGCCGCCGAAGAAACCGCGCAGCTGCTCGCACTGTAGCCACCGCACCGATTCGGCCGGCCCATTCCGCGCGCTGCACCACTTTGGGTATATTAGGCCGGTCAGCCTAAACAGGGTCTGTACAAGGCTGGTGCCGTTCGGGAGAGTACGGCCGATGAGCAGCCCGGTTGTTGCGCGGCCGAAACCATGCCTGGTGAGCGTCCAAGCCGGTCGCACATATTACTGGTGTGCGTGCGGACGCTCCGCGAAACAGCCGTTCTGTGACGGTTCACATCGGGGCACCGAGTTCACTCCCGTGAAGTTCGTGGCCGGACCACAGGACGAGGAACTTCTCTTCTGTGGCTGCAAACAGACACGCACGGCACCGTTCTGCGACGGGGCCCACAGCAACGTTGCCGGGGGCTCGCCGCTGGATGATCCACAGAGCCCGGAGAACCGCGCCGTGCCGGTGGTCAACGAGCGCCATGGCGCGCGCGCACTGCTGAACGGCAAGTGCTACGTGTTCTCGCCGGAGCTGGCAGCGATGAACACGCGCGGCTCGCTGCGCTACTGCTACATGGTGTCGGAGGACTTCGGCGCGCTTTACCAAACCCAGCTGTTCCTGGAGGTGAGCCGTGCAGAGTCCCCGGTCATGATGCTTGCCGACCGGGACGTCATCCTGTTCATCGGTGCCGGGCGCGGGACCGTCAATATCTCCGGCCGCAGCTTCGCGGTGGCTGCGACCGATGGGGTGTACGTGCGCCCCTCCGAGGCCATGCAGCTGAGGCCCGCCCCCGGGCAGACCCTGCGGGTATTCGTGCTGGCCTGTCCACTGGGCGAACTCACCTGGCTGGACGCCATGCCCACGAACTTCGATGCCAGTTGCGAGCAGCGTGTGGTGTCGGTCGATACGGAGCAGCGCACCGCCATGGGTCCGCGCTACTACCAGGTGCTCGTCGACAAGCGCATCGGCTCGTACGTCATCACCCAGTTCATCGGCCACATCCCCGCCTCCAAGGCGGCACCGCACCGGCACCTTTACGAAGAGGCAATCATCGTCCTCAACGGCGAGGGCTACATGTGGACCGAAGACAAGAAGGCGCGCGTGCGCGCGGGAGACGTGATCTTCCTGCCGCGCAAGCAGCTGCATTCCCTGGAGGCAACGTCGGCCGAGGGGATGGACGTGGTGGGGGTCATCTGCCCGGGAGACAACCCGAGCATCAATTACTACGACTGATTCGCTGTCAGCTTGCGTCGGTCTGTGCAGGTTCAGGGTCGATTGCTTACTAGGTCAACGTGGGTTTACAGGGGTTTCCAAGTTATGCGAGCCAATAACAGCTCACCAATCATCATCGCCTAGATCAACGGGCCGTGGTCGGCCAACCTGTTCGCCCGCAATCTCGCCGACGAGCGCGCCCAGGTATCGGCGATCAATTCCAGCCAGGGTCCGCACGGCCTGCTGACGGTGCAGCCGCGCACCATCGGCATCGACGTAACGCGCAAGTTCTGAGGTCGGTTCTTTCTCACTCGGCCGGCCACGAGCGTTAAACTCGTGGCCGGCACGCTCGTGCCCGGGTTACTCCTTCCGGCGCCGATCGCACCCAGTTAAGGTAGAGCATGGAAACTGAGTCGATCAGCGAGCGGGAAAAGGGCCTCAAACGCGAACTGAGTAAGACGCAGATCGTCATGATCGGGCTGGGCGGCGCCATCGGCACCGGCCTGTTCATGGGCAGCGGCCTGGCCATCGGTTACGCCGGGCCGGCCGTGATCCTCAGTTACGCGATCGCAGCGCTCGTGGCGCTGGTCATGGTGTTCAGCCTGTCGGAGATGGCCGTCGTGCATCCCACCGCAGGCTCGTTCGGCACTTACGCCGAGACCTACCTCAACCCCTGGGCCGGGTTCGTGGTGCGCTACACGTACTGGATCGCGCAGGTTATCGCGATCGGTGGAGAGTCGGTTGCCGCGGGCCTGTATATGCAGTTCTGGTTCCCGGGCATCCCGGTGTGGAACTGGTCGCTCGGGTTCTGCGCGATCCTGCTGTACTTCAACTCCCGCTCCGTCAACAACTTCGGCACGGTTGAATCGTGGTTCGCCCTGATCAAGGTCGTCGCGATTGTCCTGTTCATCATCCTGGGCGCGGCCACAATTTTCGGGCTGGTTGGGCCGGCGGTGGGCTTCCACAACCTGACGGACCTTCCCGGTGGGTTCATGCCCAAGGGAATCCCGGGGGTCTGGATGGCCGTGATCGTCGGCATCTTCTCGTTCAACGGCATCGAGGTCATCGCCGTGACTTCCGGGGAGGCGCGCAACCCCCAGCGTCGCCATCCCGGCGGCCCTGCGCACGATGGTGTTCCGGCTGGGGCTGTTCTATCTGCTCGCCGTGACCGTCATCGTGACGACCGTCCCCTGGACGGCGACCGGCGTGAAAGTCGTGGCGCAGAGCCCGTTCGTCAGCGTGTTCCAGCACTCCGGCAGTCGCGCACGCGGCGGGAATCATGAACTTCGTGGTCATCAGCGCCGCGCTCTCCAGCATGAATACCAACATCTATCTGTGCTCGCGCATGCTGTTTTCCCTGTCACGGGGCCGCTACGCGCCACGCGCCCTCGGCACACTCAATCGCAATGGCAGCCCGCTGGCCGCCATCCTTACCTCCGGTGCATGCATCCTGGTGGCAGCAGGGGTGTCGATCTTCACGCCGAACGCCTATGCATACCTGCTCGGCGTGGCACTGTTTGCGGCAATCCTGGTATGGATGTTCATCCTCGCCAGCCATCTGAGCTTCCGGCGCCACCACCTGGCGAAGGACCTGCCGGTACGCATGCCGCTGTTCCCTTGGGTGCAGTATGCGGGGTTGCTGCTGCTGGCGGGGATCCTGGTGACCATGGGCCTCGATGCCAACCTGTACGTCTCGTGGGTGTATGGGGTGCCATGGCTCATCCTGATCTCGTGCGCCTACTTCGTGTGGAAGGCGAGCAACCGTGCGCAGCTGGTGCGGGCCGCGCCCTAGCCGGAAATCGGATAACGTTGTAACGAAGAGAGTTCCCATGAGTGTCGATTTCAAGGCGCTGCGCCGCCGGTTTCCGGTACTTGAGCGCAAGACCTACCTGAACAGCGGCTCCTACTGCGCACTGGCGGACACCGTCAGAGACGCCATCAACGCCTACATGGACGACAGGCTGCTCGTAGGAGCGAACTGGGATGTGTGGGTCAACAAGAACGAGGCGGTGCGCGCCGGGATGGCGCAGGTACTGCGCGCACAACCAGACGAGATCGCGGTCACCGCCTCGGCCTCGGCGGGCATCAACGCCCTTGCCAGTGCCTGTGATTTCTCCGGCAGCCGCAACAAGATAGTGATCAGCGATTTCGAGTTCCCGACCAATGCGCAGATATGGCACGCGCAGGAGAAGCGCGGGGCGCGCGTCGTGCACGTCCCACGAGCGGCTGATGGGTACATCCCGCTTGAGAGCTTCGCGCAGGCGATCGATGAGCAGACCCAGCTCGTCGCCGTCACGCACGTGTGCTTCCGCAACGGAGCGATGCTCGACGTCGCCGGCATTGCCAAGCTGGCGCACGCCAAGGGCGCGAGGATCATGCTCGACTGCTATCAGGCGGTCGGGGCAGTCACAGTCGACGTCAAGAAACTGGACGTCGATTTCGCGGTGGGCGGCATGCTCAAGTACCTGCTCGGGACCGCGGGGCTGGGATTCCTGTACGCGCGCGGCGACCTCGTTCCAGCGCTGCTGCCCACCAACAGCGGGTGGTTCGCCCAGGAAAACATTCCGGCGATGGATATCACGGCAAACCGGCCATCGCCGACCGCGCGGCGCTTCGAGGCGGGAACGCCCGCCGTGGTCAATTGCTACGCCGTCGAGGCCGGGCTCAAGATCATTCAGGAGGTCGGTACGGATGCGATCGAGAGCCGCGTGCGTTACCTCACCGCGCTGTGCATGGAACGCCTCGAGGCGATAGGCTGGCCGAGCGTCACGCCACGGCAGGAGGCACGGCACGGGCCGATGGTCTGCGTCCGAGCACGGCAAGTGGACCAGTTGTTCTGGAGGCTGATGGGCGAGGACATCGTGACCTCGTTCCGCGATGACAATCTGCGCGCCACATTCCATTTCTACAATTCCGAGCAGGACGTGGACGCACTGGTCGGGGCTCTGGCGCGCCAGCGCGCACAGTTCCAGTAGCGGCGGTTCTAGTGCGCGCGGCCTAATTTTCTGGGAGGTTGCGGGCAGCACTGTCCTTTATCATGACGCGCATGCCTACCGCGGAAAGTCACGGAATCCGAACATGAGTGCACCGGCAGCGATCGGACAGGCAACGGCCCGGGCCTCCGGGTTTCCCGCCGAGGCCTTGCGTGCGCAGTTTCCCGCCCTGCAGCGGGCCGGCTCGTTCATCTTTTTCGATAACGCAGCCGGGGCCCAGGTGCCGCAGCTGGTGCTGGATGCGGTCAACCACCACCTGCTGGATCACAACGTGCAGCGCGGCGGCCGCTACCCGCAGACGCTGGCCGTCGATGCCATGATCGCGCGCGCCCGCGCCTCGGTCGCGGCATTCATCAATGCCCGGCGGCCGGAGGAGGTGGCCTTTGGCCTGAACGCCACGTCCTTCATCCGCTTGATCAGCTTGGCGATCGGTCAGACCCTGGGCGCGCGCAACGAGATCATCGTCACCGACCTGGACCACGAGGCGAACATCGCCACCTGGCTGGTGCTGGAGCGCATGGGGGCGCGCTTCGTCTGGTGGAAGATGCGTGCCGACGGTTGCCTGCACCCGCAGGACTTGGCACCGCTGCTGACGCCGCGGACGCGCATCGTGGCCTGTACGCTCACCTCCAATGCGCTCGGCTCGATCACCGACGTGCGTGCGGCGGCGGACCTGGCGCATGCGGCGGGGGCGGAGATTTTCCTCGACAGCGTGCACTACGGCCCGCACGGGGCGATCGACGTCCGGGCCTTCGACTGCGACTACCTGGTGTGTTCCGGGTACAAGATCTTTGCCCCGCATATGGGCTTCATGTGGGGTCGCTATGAGCTGCTCGAGAGGCTGCCGACGTTTCGCGAAGAGTTCATCCCCGATGCGCCGCCGGGGAAGATCGAGGCAGGTACTTTCGCATATGAGAACGTCGCCGGCATGGACGCGGCGGTGGGCTACCTGGCGCGCCTCGGGCGGACACTGGCTGGCCGCACCGGGCTACCGGATGCACACAGCCTGCACGCGGACGCGCGCAGCGCCATGGAGGCGATCCGTTCCTACGAGCAGTTGCTGTCGCTGGAGACCTTAGGCGTGCTGCGGGCATGCGGTGCCACGATCTACGGTGTCGAGGCACAGGCGCGTGTGGGCGAGCGCGTGCCAACGATCTGCTTCAACTTGCCCGGCGTGCTGCCCGAGCGCGTGACCGAGGAATGCGCCCGGGCGGCTATCGGCATCCGTGACGGCCACATGTACGCGCCACGGCTGATGGACCGATTGGGCGTCTCGCGTGAGCGGGGTGTGGTGCGCGTCTCACTGGTGCACTACAACACCGTGGCGGAGATTCACCGTCTGGGTAATGTGCTCGCGGGACTGCGCCCCGCGGGATGAATCCTCAGGCCGGGCGCGGCACGGCGGGCTGCCGGCGTGCGGAGAACAGCATGAGCACCGCGGTGTACAGCACCACGATGACCACCAGCCAGCGCAGCCACAGGATCGGCAGCGACCTGAAGACGAAGTAGGCCAGGAATACCCCGGGAATTCCGCCCAGGGCAAGGCCGATAGCCGCGCGGGCGCGGTAGCGGCCCTCGCGGATGAAGCGCACGGCGCCGACCGGCATCAGGAAGGCGCACGAGCCCATCATGATCGGGAAGGCGGCCTGCGGGCTCATGCCCAGCAGGCACACGAGAATGAGGCACGGCGCATACAGCCCCACGCCGCAGGTCATGAGCGCCCCGAGGACGAAATTCACCCCGACCGCGAACACCAGCCGCGAGCCGGTGAGGCCGATGGCCTCGCCGCCGCCGGGCATCCAGTGCAGGGTGTTGGCCAGCAGCAGCACGGCGGCGATCAGCAGTGCCATCCCCATGGTCGCCTGGACCGTGCGCCGCGACATGCGGGCGACAATCCCGGCACCGAACCAGGCGCCCAGTGCGGCCGCTGCGATCATGCTGACCAGGGTGAGCGGGTCGACGGTGACCGCCGCAATGAAGATCAGCGCCTCGGTCAAGGCGGGCAGCGCGTGGCCCGAGTTTAAGGTGCCGGGGATGTTCTCGTCCGGCACGCGCTTGAAGATCTTGAAGATCGCGGTCGTCGGGGCAAAACAGCCGATGCCGAGGGTATCGAAGAAGTTGGTGACGCAGCCGGTCACGAGTTCGGCCGGCGGCGGCCACCGGCTCTCGGCGCGTGCCCGGCGTCGCTCGAGCCGGAACCAGGTCAGAATGTAGGCAATGCCAACCACTGCCAGGGCGCCGAGCAGCAAGCGTGCCGTGAGGTTCACGGCGGGCTCTTTATGGGGCGGCACGGCTCGGGCATCGGAACGGATCGTACTCGAATCGCGCCCCCGGCATGCGGCTGGCTGCGCCGAGCCGCGCCGATTTCCCCTGCCGCCGGCAAAGGCCGTAGACTTTTGCTCCCCGCGGGCGCCGCTCCCGGGGTTTGCACAAGGAACTACGATGACGCAGCAGGGTTCGCATCACAGTGCCGCCGATACACGCAATCAGGACATCCTGATCTACGTAAATGGCGAGCTGTATCCGCGCGGCGAGGCCATGATCTCGGTCTTTGACTCCGGGTTCATCCTCGGCGACGGCATCTGGGAAGGATTGCGCGTCCATCACGGCAAGATTGCCTTCCTCGGCATGCATCTGGCGCGACTGTTCGAGGCCGCCAAGGCCATCGACCTGGATATCGGCATGGACAAGGCGGCCCTCACGGTTGCGCTCAACCGCACACTGGCCGCCAACAAGATGACCGAGGGTGCGCACGTGCGCCTGATGGTGACGCGCGGGATGAAGAGCACCCCGTACCAGGATCCGCGTGCCTGCATCGGCCCTGCCACCGTGGTCATCATCCCGGAATACAAGCTGCCGCGGCCGGAGATGCTCACCCAGGGGCTGCGCCTGTTCACCGTGCATGTGCGGCGCGGACCGCCGGACGTTCAGGACCCCAAGCTCAACTCCCACTCCAAGCTCAACTGCATCACCGCCTGCATCCAAGCCACCAAGGCCGGTGCGGACGAGGCGCTGATGCTCGACCCGCAGGGCTTCGTCGCCACCTGCAACTCGACGCACTTTTTCATCGTGCGCGGCGGGGAGGTCTGGACCTCCACCGGCAAGTACTGCATTGCCGGCATCACGCGCGCCAATGTCCTGAGGCTGTGCCGCGAGAACGGCATCCCGGCCTTCGAGAAGGACTTCAGCCTGACGGACGTGTACGGCGCCGACGAGGCCTTCGTCACCGGCACCTTCGCCGGCATCGCGCCGGTGGTGGAGGTCGACGGGCGCAGGATCTCGGCGGTGCGCGGCCCCATGGTCGAGCGCCTGCAGGGGCTGTACCTGGACCTGATCGCCCGCGAGGTCGCGGCCGCCGAGGTCCCCTGAGCATGCCTCGCCTGGCGATGTGGTCCGGGCCGCGCAATATCTCCACGGCCATGATGCGCTCCTGGGAGAACCGCGGCGATTGCGCCGTGGTGGACGAGCCGCTGTATGCGCACTACCTCAGCTTCACCGGCCTGGACCACCCCGGGGCCGAGCAGGTCATTGCCGCCGGGGAAACCGACTGGCGCAAGGTGGCGCAGCAGCTCATCGGCCCGGTGCCCGGCGGGCGCGCGATTTTCTACCAGAAGCACATGACGCATCACCTGCTGCCGCACATCGAGCGTGACTGGCTCACGCAGCTCACGCACGTCTTCCTCATCCGCGACCCGCGGCGCGTGCTGCTGTCGTACGTGAAGAGCCGGCCGAGCGTGACGGCCGAGGATATCGGGGTCAACCAGCAGCTGGAGATCTTCCAGCATGTCCGCCGCGCCACCGGGGTGACGCCGCCGGTGATCGATGCCGGGGAATTCCTGCGCGCCCCGGAGCAGCAGCTGCGCGCGCTGTGCGCGCGGCTGGGCATCGAGTTCAAGCCGGCGATGCTCAAGTGGCCGCCCGGGCCGCGCGCCAGTGACGGCGTTTGGGCGCCGCACTGGTACGACAGCGTCTACCGCTCGACCGGCTTCGAGGCGCCCGCGGAGTCTGCCGTGGACCTGCCCGAGAATTATCAGGGCATCATCGACAAGGTGATGCCCGCCTTCGAGGAGCTGTACGCCATCCGCCTGCGCTAGCCGGGGCAGGCCTAAGTGTCGGCGAAGGCCCGCAGCAGCTCGCGCGTGACCTCGGCCGCCGGCTGGGTGCGGCAGGCGCGGGTGTTCTCTCCCGCCCACAGCGGGGAGAAGTCCCCGCTGCCGAGGCGCTCCGCATGTGCGCGCAGCGGCGCCAGGGCGCTCGCCCCCAGCGGGAAGTCCGGCACTGCGGGGTTCATCGGACCCAGCTCGCGCATCAGCCGGTTGACGATGCCCCGGGCCGGGCGGCCGGTGAACAGGTTGGTCATGGCCGTCACGCGCCCTTGCTCCTGCAGGGCGCGGCGGTGCGGCGCGCTGGTCGTGGCCTCCGGGCACAACAGGTAAGCCGATCCGACCTGCACCCCCGCCGCCCCCAGGCGCAGCGCCCCGGCGATACCGGGCGCATCGGCGATGCCACCGGCAGCGATCACCGGCACCTGCACGGCGCGCACGATCCGGGGCAGCAGCTCCAGAGTGCCTAGCTGCGAGCCCAGATCCTCGCTCAGGAACATGCCGCGGTGGCCGCCGGCCTCGGAACCCTGCGCGATGATCGCATCCACGCCGCGTGCCTCGAGCCAGCGCGCCTCCGCGACCGTGGTCGCCGAGGCCAGCACCCGCGCGCCCCAGGCGCGCACCTGCTGCAGCAGCGCATCGACGGGCAGGCCGAAATGGAAGCTCACCACCGCTGGGGCGAACTGAGCTACTAACCGAGCGGTTGGCTCGTCGAAGGGCAGGCGCGCAGCCGGGGCGGCTCCCCGGGGCTGCTGCACGCCGAACTCGGCGAAGTAGGGCGCCAGCAGCTGTTCCCACTGCCCCTCGCGCTGCGGGTCCGCGCGCGGCGGGGGGTGGCAGAGGAAGTTCACGTTGCAGGGCCTGCGCGTGCCGGCGCGCAGCGCCGCCAGCTCGCCGCGCAGCGCCTGCGGCCCGAACATGGCGGCGGGCAGCGAACCCAGGCCACCGGCCTCGCACACCGCGATCGCCAGGCGGCTGTCCTGCACGCCCGCCATCGGTGCCTGGATCAGCGGGAACTCAGTCCCCAGGATGCTCGCAAGGTCCATGTTCGGCCTGCAGCGAACGCCTTACTCGGGAATCGCGTAGCCTGCGGGAAGCTGCCCGATCATCACCGTCTGCTGGCATACGCGCTCGGCGATGCGCCAGCCGCCCGCGGTGCGCACCAGCGCATCCAGGTAGTAGCCTGCGTTGGTGATGACTTCCTGCGAGCCGTCGGCCTGCTTGCGTCCCATCGGCGCCAGGAAATAGCAGCGCGACTCGGCGCGGTCGCCGCTCACCCTGATCGAGACGTTGGTGATGTGGTGCAGGTTGATCGGCCAGGGGCTGAGCGCCCGGTGCAGCCATTCGAGCGTGGCGCGGTACGGACCCTTGCGCCCGCCGGTGCTGGAGTAGTCGATGGTCGCCCCGGGAGCGAACACCGAGTCCATCATGTCCCATTTGCGCTGGTCGACCATCCAGGCGTAGTCGTACAGCACCTGCTCGATGGCGCGCAGGTCATCGCGGGAGTCTTCCGTCATGTCATATCCTTCTTCGTCGTCGGGGCCGGGCCGGGTAGCAGCGGCACGCTCATCACAGCTTGAGCGTATAGGTGAGGAAGGTCTCGTCCAGCTGCCAGCCGAGGGACTGGTAAAGCGCCCGCGCGGGGTGGTTGCTGCGGGCGGTCTGCAACTCCATGCGCGCCTTGCCGTCGGCGCGCGCGCGTGCCGTGGCTGCCATCATCAGGGCTTTGCCGGCCCCGGTGCTACGCGAGTTCGGCGCGACGTACAGGTCGTAGAGAATGTAGATCGGGGCGCCCAGCAGCGAACAGCGGCTCGGGTACAGCTGGCAGAAGCCCTGCGCGGCTCCGCGCGCGCCGCTGGCGACCAGGAGCACCGAATCCCGTGCAGTGAGGCGCTCGCGGAGGTAATCGCGCGCCGCCGGCTCATCGGGGGGCAGCTGGTAGAACTGGCGGTACGCATCGAACAGGCCGGCGAGGCTGTCAAGATCGTCCAGGGTCGCTTCGCGCACGCTGATCATGGGACTCTTCTGGCAAGGCGCTGGCGCATCATCCGGCAGACAGCCTCAGCTTGGCAATCGGAAGGGCAACCGCGGCCGCCGCATTGACCTACGATGCAACCGATGCCAGATCCACCCCGCATGACCGAGCGCCGGCGCCGCACGCTGATTTTCAGCGGCGCGGTGGCCGCGCTCCTGCTGTTGGCGGCGGCGATCGCCGAGCGGCATCTGAAGGCCACGATCGAGCATGCCATGTCGGTGCGCACCGGAAGGCCGGTGCGCATCGGCGGCGATCTCACCGTGCACCTGTTGTCGATGCACCCGCGGGTGAGCGCACTGCAGGTCTCGGTGGGCAACCCGCCCTGGTCACCGGCCGGGGAAGCCGCGGAAGCTGAGCGGGTGACCTTGCTGCTCGAGTGGCACTGGGGGCTGCCGCCGCTGCAGATCCGGCGGCTGGAGATCGTGGGGGCCAACCTGCACCTGGTGCGCGATGCGCGCGGCCGTGCCAACTGGCAGATGTACGAGGAGGGCCCCGGGCACGGGCCACCCCTGATCCACAGCCTGTCAATGCCCGATGCGCGCGTGGAGCTGCACGATGCGCGGCGACACCTGGAGTTCAACGGCACGGTCTCGGCGGCGGACGAAGCGGACGATGGCGCCGCGCCCCTGCTGATCGAGGGCGCAGGGCAACTCAACGGTCGGGCCGCCAGCTTCTGGGTGCGTGGCGACCCGCTGGCCGGGGTGCGCCGCAACCAGCCGTACCACTTCAGCCTCGAGGAGCACTCAGGCGCGATGCGCCTGCGCGGGCAGGGTGAGGTCGAAACGCCCTTCGACCTCGGCAGGCTACACGGCAGCTTCGACGTGCGCGGCCCGGACATGGCGGAGGTGTACTACCTCGTGGGTCTGAAGATGCCGCCGACCGCGCCGTTCGAACTGTCCGGCGAGCTGGTGCGCAGCGGCATGCGCTTCGAGTACAACCACCTGCGGGCGCACGCAGGCGAGAGCGATGTCGAGGGCAACGTCAGCGTCGACGTGGTGGGCGGCCACGTCCACACCGAGGCGCAGCTGAACTCCAAGCACCTGCGCAACGCCGACGTCGGCTCGCGCGCCGCAGCCCCGCCGCCGGTGCCGGCCGACGGGCGACAGGTGCTGCGGCTGTCGGACGCGCCACTCCAGGTCACCGGCATCAAGCACGGCAACGCCGCAGTGCGCTTTCACGTGGGGCAGCTGGATCTGGGCAGGATTGCCCTGAACGACGCGACCGGCAAGGTGGTCATCGAGAACGGTGTCCTGTCGGTGACCGGCCTGCAGGCCGGCCTGGCCGGCGGTGCGCTCACCGGCACCGCGAGCCTGGATGCCAGCCACACCGTGCTCCACGGCTCGCTCGACCTCGCGCTTGCCGGCGTACAACTTTCCCAGGTCAAGCGCGACCCGGCTGCCCTGGGGAGCCTGAGCGGCCTGCTCAGCGTGCGCGCGCAGCTATCCGGCAGCGGCGCCTCGCTGCGTGCCCTGGCCGAAACCGCGGACGGCACCGTCACGGCGGTGATACCGCAGGGGACCGTACGCGCCGCGCTGGCAGAGGCGGCCAGCCTGGAGCTCGCGGGCGCGTTGGGGCTCATGACCAAGAGCCAGAAGCCGACGGACGTGCGCTGCGCGGTGGCCAGTTTTGGCGCGCACGAGGGAGTGGTGTCGGCGCGCACCGTCGTGTTCGACACCGACAAGGCGCTTATCACCATGACGGGGGAGGCGCAGATCGACACCGAGGCGCTGGATTTCACGCTGCGCGGGCACCCGAAGACGGCAACGCTGGCGCTGCACTCGGCGGTGGCGGTGCGCGGCACGCTCGCCCACCCGCAGTTCCGCCTTGCCGGCGAGCGCGCGGCCGGCCAGACTGGTGTGGCCGCGGCGCTGGGGCTGACGCTGACACCGCTGGCGGCACTGCTGGCATTCGTCAATCCGGGGCTTGCGCACGATGCGGACTGCGAAGCGCTGCTCGCGAGCGTCGCGCCGGCGGTACCCGCGGCGCCGCCGCCGCACTAGGCAGGCGCCGCCGCCAATTGCCTTCCGGCCGCGGCTCATCAATCATCGCCGTCACAGCAGGAGGCGGCGATGCCAGAACTTGTGATTGATCAGCGGCGGCGCGACCTCGGCGGCTTCGAGGTGGGACGCATCCTGCCTGCGGTCCAGCGCCGCATGGTCGGGCCGTTCGTATTCTTCGACCACATGGGACCGGTGACCTTCCCGGCTGGCATTCCCCGCACGGTGGACGTGCGGCCGCATCCGCACATTGGCCTGGCCACCGTCACCTACCTGTTCGATGGCGAGATCATGCATCGCGACAGCCTGGCATCGCAGCAGGCCATCCGCCCCGGCGAGGTCAACTGGATGACCGCCGGCAGCGGCATCACCCATTCGGAGCGCTTCGAGCGCGCGCGACGCGAGGGCGGACTGCTGCACGGCATCCAGGCATGGGTGGCGCTGCCGTCCGCGCAGGAGGAGATCGCGCCGGCGTTCTATCACCACGAGGCCGCCGATCTGCCGACCTACGAGACCGCTGGGCTGTGGGCGCGGCTGATCGCCGGGGAGGCCTTCGGTGCGCGGGCGCAGGTGCGCACGCATTCGCCGATGTTCTACGTGCACTGGCGCCTGGGGCCGGGCGCCCAGGCGCAGCTGCCGGCCGAGTATCCGGAGCGGGCCGCGTACGTCGCGGCAGGATCGGTCGAGGTCGACCACCAGCGCTTCGGCGCCGGCCAGATGCTGGTATTCGCCCCGGGCAAGCCGGTGCTGTTTACCGGGGTCGAGGCTGCGACCGTGATGCTGCTCGGCGGCGAGCCGGTCGGCGAGCGCATCGTGGAATGGAACTTCGTGTCCTCATCGCAGGAGCGGATTGACCAGGCCAAGGCCGACTGGCTCGCCGGACGCATGAAGCTGCCGGACTTCGACAACCAGGAGTTCATGCCGCTGCCGCCGGATCCGCACCGGCCGGCGGCGCCGCTCTAGATCCGGCCCGGGTGCGTCAGTCCTGCGTCCGCATGCGCGTCCGGCTGACAGCCGCGGACCGGCAGCGTCGCGCAGTCTGACGGAACTCACACACCGCGGAGCTAGGGATATGGCGACTCCTGAGGAGCTGAAGGACAAGTTCTGGAAAGCGCTGCACGCGCAGCGCACCTTGATGCTGGGGCTGGAAGGGGTGCAGGAAGATCACATGCGGCCGATGACTGCCCTGTTCGAAGAGCAGGACGCGCCCCTCTGGTTCTTTACGTCCGTGGATAACGCGCTGGTCGCGGCGCAGGCCGAGCGTGGCCGCGCGATCGCCACCTTCGCCGCCAAGGGGCACGATCTGTTCGCCACGGTGCACGGGCAGCTGACCCAGGAGCATGATCGCGGCGTGGTCGACCGGTTCTGGAGTCCGTTCGTGGCCGCCTGGTACGAGGGCAAGGATGACCCGAAGCTCGCCGTGCTGCGGCTGGATCCCGAGCGCGCGCAGATCTGGCTGAACGATGGTGGCCTGTTCACCGGCGCGGGAATCCTTCTGGGCGCGGATCCGCGCAAGGCCTATGCGGGCAAGGTCGCCCAGGTGGCCATGGACCGCTGAGCCACGGCCCCGGGGCCGTGAGCGTCAGGGGTTGTTGGGGCCGTTGACGCGGTCGAGGCCGGCGCGCAGCTGCTTGGCCCACACGTCGATGGCGCGCTCGGCGTCGGCGGTGTTGGTGACCGAGTTAGTCCACTGCAGCCGTCCGGTGTCCAGGGCGCGCTGCCGGTCAACCACCCGCGCCAGCAGCTCGCCGGTCGGGGAATCGCGCACTTCCATATCCAGGGTCATCTCCCCGGCGTTAGTCGTGTAGGTGCGGGTGATCCCCGGGCTCTGGACGTCGGGCGCATTGATGTAGAGGTTCACGATGTCGGGCTTCACGCGGAGGGTGTCCTCCGCCGGGACGTCAGTGACCTGGTAGCCACCGGCGGTGAGTTCGCGGGTGAAGCGCTCGCGCAGCAACTTCGCCAGTGCGTCCTTGATTTTCTGAATGTCGTCGGCGTCGAGGCGGCGCGACAGGCTGACCGTGGAATCCTGGTTCCAGTTCTTGGAGAACGAGACCTGCACCGGGTCGATGATCACCTTGCGGTAGTGCGGGAACTTGAAGTTCGGCCGCACATAAACCTGGTCGACTCCCTTGACGTCGCGGCGCTCCAGCCCGTCCCAGCTGGCCGGCGCTTGTTGCGTGGCGCACGCGGCAAGCAGTGCCGCGCCCATGGCGGCCAGTACCCATCGTCGAACTGCGGACATTGCCTGATCCCCCGTGTTGGTCGGCGGCCGGCGCGCAGCGTGCGCGAGCGACCCGGCGACCACCAGAGTACGCAAACCCCGCCCGGCGTGCATTACGCCAAAAGGCGGAGGAGCGCGGAACGCGGTAATGCTGCGTTCCCGGGCGGGTATCAGTTGGCCGAGTAACCCTTGCCCTGCATGCAGGTTGCGAAGGTCTTGTTGTAAGTCGCCTTCTGCTGCTCGATGGAGGCCTGGGCCTGCTGGGCGGCTGCGTCCTGCGACTGCTGCTGCTGGGCTGCTGCATCCTTCTGGGCTCGGCGCTTGGCCGATCCCCCAGCCATTGCTCCGGTCGCCGCACCGATGGCGGCCCCCTTGCCCGTGTCCCCGGCGATCGCCCCGATGGCGGTGCCGGCGACCGCACCGCGCGCCGCCCCGCTGACGCGCGCGCCTTGGCCGGCCGTGGCGGGGTCCTGCGTGGGCGCGGGCGCAGCGGTTGCCGGCTTGATCGACATCGGATCAATGCCCGACTGGGTCTTGGCCCAGCCGTAGCAGTACCCCTCGTCCGAGGATTGCTGCGCCGCGGTCTGGTTCTTGGAGGGGAATACGACCACGCCCAGGCTGCTGGAGATGCTGGCAGGGGCGGGGGCGGGGCGGGGCGGCTGCCGGCGGCTGCTGTGCGTAGGCACACGAGATGACACAGGCGGCCCCCGCGGACCAGACACTCGCCGGAATGAATCGCATGTGATCGCTCCTGAAATCAGTTGCAGGGGGTAGCCAGGGCAGTGCAGCCGGGGCACGTAGCGCCGCGACGCATTGTATCCGACTCTTGCGCGGTATCGCAGGTGCGGCGGGCTGCATGGCGGATGCGGCGAGGCTGGCGCGCGGGCAGCGGACGCGGCCGACGTGTAATACTCCGACGGCGGAAAATCGCCTCAAGCCACCAATACCGTCACGGTGATCGCAAGACCACGGCAAACGGAGGGCGCCGATGACCATGCAGCAATACCTCGGGATCGCCCTGCAGCTGAGCATCGCACTGACCGTCCTCGGGCTGGGGCTGACCGCGAGCTGGCAGGATGCGACCTACCTGCTGCGCCAGCCCGGTCTGCTGCTGCGCTCGGTGCTGTCGATGAGCGTCGTGATGCCGATCGTCGTGGTCGGCATCGCCGTGCTGTTCTCGTTCCCCAAAGAGATGGAACTCGCGCTGCTGGGGCTGGCGATCTCCCCCGTGCCACCCATCCTGTACAAGCGCCAGCTCGCAGGCGGCGGGCGCCGCGAGTACGTGGTGGGCCTGCTGGTGGCGATGGGGCTGCTGTCGATCGTTCTGGTGCCGGTGTCGGTGGCGATCCTGAACCGCATCTTTTCCGCCTCCGTGCAGGTTTCGCCCCTGGTGGTGACGCGGATCATCCTCACCTCCGTGTTGGCCCCGCTCGCCCTGGGGCTGCTGATCCGGCAATGGTTTCCGGTGGCCGAAAAGTCAGCGACGCATATCATCGCGCTCGCCGGGCTGCTGCTGGTGGTCGGAGCGGGCATGCTGCTTTGGGCACTGTGGCCGGTGACCCGGGGCTTCCTCGGCAACGGCGTGGCGCTGATGCTCGCGGTGATTGCGCTCATCGGCCTGCTCCTCGGGCACCTGCTGGGGGGGCCCGTGGCCGGGGACCGGACCACGCTGGCGCTGGCCACCTCCGCACGGCACCCGGCGGTGGCGCTGACGATCGCCAGCGCCACCGGGGCGCCTCAGAAGCAAGCTCTGGCTGCCATACTTCTATACGTGGTTATCGCCGCCCTGGTGAGCCTGCCGTACCAGAAGTGGCGCGCGCGCCAGGCGCAGGGCTAATAGAGCGATGCGGCACCGCGCATGACACCCCGGGGGAACTGATCACCATGGAAGAGCTGCTAAGAACCTACGCGCAGTACGTCGCCTGGCTCGCCGAGACCATCGCCATCACCACCATCGCGATCGGCTCGCTCGAGGCGGTCGCCGGGATGCTGCGCGTGGCCTTCACCAGGCGCATCGGCGGGGTCGAGCGCCGCGCGGTGTGGTTGCGGTTCGCGCGCTGGCTGGTTGCGGCCCTCACATTCCAGCTGGCGGCGGACATCGTCGGCACCACCTCCGCGCCCACCTGGCAGGAGATCGGGCGGCTGGCGGCGATTGCGGCCATCCGTACCTTCCTCAGCTACTTCCTGGATCGCGAGGTGGACAACACCCGCGAACTGCAACACCAGGCGCCGCGTCCGTAAGGCGCGCCGGGGAGCCCTTAAATGCCGCCCGACGAATCCACGCTGGCAAGAGCCGACCGAGAACCCGGCGCTCAGCCTGGCGCCAACCCCGTCGCCGCGCCCTTGCCGGACATGGTCTGGATACCCGGCGGCGAGTTCCTCATGGGCTCGGATCGGCACTACCGCGAGGAGGCCCCGGCCCACCGGGTGCGCGTGGACGGCTTCTGGATGGACCGCACGCCGGTCACCAACGAGCAGTTTGCGCGTTTTGTAGCGGCGACCGGCTACGTGACCTTCGCCGAGATCGCGCCGGATCCGAAGGACTACCCGGGTGCGCTGCCGCACATGCTCAAGGCCGGCTCGCTCATGTTCTCCCCGCCCCGGCGTGCGGTTGACCTGCAGGACTGGTCGCAGTGGTGGAAGTTCAAGTTCGGGGTCAACTGGCGCCACCCGCAGGGACCGAACGCGGCGCTGCGCGATCACCCGGTGGTCCATGTTGCCTACCAGGATGCGGAAGCCTATGCGCGCTGGACGGGCAAGACCCTGCCGAGCGAGGCGGAATGGGAGTACGCGGCGCGCGGCGGGCTGGAGGGTGCTGAGTTTGCCTGGGGCGAGGAGCTCACCCCCAACGGGCGCTACATGGCCAACACCTGGCAGGGGGAGTTCCCGCACGCGAATTCGCGCGCGGATGGGTACGCGCGTACCTCGCCGGTCACCGCCTTTCCACCCAATGGCTATGGCCTCTACGACATGATCGGCAACACCTGGGAGTGGACCGCCGACTGGTACTCGGCACAGCACGAGCTGCCCCAGGGCGGCTGCTGTCAGCTGGAGAACCCGCGCGGCGCGGCCAAGGAGGGCAGCTACGATCCGTGTGAGCCGCAGATCCGCATCCCGCGCAAGGTGCTCAAGGGCGGTTCACACCTGTGCGCAGCCTCGTACTGCCGCCGCTACCGCCCGGCGGCACGCCACGCCGAGGCGGTCGATACCTCGACCAGCCATGTCGGCTTCCGCTGCATCCTGAGGAACTCCGATGAGTGAGCCAGAGGTGCAGGAGCGGGGCGCGGACGCGACCAGCGTGGAGCTGTCGATGCGCCGCACCGGCATGTCGTTCCAGCGCACGCGCATGAGCGCGGACCGCACGCTGATGTCCATCATCCGCACCTCGCTGTCACTGATCAGCTTCGGTTTCACGATCTACCAGGTGTTCACCAAGATGCGCGAGGCCGGGGCATTCTCCGGCGCCGGGGCCGCGCGCAACTTCGGCGTCGCGCTCGTGCTGCTGGGCATCGGCATGCTCGCGCTGGGCATCATCTATCATCTGCTGTTCATGCTCGAACTGCGCAGCCAGCGCAGTGACCTGGTGACGCAGGGGCTGGTGCACGGCAAGAGCCGGTTCCCGCCATCCCTGACCCTGATAACCGCCGTGGTGCTCTTGTGCATCGGCTGCATCGCCATCGCCGGGATCATGTGGCACGTCGGACCGTTTGGCTGAATGACGCCCTCCAGGAAGTAACCTCACCATGCCGGCACCGGAATCTGCCCCCGCGGAAGGGGTGCTGTTCGAGGGCGGACCGCCGAACAAGCTGCAGGCCTGGCTCGGGCTCATCCGCCGGAACCGTCCGCGCCTGCTGCTGCGCGCCGCGCTGATGGTCCTGGTGGGCTGGCTGCCGCTGGCGGTGCTCTCCTTCGGCCACGGAGATCTGCTGGCTCACTCCGGCCGCAGCGGCTTCCTGGCGGACTTCGCCGCGCACGCGCGCTATCTGCTCGCCGCCCCACTGCTGGTGCTCGCCGAGGCGGTCTGCCTGCCGCAGCTGACGGCTATCGCCTGGCAGTTCCTGGCCACCGGTATCGTCGCTGAGTCGGACTACCCGCGTTTTCAGGCCGCCGTCGCCTCGACGCGGAGGCTGATCAACTCCACGGCCATCGAGGTCATCGCGGTGCTGGCCGCTTATGTGCTGGTGGGCGCGTTGTTCCTGGCCAAGCCGCCGGGAGAGTTCGCGCTCTGGCACGGTACTGTGGTGGGCGGCCACTTCGTCATCTACCCGGCCGGGTGGTGGCTGCTGCTGGTGAGTATGCCGCTGCTGGTCGTGCTTGAGCTGGGCTGGCTGTGGCGTCTGGTGCTGTGGACGCGCTTCCTGTGGCTGATGAGCCGCCTGGGGCTGCGGCTGATTCCCGCCCACCCCGACCATGCTGCGGGGCTGAAGTTCGTGGACTACTCGCTGCGTGCGTTCGTACCGCTGGGCTTCATTCTCGGCGTCCTCGCGGCCGGCCCGATGCTCGACCGCGTGGTGCACGACGGGATCTCGCCCACGCACTTCAAGTTCACGATCCTCGGCGTCGCCGTGGCGGTGCTGGCGGTATTCGTCCTGCCGCTGCTGGTGTTTTCGCAGCTCCTGGTGGCCGAACGGCGGCGCGGCATCTTCCTGTATGGCGCGCTGGCGGCGACCATGGGCCGTGAGTTCGAGAAAAAATGGTTCACCGCGCAGCAGCCGCTGGACCAGCAGGCACTGTCCGCCTCGGACTTCTCGGCCACCACGGACCTGTATGCGGTGGCCGCCAACGCCTACGCGATGAAAGCGGTGCCGCTTGAGCTGAAGGATCTGGCGCTGCTCGGACTCGCTACGCTGGTGCCTTTCGTTCCCGTGCTGCTGCTTGCCGTCCCGCTGAACGTGATCCTGAGCAAGGTGGCGGGCCTATTCCTGTAGGCCGGCGCCGCCGGGTTGAGGGCCGCCGGCATTCGATCGTAGACTGCGATTCGGGGAGTGCGTCGCGTGGCGGAGGGTATATGAATAAGAACGATCCGCCCGCATTCAGGCTTGCCGCGACGGTGCTGTCGTGTGCGTTGCTGCTGTTCGCCTGCGGCAAGTCCACGCCGCCGGCGGCCCCGGCGACGCCAGCGCCTGCTGACACCGCCGCCGCGACGCCCGCGATGCCGGCTGCCGCGGTGACCGAGGCCGCCTGGACGCCGGAGACGCTCGACACGCTGGTTGCGCCCATCGCCCTGTACCCGGACCAGCTGGTCGGCCAGATCCTGGCCGCCTCGACCAGCCCGCAGGAAGTGCTCGACGGGGGCAACTGGCTGCTGCAGAACCAGGACCTGCAGGGCGACGCGCTGGATGCGGCCGCGCAGAAGGTGGGGCTCGGGCCGGCCATGCGCGCGCTGGTGCAGTTCCCGACCGTCGTCGACATGATGTGCCAGCAGATGGACTGGACGCGCCAGCTCGGCGGTGCCTTCACCTCGGACCAGAAGGCGGTGCTCGATGCGGTGCAGCGCATGCGCGCGCAGGCAGCCCAGGTCGGCAACCTCAAGTCCACGCCGCAACAGAAGGTGGAAACCAAGGTCGAGAACAACAAGACCATCATCGAGGTCAAGCCGGCCGACCCGACGGTGATCTACGTACCGCAGTACAACCCGCAAGTCATCTACACCACCCCACCGCCGGCTCCCGCGCCGACGACCACTTCCTCCTCCGGCACGGTGAGCACCGAGGCCGCCGTGGTCGGGGGCCTGCTCGCCTTCGGCGTCGGCATCGCCATTGGCAACTCGATGCACAACGACGACTACTGTTACCCGCACTGGGGCGCGGGTGCAGTTTACGTCGGGCCGCGACCGTACTACCCGCCAGCGTATGCATACCGCCCGGCCTACGGAGCGGGCTACGCTCCGGCACGCGGTTACGCGCCGCCAGCGAACTACCGCAACAGCTATCGTAATGCGAACATCAACGGTGACGTGAACATCAACGTCAACAACAACAGCTACTTCAACCAGTTCGACAACAACCAGAACATCCGCAACAACAAGGCTGGCAACGGCAGCGTCGGCACCAACAACATCGGTGGCGCGACGCGCAATCCGGCTGCCAGCAACACCAGCAACTGGAAGGGCCAGTCCAGCTACGCCGGGGCGAAGAACAACGGCTCCGCCGCTGCGGGCAATCGCAACAACAATGCGGTTGCCGGCGGCGCAGGCCGCGGCAGTGCGCCGCCGACCTACGCAGGCGCGAAGAACAACGCGCCGGGCCCGGCGGGCAACCGCGCCGGCCAGTCCGCCAACGCCGGCAACAACCGCGCCGGCGCAGCCGCACGCCCGGCCACGAACCCGGCCAGCGGCCGCGCCTCTGCGCCCGCCCCCGCCGCCAGCCGCGAAGGCGCAGACCGCGGATTCGGCGCGGGCGACGGCGGTGCGCGCCCGGGCACTTCGGCACGGCCGGCCGCGGCAGCCGCCAGCCCGGCGCCGCGTGAGGGGGCCTTCTCCGGCGCCGGCGGCGGTGGCGGCGGCGGGGGCGGCGGGGGCGGCGGGGGCGACTTCGCGCGCTCCTCGAGCGCACGCGGCCATGCCAGCGCCGGCGGCGGTGGTGGCCATGCCGGCGGCGGCGGCCGGGCGCGGCGTTAGGAGACGAACATGAACACCAAAGTCCAGTTGAGCATGGTCATCGTTCTGGTGAGCGCGCTGCTGAACGCGTGCGCGAGGAACGAGCCGTCCGCAACGGCGGCGCTTGGGACCAGCGCGAGCAGCGCGGCACAGGTGCCGCGCACGACGTTCGCCACGGCCGAGGAGGCCACGGAAGCGCTGGTGACGGCCGTGCGCAACAATGACGCCAAGGCCCTGGGCGAGCTGTTCGGGCCGGAAATGCTCGCGCAACTGACCTCCGGTGACGCGGTCGAGGATGCCCGTGAGCGCACGAACTTCGTAACCGCATACGATGCGGCCCATACGCTCGTGGCCGGGGACTCGCAGGACCTGGCGCTGCTGGTTGGGGAGGACCGCTGGCCGCTGCCGATTCCCCTGGTGCATCGCGATGGACGCTGGAGCTGGGATGCTCCGGCAGGCATCGAGGAGCTGCTGCTGCGGCGCATCGGCGCCGACGAGCTACGCACCATCAGGGTGATGCGCGGCTACGTGGCAGCGCAGAGTGACTACGCCGCCATTGGTCACGACGGGCAGCCGGCGGGCCTGTTTGCCTCGCGGCTCAACAGCACGCCCGGCAAGCAGGACGGGCTGTACTGGCAGACCGCGGCCGGTGAGCCGCAGAGTCCGGCCGGCCCGCTGCTGGCGGCGGCGAGCGCGGAAGGTTACGGCCAGGCGGCGGCCACCGCGCCCTACCACGGCTACGTGTACCGCCTGCTCACCTCCCAGGGGCCCCAGGCCGCGGGCGGGGCGCTCGACTACGTGGTCGACGGCAGGCTTGCCAGGGGCTTTGCGCTGCTGGCATACCCGTCCAACTACGGCTCCAGCGGCGTCATGACCTTCATGGTCAACCAGGACGGCGAGGTGTGGCAGCGCGATCTCGGCGCGGACACGGAAAAGAGTGCGCGGGCGATCACGCAGTTCAATCCCGATGCAAGCTGGACACCGCTCGCGCCCGAGAGCTAGCGGGCGAGGCAGCCGTGGGGAGCCAGAAGCTGCGTTCCGGAAGTGCGCGAGCGTGGTGCTACCGCCTTTGGGCAGGCTGAGTTTCAGTCACCCCTGCGCCGTTTGCGGGAAGTACCGGCGGCGCTGCGCGGATATCGTGGCAGGCCGTGCCGGGGCGCCCGGCTTTTCGGGTAGACTTCCTTGGGTTCGGCACACGCACGGGACACTAACCTTATGAAGCTCCTCGCAGTGGCCCTGGCGGGCGTGATCGCCGCATGCACCGGTTCCCCGCCGGTTGACAACCCTTCGGCGCCGGGCTCGTTCCGCCCGGCCGGCGAGGAGCGCGGCGAGGCGCGCTCACTCGAGCTTGCCGAGGCGGACTGCGTCAAGCAGGGCAAGCACGCGGAAGCCAGCCGGGTCGACGGCGACACCGTCTACACCTGCAAGTAGCAGCGCCGCTAGCGCGCCTCGAAGCTGACGCTCACCTGCGCGCAGCCGGAGAGTCCCCCGGCCCCTGCGGGGCGGTAGTGGCTGGCACCTGATTTTGCAACCTGCACCGCGGCGGCATCGAGCGCGGGATCCCCTGAACTGTGCGTCACCGTTGGCTCCTGCGTGAGCTGGCCCGCGGCATCGGTGCACACGTGTACGCTGCTGGTGGCACCGCCTGCGCGCGGCTGGCCAGTGGCGGCCCCCGCGGCCGTCGTCACAGCCGCCGTCGCGGCGGCCGCGGCTGCGGTCGATGCTGCTGGGCTCACGGGCGCAGCCGCCGCACGGGCTGGCTCGGTGTACCGCAGCCACAACTGCTGCCAGGAATCCACCGGCTGTGCATCCCCGGGCCGCGTAGCCGGCTGGAACCTGATCTTCATCACGCAGCTGACGGCGGCCGCATCCAGGCCCGGGACTGCGGATGCGGCGCGCACGTGCGCCTGCGAAGGGGCGCCGTAGGCGTTCACCAGGAATACGACCGCCACTGCATCGCCCTCGTCCGAGACCCGCAGGTCAGGGCAGCGCTCCTTGGGGTCGTAGCGCACCGCCGGGTGCGCGCTCAGTAACTCCGGGGTCGCCGCAGGCGCGGCCCAGGCGGCAGCGCTGGCGCACAGCAGCGCCAGGGACAGCGTGAGCAGCGGGAGGCTGACTTGAGGCGGCTGGGAATTGCAGCGCATGGCTTGCCTTGTGGTGAGGCGGCGCGGCAACTATACCTGCGCCCCGTGCAGCGCGCGTTTCAGCGCGGCGAGGTAGCTGGCGCGGAAGGCTTGCGACACCCGGGCCTTGCGGCTGACGGCGTCGAAGCCATGGTAGGCCCCCTCGACCACCTGCACTTCGCAGGGTACGCCGGCGGCATTGAGGCGCCGGGCGTACGCGAGGTCCTCCTCGAGGAACAGGTCATACGTGCCCACGCCCAGCCACGCCGGCGGCAGGCCGGCAAGGTCGCTGCAGCGGGCGGGGGCGGCGTAGGGGCTGACAGCGGCGCTGCCGGGAGCTGCGGCGAGGTAGCTACTCCAGCCGTAGCGGTTGCTGGCGGTGTCCCACAGGCGCAGGTTCTCGTCAGCGAGATCCGTGCGCAGCACCGTGCGGTCATCGAGCATCGGGTACAGCAGCAGCTGGAACCGCAGCCCGATCCGGCCCGCATCGCGCACCTTGAGCGCCAGGGCCGCCGCAAGTCCGGCGCCGGCGCTGGAGCCGCCGACGGCGAGGCGCCCGGGATCGGCGCCCAAGGCGGCCGCCTGCCCGTGCAGCCACTGGAGGGCGGTGAGGCAGTCTTCGAGCGGCGCGGGGTAGGGGTGCGCGGGTGCCAGGCGGTAGTCGACCGCGGCGACGAGGATGCCCAGCTCGCGCGCGGTCTGGATGTTGTTTGGCTCATCGAACTCCGGCTGCCCGAACAGGAAGCCGCCGCCGTGCATCCACAGCATGGCCGGCAGCGCCCCGGCAAGGCCTTCGGGCCGGTAGACGCGCACGCGCAGCGCGGACGCCCCGGCGGCACCGCGCACCCACACGTCCTCGATCGCGACGCCCGCGGCCCGCGGCGGTTTGGGGACCCCGCGCAGGCGGGTGAGGAAGTTGGTCACGCGCACCAGGCGCGGGGACCAGCTGAAGCGCGGAATGAAGCGCGCGCTGGAGCGCAGGTCAGGATGGAAGGTGGTCATCCGCGCCATCATGCCCGGATGATCCGGGAGCGGACAGGGTCAGCAGCGGGCAACCTGCCGCTAGGGGTGGGCGCTCTGGGCGACCGCGGACTTCAGGTTCATCCGTGCCGGGTCGACCGCACTCTGGATCTGCTGGCACTGGGGCAGTGTTGCACCGGTGTAGTTCTCGACCGGGAAGTACTTGGCCTGCCAGGTGGCGAAGCCCCACACATCGAGCCCGGCCTTGAGGTATTTCTCCGCGTGATCGGCGGCCTCGCAGTCGTATTGCGAGCGCTCGGCGTGCTGGTGCAGCTGCGCCAGCAGCTCGCTGCGGGCCTTCTGCTCGGCGTGCTGCACGAGCTTGTCCTTGAGGCTCGCGCCGCGCGCGCGATGCGGCGCGCGGAATTCGGCGTCCGCGTATGGATCGGGCTTGGTGTCTTCGTCGGCGTCGGCGTCAACGGACGCAGCGGCCGCACTGAGTTCGCGGGCCGGCTGCGGTTCCGGGGCGACCACCGGATCGGGCACCTCGGCGGCCGTCACGGGCGCTGACTTCGCGGACAGGTAGTCCTGCAGCGTCCACGCCCCCAAGAGCACGAAGGCGGCGCTGGCGAACACCGGCGCGGCATAGCGGATGAAGGCGCGCACATACGACAGCGGCACGGACTTGTCATCGGCCTCGGCCGCGGCGGCCCGGGCCTTGCCGCCGAACAGGCGGCGCAGCCCATAGAGCAGCCCCTGGGCGATGATGAACCCCAGCGCGCAGCCGAGGACCAGTTGGGTCATGCTCATGGATCGATGCCGTCGTTATGCATAGCGCGGTGCCTGGGCTGCATTGTGCAGGGCCGAATTGCCCCTGGACCGTGACCGCGGTCACGCGAGAACCGGGCGGACCGTGCATGCCGCACCAATCGCGCGCCGGGGCCGGGGCTAGGGGCCATCGATGTGCACCACGACCCGTCGGTTGGGCTCCAGGCAGGCCAGGTAGCGGCGCCGTTCGGCCACCTCCCCGGGGCGCGGGCAGGTCACGATGGCCTGCGAGCTGCCCACCGCGCCGGTCTCAATGGCGGCCGCCGGCACCCCCAGGCGCACCAGTTCGCGCTCCACGGTGCGCGCGCGCCGCCCGCTCAGGCGCTGGTTGTATTTGGTTCGGCCGGTCAGATCGGCGTGGCCGACCACGTGGATCTTGCCGTGCGTGCCGGCCTGCCAGCGCTGCGCCAGCTGCGCGAGGTCTGCCGGCCCGGGCGCGCGGATATCGTGCGCCGCCGAGCGGTCGTGCGGGAACAGCACGCTCAGGTCCGGCTCCGGTGCCTGGGGTGGAGGCGCGGGCGGGGGCGGAGGCGGGGGCAATGGGGCGGGCGCTGCGTCAGCCGGTTCCGGTGCCTCGGCCGCCATGGCCGTCCTGCAGTAGTCCTCGGCGATGCGCACGTAGGGATCGGCATGGCGCCAGCCGCCGGCGCCGGCCTCGTAGTCGGCCCAGGCGAGCTGCACTTCGCAGTACGCGGTCATCTTGGGCGCCGCGCACACGCGCCCGTCGGCTTCAACGGCGGCGATGCCGCGCCACAGGTCATCGCGCACGTGGCGGGCGTGCGGCAGCTCCGCGGTATCGTGGGAGGCGCGTCGGTGCTGGGCGCGCGCCGCGGCGAGGGCTGCGCCCTGGGCAAGCGCGGCGGACTGCACCGTCGCCGGCAGCTGCTCGGCCGCGGCGTACTTGCCGAAGTTGACCCAGGCCTGGGCCTTGTGGGTGGCATAGGCGCTCTGGCACTCCTCGGCCTCACCCATCGCATCCAGCGCTTGCTGCAGCTGCGTGAGGGCCGCAGGCTCGGCGGTGCGCGATGCGCCCGGCCGTCCGGGCTGCTCGCCAGGTGTTGCAGCCGGTTCCTGCGCGGCGGCCCCGGCACAGAGCCACAGGCCGAGCGCCAGCGCGGCGACCGGGAGTGAGCGGCGGGGATTCATGCAGTGACTCATGGCCGTGCACTCGCCGCGGCATCGGGAAGTGAGCGGTTCACGGCCGGGTTGCCGCGCTGAAACGTGGTCTCGTCGAACTTGAAGCGAATGCGCACGTACACCCCGGTCCAGGAGGCGTCCGCGCTGAACAGCTCCGCGTCCGCGTAGCGCCCGGCGATGGCGCCGCCGGAGAGCCATAGGTTGTCGATCACACGGTAGCCGAGCTCGAGCGCGGCGCCCTGGTCGCGGCTGCCGCCGCCGGTGGTGCTGGAGGCCAGCACGCCCACGTCCCAGCGCGGGTTGAGGTCCCAGGTCGCCCGGCCGGCCACGAGTATCGCGGAGTAGTCCGACTGCACTCCGCTTAAGCTCTCGCGCACGTCCTTGCCGGCCAGCTGTCCCTGGAACTCCCATGCCCGCTGCGGGTGATAGTTGGCGATCAGCGCTAGGATCTGGCTGCGGCTGTCCGCGCCGATCACCGGCGCATTGTTGTAATCGGTGCGGTACTCGTAGCGGGCGAGCGCGTTCCACAGGTTGGTCACCGTGTCGCGGTAGGCCACTCCTACCTGCAGCCGGTCCTGCTCGGTGTCGGCCTGCGGCTGCCCGGGCAGCGTGGTGCGCGTATTCAGGTAGATGTTGCGGGCCATGAGGCTCCAGCTCTGCGACAGCTTGCGCAGCAGCGCGAGCGTGGAGAGCCAGTCGGTCTCGATATCCGAGAAGCGGTACTCGGCGCGCCCGGAGGCCTTCCACAGCGGGCTGGCGAGATAGTCGGCCCCGAGCGCCAGCGCGGTGGCGGACTGGCTGCCGGCAAGCGTGCCGGGCGGCGCATCCGGCAGCGGGGCAGGATCGATCACCTGCTGGCGCTCGAGGCTGGTGGTGAGGTTCAGCCCGGGAGCGACGTGCCACAGGTTGCGGACGCCCAGTGCATCGGCGGCGCTCTGGCCGGCGGCGGTGCCGGCGAGGCGGTACTCGTTGTAGACGGTGCCGTCGCGCATGTAGGCGCTGTCGAAGCCGGCGACCAGCTGACGGGCGCGCGCGCCATCGCCAAGGCCGTAGATGCCGGTCAGGGAGTCGATGTCCTCGTAGCGCGCGTAGAAGCGCTGCGCGTCGCTGACGCGATATTCGCCGCCGACCGCGGCCAGCTGGCCGTCGCTGTCGAGCGCGTGCGCGTACTGCGCGTAGACGCTGGCAGCATCGGTGATCTTCTGCGTCAGCTTCGCATCCGCGGCCACGTAATCCTGCTCGACGAGCCCGGCCGCCCCGCTCATCGGCAGCGCCAGCGGGCCGGCGAGCGAGGGGGAGAGCAGGCCGCCGCCGGTGAAGCCGAAGCCGGTGTTGTTCAGCGGCGCGCCGCTGGCGGTGCCCGGCACCGCGCCGATGGCGTACTGCGCCACCGCCGGCACGGCGGCGTTGTAGGTCTGGTTGACGTAGGCGAGCCCGGCGCTGAGTTTTGCGCCCTTCCACACGCCGGTCTCGATCTCGGCCGAGGCGCCGGTGCGGTGGGCATCGGTCGGCGCATCGACCGTGTGCAGGGCATCCACCACGACCTGGGTCTGCTCGCTCACCCGGTAGGTGGCGTGCGCGCCGGCCTCGGTGCGCCCTGGCGCAAGCGCCGCGCTCGCATTCTCGAAGTCGGCATCGGTCTTGGAGGCGTAGACGCGCGCATCGAGCGCATCATCCCTGTGGTCAAGCTCGATGCGGCCGGCGTTGCCGCTGGGATTGGCGCCCGTGAGGGCCGCCGCGGCGCTGACCGCGACCAGGGCACCGGCGGTGTTCACCGCCTCCAGCTGGTTGCCCTCGCTGCGGGCCACATCGACCATGAGCGTGGTGCTGCCGTTGAGGCGCCAGACGCTGTTGGCGCCGAACAGCTTGAACTCGGTGACCGGGTCGTGATCCTCCGAGTAGCGCGCGCCGAGACTGAGGTTCTCGCGCACCAGGAATTCCGCGTTGATGCCATCGACCAGGTGCTCGGCGCCGCCGTTGTCGACCTCGTAGGTGATGCGGATTGACACCGGGTTCAGGTTCTCGTCGGCGCTGGGCACCGGTTGGCGGAACAGGATGCGCCCGGAGAACGGCTCGAAGTCGTAGTCGGCGTAGCGCAAGAGCGTGCGGCTGCTGAGCACGATCGAGGGCTGGTTGCGGTCGCGCACCAGGATCTGGATGGTTTCGGAGTTGGCCACGGCATTGGCCTGCGAGACCGCGTAGGGACCTGAGATCCCGCGCCCGGGCTGCTCGTCGATGAACTGGTGCGTGCGCTCCTGGGCGCCGAACAGGTTGGCGCGGATGCGCGGGGTCTCGTAGTGCGCGGTGAAGCCGGTCAGGGTGCGCGCATAGCTGCCCAGCCACGCGGTGTCGGTGGGGCCCTGCGTCTGGAAGTCCCCGTAGAGCATGTGGCTGGGGCCGCGGTCCAGGCGCAGGAACAGCTTGCTGGTGCTGCGCGCGTCGTAGTTGACCAGGGAGGCATCGCCGGTCAGCGGAAAGAACTCGTTGGGGTCGACGTCGGCGAAGAAGCGCTGCGGAGCGATCTTGTTGGAGTCGTAGGCGCCGGTGAGCAGGGTGTCGCCCCAGACCGTCCCCTTGACGAAGCCGGCGGCGCGGCCGCCGGTGCTCCAGAACGAGCCGTTGGCAGGATCGCTGCCGAAGTGGCGCAGGCTGTCCTCGAAGCTCAGATTAGTGAGTGCAGGCGTGCCGGGGTCCGCGTTCACGTGCTGGAAGGTGACCCCGGTGTCGATGACGCCGATGGCGATTAGCGGCCGCAGCTCCGGCAGGAAGCTCACCTGGCCCTGCACGCGCACCGCGCCGCTGGCCACGCGCACCAGCGCCTGCCCCGCGGTAACCGGGGCGAGCAGGTCCAGCTCCGCCACGCCCGCGGGCACGGCGAGTTCGAAGGCTGCCGCCTGGGCGCCGCCCGGGGATTGCAGCCGCCCCAGGCTGCTCTCGATGCGCACGCGCGTGAGCGTGGTCACCGGGTGACCCTCGTGATCGAACAGGCTCACGGTGAGGTGCATGGCCGAGTGCCCGTCCGCGGGCAGCGTCGCGTCGGAAACCTGCAGGCGGATGCGCGCGCCGATCGGCAGCCCCTTGGAGCGCCGCCATAGCCCCTCGTCGGCGGCCACCGGCAGCGGGCTGTTGGCCGAGTTGAGCGTGCCACCGCTCAATTCACGGAATACCACCTGCGGACCGGCGATCTCGGCGGCCGCGGTCGGCACGGTGGGGCGCAGGGGCGCCACGTCCGGGGTCGCATCGTCCGCGGCCATCGCCATCGCCGTGACACACAGCATCGCCACCAGCAGCATCAGGATGCAGGCGCAGCGCACGGTCTTGGCCGCGGCGCTCACGGATGCGGTCCCGGGACAGGCGCGGCCACCGGGTGCGCCGTGCCGGGTGGGTCCTTCGACTCGAACTCGATGCCGATATGCTCGCGCCCGGCCGGCGGCAGCGGCGCGAGCATCGCCGGCAGCTGCCGGCGCTTGAGGTCCTGCAGGACCTTGTCGGTACAGGAGCCTTCGGCGAAGTCGGCGCGGTGCAGTTCGCCGTTGCGCAGGTCGGCAAAGACGCTGTCGCCGTCGCCGGCATTGCGGCTGGAGAGCACCACCAGGCGGCTGCCCGCCGGCAGCGTGGTCCTGTCGACCTTGATGACGTGCGTGACCGGGCGCAGGCCGCACAGACTGTAGTTGCCGTTCTCATCCGTGGTGAGGTTGGTGCCGTCCTCGAAGTACACGCGCACGCCGGGGATGCCCGGCTCGCCGGCGTCCTGCACGCGGTTGCCGTTGCAGTCGACATAGATCTTGCCGACCACACACGCACTGGTGTCGAAGGCGCCCCCGGGTGCCACGAGCACCCGCGCGCTGGCGACCCCGGACTGCGCACCCGCGCCGCGCGCCTGTGCGCGGTTGATGCCATCCCCGCGGTCCGCACCCACGCCCACGCGCACCTGGTAGTAGATATCCAGCACCGCCCCGGGTGCGAGGTTGCCGAGGGCGAAGGTCAGCGCAGGTCCCGGCGCGCCCTGCGGGTCGGGCTGTTTGGCCGGGACCGCAGGCTCCAGGCCTACCTGCACGGTGCCGGGAATCAGCTTGAACCCCAGGGGCAGCGTGTCGCTGAGCTTCACGTCCGGCACCGTGTTGGTGCCGGTGTTCCGCAGGCGCAGCCGGTATTGCACGCTCTGGCCGATCTGCGCCTGCGTGGTGCTCGCGCTCTTGTCCAGGAACAGTGCGCCACCGAGCAGGGCGGTGACCGTGACGGTCGCCACCGAGTTGGCGCACACCGCGGGGGTGCTGCGGTTGCACAGGCGGAAGGCCAGCGCGTAAGTCCCCGGCGGCAGGTCGGCGCTGGTGGCGACCGCCCCGCTGTTGGGATCGAGCGTGAGGCCGGCCGGCCAGGTGCCGGCGGCGCTGACCGTGGCATCGCCGGCGCCGCCCAGGGTGGCCGGCGCGCCGTTCACGGTGCTGCTGGCGACGATGCTGGCGATGGGAGTGGAAGCGATCCCGGCGATGGCGGAGCCCTTCACCGGCGCCGGCAGCGCGCTGCCGCTGACGCTGATGGAGTCGGTGGTGGTGGCGCAGTTGGGCGGCGTGCCGCGGTCGCACAGCCGATAGGTGAGCGCGTAGGTGCCGGGCGCCACGGAGGCGGAGAACTCGAGCGCACCGGTGGTGGTGTTCAGAACCAGGCCTGCCGGCCAGGTGCCTGACTGGGCGACCGTGGCGTTGCCGGCGAGACCCAAGGTGGCCGCTACGCCGTTGACATGGTCGTTGGCGGCGACGTTGGCCAGCGGCGTGGAGGCGATGCCGGCGGTGGCGGTGCCGTTCTCGCTCACTGGCACGATCAGCGCGGTAATCGTGACGGTGGCCGTGGCGGAGGCGCAATTGGCCGGCGTGCTGCGGTCACACAGCTGGTAGATCAGAGAGTAGCCACCCGGCGGCACGCCCGCGGTGCTCGTGATCGCACCGGTGGTGGCGTTGAGCACCAGGCCCGCCGGCCAGGTGCCTGACTGGGCGACCGTGGCGTTGCCGCCGCCGCCGAGGCTTGCCGGCTGCCCGTTGACCGTGCCGCCGGCGGCGATGTTGGCGATCGGCGTTGCGGCGGTGCCGGCGACGGCTGTGCCGCTCGGATTCGCGGGCAGGATGCTGCCGCTGACGGTGACGGTGTCGGTGGTGGTGGCGCAGTTGGCCGGAGTGCTGCGGTCACACAGCTGGTAGAGGAGCGCGTAGCTGCCGGGGGCGAGGGCTGCGCTCGTGGTGATCGCCCCGCTGGCGGGATTGAGTGTCAGTCCGGCGGGCCAGGCACCCGACTGCGCAACCGTCGCGTTGCCGGCTGCCCCCAGGGTCGCCGCGGCACCGTTGACCAGGTCGTTGGCGGCGACGTTCGCGATCGGTATCGCCGCGGTGCCGGCGGGCGCGGTGCCGGCCTCGGCCACCGGGGCGATCGCAGCCTTGATGGTGAGGGTGTCGGTGGCGCTCGCGCAGTTGGCCGGCGCGGCGCGGTCGCACAGCTGGTAGGTCAGCGCGTAGCTGCCGGGGCCGAGGGCCGCGGTGGTGTTGATCGCGCCGCTGCTGATGTCCAGGGTCACCCCGGCGGGCCACGAGCCGACCGTCGCCAGGGTCGCATTGCCCGTCGCGCCGAGGCTCGCCGCGGTGCCATTTACCGCATCGTTGCTGATCACGCTGGGAATCGGCGTCGCCGCGGTGCCGGCCGCGGCGGTGCCGCTCTCCGGCTGCGGGTTGATGTAGATGACATTGTTCGGCCCGGCACTGGCGCAGGCGGCCGCCGGCGCGCAGGCCGCACCCGGGGCGGGCGCAGCCGCGGCCCCGGTCGGGTCCACTGAGGCATAGTTGGTGACCGCGGCGCCGGCGGCGGCGGCGGCGGCGGTCACCGTGACCGAAATCGTGGAGCTGGCGCCCACGGCGATCGAGCCACCCGCGAAGTTGCAGGTCACGAGCGCCCCGGCACTGGTGCAGGTCCAGTTCGTGCCGCTGGCTGAGACCAGCGTGAGGCTCGCCGGCAGCTGCTCCTTCACCTGCGCGCTGCCGGTTGCGGCGGCTCCGGAATTGGTGACGGTCAGCGTGTACACCGAGTTCACACCGACCTTCAGCGCCGGCGCCGGGGCGGACTTGGTGATGCCCAGCACCGCGGCCGCCTTGGCATCGCTGAACTGGCAGGCGATCGAGTCGCCGAAGGCGATCGCCGGGATGGCGTAGGAGCTGGTGGACACGTTCGTCGGCAGCGTGGTCGGGGAACCGCTGGCGGTATTGGTGCACGTCAGGCTCGGGTTGTAGCTCGACAGCGGGCTCGCGCTGCCGGCTGCCATGACCTCGCTGAGCGTGAGCGACTGCGGGCTGGTCACGAACGAGGACGTCGGGCTGAAGGGGCCGTTGCCGCTGCCGCTGGAAGTGGCGCTGCTCAGCACCGTGCCCGAGGCGGTCGCGCTGATGCGATAGGTGAACTGGTCGGCCGGGTCGACGCGCCCGCCCGGCAGGGTTGTGTTGAGCGAGATGGTGGCGTAACGCAGCGCGAACATCGCGCCCTGCAGGCCGCCGGCGACCATGGTGGTGGCAACCTGGGTCGGGTTCAGCGAGCCGACGATGTAGCCACCGACCGTGCCGCCGGCTCCGGTCTCGGTGAACGTCGTGCCGCCGTTGACCGCGGTGGGATAGTTGCTGCCGCTGATCGGGGGCACCTGGTCGAGCACCGTCCAGTTGCCGCCGTTGGTGGTGAAGGCCAGCGACTCCCCGCCATTGGTGGACTCACCGTCGGCCGAGACGAATGAATACGTCGAGCCCCCGGTGATCCCCGGTGGCGGGGTGAGGCTGATAGCCGAGAAGGTGACCGTGACGGTGCCGGCGTTGGCCGTGTAGAGAATGGGCTTGCCCGGTATGCCGAGGAAGGCGGTGTTGCCGACTGCCGCGCCCGTCCACGATGGGGCGGCTACCGCATGCAGCGTCGAGGTAGACGCCGCGGTCACCGTCGCGACGAAGCTGAGCGTGGAGCCGTCCGGGAGGGTGAAGGTGAATGGCTGGCCGCCGCCGCGGGCGAGCGCATCGCTGTAGCTGCTGAAGTCCAGCCAGCAGTACGTGCCCCAGTCCGCCGGCGCGGTCCCCGCGCTCGCGGCCGGCGCGCAGCTCGCCGCGTGCGCGCCGCCGCTGAGGCCGGACAACGCCAGCCCCAACAGCACCGCGAGCCATGACGGCCTGACGCGCGTGATGCGCCGTGCGCGCCGCGCACAGCACCACGCGCCGGAACGCGCCAACACCTGGGCGAGAAAGCCTGGGATGAAACCTCGGCTGAACATTCCCTGTGGTTCCGGCACGACGGCGGCGGCGGCCGCCGATCGCCGGAAAAACCTCGGCTGCAGTGACTGGGGGTCCATGGTGTGAAATGCGGCCCGCGGCAGCCGGACGCCCTTCACAGCCCCCTATGTCAAATGCATGACGGAGGGCCTGATTTGACTAAATATGAGAGGTGAATCTCACTTCACGGGCGGCTGGCACCGCGTGGACTGGTCTGAACGGACGAGCCCGGGGGAGGGCACGGGCAGTGGATTTTGCAGGTGCGCGTAGGCGCATTCCTGCGGCGCGCGGGAACCAACACCGCCCGATTTGTAGCTGCATTCCTACCAAACGCGTGGCCAATTTCCAACTGATGAAGCGGTGGGTTTACGTGCGAGCATCGGACATGCGCCCGCGCTGCGTGGGCCCAGTTGCACGGGAGTAGCCGCGATGGTTGCAAAGTACGTTTTAAGATCGATTCTAGTGGCGCTCGTGGCCGGCGGAGCACTGGCATTGCCGGTGACCAGCACGGCGCAGCTGAGCGTCTCGATCACAGTCGCGCCGCCACCGCTGCCGGTCTACGAGCAGCCGGAGATTCCGGGCCCCGGTTATATATGGACGCCCGGCTACTGGGCCTACGGCCCGGAAGGATATTACTGGGTGCCCGGCACCTGGGTGCAGCCGCCCACGGTCGGACTGCTGTGGACTCCGGGTTACTGGGGGTGGAACGCGGGGGTGTTCATGTGGAACACCGGCTACTGGGGACCGCAGGTCGGATTCTACGGCGGCGTCAACTACGGCTTCGGCTATGTCGGTCACGGTTACGAAGGCGGCTACTGGCGCGGCAACGACTTCTACTACAACCGCAATGTCACTAACATCACCAATGTCCACATCACCAACGTGTACAACAAGACGGTGGTCAACAACGTCACCGTGCAGCGCGTGAGTTACGTCGGTGGCCCGGGCGGTGTCGCCGCGCGGCCCACCCCAGAGGAACAGCAGGCCGCGCGCGCGCCGCATGTGCCGCCGACCGCAGCACAGACCCAGCACCACCAGGCCGCCGCAACGCATCATGAGCTCTTGGCCAGCGTCAACCAGGGCAAGCCGCCGATCGCAGCGACTGCCCGGCCGGCGGACTTCAGCTCGCGCGTGGTGCCGGCGAAGCAGGCCGGCGGCCCCCTGCCGTCAGCCAAGGCAGCCCCCGCTGGCGCGGCTGCCGAACATGGCGGCGCTTCCCGGCCGGGAGCCCCGGCGGCGCACGCGACCGCACCGGCTGCCTCCCCGGTGCACGCGCGCGACCTGCCCAAGTCCGAGCCCGTAAAGCCACCGGCCCAGACCGCGTCGGAAGAGGAGCGCAACCAGGCCCGCGACAATGCCGCGATGCAGGCGCGGCACGACCAGGAGCGCGAGAACCTGGCGAAGCAGCAGGAGCAGGATCACGCGAAGGTGAGTGCGCAGGCCAAGAACTCGCAGGCGATGGCCGACATGGAGCGCCAGCACCAGCAGCAGACCCAGCAGCTGCAGCAGCGCCACGCCGCCGAGGCGCAGCACGGGCCCCCGGCACAGCAGGTTGCGCACGCCGCGCCGCCGCACCCCGCACCGCCGCCGCCGCACCCCGCGCCGCCGCCACAGCACTCACAGGAGCAGCACCCCTAGGGTCCGCACTAGCGGGAAGAGAAGGGAGCACGTCAGCCGCTGCAGCCTAGAAGCTGTAGGCGATGCCGGCGAGGGCGGCGAACTGGAACTGACCCGAGCCCTGGGCGGTGAGGTGGCAGGCCGCGCCCGCGCCGCCCGAGTGACAGAACACCGCGCCACTGCTGTCCATGAAGGACAAGAATCCGCGGCCCTCCAGGCGCACGGACAGGTGACGGGTGAGGGGGGCGCGCAGGCCGAGCGCCAGGGACATGGAGAAGACCGTGTCCTGGCTGGCAGCCGGATCATCGGGGCTGAAGCGCGTCACGCCCAGCCCGCCGGCCAGATAGGGACGCGCGCGCGAGGCTTCATCTAAGGGGATCGTGCCGCCAATGTGCAGGTATTCCACCGTGACGTTGAGCGGCGCCAGGCCGAATCCCTTGAGCACCGTGGGCTGGCGCGAGTAGAACAGTTCGTACTGGCTGGAAAGATCCGCCGGCGCATCGAGCGCGAGCGCGAACGCCGCGTGACCGTCGAGACTGGAATGCTGCCCGGTATCGATATCCCGGAAATTGCCCCCCACCTGGTAGCCGATGAACGGCGCCACTTCGAAGGAGCCGTAGGGCAGCGCAGCGGCGGCCGCCGGCTGCGTCGCGAGCCAGGGTCCCAGGAGGAGCGCGCTGCCGATCAGGGTGGAGCGGATCGCCATGCCGGGATCATACCTGCGTGCGGCCTCGAGAATCAGTGACGTGCCCGACGGTCGCGGCGCATCAGCGTCAGGGCCAGCAAAGCCGAGGCGACCATCAGGAACAGGCTGACGGCGTTCAGCACCGGTGTGGCTCCTTCGCGCATGCGCCCGTACATCATGATGGTGAGCGGCGAATCGGCGCCCACCAGCATCAGCGTCGTATTGAAGTTCTCGAAGGACATGAGAAAGGCGATCGCCGCGGCCCCCACCAGGGATGGCAGCAGGAACGGTAGCGTCACGTTCCACAGCACCGCGGCCTGCGAGGCGCCGAGGTTGAGCGCGGCATCCTCCAGGGTGCGGTCGAAGCGCTTCAGGCGCGCGCTGATGGTGAGGGTGGCGATGGCGACGATGTAGGAGAACTGCCCCAGCACCACCAGCGGCAGCCCGGGCCGCAGGAAATCCGCCTCGATGCCCAGGGTGTCACTGGCGAACTCCGCCAGGCGGCTGGCAAAGGCGAGAATGGAGATGCCGAGAATCACGCCCGGGATGACCAGCGGGGTTAGCATGAGCACCGCCAGCGCCCCCTTGCCGGGAAAGTTCGCGCGCTCCATGAGGAAGGCATTCGCGGCGCCCACTCCCACCGACAGCGTGGTCACGCACAGCGCGACCAGCGTGCTGGTCCAGATGCTGCCGAGCAGTTCGGTGTCGTGAAACAGGCCAACCCGGCCGGTGGCGGCGTTGCCCACGAACCAGTCGAGGGTGAAACCATGCCATGGCGGGGCCGGATAGGGGGCGTCGTTGAAGGCGAACACCGCCACCACCACCAGCGGCAGGAACAGGAACACCAGGAATGCGCCCACGTACAGCGTGGTCGCGGCCCGCAGCCACGGAGGTCTTGGCAGGCTGGGGATCACGTGCGGCGCATGACGTCGCTGAAGCGCTGCCCGCTCAACTTCAGGCCCAGCCAGACCATCGCGGTCGACAGCCCGAGCAGCAGAAAGCCGAGCGCCGCGCCCTGCTCCCAGTTGAAGCGCGTGATGAACTGCGTGTAGAGCTGCTCGGTGAACCACTGCGAGTTCTTGCCGCCCAGCAGGGTGGGGGTGAGGTAGTTGCCGAGCGTGAGCATGAACACCACGATGCAGCCGGCGGTGATCCCCGGGGCGGCGTGCGGGATGACGATCTCGCGCAGGATCGAGCCGCCCTTGCCACCCAGATCGTACGCGGCCTCGATCAGCTCGTTGTCGAGGCTCTCGAAGCTGCCCACCAGCGGCACCACCATGAACAGCAGCGAGGTGTACACCAGGCCGACCAGGATGGTGGCATCGTGGTAGAGCAGTTCCACCGGCTGCGCGGTGATGCCCAGGTGCACCAGCAGGCTCGGCAGCACGCCGGACTCGCGCAGCAGGATCATCCAGCCGAGCGTGCGCACCGTCTCGCTCACCCAGAAGGGGATGAGGCACACCATTAGCAGCAGCGCGCTGGTGCGCCCGCGCGCCACCTTGGCGATGACCCAGGCGATGGGGAATGCCACCACCAGCGTGAGCGCGGTGGCGAGCGCGGACATGAGCGCGGTGCGCACGAAGACGTGCCAGTAAAGCGGCTCGGTGAAGAACGTGCGGTACTGGGCGAGGCTCGGCACGTACTCGCGCGGCGCGATGCGCTCGCGGAACGACAGCAGCGCCAGGTCCGCGTGCGGCAGGATGATCAGGCCCCCCAGCCACAGGAGCGCCGGGGCGAGCAGCAGCGCGAGGATCAGGCGGCGCTGCCAGGTGGCGCTGAAGGTCTCAGGCATGGGCCGGCGTGGCGAAGCAGACCGCCCGCTCCGGGTCGAAGCCAAAATACACGCGCTCGCCCGCCCGCAGGTCCGCCAGCGCTCCGGTCTGCGGTAGCGCGATGCGCAGCTCCAGGCGCCCGTGCGGCTCGCGCAGCAGCGCCACGGAGTTGGCGCCGTCGAACAGCAGACTGATGAGCTCAGCGGTGTGCACGCTCTGTCCGGCAGGCAGGCCGCCGGGGGTGCGCGCCAGCGTCGCCGCTTCCGGGCGCAGAAACACCGCCACCGCCGCGGCACTGGCGAGGCTGCCGTGCGCCCGCGCGCGCACCCGCCAGCCGCCGGCCACCTGCACATCCACCAGCGGCCCGTCGCTGCTGAGCACCGTGCCGGGGAGGCGGTTACTGGCGCCGACGAAGCCGGCCACGAAGGCGGTCGCCGGTGAGTAGTACAGCTCCTGCGGCGTGCCCAGCTGCTCGAAGCGCCCGTGGTTCATCACCCCGACATGGTCGGACAGGACCAGCGCCTCTGATTGGTCGTGCGTGATGTAGACGAAGGTGGTCCCGAAGGCGCTCTGCAACTGTTTCAGCTCGAGCTTCATGTGCTCGCGCAGCTTCATGTCGAGGGCGCCCAGGGGCTCGTCGAGCAGCAGCAGGGTTGGCTCGAGCACCATGCTGCGGGCGATCGCAACGCGCTGGCGCTGGCCGCCGGAGAGCTCCTCGGTGCGCTTGGCCCCGGAACCGCCCAGGCCGACGCGTTCGAGCATGGCTTCCGCGCGCGCCTGCCGCTCGCGCTTGCCGACACCGCGGCGCGCGAGCCCGAAGGCGACGTTCTGCGCCACGGTCATCATCGGGAACAGCGCCAGATGCTGGAACACCATGTTGACCGGCCGGCGGTTGGGCGCGACGCCGGCCATGCTGCGCCCGCCGATGGCGATTTCGCCGCTGTCGGGCTGGATGAAGCCGGCGATCATGCGCAGCAAGGTGGTCTTGCCACAGCCGGAGGGACCGAGGATCGAGAAGAAGCTGCCGCGCGCGACGCTGAAGGTCAGCTCCTGCACGGCGGCATGGCTGGCAAAGTGCTTGCTCAGCGAGCGCACTTCCAGGTCCGCCGCTGGCGCGGCGGCCGGCGTGGCGGGGGAACTCAATTGGCAGCCTTGATGCGGTCGAGCACCGCGCCCTCGATCTCCTCCAGGCCCGCCGGGATCGCCGGATACCATTTGATGTTCTTCAGCCCGTCCGGGAAGGTTTCCGCGAACTGCGCGCGCAGGCGCGGGTCGGCGAGCTGGTCAGCGCCCTTAGCGGCGGTGAAGTTGCCCACGGATCTGGCTACCTTGGCGGCGTTCTCCGCGCGCATCACGAAGTTGACCCAGGCGTAGGCCGCCACATCGTTGCGGCCGCGCGCCGGCAGTACGAACGTATCCATCCAGGCGATCGCCCCGGAGCGCGGGTTGATGAACTTGATGTCCGGGTTGGCACGGTTCAGTGCCCAGCCGCCAGAGTCCCAGGCCATCGCGGCATCGATCTCGCCCGAGCGCACCCCGTTGAGCAGCTGGTCCTTGTTGTCATAGAAGAAGCGCAGATTCGGCTTGCATGCGATCAGGGTCTTGCCGACCTGGTCCATGAGCGCGCTGTAGGCCTTGGTGTTGCCGTAGAGCGCGAACGGGTCCTTGCCGGAGGCGAGCGCGAAGGCCATCAGGGTCGGGCGCTTGAGGCGCACCGCGGTGCGCCCCTTCAGGTCCGCTCGGCACAGGTCGGTGTAGTCGGCGATCTTGGTGCGCTTGGAGTTGTAGAGCAGGCCCTCGGTGCCCCAGACGTAGGGCAGGGCGTAGAGCTTGCCGTCGACGGTGGCATTCTTCCTTACCGTGTCCAGCAGTTCGGGCACGAACTCATCGAGGTGTACCTTGCTCAAGTCGAGCGCCTTGTAAATACGAAACTCCTGCTGCGCCTCCACGATGCGATCCTGTGAGGGCTGCGCGAGGTCAAAGCCCGCGCCACCGGTGGCGCGCAGCTTGGAGATCATCTCCTCGTTGTTCGAGAGCGTGACCTGCACCTGGATCCCGGTCTCCTTGGCGAACTGGGCGATCAGTTCCGCCGGAACATAGTCGGCCCAGGTAATGATCCGCAGCACCTTGGCATCGTCCGCGCGGGCTACGGCGCCGCCGAGCAGGGTGAGCACGCATGACAGGAATGCCAGCACGCGGGTGCGGCGCCAGGACTGAGAACGGCCGGTTCGGATCATGGGGATGACGCCCTCTTGGACTTGCGGCTGGTGCGTTGACAGGGAAGATTTTAGCGAGCTAGTCTCAATCTGAGTTTGCAGCGAAGAACGCGATACCGAATGCAGCGCTGGGGCGCGCGGCCGGCGGCCCGATCGCGACGTCGCTTGCAACCGCGCTGAAGACGATTGGAAGAATAACATTCACCCCCTCGCTTGTCGTCGCGCCGCCGGCGGCCACCGCTGCCCGCATGTTTGACCTGCAGGGGCACCGCGGCGCGCGCGGCCTGTGGCCGGAAAATACGCTGCCGGGATTTTCGCGCGCCATCGAGCTGGGCGTGTGCGCGCTCGAGTTCGATTGCGCGGTTACGCGCGACGGGGTTGTCGTGGTCACGCACGATCCTGAACTCAATCCCGAGCTTACCCGGGATGCCGCGCGGCAGTTCATCGCGCCGCCCACCCCGGCGGTGCACTCGCTGAGTTTCACGCAGCTGGCCTGCTACGATGTGGGCCGCCTGCGCCCCGGCAGCGGCTATGCGGCGCAGTTCCCGCAACAGGCCGGTATGGACGGGGCAAGGATCCCGCGGCTGAGCGAGGTGCTAATGCTGATAATGGAACGCGGCGGGGGCCGGGTGCGCGCCAGCATGGAAGTGAAGACCTTCCCGGGCCAGCCGCGGTTCACGCCCGAGCCTGCTGCCTTCATCGAGGCGGTGGGGCGCGAGGTGGAGCGCACCGGCACGGCCGGGATCGTCTCGGTCCTGGCCTTCGACTGGCGGGTGTTGGCGGCTGCGCGCTCGCTGATGCCGGCCGTGCCGCGCGTGGCCCTGAGCGAGCAGCAACCCGGCGAGGACACCGTCATGCTCGGCGCGCCGCAGCCCTCGCCATGGCTGGGAGGACTTGATCCGCAGGACTTTGCCGACTCGGTGCCGCGCATGGCGCTGGCCGCCGGCGCGCAGACCTGGGGGCCGAACTATCTTGACCTGAATGCGGCGCAGGTAGCCGAAGCGCATGCTCTGGGGCTGCGCGTCGTCCCGTTCACGGTCAACGAGCGCAGCGACATGGAGCGGATGCTTGCATTTAAAGTGGATGGCATGATCAGCGATCGCCCCGATATCCTGCGCGCAGTCCTCGCGGACCGCGGACTGCCGCTGCCGCCGGCCACGGCGCGGCCAAGCGCATGAGTCGCGCCCGTATCCTGGTTATCGACGGCAATCGTGCGGCAACCCGCGAGCAGCAGGTGGCCGCCGGTGGCTCGCCGTCCGGGGAGGGCTACGCCGAGGTGCTCAGCAGCCTTGCGCCCGTGGAATGCGAAATCGTCCGCCCCGCCGATGGCGAGGTGCGCTTTTCGCCCGGGACCGGCATCGCCAGCTTCGATGCCGTCGCCATCACCGGTTCGGCACTGAATGTCTACGACAGCGGCGCGCACGTCGAGCGGCAGGTCGAGCTGGCGCGCGCGGTGTTCGCAGCCGGCGTGCCGTTCTTCGGCAGCTGCTGGGGCCTGCAGGTCGCGGTGACCGCCGCAGGCGGACGGGTGGGCCGCAACCCGCTCGGGCGCGAGTTCGGCTTCGGTCGCCGCATCGAACTCACCGCGGCCGGGCGCGGGCACGCGATGTTTGCGCACAAGCCGGATGTCTTCGAGGCAATCACCGTGCATGGCGATAATGTCGCGGCGCTGCCGCCGGACTGCACGGTGCTCGCCGGCAACGAGATGGGCGTGCAGGCGATGGAGGTGCGGCATGCCGCGGGCGTGTGCTGGGGCGTGCAGTACCACCCGGAGTACACCTTCGCCGAGATCGCCGCCACCGCGCTGCGCTACGGGCAGACCCTGATCGGCGAGGGCCTGTTCACGGACCAGGAGGACCTGGAGGGCTTTGTCGCCGAGCTGCGTGCGCTCATGGCTGATCCGCGCGACCGGCGCCTGGGCTGGAAGCACGGGCTCGGACCTGCGCTTACGAACCGGTCCTGCCAGCTCGCCGAGCTCAATAACTGGCTGCAGGGGCAGGTATTGCCTTACGCGCAGCGCCGCCGCTGAAACAGGTAAGGACCCTTCCATGCCGCAACCCTTCGCCGACCATCCGGACTTCCCGGCAGCACTGGCGCTGGCCGGTGAGCTCGCCGACGTGGCGCGCGAGATCGCGCGGCGGCACTTCCGCACGCGGCTGGATGTGGAGAGCAAGGGCGACGGCAGCCCGGTGACCATTGCCGACCGCGGCATCGAGACGCGCATGCGCCAGATGATCCGCACGGCGTTCCCGAGCCATGCGATCCGCGGCGAGGAATTCGCCGCCGAGGGCAGCGGCGAGTTTGTCTGGGTCCTCGATCCGATCGACGGCACCAAGAGCTTCGTCACCGGCTTTCCGTTGTTCGGCTCGCTGGTGGCACTGACGCAGGACGGGCGCCCGGTGCTGGGGGTGATCGAGGCGCCGGCGCTGGCCGAGCGCTGGGTAGGCTGCGAGGGGCGGACGACGCTCTTCAATGACCAGCCTGCCAGGACGCGCGACTGCCGCGCGCTGGCCGAGGCGGTCATCTACACGACAACGCCAGAGACCTTCGATGAGCGCGAGTTGCCGCTCTTCCAGGCACTCGCGCGGCGGACGGCGCTGCGCCGTTACGGCGGTGACTGCTACCTGTACGGCATGCTCGCCGGCGGGCACTGCGACCTGGTGATCGAGGTGCAGTTGAAGCCACACGACTTCATGGCCGTCGTCCCGGTGATGCAGGGCGCCGGGGGCTTCGTGAGTGACTGGCACGGAAAGCCACTGACCTTCGCCTCCGACGGTCGGGTCGTTGCCGCCGGCAGCGAGGCGCTGTGGCACCAGGCGCTCGAGGAACTGCGCCGCGTCTGAGCACTCAGCCTCCCAGGCGCAGGTCTCCCTTGACCGCCGAGCGGAAGATCCTGGCGTAGGTGGCCGCATCGGTGGGCAGCGGGTTGCCCCCGGCTGAGGGATCCAGCGAGGCCTCGTGGCCGATGATGTCCGGATTGCTGAGCGGCACCCCGATCTCGGCGAGCGAGTGCGGGATCTCGAGGCTCTTGCGAAACTGCAGTACCCAGTCGAACACCGCCGCGAACGGCTCGCCCTTGAGGTCGAGCGTGCGCGCCACGATCCCCAGGCGCGACTCGATGGCGGGCCGGTTGTGGACGATGACGTACGGCAGGATCACCGCATTGGTCAGGCCGTGGTGTGTGTTGAAGTAGGCACCGACGGGGTGGGCGATGGCGTGCACCCCGCCTAAACCCTTCTGGAAGGCGGTGGCGCCCATGCTCGCCGCCGCCAGCATGCGCGAGCGCGCCTCGATGTCCTTCCCGTCGGCACAGGCGCGCGGCAGGTAGGTCTGGATCAGCCGCATGCCCTCGAGCGCGATGCCGTCGGCGAGCGGGTGGAAGCCGGGCGCGCAGAAGGCCTCGAAGCAGTGCACGAAGGCATCGATCCCCGTGGCTGCGGTGATCTTCGGCGGCAGTCCCACGGTGAGCTCCGGGTCGCTGATCACGACCCCGGGCATCATCTGCGGGTGGAAGATGATCTTCTTCTGGTGGGTCTCCTCGTTGATAACGACCCCCGCGCGGCCCACCTCCGAGCCGGTACCGGCGGTGGTCGGCACCGCGACCACCGGGGCGATGCCGCGCCGGTCGGCGCGTGTCCACCAGTCGCCGACGTCCTCGAAGTCCCACAGTGGGCGGGTCTGGCCGGACATGAAAGCGATGACCTTGCCGGCATCGAGCGCCGAGCCGCCGCCGAAGGCGATCACCCCGTCGTGTCCGCCGGCGCGGTAGACGGCGAGTCCCTGCTCGATGTTCGCGGCCACCGGGTTGCCGCGCACGCCGGCGAACAACCCCGTGCCGGGCACCCGCGCCACCGCGGCGCGCACCATGGGGGCATCCTTCAGTCCCTCGTCGGTCACCAGCAGCGGGCGGTGGATTCCGAGCAGCGCGCAGGCGGCGGGCAGCTCCGCGATGCGCCCGGGGCCGGCCCAGATGACGGTCGGGTAGTTCCAGTTAGCCTTGAGAGGTTCGCTCACGTTGTCACCCGCAGATGGAAGGATTTGGGCCGCGTCAGGTGCTCATAGCCGATCACCGAGAGCGTACACCCGCGCCCGGAGTCCTTGACGCCCACCCAGGCGAGCGCCGGGTCCAGGTAGTCGCAGCGGTTCATGAACCAGGTGCCGGTGCGCACCTGCGAGCCGAGTGCCTCCGCGACCTGCGCATCCGCGGTCCACACCGCAGCGGTAAGGCCAAAGTCGCTGTCGTTCATCTGGGCCACCGCCTCGGCATCCGAGCGCACCTTCATGACCCCGGCCACGGGACCGAAGATCTCCTCGCGCATCACCGCCGAGCCGGCCGGGGCATCGAGCAGCAGCTGCGGGGCGAGATAGGGCGTGCCGGGCCTGCTGAGTGCAAAGGCACGCTCGTCGATCACCGGGCGCGCGCCCGCGGCCACCGCCGCGGCGACTTGCGCCCGCACGCCGTCCGCGGCGGCGGTGCGCACCAGCGGCCCGAGGGTGGTCTCGGCGTCGCGCGGATCGCCGAGGCGATACTGCTGGATGAGCTCGATGCAGCCGCGCGTGAAGCGCTCGTGGATGCTCTCGTGCACGTAGATGCGCTGCAGTCCGCAGCAGGACTGGCCGGAGTTGAAGTAGGCGCCGTCGACGATGTTCTCGATGGCATGGCCGACATCGGCATCGTGACGCACGTATACCGGATCGCAGCCGCCGAGCTCCAGGCCGACGCCGATGAAGCGCGCGGCGGCCGCACGCTGGACGGCGTGGCCGCCGGCGACCGAGCCGGTGAAAGCGACGAAGTCCACGCGCGCATCGCCGATGACGCGCTCGGTATCCTCGTGCCGCAGGTGCAGCACCTGGAAGACCCCCGCGGGCAGGCCGGCCGCATGCAGGCACTCTGCGAAGACCTCCGCACACAGCGGCGTCTGCGCGGAATGCTTCAGCACCACTGCATTGCCGGCCAGCAGCGCCGGCACGACGCTGTTGACGGCGATCAGGTAGGGGTAGTTCCACGCGGCCACGGTGAACACCACGCCCAGCGGCTCGCGCCGGATGAACCGCTTGAACCCGGCCTTGGGCCCCGGATCGACATCGGCGAGCGCGCCGGCGGCCGCGGCGGCCATGTAGCGGGCACGCTCGAGTGTGCCGCGCACCTCGCTCGGGGCAAAGCGGCTCGGGCGGCCAATCTGCCAGGTCAGGCCGCTGGCGATGTCCGCGCCGCGGTGCTCGAACTCTACGCAGAAGCGCTCGATGATCGCGACACGCTCGGCAAGCAGTACCTCGCGCCACAGTGCCTGTGCGGTGCGCGCGCGCGCAAGCGCCGTGTCGATCTGCGCCGCGGTGGCGGGCGTGCGCTCGGCCACCAGGCTGCCGTCAATCGGGGAAATGGACTTGATGCTCATCCGCTACCTTGTGCGCTGCCGGACCGGTTAAATGATCTCGAAATACCGGGCCAGCTCCCAGTCCGTGACGGCGCGCTGGAACTCGCGTTCCTCCCACTCGCGGCTAGCGGCGTAGTGCGCCACGAATGGCGCGCCGAACAGCTGCTGCGCGGCCTTGGAATGGGCCAGACGGCCGGCCGCCTCGTTCAGCGTGCGCGGCAGCTGGCGCTTGGCGGGGAGCTTGCGGTCGTAGGCGTTGCCGCTGATCGGCTCATCCGGCTCGATGCGGTGCTCGATGCCCCACAGCCCGGAACCGATCGCCACGGCGATCGCCAGGTAGGGATTGATGTCTGCGGCCGCGATGCGGTACTCGACGCGCTGCGCCTTCGGGCCTCCCTGGATGACGCGCAGCGCGCAGGTGCGGTTCTCGACGCCCCAGGTGGCGCTGGTCGGGGCCCAGAAGCCCGGCACCAGGCGCGAGTAGCTGTTGACCGTCGAGGCCACCATCGCCAGCAGCTCCGGCATGAGCGCCTGCTGGCCGCCGACGAACCAGCGCATCTCCTGCGACATGGTGTGCGCGGCGGCCTCGTCGTAGAAGGCGGACGAGCCGTCCTTGCGCGCGAGCGAGATATGCAGATGGCCGCTCTGTCCCGGCAGGCTCGCCGACCACTTGGCCATGAACGTCGCCATCAGGCCGCGGCGCTGCGCCAGCACCTTGGTGAAGGTCTTGAACAGCGCGGCGCGGTCGGCCGCCTCGAGCGCCTCGGTGTAGTGCAGCGCCGCCTCGAGTACTCCTGGCCCGGTCTCGGTGTGCAGCCCCTCGATCGGCATGCGCATGTCATCGGCGAGCTGCAGCAGTTCCTGGTACAGCTCGGTGTGCACCGCGCTGCGTAACATGGAGTAGCCGAAGTAGCCGGGTGTGAGGTTCTTGAGGTTCTGGTAGTTCTTCTCGCGCACGCTCGCCGGAGTTTCGTCGAAGACAAAGAACTCGAACTCGGCGGCCGCGCTGGCGGCATAGCCCAGTGACGCGGCCCGTTCGAGCACGCGGCGCAGCGTCGCCCGCGGGCACACTGCCTCGGCGTGGCCGGCGAACTCGCCGAGAAACAGCAGCATATTGCCCTCCAGCGGCAGGGCACGGCAGGTCTGCGGCAACAGGCGCACCGCGGCGTCCGGGAAGGCGGTGTGCCAGCCGGTGAAGGTGATGTTGTCGTACTGTTGATCGTTGGAGTCCCAGCCGAGCACGACGTCGCAGAATCCCATGCCCTTGTCGAGCGCCGCGAGGAACTTGGCGCGGTCGATGTACTTGCCGCGCAGGATGCCGTCGTTGTCGAAGACCCCGACCTTGACGTGTGTAAGCTTGCGTTCCTCGACAATGGCCCGGGCCTGCGCGCTGGTGCGCACCTCGTCTGGTTGCATGGGAAATCCTTGCTCGGCTGACGGTCAGCGCAAATTATGCATCAGCCCGCGCACCTTTAGGCCGCGCGGTCAGCACATAAAGGTAACCGGCGCCCACGGCTGCCAGGCCACTGACCACCGCGAGCGTCACGAACACGCCACCCCAGCCGTAGGAAACGGAGATCTGCGCCATCGCCCAGCCCGCGAGCACGCCACCGAGGTAGCCGGTGCCATCCACGAGGCCCGAGGCGGCCGCTCCGGCCTGCTTGCCACCGAAGTCCAGGGCGAACGCGCCGGGCAGGAACGAGTACGGCCCCAGCAGGCAGAAGGCTACCAGGCCGATCACCATGACCGGCACGATCGCACCCAGCAGCGTCGAGTGCATCGAGGTGAGCAGCAGCAGAGCGGCGGCGGTCGCCGCCAGCCCGCCCACCAGCAGCAGCGCGCGGGTATTGGGGCCAAGGCGGTCGCTGGCCCAGCCGCACAGCAGCACCGAGAGCGCCCCGACGCCGGGGAAGATGGCCGACAGGCTGGCCGCGTGACTGACGCTGTAGCCGACGAAATCATGCAGGTACGTGGGTGTCCAGGAGTTGAAGGTCTCGCGCACCATCGTGGCGCCGAAGTTGAGCAGGCAGACGATGAGGAACGCGCGGCTGCGCAGCAGCGGCAGCACCAGCGTCAGGTAGCTGGAGGGTCGCTTGGGTTCGACGTTGAAGACGTTGCGGGGATTGGCCACGGCCTCCGGATAGCCCTCCTCGACGCGCGACTCGCGCAGGAACACTAGGTTGGCCAGGAACATGAGGCCGGCCACGCTGGCGCCAAACACGAACAGCGTGCGCCAGCCCACGCCATGTTCCAGCAACGCCCCCATGCACTGGCGGGCAACCGCATCGCCCACGAAGTAGCTGCAGGTGAGGATCGCCGCGACCGTGCCGTAGCGCGCGTAGTGGAACCACTTGGAGGACACCTTGATCAGTGCCGACCAGCCGATCGACTGCACCACGCGATTGCCTATCCAGGCCATGGTGAATATCGGCAGCGTAGAGCTCGCGGCGAAGATGAGCGTGAAGAGTGTGGCGCCGCCGGTGGCGATGAGCAGGTTGCGCTTGCCGCCCCAGTAGTCGCCCAGGCTGGTGAGGAAGCACTTGCCGACCGCATAGGCGAGCACGCCCCACGAGGCCATCAGGCCGATGGCCTCCTTGGCCGCATCGTGGCTGATCCCGCGGCGGCCAAGCTCCTCGATGATCAGCGGCGTGGCGACCGACAGGTTCGAGCGGCAGAAGTAGCAGGCCGCGTAGCCCAGGAACAGCAGTGCGAGCGTGCGGCACTGGGCGCGGCGCAGCGCGCGGGTGGCGGGCGCGGCCGGCAGGTCCGGCGCCGCCGCGGCTAGGTCGGCCACGGTAGCGAATAGGTCTTGGTGTTCGTGAAGCTCTTCATCGCCTCCTGCACGCCTTCCTTGTAGCCCAGCCCCGAGTCCTTGATGCCGCCGAACGGGGTGAGCTCCAGGCGGTAGCCGGGCACCTCGCGCACGTTGACGCTGCCGACCTTCAGGTCGTTGACGAAGCGGGTGATGTAGTCGAGCCGGTTGGTGCAGACGGCCGACGAGAGCCCATACGCGGTCGAGTTGGCGATCGCCACCGCCTCGTCGATGCTGGCGAAGCGGATGACCGGGGACACCGGCCCGAAGGTTTCCTCGCGCACCAGCGTCATGTCAGGGCGCACGCGGTCGACCACGGTGGGCGAGTACAGCGCCCCGGTGCGCTGGTTGCCGTACAGCAGCTGCGCACCGGCGGTGACCGCCTCGTTGACGCGGCTCTCGAATGAGCGCGCCGCCGCCTCGTCGATCACCGTGCCCATGTCGGTCTGCGGATCCGTCGGATCGCCGTATTTGACGGCACGGCTCTTCGCGACCAGCAGCTCGACGAAGCGGTCGGCCAGGGAGTTGTGCACCAGCATGCGCTTGACCGCGGTGCAGCGCTGACCTGAGTTCTTGTAGGAGCCGAGCACTGCCAGCGTGGCCGCCTCCTCGATATCGGCATCCTCCATGACGATGAGCGGGTCGTTGCCGCCGAGCTCCAGCACCTGGCGCTTGTAGACCGCCTTGCCGGCGATGTACTTGCCGATGGCGACGCCACCGGTGAAGGTCACCAGGTCCACATCGGCGTGCGTGAGCAGTTCGTCGGCAATCTCGCGCGGATCGCCGGTGACGACGCTGAACATCTCGGGCGGCAGCCCGGCCTCATAGAGCACGTCCGCGAGCAGCAGGGCGCTCAGCGGGGTCTTCTCCGAAGGCTTGAGCACCATGCGGTTGTTGGTGGCGATGCTCGGGGCGACCTTGTGCGCGACCTGGTTCAGAGGGTGATTGAAGGGGGTGATCGCGCTGATTACCCCCGGCAGCGGCTCGCGCAGCGTGTAGACCTTGCGCTGCTTGCCGTGCGCGGTGAGGTCGCAGGAGAAGATCTGGCCGTCATCCTGCAGCGCCGCGTTGCCGGCGAACAGGAACACGTCGCAAGCGCGGCCGACCTCGTAGGTCGAGTCCTTCTTGCACAGCCCGCTCTCGGCGGTGATGAGGTCGGCGACCTGCTCGGTGCGCGCCCGCAGCAGCTCCGCGGTGCGGTAGCAGATGCGGTAGCGCTCGTAGCGCGTCAGGCGCGAGCGGAAGGCCTTCGCCACGGCGATGGCGCGGCGCACGTCGACCAGGGAGGCGCGCGCCACGGTGCCGACCAGGGCGCGCGAGTAGGGGTTGAAGACCTCCCCGTGGGCGCTCGTGCTGACGATTTCGCCGCCGATGCGCAAGCCCTCGCGCCGCACGGCGGCGCGCGCGGCCGCGACCGGCTCAGCCGGCATGGTTCAGCACCCAGTCGAAGGCGTCGAAGTTGCGCCAGCGCCGGTTGGCATCCAGGCCGGCGATGCGCCGGTTGAGCACCAGCGGCACCGGCTGCTCGGAAATGCCGCCGTGCGAGCGCAGCGGCGCGTCCAGCCCGGTGAGGTCGTGCTTGGCGGCCGCGCCGCCCAAGGCGACACAGCGCGTGGACACCACGACCACGTCGCCGATGCGGTCCGGCGGCAGCTCGAAGCGACGCGCCGCCTCGGCACGCGTGAGCACGGTCTCGATGCCCCGCAGCGCCGCAATGCGCTTCACCAGCGCGGGCACCTCGACCTCGGCGGGCAGATAGACCGTGGCGTAGGAGCCGAGCGCGCCGTGGTGCACCACGTACGGGTCGGTGATGGGGAGGATGACGCGCGCGCGTGCGCTGCCGAGCCACTCGTCCAGCACGTCCTGCAGGTAGATCACATCCGGGCTCGCATCGAGCCTGGTCTTCGGGTTCATGCCGTGATCGGCGGTGACAGCGATGGCGCAGCCGAGGGCGTCGAGCTCGCCCAGGTAGCGGTCCATCATGCGGTAGAAGGCGTTGGCCTGCTCGGTGCCGGGGGCGTGCTTGTGCTGCACGTAATCGGTGGTCGAGAGGTACATGACATCCTGCGGCTGCCGCTGCATGAGGCGCACGCCGGCGGCAAAGACGAATTCGGACAACGCCGCGCTGTAGACGTCGGGCACCGGCATGCCAACCAGCTGCAGCACGTCCTCGATGCCGTGCTCGTCCATGCTGACCTGGTCGGCCTTCTCCGCGGAAAAGCAGATGCCCCGCAACTTGTGGCCGAGGAGCTTGCGCAGCTTGTCCTTGGCGGTGACCACGGCGACCTTGGCGCCGTGGTCGGCGAGGGCGGCGAGCAGGGTGGGTGCGCGCAGCCACTTGGGATCATTCATCATCACCTCGACGCCGCTCTCGGTGTCGTAGAGGTAGTTGCCGCAGATGCCGTGCACCGCCGGCGGCGCGCCGGTGACAATGGAGAGGTTGTTCGGGTTGGTGAAGCTCGGCACCACGCAGTCGGCGATCACCGCGCTGCCCTGCGCAAGCACCCGCTTCATCCACGGCATGTGCCCGCCGGCGACCGCCTGGGCGATGTAGTCAGGCTCGCAGCCGTCCACGCAGACCACGACCGAGGCCTGTTCGGGCATCCGGTACGAGCGGCCATTCACCTCGATTCGACGCATGTCAGTCCCGTTCTTTCCTGTTGCAGTGCGCGCCGCGGCAGCCCCTGGCCGGCCGCCCGAGTAGACACCAGCGCAGCCGGGCTTGTCACCCGGCGTCTTCAGCCGCCGGCGCGCATCTCCGCGAGCACCGCGCTGACCGCTTCCAGCACCCCACCCATGCCCTTCTCGCCCAGCTGCCCCATGCAGCCCACCCGGAAGGTCTCCACCATGGTCAGCTTGCCGGGGTAGAGGATGTAGCCGCGCGCCTTGACCGCGGTGTAGAAGCTCTTGAACTGGTAGCGCGGGTGGTCCGGGGCGTAGAAGGTGACGATGATCGGCGCCTGGATGGCCGCCGGCAGGAAGCTGCGCAGCCCGAGCCGCTGCATGCCCGTGAGCAGGGTGCGGCAGTTGTCCGCGTAGCGCGCGCCGCGTGCTGCGCGGCCCCCCTCGGCAAGGTACTGCTCGATGGCGCTGTCAAGCGCCGCCACCACGTGGGTCGGCGGGGTATAGCGCCACTGCGTGGTCTTCTCCATGTACACCCACTGGTCGTACAGGTCGAGCGCCAGCGAATGGCAGTTTCCCTCGCAGCGCTCGAGCGCGCTGCGCCGCGCGATGATGAAGCTCATGCCCGGCGGACCCTCCAGGCACTTGCCCGAGGCGGCGATCACGGCATCGAAGACGCTGCTGCGCGCATCGATCTCCAGGGCGCCGAAGGAACTCATCGCGTCTACTATCAGTCCCCGGCCGTGGCTGGCGACGACCGCGGCGATCTCCTGCAGGGGATTGAGGATTCCGGTGCTGGTCTCGCAATGAACCAGTGCGACATGCGTGATGGACGGATCCGCCTTGAGGGCACGGTCGATGTCCGCGGCAGCCACTGGCTGGTCCTCGGCGTAATCGATGTTAGTCACCCGGCGACCGAGGATGCGGCACGTGCGCGTGATGCGCTGGCAGTAGGCGCCGTTCTGCGGCACCAGAACATGTCCGCCACTGCGCGGCACCAGCGTGCCGATCGCCGCCTCGACGCCGAAGGTGCCGCTGCCCTGCAGCGGCACGCACTCGTGCGTGCCGGTGGCGTGCACGATGTCCAGCAGTCGCGCACGCACCCGCGCGGTGATGTTGTTGAAGTCGACATCCCAGGAGCCCCAGTCGCGCAGCATGCTCTGCTTGGTGCGCAGCGAGATGGTCAGGGGTCCGGGAGTCAGCAGGTACGGCTCGGTGCTCATCACTGGGGCCTGTTCAGGGTGAAGGGTTCGTATTTCATGCGGCTGATCCGCCGCGCAGGCGTAACATTACCATTCCGCGCTTCCCCGAAGGATGGTCGCAGGAAAGTCATGCCACGCGCCGCGCCGCCGGGTTGCAGGGGAACGGCAGAAGGCGCAATGTCTGCGCCGCACCCGACAATTCCTGCCGTTCATCACGAGGGGGAGTCAATGAAAATAACGTGGGCATCCGTACTGGCTAGTATTACCGTGCTACTCGCAGCCACCGGCATCCATGCCGCAGCCACCGGTACAAGTCCGGCGCAGACCGCGGTCGCCGCTCTTGAGCAGGCGTGGCTGAAGGCGCAGCAGACCAACAATTACGATGTGATCCAGGCATCGATGGCTGACAACATCGTGCAGACTTCCATCGAGGGCAAGGTCACCACCACCAAGGCGGCGGCACTTGCCGATGACAAGTCGGTCAAGTGGACCAGCGTCGATTACAGCGACATGAAGTTCTTCGTCTACGGCGATACGGTCGTGGCGATCGGCAACTTCCGCGGCAAGGGCACCGACGGCAGCGGCGCGGCGGTTGACGAACGCGCGGTCTTCACCGACACCTGGGTGAAGATGGCCGACGGCAAGTGGCTGTGCGTCGCGAGCCACGATACGGCGTACAAGAAGCGCTAACCGGCGCCCAGCCCGCGGCCGGCTGCGAGCGGGCCGCGGGGCTGCTGCCGCGAGTCAAATGCACCACGGTCAAGGGATCACTATGCCTGATGCGCCCCGCTTGCCTATCTCCATCGCCCACCGCGCCCTCGTCCCGCTGGCGTGCGCCCTGCTGGCCCACGGGGCCCTCAGCGCCCCGGTGCGCGCGGCCGCGCCCGCGGCGGGCGACGACGGCCAGTGGTCGATGCCCGCCAAGGACTACGCCGCGACCCGCTACAGCGCGCTCGCCAGCATCAACGCCGGCAATGCCAGCGCGCTGCACCCGGTGTGGACCTTCTCCACCGGAGTGCTCGGCGGGCACGAGGGGCAGCCGCTGGTGGTCGGCGACACGATGTACGTGGTCACGCCGTGGCCCAACGTGCTGTACGCATTCGACCTGAGCAAGGAGGGCTATCCGCTGCGATGGAAGTACCGCCCCGAGGTCAGTCCGAACGCGATCGGCGTTTCCTGCTGCGACACGGTGAACCGCGGCGCCTTCTATGCCGCGGGCAAGGTGATCTACAACCTGCTCGACGGGCACACGGTGGCTGTGGACGCCAAGAGCGGCCGCGAGTTGTGGAAGACACAGGTCGCGGACGTGGCCGATGGCGAGACGGTCACCATGGCGCCCCTGGTGGTGAAGGATCGCGTGATCGTCGGTGCCTCGGGCGGTGAGTTCGGGATCTACGGCTGGCTGAAGGGCCTGGATCTGGCAAGCGGGCGCATCGTCTGGACGGCGCGCAACATCGGGCCGGATGCGGGCATGCTCGCGCAGCCCGGGCAGTTCAAGGCGCCCTACGGCGGTGGCGTGGACGTGGGCGCGAGCAGCTGGGCCGAGGACAGTTGGAAGACCGGCGGCGCGCCGGTATGGGGCTGGACCTCGTATGACCCGGAGCTGGATCTGATCTTCTACGGCAGCGGGAACGCCTCCCCGTACAACGCGGAGCAAAGACTCGGGGACAACAAGTGGACCAACAGCGTGCTGGCGCGCAGGCCCGCAGACGGGGCGCTCGTGTGGGCCTACCAGTTCACCCCGCACGACAACTGGGACTACGACGCCACCGGGGCGATGGTGCTGGCGGACCTGAGCATCGGCGGCAAGCCGACCAAAGTGCTGGTGCATTTCGATAAGAACGGTTTCGCCTACACCCTCGATCGCCAGAGCGGCCGCCTGATCAGCGCCACCGCGTTCGTGCCGGTGAACTGGGCGAAGTCAGTGGATCTTGCGACCGGCCGGCCGGTGCTCGACCCGGCCAAGCAGACCGGGGCTTCCAAGGGGAACGTCAAGGACATCTGCCCGAGCCTGGAAGGCGGAGTGAGCCCGTCCTCGCCGCCGGCGTACTCCCCGCGCACGCACCTTTTCTATACCTCGACGAACAACATCTGCATGGACTACGCCGCCTGGCATACCACGCGGCTGAAGGGCACACCCTTCGTCGGCGTGAACAGCCCGTATGCGGCAGGACCGGGCGGCTACCTCGGTACCTTCATGGCCTGGGATGCGGCCACCGGCAAGAAGGTGTGGGAGAACAAGGAAGCGTTTCCCAACTGGAGCGGTGCCCTGGTGACTGGCGGTGACGTGGCCTTCTACGGCACGCTTGACGGCTGGTTCAAGTCCGTCGATGCGCGCACCGGCAAGGTGCTCTCGAAGTTCAAGGTCGGCTCCGGCGTGGTCGGCAATCCGATCACCTACCGCGGACCGGACGGCAAGCAGTACGTCGCGGTATACGCCGGATTCGGGGGCGACTGGGCGCTGATCTCCGGCGACACCCGCTCGGACGATCCGGCGGATGTGCGCGCGCCGGCGGACTTTCAGAAAGACATCGCCCGGCACACCAGCCAGGGCGGCATCATCTGGATATTCGGGCTGTGAGGGGTTCCATGCACCTGTATCGTCACCTCATGACGGTTCTTGTGGCCGCCGCGCTGGTGGTGGCCTGCACTCCTAAGGCCGCAGCACCCGGCGGCGCCGCCGCGGGGGCACCGCAGCCATCCGCCGCACCGCCGGCCGTGCGCTATGAAGCCCATGTCGAGGCCGGCGGCATGCCTCCGCCGGGAGCGCAGCCGTCGAACCCGCACGAGGGGGACGCGGCGGTGGCCAAGAGCGGCGCGCTGCTGTTCACCGCGATGAACTGCGATGGCTGCCACGGCGGCGATGGCGCCGGGTGGGTGGGCCCGAATCTCGGTGACGGCCGCTGGCGCTATGGCGGCGCGCCGGCTGAGATCTTTGCCTCCATCTATTACGGTCGCCCCAAGGGGATGCCGGCCTTCGGCGGTGCGCTGGGACCGGAAGGGGTATGGACGCTGGTGACCTACCTCAAGTCACTGCCGCCGCCGGCCAACGAGCCGACCGAGTCGTGGGAGAAGCCCTCTCCTTAGAGTTTCTTGACGACCACGCGGCCGTTCGGGTCCACGAATACGTGGTAGCGGTTGCCGTCCTTGCATGCGGCGGTGTAGTCGCTGTCCTTGTTGCGCGTGGAGGTCACCACCTGGTCGCACGGCAGACCCTGCAGCGCGATCGTCGCCTTGAGGTCCTTGGCAAAGGCGTCATCGGCAGCGGCGATCCCGCTGCCCAGCAGGCCCAGCAGCGGCAGGGCGAGAAAACTCATACGCGCATTCATAGCGACTCCTGTTGATTAAGCATCGAGACTTGCGAACTTCTTCGGGTCCACCAGAACCCCCCAAATCGCCTCTCGCGAGGAGCCGACCGCGGCTGCAAGCGTCGGGTCATCGTCCTGCAGCAGGCTGACCACTTTCAGCAGCAAGAGCTCGTAGCTCTGCCGCAGCTGCGGCAGCGTCTTGCCTGAGCCGCCCTGGTGGTAGGCGCGGAACTGCTTGAGGAGGTCGTCGACCTGGTTCTTCAGTGATAGCTTGGTGAAAACCCCGATGGCACGGGTGTCCTTCAGGCGCTGCTCCAGCAGGGGCAGGTCCAGCGGCGGGGCGGAAGGGGCTGCAGCGGCTGCCACCGCCGCCGGGGCTGCCGCAGCTGCAGTCGGTGCCGCGGCCACCTTGGCAGGGGCGCGGGGGGGCGTCGCAGCTGCCTTGGGCGCCGGTGCGGACGGCGCAGGCGGGGTAGCCGGTGGCGCGACGGCGGGCGCAGCGGCAGCCGTCGGTGCCGCAGTCACCGGCGCCGGAGGTGCGGCCGGCGAAATGCTGGCACTGGAGGGCGGCGGCGGCACCGCCGGGGCAGGGGTTGTCGCCGGTGCTGCCGGCGTGACCGGCTGCGAGACCGCGGCCTGGTGCGTGCAAGCGCCTGCCAGGGCGCAGGCCAGCGCCAGGGTGAGTCCTCGCATGCCAGTTCCGCGTTCCTTGAGAGCCATGTTGCGCATTGTACTGTCCCTGTCTGAACGCCAGCCCAATAAGGGGAGTGGCCACGCGCTTGGTCGTGCTGCGCGCGCCGGCGGAGGAGCCACGGCGGCTGCAGAAAGACAAGCCCCAGCCACCATTTTGCGCTGTTTTCGGGCCATTTCGTCGATATGTTCAATGCAGATGAGAGCTGCGCTGACAAGACCGCGCTTGGTGATGCACTATGCTGAGACTGTAACGACGCCGGGCGTCCGACAAAGCAAAAAGGTCCGGCCCGCGGGAAGGCGTCGGTTTGAGGGGAAGCGTCATGGATTACGCAGTGGAAGAAATTGCGCCGGGTTACTGGCGCGTACAAGTCGCGGGCACGGTGCGCATGATCCGCCACCGTCCCGACATCAAGACCTTTGCGCCCTGGGACATCTGCACCGAAGATGGTCGCAGGTTGTGGGGCTCGCCCACGCTGGAATCCGCATTCCGCTGGATCCAGGCCCGCACCGGCCATCCCACCGAGGGCATCCTGGTCGAGGGCCTGCTGGAGTGGTCCTCGCCCGGCCGGGCATCCGATGCCGCGCACGTCACGGGCGCCTACGAAGGCGAGTCCGAGGCACCCGGCATCATGGGTTGGGGCAGCTAGCGGCCCTCCGGCTGAACCGCTACTGCGAGCCCGGCGCGCCGAGCACTCGGCCCACGCCCCGACCGCGCGGATCGGACACCGCCATTGTGACCGGCCCATCGGTGCCGATGACCTCGATATCCCCGTTCCACCCCTGCTGGACGAAGACGTAGCCGCGCGCGGTGAGGGCCGTGCGCACGGCCGGCTCGAGCACCGCGAAGGGCTCCTCGTACAGGGTGTCCGGCGGCAGCAGCTGGTGATGGATGCGCGGGGCGGCGACCGCAGCGGCCAGCGGCAGCTGGAAGTCATGCCAGTCGGTGAGCACCTGGAAGATCGAGGTGGCGATGCGCGAGCCGCCGGGAGTGCCGATCACCAGCGCCACGTGGCCGTCTTTTACCAGGATCGTCGGGGTCATCGTCGACAGCGGGCGCTTGCCCGGCGCGATGGCGTTCGCCGCCCCGCCTACGACCCCGAAGATGTTCGGTGCGCCGGGCTTGGCAGAGAAGTCGTCCATTTCGTTGTTGAGCAGAAAGCCTGCGCCCACGACCACCTCTCCGGAGCCGAAGTCATCGTTCAGAGTGTAGGTGTTCGCGACCGCGTTGCCCGCCGCATCGGTGATGGAGAAGTGCGTCGTGTTGTGATGCGCGCCCAGGCCGGCATGCACCTCGTTCGTCGGCGTGCGCCGCTGGGTGTTGACCTCCGCTGCCCGCCGCGCAAGGTATGCCGGCTCGAGCAGCGCGGCGGCCGGTGAGGGCACGAAGTCCGGGTCGCCGAGGTAGTCGGCGCGGTCAGCGAACACCCGCTTTTCGATCTCCGCCAGCAGGTGCACATACTGTGGCGAGTTCAGCGCCACTCCCGCGAAGGCCGGCGCCAGGTCAGCCTTCATCGAAAGCAGCGACAGCAGGCCGATGCCCCCGGAGCTGGGCAACGGCGCGGTAATGACCTGGAAGCCGGCCCATTCTCCGGTCAAAGGCTCGCGCCACACGGCGCGGTAGCCGGTGAGGTCCGCCGCGCTGATGTAGCCATGCCCGCGCCCCATCTCGGCGGTGATCAGCTCCGCAGTGCGTCCCTGGTAGAAGCCCGCGCTACCGTGGGCGGCGATGCGGCGCAGCGTGGCTTCCAGCTCCGGCTGGCGCAGCGTCGCGCCGGCGTTCAGCGAGCCGAAGTAGGCGAGGAAGTTGGTGCGGCCGTGCAGATCGGCCGCGCGCGACTCGCGTGTCGCCTGCTGCATGGGGCCGACCTTGAAGCCCTCGTGGGCGAGCCGCACTGCCGGGGCAAGGTCGGCGCTCCACGAGCGCTTCGCAAAGCGCCGGTGCAGCTGCCACAGCCCCTCGACAGTGCCGGGGACGCCGGCGGCACCCGCACCCACCGTGCTCGCATCGGGAATCACCTCACCGTGCGCATCGAGGTACATCCCCGCCGTGGCGCTGGCCGGGGCACACTCGCGGTAATCGAGAAAGTAGCTGTGGCCTTCGAAGTACACCGTGGCGAAGCCGCCGCCGCCGAGGTTCCCCGCCTCCGGGTAGGTCACCGCGAGGACGAAGGCGACGGCGACCGCCGCATCCACCGCGTTGCCGCCGTCGCGCAGCACCTCGGCGGCGACGTCGGCGGAATAGCGGTCCGGGGCGGCGACGGCTGGGGCAAGCGCTCCCGGCGAGGGGGCCGCGGGCGCCAGGCCCGGGCGCGCCAGCAGCAGTACGCTCAGCGCGAGGGCGGCGGCCCGCGCCGCTGGCTGCAGGACTGCGCGCGCGCCCACGTTCAGCGCTGCTGCACGAGGGATTTGAGTTTGGCTTCCACCTCGGCGTAGCTCCAGTAGGCGCGCATCTGCGTGAGCTTCCCGGCGGCATTGACCTTGTAGATGCTCACCAGGTCCACGGTAATCTCGCTGCCGTCGGGCAGGCGGTTGGTGAGAGACCAGACGTTCGCGCACTCATCCGCGCACGGGTAGGACTCACGGATGCGGTAGGTCATGTTGCCCGGGCCGATGATCATGTCCCAGAAACGCACCAGCGCCTCGCGGCCGCGGTGCCCGTTGCCGGTCGGATCAAGGGGCGAGACGCCGACTGGATCCTGAATGAGGGCATCGTCGGCGTAGAGCGCCAGCCAGGCGGCCTTGTTGCGCTCGGAGGCGTAGCGCGCCGACAGTGCCGAGGCGCGCTGCGCGACGTGGTGGCTGTTCTCCAGCTTCAGGCCGGCAGGCGGGGTAGGCATCGCAGTCCTCGTCGCAGGGGTGTGGCGGGCGAGCTTCGCGCACTCGGTAGCCGCGCGGCAAGTGGCCGGCTGCACGGCGGGGCGACGGAGCAGGAGACGGCGGGCGCGGCTTGATGCCGCGCCCGTCGCGCTACCTGCGGCGCGTGATCTGGTTTTCGCGCCAGAAGGGCTTGTGCAGTGCCGCCTTGGCCTGCAGCCGTGGCGCGGCGATTCCCGCCGGGGGTGTCGGGCAGGACTGTCCGTTGCGGTACGCGAGCGCGGCCGCCAGCCGCCCCTCGGCCGGGTCACCCAGCTGGTGCGTGTAGTCATCTGCGGTCGAGCACCCCGGCAGCACCGCGTTGGTGGGCGTCACGGAGTTCTGGGGAGAGAAGCCATCGGTATAGTCGCCGAATCCCTTCGCGTTATCGCCGCTGAACTCTATGCTGAAGTAAGTGGTGCCGCAGTTGTCCTGCGGGTAGAAGCCGTACGGCTTGCCGCAGGTCGTGGTGCCGATCTGGATGACCTGCACGTTGACGCCGTCGAGGCCGTTGACGATCGCCTCGCTCGCCGAGCAGGTGCCCGGGCCCGTGAGGACGAATACGCGCGGCAGCGACAGATACGGCAGGTTCACACCGGAGGGCCCGGAGAAGCCCTGCGAGGTGGTGTGGAAGGGCGTGGGCGTGAGGGCACCGCCGGTGACCGGGTTGGTGCTCGGGTACTTGGTGTTGAAGGTCTGCTTCTGGAACGTGGCCCCGGCGGTCGCCACCGGACCGGCGACCATGTAGGCCAGCTCGCTGGCGATGTCCAGGTAGCCGCCGCCGTTGTAGCGGATGTCCAGCACCAGGTCCGTCACCGCCGCGGCCTTGAGCTGCGTGACGGCATCGATCAACTCCTGCTCGGAAGTGGCGATGTGCGAGTTGAACAGGATGTAGCCGACCGGACCGGAGCCGGTCGGGATCGTGCTCACCACCGGCACCGGGGTCTCGGTCTCGTCGGCGGCCTGCAGTGTCACCATGCGGCTGGTGCTCGCCCCCGGGTCCAGGATCGTGAACACGTGGCTCTCGCCGGCGCTGGAGGGGTACAGCCCCGCGTTCAGCGTGTTGGTGTCCGAACCGTTGGCCATGTCGACGCCGTCGATGGCCAGCACCTGGGCGCCGCGGGAAATATTGGCCGCGGCAGCCGCGTACCCGGACCACACGAAGGCAACATAGACTACCCGCGGCGGCGAAGCGGCTACCAGGTCAAAGTCGACCCCATAGCCCACGTCGGCCCCGGAGGTGGACAGCTGCTCCCAGACCGACGTGTCGTAGGTGAAATGGAAGCGATCCTTGGGCGTACCCGTGGAAGTGGTGGCCGGGGTTTTCAGCACGTCAAAGTAGGCGGCGGTCGTTGAGTAGGAGGCAGGGTTGACGTCGGGTATCTCGCTGTACCAAAGGTACAGCTCGTTGCTCCAGGACCGCAGCCAGTTGTTCTCATCCAGGGTGGTGCCCTGAGCATCCGGGTAGGGATCGCCGCTGACGGGGTCGTTGCCCGAGCGCGGGTTCTGGCACTGCGCGGCGTAGTGGCTCGAGGGTTGGAACACCCCCGCCGTCCATCCCGCAGGCGGTGTGGTGCCGGTGCTGCCGCTGCCGCCCGAGCCGCCACCGCCGCAGGCCGACACGGCCAGCAGGCACCCCCACAGCGCGTAGCGCGCGGACCGGTTGCGGCGGAGGCGTGGTGCGGATGGGCTCATATTCATTCCCTTGGACCGTGTCTTAGGCGCCCGTACCGGTCAGCGGTGCGGGCGCGGATTTGGGGGATTATCCACCGGCGCGCGGGCGGAATCTGGAATTCAGTTCTCCTTCCTGGGCGGGAAGGCAGGTGCTGCCTGCGTTCGGGGTGGCTTGCGCGCTCCGCGGCTAGGCCGCCGGGGTCGCCGTCAACATGCGCCCGCGCCGCAGGCGCGCGCCGAGCACCACCAAAGGCACCAGCGTCACGAGGAAGCTCAGGTGGTACCACAGCGGGAAGCTCTGCCAGAGGTGCACGTGCACGGGCACAAACCCCAGCAGCAGGATGATGCCGGCGATCCACGGCGCCCTGGGATCCTTGGGCGCGATCCAGGCGGCGACCGCGCCGGCGGCCACGGAGGTCACGGCCGCGATGCCCAGTCGCGCCAACTGCATCCCCAGCGTGAAGCCGAACACCGGCTCGGCGACAGCGTAACCGGCCATGCCGAAACGCAGTCCGCGGTTGAGCAGGCTTATGAGGACCACCCAGGCGAGGAGGGCGGCGCCGACGGCGAACACGGTGCGTTTCATGGGCAGTTCCAGCTGTCGTGCTGGCGGCATACTACCGCGCCAGCAACGCGTCAGTCCCGCAGCGCATCCGCAAGCGGCCCCAGCCAGGGCCGAAAGTTGCGCCACTGATCCAGTCCGTCGCGCCGGATCGGCCGGCGCACCTGTTCGGAGCTGGCCGTGCGCACGCTGCGTGCGGTGGCGTGGAACTCAAGGCACCGAGGCTCGAAGGATAGCTCCAGGAAGGCGAGCACGCGGCGCACGCTGCCCTCGAGGTCCGCGACCACGCGCTCGTAATCGACCTTGAGCACCTTGCCCGGTAGCACCCGGTCCCAGTGGTCCATGAGGGCGGCGTAGCTGCGGTAGTAGCGGCCGAGGTCGGCCAGGTCGTAGCTGAACTCCTGGCCGGCGGCGAACAGCTGCCTGAAGGCGCTGAAGCAGCAGGCCATGGGCTCGCGGCGGGCATCGATGACCTTCGCGTTCGGCAGGATCAGCTGGATCAGGCCGACGTGGCGGAAGTTGTTCGGCATCTTGTCGATGAAATAAGGGCGGCCGTGGCGATAGGCCCGGGTCTCCTGCAGGTATTGCTCGCCGAGGCTGCGCAACTGCTCTGCGCTCAGCCGCGTGAGCACCTGCGGGTAGGGCGCCGCACCCGGGGCGAGGCTGTCGAGTGCGGCCGCCAGGCGCGGAATCTGCGGCAGCTCCCATGTGCCCTCGACCTGGCTATGCGAGGCCAGGATCTGCTCGAGGAGCGTCGAGCCGGAACGCGGCAGGCCGACGATGAAAATCGCATCGCGCGCTGGTGCCCCCGCGCCGCGCCGCGCGGCGAAGAACTCTGCGGTGCACGTGCGCACCTGCGCCGCGGCGGCGTGCTCGAAGGTCGCGGCCGTGTAACCGGTCTCGCGGCGCTTCAGGGCATTGCCCTGCGCGTAGTGGGCGAAGGAGTCGGCAAACTCGCCGCGGTCCTCGAGTGCCTTGCCGAGTGCGAAGTGCAGGTGATGATGGTCACCCGCGGCGCGCTCCGGGGCAGCCAGTGCCACGCGCATCGCTGCGATCTCATCCTCCGAGAGGCGGTAAGTCTTGAGGTTCGCCAGTCCCCAGTAGGCCTCGCCGTAGCCGGCGCGCACCCGCGTGGCCGTCTGGTAGGCCGCGATCGCCTGCGCCTGCCGGCCGATGGTCTTCAGCGCGTGCGCAATGCACACGCTCAGGTCCGCCTGCCCGGGGTTGCGTTCCTGCAGCGCACGGAAGATCGCCAGCGCCTGCTCGTGCTCGCCCAGCGCGCTCAGGGCATTGCCCCTCACGGTGAGGAAGGCGGCGTGCTCGGGCTCGACGCTGAGCAGGCGGTCCGCCTGCGCCAGCGACTCGGCGTGCCGGTGTCGCTGGGCGAGCAGGAGCGCGTAGTCGTAGCGCGCCGCGTGGTGGCCGGGTGCTGCTGCGAGCACGCGCTCCAGCAGTGGCTGCGCCTCCTCGCCGGCATGGCGACGCATGAGAGCCTGGGCGAGCACGCGCAGCGCCTCCAGGTGATCTGGCTGCTTCCCCAGGAACTGCCGCACCACATGTTCGGCCGCGGCGGTTTCTCCGTCGGCCAGCAGGCTGCTCGCGCCCATCACTTGCGCGGGCAGGGCGGAGAGGTTCGCTGCGGCGCGCGCGGCCGCGGTCGCCTCAGGGGCGCCCGCGAGCTGCGCGAGCGCCTGCCAGCTGGCCGGCAGGGCCGGGTTGAGCTCGACGGCGCGGCGGTAGGCGCTGAGGGCGGCCGCGGTGTCGCCGACGGCCCTGTGGCAATGGCCGCGTTCCTGGAACAGCCGGCTGTATGAGGGGTGTGCGCACTCGAATCGGGCGAGGGTGTCCAATGCCTCGCGAAAGCGCCCGAGATAGCGCTGGCTCACGGCCACCAGGTACAGCACGTCGCGGTTCTCGGGTACCTCGGCCAGCAGCTGTTCGGCGAGGGTAAGCGCGCCGGCGTAGTCGCCCTGCTGCAGCAGCGCACGCGCGGCGAGTACCGCGGCCTCGATGCGCGTGCCGGGGGGAGTCGGAGCCGATCCAGCCATGGTGTACCGTCGCCGCGCCGCCCGTACCTGAAGCGCCGGGCGCCGGGCACTCATTCTATAGGAGCACCCCGGGGTGCGGGCGCCGGGTCTGCAAAGCGATAGTTTTTCTGCGGGTAAGGTTAGAATTTCCGTCTTGCTAAGCCTGTGGGGTTCCCTAGGATCGGTGCCGGGTCCAGAGCCCGGTCGTTGGTATTGGAGCGTGCGCGTTGGGGCTGAGATCCTGTCATTGCCGCGAGCCTTAGGATGAGGGACCGGTACTCGGCATTTGCGCTGGCGCGCCACGCGCTGACCGGCGCGCCCTGGCCGCGCGCCTGGCGCGCACCCGAGCCGCGCGCCTCCTACGACGTCATCATCATCGGCGGCGGCGGCCATGGCCTGGCGACGGCTTACTATCTGGCCGCACGGCACGGCATCACCAAGGTCGCGGTGCTCGAGCGCAGCTACATCGGCTCGGGCAACGTGGGCCGCAACACCACGCTGGTGCGCTCCAACTACATCCTCGACGGCAACACCCAGTTCTTCGAGCACGCGCTCAAGCTGTGGGAGGGGCTCTCGCACGAGCTCAACTACAACGTCATGCTCTCGCAGCGCGGCCAGATCGTGCTCGCCCACTCGCCGGGGCAGCTGGACGTGCTCGCCCGCAAGGGCAACATCATGCGCCTGAACGGCATCGATGCCGAGCTGCTGGACCGCGGCGACGTGATGCGCCTGCTGCCCTACCTGGACTACACCGAGGAGGCGCGCTTCCCGATCTACGGCGGCGTGCTGCAGCGCCGGGCCGGCACGGTGCGCCACGACGCGGTCGCCTGGGGCTATGCGCGCGCGGCGAGCGCCCTTGGCGTGGACATCATCGAGAACTGCGAGGTCACCGGCTTCCTGCGCGACGGGGACCGGGTGACCGGTGTAGCGACCAGCCGCGGCCCGATCGGCGCCGGCCGCACCGCGATCTCGGTTGCCGGGCACTCCTCGCAGGTGGCAGCGCTGGCCGGGCTGCGGCTGCCCGTGGAAAGCCACCTGCTGCAGGCCTTCGTGAGCGAGCCGATCAAGCCCTTCGTCGACCACGTGATCAGCTTCGGCGCGGAGCTCTTCTATATCTCCCAGTCGGACAAGGGCGGGCTGGTGTTCGGGGCGCATATCGATGGCTTCAACAGCTACACCCAGCGCGGCCAGTTCGCGCAGGTGCAGACGGCGGCCGAATGTGCCGTCGCGCTCATTCCCTCGCTCTCGCGCCTGCGGCTTCTGCGCCACTGGGGCGGCATCCAGGACATGACACCCGACGGCAGCCCGTTCATCTGTCGCACGCCACTTAAGAATCTCTACTTCAATGGCGGCTGGTGCTACCAGGGCTTCAAGGCGACCCCGGCGGCCGGCTGGTGCCTCGCCCACACGATTGCCCACGATGATGAGCACCCGCTGGTGCGCCACCTGGGCCTGGACCGCTTCGAACGCGGCAACGGCTACGACGAGTACGCCCTGGGCCTCTGGACCTACAGGCAATAGATGCGCATTAACTGCCCACACTGCGGCGCACGCGACTACAAGGAGTTCCGTTACGCGGGGGACGCGAGCAAGGCCCGCCCCGCCCACGGCAGCACCGACCTCGGGGCGTGGCATGACTACGTCTTCCTGTTCGACAACCCCAAGGGTGCGCATCGCGAGTACTGGCAGCACGTCCTCGGCTGCCGCCAGTGGTTCGTGCTCGAGCGCAACACCGCCACCAACGTGGCCGGCGCGAGCGTCTGGCCACGCGCGGCGGGCCCGCGATGAAGGGCGGCGCGCGCAGGCTCGCTGGCGGTGGGCGCATCGACCGGCAACGCAGCATCCAGTTCACTCTGGACGGGCACGTGCTCAGCGGGTTCGCCGGCGACACGCTCGCCTCGGCGTTGCTCGCCCATGACGTGCGCATCGTCGGCCGCAGCTTCAAGTACCATCGTCCGCGCGGCTTCCTGTCCGCCGGGGTGGAGGAGCCGAACGGTCTGTTCACCCTGGGCACCGGCGGCCGCACGACCCCAAACGTGCCCGGCACGGTCACGGAGTTGAGTGCGGGGCTCGCGGCGCGCTGCCAGAACGGTTGGCCGACGGTGAAGTTCGACCTGCTGGCGGTGCTCGCGCTTGCTGCACCGCTGCTGGGCGCGGGGTTCTACTACAAGACATTCATGGGTCCGCGGCGCGGCTCGTGGGAATTCTACGAGCCCTTCATTCGCCGGGCTGCCGGACTGGGGCGCGCCGTCCACCAGCCCGATCCGGACCGCTACGAGACCCGCTACGCCCATGCGGACGTGCTTGTCATCGGCGCCGGACCTGCGGGGCTGAGTGCGGCGCTGGCGGCCGGGCGCGCCGGTGCGCGGGTGCTCCTGGTAGAGCAGGACTTTCTCCTCGGCGGGGACCTGCTGTCCGGGCGCGGCGCTGAGGCTGAGCAATGGCGCAGTTCCATGCAGCGCGAGCTTGCGCAGCTGCCCGATGTCGAGGTGCTCACGCGTACCACCGCCTTCGGGCTGTACGACGGCAACACGGTCGCGCTGCTGACGCGTTGCGACCCGCAGTCAGACCCGGCGCACGCGGCGCGCGAGACCGTAACGACGCTACGTGCGCGCGCCATCGTGTTCGCCACCGGCGCAACGGAGCGGCCACTGGTGTTCGTCCACAACGACCTGCCCCGGGTGATGCTCGCCGGGGCGGTGCGCAGCTACCTGAACCGCTACGCGGTGCTGCCGGGGAAAACCGTGGTCGTCGCCACCAATAATGACGGCGCCTGGGAGACAGCGCTTGACCTCGCAGCCGCCGGGGCTGCGGTGACGCTGCTCGATGAGCGCGCCAGCGTCGCGGCAGCGCTACAGCAGCGGGCACGCAGCGCCGGGGTGCGGGTCGTCACCGCTGCCCTTGTCAACCGGGCGCTCGGACGGCGCCATGTGACCGGCGTGCGCTTCACGGGCGCGGCAGGCGCGGCACGCCTGTCCTGCGATCTGTTGTGTATGTCGGGGGGCTGGTCGCCGGCCGTGCACCTCACCTCCCACACCGGGATCAAGCCGGTGTATCGCGCCGACATCGATGCCTTTGTTCCCGGCAGCCTGGCCTCGGGGCATTTCGCGGCCGGGGCGGTGACCGGAGAGTTCGAGTGGAACCCGGCGCTCGCCACCGGGCGCGTCGCCGGGAGCGAGGCGGCGCGTCATGCCGCGGGTGCGGCCGCGCCGGGTGCGCCACCGGCGGCACTGTCTGCTGGCGCGCCGCCGCCGCGGGTGCGGCCCCCGCTCGGCAAGGCGTTCGTGGATTTCCAGAACGATGTCACCACCAAGGACCTGGTGCAGGCGCACCAGGAGGGGTTCGAGTCGGTCGAGCACCTGAAGCGCTACACCACCCTCGGCATGGGCACCGACCAGGGCAAGACGAGCAACATCAATGCGCTGCGCCTGATGGCCGGCCTGCGCGGCATTGATACGCCCGCAGCCGGCACCACAACCTTCCGTCCCCCCTTCACGCCGGTGTCGATCGGTGCCCTCGCCGGACGCAATATTGGGCAGCACTTCCGCCCGGTGCGGCGCTCGCCACTGCACGAATGGCACGCCGACAACGGGGCGGTGATGATTGAGGCGGGTCCGTGGCTGCGCCCTTGGTACTACCGCTGGGCCGGGGCGGACCCCGAGAGCGCCTACCTCGAGGAGATGCGGCTCGTGCGCGGTGGTGTCGGGCTCTCGGACGTTTCCTCGCTGGGCAAGATCGACGTCCAGGGGCCCGATGCGGCGGAGTTCCTCAATCGCCTTTACGTGAACGAGTTCGCGCGCTTGGCGGTCGGCAAGGCCCGCTACGGGGTGATGCTCAACGACGATGCCACGGTGCTCGACGATGGCACGACCGCTCGGTTCGCCGCGACGCGCTACTTCATGACGACCACCACCGCCCAGGCGGCCGAGGTGATGTCGCGCCTGGAATTCCTGCTGCAGACCACCTGGACCGAGCTCAACGTGCAGGTGGTGTCGCTGACCGACCAGTGGGCCGGCATGGCCCTCGCAGGGCCCCGGGCGCGCGCGGCGCTGCAGCTGGCACTGCCCGGCCATGACTTCTCCGACGAGGCCTTGCCCTTTATGGGTTGCCGCGAACTCGACGTCGACGGCATACCGCTGCGTATCCTGCGCCTGAGCTTTTCCGGCGAGCTGGCCTTTGAGCTGTACGTGCCGGCCGACTATGGCCTGGCGCTGTGGGAACACCTGCTCGGCAGCGCCGCGGCGCTGGGCATCCGCCCCTATGGCCTGGAGTCGCTCGCCTCGCTGCGCATCGAGAAGGGGCACGTGGCAGGCCTGGAGCTCGATCACCGCAATACCCTCGATGACCTGGGCCTCGGCAAGATGGCCCGCACCGCCAAACCTTTCATCGGCCGCGAGCTGCGCGGTCGCTCCGAACTTACCGCGCCCGGCCGCTGGAGCCTGGTCGGGCTCGAGTGCCAGGAGGCTGCCGGGCGCCTGCGCGGCGGCGCCATCCTCTTTGCGGCCAGTGACCGCATCGCCGGGCACGGACGCGGCTACATCACCTCTGTCACCTGGTCGACCGAGCTGAACAAGTTCATCGCGCTTGGCCTGTACCAGGGCGGCCTTACGCACTTGGGGGAGGAGATCGTCTGCGCCTATCCGCTCAAGGGTGAGAACGTGCGTGCGCGCATCGTCTCGCCGGTGTTCATCGACCCGGCCGGGGAGCGCTTGCGTGTTTGAGCGCCGCTCACCCCTGGCCCGGCAGCTGGCCAGTGCCGGGCGCGCCGGGCTCGACGGCAGTCGCGCACTGCAGATCGGCGAGGTGCGCGGCTGGGCCCTGGCGCAGCTAGCGGTATTTCCCGGGCGCGAGGCGCCGCTGGCCGCCGCGGTCGAGCCGCTGCTGGGCGCCGGGGCGCTGGCCGCACGCGCCGGCGCCGTGCAGCGCACTGCTGCCGCATGCCTGTATCGCACCGCCCCGGACGCCTACTGGGTGGTCGCCCCGGAGTCCGCGCTAATATCGCGCCTGGCCGTGGTGGCGCCGGTGAGCGCAGGCACTGTCACCTGCTTGTCGCACAGCCGCGTGCGCCTGCGCGTGGAAGGGCCGGCGGCGCGCGCCGTGTTGGCCTGCGGGATCTCGGTCGACCTGCACCCGCGCAGCTTCCCGGTGGGATCGTTTGCGCAGACCGCGCTGCACCATACGGGGGTGCTGCTGGAGTGCTGCGCGCCGCAGCGCTACGAGCTGTATGTGCTGCGCACTTTCGCGCTGTCGCTCTGGGAGTGGCTGCTGGATGCAGCAGCGCCGGCCGGCTACCAGATCGCGGTAGAGTCTGCCTCCGCTGCCATAGAGAATTGAGCGCCGCCCGGGCCGCTGCGGCGCCGGGCGGCCGAACCGACATCTTCAGGAGAGTCATTGAGCATGAAATCGCATACCAGGGTCGTCGTCATCGGCGGCGGCGTCGTCGGCTGCAGCGTCCTCTACCACCTGACCAAGGCGGGCTGGAAGGACGTGGTGCTGATCGAGCGCGAGCAGCTGGCGTCCGGCTCGACCTGGCATGCGGCCGGTGGCTTCCACACCCTCAACGGCGACCCGAACGTGGCGAAGCTGCAGGGCTACACGATCGGCCTGTACGACGAGCTCGAGCGCATCTCCGGGCAGTCCTGCGGCCTGCACCGCTCCGGCGGGCTGCTGCTGGCCGACACGCCCGAGCGCATGGAGTGGCTGAAGATGGCGCACGCCCGCGCCCGGTACCTGGGCCTTGAGACCGAGCTGCTGAGCGTGCGCGAAGCCAAGAAGCTGCTGCCGCTGCTCGAGGAGCAGTACTTTGCCGGCGCCATGCTGGATGCGGCCGACGGCAACCTGGATCCCTCGGGCACCACGCAGGCCTATGCGAAGTCCGCACGCATCGGCGGCGCGGAGATCTATCTCAAGACCCGCGTGACCGCCCTGGCGCGCCGCACGGACGGCAGCTGGGACGTGGTCACCGAGCAGGGCACCATCAACACCGAGCACGTGGTCAATGCCGGCGGCCTATGGGCGCGCGAGGTGGGCCGCATGGTCGGCCTCGAGCTGCCGGTGCTGGCGATGGAACACATGTACCTGGTCACCGACGAGATGCCCGAGGTGGTGGCCTTCAACAAGGAGCGCGGCCACGAGCTGCCGCACGCCATCGACTTCAAGGCCGAGATCTACATGCGACAGGAGCGCAGCGGCATGGTGCTCGGCACCTACGAGAAGGCTTGCGTTCCGTGGCAGCCGCGTGCCACGCCCTGGGATTTCGGCGCGGAACTGCTGGCGCCGGACCTGGAGCGCATTGCCCCCTCGCTGGAGCTGGGCTTCCAGCACTTTCCGGCGATGGCGCAGGCGGGCATCAAGCGGGTGATCAACGGGCCGTTCACCTTCTCCCCGGACGGCAATCCGCTGGTTGGCCCGGTCCAGGGACTGCCCGGATTCTGGTGCGCGTGCGCGGTGATGGCGGGATTCAGCCAGGGCGGGGGCGTCGGGTTGGCGTTGTCGCAGTGGATGGTCAACGGCGACCCGGGCTTCGATGTCTGGGCGATGGACGTGGCGCGCTACGGGGAGTGGGCGACGCGCAGCTACACCAACACCAAGGTGCGCGAGAACTACTCGCGCCGCTTCTCGATCCGTTTTCCCAATGAGGAGCTGCCGGCTGCCCGTCCGCAGCAGACCACCGCACTTTACGACACGCTGCTGGCGCAGGGCGCGGTCATGGGGGACAGCTGGGGACTTGAGACCGCGCTGTGGTTCGCCCCCAAGGGCGTGGAGCCGAAGGACATCGTCTCGTTCCACCGCTCCAACGACTTCACGCACGTGAAGAAGGAATGCCAGGTCGTGCGCAGCGCCGTCGGCGTCACCGAGATCGCCAACTTTGCCAAATACGAGGTCGCCGGACCCGGAGCGGAGGGCTATCTGTCGCGCCTGATGACCAACCGCATGCCGCGCCAGGGCCGCCTGGTACTCACGCCCATGCTTAACCCCCAGGGCAAGCTGATAGGCGACTTCACCATCGCCAGGGCGGGCGCCGAGCGCTACCTCATGTGGGGCTCGTCACAGGCGCAGATCTACCACATGCGCTGGTTCGAGCAGCACCTGCCCAAGGATGGCTCGGTGCGGCTGCGGCGCCTGGACCTGTCGCTGGTCGGACTGTCGATCGCCGGTCCGCGCGCACGCGAGCTGCTGCAGCGCCTGACCGACGAGGACGTTTCCAACGCGGCGTTCCGCTTTCTCGACCATCGCTCGATGGACATCGCGAACGTACCGACCATGATCAACCGCGTCACCTACACCGGCGATTTGGGCTACGAGATCTGGGTCGCCCCGGAGTACCAGCGACGCCTGTACGCGGCGATCATGGAGGCAGGGGCGGACCTGGGCATCGTGAACTTCGGCATGCGCGCCCTCCTGTGCCTGCGCCTGGAGAAAAACTTCCCGACCTGGTACCGCGAGCTGCGCCCGATCTATGGGGTGTTCGAGGGCGGCCTGGAGCGCTTCGTCGATCTCGCCAAGCCGGACTTCATCGGCAAGGAGGCCGCGCTGCGCGACCATGCCGGGGCGGACACGCTGCGGCGCGTGAGCTTCGTCGTCGATGCGACCGATGCCGACGTGCTCGGGGACGAGCCGATCTGGCACGGCGGCAAGGTCATCGGTTGGGTGACCTCCGGGGGCTACGGGCACTACGTGGAGCGCTCACTCGCGCAAGGCTACGTTCCCAAGACGCTGGCCGGAGAGACCGCCGCCGGAGCGTTCGAGATCGAGATCCTGGGCGAGCGGCGTAAGGCCACGATCATCGTCGCGCCGCTGTTTGATCCGGAAGGCGCGCGCATGCGCGCCTAGCAGCGCACGAGGGCGCGGCCGCGACGGGCTCAGCGGCTGCGGCCGTAGAAGCCGCGCCGCTCCTCGTCGCTGAACATGACCCCGGGGCGGTCGTAGTACGAGTAGACCGCCACCAGGCGCGAACGCGTGCCGCGCACGCTGGACACGCGGTGCAGGGTGTTCTTGCCCGCGAAGACGTTGAGCGTGCCGGCGCGCAGCGCGTTGATGCGGATGCCCGCGTCCTCGCCGCGCAGTAGCCGGCCGACGCCCTCGTAGTTCGGATCATCGTCCGCGCGCAGGCCGCTGCGGTACTCGAACTCACCGCCCGCGTCGGCCGCCTGGATCAACAGCGTGGTCGTGTAGCGCGAGCGGTCGAAGTGCCAGTTGAGGGTCTCGCCCGGGCGGTACTCGATGACGTTGACCCGCGCCAACGGGTCGGCCATCTGGCACAGCCCCGGCTGCTGCATCACCTGGCCCAGGAAAGCTGCCAGCGGGTCCCATTCGTAGATGCGGTGGATGATCGTGTGCCCGATCTGGTCGTCGCACAGCGTGTGGTGCACGGTCTCGAAGCGGGTGAGGGCGGGGTGGTCGGCCGCGAGGCCCTCGATCCGATCCTTGAAGTAGACGTTGTGCGCGCGCTGGTGCGTGAAGGCGCGCGCGGTGAGCGGCACGATCTCTGCCGCGGCGCGGGCGATCGCATCCGCGCGCACGAATCCATCGAGGTTGAAACTGCCCTGTTGCGCCAGCTCGCGCTGGCAGGCGGCGACCAGGGCTGCGTACGCCGGCGACTCGGGCTGGTCGAGCGGGTAGCGGTCGAGATCGAGCAGGGTGCGCATAGGTCCTGTATGGGTGCGTGAATCATCGGGCGGGACGTGAGTCCAAGACTAGGCCGCCGCCCCGCTGGCGTCGCCGATCGCCGATACGATCTGTTTTAGTTGGGCTAAAATGTACAGCCAGACTAGTACCGAGGTTCCCACAGATGTCGAACCTTCCCCCGCTGCGCGCCGTGCAGGTGTTTGAGACAGTCGGGCGCCTCGGCAGCGTCAGCCGCGCGGCGGAGGACCTGGGGGTCTCCCCGGGTGCGGTCACCCAGCAGGTGCACGCGCTGGAGAAGCACCTGAAGGCGCGCCTGGTGCAGCGCACCGGCCGGGGCATCGAACTCACCACCTGGGGGGCGCTGTACTTGCAGCGCATCTCGGCGGGACTGGAGCATCTGCGCAAAGCCCAGCAGGACGTGGAACGCGCGCGGCGCTCGAATCACCTGGCGGTGAGCGCGATCTCCTCGGTGTCGATCAAGTGGCTGGGGCCGCTGCTGCTGGCGTGGAGCGCGCAGCAGGGCGAGGCGAGCGTGGCGCTGGATGCCAACGACGCCGAGCCGCGCGTGGACGCCGGCGAGGTCGATTTCCGTGTCTCCTATGGGGCGCGCCGCCACACCTACCAGCGCTACCTGCGCCTGTTTACCGACTACGTGACCGTAGTGGCGAGCCCGGCACTCATGGCCGCCACGCCGCTGGCACGCCAGCCGCGCGACCTGCTGAAGAAGCCGTTACTGTGGATCGACTGGGGTTACGAGTACACCGGGATCCCGGGCTGGAGCGACTGGTTCCAGTCCGTGGGCGTCTCGGCGGAGCGCCTGCGCGCCAGCCTCACATTTGCCTCCTCGGGGATCGCAGTGGATGCGGCCATCAGCGGTCACGGCTTCGCACTCGCGCAGCATTCCATGGTGGCCGATGCACTGCGCAGCGGGGCGCTCGTGACAGTCTTCCCGCACGTGCTGCCGCTCCCCGAGTACTACTTCCTCGCCTGGAACAGCGCCGCGCTCGACAAGCCGATCGGCGCCGCGTTCCACAGCTGGGTGATCGCCCAGGCGCGCAAGTTCGACTACGCCGGCCCGTGAGCATGCCGCGCACCGCCCAAGGCGGGTGCGGCGGCAACTTGGCTCGCATCGATGAACAGCCACACTACCGCGGTGAGCACCGCGAACCCGGTGCCGATGAAGAAGGCGGTGTTCCAGGCGCCGTGACCGGAGAGGTAAGCGACCACCGGGATGCCGACCACCCCGCCAAGACTGCCGCCGGTGTTCAGCACCCCGCCCACGGCCATGGTGTTGCGCCGCCCGATGGTCATCGCGGCCGCCCAGAACGAGCCCTCGGTGAGTTCCACCAGCCCGTAGCACAGCGCCAGCAGCGCAATGGCCAGGTAGGCGCTGCCCGCGTGCACTGCCAGCAGCATGAGCAGGCCTGCCGCGGGCAGGGCCAGCAGCGGCATGAGTCGCAGCCCGCGGCGGATGCCGAGGCGCACGTACAGTGAGCTGGCAATGCCCCCGCCGATGCCGGCGCCAAGGCCGGCGGCGATCGGCGGCGCGGTGGCCAGCCAGCCGCTCTCGAGTACCGAGAAGTGGCGCTCCTGCACCAGATACAGGAAGCACCAGTTTCCCAGGAGGTAATAAACGTAGTTCATGCAGAAGTAGGCGAACGTCAGCAGCAGCACGTTGCGGTCCTTGAGGATCGCCGCCATCTCCCCCAGCGAGACGCGCGCGTTGGCCTGCTCGGAGGTGGCATCGCTGAGCAGGGTGAGCTCTTCGGTGGAGACGGCGGCGTGCTCCCGCGGGCTGTTGCGGCCGTACCAGGCCCACAACAAGAAAAGCGGGATGGCAGGCAGAGCGGTCCACAGCAGCGCCTTCTGCCAGCCCAGCGCGATCATCAGGGTGGCGATCAGCGGCGGAGCGAGCGCCCCGCCGAAGCCCAGCCCCATGGTTTGCAGGCCCTGCACCAGTGGCCACCGCCGCGGCGGGAACCAGGTCTCGAACACTCCGGTGGAAACCGGAAAGGTCGGCGCCTGCGCCACCCCCATGACGAACTGCGCGGCGAACATCACGGCGAATACTGACGCGCCGCTCAGCAGATCAGGGGCGAAGACGGTGACCGCGATGCATATCACCGAGGCCGAGCCGATCACCGAGAACATCCAGCGCGCGCCCCAGCGCTGGCCGAGCACCCCGCCAGGGATCTGGAAGAGCATGTAGCCGATCACAAAGGCTTGCTCCAGCCAGCCGATCTGCATCTGGCTCAGGTGCAGGGCCGGGATCATCGGCTCGGCGGCGACGGTGAGCGCCCGCTGCTGCAGGTACTCGAGGAAGCCGATCGCGAACAGGAAGCCGAAGATCCACCAGCGCACGGGGATGCGCTGCTGCCGCGGGCGCCGCAGGATCTCGTTCATGCAGTCGCCGCGAGGTTCAGCACCGGCGGCAGCGAATCAGGTCCTGGGCCTTGCCTCATGGATGGGCATTGCACCGGCGCTTGTGGACCTGCCAGGGTACCGCACGCCGCCGCATCTCCGTCACGATGACCCCAGCGAATCTACAGCCTCCGCGCAAATAGACAAGGCGCGCGTCGCGCGGTGGCGCGCGCGCGGCAGCCGCCGCCGCGTGCGGGGCCTGCCACGTTGGAGTGCACGCGGGGGAGCTTTTAGCTGTGCTAAAACACATTCCACTGGCTGCTGACGCTCCCGCAGCCGCCTGCGACTACATTCCGTGGGGTCGGGGGCGACTGCAACGAAAACACGAAACCGGGGAGACCGCGTGCAGAAGAATTACCGGGTATCCGCGGCCGTTGCGGCGATTCTGGCCGGCAGCGCCGCTGCTGCCGCGCGGGCCGCGGCTGGCGACGCACCGGGCGCCAGCAACGAGATCGCCGAGGTCGTGGTCACAGCCACGCGGCGTGCGGAGAACCTGCAGGACGTACCGATCGCCATCACTGCGCTCACGGCGGAGACGCTGAAGGAACTGAACGTCCAGACCTTGGACGACTTCGTCAAGTATCTGCCTAACGTCTCCATCGCCAGCAAAGGGCCGGGCCAGAACGAGGTTTACATGCGCGGTCTTTCGACCACGCAGAACGGCAACCAGGGATCCGGCAGCATCGGTTCCTTTCCCAATGTCGCGATCTACCTCGACGACCAGTCCGTGCAGCTGCCCGGGCGCAACCTGGACGTATACACCGTGGACCTGGAGCGCATCGAGGTGCTCGAGGGTCCCCAAGGGACCCTGTACGGCGCCGGCGCCCAAGCCGGAGCCATCCGCTACATCACCAACAAGCCGAAGCTGAACACCATCGAGGCGACCTTCACCGCCGGCTACGCGGTCACCGCGCACGGGGACCCGAGCCACCTGCTGCAGGCGGTGATCAACCTGCCGCTGATCGAGGACAAGCTCGCCCTGCGCGCGGTAGTCTACGAGGAAAAGCGCGGCGGCTACATCCACAACATTCCCGGCACGTTCGCGCGCGAGCCGACTGATGGCGGCATCGCCTACTACTTCGGTGGCGTGGTGCCGCCGAACAGCGTGACGCTCTCCAACACCGGTCTGGTCGACCACGCGTACAACCCGGTGAGCTACAAGGGCAGCCGCTTCTCGGCGCTGTTCCAATTCAATGATGACTGGAGCCTCGGGCTGCAGCAGAGCTTCCAGACGCTGGAGGCCGACGGGGTGTTCGCGTATGCCCCGGCGCTGGGAGACCTGAACATCCAGCAGTACAACCCCTCCTACGACCACGATAAGTTCCAGGACACCGCCTGGACGCTCAATGGCCGCATCGGGCCGCTGAAGGCGGTCTACACCGGGGGCTATCTCGATCGCAAGGTCGAGCAGCAGACCGACTACACCGCCTACGCGCGCGGGGCGCTGGGCGCTTACTACCAGTGCGACGGACCGTCAGTGAATTTCTCCGGGCTGCCGAGCAAGGTGACCACCGACACCTGCTACTCGCCCAGCTCGGTGTGGTTCGACAAGGAGCGCAACACCCACGAGAGCCACGAGCTGCGCTTCAGCACCCCGGATGAGCAGCGCCTACGGGCCATCGTTGGCGGGTTCTACGAGAACTATAAGATCCAGGACTCGATCAACTGGCAGTACGGGCAGGAGGACGCCGGTTTTGCACCCTTCGCGCCGCTCCCGGGCACCACGATCTACGACCCGTCCGTGCGCGGCCCGGGAGTGGTGTTCTTCAATGACATCACGCGCGGCTACCGTCAGCACGCGCTCTTCGGCGAGGTGGCGTTCGATCTGGTGCCCAAGACCGTGACCCTCACCCTGGGCACGCGCTTTTACTGGATGGACAACTACGAGAAGGGCTCGAAGAACTCCGCCTATGGCTGCCGCAACTACGCAGCGGATGCCTGCACGCGCCCCTATAGCGTGAACCTCGATGAGGTGACCTTTGCCGACGGCTCGGTCGGTCCACTGCAGCGCAATAGCGACGGCCACAAGGACAAGGTCAACCTCAGCTGGAAGGTGACCGCCGATGCCATGGTGTACGCGACCTACTCGGAAGGCTTCCGCCCGGGCGGCTTCAACCGCGGCCAGGGCGTGATCCCGCCCAGTTCGCCGCTGTTCGGTAAGTTCGTGCTGCCCTTCGAGTATGACACCGACACCCTGAAGAACTACGAGCTGGGCTGGAAGACGAGCTGGTTCGGCCACCACCTGCAGTTCAACGGCGCGGTTTACCAGGAGGACTGGGACAACGTGCAGATGGAGATCTTCGCGCCGGAGATCTACGGCAATAACGCCTTCACGGCGAATGGCCCGGACTACCGTGTGCGCGGACTCGAGGGCGACGTTATCTGGCGGGCCACCGAGAAGCTGACCATCAACTCCTCATTCGCATGGAACAGCAGCGAGCAGCGCACGGTGCCCAGCGTGTACGGCAACGACGGCGTCGCCTATGCGTTGTTCCCCACCGCCGGAATCGGCAGCCCGCTGGCGCAGGCGCCCCCGTTCCAGGGCAACCTGCGGGCGCGTTACGAGTCGACTCTCGGGGCGTACGGCTGGCACCTGCAGGCGGGTCTGCAACACACGGCCCATTCCTACGCCTCGACGGTAACCCAGGGGGGCTTCGAGCCGCCGAACCAGCCGCAGAATGCCTACACCACTTACGATGCGGCCGCCGGCATCGTCCGCGATGCCTGGGACGTGGAATTGTACGGGGAGAACCTGACTGACGTGCGCGCGCAGCTGTACGTGAACGGCTTCGACTTTGTGCATACGGTGACGACCAACCGCCCGCGTACCTTTGGCATCAACGTCACCTACCAGTTCTCCAAGCACCACTAGGCTGATGAGCGCGCCAGCAGCGGTGCCCCCCGGCAGTGCTCTCGATGCGCTGGCCCGCGCGCTGGCGCGCAGCGCCGAGCTGCCGTACGAGCGCGCGTGGTCGATGCCGAGTGCGTTCTACACCGATCCTGCGGTGCTCGCCGTGGAGCGTGAGAGATTGTTTGGGCAGGAGTGGCTGTGCGTCGGCCGCCGCGAAGAGGTGCGGCGCCCCGGGGACTACATGGCGCTGGAGCTGTGCGACGAGCCGGTCGTGGTCATCCACGGCATCGATGCCCGGATCCGAGCGTTCTCCAACGTCTGCCGCCATCGCGGCATGCCGGTCGCATCCGGCAAGGGTCACGGCAAGGGGCTCATGTGCCCGTACCATCACTGGAGCTACGACACCACCGGCAAGCTGATCTCGACCCCGCGCATGCCGTCGCGGCCGGACTTCGATGCCGCTGCCTGCCGCCTGCCCGAGTACGCCCTGGAGGAGTGGCAGGGGTTCCTGTTCGTGAGCCTTGCCGAGAAGCCCGCGCCGCTGCTGCCGCGCCTGGCAGGGCTGGAGCAGATCATCCGCCCATACCATCTGGAGATGAACGAGGTGCGCTACCTCGCCGACGAGGTGTGGGACACCAACTGGAAGAACCTGCTCGAGAACTTCATGGAGGGCTATCACCTCTCGGCCCTGCACCACGAGACGCTGCACCAGGTGAACCCGACCCGGCTGTGCCGTCACCTGCCGCCGGGGGAGGCCTATTTCGGCTATTTCGCGGGCTTCAATCCCGAGCTGCCGCGCGTGCAGAAGGGCCACCCGGACCTCACCGACCAGGAGCGCGACGACTGCGTCATGTTCGCGATACCGCCGGGCTTCGCGGTGGGCTGTTCCGCCGACTACAGTTCATTCATGTGCATCCAGCCGGAGGGCGTCAGCCGCGTGCGTATGAAGCTCGGGCTGATCTTCTACGGTCCCGACTGGCCAGCGGATGCCGTCGACTGGGCGATCGGGCTGTACCACAAGACGATGGCCGAGGATAAGACCATCCTGGTGAACCTCGCGCGCGGCTTGCGCTCGCGGCACTACGATCGCGGCCCGCTGGCGCCGCCGGCACTGGAAGGACCGGTGTGGGATTTCTATCGCTACCTGAACCGCACGCTCGGCCCCGGCCTTGCGCGCTAGCCTGCGGCCGCAGCGGACGCCGCGCGCATTTCCGCTAGACTGCACTCCCACATGGGTGTCGTGCACATCATTGCCCCGGCGGGCGCGCCGGCCGGGCAGTTCGACCCGCCACTGACCCCGCCTGCGGTCGGCGGCGCCCCGGCGCCGCGGCTGTCCACCCTGGCCGCCTTCGACGCCGCGGACGGCTCGGTCAGCACCGGCACCTGGGAGGCGACCCCGGGAGTCTTCGCCCGCGCGGTCGTGGACGCGGAATTCAGTCATTTCGTGGCTGGCCACGCCACCTTCGTGACGCAGGACGGACAGAGGTTCGAGTTCCACGCCGGTGATGCGGCGTACTTTCCGCCGCACACCCAGGGCGTGTGGACGATCCACCAGACCCTGCGCAAGACCTACTGCATCTGGCGCTGAGCTACCGCCTACGCGGCCGTCAGCGCGCCTGCGCCCACGCCCCGGGAAACAGCGCCCGCGCGTTTTCGCGGTAGATCTTGTCGATGACCGAGCGCGGCAGATGCATGCCACGATACGGGCCGGCGAAGTCCGGGGAGTGCAGTTGGTCCTCGGTCGCCAGGAAGCGCCAGTCGTTGCGCCAGTCCTTATGCACGTCGCGCACCGCGGCGGCGTCGGTATCCCCGGGACCGTAGCTGTCGTCGCTGCCGTAGAGAATGCGGTCCTGGTAGCGCAGCAGGAAGCTGCGCACCTTGGCGCGCTTGGTCACCGACTGGTACTCCAGGTGCACCAGCCGGGCAGCCATGTCCACGCGGGCGGCGGGGAAGCGGTCCAGGAATCGCGCTACCTCATCGACGTCCCACTCGAGCGAGGCGAGGTGCACGCCTTCGAAAGCCAGGCCCGGGTGAGTACTGAGCATGTGGTCACGCGCCGCGAGGATCGCATCGTGCGAGGGCATCTCCGGATGCTGGTACATGTAGTACTGCGGGTGGGCGCTGAAGTACTCGCGGTCCGAGCGCACCGTCATCTTCGCAGGTGGCAGCCAGCAGTTCAGCGGCTCGGCCTGGTGCCCGAGCAGTACCAGGTGTGCGCGCTCAATCCAGGCGTATACCGGCTCCAGGCGCGGATCGTCCGGCATCACGTAACTGCCGTCGGGGTTGCGCACCTCCATGCCAAAGTTCTTCCAGATCTTCACCCCGACCGCGCCATCCCGCCGCGCAGACTCAAGCCTGGCGATCGCGCGCGCGCTCCATTCCGGTGTGCCAAATCCTGCCGCGGAGAAGGTGGCGACGAAGGCAACCCGTCCGGGATAGCGCTGCTGCAGTGACACGGCCGCGTACTGCTGCTCGGCGATCGGCGGATAGTCGGGGTAGTCGACGTTGATGGTGAGAATGCGGAACTTGTCGCGGATCGCCTGCGCCATGAAGGCATTCGCGGGGCCATGGATGTGTACGTGCGCATCGATCTTCTCGATGCGGGTGAAGTCCGCCAGGGTGTAGTAGTCGGAAGTGCTCGCGGCCCGCGCGGGATCAGCCAGCGCGGCCGCGCCCAGCACGGCCAGCAGTCCCGGGACGAGCGCGCGTACGGCCTTCAAACCAGGCGGACCTCGACCCCGCGGCTGCGCAGATCCTCCACCGCCTGTGCCGGGGCGCCGCGGTCGGTGATCAGCATGTGCAGCTGCTGCACCTTGGCGATCAGCGAAATGTTGCGGCGTTGCAGCTTGGAGGAGTCGGCCACCACTACCACCTGGCGGGAGATGCGGATCATTTTGGCGTTCAGCTCCGCCTCGGCCAGGTGCGGCGTCATGACGCCGATCTCCGGATCGATCGCATCCGCGCCGAGGTAGACGCGGTCCGCCTGCAGGCTGTCGAGGGCGCCTTCAGCCATCGGGCCTGAGAGTGAGTTGGACTCACGGCGCAGGATCCCCCCGGGGACGATCAGGCGCACCTGCGGCACCTCCAGCAGCAGGGCGGCGATGTTGAGCGCATTGGTGATTACGTTAATCGAGGTCAGCGGCAGGCTGCGCAGGCCGCGGGCGATCTCGGCGGTGGTGGTGCCGGAGTCCAGGATGATGGTCTCGCCGTCGCGGATCAGCGCCAGCGCTGCGGTGGCAATGCGCACCTTTTCGGCGTGATGCCGCAGTTTCTTCACCCCCAGCGGCGGGTCCGCCTCCTCGGAACTCGGCACCGCTCCACCGTGGGTGCGGGTGAGTGCGCCCGACAACCTCCAGCGCCGAGAGGTCGGCGCGGATCGTGACCTGGGAGGTGCCAAAGCGGCTGGCGAGGGCCTCGACCGTCACGCGGCCCTCGTCGCGCAGCAGGTCGCGGATGCGTCGGCGACGCTCCTCGATCAAGAGACCCCGTTCAGCGACTTCAGGCATCAGACCGGCACCGCTTCCAGCACCAGGAATTGCTCGAACGCGACCTGCAGGCGCTGCTGTGTGCCTGAGACCTCGCCGAGCTCGCGATCGTTGAAGTAGTCGCGAACACGGTGGCGACGACTGTCAAGGCCGCGCAATGCGACCGACCCGTCAAAATGCGGGGCATAGAAGGCATAGTAGAGGCGGCCGGCGCTCTCGACCACGTGTGCTTCGGGCCTGTCGAAGCCGATGTCGTACAGCTCGCCACGGTAAATGCCGCGCGGCAGCTGGCGCTCGTTGTAGAGGGCGATCCACTTGGCCCACAGCCGCTCGCGCTCGGGTGTGAGCAGGAACGAGTCCTTCGGTTTCGGGTCGGCCGGCCAGGTGAACTTGGTGGAGATGACAGCGCCAACCCCGACCGTCGAGGCGAAATCCTCTCCGCCGGTGCTCAGCTCCACGTGGTCGCCGGCGAAGCTGGCCCCGCGGCCCATGAGTCCCTTGAGCGTCTTGCCCTTATGGCGCACCTGCCACGAGGACTCAGGGTCTGAAGCCGGCGCCTGGTTGAAGGCGCGGAAGTTGAAGAAGGAATAGGCGGTGCCGCAAGGACACAGCTCCACCACGGCCTGCGGATTGATGGCAAGCGCGCTCTGGTACAGGCCGACCAGGAAGTCCTGCAGACCGGGTCACCGAGTCCAAGGGGCTGGCGTGCTTGTGGGCCGGGTTGTAGCAGGGGGCGACGCCGTTGAGGTGCTGGCCGTCGATCTTCAGTCCCTCGTAAGCCCCACGCCCCGATGAAGCGCCGCACCAGGGCCTGGAAGTATTCGGCTGTTTTTGGGTAGGCAGGGCACAGGTAGAAGCTGTTCCACCAGGACACCGCTTGCGGCGCCCCATCCTTGTCCAGCAGCAGCATGTCGGAGTGCTCGTGCAGCAAGTCCGAGCCAGGCGCCGCTGCCAAAGGAGCGACCCACAGCCGCGGCCTGAGGCCGTGCGCGCGGATCGCCGCCACCAAGCCGAGCATGTCGGACTCGCCCTTGGGGTACTTCGCACGGTCCAGTTGCCAGTCACCGACGTTGGATTGCCAGCCATCGTCGATCACCGCCCAGCCCAATCCCAGTTCCTGCACCTTTGGCAACGTGCCGCGGATCAGCTCGAGCGTGCAGTCGCGTTCGTAGCCCCAGGCGCACCAAATCGACTCGAATGCAGAAGGCGGCGCGGACGGCGAGGCGACGCCACGCTCGGCCATCAGCTCGCGGTACTTCGTGAGGGTCGCGAAGTGATCGCCCGTGTGGGCGCACACGAAGGACTCGGCGGTGGCGAACGTCTCTCCCGGCGCGAGCACGCGGTCGGTCTTTGCGGTCAGTGCTACCTCGGCAGCGAGCGCAGTGCGGGTGACCGGGAGCGACACCTCCAGGGGAACCAGCGCCAGGTGCCCGACGGCAACGCCGCCATCGCGGCGCCACACATCGGCAATTGGCGTACCGCCGCCGTAGTCGGACGCGGTCATTCCCATGAAGTTGTCCTGAGCATATCCCGGACCGACCGGTCGCACCCAGTCGCGGCGATCTTCGTGAGTGCTTCCGCAGTAGTTCCAGAACGCCGGCTCGACCGCGCCGGGCGGGGAGGGTAGCTGCAGAGCACTCTGCGTCCAGCCCGCGACGTGCACGGGTGCGCCGGAGGCGTTGCGGTAGCTCACGCGGACGGCGGCAAGTCCGCGATGGCGCTGGTAGATTTCGATCTCAACAAGCTTCTCCAACTGCGTGGCTGAAGTGCCGCGCAGACGCAGCTGCGTCGCCGGGCCGTGCTTGGTCTCCAGCGCCTCGGTGGCGTGGTCTTGCAGTGCGAACACGGTCGTGGGCAGTTGGCCTGAGAGCTGCAGGCTGTCAGGGGCGATCCAATCGGTGAGCAGGAGAGGTTGCCCTGCGGCCCGCAGCCATATCCGCCAGCGCATGCGCGCATCAAACTCGATGCGTATTTGTTCATCCGCCAGCACGGTATCTGGCGTGGCGCTCTTGGAAGTCATCGCCCAGGCAGATCCTGAGAGCACGCTGCCGGAGGCCGCGCTGGCACCGGCAAGCTGTATGAAACGGCGCCGACTGGTAGTTATTCTGTTCACGGGGTGCCTTCTTTGAGTAAGTCTAGCTAATTGGTCTGCGCTTTCTCTTGACACAAACGAAGATATTCGAAATATTAATCAAAATAAATCGCAATCAATAGCGATTTGGGACTTTCGTTTAGTTTCGTTTGTCACAGGGGAACGCATCATGCGAAGAAGTCGAGCCATTGGTGCCGTCGCCGCAATCGTCACGTTCTGGGCCGCCGGATTTGGTCCCACCGAGGCTGCCGACGCGCCCGCGGACCAGCAGGTGCCGACGACGACCGCGGGCGACGACAGCCAACTCCAAACCGTAGTGGTGACGGGCATTCGCGCCAGTCTTGAGAAGTCGCTCGAGATTAAGCAGAACGCGGATATCGTCCTCGACTCGATCAACGCGCTGGAACTAGGGCGCTTCCCGGACGATGACGTGGCCGACTCGCTGCGCCACATCACAGGCGTGAGCATCACGCGCACCACAGGCGGTGATGGGCAGTACGTGGGCATCCGCGGTCTAGGGCAGCAGTACAACATCGTCACACTCAACAACCGCATCGTGGCCACCGACGACGACGGCCGCGCGCTTGCTTTCGACATCCTGCCCGCGGATGTCATCTCCGGTGCCGACGTGCTCAAGTCGTCGCAGGCTGCAGCGCTCGAGGGCAGCATTGGCGGCACGGTCAACATGCGATCTGCGCGGCCGTTCGATAATCCCGGCCTGCACGCGGCTGCACGCATCGAGGGCGACTATAACGACCTGTCCGAGTACTGGGGCAAGAAGGCCTCGCTTTTCGTCAGCGATACCAATTCGGCCCGAACCTGGGGGCTTCTGCTCGGACTCGTCGCGTCCGACGAGAAGACCCGCACCGACTCGCTCAACTACAACACCTACGACGCAGAGCAATCCCGGGGTCTGGCCGTATCCGGACGGCGAGCCGGTGGTGGCCGCGTGCTGCATTTCCTTCGGCTCGGTGATCGATGAGAAGAAGCGCACCGCGATCTCCGGCGCGCTGGAATGGCGCCCAACGACAAGCTGCACTTCACCCTCGACGGGCTGTACGCCAAGCTCAACGACCCGCAGGTCGCCTACAACCAGGCCTACTACCCAGACTTCACGACCGACGCCAACGGCAACCCACAGTGGTCGAACGTCGTTGTCAAGAACGGTCTCATCACTTCGTTCACGGCAAGCAATTTCACCCCCGAGATCGTCAACCAGACAATCGACCGCCAGGTGACCACCTCAGTCATCGGCCTGAACATGGAGTGGCAGCCGACCGACCGACTAAGCTTCGCCACCGACTTGTACCGCTCGCGCGCTAACCGGCCTGAGGGCGGCCAGGACGCGTTCGTGACCTCCGGTCTGGAGTCACCGCACCCCTACAACCAGGACACCATCACCTGGAAGAACAACTACGGTGCGCTGCCGGACATTTCGGTGATGCTGCCCAACGGCCAGGACTACGCCACGGCGCTGGCAAACGGGCAGCTTACAACGATCACTGGACGGCGCACTACACAGGTCTCAATGGCAACTCGCTCCACGACAAGGTGACCGGTGCCACTATCGACGGCCAGCTGAAGATGGACTCCGGTGCACTCACCCTGCTGCGCTTCGGCGTCGCCGGTACCTGGCGCGACAAGAAGCGCGAAGACTACGACAACGACTGGACCGGCGGCTCGAGCCAGTACGACTTCTACACCACACCGGCTGGGGCGAACCCGATCACCTACGGGTCGCTCGGCTACAGCGTGGTCAGTACGACGACCTTGCCAAACTACATGCGCGGCAGCGGCGGGAACTTCCCGCGCACGGTCGCCCAGTTCAACATCCAAAATCTCCTCGCCGCCCTGCAGAGCCTCAACGGCAAGCCAAACTTGTACGGTACGACCGGCTCGGACGTCTTCGACTTCGCGCTCAGTCTGCCCCAGTACAACGCCGTGAACTCCTACAAAGTGAGCGAGGACACGTTCGCGGGCTACTTCGAGGCGGTCTTCGCCGGCAGCAACTGGAACGGCAACGTCGGCGTCCGCGTGGTGCACACGCGCACCTCGGCAAGCACCGCGGTGAACGAGATCGAAACTGTAACCGTGCCCGACACCACTATCCCGACGGCCCCGGCCTACGTGGTCTACAGTGACGCCACCCCGATCACCACCACCGGTTCGTACACGGAAGCGCTGCCGTCCTTGAACCTGACCTACCGCTTCCGCCCGAACCTGCAACTGCGCTTCGGTGCCTCCGAGACCGTGGCGCGCCCGGAGCTGGACCAGCTAGCGGCGACGCGCACGGACGATTCGCTGAACCAGGACTACCGCATAGACTACGCCGGTAACTCCCAGCTCAAGCCCATCAAGGCCTACTCATTGGACCTCTCACTGGAGTGGTATTACCAGCCGAAGTCGGCGCTGACGCTCGCGGTATTCGGCAAGGACATTCAGGACTTCATCACCACGCAGGTTTTGAACGAGCAGGACATCGGGGTGAAGGGGTACTTCGATGGCAGCACCACGCCGGTACCGGTGTTGTACACCGTGGCGCAGCCGATCAACGGCGACAAGGGTTACGTCGAGGGCATCGAGTTCTCGTTCACGCACATAATGGCCAACGGCTTCGGCGCCCACGGGCAGTACACGCACACCTGGAGCAAGGCCTATGTCGACGGGCAGTACGTGGGTGAACTCGAGGGCGTCTCCTCGAACAGTGGCTCGCTCGGGATGCTGTACGAGAACAAGCGGCTGAGCGCGAACGTCAACTGGGACTACCAGGGTCCGTCGGTCGCTCAGACCTTCACCGAGGTGGACGGCTGGAAGGCCTACAACGACAGCTTCTCGTGGGTGACCGCGCAGGTGTCTTACGAGTTCCTGCCGGGGTTCCGCATGTATTTCGAGGGCAAGAACCTGACCGACTCGATCCAGCGTACCTATCTGGCCAACCGCGGGGATGCGGTGTGGGCCTACGGCTCATCGTCTGCGGGCACGGGCAGCAGCGTGCAGGGCGGCTATGTCGCGTACGGACGTACCTACACGCTCGGCGCCAGCTACCGCTTCTGATGAGCTGCATGGCTGGCCTATGCGCTTGCCACCATGCTCATGTGGGGCGTGTGGGGGGCTTTCACCGGCGTGCCCAGCGAGCATGGCTTCCCGGACACGCTGACCTACATCGTCTGGGCGCTGACCATGATCGCACCGGCCGCGTGGGCGCTGCGGCGCTCGGGTCGGCCGTTGCAGCGCGACCGGCGCTCGCTGGCGCTGGGCCTGGCCATCGGCCTGCTCGGCGCGGGCGGTCAGATCCTGCTGTTCCGCGCCGTGACCCTGGGGCCCACCTACCTGATCTTCCCGATCATCTCGCTGTCCCCGGTCATCACTGATCGCTGCTGCAGCTTCGCGCTGCTGAAGGAACGGACCGGCAAACTGGGGCTCGCCGGCATCGTGCTTGCAGTCCTCTCGCTGCCGCTGTTCGACTACGCGCCCGAAGGCCACGCGCACGGCTCGGCGCCTGGTTTCTCATGGCGCTGGCGATCATGGTGGCCTGGGGCCTGCAGGCCTACTTCATCAAGCTCGCCAATGCGACGATGAGCGCCGAGAGCATCTTCACCTACATGATGCTCGCGGGCCTGGTGTTCATTCCTGCCGCCTGGCTGCTCACCGACTTCTCCAGCCGGTGAACCTGGGTTTCCACGGCCCGTGGCTGGCCACGGGGATCCAGCTGCTGAACGCCGTCGGCGCGCTGCTGCTGGTCTACGCGTTTCGTTACGGCAAGGCCATCGTGGTGGCGCCGCTGGTGAATGCCGGCGCGCCGCTGCTGACCTCGCTCATCGCGCTCGGCGTGGCCGGCGCGCTGCCCGGTCCCTTCAAGCTCGCCGGCATCGCGCTGGCGCTGGCCGGGGCGCTGCTGCTGTCGCTGCAGCCCGAGTGAACGGAGCTGCGGCTACGCATGAAGGCGCTGCAGGAATTGATCGCCCGCCACAAGGCCGGCCGCGCGGTGGGCATCTACTCGGTGTGCTCCGCGCATCCGCTGGTCATCGAGGCGGCACTGCGCCAGGCAGTTGCCGACGGGCAGTACGCGCTGATCGAGGCCACCTCCAACCAGGTCAACCAGTTCGGCGGCTACAGCGGTATGAAACCCGAGGCTTTCCGCGCATACGTGGACGCCATTCGCGCGCGCACCGCGCTGCCGCCCGAGCGCCTGCTGCTCGGTGGCGATCATCTGGGACCGAACTGCTGGCGCGCCGAGACCGCGGCGAGCCGCCATGGCCCGCTCGGAGCAGCTGATCGCCGACTACGTCACGGCGGGCTTCCGCAAGATCCACCTGGACTGCTCCATGGCCTGCGCCGATGACCCGCCGGCCCTGGACGACACGGTGATCGCCCGCGCGGTCCGCGCGGCTGTGCATGGTGGCCGAGAGCAGCCTGGCGCGCAGCGCGGCGGCGAGGCGCCCGTTTACGTGATCGGCACGGAAGTGCCTACGCCGGGCGGGGCCACCGAGGAACTGGCAAGCACTTGCCGTCACCAGCCCGGCAGGCCGTGACGCGACACGCTCGAGCGCCCACCGCGCCGCTTGGGCAGCGCAGGGTACTCGGTGCGGCCTGGGAGCGCGTTATCGCACTGGTCGTGCAGCCCGGGGTTGAGTTCGACAACCACAAGGTCATCGACTACGTGCCGGCCAAGTCAGCGGCAGCTTGCCCGGCGCATCGAGCAGGAGGCGCACGCTCGTGTACGAGGCGCACTCGACCGACTACCAGACGCCGGCCGCACTGGCCGCGCTGGTGCGCACCACTTCGCGATCCTCAAGGTCGGCCCCGGAGTAACCTTTGCACTGCGCGAGGCACTATGGGGACTGGCCGACATCCAGGCCGAGCTCTGCGGCGCGGCCGCGCGGCTCACTGCAGCAGGTCGTGCTGCGTGCCATGCGCAAGGATCCGCGCTACTGGAATGCCTACTACACCGACGCAACGACGCTCAGGCTGGACTCTGCAGTACAGCCTGAGCGACCGGATCCGCTATTACTGGAACGTTCCGGAGGTGCGCGCCGCCTGCGAGGCGCTGGTGGCCGACCTGCGCGGCCGCGGCATACCGCTGACGCTGCTGAGCCAGTATCTGCCGCCCAGTACGCCGCGGTCCGCGACGGCCGGATCGCCAACGACCCGCACGCGCTGCTTGCTGGATGGCGTGCGCACCGTGCTCGGTGCTTATGCCCGTGCCTGCGGAAGCGGCGCTCATGGCTGACACCCAGGCGTCCTTCGGGCTAAGCGCGGCGGCGATTGAAGCGGGCGGTGCCGCCTGGACCGCCCGCGAGATCCTCCAGCAGCCGCAGGTGTGGGGCGAGATCGGCACTCAGATCGCCGCGGAGCGGGCCGCGCTGACAGGTTTTCTCTCCCCGCTACTACAGCTGCCGGACCTGCGCATCGTGCTCACCGGGCGCGGGCACCTCCGCCTACGTTGGCCAGTGCCTAGCACCGGCCCTGACCGCCGCACTCGGGCGCCGCGTCGAGGCCATTGCGACCACCGACCTGGTCACCAGCGCGGGCAGCTACCTGACCCCCGCTGCCCCGACCCTGCTGGTTTCCTTCGCGCGCTCCGGGAACAGCCCCGAGAGCACGGCGGCGGTGCAGATCGTGCAGGCGCACGTGCGCCGCTGCGCTCACCTGGTGGTGACCTGCAACGCGCAGGGGGCGCTGAATCTGCTCGCCCGCACACTCAAGAATGCACATGCGCTGGTGCTGCCGGGGGCCACCAACGACCGCGGCTTCGCGATGACCTCCAGCTTCAGCGGCATGCTGCTGGCGGCGGCCGCCGCGTTCGGGGCGATCAGCGAGGCCGAGACAGCCCGCCTGTCAGCGCGCACCGCGGCGTTCATCCCGGCTCTGCCGCCCGCTGCTCGAGCAGCTGGTGCGTGCCCGGTACCAGCGCGTGGTGTACCTGGGCAGTGGGGCGCTCAAGGGCTTCGCGCGCGAGGCGGCGCTGAAGATGCTCGAGCTCACCGACGGACGGGTCATCGCCGCCGCCGACTCGACCCTCGGCTTCCGCCACGGCCCGAAGACCATCCTGAACGGCCAGTCCCTCGTGGTGGTGTTCCTGTGCAACGACCCGCACGCCCGGCGCTACGATCTGGACCTGGCCAGTGAACTGTCCCGGGATGCGGTTGCCGGACGCGTGGTGACCGTTGCCGATGCGCCGGCGGACGGGCGATCGTTTGACCTGCTGCTGCCGCCGGCGGCGGGTGGGCCGGCGAGCGATCTTGCGCTGTGCATGGCGTACGCGCCGTTCGCTCAGGCGCTTGCCGTGCTGCAATCCCTGTCGCTGGGCATCTCCCCAGATACCCCCAACGCCGCAGGCACAGTGAGCCGCGTCGTCCAGGGTGTCACTATCTACCCATGGCGCGAGAGCCCTTGAGGAGATATCTGGGCGTTGACGGCGGTGGCAGTAAGACTGCCTTCGTGCTCGTCGACGAGAACGGCGAGGTGCTTGGCTGCCACCAGGAGGGGCCGGCCTACTACCTGCAAACGGGCGTCGAGCCGATGCGCGCGATGCTCGCGCGCGGAGTGCTCGCAACGCTTGCGCAGGCCGCGCTTTCCCCGGCGGAAGTGGACTTTGCCTTCTTCGGCCTGCCCTCCTACGGAGAGGACTCTAAGCTCCTGCCGACACTCGATGCGGCAGCCGCCCCGACACTGGCCCCCGGGCGCTTCCGCTGCGGCAATGACGCGGTGTGCGGCTGGGCCGGTGCCCTGGCCGGGCAGGAGGGCATCAACATCGTCGCCGGCACCGGCTCGATGGCCTATGGCGAGTATGGCGGCCGCCGCGCGCGCGCCGGCGGCTGGGGCGAGCTGTTCAGCGATGAGGGCTCCGGCTACTGGGTTGCTCGCGAGGGCCTGCAGCTGTTCTCGCGCATGAGCGATGGGCGCGCGCCGCGCGGACTGCTGTACCAGCACTTGCAGGAGCACTTCGGCCTGGCGGCGGACCTGGACCTGTGCGCGGCCATCTACGGCGGCGGCCGGGGCGAGCGCAGCGACGTGGCCGCGCTATCGGGCCTGATCGCTGCGAGCGCGCAGGCCGGGGATCCCCAGGCGCAGTTGCTGTTCACGCGTGCCGTCGGCGAGCTGATCCAGCTGGTCGATGCGGTGCATGAACGGTTGCAGGTTCCCGCCGGTGTGCGCGTGAGGGTGTCGCACTCCGGGGGCATGTTCCGCCTGCGTGAGCTGGTGCTCGAGCCCCTGCGCGCACGCCTGCAACTGAGTGGCCGCGGCTATGACTTCATCGCTGCACGCCTGGCCCCGGCGGCCGGTGCGGCGCTTTATGCCGCAAGACTCAGCGGAACGCCCCTGAGTTCGCTGGCGGTCGCGAGGCTCGAGGCGCAGCAGCAGCGGCTGCCCGGGTGGAGCGGCGGCGCCGCCCTAGGAGTTTCCCGTGCCGCGGCTCAGGCGGGGCGCGGGGCGCAGATGAATAGCGGGATTTCGCGCGTCGTGCGCTCCTGGTAGGCCGCGAAGCTTGCGTAGTTGGCCACAACGACCGGCCACAGGGTGCTCTTCTCCTCCGGCGTGGCTTCCCGGGCGAGCATCTTGCGGCGCACCCGCCCGGCCTGGATTTCGATCTGTGGTTGCGCCTTGAGGTTGTAGTACCACGCCGGGTGCTGCGGCGCCCCGCCCAGCGAGGCGACCAGCAGTACGTCCTGGCCATGCGGGGTGTACATGAGGGCGATCGTCTTCTTGCGGCCCGACTTGCGCCCGGTCATCGTCATCAGGCAGACCGGGGCGCCTTCGAGCCGGTTCATCAGCTTGCCGCCGCTTAAGCGGTACACCAGCACGTTCAGGGCGGTGAAGAACCGGATGACGCTCTTGGGGGGCAACTTCGTGGCCTCAGCCATGCGGGCTCTCCCCGGCGCGCGGTTTCACGCTGAGAGCGTGATCCAGGTCGGCGCGTGATCGCTGGGGCGCTCCCAGCCCCGCACGTCGCGGTCGACGCCGGCGGCCATGAGCCGGGGCCGTAACGCCTTATTCAGCAGCAGGTGATCGATGCGCAGTCCGGCATCGCGCTTGTAGGCGTCGCGGAAGAAGTCCCAGAAGGTGTAGATCTTCGCCTCCGGGTGCAGGATGCGGATCGCATCGGTCCACCCCTGCGCCTTCAGACGGGTGAACGCTTCGCGCACCTCGACGCGGAACAGCGCATCGTTGACCCAGCGCTCCGGCTTGTAGACGTCCTGCTCCGCGGGAATGACGTTGTAGTCACCGGCCAGGACTACCGGGGCGGGGCTTGCGGCCAGCTCGGCGGCATGGCCGATGAGCCGGTCGAGCCAGCGCAGCTTGTATTCAAACTTGGGACCCGGCGCCGGGTTGCCGTTGGGCAGGTAGAGACAGCCGACGGTGACCCCGTGCACGGTGGCCTCGATGTAGCGGCTGTGCACATCCTCCGGGTCCCCGGGTAAGGCGCGCCGGATTTCCTTCGGCTCGATGCCGCGCGCCAGGATCGCCACGCCGTTCCAGCTCTTCTGGCCGTGCCAGATCACCCCATAGCCGGCCTCGCGGATCGCGCTCTCCGGGAAGTTTTCCTGCGGTGACTTCAGTTCCTGCAGGCACACCACGTCCGGGGAGGTCGCGGCGAGCCAGCGCAAAAGGTTCGGCAGCCGGGCGCCGATCCCGTTGATGTTGTAGGTGACGATCTTCATGTGTGAACGCGTGCGTGGCCGGTGTGGGGGGCCGTTAACTTACCGCGTGCAACCGGCGCGGGCCAGCCAGGTCGAAAAATGCCCGTGCACTGCTTGCGGGCGAGCTAGGTGTGCGGCTAATCCAAACGGTGTAGGCCTGGCGCAGCGTGGGAGCTCGAGCGCGGACGCGGGCGCGCCGCGCTTCGGCCCGCAGCCGGTTTCAGACTAGGATCGACACCCGGCCACGTGCCGTACGACCTGTCCGCCTGGAGCCCCGCACCGACGATGAACACACCGACACTGGCACAGCTTGCCGCCCAAGTGCAGCAGTTGCTCGACATCGAGCAGATCAAGAACGTCAAGCACCGCTACTTCCGCTGCTTTGACACCGCCGACATCAAGGGCCTGGAAGAGATCTTCCACCCCGAGGTGACCCTGGACGTGAACGGCGGCATCTACCGCTTCCGCATCGAGGGACGGGAGAAGTACCTCGACATGGTGCGCGAGGGCGCGCACGCGGAGATGATCATGCAGCACAACGGCCACCACCCCGAGATCGAGATCATCTCGGCGACCGAGGCACGCGGGGTCTGGTATCTGCAGGACAGCGTGTGGGAGTTCCGCCGCAAGCTGCACATCACCGGCGCGGCGCTCTACCGTGACCGCTACCTGAAGGTAGACGGCGCCTGGCTGATCAAGGACATCGGCTTCGAACGTATCCACGAGATCGTGGAGAACATCGAGCACACGCCGAATGTGACGTTCAGCTTTCTGGCGACTCACGCTCAGAAGCTGCCGCCGGGGGAACTGGCGGCGTACAAGAGGGAATAGGGAGGATGCAATGCTCAAGGTCATGACACTGTTCGTCAGGCGTCCCGACATGACGCGCCGGCAGTTCCGCCACTACTACGAGGGCAACCACGTCGCCATGGGGCTGGCGGCGAACAAGTACTTCGGCTTCTCCAAGTACGTGCGCAACCACGTGGTCGGCGCGCAGGCCTCGCCGCCGGCGCGGGCGTTCCCGGAGTTCGACGCTTTCAGCGAGTACACCTTCAAAGATGTGGACAGCGCGGTCAAGGCGCAGGAATACATGCTGACGCCCGGGGGCAAGGCGCTCGCCGAGGACGAGCTGAATTTCCTGGACATGTCCTACCACCCCTCGTTTGGAGTGCAGGAGACCCTTGTCGCCGGGGTGCCGCGCGGGGTCGAGGCCGGCCTGCGGGGCAAGGTGGCGCTGGTGGTGGCGCGCGGCGCCGCGGCCCCGGCCGCAGGCTTCCTGCAGTCGGTTGCGGATTTCGCGCAAAAGTTCGCGCAGCGCCATTCAGGTTCGTTCGTGCGGCTCACGCTGGATGTGGCGCTGGAGTCTCCGGCGGGGCGGCCGCCCTTTGACGCCATCCTTAACCTGTGGACAAAGCCTGGGGACGTGGGCGTCCCGGCTGAGTTCCGCTGGGCGGGTGATGCGGATTCGGCGCTGGTGTTGGAAATCGAATCCATCGAGGCGGCCACCGAAACGCTCGGACTCTAGTTGCGCTGCGAATGGAAGCCCGGGCTCAACGCGGAAGGCTACGCACGCTGCGTGTTCGAGCCGGAGCCGGTCGACAATGCGGTGAAGCTCGCCGTGACCCATTCGATCGAGCGCGCCGACTCGAAGTTCATCGGGGCCGTGGCCGGGGGCGGGCCGCGCGTTCCGTCCAATCTCAAGTCGTTGCTGGAGGCCGGTGCGGCGGTGCTGCCGCCGTGACGGCGCTGTGTGATGAGGCAGAGCGCGCACGGCGCACCACGCCGCTGAGCCGTGCGCTTCTCTAGCGTGGGGCAAGACTGTTAGTCTGCGGCACCCCGCACTCGCTAGGACCTGTGAATGCCCTCACTGCAGCAGAAGCTCCGCGCCGGAGAAACCGTCGTTACCGCAGAGCTCACCCCGCCCAAGGGCATCGATCTGACCGAGCTGTTCGCCAAGGCACAGGCACTCACAGGCTGGGTGGACGCGATCAACGTGACCGAATCGGCGCGCGCGCTGATGACCATCGCACCGATCGCCGCCGCCCGCCTGCTGCTCGAGCGCGGCACCGAGGCGATCGTGCAGATGACCGCGCGCGACCGCAACCGCATCGCCATTCAGGCCGATCTGCTCGGGGCGGCGGCGCTGGGTGTGCACAACTTCCTCTTCATGGGGGGTGATCCGCCAAAGATCGGTGATCACCCGGAAGCGAAGCCAGTATTCGACCTGACGGCGAGCCAGATGGCGGCCGCCGCGCGCGAGCTGACCCGGGGCCACGACATGAGCGGCAAGGAGTTGCGCGGCGCGCCGCAGCTGTTCACCGGCGCCACGGTCAACCCCGGCGCCAGCGACTTTGAGGCCGAAGTCATCAACACCCAGCGCAAGTTCGATGCGGGCGTCGGCTTCGTGCAGACCCAGGCGGTCTACGAAGTGGCGGCGCTGCAGAGATTCCTGCAGGCGGTCAGGCCCCAGGGCGTCGCCGTGCTCGCCGGGATCATTCCGCTGAAGTCGGCCAAGATGGCGGCGTGGCTCAATGAAAAGGTGCCCGGAATCCGGGTGCCCGATGCGCTGATCCGGGAAATGGAGCAGGCCGGCGGGCCGGAGGCGCAGCTGGAGAAGGGCATCGAGATCGCCGCGCGCCTGATCGCCGAGGTCTCGCCGGTGTGCCAGGGGGTGCACGTGATGGCGATCGGCGGCGAGGCCCAGATCCCGGCGATCCTGCGCAGCAGCGGAATCCGCGCCGGGTAGGCCAGCCGGGCGCGCCGGGGCAGGGCATTCCGGTTCGGCTGACCGGCGATTGCGGCCCTGTCTGACACGCGCCGCAGGGCGGCGCGCCCACAATTCATGGCTATGCCATACCTATTGCGCGCAATTGCCTTGGCCGCCCTTACGGGTCTTGCGGCCTGTGGCGGCGGGAGTGAAAGCGGCTCCTCCGACATGCCTTCCGTGAAGCGCGGCGACCTGGTCGATGGGCCGCCGACCAAGGTGACGACGCTTGCCCCGAGTGACCTGCTGGCGCTGCTGGGTACCAGCGATCTGGGCAAGGCGCTGTTGCAGCTGGCGCCGACACCCGTGTGCGCGATCACCGTCTATCACATGACCTATGAGACCGTGGATGCCCGTGGCAACCTGACGCCCGCCTCCGGGGCGCTCATGGTGCCCGGCGGCACGGCAGCCAACTGTACCGGCGCGCGGCCCGTGGTGCTGTACGCGCATGGCACGAACACCGATCGCAGCTTCGACATCAGCCAGGTGCAGGCCGCGGACAACGCGGAAGGGGTGCTGCTGGCGGCGGTGTTTGCCGCGGACGGCTATATCGTGGTGGCGCCGAACTATGTCGGCTACGACACCTCGCCCGTCAACTATCACCCGTACCTGATCGCCGACCAGCAGTCCAAGGACATGATCGACGCGCTGACCGCGGCGCGCTCGGCGCTTCCCACCAGTGACGTCCCGGGATCCAGCGACGGCGGCAAGCTGTTTGTCACCGGCTATTCCCAAGGCGGCTACGTTGCGATGGCGACCCACAGCGCGATGCAGGCGGCGGGCATGACCGTGACCGCCTCCGGGCCGATGTCGGGGCCGTACGCGCTGGCGGCGTTCGGGGATGCGATATTCGAAGGCCAGGTGAGCGACAGCGCTGCGGAGAATCTCGCGCTGCTGATTCCGGCCTACCAGCAGGCCTACGGGGACTTGTACACCACCCCGGGCGATGCCTTCGCGAGTAAATACGCCGCGTCCATCGAGGGTCTCCTGCCCGGATCATCCTCGGTCGGAGCGCTGCAGGCGGCAGGCAAATTCCCGATGGCGACCTTTGACAGCACGCCGCCTAGCGCCGCGTACGCGCCCTACACCCCGGCGACACAGCCGGCCGCCTTCGCGGCGATCTTCGCGGCTGGCTTCGGCACCGATTACCTGATCACCAACGGCTTTCGCGGCGCCTACCTGCAGGATGCCCTGGCGGCCCCTGATGGCGGGTTCCCGGTGGTGACCGACGGGCTGCCGCCGGCCAATCCCACCCATCCGCTGCGGGTGCACCTCAAGACCAACGACCAGCGCAACTGGACACCCACGGCGCCCACGCTCCTGTGCGGCGGCAGCTCGGACCCGACGGTGTTCTTCTTCAATACCACCCTGATGCAGAACTACTGGGCCGCGCATCCGCCCGCGGTGGCGCCGGTGATCCTGGATGTCGATTCAGCACCCAGCGCCAATGATCCCTACGCCAGCCTCAAGAACGGCTTCGCGGCGGCGGTGCTAGCCTACCGTGCTAGTGCCGTCCTGGGCGGCGCCACGGACGGTGGCGATGCGGCAGTGCTGTCTGCTTACCACGCAGGTCTCGTGCCGCCGTTCTGCCTGAGCGCGGTGAAGGGCTTCTTCGACGCGCATTGAAGGCTACGCCGCGCCCCACGGTGCGCGCGGGCTGATCTCGCGCCACGTCGCCGGCGGCAGTTCTTCGAGCGTGACCTCCCCGATGCGCGCGCGGATCAGGCGCAGAGTCGGGAAGCCCACGCGCGCGGTCATGCGGCGCACCTGGCGGTTCTTGCCTTCCCGCAGGGTCAGTGCCAGCCAGGCCGTCGGGATGCTGGCACGGTGTCGGATCGGCGGGTCGCGCGGCCACAGCACGTCCGGCGTATCGATGAGCTGGGCACCGGCGGGTTGGGTAGTGAAGTCCCCCAGGTCGACACCGCTGCGCAAGCGGGCGAGCGCCGCCTCGGTCGGCATCCCCTCAACCTGGGCCCAGTAAAGCTTGGCAAGCGCGTGCCGCGGGTTGGATATCCGCGCCTGCAGCGCGCCATCGTCGGTCAGCAGCAGCAAGCCCTCGCTGTCGGTGTCCAGGCGACCCGCGGGGTACACCTCGCGGCACCCTGACATAGTCGGCCAGCGTCTGGCGATCCTTCTGGGGGCTGAACTTGCAGATCACGCCGAAGGGCTTGTTGAAGGCGAGCAACACCGACTTAGGCGAGGAAGCTCTCGATGAGGTCCGGCGGCACGGACGTGACGGGCACCGCGGGCCGGGAGGAAGCGCGCCCGTGTGGCCGACCGCGTCGCCGGCCTGCCGGGTGCGGCTCGAACCACTCGCGCACGTCGGCGTCCAAGCCGATGCCGTGCATATAGTTGTAGAGCGCCTTGCGCAGGCCGCTGCCGAGGTAGTCATGATCGGTCGCCACCGGATCATCGAATGCGAGGTCGTTGTGAGCGAAGGTGCCCGGCGCCCTCGGGCGCAGGGTGATCCCGTATTGCTGGGGATGCAGGCCGATGGGGGAGTGGGCGGTCGCCGCGAAGCGGTGCCAGTAGGCGGACTGGATGCAGCCGGCGGCGAACAGCTGGCGCACGCGCTCGAGCGCATCGACCGTGTCCTGGGTGGTCTCGGTCGGGAAGCCGTACATCAAGTAGGCGTGCACCATGATGCCCGCATCGCTGAAGGCGCGGGTCACGCGCGCGACCTGCTCTACGGTCACGCCCTTGCGCATGAGCGTCAGCAGTCGGTCCGAGGCCACCTCCAGGCCGCCGCTCACCGCCACGCAGCCCGCGGCCGCCAGCAGGCTGCACAGCTCGGGCGTGAAGGTCTTCTCGAAGCGGATGTTGCCCCACCAGGTGATGCTCAGCCGCTCCTCGAGCAGGCGCCGGGCAAGCCCCCGCAGGCCGGCCGGGGGCGCGGCCTCATCGACCAGGTGAAAGCCGGTCTCGTCGGTCTCTGCGATGAGGGCGCGGATGCGCTGCATGACCAGATCCTCGCCCGGACGGTCGTAGCGGCCGATGTAGTCGAGCGAGACATCGCAGAACGAGCACTTCTTCCAGTAGCAGCCGTGCGCCAGCGTGATCTTGTTCCAGCGTCCGTCAGACCAGAAGCGATGCATCGGGTTGAGCATCTCCATGACGGACACGTAGCGATCCAGCGGCAGACCCGCGTAGCTGGGGATGCCGGTCTCGCGCTGCGGGAAATCATGCTGGGTGGGATCGTTGTGCAGGACCACCTCAGCCCCGTCGCGGGTGTAGGTACGTACCAGCGTAGCCTTGCGCCCGCGCAGACGTGCGAGCAGGTTCAACAACGGACGCTCGCCGTCATCCAGGGTCACATAGTCGAAGTAGTCGAACACCCGCGGGTCGCGCAGCGAGCGCAGCTCGGTGTTGACCCAGCCGCCGCCGAGAATCAGCTTGGTGTCCGGGGCGGCCGCGCGGATGGTGCGCGCCATGCGAAACGCGCCGTAGACGTTGCCGGGGAAGGGCGCGGTAACGGCGACGACATCCGCGGACTGCGCAACGAGCTCGCGGGTGAGTTCATCCAGAGTGGTATCGATGAGCGTGGGTTCGCTGCCCAGCGCCTCGTGCAGCGGGTCGAACGAGGTGGCGCTCGCGGCGAGGCGCTCGCCGTAACGGGCGAGTTCGAAGCGCGGGTCGATGCCGAGCCGCCACACGTCGGCGAGGTCATCCACGTACAGGCTGGCAAGATAGCGGGCCTGTTCGGTTGTCCCCAACGTGCCGAATGCGGACAGCAGCTGCTGGAAGCCGTCGACTGCGTCGCCCGCCGCGGGGTTCAGGTGCGCAAAGCGCGGACCCTCGGGCAGGAATGAGCGGCTGACGATACGCAACGCGAGGCTCGGATCACGCCGCTGCAGGAATCGAATCGCAGGTCCTACGGTGTCAGCGTAGTCCCGGGAATGTTTAAGAAAGTGCGCAAGCGCCGGCGGCACCGGCAGGCGCCTGGCAGCCGCCGCGGGCACGTTTGCGCAGCAGCTCGGCCATGCGCTGCACGAGTGGCGCCGAGAACAGGCGCAGGAACAGCGTCAGCGAGGCATCCGCCTGCGTTAGCTCCAGGCCCAGGTCCGCCGCGTGCAGGCGCAGGAAGCCGGTCAGGTACGCCGTCGCCGGGTAGGGCGTATTCAGCTGGATCATCGGCGGCGTGACAAGCAGGACGCGCATGGGCCGCAGGGTAGCGCACACTGTGCTTCATCGCACACGGCAGGAGTAAGCAGCCGTGCGCCTGCGAAGGCGCGCGCCTGAAGCGGCGAGAAGGAATTGCGCCGCTACTTTTCCGGTGACCGGCTCAGAAGGCGCCTGTGATGTACAGCAGGGCCCCCGAATAGCGCCATCGCAGCGAACCCTCGAAGCTGGCCTTGGTGAGGTTCACCTTGGTGGCGAACTGGTTCCAGCCCAGCCCGACCCCGAAGTGGGAACCGAACATGCGGGTCACCCCGGCGCGCAGGTCAGTCAGGTGGCCGTCGACATTGTCGATCTTGAGCCCGAAATACTGCGCCTGCCCATCGAAGTACCACTGCGGGCTGAATTGCCACAGTCCACGCAGCCCGATGACCGGCAAGGGCGCGGTGGCGCTCGCGGTCTCGGTGCTGAACTGGCCCGTTTGCCCGCCTACGGTACCGTCGCCGCTGACCCCCAGCTTGAATTTACTGAATGCACGCCGACGGATCCGCTGAGCTCAAAAGTGTCGCGCTGCATGAACACGTACTCGTAGGCGAGCTCTGCGATGGTGGTCTTGTTGCTGGATTGCAGACTCGCGCTGGCCGGATAGGTCGTATCACCGATCGTGATGTCGCGAGAGATGCTGCGGTCGGCATGCGTGTCGTTACTGAAGTACATGAAGCGCAGTTTGTGGCGCTTGAAGAAACGCCAGGTAGCATCCACGCGGAAGCGATTGGAGTCCGAAAACCCCAGGTCCCGGCCAAGGTTTACATCCGAGCCCTGCTGGCCGGCGGTACCATCGACCTTGACGGTCGTATTGGTGCTGAGCAGGAAGGTGCCGAGCGATATGTTGAACTTGTCATTCAATAGATCCGCATCATCGGCGCGCGCGGGTGCGCAGAACGCGATGGCTGCGGAGGCGATGAGCATTGCCGACAGTGCAACCCTGCCGTGAAGATTGACGCATTGGTCTGAAGGTCTCGATCACGATGTCATCCTCCCCCCTAAGCGTTGGCGTGCATCAACTGCCATTGGGTCCACGTGCCCGTTCCGGGTTCGTCTTGGTCCTCATCATGGGCGCTTCCGCAGCGGTCGACAATGCCGGGATGATAGGCTTCCACCCTGAATTCCGGCATGCACTCGGGCAACAGCTGGGTTCTCCCTAGAGGTTCCTCATGACCGCCCATTCCGTCTCGGTAACGATCTACCACAACCCCTCTTGCGGCACTTCCCGCAACACGCTGGCCCTGATCCGCAACGCGGGCATCGAGCCTACGATCATCGAGTACCTGCAGACCCCACCGGACCGTGCCACCCTGATGGGTCTGCTCGAGCGGATGAGGATGCAACCCCGCGCGCTGCTGCGTGAGAAGGGCACACCCTATGCGGAACTTGGACTTGCCGCTCCACACTTGAGCGATGACCAGCTGGTCGACGCAATGCTGGCCAACCCCATCCTGATCAACCGGCCGATCGTGGTCACCCCTTGGGGCGTGCGGCTGTGCCGGCCGTCGGAGGTCGTCCTGGAGATCCTCGACCTTCCGCAGCAAGGTGCATTCGCCAAGGAGGACGGGGAGCCGGTCATCGACGCACGGGGAGAGCGGCTGCGCTGAAATGCCGCAGCCTCCGGGCGCGGTTGTCGGGCCACTAACCCAACCTGGATTTGTTCGATCAGGAGGACTTGGATGCGTGCACTACAGGTATCGGGGGTCGTGTTGGTCCTGATGGGCGTGTGGATCGTCTTCCGACCGCCCAGCTATTCAAGCGAGCAGAGCGTCTTCAGGCTCGGGGACATCGAGGCGAAGGTGCGCCAGGAGCGGCCGGTCCCCGGCTGGATCGGCGGAGTGGCGCTCGGCGCCGGGGCGGTGCTGTTTGCGATGGGCTTGCGGCGCCGCTGAGTAGCTCTCAGGGATGCCGGCTTGCCGCTGCAAGGTAGGCGGTATCTGACAGTCGCAGGGGCGAGAACGGGTGGGAAGGCATGGATATAAGGGTTAGATTGTTACTGCTCAGTGTCCGCCTGCGCTTATAAGGAGTCTTCTTGAACAAGTACCTTTTCCCCACGCTGTTGTGCTCGGCAGTACTGCTGGTGTCTGCCTGCGAGAAGAAGGGCCCCATGGAGAGCGCCGGCGAGAAGCTCGATGAGGCGGGCCGCACGCTGAAAAACGGCGGCGAGAAGACCCCGGCCGACAAGGTCAATGACGCCGCCCACGACGTCCAGAAGGATGTGGAAAAGGCCGCCGACGACATCAAGAAATAGCCCCGGCAGCCGCCGCCTCCGCCGCCCCGCGCTCGCTCTTTAGGCCAGATGACTAGGCGCGAGCCGATCGGCCGCGCTTATTTCTTCTGTCGGCATGGACCCTCCGGGGGCGGGCGAGCCCGTCAGCACCGGCAAGCGCCTTGCGCGCCTCGCGCACGAACTCCTTGGCAACCGCATCCGCCCCCAGATCGTCCAGGGTATTGAAGGTGACCTGCAGCACGAACTCCCGCTTCATGCCGGGCTCCTCGCAGGTCGCCTTGAGTTCGATCCGGTCCCTGTCTTGCAGCAGGCGGGCAGTCATCACGTACGCATGCGGACCGGCCAGGAGCGCCAAACGGCTCACCAGCTCGCTGAGCGGTGTCGTCACTCGCGGAGTGTCCCTTTCCAAGTGTGAGGCGACAGATTCGACGCAGATTCCTTGAAGCAAGCCGTTCCCAGCAGACAGCGGCGGCACGAGCCCGTTAGTAAGCTTCTGTAATGGCGTCCGGGAATCTCTCAGGGCGTGCGCAGATTTCGCGTAGCGAGCACGCCTCAATGCTGGAGTCAGTCCAGCCAGCTACGCACTAGACCGGGTTGACAAGCGGCGAACCCCCAGTCAGTGTCCCGTACCATTTTGCCAACGGTGGGGGGCCCCGCAGAGGAGCGGGCGCCGGCGGAAGATGAGCTTTGACGCCGTAGAAGTTCCGATTCTACATAATAAAGCGCACGGAAGTGTCGCCAAACGGGAACACTCACTGCGCTACCGATCGGACCCCCAGCCAGCTTCCGGGCTGTTGTGCCCGCGAGACAGTTATCGACTGTCCTCGACCGGGACGCCCTCATGACAGCCTCGAGCCCCGTCGCTGCGCTCTGGGGGGAGGCGTTCCTGCACAACGCCCACGGTATCGCCGTCGCCGATGCCGACAGTGCCACCCTGATGACGGTGAACCGCGCCTACGCTGAGCTGGTCGGAAGCACGCCCGAGGAGCTCCAGGGGCAGCCTTTCCTGAACGTCTACCCGGCCAGCGAACATGCCCTGATCCTGGCAGCCGTGCAGACCTCGGATCACGCCGGCAGCGCCACGGTGCAGACCTGTCGGCTGCACCGCGAGGGCCATCTGATCCCGATCGGGGTGCGCATCGTTTCGCTCCGTGATGCCGCCGGGCGGGTGACTCATCGGGTCGCGACCACCACGGACCTGCGGCCGCAGCTGCGCGCCGAGGGGCAGCGGCTGCACGCCGAGGTGCGGCGCACGACGGAGGAGCGCTTCCGGCAGCTGGCGGATTCGGCGCCGATCGGGATCCTGCTCATGGATGCGGATGGGGCCTGCGACTACGCCAACCCGCACTGGCTGCAGCTTACACAGCTCACCGGCGAGCAGGCCCGCGAGGACGGGTGGTGGGAGGCCGTTCATGCCGATGACCGCGAGCGCCTCGGCGAGGCGTGGGAGAGCCTCATGCGCGGTACGCCGCTGAGTCTCGAATTGCGCTACCAGCAGCCTGGCGGCGAGCTGCGCTGGGTGGATTCCCGCGCGGTGGCCCTGCGCGACGATGGCGGGGAGATCACCGGCTTCATCACCGTCGATGTCGATGTGACCCAGCAGGTCCAGCAGCGCGCCGCGATCGACCGCTTCCACGGCCGCGTGCGTGCCCTGGCCAACCGCCTGGAAAACCTGCGCGAAGAGGAGCGCACCCAGCTGGCCCTGAAGCTCCATGGGACGCTGCGCCAGGAGATGACGACGCTGCGGAGCGAACTTGGCGCCCTGGGCACCCAATCGCAGGCAGCCGGCGCCTCCCTTGCGCAGGTGACGGAGCTGGCCGAGCGCTGCCTGCAGCACCTGCGGCACATCGCCTTCGAACTGCAGCCGCCGGGGATCGAGGATCTCGGGCTGGCTGCGGCCATGAAGCGCGTGGCCGAGGAGTGTGCCGCGCAGTCCGGGCTGCACATCGAGGTGGGGGCCACCGGCGCGCCGGCAACCCTCGGACAGCGCCGCAGCCTGGTCCTCTACCGCACCTTCCAGGAGGGGCTCGCCAATGTCATGCGCCACGCACGGGCCACGAAGGTCGATGCGCAGCTGTGGGTGCAGGATGGGATGGTCAGGCTGCGCGTCACCGACGACGGCGTCGGCATGGGCGACAAGGACCGCAACAAGGCCGGCTGCTTCGGCCTGCTGGCCGCCTCCGAGCGCCTCACCCAGCTCGGCGGCACGCTGCGGGTGCTGGGGGTGGCCGGCCGCGGGACTACCCTGGATGTGACCCTGCCGCTGAGCCAGACCCGGCGCCAGCGCGACCTGGGGCGGCGCGCCTGAGTTTCTCAGACGGGCCCGCGCACCTGCGGTCCGATGGCAACCCAGGCGCTGCGGATCTCCCCGAGCAGACTTAACGACTCGGTCAGCGCCGGGATGTCGTCACGCGCGTTGGCAACCAGCAGACGCCGGGCGATGTAGTCGTACAGATCGCTCAGGTTCTGCGCCAGCTCGCCCCCGCGGATCAGGTCCAGGCTGCCGCGCAGTTCTGCGATCAGCGTGACGCAGCTGTGCAGCAGCTTGGCCTTGCGCGCCCGGTCGCCTTCCTCGATGCACAGGCGGGCGGCGCCGATGCGCTCGACGGTGGCGTCGAGCAGCATTTGCACCAGTCCATGAGGATCGGCTGTCGAGACGCCGCCCTGGACGGCGACGTTCTGATAGGCCGCCAGATTTGCCTTTCGCGCCGAGCCGATCACGCCTGCTGTACTCCCGTTAATCTTCACTCCTGTAACGGCCTGCCGGCACGGAACTTAAGAGCGACGGAGACCGGAGCGCTACGGCCGCAGGGCCGACTGGCGGGCGGCTAGCCACCCTGCGACTGGATCTTCGGCAGCGTGGCAAATGCCTGCGTGAGGTAGGCGGAAGTGCTCTGCAGCGAGGACAGGAGCGTGTTCAGCGCCGCATACTGCTGCGTCAGGGTCGTCGAGAGTGCCGCCATCTGCTGATCGAGCTGGTCGCTCTGCTTGGTCAGGGCGTTTTCCTGAGCGGTGAGCGTCTGGCCGGCGGCCGTGAGCGAACCGCCGGAGCCTAAGGCGGTGGTGATCTGTGAATTGAGCGTGCTTGCCACGCCGCCGACGCCGCTGAAGAGCTGCGTGACGGCGGTGAAGTTCGTGCCCAGCGCCGCCGACAGCCGCGCGGTGTTCACGGCGAGGGTGCCATCGCTCTGCGTGGTGATGCCGATGCTGGCGAGAGTGTTGTAGGTCGCAGAGCCGGTGTTGGCGACGGTATACAGCGCGCGCTGGACCTGGGTCTGGATGCCGGTCAGGACGGCATTGCCCATCATCGGCCCGGCGGTGTTGCTCGAGGCGTCGTAGCTGCCCAGCGAGGTCAGCGTGCCATGCAGCGTGTTGTACGCATCAACGAAGCTGGAGATATTGCTGATCACGGTGGCCGTGTCGGCGCCGACCGTGACCGTCTCCGGCGCGCCGGGCGTGGTCGCACTCAGCAGGTTGATGGTGAGGCCACCGACCGCATCGCTCACCGTGTTGGTGGCGCTGGTGAAGCTGACCCCGGAAACGGTGAAAGCGCTATCCTGGGCGGCCGCCTCCTGGGTGTAGTTGGCCGTGTTGCCGGTGCCGTACGTCAGCGAGGCGAGCGCGCCGCCGGCGTCGGTTTCCGCCACCAGGATCGTATTGGCTGCGCCGGTGAGCGCGGAGGAAAGCAGCAGGTGTGCGCCATCGCTGCCCTGCAGGATCGTGGCGCTGACCCCCGGATTGCCGGCCGCGGCATTGATCGCTGCGGCGACGTCGGTGAGTGTATCGGTGCTGGCGACGGAAATACTGAAACTGGTGCCGCCCAGGGACACGCTGAGCGTGCCGCTGCCGACCGGCGTGCTCGCGGCGAGGGGGCCGGAGAGCAGCTGCTGGGCGGTGGCAAGCTGGCTAATCCCCACGTTGTAGGTGCCCGGTGCCGCGCCGTCACCGGCGGTGGCTGTGAAGGCGGTCTCATCGGAACTCGTGGCGGTCTCCACGCGGAACGAGCCGGCGGAGTCCAGGGCGCTCAGCGATCCCTGGAAGGTCGCAAGTCCACCCTTGAGGGTCCCCAGTGCGGAGATCTGCGCGGTGACCTGCTGGGTCTGGCTGGAAATGAGGGCTTCGCGGGGTGCCTGGGTCGCGGCGACCAGCTGCTGCACCAGGGAGCTGACATTGATGACCGAGCCGCCGGCCGCATCGGCGCTGCTCGAGCCTGCAACCGATACCACCGGAGCGCTGCTGCCCGAGCTGGTGACGCTGCTGGTGCTCATGACAAGATCTACCCCGTAACTGTTGGCTCAAATCCGCAAAAGCGGAAGGGCGGGCGCCAACCCTAAAGGCGCCCGCCCTCCCAACATGAGTCTCCAGGCATGCGGTACCTGGAACTCATTTCCTTACGGCAGCTTCTGCAGCAGCGTCAGAATGTTCTGCGGGATCATGTTGGCCTGAGCCACCATCGCGGTGCTGGCCTGCTGCAGAATCTGCGCCTTGGACAGGTTCGACGTCGCCTGAGCGTAGTCGGTGTCCACGATCGCACTCTTGGCGGCCGACAGGTTCGTCGCCGTGGTGTGCAACCCGTTGATCAGCCCGTCGAAGCGGTTCTGATAGGCACCGAGCTGCGCGGTCGACTGCGCCAGCTGCTGCAACGCGGCGTCGATCTGCACCAGGGCCTGGTTGGACTTGTCAACGGTGGTCACGTCGGCGGCGCCCACGAAGGTGGCACCGGTGGTGGCGACCGTGTTGGCCGAGTCCACGCCAATGTCCGCGAGCGCGGTGGCGTCCGTGGCGAGCGTGCCGGTGGAAGAGGCCACCGTCACGGCCAGTCCGGCGCCGGCCTGGGCGGCGGTGCCGCTCAGCGAGATGCCCGTGGTGCCGTTGACCGTCGCGATGACGCCCTGGGAGGCGACCGCCTGGTTCACCGCCGCGGCGATGCTGGCCAGGTCAGTCGAGGCATTGCCGGTCAGGGTGACCGCGTTGGTCGTGTAGTTGGTCGCAGTGCCGCCGGCCGGGGTGACTGCCACCTGCAGGGTGACCGTGTCGCCGGCGGCGAAGTTGGCGCTCGTGTAGGCGCCAGCGGTGCCGCTGTTGGCAGCCGCATACAGCGCACCGAGGTTGCCCGCCTTGGCGCTGGCCACCGAGGAGACGGTGATGGTCTGGCCGGCGTTGGCGCCGATCTGGAAGGTGGCGCCCTGGAAGGTGCCATCCAGCAGGTTCACGCCGTTGAACTGCGTGTTCGAGGCCACGCTGTTGATGTCGGCGATCAGCTGCTGGAACTGGGCGTTCAGGTCGGCACGGTCCGTGGCGCTGTTGCTGGCGTTCAGCGACTCAACGGCCAGGTCACGCATCGTCTGCAGGTCGGTCGTGACCTCGCCGAGCGCGCCGGTGGCGGTCTGGGTGAGCGACACGCCGTCGTTCGCATTCTGGGCGGCCTGGTTGAGGCCGTTGATCTGCGAGGTCATGCCCTGCGCGATCGCGAAGCCGGCCGCATCGTCGGCCGAGGTGTTGATGCGCAGGCCCGAAGATAACTGGCCGAGCGCGTTGGCCAGCTGCGTGCCTGAGGAGCTCAGGCTGTTCTGCGCAACCAGCGAATCAAGGTTCGTATTAAGGACGAGTGACATGGTCTTGGACTCCTGATATTTGCCTCAGTCGCCGGACACCCGTCCGTCGCACTGTTACCTCTGGTTGGCCCGGTTTTGGGCCGTTACCGTTCAACCCCTGTATCGGAGGCCCGTGCCGGAACTTGAGCCGCGGCAGGCCCGCAAACGCGACCTGCGTCACGTTCAACGGAGGTAATCGAACAGGGACAGCTTGGCGATCGAGGCATAGGACTCCTGTGCGGCCTGGAGGGCGAGCTCCTGGCTGCTGAGCTTGGTGACCGCGGCCGCATAGTCGACATCCGACAGCTGCGATACCGAAGTCTGGATATTGGTCTGCTGGGTCTGGGCGCTGGCAGCCGAGGCGCTAATCGCGTTCAGCCGCCCGCCCACGCCGGCCTGGACGGTGCCGAGGTTGTTCAGGGCGGTATCGATCTGCTGCAGGGCACCGCCGACCTGGCTGGTGACCTGCGCGTTGCTGAGCGTGCTCGAGCTCAACGTCGTGATCAGACCGGCAATCGTGCTGAAGACGCTGGCGCTGCCGGCCGGGGCGACGCTGAACTGGTCACCGGCTGCCGGTGTGCCGCTGATCGTGACCTGAATGCCGTTGAAGGTCACGGCCTGGCCGCTGACGTAGCTGCCCGAGGCCACCACTGCGCCGCCGCTGTTGGTGACCTGGTACTGGCCCGGGGTGCTGAAGGCGACGGTGTAGGTGTCCGGCACCCAGGCGCCCGCATCGGTGACGCTGCCAGGATCGATCGAGGCGTTGCCGCCGTTCGCCGCCGCCGACTGCGGTGGTGAAGGTGCCGTTGCCGGCCGGCAGGCTCATGAACACCGCGCTGCCGGCATCGCCGACCGAGACGCTGTGGTCGGGGCTGATCTGCACCTGGTTCACCTGGTCATTGCCGAGGTAGCTCACCGCGGTGCTGTTCAGGACAAAGGGCGGGGCGCCGCTGGCGGTGCCGCCGAAGAGATAGTTGCCGCCGGCGTCGCGCGCATTTGCGGCCGCCAGCAAGGACTGCTGCAGCTGCTGCAGCTGCGCCACCAGGTTCTGCCGGTCGCTGAGCGTGAGCGCGGAGTTGTTGCCCTGGATTGCCAGGTCGCGGGCGCTCTGCAGCGCGGTGGTCGCGCTCGTGAGCGCATTTTGCTCCAGCTGCAGCTGCGAGGTGACCGCGTTGCCGTTGCTGACGTGTTGCTGCGAGGCCGACAGCTGGGCGCTCAGTTCGTTGACCTGCGCCATGGCGCCGGGGTTGTCGGCGGCGCTGAGCAGCTTCTTGCTGGTGGACAGCTCGGTCTGCGAGCGGGCGAGCGCGGTCTCCAGCGCCTCCATCTGCGCCAGCGCGTTGGTCTGAAAGGTCAGGGTGGAGATGGTCATGTGCTAGCCGCTCCGGATGGCAGTGATGAGCGAGTCGAACATGGCGCCCGAGGTCTGGATCATCTGCGCCATCGCCTGGTAGGCCTGCTGGAACTGGAGCATCTTGGCCGCCTCGGCGTCGAGATTGACCCCCGAGAGGTTGTTGCGCGCAGTCACCGCGTCCTGGTTGACCGACTGCTGCGCGGAGGCGCTGGCCTGGGCCTGCTGCGTGACAACACCGATGCGCGTGATGAGGTTGTTGGCCGCCCCGCTGAGCGAGGTGGTGCCACCGCCGAGCGTCGCGGTGCCGAATGCGGTGATCAGCGCGTTGAGGTTGCTGTTGTCGCCATTGTCCGCCGCGGTGCTGCTGCGGATGGTGAACGTGTCACCGTTAGCCGGGGTGCCGCCCAGGGTGACCTGGGCACCCTGGAAGCTGATCGGCTGGCCGGTGACGAAGGTCCCCGCAGCCACCGCAACCCCACCACTGTTGGTGACCTGGTACTGGTTGGCGGCGGTGACGGTGAGCGTGTAGGTGTCGGGGACCCAGCTCGCCGGACTGGTGATGGCTGCCGGGGAGATCGTTCCCGTGCCGGTGTTGGCCGCGCTGCTGGCGGTCTGCGCCAGCGAGGCCGCCGCGATCTCGGAAGGGTCGGTGAGGGCCACCGACAGCCCGGCGGTCGCGCCTGCGGTCGGCTGGACCAGGAAGCTGTCACCGTTGGCAGGGACGCCGCTGACCACGATCGACAGGCCGTCGGCCTGGAACGGGCTGGCGCTAGTGCCGGCGCCGGTCATCGTGACCGCCTGACCGCTGGTCGTGTCCTTGAGCTGCCAGGCGCCGCCGCTGTAGCGCAGCACGTAATCATCCGCCGTCAGGGCGCTAAGGCTCGTGCGCGTCACCGCGAGCGCGGTGCCGCCGGCGTTGCCACTGGCGGGCAGGGCGATGGGGTTGCCGACATTGAACAGCGGGCGGCCGGGCGCACCGCTCTGGTCCATGCCGGCCTGCTGTTGTTGATTGACGATGGTCGCCAGTCCCACACTGACCAGGCCAAGAGCGTTCTGCGCCGGGGCCAGCACCTGGGTGCGCGCACTCAGCAGGCCGCCGAGATCACCACCGGATATCTCGGACGTGATGTCGGCCGTGCCGCCGGGACTCGCCAGACCAATCTGCACCAGCGAGGCGTTATAGGGGTTGGACAGGGGCGCGAGCTGCTGGGCCGTGCCGCCGCTGACCAGCGCCTGGCCGCTGCCGATGTAGACATCCAGCATGCCGTTCGGCTCGCTGGCGGTGCTGACGCCCACGTACTGGCTGAGCTGGTCGATCATCTGATCGCGTTGGTCCATCAGCTGATTGGGTGCCTGCCCGGTGCCGGCCAGGTCCTTGGCGATCTGGTTGTTGAGCGAGGCAATCCCGCTGGCCAGCGTATTGACCTGGGAGACGTCGCCGCGGATCTGCTGCTCCAGGTTGCCGGAATACTGCGAGATCTGCGCGTCGTAGCCGGTCATCTGCTGCGCCAAGGACTGCGCCTGGCTGAGCAGCGCCTGGCGGGCGGCGGAGGAATTGGGCGAGGTGGACACGGTCTGCAGGGCATTGACGAAGTTCTGCAGCCCTGTGGTCAGCCCGTTGCTGGAGGAGCTGAGCAGGTTGTCGATCTGGGTGGCCTGGGTCGCAAGGGCGTTGAGGCTGGAATAGCTGGCCTGTGAGCCGCGCACCTGCTGCGCGAGCAGCTCGTCATAGGAGCGCGTGATGCTGTCGACCGCAACACCGCTGCCGATAAAGCCGCCCGCGCTGGCCTGGCCGGGCTGCGGGATGAAGTTGGCACGCTCGACGCTGTATCCGGGGGTCGAGGAATTGGCGATGTTGTTGCTGGTAACGTCCAGCGCCTGCTGGAAGGCAAGCAGGCCGGAGACGCTGGTGGAGAGAATGTCAGCCATGCCGTGTTGCTTCCCTAGAGCGTAACCGTGCCAACGGCTATCGGCTGCGCCTCAGAAAACTTGAGTCCGCGGGCAGCGGCGCCGCCGCCGGCGAGCAGCGTCGAGACCTGCTGGGCCACCGCCGTCACCTTGCTGGCATAATCCGGGTCGGTGGCGTAGCCGCCTTTCTGCAGCGCGCGCGCAAAGGCCCCGGTATCGGCGCCACTGTTGAGCGCTTCGCGATAGCGCGGATTGCGGCTCAGCAGCGTCACATAGTCGCGGAACCCGGCCGCCGAATCAGCGTAGCTGCGGAACGCCGCCTGCACCGGGGCCGCGCTGCCGTTGGTGAATTCCTGGGTCGCTGTCGTCACCGCCGCACCCGCCCAGGCAGGCGTTGCCTTCATGCCGAAGAGGTTGTGGCTCGAGTCCCCGGTCTGGCCGCGCGGCACGCTGCGGCCCCAGTTGCTCTCCAGCGCCGCCTGCGCGACGAGGCTCACCGGGTGCACGCCCAGCTGCTGCGCGGCCTGCTGCGCCTGCGGCCAGACCGAACGCACGAACTGCGCCCGCTCGGCATCGCTGGCGGCCGGGGTCGCGCTGGCCATCGGCGCTGCCTTGGTGGCGTGTGGGGTGCCGGTGGGAGCAGCGGCAGGGTCGGCCGCCACCGCGCCCGCACCCCGCAGCTGGCGCATCAGCATGTCGGTCAGCCCCAGTCCCTTGCCGCGCGTGAGGTCCAGGGACAGCTGGTCATCGAACATGCTCTGGTAGGTCTGCGCCTGGTCGCTGCCGAAAATCGGGTCGGTGCCGATGGCCTTGCGCATGCTCTTGATCATCATGCGGGCGAACAGCGCCTCGAACTGCTGCGCGACCTGGCGCAGGGCGCCCGGATCGTTGCTGCGCGCGCTCGCCTTGAGCTTCTGCAGGCCCGCGAAATCGCCGTACACGGCCGCCTGGTTGCTGATCTCGGCGGTCATCTTGGCGCGTATGCGTGGAAGGAGGGCATGGCCGGGCGCCGGACTAGATGACAACCAGCTCGGCGCGCAGTGCGCCGGCTTCCCTGAGTGCTTCCAGGATCGCCACCAGGTCTCCGGGGGCGGCCCCGACCTGATTCACGGCGCGCACGATCTCATCCAGATTGACGCCGGCCTGGAAGACGAACATGCGCGCATCGGTCTGGTGAACGTCGATGGAGCTGCGCGGCGTGACCACAGTCTGGCCCTGCGAGAAGGGCGCAGGCTGGCTGACCTCGGCGTGTTCGGTGATGGTCACCGAAAGCGAGCCGTGGGCGACGGCGGCGGCCATCACGCGCACATGGGAGCTGATCACCACGGTGCCGGTGCGCGAGTTGACGATGACACGCGCGGGAGCCTCGCCAGGTTCGACCTCCACCGCCTCGAGGACCGCCAGGTAGGAAATGCGTTGGTTGGCATTGGCGGGAGCCACCACGCGGATCGAGACCGCGTCCAGAGCTTCGGCGCTGTCAGCGCCGAAGTTCTTGTTGATTGCCGCGGCCACGTGGGCGGCGGTGGTGAAGTCCGGGGTGTTGAGATTGAGCAACAGGTGCGCATCGCTGCCGATGTGGACCGGCACTTCGCGCTCGACCGAGGCGCCGTTCGGGATGCGGCCGCTGCTTGGCACGTTCAGCGAGATCCGCGAGCCGTCCTTGCCGTTCACGCCGAAGCCGCTGACGATCACGCTGCCCTGCGCCATGGCATAGATCTGCCCGTCGGCGCCGCGCAGCGGCGTCATGATCAGGTTGCCGCCGCGCAGGCTCGAGGCATTGCCGATGGTGCCCACCGTGATGTCGAGCGTCTGTCCGGGCTTGGCGAAGGGCGGCAGGTCGGCCGTGACGGTGACTGCGGCGACGTTCTTCAGCTGTGGATTGGTGTTCGGCGGAATGGTGACCCCGAAACGCAGCAGCATGTTCTCGATGCTCTGGATGGTGAACGGCGCCTGTGTGGTCTGGTCGCCGGTGCCATCCAGCCCGACCACCAGGCCGTAGCCGACCAGCTGGTTGCTGCGCACGCCGCCGACGGTGGCGATGTCCTTGATGCGGTCCGCGCGTGCCGGCGCGCCCGACACGATGAGCGCCAGGACGGTGAAGGCGATTGCGAGGCCGCGCGCCGTGATGCTGGTGAGACTGACGTTGGCCCGCCGTGCCGGCGCATGCTTGCTGCGAATGCTGTTCATCAGAAGGGCGCCCAGGGTGAGTTGAAGAAGCGGGACAGCCAGCCTTGGGCGTTGGCGTCGGCGATCGCGCCCCTGCCGTTGTAGGTGATGTGTGCGCTGGCGACCCGGTAGGACGGGATGGAGTCATCCGCCGCCAGGTCCAGCGGGCGGATCACGCCGGTGACGCGCACGTACTCCTTGCCCTGGTTCAGTCCGATCTGCTTCTCCCCGGCGATCAGCAGATTGCCGTTCGGCAGTACCCGCAACACCGTCGCCGTAAGGAAGCCGGTGAGGCTGTTGCTCTGCGCGCTCGCCCCCTGGCCCGCGAACTTGGTGGAATCGTCGATGTTGTTCAGCAGGATCGGCGTGCCGTTGATGGTCACGGGGCGACCGAGCAGGGTCGGGCCCGGCATCGCCACGTTGGTGTCCTTGCTGGTCGAGGTGGTGGCGCTCTTCTTGGCCGCGGTCTGCTCGTTGAGCACGATGGTGACGATGTCGCCCACGTGATGCGCGACCGGGTTCTCCGCCAGCACCACCTCGCGACCGGCCTGGTAGATCGCGCCGTTCGTGGCCGACGGCAGCGGCTCCTGGGTCCAGGCCAGCGCGTCGTCGGGTTTTTCGGGGTGGGTGGACCGGCAGGCGGCCAGCGCACACACGCACGCAGGGGAGAGCACGATTCGCATGGTTTTGAATTGCACTTACATGTTCTGCGTGGCGTAGGTGAGCATCTGGTCGGTCGTCTGCACGGCGCGCGAGTTCATCTCGTACGCCTGCTGGGTGTCGATCATGTTGACCAGCTCCTCGACGACGTTGACGTTGGAGCCCTCGACCGAGCCCTGCAGCAGCGTGCCCATGCCATTGAGTCCGGCGTTGCCGGTGACTGGGCGAGCCGCTGGAGGCGGACTCGACCGCCAGGTTGCCGCCGGTGTCCTGCAGGCCGGCCGGATTGATGAAGTCCGCGAGCTGCAGCGTGCCGACGGTCTGCGGGGCGCTCTGGCCGGCCAGCTGCACGCTGACCGTGCCGTCGGCGCCGATGGTGACGCTCTGTGCGCCGTTGGGAATGGTGATGGCCGGCTGAACCGGGTAGCCGGCGGCAGTCACCAGCTGGCCCTGCGCGTTGACCTGGAAGCTGCCGTCGCGGGTGTAGCCGACCGTGCCGCTGGGCTGCAGCACCTGGAAGAACCCGCGGCCCTGGATGGCCAGGTCCAGGCTGTTGCCGGTGTTGTTCAGGCTGCCCTGGGTGTAGTTCTTCTCGGTGGCGACCACGCGCACGCCGGTGCCCAGATTCAGGCCGGTCGGTGCCTGCGTGCTCTGCGAGGTGTTGGCGCCCACCTGGGTGAGGTTCTGGTAGAGCAGGTCGTCGAAGACCGCCCGGCTCTTCTTGAAGCCGGTGGTGCTGACGTTGGCGAGGTTGTTCGCCGTGACCGTCATCTGTGTCTGCTGGGCGTCAAGCCCAGTCTTAGCTGCCCAAAGTGCCGGGTCCATGGTGGATGTGCCTTTCTATAGTGTCGGTAATGAAGGAGGTCAGCTGGCCTGCAGAAGCTTGGCCGAGGCCTGGCCATCCTCTTCCGCGGTGTGCAGCGCCTTGATCTGCACGTCGAAGCGCCGGGCGAGCTCGATCATGTTGACCAGGCAGCCGGTGATGTTGACATTGCTCGACTCGAGCACGCCGGAGGTGAGCTGCACGTTCGCGTCCGCCTCGGGCGTGGTGCCGTCGACCGCGCGGTACAGTCCGTCGGTGCCGCGCTCGATGGCACCAGTCGGCGGGTTGATCAGCTTGATGCGCCCGACCGCGGCCAGCGAGTTCGGCGGCTGGCCCAGGGGCACGACCGACACGGTGCCGTCGGCGGCGATGCTGACCGAGGTGGCCGGGGGCAGGGTGATCGGGCCGCTGTCCGAGAGCACCGGGCGGCCGCCACTGGTCATGAGCTGGCCGGCCGGATCCACGTGCAGGTCGCCGCCGCGCGTATAGGCTTCCGCGCCCGTCATGTCCTGGACGGCGAAGAAGCCGGCTCCCTGAACGGCGACGTCCAGCGCGTTGCCGGTGGTCTGCTGCTCACCGTCAGTGTGGTTCCAGCCGACCGTTCCAGCCGTCGCGTAAGCGCGCGAGGGGAAACCCGCGCCGCTGACGCTGCGGGTCTGGAACGCCGCCAGCGAGGCCTTGAAGCCGGTCGTATTCGCGTTGGCGAGGTTGTCGTTGTTGACCGCCTGGCTGGCGAGGGTCTCCTTCGCGCCCGACATCGCAACGTACAGCAGCTTATCCATGCATCACCTGCTTCGTAATTCCCTGGCGCTAGCCGCGGATGTTGATGATCGACTGCGTGACCTGGTCTTCGGTCTGGATCATCTGGGCATTGGCCTGGAAGTTGCGCTGCGCGGTGATCATGTTCACCAGCTCCGTGGTCGTATCGACGTTGGCTTCCTCGAGTGAGCCGGACTGGACCGAGCCGAAGCCGGAGTTGCCGGCGACGCCGTTCACCGCCGCTCCCGAACTGTCGGTCGCCGACCAGGTGGCGTTGCCGCGCTGTGCGAGCCCCTGACTGTTGGCGAAGTTGGCGAGCGCGATCTGGCCGAGATCGACCGAGCGTCCGTTGGTGAACTGCGCCTGCACCACGCCGGCCTGGTCGATGTTGATGCCGGTGAGCTGCCCGGTGGTGAAGCCGTCCTGCTGCACCGCAGTGACGCCGAAATTGCTGCCGTACTGGGTGGTATTGGTGAAGTTGAAGGTCATGTTCATGGCCGAGGCGCCCGTGGCCGGGGTATAGCCGGGGAAGGCGATCTGGCCGTTGGCCGGGTTGGTGAGCGCGCCGTTGGCGGAGTAGGTGAGCGCCTGGGGCGTGCCGACCGGGGCGCCGTCGACGTTCAGCTGCACGTTCCAGTCGTTTGCCGCGGCGCCCTTGATGAAGTAGAGGCTGGCCGTATGGGCGGCGCCGAGGGAGTCGTACACGGTGAGCGAGGTGGTGTTGTTGTAGCTGTCCGGGTCGGTGGCCGAGAATGGCGAATTGATCGGCGGGCTGGCGTTCGCCGGCAGGTTGGCGGTGATGGCCGCCGTGGTTGTGGCCTGCGGGGCGCTCTGGTCGGTATTGAGCGAGATGTTCGCAAGGCCGCCGGTGTTGAAGCCGCCGTTGGCGAGCGGCGGGTAGGCCTGCAGCGCCAGCCCCTGTGAGTTCACCACCTCGCCCTTGCTGTTCAGCTGGAACTCGCCGTTGCGGGTGTAGTTGAGGGCGCCGTTGTTGCTGAGGATGAAGAAGCCGCTGCCGCTGACGGCCAGGTCGAGCGTGTTGCCGGTGGTCTCGATGTTGCCCTGGCTGAACTGCTGGGCGACCTCGGAGACGGTTACTCCGTTCCCCACCGCGCTGATGCCCTGCTGGTTCGAGGAGAACAGGTCCGCGAACTCGGTGCGCGAGCCCTTGAAGCCCACGGTGGCGGCGTTGGCGAGATTGTTGGAAGTGACCGAGAGGTCCTCGTTGGCCGCGTTCAACCCGGTCAGGGCGATATTGAAGGACATGTAAATGTCTCCGCTGTATGAAAGGTGGTGGCTGTTACTGGATGTTGATGACGGAGCTCAGGGCGACGCTGCCGTTGTTCGTGTTCAGCGTCAGCGCCTGGGTCGTAGGGTCCAGGGTCACGCTCGTGACCTTGCTGTACAGGTACGGGTTCAGCGACTGAGTGGTGTTGCCGGCCGCGGCGGTGACCTGGATCGTGTACTGGCCCGCGGGAGCCGCGGCGCCCTGGCTGGTCGTGCCGTTCCAGGTGAACGGGGTGTAGCCGGAGGTCTGCGGCGCCACGGCAAACGCATCCACCAGCACGCCGCTCGCGTTGGTCACCGACACGGCCAGCGCGCTGGTGCCGGCCGGGGCGCTCACGGCCCCCGAGACGCTGCCCCCGGCGGCGATGTTGGCGGTGGTCCCGGCGGCGAGCACCGAATGACCCAGCAGCGAGGTGCCGCTGATGACCTGGGAGGCTTGCAGGCCGGAGGCCAGTCCTGCCATGGTCGTCTGCAGGCTCTGCAGGCTCGATACCTCGCTCAGCCCCTCGACCTGCGCCAGGAACTGGGTGGGATCCGTCGGGTTCAGCGGGTTCTGGCTGCTCATCTGCGTACTGATGAGCTTGAGGAAGCCCGCCTGCGTGATCTGCATGTTTGCCGGCAGGCTGTCCGCGAGGCCGCCGGTGCCGGTGGCGCTGCCGGCCGCGGGGCTGTTGCCCGTGCCGGAATTTCCGGAGTTGCCGGAGTTGCCGGAGCTTGCAGCGTGAACATGGGTCAGGTGGCCCAGGGGATGGATCAATGTCATGGGAATTCCTTAAATGGCCGCGAGACGCTTACTGCCCGAGTTTCAGGGTTGCGAGCATGAGGTCCTTGGCAGTGCTCATGACCTCGACGTCGTTCTGATAGGCGCGCGATGCGGAAATCATGTCCGTCATCTCCTCGATGACATTGACGTTGGGGGCGTAGACGTTGCCCTGGTCGTCGGCGAGCGGATTACCGGGATCGTGGCGCACCGTGGCGGGCGCGTTGCTCTCGAGGATCCCGCTGACGCGCACCGCCGCGCCGCTCTGGGAGGCGTGGCTGCCGGCGCGCATCGCCGCATGCACCGCCTGGAATACCGGGTGGCGCGCCTTGTAGGCCGTGGCCGGGTCGCCGCTGATGCTGTCTGCGTTGGCCAGATTGCTGGCGACCGTGTTCAGCCGCACTGACTGGGCGGCCAGCCCCGAACCTGCGATGTCGAACACTTTGAACGAGGACATGGTGGATCTCCGCTGTGAGCCTGGCCTACTGCTGGCCGGTGATGGCGGTCATCAGGCCCCTGAACTTCTCGGTCAGGAACGTGAGTGCGGCCTGGTAGCGGACGGTGTTGTCAGCGAACGCGGCCTGCTCGAGCTGCGGATCGACCGTGTTGCCATCGAGTGACGGGGCGAGCGGCACGCGGTACCTGAGCGGACCGGTATGGTCCGGGAGCACAGAGCCGGTGCTGATGTGCCGCGCCTGCGTGGTGGTGAGTCCACTGCTGGGCACCGCAAGCGTGCCGCCCTGGCTCAGCAGCGACTTGAAGTCCAGGTCCTGTGCCTTGAAGTTCGGCGTATCCGCGTTGGCGAGGTTGTTCGCAAGCACCGCGGTGCGGCGCCCGTACAGCTTCAGCGCGTCCGGGTGAACGCCGAGATAGGTGTCGAGATTCAGCGCCATGACATGGATCTCCAAAAGAACCTGACATGACAGAAGCAAGACCTGTGCCAGCATCGCTAAGGCCCTGGATCGGCTGTCCAGCAGCGCGCAGTCCACGGATGCGTGAACCACGTCACGCGAGCGGGCGGCAAGGCATTGCCGCGCGGCCGGCGTGCAGGCAGTTCTGGCGCGGTCCTTGCAGATTCCAGCGCGTGCACGTCTCTAAAGAGGTCGTTCGATGTTGAAAGCGTCAAGAATCCGTCGCCGTCTTGCGCGACCCGCGCTGCTCGCAGCGCTCGCTCTCGCCGCTGCGGCGGCACTGGCGGCCGCAGACACCACGGCTGTGCAGGCCCTGGCGGGGGTGCGCGCGGCTGCCGAGGCGCAGGTGCGCAGCCAGCTGCAGGGAGTGGCCTATGCAGTGCACGTGCAGGCGGCGGACCTGGATCCGCGCCTGCGCCTCGCGACCTGCCCGGTCGCCCTGGCCGCCTCCGCGCCGGTTGCCACAGAGCCCGCCGCGCGCGTCAATGTGCGGGTCAGCTGCAGCACTTCACGCCAGCTGTGGTCGGTGTTCGTGCCCGTGACGGTGGAATCCGAGATACCGCTGCTGGTGCTGCGCCAGAGCCAGATCCGCGGTGCGCGCCTTGCGGCGCAGGACGTGGTGCTGGAGACGCGCAGGGTTCCGGGCCTCGGCGCCGCCTACCTCGGCGAGGTCGCAGCGCTCGCCCACCGCACGCTGCAGCGGGCGGTGCCCGCAGGGACCGCCCTGACGGCAGACCTGTTCCAGTCCGACTTCCTGATCCGCCAGGGTCAGGCGGTCACGCTGGTGGCGGGCGGGCCTGGCATTGAGGTCCGCGCCCCGGCCCGGGCGCTGCAGGATGCGCGCGAGGGCACGCGCGTGCGGGTGCAGAATCTGGCCTCCCAGCGCATCGTCGAAGGGGTGGTCGATGCCAACGGACTTGTCTATGCAACGCCCTAAAGATCTTGAGGTTTTTGCCGTTAACTGGATTCAAGGACCGGAAGGAAAGCGACATGCCCCACAAAATCAATGAGTTAGCAGGCGCCAACCCCGCGGCGAGTACGTCTCTGGGCGCGACACGCACTCCGGGTGCCGTGGCTGCAGGCTCCAGTCCGGCACCGGCCGAGACCACCGGGGCGGCTGGTGACGTGCACATTACCGATACGGCGAGCTTTCTGGCCTCGCTGGAGCCGGCGCTGCGCGAGGCGCCCGCGGTCGATGCGGCCAAGGTGGCCGCGATCCGCAGCGCCCTGGAACAGGGCCAGTACAGCGTGCAGCCCGAACACGTGGCGACGCAGCTGATGCAGATCGAGCGCGCCCTCGGGGAATTGCGCGGCAGCGCGCAGCCGGCACCGGCCATCGTTCCGGCAGCCGAAGAAAAGCCCTAACCCGCACTCATGGATGCCACGCTGTGCCGGGAGCACTTCGCGGAACTGATCCGCGAGGAGCTTGAACTGCTCGCCCAGCTGCACCGGCTGCTGGAGGAGGAGCGCCAGGTAATCGCCTCGGGCGATCTGAAGCGCCTGCAACGCTCCACGGAACTGCGCCAGCAGCGGGTCGCCGCCCTGGCGGTCGCCGAGGAGCAGCGCCGTTCCCTGTGCACCTTGCACGGACAGACCCCTGATGCCGATGGCACCGGGCGCTTGCTGAAGTGGTGCGATCCCCAGGGCGCCCTGGCGCCGCTCCTGCGCGAGTCCCGCGAGCGCGTGCTCAAGTGCCGCGAGTTGAACGACCGCAACGGGCTGATGGTGAGCGCGCACCTGAAGCGGGTGGCCCAGCGCCTGGCGGCGCTGCGCGGCCGCACCGAGCATGCGGCAACCTACGGGCCGCGGGGAGACTTCTCCGGAAAGGGCACCGGGCGGGTCCTCGGGGCGGTCTAGCCCCCGAAGCAGGTTGCCCCTGCGCGGCCTACATCCCCAGGGCCTTTCGCAGCGCCTCGAATTCGCTGTCGGATTCGGAGATCAGCTGCTGGCAGGCGTTCAAGTCCATCTGGATACGCTCGCAGGCGCGCACGCCCTGCAGGTTCAGCTCGAGGGACTCCGGCCACTGCCGGAACACCGCCAGCAGCGAGCTTACCGTCAGCACGTCCGTGAGGTCCGCGGGGCCCTCGTGCTGGCGGTCGAGATCCTCGAATTCACTGACCGCGTTGACGATCTCCGCGGGCATCGCCCAGTTCTCCAGCACCGCCTTGGCGATCGGCGCGCTCCAGTCGCGGATGATCTCATTGAGACTTGCGGTGTCGTTGAACAGCGCAGGGTGCTTGGCGCAGCGCGTAAAAATGTACAGCTTTCCGATCCCGTGCAGCATGCCCGCGAGCAGGGCCGCATCGGGATTGACGCGGCTGTGGCGCCGGGCGACGACGTAGCTCATGGCGGCGATCGCGGCACTGCGCTGCCACAACTGGTCGAGCGGCTGCTCCAGCCCCTTCAGGCCCTCGACCTTCTTCAGCTGCGCCATGGCGAAGCCGATGGCGGCACTGCGGATGAGGTTAAAGCCCATGCGCGTCACGGCCATGCGCAGGTCCGTGTGCGCCTTGCCGCTGGTGTTCAGAGAGCGGGAGTTGGAGATGCGCAGCAGCTGTGCCGCCAGCGCCGGCTCTGAGTTGATGACGCGGACCACCTGGTCGGTCGGCACGAAATCATCCGCGAGGACCTGCCGGATGCGCAGCGCGATGTCCGGAAAGCTCGGGACGTCCACCTTGCCATGGCTCAGCTCAGCGGCAAGTTCCTGCACGAAGACGAAGGCGTCCTGGTGCGCTGTCGGGCGAGGAGTGGCAGGGGCGGTGTTCATAGATTTCCTGTAGGCGGCGGATCAGTGCAATGGGTGACTAGGCTGCAGTGCTGCTGACCGCGCGCGGCACACCGTGCAGGCGGCACACCAGGTCCGCCTCGCTGCGCGAGATGCCGCAGCTGGAGACCAGCTCCGGTGCCGAGGCGCCACTGCGGGCGAGGCGTATCGCGATCGGGTAACCAGAAAGCGCGCGGGCGCCGGCACCGTCGGCGCGGTTTCCCCGCTCCAAGGTCTCGGTGATCTGGCCAATGAGGGCGGTGACTGCCGCCAGCCCCGCGTCCAGCCCCTCCAGGCGCCTGAGTACCTCGACGCCGTGCTCCCGGGAGCGCTCGCTCTGCTGGATGGCAGCGCGCCGCCAGGCGGAGAAGGCCACCGCTGCGAGGATGAAGGAAAACACGAGGAATACGGCGCGTCCGATCTGCAACCATTCCTCCGGCGAAAACTGCGCAAAATTCATGGCCCGAAGGCTCCTTTCTGTGAGGGCACTCTGCTCGCTGCGCGGCGCTCCGCGCACGTCGGGAAACCGACGCCGCAGCCGTGCCTGCTGCAGTTACGTTGCATGTTCTGTGCCATCGGCGGCGGCGTTGACCGGTGCGGCCGGGGGCAGCGCCTCCGGCTCCACCTGGGGGCGCGGCGCTCCGAGCAGCGGCGAGTTGGCATCGGTGAGCCCGGTTGACAGGATCACGACTACCACGCGGCGGTTGGCATTGCGGCCCTGGGCGGTGTCATTGGTCTGAATCGGGTGCTCTTCGCCGAGGCCCACCACCGCCAGGCGCCCCGGCCCGACGCCCTGGGCGGCCAGCATGCGCACCACGCTGCCCGCGCGTGCCGCCGAGAGCTCCCAATTGGAATAGAAGACCGCGGTGCGGATCGGAACGTTGTCGGTGTGGCCTTCCACGCGTATCGCGTTCGGCAGGGGGGCGAGCACGCCGGCAAGCTGGTCGATGACGCCGGCGGCGTTGGGCGACAGCTGCGCGACGCCGCTCGGGAAGAGGATGTCGGCGCGGATTTCCACCTCGATCCAAAGGTCGGTGCGACGCACGGTCACGACCTTGCGGCGCACGAGGTCCTGCATGGCCTCTTCCACCTGGTCAGCGACATGGGCCAGAGCGGCCGAGGCCTGGGCGAGGGCGGCGCTGTGCGCGGCCACCGAGGCCGGAACCGCCGCGGCCGGCTTGGCAGCCGCTGGCCCCATGAGGGGATGCAGCGAGCCCTTGAACAGGTGCTGCTGCAGGTCGTTCGCGGAGCCGAGCTCCTTCGCGCCCCTTTCGATCGGCTCGATCGTGCGCGGCGTGCCGCGGAAGGCGGTGTACAGCGAGTCGGAGAGCACGCGGTACTTGCCCGCGTTTACCGAGGAAATCGCGTACATCACCACGAAGAAGGCGAGTAGCAGGGTGATCAGGTCCCCATAGGGGATGGCCCAGCCCTCGTGGTTGACGTGTTCTTCATGGCGGCGTCCGCGGCGGTGCATGCGAGGTTCCTAGTGGAGGTAGCCCTGGAGCTTGGCCTCGATCGCGCGCGGGTTTTCACCCTGGGCGATCGAGAGCATCCCGTCAATGACCATCTCGCGCAGCTGCGTCTGCCGCTGGATGATGAGTTTCAGCTTTGCTGCCACGGGCAGGAAGAACAGGTTGGCGAGGCCGATGCCGTAGACCGTCGCGGTGAAGGCCGCGGCGATGCCGTGGCCGAGGCGGCTGGGGTCGGCAAGGTTCTGCAGCACCGCCATAAGCCCCAGGACTGCGCCGATGATCCCGAGGGTCGGCGCGTACACGCCCATGCCCTCGAAGACCTTGGCGGCCGTCAGATCCGCGTGCTCGCGCGACTGCAGTTCGACGTTCATGACGCTGTTGATGCTGTCCGGCTCGCTGCCGTCGACCACCAGCTGCAGCACCTTGCGCATGAAATCATCGCCTTCGCGCTCGATCTGGGACTCGAGCCCGAGCAGGCCCTGTTTGCGCGCGGTGTTGCTCCATTCGACGATCTTGCTGATTAGGCTCTCGCCGTCGGCCGTGGGCGGGCGCACCACCCAGGAGAAGATGGCGAGGGCACGGCGCATCACGCCCCAGGGGGTCTGGATCAGGATGGCGGCGATGGTGCCGACGACCACGATCATGAACGCGGCCGCCGAGACCAGCGCCATGACCCCGGCGCCCTTGAGCACCGCGCCCACCAGCACGGCGGCCAGCGCGAGTATCAGCCCGGTGATGCTCAGGAAGTCCATGGCGCTCCACCGCGCATGCGCTCAGGGCTTGGCATCACTGGTCGACGACGATTCACGATTTGGACTCCTGCGGCACTTCGCGCCAATCGGTCAGTCGCGCCCGCAGACGCGTGAGCGCCTGGCCATGCAGCTGGCAGGCGCGCGATTCGGTCACTTCCAGCACGGCGCCGATCTCCTTCAGGTTCAGGCCATCGCTGTAGTACAGCGACATCACCAGGCGCTCGCGCTCCGGCAGGTTGCCGATCGCGTTCGTCAGGGCGGCGCGGAACTGCTCGTCGGCGGCATCCCGGAACGGGTCGGCATCATCGGCGAAGTGATCGCCGGCCTTGTCGTCAAGACTTGCCAACTGGCACACCGCCGCATTCTGCAGCGCCTGGTGATAGTCCTCGAGCGTCACGCCCATGTGCTGTGCCACCTCGGCATCGCGGGCCTCGCGGCCGGTAGTCTGCTCAATCTCGCGCACGGCGGCGGCGACCGCGCGCGCCTGGCGATGCACCGAGCGCGGCGCCCAGTCGAGTTTGCGCAGGGCGTCGATCATCGAACCGCGAATGCGGATGCCCGCATAGGTCTCGAAGCTCGCGCCGCGATTCATCGACCAGTTGGTCGCTGCCTCCATCAAGCCCACCATGCCCGCCTGAATCAGATCGTCGACGTCGACCGAGGGCGGCAACCGCCCGGCCATGTGATAGGCGATGCGCTTGACCAGCTCCGCATGGCGCACGATCAGCTCGTCGCTGGCCTTGCGTGCCTCCGGGACCGCCGTGTAGCGGCTGGCGGCCTTCATGGCACGGCCACCGGCCGGCTGCGCTCGGCTTGCACCAGGCGCTCGACAAAGAACTCGATATGGCCGCGAGGACCGTGTGGTATTGACCATGTATCGGCATAGGCGGCCAATTTCTTAAATGCGCGCGCGGCGGGGCTGCCCGGATAGCCCTCCAGCACCGTGCGTTGCTCGCGCCCCGAGCGGCGTACGGCCTCGTCCGCGGGCACTTCGCCGGCGAATTCGAGGGTGACGTCCAGGAAGCGCGCGGCGACCCGCGCGAAGCGCTCGAACAGCTGCGCGCCGGTGCGCTCGCCGTGTATCTGGTTCGCGAGTACGAAGAAGCGGCGCACACCGTGTCTGCGACTAAGTACCTTGACCAGCGCGTAGGCGTCTGTTAGCGAGGCAGGCTCATCGCACAGCACGATCAGCACATGCTGCGCGGCCTGCGAGAACTGCAGCACGCCGTGGGACAGACCCGGGGCGGTATCGACGATCAGGTCATCCAGCTGCATGGGCAGGGCGCTGAAGGCACGCACTAGCGCCAGGTGCTCCTCGACGCCCATCTGCGCCAGGTCGGCACAGCCGGAGGCCGCGGGCAGCAGCTGAAAGCCCTGCGGGGTGTCCATGAGCACCTCCTCCAGCGTGCGCTCTCCGGAGAGCACGTGCGCCAGGGTGTAGGCCGGGGACAGCCCGAGCAGGACATCGGCGTTAGCCATGCCGAGGTCGCCATCCAGGAGCAGCACGCGCCGGCCGCGCCGCGTGAGCGCGGTCGCAAGATTCACCGCCACGCTGGTCTTGCCGACGCCGCCCTTGCCGCCGGTCACGGCGGTGACGCGAACCGGGCGGCTGAGCTGATCGAGGCGCGAATTGCGGATCACGCTGAGCTCAGGCGCTGACATGGCTCACCTTGCCGAAGCGCCGCCGCAGCAGGTCCTCGTCCGCGCTGGCACCGCTTTCCTTGGCGAGCGACACCGCGCGCGAGACCAGATCCAGTGCCCGTGCCGGGCGCAGGTCCTCGGGAATGCGCTGACCCTCGCTCACGTAGCACAGGCTCAGCTGCGCCCGGATCAGTGCCGACAGCGAGCCGCCGAGGCTTGCCGCCTCATCGAGCTTGGTGAGCAGGACGCTGCTCGGCCGGGCAGGCTCGAAGCGCCGCAGCACTTCCTCCAGCGCCGCTGCCTGCGTGTTTGCCGAGAGCACCAGCACCGACTCGACCAGCGAGGTGTTATTGGCAAGCACACCGAGACGGCTGGCGAAGGCTGCGTCGCGCACGCTGGCCCCCGGGGTGTCGATGAGCACGAGGCGGAACTGGGACAACTGCGCCAGCAGCGGGGGCAGTTCCTCGAAGCGCTCCGGGACATGCACGGCCGCGCCCAGCAGCTGGCCCAGGGCGCGCAGCTCGTCCTGCGCGCCGATACGCGTGGAGTCGGTGCTGACCAGCGCCAGCTCGCGGGCGCCGTGGCGCAGGGCCCAGCGCACGGCAATCTTGGCCAGGCTGGTGGTCTTGCCCACCCCGGTGGTGCCGATGAAGGCGATGCGTCCGCCTTCATCCATCCAGCGCCCGGCGGTCACCGGCAGGTACTGCGCCAGAGCCGTGAAGGCAAAGCGGCGCGCATGCACCAGATCCACATCCGCAGGAAGTTGTTCGGTGATGCGCGTGGCCAGATCGCGCGCCAGCCCCAGCTCGCTCAGCTCACGCAGCAGCTCGGCGTGCACGGGCAGGCGCCGGGTGAGGTCGCTCCAGGCCAGGTGTGCCAGCTGCGTCTCCAGCATGCAGCGCAGGGACTTCAATTCCTCGCCGACCGCGTCCGGTAGGGGTGGCAGGCTGACGCCGGCGGCACCGGCGACTGCGGCGAGGCTCACCGGGGCAGGCGGCGCGGGCGGCGCGACCGGGGAAGGGATTGCTGCCACCGGCGCGATGCCAGGCAGCGCGGTGTGCGTGGCGTTTCCTTCATCCACGTCCGCCCCGGCGGTGATCTCCACACCCTCGGCGACGCGTCGCGAGGAAAGGATGACCGCATCCTCGCCCAGGCGCTCGCGGATGCCGCGCAGCGCCTGGCGGGTAGTCGGCGCAACCTCACGAATGATTCTCATCGCATTTCTCCCACAAATCCGTCGTTCAGCGACCCACAGTGCTCACCAGGCGAACCCGGCGGTTGTCAGGAATCTCGTTCCACGCCAGTACATGCAATCCGGGGACACTGGCGCGGGCAAAGCCTGCCAGCGCCGAGCGCAGCGGCGGCGCCACCAGCAGCACCGCTGGCTCGCCCGCCAGTTCGCGGCGCTGCGTGGACTCGGCCAGGCGCTGCCTGAGTTTCTCCGCCAGCCCCGGCTCCAGCGCCGCTCCGGCACCGGCCGCCAGTGCGCTGCTGAGCAGGCGCTCGAGCTCGACGTCCAGCGACATGACCGCGATCTCCTGGGCGGAGCCGGCGATGTCGGCCACGATCTGACGGCCGAGTGCGATGCGCACCTGGCTCTGGAGCACGGCCGGATCGGGCGTGCGCGGTCCGTGCTCGGCGAGGGTTTCCAGGATGGTGCGCATGTTGCGCAGCGGTACCCGCTCGGCGAGCAGTCCCTGCAGCACGCGCACGAGACTGGCAAGCGGCAGCACGCGCGGCACCAGTTCCTCGACCAGCTTCGGCGCCGATTTGGCGGTCGCATCGAGCAGGTGCTGGACCTCCTCGTGGCCGAGGAGCTCGTGGGCGTGGGTCTGCAGCAGCGCGCTCAGGTGCGTGGCGATGACCGTGCTGGGATCGACCACGGTATAGCCGAGTGTCTGGGCGTGATCGCGCGCGGCAGGCTCGATCCAGATCGCCTCCATGCCGAAGGCCGGATCGCGCACGGCCATTCCCTGCAGCGGACCGAATACCCGTCCGGGGTTGAGCGCCAGCTCGCGATCCGGTGTAGATCACGCCCTCGCCGAGTGCGACCCCGCCCAGGGTGATGCGGTAGTTGTTCGGCGGCAGGTCGAGGTTGTCGCGGATGTGCACCGCGGGAATGAGGAAGCCGAGTTCCTGCGAGAGCTTGCGGCGCACGCCGCGGACCCGGGCCAGAAGATCCCCGCGCGGCTTGGAATCGACCAGCGGCACCAGGCGGTAGCCGACTTCGAGGCCGACGCGGTCCACGGGAGGGACGTCGTCCCAGGTTAGCTCGCGGTTCTCGCTCGCCGCGGCCGGCACGGCGGGCGCCGGGGCCGGCGGGGGCGGCGCGGCGCGGCGCCGCGCCAGTACCCAGGCGAGGGTGCCGCAGAACAGCGCGAACAGCAGGAACACCAGGTTCGGCATTCCCGGGATCAGGCCCATGATCCCGAGCAGCGCGGCGGCGACGCTGAGTGACCTGGGGTTGCCGAACAGCTGCCGGCGCAACTCGCCGCCGACGTCCTGCGGCCGCGACATGCGCGTCACGATGATCGCCACCGCCGTGGACAGCAGCAGCGCCGGCAGCTGCGCTGCCAGACCGTCGCCGATGGTCAGCAGCGTGTAGGTGCGCGCGGCGGCCGACAGGCCCATGCCGTGGCCCATGGTGCCGATGGCGAGCCCGCCGACCATGTTGATGAACAGGATCATGATGCCGGCGAGCGCGTCGCCGCGGATGAATTTGCTGGCGCCGTCCATCGCGCCGTAGAAGTCTGCCTCCGAACGCACCTCGACGCGCCGCACGCGTGCCTCGTCCTGGGTGATGAGCCCGCTGTTCAGGTCGGCATCGATCGCCATCTGCTTGCCCGGCATCGCATCCAGGGTGAAGCGCGCGCTCACCTCGGAGATGCGTCCCGAGCCCTTGGTGACGACCACGAAGTTGATGATCGTCAGGATCACGAACACCACCACGCCGACGGCGAAGTTGCCGCCGATCACGAACTCGCCGAAGGACTTGATGACGTGCCCGGCGGCCTGCGGAGCCGGAATGACCGTTCAGCAGCACCACGCGGGTCGAGGCGACGTTGAGCGCCAGCCGCAGCAGCGTGGCGAGCAGCAGCACTGTAGGGAAGGTGCCGAAGTCGATCGGGCGGTTGACGTAGAACACCGCCATGACGATCACGATCGACAGGGCGATGTTGAAGGTGAACAGCACATCCAGCGCTATCGGCGGCAGGGGCAGCACCAGCATCGCCAGCACGGCCAGCACGCCGGCCGGCACGCCGACGCCGTGGCGCAGCACGTCCGCGAATCCGGGCCTGGCAGCGGCGGTCGCCTCGCTCATGCGTCAACTCCGGCGTCGAGCTGCAGGCTCGGGGGCGGTGGTGCGGCGTAGCCGTGGCGCGCGGCGCTGCGCACCTGGGCAAGGTGGGTCAGGACCTGCGCCACGGCCACGTAGAGCGAGGCGGGGATTTCGGCGCCGATGTCGACGTGGCGGTGCAGGGCGCGCGCGAGCGGGGGCGCCTCGAAGATCGGTACCCGGTGTTCCTCGGCCACGCCACGGATGCGGGCGGCGACCAGATCCATGCCCTTGGCCACCACCACCGGGGCGCGCATGCGCGATTCCAGGTAGCGCAGCGCGACGGCATAGTGGGTAGGGTTGACCACCACGACGTCGGCCTTGGGGACGTCGGCCATCATGCGGCGGCGGGCAAGCTCGCGCTGGATGCTGCGGATGCGGCCCTTGGTCTCCGGCGCACCCTCGCTTTCCTTCATTTCCTCGCGCACCTCGGTGCGCGTCATGCGCAGCCGCCGGGCGTGCTGCCACAGCTGCCAGGGAACATCGATCGCGGCGATGAGCGCCACGGAGCCGGCCAGGGTGAGGAAGGCATCGGCGATCAGGGAGGCCGAACTGGCGAGCGCGGATTCCGCGGCCCCGCGGCTGAGGGCGGCGATGGCGGGCGCGTCGTGCCAGAGCACGGCTGCGCCGACGGCGGCGATGAGCAGAAACTTGAGAAATGCCTTCACGAGCTCCACGAGCCCGCGCGCGGAGAACATGCGCCCGAAGCCGGTGAAGGGGTTGAGGCGCGTCAGATCGGGGACGAGCGCCTTGAACGTGAAGTTCCAGCCGCCGACTGCCAGCGGTGCGGCGATGGCCGCCGCCAGGCACACCGCGCACACGGGCGCACAGGCGCTCAGGCCGTGGGCGGCGGCACTGGCGATCGCCTCGAGCGCGCGCGAGTCATCCAGCGCCTGGGCCCGGGGAAGGGAGAGGCCGCTGCCCAGCAGCTCGCGCAGCTGGGCGCCGCTGTAGGGGCCGGCGATCTTCAGCGCGACTGCGCTGCAGAACAGGACCGCGGCCGAACTCAGGTCACGCGAGCGCGGGATCTGGCCGTCCTCGCGCGCCTTGTCGCGCCGTTTGGCGGTTGATTGTTCAGTGCCTTCCTGGTCTTGCGCGGCCATGGCTTACTCCGGCGCTCCGATGAGCGCGCCGAGCATGCGGAAGGCCTGCTCCAGTCCCTGGGTGAAGCTCGCCTGGACGGCAAACAGCCCGGCGAGGATCACCACCAGTCCGCACAGCAGCGAGACCGGCAGGCCGACCGCGAACAGGTTGAGTGCAGGTGCCGCGCGGCTCACCACGCCGAAGGCCAGATGCACCACCAGCAAGGCGGTAATGCCCGGCAGGGCGATCGTCAGCGCGCCGGCGAACAGGTGGCTGCCCCAGGAGACCACGCTGCGCAGCCCCGCCGCGCCCAGCCCGTCGACCGCGATCGGCAGCGTGGCGAAGCTTTGCACCAGCGTCTCCAGGAGCCGCAGGTGGCCGTTCAGGGCGAGGAAGGTCAGCGTCACCAGCAGCGTGAACAGCTGTCCCAGCGCCGGCGTGCTGCTGGAGCCGCCCCGCTGGGGATCGAGGTTGAAGGCGAACGAGAGCCCCATGCTGTTCGCCAGCATCTGTCCGCCGAGGCTCACGGCGTCAAAGGCCAGCTGCAGGCAGAAACCCAGCGCGACGCCGATGAGCACCTGCTGCATGGTGATCGAGCAGGCCGGCGCCCGAGAGCGGCGACACCGCGGGCAGCGCGGGCAGCAGGGGGGCGACCAGCGCGGCCATGCCGGCCGCGAGCACACGCGCACCCGCGCCGGCACCATGGCGGCCCCGTAGAGGGGCGCGACCATGAAGCAGGCGCCGATCCGGACGAATGGCCAGAACAGCTGCAGCAGCCAGTGCGCGATCTGTTCGGGGTTGAGGGTGATCATGGAAGTGGCTTTGGCTGGTGCGTGCGTCAGTTGATGAGCCCGGGAATGCTCTCGAACAGCTCCCGCGTATAGCTCACCAGGACCTTCAGCATCCACGGTCCGGTGATGACCAGGGTCGCAGCGACCGCGAGCACCTTGGGGATGAAGGACAGGGTGCTCTCGTTGATCTGCGTCGCGGCCTGGAATGCGCCGACGATGAGCCCGGTGAGCAGCGCCACCAGCAGCAGCGGGGCGGCCAGCAGCAGTGTGATCTCCAGCGCGCGACTGCCGATGCTCAGCACGGTCTCGGGGGTCACGGTGCGCTCCCGGACGCATCATGTAGTAGAAGCTCGAGGCCAGCGTGCCCATGACCAGCGACCACCCGTCCACCAGCACGAACAGCATCAGCTTGAAGGGCAGCGAGATCAGCACCGGCGACAGCATCATCATGCCCATCGACATCAGCACGCTGGCGACCACCAGGTCGATGATGACGAAGGGGATGAAGAGCAGGAAGCCGATCATGAACGCGGTCTTCAGCTCGCTGGTCAGGAACGCCGGGACCAGCAGCGACAGCGGCACATCGTCCGGGGTGGCGAAGCCGCTGCCGCCGGAGATGCGCACGAAGGTCGCGATATCGGTCTCGCGGGTCTGGCTGAGCATGAACTTCTTCAGCGGAACCACGGCGCGCTCGAGCGCCGCTCCTCGCCTCGATCGTGCCGGCCGAGTAGGGCTGCAGCGCCGTGGTGTTGATCTTGTTCGACGACCGGCGTCATCACGAAGAAGGTGAGGAACAGCGACAGCCCGAGCAGCACCTGGTTCGGCGGGGTCTGCCCGGCGCCGAGCGCCTGGCGCAGGATGCCGAGCACGATGACGATGCGGGTGAAGGCGGTCATCATCAGCAGCATTGCCGGCAGCAGCGTCAGCGCCGTCATCAGCGCCAGGATCTGCAGCGTCAGCGTGTAGGTCTGGCGCCGCCCGGCCAGCGGTGTGCACCGTCAGGGCGGGCAGGCCCGGCTCGGCCGCGCGCGGCCACCGGCAGCAGCAGTGCGGCAGTGGCCAGCAGCAGATGACGCGCGGCAGGCTCATCGCCGCAGGCTCCGGCGCAGCAGCGCCTGGAAGGTGACTCCGGAGGCGTGGGGGGATTCCGCGGGGCGTGGGTCGAGCGGCTCGGCCAGCACGTGCAGCGGCTCACCTGCCCGGGAGCCACGCCCAGCAGGACCTGGGTGCGCCCGACGCGCATCAGCACGGCGCGCTCCTTGGCCCCCAGGGACACCTCGGCGAGCACTTCCAGCATCTGCGCACCCCGCGCGCCGCGCGCCGCGTGCGCGGCGCACCACCTTCGCCAGCACCAGCACGACGCCCAGCACCAGGAACAGCGCCACGACCACGTGAGCTGAGCTCGCTGATGCCGCCGGTGTGCGCAGCGGCGAATGGCCTGCGGGGATGCGAACATCGGGTTCACCGCAGCTTGCGGAGCGCTCGGCGGGACTGACCACATCGGTCAGGCGGATGCCGAATTTCTCGTTGACCACGACCACCTCGCCGTGGGCGATGAGGGTGCCATTGACGAAGACATCGAGCGGCTCGCCGGCGGCACGGTCCAGCTCCACCACCGAGCCCTGGTTGAGCTTGCAGGAGGTTGCGGATCGGGATGCGGGTGCGCCCCACCTCCATCGACAGCGTCACCGGGACGTCGAGGATGACCTCGAGGTTGACGTCACCGGCGGCCGGCGTCCCGTCATCCTTGATCTGTTCGAATTCCGCGGCGCGCGCGGCTTCAGCGGGAGCGTTCATGTTGACCTCAGGCTTTCTCACTCAGGGCTTCGTGTACGGGGGCTGGGGCGGCGCAGGCGCTCTTCGATCTTCATCGCCTGCTGGCCGCGCGACAGGCCAAAGCTGCCGCGGAATACCGGCAGGTCCTGGGCGCACAGGGTCACCTTGCCGTCGAAGTCGCACGGCAGGACGTCGTCGGGCTTCAGGTTGAGCAGGTCCGCGAGCGTGAGCGAGGTGTTGCCCAGCAGCATGCGCAGCTCGACCTCGGCCTCCTCGATCTCCTCGCGCAGCGCGCCGCTCCAGCGCGGGTCGCGTTCCACGGCCTTGCCGACCGGTCCGGTGTCCAGGGTCTCGCGCAGCGGCTCGATCATCGAATAGGGCAGCGTCACCTGCAGGTCGCCGCCGCCGCCGGCGAGTTCGATCCGGTGTGAACTCACCAGCACCATCTCGGCGGGCGATTCGATCGGCGCGAACTGCGGGTTGACCTCCGATTGCACGTATTCGAGTTCGATGTTGGCGATCGGCGCCCAGGCGTCGCGCAGGTCGGCGAACACGCTGCGCAGCAGCATGTGGATGATGCGTTGTTCGGTCGCCGTGAACTCGCGACCCTCGATCTTCCAGGAGCGTCCCGTGCCGCCGAAGAAGTGATCGACGATGGTGAATACCAGCATCGGGTCGAACACCACCAGCGCGGTGCCGCGCAGGGGATTGAGGCGCACCAGGTTTAGGCTGGTGGGGGTGGAAAGGGTCTGGATGTACTCGCCGAAGCGCTCGATCTTCAGCGGTTTGACGGTGATGTCCGCGGAGCGGCGCAGCAGGTTGTAGAGGCTCAGCCGGAAACTGCGCGCGAAGCGTTCGTTGATCAGGGCCATGCCGGGCAGGCGGCCGTGCACCATGCTGCGCGGCTCGCGGAAGTCGTAGGTGCGCACTTCTCCGGGGCTCGCCGGGGGCTGGGTGCTGACGGCGCCGGTGTCCACGCCGTTGATCAGCGCGTCGATCTCGGCGGGCTCGAGGATTTTTTCTGCGGTCATGGTGTGTTCGTGCCGGGTTGGACTTTGCGCCTACTGCATGACGAAGCTGGTGAAGTACACCGCCTCGACGTGCTCGGGATGCCCGCCGGCACTGCCAATCACGCTGCGCACGCTCTCGAGCGCCTGCTTGCGCAGGGACTCCTTGCCCTCGCGGGTGGAGAGCACCTCGTACTTCTGGTTGCCGAACAGCATCAGCAGCTGGTCGCGCACCATCGGGTCATTGTTCTTCAGCAGCTCGATCGTGTGCGGGTCGCGGGACATCAGCTGCATCGTGACCTGCAGGAAGCGCACCATCTGCTCGGCCTCGAAGTTCACGACGAACGGCGGATCGAGCGCCAGGTACTGCGGCGGCAGCGGGGCGGGCGCGGCAACCGGCTTCGGTGCGGCGCGCGAGCTCCACCACCACCAGGCGCCCGAGCCGCCGCCGGCGAGTAACACGAGCGCCAGCACGAGCAGCATCACGAGCTTGCCTTTGCGCTTGGCGGGGGCCGCCGCGGGTGCGGAGGCGGTGGTTGCGTCGGCCATCGTCGGGTTACTCCTGCTGCCGGCACCAACGCCGGTCAGGAGGCCTGTTGCAACGCCCATGCCAGCGCGCTAACTGTGAACTGGCGCTCGCTTTGCCGGACAGTTGCGGAGGATTTCGGTGGCAGGCCGCGCTGCCATGGCGCAGCGCACGGGAGAGACGACGGAACTTTGACGCCCGGCGGGAAGCCCGCCGGGCTCGTTCACGGGATCAGGCGTAGGTGTCGATCAGGCCCCGGCGCACGCCAGGGAGCACAGCGGAGGCCTCGAGCACCGGCGTCGCGGGTGCACCGGATGCGTGTGTCGCGCCGCGCGGCAGCTGCGTATCGCGCGGCGGTTCGCGCGAGACCCCGGCATCGGTCAGCGTCATGCCCTGTGCGGCAAACATCTCCTTCAGCTGCGGCAGCGCGGCCTGCAACGCTGTACGAGTCTCTGGTTCGTTCGCGCCGAACCAGACGCTGGCCGTCGCGTCGTGCAGCGAGATCTTCACCTCCAAGGGACCGAGGTGCTCCGGCTGCAGGCGCAGGGATGCGGACGAGACGCCCTGGTGCGCCATCCAGATGACGTGGGTGCCGACTTCATCCGTCCAGCCGCTGGCGCCCACCGGGGTCTGCACCGGCACCGGGGCGGCCGTTACGGGAGGGTTTGCGGCCAGGCGGGCCGCGGCGACATCAAAGCCCGTGACGCCAGGATCCGCCGGGGTATCGGCGCTGTTGGTGGGTGTTTCGAGGCTGCGCGGTGACGGGTCGCCGGCCTGCGGGTCCGTGGAAACGGCAAGTTTCACGGGCACCGGGAGTCCGGGGTCGCTTATCAGCGGTCCGACCGGGCCCGTCGTTGCAGGAGCCGTGGGGCTTGCATCCGGCTCCCCTTCGTCCGGAGTGGCCGCCTGGAATATGGGGCCGCGCGCGGCCGGATGCTGCTGGACATCCACCGGGGGGTCGGTGGCGGTGGCCGCAAGGGCCGTTGGCAGCGCGCTCGCCGGGTCGGCCGGCGCGGCTGCCGGGGCACCGCTGTCTGCGGGTGCGGCGGCGGGCGCCGGTTCCGGGGACGCACCGGCCAGCAGCACCGCCGGGGCTGTCGTTGCATCGGGCAGCTGCGCGGACAGCGCCGCCTTGGGTCTGGCACGCACGGGGGACGCGGCCGGGGCGGGCGCGGACTGGGCAGGTGTGGATGAAGCCGCGGTCGTTGTGGAACTCAGCGTGAGCGGGAAGGGGTTGGTCGCCGGCAGTTGCCCGCGCGAATCTGCAGAGGCGGCCAGCGCAGCCCCGGGAGCGGCTGGGCCGGCGGGGCTGGCCTGCGTGGCGGCGGCGCCGGGGTTTGCACCTGCGGCCGGCGGGCTCGCCTGCGGTGTGCCGCTGAGCGGCTGCGCGGGCAGACGCTCGGGCGGATACGCAGGCGTGCCGGGCCCGTACGCCGGCAGCTTGCCCTTGGTGTCGGTGCCGGAGGCGCCTTTTCCGGAAAGTGCGGCGGCGGCGGATACGGGAGAACTGGAATTAATTGCCACGACGGGTTCCTTTCAAGGCCCAGTTTCGCTGGGCGTGTGCATCGGCGGTGGCCTGCTCGGCCCTCTCCGCGTGCTCGAGTGCTGAGCGCTCGCGCCGCTCGATGATGCGTTTCAGGGCGGCGGTGCGCCGCGCGGCATGGCGCCACTTGCGCAGCTCGTCGGCGTGCTGGACGCGCGCGCGGCCGAGCAGCTCCTGCTGTTCGCTCACGGCGAGTGCAACGCGCGCGATGAAGCTCTGATAGGTGCGCGCCTGGCTGCCGTTCATGCCCTCCTGGGCACGCTGGTCGAAATCGCGGAGATAGACGGCGCGATAGCGCTCCAGGTCAGCAAGCTTGGTTTCGCTCTCGCGGACCTGCCGCTCCCAGTCCGCGAGCGACCGCGCATGGCGCTGCTCGTGGCGCTCCAGGACCTGCTGCGCGCTCTTGAGAATCCGCGCCTGTGTCACGGCTCACCGCGTGCGTGCGGCATGTCACAGGCGGGGGCGCTCACGGGGACTGCTCGGGAAACAGGCCGGCGAGGGCCTTAAGGCTCGCGGCCAGGTCGAAGCGCTCGTGCATGTCCTGCTGCAGCAGCTGCTGCACCTGCGGCCACAGGGCGATCGCCGCATCGACCCGCGGGTCGCTGCCGCGCTGGTAGGCGCCGAGGTTGATCAGTTCGCGGCTGTCCTCGTAGGCGGACAGCGCGCGGCGGAACTGGCGTGCCAGGCCCGCATGGGCCGCCGGCGTGATCTCGTGCATGGCGCGGCTGATGGAGGCGGAGACATCCACCGCCGGGTACAGGCCGGTCTCGGCGATGCGGCGCGACAGCACGACGTGGCCGTCGAGGATCGCTCGGGCGGCATCGGCGATCGGATCATCCGCCGCCTCACCCTCGGTGAGCACGGTGTAGAAGGCGGTGATGGAGCCTGCGCCCAGGCGGCCGTTGCCGGCCCGCTCGACCAGCTGCGGCAGCCGGGCAAAGACCGAGGGCGGATAGCCCTTGGTGGCCGGCGCCTCGCCGATGGCAAGTCCGATCTCCCGCTGTGCCTGGGCCACGCGCGTCAGTGAGTCCATGAGCAGGAGCACGTTGAGCCCCTGGTCGCGGAAGTACTCGGCCACCGCGGTGGCAACCCACGCGCCGTGCAGCCGCAGCAGCGGGGGATTGTCGGCAGGGACCGCGACCACCACTGCACGGGTGCGGTCCGTGGGTCCCAAGATCCGCTCGACGAATTCCTGCACCTCGCGGCCGCGCTCGCCGATCAGCCCGACCACGATCACGTCCGCCTTGGTGTAGCGCGCCATCATGCCCAGCAGCACGCTCTTGCCGACACCACTGCCGGCGAACAGCCCCACGCGCTGGCCGCGCCCCACGGTGAGCAGGGCGTTGATCGAGCGGATGCCGACATCCAGCGGTTCGCTGATCGGCGCCCGCGCCAGCGGGTTGATCGGTGCACCGGTGAGGCGCACGCGCGCCTCGCATTCCAGCGGCCCGAGGCCATCCAGCGGCTGGGCGGCGCCATCGATGATCCGTCCCAGCAGCTGCGGGCCGACGGCGATGGTTCCGGCGCCGGAGCGCGGGATCACGGCCGCATTAGGGCCCAGGCCATGGCTGTCGCCCGTGGGCATGAGAAACAGTCGGCTGCCGGAGAAGCCCACAACCTCGGCGTCGACATGTGAGCCATCCCGCCCGGAGAGCTGGCAGTGATCGCCGATCGAGGCCTGGCAGCCCACCGCCTCGAGCGTAAGTCCCACCATGCGGGTGAGCATGCCCTGCACGGGCGGCTCAGGGGTCGCAGCGACGCGCTCGGTGAGCCGCCCGAGGCGCTGCGCCCACAGCGCGGGTCGCACAACTTCAGGTGTGGGCCGGCTCATGGCGCAGTCTGCGCGCCCGGATCAGTCCCGGCAGCGGGGCGGTCGGCGGTGCGCTCATCGCCCAGCGCGCTGGCCACGATGGCATTCACGCGGCTCTCGAAGCGGGCGTCGATCCGCGAGTGCTCGCTCTCGATGAGACAGCCGCCGCGGGTGAGTGTCGGGTCCTCGAGCAGGTGCCAGGCACTGGGGCCTGCCGGGGTGGCGAGTTTCGCGCGCACGAGCGCGGCATCCTCCGGGTGCAGTCGCACGCGGATCTCCCGCGCGCCCAGCGGCAGCTGCTTGAGGCAGTCGCGCACCAAGGCAATCACCTGACCGGGCTCGGCCTGCAGGGCACGCCGGGCCAGCTGCGACCCGATCGCCAGTGCCAGCCCCAAGAGCGCCTGCTCGACTGCAGCGTCCATCGACTTCAGAGGATTGGCGAGCTGGCCCAGCAGCGCGTCGAGGCGCTCGATCCGGTGGCCCAGCAGGGCCTGCCGTGCATTGACTTCGGATTCCGCGCGCGCCAGTCCGGTGGCGTAGCCGGCGGCCTCGGCCTGCTGCACGGCCGAGGCAGATGCGGCCGCACCCTGGCCGCGCGACTCGCGCGACCGGGCGGGGCCTTCGACCTGTGGCGGCGACCAGCGCTGCGCTGCGCGCTGCCCGCCGCTTACCGGCTCAGACATACTCATCGCCCTTGCCGGCCAGCGCGATGGTGCCGGCCTCGGCAAGCTTGCGTGCGTTCTGCAGGATGCTCTTCTGGGCGGCCTCGACCTCGGCGAGCTTCACCGGACCCTTGGCGGCCAGGTCGTCCTTGAGCAGCTCCCCGGCACGCTGCGACATGTTCTTGAAGATCTTCTCCTTGAGCGCCTCGTCGACGCCCTTGAGCGCCAGCAGCAGCTCGTCGCCGGGCACCTGGCGCAGCAGCTCCTGCATGCTGCGGTCGTCGAGCTCTATGAGATCGTCGAATACGAAAATGAGGTCCTGGATGATCGCGGCGAGCGCCTGGTCGGACTTGCCGATCTCCTCGATGATGGCCCCCTCGGCGCCGGCCTCGAGGGAAGCGAGGATGCCGGCGGCGGCCTTGGCGCCGCCGAGCACCGAGGTGCCGCCGCTGGACTTGCCGGTGCACTGTTTCTCGATGATGTCATCCAGTTCCGAGAGCGCGCTGGGCTGTATGCCATCGAGGGTGGCGATGCGCACCACCACGTCGGCGCGGATGCCGGCGGGAATGAGCGCGAGGATCTCGGCCGCCTGGTCCTGGTCGAGGTAGGCCAGCACGATGGCGATCATCTGCGGGTGTTCGAAGCGGATCAGCTCGGCGACCGAGCGGGCGTCCATCCACTTCAGCGACTCGAGTCCCTTGTTCGAGCGGGTGATGCTGATGCGGTCGATGATGCCCGCGGCCTTGTCTTCGCCCAGGGCATGGACTAAGGCCTTGCGCACGAATTCATCGGCGCCGACCCCCACGGAGGTCTGCGAGTCGACGTTGGCCGTGAACTCCTTGAGGACGTGCTCGACGTCCGCGCGCGAGACGTTGGACATGCGCGCCATGGCCACCCCGACACGCTGGACTTCCTTGGCGCCCATGTGCCGCAGGATCTGTGCCGCCTCCTGCTCGCCGAGCGTCAGCAACAGGATGGCGGCCCGTTCGGTGCCGCTGCGCCCCGGGGCTGCCGGCGCGGCGGCGGCCGTCGGCGGGGGCGGGGGCGGGGGGGCGGCCGCGGCCGCGCTCGGTGCCTGCTCAGCCATCGGTGCCTACCCAGCCGCGCAGCACCTGCGCGACGCGTTTGGGGTCCTGGCTCACCAGCGAGCGCGCCTGGCTGAGCTGCTGGGCCGGATCGATGAGCAGCGCGTTGCCTGGGCCGCCTAGCGAGGCGGTGCCAGCGCCTTCGGCCGCCAGGGCCGGTGCGCGGCGCGGAGCGATGAGCAGGTTGCGCACCAGCGGTCGCAGCACCGCCAGTACCAGCACGATGAGTACGAGCGCGCCGGAGATCACGCGCACCAGATCGCGGAACAGGGGCCGCTCCCAGATGGCCGGGGCCTGCAGGTCGCCGTCGGGGACGGGGGCCTCGGCGGTGAAGGCAGAATTCACCACGCTCACCGTGTCGCCGCGTCCCTGGTCGTAGCCCACGGCATCCTTGACCAACTGAGTAATGTGTTCGATCTGCGCGCTCGTCAGGGCCGTGCTCTGCACCTTGCCGGCCTTGTCGGTGGCATGCACGTCATCCACGAGCACCGCGACCGTGAGGCGCTTGAGCTTGCCCGCAGGCTCGTGCGTGTAGGCCAGCGTGCGGTCGATCTCGTAGTTGCGGGTGCTCTCGTGCGTCACGTTGTCCGGCGGGGCAGGGGCGGCTGGGGGGGACGCTGCGGCAGGTCCCGCCGCATTGCCCGCCGCCGTCGGCGGCTTGGCCGTCCCGGGCGCCGCGTTGGCGGTAGCCGCCGGTGGCGGCGGGGCGGCGACGCCGCCTGCGGGTGGCTGGTTGGTCAGTGCCCCCGGCACGCCCTGGGCCATGCCTCCGTCGCGGCTGCTCTGCTCGGAGGTCTGTTCGCTGCGCACCACCTGGCTGCCCGGCGCGTACTGCTCGCGGGCCTGTTCGGTGACGGCCATATCCAGCTGCGCCACCACCTGGGCACGGACATGGCCGGCACCGACCAGCGGGGTGAGCAGCGCTTCGATGCGCTGCCGGTAGTCGTCCTCGAGGCGGTGCACCAGGTCGAACTGCTCCTCGCGTAGCGAGAACTCGTCGTGGCCGGGGGGCTGGGAGAGCAGCCGGCCCTGCTGGTCGACCACGGTGACCTGGTTGGCCTCGAGCTCCGGGATGCTCGAGGCCACGAGGTTGATGATGGCCTGGACCTGCTGCTGCTCGAGCCGCTGGCCTGCCTTGAGCTGCACGAACACCGAGGCACTGGCGGCACGGTGATCGCGTACGAACGCTGACTGGCGCGACATGGCGATGTGCACGCGCGCGCCCTCCACCGGCCGCAGGTTGGCGATCGTGCGGCCGAGCTCGGTCTCCAGGGCATGCTGGTAACGGGCGTTCTCGACGAACTGGCTGACGCCAAAGCCCGGGTCCTTGTCCAGGGTGGCAAAGCCGCCCCCGCCCTGGGGCAGTCCCTGGCCCGCCAGCTTCAGGCGCGCATCCGACAGGCGCTCGGTCGGCACCTCGATGGCATTGGAGCCCGGCTGCAGGCGGTACGGGATCTGCGCGGCATCGAGTGCCTGGGCGACCTGCGCCTGGTCCTCGGCGCCAAGATTGGCGTACAGGAGACTGTAGTTCGGTCCGCGTGACCACAGCACCACGATCAGTCCGACGGCGACCGCCCCGGCGATGCCAAACAGCAGCATCAGTGGCTTCACGGCGGTGGAGAGGGTGGAAGCCAGGTGCTGGGTCTTGAGTTCGTTCGCCATGTGCGTCGTCGGTATGAGTTAAGTGCGGGGTGGCCGGTACTTTTCGGTGAGCTCAGAGCGGCATGTTCATGATGTCCTGGTAGGCGGTCACCAGGCGGTTGCGGACTTCGGTGAGGGCGCGGAAGGACACGCTCGCCTTCTGCAGCTCGAGCATGACGTCCGGCAGCTCGACCCCGGGTGTGCCGCGCTCGAAGGCTTCCGAGAGTGCGCCGGCGCGCTGCTGCGTCTCGTTGACCGCGCCAACGCCCTTTTGCAGCAGGCGTGCGAACTCGCTGACGCCGCTGGCGGGCGCTGCGGGCGCTGCGGCACCCTGCGGCTGCACCTGCGCGGACAGCGACCGTATCTGCTGCAGGACCTGCGCGATCTGCATATCACTCATGGCATCACCACCCGCGGACTATTCATGTGGTCGGCACCACGACCCCGGCTTCCCGCAGTCGTGCCAGCTTGTAGCGCAGGGTGCGCGCGCTGATGCCCAGGGTCTGGGCGGCGGCGCTGCGGTTCTTTCCAGTGCGCAGCGCGGCGAGGATGGTCTCGCGCTCGCGTGCGCCGAGGGATCCGGCCAGCGAGGCCGGCGCTGCGGCGGGGTCCGCCGCGCCGGGCGCGGCGTCGGCGAGCGACTCGAACTGGATGTGCTCGGCATGGATCACCGGGCCGTTGACCAGGATCAGCGCGCGCTGCAGGACGTTGTCGAGCTCGCGGACGTTGCCCGGCCAGGGGTAGGTGAGCAGCAGCTGGCCGGCCGCGGCGCTCAGGGCCGGGATGCGCGCCCCGGGCGCACAGCGCCCGCTCAGCAGCTGCATCGCCAGCGGCAGGATGTCCTCGCGCCGCGCCTGCAGCGGCGCGAGGCTGAGCGGAAAGACGTTGAGCCGGTAAAAGAGGTCCTCGCGGAAGCGCCCGGCTGCGACTTCCTCGCGCAGGCGGCGGTTGGTGGTCGCCAGCACGCGCACATCGAGGGACAGCGAAGCGCGCCCGCCGAGCCGCTCCACCTCGCGCTCCTGCAGCACGCGCAGCAGTTTGGCCTGCAGCGTAAGCGGCATTTCCGTGACTTCATCCAGCAGCAGCGTGCCGTGCTGGGCCTGCTCGAACTTGCCCGTGTGGGCGGTGTGCGCGCCGGTGAAGGCGCCGCGCTCGTAGCCGAAGAGGATCGCCTCGAGCATGGTCTCGGGCAGTGCGGCGCAGTTGACGGCGACGAAGGGCCCGGCGGCGCGCGCCGAGTGGCGGTGGATGTACCGTGCCAGGACTTCCTTGCCAGTGCCCGAGGCGCCGACGATCAGAACCGTGCAGTCGCTGGCGGCCACGCGCTGGGTGAGCTCGAGCACGCGCCGCGAGATCTCGGCGACCGCCACCGGCTCCGGTGCACGGCGTTCCGCGTTCAGCGCATCCGGCATCACTGCTGCGGCTGCATCGCTCATCTGGCCCTCCCGCGCCCGAGACGGGCGCGCACAAGGGCAGTGTTGCAAGAGCCGTGCCTGAGCAAAAACGGGGTAAAAGCGTGCGCTGGATCACGCTCGGGGCGCGAATGCCCCGGCGGCGGGCGTCAAACTTCCGACGTCTCCGGAAGCGCGGCCACCAGACCGAGCTTGCGCAGGCGCTCGACGAGTGTCGTGCGCCGCAGATTCAGCAGCCGTGCGGCCTGGGCAACCGTACCCTGGCTGCGCTGCAGCGCCTGCTCGATGAGTGACCGTTCGATGGCGGCCAGGTGTGCGCGCAGGTCCAGTCCCCCGGCGGGCAGCACCGTCTGTGCGGTGCAGGGCGCCATAGGGGCAGCGATGGCGGCAACCGGGCCGCCACCCTCGAGCAGCGGCAGCACTTCGCTGTCGCCCAGTACCGGGCCGATCGTCAACGCGCTGTCATCCGTGAGGACCTCTGCGGCAAACGTGGCATCCATCTCGGGAAACGGCATGACGGCGGGCCTCGCATCGGCCGCGCGGGCGGGGCGATAGCGCGCCGGCAGGTCTGCAACCTCGACCGGGCGGTCGCCGCACAGGATCGACAGCCGCTCGATGAGATTGGACAGCTCGCGCACGTTGCCGGTCCAGGGGCACTGCGCGAGCACCTCCAGCGCGGGGGCAGACAGCTGCACGCGCGGGCGGCCCTCGGACACGTTGTGCTCGATGAATTCCTGAACCAGGTGCGGCAGGTCCTGGCTGCGGGCGCGCAGCGCCGGCATTTCGATGGGGAACACGTTCAGGCGATGGAATAGATCCTCGCGGAACGTGCCGCGGCCGATCGCATCCTCAAGGTTGCGGTGCGTGGCAGCGATGATGCGAACATTGCAGCGGATCGGTACGTGGTTGCCGACGCGCTCGAACACGCGCTCCTGCAGCACGCGCAGCAGTTTGACCTGCATCGAGGGGCTCATGTCCCCGATTTCATCCAGGAACAGCGTGCCGCCTTCGGCGATCTCGAAGCGCCCCTTGCGCGCGGCGATCGCGCCGGTGAAGGAGCCTTTTTCGTGCCCGAACAGCTCTGACTCGAGAAGCTCCGCCGGGATGGCCCCGCAGTTGAGCGCCACGAACGGACGCGTCCGGCGCGGGCTCAGGTCGTGGATGGCGCGCGCGACGACTTCCTTGCCGGTGCCGGACTCACCGAGCACCAGCACCGTGGAGTCGTGCGCGGCAACCTGGCGTATGAGGTCGCCGATCTGACGGATGGCGGCGGAGTTGCCGGTGGGCAGGCGCGCACCGATGTCAAGAACAGCCGGGTTGGCCGCGGTAACGCCCTGCTGGCAGCGCTGCGTTAGCGCGCTCACCGATCGAGTTTCCCGGGGCAGTTCGTCAAGACCAGGCGTCCTTCAACATTCAACTTGTTGTTAGTGCGGGATCATTCGTGTGTTGGGATTATGTTGCACCAGCGCTCGGTGTTAGGCCGTGACGCAGGTCGTAACTTGGTCGCGACGATACCAGTGGGGCCGGCGCTGTCTGTGACCGCGGTCACAGCGACCACGGGGGCGCTCAGCGCGGCGGCTGACGACTGCCGGCAACCAGGCGGCGGTGGCGCCGGAAAGCGAGCTTTTCCAGCAGATCGGCGACGGTTTCTCCCACGGGAGCGAAGCGTGCCTTGATGTGTCCGTCCGGCATCACACTGGCCACGCGGCCGGCAAGCTTCAGAGGTTCCGCCAGGCACTCGTGCAGGTAGATCTCGACGAGTCCGACCGCGCCGGCCTCGGGAAGCTGCGTGCCGGGACTGCGCCAGGTCGCCCCCAGCGAGTTGAAGCGCACGGGCACGGCCGCGGGACGCGGGCGGTTGGATGCCAGGATCTGCCCGACCAGATCCAGCACCAGATTGACCTTCAGTTCGAGGCGGATTAGCGCGGCCGCGTTGGGCGAGTCCTCGTCGGTATTTTCCACCGGCCCCAGCTGGTCCATGGCCTCGCGCGCCTGCAGCAGGCGCACGTTGCGCTCGCCGTAGACCGCCGCGGTCTCCGCGTCGATGGGCGCGGGCAGCGTGCGCCAGGTCACTGGCAGCACGTCCTGAAAGGCGAGCTCCTCGAAGAGGACGACTGTGTTTGCGCCATCGAACATCGGACTTCTCCGCGTAGGTGTCCGAACCCTGCTTTGATCGTACCTACGATACACGCCTGAAGGACAGTGCGATGTGCAGCTTTCGGGCCGCCGGGCAGGATTCGGACACGGTCTGTAGCAAATAGCGGCAGCCCGGCCGCTGAACTTGAGCGCCGGTTGCCCCCCGGCAAGAAGTTGCCGGGGGAGCGCCGTGCGCCCGGCAGTGCATCGGTGCCCCCGTTGCGGGCGGTGCATTGAACCTAATCGGCCGAGGCCGCCCGGCCTCGCGCCCCGTTCAAGTTCGCCTGGCGTTTGGCCGCTAACTACCGATGAGAGAGGACTTCTACGTGCCCCGTGGCGCGGGCGAAGTCGTGTTCAACAGCAAAAAGGCCGTCCATGAGCAGCAGCGCGCATGACCACTTGATCCGCCGGGGACTCATTATTGGTGCCTGCGCAAGCGGCCTCGTGAGCAGCGGCTGCGGCTCATCCGCATCAGATCCGGCCGCGGGCATGTACACCGTCGGCGGCACGGTCTCCGGACTTGTTGCCGGCGCCCAGCTGGAGCTGCTGGACAACGGTCAGGACTCGCTGATGATCCTGGACGGCGGCACGTTCACGTTCCCAGCCGCGCTGCCGAGCAGCAGCCACTACCAGGTGACCGTCGCCAGCGCGCCAGGCGGACAGACGTGCACGGTCGCTGGTGGCAGCGGGGCGATCGCCGCTGCCAACGTTGCCAACGTGGTAGTCACCTGCTCGGACCGCGCCTTTCAACTGGGCGGCACGGTGCAGGGTCTCAACGCCGTGGGCCTGATGCTGCAAAACGGGGCTGACACCCTCAACGTGCCCGCGGGCAGCACGAGTTTTATGATGCCGCAGCCGGTGGCCTATACCAGCAGCTACTCCCTGGCCGTCAGGCAGCAGCCCAACGGCGCCGCCTGTTCGGTGCGCAGCGGCAGCGGCACCATGCCCGCCGGCGATGTCACCAGCGTGCTGATCAACTGCAGCGATCAGCCGTTCACTCTGGGCGGCTCGGTCAGCGGACTGGGCGCGGCATCAGGTCTGGTGCTGTCCGACGGCGCCGAAATGCTCCCCGTCCCTGCATCGGCCACCGGCTTCACCTTCCCGGGAAAGGTGCTGTTTGGCACCCACTACCAGGTGAACGTGCAGAGCGCGCCTGCCAACATGCAGTGCGTGGTGAGTGACGGTGCGGGCATGATGCCGGCCGGCGCCGTTAACACCGTGGCCGTGGCCTGCTCCCCCAATACCTATGCGGTCGGGGGTAGCGTGGCGGGACTGAGTGCCGCAGGTCTGGTGCTCACCGACGGGCGCGACCTGTTCGGGATTGCTGCCGGAGCCACGGCGTTTACGATGCCGATGGCGCTGCCCACCGGGGCCCGCTATGCCCTCTCGGTGCAGACGCAGCCGAGCGGACTCACCTGCGCCGTGAGCAACGGCAGCGGCACGGTAGGCGCGACGCCGGTGACCGATATCGCCGTGGCGTGCGCGACGCGTGCGTTCACGGTGGGCGGTTCGGTGAGCGGGCTCACCACGAGCGGCCTGGTACTGACCAATGGCGGTGATTCCCTCACCGTGCTGGCGAATGCGATGCAATTTACCATGCCGGTCGCGCTGCCCAGTGCGGCTGTCTATCAAGTGGCCGCAAGCGCACATCCGCCCGCACTTGCCTGCGACGTGACCAATGGCAGCGGCACGGTCGGCAGCGCGGACGTGAGCAACGTGGCGGTCGCATGCGTCCCGGGTTCCGAGTCGGTAATGCACCTGTTCCAGAGCGATCCTGCCGACGGGTTGACGCCCTACGGTGGCCTGATGCGCGGCAGCGACGGCAATCTGTACGGGCTCACCTACCTCGGCGGCGCCCACAATCTCGGCACGGCATTCGTGATTGCGCCCGATGGCACGCAGGCGGTGCTGTACTCCTTCAATGGCGGGGCCGATGGCGCCAATCCGCGCGGCAGCCTCATCCAGGGCAGCGATGGCAATTTCTACGGGATGACCCTGAACGGTGGCACCTTTGACCAGGGCGTCGTGTTCGAGCTCACGCCGGCCGGCGCGGAGAGCGTGCTGCACTCCTTCGGCAGTGGCGCCGGAGCGCAGTACCCCTACGGCAGCCTCATCCAGGGCAGCGACGGAAACTTCTACGGGATGAGCATGTACGGCGGCGCCTATGGCCTCGGGGCGGTGTTCATGATCCGAGCCGACGGCGGCGAGCTGGTAATCCATTCCTTCGGCTCGGGCGCGGACGGGCAGCGGCCTTCGGGCAGCCTGGTGCAGGGAACCGACGGCAACCTGTACGGCATGACCAGCGCCGGAGGGGACTATGACGGTGGCGTCGTCTTCAGCATGACGCTGCAGGGCGCAGAGACCATTCTGCATTCGCTCGGCTCCGGAACCGACGGGGCGGCGCCGGCCGGCAGCCTGATTCAGGCGAACGACGGGAATTTCTACGCGCTGACGCAGTTCGGCGGAGTGAACGGGGCGGGCGCCCTCATCAAGGTGAGCGCAGCCGGCGACGAGTCGGTCGTGATATCCCTGGGCGGCGGCAATGACGGCACGAATCCGCGCGGCGACCTGCTGCAGGCGAGCGACGGTTACCTGTACGCCCTGACCAGCAACGGCGGGGCAAACGGCGACGGGGCGGTGCTGCAGTTCTCGCTGAGCGGCGCGGAGTCCCTGGTTTACTCCTTTGCGGGCGGCCCTGACGGCCAGGGACCGACGGGCGGCCTCATCGAAGGCGCCGACGGCACGCTCTACGGCACGACCTCGGGCGGCAGGCTGGCAGCCGGCGGCACGGTGTTCCTGATCGACTGAAGCAGGTCGAGAGGGCAGGGCCCCCCGGAACGCTGCGGCGGGACGGCGGCGGGCCCCGGAGCGCGCCCTAAGGTTTGCCCGTCAGGGGCCGATAGTTAATAGGTGGCGACAACCTTCCCGGACCGGATGCAATGCTGCAGATAGTCGGCTCATTGGTGGTCATTGGATGCATCCTCGGCGGGTTCGCCGCCGAGGGCGGCCACATCCTCGTCCTCTGGCATCCCTTTGAGGTCCTGATCATCGTCGGCTCGGCCGCCGGCGCCTTCCTGATCAGCAACCCGCTCAAGGTCGTCAAGGCGGCATTCGTGGGCGCTATCTCGCTGCCCAAGGGCCCGCGCTACAAGCGCGAGCACTACGTCACGCTTCTTCAGCTCATGTACGAAATTCTGACCAAGATGCGGCGGGATGGAGTGATGAGCATCGAGCGCGACCTGGAGGCACCGCACGACAGCGCGCTCTTCAAGAAGTATCCGCACGTGCTGGCCGACCACCACATGGTCGAGTTCATCACCGACTGCCTGCGGCTGATCGTGGGCGGCAACCTCGACCCGCAGGAACTCGAATCCCTGCTGGAGTATGAGCTGGAAACTCACCACAACGAGGCTGCCGAGCCGGCGCACGCGGTGCAGAAGGTGGCCGATGCGTTGCCCGGCTTCGGGATCGTCGCCGCGGTACTTGGCATCGTCAATACCATGGCGACGCTGGAGGGCAGCGATACCGCGACCATCGGCCACAAGGTAGGCGCGGCACTGGTGGGCACATTCCTCGGCATCCTGGTGTCATACGGATTTGTCGGGCCGATCGCTGCGGCCATGGAGCACCTGGCCCGTGAAGAGGGCAAGGCCTTCGAGGTCGTCAAGATGGCCCTGGTGGCGAGCGTGCGCGAATACGCGCCATCCGTGGCCGTCGAGTTTGCCCGCAAGCTGCTCTTCAGCGAAGTACGTCCGACGTTCAACGACCTCGAGGTGCGCCTGAAGAACAAGGACAAGCCCGCCGCGGCGGGGGCTGCGGTGGCGCCGGCCGCGGCAGACGCTGCGGCTCACTAGGAAGCTGGCATGGCGCGCAAGGCGGGCGAGCGGCCGATCGTCATCGTCAAGCGCTACAAGCGCGGCAATGGCGGCCACCATGGGGGCGCGTGGAAGGTGGCGTACGCAGATTTCGTCACTGCACTGATGGCTTTCTTCCTGGTGATGTGGCTGGTGACCGCGGTCAACAAGGATCAGCGGGCCGCCATCTTCGATTACTTCAAGAACCCCAGCATGGAGCCGGGCAAGAGCGTCAGGCCGGCGCCCGGCATGGCAGGGCCCGGCGGCGCCAGCACCAGCCCCATCAGCCTGCACGGCGCCATGGATGAGCGCCGGCCGCCGGTGGCCGTGAAGCCCCAGCCGCCGGTGGCGCAGTTCAAGGCCGACTCCCGCGAGCAGAAGCGCACCGAGTCGGACGAACTCGCCGTGGCGCGCGAGGCCGTCAATGCCGCGGAGCGCAAACAGCTCGATTCCCTGATGGAGGATCTGAAGAAGGCTGTCGAGAACAGCCAGGCGCTCTCACCGTTCAAGGACCAGTTGCTGCTGGACATCACACCCGAGGGGCTGCGCATCCAGATCGTCGACCAGCAGAACCGGCCGATGTTCGACAGCGGCAGCGCCAACCTGAAGCCCTACACGGAGAAGATCCTCAGCGAGCTCGCCCGCTACCTCAATACCGTCCCCAATCGCCTCAGTCTCACCGGGCACACGGACGCGGCTGCCTACGCCGGTGCCAGCGGGCGTACCAACTGGGACCTCTCGAGCGACCGGGCGAATGCGGCGCGGCGGGCGCTGGAGGCGGCGGGGCTGTCGACCGACAAGACCGCCCGGGTCGTCGGTCTGTCCTCCTCGGTGCTGTTCGACCGCACGGATCCGCGCAACCCCATCAATCGCCGCATCAGCATCATCGTGATGACGCGCCAGGCGGAGCGCGACGCCCTCAAGACCGACACGCCGGCAAGCGTTGCCGGCGGCGATGCCGCTGCCGGACAGGGGTCAGGGGCGGAACCGTAGCGCGGGGCCCCCGCTGCACCCAGATGGTACTGCGGGCGAGGTAGCCGTCACGATCACTGGCTCTGGAGAAGCGCCTCGGCCTGGGCGAACAACTCCGGTGCCACGCGCGCTTCGGCGGCTGCCGCGTTCTCATCGACCTGATCCGGGCGCGACGCGCCGACGATCGCCGAGGCGACGTCGGGCTGGCGCAGTACCCATGCGAGGGCAAACTGCGGGAGGGAGAGCCCGCTGCCCGCGGCGAGTTCCTTTACCGCCTGCACCTTCTTGAGCACTGCGGCTGCGAACCATTGAGGATTGAGAAACGCACCCATCGCCTGGTCAGCCGCACGGCTGCCCGCCGGGATCGGCGCGCCGGGCAGGTACTTGCCGCTGAGCACGCCTTGGGCGAGCGGCGACCAGACCACCTGTGAGATCCCCGCCCGTTCGCAGAGCTCGAGCAGTCCCTGCTCCGGGTCCCGGTGCAGCAGGGAGTACTGCGGTTGGCTAGAGACAAAGCGGGCGACGCCCGGGAGGGCGAGCGCCGCCTCGATGCGATCGAGTGGCCATTCGGAGAAGCCGATGTAGCGCACCTTGCCCGCGGCCACCGCCTTGGTGAGTGCCTCCATGGTCTCATCGAGCGAAGTCTTGAAGTCATAGCGATGACATTGGTAGAGATCGATGTACTCGACCCGCAGGCGTTTGAGGGAGGCATCGAGCTGCTTGTGCACCTGAGCGGCGGACAGGCCACTGTCACGCTCGCTCATCGGGAAGAACAATTTGGTCGCCAGCACGTAGCGATCGCGGCCGATCCCGGCCAGAGCTTCCCCCAGCACCGTCTCGGCGGCCCCCTTGCCATAGATGTTCGCGGTATCCAGGAAATTGATGCCGCGCTCCAGGGCACGATGCACGCAGGCAATCGCCAGATCCTTGCGCTGTGGATCGGTGAATGTCAGCCATGAGCCGAAACCAATCTCGGACACCCGAAGGTCGCTGCGTCCCAGCTGCCGAAATTTCATGGCGCTCTCCAGTCACCCGGCCGCGCGAACCCGGGTTGTCCAATTGCTCCGATGGGCCTGCGCCGGCGGTGTCTCACGGGTGTTTTTCAGGCTCGAACTAGGTGCCGGTGCAAAGTTCGACCTCCTCGCAAGCAGCCCCTAGGCCGAGAGCCCACGACGGTTACCGCGGCGCGCACTCACTTCCCGCTGGTCTCCGGCCGCAGCGCCCGCAGCACACGGTTGATCGGGCCGCGCAGCACCACGTAGGGAATCACCGCCAGAAGCGTTGCCGTCAATAGCGCCTGCAGTGGCTTGAGGCTGTGCCACTCCAGGAACTGATAGACGACATCCAGAGCGAGCGCGAGGAGAAACACCTTGGAGATGCCGCGCCACCCGCTGGCGAGAAGGTATTCCCGCTGCCGGGGATCAGTAAGGACGGTCCAGAGATAAGCGCTGCGCCCTTCGCGTGCATCGCGGTTGCCGTCGCGTGCGGCGAATAACATGGCCATAATGGGCTGCACGAACAGTCGAAAGTGCAGCGGCCCGTCAAATCGCGCAATGAAGTCCGACCAGAAGTGGCTGAGCCAGCTTACCATGACAGATCTCCTCTGGTTCTGGCGTGAGCGAATGGTTACAGTTCAAGCGCTCGAGGCGCGCGTCATTTGCACTAGGCGAGCGCAGGGCGCGCTCGGCAGCGGCACGAGAGCCTAGCGCGGAAAATACTCCGGGTCCATGATGCCCCTAAGGGTAGTGGTTGTGGTGCGCGTCGTCTTGGTAGGGTGCAGAGGGTGGCATTTCCCAAATGGTCCGCGTGAAATTCACGGCAAAGGAACCAACGCGCCGGCGTTCGTCAAGTTCGTGCGCCAACACCCGGGCCGCAGATTCCTCGAGCACGATGGGCAACCCGTCGTCAGCGCCGACGCAATCACGAAGGCGTTGCGCATCAAGGCAGGGCTTCCGGGGATGCTTAACCGGATGCAATGAGCAGTCGCGACGTGCTTGAGACTGACGACATCCAACACATCCTGCTGACTCGTGCCCCCGCCATGACCGGCCGCTACGAGTTCCTCTCGTTTCGGCGGGCTGCCGCCGGGCGGGCGTGGCTCGCGGCCGTTCTGGACAAGGTGCACTCCGCCAAGACCATGCGCGACACCGTGGGGCAGGACAAGCGCTGGATTACAGTGGCATTCACCCATAACGGCCTGCGTGCGCTGGGGGTGGACGAGGAGACCCTCGATAAATTTCCCCAGGAGTTTCGCGAGGGCATGGCCGCGCGCGCGCAGATGCTCGGTGATACGGGAGCGAACAGCCCGACGCAGTGGGTGGACAGGACGGCCGACCCGGAACTGCATGCGATCGTCATCCTGTTCGCCCGCGATACGGAAGAATGCGGCCGCTGCGTGGCTGAGCATGGCAGGCTCGTCGCAGAATCTCATGGGGACGTCGTGCTGCTTTCCAGTCTCGACCTGGAAGCGACGCCGCCATTCGACCACGCCCACGATCACTTCGGCTATCGCGACCGACTCTCGCAACCGGTCATTGAGGGGTCAGGCGATGAACCCACCCCAGGCTCCGGCGCGCCGCTCAAGGCGGGCGAATTTATCCTCGGCTACCCGGATGAAACCGGGGTCGATCCGGCACTCCCGCAGGCGGAGTTCCTCTCGCGCAACGGCAGCTATATGGCCTACCGCCGCATGGAGGAACACGTCGGGCGCTTTCGTGATTTTCTGCGCGAGAACAGCAAGTCACCGCACGAGCAGGAACTGCTGGCCGCCAAGCTCATGGGACGCTGGCGCAGCGGGGCACCGCTGGTGCTTGCGCCTGACAAGGACGATCCGGCCCTGGGCGCCGATTTGCAGCGAAATAATGACTTTCAGTACAAAGAGCAAGACCCGCAGGGCTACGCCGTGCCCCTGGGCTCGCACATGCGCCGCATGAACCCCCGCGACACAGCCGCGAACATGAACCGGCGGCGGATGATACGGCGCGGAGCCACCTACGGCACTCACCTGCCGGAGGGCGCCCCTGATGATGGCAAGGAACGCGGCATTGCCGCCTTCGTGATCTGTGCCAGCCTGATTCGCCAGTTCGAGTTTGCGCAAAATGTGTGGACGAACGATCGCAACTTCCATGAACTCGGCAACGAGCGCGATCCGATCATCGGTGCCCACGATGGCACCTTGGAATTCAAGATCCCGAAGCGGCCGATCCGCAGGAAGATCACCGGTCTGCCGGCTTTCACCACGGTGCGCGGCGGCGCGTACTTCTTCCTTCCGGGGCTAAAAGCCCTGCGTTGGCTTGCAGCACTGAATACAACCAGCTGATCACAGGCGGCTACCCATGAACACCGCGATTGCGCCCGCCCGAACCTACAACCAGAACCACGCGGCGCGCAGCTACACGCCCGGCAGGCGTCGCCTGAGCATCTACTGGACCTGGAGCTATGCCTTCGAGGCGCAGCGCAATCCGGCAGAGGCGGACAACCGCTTCTCGACCATGACCGAGGTGCGCTCCGTGCTCTGGCCCTACTACGAGACCCCGGAGTGGAGCGCCGCGCATTTCCCGCAGGGGATCGCCGGCACACTGGAGCTATTCCATCGCTCTACCCTGGACTTCCAGCAGCTTGCCGGCGATCTTACCGGCCATCCCGTCGCGGTTTTCCAGCGCGGCGACCAGGCAGGCTTCAGTCTGCCGATCGACGAGCGCATCCTTGCCGACACCGACACACTGCTCGTATTCGGCCTGGACCACCTCGCATCGGGAGAACAGGCGACGGCGCACGAGGTGGCTGCCATCGGCAAGTGGCTCGAGCGCGAGGGCACCTGCCTGCTGCTGGCCCCGCATCATGATGTCGGCTTCACCGATGACTTCAAGCAACGCCAAATGGAGTACCTGCACCACGGTGACGAGCTGGTGCCCCGCCAGCAGCGCTTCACGCACTACCTGCGATCGCTGATGAAGGCGCTCAACGTGCCAGTGCACAACACCTGGGGGCTGTGCCCTGCGCGGGTCGAGGGTTCCAGAGAGCCCGCTCCGCTCACAACCTTCCGTGATCTTGATGGGCCGGGGTTGTTGAAGGACGTCACGGCTTTGAGCTTTCATCGCCATCTGCCGCACTACGAAATCACCGCCACAGATGGCAAAGGCATCCACCTGCTGGCACGCCAGCCGATCGAGCCCGGGCGGCCTCACCCGTTCACCGCCGCCGGCAACAAGGAGAACAACTGCCTGCTATGGATGCCGCCGGAGGGCAAGCGCGCGGGAGATATCGTGCTGGTGGACTCGACGCATTTCACCACCTTGTTCGGCGCAACTGACAGCGTGAAGAACTTCTGGCGCAACATCGCCACGATGAAGGCGGCGCGCGGCTGATACGGCTGCCGCGCGCAGACGTGATTGATGACTGACACATATGATCTGGTTGCCATCGGGGCGGGTCCGGCAGGCGAGAGCGCCACGGAGCTGGCCGCATTCTTTGGTCACCGCTCGGCGATAGTCGAGAAGGCGACCCCGGGCGGAGCAGTTTGCACCACCGGCGGAGCCCCCACCAAGACGCTGCGCGAAGCTGCACTCTACCTCACCGGATTTTCCGCGCGCGATGTCTACGGGCTGCAGTTGGCAGCACCGCCCCATATCGCTACTGACATCATCCGCGAGCGCACCCGGGCGGTCTGCCAGCTGCTCCAGGAGGTCACGGCCGGAAACATCGCGGCGCGCGGTGTTGAGTACATCCGCGGCACGGCCCGGCTCGCTGCGGATGGGACCCTCAGCGTATCTGACGGAACAGGACAGAGTCGCAGGATTCGTGCGCGGGTAACCCTGCTGGCGTGTGGCTCGCGGCCCCGGCGTCCGCCGAACATCTCCTTCGAAGTCCCTGGCATTTGCGATACCGACACCATTTTGCAGCGCGGGCGGGTGCCGCGAGATGTCGTCATCGCCGGCGGTGGTCCGGTGGGTGTCGAGTTCGCGACCATCTTACGCGCACTGGATGCCAGGGTGACGCTCGTGGACCGTGGCGCGCGCCTGATCACGCAGATGGATGGCGAGGTGGCGGGGCGCATGGAGGCGCTCTTCCGCAAGTGGGGCGTGAGCGTAATGTTCGGCTCGACCGTGGAACAGGCAGCGCCGGGTGCGGCCGGACTGGACGTGCTGCTGTCGACGGGAGAGCGGCTCGCTCCGGACACGCTGCTGTTTGCCGCCGGCCGCATCGCGAACACCGAGGGGCTCGGACTTGAAGCCGTGGGGGTCGAACTCGACGGGCGCGGGCGGATCGTGGTGGACGGTAACTTCCGCACGTCGGTCCCTGGGATCTACGCGGCCGGGGACATCCTCCGGCCGACGCTGGCGTCCGTTGCTATGGAGCAGGGCCGGGTCGCTATTGCGCACGCCTTTGGTATCCCGTTCGAGGGGACCGTTGATCCGTGTCCGGTTTCGGCCATCTACGGCATGCCGGAGGTTTCAGGTGCCGGGACGACCGAGGAGCAGTGTCAAGAGCAGGGTCTTGATTACGAGGTGGGCCGCGCCGAACTCGGATTAACGCCGCGGGGAGCCATTGCCGGGCGCGACGGGCTGCTGAAGCTGATCTTTCTCAGAGGCGACCGCAAAGTCATCGGCGTGCACTGCATCGGCGATATCGCCTCAGAGATCGTAGGCATCGGCCAGATGCTGATTCGCTGCGGGGGCACCCTGAACACCATCGCCAACATGTCGCTCAACACGCCGACCTACAGCTATGCCTACAAGTACGCCGCCTTCGACGGCCTGCGTCGACTCAGGGCCGCCGGCCCGCGTGCTTCTGCATGATGCTGCCGCAAGCGGCGCGAACCGGCGCAGGACGGGCGGCAGGATCAACTCTGCGAGTCCTGATCGGCTTGCTCATGTGCCTGGCCGCCACGGTTGCACAGGGCCAGAACCGTGGCGTCTATCCGCTCGGCCTCAGTGCGGTGAACTCCGGGGTCAGTGCGGCGCCGGGATTTACCTACAGCAACGCCTTGCTGTTCTATTCGCGCGATGAACAGAAAGGCGGCGGCGGCGAGGTTCTTGCGACCGGGGAGCAGGCGGTTCTGCTGGACATGAACACCATACTGTGGACCAACGCGAACCCGGTAGCAGCCCTCGGCAATGCCACCTTCTCGTCCGCGGCGACCGTACCGTTGGCCAACAACTCCCTGAGCTCAAGCACCCAAGGGGCGATCAGCGGCGGCGGGGGAGTGGGCGATCTGTACCTGCAGCCGGTCATCCTGGGCTGGCGCGCGGGCCGTGCCGACGTCCGCGGCATCCTCGGGGTCCTGGCGCCCACCGGCAGATACAGCGCCGGCGCCACGGACAACGTCGGCAACGGCTATTGGACGCCCGTGATTGCAGCAGGAGAAACTTTTTACCTGTCAGCAGACAGGGCGACGACCCTTTCGCTGTTCGAGATGTACGAGTTCCACACTACGCAGTCGGGCACGCAGGTGCGCCCCGGGCAAACTCTTGATCTCGACTATTCCCTGATGCGGGCCTTTTCACTTCAAGCAGGTTCAAGGCTCCAGGTGGGGGTAATCGGTTACGGTGCATGGCAGACCACAGCGAAGACCGGCCCGTCCATCACATCCGCGGAGGAGGCGCAGCGCTATCGCGTCAACAGCGTCGGCATCGGGATGAACCTACTGCTGCCGGCTCAGAAGGTAACCCTGAGCGTGAAGTACTTTGACGAGTATTCCAATCGTTGGACGTACCAGGGCTACTCGCTGCAGATTTCCGCCGGGATAAATTTCTAGGCTGGCCGGTCCGGTGCGCGCGGGCGAAACGTGCCGCGGGAGTGGATACGCAAGCCGGGCGTGGCTGCATCGCGCGCGGGTCCCGCTCGCATCATCGGGCACGTCACCGAGGGCTAACAATAAAGATGCGCTGGCCCCCATGTCACCTCATCTCGCGGCAACCGCGCGACGCAGCGCATCGACGACGACAATGCCCAGCTCGGTCTTGCGAAAGAAGCCGGCACAGCCTAACTGGGCAGCTTCGGTGCGATATCCGGGATCGTCGTGAGCTGTAATAAAGATAACGGGTATGCGGCTGCCCTCTGTGAGCAGGCGGCGCTGCAGGTCAAATCCTGACAGTCCCGTGAGTTGGATGTCCATTAACAGGCAGGCAAACGAGGATCGCAGCGGGTCTGCGAGGAAGCTCTCGGCCGAATCGAAGCTGCGCGGCGCGAATCCTGCGCCACGCAACACCCGGCCGAGCGCCCGATTCGCGCTGGCGTCATCGTCAACAATTGCCACGCTGTTCGTACTCACGACTGACGTGGACACTAACAACGCGGCGCGGCCGCGCCCACTACCCCTTGGGGTAGGCTAGTTCTGGCTCTGGAAAAGGCCGATTTGGGCGCTGAGCGTGGTCAGTTCGGCGGCCGAGCGCACCCCGACCTTGGTGGTAATCGACTTGCGGTGCAACTTGACCGTGCGCTCGTGGATGCCCAGGGTTGCGGCAATTTGCTTGTTCATCCTGCCGTGCACGACATGCTCCAGGACCTCACGTTCGCGCACCGTCAGGGTGGCGAAGCGTTTCGCAAGATCCTCGTGCTGGGCGCGGACGGCCCTCGAGCGCGCGTCGGACTCCAAAGCCCTATTGAGCGAGCAGAGCAAGGCCGGTTGCGGGGCGCACTTGTCGAGAAAATCGATCGCGCCATGTCGCATGGCGGTCACAGCGGTAGGAACATTGCCGTGCCCGGTCAGAATGACGAACGGCAAGCCGATGCCAGCTGCCTCGCAGGCCTCCTGTAACTGCAGACCGTCGAGCCCAGGCATGCACAGATCCGAGAGAACACAGCGAGCCACCATATCGTCAGGCTCGCCCCCGAGGCCCGCCAAGAACTCCTTTGCCGAGGCAAAGCTGCGCACGCCGAGACCGGCAGCGGACAACATGCGCGCCATCGAGGTGCGGAAAGAACAGTCGTCGTCAACGATGTATACCAGGCGCTGGGTACTCATATAACAACGCATTCCATTGCTTGTACGTCTGAAACGTCACTCACTTAGGGAGCTGCCTCTAACCCCACGGCCCTGTTGGCTAAAGATGCCGGGAGCACTTTTGCTGGGGGCATTGATTTTTAGATTAGCACAGCTCAATGACTTTCCCGGTACAGCGGCTGTGGAGATTCCCGGGTTTGTTTTCAGGCATGTTGTGCACGAGGGAATCCATGTCGCTGTCCGCGGGCGTGGCGGTCGCGCAACGCTTGCAGAGCAATGCGTCAGTGATATTCGCAATGTCAACTGTTGCACTCGCAACTGATGTTGCACCGCCAGATATTTTTGTGAGTCGCGGTTACGACCAATCTAACTCTCACCTATGATTACAGGGCAGCGCGGGCATTAGTGACGCGTCGTGTGGAACCGGGGATTTGATGTTGTGTTTTGGCCGCAGTGTGCTTGCCGCGTTGCTGCTCATGCTCGGCGCAGCGGTCGTCGCCCATGCGCAGCCGCCCAAACGAGTGCTAGTACTGCACTCCTGGGGTCCCGAGTTCGGCGACCTGTACGCGAAGGACACGCGGCTGCAACTCAGTCGGGAGCTTTCTGGTCGCTGCGAACTCTACGAGCAGTGGCTCGTGTCGGCACGTTTCGCGGACAGCCAGGACGACTCGGCCCTAGCCGGGTATCTGAACTCTATGTTTGCCGCCCATCCCCTGGACCTGGTCATCACGCTGGGGGCACCGGCTGCGAATTTTGTGGAGCGACATCGCGAGGTGCTGTTTCGCGGCACGCCAAAGCTGCTGGCTGATGTCGAGGAACGCAGAGTAACCGCCTCAAGGCTCACACCGGGCGCAACGGCAGTGGCGATCACAGTGAGCTTTCCGGCCCTGATGCAGAACATCCTGCGTGTTCGACCGGACACGGACTCTGTTGCAGTGGTGATAGGCAACTCGCCGATCGAGAAGTATTGGGTCGGCCAGATACGCGAGTCGCTCGCGCCATTCAACAAGCGCGTCGCAGTCAGGTTTCTCACCGACCTGCCCTTCAACGAAGTGCTGCGACAAGTGGCAACGCTTCCTGCGCGATCCGCAATCCTATACGTCTTGCTGTCTCCCGATATCGAGGGCATCCCGCCCGAGGAGAGTACCGCGTTGGCGCAACTGCACGCGGCCGCGAACGCGCCGATGTTCAGCTACACCGATGCCTACCTGGGCAAAGGAATCGTCGGCGGACCGTTGATCTCAGGGGAGGAGCAGGGGCGCGCGATCGCCGTCGCGGCAGCACGGCTGCTCGCCGGCGAGAGCCCCTCGCAGGTTAGGACAGTGCCCATTGCCCTTGGCAAGCCGGTGTTCGACTGGCGGGAGCTGCGGCGGTGGAAAATTGCGGAATCTGACCTTCCGCATGACAGCGACGTTTTATATCGCGAGCAGACTGGCTGGCAGCGCTATCGCTGGGAGATCTCGGCGACTGCCGCGGTGCTGGCCTTGATGAGCGTGTTAATCGTCCGGCTGTTGTATGAGCACGGCCGCTGGCGAATGGCGGAAGGAAACGCGCGTCAGCGCATGGTGGAACTGTCTCACATGAACCGCCGCTCGACGGTCGGAGAGTTGTCGGCATCCATCACGCATGAACTCACGCAACCACTATCGGCGATCGGCAATAATGCGAGCGCCGCCGGGATGCTGTTGGAGGCACCGTCGCCCGACCTCGTGGAGCTGCGGGAAATCAATTCAGACATCGCCAAAGACCAGCGCCGCGCAGTCGAAGTGATCATGCGCCTGCGCGGGCTGTTCACCAGGGCACCGAGCCAGATAACACTCATCGATCTTGGGGAAGTCGTGCGCGAGGTATTTGAACTTCTCGCCGCGCACGCCTTCACGCGCCACATAAGCCTGAGTACCCGGCTGTACCCCGGCCCGCTCCTGGTGGCGGGGGATCGCGTTCAGCTGCAACAGGTGATCCTGAACGTGGTCATGAACGGTATCGAAGCCATCGATAGCGCCAAGAAGGGCGAGCGCGAGATCGTTGGCCGTACCTCGGTCGACGGGGCCTCAGCACAGATATCAATCGCTGATTCCGGCCCCGGCCTGCCGGGAGGCAATGCCGAGCAGATATTCGAGCCGTTCTTCACCACCAAGGATACCGGGATGGGGATGGGGCTTTCCATCGCGCGCAGTATCATCATGAGTCAGGGCGGGCGGATATGGGCAGAAAACCGCAGTGGGGGCGGCGCGGCGGTGAACTTCGTCATGCCGCTCGTCAGAGGCTAGCAAGGCTGCCGTTGCGGCTGGCAACGGTATCGCAATCCGTCGATGTTCGAGTCAATGTCCGCTGTTATCGGACAGCTGGCCCGGCTGACTCCTCGCTACACCCAGTTTCTGTGCACTGTCGGTCACGCGGCGCGCGCGCCCGCCCGCCTGGCACGGAACCAAAGCGCGTCGCCGCGCAGTGCCGAGAAACTGCCGCACGGGTCAGCTTGCCTGCGGGGTGGTCTCAGGACGCGCTTGCGGGTGATGCGCTGGCCGCGGTACGCGGGGAGGTGGGACGAAGCCGGCAGGCAGGTGCAGCTCACGCCTACATCTCTGTCAGGCCAACGAGGTCATGTTTTATAGGCACGGCGTAGCCGCGAAGCTCAAGGTCTCCGCACTGATGGCACCGACGAAGATTGAACATCCGCAGTCCGGCGGTACCAGAGACCGCCCGGAGGGCAACGAGTCGCAGCCGGCCGGCAGCAAGGATGGGGCCGCAGCGGACAACGAGGAGCGCAGTCAGGAGTCGGTGATTCCGGATCTTGAGTTGCGGGACAAGGGAAGTCTCGAGAAGCGCGGCCCTCACCACATCAAATACGACGTGGCGGACGCGGACAAGGTAGTGCGTACGGGAGGCACTGACGAGCGTCCGCGCGACACGCCGCCGGCAGGGCGATGGAATGACACCTCGGCGGACTAACGGTACCAGCGCCCAGGGATCGAGGCCGACGGCGGCCAAGGCGCGCAAGCGACCGCATTCCGTGTCTGTGCGGCAACAATCGGCCCCACGGCCGCGCCATGAACTGTGGTCCGGGCGGGTGACGCGCACCAGCAATGCGCTGGATCTGGAGCCAGGGGTGTTCAAGAAGCGGTCCGCACGGGAGATCGCCGCCTCGCTGAAGCGCTCGGCAGAGGCCAGTGGCCGGCGTAAATCCAGTCCTTTCCGCTCGGCGATGTCGATGCTCAATTTCGAGATCAATCGCGCCGGCCGCCACCTGAGTATGACGCGGCGCCAGACTCTGGAGCGCGCCAAGATCGAGCTCCGCAAGGAGTTCAGAGTGAACAGCGCGACACCAAAATGAGATACGGCAAGTCAGGAGGTGAACCCGTGAGTGTACGATTGGCCTTCTTCCTGAGCGGGCTCGTCGCCGCAGCGTCCCTCGCGGGCTGCAACGCGCGCCACGATGGCGCGGCCGGCAGTGCAACCGCTGCCGGCGCTCCTGCGTCGCCGAATGAGGAGCGCAGTGCCTCGGCAATGCCGGGGGTGATACCCCACACCTACACCGGCAATGCTGGAAAGAAAGATGATCCGGGCACGGCATGCAGCACTGCTCGCACGAAGCCCGATGGGTCGCTGGACTGCGGCATGAGCGGCAAGCCGATCACGCCCACGCACGTCAAATGAGTGCGCTGCGCGCCCCTACTGCATCGCGGCGCGCAACGAAGTCTCGTCATCGAGCATGAGGAACTCGACGACCGACAGGGGCAAGGACCCATAGCTGATCAGCTGGTCATGGAAGGCTCCCAGACGAAAGTCCTTGCCATGACGGTCGCGGTACATGCCGAGCAGACGCATGATTTGCCACTTTCCGGTGATATAAGAGATCTTCTGCGTGGGTGAGGAGGCGGCACCGGCCGCTTCACCTTCTGCAGCCTCGCGATCCAGACCGCCGCCGTCCACGAAGTACGCCACCGCCTGGTCGAACGTCCATCGTCCGGTGTGCAGGTTGACGTCGACGCCGATGCGCGCCGCGCGGTAGCGGCTCAGGCGCAGGACCTGCGCCTGAGCTGCGGAGTTGTCGGGATACAAGCCCTCGCGGGACAGCATTTCCTCGCCGTAGAGGGCCCAGCCTTCGGCGAACACTGTGTCCGAGTGCTGACGGCGGATCTCGCTCTGGACATGGTTAGCGATGGACAGTTGCAGAAAGTGCCCGGGAATTCCTTCGTGTGCCAGGATTGGACGCGGATCTTCGATGGCGGCGCGGATATAGAAGTTGCCGCTATTCGGGTTATAGGTGGGAATGAAGTAGAACCCCACCGGGTCCTTGTCGTAGATCCCCGGAGGATTCATGAAGCCGCCGGGCGAGGTGGGTTTGAAGGCTGCAGGGAGTTCACGGATCTCAAAGGCGCCCACGTAATCGGGGATGGTCACCAGCCGGTTGGCCTTGAGGAAGCTCACCACCTCCTTCAGGCGCGACTCGTAGCTGGCGAGAAACTCTGCCTGATCCTTCGGGATGTGTGCTGCACGCTTAGGATCCGGGGAGGCGAGGCTCGGATCCTTGAGCATGGCCTCCAGCGCACGGTAGCGCGCAAGCTCCACCTCACCGAGATGTGCGACGTCGCGCGCGTCAAAAGGCAGCAGGAGCACGTGCTTGAGCAGATAGTTGTACTGCGCCTCTCCCATCGGCTGCCAGTCCGGCATCTTGGGCAGTCCGACTTGCAACCAGTCTGCGTAGTCATGCAGCGCCTTCACGGCCGCATCGCGTGCTGCGCCGAGCCTCTTGCGCTCAGCCGGCGACATCCCCTCGGCGAGGGTCATGAGGCTGACCGTGTAGAGCTCGTCCCCCTCACGCGCCGCCTCGATTGCCAGGGAGGCGTACAGCTTCACCGGATGCGTCAGGTTGGTGCGCGCCGTTTGCAGCAGGGCGGGCATTTGCTCGAGTCGGCTCGTTGCAGCGAGTCCGCGTGTGCGCGCTGGCGCATAGTCCTTCTTCAGGAGGCTGAAGATCGCATTCGAACACTCGTTGACGTAGAGCTGAGGGTCGGAGCTCTCCGGATCCAGCCGCCGGCCGAAGAAGTCTGCGCCGGCAAGCTGCGACTGGAACAGTATGTAGTCAACGCGGTCGTCCTTGTTCCACCCGTCCGTCGGAGTTGTGCCTACCTTGGCGAGGAGGGCGGTGACGTGTTCACGCCGTCGCAGCACTTCGCTCATCCGATAGTCGGTCAGGCGATTGTCATAGCGGTGCTCGCCCTGGTCGCTGGTCGCCACCGGATAGGCCGCGTCGCGCCACTGGTAGTACTCGTGTGCCGTCGCGCGCATATCCGCCGGAGCGGCTGCGGCGTGGCCACTAAAGAGCAGTAACATCGCGGCAAGGAGGAAGCAACGTTGACTGGGCATACGGCTCTCGGCTAGTAGGGCGGATGCTTAGTCTAGCCGAGCCCTGAGCGGGTTGGGGTCATACGGCCGCTCAGGTTCTGGCGAGAGCCCTGCTCTGGGTGGTCTGCGGCATCGCGGCCGGAGCGTCGCGGCACTGCGCACAGGATCGAGTGCTGCGGGACATCTGCCGGGCAGAGAGCCGCTTGAGGCTCCTGATAAGAGTTGGACGCAGTCCACCTAAACGAGATGCGAAGCGTCCCCGGTAGGGATCCGTGGGTTGGCATTGCCGCGCACCGCGTCGCCGCTATACATTTGCGTCACGACTTCACAAGGATTGACCCGTGAGAACAACCGCTTCCGCAGTATTGGCCTTTCTAACGTTCATGATTGCTTCGCACGCGTATGCGAGTCCCGTCGATCGCAGCCGTGCTGAGGCACAAGCACTGGACCTGGCCAAACAGGCTGTCGCGCTGCGCTCAGTGCGCGGTGCCGGCAATCAGGCGCCTCAGGTAGCGGCGCTGTTCAAGGCGGCCCTGGTGGCTGGCGGCTTCAGCGATGCGGATGTGAAAGTCACGCCGGTCGACGACACTGCCTATCTCATCGCCCGCTGGAAGGGCCGCGACCCGGCACTGAAGCCGCTCGTGATCTCCGGGCACATGGACGTGGTCGAGGCCAAGGCTGCGGACTGGCAGCGAGACCCCTTTACGCCCGTCATCGAGAACGGGCTGCTGTACGGTCGCGGCTCCAGCGACATGAAACTGGACGATGCCCTGGCGGTGGCCACCCTCATCGAACTGAAGCGCGAGGGATACCAGCCACGCCGAGATCTGGTGCTCGCGCTGTCAGGCGATGAAGAGACGGCTATGAAGACCACCGAGATGCTCGCGAAGGAGCTCTCGAACGCCGAGATGGTCCTCAATGTAGACGGCAGCGGCGGGCAGCTGAATGCGGACGGCAAGCCGGAGTACTTCAGCTGGTCCGGCGCGGAGAAGACCTATGCGGATTATGAGGTGACGGTGACATCCCCGGGCGGCCACAGCTCGCGGCCATACGATCCGAATGCCATCAGCCAGCTCGCCGCGGCCCTGGTGCGCCTGGCTCAGTACAAGTTCCAGCCCGAGCTGAGTGACCTGACGCGCGCGTACTTCAAGTCGGCGGCCGACTACGAAGCGCCGGAGACGGCGGCTGCGATGCGCGCCTTCGCGGCGGATCCGACGGATGCCAAGGCCATCGCCGTGCTGCGTGGCAATCCTGCGACGGTTGGCAAGATCGGCACCACCTGCGTCGCGACGATGATCAATGGCGGCCACGCGCAAAACGCGTTGCCGCAGCGGGCGAGCGCGAACATCAACTGCCGCATCTTCCCCGGTCATCCGCGGTCGGAGATCATGGCGGAGCTGCAACGTGTCGCCGCCGACCCGGCCGTGAAGTTCAGTGACGTTTCCACCGGAAGCGTTGCCACCGATGCTTCGCCGATTCGTCCGGACCTGGTCGCCGCGGTCACCAAGGCCATCCACATCGGCTACCCGGGCGTGCCGGTGTTCCCGACCATGTCGGCCGGCGCCAGCGACAGCATGTGGTTTCGCCACGAGAATATTCCCAGTTACGGGGTCAGTCCGCTGTTCATGAAGGACAGTGATCGCTTCGCCCATGGCCTCAATGAGCGCGTGCCGGTGGGCGACATTCAGCCGTCCATTGCGTACATGTCCTCGCTCTTCACGGATCTGTCGAAGTAGCAGCGTCGCCCCGTACGAGGTGAGCCGACGGCCCGTGGCAGAACCGCGGCGGCCCCGCTGCCGTGAGCGCGGGCTGCGCAGCCACGCACCCCCGATTTGAGGCGAAAACCGTGAAACAGCCATCATTTATAGGTGCATGTACTGCCGCCATGCGGCAGCATGGTTTTCTGCGGTCCGTATCACTGAAGCTCGGCTGAATCACAGCGATTCTGGACCATGAATCACCGGGCGGTGCCCCGGTGCTTTTCAGGACGGGTCTAGAACGATGTGCCAGGATGGGCTCTCGACGGTGTGGCTTAAGGTGCGGCTGTTGGCAGGTTGCGCAGCGCCGGGCCGTGGCCTGCTGCGCGCCTTGGCCACTGGCTGCGCCGTGATTTGCATCTGCGGGCCCGCATTCAGTGCCCCCGAGGAGCCTCACGGCAGTGTCGTCGCCAACGCCGAGGTGACTGAGCGCCCGCTCGACCCCTTCCTCGCCGAACTCGAGGAGCGCACGTTCCGCTTCTTCTGGGACACCGCGAACCCGGCCAACGGCCTGGTGCCGGATCGCTACCCGACGCCCTCGGTGTCGAGCATTGCGGCCGTGGGTTTTGGGCTGACCGCGTACCCGATCGGGGTGGAGCGCGGCTACGTGACGCGCGCGGCGGCCCGCAAACGCGTGCTGACGACTCTGCGGTTCTTCGCGCGCGCCGAGAACCAACACGGCTTCTACTACCATTTCATGGACATGCACACGGGCGCCCGCGCCATCAACAGCGAGATCTCGACGGTGGATACCTCGCTGCTGCTCGCGGGCATGCTCTTCTGTGAGTCGTACTTCAGCGGCACCGATCGCGGTGAGAGAGAGATCCGCAAGCTCGTGGAGCAGATCTATCGCCGCGTGGACTGGACCTGGGCGCAGCCGCGCCCGCCGGCCGTGGCGCTGGCGTGGACTCCGGAAGGAGGCTTCTCCGAGAGCGACTGGCGCGGCTACAACGAGGGCATGCTGGTATACCTGCTTGCGCTGGGTTCGCCTACGCACCCCATCGAGGAGCAGGCCTGGGCAGCCTGGACCGCCGGCTACGACAAGCAGTGGACCTCGGTGTACGACCAGACCTATCTCGGGTTCGCCCCGCTGTTCGGCCACCAGTACACCCATGTGTGGGTCGATTTCCGCGGCATCAAGGACGCCTACATGCGTGGGCATGACTTGGACTATTTCGAGAACAGCCGACGCGCGACCTATGCCCAGCGCCGGTACGCCATTGCCAACCCCAAGCACTGGCAAGCCTACGGAAAGAATGTCTGGGGAATGAGCGCCTCGGATGGCCCCGGGTCCGGCGGCGAGTACCAGGGAGAGCACCGGCCGTTCATGGAGTACGCAGCGCGCGGACTGGCCCCGGGTGGTGTTGTCGATGATGGCACCATAGCGCCGACGGCGGCTATCAGTTCGCTCCCCTTTGCGCCCGAGATTGTGCTGCCGGCGACGCTCGAGATGTATCATCGCTTTGGCGCGGACATTTATTCCGACTATGGGTTTCGCGATGCGTTCAACGTCAGTTTCTCCACCACCGACCGGCCGGCCGAACCCAAGCGGCCCGGCTGGGTTGACCAGGACTACCTGGGGATCGATCAGGGACCGATTCTGGCCATGATTGAGAACTTCCGCAGCGATCTGGTCTGGCGCGTCATGCGCACAAATCCCTACCTTCAGGTTGGCTTAGAGCGCGCCGGCTTTGCAGGCGGCTGGCTCGCGCAACTGAAGTGATATCGCGCCGAGTGCGCAAGATCTCCTCGCACATTTCAGGCGGGCACCGGTTCCTGGTGTGCGCAGCTCTTGCGGTGAGCTTCGCCGCGACAGGCTTGCCGGCGCACGGCCAGCCAATCGAAACGGTGACCCTCGATGCGAGAGCGCCGGTGCACCCTTTCCCGCATTATTGGGAGCACGTGTTCGGCTCGGGTCGCGCTGTGCTGAGCCTGCGCGAAAGCTATCGCGAGGATCTGCGCGCCGTGCGTAAGGTCACGGGGGTGTCTTACGTCCGCTTCCACGGCATTCTCAACGATGACGTGGGGGTCTACAGCGAGGGCCCGCACGGGGAGGCCGTCTACAACTTCTCCTATGTCGACCAGATCTACGATGGGCTGCTGGCCGAAGGGGTTCGCCCCATCGTCGAGCTGAGCTTCATGCCGCAGCGCCTGGCCGCCGCCGATTTGCGGCACAGCTTCTGGTACCACCCCGTGGTCGCCCCGCCGAAGGACTATGGCCGCTGGGATGATCTGATCACTGCGCTTGCGACCCACCTAGTGCAGCGCTACGGGATCGAAGAGGTCAGCCAGTGGTACTTCGAGGTGTGGAATGAGCCCAACTTGGACTTCTGGGCCGGCGAGCCGAAGCAGCCCAGCTACTGGACTCTCTATGAGCACACGGCCCGGGCGCTCAAGGCGGTGGACCGGAGAGTGCGTGTCGGCGGCCCGGTGACCGCGCAGGCAGCGTGGGTCGCGGAGTTCATCCGGTACTGTCACGAGTTCGGCGTACCCGTGGATTTCATTGCCACTCACATCTACGGGGATGACTCGGCCAAGGACGTGTTCAAATCAGAGGAACACATTCCGCGGGACCAGATGGTGTGTCGCGCAGTGGCCAAGGTCCATGAGGAAATCAGGGGCTCCCCGTTGCCCGAACTGCCACTGATCCTGAGCGAATTCAATGCGACTTACATGAACCGCACGGAGATCACCGATGCTCCCTTCATGGGCGCTTGGCTGGCAGAAACGATACGCCAGTGCGACGGGCTTGCGCAGGAGGTCGCGTACTGGACGTTCTCGGACGTATTCGAGGAGACAGGGGTGGTTCAGAAGCCGTTCTACGGCGGTTACGGACTGCTCGCGGTGGGACACATCCCGAAGCCGGCGTTCAACGCCTTCGCGCTGTTGCACCAGCTCGGGGGCGAGCGCTTCGCAATGGACGTCAAAGGGACATTAGCCACGCGCCGTGAAAATGGCGACCTGGTGATTGCGCTTTGGAACTACGCGGACGTTGGCGCCTTGGGGGAAAGCCGCAAGATAAGACTGGAGATTAGGAACGCCCACGCGCATTCTGCGAGCATTCAGGTATTGGATCGCACGCACGGCAACGTGCTGGCAGCTTATGCGCGCATGGGTGCCCCGCAGTATCCGACTCAGAATCAACTCCGCGACCTGCGTGCCGCCTCGAAATTACCCGCCCCCAGAGTGCTCGCGCTGAACGGCGAGACCATGAATGTGGAAATCTCCCCCGACGGACTGGTGCTCGTCACGCTCGCAACTGCACCCGTACCTTCCCACAAGCGTTGATGGGAGCTCGCTGGCGCGGTGGATATTGCCAAGGTAGCAACCCCATCCGACGCCGGGGCGCCCCGTCCGGACCGACCCCACGCAACGACACCATCCGAGGGCGGCCGCCCCAACCCGGACCCACCGTACTGGTCTCTATCCAGCTACGACAACTGCCCGCAGGATGAGGGCGTGCCGACCTCGGACGGCTTAGTGCCTCAATGCGGGCAATGGACGTCGTGTTCTATACAGTCGTGCCAAGCCTGTTCGGACCAATACCGATTATGCTCGCGGTCGTAGTAGCCCTCTTTGTAACCTTGGGCATAACTGCCGCCGCCATCATGCACCACGTCGTGCTCGCGTTCGTGTACTACGCAGCCAGACAGGAACAGCATAGAGGCGGCCAGGATGAGGCCACACGGGGGAGCCACACGTTTCAACATCTTCATATCAACCTCCCAGCCAGACAGTGTTGACTCAAGTAAACACTGCCCACCGGAGTTCCCGCCATCCGCTGCATCTCGTAACACTTAGTGGGTCTTGGCCTACAAGGGCGCCCCCCGGGCGCCCCCCGGGCGCTTATAACAATCGATTCTCAAGTGTTTAGCGCGGCGAAAGCCCTGGCCCGCGCTCCGCGCGTCATGGGTATCGCCGCCGCAAGGGGTTTGGTCTATCTTTGGTACCGTGCGCTTGGCAGTCCTAAGTGCCCTGGAGGCCGACGGTGCGTAAGCTGAGAATGAGGGGAATGGCGCGCCGTGACTTTCTGCGCCTCGCCGGAGGGCTGGGCATCGGAGCGCTGCTGGGAGCGCGGCACGCAGAGGCACTCGCCGACGGCAGCTATACGTTACCGTTTGCAAATGGCGAGCGGTCCTTGGTGCAGTACCCGCAGAAGCGCCCCTTGATTCTGCAGACCTCGCGCCCGCCACAGCTGGAAACCCCGTTTGCCGTGTTTGACGAGGGAGTACTTACGCCTAATGACGCGTTCTTTGTTCGCTATCATCTGGCGGGCATCCCCACCAACATTGACCCCGAGACATTCAAGGTCACCGTCAAGGGCAAGGTAAATACACCCTTAACGCTCAGCCTGGATGACCTGAGAAAGCTCGAGCCCATCGAATACATTGCCGTCAACCAGTGCTCGGGCAATGGCCGGGGCTTCTCCGCGCCTCGTGTCGCCGGGGGGCAGCTCGGCAACGGCGCCATGGGTAACGCCAAGTGGCGTGGTGTGCCGCTGAAGACAGTGCTAGACATGGCCGGCGTACAGGCCGGCGCCAAACAAGTGCGGTTCGACGGCCTCGACGGGCCAGTTCTGCCCACCACCCCAGATTTCGCCAAGGCACTCGATGTCGATCACGCGGCTGACGGCGAAGTCATGCTCGCCTATTCGATGAATGATGCCGACTTGCCACTGCTCAACGGCTATCCCGTGAGGCTCGTGGTGCCGGGCTACTTCGGCACCTACTGGGTGAAGCACCTCACTGAGATAACGGTCCTGGACGGGGTGCTCGACAACTTCTGGATGACGACCGCATACCGCATCCCGGACAACGCCTGCGCATGCGTGCCTGCAGGTACCCCGGCGAAGAAGACAGTGCCGATCGCGCGCTTTCCGGTCCGTTCCTTCATCACCAATATCAAGGAGGGTGCGACCGTGAAATCCGGCCGCCCGATGTTGGTCCGGGGGGTCGCATTTGATGGCGGCTACGGCATACGCGAGGTCTGCCTCTCGGTCGATGGCGGGCAGAGCTGGCGGCAGACGACCCTCGGAACTGACCTGGGAAAGTATTCCTTCCGGCAGTGGCAGGCGACAGTCTCGCTCGCCCGCGGCCCACGTGCGCTGCAGGTCCGCGCGCTCAACGCGATCGGACAAAGCCAGCCGCTGGAGCCACTGTGGAATCCCGCCGGTTACATGCGTAACGTGGTGGAGACGACTCACGTTGTGGCGGCATAGGCGAGAGAACCGTGAGAAGAGCAAAAGCGCTGTGGGTCGTTCTCGCCGGTATTCTCCTCGCGGCCGGCGCACTTGCTTCGAATCTGAAAATCGACTTGCCCGCCGAGACGGCAACGCTCAAGCCCGGTTCCGGTTCCGACCTGGCCAGCGGCCAGTGCCTGACCTGCCATTCGGCCGAATACATCACTACCCAGCCGCCCGACAAGCCGCTCGCGTTCTGGAGAGCGGAAGTTGAAAAGATGAAGAAGGTGTACGGGGCGCCGATTCCGGATGACCAGATCGGCATCATTGCGGACTATCTGACCCGCAGCTATGGCAATGGCGGCTCCTAGGCGCGCCAGGAAGGCCTGCCAACTGTGGGCCCATGCCTACCGCCAGCCGGGAATATCGCCGGTACCTGAGACGGCGCGCAGCCGGCTATAGAGGGGCCACGTACCCACGAGGCAACCGACCTTGAAAACCATGACTTGCAAGCAATTGGGCGGAAAGTGCGACCAGAAGCTCTCGGCGGGCACCTGGGACGAGATGGTCAAAGCCATGACCAAGCATGTGACGGAGAAGCATCCGGACGTCGCCAAGGAGATGGAATCCATGCATAACCAGGACCCCAAACGATGGGGGAGGGAAATGAAGCCCAAATGGGATGCGACGCCCGCCAGCACCTAGCGCCGGAACGCTACCGCCAGCGGATGTGCGCGACGCCGCCAGCGCGCGCGTAGAATGCGGGCAGCCCGCTTAAACTCGCGCCGCCGATCTCCGCAAATGCTGGGCGGGATCGGGAGGTATGTTATGCGACGAATGCTGCCGAGGCTCGCACCGCTTGCGGCCGTGCTTGCCGCCCCTGCAATGGCGGCGATGACCGTGAGCAGCGCCGACCTGCAGCCCGGGGCGACGTTGGCCCCGGCCCAGATCTATCCACGCTGTGGTGGAGAGAATATCTCCCCGCAGCTGAGCTGGAGCGGTGCGCCGGCGGGCACCCAGAGCTACGTCTTGACCATGATCGATACCAGCGTGCAACCGGCGCAGTGGTCTCACTGGGTCGTTGTAGATATCCCGACCAGTACCACCTCATTTGCCCGCGGGTTGAAGACCCTGCCTGGTTCAGCCAAGCAGATCCCCAGTAACTTCGGCGACCCGTACTACGACGGCCCATGCCCGCCCGACGGTTCCGGAACGCATCGCTACGAGATCACGCTGTGGGCGCTGCCTACGCCCACCTTCGCCGTGGCCGCGGACATGAAGGCCACGGAGCTTACCGAGGCTCTCAATAAGATCGCCCTTGGCCGTGCGTCGCTGGTTGGGGTTGTCAGCCGCTAGTCGTTACGGACGCGCGTCCATCACTCGGCAATCCGGCGCTCGCGCGCGCAGACACTGAGCGCGCCGAGCAGCCGTACATCGCCCCCCGCATGTCCGGCTATCGATGAAGGGCCAGTGTGTCGCGCCGCCACTGGTCGTCCTGCGAACCCCGGAAGTCGAGCAGCAGCTCCGGCGTGCTGGCCTGGCGGAAGGGAGCCAGGTCCTCGAGCCGCAGTACCTCGAAGCGGCGGCGAAAGCCGCCGCGTTCCTTCGCCTCACGCGCAATCAGGAGGCGCTCGGTAGCCGGCACGTAGCCGGCGAAATCCACATAGCCGGCTTCAGCGCTGTCGATGCCAGGGGAGAGCACGTCGATCACCCAGGTGTCTGAAGTCCTGTGGAACACCCACAGCTCGCGCCAGCCGGGCAGAGGCTGTACCGCGAGCACCAGGGCGCGACCCTGAGCAATGGTCTGCGCGGAAGCCAGCCACACGATGCCGTAGGTGCAGCGTCGCGCCAGTGGAACTCCCGTCGGCTCGCGTGCGGCGAGAGTCAAACATGTCTGGCCCGGTTCGCCCGGAACCGCAGACACAACGAGCGCTCCGGTCTGCGTGATCACAGGTGTGGCGGCCCACCGAATCGCACTCACCCTCACCAGAGCCTCCGAATATTCTGCGCGCCGATCCTCCCCCAGCTCGGCCGGCCGTGCCGCGAACAGTTCGTCGAGGGCGCGGCGGGCCGCGAGGGCGGCCGAGTGCCCGCTGCGTGCCTGCTGGTAGGCGATTGCGGCCCACACCGTGGCGCGGCGCAGGTTGAGGCGCGCCCGCGTCAGCCCGCTTGCGCCGTCATTGCCGGCAGCGTCGAGCAGTTTGGCGAAATCCGTGTCGATGGACGCACGAAGCAGCGGAGTGAGGTTGGGGTCGACGCAGTCCGGGCGCGTCAGTCCGAGCAGGGCACGGGCGCGATCCTCTGCAGGGGCACCCGACAGGGCTAGCACGCGGCGGTAGAGCTCGCCGTCGTAGCACACCCGTATGCGGCCGTCCTGCTCGAAGCTGTGCGTGTGAATGCCGAACTGCTCGACCACTTCCAGGTGCGCAGCCGCCTCGGCGACACGCGCGCCGTTGCTGGAGGCCTGATCAGCCAGGCGCTCCGCCATGCGCGCGATGGCCACCAGGGCTTCGGCGCTCGGCGCGGTCCGCGGCGCCGCCTTTAGGTAGGCGGCGCCGTAGCTGATGCCCAGCGCTTCGGAGCCGGGGATATCCGCCAGGAAGCGCAGCACCGTAAGCAGCTGGGGCGCCTCGGCCGGACTTGGAGCGATGCGGTGGACCGCATCGCTGCGCACATACCCGCCGCGTTCGCGGTGATAATCGTAGACCTTGAGGTATTCGGCTGCCTCACCGCGGATCTCGAGCAGTTCCCCCTGCCCGAGCCGGGTCAGCTCCGGTGCGCTGGCGCGGGGCGCGGCGCGCAGCGGCGCGTGGTCCTGGACCGCGATCGCCAGCGCAGCGGCGATGCCCAGAATCACGGGGCATCCTCCGGTGTCCCGGCTTCAGCTCCCCCGGCGGCGGACGCGGCGGTTGCGCGCGTTCCCAGGAGATTGGATCCGATGAACTGCCCGGCGGCAGGGGTTGGGGCAATGATGACCTGCACCTTGTCGGAGAGCTTGTCGGCCAGCGTTTTCTGGATCAACAGCGGGTAGCGGGCGAGTAGCACGCCCTCGCGCTCCATCTGACCCGCGGACGCCTTGCCGACCATCTCTAGCCGGTAGGCCTCCGCCTCGGCAAGCTTCTGCCGCGAGTCCGCCTCGCCCCGGGCCTCGATGCGCCGCGCCTCGGCGGCACCCTCGGCCGTGCGTATGCGGGAGACCTTGTCCGCCTCGGCCTCGAGCCGGCGTTGCTCGATCTGCTTCTGCTTGAAGGGCAGGATGTGTTTCATGGTCTCCTCCTGCGCTTTGGCAGCGATGACCTGCTGCTCTCCGGCTGCCTCCGCCGCCTTCTGCCGCCTGATCTTGTCTGCTTCCCCTTCGAGTTCGTTCTCCTTGACCTGCGCCTGCTTCAGCTGGAGGTTGTAGGCGATCTTCTCGGTTTCGAGCTCCTCCGCGAGCAGCTTCTCCATGCCGGCGCGATAGTCCTGCGGCAGGTCCACCTTGCCCATGTCGACCCCGCGCAGCCGCAGCCCGAGGGTTGCGAGCTTTGGCCCGAGTTCAGCCGTGATTTCCCGCTGGATGTCGGCACGACGGCTGGAGAAGATCTCGCGCACCGTATGTCGCGCGAGCAGGGGGTAGACGATTCCCTGCACTGCGGGGCGCACCAGATCGGCGTTGAGGTCGTCCGGGAAGTCCCTTGACATCAGCGCCACCCGTTCGCGGTCAACGGCCCATCGGACCGCAAGGTCCACCCCGATCGAGAGTCCCTCGCTTGACTGGTAGGGGGCCTTCCCGGTCGCGCTGGTGCTGTCGGTCGGTCGGAAGAGCTGGTCACGGGTCGAGTAGCGTCGCAGCTGGTGGATACCTGGCAGCATCAAGATCGTGCCTCGGTCGTAGGCGCTCGCTAAACCGTCGAGAACGTTCGTGCGTACCAGGACCTCGCTGGGGCGTGCCACGGCGAAGGGTGGGTGTGCGTAGAGTCCATAACCGGCCGTGACGACAACCGCAGCGGCGGCGATGCGCCCCCGATCGCGGCGAGCAGCGGAGAGCAGGGCGCGGGCGGCCCCGCTGAGCGCGCGGGTCGAACGCGCCAATGCCCTGCCCAAGAGATCCAACCACGCATCCAGGCGACTCGACATACACCGTTCTCCTGCGGCCATGGTGTGGCCTCAGGAATACAGTCTTGACCTCGTTTGTGGCGGGCCCGTGTGGCAATTGTGGCCCGGAATGGCGACGCGGCAGCGCCCCCGGAAGTCGGCCCGTACGCGCAGCTGCAAGCCCGCTAAGCGAGGACTAAGTTGCTGCGCACATCATCCCTGACGAGTCGGCAAGGCCAGAGGCGTCGCGCATGGTGTGGAACTACCGTTGGCTCGTTCTGGCGGCAGCCCTCGTGGCTCGTGTCGCCTGGGCCGGCGGCGGCCCGCTCGGGATTGACCATGAATGGTCAGTCGACCAGAGCGGTATCTGGGGGCGGCAGTACCAGCAGGCTCTGGCGACCGGGGTCATGGTATTCGAGGCCGGCGGAGCGCTGTGGCTGGGCAACGATGACAAGCTGGGACACAGCCTGTGGCAATCGATTGACTCGACCATCATCTCAGGGGTATCCGCCCAGCTGCTAAAGCGGGCGTTTTCCCGGGCACGCCCGTATCAGGGGAGCGACCCGAACCTGTGGTTCCAGGGCAGCTGCTGCGAGAGCTTTCCCAGTGGTGAAGTGACGCTGCAGGCGGCCTTCGTGACGCCCTTGATCATCAGCTACCACAGGGAGACGGTGTGGATCTGGGCGCTGGAGCTGTTGCCGCTCTATGACGGAATCGCGCGCCTCAAGTCCCAGGCCCATTGGCAGACCGATGTTCTTGCCGGTTGGGCCCTAGGCTCCGGGGTCGGGTACTGGGCAGCGCAACGCGACATTCCGCTCTCCGTACAGGTGCTGCCGCACGGGGTCTCCATCGGAATCTCCAAGCGCTTCTAGGGGGGCGACGGCTGCGACTCGCAGTCAGTCGGCTGCTGGACTTTCCGCGTTGAGACTGGGGATGCCGCCGAGCCGCTCGTCGGGACTGGACAGGCGGGTCACAAAGACATCCGAAGAGCTATCCGCCGTCGAATGGGCGCGGCGATTGTTGGCGCGGTGCACGTCAAATCCCTGATGAAACCGCTCACGCGCGCGCTGTAGCAGCAGCTCCGCGATCGCGCTGCGGGCATCGGCTTCACTGGTATTCGCCGGCAACTCGAACACCTCCGTCGAGTCGAACGGGTTTATGACCTGAACCACGGATGGGTGCGCCTCCTCGACCGGAGCCGGCACACTGCGGGGAGTGACGACCTTGGCAACGACCAGGGGGGCGGATGGGGCGGCGTCTATAGCTCGCCATCCGGTTACGACAGTGAGTCCCAAGACCAGGGTGGCGAACGCAATCGTACACACGCGATCGACGCGATCGGTCCGACGGCAAATGTAGCTGTCGTAAGCAGTCCCGGGCTCGCCCGGTGGTGCAGCCCACCCTGCTGCCGCCCGCTTCAGCTCAAGCTGCTGCTCGGCGGTTAACTCGAACTCTACCGTTTCTTCGGACGCCATCGGTGAGACGGTACCCTTTGGCGCGGCTGGTTTGGATTCCCCGATCATCTCCATCCTGCCCTGTCCTTTGGCTACGGAACTCGCTACTGCATGCCGTCAAGCCAGTCTTTGTGGGTGTTTTATATACCCACCGGACTGGCAGCAAAACGTAGGTATCGAGCATCCGGATGTGAGTTTTCGCTGACGCAGCCGGCCAGGCTCCCAGGTTGTGCGTGTGCAGCAACCCAGGAACACCAAGGACGGGGGCGCCTCCATGCGCATCAGATGACATAAACCTAGTTCAGGCTCGCAATAACGGACTAGCCCCTAGTGTCCATGGCCTTCGTCATGGCCACTATCGTGATCGTGGTCGTGATCATGATCGTGGCCATGGCCATGGTCGCCGTGCTCGTGCTGGTAGTGAGGCACGTACTGATTGTTGTACCAATCGTCCCTGACGAAGTAGACGGACCGGCCGCAGGCATTGTAAGCGGCACAGTGCTTGCTCCAGTGCTTCTCGTGACCCGGCGGTACGTGCAGGTAGATCGGTGCGGCGGACACGTACTCAGGGGCTCGCTGGATCACAACGGGCTGCGCGTATATCAGTTGCGGTCGCGGCGCGTTGCCGATCTCGAGCTGTCCGTAAAAACCCGGCTGTCCGATTGAGACTGAGACGCCAACGTCACCGGCGAACGCGGGAGCGGCCAGGGCGCCGAGTAGCGCAGCATAGATAACCTTGGTCATGGTCAGAAACTCCTCACATGGAAAGACTGCAAAAAGAGCGGCGTACATGTCCGGTGCGCCCAAGGGCTCGGCGCTGATCTCACCCTACAATATGGTCTCAATCCTGAACGCCAGCCTAACGAGCATGACCGCGTGCGCGTCCGGTGGCCGAAGACGAGTCATTTAGGGTGCGCAACGACATTATGCTGCACGCGTGAGTTCCTCACAGCTGTCGCAGGCAGGCGACGATGGCTCTGCGCCACTGTGAGCGCCTTGGACATAACGGGCGTGCGTCGCCTCAGCGAGGCGCGCTCAGTCGAACGCGGTCGACCCAGCGTGCGCGCGGCGGGAGTGGCTCTGGCCGGGGGAGCGTCCTTTCGCGCTCCAGACACGGGACCCTCCTCGAGGCGCCAGGGCAAATTCCCAGGGTGCGGAGAACGGTCGACCACAGATGACTTGGGTTTGTTGCATGGGCGTTCATGTGGGCTCTCCGACGCGGTCTCCGTCCGGTCCGCACGGCACTGAAAGCGTTGCCTCGTAATGCAGGACGAACTCAGGACGGGAGAGAAGAAAGCGATCGTCCTCGGGGAAGTAGCGAGCGCGCTCGATATCGTCGCCCGCAAACGCGCGGATTGCCGCAGCCTCGGCCCACCAGCTCAGCGTGACGATCTCGCTGCGTTCGGCACCCAGATCGCGTACCGCGATTGAGGCGCCGAGGTTGCCGCGCGTAGCGCGGTAGGCGGCGAGGCCGGTAGCGGTGACGTAGTCTACGTACTCATCGCGCAGGGCGCGCCGGATCTCGGCGCGCCATACTCTCAGTATTGCCATTGCTCTTTCCTCTTGGGCGTAGCGGCCTTCTCCGGTAGCGGGATCGAAACGGGCGGCGCGGTGAACAGCAGGAAGACGCCCAGCACCACCAGCGCGGCAGCGAACAGCATTCGCGGGGTGAGTGGTTCGCCGGCCACGAAGTAACCGAGCGCTACTGCCACCAGCGGGTTGACGTAGGCGTGACTTGCAACCCGGGTTGCGGACATTTGAGTAAGTAGCCAGAGATAGGCCGTGAAACCGATCAGTGAACCGGCGACGATCAGGTACAGCAACGCAGTCGCGGCGCGCACGGAGAGCACGGGCCAGGTGTGTATTTCTCCCGCGGCCGCGGACAGTGCCAACAGCACCGTGCCGCCAAGCAGCATCTGGGCACCGGCGACTAGCACTGCGGAGCGCGGGCGCGGCTGCGAGCGCGTCAACACCGCCCCGAGCGACCAGGCAACCCCAGCCGCCAGTACCACCAGGCAGGGTAGGGTCGGCAGCGACTGGCCGCCGCCGCGGAACAACAAGACGACTACTCCGCAGAAACCCAGCGTCACCGCTGACGCCGTACGCCAGCGGAACGGCTGCTGACCGAGTGCGAAGACCTCGAGCGCTACGGTGATGATCGGTAGCGTTGCCTCGATTACAGAGGTAACACCGGAAGCAAGATATTGTTCTGCCCAGAAGAGCGCTGCGTAGGTCACAACGAACATGCAAAGGGCCGCAATGGCGATGCCGCGCCACTGCACGGCGGAAGGTACGGGTTCACCGCGCGCGCGCATGAACACGTAGAGCAGCCCGCCCGCGATGAAGAACCGCACCCCGCTGGCGAACAGCGGCGGAACCTCTAGCACCGCGATACGGATCGCCAGGAAGGTGCCGCCCCATAGCAGGTAGATGGCGGCAAACGCCAGAAACACGCGTATGTCGAATGACTTGGGAGCGCCCATTGGTGCTGACCGTAACCGTTAAACAAGAGATAGGGGGTTATGATACGCGCGACAGCTTTAAATGTAACCGGTGAAGTGATATTAAGTGGTTATGGCCACATTCGATTCCGAGACGGCTGCGGATGCGTTTGACCTGTGTGGCGGCCACCCGGTGCTCGACTTCGTCAATTCGCTCGACAATCGCTTCGAACCGGCCAGCTCCAAGGACCGGCTGAACGATTACGGTGCGCTGCTGCGCTTTGCCGGGGAAACCGGCTTGCTGGATCCGCTGCAAGCCCGGGCCCCGAGGAAGGCGGTGAGCAGCGCGATAGCCACCAGGGTGCTGCGCTCGGCGCGCGAGTTGCGCGAGGCCTTGTCAGACGTGTTGTACGCGGCAGCAGAGCAGCGCCCACCTACGCCAGCGGCCCTCGGAACGCTCGAGCGGCGCTTCCACGAGGCGGAAACTCCGCGGCAGCTCCAGCCGGCGCGCGCCGGGTCCGGCGCCCGTACAGCGTTACAGTGGCAGTGGAGTGCCGAGCAGGCGAGCAAGCCGGAATTCGTGGTTTGGCTGATCGCCGAGGCAGCTTCGCAGCTTTTGCTCTCCGACGCCCTCGCACGGGTGCGCGCGTGCGAGGCGGGCGCCTGCCGCTGGCTGTTCCTGGATAACAGCAAGAACCATACCCGGCGCTGGTGCAACATGAAGGTATGCGGAAATCGTGCCAAGGCTAGACGGTTCCAGGAGCGCCGCACGCAGTGAGCGGCGCGCGGCGCGGCGTCTCCGGTGTTGTGACGTGGAAGCAGGAGGGGCTCGCCGTGGAAATCATCCTCAAGGTACTCGCTGCCCTGCTCTTGGCAATCCTACTCATCGGAGTCAGCGGGGCGGCTAGGGCTTCCCCGGGTGACGAGATCTATGCCCGGCCCGGACGATTGATCGCTGCGCCCGGAACGCGGCTGAATTTCTACTGCACGGGAAGCGGCGAGCCCGCCGTGGTATTCGATTCCGGCTGGGGCGACTGGGCACCAGTGTGGATGCTCGTCCAGCCGGAGGTGGCGAAGTGGACGCGCGCGTGCAGCTACGATCGTGCGGGTGCAGGCTTCAGCGCTCCTGGCCCGATGCCGCGCACCAGCGCGCGGATAGCTGCCGAACTGCGCAGTTCCCTGCACAACGCCGGTATCCGCGGCCCTTACATTCTTGTTGGCAACGCATTCGGCGGAAATAACGTACGTACCTTTGCCGCGCTCTATCCGCAGGAGGTTGCCGGTCTGGTGCTGGTGGAAGCCGACACCGTCAGCACCCCTGAAGAGTTAGAAGGGCACGCCAAGCTGGTCGCGTCGATGCGAGTGTGCCGTGACGCTATTGCCGGCGGTGCACCGCTGCCCCAAGCGCCATCCAGCCCCGGGGGCGAGGCTCGCAGCTGCGCGCAGCGGTTCTTCTTCCGGGGCCTGCCGGAAGTAATGTGGTCTTCGGCGCTCAACGCCAAGCTGCTGGAGATTGTGCAAAGCAAAGTCGCGCTGTACGACACCTACATCTCGGAGATGGAGCAAGTGCCTGTAGATGAAAAGTACCTCGCAGAGCACAGCCGCTCGCTTGGGTCGCGTCCCGTCCGGGTGCTCTCGACGGGCAATCACGGGATTCACTCACTTGAGGCGGCGCGACCGGCGGATCCGGAGCAGCAAAAATATCAGCAGGAAGTGCAGCGCCAGCAGGCCAAGTGGCTCGAACTCTCATCGAACGCCAAGCAATTGTTCACGGACAAGAGTTCGGAATACATCCCGTTCGACAATCCAGGCTTCGTCGTCGACGCGATTCGCGACGTGTATGCCGGGTACAAGTGAGTAGCTAGCTACCTTCTGGGAGGATCCGCCGGCGCAGCTGCTGCATTGCCCTCGAAATCCGCGAGCTTCTGGCGCAGGAAAGCCGCGGAGGTTACCTCATGCCCATCGGCAAACTTTATTTGGTAGGGCAGGCCGGAAATCGATGATGCGGAGGCGCAGTACTCGATGAAGTCGTCCGCTGTCACAACCCGCGATCCCGCAGTCCGAAGCTTGAGTCGCAAGTGATCGGCGGCGGCATGAGCATCGTATGCCTTGCCGTTTCGGATGAACTGGGCTCCCTCCATCGTTTCCACCGAAGCGATCAAGTAATCGATCTTCTGGCGTTCAAGCTGAGAGAGATCGGCGGCACTGGCGTACGTACCGAGAAGAATGAACAAAACAAGTCCCAGCACACGCATGGGTTCCAATCTGGGCCCGATCGCCGGCCAATGCACTCACACGAAGAATGAGCGCGGAAGCGGGCGGGGAGGGTCCCCGCGACGCTCCCGCGCCCCCCGGGATTTAATCGTCCTGCTTGATTACAAGCGTGCTCTTGACGTCCTTGACGCCTTCCGTGGACTTCGCAACCGAGAGCGCATGATCGATGGCTTCCTGGCTGCGGGCACTTCCCGTGAGCCACACCACCCCGTTCGCATCGGTGTCCACGTGGATACGGCCCATGCTGGTGATGTGGTCGGCCGCCAGTTTGGACTTGATCTTGGTGGTAATCACCGAGTCCTTGACGAACGCGCTCGGGTGGGAGCGATCCACGTCCGCGTCCTGTGCCATGGCTAACGGTGCCAGAAACAAGCCAGAGATCAGCATCCCTGTAATGACAGTCTTCATAGTGGCCACTTCCTTAGTTACATTTTGAAGCATTGATTGTTGCCGAGATGCAGGTCGCGCCGCTGTCCGTTGCCGCTACCATTCAGGTGCGATAATTGTGCAGCCGCTGTCAGACGAATCTGTCGTGGCCGCCGGGAAACTGCGCAGGGCACCGTCAGCGTTATAACTCGTGATCAAGCGGCAGGAGCGAGAGGGTGCGTACTTCCATCCGTTGCCAGGTGTTGCGCGAGGGCTCTTTGGTATAACTAACCGCCTGGCCCTGTTCGACCGTAGTCCAGACGAGCGTCGGCGATTTCTCGGAGTCTGATTGCCGTAAGGTAACTGAATAGGCATTTTCCGGCTTAATCATGGCGTCAAAGCGCTGTGCGCCCTGCTTGGCGAGCTCCGGACTGTAGATAACCAGGCCAATCTCAGTATTGAGCCACCGCGAACGGGCGTCGTAGTTCATCGATCCGACAAAGAGGGACTTCCGGTCGAATATCAGAAGCTTCGCGTGAAGACCATATGTGCCGTAGCGCGTCATTTTGGCAGACTGCCCGCTGCCGCGGGTGCTCTCAGGATGGGTCCGAAGTTCATAGAGTTCTACCCCGGACTGAAGCAGGGGCACCCGATGGTGGTCGTAGCCAGCTTCGGCCACAGGGTCGTTAGTGGCCTCGAGGGACGTCGTCAGGATGCGAACGCGACGGTTAGATTCGGTCTTGTCAGTCAGGAGTTTCTGTTCTTCGAGGGTCGGCACCAGGTAGGGTGTAACCATTAACAGTTCCGACTGAGTTCCGCGCACAGCCTTGGCGATGGTGGCGAACATGAGATTGCCAACGCGTTCGCCGCCCGCGACAGTCTTCTTGTCCGGACTGTCACATGCGACCTCCGCGGTAGCCCAGCTCACGGCCGCGGACCCCGAAAGCAGACTCTGTAACGGTTCGTTCGCAGCCAGCTTCTCTGCAAAGTGAGCATCCGCGGAGCTGGCCTTCTGCGGGGGAGTCCGCCGCGCCGCGAGCTCCGCCACCCGCTGTGCGTCGTACTGTTTGTGGGGCACGATGGCTTCCGCAGGAATTGCAAGGTCGCTTTCCCAGTATCCTTCAAACGTCGCGGCGAGCTTCGGTACGACGGGGCCTCCGACGAGTACGTCATCGTCAGCGAACTGCGAATCAGGGTCCACCTGGAAGTATTGATCCCCTATGTTGCGCCCCCCGAGTAAGGCAATAGTCCCGTCCACAACAAACAGCTTGTTGTGCATCCTGTAGTCCAGTCGCGACTTGTTGAAGAGGAACTCCGAGCCGCGCAGGAAGCGACTGTGCCCGCGATACCGCCACGGGTTGAAGATGCGGATTGAAACGCTGGGATTTGCCGCGAGTGCGAACAGCTGTTCGTCGCCAGCGACCGTCTCGCCGTCATCCACGATCATGCGTATTTTGACGCCCCGTTGGGCCGCCTTCTGCAAGGCTTCCGTGGTCAACCGACCAGATTCGTCGCCGCGAAAGATGTAGTACTGCAGGTCGACTGAGCTCTTTGCCTGCGCAATGAGTTCAAGGCGCATGAGCAGTCCGTCAATGCCGAGGGAGTACAGGCGAAATCCCGAGGCGCCGTCATTGACCCGGGCTCCAGTCAGGAATGGCTCGGCAAGTGCCGCATTGGGTGCATTGTTCGCCCCGGTCGGCTCGTGACGGGGAAAGTCCCGGCCGGGTATGCCGGCGCACCCTGCCGCAAGCGTGATTACGGCCGCGACGCATATTCGCAGGCAATTGGCAGAAGTTAGCGTTCTCATCCTTACGGGTCACCGTCTCCGCATCGCAAACTTGTTGGCCAAGCCGTTTGCGGTTGTTGGTTGCAGTGCCGCCAAGATGCGAAGACTGCAGCTAAACCGCGGCTTGCGGAGTCAGTTTGGCTGCGAATGACCTGTAGGCCTTGTCCGTCTTGCGTTCACCAAGCGCTCTCGGTTGAACGAGTTGTCGGCGAATAGCGCCAGCACATGGCAGGCCAACAAACAGGCCTGGCGCCGCTGGCAGGCGGCCCAGGCCGATTGTTAAGCGGTCGCGGTAGCGCAGTGTCACCGGACCTCGGCCTCACTCTGAGGGACTGACTGTTAGATCGGCGTTCCGTGACGGAGGTTTGTTGGTCCCGCCATTCAATCGGCACATGCTGTTTACCGAAGGCAGTCAGCGCGCTCGCTGAATTCACGTAGGAAAAGCGGCAAGTGTTTCGTGAACTAGTGAGTTGTCACAGTCACATGAGCTCCTCACAGCTTTACCGCCGTCGAGGTGTGGCAACACAGAGCGCGCATGGCTATGCTGCCGAGATGTTGGTTGCAGGCGCTCCCGTTGTAGGGATGGCCGCGCAAACCTTGCATCATGTGGATGGTGGTCATGTGCATTAGGCGGTTCGGACTTCTTCTGGTGCTGGCCGCGGCGGCGTCGTCGGCCAGCGCGCAGGAAATATATCTGTTGGCCGGAGCGCAACGCACAGCTCATGACAGCGAGGGGTCATACGCCTACGAACTGGAGTACACCCACAATCTGAGTCAGCATTTTGTGGCGTCCTACGAGTACCTCAACGAGGGACACGTAACAGACAACCATCGCGATGGCGTTAGCGGCCAGCTGTGGTATCGGGTGCAGAGTCCATCACGCACGCTGGATTTTGCCATCGGGGCGGGGCCGTACCGCTATTACGACACCACTACAGATCTGAGCTCAGGACAAACCATCGATGCGCACGGCTGGGGCGGCTTGTTCAGCGCGGCGGTGCACTGGTATCCGAGGGCACCGTGGATAGTCCAGTTGCGCTACAACCGCGCTCAGGTCGGTTCCAGCTTCAGTACGGACTCGCTGCTGCTGGGAATCGGCTGGCAACTCGATCCGTCGACGGGTGGGGGACCGGTGGTGCCGCCCGCCACCTACGGGTTCTCCTCCCCTTATCGCAACGAGATAGACGGCTTCATCGGCAGGACGATAGTCAACAACTTTCAGTCCCCGGAGGGGGCCGCATGGATGGTGGAGTATCGGCGCAATCTCACTCCGTATATCGACATCACAGGTTCGATCATCGACGAGGGTGACGCCAAGGCTATAAAGCGTCAGGGTGTCGCAAGCCAGGCATGGCTTACGCGCTCGTTTCTGAATCAACGCGTCAGTGTCGGCATTGGCGCCGGGCCTTACTTTGCACGCGACCAGGACCAGACCGACCACCGGACACACGTCCTGGGGCTGGGGACGACAACCCTCAGCTATCAATTGACGTCCCAGTGGCTGGTTCGTCTGTCGTGGCATCGCACGCTCACCTCGTACAGCCGTGACACCGATGTCCTGCTGATCGGACTTGGGACGCGCTTCTAGCCCAAGCAGGCGAGGCACTGGGCCCGGGAAGTGCACTGACCGGCATGGTGAGTGCACGCGCCGACGGAGCTGCAATCCGTTTATGTTGTGAACTCTCCGGGACACAGGGCGCCCATAATGTGACCGGACTCCAGGCGTGCACACTCAGTGCACGCCGGTGCCTTGGTTCAGTACCCGGCACCCGAGCAATCACCCGCAGCCGGGGCTTCAGCGGGGCTCCGGCTCGGAGTGATGTCTGGGGCTACGGAGCGCAGCGGCAGGCTGGGGAAAGGGCTTGTCCAGTGACGCACGCGCAGTCTCCGCCACACGCACAGTCCGTGCCGCATGGGCACTCGCTGGCCTTGATCCCGCCGACCGGGGTGGTGTCCAGCGAATTGCGAGGACAGTTGCAGCTGCTTGATTCAGTGTTCATGGGAACCTCCGTGAAAGGTGAAAAGTGTTCAGGGTGCGATTGGACGATTGCCTTCCAATCGCCACGGGGCGCAGCATGGGGGCCGTACCATGGTACGGAGTCAAGGAAATTCGATGAAACCGAAACTACCGCCACGGGTGACGATTGGCAGGCTCGCCAAGGCGGCCGGGGTGGGCGTGGAGACGGTGCGCTACTACCAGAGACGGGGTCTTTTGCCTCAGCCGACACGGCCGCTTGGCGGATTTCGGTACTACAGCGTGGAAGCACTGGAGCAATTGAGGAGTGTCAAGCGAGCGCAGCGCGCAGGTTTCAGCTTGGCGGAGATCTCCATTTTGCTGCGACTGGACCGCATCCGCGATCGCCAAGCGGCGCAACGTCTTGCGGGACAGAAGATTGCGCAGATCGATCAACAGATAGGCGCGCTTAGAAAGTTACGCCAGGCACTCAGTGGTCTGACACGCGCGTGCGAACGTGGCACGGGGAGCATTCCATGCCCCATCCTCGAGGCATTTCGGACACCACACCCTCCGGAGCACGTGCGCGCGCATGGTGATGGCCGGGGGCCTGCGCGAGGCTAGGAAGCTGATCAATCGATCCATTCTCGCTGCCGCATTACTGTGCGCCGGCCTTGCTGTCGAGGCGCAAAACGCCAAGCCCTTCGACGCTGCCGCCGCCTTCGGCGCGCGCCCGAGCGTGACCGACGTTACCCTCTCCCCCGATGGCACCAGCGTCGCCTACATCGTTCCGGCCGCAGGCCAGGGCGCAGTCGCCTACACACTATCGCTCACGAAAGGTTCTACGGCAAAGCGCGCCTTCGCTGCGGACGGCAGGGCATATCGTCTCCAGCGCTGCGAGTGGGTAGCGGGTGATCGGGTCGCGTGTTCTACCTACTCGGTCGTGAAGGACCCTAGAGTCGGCTTGGCACCCGTATCTCGGGTGTGGGCCGTCAATACCGACGGGTCGAATCTGCGCGAACTGAGCGCGCGCTCGCCACTCAGTACCCGCAGTTTCAACTTTTCAGGCGGCGGCATTATCGACTGGTTGCCCGAAGAGGACGGGGCTGTGCTGATGATGCGTAACTATGTGTCCGAGGTGCACCCCGGTACCCGACTGGTCGCAAGTGATGAGGGACTGGGTGTCGACCGAATCGATACACGCACGCTGGCAGTCAGCCGCATTGAGCCGCCGCGACGCGAAGCAGTCGGCTATGTCACTGACGGCCACGGCGCCGTGCGCGTCATGTCTGTGGAGACAACGCGGTCAAAGGATCAACAAGATACCGGGGCAATCACGCACCTCTACCGCGTGCCCGGCTCGCGTGAGTGGAAGACACTGGCAACCTACGACGAGGTCACCGGAAATGGATTCGATCTGCAGGCGGTCGATCGCGACCTCAACGTTGCCTACGGATTTAAGAAGAAGGACGGTCGCAAGGCGCTTTATTCGATCACCCTCGATGAGTCAAAGCACGAGGAATTGATCTACGGACGATCGGACGTGGACGTGGACGGGTTGATACGTATTGGCCGCCGCGCACGTGTGGTGGGTGCGTCCTACGTCCTGGACACTGGTGCGGGCCGATACTTCTCTGCAGACATAGCCGGGATCATGGCCTCGGTGGCGCAGGCACTGCCGGCGTCGGCGGTCCTCAGTGTTACCGACACGAGCGTGGACGAGTCCAAGATGGTCATCCTTGCGGGCAGTGACAAGGATGCGGGCGTCTACTACATCTTCGATCGCCCCAATCATCGACTGCAGACCTTTCTCGTGGTGAGGCCTCAACTCGAAGGCGTTCTCCTGGCGACGGTCCAACCAGTCAGGTACCCGGCGGCCGACGGCACCATGATCCCGGCTTACCTGACCTTTCCCCCCGGGCATGAGAGCGCGAAGGGCTTGCCGGCGATCGTCCTGCCGCACGGGGGTCCAAGCGCTCGCGACCAGTGGGGCTTTGACTGGCTCGTTCAGTTTTACGCTTCGCGGGGGTACGCCGTCCTGCAGCCGAACTTCCGCGGCTCAAGTGGCTATGGGGAGGAGTGGTTCCACGGCAACGGCTTTAAGTCATGGGCGATTGCGATCGCCGACGTGCTCGATGCGGGCCGGTGGCTCGTTCACGAAGGCATTGCCGATCCGAATAAGCTCGCCGCAGTCGGCTGGTCGTATGGGGGATACGCGGCCCTACAGTCCGCGGTCGTCGATCCTTCGGTGTTCAAAGCGGTCGTTGCAATCGCGCCGGTCACCGACCTGCCTGCGCTCAAGGAGGAACACCGCACCTGGTCGGACTTCGGGCTGGTCAGTGAAGCCATAGGCAGCGGTTCACAGATCCGTGAAGGATCGCCGGCGCAGCAGGCGGACAAGATAAAGGTCCCCGTCATGCTCTTCCACGGGGCCTTGGACCACAATGTCAGTATTGAACAGTCAAGGCTGCTGGCAGCAAGGCTGAACGCGTTGGGCAAGGAGTGCGAGCTCGTCACCTGGGATGACCTCGATCATCAACTTGACGACTCGAATGCGCGTACGCAGTTGCTCCGACGCAGCGACGAATTCCTGAGGCGATCGCTCGGAATGTGAACGGGTGCCGCCGGGGGCCGCATGGCGATATCGGGTAGATGATTCTGTCCCTGGCGTCTGAGCGATGCTGTCGTGTAAGCCTGATGTCGGGCCGGCGGCAGGAGAGCATAGGGCCAGCTGCGGCACCCTCGCAGGGCAAGTGTCTGGTACTCACTGACTATGGCTATGGTCGCCGGCCGTCGTGCTGGCCGAACCGTCCGACCAATTACGCACGGGTACAAACAGCACGGTCGGCTCGAATGGGCTACCATCGCTTCCAAGGACCGGTGAGCCTTTCAGTCCCGCGGCCCATGTGGCTGCGTTGCCGTGCGGGATGAAGAACATCACGTGCGGGTGCCAGGCGCCCCCTGCGGCATCACCCAAATAACCCTGACTTGAAAGCATAAAGGACAAGGATCCCGCCTCCGGCGCGACAAACTGGTGCGACGCGAACGCGGCACGGGCTTTTTCGATTGCCTGGGCCCTGGTGGCACCGGCAAGTACCCACTCGGTCCGCTTCAGGTATTGCGGTAGCACGCTGTGCACGGCCGGGGGATTGAAGCAGTTCGGCCCGCGTATTTTCGGATTCCAGAATTCATCGTCCTCGAACCCCGCTGTCCAGGACCGCTCGACAAAGCACACAAATCCGTTCCCGCCGGCTGCGCCGGATTTGTAGCCTTGCCTGGTGAGCACCAATACTTCCGCGTCCGCCGAAATTGCAGCCGGTGCCGCAGTGCGTGCCAATGCGATTTCATCTTGCGCGTTGGCGATGAGATATTGTTCTATCGGCGCCATTTCAGGGTAGGGCGCGGGCTTCTGGTTCTGAGCCTCGGTTAGCGCTGGAAGGCCAAGTAATAGAAGTATCGACAGCAGTTCTGGCTTGGTCATATGTTTCTCCGGCCGAGCTCCCCGTTATCCATGGTCGTTCAATCCGCCCCTCGGCGTTTCGGTTGTTCCTCCACTACGACGAACGGAATGCTCCGGAATCGACATTGGCCACAAGGATTCATGAATCATGAGCTTATACTAGGCAGTACCGCCGTTGGGTTGCCCGTGATTGCCTGGGGCATAGCAGTGGGCGCGGTCCGCGTTCCATGGGCCATTGGTTGAACCAACCGCGGGCACTATGGGCGGCTGGTCACGCTGCCAATGCCTAGGAAGCACGCGCGCGCTGGGTCGCAGCAACTCGAGCTTCGATATTGCGAACAGCGCTACCGCTTGGGCCGGCCGCCCTCACACAAAATGGAGGCATCCCCCCGGCTGAAGTCCGCAATCCAGTTAGTCTCCCAGGTTCGATTGTCATAGGAAAACGCCTGCTGCCAGCGCGCGTGGTCATGATCAATCTTGTCCCACATATATCGAACCTTGACGGGACGATGATCGTCCTCATCCTGCGCATAGAATTCCCCATGGTTCCCCTGGAATCCGCCAACGACCGGGTCCAGCGGGCCGGCGGATCCGGTCACCCAGTAGATTGACCATTGATGCGTCTCGATGTCGAACGCGCGCACGGTAAGGCCTGCGCGCCTCTTGGTCGGCATGTAGAGCTCATCCACCGTAGCCAACCCGGCGAGGTAGGTGGTGAGGCATTGGACCGCAGGGAACTCCTCCCAGTCGGAACTCCCCACGCCACGGGCGTGCAAGCGGCGCTGCTTCGTGATCCATCCACCAACGAAGTAATCGAAATCGTGGGGGTCGCCGGTGCGGGTGAGCGAATACCCAGGAGGTATCGCCTCAATGGGCACGCTAGGCGCCGTCGCGCTCCAGGAGCGGGACGCGAGCAAAAGCAGAGTACCCGCCGCAAAGCCGCCGGCTGCAAATTTCGCCCACGGTGGGCTTAGCTGATGCCTCATGATTTCCCTGGCTCCGGTTGGTCGCTACGCGGAACGAGTGTAGTTAATCCGGCTCCTGAGTCATAACGATGAGTCTTGACATTGATTTGAAGCGCAGCTTCAAATGACGCATGGTGAAAAGGCTGCCCAGCCTCGATTCTTTACGCGTTCTGTCGGCGTGCATTCGGCACGGAAATTTCTCGCGCGCCGCTTCGGAGCTTGGAATCACGCCCACAGCGGTAAGTCAGCGGATTCGGACGCTCGAGGCAGAGATGGGAGTCCTGCTGTTCAAGCGCCACGGTCCAAGACTGACAGCCACTGCTCGGGCCAAGGCGCTCGGGCAGCGGCTGGAGCAGGCACTGTTGCTCGTGCGCTCCGCGGTCGACGACTGTCGCCGCATCAGGCGGCCGCTGCGAGTGAGCTGCGCGCCAACCTTTGCTGCCCGTTGGTTGATGCCTCGCCTGGCCTCCTATCATTCCGCGACCGGAGCCGACGCGATTGTCCTAGATAACACGCAGACGGTATTGCCGGCTGGGAATTTCGACGTGGCCATTCGCAGCGGGCTCGGTCCCTGGCCCAACTGTCGGTGCGCGAAACTCATGTCGGAGCAGCGTACCCCCATGCTCAGCCCTAAGTGGCTTACTGGGCGTTTCACAGTTAGAAGGCTCCTGGAGACGCCGCTGATTCCGGACCCCGGGTGGGCTGATTGGTTCAAGCTCGCCGGCCTCTCCAAGGCAACGCTGACGTTTACTTCAACGCGTTTTCCAGACTATGAAATGGAGGCACAGGCAGCCGCACAAGGCATAGGCGCTGCCTTGCTGTCGCCAGTCCTGTTTGCAGACTTGCTGATGCAGAAGACGTTGTGCGCGCCTTTCTCGTGGCTCCTCGACAGCGGTACCGGCTATTGGCTGCTTTGGACGGATGAAGCGTCTCAGAGCCATTTTGTCAGGTGGATCAAAGCTCAGTTTGGCGTTGCGGCCCAAGAGGAACTGGCGCCGGCGGCCGTTCGAGTATCGCGCACCCGTCGTTAGTCGGCAGTCATACACCTGAGCGCGAGCTATCGAGTTCGCAGAGCCGAACGTTCGTGCGATTTTCCGTAAGCGAAGACGGCCTGCCCGAATTGTGCGATGCGCTGCGCGGCAAGGACGCTCCAATCGGGACCGCGAAGCGAGTCGGAGGATGGCTCTCAACGCCGTGCTATGTCACCTGCCGGGAAACCACTAGCAGAGTGTGAGTTGCGTCTGAATTCGCGCAGCGCGATCAATGCTTATGACCACTGGAGGCAAATGGAACCCAGATCATCGCTAACCTCCGGTTAGAAAGATAAACGGGGTGACCACGTGAGAGCCCTTCTGTCACTTTCCATATTGCTGCTGGCTGGATGCAATCTCGGCGAACAGGTCGCTTCGGGCGGATCCGTGGCGCAGTCCACCCCTGAGAGCGGCGGTGGTTCTGGCTCCGGCGGCTCCTCGGGTGGGGGCGGAGGCACCAAGCCGCCGCCAGCGCCGCCGGGACCCGTAGTCCCGGTCAATCCCGCCGGTATCTGGGACGTCACTGGCACGATCAACGGCAACGTCGTCTCTGAAGTGGCATTGATGGCCGGAGGGAAATATTACGCGCTCGCGAGCACGGATGAGTTCGGCTGTGCCGACCTCCGGAGCGGCACCTATATGGCCGCGGGCGGGGTGTACGCGGGCAGTAGTTTTGCGGGGAACGGCACGGCCCTGCTGCTGAACGGCTGCAGTGCACCGGTCGGCCAGACTGGCTACGTAGCGTACACGCTCACCGGAAATCTCATGAATACGTCCCTGAACCTTTCCTTCGACCTGGCTGGCAACCTGCTTCCCGCGCTGGGTGGCACACTCGACAAGCTGTATAGCGAGCCGTCGAGTCTCGACAGGTTGGTCGGCAACTGGACCGACGCGGGTAATACTCTGACCATAAACCCAGACGGCACATTCTTTGAGCAGCAGAGCACGGGCTGCGTGGTCAATGGCAGTTACACCATCATTGACGCCACCCACAATCTCTACAACGTGTCATTGCAGGTCAGCAATTGCACCGGCAGCAACGCGGGCATCGCGTTCGCGGGCCTGGCCTACCTGGACGACAGCGACGCGAACGCGCAGCGCCTTGTCCAGATTCTCAGCGGACAGGATCCCGCGAATGCCGGTGCCGTGGTCTTGATCTCAGCTGCCATGACTCTGCAGTAGCTGGTCCGGAGCACTACGACCTCTCGTCACAGGACCGCCCAAGCGAGCCACGCTAGCGGGCCCGGCGTTTGTGGAAGCGCGCCGCCGAGGGTGTCCCGTCGGCTTGCATGTGCGCCCAACCGACATCTCGAGCTCCGCTGGTGTGAGGCATATGGGCATTATTCGGAGTGTGGAAGTGACAGCTTCCGAACCGGGCGTCAGAGGCGGGCGTTGGCGCCGGCGTCAGTGCGCGGCTGACTTGGATGCCTCAGGCACGATGGCCCGTTCCAATGCCTCAAAGTCCACCGGCTTCACGAGGTGCGCGTCGAACCCGGCCGCGCGGGTGCGGGCGATGTCTTCCGCCTGTCCGTACCCGGTAAGGGCTACCAGGCGGATCCCGCCTGTGGTTGCCCGGATCTCGCGGGCCACCTGGTAGCCGTCCATCTCAGGCAGGCCGATGTCCAATAGAACAATTGCCGGTTGCGCGCTGCGAACGGCCTGGAGGGCCGCGGAGGCGGAATAAACCGCCTGCACGTGGTGACCGTCCAGCCGCAGCAGGGCGGCAAGGGAGTCGGCGGCATCCTCATTGTCATCGACAACGAGGATGTTCTTCGCTGCTACCTTGGGTTGCAGGGGTAACGCGGCAGCGGCTTGGGGAGGGGGTACCCGTGGCAGCCGAATCTCAAATGTCGCACCCCTCCCAGGGCCGGCGCTAATTGCCTTGACGTTTCCCCCGTGCATCCGCACCAGGCGCTGGACCACTGACAGGCCGATGCCAAGTCCCCCCTGCGAACGATCTAGCGAGCGCTCACTCTGTACAAACAGCTCGAAGATGCTGGGTAAAAGCTCGGGAGCGATTCCGATACCGTTGTCCGATATGGAAAGGACAGCCTGCTCCTGTTCCGCGCGCAACTGAATTCGAATATCGCCGCCAGGGTCGGTGTACTTTGCGGCATTGGTGAGCAGATTGGTCACGCACTGCAACAGCCTTGCGGCATCCCCGTTTACGTACAGTGGCTGCAGGTCGGAGAGGCGACTGACTACATGATGCTTCTCGCGCAGCATCGCTTCAGTCGCCTCGATTGCCTGCGCGACGATGATGGACAGATCGAGCGTAGAATGGTGGAGCTGAATGCGACCTTGAGTAATGCGGGACACGTCCAGCAAATCGTCGACCAGACGCGTGAGATGCGTCACCTGTCGCTTAACCAGGTCGGCGGTTGCGCGGTTATGGTCCTGGGCTGGCAGCGTACGGGCCAACACCTCGGTTGCGGTGCGGATTGGGGCCAGCGGATTGCGCAGCTCGTGCGCGAGCATCGCCAGGAATTCGTCCTTGCGCCGGTCTGCGTTGCGTAACGACTCTTCGCCCTCCCGTAGCGCTGTCAACTGATCGCGGATCTGGTACTGACGGCGCCGGGCCCGCAGAGCCGCTTCAACCGCGCTCACCAACGAGCGTCTGGAGGTCGGGCGGTCGAGAATGGTGACATTGCGCATCTTCACCAGCAGCAACCCGGTGGATTCGGACTGCTCGGTGCGACTGAGCAGAATTGTTGGTATGTCAGACCAGGGTGGCTGTTGATCGAGTGCGGACGAGAGCTGACCAATGGTCGACGGGCTCACTATGGCGTCGGTAAGGATGATAGCTCCCACCGCGCCGGCGAGCCCCTGACTCAGCGCGCTCGGGTGCGGACAAACGATGCAGGTAATGCCCGCACGGCGCAGAAGATCACACGTGACCTCACCGTCACGCCGGGTGGGTGGCAGGATTAAAACGCGGTAGTCGTCGTCGCCAGGCGTGTCATGTGGCATGAGCGTTGGACCGGGACGCCGCAGGGGATTGCGGCGCATTCTCGCGTTCCGTCGGTACACCCGTCAGTACTCCGCGCAGGCCAAGGAGCGGCTCACTCAGGTGCACGCCTTGAGCGTCGAACCACATTTCCCGGATTGATTCTTCGTGCGCGCCGGTACGCTTCTTCAGCACCGAGATCGCTTTCTTGATACGGCCCGCGTACTCGAAGTAGCGCAGCATCACAACGCAGTCGGCAAGGTAGCTGGCATCGACCGGAGAAGTCATGTTGTTGCCCATCATGCCGCTTTGAGCAACGACCATGAATGTGGCAACTCCGGCGTTTGCCAAGTATGACAGCAGCTCATGCAGCTGCGCGGTGAGGTAGTTGCTTTGCGGCATGGCGTTCAGATAGCCATTCAGGCTATCGATGACGACGACGCGCGCATGGTTCAGCTCCACCGCCGCACGAACCAGGTGCGCAAACTCCCCGGGAGATATTTCAACCGGGTCGATCTGCCTGATCATCACCTCGCCAGCCCCGGTACCCTCGCTGATCTGTATGCCGAGCCCTGCCGAGCGCACGAGGAGGGCGGTCTTGGTCTCGTCGAACGCAAAGATAGCCGCATGATCTCCCCGGGCGGCGGCGGCGGCAGCGTACTGCATGGCGATCGTTGACTTGCCGCATCCGGGCGGGCCGATCAATAGCGTACTGGTCCCCTTCTCGACGCCGCCGCCGAGCAAGGAATCCAGCGACGCTACTCCGCTGGCGATGACTCCGCGCTCGAAATGCTCCTTGTGATCAGAGGCGACAAGACGTGGGAATATGTCTATGCCCCCGGTCCGGATGACGAAATCGTGGAATCCGCTGGCGAAGTCGCTGCTGCGCAGCTTACGCACCTCCAATTCACGGCGGATCTGTCCATATGGGGGTGACTGGAAGTTCAGCGATATGACCCCGTTGGCGATGCTATGCAACTGCATGTCCGGGCCTTCGGCTGTACGATCGTCTAGCAGAAGTACAGTACAGGCCCGTCCGACAAAGAATTGCTTCAGCGCAAGGATCTGGCGGCGGTAGCGAAGGGAGCTTTGGGCAAGAAGCCGCATTTCCGACAGGGAGTCGAACACCATGCGGGTCGGCTTAAACTGCTCGATGATGGTGAGAATCCTCTTCGTGGTCTCGGTCAACTCGACCTCAGAGGGATTGAGCATGGTCAGATCGTTCTCGCCGTCGAGGTCCGCGTCTGCCACCAGTTCGAAGATCTCGATGTCCTCCAGTGACCAGCCGTGAGAGGCGGCGCCTGAGTTCAGTTCTTCTTTTGTCTCCGATAGCGTGACATACAGGCACCGCTCTCCTGCCTGCACTCCGGCCAGCAGGTACTGCAGGGCAAACGTGGTCTTTCCCGCCCCCGGGTCGCCATCTACCAGGTAAAGTCGATCGGCGACTAAACCGCCGCAAAGAATCTCGTCGAGGCCTGGTATCCCGGTCTTCAGTCTGCGCATGTCGTCACCATTGTCGACGCGACGTGCGTCGTAGGGGCCGTGGTCCGCCCGTTTGGCGCCGGCACTCCTGTGAGTAAAGCAAATTGATCTTGTGCTGTGCCTGCGCCGACATGTGTATTGCGGCGTCGGTTAATTCCTACAAACGGTCAGCCCACTGGGGTCCTGTCCATCGTGACGGGTGGAGTCGCATCGTCAGGGTTAATAGCCAAGTTCAAGAATAAGTCTGGCGTCGCGTTCAAGTTGGTGTCTGTGGAGGTTCCCGGAGCACCTCCGGACGCAGATGCCGGCTACACCAAGACCTTGCGCCCGGCCGCCAGTTACACGAACGGAGTGAAGGAAAGCTGCAGCGCGAGGCCGGAATTCGCGGGGCGCGAATCCGGGATTTCGAACTTGACCACATGTAGCACGTTGGCCCTCCGAGGGCTTTCCCGCAAGTTGTCCAACCTCATGCTGCTACGGGGGGCGCGAGCAGGACGTGTTGGAGGCTCGCCTGTGGTTCCTTGTGCGCCACGGGAACTGCATCGCCCCGGACTGGGAGACATGCGCCACGCAGTACCCGAGGCAATGATCTGCTTGGCATTCGGGCAGCGACTTCCACCAGAACTCCCGATCGCGCGGCAGCCGCTCATAGGAGCAACGCGCCGGCGACCGGTGCCCTTCAATTGTTGTGGTCAGCCCCCATCGCCGGCGGTTCGAATTGCGCCGGTGGCGAGCCACTTGCCCACCGCCCCGGCAACCGGAAAGCTCGGTCCGATACGCACCAGAAACAGCGGGTTCGCACAGCGGGCGGGAATACCGTAGACCTCGCCGCGGAAATGAGCGTCGCCCTGCTGGGTGAGCTTAACTTCCGCCGTATCCCGAACAACCTGATCTGTCGTTCCCGGGTTGCACACCACGGTGCCAGTTACCGTGCTGATAGTCCCAGGCGTGCCGCTCGAGTTACCGCCGTTGAGCACAAGACCCCGCACCTCAAAGGTAACTTGTCCGGTTTCCAGGTCGACGCGGGCCTGTCCCTCGTGCACCGACCACGGTCCGGCTCCCGAGCCGATGCCGGCCACCGCGTTGTTTACGCCCGGTGCGGTGATAAGACCAACCACCTGGTTCCATTTGACGACCGAATCAGACGACTCCTGAGCAAGCACCAGGGCGGGACTCGTCAACAGTGTTATTAACGCAAGTATCTTCACGCGCATCCACATCTCCAGAGTTTAGTAATTGATCAGCATCTCGAGTTCAAGCGATGGATGAAGCCTGCCGCAAAGGTCGAACTCGGCGCGTAGGTACTGGTTGACGGCCGAACGGTTTGGTCGGGAACGAATCCCGGCGTTTCCGCGACTGCGAAACGGGCCGAGAACTTGCATTGCACCCTGACCTATGTAGACTTACGAGTATGGGTACGTCAGATGGCAGGGTCCGCATGTCACTCCAGACGCTCCGAGTTCTGGAGGCCTTCCTTGAGAACGTCTCGGACGAGCTGGCGGGCGCGGACGTGCAAAAGCGTAGCGGCCTGGCATCCGGCACGCTGTACCCGATTCTTCTGCGCCTGGAAACCGCCGGCTGGTTCGTCAGCCGCTGGGAGCGCGTTGATCCGGTGGCGGCCGGTCGCCCCCGGCGTCGCCTTTATCGATTAACTCCAAATGGTCTCGCGCGAGCGGGTGAAGTGTTTGCGAGCTTTGGCTTTTCTCGAGGAGTCCGAGCATGAACGGAAATACCGTGGACGCGATTACGGCGCTCTCGCGCCCATCGCCCTGGATCGCCAGTCTGCTGAAGGGGGCCGCGCGCCATGCACCGCGATCCCTCAGCGAGCGGCTGGCTGAGGAGTGGATGGCGGACTGGGTGCAGCAGCGTGGGCTCGGCGATCGAATACGCTTCGTGTGCGGATGTTATTGGGCCGCGATGGTGATCGGTCACGATCACCCATTGCCCGCTCCCGCCCCGGCACTGCTTCACAGCGCTTCTCAGCGCACGGCCGGCCAGCGGCCTCCTCGAGGGTCTGTCTACTCGCATTCCAGGGCTGCCGCTGCGAGCGCCACCATGATGTCTGAGATGAATATCACCCCCCTCATCGATGTCATGCTCGTGTTGCTCGTTGCGCTGATCGTTTCACTTCCGACGATGACCCACGCGGTCAAGCTTGAATTGCCACAGGGAGTCTCCACCCAGGCAAAGCAAGCGACTGTTATTGATCTGGATATCGATTCCGACGGGACTATCGCTTGGAATGGAACTGTCCTTACGGGTCTGCAGCAGCTTGAGGATTACTTCCGCGCTCAAGCTCAGCAGGACCCTCAGTCAGAGATTCATCTGCGTCCGGACCGCAGAGCGAAGTATGACGTCGTGGCGCGAGTGCTGGCATCAGCGCAGCGGAACCGGATGGCGAATATGGCTTTCGCGAACACGAGTGAGTTCGCCAACTAGTATCGCCGGACAACTGTTCACCGTGGCTGGGCTCCGCTTGTGGTGGCCACTCTCAGGACGCAACTTGACGATGAATGGCCGGACACGCTTTACAGTTGCCCTCGTGATGTCGACGCAAGGGGCGCTACTCATCGCCTGTAGCGGTGGCGGCGGCTCCGCGGCGGCGATGCACACGATCGGCGGGACGGTCGAGGGTCTTGCTGGTACCGGTCTGCTTCTGCAAAACAACAGCGGCGATAGTCTGCCGATACCTGAGTCCGGTGCATTCACCTTTACTGGCGAGCTCAGTAGCGGCGCAGCCTATTCAGTGACTGTCGCAATGCAGCCGTCCTCGCCTGCTCAGACATGTGCGGTGGCAAACGGGTCCGGCACGGTGGGTAGTGCCAACGTGAGCAATGTGACGGTCACGTGCAGGTCCGCATCGTTCACTGCCCTCGCGAATCAGCCACCGGAACCAGGTGCGCTGGCCCTATTGCTGACGGACGGCAGCGTCATGATGCAGTCCGTCAACGATGCCGGGGTGTTTTACAGCCTTAAGCCAGACGCGACGGGTTCTTATGTGAATGGCACCTGGCACCAGCTGGCAAGTCCGCCTCCCGGTTACGCACCTTATGCCGGATCAGAGGTCGTTCTGGCTGACGGACGGGTATTGTTCGTGGGCGGGGAATACAACCAGAACCAGTATCAACTGCCGTTTGCGCCGAGCGGCCTGACAAACATGTCCGCCGTATATGACCCTGTCACCGACAGTTGGGCGATGATCGCTCCACCCGTGGGAGTTGCGTACATTGGCGACGTACCATCTGTGGTTCTGCCCGACGGAAGCTATGTCTTTGGCGACAAACTTGGCCGCGCCATGTGGCGCCTCGATCCGGCCAGTCTGACCTGGACATCAGTGCCAGCCACCGGCAAGGCGGACGACTTCGCGGAGGAGGGTTGGACCCTGCTCCCCAATGGTGACCTGTTCACCGTCGATGTGGGCACCCCGCCGCATGCGGAGCATTACGATACGGCCGCTGCGCAGTGGTACAGCGATGGAAGCACGCCTGCGGGGCTGACTTCGCCTTCGGGCACGCCCGGTGGGCTCACGTACGGTCCGGCGCCAGCGCAGGTCGTCGGCGGGATCAGCTACGGTCCCGGGCCAGCGGGCACGTATTTTCCGCCGGGCGAGGTCGGTCCGGCACTGCTTTTGCCGAATGGCAAGGTATTCGCGACAGGTGCCGCAAGCGGCGGAGCCGTAGCGCACACGGTGATCTATACCCCCGGGCCTACGCACGCAGATCCGGGCAGCTTCGCCAAGGGACCGGACTTCGCTAACGGTGACGACGCCGGTGACGCCAGCGCGGCCCTGCTGCCCTCGGGGCATGTGCTGATCGCCGCGCTTTCGGGCCGGTTCTACGAGTTTGACGGTGCCAACCTGTCGGTGACCGGAGTCCTAACGGACAACGGCGGCAATACTGTGTACTTCGTGCTGCCGTTGCCCAACGGACAGGCACTTGTCATCGGAGGCGTCACGCAGGTGTACAGCGGCGACGGCAGCCCTGATCCGTCCTGGGCGCCCACGATTACCGCCGCGCCCTCTGTCGTGGCGCGCGGTTCCACGTACTCCCTTTCTGGCACGCAATTCAACGGCCTGTCCCAGGCCGCCGCTGTGGGTGACGAACTCAACGCGGCCACGAACTACCCGCTGGTGCGTATCACCAATATGGCCACGGGCCATGTGGCTTATGCGCGCACCCATGATCACAGCACCATGGGCGTGGCAACCGGCAGCACCGTGGTATCCACGCAGTTCACTGTTTCGCCAGATACCGAGACCGGCGCGAGCTCATTGACGGTCGTGGCCAATGGAATAGCATCTGTTCCCACCACCGTTACAGTGAACTGAATGGAGCTTCGGGCCCTTTCCAGACCCGCATTCGCCTGCCGCGTACTCGGGCAGACGCTACCCAAGTGCCGCGCGGCGGTCAGTTGGCTGCATACCTGTCGGCCGAGGATATCTGACGGCTTGCGGGCGTCTGCGCACTCGATATCAGTGTGTGGTAGCCGTCATGCGCAGCAGATCCTCAAGAGAGACGCTGCCGCCGCAGCACAGCAACACCAGCGTTCGATCGACGAACTGCTCCCGGTGTTCGAGTGCAGCCGCAAGCGCAATGGCCCCGCTGGGCTCCAAGACGATTTTGAATTCTTCAAACGCAATGCGCATCGCCCGCCGCACGGCCTCATCGCCGACGGCAATCCCACGTGAGATTAGATGTTCCGCGGCCTCGAACGGGATGGCGCCGGGAGTCGCAGCCTGCATCGCGTCGCAAATGGTGTGCGGCGTGCCGGAATTGCGTTCGCGCCGGTGGGACACCAGCGAGCGGCGCATGTCATCACAGCTGTCCGGCTCGACCGAGATTACCTCGGCGCCGTGGCCAAAGTGCTGTTCCGCCAATGCGGTGCCGGCGATGAGTCCACCTCCGCCCACCGGACAAAGGATCGCATCGATGTGCAGCTGCTGACGGCCGGCATCTATCTGAACCTCGCGCATGAGTGTCGACTGGCCTGCAACCACAAGCGGGTCGTCAAACGGATGCAAGAGTGCGTACGAGTACTCGTGCGCGATTTCGCGTGCTCTTTCACCCGCTACCTCCTCACGATTGCGGTCACCGTGGTCGGTCAACACCACCGTCGCGCCCGCTCTCTCGGTTAACGCGATCTTCCGCGGTGGCGCATCGCGAGGCATAACGATGGTCACAGGTACACCTGCGTGGCGGCCCGCCAAAGCGAGTCCCTGCGCAAAATTGCCGGACGAGAAGGCGACAACGCCGCGGGTTCGTTGCTCCGGGGTCAGGCAACTGACGCGAAAGGTGGCACCGCGGATTTTGAACGAGCCTCCAACCTGTAGGGATTCCGCCTTGAGGAATATGCGCGCCCCGAGTTCAGAGTCCAGATATTCGGAATGCAACAGAGGCGTCCAGCGCACCGCGGATCGCACGGCCACCCAAGCCTGGTTCAGCAGCTCTTTGTCTATCATTCGAATAAAACTCCGTGAGTCTTTGCCGAGTGGGAGCTGCCGCGGAGGTTGATGCGTGGCCCGAAGTCTGCTTGCAGGACCGCAATCGACCGCGCAATGGCCACTGCTTCAAGGATTGTACTCTTACACACTGAGACAACCGCACCCGATCATTCTGTTTGGCGATCCTCGAATGATCGTGGCTAGTCTGCCGTGCCCGGCGGATCTAGTGCACTCGGCATGGTATGCGGCGATGATTGGACTCCGGGCGCACCGCAGAATCCGCAGCCCCGGGCGTGTGCCACAGTCACGGCCAGATATTGTTCAGCAGCTGGGCAAGACGTGCGCCCGCCAGCGTCAGTTGTCTTCTCTTGATGGATGCCATGGACGTGCCGTATCCATCGGGAAGTCTAACGGTCCAGGTGCTGTCAGAGAGCGGTCCGTAGGTCGCTCCGGAAAGGGCAGCGTCCGCCTGCGTAACGGTTCCCGACGCCCACTGGGTCGGCCATCCGAGGGACGCGCCCGTGTTTGCCGGCACGGCCCGCGCGGCGGCAAGCCACGTGGAGCTGACGTGCGACATGGTCAGCGATTGCGGAATCGCGTCCCACATAGCATGCAGATTCTCGGACTTGTCCGGTAGGACCTTGATGTTGTTGCCACCGCGCGTAGCGGTCGTGGGATCGTAAGTGCCCACGTCAGGATTGACCTTGGCGCCGTCTGCGGCCAGATAGATCGCACCGACGTGCAACGGCTGGTGGACGTCGCCCACGTAGTGGGTGAGTAAGCGGAGCGCCTCGGGCTTGTCTTTGATATTGAATGGCGCTGGCGCGGGGTCGCCCTTCAGTACCCGCGTGGTGGCAACGATTGCCGCCACGATGTCATCGTCGCGCGCACCGACGAACGTGCGCGAGTACGCCATGTGCTGGATGGCAATGTCAGCATAGTGGTACTGCTTATGGCAGATTTCCTCGCGGGGCTTAATCAGGCAGTTTGTGGAATTGCGGCGCACGAAGTCCTCCATGGCGGCTTCTCCGTCGGGGGTCTCGAAGACCGCGCACTCAGGGTAACGACCAGCACCGGCGTACTTGAATGTCGTTGCGTTAACCCCTTTGGCACAGTCGGCCCAGACAGCTGCGTCGGTGAGACTGAGCGCCCCGAGCAGTTCTTTGACCTGCTGTGCCGCGTGAGTGCCTGCAATCAGCTTAGCCGCGATGGTGGCGATCGTGTGGTGACCGTCAGGCCCCCACCCGTACGTCGGGGAAGTACCGCAAATCAGGGCGGCGGGAATCAGCCAATTGAATTGCCTGTTGCGCATGTGTTGCCTCGCGATGATGCGCAATGGACAAGTGCTAGCGGCACGGGCACGCGCTTAGTTCCAGTGGCTTGAGCGTGTCGGCCGTGGGGCGCTTTTGCACGGCGTTGGTGGCTGAGGTGGCGCTTAAAGGAACTCACGCGCACCTGATCGGGATGAGGCCGCTGCGGCCGTCCGCAGCGCTGTACTGGTATTCGAGCGGCGAAGATCCCTGATCCGCCGCCGGAAACTGGCGGCGGATCAGGCCAACGCATCGGGCACATCTAGGGATTGCTGGGCGTCCCAGGGGCGCCTGCGGCCGGAGATTGCTGGAGCAGCAGGAAGTTCTTGATGTCGAGCGTGCCATTGCCGAGAACTTCACTATATGCCTGCCCGGGCTTTACGGTGTATCCGTTGTTGTTTCCGGAAATGTTACGGTGAAAGTACTGGAAGGGCTGCGGGGCCCTGGTTCCCCCGAGGGCAGTCTGCGTGGCTGACAGGCCATAAATCAGGGGGTTGATGTTCCCCAAGCGCGTGCCGGCTCGCTCGACGGCCATGGCGGTGACGGCGGCCATTTCTGGCGCTGACGCGCTCGTGCCGATCAGCACGGCAGGCGCTTCACCGATCCAGACAATGATACCGCTGCGCGGCAACGCCGTGCAGTCCTGTGCGTTGAGGTCTGCATCACCCGGACAGCCGCCCATCATTAGTGAGACGTCGGGAATCGTGCGGTGGCTGTTGCTGCCAGTCTTGACCAGGTACTGGTACACCGGCTTGTTGAACACGATGCTGATACCGCCGCCCGATCCCCAGGTATTGTTGTCCACTGTCACGGTCTTGCCGTTCGAAAGGGTGAACTCGGCGGGCAGGCGCGGATCGAAGTCCGCATTCTCGGACAGGTAGGCCACGTCATCCGCTGTGGGTGAGGCCACCGATTGCAGGTTGGTGCCGCCGACGGCGGTGACATTCGGATCACTCGCGGGGGTCGAGACGCCCAGAACGAACGATGTTCCATCGCTCGGATTGTTGTCGAAGGCAATTGAGGTACATTCCGGGGCGCCGTTGTCCCCGGTGCTGGCGAAGAAGGTCATCCCCTGCGCATTGCCCTGCTGGAAAATGGCGTGCTGTTGCCTAATGATGTACGTGAAGTCCTCGCCGCCATTGGCGGCCGCGGTGAAGTCGAGTTCGCATTCACCAAACGATGAACTCACCACATCGGCCTTGTTCTCCTCAACCACTGCGGTGTACGCATCGGCAATTGAGGCATCGCTCAGGTCTGCCATGTCGTACAGAATCTCCCGCGCACCGGGAGCGGTGCCTAAGGACATCTGCGTGTCGAGGGAAGCCTCAGCTCCGTCCGACGTATTTGGGTCGAATGGGCCGCTGCCGCCGTCGATGCGGTGAATTTTCACCGTCGGCACGGGCAGGTTGGAGACGCCAGAATAATTCTGCACGTCGAGGATCGGGCCGATTCCGACCGTCGAATCGAAGCTCGCGGCGAGGTCAACGGGGTCAATAACCGAGGAGATGACTATTCCGATCGTCGTGCCCGTGCCCGCCATCTGTACCGGCCGGCGCGAGAACGGGGGCGTTACCAAAGCGCGGAATGAAGGGGCCTGATAGGCTTCCTTGAGGTCATTCGCGTAAAAAAAGCTGAAGAAGTTTGCCAGGCGATCCTGCGGAGCCGCGCCCGACGGCTGCCCTGCGGTCAGTGGCAGCCGACTGCCATTCAGGTGACGTGAGTGAACGTGTGCGGCCAGGTGCGGGGCGAACTCCGGGATTACCGCTCCCAGCTCGGCCAGTGCCGCCGGCAGTGCAAGGTGCCCATGATTAGCTGCCGCCAGCGTGAGGTGCCCGCCTTGGGTCTGAACGCTTTCAAGGTGCGTGGAAAACAGGCGCTCGACCGCGGCCACCGATCCGCGAACCTCCAGGCTTTGAGCGCGCTCGGCGGTTACCCGAAAGCCGTTTGCTTCGAGGATCGCCTTGGTGCGCGCTACTGTCTCCCGGGTTGGCCCGAACTGCTCCTTGAACTGGGCAGGCGTCAGCCACTGATGGTAGGAGGGGGAATTGGCGTCGGTCTGGTCGCGCAGCAACTGCTCAAGCGACGAAACGTGGGTCAACGGCAAATACACATTGAAGCGCGTGCTCGCGCCCTGATCTGCGGCCCCCAGGTGCCTCATCGCTGTTTCGGCTGCCGTCCCTGGAAAAGCGAGCGAGCAGGCCAGTGGGCCGAGCAGTGCGCTCGGCAGAAGCGAACGGATTTTCATCGCTGTCCCTTTTCGATTGTTCGAATAATTTGTCAGAGGGAATGTTTTGTTGTACGCAGGCGTCCTGCCGCCGGCGCGTGTCATCTCCCATGGTTTTTACTGTAATCCCGTGCGGCGTTTGCCACCAGTTTATTTTGGCGCGGCGGATGATAGTCGCTCGTCGATCGGGCTGTTCAGGCTCCGCTGCGACGGCTCGCCGGATGCGGGCCGGCGCTTATGGGGAGCGGTAGCTCCGTCGTGGCCGTCCGGATGAGGTGCCGTTGCTGGCGTTCCCGAAAACCGCGAGGCGAGGTGAGCGATATTTGCGACGGAACCCCTATCTGCGATGTGCGACTCGGGTATACAAACGCGAGCGGCATGCAAGCGAGCGGTGCGGGCCGGGAGAACCGCCGCCGACGGCTTACGCGTTATGACGTCTGGGTTTCAAAGTTCGGGCGGCATACAGAACAGGCTCGCCCAGAGGTACCGCCCAAGGCGGTCGTTTAGCAGGAACACTTCCCGTATCAGTCGCCTCACGCGTACAGAGGTACCTTGATCAAATCAACTCGTCGATCATTCTTGGCCGCGGCGGCTGCATTCGGCGCCACGCCTGTATGGGCGCTAACCAACGCATCCGCTTCTCGACGCCATTGGGTGGAACGGCGCGACCTCTATCCAGAAGGCGTCGCATCAGGAGATCCGGATGCCGGCAGCGTGATCCTATGGACACGACGCCCGTTCAAGGACGGCCGACGGCGGGCTACGTTGCATGTCGAGGTCGCTGAGGACGCCGTGTTTCAGCGCGTCATCGCGGGCGCAGAGGCGGTCGTATGCGACGAGTCGGACTGGACTTGTCGCGTCCTGGTCGGCGGGCTTACGCCCGACCGCGAATACTGGTACCGGTTTACCGACAGCGACGGCGGCGGCAGCCGCCTCGGCCGCACCATCACCGCGCCAAAGACCGACGACCTACGGACGGTACGCTTCGCATTCGTCTCCTGCCAGAGCGTCAACGAAGGCGCGCAAAATGCATATCGCCGGATGATATGGGAAGACCAACGCGCGCCGCCCGAGCGACGACTCGGCTTCGTGCTACACCTTGGCGATTTTATTTACGAGGTGGTGGAATATCCAGCCGAGGTATCGCACCGGTATGACCGCACCGTCAATGACATCGGGCAGATACCGGACGCCCGCAAGGTCGACAACTTCCACGTGCCGACGACGCTAGACGGGTACCGGATGGTGTACCGCGCGCACATTCACGACCCGGACATTCAGGATGCCCGCGCTTATTTCCCATTCGTCTGCATCGGCGACAACCACGAGTTTTCGTGGCAAGGGTGGCAGAGCTTCATCAAGTACGACGGCAAGAGCGAGCCGGCGCAGGCGCTGCGCGTGGCCGCCAACCAGGCGTGGTGGGAATACATTCCTGCACGCGTGCGCAAAGCCTCCGGACCTGGCCTGGACAAGTTCAACGGCCCGCAAGTTGAAAACGCACCGATTTCGCGAATCGATCAGGACGGCCTGGGCGACGAAGTCAACAACCACACGGCGATTTCCAGCATGACCGGGTATCGTGCCATGCGCTTTGGTCGCCATGTCGAACTGATCCTGACCGACTTTCACAGCTATACGATGGAAGACCCAACCACGCGCAACGAAGCCGATGCATTTGATCTGACGGCGTTTCCTGCCCTCTTTCCGCAGGAGGCGCTGGAGATTCTGGAGGCCGGGCGCAGCTACAACGGCGGCAATCCACCCCAGAGCATTCCGTTTGGTACCTCCAGCGTTGCAAATTTCACGCGCGACGATCCGCCGTTCACCGTGCTCGGCCGCGTGCAAAAGGCTTGGCTCAAGCAGAAGCTCGCCGCGTCCGCCGCGACCTGGAAGGTTTGGGGCGCCACCAACGGCACGCTTGATATGCGCACGGATCCGCTGAACCTGCCTGCCAAGTTGACGCCGCCCTGGCCCGGACGGGGCTACGCTACCTTCGGCGGCGGTGACTTCAGCGCAGCGCTCACCGAGCGCGGCGAACTTTACGACTTCGTCCGCGAAAGCAAGATCACCGGCTTCGCAGTCGTATCCGGTGATCGGCACAGTTTCTGGGCCGGTTACGCGGCAAAGGCACTGCCGCCCAAGACCTTTGATCCGGTGGGCGTGGCTTTTATCTGCGGCTCGATCTCGGCGCCTGGCATGGCCGAGGCATTCGAGCATCGACTCACCGGCCATCCGCTGCGGCCCCTGTTCGTGAGCGAACTGCAGCCGGGCAAGTTCGAGGCTACGATCAACCTGACCGTGAAGCACGGCGTCAGAAGCGCGCTTGAGTATGCGCGCACCGGCAGCCTGCAGGCGGCGCATGCAGTAAGCAATCCAGACAACGCGCCGCATCTGGAGTTCGTTGATATGGGCGGGCATGGCTACGCGATCGTCAGCGCAGGAACAGAGACGCTAGAAACGGAATTTGTCTGCATTCCCAGGCCGATCGCGCGAGCACAGACCGCAGATGGGGGCCCGCTGCGCTACCGGGTAAGGCACACAGCACAACTGTGGCGGGTAGGGGAGAGGCCCAAACTAACCCAGACTGTCATCGAGGGCGACCCTGGTCTTAGCGCATAGCCTGTAGCGGCTCGAGGAGAGCTTCTCATCATGGGGCTGTGCTCGAGACGCCGCTAGCGCCAGGCGAGGCTGAGTTCTTGCGCCCTTTGTCGCCAAGGCCGCGATACCGTAGCCTCGGGTTTCTCGTAGGGCTTCGAGGCCCTATGGATCGGCAAATCAGAACGGCGTACGTGCTCGCGTGGATGCTTATCAACGCGTCCTGCTCGATGTTTTCGTAGGGCTAGGCGCTGGAGCGGTGAAGCTGACAGAAGAGCGTAAAGATGTTGAAGGGTGCCAATCCGTCGGAAGCGTCCAATCGGGCGGAGATCCGCGGGGCGTCATCGATCCGGTGGCGGTCCGGGCAGACATACAGGAACAGGCTGCCAGTCTGGGCGGCAACATTGCGTTGGTTCTACAACAGGGCGCCGGCGTGCTTGCGGTGCCACGTATTCATGCGGCAAATGAGCGCGCTGAGTCTGTAGCCGTGCCCTTAAGTGAGCATGCGCGCCGGGTGAGCGTGAGTCCAACCGGGGAAGGTCCAAGGCACCAGCCAATGGAACGGCAAGTCTCTGTTAGCGTCGAGAATCAAGGATTCGCAGCTTTTCCGATCGGCATCTAGTTAGCGTGATGCGGGGATTTCAAGCGGGACGTTGGGGCAGCTGGTGTGAACTCCACGGCCGCAGGAGCGCACGCTGAGATCCTTGTTGAGGCAAACCCGGATCTCGGACATCTGGGCACGGTTGCACGCGACCGCAAGCGCGTTCTGCGGCAGCCCTGGATTGGCTCTCTGAAAGAGCGCAACGAGTTGCGCAGCCGTGAGCGCTGCGTCGCTTTTTGGAGCCTCTAGCTCGGCTGGCACCCTGATTGCAGCCGTGGAGCGGTCGGCGGTGCGAAAATAGTCGAGGGCACTTAAGCCGCTGCAGGTGCCGTGCTCCTGCCATTCATGCGTCATCAGCCTCTCGCTCGGGTATATCGTGCGGCCTTTGGCCGCCGCATCTGCGGACAATTCAAGCTGGGTCTGGCAACGTTCTGGGTAGCCGCCACTGTCGTATTGCGGCCAGAGACCGTGGAGCACGAACCCGTATCCCTTGCCTGAGCATTCCGCACCATCATCTGCATGCGTTAGACAGTAGGTCGGCGCCCAGGACAGGCTGAGCAGGTAGTAATCGAACTCGCCGGCCTGGCCGTCGTGACTAGCCTTGGCATGATGCCTTGCCTGAACGGTGGTGGCGACAAGCCATGTCAGCGCCCCCACCATCAAGGACATCCTGAGAACGAAAAGAGCGAGGCCGCTGAAATGGGTGGCGAGGCGAGCGGGGTTACGCGTCAATGGGTATAAGGGCATCCGCGTAACGTATCGCAGCCACTGCAGTCTGACAACGAAACGACTGACCGAGGCAGCCAATCGCTTCCTTGTTCACACGTTCTCGCTCACGGAATCAGTGCAATCGCCGTAACAAGCTCGAATCGCCGTAACAGGCTCGATAAGTGCGTAGGCACCTGGGGCGATACGGTCAAATTCGGCGCGGCCTCGTTCCGACCTCAGCGCGCGCGCCGCGATGGCTTCCCGGAGAGCCCGCGACAACCATGGAGAAAGAGACTCACGGTATTCTGCGCCCACCCATCCAGTTCATTGGCCGTCATGGGCGAGTCCAAACCCATGCAGCGGCGCTGCGGCACCACTATCATCATCTGCAGAAACTGCGCAGCTGCAAAGCGCCGAAGATCACTCGTCAGTCCAACATCAGGCAATTCACGCGCCAGCAAATCAGCGATGAGCTCGATCGCTTCCTTCGTCGCAGGTCCGTTGTAAACCGCATGGGCCAAGCTCGGAAAGCGCATCGACTCGGCGACTATGAGGCGGTTCAGTGCCATAGCCTGGGGCGACAGCGCTGCCTGGAGAATAATTCCGGCCAGATGCCGCAGAATTTCCTCCAGCGTCGAACCCTGAAGTAGCGGAATTTCGGGCGGAGGACGAATCTGTTCCACGATCTGGTGCACGACCGCGGCGAATAAGGCCGCCTTGTCGTCAAAGCGGTGGTAGAAGGTCCTCTTTGAGATGCCGGCGCGCGCAGCGACTGCTTCGATGGAGGTCGATCCGTAACCCTCCATGAGGAATAACTCGGTGGCTACCTGCAATATCCGGCCGCGTAACTGCTCAGCGACGGAACTTGGTGGCCTCCCTCCGCGGCGCGCCCCGCGGCTCCGCGCGCGACGAAGCGATTTACCAGCGGTGATGGCCGTAACCGCCGGAGCGGTAGGCTTCGTGTCCCCCATAAGATGCATGGTACGGCAGCCGTTGCGGATAGACACCACGCTGAAACGGATAGGCGCGGGAAGTCGCTGGACCATAGGAAGAGGGCCCGTAGTACCCGCGAGGGTAGTATCCCCGCGAGGGCGCGTAATACCCGGGGGGCTGGAGGTAATTCGGCGGCGCGTAGTAGCCGCCCGTCCCGCCGTAATAGCCCGGACCTGCAGGGTATGGCGCCTGTGGCTGGAAGGACGACAGCGCCGCTCCGATGATCAGTGGCGCCACGATGTGGCTCAACGCCCACGGGGCGAACAGCAATGGGCCCCCGGCAACTGCGGGAGCAGATGGGAGGCAAGCAACCGCAGCGACTGCGACTCCGGCGAGAACCTTATTCCTGAGGCGGGGCATAGCGTCCTCCTACTGCCGTCGCATGTTTTGCCAAGTCGGCTGACGGTACTAGCCTGCTGCAGGAAACGCAACGGTATCGTTCCGTTTACAAAGCCAAGCTTCTGGCACAGCTGTAGAGGACTCGTCGCGGCGCCAGGGACGTATGCAGCAGTTTATAACGCAATGCCGCCGGTGCGGCCGCACTACAAGCGAACTGGCGGTTAGCGTAGCGACGGACGGATGGGCGAGCGTTTCGCGGAAAGCTGTCAGTTAGTCGACGCCTTCGACAATGCGCAGATCACGGTCGGCGCCATGTCCCAGTGCATCAAGAGCCTGTTGGTATCCGGGGCTGCCGTGCGCCGCAATCGCCCGCTCGATGTTCTCAAATTCAATGATCACGGTACGCTGCTGCAGCCCCGACTCGAACACCCGCCCCGGCAGCCCGCGTGCAAGAAAACGGCCGCCATGCGCCTGAAGGGCCGGTCCGGCCAACTTGGCATAGGCGGCCAGAGCCTCTGGGTCACTTACAGAGCGATACGCGGTAATCCAATATGCTTTAGGCATAGCATCCTCCAGTTGCCGACATCGTGCAGCGCCGGTGCCACCGATGTATTTGAAAGGAGCCGCGCTGCTAGGACTTCGGAATGGCTTCAGCCGTTATTCTCTCACTCGAGAACGTGAACTGCAGTAGCCAGACCCGGTCGGAGGCAGTCGGCGAGAACTTCCATTGCTTGGCGGCGTCAAGCGCCAGCCGCGCGAAATACTTACTCGGACTGGCACCCTGCAATTCTGCCGCGGTGACATTGCCGTTCCGGTCTACTCTCACCCGCACTGAGAGCCTGAAGTGACCATGGATCGTGGCTTGCGCGCTGCGCGGAACCGCAGGGAGCTGCTGACGCACGACGGACAAGGTGGCAGGAACGGCTGGAGTGGTCGGCCCGGTCGTGCGGGAACCCTGCGGCAGGCTCTCGGGGCGCGTTGCCGTTGATGGCGGCGGTTGAGCGTCACTTGTGGCTGCCGGGGCGGAAGGCGAGTGGCTGCCCGACCCACGCAGACCGAGCCACGCCAGAAGCAAGATGAGCACGGCGCCAGCCGCCACGACACCCGGATGCTTCAGCGTGCTCCGGACATCGAGGCGCGCCACGTGGCGACCGACCTCAAGGTAACTTCCAAGGGGGCTCGTCCGTGCAGGGAATGGCTCGAGTGCCGCTCGCAGGTCCGCCAAGGTGGGACGCGCGGCAGGCTCGGGACTGACACAGCGGCGTATGGTGTTGCCAAGATCTGGAGGGAGGTCGCCGGGCAGTGCGACGGATGTGGGTTGTCCGGGTGTTATCTCCGGAACGCGTTGTGTGAGGGCCTCGACGAGAGTCATCCCCAGTGCCCAAGTGTCGCTGGCCGTGGAGCATCGCGCGTCCGGCGCTTCGGGAGCATCGTGCGCAGACACCCCACGGTTCTCCCCCAGCGAATCCACGGCGGGACGAATGGTGTCGCTGGCGAGCTTCAACTGATCGCCGACGACGAGGAAATTCGCCGGTTTCAGCGCCCCCTGCACCAGTTGCTTGCCGTGAAGAAATTCAAGGGCGTCGAGAGTGGGTGGCAGTAACTCGCGCACTTCATCCGTTGTAAGAGGGCGCTGCAGCAGGACCTGGGCGAGAGTCTGATCGGCATACTCCATCACGACGAAGAAAAATGGATGACCGCCGATGTCGCAATGACCCGAGTCAAAGATCCTTACCAAGCGGGGATGCGACAACGAACGCAGGGTGCGCCAGCGCGCCAGTTGCCCGTCTGCCAGTTTCGGATCTGCCGGGACGAGCTTGATAGCAGCATCACTGACGTCCAACGGACGGAATTCCGTTAGGAACACGACGCTGTGATCCGAGTTCCCCAGGAAGCGTCGCAGCGGGAAGGTCCCCTTGATGAGGCGGCCTTCCCATTTTGCCCAAACGTCCGTCATCCCTGCGTCATCTCCAAATTCCCGGTCGACGACTCCTGCAAACCTTCGGGAGATAGTATCAAAGACACGCCGCAACTCGCAGATTTGGAGCGCCTTCGCCAGACTTGGGGAGCTGTGCGACGTTCAAGCGTCCATCCGATGCACTGGAGTCCACTGCCCAGTCAGACCGCATTGGGATACTTTGCGCGGAAGAGTTCCTAAGAACCGCGTGCGGCCCGCAGCGCGGTCAGGAGTGTTGCGGCGTGCCCTGTGCCAATGGCTTTGATTGGTGCAGGCGGCTGACTATCCGGCCATAGCCATATTTCTTTGCGACGCCTTCCATCTTAAGTCGCAGTGCTGCTGCACTGCCGGCGTCGGTAGAGCGCTCTAACTCCCATGCTACCAATTGTGCTTCGAGCGACCAGGAGACCGACTGTCGCTGCCCGGCGTCGTCGGCGATGGCCAACAGCCGCGCCATCGGACTGCCGCGATTGCCCGGCGCGGATGGACAGCTGTGCCAAGTGAATGTCGACACCGAAGATCTCCTGTCGTGCAGTAATGGAGCGTCGCAGCAGGCGCGCCCAGCCCGCCGCCGCATCTCGCTCCCTCATATCCTCTAGCGACTGCCATTGCCGATACTCTGGTCCAGAGTCAGAGCACGTTGCAGTCCCTCCCGCGCAGTGGGCCGGTGGTGAGCTTCGCCAGTGCCGCAGCTTTGCCGCGCGGATTGCGCACCGCATGGTAGCCGCTGATCGCCGCTTCGAATGCAGCGCATGCGGCTGCAGCATCGCCGAAGCGCTCGCGTGCCCAGCCGAGTTGAATTTCAGCGTCTGCCCTAAGTCCGGGAGCCTCGCGCTGCTGCGCCTGTCGCAACGCCAGGCTTGCGCGCTTGGACTCGGTCTTCATGTCGTCGCGGGCCGAGGCAAGACGTGTAGCAGCCAGTTCGACCCGCGGATCGCCGGCGCCGGCAGCGAGTTCTCGTAGGTGACGCAGGCTGCATTCAGCCATGTCGTACGTCTGTGTACTTTGTACACATTTCATGTATACAATGTAAACATGAGCAAGCAACGCATTCTGTCAGCGGCCAGAACCGTACTGGAAGAGGGCGGGGTCGCCACACTCACGGTCAGAAGGGTTGCCGATCAGGCCGGGCTGTCAGCCATGGCCATGTACCGTCACTACGCCAACAAGGAAGCACTGCTCAACGCCTTGATGGAAGATGGCCTGGACGCCTGGGAGCAGATCGCGCAGTCGATTCGCCCAGTGGATCCACTTGAATGGCTCGCTGCACTGGGGCAGGCGTACCTAGAGTTCGCTCTCGCCGAACCACACCGGTTCGATGCCGCCTTTTTACTGGCCGCTCCACTTGCGCGTCAGTACCCCCAGGACTTCGCCATGGGGCGGTCTCCGGTGATGACAATGGCTATGGAACGCATCGAAGCGGCAAGGCAGAAGGGGCTGCTGGCTAAGCAGCCGAGTCTCGCCATGGCCCTGCAGTTCGCAGCCCTCGCGCAGGGCCTGGTATCCATGTACCGCGCGAACCGGTTCGCGAGTGAAGCCCAGTTCCGGAGTCTATATAAGGAACAAATGCGGCAATGCCTGGACAGCTTCCTGCCCGAACCAGGGAGGGGCGTGCGATGAGGGTCTTGCTAGCGGCGTCGCTGAGCGGCCTCATGTTCTACCTGTCGCAAGGTCTGGCGGATGTCTGGCTGCTCGCCTGGTTTGCACCGGTACCCCTGCTGTGGCTCGCCTACGGCGATAGTCCGCTCTGGCAGGTCGTGCTCGCCAGCACCTGCGCGTTTGCATGCGGTCAAATCTATCTGTTCCAGTGCTACTGGAAGTTCCTGCCTCTCCTGGCACTCGCGCCGATGTTGATCGCTCTGTGTCTCGGCTTTCTGGCTAGTGTGCTGCTGACGCGGGAGCTTCACCGCCGGGGGGCACCAGCCTTGGCGCTCGTCGCTTTCCCGGCCTCGTGGACTGCCGTTGAATACCTGTTGGGCTTGATCTCGCCACACGGGACGTTTGGTGCCCTGGGCTACGCCGTGACCTCGTTCCCGGCCGCTATACAAATTGCCGCCCTGTTCGGCGTACACGCAGTCTCCTTCGTGCTTTGCCTCGCGGCGAGTGCGCTCGCGCTGCTGCTGAGCGGTGAGCGACGCGTGGGTGCCATCGGGGTGGCCATCTGTCTGCTTTGTGTGGGCGGCGGCGTTGCACGGCTGACCATTTCCCACCAAAGTACCGTGCACGTGGCTGCCCTCTCCGACCAGGACGTGTGGCGGAAGCAGAACGAGGCGTTCACGCCCGACGCCGAGCGCGAGGCGGCTCAGGCCTACGCGGACTTCATCAAGACCTTGCCCGGTATCCGCGTGGTGGTAATACCGGAGGGCGCGATCAACCTGCCCCCGCAGAACGAGGAGTTGGTTCTTGCTCCACTGCGAGAGGTCGCGAAGGCCGTCGGTGCAATGGTCGTAACAGGAACGTTTGTCGCGGACCCTACGCAGAACCGCGCGTTCGCGTTCATGCCGGATGGAACGCTGCAGATATACGCAAAACGCCATCTCCTGATGCCGTTCGAGCCTGAAGCTCCTGGGTTACAGGCGGGAGTTCTCGGTCGGGGATACGCCACGCAGATCTGCAAGGACATGGATTTTCCGGAGTCCGTGCGCGGCACGGCGGCACACGGAATCCAGCTCATGATGGTACCCGCTAACGATTTCGGCGCCGACGGCTGGATCCACGCGCGCATGTCGGTCATGCGGGGGGTGGAGAATGGTTTTGGGATAGTACGCGCAGCATTCAACGGTATCGAGTCGATCAGTGACGCTCAAGGCCGGCTTTTGAAGAGCGCGTCCACGCAGGCCGCGGGAATGGTAGCAATCACTGCAGACGTGCCGCTGGGACCGGGGCCGACACTCTACACGCGGGTCGGCGAGATTCTTTCTTGGCTATGCCTCGCGTTCACGGCCTACATCTGCGCGAGTCTTCTGTGGCGCCGCAGCGCGTTCCGCGTCACTACCGACGGACATACCGTTGCCCAGTGAGGGGCGAGCTGTAAGTCCACGACGCCACCATCGCTCCAGCCCACGAGCCTCACTTTGAATTCTAAGCCTGTCCCAGAGCGACGATGTTCCGTCCCATTGCGCGTAGGTAACGGGTCCGCCAGTGTGAGGACTTCGCCCCTGCGAGCGAGTGTCCCCCGGCGGGCGGGGCGCAGAAGAAATAGAAAGGGAAAGGTTGCTGGCTGAGATCATCGAAGCGTCCGGCGATTAAAAGGCGGTGTCACTGTACGGCTGCCCACAACAACTCGGAGTCGAAGGTTAGGGGTCCGGTCGCGGCTGACGTCCACCTTGCCCGGGCGCGTGGACCCGTTCTGGACTGCGAGGTGAACTGACGGTCAATTCCTCCGACGCAGTTCACCATTTTGGCGCCCATTACGTGCCTCACGCACACACACACGTGACACACAGCACCGTATTTGACGCATCGTCGCCGGAGAATTGTATACCCCCCGGTTATGGGACGGTTGCCATGCACGAGCTGGTGAAGAGCATCGAGGATCTCGAAGTCCTCGCAAAGCAGCGGCTAAAGAGCCACTCCTCCGCAGAGCCCGCGCGGTTAAAGCTTCTGAGCCAGCTATCGCATTTCGGCGTTTGCACATGCCATTGCCACTTCAGCAACAGCGTCTACCACGGCGCCGCGCCATGTTGTGGCAACGCTAAACTAACCCTCGAAATCTGACAGATCCAACCCTGAATACGGGTATCTGCCTCAATCGCTAGGTGAGCTCGAACGGCGCGGCCAATGTCAGAGTCGATGCGCCTACATTCATGGTGTTCCGCGGCAGACCTCCAGCTCAAGGCTGCTGCGCACTAGATATGCGCGTCGAATACGACCTGGTCCATCCGCCAGAGCTGTTCGAAGAACGGCCGCGCAGCATCCGGCGCGGTATGCTTCGCAATGAGCTCTCCGACGGTGCGTCGGCCGTCGATGGACTCCACCAGTTGACTCTGAGGCCCATTTATCGGCATGTACAGATCCGTATAACTGTGCAGACGGTTGATCAATACCGCCGCCGCGCCTGCGGGCAGGCGCTCTCGCACGCTGATCGTGTCCGATCTGCGGATGGGCACGTAGTCAAGAAATGCATTGCCGTCGAAGTGAATCTGGCGCGCCGCGCCGCCACCTGCGGAAGTCAGGATCGCACTGTGACGCGCCATCGTACCGCGCAGGAGTTCAACCGCAGCGTACTGTTCTCGCACAGGCAACGTATTGCGAGATAACTGGGGAATCCGCTGCATCACACCGCAAAAGGGGCTGTAGGGTGCCTGGGTTAGCCAGCGAGTGAACGTCAGCCCGTTTGTTGCAACCAGATCGAACAGCTGGTCGAACAGAATATGCGCGATCCTGTGGGTGGAGAAGGGCATCGGCAAGCGTCGCCTCGTCCCGCGCATCCGGCGAATCGCGAAAGAGATTGCACAGTGGGTGGTTGGGCGGGAGCGAGCCCAGGGCGACGATGACTTCGCGGATGCCCTGATCCGTCGCCTTAATTCCGACCCGTCGACAGAATTCCCGCAGCATGTAAATGCCAGCGCGTCCGTAGGGGGCGTACACCATTACGTGCATGGTGCCATGAGGGCTGAGCAGACCGCGCAGCGCGCTCAGGCCCGCATCGGGATCCGGAAGATGGTGAAGAACACCCGTGCTGATGATCTGATCGAAGCTCCTGCCCAACTCGCCGGCTCGCTCAACGCGGAGCTGCTTTAGTTCCAGGTTGGCGAGCTGGTACTTGGTCTTCAGTTCCTCGGTGCAGCGAATACTCTTTTCACTGAAGTCGATGCCAATCTATGTGGGCCGAGGGCCAGCGCAGTGCATATTTAGCCGCCTGCGAAGTTCCGCAGCCCGCGACCAGAATTGAAAAGTCCTCACGAAATGCTCGGCCCGGCCAGAAGAGATGAAACTCGGCCCGACGGCGCTTTGGGTCGCGCCATAGCCGGCGGTAATTGTCGAGATCATCCACAGGCCGTGGATAGGGATAGCGCTCGTAGAAGTCCCGGACTTCAGCTGCGCGCCCAGGTTCAACAGTCAGCGGTTGCTCTGTCATGTAATTTGTGGCCACGGGGGTATTGGGCTCCGGGGCCGCAACCGCTGACTGTCACGGAGGCGCGCTCGCAAGCCGTCCCCGGCAAAGGTGCCCTGAGTTATCAGGGCACCTTCGCCGTACTGCGTACCGTTGCCGCCGCAGGTTATCCGTGCGGCGCGGTCACCTGGGCCAGAACGCCGTCCAGATTGAAGGAGGCTGGCTTCTGTCGCGGCGGGAACTCCTTGAAGCCCGCGATCTGCTCCGCCACTACCGCCTGCATCAGATACATCTGCGGTACGTGATTGACCATCCAGTCCCAGTAAGTGTTCGAGTTGAAGTCGGCCCTCTCGAAAGGATCGCGGCGCAGATGCACGATGTGCGGTACGCGCAGCTTGACCAGAGGTTCGGCCCACTGAGCCATCTGGTTGGCCCGTTGCACGGCGAGATTGAACTTGTAGTCACCTACCCGTACCGCCATGACATCGCCGTCATCACTGAAGTAGAAGACCGCCTCTCTTGGACTCTCCTTTACCTGGCCGGTGAGGTACGGAATCATGTTGTAGCCGTCGAGATGAACCTTGAATGTCCGATCGCCTGCCTTGTAACCCTTGAGAAGCTTAGCGCTGATATCGGGATCCCCGGCGGCAGCGAGAAATGTGGGCAGCATGTCGATATGCGAGCAAATGCCATTGAGTACCGTGCCCGCCTTGATCTTGCCAGGCCAGCGCAGAAAGCATGGCACACGCCAGCCGCCTTCCCAGTTGCTGTCCTTCTGGCCTCGAAACGGCGTATTGGCCCCATCAGGCCACGTGTCATTTTCCGGCCCGTTGTCAGTCGAATACATAACGATGGTGTTGTCGGCGATGCCCAGTTCCTCGAGCTTGTCTAGCATCTGGCCAATCTGTTCGTCGTGGACGACCATGCGGTCGCTGTATTCGTCCTGGCCACTCTTGCCGAGGTTCTTCTGGGCAACGTGGGTCCTGAAGTGCATCGCGGTCGCGTTGTACCAGAGGAAGAAGGGCTTGTCGGCCTTTGCCTGCTTCTCCATCCAGCCCAGGGCGGCCGTGGTGATCTCCTCGTCAATGGTTTCCATGCGCTTCTTGGTCAGCGGCCCGGTGTCCTCGATTGTCTGGCCGCCTTTACCGTCGGCCTTGCAATGCAGGACCCCGCGCGGCCCGAACATCTTCTTGAACTTCGGATCTTTGGGATAGTCGGGAAGTTCCGGCTCCTCTTCCGCGTTCAGGTGGTAGAGGTTGCCGAAGAATTCATCGAACCCGTGCACGGTAGGGAGGTATTCATCGCGATCGCCGAGGTGATTCTTGCCGAATTGGCCAGTCGCGTACCCGAGCGGCTTGAGCATTTCCGCGATCGTAGGATCTTCCTTCTGCAGACCGATGCTGGCGCCCGGCATGCCGACCTTTGTCAAGCCGGTTCGGATCGGGTTCTGACCACAGATGAAGCTGGCGCGCCCCGCGGTACAGCTTTGCTGGGCGTAGTAGTCCGTGAATGACACGCCCTCGTTGGCAACGCGGTCGATGTTGGGCGTGCGGTATCCCATCTGTCCGCGACTGTTGTAGCTGATGTTCCACCAGCCGATGTCGTCGCCCCACAGAACCAGGATATTAGGTTGCTTAGTAGCCATCGTTTGCACCTCGGGAGATTGTATTGCGTTCGTCCTTGCAGCGTTGCCACGCAGTCAGTTCCAGCTGCGTTCGACGCAGGCGGAACGCCGGACAACCTGAACCCCCAACTATGCACGTATCCGCGAGAGGTCACCACCGCTTGGAGAAGCCGCTTCAGTTTTGTGCAGTGCGGAATCTACATCTGGGTGCTCTGGGTTCGGACCCTGCGGGTACCGAGAGGATATCGCAGGCTCTCAGTGGCCTTGAGGGTCACGTGTTTGTAGCAAGCTGTGATTCCGCAGGCGCCGCATTCATGGGACGCTGCGTCATGCGATGCCTTCGCCGGTTTTTAGTGACACCGCGCCAGCGCGATTGACTGAGCCCGCATCACGCGGCGGTGGAACGTTCCATTTGCAGAGGTTGCTGGAACTCACTATTTTGAGAGTGGCGTCCTACTGCGAGCGCCGGTCGGCACAACCGCCACGGACATGTGCTGTGGCCGCGCCCGGATACGCGAGGTCCGTCGCGCGTGGGTATTCAACGGTTAGCGGAAGCCCATCCGTCTCAACGGGTGCAATCCGTTGACGTGAGGCGGTCTGGGCGCGAGTCTGGACCGGGATTCATGGCGGGCTTCTGTCCGTGCGATGTCGCGGACATTCAGGTCGCCCCCAGGCCTTGGGGAGGCCGTACGCATCCCGGCGGCTGCAACGCCCCACGGATCAGGACCCTCATTCAGCGTAATGCCGTACAAAGGCCCAGGCTGAGGTCTCGCTTCGAAGCCGTCCGCCGCCGACGCAGCTCCCGGGACCTAGACATATGGTGCGCCGGAGACCATGCTCACCGTCGCGCGATCTGGAATGCGATCGATCTGCGGGTCTTTACCGGACTCGAATCGAAGGCCTTCCCGGATCGAGCATAAGGGCATACCCGTTCGAAAGGCGGGGACGCAAAGCCACCGGTCTAAGGGCGTACTGCCTAAGACAGCGGGGTTGCCACTCCACCGCCCGGTGCGAGCGTGCAGCCTCTGCTGCCTTAAATCTGGCGCTCTCCTGACCGTGATTCGGACGCTTGTTTCGGGGGAGCCTATGACATCCAGATTGGTAACGCCCGACGGGGCATCGGACCCTGGTCCATTCCATCGTGCGCAGGCTGGCGCTGGCCGCTTCATGATCACGCTGTGTACGCTGGCTGCGCCGGTGTCCCTGCGGCCGCCGCAATCACCGCAGTTGAGGCCTTTCACATTCTTCATGAGTCAGGCGCGCCAGTCGGATGGCAGTCAGCAGCTGTGCCTCCACATGGGGTACTTCGACACGCTGGCCATTGCCGAGCAATGGGCAGAATCGGTACGACGCCACTATCCGTGTGCATTTGCGACTCTCGCACCGGGCGCGCTCTCGCGGGCCGCCAAGGTGCCGCCGACGCCGCACGACGCCACCGTGGCGACATCCGCAACTGGAAGCCCTGCCATCGTCAAGGATGATCCCTTAACCGATACGCAGGTTTTGAAGATCCTGGATTCACGCCGTGTGCCGATGATTCCCGGGGACGCAGATGAAACCGGCCTCGATCAGATTGCGTTGCTGCGGCCTGATGACACCGCTACCCGACGGACACTGCACGAGGCTGTCGTTCAGGGTACGCCGGTGTCCTTTGCCGTGCAGCTGCATTGGTCGGCGCAGCCGATCGATCTGAGCCGCGTGCCGGCGCTTGCGATATTCAGAACGCATACGCTGTACGCGACGGAGAGTCGGCGGCACGGGCGCTCCAACCATTTTCTACGGCTGGGTTTCTTTGTCGATCCCATCTCGGCGAAGCAGCTCGCCGTCCAGGCGCGCCGGACTTTCAAAGATTCCGCTGTGGTGCCGGTCGTCGAGCCTGAGATCACGCGTGCACGCGACGCCAGAACGGGCGCCTTCGCAATTCCGTATCTCGCCGCACCAGAAGTCGAGCCGATGGGCGATTCCAACGACAGCCCCGGATCGCCGGCGTCGGCGAAACCCCTGAGCGTCGCACCCCGTCGCAGTCCCGAAGGCTCCGACACAGACAGTAAGAGGTCTGAGCCGCGCGTCGTCAGAGACATGTGGAGTGAACAGGATTCGCTGAGCGAAAGCGGCGTGCGACACCTGCGCGTGGAAGCGCAGGATATTTCGACGGGGCGCTGGAGGATCATCCATCTGGGTGAGAGGGCATCGAACGAGCTGGAGCTTTCGCCCTAGGTGACGATCCCAGGTCAGCGGCCTGGTGACCTGCAGGTCACGCCGTGCTGTCAGCAGTTTCCGTGGGTTGGCGAGATCCTGCTGGGTGTGCTCGAGCGTTCTCCACCAACTCGGCAATCTGAACGAAATCGACGGTGGGCCGGACACCGTAGAGGCCGGTCACTCGCTCGGTAAGCTCAGGGGTGAAAAACGCCTTGGCGGCCTCTTCTGACTCCCAGACGTAAAAGTTCACCGCCTCGCGCTCTTTGGCATTGAGCGTGAACGCCTTTGAGTGTAATCCCGGCATTCCCTCAAATCTTGCGCGCGCGGTTTCGGCTATCTTGCGTATGGCCCGCTCGTCGAAGCGGCCTTCGTAGCGGAAGGTCACGAATACACCGATCATTCAGGACTCCTTTCACAGGGCGCGCAGAATATAGGACCGAGAATTCGTTCGGCAATTGGATTGTTGGCCGCCTGGCTGAAATCGCCCCACGGAATGCCGTTTGCGATCCTTTGAAGTGCGACCAAGGCGTTCTCACGCAAGCGTGCCTGCGCTCGTTTCGATATCGTCCAGGCGTAGGGGCTCTCACCGGTGCACCGATGGCGTGCTGTAGATGGCGCGCTGTCCTCGCTATTGCCCCGGATAAGCTCCGGATCGCCCGACACCCCGCGGCAAACTTAGATCGAGCCATGACTAAATTGAGTGGCGGACTGCAATGAGCGCGTGCTAAACCAAGCGCAGTCCGCCGCGCCTCGGTGTGGTGCGCGGCTCACGCAGGGGAGAACGCCATGTTGCAGGGAATGAACCGTCTGGGTCGCGCTTGCCTGTCTGCGGTGATGATGGGATTGAGTGCAGTGCTGAGCACCAGCGTCGCGCTGGCCGGACCCCCGGAGCAGCACATTTATTCTCCCGAGGAGCTTGGACCCTATGCGATCGGGCACACCACGGTGGTGCTGATCGACCTCACGCGAAATCCCGATGGCTCTACGCCTTCCACGGGGGCCGGGCGGCCACTTTATATCCATCTGTGGTACCCGAGCGGCGGCAGGGGCTCAGGGCATGTGGCGTATACCTGGAACAATCCGGTGTACAACCAGAATCCCGGCGGCTCGGTCTACCCCGGCCTGCCCGACCTCCCGGCCCTGACCTTTCCCGGCAGTCCCTCCCTGAACCCGGTGGCCGAGCACGCGCCGCTGGCCCGGGGGCGGTTCCCGCTGCTGATCGCCACACACGGTAATCTGGTGGCCGCAGCCAAGAACATGCCCGATACGCTGGAGACACTGGCCAGCCACGGCTACATCGTCGCCTCGGTCGAGCACACGGGGAACAACGACGCCTCCTACCAGGCATCCTTCCTTGAGGGGACCCTGCACATTCCCCTGGGACCGAATCCCAGCCTCGGCGCGAACGTGATCCTGGAGCGCTCCAAGGATGTGAGCTTCACCATCGATCAGATGCTGCTGGGCGAAGTCGACCAGAAGGCCCATCTGGCGTTCTCGAGGGCCATCGAGGCAGAGAGCATCGGGGTGCTGGGCTACTCGCTCGGTGGCGAGACGACGCTTGCGACGGTCACCGGCATTTCTGCGGCGAACTATCCGGCCGACAAACGCGTCAAGGCCGCCTTCATGGGCGCCGGTACCAACTACGGCCTGCTGCTCAATCCGAGCGACTACGCCAACGCACGGGTGCCGCTGATGTTCTTCGGCAACGACACCGGCATTGCCTACAACAACTTCAACCAGTTCACGGGCACCCCGCTCAAGTACCTGGTCGATATTGCCGGCATCAACCACCACGTGGGCGGCTATCAGTCCAGCTGGTGCACGGACTTCCGTAATTCCATGCTCGCGGTAAACCCGGCCGTGTTTCCGCAGGTCTTCATCGATCCTTCAGGCCTGAACAAGTCCGACATCGTCAACTACGTCTATGACTCGACCTTCTATTTCAGTTACACGGGCGCGCGCGAGTCGGGGGTCTACGACTACTGCAGCGGCTCGGTATTCAACGGCATTACGGATGCGCAACTCACGGCAGTACTGTTTGGCGACCCCACGATTCTCGCCGTGAAGGCCGAGCTGCAGCCGTCGATGCCACTGAAGCCGCAGGTCTCGATCGCCGAGACCACGCGACTCACCAATCGCTACGCGGTCTCCTTCTTCAACAAGATCCTGCAGCACAGCGACGACTACGACCGCTACTTGACTGACTCTGCCGCCAACCGGCGTGATGCTCCGCTGGTCAACTTCGCCAAGAACTGCGAGAAGGTTAAGGATCACCCGCTGGATCTTGTTGCCGGCGACAAGATCACGTTCATGCCTGAGGCCAACGACGGCTACCTGGTCAGCGTCACCGGGGCGGCGGCCCTCTATGACCAGGGCACGACGCAGCTCAAGGTGGCCGCCAGCAGCAGCGTCAATGTGAGCTATCCCGGCTTTTCCTTCCCGGTGCCAGGCTTCCGGGCGCCGATCGCGACGCTGGTGGTCTCCGAAAACGGTGTCATCAACACGCGTACGTCCTCGGACTTCCCGGCGGTCGATGACAACGGGTCCCCGTGGTATACGAAGGGCAACCTGCTGCTCAGCAACCAGTTCAGCATCGGCGCGCTGATGAAGAACCTGACCATCAGCGGCACCGATAGCGGCGTCTTTGGTTATTTCGACGCGCCGAACGATCGGGTGATTGTGACCTACCGCAACATGCCAGCGGCCGGCACGACCGATCCCAATACCCTGCAGGTGGCAATCTATGGCACCGGCAAGATCGAACTGATCGTAGGAGCGCTGGCCAACACAGGTCCGGCCTACGCCCCGGGAATCCTGGGTACCATCGGCATCGCGGCCGGACGCACCAAGGCCCGCGATCTGAACGAAGTGCGACCTGTCGACTTCAGCAGGCTGCGCGGAGCACGCCCGGTGTTTGTGCCCTTCGGCACCAGTGGCGCGATTTACCAACAGTTCTACGCCGGTGTCGGAGACTCCTGTGCGCACGGCGGGGAGGAAGATGACTCCCAGCCAATGGCCGGAACGCGTTGAATGGGCAACCCGCAGCAGGCCGGTACCCTTGGGTGCCGGGACCGTGCCGATGGCCAACGGATAGGCCCTCCGTTGGCCTCCAGGCTAAGTCGCTGAATGCGCAGGCGTTGGCGATCTTGCAGCCGCGAGCCGGGCAGATAGCGTGCAGTTGTGGGCGGCCGCGGCGTCGCCGCCAGTCGGCGGCTGGACTGCCGGTATTTTCGGCGCCGTCGCCCTGACGGGCGCTGCCAGTCTTTCCGGAAAGGGGGCGTGCTTAGGGCAGGCGCCGCGGGCGGTAAGCAACTGCGGCACGCTCCAGTGGCAAACGCTCCTATAGTCGGTGGTGCGTCGACTGGACGTGCCGCCATGCAGCCAGGATAGCCACGGCCAGCCGATCGATATCGGACTCTGACAGCGGTGCTGCGATTACCGACAAGCGCAAAGCGAACTGGCCGTGCCACTCAGTGCCTCCGGCTAAGCAGATATTGTCGACCTGCAGACGCGCGACTGTGGCCCGGGTGAGGGCATCGCGATCACCTTCGCCGCCGAAACACACCAGCACCTGGTTGAGCCACACGGTGTTCAGGATCGCGACCCCGGGTTCCAGCGCCAGCCGCGTCGCCAGGCGCCGGGCCTGGGTACAGTGACGGCTCACCATGCTGCTGACCCCCTGACGCCCCAGCGTGCGCAGGATGGTCCAGGCGGCAAATCCCCGGGCTCGACGCGATAGTTCCGGAACGTATTGCCCGGGGTCGTATTCCACCGCGGCTGCCGGCGGCAGGTAACTCGCGGTGATGGACATTGCGCGCCGATGGGCTGCGGCGTCCCGCACGATGGCGAAGCCACTGTCGTACGGAAGCTGGAGCCACTTGTGACCATCGGTTGCCCATGAATCGGCCTCCTCGAGTCCATACGTCAGGTCCCGAAGTTCGGGCACCGTGCGCGCCCACAATCCGAAGGCCCCGTCGACGTGCAGCCAGGCGCCGTGGTGCCTGCAGACCGAGGCCAGCTGCTTCAGCGGGTCGAAGGCGCCGGTATGGATCTGGCCGGCCTGCGCGACCACGATGGCCGGCCCGGCGCCCTGGGACAGTGCGGCGGCGAGCGCGCCGGCATCCACGCGGCCCTCCGCATCACTCGCCACTCGAGTGACCTGATCGCCAAAGCCCAGATAGCGTAACGCCGCAAAGACGGTTACGTGTGCATCCGCACCGACGAACAGGCGCGTGGGCGGAGCGCCCGCCAGGCCGTCCCGTTCCACGTCCCAGCCCACGCGGGAAAGGACTGCATTGCGGGCGGCGGCCAGACAGACGAAATTCGCCATCGTAGCGCCAGTGACGAAGCCGACCGAGCACTCCTGCGGCAGCGCGAGGAGGTCCAGGAGCCAGCGCGCGGCCGCTTGCTCGGCCGCGGCTGCGGCCGGAGAGGTTGCATAGGCACCCGCGTTCTGGCCCCAGGCGCTCGTCAGCATGTCGGCGGCCACGCCCGCCGGATGCGAGGCGCCGATGACCCAGCCAAAGAAACGGGATCCCGCCGAGGCGGTTAGCCCCGCACTGGCGGCGGCGTTCAGCGCATCGATGACCAACAGCGGGTCCGTACCGACCTCCGGCGTCGGTCCGTCGAATAGCGCCTGCAGCTCAGCGGCTGGAATTACCGGTCGGGGCGGGCGAGCACCCAGTCCGTCGCGGAAGCGAACGGCGTACTCGGCAGCGCGCTCAAAGAGCCGTCGATGCAGGTCACTCCCGGCCGCGATCGGCGCGAGCCGCGGGCTGTCATCGTCGCTAGGAACCGTGGCCTCTGCGTTCATCTCACTTACCCGCACGATTCCCAGAGACCAGAGCAGTGCGGTTCCGGGCCGACAGGCGCGGTACGAGCATCGGGGTGTCGTCGCGATAGGCCTCGTAACGCTCGCCGAAGGCACTGACGAGATCCGCCTCCTCGTAGCGGATGGCGAGCAGTATGTAGGCGCTCGAGGCAACGGCGAACAGCAGATGCGAAACGGTCATGGTCGGGGCGGCCCAGAAGATCGTCAGCCAGCCAATGTAGAGCGGATGACGGACCACCTTGTAGAGGCTTGGCGTATGAAACTGCGGCGCGCGGTAGGGCCCGCCGATGAGCTGGCGCCAGACCTGCGTGAGACCGAAGAGATCAAAGTGGTCGATCAGGAAGGTTGCATAAAGCAGGAGCATCCAGCCAAAGACATACAGGCCGATGACGACCTCGCGGACGGCACCGCCGGAGAGCTTCCATACAGTCCCCCCGATGGGTGCCCAGAAAGCAAATAGCGCGCCGAGCGCCACCGAGCTCATCAGGAGGTATGTGCTGCGCTCGGCGGCCTCGGGGATGAAGCGCGTCCACCATGCCTTGAATGCGGGTCGCGCCATGATGCTGTGCTGCAATGCGAACAGCACGATCAGGCCCAGATCGATGCCGAGTGCCGCCCCCAGTGGCCGGGTGGGCTCACCGTCGAGGATGGTCGGTGTGCCGAACCCGCCGATGAAACCCATGCCGTAAACGAGGACGGCCACTGATATCGCGTAACAGAGAATTCCGTAGACAAAGATAAGAATGCGTGACACGACTGCTGCCTCCAGGTGATTGCGCTGAGGCAGTCAGATTGCAGCGGTCCGAAGGCGAGGGCATCGGGAGGCACACCCACCTTTTGCGGAACTACCCCTAGGTTTCGTCCGTTCCCGGAAGGTCGTTCGCACGGGCGTATGCTGCGGCCTCGCCTCGGGATGCGACCCCGAGGTGAGAAATGATGGCCGAGACATGGTGTTCCGTGGTTTTGGGCGAGATGCTCAGCCGGCGCGCAATCTGGCCGTTGCTCAGTCCCTTGACCAGTAGGGCAAACACCTCGGACTGACGCGCGGTCAGCCCGAGAGGGCTGTCGCGCGTCTTGGCGATGGGGCCGCGGGGAACGGCCCGGACGCCACTTAGGCGTAACTGACGGCGGACCCGTGCCGCGGCCGGGGCGGCTCCCAGCCGGTCCAGCAGTCGCAGCGCCTCGCGCTGTGCTGCCTCATCGCCCGCACTGAGCGCGAGCGCCTGTTCATAGGTGCAGCCCAGCGCGCCCCAGGCGGCGGCGGCCTCCCGCCATTGACCGGCAATCTGCTCGCGGTAAGGCGACTTTAGGCGGCCGGCGATCTCAGCAGGTAACGGTGGCGGCTCGCCGAGCAGGGCAAGCCACAGCGCCGTTTCGGACAGGTTCCATCCCTGCGCCTGCACCCGCGCACACATATCGAATGCTGTGCGCAGCCTCCGGAGGGCCTCCGGGCGCGGCAGCCCCAGCCACAGCGCCTCTGCGTCCACGACCGCCAGGGGAGCCAAACGCATGATGTCGCGTCCGGCGGTGGGCAGCGAGCGCGCTTCGTCGAGGACGCCGTCCTCGGGAGCACCGGTGCGAATGCGCAGCCGGGCCAGCGCCACGTGGGCGTTGAACCGGCCGGTACCGCGCGGGTACGGACCGTGAACGACCCCCTCCGCCTCAGCCAGGGCTTCTGCCATCCGCCCGAGGTCCAGAAACGCCAGCGCGCGGGCGCCGCGCATGTATCCCTCGAGTGGTGCATTGTCGCGCGCAACTGCCGCGGCAATGCCTTCCTCGAGGTACGTGAACAGATCCGGATAGCGCCGGTCGTAGGTCATCATGTACGTCAGATTGGCGTATAAGCGCGGCAGCAGATCGAGCTCACCGCGCCGCCGGGCCTCAGCGATGGCCGCCAGAAACTCTGAGACCCCGCTTTCAACATCAAGCGATGTGCGCGCGGTGGCTAAATTGGTCCATGCGTGAAGGTAGATGTCGGCGCAGTCCAGGCGCTCGGCCAGGGACATCGCGCGCTGGGCTCCCGCCACCGCCTGCAGGCTCCGATCGGCGAGCATGTCCAGCTGGGCTTGCGCGCTCAGGGCCATCGCGTACTCCGAGGTTTCAGGGTGATCGCGCAGAACCTCGAGTGCCTCCGCGGACTGAGACTCCGCCGCGTCGGATTCGCCGCACAGCCAGCGGATACGCGCGGAAATCCGCAGTGCATTGCCCAGGCCCGGGATGTCGCCTGCGCGCTTGCGCGCTGCGATCGCCTCATCGATCGCAATCCTTGCCTGCGCGAAGGAGCCGCATAGCTCGCCGGCCTCGGCCTGACGCTGCAGGACATCGGCGCGCTCAGAATCGCCGAGCCAGGCGCCGTACTCTAGCATTCGCGCCAGATGCGCCATGCTCTCGTGGCGGGCACCGAGTGCCTCAGCTTCCGTGGCAGCGCGCTGCGACTGCAGTACCAACTCTTCGAGTGCCCCGGCTTGCTGCGCGTGGTGCGCCAGTTCCGCGGCGCGCACGCCCTCGTGCGCCTTGAGCAGCTGTAGCGCAGCGGTATGCAATTCCCGGCGCCTCAGGGGCGCCATCGCCTCATGAACCGCGCGGCGTGCCAGCTCGTGGCGAAACGCGAGCGCATCTCCGGTGGCGTGCAGCATCCCAGCGCGCATGCATTCCTCGACCCCCGCGTGATCGGGATCCTCAGCTAGATTGCGCAACAGGGACTGGTCGATGATGCGTGGAAATATCGACGCGCAGTCGAGCGTACGGCGGGCGTGCGATGTGAGTCCCGCCGTACGGGCGAGCGTGGCATCGCGGACGCTGCGTGGGATGGTAGCCCGCTCGGTGGCGAGAAATTCGGTGACATGGAACGGATTGCCGCCCGTGACTGCATAGATGTCCTGCATCACGTGGCTGCACCGTGCTGCCAGGGTGTTCACAGCCGCCGGCGACAACGGCTGCAGTTCGATACGTTCGCGGCAATCCCGAGGCAGATCGCTCCAGAAGGCGGCAAGTCGGTCGCGCGAAGGTGCTTCATCGTTGCGAAAGGTGACGATCACCAGTATGCGAGCCGTGCGCAGGCGTCGACCCAGATAGCGCAATAGATCCAGCGTGGGGTCGTCCGCCCAGTGGATGTCCTCGATGAGTAGCAAGCCGGGTTCCTGACCGGAGGTAAGTAACCGCAGCAGGTCCGAGAAGGTCTTAAGCTGGCTGGCGGCAGATACGTTGAACCGCCCCCCGCTGTCGCGCTCAATGTCCCGCAGGGGTCCCAGCGGTTCGGGGGTACTCAGGTGCTCACAACCTCCGGCGTAAAGCTGGGCGTCATTGTGGTGTGCGGCCACGAAGTCCAGGGCCAGTGCGGTCTTGCCGATCCCCGCCTCCCCCTCGATCGCCACGATGCGGCCGCAGCCGGCACGGGCGGCCTCCAAGGCTGCCTCCAAGAGAGATTTAGGCTGTGCGCGCTCCAGCAGCAATGACCGCTCCCGATAAAGACGTTCCTGGGCGGCCGCCCGTGCCGGCAACTCCATGTTCCCGAGGGCGCAGGCCGCCAAGGGGCCGCGTAATCGGCGTCGATTCTATCGGTTCAGCACGCCACCTGCCGCAGTCAAGGGATCGGATGGCTCGCGTCAGCCGGCGTGGCGCAACAAGAGACTAATCAGGCAAACCAGGCCTGAGGTGATGAAGGCGGCGAGAACCGCGGCGAAGGGTCGGGGAAACAGGAACATGCTTGGCCTCGAGACTGACTGTTAGTACGGAAGGCAATGCTGCCTTGCTCGGCCCGTCGGGCCATCGGGGTAGTTCCCTATATTTTGGATTGCAGGTAAAGAAACTGAAGTCGGTGGACATTGCGGTGGCGCCGCGGAGGTCATTTCCGGCTAGGATCGCCAACTGCTGTGGCGCGCTCAATGCGCTCGAGCGCGGCCCCGGACCGGCCTAGAATAGTCATGGCCTGCGTATCTACTTGCTGCCTGGGCGGCGCAGCCTCCGACGCCAGGCCGCAGGACGGACGGGTCGCCAAGAACAGGGGTGGTAGTGGCTAGACTGCTCGTGACCCCCATTTCCGGGCGCCGCACCAAGGCGCCGATCTGCGGTGCTCTCCTCGGTCTGCTGGCCTCCTGCATATTGGCCGGCTGCGGTTCCTCGTTGCCGATTCGCGGAGACTATCCAATGAGCGCCGCGCTGCAACCAGCCCGATCAACAACGCTCGATCATGCTTGTACGCCTCTGGAGGCGGCCAACCCTCGCGCCTCCGGCTTTTTGCTGCTGGACAACGGCCGCACGGCCTTTGCGGCACGCGCGCATGTAACAGCCGCAGCCATGCGTAGCATCGACGTGCAGACCTACATCTGGCACGCCGACCAGACAGGCAAGTACCTGGCCTATGAAATCCTGCAAGCGGCCGACCGCGGAGTGCGCGTACGCCTGTTGCTGGATGATCTTGACGCGCGGGCACACAACGACTGGCTGCTCGTGCTCAGCAGTCACCCGAATATCGAGATCCGCATGTTCAACCCGACGGGTTCGCGCCATGGAGTCCTACGCTTCGCAGGCGATTTCGCCAGTTCATTCAAGCGCTTGAATCACCGCATGCATGTCAAGAACTGGATCGTCGACAACCGCGTGGCGATAGAGGGAGGTCGCAACGTCGGCGATGAGTACTTCGCCGCCAGTGACCAGACCAATTTCGCCGACGTGGAACTGCTGATGGTCGGCGATGTCGTGCGCGACGGCTCTGCCGAGTTCGACCGATTCTGGAACTCGGCGATTGTGTACTCGATGGCGGACCTGAATCCTGGTGCTAAAGGCGCGGCAAGTCTCGACAGCACGCGTGCGACGCTGGCGAAGGCGACGCAGGAGATCAAGACCAGCCGCTACGCGGATGACCTGCGCGGCGATGCAACGGTCGCGCGGCTCCTGGACGGCGAGCTACCGCTGCAATGGGCCACCACCTACCAGCTTGTTGCCGATGACCCGCTGAAGATGGATGCAAAGGAGGTACTGCAGAAGTCAGCCGTGCTGAGCGCGCTGTTGCCTCGTCTGCGGGCGGCAACCCAGGACATCACGATAGCTTCGCCGTACTTCGTGCCGGGCACGGCGGGCAGCGAGCTCCTGGTCGGCTTGGCGCAACGGGGCATCAGCGTGCGGATTCTCACCAACTCGCTGGCGGCGAACGATGTCGCGGCCGTCTACGGCGGCTATTCCCGATACCGCGAAGACCTGCTGAAAGGCGGCGTGCAGTTGTGGGAATTGAAGCCCCGCAGTAAGTCGCAAGCCGATGCCAGCCTGCTGGGCTCCAGCGGCGCCAGCTTGCACGCCAAGACCTTGTCCATCGATCACTCCGGCATATTTGTCGGCAGTTACAACCTTGACGCGCGCTCCACGAACCTGAACGCGGAAATGGGTGTGTACGTCGACAGCGCCGAACTTGCGGCGCGCCTGGAGGCGATATTCAACGTCCAGATCAGCGGTGCTCATTCCTGGCGTGTCACCCACGTCAATGAGTCTCTATCCTGGAGCGATGGCACGGAGAGTTTCAGCCGCGCGCCGCAGGCCTCTGCATGGCGCCGGATCCAAGCCTGGTTTACGCGCGTTGTGCGAATCGATCCTTTGCTATGACGCCGGCACTGGCGCTCTGTTCCAGCGAGTACCCCAATCGTCAGCGACGCACGACGCATAGCGAAATCCCAGCGGAGGAGCATCGGTCGGGGAAATCGGTATTCGCCCCCATAACGGCAGGGACACTCGACGTTTCGGCCGCCTGCGTCGTACTCTGCGAGTGCAGTTGATAAAGCTCTTCGGCTGCTACGAAGGCCGCCGCGGATGCGAGAGCCACGAGCACCGCGGAAAGCGGGCGGTTGCAGATAAACACCTCGGCCTCCATGCGGCGCTTGGGCCACGCGAGAGCGACCGATTGTGGCCCGCGCACACGTCCGGAAAAACAGGCTAATCTGGAATTCATAATTCAGGATACGTATACAATCAGCGGAATGGACCAGCTGGCGTGCATCCGCAGTTTCGTGCGAGTCGCGGACCTGAACTCCTTCACGCGCGCCGCGGACGCGCTGGGTCTGTCACGCGCGATGATCAGCATGCAGGTGGCGGCCCTTGAGAAGCACCTGCGCTGCCAGCTTCTGCACCGCACTACGCGGCGTGTTGGGCTGACTGCCGACGGGACCGAGTACTTAGCCCGCTGCCGCCACATTCTTGCGGAAATCGAGGCGGCAGACGAGATGCTGCAGCGCTCACGCGTGACGGTGCAGGGACGGCTGCGGGTGGACGTGCCCATAGTCTTTGGGCGCGCGCTTCTCACGCCCGCGCTGCCGCGTTTCCAGGCGCGTTATCCGGAGCTACAGCTGGAAGTGCAGTTCAATGACCGGCGCGTCGACCTGATCTCCGAAGAAGTCGATCTCGCAGTGCGGGTCGGCGCTGTGCGGGAGCCTCACTTGGTGGCGCGCCGCGTAGTGACCTCGCGGCTGGTAACCTGCGCCTCCCCGGAGTATCTGCGCCTGCACGGCACGCCGCGGCAGATAGAGGAGTTACGCCGGCACAAGCTGATCGCCCATCTCAGCGCAAGCAACCGCCGCGCCCAGCCGTGGCTATTCCAGCGCGGCCGCATCAGGCGACGCCTGTCGCCCCCCTTCAGCGTGGCTTTCAACTCGGTGGAGGCACAGGTGAGCGCGGCCATACGCGGTGCGGGGATCTTGCAGGCGATGGACCTGGTGGTGGCAGAGGCTCTGGTGGGCGGCAAGCTTGTTGCGGTATTGCAGGAGTGGTCGGCCCCCGGGGCTTCGATCTCTGTCGTGTGTCGTGCAGCCGTGCGCGACTCGCCGCGCATACGCGCGTTTGCCGAGTTTGCGACCGCGCTGCTGCAGCAGTATCGCCTGCGTGTGGACAGCTTGCTGGAGGGCTAGCCGCCCACGGCTGGCACACCCGAAGTAACGCCCGTTCTGGCGCGCAACGAGGGGCAGGTAAGCGATACCTCGGAGCATGCAGGCAGTCCGCGCATCGTGGCCGCTTTCGCGCTGCAGCAATTAGGTGTCGCAAACGTTCATTTGCAGTGTCGGCTAGAACGGAGTTAGATCCGAGACCGGAAAACACTACACGAGAAGGCTTTATGGTCAGATCAATCCACTTTATATGGCTGCCTGCCGCGATTTTCATTTTAGCTACATCCGTGCAGGCCGCAGACGAGACCCCTAGCACTCCCGCAATGCACCACGCCGCGACCGACAATGCGGTCAAGGCGCCGACGAATGATGAACTCGTTGCCAGCGCGATGAAGGCGGCGCCCAAAAACGTCGCTGAGAGTGCCACTATTGTGGCTCCTGATGCGAAAGGCGCGATGCGCACGTTGCGCAAGGGGACGAATGGCTTCACATGTATGCCTGACAACCCGGAAACGCCGGGCCCTGACCCTATGTGTTGGGATAAGAACGCCGGGGACTGGATCGATGCGTATTTGAATCACAAGCCGCCGGCAACGGGAAAAATCGGGTTCATGTACATGCTCGCCGGCGGCACAGATGCCAGTAACACTGATCCGTACGCAGGTAAGCCAACTGCCGCCAATCATTGGATTAAGACCGGGCCGCACGTCATGATCGTTGGCGCAGACGCGAGCTTCTATGACACCTATCCGAAGAATCCGAATCCAAACACCAAGAGTCCCTACGTAATGTGGGCCGGTACGCCCTATCAGCACTTGATGGCGCCCATCCAGTAGTTGGAGGCGCGCTCGCTAGCAGCATGCCGCAAGTCTAGCGGCCAACGGAGCGTCTAAAAAAAGACGCTCCGTTGGTGCCCGTGTTGCGCTCAAAGGCTTGCCATAGTCGTGAGAGGGCCGGACCTAAAGGCGGCGTCCGCAGAATCAACCGCTTCGATTCCGAGGCGCGCTGTAAGCGGTTGCTATTCGGCGCGCAGCGCCTCAACGGGCTTTAGGCGTCCTGCGCGCAGCGCCGGGAGGAGGCCGCCCAACAATGCCGTGATCACCGACCACGCAAGGCCGAGTAACCAAACTGAAGGCGGCAGGTGCAGTTTGAATGCGCCCCAAACCCAGATGTCGCGGCCATCAAATAGTATCCAGGCAGTAACAGCACCGATGAGTGCCCCGAGTGCGGCAAGCAAACTGGCCTCGAGTAAAACTGAGAGCACAACTGGCGCTGCACCAAAGCCGATAGCGCGCAGGGTCCCAATCTCTCGGGTGCGAGTTCGCACCGCCCCGTACATGATCTTCAGAACTCCGAACAGCGCTCCCAGTGCCATGATCGCGCTGATGACATAGGCCATCTGGGTAAAGAGCGTGGTGTATTCCCCCAGCGCGCGGCGGTCGTAGTCGGTTTTGCGTTCAACCGCTACCGAGAGGGCGGGATTTTCCACAAGCCATTTTTGGAACGCCGGATAGGCACCAGCTGAGGCAAGCTGTGCGATCACGTCGGCAAATCCAGCGGCCCGGCGCGCCGCCATAAGTGTGACCGCGTCACCCGCCAGATGACTCTCGATAATGTCGGTGCCGCAGGAAAAGACGCCTACGACGGGCCAGGCACCGTCCTTGAGCCGGATCTGGCTTCCCACGCCGAGCCCGAACTTTCGTGCGGCTCCCAGGCCGGCGACCAGCTCTCGCGCCCCAGGTCGAAACATGCGACCGGTAACGACTGTGAACTCCGGCCGCAGGGCAACCCCGGCGCGGCCCATGCCGCGTATCTGGAGCGAGCCAGCTGCATATCCTTCGAGCGGCAGCGTGTTCATCATGAACTCGGCGTCCGCCAGCAGCGCCCCGTCCGGCCCCTTGGCGATCCCGGGAGCATCGAGAATCGTGGCTATGTCGTCGGGCTTGAGGCTGAGGCTTTGATCGAAGACCGCGTGGTCCGCCCATACGATGGCACGGGTCGCATCGCGAGGCCTCAGGTAGGCCTTCGCCATTCCAGCTGTGAGCGACAGCATCGAGGTCAAGACTCCGACAACACAGGCCATGCCGATCACGATGACAAGAGCGGTGGTATACCGCTGAGGCAGGCTGCCGATGCCTATGTGCAATACCGCCGCGATTTGTCGCAACTCGCTCATCGTCCGGCAACTACCGCGGCAAGATCGGTACGTCGGAGCCGATAGAGGGGGGCGATTGCACTGAGTAGAGCAATCGCCAGCGCTGCCGCCAATGCCAGGCCGAACGCCGAAAGCGATAGTGGGACGTCTGGCATGTTGACAGCCCCTTTGATCACCAGACGCGCGACGATCGCAGTCATGCCTAGCGCAAAGACGCCGCCGATAACGGCCGCTAAAAGCGCCGGGATGACCGCCTCGAGTACTACCACGGCAGCGATGCGGCCGTCTCCGAAGCCCAGCGCTTTGAGTGTGCCGAATTCCCGTAGCCGCTCCCGGACGGACTCGGCGATCCCGTTGGCACACAGAAACAGGATCATGAAGAGTCCCGCAGCCGCAATCCACAAGCTGATCTGGCGCATATTGATACTCGCCTCGGCCACCTGCTGAGCATCGTCCCTGGCTGGAACGCAACGCAGAGCGGGACTGGCGTTGGTGAACCACGCCTCGATTTCGTGGCACACGGCGCGGGCGGACTCTGGGCGGTCAACTGCGATACGCATGACGTTCACGAAATCACGCTCATCGGGGCGGCCCCAGTTCTGCATGTAGCGGAGGTTCCCAACCATGGTGTCGGGGTTCCCATCAGGGCCCCCCGGCCCAGACCCCCAGCCCGCGGGATCCGGAATAAACCCGAGCACGGTGAAATGCCAGATTCCCGTGCCGTCGGCCGTGCCATCTCGGCCGCTGTACATCATCAGTGAGTCACCGATGTGTAGATTGCGGCGCGCGGCGGCCTTGCGGGTGAGGAAGACCCCCGAAGGATTGATTTCCAAAGCCCGCCAGTCTGGCGGTCGCATCGGGAGTTCGGGCCAAGCTGAGCGCATCGCCTCATCGACGAACATGACCGTAATGGGCTGGCGCGCATCTTCCCTATGTTCGCCAATCCAGATCTGACCTGCGGCGGCAGTGACGTGAGGAATCCGTGCCAGCTGCTCTCGGTAACCTATCGGGATCGCTGCGCAATCAAAGGCACAGGCGACGATCAGGCGGTCCATTCTGAGGTCGTCAATGGCTCGCTGGTAGGCCGCATTGACAGCAAGCATCACGCCGAACAGAGCAAAGCCAACCGAAAGGGTCGCTATTAGCAGAAGCGACTCCGTTGGGTTCCGCCACAGGGCGGCCCAGGCAAGTGGCAAGAATTTCATAGGCCGTTTGCTTCAGAGGCAGACGCCCGCGGCCGACAGACCCACTGCCGACCGCTCAGGCGGCACGCCGCAACGAGGATCGACATGGGGGCGGTACCAGAACTAGCCATCAGGAAGGGGCATACCCGCCTGTCGTAACGGATTGGGAAACATGCCAGCCGACAATGCGCGAAACTATACCGTTATCCCGGAAACCCCGGTATGGCGCCATCGAGGATTCCGAGCCTAATGCCTGCTGGCACGCTCTTGCGATTGAGTGGTAATTCTCGAGGTGTGCCGGTGGCTCGCAAGCGGCAGGATGGGTGGATAGCGGCAGGCATCATGAAATCATGCCGCGCTTTCGAACGCCTACCTTTTTAAGCCTCCTGAACGGGCGGCTCGTCTAGCATACGACTTCTCTGCGAGGTTGCCCGAGTCTGAGGCCACGACGGGGCCCTGGGGGCCATTTAAGAGTGCTGCACACCCGGGGTATGATGAAGTTGGCGCACAAGACAATGGATACATGTCCTCCTTGAACCCGGTCTTTCTCAGTTACTCGTCGGACGATGTTGAGGTCGCACAACGCATTGCCGATGCTCTCCGCTCCCATGGCATCGAAGTCTGGTTCGACCGCAGCGAGCTACGCGGTGGCGACGCCTGGGATCGGCAGATCCGCAAACAAATTCATGATTGCGCTCTCTTCGTAGCGATTATCTCCAAGCACTCGGACGCCAGAGGTGAAGGATACTTCCGACGCGAGTGGAAGCTGGCGGTAGAGCGCACGCACGACATGGCAGAGGACATGCCATTCCTCCTTCCAGTGGTGATCGACGAGACAGGGGACTCGGCCGCACGAGTGCCGGAGCGGTTCCGGGAAGTGCAGTGGTCCCATCTTCCGGGCGGGCAGACGTCGTTGGCTTTCGTCGAGCACGTTCGCCGTTTGCTCACTCCCGGTGCGCCCGCGCCAGCGCACGTCCAGGCGCTCACGCGCGCGAAACCTGCGACGCGGCCAGCGGAGCAGGGAGCGCCGGCCCTGCGAACGCGCACCTTGCCTGCACCCGTGATTGCACTGGCGGTGCTGCTCGCCGGGGCGGCGGTATATTTCGCGGTCGATAAGCTCTGGACTTCGAAGCACGCAAATCTGGCAGCGGCCGCGTCAGGCGCTGTGCAAAACGACGCGGGTGGCTTCTCGCCGCCGCCGCACTCGATTGCGGTCCTTCCGTTCGTCAACATGAGCGGGGATAAGGAGCAGGAGTATTTTTCGGACGGTCTCACGGAAGAACTGCTGAACTCATTGTCGGAAATCGGCGAACTCCAGGTCGCAGCCCGCACCTCGGCATTTTCGTTCAAAGGGAGCAACACTGACATCGGGACCATCGCTCGCAAGCTGAACGTCGGAGCAGTGCTCGAAGGGAGCGTACGGCGCTCGGGCAATACCGTGCGTGTCACGACACAATTGATCAATGCGGTCACGGGGTTTCACCTATGGTCGCATACCTACGATCGCGATCTTACCAATGTGCTAAAGCTGCAGACCGAGATCGCAGATGCCGTCGCCGGTGCACTTAAGGTCAGCATGCTCGGAGACGTGGCGACGAGGATCGAGTTGGGAGGAACACGCAGCCCGGCGGCACTCGATGCCTACCTGCGTGGGTCGCAGGCCTTCCTCTCCTACGAGAAAGCGGCTGACCTGCAGGTCGCAATCGCTGCCTACTCCGAAGCGATACAACACGACCCCGGTTACGCGCTCGCGTTTGCGTCTCGTTCGGTCGCGCTGACTTCCTATGCAAGGAACTATGGGCCCTCCTCCGGTCTTAAGGACAGCCAGGGTAAAGCTTTCGCGGATGCAAAGAGAGCGATTGGGTTGGCGCCGGAACTCGCCGAGGCGCACTTTGCCCTGGCGAACGTTCTCAGGGATGAGCTGGAATTCACCCAGGCCGACGTGGAATACCGCCGCGCGGTAGCGCTCGGTCCGGGTAACGCGCGGCTGCTCGCGGAATACGGGGCGTTTGCCACCGAGGTAGGAAATATCGAGGCAGGCCTCGGTGCCTTGCGCCGAGCGGTTGTCCTGGATCCGCTGAGTCCCGAGGTGGTGAGTTCTCTTGGCTGGGCGTTAATGCCCGCGCGACAATATCGCGAGGCGATTGACGTGCTCACTGACGCGAAGCGGCGCTCCCCCAATTCCGCGTTCATCAATGCTTGGCTCGCATATGCTTACTACGCCCTCGGCGACTACCCGAAAGCACAGGAGGCGTGCGAGAGTGCTGACGTGAGCAATAGGGACATCTGCTTCGCTCTTACGTATGAGAGGCTCGGCCGACACGCGGATGCGCGGCGTGCGCTGTCGCAGCTGCAGACGCGGTCTGCAGATTCGGATGCTGTGTTCTGCTCCATGATCCTGGCTCAGTGGGGTGACAAGGGGCGGGCGCTGGACTGGCTTGAGACAGCAATGCGCCAGCGCGACCCATACCTGATCAAGGTGCGTGCCAACCCATTCTTCGATCCTCTGCGCAGCGAGTCGCGCTTCCAGACCATCGAGCGGGCGTTGAGGTTCCCAGCGCCAGAGTGATCGCGGCCGAGGCCCACTGCGATCTGCGATCGCTGCACGGGAGATTTAAGGTTCGATTCCGACCCGAATTCTGCCGGACACGCGATTGCGGTACTATCATCTTCTAGGCGCGCATCGATTCCGCACCGGAGTTTTGAACATGGAGCGCAGAGCGCAGCGGGCACGAATCGCGACTTGGCTGGCGCTTGAATAGCACCACAATCGAAACGGCCTGGAAGGGCAGGCGAGTCTTCTTCGTCGCCATGGCTGGCGCTGTGATCGCCACCGTATTTGCCGGCTTCGCCCCGACCTTCTATCTCCGCGGATCCTTTCCTCAAAATCGACCCATGTCTGCGCTGCTGCACGTCCACGGAATTGTGTTCAGCGCATGGGTCACCGTTTTTCTTGTCCAGACCCTATTAATAGCGCGCGGGTCGCGCTCGATGCATCGACGGCTCGGTTGGGTTGCCGTGGGGATCGCGGCGACGATGGCGGCCTTAGTGGTTGCCGCGGTGATCGAGCAGTTGCGCCGTGTGGGCGGCTTTCCGCCGCCGCCACTAGCTCTCGCGCTCAGCGCTTTTGACATCACAGTATTCGCAATCCTAGTCGGCGCCGCGATCCATTATCGGAATCGGCCGGATTGGCATAAGCGCTTGATGCTCTCGGCGACAATTCTATTGCTCGGCGCGCCCATGTTGCGCTCTGTCATTCACTACGTTGGCGTCACGGACATGTCGAAAGCTGGAATTGTGTCGACACTACTAGTCGATGCATTTTTCATACCCTGCATCGCTTACGACTTGATGACTCGTCGAAGAATTCATCCTGCCTATCTTGTTGCGCTCGCATTAATCATTGTTGATCAGGTAGCACAAGTGAAGGCAGTGACTTGGGGTCCGTGGATTGACCTCTCAATGGCAATACAGCACTGGGTCACGTAGCCCCGAGTCTCATGGGAGCGACTCGTTAGCAAGGGAGGTTTGTAATTCCTTGACAGCGCTGTCGGTTCGATTCCGACCAGAGCAGGCCCAAGGAACAGGGAAGCCCAACGGACGGCCAATCAGCCGGTGTCAGTCGGAAGTCATTGACGTGACGGGCTCCGTCAACGCCGTGGGCGCCGCTGCGTGCAAATTCCGTGCAGTGCTGGCGGCGAAGGCGGAAATGTCGGACCATTCAGGCGTCCGGACCGGCAGCGAAAACGACACGAGCTGCGCACGGCAGCGGACCAGCGGTTGCAGGTGTGCAGGGAGAATGAGGATGGCGGAAGCGGATCTGAAGTTCAGCGGTGGGTGCCTGTGTAAGGCAGTGCGATATCGGGCGACCGCGTTGCCTGTGGCGGTGCGCGCCTGCTGGTGTCGAACCTGTCAGTACCTGGGCGCCGGGAGCGCAACCGTGAATGCTCTGTTTTCCAGTGACGCGCTCACTATCGAAGGGGTGCTTGCCGAGTACTCCACGGTGGCGGACAGCGGCAACGCCATGCTCAGGCGGTTCTGTCCGCGGTGCGGCACGCAGGTGCTGGTTAACTCGGCGGCTCGCCCGCAATTTACCGGCGTCCGTGTCGGAACGTTCGACGACCCAAGTGCCGTACAGCCCGCCGCTACCATCTGGACTTCAGCAGCGCCCCCCTGGGCTGCAATTGACCCGAAGCTTCCCAAGGTCGAGCGCCAACCGGCGCCGCCACCGTCGGCGGGCGGACCGAGCGGCTGATTCCTCGCCAGAGCGATGTTCCTAGTGGCCCATCCTCCACAGGAGCATCAGCTCGATGCTGCCGATACCCGGTTTGCTGCTCGCATTGTGCAGGTCGATCACGGTGTACTTGTAGTCGGCGTTTATGGCGAACGCGCGACTAAAATTGACCTGCACGCCGCCGCCGATCTGATAGGCAAAACTACTTGACCCGTGGGTCGGCTGATAGCCGCTGCAAATGTAACCCCACCACGGGTCCCACCAGCAGCCAGTCTGCGGCGGCCCGGAGGCGATGTTCGTGCTGGCCCAGTTCCAACCCAGGCCCACGACGCCGAAGGGTTTGATGGGCCCCTGCAATAAGGTGTAGGTGGCGTCGAACATCAGGGTGCTCAGGTCCACGCGGCCGTCCTCAAGAGCTATCGCTCCGTTGGTGCCTTGCACGGTCCCGTTGAAATCTGACCGGCCGTAGCCGAAGTTGCCGCCGATGATCAGCTGATCCGTTACGTAATACCCCGTGCCAAGCTTGAAGCCGGTATTGCTTTTAAGGTGTGCGGTGCTGCCGCCGTCGAAGTTTATGTTCTTGGACTCCGTGAATACCGGTCCGATGCGAAACTCCCAATCACCCGCGCCGCCGCCTGCGCCGCTCATCATCTGCGCGATCGCACCGTGTGAGGCGAAGAGTGAAGCCGTTGAAATCAATGCCAAGAGGTGACGTTTCATGTGCACTCCGCATCGGGAAACGAGGTGGTTACAGTGTCTTGCAATGACGCGCGTGGTAGAAAAGCCCACCGCTTCGCACGCGGTGGCTGATCCTTCGAACTAACGCTGATGACGGCGGCCTGCACTCCAGGCAGAAGCTACTACGGTGGTCCCGATCCGATAGACCAACTGTTGTAGCCGGGCAACCGCATGTTCACTCCCTGGTGCGTTATTTTGCGAGGCTTGCGTGATAAGGGAGGAACATAGCAGCGGCTTACGAGGATCCGTAACTGCCCTTAGGGGAAGCGCCCCTGCGCGATGGTTGCGCCGATAATACGCAGCTTGGGCGCCGTGGATTCGCACACAACCCCGGGACGCCAGAGTTCTTTTCACGGTCGTTGCGTCGAGGCAGCGAGTCCAAGAGTCGGCGGGGCGGAATCCGAAGGAACAGTCGCTTATGAATCCGAGCCAGCAGGTACCCCGAAGAGACACTTCGCGCATGGTTGTGACCTTGGTGGCCACGATGCTCGCTATCGGTGATCTGTTGACAAGCTTCGCGGTGGGACAAGCCACCAGTCCCGCCCCGACAGCTGCGCCGGCGCCCGCCTCGGCGACCAAGGGCACCGCAACCAAGATTCCGCCAGAGCAACTCGATTCACTGGTCGCGCCAGTCGCGCTCTACCCCGACCCGTTGCTCGCGCAGACGCTCGCTGCATCCACATATCCTCTGGAGCTCATCCAGCTCCAGCAGTGGCTGGCAAAGAACCCCGGGCTGAAGGATCAGGCGCTAGTCACGGCCGTTCAGAAGCAGCCCTGGGATCCGAGTATTCAATCGATGGCGGGGCTGCCCGATCTCGTGAAACGGCTGGCAGACGACATTCAGTGGACTACAGATCTTGGCAATGCATTCCTCGCGCAGCAGAAGGACGTGATGGATGCGGTGCAGCGGATGCGTAAAAAGGCCCAGGAGAAGGGCAATCTCAAGAGCAATGAACAGCAACTTGTCGAGACCAAGGTTGTTGAGTCACAGAGTGTGATTGTAATCGAGCAGGCAAATCCACAGGTCGTCTACGTACCGTCATACAACCCGACGGTTGTCTATGGAGCCCCGTATTACCCTTACTACCCGTACCCGCCGATCTACTACCCGCCTCCGGGTTCTCTGGCCATCACATTCGGAATCGGAATCATGATGGGCGCGTGGATGAGCGGCGGGTGGGGCTACGGATGTGGATGGGGCGGGGGCAATGTCTACATCAATCACAACAATAACTTCGTCGGCGCGGGCGGCGGCGTGGGAGGCGTTGGTGGAGTAGGCGGAGTAGGCGGAGTAGGGGGAGTGGGCGGCGTAGGAGGAGTCGGCGGCGTAGGAGGAGTAGGTGGGGTAGGGGGAGCTGGCGGTGTTGGGGGACCCGGCGGCGCGGGTGGAGTCGGCGGAGTAGGCGGAGCGGGCCGTCCAGGCGGCGCAGGCGGTTCGGGAAGGGAGCAGTGGCAGCACCGGCCGGAGCACAGGGGCGGTGCCCCTTATCAGGATCGCGCGACCGCGGATCGATTCGGCGGCACCGCGCGCGGTGCCTCAGACACCGCGCGCGCGGCAGGCGCACAACAACAGCTGAGCCGTCAGGGCGGCGTGTCGGCGAGCAATCGCGCCAGCGGCGGCGCCGGCCCGGGCGGGGGCGTGGGCTCGGGCAATGGTCCGGGCGGCGGCCTGGGCTCGGCTAACGGAGCAGGTGGCAGTCAGGGCTCGCCTGGCGGGGGCGGAGCGGATCGGGCAGGCAGCCGTGACCTGTCCGGAGGCGGCGGCGGCAGCCGCAGCGCGTTCTCCGGCGGCAACTACAACGGCTCGCGCACCAACGCTGCGAGTAGTCGCGGGGCGTCCAGCTCCATGTCGCGAGGTGGCGGCGGGGGCCGTCGGGGCGGCGGCGGCGGGAGGCGCAGATGAGTGGCAAACGCTTGAGGCGCCAGTCAGGGGAGCAACTCGCATGAAATCGACATCTGCACAGAAGATCGTGTCGGCCGTCGCTTGGATCCTGGCCTCCTCGCTAGGGATGCTGGTGGCGCCAGCGAGCATTGCCGTGGCGGCTGCCCCGGCCTCCACTGCGGCAACGACCTCCAACGCTGCGACCGCAGGGGCGGCGGAGACTTTCCCCACCCCGGAACAGGCGGCCGATGCCATGGTCGACGCGGCCGAGAAATTTGACGTGACGGCCCTGCTCAAGCTCGTGGGCCGGGGCGGGGAGGACGTAGTACTCACCGGCGAGTTCGCCCAGGATCGCGAGCGGGCCCAGGAGTTCGCCTCAAAAGCCCGCAAAATGAAACGGGTGTCGATCGACCCCAAGAAAGACAAAGCACTGCTGCTTGTCGGTGCAGACGGCTGGCCGTTCGCGCTGCCGATCGTTAAGCACGCAGGCGGATGGTCGTTCGACGCCGAAGCAGGTCGCAAGGAACTATTCGATCGGCGCATCGGCAGCAACGAGCTGGATGCTATCGCCATCTGCCACGGTTTCGTCGAAGCACAATACGACTACGCCTTCCGCAAGCGCGAAGGTTACGCAGTCGCACAGTATGCGCAACGCGTCATTGCAACTCCTGGCAAGCAGGATGGGCTGGCATGGCAAAAAGCGGATGGGACCTGGGACGGACCGATTGGCAAGAATATTGCGTACGCGATCGAGCAAGGCTACAAGCCGCCCCCTACACCGTATCACGGGTACTTCTTCAAGGTTCTTAAGGGACAGGGCCCCAACGCACCCCTGGGTGAGATGGATTTCCTGGTGAAGGGCGTGATGATCGGCGGATTCGCTCTGGTCGCCGCGCCAGCGGAATACGGCCAGACCGGCCTGAAGACGTTCATTGTGAGCCAGAGCGGTGTGGTCTATCAGAAGGACTTTGGCGAGGACACCTCCCGGATATTTCAGAGTATGGAGCGCTTCGATCCGGATAAATCCTGGACGCGCGTGACGGACTAGCTGGTCGACCGGCCTGCTAATCCCGTGGCGCCGTGCCCAGGAGCGGCTGATAGGGCGAAGCGAGAAGCGGAGGTGTATGCGGTGGACCGCAGGGCTCTGGCGCATGAGAGACAGCTGCCGGACTCAACAGCTTGCGCAATATGCGACTAGTAGGGGAACTGCATTGCGACCTATCCATTGGCTGTTTTTGATACTCGTCCTCGGCGTCTCGGCTACCGTCCACGCGCAGCAGGGCGGCCCGGTGAATGACGTCGGAGACGCTGACACTGCCAGCTCCGACTCGGTGTTTCCGCTTTGGAAATCACTGCTGGACGGTAAGAGGTCGCTGCCTCCATACGGCGTCAACCTCGTTCTCTTCGACCTGTCCGGGCAATGGGACGTGAAAAAATTCTCCGCGGCGGTGAATGGCAACGAACTGGCATCGCTGAGCGGAAACGCACAGGTCCATCCCTTTACCTACGGAGTCCGCACCGACCTCTGGGTATTCCCGTTTCTGAACGTGTTTGCGACTGCCGGAGGCGTGAAGCTCAACGTGCAGGCCACCGGGTTGGACCTGCCCCTCGGCGTCAGCGGGATCCCGCCGGAAGTCATCCGCGGAGACGTCAACCTGAACCTCGACTTTACCGGCTATTACGGTGGTGGAGGGATAGTGCTTATGTACGCCTGGAACTCCCTTTTTGCTTCGGGAGACTATTCCGCCGTGTGGACGCACCTGGAGTCATCGACCACCGGAGTTACCGGCAATGAGTTACGAACGGACACGGCCTCCTTTCGCGTTGGCTACATTGCCGGTCCCATCCAGCCCTACATTGGCGCGCGGTGGGTCAAGAAGATTGACCACTTCGAGGGCACGGTCGTAGGACCCAACGGCGCGCCCCTGACATTCGCGGTCGATTTGCAGGCGCCTGAATGGAACTACCAGATTGGAGTTCACGGGTTGATCGCACGACACTTCGAAGTGGTCGTCGAGGCCGGATTCGGTCAAAGAACGCACGGCTTGGTGAACCTCGGCTACCGCTTCTAGCAGCGCAGCGGGATACCGAGAAGTCCTGTCTTCCGCGACTCGCCCTCCCCGTCCAAGATGCGGCCATGAGTAGTCCCAACGAATTCTCACTCTTGCTTGGCGGACCGTTGTACCAACTCTGGCGACGCGGCCGCCTGTGCGGCAACGAGTTGGAGTGGATCCGGCGGCGGGTTACGGCAGCCGTACTAATCGGCTGGCTGCCGCTGCTGGTTCTGTCGGTGGCCGATGGCAAGTTGCTGCGCGGTGCCACGAGCCTGCCCTTCCTTTACGACATTCAGACGAACGTGCGCTTGCTGATCGCCGTCCCGCTGTTGTTGATTGCCGAACTTTTCGTGAATCAACGACTGCGCAACGTCGCCTCGCAGTTCTTGAGCCGAAACCTGGTGCCACCGGCGAGCCTGGATAAGTTCGCTGCCGCGGTTGCTTCGGCGATGCGATGGCGTGACTCAGTTGCAGCCGAGATCTGTCTGCTGGGATTGGTGTACATCGTGGGAGCCGGTCTTTACTGGCAAAGGCACGTGGCAATCGAGACCGATGGGTGGTACGGGATCGTGCGCAACGGCGTCTGGCGTCCCTCGGGGGCCGGCTGGTGGCTAATCTGCGTGAGTATGCCGCTCTTTCAGTTTCTGCTATTGCGCTGGTACTACAGGCTCTTGATCTGGGCGCGTTTCTTGTGGCAGGTATCCAGAATCGAACTGCACCTGATACCTACGCATCCGGATCGTTTCGCAGGATTGGGGTTTCTTGCAGCCGTTGGATATGCATTCTCGTTGCTGTTGGTGGCGCAGGGCACGGTGGTGGCGGGAATTATCGCCAATCGCATCTTCTTCGCCGGCGCCAAATTGACAGATTTCAAGACGGATCTTGCTGCACTGGTCGCCATCTTCGTGGCGGCGATCCTTGGACCGCTGCTCGTTTTTAGTCCCCAGCTGGTCGCTACCAGGGGACGGGGGCTTCGTGAGTACGGGATTCAGGCGCAGCAATACGTGCACGACTACGACCAGAAGTGGCTGCGCGGCGGCGCACCCGCGGGGGAGACGCTATTGGGCAATCCCGATGTCCAGTCACTGGCCGACCTGGGTGGCAGTTTCGAGGTCATCACGCATATGCGCTGGGCGCCGTTCACGCTCAACACCGTAGTGCAACTCGCAGTTACCACACTCGCCCCCTCATTGCCGCTGGTACTGACCATGGTATCAGTGCGAGAGCTACTGGATCGGCTGGTGAAGATAATTATCTGACGTGCGGAGTGCTCATAGGCCGCTGCCGTCACCTGCAATGCGGTACCCGACAACGGTGATCTACAAATGAATGCGTACCAACTGACTCTCGTGAACCGTTTGGAACGATTTCACAACGGCAGCCTCGCCAGGGGCCTGGGGTTTTTCCTGTTGCTTGTTGGCGGGCCGCTGACGTTCGCGCTGGCCGGATGCGGCGGCACGAAGCTCACTCCGTCTCAAACCGTTGAGCAATATTCCCAGAAGCTGACAGAGACAATCTCCAGTAGTGTCGGTGATGAGGGGCGCAGGGCCGAGATGCTCGCAGTCGTCGCTCAGGTACGTGCTGTGAATCTGCGCTTCAGTCAGGAGACCACGGAGTTCATTGAGAGCTATCGCAAACTCAATTCTGACTACGAAGCCCCGCGCACGGCATTCGAGCAACTGTTCGGCGCCTTTAACACGCAGCGCCTGCGGGCACGCAGTGAAGCGGTGGATCTGCACTTTAAACTGGCCGCCCTGGCGACGGCGGAGGAGTGGAAGCCAATTGCCAAGGCGGAGGCGCGCTTGTATGAAGAGGTGATCCAGGTGCGGGAAGAAAGACAATGAGCGGCCCCCACAAACAGGGCGGTCAGATCCTGATTCTCCTGGCCGGGTGGTATTTCTTTTTTGGCGGCTCCGCGAGTGCACTCCTCGTCTTCGATCGTTCAGTTAAGGAGACGAAGCAAGTCATCGAGCGCGTCATCCCGGACGGGGACCGCAAAGAGGCGATCCTGTCCATCATCAAACAGTGGCAGTCCAGCCAGAAGAAGCTCGACAAGCGGGTGGGTGCAGACCGGGAGGACCTCATCGATCTTCTGCGGCGCAAGGATGCGACGCGCGCCGAGGCAGATGTCGTCATGACGAAGCTCGACCAGACATTCGCGCAGGTGGACAAGAACTTTCTGGATTTGCGGTTTGCCGTCAAACAACAAGTCTCGGCCAAGGAATGGGTGCCACTGGTCGCCCGGCCCGTGCCCTACGGGAGTCCGCCGCAAGGCGCGGCAACCGGGCAGGCAGAGATCGGTCACTGAGCCGCCCCGGGGGCCCGGATCGCAGCATGCGGAGTATGAAGTGGCGCAGCCTCGCGATGGCCTTCGCTGCTTGCGGCCTCGTGTGTGCGTCAGTCGTCTTGTGCGCGGGTCCCGTTGAAGGTCAACCGCATGTTCCTGTGCGAGCTGCCACTGCATCGGCGCAGGAATCCCAGGAGCGGTTCCTGGCAGTTTTGCGTTCCAAAGTCCCGATAGCCCCCATCGCGATCGAGACAGATCCCTATCTGAGGTGGCAATCCGGGAATCCACCGGCGCCGGCTGCCGGCTCGGTGTGCGGAATCCACTTCGAGAGTGATCAGGTCCATTACCGCCTGGCCACCTTTCCCGCTACCGCCGCCGCGCGTAGCGCAGGCTTCGCCGTCACCCACTTCGCTGCCTGTGGGACCTGCTCGACCCTGCAGGATCTCGCGGTTTACGTAGAGACGCCGGATCTGACGGCGCCTGTGCGCAGTTGCGGAATGAAGTTGGACCCGTCTGCCAGTCTGACGTGCCTGCTGAAGCTTGGATTCAGTCCACCTTGCGCGAAGACCTGGCAGTACAACGTTCAAAACACCAGGCGCCACTGTCTTAGCATCTGCATGCTGAGCTGGATCGAGGACGAGGCGCCCACGCGTCAGGACGGCGCTCTCAACGATTGTCTTCAGTGTGACGAGGATCACTCTGGCCCCGTTTTTAAGGCCACGGCCGGACGCACCCGGCGCAACTCGGGTATCCGCTCCTCGATCCCACGTCCGGATGACGAAATTGCGCCCGTCGTGCACGACTACGTTCCCGGGGTCGCGCCGTGGCAGAAATGATTTAGCGTGACAGGGGTCACTGACCTTAGACTTTGAACGGCAGTCCGGGCCCGATTCGACCCGACCGGCTAAGCGGAAACTTAGGGTCACGAGCCGCGGTGAGCGAGACCTTGCTCCCAGGGCTCGATCCTGAAATCACCATACGGCAGGCACGGTCCCCCGGGGGCTCCCTGTCCGGGGGTGCATGCAAGCTCTGAAAAACGCTTACCGCGTCACGAGCCAAAAGGCGCCCGTCCAATACCATCAGTGGCTTCTGACCGGAGCTAAGATTGGCACTCTCCGACCTCACTTCCACTCTCCATACTGATCAGCTGAAGAGAGAGATCCGCGGTCGCTGGCTGTTGTTGCGCATCGCCAGGGCGATCAGGCGCGAATGGGCCTCCGGGGGCATCTATGGTATTCAATGGGGCGATCCGGATGTTTGGACGCCACTGCGATTCATTCGCGATCAGTACGTGCTCCCCTTTGTAAAGCCCGAACACACCGCGCTGGAGATCGGATGCGGTGGCGGGCGCTGGACGCGCCAGCTGTTGGGCTTCAAGGCGGTCTACGCCGTCGACTTCTACGACGAACTGCTGGCTGAATTTCGCAGATCGTTTGCCCGATACAAGCACGTCACCGCGATCAAGAACAACGGCACGGATTTTCCCGGCATTGCCCCGCAGTCGGTCGACTACATCCTCTCCTTCGGCGTCTTCGGGCATATCAATCGAGCGCTGATCGATGCCTATCTTGGCAACATCAGGACGGTCCTGAAGCCGGGCGGTAATGCGGTGATCCACTACTCCGATAAAAACAAGGTCATGGCACAGGGTTCGGGCTTTTCCGACAACACCCCCGAGCAGATGCGGGCTCTTGTGCGCGGCCACGGATATCAGATCCTCGCGGAGGACACCACCACGATGTGGAACGGGGCGATCATTCATTTCTCTGTCTAGGGTTGGGGCAGTCACGAGGGAGCGGAGAGCCTTCCGGCGGTTGGCGGCAAGAAGCCGCGAGTTATACAGGTCGGCACGCGCCGCACCACTGGATGATAAATTCACGCGGTGCCCCGGCCATTGGAAGGGTTCATAATCCAAGCGTGACGCAACGAGAACTATTCGCCGGCACGCAGGCCTCAGCGCTTCCCGGCCTTCGCTACGCGCCAGGCTTTCTGAGTGCGGAGGAGGAAACACAGCTGCTGACGCTGATCAGCGGCTTGCCCTTCCAGGAGGCGCAATACAAGGAATGGCATGCGCGGCGGCGCATCGTCAGTTTCGGCGGCCGCTATGACTTCACCCGCCAGCAGCTGAGCCAGGCGCCGCCTATTCCAGAGGCCCTGCTGCCGCTGCGCGACAGGGTCGCAGTGCTCGGGAACCTCGCGCCGGCCTCTATCCAGCATGCGATGGTGGCCGAGTATCAGCCGGGAACCCCGCTTGGCTGGCATCGAGACGTTCCTGACTTCGAAGTAGTCATGGGCGTTTCACTGCTGGGGCACGCGCGCCTGAGATTCCGACCATGGCCGCCGAAGCCGAACGCGCGCACCGCACTTGCGGTCGAGCTGGCGCCGCGTTCGGCCTACGTCCTGAGGGATGAGGCGCGCTGGCACTGGCAGCACGCCGTTTCGCCCACCAGGGAGCTGCGCTACTCCATCACCTTCAGGACGCGCAGGCTGTGAGGGCGTACGACGACCTGCTACTGCGGGTGGTTAGCGGCGGCCAGGAGGCCGTTGCGGTGCCGCATGCGGAGTTGTCGGCGGACGCGCTCGAGGGGGTCATCAAGGCCTTCGTGCTGCGCGAAGGCACCGACTACGGCGAGCGCGAATTTACCCTGGCGGAGAAAATCGCGCACGTGCGGACACAGCTGGAAAGCGGCGACGCCCAGATCTTCTTTGATCCGGATTCCGCCAGTATCGATATCGTCAGAACCCCGCGCCACGGACGCTGAGGCGGCGGCAGCTGGCTGCCGGGGCTGCGCAAGCTGCCACCGGCTGCAACTTCTCCGCGAATACCCTTCAGGCGATGCGCTCCACCAGATAGAAGGGGCTGGCCACTGGCTCAGTCAGCGGAATCTCTCGCTGGGCGGCGGACCGCTCGCACCTTGCCGGTGCTTCCGCCGCCGCAGAAGAAGCGCTCCCCACCGTCGGATTCCAGACCCGACACATTGACCCCGGCTGGCATCGCGATCTTCCGCAGGACCGTCCCCGTTTCCGCATCGATGCGCCTCAGGTCACTCTCATCGGCTTCCCAGGTTCCGTGCCACAGCTCCCCGTCAACCCAGGTAACGCCGGTCACGAAGCGGTTCGACTCGATGGTGCGAAGGACTCGCCCGGTCTCGGGGTCTATCTGATGGATCTTTCGGTCGCGATACTGCCCGACCCACAGCGTTCCCTCGGCCCACGCGAGGCCGGAGTCGCGGCCGCCTCCGGGGGCGGGGATCGTGGAAAGGACGCGCCCGGTCTTCGGATCAATCTTCTGAATACGCTCTTCGGCGATCTGAAAGAGATGCTGTCCGTCGAACGCCGTTCCGGCGTGCGCATGGACGGCGAACGACTGCAGTGGCTCGCCGCTGGCCGGGTCGAAGGACTTGAGCGAGTCTCCGGCGGCAAACCAGACCTGCCGGCCGTCGTAGGAGACCCCGTGAACGTTCTCCACGCCGGGGAAAGAGTACTCGCGGAGGATTTCGGCGGCCGAGCGCTTCATGTTCATATCCTAGTCAGGCGGGAAGGGCGGCCGGGAGTAACAAAGCCGTCGTGAATCCAGGGACAGCGGGGGCCACCCAGCGGCGCGCCCGCCCATGGCCGAACCCCTGCACTTTGCCAGCCGCGGCGAGGGCCTCCAGCGCGCGCTGCATCGTGCGCTGGCCGGTTCCGAGCGCCAGCGCGAGCGCTGAACTCGACCATGACTCACCGTCGGCGAGACAGGCGAGCACCGCCGCGTTGGCATCCTCCACCGGGGGGGCCAATACGACGACCTCGCGATCCAGGCGCGGTGAGAGCGCAAACCCCCGCTGCGTAGCGCTCACGTCAGCGAGGTTCCGCAGCTCACGCCGCAGCCGCCCAATCTCGACCCGCAACCGTGCCCGATACGATTCGTCTGCACGCTGGCCGCGGAATGCGCGTGCAATCAGCTCCTCCCTCGAGACATCGAGCGGCCATGCCTCGCCGAGCGCGCGGGCGAGCGCAAATAGTACCGGGCGCCGGGCGAGCGGGATCGCGGTGGTCGCGTCGCGAACGGCCAGGCGACACGCGTCCACCATGAGTGCCCCGGAGGCCAGCAGCCCCTCGACGTCCTCGAGCAGCAGCATTCGGTTCTCGCCGGCGGCGATGACACGGGCCGCTGGTGTAGCCAGGACCCGGGCTGCGCCGTCAACCTCCGCGATCAGGGCCGCGATCCCGGTGTCTTGCGCGGCCCGCTTCGCCTGCGCGAGTGCCGCACGCGCCGTCTGGATCCGCAGGCGCCGCGTGGCGATGCCGGCAACCGCCAGCTCGTGAATCACTCGCAGCGTCGGCGGCAGGCCGCGAGGATCGAACGCGGCGAGCATAGGGTCGGCCTCGTCGATACGCCCCATCAGCACCAGTCGCCGGACCTCAAGGTAGCGCGCGTGCGCAGCGTTCGCGTGATCGCCGTGCACTTCGAGGGCCGCGCGCGCCGCCTGTAAAGATGTGGCGGACCACCCAAGCTCCCGCGCGGCAAGCGCGACCTCGGCTTGAGCAACGATGCAGCGTGCCCGGGCCACGGGCTCCTTCGCGCCAAAGTTGCGCGCGGCGCGGCGCAATAGTGCCTTCGCTTTTACCAGGTCACCAAGCTGGGCCATGGCAATACCGCGGAGTGCAAGTGCGGGTGGGTCGTCCCGCAAGGCGATTCGCGTCAGGGCGCCCAGCGGGTCACCCCCGGCCAGTGCGCGCGCCGCCGCTGTGATCATTGAATCCATTGAAATCCCGACACACTTGTCACTCCCTGGGTTCCTCCGCCCGCGGCTAATTTAGCCCACAGCCGGCCAGCTGATGAAAGTGCGGTTGGAGGCGCTCTCGTCAGCCCCCCACATAGCCCAATTCGGAGATCCCTGTGACCAAGACACCTGAAAGTCCTGACAACGGCGCGCAACCAGCCATGCGCACTCCGCCGATCGTGTCCGCGGAAGCCTGGGAGGCCGCGCGGCAGCAGATGCTCGTGAAAGAAAAGGCCACGATGCGGGCCCGTGACGCGTTGGCCGCCGAACGGCGGCGAATGCCGTGGATGGCGGTCGAGAAGCCGTACGTATTCGAAGGGCCGCAGGGCAGGGTCAGCCTGCTTGACCTGTTCGAGGGCCGCAGGCAGCTGGTTGTCTATCGCGCTTTCTTCGAGCCCGGAGTCTTCGGCTGGCCTGAACACGCGTGCCGCGGCTGTTCCCTCGGCGCCGATCAGGTGAGCCACCTCGCCCATTTGAATGCACGCAACACCACCCTGGCGTACGTCTCGCGGGCACCGCAGGCGGATATCGCCCGCCTGAAGGCGCGGATGGAATGGCGCATGCCCTGGTACACGATCACCGACAGCTTCGATGCAGACTTTGGTGTGGGTGAGTGGCACGGGCACAACGTGTTTTTCCGTGACGGCGAACGCGTGTACCGCACCTACCTTGTCAACGAGCGCGGCGATGAGGCGATGGGGACCGTCTGGAGCTACCTCGACATCACGCCGCTCGGGCGGCAGGAGGCCTGGGAGGACTCCCCCGCCGGCTACCCCCAGAGCGCGCCGTACAAGTGGTGGAACTGGCACGACAACTACGAAGCCGAGCCCACGGTTGACGCGAAGTGGGTCGCGGTGTCCGAGGCCAAGGAAGCGACCTTTACGAAGGCGCGACGGTAATAGCCCAAAGACCGAGCAGCCAGGAGAGAACCATGCCCGATGACCATTGCAGGCCTGCAGCCCTGCACCCTGCCGAGTGGCTCTCGCTCGCGGCCACACCGACATTCGCCTTGATGGCCGTCCTCGCGGCCCTGCCGCACGGCGGCGCACATCAGATGTCGTGCTCAGCAGCGGCCATGTCATCCCTGGGCGGCATGACCGTCATGTACCTGCTGATGAGCGCCTTCCACTGCCTGCCCTGGGTGAAGATGTTGGGCCATGGCAGCGACTCGGCTCAAGTGGCGGGGCTTGGGGTTGCCCTTCAAGGTGCAGGTGGCCACCGCGTGGCGGCGCACTCTCCCGAAGGGGCAACGATTGCCAGAAGTGGCGCGATGGGCGAGGAGGCCGAACTCACCCGGGTGCGTCCAGCGGGTCAGCGGGTTGCTTGAAATCAGCCAGCTCTTGCAGCGGCCGGATTTCGATCTCGCTCGGTCCGGGCATGGGATTGGGACAGCGTTTCACCCAGGCGACCGCCTCCTCCATGTCCTTGACCTCCCAGAGCCAAAAGCCGGAGACCAGCTCGCGGGTCGCGGCGAAGGGGCCGTCGATGACCGTGCGGCGGGGACCGTCAAAGGCAACGCGCTTGCCCCGTGAGGACTCTGTGAGGCCGTCCGCCAGGCGCAGGATGCCGGCCTGGGTGAGTTCGTCGTTGAACTTGCCCATTGCTTCGAGCATTTTGATTGTCTCGGGCGTACGGAAAAAGCCCTTCTCGCTGTCCGCAGTAGCCTTCACAAGCACCATTACACGCATGTTCGGTCTCCTTGTTTGACGCGCCGTATCTGGTAGCCATCGTAACGACGAGCGGCGTCTTCGGAAATCGACCTTCGTCCTACAAATGTCCCGGGCCAGGACGCCGGGGCGCGCGTTAGACAAAAACGCCTACGCTGGCGCCAGAGGTTGCGGGACCCGCAAACCGGTTGCGCGGGTGGCGCAGCCACACCAACACACCTACGAACAACGCCGTGGGTCCTCGGGCCGAACGCTTAAAAATGGGATGGCCGCCAAGTGCCCGTCTGGTCAACGCAGACTCGTGCGTTAGATGCCGCCCACAGTGGCGGCTCAATAGCCCAGCTCCGCGGCAAGCTTCTCAGCAGGAGAGCTCACTCCTAAGGCTGCCTACAACCCCATCAGGTGAGCTGCCAGCCCTTTCTGGGCTGGCAGATACCCGTTCGGGGCAAGGAAGCGGCTCAGCTCAGAGGCTGACCCACATCCATTCTTCGCTGTACGGCACCCGGGACATCCCCAGCGATGGGCCGTTCGGCTCCACCGCAAACAGGTCGGAGAAGTTCGAGCCGATGCCGGCCTGCGGATCGAACAGGCCAGGTTCAACCGAGAAGCACATGCCCGTATCAAGCACGGTGTGATCGCCCAGGGCGAGATAGGGCGGCTGATGACCTTCCATGCCCTCGCCATGGGCGGGGCGATGGTAGATCCACTGCTGCACTCCCTGTTTCACCTGGTACTCATGGATCGGGTACGCCACGTCGGCGCACTCGGTTCCCTTACGTGACAGGTCCTTCTGCATCAGGCAACAGTCGCGGTTCACCGTCCAGATCTTTTCCATGTGCGCCGTGCGCGGAGCCAGCATGAATGGCCGGTATAGCTCTCCACCGCAACCACCGATCCGTACCCCACCCTCGACCTGCAAAGCCTGGCCCTTCGCTACCTTGTTGTAGAGGAACTGATTGGGGTGCGGGTAGCCGGTAATCTTGCCGGCGCGGCAGCTCACATCCACCTCAATGCCCACCGCGGTATGAGGCGTGCCGTCGTGCTTGATGTCCGCCATGATCATGTCGACGCCGAACTTGGTGGTCGCGGCACCGATATCATAGTCGGTGAGATCGGTTCCTTTGCTGAGCAGGAGATCGCGCGCAAAGGCGTGCATGCGATCGAAGTAGGCATAGGCGCGGCGCGTGAGCGCGAGTTCCTCGGGAGTTTTGCGCATGCGCAGGTACATGCAGTCGTCGGCCGCCGATGCCATCGGCTTCTTCAGTTCCCCGACCACGATCTTCTGCAGTGATGGGACGAATTCCCTGTCGGCGGCGAGCTTCCTGTTGCCGAAACCGCGGCGGTTGAGGCCCTGGAACGTCCAGAGCCACAGGTCCTGCTTCGGCCCCTTGATCACCTTGCCATCGTTCGGCATGGCGCCCGCGACATTCGGATAGTCGAAATACATGTCGCCGTCCTGGTACCACCAGCTGCGCACCAGGTCACGGTCGAGCGCCGGGTAGAACCAGAGCGGATGTTCGCCCTTGGTCGGGATGAAGGCATAGAACGGTCGTTCAGTGTTGGTGTGAAACAGCCCGGTGAAATAAATGATGTTCCACTGGTCGGTGAGGAGGATGCCGTCGAGGCCGGACTGTTCCAGTCGGCCCTGCAGGGTGCGAAAGCGCTCCTGGTGCCAGCTCAGGGGCAAGCGGTCGAAGGTTGCCGGGGCGAGGCGGTCCGGGGGCATGAACAACTTCGAAGACTCGGCGCCCGTGGCGGCGCTGACGAGATCGGTCTTGAGAGCCACGCCTGCGCCTGCGAGCAACACCCCAGCTCCTGAGAGCAGGTCCCGTCGTTTCATCGTAGTGCCCCTGTAATCACCGCGACACGCCGCGTTGGACGATCGTATACGCCACGACAGGTCCGCGCCAACAGCAGTCAGGACGCAGGTCTGACCGCGTTGCGGTGTCGAAGCATGTCTTCCCGCCGCAGCCACTGCGGCGCAGGCAACTAAGAGGCGTCAGCTGCGTGCAGGCTCGGAAGCCGGGTCCGGCAGCAGCGCCGCGGCCGGCCGGGTGCGCGGTGGAATGGCGTGCCCGCCGCGGTCACCCACCAGGAGCTTCGGTGGTGCCCACTTTCGGAATCTCTGGCTGCGTATTGTCCAGCGGTTCCAGGGGTTCAATGGGGTGGGGCTCCTCCGGGGTCTTTCCCTGGCGGCCGCGCGGGTCAGTCTTGGGTCCCTCGTCCTTCTTAAGGCTCATGGGTGCTTTCGGCGTGCTGATGTTTTCCCGGTTGCGATCGGCCGCCGCCGCGGCTCGTGTAAGGCCGGGAACGAGCGTCGGGCTCGTTGAGTGCGGGGTGATGGGACTCAAGGGAGCGGGATACGTGAGAGTGGTCCAAGTCTTCCCAATGTGGCAGCCGCCACTGATCATTCAGGGGTGTAGGCACGTCTGAACCTCCGCAGGATCGCTTATGCGCCACCTTAGCGCGCGGCCTGGAATTGGGGGTCGGACGGGCGCCGTAGATCGAGTAGGAAGCGATAACGTCTTCGATTCGCAGCACGATCATTGTCGCAACTATCTCGCGAGCGACGGCCGCCCATGTCTTGCAAAGGCACGCACAGACCCGCTGGCCCCTTTACCGGCGCGCATGCAGATCCCGCGCGCCCCGGGGGCGCGGATTACGGTGGAATGGGTGCGAGCTTAAGCTGCTGGATCTGCGGCGGACGGGTAGGGGCCAGCAACAAGCTGCCCTTTATGCGCCCGTGGGCGCAGGTCCACGTAAAGTCACCGGCAAGTGCGCCGGACGCCGCCAGCGGGGCCGAGGTATCGCAATCGCCGACCTGACTCTTCAGCTGCGCCAGATCGCGTGACCAGCCGTCCGCATCTCGATCCAGCAAAAAGTTCATCGCCAGCGCGTCAACGCTCTGGCTGATGCTGCCGCCTTTGTAGATCCCGGCTGCCGTCCGGTAGGCGGCGGCCAGCTCAGCGGAGGGCCTCAGCGCGCGCTCACCCGGCAGAGCGCCCGCTTTCAGGAGCGAGACCGCTGAGTCCCATACCGGCGCGCTGGGTCCAGCATACGTGCGGTTGGCAAATGCGAAAATGGCAGCGCCGCGATCGGGCATTAGCAGAACGTGGGAGCCGTATCCGGGGTAACCACCGCCGTGGCTGAGCGTGATGCCCAGATCGCAGTCCATGGCGACGATCATCCCGCGGCCGTACGCAATCGCCTGCGTGCAGGTCGGGGATCCGCTGCGCGTGAACCGCTCACGCAGGCGCGGCTGGTTCACCCCTTCCGCAAGCTCCCGCACGGTGCTGCGCCTCACCGGGCCGTCATCCTTGCCGTCGCGGGCGGGCCAGGCCGAGAGAAGGAACGACACCCACTTCGCGTAGTCGTTTGCGCTGGTCTGCAGCCCGCCCATGGCGCCGAAGGCGCCGGGACCGAGCAGCGGTTCCGGGCGCCAGGCATTGTCCTCCCAGCGATAGCCGAGCGCACGGCGCTCATTGGGCGCCTGATCGGCGACGAATCCACTTGAGGTCATGCCCAGCGGAACCAGCAGCGTCTGCGTGATGGTCTGAGCATAGGGGTGCTGGGAGACATTGGTGATGATGCGACCCAGCAATGCATATCCGAGGTTCGAATACTCGTACGCAGTGCCTGGCGCGCGCGTAAAGGGCACGCCATCGCGCAGCAGGCGTGAGAAGTCGGCTTCGGGCAGCGGCGTCTGGCGGTCACCCCAGGGGTCATCCGTCACGAATCCGCCGACATGGCTCAACAGATCGCGCACACGGATGCGCCGGGAGTCCTCGGTCGGGTATTTCCAGCCGCGCATCTCAGGCACGTATTCCTCGGCGTCGGCATCCAGGCGCACCCGGCCGTCGTCGCGCAGCTTAAGAACCGTCAGTGCCGTGAACGCCTTGGTCATGGAGGCGATCCGGAACAGCGTATCGGCGCTGACCGGCCGTCTGGAGTCAAGATCCTGAACACCGAACGTGCCCACGTGGACCAGCCGCCCGTCGATTACCACCCCATAGACCAATCCGGGAATGTGTGCATCCAGGCAGAAGTCCGCAAAAATTCGGTCGGTGGCTGCGAAGGAGGCAGCGGTAGGCATGGAACCGGCTGAGGCACCCGCGGCATCCAGCCCCGCGAATGTCAGCAACACAGCCAGTGCTGCGCGGATACAGGCGCGAACGCCACCCGTAACCGGGCGGTCACTATATCCCCGGGAGCGGCCCAGCCACGTGAGCCTTAAGTCGGAGAAGCCCGGTGAGTGCGTCATCTGTTGGCTCCCGCGGTTGTAACGCGGGTCAACTCTCGCTCGCTGACCGGCGCGGACCGGATGGCCCGTGGAGCAATCTTACCCGAGGGGCGGACCGGCAGCCTCTGCGGCACCCCACCTGTTGTCCGCAGGAGCGGACCGATCAGCTAATGACGTGTTCGCCAGCGCACAGAGGCCGCCTGCACATGGGACTAGTTTCGAAAGCGTGTCCCGGACGTCCGGGGAGCTTGCCCGACACACAGACCCGCCGGCCGCCTCTGCAATCTGATATTCAAAAATCGTGCTGAAACGATGACGAACGCAAACCTGCTGCACAACACGGTACTGGCCAGTCTGCCTGCGGGGGGGCTGACACGGCTGCAGGCGGCACTGGAACCGGTGCGTCTGAGATTCGGCCAGGTCCTGTACGAACCCGGAAAGTCAATCCGCCACGTCTACTTCCCGATCGACTGCCTGATCTCCCTGCTGACTACCGTGGACAGGCGGCGCTCGCTCGAGGTGGGCATGGTGGGCAGTGAGGGAATGGCCGGGATGCCCTTCATCCTGGGTATGGGAGTTTCGGGAGTCAGGGCCCTCGTGCAGGGCGGCGGTGGGGCGCTGCGGATGGCGGCCGCACCCTTTCGCGTCGAATTCGACAACAACCCGGCGCTCGGGGATGCGCTGTATCGCTACATGTATGCGCTCATGGCCCAGATTTCGCAGACCGCCGCCTGCAACCGTTTCCATGAAGCCGAACCGCGCCTGGCACGGTGGCTGCTGATGACTCGCGACCGGGTCAAATCGGATCAATTCCTGCTGACGCACGAATTTCTGGCGCACATGCTCGGTACGCGGCGCGAGGGCGTTACGGCAGCGGCGAGCGCGCTCAAGCAGCGCAAGTTGATCGAGTACTGCCGCGGCGAGATCCAGATACTCGACCTCAAGGGGCTCAGGGCCGCCTCGTGCTCGTGTTACCAGGTAATCCAGGCGGCATTCAGACGCGCGCAGCATCCGGCGAGAAGGACTTCCTGATTCACCGGACGGGTGTGAGGTACCCCGACGGCCAAGGAAAACCCGAGCGCAAAAAAGCTAAGGCACCAGCTAAGGGCTGGCGAGGCGTTGGCTAGTATGTGCGCTGCAGTACATTGATCGCGGAAAGGGCCTAGACTGCAGGGCTGGCTGTCAAGAGCAGGTTCATGCCCCGTATGCCTTCGCCGCTGCAAAATCACATCCTGGATGCGCTGCCGCCAGCGGAGCGCGAGCGGCTGTTTCCGCATCTGAAGCTCGTCGATTTGCCGCTGGGCATGGTCCTTTATGAGTCTGGTCACACCCTCAGGCATATCTATTTCCCAACCGACTCGATTGTGTCCCTGCTGTACGTGCTGGCGAACGGAGCGTCGGCCGAGATATCCATCGTCGGCAACGAGGGCGCAATCGGCGTGGCGCTGTTCATGGGCGGAGAGACGACCACGAACCGGGCCATCGTGCAAAGCGCCGGTTCTGCCTATCGATTGACCGGCAAGCGGCTCAAGCAGGAGTTCGGGCGTCACGGCAACCTGCTGCATATCCTTCTGCGCTACACGCAGGCGTTGATCACCCAGATGGCGCAGACCGCGGTGTGCAATCGCCATCACTCGGTAGACCAGCAACTGTGCCGCTGGCTGCTGCTTTCGCTCGACCGGCTGTCTTCGGACAAACTGACCATGACCCAGGAACTCATCGCCAACATGCTCGGGGTGCGGCGCGAGGGCGTCACCGAGGCCGCCGGCAAGCTGCAGAAGCTCGGCGTCATCCGCTACCGTCGCGGGCACATCACGGTGCTCGACCGGCCGCAGCTGGAGCGCCTTGTCTGCGAGTGCTACGCGGTGGTGAAGAAGGAGTCGGACCGACTACTGCCCTAACGCCTGCGGCCTCGAACCGCCGCGCCGACAAGTGGCTGAGCCGGTCGGCCGGGATGACGGATCCGCGAATTTGCCGAAAGATCCGCCGCGCGGGTGATCTCTTCGGGGTCATCTGCGTGCATGCGGCGGCTACTTGGATACCTCGGGCGCTATGTGGCTTACCGAACAGAATGAGGCCAAGCTAAGGCGTAGCTTGGCACTGCGGATTCCTCGCTCGTCGCGGGACTTCCGCCAACCCGGGGAGGCTCTATGCGCAATCCGTCAAAGCGCATCCACGTGAACTTAGGCATCGGACGCAGGGATGCACCACAGCCGCCGGCTGCCTGGGATCTACAGGCGCGCTTCGGGTACGCCATCGGCAATCATGTCCGCGAGGGACGGTCACACGGTGCGACCGGCCTGCCGTCGCTCTATGTTCCGGAACGCACGGCGCAGAGGCTGAAATCCTCACTCGTTCGCCTCGACGCACGCGCCGGCGAAGACTTCCCCTGCAATGCGCCCGAGCCGGCGGACTCACCGCTGCTGCTCGCGCAGTCGCAGGTGCGGGCGCTGCAGGCAGCAAATCGCCGCAAGGACGAGTTCCTGGCACTGCTGGCCCACGAGCTGCGGAGTCCTCTGTGCGCCATCGGCTACGCCGCCGGACTGCTCGGCAAGGATGCGAACGACAGTGGCCCGCAGTTGCCTTGGCAGGCGCTCATTCAGCGGCAGGTCCTGCGGATGACCCATCTTGTCGATGAGGTGCTGGACGTCTCACGGGTCACGAACGGACTGCTGAACCTGCAAAGCGAGCGCGTGGATCTGCGCATTATCATCGTCAATGCAATCGAGACACTCCAGTCGAGCATCGACGAGCGCAACCAGCGCCTGAACAATCACATGCCCGGTGCGCCGGTATGGGTGATGGGCGACGAACGCCGGCTCGAGCAGGTGTTCGTGAACCTTATTGCCAACGCCTCCCGGTACACGGACAAGGGCGGCAGGCTGACGACGTGGATGTACCTCGAAGGAACGGAAGCGGTGGTTCGCATTCGCGATTCCGGAATTGGGATAGCGCCAGAATCGCTGCCGGGCCTGTTCGAGCTCTTCAGGCAGGCCAATGCGGCCGATCCACGCTCACGCGCGGGACTGGGTGTCGGTCTTGCGCTGGTGCGCCAGCTCATCGAACTGCACGGCGGCAAGGTGACCGCCGCGAGCGAGGGCATCGGACGCGGTAGCGAGTTCACCATAAACCTCCCGATCCTTGCCGATTGGCTGCCCGCGAAGATCGAGGCGTGCGCGGCCTAGAGTCGTCCTGGTTGCGGCTGCCTTTACCCTGCTGATGCGGCCTGAGCGGGCTGCAGGTTTCCCCACGGCGCCATAGTTCCGTTAGGATTATCGGATATGAACGATCCGGATAGTCCCCATGACCTTGGCAAAGTCCGCAAATTCGACCATCCCGGGCGCGGGCGTAAGCGTGCGCGCATGGTTCCCAAGGGTCGCCAGGTCGATCCGCACGCCACGGATGAGATCCGGGCGCTGCTCGGGCAGGGGCCGTGGAACGGGACCTGCTGATCGAGTACCTGCACCTGATCCAGGACACATACGGCCAGATCTCCGCGGCACACCTGGCCGCGCTGGCCGAACGAGATGAGCCTGGCGTTCGCGGAGGTGTTCGAGACCGCGACCTTCTACGCCCACTTCGACGTCGTCAAGGAGGGCGAGCCGGACGTCCCGCCTCTGACCGTGCGGGTCTGCGACAGCCTGACCTGCGCGATGTTCGGCGCCGAGCAGCTGCTGAGAGCCTCGCTCGCAGGAACTGGGTGCACGGGGTGCGCGTCGTGCGCGCCCCCTGCGTGGGACTGTGCGACCACGCGCCGGCGGCGGAGGTCGGGCACAACTTCGTCAGCCACGCGAGCACGTCGCCAGCGTCAAGACTGCGGTGGCTCACCACGACACGCATCCGCACATCCCCGACTACGTCGACTACGACGCGTACCGCGCCGGCGGCGGCTACCAGACGCTCGAGCGCCTGCGCTCCGGATGCGCTCACCGGTCGAGGAGGTCCTGAAGGTGCTCGATGACGGCGCCCTGCAGGGCCTCGGCGGCGCGGGCTTCCCGACCGGGCGCAAGTGGCGCTCGGTGCGCGGCGAGCCCGGGCCCCGGCTCATGGCGGTCAACGGCGATGAGGGCGAGCCCGGAACCTTCAAGGATCAGTATCTACCTCAATACCGATCCGCATCGCTTCCTCGAAGGCATGCTGATCGGCGCCCACGTGGTCGAGGCGAGCGGACGTCTACATCTACATCCGCGACGAATACCCGATCGCGCGCGCAGATCCTCGCCAACGAGATCGCCAAGCTGCCGCCGGGCGGCCCGACGCTGCACCTGCGGCGCGGGGCCGGGGCCTACATCTGCGGCGAGGAGTCCTCGCTCATGGAGTCGATCGAGGGCAAGCGCGGCCTGCCGCGCCACAAGCCGCCGTTCCCGTTCCAGGTCGGCCTCTTCGGCCGCCCGACGCTCATCAACAATGTCGAGACGCTGTTCTGGATCCGCGACCTGATCGAGCGCGGCGCGGACTGGTGGAAGAGCCACGGCCGCAACGGCCGCTTCGGCCTGCGCTCGTATCTCGGTGTCCGGCCGCGTGAAGAACCCCGGCATGAAGCTCGCGCCCGCCGGCGTCACCATCCAGGAGCTGATCGATGAGTTCTGCGGCGGGATGAGCGAGGGACATACGTTCGCCGCCTACCTGCCCGGGGGCGCCTCCGGCGGCATCCTGCCGGCCGCCATGAACGACATTCCGCTGGATTTCGGCACGCTCGAGAAGTACGGCTGCTTCATCGGCTCCGCGGCGGTGATCGTGCTGTCCGACCAGGACGACGTGCGCGCCGCGGCGCTGAACCTCATGCGTTTCTTCGAGGACGAGTCCTGCGGCCAGTGCACGCCCTGCCGCTCGGGTACCGCAGAAGGCCGCGCATGCTGATGGAGCAGGGGCGTCTGGGACACCAGCCTGCTTGGGGGAGCTGTCCCAGTGCATGCGGGACGCCTCCATCTGCGGCCTGGGCCAGGCCGCCTCCAACCCGCTGACCAGCGTGATCCGCTTCTTCCCGGAGCTGTTCCTGGCCCCCAAGGCGGCGGCCCCGAAGTAGTCCGGCGGTAACCCGGGTAGATTGGAGCCCGGTATGCAGTATGAATGGAGTAGCAGGTACCGATGAGCAGTACCGATCCGGCCCCTCCGGAAGAGCCCAAGGTCGTGCAGGCGCCCGGATCGACCGATGCGGGCGGCCAGCCGAGTACGGCCAAGTCGACGGCAGGCGGCACCTACTCGCAGGGCGCCAAGGCGGGCGGCGAGGCCGGCACGGTCCCCAGCGGCCCGCTCAACGCCAAGAACCTTGCTGACCCCTGCGATCGTCTTTGAGCTCGACGGCGCGGCAGGTCGAGGCGCAGCCCGGGGAAACGATCTGGGCGGTGGCCCAGCGCCTGGGCACCCACATCCCGCACCTGTGCCACAAGCCCGCCCCGGGCTACCGGCCCGACGGCAACTGCCGCGCCTGCATGGTGGAGATCGAGGGCGAGCGCGTGCTGGCGGCCTCGTGCAAGCGCACGCCCGGCGTGGGCATGAAGGTCAAGACGGCCACCGAGCGCGCCACCAAGGCGCGCGCCATGGTGATGGAACTGCTGGTGGCGGACCAGCCGGAGCGCGCCACCTCGCACGATCCCGACTTCGCATTTCTGGGCGCAGGCGGACTTCGTTCACGTGACGCAGAGCCGCTTCCCGGCCGCCGAGCGCTGGGCCGCGGACAGCAGCCATCCGGCGATGCGCGTCAATCTCGACGCCTGCATCCAGTGCAACCTGTGCGTGCGCGCCTGCCGCGAGGTGCAGGTCAACGATGTCATCGGCATGGCCTACCGCTCGCATGGTTCCAAGATCGTGTTCGACTTCGATGACCCGATGGGCAGCTCCACCTGTGTCGCCTGCGGAGAGTGCGTGCAGGCCTGTCCGACCGGCGCCCTGATGCCCGTCGGCGTACCTGGATGCGAACCAGACCCGCGTGGTCTACCCGGACCGCGAGGTCGATTCCCTGTGCCCGTACTGCGGCGTCGGCTGCCAGGTCTCCTACAAGGTCAAGGACGAGAAGATCATCTACGCCGAGGGGCGCGACGGGCCCGCCAACCACAACCGCCTGTGCGTGAAGGGCCGGTTCGGCTTCGACTACATCCATCATCCGCACCGGCTGACCAAGCCGCTCATCCGCCTGGATAACGTCGGCAAGGATGCCTACGACCAGGTCGATCCGGCGCAACCCCTGGACGCACTTCCGCGAGGCGACCTGGGAGGAGGCGCTGGATCGCGCGGCCGAGCGGCCTGCGAGTCCATCCGCGACACAACGGGCCCGCAAGGCGCTCGCCGGCTTCGGCTCGGCGAAGGGCTCGAACGAGGAGGCCTACCTGTTCCAGAAGCTCGTGCGCACCGGCTTCGGCTCCAACAACGTCGATCACTGCACGCGCCTGTGCCATGCCTCCTCGGTCGCGGCCCTGATGGAGGGGCTGAACTCGGGCGCGGTGTCCGCCCCGTTCGAGGCTGCGCTGGATGCCGAGGTCATCATCGTCATCGGCGCCAACCCGACCGTGAACCACCCGGTGGCGGCGACCTTCATCAAGAACGCCGTGAAGCAGAAGGGCGCCAAGCTCATCGTCATCGATCCGCGCCGCCAGGCGCTGTCGCGGCACGCGTACAAGCACCTCTCGTTCAAGCCCGGCTCCGACGTCGCGATGCTCAACGCGATGCTGAACGTGATCATCACCGAGAAGCTCTACGACGAGCAGTACATCGCCGCCTACACCGAGAACTTCGAGGCGCTGCAAGGCGAATATCGTCGGCTTCACGCCCGAGAAGATGGCGCAGGTGTGCGGCATCGACGCCGAGACCCTGCGCGAGGTGGCCCGGCTCTACGCGACCTCGCAAGCGCCTCGATCATTTTCTGGGGCATGGGCATCAGCCAGCACGTGCACGGCACCGACAATGCGCGCTGCCTGATCGCGCTCGCCCTGATCACCGGACAGATCGGCCGCAAGGGCACGGGCCTGCACCCGCTGCGCGGCCAGAACAACGTGCAGGGCGCCTCCGATGCGGGCCTGATCCCGATGGTCTACCCGGACTACCAGTCGGTCGAGAAGGCCGAGGTGCGCGCAGCTGTTCGAGGCCTTCTGGGGCCAGGAGCTCGATCCGCAGAAGGGCCTGACGGTGGTCGAGATCATGAACGCGATCCATGCCGGGAGATCCGCGGCATGTACGTCGAGGGCGAGAACCCGGCGATGTCGGACCCGGACCTGAACCATGCGCGGCAGGCGCTGGCGATGCTCGATCACCTGGTGGTGCAGGACCTGTTCCTGACCGAGACGGCCTTCCACGCCGACGTGGTGCTGCCCGCCTCGGCATTCGCCGAGAAGTCAGGGTACCTTCACCAACACCGACCGGCGCGTGCAGATCGGCCAGCCGGTGATAGCCCCGCCCGGGGATGCGCGCCAGGACCTGTGGATCATCCAGGAGATCGCCAAGCGCCTCGGGCTCGACTGGAACTACACAGGGCCCGACGAGGTGTTCGCCGAGATGGCGCAGGCCATGCCGTCGTTCAAGAACATCACCTGGGAGCGCGTCGAGCGCGAAGGCTCGGTGACCTACCCGGTGGATGCCCCGGATGTGCCGGGCAACGACATCATCTTCAACGACGGCTTCCCGACCGCCAGCGGCCGCGCGAAGATCGTGCCGGCCAACATCCGGCCGCCGGACGAAGTGCCCGACATGGAGTACCCGATGGTGCTCTCGACGGGACGCGTGCTCGAGCACTGGCACACCGGTTCGATGACCCGGCGCGCCGGGGTGCTGGATGCGCTCGAGCCCGAGGCGGTGGTGTTCCTGGCCCCGCGCGAGCTGCATCGACTCGACCTCGAGCCCGGCGACATGCTGAAGCTGGAGACGCGCCGCGGCGCCATCGAGGTCAAGGTGCGGGCCGACTCGGATGTGCCGGTCGGCATGGTATTCATGCCGTTCTGCTACGCGGAGGCGGCGGCCAACCTGCTGACGAACCCGGCGCTGGATCCGACGCGGCAAGATCCCCGAGTTCAAGTTCTGCGCCGCACGCGTAGCTCCCGTTCGCGAGCCGGTGGCGGTGTAGGTTGCCGCGCGCGCCCCTAGGGCGCGCGTTCGAGTGCGCTGAGCACCGCCGTCAGGGGTTGCGCGTGCGCGAGGACCAGCTGCGCCACGGCCTCGACGTCGTTGAGGTCCACCACCGGGACCCGCGCTTGTGGGAATGGCAGGTCGCTCGCGACCGCGACGATGCACGCATCGATGGCGTGCAGCGGGTTCTTGCCCACCGCATCCCGGAAAACCTCGAGCTTGGGGTGGGCACCGCCCTTGTAGCCTTCCACCAGCACCAGGTCGCATGGGGAAACGCGACGCAATAGCTGCGGCAGCGTGGCCTCGCGTTCATCGCCGAGTTCGTGCATCTGCACCCAGCGGCGCGCGGAGGAGACGATCACCTCGCAGGCGCCCGCGCGGCGATGCTCGTACGAGTCCTTCCCCGGCAGGTCGACCTCGAAGGCGTGGTGCGCGTGCTTGATGGTCGCCACGCGCAGGCCGCGGCGCGTGAGGAGGGGGATTATCCGGCTCAGCAGCGTGGTCTTGCCCGAACCGCTCCAGCCGGCCAGACCGAGCACGCGCGGCTCCCTCACGGTGCCGCATCCGCAGGCTCGAGGAGCGGCACCAGGCCGTTGTTCGCGATGATCGCCTGGCCTTGGCGAGAGAGCAGGAACAGTGCCACGCGCCAGGCATCAGGTTTCGCCGACAGCACCGCAAGGCCGTATACCGGGTGCGGATCAAGCTCCGGCGGCACTGGCAGGCTGGTCAGCTGCGTCAATTCCTTCTCCAGGGCAGGCGCGCCGCTGCAGTAAGTGACCGAGACGTCGATCGCTCCGGATGCGAACAGCGCAGCGGTCGGGTTCTGGCCGGGACCGGCGGCTGCCGTCACGCTCATGAGCGTCTGCGCCTTTTTCTTCAGGGTCGCGCCGGCGCCAGGGCGGCGCGCCTCGATGCGATCGAAGATCGCCCAGGCATAGTCCCCGCCCGGATCGGCCACCGGCGTCGATGTCTTCACCCGCACCGCCGGGTCGAGCAGCCGGTCGATGAGATTCGCTGCGGTGATGCCGCTGGTACGGCGGGAGACGATGCACATGCGGTTGCGCGCAAAGGCGATGACGGGAACCTGCGTGCGACCGGCGGACTCCAGCGTGCGCGGCGACCCGAGGTCGGCCGACAGGAACAGGTCCGGTTTCTCCCCGGACTCGATGCGCTCGCGCAGCGTACCGGAACCGCCGAAGGTGGCTGTCACCTCGGTCCCCAGCGCCGCGGCGGAATCCTTTGCAAGCTCCGCAACCACCCCCCGCAGGCTCCCGGCCGCGTACACCTCGACGCCCCCGGCGGACCAGACGCTCGCGCTGTGACAGCACGCAAGCAGCAGCGCGATCACTTGGGACGCGGGGATGACTCTGCGGTGCATGCTCTGACTCCTGGCTCGACCGGGCAGCGTACGGCGGTGGCGCCTCGATGTCGTATATTACGTCGCGATGCGATCTTACCGGTCCTTCTCGCGCAGCCGTGCCGGCGCGGTTCCATGAGTGCCGAACGTGCGGCTGCGCCCGGCGTCGTCGGGGTGGTCATCGCCGGGGGACGGTCGGTGCGCTTTGGCGGCGAGAAGGCCACCGCGATTCTGCAGGGCCGGGCATTGCTGTTGTGGGCGACGGCGCGCCTGCTGGGCAGCTGCGGGCGGGTTGCCGTGAACGCGCGCCCGGGCACCGCGACCGCAGCGCTCGCGCAGCGAGCACGCCCTCACCGTGCTCCATGACGCCCCCGGGGATGCGACCGGCCCTCTGGCCGGGGTGAAGGCGGGGCTGCAATGGGCCGCAGGCTGCGGCGCGCACACCCTGGCGGTGAGCCCGTGCGATGCGCCGCTGCTGCCGCCGGATCTGTTCCCACGCCTGCTCGCGGGAGCCCACGGTGGGGCTGCCATGGCCGAGACCCCCGCAGGGCTTGAGCCCCTGTGCGCGGTGTGGCCGGTGAGTTCCCTGGCGCAGGTGAGCGCAGCGCTCGAGCACGGCGCGCACCCGCCGACGTGGCGGCTGCTGGAGAGCCTGGGCGCAAGGCGCGTCCGCTTCGAGGACGCTGCCGCATTTGTAAACCTCAATACTCCCGGGGACCTGGCGGCCGTCGCCGGCCGTCTCGCCGCGCGGCAGGGCACATGAGGTCCTGCTACCAGCGGTAGAAGTCCGCGACGAACTCCTGCGGGAAGCCCTCGCTGCGCGGTGGCAGCTCAACAAAGCCGTCCGCGCGGCTGAGCGCGAGGAAGTCCCCGGGCCCGTTTGGCGGGCGCGGGAGGGCGATGCGCCGTCCCAGCGCGTCGAACTTCACGGCCACGGGCAGGAAGTATGTGAACGGGCGGTGGAAGGTGACCGGTTCGGCCAGCACCGCGGCTTCCGGCAGCCCCGGCGGCCCGCCCATCGCGTGGGCCAGCGCGGGCACGACGTAGCGCACCACGCACACCAGCGTCGAGACCGGATTGCCCGGAACACCGTACACGGCCTGTCCGGCGGGCCCGATGCCAAACCACATCGGCATGCCCGGTCGCTGCGCCACCTGATGGAAGACCTCGGTCACGCCGAGCGCCTTGAGCACCCCGGGCACGAAATCGAACTTTCCCTTCGAGACCCCGCCGCTGAGGATCAGCACGTCCTGCTGCGCCAGGTGGCGTGCCAGACTCGCGCGCAGCACCGGTGCGTCATCGACGATGTGATCGTCGGCCACGTGCTCGAGGCCGCGTGCGCGCAAGCAGGCAAGCACCGCATAGGCGTTGGAGCGGCGCACCTGGTGATCGGCGATCGGCTGCCCCGGCTCGATGAGTTCGTCGCCCGTGGAGATCACCATGCAGCGCGGCTGGCGGCTCACCCTGACGCTCGCCAGGCCGGCCGAGGCAACGACGGCAAGCTCGGGGCCTCCCAGCCTGGTACCGGCGCGCAGCATGGGCACGCCGCGCTCGCTGTCTTCCCCGCGCCGCTGCACGTTGCGGTACGGCTTGCCCGAGGTGTCCGCCTTGACGATGGCGGCCCCCTCGGCGAGTGCGTACTCCTCCTGCGGGATGATGCAGTCAGTCCCGGAAGGCAGCACCGCCCCGGTCATCACCTCGATGGCGCCCTCGGGGTGCGACAGCTGCATCGCAGGGGCACCAGCCTGCTGGGTGCCCTCGATAGTGAACCGCCGCCGGCCGTCGCCGAACGCGGCACTGAGCACGGCGATGCCATCCATGCAGACGCGGTCAAACGGCGGGTTGTCGCGCTCCGCGTAGATATCCTGGTGCAGGATCAGGCCGGTGCATTGCGCGAGCGGCCGAGTCTCTGTGGGCATCGGGGCGACCCGGGCAAGGATTGCCTCGAGAGCCTGGGGTGGGGTGATCGGCGTACGGCCTCGCTTGGGGTGTCCGGGCCGCCGGGGCGCGGGGCTCGCGCGGACAATTATAGCGAAAACGCCCTTACAGCATCCCAGCCGAGGGCTCTGCCCGCCGCCGCACCGGGCCGGCCGCACAACTTATGCCCCTGCGTTCATATCGTGAGTTCAGGACCCTTCTGCTAGCTTTCCGCGCACATTTTCAACAAGCGGCGCTCCTCCTGCGCCGATCCGGCGAGACAAGATGAAGAGCGATGCGATTGATTTGCTGCCCCTGGCGCTGCTGTCCCTGGCCTTGGCCGGCCCTGCACACGCGGACCAGCCGCGCCCCGGGTCCATGGGCGGCACGGTAATAGTCACGGGCACCCGCGAAGATGACGACTACCGAGTCCCCACGCTGGATTCGATCGGCCCGCTCGGCACCACGCCGCTGCTGGATACGCCTTATTCGATCGCGGTGCTGCCGGGGATCTGATCGAGAACTCCCAGGCGGTCAACTTCAAGGATGTCTCGAAGTACCTGCCGCTGGTGGCGTTCCAGGAGCAGCAGGGGCCCGACATTCTGCGGCCGCAGACACGCGGCATGCAGGGCGGCAACTTCCAGAACTCCAAGCTCGACGGCATGACCATGTTCATCACCGTCGCGACCGCCATGGAGCAGTTCCAGCAGATCGAAGTCGTCAACGGGCTCTCGGCCTCGCTGTATGGGCCGGCCAACCCCTCCGGGATGTTCAACTTCGTCTCCAAGCGCCCGACCGACTACGACCTGCGCGAACTCACGGCAAGCTACGTGCAGCGACAGCATCGGCACGGTGAAGGCGGACCTTGGCGGCCACATCGACAAGAGCGGCATCTTTGCTTCCGCCTCAATGCGCTCTACGGCAGCGGCGATGGCTACGTGGACGGCAGTCATCAGCGCCGGGCGCTGGGCGATCTTGGCATCGACGTGCGTCCCTGGCAGCACGGGGTGATCGAACTGAACTACAGCGACTACTCCCTCACCAACAAGGGTTATCCGGGCTGGTTCACCTACGGCCAGAAAATCGACCTGCCGCCGGCGCCGGACCCGACCCGCGTCGGCTACGGGCAGTCCTACGCCGGCGTCGACATGCGCACCAAGCATCGCCAGCGCCCGCCTCAAGCAGGACTTCGGCTCCGACTGGCACCTGGTCGCGGGCGTCCTCAACCAGGACGCGGCGCGCAACATCAATACGCCGGTCAACAATCTGACCACCAACGCCGGGGACTACACGTCCTCGTTCGCCAACGGCTTTGCGCCGCGCTTCGTCATCACCAGCGACGCCGCCTACCTCAACGGGACGCTTCTCGACCTGGGGTCTGGGCCATGACCTGACCTTCGGCACCGCGGGATACCGGGCGCAGCTCCTACTCGGTGCACGACGCCGGCGAGCCCGGCGAGCGTGCTCCTGGGCACCGCCAACATCGACGCACCGATGATCTTCCCGGAGCCCGCCGGCGGCCCCCCGGACGTACTGGCCAACTTCGATCTCTTCCAACACCTACCAGCAGGGCCTGAACATCAACGACACCCTGCGCTTCAACGACTCCTGGTCGGTGCGCGCGGGCGTGAGCCAGGACTGGTTCCACGTGGACAACTTCAATGCCAAGGGCGCGTGACTGCCGGGCTACGCCGACAGCGGCGTGAGCCCGACCGGCAGCCTGATCTTCAAGCCGGCTGCCAACATGACGACCTACTTCACCTACGCGAGCAGCCTGCAGGCCGGTGACCTGGCACCGGGCACGGCCGCCAACGCCGGGCAGAGACTCGCCCCCTACCGCAGCAAGGAATATGAACTGGGCTACAAGGCGACGCTCGCGAAGATCGACTTCACGGCGGCGCTGTTCCGCATCGAGCGGCCCTTCGCCAACATCGATCCTGCCGACAAGCGTCTTCAAGATCAGCGGCCAGCAGGTCAACAAGGGCCTGGAGCTCTCCGCCGTCGGGCGAGGCTGGTCACCGGGCTGACGCTCTTCGGCGGCGTGACGCTTCTCGATGCGCGCCTTCAGCACACCCCGCTGGCCGCCACGAACGACAAGACCTACGTCGGCGCGCCCAAGGTGAAGGGCAACCTGCTGTTCGAGTACCGCATCCCGGCGGTCAGCGGCCTGGTTGCGACATTCGACTACCAGTTCTCCGGTTCGCGCGCCGGCAACGACACGAACACCCTCTTGGTGGCCGGCTACAACCTCCTCGACCTGGGCGCGCGCTACACCTCGAAGATCTTCGCCAAGCCGGTCACCTGGCGCCTGGCGGTGGACAACCTCACCGACCGGCGCTACTGGTCGACGGTCGCCCCGAGCAACCTCACCGGCGCCAATACCGGCAATCTGTCGGCGCACCTGGGCACGCCGCGCACGCTGCTGGCCTCGGTGAGCGTGGACTTGTAAGGAGCGCTACGCCGGGCCGCTGCTGTGTGAGGGCCCGAAAAACGCTACATTAGGGCGGTGCAGCCCGCCAATCTAGCGAAGCGACGTGACCGCGGTGCGCCCGGAAGCTCTCCCGGCGGCCCGCGCGATGCAGGCCATGGCGCGCCGGTCGTACATCTGCGCTATGCCTTCGACACCCGGCGAGCAGCACGGCGCCGCGCTCGGCAATCCGCTTTTCGAGCTGCTGGCGCGCGGTCGTGGAGGGGGGCTCCATCCGGCAGGCCGCCGCGAATCTCGGCACTCTCCTACCGCTACGTCTGGGGCGCGCTGCGAAAGTGGGAGGGGTTCTTCGGCGAGCCGCTGATCAGCTGGGCGCAGGGCCAGCGGGCGCGACCGACGCGGTTTGCCGAACGGCTGTTGTGGGCGGAGCGGCGGGCGCGCACCCGCATGCAGCCGCATATAGAGGCACTGCGCTCGGACCTCGCCCGCGTGCTCGCCGATGCCCGGGACGAGAGCACGCTGTTGCTCTCGGTTCGCGCCAGCCACGACATCGCGCTGCCGGTGCTGCAGCAGCACGTGGCCAGCCAGGGGGATCTGCATCTGGACATCGGGTTCCAGGGCAGCGTGCATGCCCTGCGGGCACTGAATGACGGCGAATGCCTGGTAGCCGGGCTTCCACGTGCCGGTGCTGTGCGGTTCGGCGCCGATATTCTCCCGCGCGCTGAAGCCGTTGCTCAAGCCCAGGTTGCACAAGCTCATTGCCTGCTCGCGGCGCATGCAGGGCCTGATGGTCCGCAAGGAACACGCCGCGCTCGTGCGCGGCCTTCCGGACCTGGTCAGCAGGCGGCTGCGGTTCGTGAATCGCCAGCCAGGCTCAGGAACGCGGATGCTGGTCGACCACCTGCTGCAGATGTACGCGCTGGCACCGGGCAGGCTGCCCGGCTATTTCGAGCATGTCGAGAACACCCACGTCGCCGTGGCGCTGTGCGTCGCCAGCGGGGTGGTGGATGCCGGCGTGGGTGTCGAGGCGGCGGCGCTGCAATTCGGGCTGCACTTCGTCCCGCTCCTCGAGGAGAACTATTTCCTCGCGTGCCTGGACGCGAATCTGCAGCTGCCTGCGGTCGCGCGCCTGCGTCAGATTCTCTCGGGGACGCGCTGGCGCGAGATCCTCGGCAATCTTCCGGGCTACCAGCCGGCCCCCACTCCGGGGGGCATACTGCTCATCGACGAGGCGCTGCCCTGGTGGCGTCGCCGCGCCGGGTGATCGAATCGGTGCGCGCGGCCTGGCTGCCGCGTGCACCAAGGGTGCCGGAAGATCTAGGTGTAGTCTCGGTGCGGGCCGCGAAGAACTGGCCTTTGTGGCTCACTGCATCTGATCAAGCATCTCCGAGAGCGAGGCCTTCACGCGCAGTGCCTTCTTGATTTCATCGGCGCTGACGAACGGATATTCGCCGTATTCCAAGAAACTGGGGCACTGGTGCTCGCGCACGAACTTGATAAAAGCAGGCGCGTTCGTCGCCCAGTCCTTCGGGAAGCCTTCGAGGTTTTCAAATGAGGTGCTGATGCCCGTCGCCCCGAACAGCATTACGGCATCCTCGGTGTACTTATCGAAGTCGGTGTCGAAGATGCCCTGGTACATGAAGTAGGTCTCGCCCTTGATCGGGAAGAGCAGCCAGCGCAGGTAGTGGAGCTTCAGGACGGAGAGCGCGTCCGGCTGAGCAGCGATAGTCTTCTCGATGTTGCGCGCGAACTCGCGAAAGTTCTCCTCGCGCCCCGGAATGACCTTCGCAACAATCGAAAAGCCGTAACACGCGGGCGTTTTTGGGAAGATCGGCCCGTACCTGCCTTGCTCGACCTTGTCGGGGAAGAATCCGCCCTTGGGGATCGCCATCGCGGCGGGTTTAGTCCAGTCCCTCTTATCAACTGCTTCGGTCATAGAGACGCCCCTGTGCTGATGTAAACGTGCGGCTACGACGACGGAGAACATCGTCGCGTAAACATGTTGTCGGTCATGCGTCCACGTCGGTAGCTGCCGGACGTTGTGCCAGCCAAGCATGCCTTCCTGGGCGACCCATGTACCAACGCGACGAACATATCAGGACGGCTGTCCGAGCACACTGCTCTTAAGGGCAGGGATGCGTACGGTCAGTGACAGGAGACCATCCTGGCTAGCGATAAACGTGAAGACAACAGATGTTGCAACCCTTCGCGGTCAAGGCACCGGTTCAGGCCGCTGTCATCCGCTATCGCGGCCAGAATGCTAAGCAGCGCTTCGTGCCCAAGAACCTGCGTGGCGGCTCCTGCATCGACCGCGGCTCGGACCCAGCCCGCTTCCCGGAGGTACGTGGGCGCTGTGCGGAGGAGGCGCTGAATCGCTATCCGGGTCAAAGCGAGGACTGCGTCCGCGGCGCGATGCGCAACGACTGGTCCAAGATCGTGAGCGGCTACAAGCTCATGGAGCAGCGCCCGATCCCCGAAGCCACCGTCAGCCGCCTGACCGCAGACGCAGCCCCGTGCCCCTGGCCGGGGCTTTTCTTTGGAAGGTGGCGCTCAGTCCTTGCGCGGCATGGGCGGCGTCGGCGGCACCTTCTCGCCGCTGCCCGCGGCGTCGATGGCCTTGATTCCGATGACGAGCAGGAGCACCGCCATTCCGGCGAATGTCGCGGCCTCCACCAGCGGTGCCGCTCCGAGCGCGTGCGCGGAACCAGCAACCAACCCGGCCAAGGGCAGGGCGAACAGTAATAGGACGAGCGCCGACCGGGCGACGGACTTCATGGGAAGGTGAGTTTACGCCCCCTCCGTCGCAGGCGATTTTTGGTCCGCGCAGGACGGCTCGCCGCGAACCGCGACCAGGGGCCGAAACGGCTAGCCCGCCGGTCAGTGATTCGCTTGCAAGTGTTTGATTTAGTTGGCTCCCCGGGTTGGAATCGAACCAACGACCAACGGATTAACAGTCCGACGCTCTACCGCTGAGCTACCGGGGAACAGGCAGGACTCACGAAGGGCGCGGATTCTCCGTAACAGGGGGAGCGGAGTCAAGGAAGCCGGTCGGGAAGTCCCGTCCAGTTGCTTGGACGGACCGCCGGAGCCTGCGTGCCCGTCATTGAACCGGATGCTTGAAGTCCGCATCCGTTGCAGGCTTGTAGTTGCTGCGCGGGTAGCGAATGCCGTGCTTGACCACCAGGCTCACGCTGCGAATGGCACCGATGTCCTTGAGCGGGTCACGTTCCAGCACCACGAAGTCGGCCGCCTTGCCGGGCTCGATCGACCCGAGCTGGTTCTCTAGACCGAGCGTGCGTGCGCCGACCAGGGTGGCTGAGCGCAGCGCCTCCGCGGGACTCATGCCAGCTTTCTGGACCAGCGTCTCAATTTCGGTATCCAGAGCACTGTCGGCGTCGCTCCACTGCGGGTCGTCGTCGGTACCGGCGGAGATGTCCACGCCTGCCTGGTGCGCCTCGCGCGCCAGGTAGTCGCTGATGTTCAACGGACACACAGGCGTAGGCGAGCCTTCGTAGATGGAAAGCGTGGCATCGAGGACCGTGCCGTGGCGCTTCATGTCCGCGAATAGCGCCTCCATTCTTTCGTTCGGTCGCATGAGCAGGTCACTGCTGACCGGGACCCTCTGCTCGTACGAAGGCACGGGCGGGCTGGAAATCTCATAGCCCAGCATGCACGCATGGCTGACCACATCCACGCCGGCGCTCACTAGGTCACTCGGCACCGCCGGAAACACCGCCGCGTGCGCCCATACCAGCAGTTGCTGGCGGTGCGCCTCCGCCGTAATCGCGCTCACGAGCGATGCGGGCAGGTCGGCGTATATCTTGATGGCGGTCGCCCCTGTCGCCTTGGCAGCGAGGACGGCCGACGGCAGGTCGGTTTGCGCCGTGATCGCCTGCATCCATGGCACCTCGCCGGCGGTGCGCCCGCGTGCGGCGTCGTGGGTGCGCGGATCGGCGAAGAAGCCGGGGCCGGCCATCAGTGCGGCGTAATAGATGTCCGGAGAGGCAACCTCGTCGAATTCGGCCTCGCGCTTGAGTTCCGCGAGCAGGCGCACGTCGCCCGCCATGTCGCGGACGCTGGTGACGCCGCTGTACAGTTCGCGCCGCAGGTAGGCCAGCGCCACCGGGGGGTCGGCCACAGTTGCCAGGTGTACGTGGGAATTAATCAGTCCCGGAATGATGAACTTGCCGTAGACGTTGACGAGCTGCATGTCCTTTGCGGGGTGGAAAGTCGCGGCCGGCACTAATGCCACTATGCGTGAGCCCCGCGTGAGAATGACCGCTTCTGGCTGGGGAGTCGCATCGGCCCGCCCGATGACAGTCGCTCCCACGTAAGCGACCGTGGCTGGGCCGATGGTGGCTGCAGAGGTGGGCAAGGCGCGCACGATCATCAGTACGGCCATGACACACGTGAGTCTGTAAGTCATCAACGCCCCCGACCTTGCCCGGTTGTGTCGCGGGTGTCCGCGACCTGACAGCACTTTACCTTGTCGAGGCTAGCGCCGGGACTCCCTGGCGATGTCGCGAGCCTGCGCCAGCCGGCGCTTGAGTTCAGGAACCGCCGCTGCCGTCTGTGGATGCTGCGCGAGGCGATCGACGGCCTTGTCGATGGAGTCCAGCCCGAGGGTCAGCCCGGTGCGCGTCGTGGCCTGGACGAGGGCGCTCTGGAATTTCGGGTCCGCTTGAAGTTCGGTCTCGCCTAGGACCTGCGCCTTGCCGATCAGATCCGTGAGGACCGATACTGCGCGTGCGGCATTGGCCGGGGACGTGAGGTCCTTGGACTGCGTGAACTGGGCAACCTCCGGCAGGCTGGTGGCGAAGTTGCGCATGGCGGCGGCCTGCTGCGCGTTGCGGGGGTGGTCCGCGTGCATCAACGCCTGTGCGGCGCCCATGATCGCAAAGGGCGCCATCGCGGCGTGATTGAGCAGGGAGGTCCCGGAGATCACGCCCGTGGCACCGAGCCCCATGAGTGCGAGGGCCCCGATGCCGTGCGCAAAGTGCAATACCTTGCCTTCGAGTGCGAAGAACTCCCCGAGCAGCGCGCGCACGGGCGAGAAGGCGCACAGTCCCGCGGCGACCAGGGCCACCGTAGCTGCAGTGGACTGCCCGTGAAGCTTGAAGTGCTGGTAGGCGACGAAGGCCCCGGCGGCGACACACAGCAAGAGTGCGTGCAGCGCCAGGCGTGCGAAGAATCCGCGCGTGCGCGGCCGCCCCTCGGCGAGCGCTTCGGGCAGGTGCGGGTCGGGCGTGGTCACGGTGTGCAAGGATTGCGCTCCACCGCTCGTGCCCGTCCCTACGCGGCGATGCGCTCGGTCAGCAGCCGGCCGATGCGCTGCATGGCCTTCTCCAGGGTCTCCATGCTGCAGGCGAAGGAGATGCGCATGTGGCCCGGCGCGCCGAAGCCGGAGCCGGGCACCACGGCGACGCCGGCCTCGTTCAGCAGCAGCTCGGCGAACTCGCTGTCGTCCCGGCAGCCGAGCGCCGCGATCGCACGCGAAACGTCGGCGAAGGCGTAGAAGGTGCCGGCGCCCGGCAGGCAGCTCACGCCCGGCAGGGCATTGAGCGCGTGCACGACGAAGTCATGGCGCGCCTTGAACGCCGCGTTCATCTTCGGCGACGCACTCCTGGTCGCCGTTGAGCGCGATCGACGGCCGCCTTCTGCGAGATGCTCGAGGCATTGGAGGTCGACTGGCCCTGGATGGTGCTCATCGCGGTGATGAGCTCCTTCGGCCCGCCGCAGTAGCCGATGCGCCAGCCGGTCATGGCGTAGGCCTTGGAGACGCCGTTGATGGTGACGGTGCGGTCGTAGAGCTCCGGCACCGCGGTGACGCAGGCTGCGTGAACGGCTCCGGCTCCCAGTAGATCTTCTCGTACATGTCATCGGTGCCGATGACGATGCGCGGATGCTCCAGCAGCACCTCCCCCAGCGCGCGCAGCTCGGCGCGCGTGTAGGCGGCGCCGGTCGGGTTGCAGGGGCTGTTGAGCAGGAACAGGCGCGTCTTGCGGCGTGATCGCGGCGGCCAGCTGCGCGGGGTGATCTTGTAGCCCTGCTCAGGCCGGCGAACGGCATGACCGGGCAGGCCGTCGGCCAGCATCACCATGTCGGGGTAGGACACCCAGTAGGGCGCGGGGATGATCGCCTCGTCGCCCGGATCCAGCACCGCCATGCACAGGTTGTAGATGGTCTGCTTGGCCCCCGAGGACACCAGGATCTGCGCGCGCTCGTAGGTGAGTGCCGTTGTCGCGCTTGAACTTGGCGATGATGGCGTCCTTCAGCTCGTCGATGCCATCGACGTCGGTGTAGCGCGTGAAGCCCTTCCTGATGGCCTCGATGCCGGCCTCGCGCGATGTGCGCGGGGGTGTCGAAGTCCGGCTCGCCGGCCCCCAGGCCGATGACGTCCTTGCCCTCGGCCTTGAGCCGGGCGGCGCGGGCGGTGACGGCGAGCGTGGGCGAGGGCTTGACGCGCTGGACGCGTCGGAGACGGACAAGGTCACTGCAATTTCCTGTGATTCGCTTGAGATCCGGCCGCCGCCGCTATATTAAGGGATTGTGCCCCGGGCAAGCCATCGACGCCGGCGGCCCGCCACAGGCAAGCGACGCCCTATTGCATGGAAGCGCAGCCCTTTCGAGCTGAAGAGCCGATTACGCGCCCGGCGGGCGACCAGCCCCAGGCGATCGAGAAGCTGGTCGAGGGCCTGAACGAGGGGCTCGCGCACCAGACGCTGCTCGGCGTCACCGGCTCGGGCAAGACCTTCACGATCGCCAACGTCATCCAGCGCGTGCAGCGCCCGACGCTGGTGCTGGCGCACAACAAGACCCTGGCCGCGCAGCTCTACGGCGAGTTCCGCGAGTTCTTCCCGCACAACGCGGTGGAGTACTTCGTCTCCTACTACGACTACTACCAGCCCGAGGCCTACGTGCCCTCGTCGGACACCTACATCGAGAAGGACTCCTCGATCAACGAGCACATCGAGCAGATGCGCCTGTCGGCCACCAAGGCGCTGCTGGAGCGCCCCGACTCGATCATCGTCGCCACCGTCTCCTCGATCTACGGCCTGGGCGATCCGCAGGCCTACCTGGCGATGGTGCTGCACCTGTTGCGCGGCGACCGCATCGACCAGCGCAAGCTGCTGCGGCGGCTGGCGGACATGCAGTACACGCGCAACGAGCTCGATCTCACGCAGGGCACCTACCGCGTGCGCGGCGACGTCATCGACATCTTTCCCGGCCGAGTCCGAGCGCGAGGCGGTGCGCGTCGAGCTGTTCGACGACACGCATCGATTCGATCACGCTGTTCGATCCGCTCACCGGGGCGATCGCTCGCAAGGTGCCGCGCTTCACGGTCTATCCCGGGCACCCACTACGTGACGCCGCGCGAGCGGCTGATCGGGGCGGTCGACCAGATCCGCGAGGACCTGCGCATGCGCCTGCGCGAGCTGCGCGATGCCGGCAAGCTGCTCGAGGCGCAGCGCCTGCGAGCAGCGCACCATGTTCGACCTGGAGATGATGAAGGAGGTCGGCTACTGCGCCGGCATCGAGAACTACTCGCGCTATCTGTCGGGCCGCGAGCCGGGCGAGCCGCCGCCGTGCCTGTTCGACTACCTGCCGAAGAACGCGCTGCTGGTCGTCGATGAGAGCCACCAGACCATTCCGCAGCTCGGCGCCATGTACAAGGGCGACCGCTCGCGCAAGGAGACGCTGGTCGAGTACGGCTTCCGCCTGCCCTCGGCGCTCGACAACCGGCCGCTGAAGTTCGAGGAGTGGGAGCAGCTGGCGCCGCAGATGATCTTCGTCTCCGCGACGCCGGGGCCGTACGAGGCCACGCACATCCGCGCAGGTGGTCGAGCAGGTGGTGCGCCCGACCGGGCTGTCGATCCGGAGGTCGAGGTGCGCCCCGTGCGCACCCAGGTGGATGACGTGCTCTCGGAGATCAAGAAGTGCGCCGCCGCGGGCGAGCGCGTGCTGATCACCACGCTCACCAAGCGCATGGCGGAGGACCTGACCGAGTACCTGCAACGAGCACGGCGTGCGGGTGCGCTACCTGCACGCGGACATCGAGACCGTGGAGCGCACCGAGATCATCCGCGACCTGCGCCTGGGGAAGTTCGACGTGCTGGTCGGCATCAACCTGCTGCGCGAGGGCCTGGACATGCCCGAGGTGTCGCTGGTCGCGATCCTCGATGCCGACAAGGAAGGGCTTCCTGCGCTCGGACAACTCGCTGATCCAGACCATCGGCCGCGCGGCGCGCAACCTCAACGGCCGCGCGATCCTGTATGCGGACCGCATGACCGGCTCGATGCAGCGCGCGATCGACGAGACCGAGCGGCGCCGCGCCAAGCAGGTCGAGTACAACACCGAGCACGGCATCACGCCGCGCGGCATCAACAAGAGCGGTCATCGACATCATGGAAGGTGCGCGCGCCGGAGGCGCCCGATGCCCGCCGGCGCGCAAGCGCGCGCCGGCAAGGCCGCAGGCGCCGGCAGACCTGTCGGCCCGCAGGCGCTGGTGCGGGAGATCAAGCAGCTGGAGGGGGAGATGTTCAAACGCGCGCGCAACCTTGAGTTCGAGGAGGCGGCGCGGCTGCGCGATGAGATCGAGCGCCTGAAGCAGCTCGAGCTGGGATTTCCGCCGCCGATCACGCAATCGTAAGTGCTTGGAATGTCAGGATTAGCTTGCGCCAACCTCCTCAGCTCTTGTATCGTTCGCGCCCCTCGTCGCTCACAACTTGATTCAGGCGCGTAGCTCAGTGGTAGAGCATCACCTTGACATGGTGGTGGTCGGTGGTTCGATCCCACTCGCGCCTACCAGATGCAGGAAGAGGGCGCCCGCGGCACAGCCGCAGGCGCCCTTTTTTTGTCGTTGCGACGGGGGATTGGCCCGGCCACCTGAAGAAGTCACGTCCTATGCCCGTCATTACTCTGCCCGATGGCAGCCAGCGCACGCTTCGACCACCCGGTGACGGTGGACGAGGTCGCGGCCGGCATCGGCGCAGGGCTGCGCAAGGCCGCCCTGGCCGGCAAGGGTGGACGGCAAGCTGGTCGACACCTCGCTACCTGATCGACCACGATGCCGCGCCTTGCGCATCGTCACCGACAAGGACCCGGACGGGCTCGAGATCATCCGCCACTCCACCGCGCACCTGCTGGCGCAGGCGGTCAAGGAGCTGTTCCCGGAGGCGCAGGTGACCATCGGGCCGGTGATCGAGGACGGCTTCTACTACGACTTCGCCTACAAGCGTCCCTTCACGCCCGAGGACCTGGCGGCCATCGAGAAGCGCATGGCCGAGCTTGCCAAGGCGGACCAGAAGGTGAACCGCCGCGTCATGCCGCGCGATGCGGCCGTGGAGTACTTCAAGAGACATGGGCGAGCATCTACAAGGCCGAGATCATCGCCGGCATCCCGGACGAGGAGCGAGATCAGCCTCTACGGCCAGGGCGACTGGGTGGACCTGTGCCGCGGGCCGCACGTGCCCTCCACCGGCAAGCTGAAGGCGTTCAAGCTCATGAAGGTGGCCGGCGCCTACTGGCGCGGCGACTCGCGCAACGAGATGCTGCAGCGGATCTACGGCACCGCCTGGGCCGACGAGAAGCAGCTCGAGGACTACCTGCACCGCCTCGAGGAGGCCGAGAAGCGCGACCACCGCCGCATCGGCAAGGAGCTCGATCTGTTCCACCTGCAGGAGGAGGCGCCGGGCGCGGTGTTCTGGCATCCCAAGGGCTGGACGCTGTTCCAGCAGCTCATCGCCTACATGCGCGAGCGCCAGAACGCGGCCGGCTACGAGGAGGTCAACGCGCCGGAAGTCATGGATCGCGAGCTCTGTGGGTGCAGTCGGGCCACCTGGAGAAGTTCGGCGAGAACATGTACCTCACCCAGACCCCGGATGAGCGCATCTACGCCATCAAGCCCATGAACTGCCCGGGTCACGTGCAGATCTTCAAGCAGGGCCTGCGCAGCTACCGCGAGCTGCCGCTGCGCCTCGCCGAGTTCGGCAAGGTGCACCGCTACGAGCCCTCCGGCGCGCTGCACGGCCTCATGCGCGTGCGCGCCTTTACCCAGGACGACGCGCACATCTTCTGCACCGAGGAGCAGATCACCGAGGAATGCGGTCGCCATCACCCAGCTGATCCTGGGTATCTACCGGGACTTCGGCTTCGAAGACGTGCGCATCAAGTTCTCCGACCGGCCCGCCAAAGCGGGTCGGCGCGGACGAGATCTGGGACCAGGCCGAGGCGGCGCTGCAAGGCCGCCTCCGGCGCCGCGGGCATCGAGTACACCCTGAACCCGGGCGAGGGGGCCTTCTACGGCCCGAAGCTCGAGTTCGTGCTGCGCGATGCCATCGGCCGGGACTGGCAGTGCGGGACCCTGCAGGTCGACCTGAACCTGCCCGAGCGCCTGGGCGCCTACTACATCGGCGAGGACAGCCAGCAAGCACACCCCGGTCATGCTGCACCGGGCGATGTTCGGCTCGCTGGAGCGCTTTTTCGGCATTTTGCTCGAGCATCACGCCGGCAAGCTGCCCACCTGGCTGTCCCCGGTGCAGGCCGTGGTCATGGGAATTACCGACCGGCAGGACAAATACTGCGCTGAAAGTTACGGAAACCCTGAAAAATCAGGGGCTTCGGGTCGAAACGCGACTTGCGGTAACGAGAAGGTAGGCTTTAAAATCCGCGAGCACACGCTCAAGCGTGTCCCGTATCTCTTGGTCGCGGGCGACAAGGAAGTGAGGCGCAAACCCTGGCAGTGCGCACGCGTAGTGGCAAAGATCTGGGCACGATGGACCTCGGAGACGCTCGCCGCACGTGCTTTGCGACGAAGTCGCGAGCCGCGGCCGTCTTGTTTTGGAGGATCGACGTATCGCTACGTCAACGAAGCGCGTAAGGCGCAATGAGGAGATCTCTGCACCGCAGTGCGCGTGATCGCAGCGGATGGAAGCCAAGCAGGAGTCATGACGCGCGCAGAAGCGCTGCAGATGGCGCTAGCTCGCAGAACTGGACCTCGTCGAGGTCTCGCCGATGGCAGAGCCGCCGGTCGTGCGCAGTCATGGATTTCGGCAAGTTCCTGTTCGAGCAGAACAAGAAGGCCCACGCGGCGAAGCGCAAGCAGAAGCAGATTCAGGTCAAGGAAGTGAAGTTTCGTCCCGGCACGGAAGAGGCGGACTACCAGGTCAAGCTGCGTAATCTGATCCGCTTCCTGACCGAGGGTGATAAGGCCAAGGTGACCTTGCGTTACCGCGGCCGTGAGATGGTGCATCAGGACATCGGCGCGCAAGCTCCTTGACGCGGGTTTCCGACGATCTCGCGCCGCATGCGGTGGTCGAGCAGAACCCGCTGATGGAAGGCAAGCAGATGATCATGGTGTTTGGGCCAAAAAAGAAGTGAGCGCTGCAGCGCTGAGGCCGTAAGGCCGCGGCATGCAGCGTTCGCCCGCAAGCGGAGCGCACCGGTGACGGTGTGCTCCTGTGAACGGGGCTATCAAAACTAGGAGTCGATTCGATGCCCAAGTTGAAAACCAACCGGGCTGCGGCGAAGCGTTTTCGCAAAACAGCGAACGGCTTCAAGCGCGGTACGCAGCCCACCGTCGTCATAATCCTGACCAAAAGACCCGCAAGGTAAGCGCCAGCTGCGCTCGCGGAGGCTCCAGCCTCGTGGACAAGACCGATGTCGGCCGTATCGACGCAGCTGCTTCCCAATCACTAAGTAACGGAGCACTACCACCATGGCACGAGTTAAACGTGGCGTGACGGCAGGCGCCCGTCACAAGAAAATTCTGAAGAAGGCGAAGGGCTACTACAACGCCCGCCGCAAGATCTTCGCGCCGCCAAGCAGGCCGTCATCAAGGCCGGCCAATACGCCTACCGCGACCGCCGCGCAGAAGAAGCGCGAGTTCCGCGCGCTGTGGATCACGCGCATCAACGCGGCCGCGCGCCTGTACGGCCTGAGCTACAGCACGCTCATCAACGGCCTGAACAAGGCGGCCTCGACGATCGACCGCAAGGTGCTCGCCGATCTCGCGGTGCACGACATGGCCGCCTTCGGTGCGATCGCCGCAGCAGGCAAAGACCGCTCTCGGCTATTGCCTGAGCCGGGGCGGGTCTTGGCTGACCTTGCCGACCCTGACCGGCCGTGCGCTGGCCGAAGTCGCCGCATGCGGCGACTTGGCCGCGCTCGAGGACGTGCGTGTGCGCTGGCTGGGCAAGAAGGGCGCTGCTCACCGAGCAGCTCAAAGCGCTCGGCAGTCTCGCCGGCGGCCGAGCGCCCGGCGGCGGGCGCACGGATCAACGAGGCCAAGGAGCAGTGCAGGCGGCTATCGAGGCGCGCCGCGCGCAGCTCGAGCCGCGGCCGCCATCGAGGCGCGAGCTGGCCGCCGGGCGCATCGATGTCACCCTGCCCGGACGCGGCGAGGAGGCCGGCGGCCTGCATCCGGTGACCCAGGCGCGCCTGCGCATCGAGACGCTTGTTCCGCCGCGCGGGCTTCGAGGTCGCCACGGGGCCGGAGGTCGAAGACGACTTCCACAACTTCGAGGCGCTCAACATCCCCGCCAATCATCCGGCGCGGGCGATGCACGACACGTTCTACTTTCCCGACGGGCGGCTGCTGCGCACGCACACCTCGCCGGTGCAGATCCGCGCCATGCGCGCGCACGAGCCGCCGCTGGCGATCATCGCGCCCGGGCGCGTGTACCGCTGCGATTCGGACATGACGCACACGCCGATGTTCCACCAGGTCGAAGGCATGGTGGTCGGCGAGAACGTGAGCTTCGCCAATTTGAAGGCGATGCTGCACGCCTTCTTGTCGAGCGCTTCTTCGAGCAGGACCTCGGGATGCGCCTGCGGCCCTCGTATTTCCCCTTCACCGAGCCTTCGGCGGAAGTGGACATGTCGTGCGTGTTCTGCGACGGCACGGGCTGCCGCGTCTGCAAGCACACCGGCTGGCTGGAGATCGCCGGCTGCGGCATGGTGCATCCGAACGTGCTGAAGGCCAGCGGCATCGATCCGCGAGCACTGGCAGGGCTACGCCTTCGGCATGGGCATCGACCGGCTGGCCATGCTGCGCTATGGGGTGAACGACCTGCGGCTGTTCTTCGACAACGACCTGCGCTTCCTGAAGCAGTTCCGGACCTTCAGCGCATGAAAATCTCCTACGGCTGGCTCGGCGAGTGGGTGCAGCTTCCGTGGGCACCCGCCGAGCTCGGCGCAGCGGCTGACCATGGCCGGCTTCGAGCTCGAAGCGCTGAGTCCCGCAGCGCCGCCGTTCACCGACGTCGTGGTGGCGGAGATCATCAGTGCCGAGCCGCATCCGCAGGCGGACAAGCTGCGCGTGTGCAAGGTCTCCCGCGGCAGCGGCGAGCCGCTCACGATCGTGTGCGGGGCGAGCAACGCGCGCGCGGGGCTGAAGACCGCGCTGGCGATCGTCGGGCGCGAGGCTTCCCGGGGACCTCACCATCAAGCAGGCGAAGCTGCGCGGCGTGGAATCGATGGGCATGCTGTGCTCGGGCAGGGAACTCGGCTTGTCGGAGAACGCCGAAGGCATCCTGGAACTGCCCGCGGACGCGCCCGTCGGACGAGCGCTGCGCGCATATCTTGACCTCGATGACACGGTGCTCGACCTGAACGTCACGCCCAACCGCGGCGACGCGATGAGCGTGCTGGGCATCGCGCGTGAGGTGGCGGCGCTTGCCGGCACCCAGGTCGTCGCGCCCGCGGTGACACCCTTCAAGGTGGCTTCCACCGAGAAGCTGCCAGTGGCCCTCGAGGTCCCCGGTGGCTGTCCACGTTTCGCCGGCTGCATCGTGCGCGGCATCGACAACCGTGCGCCCTCACCGCTGTGGCTGCGCGAGCGCCTGCGGCGCGCCGGCCTGCGCTCCATCTCCCCGGTGGTCGACATCACCAACTACGTGATGCTCGAGACCGGGCAGCCGATGCATGCCTACGACCTGGGCAAGCTCGTAGGCGGCCTGACCGTGCGCTACGCGCAGCAGGGTGAATCTCTTACGCTGCTGGACGGCAGGGCCATCCAGGTCGACGCCGACATGGTGGTGGTCGCCGACGAGCAGGGCGCGGTCGGCCTGGGCGGGGTCATGGGAGGGGCACGCACGGCACTGACCCCCGATACCCGGGATGTCTACTTCGAAGCGGCGTATTTCACCGCGGACGCGATCCTGGGGCGGGCACGGCGCATTGGTCTGGTCACCGATGCAGCGCAGCGCTTCGAGCGCGGCGTCGACCCGACGCAGCAGGGGCGGGCGATCGAGCGCGCCGTCGGCTACCTGGCCGGTTTTGCCGGCGGAGCGGCGGGGCCGCTGGAGGTCCATGAACTTACCGCGGCGCTGCCGAAGCGTGCAGCGGTGTCCCTGCGCGCCAACCGCCTGGCGCGCTTGCTCGGGGTCGAGCTTGCGCCGGCGCGCGTGGTGGCGGCACTGGCCGGCCTTGGCATGCAGGTCAGCGGCAACGATGCCGGCTGGACCGTGGTGCCGCCGGCACACCGCTTCGATATCACGATCGAGGCGGACCTGATCGAGGAGGTTGCCCGCATCGCAGGCTTCGATGCGATCCCGGAGACCGCCGCCCGCGCGCCGCAGCAGTTCCACGCACTGCCCGAGGAACGCGCCTCCGAGCAGGCGCTCCTGGAGGCCCTTGCGGCCCGCGGCTACCAGGAGGCAATTACGCTTGCCTTCGTGGATCCTGCGATCCAGGGCCGCCTGTTCCCGCAGCCCGGGCTCGCCCTTTCCAACCCGATCGCCAGTGATCTTTCGGTCATGCGCGTGTCGCTGTGGCCCGGACTTATCAAAGCCGCGCTGGAGAACCAACACCGTCAGCAGGGGCGGATCCGCCTGTTCGAGCACGGCACCCGTTTCGTCACGAGCGCGGGCAGCACGCGCGAGGTCGATTCACTCGCAGCCGTTGCTCTCGGGCCGCGCCTCCCGGAACAGTGGGGCCTTGGCAAGGCGGAACGGGTAAGGGCGGATTTCTACGACGTGAAGGCGGATATCGCAGCCCTGCTGGCGGCCACCGGGGACGCGGCGGCGTTCACCTTTGAGACCGGATCTATGCCGGCGCTTCATCCGGGGCGCACCGCGCGAGTGCTGCGCCGCGGTGAGCCGGTCGGCTGGCTCGGCGAGCTGCATCCGACACTCACGAAGTCGATGGATTTTACATATCCGCCGGTGCTGTTCGAGCTGGATACCGCGGCGCTGGGGGTACGGCGCATCGCCTACCAGGAGATTTCGCGCTTTCCGCAAGTGCGTCGCGATCTGGCGGTGGTCGTGGATGAGTCAGTCACTTTAAGTACCCTCACTGAGCGTGTAACCTTAAGTACATCCAGCCTGTTGCGCGACCTGAGGGTATTCGACGTTTATCGGGGTCCCGGCCTCGAAGAAGGTCGAAAAAGTGTCGCTTTCGGCTTGATTTTTCAGGATATTTCTCGCACTCTTACCGATGAAGATGTGGAGCGGCTGATGAGCTCCGTGATAGCGGATTTGCGCGAGAATTTGAACGCCAGAATTCGAGAATAAAGAAATGGCCCTGACTAAAGCGGAGATGGCGGAAGCGTTGTTCAATCAGCTTGGGCTCAACAAGCGTGAGGCACGCGAGCTGGTGGATCTGTTCTTCGAGGAGGTTCGTGCGGCGCTCTCGGCCGGCGAGCAGGTGAAGCTATCAGGCTTCGGCAACTTCGACCTGCGCGACAAGAACCAGCGGCCCGGCCGCAATCCCAAGACCGGCGAGGAGATCCCGATCAGTGCGCGGCGCGTGGTGACCTTCCGTCCCGGACAAAAATTAAAGGCGCGAGTCGAAGCCTATGTTGGAGCCAAGGAATAATTCCCAGTTGCCGGCGATCCCCGGCAAGCGCTATTTCACGATCGGTGAAGTGAGTGAGCTGTGTGGCGTGAAGCCGCACGTGCTGCGCTACTGGGAGCAGGAATTTCCGCAGCTGAAGCCGGTGAAGCGGCGCGGCAACCGGCGCTACTACCAGCGCCAGGACGTCATCGTGATCCGCCAAATCCGCAGCCTGCTGTACGACCAGGGCTTCACGATCGGCGGTGCACGCAACAAGCTCGGCGGCGAGGAGGCGCGCACGGACGTGTCCCAGAGCCAGCAGATCGTCAAGCAGATGCGGGTCGAGCTCGAAGAGCTGATGAAAATGCTGCGGCGCTGAAGGCGCCGCTCGTGCGAAAAATCGGCGTATGATTGACGCCCCGCGCGGAACGTCCCTGACCGCGCGTTTGCTTCAACAAGAACAAATTCAATCGGAACGTGGCGCAGTCTGGTAGCGCACTTGCATGGGGTGCAAGGGGTCCCGAGTTCAAATCTCGGCGTTCCGACCAACAAAATCAAGCACTTCCGCGACCCGAGAAAATCGCAAAAATTGCCGGTGTACAGTTCCGTGTACAGTTATTTGTAGATTGGCAAATAAATTTCCGCCGCGGCTGCTGCCGCGGCAAACAATCCAGCTCGATTGAGATCCCGAAGAGGAATTCTGGCGCTGGTAGCGTCCTTGAGTTCGGGCGCGACGCGAGCCACGCATCGATCTCCGCACGGCGCCAGCCAAAGATTCGTTAAGTAACAGTCGTGGGATCCGAAAAATTTCCTGAACGTCTGAGTCGCCAAAGTGTTGGCTTAACTGATTCGGAGTAGTTTGCAAACGTAAGTCACGGTGAGCAGTTGCAGGGCGTCGATTCTGGCGCTAGTGCAGCGGCTGCGGCCACTGGAATCGTACTAGTGCCGGTTGCACTGGTCGGCAGCACGGTGTCGTCAAACGCTGCCATCGTGCCAAGGGGGACAAGGTCATGATCGAGCACGATCTCATCGAGCGCGGATTTGGCGTCCCGGTAGAGCTCACGCCCGGAATGCATTTGAAGAAGTGCGCGTCCTGTACAGGCACTCCGGCCCCGACCCGTATTGCGGCGCGTTATGAGGCGGGTAGTGAGTCGCGGAAAGTCGCGCTCGATTTGCCGGCTGCCATCAATCGCTCGCTGCGCAAGGTGAGGGCCTTGCTTTGAGTCCGACGGCTAAGAGCTTAAGCCTTCCGGTTCAGCTACCCGCCGTGTCGATGAATGCTGATGAGGCGCCCGTTCCCCGTGATTCCATCGGAATCTCGGCGCTCGGGTATTACCTGCCGCTCGCCGAGCGAAGCGTTGCCCAGCTTGTCAAGTCGGGACTGACGAACAGCAGTGAAGCCAAACTCATTCAGCTTGGTTTTGGGGCGATTCGCGTTGCCGAGGAAGAATCGGCCGTGCAAATGGCAACTAAGGCTGTCCGCGACCTGCAAAGGCGGAGCGGCTTCGATCTTGAACAAATCAATGTGCTGCTTTACGCCGGCGCGCTTGCGACGAGTTCCGTCGTTGTGGCGGATGAGGCGGACTCTTGGAATGCAATGGTCGATCCAACACCATTGTTCCGTTTTCCAGGGCCGTATCTTCAGGCGGAGCTAGGGGTACCCAACGCGTCCGTGATTGGAATTTCGCAACTCGCGTGCAACACGTTTCAGGCAACGATTCGTGTCGCCCGTGCGTTGCTGCTCGCCGAGCCGTCCGTGCATCATGTCTTATGCGTCGCCGCGGACCGCTTCGCGGCGTGTGCAAGACGTGAGATCGTCTACAACCTGATGTCCGATGGCGCGTGCGCTGCGGTGATCTCCCACGGACAGCTATCCCACCGCATTCTCGCCACCGCTCAAATCACGCGCGGCGTGTACTGGGACAGTTCCATTAGCCACGATCAGTTGATCGCAGCGTACTTCCCACTCGCCCGGCGCACCATTTTGGAAGCAGTCGCCGCGGCGAGCCTTGACGTCAGCGAGATCGACTTACTGATTCCCCACAATCTCAATATCAAGAGCTGGGAGATTCTGGCCCAAGTGGTTGGCATTCCTCTGAGGCGGATTTACACCGCTAACATTGCCAGAATCGGTCACGTTGTTGCATCCGACAATATCATCAACTACATCGATGCGATCGCAGAGGGGCGCGTAATGCGCGGCAACAAAATCGCGCTGTTCGTCATGGGATTTGGGGCGCATTGGAGCTGCACCATTCTCGAGGTATGAAGCAAGGATGCTCAACCAGCGACTACTGCTGACTGGCGCGACGGGCATCGTGGGATGCGAGCTGGTGCGCGAGCTGCTGCGCAGCCCGGACCCGCCGGAGATCCTCGCGGTGCTGCGGGGGAGCGACGCAGAGATCGAAGCGAAGCGACGCTGGCTCTGCGGGTGGGCCAGCGTAACCCCGGAGCGAGCCAAGTGCCTTGTTGCCATACGTGGGGACATGACCAGGGCCGGACTGGGATTCTCCGACAAAGACCGAAAGGCCACATATTCGGTTACTGGCATCTTGCATGCGGGCGCGGTTACGCGGTTTGATCAGACTGTGGAGGTTGCACGCCTCAACAACATAACGGGTACGACAAACGTGCTCGCCTATGGGCGCCAATGTCCCCGGCTCGAGCGAATCGGAATCGTCAGTACCGCATTCGTAGCCGGACGCCGCGGCGGCACGATCCGCGAGGATGAACTCGATGTGAACGCGGACTTCAACAACGAGTACGAGCGTTCCAAGGCACACGCGGAGTATCAGGTGCGGCTCGCAATGCAGGAGCTCCCAGTAGACATCTACCGCCTCTCCATCGTCGTGGGCAGGCGCACGGACGGATACATCTCACGACTCTCGGGGATCTACCCAATTTTCCGCCTTTTCTATGAGGGGCTCCTCGCGATGTTTCCGGGCGCCCAGGGTCAGACGGTAGATCTAGTCCCATCGGACTTTGCGGCGTCAGCGATCTGCTACCTTTTTACCGGACCTCTCGCGTCGGGCATGACCTACCACATCTGCGCGGGCGCGGCCCGATCGTTCGGTGTGGATGAACTATTTCCTGCCGTTGATTCCTGGCTGGCTGCGACTGACGCGGCCTGGCGCGGCCGCGGTCAACCGCTGCCGCTGCCCGTTACTGTGGATGTCTTCGCAGAGTTCGTGAACATTGTCGAGTTGACCGGCAATCGTCGACTCCGGCAGATCATTCGGCAGACGCGGAAGGTTACTCAGCAGCTCGAGATCGTGAAGGTTTACGACACCCGCGCTTTTGATCGCGCAATCGCCGGGAACCCGGCGCTCACCTTGTCTCACGTCCGCGAATGGTTGCCGCAGATCGTCGCCCACGGTGTGGCAACTGGATGGCGACAACCTTCGCGGCAAACTGTCAAATGAAGATACCCGCAGTCGAGCGGTTATTGTACGGCCAGAACTGGGAGGATTCGGCTGTAGAAGTCGCCGCGCTGAAGATAGTGCCAACTGATCGAGTGATTGCGGTCGCCGGAGCCGGGTGCACGGCGCTGACGCTACTCGCGCAAGGACCGCAGTGTCTACACGCCGTCGACCGAAGCGCCGCGCAGCTGCATCTGTTGCGGTTAAAACTCGCCGCCGTGTGTCAGCTGCGTCCCGGACAAGCGGCGGGCTTCCTAGGCGGCTTCGGGGCGGAGCGGCGACTCGACATGTTGGAGGCTCTCGCACCGAGGCTCGACGCAGACACGGCGTACTTCTGGAGCCAGCGTCGCGAGCTGATCGAGCGCGGAGTAATATCCCAAGGTCGTGTTGAGCAGTACTTCGGCTTCATCCGCCGGCTGCTTCGACTCGCCCATTCGCGCCAACGTGTCGAGGAGGTATTCGAGCAGAAGACCCTTGAGGCGCAGCAGTCCTTCTATCGTGACCACTGGGATACGATAGGCTGGCGCGCACTATTTCTCCTCGCACACAAAAGGCTTCTGGATCAAGTGCTCGATCCTGCTTTCTACCAATATGTCAACGGGCGAGGTCTGTCACGCGACTTGCGTGAGCGCGCCGAGCGTTGCATGACGAAGCTGCCAATCCGGAACAATTACTTTCTGTCTTGGATTTTGCGCGGACGCTACTGCGACGACGAACTTGGACGCCCGGCCTACCTCTGGCCCGTGGCCGCCGCCGCATTGCGGCAGTATCAAGATCGGCTCAACACCTACCATGCTGACATTCGCAGCTTTTTGCGCACGATGCCCGATTCAGGCGTCGACAAGTTCTACCTTTCAAATGTCAGTGAGTGGCTGCCTGACGATGAGCTTGGGCCTTTCTTTGAAGAGGTTGGCCGCGTGGCGCGAGACGGCGCGATCGTGTGTTATCGTGCTCTGATCGCGGACCGCCGCCTGCCGGCCTCGGTCGAGACGCTTTTCGAGGAAAGCCGCGCTTACTCTGCGGAGCTCGCGGCGCGTGACCGAGCCTTTATTAATGTGGGCTTTCACGTCCTGACCGTTCGCAAACGCGGGTGCGCTGATGCCCTTCCATGACCGAAACACGGTGTTTCAGAGTCTGCGCGATTGGGTCTGCAAGGCCAATCCGGCAGCGGCCGCAATGTACCTCGGCCCCGATACCGACCTTGTCGACTCTCGAATCCTGGAGTCGTTGCAGATAGTCGAGTTTATCCTCTTTCTAGAACAGCAGACCGGCCGAGACATCCTTGTCGAGCATCTGAACCCGGCGGCGCTGCGCACGTTCAACACCATCTACTTGAATTTCTTCGAGTCGCGCCCATGACAGCGGCGAGCTCGCCGTACTTGAGACGACTCGAGGCGACAACGCTCCGACTGACAGCGCAGTCAGTCAGCGGCTTCGACAACCCCCACGTGCGCTTCACGTGGCCGACGCACGCGGCGCCGGACCGGTTTGCGATGAGCCCGGCACTGCTGCCGATGGCCGGTCATCCGCTGCTCCTCGAGCTAAACGATGAGCAGCGATGGCGTCTCGCGCTACTTGAGGCTGTAAATTTCTTCTCGCTCAACATAGCCGGTGAACGAGATCTACTTTCAGGTCTCGCGTCACGCCTTTACAGAGACCTCCCGTTGTTCGTCTCGCGCTATCTGCAGCACCTTCTGCACGAAGAGAACGCTCATACGGTTGTGTTCGCGCGATTTTGCCTGGATTACGGCGGACTTATCTTTCGCGACCGTCAGGTCAGATTTCCACAAGAATTCTTGCCGGGCGAGGAGGATTTTCTGTTTTTTTCTCGCGCTCTCATTTTTGAGGAAATCGCCCATTTCTACAATAAACAACTGGCTGCGGACCAGAGTCTTTGGGTTCTTGCGCGGGACATCAACCGCTATCACGCCGAGGATGAATCACGGCACATTGCCTTCGGTCGTTTATTTGTCACCGAAATGTGGGAGCGGTGTGGCGTGCACTGGAACCCGGAGCAGAAGCGCCGTATAGGCGGCTATGTGTTTCGGTACATTCAGACGGTGCAGCGCTCGTACGTCAGTTCAGACGTATATCGCACACTTGGTCTGCCTGCACAGGTGCGTGAGGAGATCCTACAGTCGGCACACTGGAGCGCTCTCGCCGAGAAGTCTGCGCGTGACGTTACTCGATGGTTTGGCACTATCGGCGTGAGTCAATGACGGGTAGTACGCTAGCAGGGGAAATTCCGGGGCTTACCTGGAACAGCACCGACTTCAGCGGGCATTGAAAATGGCCTTTCTTTCCAGTCGCCGCCCGTTGATCGTGGTCACGGCGTGGCTACTGTTCATCCTTGCGGCATTACCGTTTGCAAACGAGGTGAATGAAAAGCTCGATGCAACGGCGCGGGTGGAGGGCAGCGAGTCGGCTGCCGTTACGAGCGCATTGCGGGAGCGATTCAACTCCCCGTTTGCTGACCTAGCGTTACTGCGAGTCGCTGGGGCGCCGTCGCCTTTGACCCCAAATGGCAGAGCTATGCTCGAGCAGGTCACCAACGCACTTCGTGCGACGCGCGGCGTTGCTGGAGTGCTCTCGTATCTGGAGAGCGAAGACATCACGTTCATCGGCAAGGACGGGAGTTCAATCGTTATTGTTGGATTGAATGCGCAGCAGGGCCCTCCAGATGCGTTAGTTCCTCGCCTTCGGGCGGCGACCGAAGCGCTGCGCTTGCGGTTTCGGGAACGGTATTCGCGCATCGCCTTCCGCTGGACTGGTGAGGCGGCTGTGAATGCCGACATTCGGCGCGAAAGCAGCGAGGAAACGCACAGTGCCGAGGCGCGAGTCTTTCCGATCGCGTTGGTGCTGTTGCTGATTGCATTTCGAAGTGTCATCTGTGCGATGCTGCCGCTGCTGTGCGGTGCGCTGACAATGCTGATCGCACTGGGGTTGGCCGTAGGTGTGAACCGCTTCTGGCCGATGTCCGTGATCCTTGTCAGCGTCGTCAGCATGGTAGGACTTGGGTTGAGCATCGACTATGCGCTTCTCATCATCAGCCGCTACCGGGAGGCCCTTGATGAGGGGTTGTCTCGGAAGGCAGCCATCGCTCAGGCTGGCGAACGTGGCGGCCGCACGGTCACCGTGTCGGGTACAGCCGTCGCGATAGGTTTTTCCGCGATGTTGCTGGTACCGGTGAACGAAGTGAGGTCTATTGGAGTGGGTGGACTGCTGGTGACCACCGTCTCGGTGTTGGTCGCCACCACGTTACTGCCCTTAGTGCTCGCCTGGATTGGCCCATGGGTTGACGCCGGCCGCATCGGGCGCGTCCGCCAGCAAGACGGCGCACGTCACTGGAGACGCTGGGCATCCTGGGTTGGAAGGCACCCGTTATGGGTACTTGCCGTTGCGGGGCTGCCTCTCGTACTCATGGCAGCCCAGGCACCTCGCCTGAGAATGGACCTTCCACGCGGCGCCTGGCTCCCAGCAAATGTAGAGTCCGTGAGGGTGCTCAACGAACTCGAGTCCATCGGTCATAGCAACTTCGGCCAAACGATCCGCATAATTGTAGATCTTCCAGCGGGCGTAACGGTCGAGGGCGAGCCGGGCTGGAGCGCCGTGTCGCGGCTCGTCACGGCCTATGCGAAAGATCCACGGGTCGAACATGTGTGGGCCGTCACAACGCTGAGCGGCGCCGAATTCGGAGCCACTGGGCCTGAGGTGCTGGGGATGCTTCCTGAAGCTGTACGCCGCAGTCTGGTGAGCGTCGATGCTCGGGCCACGCTCGTGGAGCTGTTGCCGCGGGAGGGTATGGCGCCCGCGGACGTGACCGGCTTCGTGAGGGAGATCCGCGCGACGAATTCCGACGCGCTGACGAAATTGCCAGGCACGCGCCTTCAAGTCGGCGGTGTGCCCGCGTTCAACGCCGACTACGAAGACGCAATTGCGAGTACCGTGCTAGGTGTCGTTCTGAGCGTTGTTTGCGCCACGCTTCTGGTCTTGGCATTGGCGTTTCGAAGCGTGCTGATCCCCTTGAAGGCCGTGGCACTTAACCTGCTGTCAGTTGCGGCGGCCTTCGGCGCGGTGGTACTGGTATTTCAGGACGGCTACGGATTGAGCCTGGTAGGGCTCGCTCACCGCCTGAATGGTGGCTTTCCGATACTGCCTGTGCTGGTGTTCTGCGCCGTATTTGGTCTTAGCATGGACTATGAGGTATTTCTCGTCGCCCGCGTCGCTGACGGTCACCGGTCGGGTCTCGCGGACGGCGCGGCGCTGGCCGAAGGACTTGCAAGCACCGGCCGCGTCATAACTTTCGCCGCCGCAATCATGATGACGATTTTCGGAGGCTTCATTCTGGGAAGCTTTGTACTGATCAAGATGCTTGGGTTTGCCCTTGGCGTAGCGGTACTGGTCGATGCCACACTGGTGCGCTTGGCAGTGGGGCCAGCGCTGATTCAGCTTGCCGGACGCTGGAACTGGTGGCCGAGTGAAACACGCACTGTTCAGTCTGGAAAATCAACCGACAAATGCAGTCGTACGTGAACACGCCCCCCAACTCGCGTGCCAGACCTGCGACGGCTATGGTGCGTTCCGCGACCGCTGCTGATAACGATGCACTGCTGGCATTGGTGCGACGTTGCCCGATGAAGGCCGACATTTCGCTGATTGTCGAGCGCGATCCGGACTTCTTCGCACTGAGTCGCGTCCGCGGTGACGCCCATACGTCGGTAGCCGAAATCGACGGCACAGTGGTCGGGTGTCTTAGCGCCTGGCGTCACGGCGCGTGGCTGGGCGGAAGTCCGGCTGAGATCTGCTATGTCGGTGATTTGCGAGTCGCTCCAGAGCATCGCCGTCGCGGCATTGGTTGGCAGCTTGGCAGGATAAATCTCGATTACCTGAACACGCTGCCGGCGCTACCCTATTTGGGTGCGACCGGCGCCGGCAACACGGCCGTGGCACCCCTGGCGGCTGACTTCGGTGCCGGGGGACCACCCATCGCCCGATTTACCAGCTGGCAGCTTTTGCCGGTGGTGCCGCTGAAAATTCCCCCAAACATTTACATTGGCGCCGCCGAGCCACGCGATGAGGGCGAACTAGTGGCGTTGCTCGATGACTTTTACAAGTCCAGGGACTTCTCACCGGTGTTCAGCGACGGGGGCCTACGACAATTAATTGATCGCTCTCCCGGCATGCGGCTTTCTGATTATCTCTTAGCGAGGCACCGTGGTCGGATAGTGGCCGCGATCGGCATGTGGGATGCCAGTTCGGTCAAGCGCACGCGTGTGGTCGGTATGCCGCTCTGGCTTCGCGCCCTCTGCGCCGTGGGACGCGGAGTATCTCGCGTCGCTGCTCTGCCACCCTTTCCACAGCGCGGCACATTGTTACACTTCCAATACATCCGACATGCGGCGTTCGCACAAGGCGAGGCGCAAGCGCTGCTGGGTTTGGTGCGATGGGCCGTCAATGCCGCACGGGCTCGTGACGAGCACTTCGTGCTGTATACCTGCGCGGATGGTGATCCTTTAGGCTCGGCCGTTGCGGGTGCGCCGAGATTGAGTTTTCACTATGGAATCGTGTCCAGTAACCTGGAAACGCCCACCTTCAACGCCCGATCCACGCCGCGCTCTTGGTACTTCGACGATGCGGCGCTTGCTTAGGGAGGGCGTCATTCAGCTCGCGCCGCAAGATGGAGACACGGGTGGCTGGATGCGCCGCCCGACGAACCGTCGCGGCTTCGCTTGGATCCTTGGCGAATCAGCATGTACCGGCGTCATGATCGGCCTGTCTTTAGTGAGTTTCGCCCGTATCGGGGGTGGCTGGGGCTGGCTTTTGGTCTGGTTTCTCAGCCAGCTCGTGCTTGGTGTGTTGTTTATTCAGTGGTTGGTGTTGATGCACGGTTGCGGGCACCGGGCACTCTTCGCGAGTCGGCTCCTGAACGATGTGTTTGGCCACGTGGCGTCGATGTTCTGCTTGGTTCCGTACTTCTCATGGCGGTATGTGCACGCGCAGCATCACAGGTGGGTCGGTTGGATGGACAAGGATCCGACGACACGCGGGCTCGCAGAACCGCTGCCCCCGCCGCATTTGCAGCGAGTGATGAATTTCTGCTGGAAGTTCTGGATACCCATTTTTTCCATCGTGTTCGGAGTCTCTGTGTTCTGGAATCTGCAACGCGTCGCGGCGGTGGCGCCGTCGCCGCGGCAACGGCGGCGAACGCTGTTTAGCTTCGTGGTTTTGCCCGCGGTCTACGCCCTCGCAATCGCTCTAGTGGGCGTGCGCTTTCTAGAGGTCTGGCCGGTGGCCTTTCTTTGCTTTCTCACGATTGGTGACCCACTCTTGCTGAGCCAGCACGTCCATCTTCCACTGAATAGGACCGACGGGGAGAAGGTCACGCCATTCACTCCCGCGAATCAGGATCGCTTCACGCGAACCATCATCGTTCCCCGATGGGTCGCACAGTGGGTGTTCTTTCAGTTTACAACTCACGGCGCTCACCACGCTTATCCACAGGTCGCTCACTATGACATCGCACGTGTTCCATTCAGGTCTACCCACGCCGTTTGGTGGTCTGACTGGCTTCGCACAGCAAAGCAAATGCCAGCCGTGCTGCTCCTTTACAAGAGCAGCGAGGACACTGGAATATCGATCTGATTGTCAATGCCGGGCATAACGAAACGACGAGACACGTCGGCCGCTTCTCTACATCTATATGGTTATTTTGCAGATGCTGATCTGACACCCGTTTTGGTCCCGCTCGGATTACAGTCCACGGTTACAAGGGCTCTCGCCAGCTAAGCCCCGGGAAACGCGCGTAGTCTCTGTCAGTCGTCATCCACTCGCATCCGGATTCGATGGCGAGCGCGGCGAACCAAGCATCCTGCGCAAGGTTGCCGGTGGCCTTGGCCTTGCCGCAGAGGTCTTCGAAAATCGACCAGTGTCGAGGCCCTGGTACCGTAACGGTCGCGTTGGCTTGCTCTAGCAACGCTCGACAGAAGCTGAATACATCTGTTCGAGAGCTGGGACGGGCAAAGATCCGCGGGTGCGTGGAGATGCGCACGACGCTCGCGAGCACTTGGGGAGCTATTCCGTACGCGGTGGGCCCATTGATAACGGATTCCAGCCACTGCTTGTATTGCTCGTGGTCTTCGGAATCCGTGCGAAATGCGTAGATCAGGACGTTGACGTCCGGAAGGATCACTCGCGGCCGTCCATGCGATCGAGCAGGGAGGCACTATCGTTAATATCAACCCCCGGCAATGTGCCACCCCCTGCACGGCACTCCGGCAGCGCCACCGGTCGATGCTCAATCCGTCTCATTGGCCGCCGCAGCACAAGCTCAAGCCCCTGCTCAATGAGAGAGGTGAGGCTGGTCTTGCGCTTGGCCGCCTCTGCACGGGCGCGCTCAAGCAGCGCTTCATCCAGGCGTATTGTAGTTCTCATGCGTCAGAGCATACGATGCATATGTCAGTATGTCTATAGCAGCATGGGGTGCAGGGGTCCGGAGTTCAAACCTCGGCGTTCCGACCAAGCCTTTCCACTCAGTCCAGACAGTTGCTGTATGCACACTTGGATGCACCTTAGAGAAATAGGCAGTAGGGAGCTGCGCACACTTCGCTCGGCGCCGTCACTAGACCTGGCGTATGGGTAGGCCGCCGCACCCGGACAACCCCGCGCTCACGCCGAATCGTCTCGGAAACCCCTATCGAAGAATCACGCCAAGATGGCGGCTAGATAAGAGATGACGCAACCACAGCGGCGCACCTGACTTCACGTCTTGATAGTGCTCCGATGCAGATATAGCCTCGCGCGAAGGGTCGCTCGCGGTGGTCGATTTCCTAACAAGCAGCATCGCAAGCAACCGAGCAGCTCATGGATTTCGGGGAGTCCCGTCCGGCCTGGGTCGTTAGGCCGAACCGGCCATCGCAAACCGTGATCTTGCTCGGATGAGCCCGCCGACGACGGTTGTGGCCCCACGGCTGTGGCCAGAGCTCCCCATACGGAAGCTGGCTCGCCACGGCAGCGAATGGCGTTTGTCGCACGGCGCCTGTTACCTGCCATACCTGCCCCTTAAGGCAGTTTTCAAGCCAATTGCAGGTGCTAAGTTATGGGCGGGGTAGGTCGCACTATAGAACCCCCATAGATATGCAATTTGACGGTTACAAGTTTCGCCGCTGGTCCCAACGGCACAATTCAGCCACGCGGTCTCAGTGGAGAGTTCTCTGGGAAGGAAATAGCCGAGGAATAGAGGACGTGCCGTCGGCGCGTAGTGTGGAGGCCCAAGCGGCGAGTAACCTTCACCGCGGAGCGATGACGAGCTTGGCGGGGCGTCCCCTTGTTGCAAAAGTACCGTTCGTGTCCGTGTGTCCCACATGTGCGCAGATCCGGCCCCAATCCGGGTATACACACAACTCCCTGCTCAGGCTGCTCGGCGGGGGATATCCGGTGGAGGCATATTGCTTAACTTGCGACGATTTCTGGGCCGTAACCGCCGAGGAGCGCGCCGCGCTCGTCGCAGCGGCAGTCGCGGCGAGCGAGATGCCGACGTAACCACCCTGCATCCGAGGGCACATTTGCACCTAGACGGAACGGCCGAGCGGCTAGGGACCACTCAAGCGCTGCCCATGGTCACCCACAGATCATCGCGTCAGGCAGCGGTTCGATGCCCATACGCTGCGCTGAGAGGGCATCATCTGCCTCACCATCTAAAGGCGACGCCAACGGCCGGCCCGTTGAGACTGAGGCTCTCAATCGCCTTCCCCGACTTGAAATCGTAACCCAAATACCGCCATGCCCCGAGCACCTCACCCCAGCCGAACGCATAGCCGATGCCGGCGATTGCCTGCCAGGTGAACTGAGAGGCCCCGGTTCCCACGTCGACATAATAGGGCACGAACCACCCCTTGCCGGCACTCAAGTTCAGCCGCCCCTTGATGCCGACGACGCCGTCCCAGTTGTCGAGACTCTCCTGGCTGGATCCCTGGCGTCCCGGGCCGACGAACGGGCCGACATCACCGCTGAAGGTCCAATTGAATTTCTCTTTGAGGCTCAGCAGGCGGGCACCGGCAAAGGTGTCAAAGGTTACCTGCGGAGTGGCGAGCGCGCGGTAGTTGGCCGCTAGCGTCCACACCCAGCCCTCGATGTCGAGCGATGCGTCGGCCGTGATGCCTCCCGGAAGCTGCGTGCCGCCTATCGCGAGATTGCGTGTTGCCGATTTCGATCCGCCGACGTTGAGGTACATGACGTCGGTGAATGCGCCAAATGAACCTTTCTGCGCCTCAAATGCGCCCATGAAGGCGAACTTGAGGTTGCTGATGAGCTTGTCGGCGCTCACGCCGACACTGGTGCCATCGCTGGGGAAGTTCGTCGAGCCGGCGATCGAGGGTACGTAGGCATAGACAATGGCCCCAAACTGCCAATCCCCGGCGGGCGGGGTTTGTGCGCGGGCGTGGGTGGGCACAAGGGCGCCGGTGACAAGGGCCAGCACTGCGGCGCCGGTCAGGAACCTGCAAGTTGGGCGCACTAGGCGGTCGGAACGGGTGTGCTCTGCAGTGCGCATTCTTTGCCTTCCACACCAGGAGGAACAAGCTTCCTCCTAGGCAATCGACGACAGCTGGGTGAAACCGCGCACTGCCCAGCATAAGGACCCCGGACTCCATTTGCCACCCCCAATCCGTCGCGCTCGGCACGCTGGGGTGCACGCGGTCGAGGGCAACTTCTGGCTGAATGGATCGGGGTTGCAAAGACTCGCGTGCACGCTGCAACTCGTCGGCGACAACAACATCGCGGCGAGCGGGGTCACGGCAGAATCGGTTCTGGTACTGCGGGACAGCATAGGGCCCGGTCTCTGGTTCGAATGCCGCGGGACTCGAGCCACCAACGCGACCCTGTTGTCTTGCGCTACGACTGGTTACGCGGTGGGGTGCTGTTCAGCGGAGCGTGTGCGCCGGCGTCCCGTCGAAGTTGAAGTGGTGCTATGCGCGAATGCCGCTGGCGCGTGCGCACGATCTCACCAATGTTCCGGCTCGCGGCAACGTCGACTGCGTCGTCTAGGCCTGGCATCACGGTGCGCATCAGCACTCGGCATCGCTTGAGGTGGAGGGCCGGGAATTTGCGCCGGACTCATCGCCGTGTACGGCCTGCAGACCGACAGAGCAGGTCTGCCAACGGGCGCGCGGGAATCAAGGAGCGGAAACGGAGCCTGCGCCGACAACGGGCCGCGTACGACACCCTCGGTCGCACCAGCTGTGACCACACTAACCGCCAGCCTTAGCGCCGCCTTAGTGAATGTCAGCCCGGGGGCGAGACGCCGGGTCACCTGCGTGACCGTAACCGCCGCGTCATAGAGCCCTTGGAACATGGCGCACGGATTCCTCATCACCGACACCGGAGAACATTAATGCGACGAGCAACTCTTGCAGGCCTTGCCGTGGCGCTCATGGGCACAATCTGTGCGAGCAGCCATGCAGAGGAATGGAATGGCAATCACTTTCAACGCGTGCTGTTGATCAGCATTGATGGCATGCACGCCTTGGACGTCGCCAACTACGTCAGGTTGCATCCGGATTCAGCACTGGCCGAGCTGAGCGGACACGGGATCACGTACTCGAACGCTCGCACACCCGCGAACTCCGATTCCTTTCCGGGCCTCCTGGCCCTGGTGACTGGCGGTTCGCCACGCACTCACGGCCTTTTCTATGACTATAGCTACGACCGGACGATCTGGGCGCCGGACAACAAGACCTGCTCCGGTCCTGCCGGTACGCAGATGATCTTTGACGAGTCGATAGACGTCTATGTCAACAATGTCTCGCAGAATGTCATTGACCCGGATGCGCTTCCGCGCCATCGGGATCAGGCAGGGCGCTGTGTTCCGATGTATCCGCACGATGCGTTACGCGTCAATACGGTCTTCGAGGTCGTCAAGGCGGCTCATGCGGGACGCACAGCCTGGGCGGACAAGCATCCGGCCTACGACCTGGTCAACGGGCCCTCGGGCAGGGGCGTGGACGATCTTTATACGCCGGAGATTACCAATGCGCCGGGTTTCGACAACACGACCAGCATCGTCTGCACCGTGCAGAACGACGCGCTGAAAGTCACCGCGATCCTCAATCAGATTCGCGGGCTCAACCACCAGGGCACCAAGAAAGTGGGCGTGCCCACGCTCTTCGGCATGAACTTCCAGGCCGTGAGTGTCGGACAGAAGCTCCTGGTCAACAATCTGGGCGGCGGCTGCGCCAGCGACACGGACCCTGCGATCAATGGCCAGGGCGGTGGATATGTGGACGGCGCAGGTACCCCTTCGAGGGTCCTGGCGTTCGGCCTGAAGAGGACCGACGACGCGCTGTGGCAGTTTATCCGCGCGTTGAAAGCCGAGGGACTCTACGATTCAACGTTGATAGTCGTCACGTCGAAGCACGGGCAGTCGCCGATCAATCCGGCCAAACTCGTGAAGCCCGGGCACTTGGCTGATTTGGTCTGTGAAGTGTCTGACTGCAACAGCAACGAAGCCGCGCAGATCATCTCAAACGCTGGCAACAATTGTCCCGAGGGTCCGTGCGGCTGGGTTCAAGACGACGACATCGGACTGATCTGGCTGCCCGATCAGAGCAAAACGGCACTGGTGGCGGCGTACCTGAATCAGAACGCTCCGGCCTTGCATATCGATGAGGTAATGTCCGGGGAGGAACTGAAGCTCAAGTTCCGCAACCCGTTGCGGGACAGTCGCACCCCCGACATTATTGTCCAGCCGGTATACGGCACGGTCTATACCAGCGCGACCAAGAACAAGGTGTCCGAGCACGGCGGCTTCAGCTTTGGGGATACCAATGTCGGTTTGATCGTCTCGGGCGCCTCCATCGGCCAACAAGTGGTCAAGACCCCGGTGCTGACCTCGCAGGTGGCGGCGACGATCCTGAAGTCGCTGGATCTGGATCCGAATGATCTACAGGCCGTGCGCGAAGAGGGGATTCAGCCGCTGCCACTGCTGCAGGCTCGAACGGACAGAGATTAATAAGGGACGCCTCAGCGCAATCCCCCGGGGATTCGTCCCCGGGGACTGCGCTTGGTATTGGATCCGCCGAAATCGCCCTTGCAGCAGCACTCGACAATGAGCCGGTGTCGCCATGAGTTCCAACGCCCGACCTGAGGCAGGCATTGGAGCTTCTCGAGTGCGCCAGCTTTAAGGTCTTGCGGCAGGACCAAATTGCAGCGTCGGTGCCGGCCGCGCTGCGAGCTTCGGCGCTCGCCAAGTGCGCTGTAGAGTTGACGCCTGCGGTATCGGCGGCCTCGGGGAACGTCCGTGCGCAGCTGGCGGCTGTCCCCGCTCGCAACTTGCTGAGACAATTCTGCGGTCATCTCGGATGCGAGTACCGCCGGTGCCGGTTGGCGAACGGACATTTGGTCCTTTGCAGATCTGCCCGGGTTAGATCCGGACGTACGAATGTTCTACGCAGCGGATAGCGGAGAGGACGCCAATGCCGAGTAATTCCAAAGACCTTTCACGGCGAGTGTTTTTAAAGGACGTGGCCACCTGCGCGGCTGGTGCCGCGATCATCCAGGGTCTTGGGCCGAGACTTGCGAACGCGCAGGCCAAAGCGGCCCAGAGCGCGGTCTCTTACCAGGATAAGCCCAAGGGAGAGCAGCACTGCGAGGTCTGTAGTTCGTTCCAGCCACCGAGCGCCTGCAAGCTGGTCGAGGGACAAATCAGCCCGCAGGGCTGGTGCTCCCTCTTTACGAAGAAGAACTGAGAGGGCTGAAGATGGACGTAAGTGACAGGCAGGCCTGAGGACAGCATCCGCACGTCACTCGCACTGGGTGGCGATTCGAGGAAGCGCAAGCGGAGTCGGCGGAGCGGCCCGTGGCACAGACGATCAGACATCCCAGACGCAACGCGGCAAACCCGCACGTGTTCGCCGAACAGTGCGGTCAAGTGTCCTCAGGCAGCCACGTCATCCGTCATGCGTTCTAGGTGCGCAGCGCTCTTGATGGTCACGCGGGCGGGATCCGGAAGGGCGTCATCGATCGCCATGCATAGCTGTGCTACGTCATCGCGCATCGTCTCTGTCTCTTCGTCCACCAGGTAGTGATCGAGGACTTGGCGCGACCGGGCGAGCAGGGCTACCAGTTCGTCGAGTTCGTCATGCGGCATAAGGTTTCCCCAAGCGGTGAGGGACAAGGGCTTGGGCGGGTAGATTACAGCGGCACGGAGGCCGGCACCCAAGATCTTGTGTCTTCGCGTGGGGCCGAGCCACGAGATCTAGTAGGTAAGACCACATTTCAGCCACTTAGAGCCGAGAGTTAATCCGTCCCTCACCTTCGCCGCCGGCGCATGGGTGTAACAACGTCGGGCGGCGCTTCCACACTGACTCCTGGCTGTGCCGTTGCGGAGCCATTCCACTGATGCGGACTCAGGAACATCACCGAACACTGCGAGCAGGCATAGAACTCAGTCAGGTACTGAGCACCGTTCTTGCGCCTCACGGAAACCTGGTGGTACCGCTCGAAGCTGCAGATGCGGCACCGCCATTGGCTTGTCTCCGGAACCATGACGCGGATCGTAGGAAGGGCGCGGTGTCGCCGTCCAACCAGTGGGCGAGGGCGCGCCGTACTGGATGCTCACGGCCCTCAGATGAACCCGTGCCTTCCGGGGCGACTGGCTCAAGCGGTGGTATCCGGCGGGCGCGCGGCGTGGGCGCCTACGGCTCCAGGGACATGCGGTCCACGGTGGCTTTGTCCACGGCCTGGCGCGAGTACAGCAGCGGAAAGTAACGGCCGCTATCCCACAATGGCAGCAGATCGGCATAGTGGGGAGTGGCAGGCCGGCCACTTTGACCGGGCGTGTTGACGGCAACCGACCGATCCCAGTCGCCCGTGTCGATGATTTCCCGGTAGCTCGCGCCCGCGACCTGTTCCCAGCTCTCGCCAAAGGCGGTGGCGTTTACCGTGTAGCCGTCACCGGGGCGTGGCACAGGTCCCAGATCGAATTGACCTTCTGCCCCAGCCAGCCGGTACAGCGGGTGACGGAAGTGCATCTGGTGCAAGGCGCCCCAGCTCCACTTCGAGGCATCCGCGCCCAAGCGCCTCTCGAGATCCTGGCGCGCTGCGAGCAGGGCCTCCAGCAGCAATGCGTCGCGGCCCGCCGCCGGATCTTCACCGAACAGCGTCCGGTCCGGATTTGCAAGCAGGGCGATGACCACCTCGGGCGTCAGATCCGCGTAGCGCTCGCCATGGTCGGGGAGGAATCGCGCGCCGAGCTTTTCGCAGATCTGTCGCAGCCATGCCTCATAGAGAGCAGCGGGCGCAGATTCCCGCACGAGACTGCCATCCCAGCCCAGGAAGTCCGCGATTTCGGCACGCCCTTGCAGGGTGGTCGAGCGCAGGAATGTCTGCAGTTGCCGCGCCGGCAATGACACCACGTCGTTCTGTAGCGCCTCCATGTCCGGCACCGTCAGCTTGTGATGACTGCGCGCAGCGTCTTCGATCACGGAGCGGATGCGGTTGTAGCGATAGGGAGCGTCCCATTCAAACCCGACCCTGTAGGGATAGTGCTCGGGTATGGTCTTGTGGTTTGCGGTGGCGATGAAGCCTGCCGCCGGATTGAAGGTATGCGGAAGCTCCGTCGCCGGCAGGTAACCGTCCCAGTCATAGCCGCCAGCCCCGGGCACCGGCAGCAGGCCGGTCCAGTGACGCACCGGCGCCAGGCCGACCGAGTGCTCGCCGATGTTTCCGGCGCGGTCGGCGTAGACAATGTTCTCCGAGGGTACCCGCCAGCGGGCCACCGCGGCCTCGAACTGGTTCCAGTCCTGCGCCTGATCGATGGCGAGGGAGGCGAGATAGCCTGCGGTGCCAGGCTCGCTTCCGACCCAGCGGAGTGCGAGGGCGCGCTTACCGTCTGCCCAGAGTACCGGACCGTGCCGGGTGAATCTCAGCTGGACCTTTCGCCCTGGCGCATCCTTCACCTGGAACTGCTCATCGCGCGTGGTCATCGCCGTCCAGCCGTTCTCGGTCCGATATTCCAGCGGGTTGAGGGGATTGAGTTCCTCGACGTAGAGGTCCTGCTGGTCGAGGCCGAAGATGGTAAATCCCCAGGCGATGTTCTGGTTGTGGCCGAGGGCGACGCCCGGCAGCCCCGGTTCGCCGGCCCCGATGACGTCCCATCCCGGAGCGACCAGGTGGACCATGTAGCGCAGGGAGGGCAGGGCGAGCACGCGGTGCGGATCGTTGGCAAGCAGCGGCTTCCCGCTGCCGGTCAAGGCACCGGAGACGGTCCAGTTGTTGCTCCCCTCGCGGGGACCGGGCGCGAATTCGATGCGCTGGTCGCTGCCGACCAGGCTTTGCAGCAACTCCGGCGCAAGACCGGACAGATCCATGCCGGGCGCTGGGTCCAGTGCAGTCGGCGGATCGAAGTGCAGGGCAAGGGCGGCTCTTTGCGCGCCCAGCTCGGTGAGCGCGCGGGCTGAGTTGAGTTCACTCACCGCATTACCGGTCATGGAAAAGGCCGCCATGCGGTTCAGGCAGTCTTCCGGATGCCACGCCTCAGGCATGAACCGCGCACGTTGGAACTCCAGGGGCAGCTCGGCGCCGCCCGGTCGACCCAGGCTTGCGATGTAGGCGTTGATGCCATCGGTGAAGGCGACCAGTATCGCCCGTGCATCGGCAGCATAGCTGGCGTATTCGGCCTGCATGTCACCGCGGTACTGCAGGGCGCGCGCACTGATATCGCGCGGCAGGGCGGACTCCCCGAGGATTTCACTGAGTCGTCCCTGGCCCGCGCGCTTCCAGATCTCCATCTGGAACAGGCGGTCCTGTGCGGCGACCACACCCTGTGCAAAGAACAGATCGTGCTGGTTCCTGGCATAGATGTGCGCAACGCCCCAGCGATCGCGCAGCACCTGTACGGGTTGATGCAGTCCGCGAACGTGCATTCTGACCGACCGCGCAGGGATGGCGCCGGAGGCCGGTGCAGGACCGGTGACCTCGGATGCCCAGGCCATTTTGCAGAGCGCCAGGCAGCTGACCAGGAGCCACAGACCTTGTTTCATGGTTGCCCGACTGCGGTGGTTGTTGTTTGCGCCAGTCTACCGGCAGCAACGGGACCGCGCGAATACAATGGCCACCTCGCGGAGCACCGGCTGCTATCTCCGGGTGGCTTGTTGGATGAGTTTCCCCAGTGTCTTGAGCGCATTCTCCGTGCGAACCGTCCAGGGATGCCCGTAGTTCAGACGGATGGCATGGTGGAACGCCTTGCTCGCAGAGAAGATGGGGCCTGGAGCAATACTGATGCCGCGGTCAAGCGCGCTGCGATGGAGCTCGATCGCGTCGATACCGGAGGGGAGTTCGACCCACAGCAGATAGCCGCCGGCAGGACAACTCCACCGGGTCCCGGGTGGCATGTGGGCCTGCAAGGCCTGCAGGAACGAGCTCTGGCGCGCCGCCAGTTCGCGCCGCAGCCGTCGCAGGTGCCGCTCGTACCCGCCCCGGCCCAGGTAGTCACCGATCACCGCCTGGATGGGACTTGAGGTGGCGACCGAGGTCATGATCTTGCGCCGCCAGAGCGTCTGCGCGAAGCGGCCCGCTGCGACCCAGCCGAGGCGATAGCCCGGCGCCAGGCTCTTGGAGAACGACCCGCAGTCGAGCACCAGGCCGTGCTTGTCGAAGGCCTTGGAGCCACGCGGCCGCGCATCGCCCAGATAAAGATCCGCATAGACATTGTCTTCGATGAGGGGTATCTCCCGTGCCCCCAAGAGCCGCACCAGGCGCGCGCGCGAGGCCTCCGGCATAGTCGCCCCAAGTGGGTTCTGGAACGCGGTCATGAACCAGCACGCGCGCACGGGCTGTTGGTCGAGGAGCTTCTCGACTTCGTCGACGTCAACGCCGGAGCTGGGGTGAGTCGGCACCTCGAGCGCCCGTCGCCCAAGGCTCTCGATGGTCTGGAGGCATCCGTAGAAGGAGGGCGATTCGATGAGCACGATGTCGCCGGGCCGGGTGACGACCTGAAGTGACAGGCTCAGGGCCTCGAGGGCTCCGGCGGTGATGATGATCTCTGCGGGCAGGACCCTGGCACCGGCGGCGAGATAGCGGCGCGCAATCTGGCGCCGGAGCTTTTCGTTGCCCGGCGGCAGGTCCTCGAGCGTGCGCCACTCGTCCAGCCGCCGGGTGGACGGGCCAATCTCACTTGCCAGCTGCCGCAGCGGGAACAGGTCCGGGCCGGGAAAGGCGGAACCCAGCGGTACCAGGTCGCGTGAGCGCATGGCTTCCAGAACCTCGAAGACCAGGTCGCTGACCGCCAGCTTCGCCGGCAGCCGCGGGGGGCTCGATGCGCGCTGTTGCAGGTCGCCGCTGCGCCAGGCGTCACTGATGTAGAAACCCGAGCGCGCCCGGGCCCTGAGGTAGCCTCGCGCCTGCAGTAGCTCGTAGGCGTGGACCACACTGCCGGCGCTGGCGCCTCGCTCCTGCGCAAGTTGCCTTATCGAGGGCGCCCGCTCCCCGCTGCGCAGGGTTCCTGCCTGAATGAGGGCGATGACCTGGCTGGTCAGGTCCTCGTAGATTTTCATGAGACCGAGAGGCTCCGGGTGGCTGAGCCCGTTGGCGGACCCTCCGCATCTGTACCATAAATGGCCACGACTTTCTGAATCTGCACCATATGGCGGCTTGCGGCCACAATGGCAAGCGTGAAGATCGCCAAGCCCATCCTCCTGGTATCGACCCCCGTAGGGGTGCTCGGCGGCCTCTACGAGGCCTACCGGCTCACCGGCGGCCTGGTCATCCTGGCGGCGGCCATGGTGGCATTGCTCGGTGCCGCGGCGGCGACGGTCGTGGTCACCGTCCGCAGGGAGGCAGCGGCCGAACGCGCCGCCTCCACCGCGGCTAACAGAACGGAGGGAGTGACATGAGCGGCGAGTTCAGGGTCGTGGCGGCGCTTGTGTTCATAGGCATTGTTGCGAGCTTGGGCAAGGCGCTGTTCCACATGAGCAGCGGCCCGAGCGAATCCGGGGAGATGGCGCGTGCACTCACGATGCGCATCTGCCTGTCGATCGCACTCTTTGTCCTGGTCGCGATAGCGTGGCATCTGGGATTGATCTCTCCGCATAGGGCTCCCTAGGGGCACCATCGTGGCGGCGCTGCCGCGCGCACCGGACCTGCGGCAACCCGCGGGGGTTGCAGGGGCGGCTGGCCGCGATACCCTTCAGGCATGCAGCTGCGCCATATTGCGTGGGGAGTTCTCGCCGCCTTCTCGCATTCTGCGGCAGCGGCCCCCCGGGGGTCCTGCGACTCGCCGGATGACTGCATAGCAGCCGTTGCCCGAACCCAGGATGTCAGGGTTCAGCAGGTGCTCGGGAACATCCCCGGTACCGGCTCCAGGCTTCTCGCGCTGCGTGCCTACCTGCGCGCTGGAGCCGGGCTGGCGCAGCGCTGGAGCTGGACGGAGCCGCAGATCGTCGCCTTTGCGGGGTCGCCTGCCGAGCAGCAGCTCAACGCCGCCGTCGACCGCGTCCGGCGCGAATTCGAACGCGCCAGCCCGGGGTTCACCCTGTGGGTCAACCCGGAGGTCCGAAGTCTCGATCGGCAACTGCGCGCATGGAATGCGAATCCCTCGGTCGCCGAGGCGGCGCGCGAGTTTGCCGTCGCGGCGAGTCTCGCGATGCCGCGCGCGACGGGGAGTTCGGGCGGGGGCATGACCGTGCAGGCGTTTACAGAGTTTCTGCTGGCCCACAGGCCCCAGCCGTCACCGAATCTTGCCGCCCCGGGACTGTCGCGACACGGGCGGATGAACGCCGTGGACTTTCACGTTCTCATGGGCGGGACCCTGGTGGCCGATACTGATTCGACGACGATCGCCAGTGTGTGGATAGGGCAGGGGTGGGAGGAGAAGTTGCGCTCGGCAGTGGTCGCTTCCGGCAGTCCGTTCGCGGGGCCGCTTCGGGAACCACACGAACCATGGCACTACGACTACGCGCCGCCGGATGCCTCGCCTGCAGCCGTCCCGGCGCAATAGCCCCGCGGGCAGCCGGTGATCGCTCGCTCGTGCACATCCGGCCACAGTTGCTTATCCGGACGCAATCGAGGTGGGCGCGCATGACCATCGGCGGTGCGAACGCCGCGACGAGCGCAGCAGGCCGGGTGCATTGGCCAGCTGCTACTGCAGGCAGAAGGTCTCTTGCGCAGCCGCGCTATCGCTGGCGGTACATTGAAGTGAGCTGCCGCTATACCGGAGGTTCCGCAAGTGAAGATACCGTGACGAGCGGGATGATCAGACCGGCGAAGCAGCTTAAGATGAGCCTCGAGAAAACAGTCTGAATTCAGCAAAGTCGCGCATGAAATATATCCCGTTCGGGCGCACGGAACTGCAGGTTTCGTCATTGTGTCTCGGCACCATGTCGATGGGCAGCTCCCGCTGGAAGGGCTGGGTACTCGATGAGGTCGACTCGATCCCGATCCTGCGGCATGCGCTTGACCTTGGCATCACCTTCTTCGATATGGCCGACTGGTATTCGCTCGGGCGCAACGAGGAAGTCGTCGCGCGCAACCTCCTCAAGATGACCGCGCGCGAGCGCCTGGTGCTTGCGACCAAGGTGTTCTACCCGATGAGCGACGCACCGGAGGATCGTGGCCTGTCACGCGCGCACATCGCCAAGTCCATCGACCGGTCCCTGTCACGGATGGGAACCGACTACATCGACCTGTACGTCATCCACGCGTTCGACACGCAGACCGCGATTGCGGAGACCATGGAGGCACTGCACGAGACGGTCCGGGCCGGCAAGGTACGCTACCTGGGCGCCTCGACCATGTACGCCTGGCAGTTCGCCCAGATGAACCACGTTGCCGAGCTGAACGGCTGGACGCGCTTCGTCAACATGCAGTGCCAGTACAACGTGCTCTACCGGGAGGAGGAGCGCGAGATGTTCCCCTATTGCCAGGATCAGGGTATTGCCGTCACGACCTTCAGCCCGCTGGCGCGCGGCTTTCTGGCGCGCGAGTCAGGGACCGTGCGCACCGCGCAGGATGCCTACCAGGGCTTCTACGGAGATGACATCGACCGCGAGATCGCGCGCCGCGTGCGCGAGGTCGCCGCGGGCCACGGGGTGCCCGCAGCACAGGTGGCGATGGCGTGGGTGGCGCACAATGCCCGCCGCAACATCCCGATCGTGGGGGCATCCAGGACCGGCCAGCTGGATGATGCGGTGCAAGCCCTGGGCCTGCAGCTGGACGACGCGGAGCGCGGCTACCTCGAGGCACCCTACCGGCCGCGCGACGAGATCAACGACCAGAACGAGATCAGGCGTCCGCGCGCACTAAATCCCCGATGAGAGAACCGGCGCGCGCGCGGCGCGCGCGCCGCGGTTAGGCCCTGAGCCACGCGCTGTCCTGGCGCACCTCGATGAGGGTCGGGCGATCGGCCGCGAGCGCACTGCGCACCGCCTGCGCCAGCTCCTCGGCACTGCCAGGTCGGGTGGCGTGACACCCCAGGCTGCGGCCCAGCCCCAGCAAGTCCGGACTCTTCGGCTCCACGCCGATGCGCGGGATGTTCCTGAGATCCATCTGTTCGACGATCGCATTGAGTGCATCGTTGTTCCACACGATGACCGGCAGCGCGAGCCGTTCCTCCACCGCCGTCGCCAGCTCGTTCACCGTGAACATGAAGCCGCCGTCGCCGGCTACTGCGATCACTGCTCGGTGGGGCGCGCCGATCTTGGCGCCGATGGCCATCGGCAGCGCGACTCCCAGGGCGCAGTAGGTCCCCGAGTAGTACCAGCAGCGCTCGGTCTCCATCGGCAGCGCAAAGCTGCCGGTGTAGACGAGCTGGGTCGCGTCCCCCATGACGATGGCATCGGGGGGCAGCGCTGCGCGCAGTACCTGCCACACTCGCGCATGCACCTGTTCCAGTGCGGTCAGGGACGCGGCGTTGGCCTGCCGGACTGCCTGCACCCGCATCTCGCCTTGCGCGCGCCGCGAGTTCGGCTTGCGGCGGGCGAGGGCGGCGGAGAGGGCGAGCATCGCGGCACGCGCATCGGCCTGCACAGGAACCGCGGCCGGGTACAGCGCGGTAAGTTCCCTGGGGTCGATGTCGATGCGCACAATCTCCCCGTGGATGTCGAGGTGGTGCAGGAAGTGATCCCCCGGAGCGACCTGCGAACCCACCAGCAGCACGACATCCGCATCCGCCAGCGCCTCCTGACTGGCCTTCTGCACGATCGAGCACCCCAGCGAGAGGGGGTGGGATTCGGGGAGGATGCCCTTGCCGGCGTTGGTGGCCAGCACCGGAGCCCCGACGCGCTCGGCGATCTCGGTCAGAGACTTGCCCGTGCCCACCGCGCCACCGCCGACCAGGATCAGCGGGCGCTGGGCCTGGGCCAGGCGGTCCGCGGCCTCCTCGATCGCCGCCGGATCGGGCATCGGCAGGGACGGCGCGCGGCGGGCCTTCCAGTCAGCCTCGACGGACTCGGGGAGGACATCCCGGGGCAGCGACAGGTGCACGGGGCGTGGCCGGCTGCCGCGAAACAAGCCGTAGGCGCGGGCGACCAGCTCCGGCAGCTCCTCGGGGTAGTGGACCATGGCACTGAAGGCGGTGAACCCGGCGGTCACCGCGGCCTGGTCGCCGAGCTCGTGGATCGCCCCCCAGCCCTTGCCCTGCGAGCGCGTCAGGCAGGCGCCGGAGAGTACAAGCATGGGCTGCGAGTCGCAGTACGCCTGGGCGATGCCGGTCGCGGCATTGGTGACGCCGGGGCCGGCGATGATGGTGCATACACCAGGCTTCCCGGTCGCGCGGGCATAACCGTCGGCCATGAGGCTCGCACCCTGCTCGTTGCGGCACTGGACGTGCCGGATGCCGCTGCGGCCGATGCCGCGGTAGAGCTCGACCGTCATCGTGCCGGCCATGCCGAATACGGTGTCCACCCCGTAGTCGGCGAGCAGCTGCATCACGGCCTCGCCGCAAGTCATGGCTGTCACGGCTTCCCCGCTCGTGAGGGCCGGGGCGGCGGCCGTCCCGGCCGGACGGTCAGAACTTGTACCCGAGCCGCAGCTCGATGACACGCGGCCGCAGGATCGTCTCGGCCAGCACGAACTGATTGGTTGACGTGTAGGTGCTCTTGTTCTGGTTGCTGAGATTCTGCGCGTACAGCTCCGCGGACCATGCATCCTTGGCGGCACCGATCGAGGCATCGAAGGTCGTGTAGGCGGGATTCTCGAACCTGAGCAGCGTCGTCGTGACGTCGCCCGCCTCGGCGAGCGTCGGGTTGGAGCTCGACTGTGTAAACGAATGCGCCGTGTGCGAGACCGCCCCCTGTACCCAGGTATTATAGGACTCGATGTTCCACTGGTAGCGCAGCCGCATGTTCCACTGCAGCGGCGGGCAGTTGGCGCTCGGTCCGCCGGGCGGTCCGTAGGGGTTCTGAATGCTAAGGATGGGCTGGCCGTACTCGGCTTGCGAGGTGGCGTTGCCGGACTTGAGGTCAGGATTGTTGGCGACCAGGTACGGAGAGTTCGTCTGCGTGCTGCTGTTCCACGAGGCACCGCCCTGAAAGGTCAGGCCGGGGTAGAGGACGGCGATCATCGTGGTCTCCAGGCCGCGGATCCGGTAGTTCGGCCCGTTGGTGCCGAAGCCGACGTTGCCGAGCACGCCGGGGTCGAAGAAGGCCACCTGAACGTTGTCCCAGCTCTCCTGGTAGACCGCGCCGTTGAACTGCAGCCGGTGGTCGAAGAACTCGGTCTTCCAACCGATCTCGTTGTTCGTCAAGTTGTCGGACGCGAATGCCAGCGGTGAGCAGTACAGGGGAATGTTTTGCGCGTTGGGCACATAGCATCCGGAGCTGCGGTTGAAGGCGCCCGGCCGGAAGCCCTGCGACCAGGTGTAGTAGGCCAGCGCGTTCGGGGCGAAGTGCCAGGTAAGGTTCGCGCGGCTCTTGAAGCCCTTGTAGGTGTTGTTCAGATTCTCGGCATCGATGTTCACGGTGCCGGCGGTGCATGGCGCAGGGCCAGCCTCGTAGCAACCGAAGCTGCCCGCGACGGTGCCCTTTTCGGTGTTATCGAAATGGTAGTAGCGCGTGCCGCCGGTGATGGTCAGTACCTTGGGGATGATGTCGAAGTCGATCGAGGTAAAGAACGCCAACTGCTTGTAGCCGCGCTTCACGTCGTTGAAGAAGGAGACATTGTCGCCGCGCAGGCCGGGGTTGTTGACGCTTGACCCGGGTGCCGTGCCGATGTTGGTGAAGCAGCCGACCGTCAGCGTATCGGTACAGGACGGCACGGTCTTGTACAGCCAGTTAAGCTGATCCTGGAGGTCGAGCTTCTCCCAGAAGGCGCCGACGATGCCGCGCAGGCGCCAGTCATCGGGCGTGCTCAGGCGCAACTCGTGACTCTGGTGCGCGGAGCGTTCGGTCTCGTTCCAGGTGGAACTGGGCGAGTAGCAGGTCGCCGTCGGCAGGCCGTTGGCCGGCTCCGCGCCCCGGCACTGGTAGTAACCGGCATACAGGCCGCGCGCGTAGTTGGTGTAGTCCTGGGTTTGCTCAATGTTGCGCACCAGGTATGAGCCGGTATAGACCGCATGCAGCGGACCGACCGCGCCGTTGATGGTCCAGGCGGTGTTCTCGAACCGGTCCTTGCTAGTGGAAGGATTGAACAGCGTGACCGACTGTTTCGGCAGCGGCTCGCCATCGGAGCCGAAGGGCATCTGGTAAAAGACTCCGTTGGCATCCATCGACTGGTAGCTCTGCGTGATCAGTGCGTTCCAGTTCTCGTTCATGTCCCAGAGCGCGGATACGCGGGCTCCCTGGTAGGTCACCGGGTTGATGGCCTTGCCGCTGAGGTTGGCGTTGTTGATCTGCGAGCCGCCCGGGGGCGGCTGGCAGACCGTGTCCCCGGGGGCTGCGAACTGGGACTGGACGCAGCCATCAGGGAAGTTCGCGTAGTGGATGCCAAGATCCGTGTTCTTGCGCGTGAAGGTGGCCGCCACGTTGTTGATGTAGCCGCCGCGACGATCGCTGTAGACCACGCCGCGCACCGCGAGGGTATTGGCGATCAGCGGCAGGTTCAGCACCGCGGTGACGTCGGCGTTGGGGTCACCGCCCGCGGTGACGCCGTAGCCACCGGTGACGGATCCCTCGGTAACGTTCATCTTGGGCTTGTTGGTGATGTAGCGGATCACGCCCGCCTGCGCGCCAGCGCCGAACAGCGTGCCCTGCGGGCCCTCCAGCACCTCGATGCGCTCGAGGTCAGCGGCGTACACGTCCAGGTTGCGTCCGGGCAGCTGCCCGGACTGATCATCCAGGTAAATGGCGACGTTCGGGAAGCCGTTGATCGAGCCGCCGGACTGGATGCCCTGGTTGCCCGCGTTCAGCCCGCGCATATAGATGTTCGTCTGCCCGGGGCCGTTGGAGGCGGCGGTGACGTTCGGCAGGTACTTGATGAAGTCGTCGAAGTTGCTGACGTTCAGCTCGGCGAGACTCTCGCCGGTGAAGGCCTGCATGGCGATCGGCACGTCCTGCGAGTTCTCGGAGCGACGTTGCGCGGTGACGACGACCTCCTGGATGCTGTCGCTGGATGCTTGCGTTTGGCTTGCCGGAGCGGCCGCGTAGGCGGCTGCACCGGCATGCGCGCTCAGGATGGCGGAGACGGCACGAGCGCACTTCTGATTCGGTCTCATTCGCGGACACCCCACATCTTGTAGTTTATCGACCGGCTCGGCTGGAGCGACGCGATCAAAGGCTTGTCGGGAACGTCAATGCAGCTCTGCCATCCGGTGCGTTGCGTAAATACAAAACTCATTTACTAGTATCATGCCGGTGCAATTTCGGTCAATACTCGTCGCGATGGCGCAACGCTTCAAACAGCAGCTCGCACGCGGTGAGGCAGTTCGTGTTTGTGATAAGCGTCAGTTGCCGCAGGTCTGCACAGTTTGAGCGTACGTATGCCTTCAGTGTCGCGTACCGAGCCCGCGTCCCCGCTGGAGCGTTGGTACGTGCTGATCGTGATGTGCCTGGTCTACTCGATTAACATCGCCGCCCGCTACGTGGTGACCACGGTGTTCGAGCCCATCCGCCTGGAGTTGCAGCTGACGGATGCGGGCGCTGCGTTCCTGACTGGAGTGCCGCTGGCGCTCTTCTACGTCGTCTTCATGATTCCGATCGCCTGGCTCGCGGATCGCTCCAATCGCCGTAACATCGTCGCCGCCGGACTGATCATCTGGTCCGCCTTCACGGCCTTCTGCGGCATGGCGGCCTCGTACTGGCAGTTGCTCGCCGGACGCGTGGGGGTAGGCTTCGGCGAGGCGGGTGCGACGCCCCCGTCGGCATCGCTGGTCTCGGACTGCTTTCCCACCGACCGGCGCCCCATGGCCCTGAGCATATTCGCCCTCGGTGCGCCGATCGGCGCGTGGATCGGTTCCGATCTGGCCGGGGCGGTCGCGCAGGCGTATGGCTGGCGCTACGCGTTCTTCGCACTGGGAATCCCCGGGGTGCTGCTGGGCATTCTCGTGTTTCTGACCATCCGCGAGCCCAAGCGGGGGCGCCTGGATGCGGCCGAAGGCGAAGGCCACGCCTCGATCGAGGAATCGCTGCGGTTCCTGTGGCGGCAGAAGGCCGGCTTTCACGTCATCATGGCCAGCGGGGTGTGCTGCCTGTGGGGCTGGGGGCTGGTGTGGTGGACGCCGACTTACCTGCTGCGGGCCTACGGGCTCAACGTTGCGCAATCCGGGGCCGTCACCGGGAACATTCACCTGGTGGGCGGGATCATCGCCACCGCGGCCACTGCCTGGTTCATGGGCCGCCCCGCGATGCGCGATCCGCGCCGCATCCTGCACACCCTCGCCTGGGTGATCGGGCTTGCGACCATCCCATCGATGATCGCCTACTGGACCCACACCCTGTGGGTCGCGAAGCTGATGTTCTGGCTGTACATCCCGGCGATCTATTTCTTCATCGGTCCGTGCATGGCGCTGGTGGTGAATGTGGCCACCAGTAACATGCGCTCGATGTTCACCGCCGTGTCGGGACTGGTGGGCAACGTCTTCAACCTGATCGTGGCGCCGCAGGTGGTGGGCCTGCTCAGTGACTGGTTTGCGGGGGCGCGTGGCGCGGACGCGGCATCGCTGCGTCTTGCGCTGCTGGTGCTGGCGCCGACCGGCTTCTGGGCCACCTGGCACTTCGTGCTCGCCGCGCGCACGGTCATTGCGGACCAGGAGCGGGCCTGCGGCTACGTGGCCATCCCGCCGGCACCTGTCCTATTGAGCAAAGGAAGCTGATGAGACTGCTGCTCGCGCTGCTGAGCGCAACGGCCCTGGTGGGCGCTGCCCGCGCCGATGACGTGCGGGTCATCAACGGCGACGTGCACTTTGCCGAGGGACCGGTCTGGTACCAGGGCAAGCTGTACTACGTGGAATACGACCGCAACACGGTCGATACCTGGGATGGCAAGCACAATGCCGTGTTCTGGGAGAAGAAGGGCTGCGGTCCGTCCGCGGTGATCCCGACGGCGGGCGGCGAGTTCCTGGTCACCTGCTACGACAGCAACAGCATTGGGCGCATTAGCGCCGATGGCCGCGACCTGCCGCCCTACACTCATGACAAGGACGGCAATGCCTGCGTGGGGCCGAATGACTTTGCGCCCGACAGGCACGGCGGCATCTACTTCACCTGCTCGGGTACGGCCCCCGGGCCGGCGATCGACGGCAAGGTCTTCTACCTGGCCGCCGATGGGGCGATCACGCAGCGCGCCGTCAACGTGCACAGCGCCAACGGCATCGTGGTGTCCAACGACGGCAAGACCCTGTACGTCATCGAGACCGAGGTTCACCGCGTCATCAAGTTCCGGATCGAGGCCGACGCCGCGCTCTCGGACCGGCGCGTTTTTGTCGATCTCGATGACCTTACCAAGAACGTGACGCATCTGTATCCGGATGGCATCAAGATCGATTCGAAAGGCGAGATTTATATCGGCCAAAACCCCCGCGATCCACACGCACCGCTCGCGGGGACGATATTCGTGGTGAATGCGGACGGGGCGCTGCTGCGCACGCTGAAGCTGCCGTCCCCCGGCGTGCCCAACCTTGGACTCAGTCCCGACGAAGCGACGGTCTACGTGGCCGCGCTCGATCAGCTGGACAAGTCACCGTACCAGGGCAAGATCTACGCGATCCGCAATCGCTGAACCCGGATCTTCAGCCCGCTTTGAGGTCGGCGCGCGGGACTGCGCACGCGGACGGTGGGTGTCCCGTGGCTAGTTACGTGTGAGCTCGGACCGAATGACCATGGCCAATTCCAGGGTGAACCCGCGATTGCGCAACGAGCCTGAGATCTCCAGCTGGACACCACGGCCGGAGCGTCCACGGTTACAGATGTTCTGTGGATGCGCGGCCGGGAAGCGGTGCGGTTCAGGGACCACGGGAATGCCGGCACGGGTGAGGGCGGCGGACAGGCGCCGCCGCAGCGCATGATCTAACCCGCCCAGGGCGACCTTGTCCTCCTTGCCCTTGCAGCCATGCACGGTGAGCACCACGGAGCACTCGGCCAGCAGTGCCAGGCACTGCGGCTCGTCAAAGCGGTGGCTCGTAAGGTGCAGCCTCTCGTAGTTGCGCGAACGCCGGAGGCCCTCCAGGAGATACAGGTTGAAGTCCTCCCCGGCGATGGTGCGCGCGATCTGTGAGGTCCCCACCTCGATCCGTCCGGCGTGCGGGGCGACCACGGCAACGCCGGACGCGGGCCGCCGGCGGACCAGGATCTCGAAGTCACGGCCGCGCTGGCAGTGTTTCTCCAGATCCGCGAACCCGCGGTAAGCGCTCGCATCCATCGCCCGGGACCTCTGGCTGGCGGTCGCGCGACAAGTCCCCGCCGCCGGTGCCCGGCAGCGAGGTTCGTGCGTCTATTTATTCTGCGCTTGAACGAGCGGCGTCCGCGACTCCATCTGCAGGTCGACCATCGACTGGATGCGCCGGTCCAGCTGCGCCCAGGTGGCGCCCTTCTTGCCGCCGATCGCCTGCGAGACGATCGGCAGGTACTTGGCCCGCAGCTGCGCGACGGCGATGTCCACCTCGAGCCACTGCTTGACCAGCTGGCTGGCGTGCGCATCCGACATGGTGCCGAAATGGTCCGCGAATTCCTGCAGGGTCGCGTACTTCTTGTCGTTGATCTTCCTCTGCTCGGCAGCTGTACTGGTCATAGATGGGCCAGAACTTGGTGGCGTCCGCGTCAGTGAGCGTGAGGTTCTGGGCCATCAGCTGCTTCTTGTGCGAGCGGATGTCCTTGCGCAGCATCTCCAAATCCTGAGTGCTGATTACGTGCGCGTCTGTGTCGCCAGGTGCGGGCGCGGCCGGGGTCTGGGCTATGACGAAGCCGGAGCACGCCAGCATGGATCCTGCCACCACGGCGGCCACAAGCCGATTGGTCATGAGAGTCTCCCCTGTTGTCGACAATCGCAGTGCATCAGGCAGAGACACGCCGCGCGCCCGGGCCTGTTTGCCCGCGCGTGCACCATAGCCACGTGGCCCACTGAAGGTGCCGGCGTAGCTTACCCGTTCCTGGTTAATGCGCGTACGCGCAGCGCGCCCCGGGGACGCTTGGCATGCGGAACTCGAGTTAGGAGCGGGCGCTGCTCAGGTCGACCGGGCGACCCTCCGCCCGCAGGGCGGCCCACATGGCTCCCAGCATGAGTACTGCACCCATCCACTGGAATATTGTCGCAACCATGGGCCCTCCGTCGGCTCAAGACTCCCAGCCATAGTCGTCCATCGCGGAAGCGGGGGCAGTCAGCCATAGCGGGGTACCGGGCGTCAGCGCAGTCCTGCAACGGCATGGCCTGGGCCGCGCTTGGCCCCAGGAGCGGTCCAAGAGCCGCTCCGGGGGTGCTAGGCGCCGGTCCGGGCGGCCTTCTGGCTGCGCGCGAGTAGGCGCGGCTCGCCGAATCTCTGGGCGATGGCTGTGAACCGTGCCGTCGGCCCGCGCCACCTGAGCTCCTCGACGGTGCCGAACAGGCGAGCATCGGTCCTAAGTGTCGCCAGCCGCTTGAACAGCAGGGCGAGATCGCGGTGTGCGCCGAGCACGTTTTCCGGGAAGTCCTCCAGCGCGCCGTGTTGGTTTATCAGGCGCGCCGCGCCCACCTTGCCGATCCCGGGGATGCCGGGGTAGCCGTCTGCGGCATCCCCGACGAGCGCGAGGAGATCAGGAATCCGCTCCGGGGACACGCCGAACTTGGCGCGCACGCCCTCGGCAGTGCGGATCTCCTTGCTGCGCCGCTCGACCTGCACCACCCGGTCCTCACGCACGCATTGTGCAAGGTCCTTGTCCGGAGTCCAGATGCACACCTTCTGCGCGTGCGGATCCGCGGCGGCCAGGCAGGCGGCGGATGCCAGGCCGTCGTCGGCCTCCAGATCGGTCATGGGCCAGGTCGCCACGCCGAGCGCCTCCAGGGCATCCTCGAGCGGGTGGAACTGGGACCACAGTGCCGGGTCCATGCCGTCCCCGGTCTTGTAGCCGGGCCACAGCTCGTTGCGGAAGGATTCGATGACATGGTCAGTGGCCACGCCCAGGTGTGTGGCGCCTTCCTCGATCATCTGCAGCACCGTGTTGAGCACACCGGTTGCGGCGCCAAAGGGCTTGTCGATTCCCTTGTTAAAGCGCCGCAGCCCGTAGAAGTGCCGGAACAACTCGTACGTGCCATCGATGAGGTGAACGATCAAGCGTGCATCCCGGGCGCGATTGCCAAAGGTGCTGCGGGGAGATCTTCAAGGCAGTGCATGGTTCGCCACAGTGTACGCACGCCGCTGCGGACCGCGCACGCGCAACGTGCCCACCGAAGCTCGCCCGGGCACGCCGCAGGATTGCCTCAGGGTCGCGGCGGATCGGTCGCCGGCAGCGCCGGGGCGGTTTGCGGCTGGCGGCGTTCCTGCCAGCGCTGCAGGATCACGAAGAACGAGGGCACGAACAGCACCGCAAGGCAGGTCGAGGCCAGCATGCCGCTGAAGACCGCGATGCCGATGGAGGCGCGCGCGGCCGCCCCCGCGCCCTTGGCCAGCACCAGGGGCAGCACGCCCGAGAATGAATGCGAAGGAGGTCATGAGGATCGGCCGGAAGCGCTTGTGGGCTGCCTGCCACGGCGGCATCGGCGATGCTGTGGCCGGCGGCGCGCAGCTCGCGCGCCACCTCGACGATGAGGATCGCGTTCTTGGCAGACAGCGCGATCAGCAGCACCAGCCCGATCTGCGTGTAGATGTTGTTGGCAACGCCCAGGGCGAGCAGGGCGCCGCCGGTGCCCAGCAACGCCAGCGGCACGCCGAAGATCACCGCTGCGGGGGTGATCCAGCTGCCGTACTGGCCGGCGAGCACCAGGTACACCAGGACCATGGCCATGGCGAAGACCAGGTAGGCGGAGTTGCCGGTGAGCTTCTCCTGGTACGACATGGCGGTCCAGGCGCCCTTCATGCCCGGCGGTAGCGTCTTGGTGGCCAGTTCGTCCATGGTCTGCAGCGACTGGCCGGAGCTGAACCCCGGGGCGGTCATGCCATTGATGGAACTCGACGGATACAGGTTGTAGAGGCTGATGAGCGCGGGTCCCTGCGTGTAGTCGACATCGGCCAGCGTGCCGATCGGGATCATCGAGCCGCTGGGGCTGCGCACGTAGTAGCGGCGCAGGTCCTGGGGAGTGAGGCGGTAGGCGCCATCGGCCTGGACGAATACCGGAAAGACGCGACCGAATTTGGTGATCTGACTGGTATAGGTCGAGCCGAGGTAGCTTTGGATGGTGTCGAAGACGTTGCCGACCGGCACGCCCGAGCGCCTGCGCCTTGGCGCGGTCGATGTCGGCGCTCAGCTGCGGTACGTCCGCGCGGAACGGGGTGAACACCCGTTCCAGCCCGCTTTGCGTGTTGGCATCGCTCACCAGCAGGTCCGACACCCGTTGCAGCTTGCGGTAGTCGAAGCTGCCGTCGGTGAGTTCAACCTGCAGCTGAAAGCCACCGGACATGCCGATGCCCTGAATCGGCGGCGGCGGGATGACCTGGACGCGCGCGGACTCCAGCGCGCCCAGGCGCTTGGACAGCGTGGCGTACAGGGCCCTGAGAGTCTGGTCCTTGGTCTTGTAGCGCTCATCCCAGTCCTTCAGGGTGAGGTAGATGACGCCGCCGTTGGCGAGCGAGGCGTTGCCATCGAAGGCAGAGACGCCGCCGATGGTGATCGCATGCTCGACGCCGGGGGTCTTCAGCGCCGTCGTCGGTGAGGCGGTTGAGCACGGCCTGCGTGCGCTCCAGCGAGGCGGCGTCGGGCAGCTGCACGGCCACCAGCAGGTAGCCCTGGTCCTCGATGGGGATGAACCCGGTCGGGATGCGCGCCAGTGCGTAGATGGAGAAGCCGATGAGGGCGGCGGCGAGCAGCGCCATGGGACCGCTGTGATCGACCATGCGGTGGATCAGGCGCGTGTAGGCGTGCTCGACGGGCTCGTAAAGCCGGTCGAAGCCGCGGAAGAACCAGTTTTTGCGGTGGTTCGGGTCCAGGGGCCGCAGCCACAGCGCGCACTGAGTGGGCTTCAGAGTTGCGGCGTTGACCGCGCTGATCAGCGCGGTGGCGGCGATCACCAGCGCGAACTGGCGGTACATCTGCCCGGTGATCCCGGGCATGAAGGCGGCCGGCAGGAACACCGACATCAGCACCAGGGTAATGCCGATGATGGGGCCGAGCAGCTCGCGCATGGCATTGATCGAGGCGTCGTGCGGGGTCTGGCCGCGCTCGATGTTCTGGCTCACGCCCTCGACCACGACGATCGCATCGTCCACCACGATGCCGATGGCGAGCACCACCGAGAGCAGCGTGAGCATGTTCACCGAGAAGCCCATGGCGGCCATGGCGGCGAATGCCCCGATGATGGTCACCGGTACCGTGGTGGCCGGCACCAGGGTCGCGCGCCAGTTCTGCAGGAACACCAGGATCACGATCAGCACCAGCACGGCCGCCTCGATCAGGGTCTTGTAGACCTCGTGGATGGAGGCGGCGACGAACTTGGTGGTGTCGAACGGCACGCTGTAGCTGCAGGCCGGCCGGGAACTCCTTGGACATGCCCTTGAGTGCAACCTGCACAGCCTGGGCGACATCGAGCGCGTTCGCCTCCGGCAGCTGGAAGATGGCGATGCCGGCGGCCTGCTTACCGTCCATGGTGAAGGACTGGCTGTAGGTCTGCGCACCCAGCTCGACCCGGGCGACGTCACGCACGCGCGTGATCGACCGGCTGCCAGCGGCGGCGCGTGTCGGTCTTGACGACGATGTCCTCGAATTCCTGGACGCTGTTGAGCGCGCCGGCGACATTCACCGTGAGCTGGAAGTCCTGGCCGGCGGCCATCGGCGGCGTGCCGATCTGGCCGGCGGCGACTTCCTGGTTCTGCTGGCGGATGGCGTTGATCACATCGTTCGGGGTGAGTGAGCGCGCCAGCAGCTGCTGCGGGTTCAGCCAGATGCGCATGCTGTACTGACCGATGCCGAACACGTTGACATCACCCACCCCGGGCAGGCGGGCGAGAACGTCGCGCATGCGGATCGAGGCATAGTTGCTCAGGAACAGGCTGTCGAAGTGCGGGTCGGTACTGGTGAGCGTGACGATCTGCAGGATGGCGGTGGACTTCTTCTTGGTGGTCACGCCGTTGTTCTGCACCGCCGGCGGCAGCGAGGCGAGCGCCGAGGACACGCGGTTCTGCACCAGCACCTGCGCGAAATCCAGGTCCGTCCCCACCTTGAAGGTGACGATCAGGGTGTAGTTGCCGTCATTGGTGCTCGTTGACTGCATGTAGAGCATGTTCTCGACGCCGTTCACCTGCTGCTCGATGGGCAGGGCGACGGTGTTGATCAGCGTGCGCGCATTGGCGCCCGGGTAACGCGTGCTCACCTGCACGGTCGGCGGGGTGATGGGCGGGTACTGGGAAACCGGCAGGCTGAACATCGCCACAAAGCCAAGCACGACCGTCAGGATCGCGATCACGTTGGCCAGTACGGGCCGCTCGATGAAGAACTTGGCGAGCATGGGCGGTCGTGTCCCTAGGCGCCCGCGCGCGCCGGCGGCGGGGTGAGCGGGGTCTCGACCGGGGTGACGAGGTTGCCGGGAACCGCGTTTTGCAGCCCGTCAACGACCACCTCGCTGTCGGGCTCCAGCCCGGAGATGACCGCGCGCAGTCCGTCCTGCAGCGTGCCGATCTCGATGCGCCGCTGCACCACCTTGCGGTCCGCTCCCACGACCAGCACGTAGCTGCCCACCTGGTCGTTGGTCACCACCCGGTCAGGAACCATCAGGCGCGGGGTGGGCTTGGACAGCGGGATGCGCAGGCGCGCGAACAGGCCGGGCAGGAACACGCGCTGCGCATTGGGTATCTCCGCGCGCAGCTGCAGCGTGCCGCTGCCGGTGTCCAGGCCGGTGCCGGCAAAATCCAGCGTGCCCTCGTGCGGATAGCCTTCCTCGGTCTGCAGGCCGACGATACACCGGGACGCGCGGCGCCTGGCCGGTGATGGGGGTGCCATGGGCGAGGGCGGCGGCGCGTACGCGCAGTACGTCGCGCTCATTGATGCTGAAGTACGCCAGCGCCGGGTCGATCTGTTCGATGGTCGCCAGCTTGGTCGGTCCGCCGACGCTGCCGACCAGATTGCCGGGGTCGACCAGGTGGCGGCCGATGCGCCCGGCGAACGGGGCGGTGATGCGTGTATAGCCGAGATTGATGCTCGCCAGCGTGACGGCGGCCTGGGCCTGGTCGCGCTGCGAGCGCCACTTGTCCACGCTCGCCTGCGCGGTCGCGTTCTCCTTGATCATGCGCAGCTGGCGGTCGTACTCGGTCTGCGCGTTCAGCAGCTGCGCCTGTTGCGCGGCGAGCTTCGCCTGGTAGGGCTCGGGCTCGATCAGGAACAGCAGCTGACCCGCCTTGACGAGGCTGCCATCGGTGAAGTTGACGCTGCGCAGGTAGCCCTCGACGCGCGCCACCAGGTCAACGGTCTGGAAGGCGGCGACCGAACCGGTGGCCTGCAGGTAGTCGGTCACCGGCAGCAAGAGCGGCTTGCTCACGGTGACCGAGGGCGCCGGCGGGGGCTGGTACTGGTTCTTCTTGCCGCAGGCACCCAGCAGCGCCGCGCCGACCAGCACCGGGATCAGCAGTCGGGGCGCCCAGCGGTGCCACGGATCAATGTGCATTGCTCTCACCCGGATTTGGCTCCTGTTCGATCACCGGAAGCTGCGGCCCACTGTCGGGCAGGTGGCCCCAGTTCGTGCGGCGCTCCATCTGCTCGCGCGTCGGCTCGGGCAGCAGCTGCTGGCCCTCGCGCAGCTGCCAGCCGCCGCCGAGTGCGCGGAATACGCTCACCAGCGCGAGCGGCACCGCACCGCGCGCACTCGCCAGCGCGTCCTCGGTCTGCAGCTGCACCTGTTCGGCGCTGAGCACGGTGGTGTAGTCGCTGGCGCCTTCCTTGTAGCGCACGATCGCAAGCTCGGTGGTGCGCTTGGCAGAAGTGGCGGCATCTCCAAGGGTCGCCAGCGTCTCCTGCGCGGCCGTAAAGGCGGAGCGCGCGTCCTCCACTTCCTGCTGCGCCTGCAGCACCGTGTTCTGGTAGGTGAACACCGCCTGCTGGAACACCGCGTCCTGCACGCGCACCGAGTTGACGATGCGGCCGTAGTTGAGGATCGGGAACACGAACGAGGCGCTCGCCGCCGTTGCGCGGTTATCCCAGGTGAACAGGTCGCCGATCTCCCCGCCGCGCAGGCTGGTGCCCACGAAGCCGAAGCTGCCGTTCAGGGAGAAGGAGGGGTAGAGGTTGGCCTTGGCGACGCCAATGGCCGCGCTCTGGGCCGCCGCGGTGAGCTCGGCCTGCCGCACGTCGGGACGGCGCCGCAGCAGATCCTTGGGCATGCCGGTGGCCACCTGCGCCGGGGCGGTGGGGATTGCGGTATCGGCCGTGAGCAGCTCATCGATGCCATCCGGGGTCATCCCCAGCAGCACGGCGAGTGAGTCCTTGCTGGTGCGCAGCGAGTTCTCCAGGCCGGGTATCTGCGCCTGGGTCTGCGCCAGCTGGGTCAGGGCCTGCTGCACGTCCAGCTCGCTGGTCTCACCCGCCTCGAACTGGGCGCGCGCGATACGCAGGCTTTCCTTCTGCGTGTCCAGGTTGTCTTTGGCGACCTGGATGCGCTGCTGGTAGGTGCGGATGTTGAGGTAGGTGCTGGCCACGCCGGCGGTGAGGCTTACCAGGGCATTGTCGTAGGCGGCCACGGAGGCCAGCATCGCGGCGCGGTCCGCTTCGATGCCCCGCCGGTACTTGCCCCAGAAATCCAGTTCCCAACTGGCGCTGAGGCCGAACTGGCTCGTGTCCAGCAGTGGGTTCAGTCCCGGCGCGATCAGGCGTCGACTGCGCCTGGCGCTGGTGCTGGAGCTCGCCGGCGAGCACCTGCTGCTGCGGGAACAGCTCTCCGATCTGCACCTGCAGTTGCGCCTGGGCCTGCAGCACGTGCGCGGCGGCGGCCTGCAGCGACAGGTTGTTGTGGTAGGCCAGGTCGACCAGGCGATCGAGCGTCGCGTCGTTGAACAGCCGCCACCAGGAGGCGGTGTCCACCTCGGCGGGCGACGCGGCGGCCTCCGCCGGGTCGCCGATCCAGTGACTGGCGACCGGCGACGCGGGGCGCTCGAACTCCGGGCCCACCTTGCAGGCGCTGAGGAGCAGCAGGGTGCACGCGACCGGCGCGAGGCGGCCCCTGCCTGCACCCGCATGCCTACCGGCCGTGAGCGATCGCAGGCCTCGCAGCTGACTGTCCCCCGTTGTGGTTCGTGGGTTCTTCGGCTCCGTGGCCTTTTTTTCTTCAGGGCGCGGCGAGAACCGTAAGCGCAATCAGTGTAATGCAGCAGGGGCGTGATGGGTACCGAGGCGGGAGCGATGCGCGGCTGCCGGTGCGAGGGCGCCGCTGGGGCGCAGGGGCGCGAATTGACCCCGGGTTGGGCAGTACCTAAAGTGCCGCCTGCACTTGCGGGCGCGGGGCAGCTGCTGGACGGTGTCGAGCCGGCTGAGCCACCGAGCATCGCCGACCAAGAAGACAAGAAGAAAGGCGCGGTCTCATGATCGTTACGTCCCTGCTGGCGGCACCCGAGCGCAGGCTCACCTCATTGCGCGCAGCTGGCGCCGGGCGCGCGCTGCGGCCGCTCGCGGCCGGTTTGCTCGTCCTGGCACTGGCCACCGGCCCGGGAGGCGTGGCTCACGCGGCCGCAACGGCCGAGGCGCTGAGCGCTCAGGCTGCTGCCGCCGCTTCCTGGCCGCACACGATCGAGCACGACGGCGCTAGCGTCACCGTCTACCAGCCCCAGGCGGTGAGCTGGCCGGAGCGCAAGCGCCTCACCGCCCGGGCGGCGCTGTCCATTACGCGCGCGGGCCAGGCGAAGCCGCTGCTCGGCACGATTGAAGTCAACCTCGCCACGACGACCGATGCGGCCACCGGCGTCGTGAGCCCTCTCGGACGCGCAGCTGGTCGTCTTCGCACTTCCCGGCGCTCGACACCCAGCACGCCGCGCGAGGCGGAGACGAAGATCCGCGCGGTCCTGGCGCAGATGCAGATCCGCAAGGTGCCGCTGGCCTCCATATTGCTCAGCCTGAACCAGCTGCCGGTCGAGACGGTCAAGGTCAACAATGACCCGCCGGTGATCTTCTATGCCGCGAAGCCGGCGAGCCTGGTGGTGTTCGACGGCGAGCCGGTGCTGGTGCCGGCAGGCAAGAGCACGCTCACCTATGCGGTGAACACCAACTGGCAGGTGTTCAACGACAGCGGGCACCTGGTACCTGCTGAACAACGGCATCTGGTTCTCCGCTGCGCAGATCGGCGGTCCCGTTTGCGCCGGCGGCCAGGCTTCCCGACTGCCTTCATGGCCTTGAAGAAGGAGGCCGCCTTCGCGGCCGTCGCGCGCTACATCCCGGCCAAGGCGCCGCCGCCGAAGGAGCCCGGGCGCCGAGATCTTCGTCAGCCAGAAGCCTGCGGAGATCATCGTTACCGCCGGGCGCGCCGAGTCTGCGGGCGGTCACCGGTACCGGCCTGCAGCGGGTCGTGAACACCTCGAACATCCTGTTCCTGCAGCCGGCGACGAACAGCTACTTCGTGCTGCTGTCCGGTCGCTGGTTCTCTTCGCACGCCCTTGCCGGTCCCTGGGTGTTCGCCACCGACAAGCTGCCGCCGGATTTCTCGATGATCGACCCGGCGGGCGCGGACGGTGCCGTGCTGGCTGCGGTTCCCGGCACGATCGCCGCACAGGAGGCGGTACTCAAGGCGCAGATCCCGAGCACCGCCGGGTTCAAGCGCAGCGAGGCGAAGCTCATCGGTGGCCTACTCGGGGGCGCCGCAGTTCGTCGCGATCGCCGGTACGACGGTGCTGTATGCAGTGAATACCAACACCTACGTGCTGCAGGTGAGGAACAGCTACTACGCCTGCGAAGGCGGCGCCTGGTTCGTCGCCGCAACGTCCCTCCGGTCCATGGGTACTGGCGGATTCCGTTCCCGAGGTCATCTACACCATTCCGGCGGCAAGTCCGGTGTACCCGGTGACCTACGTACGCGTATACGCCGTCGCGCCGACGGTGATCACCTTCGGCTACACCGCCGGCTACACACTGGGGTACGTCAGCTATGGGGTGCTGGTGTACGGTACCGGCTACTACTATCCGCCGGTGATCATCCGCGGGCCGGTGCCAATCTTCTATCCCTATCCATACACCTATGCCGGGGCCGTCTGGTACAACCCGAGCAATGGCGCCTGGGCGCGCGGGGGCACGGTGTACGGACCCTACGGAGCGGTGTCCGGTGGCACTTACTACAACCCGACCAACGGCGCCTGGGCCCACGGCGCGGCGGTCTACGGACCCAATGGCGGCGCGGGGGCGTGGTCAGCCTACAACCCCACTACCGGCAGCTACGCGCAGGGCAGCGCATCGTGGAGCAATGGCAGCGGCACCGCGCACGGCAGCTACTACAACGCGCGCACCGGAGTTTCCGGATCCACGGCCCAGAACGCCAATCCCTACAGCCGCTGGGGATCGAGCACCTTCTCCGGAGACGAACCAGACCGTGCAATACGCAAAGTGGCGCCAACGACAATGGCCGGGCGGGCAGCTTCAACTCCACCAGCGGCGCCAAGGGTGCGGGCTACCAGAACAACACCACCGGCGGCAGTGGCGGGGCGGTCAAGACCCAGGGCGGAGATGTGTATGCCGGGCATGACGGCAATGTCTACAAGCACACCGACACCGGCTGGTCCAAATACAATGACGGCAGCTGGAACCCGGTGCAGCCGCCTGCCAATCACCCCGACCGGCCCACGACGCCTGCAAGCGCGCCCGGCACCGCGCCGGGCAGCCGCTCCGGGCGCGAGCGCTGCGGCGCCAGCGAACGCGGCAACTACCAGCAGCTCGAGCAGGACCGGCTCGGCCGGCAGTCCGGCGGCGCCCGCGGGGGCACGACGCAGTTACGGCAGCAGCGGCGGCGGAAGCACCGGCGCTGATGGTTTTCTCATTAAAAGCGGAGGTTCGCAGCATGAATCTCTTCAGGCATCCGGGGTGGCTTCTGGCTGATCATCGGGGCGGCGTGCGCGCCAGCGCTGGCGCAGATCAGCGACGCACAGCGCTCGGCCATCAAGAGCGCGTGCCGCGGGGACTACATGAATGTCTGCGCGAGCGTGCCCACCGGCACGCAGGCCTCGCTGCAGTGCCTGCAGCAGCACAGCTCGCAGGTCTCCAGGGGCTGCCAGAGTGCGCTGGCCGCGGTGACCCCGGCGCCGGCCGCCGCCGCCCGCTGCCGCCGCTCCGGCTGCCGCGAGTGCCGCGGCGGTGACACCGGCACCTGCACCCGCAGCCCCGGCCGGCCACGCCGATGTCGCAGGGCGAGAAGGCGCGGCTGCTGCACAGGGACTGCGGCGGCGACTTCGAGAAGTTCTGTCCGGGGGTGCCGCTGGGGGGCGGGCGCGGCAACGCGTGCCTGAAGATCCACGCGGCTGACCTGTCGGCATCGTGCAAGTCAGCCCTTGCGACCATGGCACCGGCGCACTGACCGCCGTCGCGGGGCGTACGGGCCGGTGCAGGTGACGGCGCGCCGCCGGACTGCGTGCCATGCGGGGCGCCGCGGCCGGCAGCCGGGATCACGCCGGCGCCCCGCGCACTCCTGGTCTACGAGTACGGGTACCCTTTGGCCAGCGCCTTGCGCAGCTTTGCGTCGTGACCGTAGATATCCTCGTAGAAGCTCACCGAACCATCCGGCGGCCGGCACCGCGGTCACGTAGAGGATCAGCACCGGGATAGGCTGCGGCAGGTTGACCTGCTGGTTGTCCTTGCCGCTGCGCATCGCCTCGCGCACCTTTTCCAGTGACCACTCCGGCCTGCCCTGCAGCACCCAGGCGGCCAGTTCGTCGGCCTTCTCCACGCGGATGCAGCCGTGACTGAAGTCGCGCCGGGACTGCGCGAACAGCTGCTGAGCGGGCGTGCTGTGCAGGTAGACGTTGTACTCGTTCGGGAAGATCAGCTTCACCAGCCCCAGTGAGTTGGTCGGGCCCGGGCTTCTGCCGCACGGCCAGCTTGCCGGCGCGCAGCTGCTCCAGGACCTCATCGCTGATAGGTCCGGAGGTGATGACCTGGCCGCTCTGGGTGGTCACCTCGTAGTTCTTCTGACTGATGTAGTTGCGGTTGCGGGTCATGGCCGGCACGATCTCCCCGCGCTGGATGCTCGGGGGCACGTTCCAGTACGGGCGGAAGACCACGTAGCGCATGTCACGGTCGAAAACCGGCGTCTGGTGCCGCATCGCCTTGCCGACGATGACGTCACTCGTCAGCACGACGTTGTGATTCGCGTCAAAGGCGCGCAGGCGAAACTCCGGGATGTTCACCACGACCGGCGGTTCCTTGAAATCCGGCGCGATCCAGCGCCAGCGCTCCAGCGCAAGGTCCAGCTGCTCGACCCGGCTGGCGAGCGGGATATTGAGCTGCCTGAGGGTCTGGGCGCCCAGCCGACCGTCCGCATTGAATCCGTGGCGCTGCTGGAAGCGCTTCACTGCCTCCAGAGCTCGCCTTGATAAGTATCCGTTGCGACGGCGCCCTCAGCGGGCAGGTCGCCGAGCAGTTGCAGGCGCTGCGCCAGGGCGGCCCCTGCCGGGTAGGTGTCGCCGACGGCGATGGTCTTGGCGGGCACCGGCAGCGGGTGCGCCGTGTCCTGCGGCAGCAGCTGCAGGTAGCGCTGCAACACGCCTACGGTCCACCTGTACCCGCGGAACTGGGGCTCAACCTCCGCGAGCGCGGCGTGACGTCGGCGCCGCCGGCGAGGCGCTGGCGCACGAACTGCGGCAGATCGTAGCGTGCGCCCTTCTCGGCGAGGTTGAACTTGAAGTGCTTCGGGTTGACTTGCCGACATCCAGGTCCGAGCTGTAGCGCATCGCGCACACCGTCAGCGCCGCATCGAAGCGCGCGGCGGACTGCGGCTGCGCGAGCTGGGCGATGCGCGGCGCCCAGCGCGACGCATCGTAGTCCTCCGGGTTAAGCCCCCTGGTCTGCGCGTGTTGCAGGGCTGCGATGACCGCCAGCGCCTGCGCGGTAGGCTTGCCGTTCTGCGTCCATGCCAGCGCGTAGCCGCTGGCGTCATAGAAGGCGAGCACCGGTCGCGGTAGTCGGAGAAGTCCGGCCAGCGCAGGTCGGCGTCCTGGCCACTCGCCACCAGGGACCGCAGTGCCTCGCTCTCCGCCCCGGACGGCGCTGCCTCGGCAGCGGCTGCCAGGCAGATGGGGTGGCTGACAAGTCCCAGCACCAGCATGAGAGCAGCACAGGGAGATGCGAATCGCGGCGAGGGTTGGCACGGTGGCATCCTTCCATTGGCAGCTGCCGGCGAGAGCACGGAGGCGAGGCTAGCACGGCCGATCCGCCGCAGCTCACTGCGCGTCAGCGCCGCATCCGACGCGGACCGAGCCTAGGCCTCGGGCCGGTCGCCCCAGATGCGCACCGCGCCGGTATCCAGGTGCACGAAGTCCGAGACGCGGTAGAAGCCGGTGCCGCCGCCCATCTGCGCGCGCGCGAGCAGCGCCAGGCGCCCGGTGGAGAAGCCGCTGAGGCGCACGTCGATCGCGCGTCCCTGCATGTGCAGGCTGTGCTCGGCGACTCCGTGGGAGTTTCTGCGCAGGGCGGCATTGGTCGCCGGGGAGCGGTAGCCGGAGATCACCTCGAAGGGCTCGCGGCTGCCGGCCATGGCCTGCACCGCGAACAGCCGGTCGAGTACACCGCGGTCGATCGGGAACACGGTCTCGGTGCGGAAGTCACGCAGCAACTGGTTCACCTGCGCGAGCACGGCTTCGCAGTAGGCGCCGGCGACAAAGTAAGCCGCCGTCAGGCGCTCGCCGGTGTGGGTGTGTACGAAGGACAGCTCGCGCCTTGGCCTCCTGGGCAAGCGTGCGGCCGCTGGCCGCCACTCCCGCCGCGACGACCCCGGCGCCGCGCAGGAAGGCGCGGCGGGTGAGGGCGTGTCTTGCGCTTGAGCTATGTCCTTGTTCACGATGACGAATTTGCCACAACGGGCACGGTGTCGCACGTTCGATTCCCTCAATAGCCGGCAGCTTGCTCACGCCGGGGTTTGGAGCGGCCCGGCGCATGCCGAGTTCCCACGCGCGGGACTGGCGCGGCCCGGTCGTCCGCCGGCTCCGCGGCTACTTGGAGACCTGTTTGGCGATGGCGTCCGCGGTCTCGTCGATCAGCTGGGAAAGGTTGTCCGGGTTGCTCGTCTTGCTGGTGCTGGCCCACATCAGCTTGTCGTCCTTGAGGCGGTAGATCAGGGTTTCCACCGAAATCACGGTGTCGGTGGAGACCGAGGCGGGCGAGGAGATCGTCGCATAGCCGTAGTTGTAGTACGGACCGAAGCCTCCGTAGAACGCGGAGGTGGTCCCGGGACGGTAAGTGACCTTCTGGTCCTTGCCGATGACGCGCATCACGACGGCCGCATCCACGCCGGCGGCCCTGAGGGTCTCGCGGGCCGCATCGCCATCGCCGCGGTTATCCGCCAGCAGGTGTACGAAGTCACGCCCTTGATGCCGCGGTTGGTGAGGTCGTTGGCGATGTAGACCTCCGCCGAGCGCCGCAGCGTCAGATCCTTGGAAACGTATATTGCCGCCACGGTCCTGCCGCGCAGGGCACCGGCGCGCACCTCCGGATCCTTCCAGGTGGAGGTGAAGGAGGTGGTGGAGCAGGCGCACAGCAGGGCCGCGGCAACGAGCGGGGCGGGGAAAAAGACGTGACATGGACATTTCCTTCGTGAGACTTCGCACCCGCAGAGCCGATGCCGGGCGCCGATATTACCCCGCCGCGGCCGGCGTATGCCGGCCGGGACGTTCTCCAGTCCTCAGTGTGCCAGGACCTGCCAGACGTAACGGCGCTTGCCGCCGCGATCCGGGCTTTCGCCCCCGCCGAGCGAGGCGGGACGCCCGGGCCTAACCCTCCAGCCCCTGCTGCGCGAGCTTGCGCTGCAGGGCTTCCTCGCGCGCATCGTCGATGGCCGCCATGACCGCGGCCGCGTCCACGGCCGTCTCGAGCGCCGATGCACGCCCGTGAGCGGCGTCGTCGGCGCAGGTCGCCGTCTTCGAACAGCGCCCACATCTCGGCGCGAACTCGGTGCTCGAGCAGCTCCGGTGCGAAGCGCCCGAGCGTGCCGCGCAGGTTGTTGACGTCGCGCTCGAGCATCGCGAAAGCACCGTTATTGCCGGCCGCGTTGACCACCTGCGGCAAGTCGATGATCACCGGGCCTTCCGGGCGCGATCAGTACGTTGAATTCCGACAGGTCGCCGTGGATCAGGCCGATGCTGAGCATGCGCACCACCTCGCGCATCAGGTGCGCGTGGTACTCGCGGGCGGTCGCGGGCGACAGATCCACTTCGCTCAGGCGCGGCGCGGGCTGGCCGTGCGCATCCGTGACCAGTTCCATCACCAGCACGTCGTTGAAGTAGCCGAACGGGCGCGGGACGCGCACGCCGGCGGCGCTGAGCCGGTAGAGCGCATCGACCTCGGCATTCTTCCAGGCCGCCTCCTGCTCCTTCTTGCCGATAGCGGGTGCTCTTGGCCATGGCGCGCGCCTGGCGGCTGCCGCGGACCTTGCGGCCCTCCTGGTACTGGGCGCGGCGCTGGAAGCTGCGCTGCGCCATGTTGCGGTACACCTTGGCACAGCGCGTGCGATCCCCGCGAGCGCACCAGGTACACCGTGGCCTCCTTGCCGCTCTTGAACGAGCGCAGGACTTCGTCGATGACGCCGTCATCGATCAGGGGCTGCAGGTCCTTGGGGGTCTTCATGGTGCGGAATAGCGGGCGCTGAGCCGCGCTGCGGCGGCGCGCAGCCTGAGGCTGGCCCGCGGGGGTGTCAAGGGCGCCGCCGCGGCGCCCTCGGCAAAATGCCGCGCCAATCTGGCCGAATTCGGCCCATACCCCCGAGATGCACGCCTTCGAGTACTCCCTGGGCCTGTTCGCCGTGCTGATCCGGCTCGCTGATCGCGGACGTTGGCCGACAGCTTCCATCGGCTGACGCGCAGCCGTCCTCCCGGTCGTCTGGGAGCCCACGTCGCAGCCTGCTGCATCGGCACCGCATTCGCACTGTTTTGAGCACTGGCGTGCTTCCGGGTGCTGGTTCGTCCTGCTGGGGCGTGCGTCATCTTCGCCGCGACGCGCCACTTCTTCCTCTACCTGTGTGCGACCTTGATCGCCGAGTGTTTGTGTTGTTCCTCGTCGCCGCGGCCGCCCTGCCGGATGAGGTGCATGCGCGGTGCGACCTGCGCGAACACTACGCCACGACGCGGCGCTATTTCTGGACCCTGGTCGCACTCTTCCAGCTCACCTACCTGGTGAACGGGATTTACTTCGTCGGCTGGGCCAATCTGGCGGCCGGCATGCGCGTCCAGCCTTTTTCGGTGCTGAACGATTTGGCGCTGCCATTCGTGCTTTCCGCGGTGCTCAGCCGTACGGTCTCCCGGCCGTTGCACTATGTGCTCGTGGTGCTGCTGTTCGTGTCGCTGGCCTGGCATTACAGCCCGTACCAGATCAACTGAGCGGCCCGCAGCAGCCGGGACGCACGGCGATGCCCGTGTCACCCCGGACATGTCGCTGCCGGAGGCCTCACTCTGCCGCCGTGAGGGGTCGCGCTGGGGATCACACGGTGACTCGTTAGTATTGGGCCGCCGCGTGGACTTCCGGTTCTGGCGCGTCCCAGTCGGTGTCGAGCCGGCCCGATCCGGGCGCGCACCGATAGTGAATCGCCTATGATCGAGCGGTGGGGCTGGTCGCTCCCGCTTGGTGCATGATGGCTATGCCGAAGCTCAGCTCCGGGGTGTGCGCACTCTGGCTGGTGGCCGTGTCTGCAACGGCACAGGCCGCCCCGATGTGTACGCTGCTGGCAGATGCGGCCACGACCAAGGTGCTCAAGCGCGCGGGGGAGCAATGCGGGCAGCGCTTCACCCCGGCGTCGACCTTCAAGATCCCGCTTGAGCCTGATGGGCTACGACTCAGGTTTCCTCATCGATGAGCACCGGCCGGCCCTCCCGTACCGCGAGGGGTCCGCGGCGCTGGATCCGTCCTGGAAGACCACGGTCGACCCGACCAGCTGGATCCAGACTCGGTGGTGTGGTACTCGCAGCAGATCACGCTGTGGCTCGGCGCAGAGCGCTGCAGCGCTACGTCAGCCAGTTCGCCTATGGCAACCAGGACCTTGCCGGCAACCCGGGGATGAATGACGGGCTGACGCAGGCGTGGTTGAGTTCCTCGCTGCGCATCTCCCCGCTGGAGCAAGCTGGCGTTCTTGGAGAAGGTCCTGGCGCGGCAGCTGCCGGTCTCCGCCCGGGCCTACGAAATGACGCAGCGCCTGCTGTATGTCGGGGAGCTGCCCGATGGCTGGACCGTGCGCGGCAAGACCGGCACGGGCTACCAGATGCAGGCAGACGGCACCCCGGATATTACGCGGCAGGTCGGCTGGTTCGTCGGCTGGGCCGCCAAGGGCACGCGCACCGTGGTCTTCGTCTATGCGGTCGGCGATGAAGCAGGCCCGGCCGACACGTGCCGGCCTGCGGGCGCGCGAGAGCTTCATGCAGCAGCTACCGGGGATTCTGGATGCGCTGCCGGTGCCGCGCTGAACGGCCTCGCCGCCGCGCCCCGCCTGAGAAATCATGGCATCTGACGGCTGTTCCCGGCGGCGCGATGGCAGTCCTTCCCGGGGGCGATAATGTCTGCGGCGCGGGGACGGGAACCTGCCCCGCGCCGCGCCCTCAAATCTGATTGGGCGCTTCCGCAGAGGATGGAGGCTCATGCGAATAACCCAAGGCGTCGGCACCTGGGCTTGCCGCGCTGTGCTGTTGCTGCCTCGCGTGCGCGGCCGCCGTGGCAGATGAGCCGCCGTGCAGGCCGGCTGGACGGCGCGCGAATTCCGCTTCACCTACCAGGGCTTCACCGCGAAGTACTCCTGCGACGGGCTGAGTGGTCGCATCAAGGCGGTGCTACTGCTGCTGGGTGCGCGCAAGCAGGACCTCAATGTTGCCCCGACCGGCTGCACCGAGGGGTTCGGCCGGGCGACGCTCTTTCCCGGCGTGGCCGTGAAGATGCATGTGCTCGCGCCGCTGGACGACAAAAGCACCCCCGACACCACGCCGGTCGCTACCGCCTGGCGCAACGTTGACATCTCGCGCCGCAGGCGCTGGCGGCGGCCGGGGACTGCGAACTCACCGAGCAGATCAAGGCAGGCGATCCTGCCGTTGTTCACCACGCGCAACGTGGAATACAAATCCACCTGCGTGCCGCACCAGCTGACCCCCGGCGGCACGACGCTGAAGGCGGACGTGCTGGTGACCGCGCAGCCGCGACGAGCGCGCCGGCGGCGGCACGCTGAGGCCGGTTCCGCCCGCCCCCGCGGCGGCGCCGGCTACTTTTCGGTGACGTGCAGGGAGATGCGCCGGTTCTTCTGCCGGCCTGCCTCGGTGGCGTTATCCGCCACAGGGTGCTCCTCGCCGTAGCCCTTCGCATCCATGCGCGAGTGATCCACCCCGAGCTTGACCAGTTCCGCGGTCACGTTGTCGGCGCGCGCCTGCGAGAGAGCCAGGTTCGCCGCTGCATCGCCGGTGTTGTCGGTATAGCCGCCGATGCGAACCTTCGCCTTGGGGAAGGCCTTGAGGATCGCGGCGATGTTGCCGATCTGCTCCTGGGACTGGGGCTGCAGGGTCGCCTTGCCGGTATCGAACAGCAGCCGGTCGAAGTCAAACCACATCTCGTCCGAGACGACCGCCGTGCCGTCGTTGAGGTAGGTGACCAGGCGGCTCTCCACTCCGCGTGTCGGCGCATTCAGCGTCGTCCCGTCCGGCAGCTTCACCGCGACCATCTCACCGAGCGCGGCCCAGGCGGAGTTGGCGGCATTGCCGACGGCAGTGGCGGCCTGGCCGGTGGCGTTGGCGGCCGACTGCGCGACCTCCTTCGGGCTGTGCATTGAGCGCATCAGCAGCCACACCAGCACCAGCGCCGCCAGGATGGCCAGCGGCACGATCCAGCGCGAAGCACTGGAGGCGGCCGCGCCGGCCCCGGCCTGCACGGCGCTGGCCGCGCCGCCGGCAGCGGCGCCGAGGCTGCCGAGCACCCCCGCAGGCAGGTAGCTTTGCAGGTTGGGCGCCTCGGCCTTGAGCATGCTGCCCAATGAGCCGGCATCGAGGGTGCCGTTGGCATGGGCGCGGCCGAGGAAGCCGAGCACCAACGGGACGGCGAGCTTGAACAGCCCGCTCACCGCGGCCCCGCCCAGGCCCGACTGCTGCGAGAGCGCGCTCGTCACCGCGCCTTGGTTCGGGCCGAACACCATCGGCAGGAATTTGTTCGCCAGGTCGCCGATGCCACCGGAGGTTCCGCCGGAGGCGAGCGAGGAGAGGCTGCCGAGCACGTTCTGGCTGTTAGCGGTGTTCGCCAGGTTCAGGATCTGGCCGAGGAAGCCGCTGTCGCCCGCCCGGGCGGCGAGGCCGCCCAAGGTCGCGGCCGTCGTCGCGCCCAGGCCTCCCTGCACCGCTTGCGTCGACTCACCCAGACGCGCGGCGAGGGACTGCTGCATCTCCGGTGTCACCATCGCAAGTAGGGAATCCATCATTGAACTGGCCATGGTCGTCCCCTGCCGACTGGCGGTGTCTTTGCCCGTGGGATACGTGAGTAGCAGGGCGCATTACTACTCCACATCGGCGACAGCCGCCATCGCGTGGCCGGCAAAGGACACGCTCACGATCGCAGGGGATTTATGGCGCGTTCTGCGCCGCAGCAGCGCTGCGGGAAGTGCGCGCGCGCGGCGGCGTGCGCTAGAAGGGAAAGGTGCGTGCCCGCACCTCGTCCTTGCGGATGTCCTTGGCGGCGATCACGTAGTGGATCGCCGCCCACAGCCCGGTCGGCACGATGCACAGCATCGCCAGCCGCAGCGCATCCGCCTGCGAGTAGTTGGCGCGCACGAACCAATCGTTCAGCGTGCCGATCAGCGGCGGGGTGATCAGCAGGTTGCCGACGTTGGCGAGGAACAGCGTCATGGCGCAGAACATCGCACGCATGCGGCACTGGCGCGAGGTTGTTGAGCAGGCCGAAGCAGGGGCCGATGTAAAAGTAGATGGCCGGGATGAAGATCCAGAACATTGCCTTGGCCAGCGCCAGATCGCGCGTGTAGTAGGCAACCCCCGAGGCGATTGTGGCGATGGCGGTGCCGGCGGCCAGCAGCCACATGATGCGCCGTGAATCGGCCATCAATGGCCGCGCCATCAGCCAGCCGGTGGCGACCGTGGCCGCCGAGCCCCCGAACAGGTGGGCGTAGGCGGTGACCTCGCCGGCTTCTCCGGGGCTCATATGGTAGGTGCGCTGCACGAACACCTGCGTCCAGTACATCAGTCCCCAGCCCCACAGCGCACACACTGCGCTGCCGATCATCAGGTGCACGGCCGAGCGCTGCGACCACCAGAACTTGAGCGTCGTGGCGAAGGAGGGCGCCGCCTCGTCATCCCCCGCGTCGAGGCAACCGCGCTTCGGCTCGCGCACCGTCGCCCAGATGGCCAGGCCGGCCAGCACCCCGGGCACGCCGAGCGCGAAGAACACCGCGCGCCAGCCGTAGTGGTCGTTGATGGTGCCGGCGACGCTGTAGCCGACGTAGGCCCCGATCGGGGCGCCCAGGGAGAACACCGTCAGCGCCATCGCGCGGCGCGTGGCGGGGAAGTAGTCAGACAGGAGCGAGCTTGCACCCGGGGTGCCGCCGGCCTCGCCGATCCCCACGCCGACGCGGGTGAAGAAGAACACCAGCACGCTGTGCGCCAGGCCGCACAGCGTGGTCATTATCGACCACACCACCAGGCAGGCGGCGATGATCTTGCGGCGGCTGTAGCGGTCGATGGCCCAGGAGAGCGGGAAGCCCATGAACACGTAGAACAGCGCCAGGGGCCAGGCGGTGAGCCAGGCGACCCCGGCATTGCTCAGGTGCAGGTCCTGGCGGATCGGGTCCAGGACGGTCGAGACCACGTAGCGGTCGGCGATGCTGAGCGTGTACACCAGCACCATCATGATCAGCACGTACCAGCGCACCGCGAAGCTGGCGCTGCTGACCGGCGGGGCGGTGAGCGCAGCGCCGACGGTGCTCGAGTGCGCTTCGCTCATGCGGTCTTTCTTGGCATCGTGGGGCAGGTTACGCCTGAAGCGCGCGGCTGTCCTGCAAAATCAGGTCCGCCGCCTTCTCCGCCAGCATCATGGTCGGGGCGTTGGTGTTTCCCGAGGTGACGTTGGGGAAGGCCGAGGCGTCCACCACGCGCAGCGCAGTCACACCGCGCACGCGCAGCCGCGCATCGAGCACTGTGGTACGCGGGTCGGCACCCATCGCGCAGGTGCCGCAGGCATGGAACACCGTGCCCGCGCGGGCACGGAAGTCCGCCAGCACGTCCGCATCGGTGAGCACCTTGAGTCCCGGCTCGCGCTCATTCTCGGTGACGGCGGACAGCGGGCCGCTGGCGGCAATCCTGCGCAGCAGGCGCGCGCCGTCGAACACGTCCTGCACGTCGACCGCGCGTGGCCAGCGAGTTCGGCGCGATGAACGGGGACGCCTGCGGATCGGCCGAGCGGATGTGGCTAGAGCCGCGGCTGCTCGGGCGGCAGGTGTTGAAGGACATGAGGAAGCCGGGATAGGGGTCCGGGTTCATGAGGCGGCGCTTGGCCCCGAGCGTGGTCGTGCTGTAGCTGGCGGGGTTGAAGTAGATGTGCAGGTTCGGGGCCGACAGCCCGGGACGGCTGCGCACGAAGGCGCCGGCCTGGTTGACGCTCATCGCCAGCGGGCCGCGCTTGCCGAAGGCATAGCGCAGCGCCGCGCGCAGCTTGCCGAAAAAGGGCGCCAGCTGGTTGTTGAGCGTCGGCACGCGCGAGCGGTAAAAGTACGAGACCGCCAGGTGATCCTGCAGCCCCTCGCCGACCGCCGGCGAATCAGCCACGACGGCGATACCGAACTGGCCGAGCAGCCTGGGGCTGCCGATCCCGGAGAGCTCCAGGAGCTGCGGGGAGTTCAGCGAGCCACCGCATACCAGCACCTCGGCGCGCGCCTGCGCCTGGTGCCGCGCGCCGCCGCGCAGGTACTCCACGCCCGTGGCGCGCGTGCCGCTGAACAGCACGCGCGTGGCCAAGGCGTGCATCAGGACCTCCAGGTTGCCGCGGCCGCGAATGGGGCGCAGGTAGGCGTTGGCACTGGAAACGCGCACGCCGTCCTTGATCGTCACCTGCCACAGGCCCGCGCCTTCGGGCTGCGCACCGTTGAAGTCGCTGAGTCTGCGGGATGCCGATCTCCTCGCAGGCCCTGAGGAAGGTGCCGCACAGCGGGTGCACGAACGCGGACACGTCGCCGATGCCCACCGGGCCGCCGGCGCCGTGGTACTCGGAGGCGCCCCAGGGATGGTCCTCGAGCTTCTTGAAGTAGGGCAGCAGCTCGGGGTAAGTCCAGCCGGGATTGCCCGCCGCCGCCCAGTCGTTGAAGTCGGCCGGCTGGCCGCGCACGTAGACCATGGCGTTGATGGAGCTGGAGCCACCGAGCACCTTGCCGCGCGGCCAGAAGCCGGTGCGGTTGTTGAGTCCGGGATCCGGCTGTGCCTGGTACATCCAGTTGTAACGCGGATCATTGAAAGTGCGTCCGTAGCCGATCGGTACCTGGATCCACGGCGAGCGGTCTGAGCCGCCGGCCTCCAGCAGCAGCACACGCGTGCGGCTGTTGGCGCTGAGGCGATTCGCCAGCACGCATCCTGCGGCGCCAGCGCCGACGATGATGTAGTCATACTCGGTCATTGTGTGATAGGAATCGCGCGATGAAACTGACAGACATCAAGACTTTCGTCGTCGGCAACCCGCCGCCGGGCAACGGCGGGCGTTACTTCGTGTTCGTGAAGCTCACCACCGACGGCAATGTACACGGAGTCGGGGAAGCCTACAGCGTGCCATTCGACCCGCACCTGGTGGCGCAGATGCTGACCGACGTGTTCCGGCGCTACTTCCTGGACGAGGACCCGCACCACATCGAGAAGCTCTGGCGGCGCGTGTACTCGGCCGGTTACACGCAGCACCCCGACTTGTCGCTGATGGGCGTGCTCAGCGCACTGGAGATGGCCTGCTGGGACATCATCGGCAAGGAAGCCGGGCAGCCGGTCTACAACCTGCTGGGGGGCCAGGTGCACGAGCGCCTGCGCACCTACACCTATATCTACGCGCGCCCCGGGGACAAGACCGATGTCTACCAGGACCCGGAGCTTTCGGCGCAGCGTGCCGCCGAGTACCTCGCCCAGGGATTTACGGCCTTGAAGTTCGACCCGGCCGGTCCCTACAGCGCCTTTGACGGGCGTCAGCTGTCGCTGGCCGCGCTGGATATGTCCGAGCGCTTCATGCGCCTGCTGCGCGAGGCGGTCGGCAGCCGCGCGGACCTGCTGTTCGGCACGCACGGGCAGATGACCGCCGCCGGGGCCATCCGCCTGGCGCGGCGCCTGGAGCCCTACGATCCGCTGTGGTTCGAGGAACCGGTGCCCCCGGATGCCCCCGAGGAGATGGCGCGCGTGGCGCGCGCTACCAGCATCCCGATCGCCGCCGGCGAGCGCCTGACAACCAAGTACGACTTCGCGCGCGTGCTGCGCGCCGGTGCCGCGGCGATCCTGCAGATGAACCTCGGCCGCGTCGGCGGCATCCTCGAGGCGAAGAAGATCGCCGCCATGGCGGAAGTTCAGCACGTACAGCTGGCGCCGCACCTTTACTGCGGCCCGGTGGTCGGGGCTGCCAACATCCAGATCGCCACCTGCAGCGCGAACTTCCTGATCCTCGAGAGCATCGAGCGCTGGCAGGGCTTCCACGCGCAGATGCTCGTCAAGCCGGTGCGCTGGGAACAGGGCTACGTGATCCCGCCCACCGAGCCGGGACTGGGGGTGGAGCTGAACGAGGCGGTGCTGGCGCAGCATCCGTACCGCGGCGATCGCCTGCACCTGGAGATGGCGGATAGCCCGCAAGTCTAGCCGCCGCACTACAGCTCGAGCGCCGCGCGCAGGCGCTCTTCGTACCAGCTGTGGAAGCGGTTCACCATGAACTCGTTGTCGCCGATCGGCCCGGGCAGGTAGGCGGGGCTCGACACTCCGCGCTGCGTCTCGGCGACGAACTCGGCGTCCTGGCGGTTGGTCGCGTCCCACACGCTGGTGAGGTTCGCGAGGTTGTAGTCGACTCCCTCCTCGGCATCCGCGTGCACCAGCCACGTGGTGCGCACCAGCGTGCGGTTGCGCCCGACTGGCAGCGTGCAGAAGGTGAGCACGTGGTCGGCCATGAAGTGGAACCAGGCATTGGGCTGCACGTGCAAGTGCAGGGTGCCCAGGCGCGCATCGGTGAAGGCCCCCAGCAGGCGCCGCGAGGCTGCGCGCGTGTCCGGGGTCATCGACTCGCCGGCGCCGTCGAGCACCAGGCGCTCGGTGCGGAAGCCGGTGGCGCGCCCGTGGAGTTCCTCGATCAATGCGTAGGGCAGGCCGAACTGCTGCCACAGCCCCTGCGAGGTCTGGCGCGCGGCGAGGAAGCGGCAGTACTCGCCGCGTTCTTTCTCCGACATAGTGTGCTCGTGTGGCTGGCCGAGGAACTCGAACAGCGAGTTGAGCAGCTCCGGATGCCCGGCACAGTGGAAGCACTCGCGGTTGTTCTCGATGGTGAGCTTCCAGTTGCCGTGCTCGAGGATCTCCACCTGCTTGGCGACCTTGGTGCGCGTGAGCATGTGTGGGGCGAGGTAGGGGGTGATGCGGGCGCTCATGTCGGCGATGTCCGCTGGCGGATCATCCGCCAGGCACACGAACACCAGCCCCTCGATGGTGCGCACGTGCACCGCCTTCAGCGGCGGCTGCGCCTGGGCCCGCTCGCCGGTGCCGCCGCAGCCGAGGACGCGCCCGTCGAGGTCGTACGTCCAGCGGTGGTACGGGCACATGAGGGTGGCACCCGCGATGCCCGCCTCGTGCTGCAGGATGCGCGAGCCGCGGTGCCGGCAGGTATTGTGGAATGCGACGATTGCCCCGTCGTCACGGCGCAGCAGGAAGATCGGGTAGCGGCCGATCTGGTAGGTGCGGTAGTCGCCCCCTTCCGGGATCTCCGCGGCGCTGGCGAGGAAGATCCAGTGGCGGGCGAAGATGATGTCCAGTTCCGCCTCATAGAGCGCCTCATCGGCAAAGAACGCCCCGGGCAGGGCGTAGCCGTCACGACGCGAGGCCAGCAGCTGCTCGACATGTGCGCGCAGGTTCACCGGTAGGCAGTCCAGATGGTCTTCAGGTCGCAGTACTTGTCGATCGCGTGCGGGGAGCGGTCGCGGCCGGAGCCGGACATCTTGAAGCCGCCGAAGGGCGTGGCCATGGTCGAGCGGTCGAAGGAGTTCACCCATACCGTGCCGCCGCGCAGCGCCCCTGCCAGGCGGTGGGCGACGTTGATGTCGGCGGTCCACACGGCGGCGGCAAGTCCGTACGGGGTGTCGTTGGCCATCTGCACCGCGGCCTGCTCATCCTTGAACGTCATCACCGAGAGCACCGGGCCGAAGATCTCCTCGCGCGCCACCTTCATTGCCGGGCGCACCCCGTCGAGGATGGTCGCCTCGATGTAGAACCCGCCGCTGTCCTCCATGGCGCGGTGCCCGCCCAGGGCAATGCGCGCGCCGCTGGCTACCCCGCTGTCGATGAAGCCGAGCACCCGGTCCATGTGGCCGCGGTCGATGACCGCCCCCATCTGCGTGCTCGGGTCGAGCGGGTGTCCCTGGGTGATGGTGGCGGTGACCCGGGTAATGCGCTCCAGCAGCTCCTCGCGCACGCTCTCGTGCACGATCAGCCGCGAGCCGGCGTGGCAGGTCTCGCCGCTGTTGTAGTAGATGCCCCAGGCGATGTCGTAGGCGGCCGCCTCGAGGTTGGCGTCGGCGAACACCACCTGCGGGGTCTTGCCGCCGAGCTCCAGCGCGGTGCGCTTGAGGTTCGACTCGCTGGCGTAGCGCAACATGAGCCTGCCGACCTCGGTCGAGCCGGTGAAGGCGATCAGGTCGACGTCGCGATGCAGGGCGAGGGCCTGGCCGGCTTCCTCACCCAGCCCGGGCACCACGTTGAACACCCCGGGCGGCACGCCGGCCTCGCAGGCCAGTTCCCCGAGGCGGATGCCCGAGAGCGGCGACTGCTCGGCCGGCTTGAGGACGATGCTGTTGCCCATCAGCAGCGCAGGTCCCACCTTCCAGCAGCTGATGATCAGCGGATAGTTCCACGGCACGATCGCGCCGATGACCCCGAGCGGCTCGCGGCGGATCAGCGCGAGGTCGTTCGGTCCGGTGGGAGCCACCTCGTCGTAGAGCTTGTCGGCGAACTCGGCGTAGTACTCGATGCAGTCGGCGCAGTTGGCGACGTCGACGTTCACCGCGTTGCTGATTGGCTTGCCGACGTCGCGGCTCTCCAGCAGGGCGAGGGTGTCGATGTCGGCGCGGATCAGTTCGGCAAACCGGCGCAGCACGCGTTTGCGCTCGCGCGGCTCGGTGCGCCGCCAGATTCCCTGCTCGAAGGTGTTGCGGGCGCTGAGCACCGCAGCGTCCACGTCTGCGCGCCCGCAGCGCGCCACCGCGCAGATCACCTCGCCATCGATGGGGCTGATGTCCTTGAACACCCGCCCGTCGCGCGCCGAGGCATAGCGTCCGCTGATGAAGGCGCGCCCCTCGGGCTTCTGGGCGGCGGCGAGGCTGTCCCAGCCGCGCCGGTCACGGTGTGCTGCAGGGCTGTTCATGGGGTTAACTTTCCATCCTCTGCCGCGCGGTCGCAGCCTAGAAATTGAATAGCCCCATCTAAAAGAGGCATCGGAGCCGGCGGCACCCTGACTAGAATGTACCGCGTCCGCGCCTCACTGCACCCACCCCCGACTCGGAGAGCCAGCATGGCAACCAGGGCTGCCGCCAGATCCCGCAAACCCGCCCGTCGCAAGACCAAGGGCAAGACCGCGCCCCGCAGCGCGCTGCGCACGAAGGTGGCGGCAGGACCGAAGCGCGCGGAGCAGGGGACGGACCTGATGGCGCGCCTGGCGCGCGGGGCGGTCATCTGCGCCGAGGGCTACCTGTTCGAGCTCGAGCGGCGCGGCTACCTGCAGGCAGGAGCGTTCGTTCCCGAGGTGATCTTCGACCATCCTGAGGTGGTGGAGCAGCTGCACATGGACTTCGTGCACGCCGGCTCGGATGTCACCCAGGCGCTCACATACTACGTGCACCGCGAAAAGCTGCGGGTGATCGGCCGCGAGCAGGACCTGGTGCCGATGAACCGCGCGGCGCTGAAGATCGCCAAGTCCGTCGCCCGCAGGACCGGCACACTGTTTGCCGGGGACCTGTGCAACACCAACATCTACGACCCGGGCAGCAAGGCGGCGCTCAAGGAGGTCGAGCGCATCTTCGCCGAGCAGGTCGGCTGGGCGGTGGATGCCGGGGTCGATTACTTCGTCGCCGAGACCTTCTCCTGGGGCGCCGAGGCGCTGCTCGCGCTGAAGGCGATCCAGAAGCACTCGAAGGTGCCGGCGGTGGTCACCATGGCGATGCATCGCGAGGAGCTGACGCGCGATGGCATGACACCGGTGGAGGTGTGCCAGCGCCTGGAGGCCGCCGGCGCGCAGGTGGTGGGCATCAACTGCCATCGGGGACCTGCGACGATCATGCCGATGATGCGCCAGATCCGCGCCGCGGTGAGCTGCCACGTGGCGGCCCTGCCGGTGCCCTACCGCACCACGCCCGCCCAGCCCTCGTTCATGTCCCTCACCGACCCGTGCTGCGGCAACGAGCGCGCCTTCCCGGTCGGGCTCGACCCGTTCGTGTGCACGCGCGCGGAGATCTTCGAGTTCGGGCGCGAGGCCTTTGCGCTCGGAATCAATTACCTGGGGGTGTGCTGCGGGGCAGGTCCGCACCACATCCGCGCCCTCGCCGAGAGCCTCGGGCGCCATCCCCCGGCGAGCCGCTATACGGTCGACATGTCGCGGCACGCCTTCTTCGGCAACACCGAGCGGATCCTGAAGATCCAGACCGACTACCGCGGCAAGCTCTAGTCACTCGCGCAGCAGGGTGCGGCGCACCGCCTGCTGCCACCCGGCGTACAGCTGCGCGCGCCGCCCCGGGGGCATGCGCGGCGCGAACACCGCCCCGCTGCGCCAGGTGGCCGCCAGGGCATCCAGGTCCGGCCACACGCCGGTGGCCAGGCCTGCCAGGAAGGCGGCGCCCAGTGCGGTGGTCTCAAGCTCCGCCGGTCGCTCGACGCGCGCCTCGAGCATGTCGGCCAAAAACTGGCAGAACCAGTCATTGGCGGCCATGCCGCCGTCGATGCGGATGGCTCCCGGGCGCACCGCGCCGTCGCGCGCCATGGCCTGCGTGAGATCGAGCGTCTGGAAGGCGACCGACTCGAGCGCCGCGCGCGCCAGGTGCGCGCCGCTGGCATCCAGGGTGAGCCCGCAGATCAGCCCGCGCGCGGCCGGATCCCAGTGTGGCGCGCCCAGGCCGACGAACGCGGGCACCAGGTACACGCCGTGGTCATCCGGCACCGCCGGCGCCGCCGTGGCCGTCTCGGCGGCGCTGCCGATGACCTTCAGTCCGTCGCGCAGCCATTTCACGGCCGCCCCGGCGATAAAGATCGACCCTTCCATCGCGTAGCTGATGCGCCCGTTGATGCGGCAGGCGATCGTGGTCAGCAGGCGGTTGCTGGAGGCCACCGCAGTGTCCCCGGTATTGAGCAGCGCGAAGCAGCCGGTGCCGTAGGTGGACTTGGCCATGCCCGGGGCAAAGCAGGCCTGGCCGAACAGTGCCGCCTGCTGGTCCCCGGCGATGCCGGCGATCGGCAGCGCACGGCCGAACAGGGCGGCCTCGGTACTGCCGTACACCTCGCTGCTGTCACGCACCTGCGGCAGCAGTGCCCGCGGAACGCGCAGCAGGGCGAGCAGCTCCTCGTCCCAGTCCTGGCGATGGATGTCGTACAGAAGCGTGCGCGAGGCGTTGGTGACGTCCGTGGCGTGCACGCGGCCACCGGTGAGGCGCCACAGCAGGAACGAATCGATCGTGCCGAAGGCCAGCTCGCCGCGCTCGGCGCGCGCGCGGGCACCGGCCACGTGATCGAGGATCCAGGACACCTTGGTGGCCGAGAAGTAAGGATCCAGCAGCAGCCCGGTGCGCGCGCTCACCAGCGCCTCCGCTCCGGCCTGCTTCAGGCGCGCGCACTCGTCGGCGGTGCGCCGGTCCTGCCAGACGATGGCGCGGTGCACCGGGCGGCCGGTGGCGCGCTCCCACACCACCGCGGTCTCGCGCTGGTTGGTGATGCCGACGGCCGCGATTCCCTGTGCTCCGCAGCCGGCCCGATCGATCGCCTCGCGCACCACCTCGACCGTGTCGTGCCAGATGTCCTCCGCATCGTGCTCCACCCAGCCGGAGGCCGGGTAGTGCTGCGCGAACTCGCGCCGGGCGAGGGCGATGCTGCGCGCCTGCGCGTCAAAGACGATCGCGCGCGTGGAGGTGGTTCCCTGGTCAATCGCAAGCACGTGGGGGGCGTTCATGTGGTCAAGCCTTGGCGGCCTCAGGCCCGCGCCGGGAGCAGGTAAGGGCGGATCGCGCGCTGGTAGAGCCCGCCGCCAGCCACCCCGCCGAGCAGCGGGCCGGCGATGGGCACCCACCAGTAGTTCTGCGGCGCCGGGAAGGCCTGCGGGCCCCAGCCGGCCAGGAAGCAGAATGCCCTCGGGCCCAGGTCGCGCGCGGGGTTGATGGGCCAGGCCTCAAGGTACCCGGCACACGCGCCGATGGTGGCCACTAGAAGGCCGATCATGAGGGCGCCGCTGTTGGGCGCCGGAGCCAGGGTGTTGAATTGCTCGGTGATAGCGAACACGCCGAGCACCAGGATGCCGGTGAGGATGATTTCATCGAGGAAGGCGTGCCCCGGGGTGATCGCCAGTCCCGGGTGGGTAAAGAACACCCCCGCAGCGCCCCCGTCGCCCGCGCGCGTGAGGTGGTGCGCCAGGTTGTAGTGGTCGATGACCGGGCCGAACATGAAGTACACCAGCGCGGCGCCCAGGAAGGCCCCCGCGAGTTGGGCGCCCACATAGGGCAGCACCTTGCGGCGCGGGAATCCGCGGTAAAGCGTGAGGGCGAGGGTGATGGCAGGGTTGGCATGCGTGCCCGAGACCGCGCCGGTGACGTAGATCGCGAGCGTTACCGCCAGGCCCCAGGCAATGCAGACCCCCCAGTACGCCTGCTGGTAGGGGCTGGGGTCGTAGAGGGTGTACATCGCAGCGGCCGAGTCGCCCAGGCCGAGGATGATGAAAGTCGCCAGGCACTCCGACAGCACTTCCCCGGTGAGCCGCTTGGGCGCCCCGGGACCTGCGGACGTGGAAGCCTCTGCACTCTGCCCGGCTGCGGCCATGATTCCCCCTTAGCGCACACCCTCTCCGAGATTTGCTGCCGGATCAAGGGCGCTGAAGCCTGCGCTTACGCCGCAGGCCGGCAGACGCCGCGCGATGCGTAGTCATGGGACAGGCCAAGGGACGGTCGGATGGAAAAGTGATGCCTGGATGCAACAAGGGAGACCGGCCCGGATCGCGCGGCTTGGGAGTTGCATGACCTTTGCGTGATGGGATGCGGCGGCACATGACAGCCCGGGAGGCTCAGGGCTTGCGGCCGAAGCGGCCGTGGCCTCCCGCGGCGCCATCCGTTTTTCAGATGGGGCTATTCAATTTCTAGACTTTCGGTGCCGTAGCGGGTATGAAATGCTCGTTCGCTCGCTCTATGACGGCCAGATGACGCAGGGGGAAGGCCGGAATGACAGCGCGTACGTCATGTCCGGAAGGCGCATTTATTCATGCAGTCGTCATAGACGTGGTATACAAAGTTTAACGGGGGAGCCGCCTGGCAGCCGGGTGCGTTCGCGTGGCGAATCTACAACCAATCCTCAGGGGACCGCTCGATGAAGCTAAATCCGAAGATCTCTGCCGCCGTTGGAGCAGTTCTCAGTGCTCCGGCGTCGATGATCGTCTTTGCTGCACCGGCTGATCAGGCAAGCGAGACCGCTGCCGATGCGGGTGGACTCCAGGAAGTCATCGTCACGGCCAACCGCCGTGCTGAGAACCTCCAGGACGTGCCCATCACGATCCAGGCCCTCAGTGGCGACACGCTCAAGCAGCTGAACATCACCGGCTTCAACGACCTGTTGAAGTACACGCCGAACGTGACCTTCAGCGGCAACGGCCCGGGCACCGGCAACATCTTCATGCGCGGACTGGGCGGCTCGGGCTCGGGCAACCAGTCGCAGTCGACCACCGCTCCGTTCCCCAATGTGGCGCTCTACCTCGACGACCAGTCGATGCAGTTCCCGGCGCGTAACAACGATGTCTACCTCGTCGACATGGAACGCGTCGAAATCCTCGAAGGTCCGCAGGGAACCCTGTTCGGCGGCGGCGCCCAGGCCGGTGCGATCCGTTACATCACCAACAAGCCCAAGCTCGGCGTCACCGAGGGCGACGCCAACGCCAGCTACGGGATCACGGCCGGCGGCGACCCGAACTCCAGCGGCAATGTCGTCCTGAACCTGCCGTTCGGCGACAACTTTGCATTGCGCGGCGTGATCTTCACCGAGCGCCAGGGCGGCTGGATCGACAACGTGCCCGGCACCATCTCGATCCCCCCGCTCGGTAACGGCGCGGATGTGGGCTTCCCGCCGGGAGCCGGCACCGGGTTGCCGCCCAGCCGGCCGGGCAGCCCGATCGCCACCAATGCCGGCATGACCGGAAGCAACCTGAACACCATGAACTACACCGGCGCCCGCCTGTCGGCGCTGTACAAGTTCAGCGAGAACTGGGACATCCTGGTGCAGCAGAACTACCAGAACTCCGAGGCCGACGGCTACTTCTACACCTACCCGAAGGACTCCAACGGTAACAACCTCGGCCCCATGCAGCTGACCGCGTTCACGCCCGCCTACAGCAAGGACAAGTACTCAAGCACCGCCTGGACCATCAACGGTGCCTTTGCCGGGCTGAAGGCGGTGTACACCGGCAGCTACATGACCCGCAGCATCGATGGTCAGCAGGACTACTCGAACTACATGCGCTCCAACCACGGTGCGTACTACGCCTGTTCCGGCAAGGGAGCCAGCTACTTCTATTTCCGGTCGGCCAAGCCGACGAGTTGCTACGCCCCCGTGGGATCCTGGCACGACCAGGTGAAGAACACGCACGTCAGTCACGAGCTGCGCATCAGCACCCCTGTCGAGTACCGCCTGCGCGGCCTCGCCGGCGCCTTCTACGAGAAGTTCAACATCTACGACGACATGAACTTCAACTACATGGGCATGCCGCAGTGCAACGCGCAGAACCTGGCGATCTCCAACGCCGGGGGCCCGGATTGCGTAACCACCGTCGGCGCGGTGTTCCCGGGTTTCTACGCCTGGCACCCCGGCTACCGCACCAACACCAACACCGCCTTCGGCGAGGATGTGATGCGCGGCTACAAGCAGACCGCGTTCTTCGCCTCCGCGGACTTCGACATCATCCCGAAGGTGCTAACCGTCACCGCCGGCGCGCGCCACTACAAGTACGACGAGTTCGAGCACGGCTCGGAGTACTACAGCGCGACCTCGACCGTGCTGAACGTGCCGAACGGCACCTGCACGCACTGCGGCTTCGGCATGAACCTCAACAAGAGCGAGGAGGGCTGGAAGCCGCGCTACAACGTCACCTGGCACATTACCCCGGACGTGATGACCTACTTCACGCACTCGGAAGGCTTCCGCCCGGGCGGTTTCAACCGCACCAAGACCGACCTGGAAGGCAACCCGACTCTCAAGGGAGTGGCCCCGTACACCTCGGGCAACAACCAGTTCCTCAAGCCGGTCGGCTACGAGTCGGACACGCTCATCAACAACGAGGTCGGACTCAAGAGCGAGTGGCTGGAGCACCGCGTGCAGGTCAACGTGTCGGCCTACCAGATGGACTGGAAGAACGTGCAGCTGCCGCTGTTCGATCCCGTACACCTGGGCAACACGACCTTCGACATCAACGGACCCACCTACCGCATCAAGGGTATCGAGCTGCAGCTGGTTGCGCGGCTGTTCGAGGGCTTCACCATCCAGGGATCGAGCGCCTGGAACTCCTCCGAGCAGACCAACGCACCCTGCCTGCCCAGCAACAACCCCGCGGCGTCGAACCCGACCCCGCTGGGTGAGTGCATCACCCAGGTCAAGGGTTTGCCGTACACCAACCCATACGGCGTGCTCGGTACGCGGGCGCCGTTCTCGCCGGCCATCATGTTCAACCTGCGGGCGCGCTACGACTGGTCGATGCAGGGTGGCTACAACGCCTACGCCTGGGCCGGTGCCAACCACATCGGATCGCAGAGCAACCAGCCGCAGAGCTTCCCGGACGGCAACGATCCGGCGCAGAACCCGCCGACCACGACGCTGCTGCGGTACGAGATCCCGGGGTACACGACCTACGATGCGGGCATCGGTGTGCTGAAGGACAACTGGACCGCGAGCATCACCGCCCAGAACCTGAGCAACTCGGATGCAGTGAGCAACATCAGCTCCGGGCAGTTCATCAAGTCCGAGATCCCGATCCGTCCGCGGGTCATCAACTTCGGGATTGCGTACAAGTTCTAGCCTGGGGGTGACGGCAACCGGCCCGGGCGGTTGCAGTAGAATCAAGGGCGGACCGTTCGGTCCGCCCTTTTTCTTGGAGCGCATGGGTACAACGGAATCATCCGCAGCCGAGCCGACTTCGGCGGCCGAGATCGCCCGGCTGCGCGGACTGCTGCGCGAGGGCAGGTTCGCCGAGGCCCTGGCGGCGGCGCAGGGGTTGTCCGCCCGCGACCCGGGCCAGCGCGATGCGTGGCTGTTCAGCGCCTTTGCCCTGCGGCACCTGGGGCGGATTGACGAGGCCCTGACGTGCCTGGCCGAGCTCGAGGCCCGCGAGCCGCGCTTCAGCCGCCTGTATGAGGAGCGCGGTCAGTGCTACGTGGTGATGCGCCAGGCACAGCCGGCCATCGAGGCCTTCCTGGCCGCGGTGAATCGCAACAATGCGCTGCCGGCCAGCTGGGGCATGCTCGAGGGCCTCTACCGCATGACCGGCGACCAGGCCAACGCGCAGATCGCCGCCAGCCACGTGGCGACCCTGCGCGGGCTGCCGCGCGAGGTGGTGACCGCCACCAGTCTGTTCATGGACGGCGACCTCGACGGGGCGGAGCCGCTGATCCGGGCCTTCCTGCTGCAGCACGGCGATCACATCGAGGCGATGCGGCTCCTGGCGCGCATCGGCATCGCGCGCAAGGTGTTCGATGATGCCGAGCTGCTGCTGGCGGCCGTGCTGGAACTGGCCCCCGACTACCGCCTGGCGCGCGTGGAGTACGCCGAGACCCTCATTGAGCTGCACCGCTACGCGCAGGCGCGCGAGCAGCTCGAGCAGCTGATCCGCGAGGAGCCCGACAGCCGGCTGCGCCTGCAGGGCCTGTACGCGACCGCGAGCGTGGGCCTCGGTGAGCACGAACGCGCCATCACGCTGTACCGCGAACTCCTGTCCGGCATCCCGGCGGATGCGGACGTGCACCTGTCGATCGCGCACGCGCAGAAGACCCTGGGCCGGCCCGAGGAGGCGATCCAGTCGTATCGCCAGGCGGCAGGCAGCCGCGCGGACTTCGGCGACGCGTACTGGAGCCTGGCAAACCTCAAGACCTACCGCTTCACCCCCGCGGAGATGGCGCGGCTGCGCGCGCTGACCACCGATCCGGCCGTGGCGGCGGTGGACCGGGTGCACGCGCTGTTCGCGCTCGCCAAGGCGCTGGAGGACGCGGGCGACTACGCGCAGTCCTTCACCTACTACGCGCAGGGCAATGCGCTCAAGCGCGCCGAGAGCCGCTACGCTCCGCAGGTCATCGAGAACAACACCCGGCCGCAGATCGAGGTGTGCACGCCGCAGTTCTTCGCCGCCCGCGCCGGCTGGGGCCGGCCCGATCCCGATCCGATTTTCATCGTCGGCCTGCCGCGCTCCGGTTCCACGCTGCTCGAGCAGATCCTGGCCTCCCACTCGCAGGTGGAGGGGACGCAGGAGCTGCCCAACGTGCAGCAGATCGTCGCCACGCTGCGCGGCCGGGACCCGGACCCGAGCAACCCGCGCTACCCGAAAATCCTGACGGAGCTGGGCGCCGATGAGGTGCGCGCGCTGGCGGAGCGCTACCTGGCCGGAGCGCAGGTCTACCGCACCGGCAAGCCCTTCTTCATCGACAAGATGCCGAACAACTTCCGCCACCTGGGGCTGGTGCGGCTGATGCTGCCGAACGCGAAGATCATCGACGCACGCCGCGAGCCGATGGCCTGTTGCTTCGGCAACCTCAAGCAGCTGTTCGCCAATGGCCAGGAGTTCACCTACAGCACCGAGGACATCGCCCGCTACTACCGCACCTACCTTGCGCTGATGCGCCACTGGGACCGGGTGCTCCCCGGATGGGTGCTGCGCGTGCAGCACGAGGACGTGGTCGAGGACCTCGAGGGCAGCGTGCGGCGCCTGCTCAAGTTCTGCGGGCTGGAGTTCGAGCCCCAATGCATCGAGTTCCACAAGACCGTGCGCAGCGTGCGCACGGCAAGCTCCGAACAGGTGCGCCGCCCACTCAACCGCGAGGGCGTGGACCAGTGGCGTAACTTCGAGCCCTGGCTCGGGCCGCTGCGCGAGGCGCTGGGCGATGCCGTGGACGACTACCGGAGCTGATCGGCGTGGCAGTGAAACCCAGTCGCAACGAGCTGTGTTCCTGCGGCAGTGGCAAGAAGTTCAAGCACTGCCACGGCGGCCTGTCAGCCAGCGCCGGGCAGTCGCCGCAGACCGTGAGCCCGCAGCAGATCGGCGCGCTGGTGACGCTGCTGAACCAGGACCGCCCGGCCGAGGCCGAGGTGCAGGCGTGGGAGGCACTCAGATCCTTCCCCAATGCCGGGCATGCTGTGGAAGATCCTGGGCGTCGCGCTGGCCAACCAGCGCAAGGATGCCCTGCAGGCCCTGCGGCGGGCGGCGGAACTGATGCCCCGGGATGCCGAGGCACTGCGCAACCTGGGTGCAGCGCTGCACGACCGCGGCGTGTGGGACGAGGCGCTGCCGACCCTGCAGGCTGCCTTGGCACTGGAGCCGGAGCATGCCGCGGCGCTGGTCGATGCCGCGGATGCGTTGCGAGGCCTCGGACGCGTGCGTGAAGCGGTGCCGCTGTACCAGAAGGCGCTTAGTCTGAATGCCCAGGACGTCGAGGCGCTGAACAACCTCGGCAATGCGTATCTGGAGCTGGCGGATCACCAGCGGGCCCTGGAGCACTACGAACTTGCACGGCGGTTGCGTCCGATGGATGCGCAGGTCTCCGGCAACGTGGCGCACGCGCTGCTGCTGCTGGGCCGGCTGGAGGAGGCGATAACCCTGGGCCGCAGGGCCGTGACGCTCGACCCGGCGCTGGCGATCGCCCACAACAACCTGGGCCTCGCACTGGCGGCGCAGGGCAAGCGCGCGGAGGCGGCCGACAGCTATAAAGAGGCGCTACGGCTGCAGCCGAAGTACGTCGAGGCGCTCAATAACCATGGCAACCTGCTGCGCGAGATGGGTGACCGCCGCGCCGCGGTGGCGCTGTACCGCCAGGCCGTGGAACTGGAGCCGCGCAGCGCGGAAAGTCACTGCAATCTCGGCAACGCGCTGTTCGAGATCCGGCGGGTGCGCGAATCGATGCTCGCCTTCCGCGAGGCCATCGCCCTGCAGCCGCAATATGCGCCCGCCTACCTGAGCCTGGCGTTCGCCCTGCGCCAGCGGCGGCGCCCGGACGAAGCCCGGAAGAACTGCGAGGCGGCCTTGGCGATCAATCCGAACTATGTGGAGGCGATCGCCTTTCTCGGGGAGCTGCACGCCGATTCCGGGCAGTTCGCGGAGGCCGAGAAGCTGTTCCGCCGTGCGATCGAGCTGGATCCGACCTTCGCGCACGCCTTCGCCAGTATCGCGACCCACCGCCGCATGCAGCTCAGCGATGCCACCTGGTTGCACGGTGCGGTCTCGCTGCTGGCCCGGCCTCAGCCGCTGGGCAACGAGATCAACCTGCGCTACGCGCTCGGTAAGTATTTCGACGACGTCGGCCAGTACGACGATGCATTTGGCCAGTACCACAAGGCCAACGAACTCACCAAGCGTTTCGGTGCCCGCTACGACCGCGCCGGCCTGCAGGAGCGCATCGACCGGCTGATCGGCAGCTTCGATGCCAGGCTGTGGCAGCAGGCCGCACCGCTGGCCTCGCAGTCGCAAATTCCGGTTTTCGTGGTCGGCATGCCGCGCTCGGGCACTTCACTCTCCGAGCAGATCCTGGCCTCGCACCCGCAGGTCTATGGCTGCGGCGAAGTGGGTTTCTGGACCGCTGCCTACGAGAACTGGCGCGACGCGGAGAAGCACGGCCGGCCGCCGCTGGAGCTGATTCCGGAGATGACGCAGCGTTACCTGGAGCGCATGAGCGCTGTGGCCGGCGGGGCCACGCGCATCATCGACAAGATGCCGGCCAATTTTATGTATGCGGGACTGATCCGCGCCGCCTTCCCGAACGCGCGCATCATCCACATGCAGCGCAACCCGCTCGATACCGGGCTTTCGATCTACTTCCAGAACTTCTTCAATATCGGTCCGTGGGCCAATGACCTCGAAGACATGGCGCACTACTACGGCGAATACCTGCGCATCACGCGCCACTGGCGCGGGCTATTGGGGCCGGAGAACTTCCTTGACGTCCCCTACGAGGGACTGATCGCCGATCAGCCAGGGTGGACGCGGCGGATGCTCGAGTTCCTGGGCCTGCCGTGGGATGACCGGGTGCTGGAGTTTCACAAGACCGAGCGAGTGGTGATCACCGCCAGCAAGTGGCAGGTGCGGCAGAAGATCCACACCGGCTCGGCCGGCCGCTGGCAGCGCTACGAGAAGCACTTGGGCGCGCTCGCGCAACTGCCTGCGCTGCTGCGCGATCAGCGCCACTGACGGGCCATGCCGGCGCGCGCCGGGGCGAGCTTGTGTCGTACCCTGGATTTGCGGATTGGCGGCGGCGCGTAGCCAGTTTCTCTGTTCACCGATCAGCGGTGAGAGCCGGGGGCGCTATTTACGGGTCCACCTCGCAAGACTCCTCCGTCGGCGGCAACGGCCGGTTTGAGCGCGCTCTGCAGCCTCAGAAGCAACAGCGTGAGGGCGAGGGTGGCGAGCCAGGCTTGCCAGGCAACGAGCGACACGGACGCGGCTAGCGCGCTCAACGGGTCGTTGAAGCGCAGGTCGACCGGCCGTCTGCCGAAGCTTGCGGCCGGACAGTCAAGCACGAGATTGCCCTTGCCGTCGGCCCGCGTGGCACAGCCGTGCGCCTGCCAGTACGGGTGATACGCCTGATGGAGCACAAGGCGTACGCCCATGTCGGGCAGCTCGCTTCCGGGAGCTGGCTGCACGAGGATCTGGCTCCAGGTGGCAAAGCGCGCGGAGAACGCACTGGCAGCCAGGCTGCGTCCGATGTCGGTGCGCGCCTCCTTGATCAGAGCGCTTCCCGCTGCCATCTCGGAATGGCGGAAATCGTCCATGTCATAGCAGTCCATTACTCCCTGCGTGGGCGTGATGAAGACGCCCTGCGGCGTCTTACCGCGGGCGACGTAGCGGATATCCTGTGGCCCGGCGCGAAACGGCGAGCGCACCTCCTCGGCGTGATACGTCCGGGTCGGGAGCCAGTAGGCCAGCGTAGTCTCAAGCTGGAATCCAAGCTGCAGGAAGATCGTGAGTCCCAGCACCATGCGCAGGCGCGCGCGCGGCATGTCCTGGCTGGCAAACCGCCACAGGGCGGCGGCGCCGCACAAGCTCAACGGCAGCGCAAGGAAGCCCCAGTAGCGCCCCGTGACGCCTATGGAGCGAAACCCGGGCAGCGGTCGCAGCAGGTCGAATGGGCTCAGGATCGTGGGCACATGCAAACCGCGCAGACTTCCCATGCCCAGCACGATGGACACACATGACACGAAGATGATCGGCCGGCGCATCGCGTTCGGCAGGCTGCTACGCAGCCACGCGCGCTCGCGCCACACCAACCATGCCAGCACCGGTCCTATGTAGACCGTCAGCTCATGGCCGAGCCCGTTTGCGGGCAGCAATTTGCCGCGCATCGGAATGAGCGCGAACCAGACCAGCGTCAGGAAGCTGGTGAAACGATCCGGTGTCAGGCGCGGCTGTGAGGCCTGCGCCTGCAGCATCGGCCACAGGTACCCCGCATCGAGCAGCAGCGCGAGCGCTAGCGCGCCGGCGAGAATTGCCAGCGGCCGCCATGACCGACCGACACAGGCGAGCGCGGCAGCGTACAGGCCAACCCACACCAGCAGGTGAATGATGGCAACCGGCGAGCCGTCCACCCCCACCGCGATCAGGGCTCCCAGCAGTGCTACGGCCACGGCCCGGCGCAGATGCCCATGCAGGCCAGCGGCGCCGATGCCGCTGAGCCTGTGGAGCATCCACAGCAGCAATGGCAGGGTCAGGAACGGCATGAAATCAATGTGGCCGTAACCGAACCGGCAGATGAAAAACCCATTGCCAATGAAGAGCGAGGCGGCAAGCAGGCGTTGCCCGGCCTCGCGCAGCCACAGCCCCGCGTAGAGGTACGCACCGCTCCAGCCGGCGACAAAGTAGGCCGCCGTAGCGAGCTTCAGCCCCCAGAACGGGCCACACAGGTATGCCAGCATCATGCTGAGCGACATGAACGGAACCTGCGGTTCCCCCGCCAGGGAAAGGCCGCCGCACATCAGCGGCGTCCATTGCTTGGCGATGCCGAAGAATGAGCTGTTCCAGAACTGCAGCTCATGAAAGACGAAAAACTGGTCTTGGTCCTCCGGGCCCACCTTGCCCAGCAGAGCCACGAATAGGACCAAGTACAGCGCCGCGATGCCCCCCGCCAGCGCCCCCAGCCAGCGCCGCGCTTCCAGCGCGGGCAAGGGGCTGGCGTATTGAGCGCCGGTCACGATCGGCAACGCCATCGAACGATGCGCCCGGCGGATCGGCCCGCGCGAGGCGCGTACCAGAAACGAACCGGTTGACGCGCAAGGTGGCGCCCGTTCGACCGCATGAGCGCTCCGCACGATCCGCCGTGGGATCTGGCTGGGCTGCAGTTAGTCCGCGAAACGGCGCCAGTGTGGGATCTAGGACTTAGGCGGGGCTTATGGATGCGCGGAAAGACGTTCCGGCGTGCGCACTGCTCCCGGGAGGCGGGAACAGGCTGCTAGGGAATCAAGGTCGAGCGAAGGCGCGCTTCGTCAAGCACGTACCCCATGCCAGGCGCAGTGGTGAGGTTGATGAAGCCCTGGGCGTCAACGCGCAGCGGTTCGGCCATCAGGAAGTCACGCCGCTCCAGGCTCCACTCCGGCGGATCGAATGGGAACTCCATGAACGGCGCATCGCTGATCCCTGCCACCAGGTGCGCATTGGCGGTTACGCCCATGCCGTTGGTCCAGGTGTGCGGGGTAAAGCTGAGGTGATGCTCCTGCGCCATCGTCGCTATGCGCCTGAGGCCGGTGATGCCGCCCACCAGTGCGGCATCCGGTTGCACCACATCGATGCAGCCTCCGCTGATCAGGTCACGCAGCTCATGCAGCTGGCGGGTCATCTCGCCGGCAGCGATGCGCACATCCGTCGCCTGGCGCAGCGCGCGCATGCCGTCGCGGTCGGCGCGGTGCAGCGGCTCCTCCATCCAGTAGACCCCGAGGCGCTCCAGTTCGCGCGCCACGGCGAGCGCATCCTTGAAGGTCCAGGGACTCTCGGTGTCCCAAGGCAGGCGCCAGCCCTGGTTGCAGTCGACCATCAGTTCGAGCCTGCCACCGACCCGAGCACGCACCGCCTCCAGCGCACGCACGTCCTCGCGCCAGTCACCACGGTGAAAGCGCAGCTTGAGTGCCGGGAACCCGAGCGCGAGGTAGCGCTCGGCCGCATCAGCCTGAGCCGCAGGATCACGCAAGGTGCCCGAGGAGGCGTAGGTGCGCACCCGCGATGCCAGTCCGCCGAGCAGCTGCCAGCACGGTGCGCCCATAATCTTGCCGGCGAGATCCCACAGCGCCAGGTCGAGCGGCCAGCAGCGCCCGTAGTGAAAGTCGATGTTGGACAGCACGCGGAAATGCCGCTCCAGGGACAGCGGATCAGTACCGATGAAGAGGTGCTCGTGGCCGGCGAAGCCGAGCATCAGGTCCCCCGAGGCCACCCCGCTCAGACCGCTGTCGGTGGTTACGCGCACCACGGTGGCGTCGAAGTGCACGCGCGGCTTGGTGTCCCAGCTGGCATGGAAGGGCGGGGTCAGCGGCAGGCGGTGATGACTGATCGTCACCGCGGCGATCATGTGGGCGTGCGGGGCGGGCGCGGTGGGGTTCATGCAGGGTGCCGGTCGGATACGGGCACTGAGCCTTTCATAACCGCGCGGAGGCTAGAAGCCGAAAATTTCACTGGCAACATCGAAAAAAGGCATCGCCGGCAGGGGTGGGTGCTTGGCGCGAGGCCGCCGGGTGGGCGAGTATGGCGCGTAGCACAACAGGCCCGAGGCGCCCGTGAAGGACACTCCCATGCCGAAGACCACCGACCGGCGCTGGCTGCCGCTGAATGCATTGCGCGCCTTCGAGGGCGTCGCCAAGCACGGCAGCTTCACCGCCGCGGCCAACGCGCTCCTGATCTCCCAGAGCGCCCTGTCGCGGCACGTGATCGCGCTCGAGCGCCTGACCGGCGTGCAGCTGTTCGACCGCCGGCCGCACGCGCTCACCCTCACCAAGGCCGGGCAGCACCTGCTGCCGGCCGTCGCCAAGTCCTTCGACCGGCTCGAGTACGCCCTCGATGACATCCGCAACGAGGGCGCGCCGCTGCAGCGCACGCTGCGCGTGCAAATGCCGCCGAGCTTCGCGGTGCAGCTGGCGGTGCCGATCCTGCAGGACTTCCGGCACGACAGCGCGGGCGTGGACATCGATCTCATCAGTCCCTATGGCGTGGGCCCGCCGCTCGGGGATGTCGATGTGGCGGTGGTGTACTCCAAGCCCACGGTGACGGACCTGGTGACCGACCTGCTGTGGCCGGTGCGCCTGAGCGTGCTGTGTCATCCGAACATCGCCGCCACCCATCGTGGCAAGGAGCTGGCCGCCTTCATCGATGCGAACGAGATCGTGCACGTGCGCATCGCCGACCTGCCGCGCCACCACGTCTGGACGCAATTCGTGCGCCAGGAGGGCCTGAAGGGGGTGAACATCGAGCGCGGCCTGGTGTTCGACACCGCCGTCCTGGCCGCGCAGTACGCCTTGGGCGGCCAGGGCATCGCCCTGGTGGATACCCGCCTGTTTGCCGCGGAGCTTGCCGCCGGGCGCCTGGCGAAGCCTTTCACCGCGACGCTCGATGATGGTTACGGCTATTACCTCACGACGCACGCGGAAGGTCTGGCAGACCCGGCGATTGCGCTGTTCCGCTCATGGCTCATCCAGCGCTTCGGCGGGCGCAGTAGCGCGGCGGCGGCGGCGCCGCCGGTGCAGCTTGCGGTATCGAACGAGTAAATCAGGCAGCCGGCTCAGGCGATGAAAATGGCCAGCGCGTCGGCGGTGAGGGCAGGGCGCTTCTCACCGTCGATCTCGATACTGTTACCGGTGGTGATGAAGTAGCGCCCGCTGCTGCGGGCCTTGACCGACTTGAGCGTGATGCGGTTGCGCACGCGCTGACCCGCACGCACCGGAGTCACGAAGCGCACGTCATCGACGCCGTAGTTGACCACCGAGCTCGGATTCACGCGCGAGACCAGCAGTTCCATCGCGGTCGGGGCGATCAGCGAGAGGGTGAGGAAGCCGTGCGCGATGGCGCTGCCGAAGGGACTCTCGCGGGCCGCGCGCTCCGGATCGACGTGAATCCACTGGTGATCGCCGGTGCAGTGCGCGAACTCCTGGATGCGCGCCTGATCCAGGGTAATCCAGGAGGACACGCCGACTTCCTCGCCGACGTGCTGCGCAAGATCCGGGAGCGCAATGATCTGATCCAATGAGCCATCCTCCGTTTGAGCCGTCCGGCGTGCTGCGAAGTCCGCTGTGCGGCAGCGCATGTTCCTGGCGGTGCCGAATCTTACCAAGGCGTGTCGGGGTTGTTGATGCACACTGGGCGGGCCCGGCGCGGGCGCGCGCTGTGGATTTTGTGCGTCAAGGTGCGGTCCGTACCCCGCAAAGTTATGAGTGGATAATGGCCGTCAATTCAATCGTCTATGAACGTTAGTTTGTGTCGTTTATGGGTCGTCTTCGCCGCCGCGCAGCTGCTCGTGGCGAGCCCGGCAGGGGTGCACGCGCAGCAGGCCGACGCCGCGGCCCCGACGGCAATGCAGATGCAGGGGCTGTACGGCAGCTATTCGATGACGCGTGAGGGCTCTGGCACCAGCTGGCAGCCGGATTTGACGCCGATGCAGGGTGTGCACCAGATGCAGGGTGACTGGCTCACCATGGAGCACGGGTTCATCGATGCCATCTACGATGACCAGGGTGGCCCGCGCGGGGCCACGCAGAGTTTCTCGACGAGCATGCTGATGTTCATGGCGCGCCGCGAACTCACCGACGGCGCGTTCGGCGTGCGCCTGATGGTCTCGGGGGATCCGCTGATGGGCAAGAGTGGTTATCCACTCCTGTTCCAGACCGGCGAGACCGCCAATGGCACCGAGCCGTTGATCGACCGGCAACATCCGCACGATCTGCTGATGGAAGCCGCGCTCACGTACAGCCACGACTTCGGTGCCGGCACTTCGGCCTTCGTGTACGCAGGCCTGCCGGGCGAGCCGGCACTCGGCCCCAACGCCTTCATGCACCGTCTGTCCGCGCTGGACAACCCCGAGGCCCCGCTGTCGCATCACTGGCTCGACTCCACCCATATCACCTGGGGTGTGCTCACGGCCGGCTACGTGGTGGGTGGCGTGAAGCTGGAGGCTTCTGCGTTCAATGGCCGCGAGCCGGACCAGAACCGCTACGACATCGAGGTGCGTGCGCTGGATTCCTACGCGCTGCGCGCCTCGTACAACCCTTCCGAGCGCTGGTCGCTGCAGGCCAGCTTCGGGCGGCTGGCCAGCCCGGAGCAGCTGGAGCCGCAGGTGAGCGTGCGCCGCAGCACCGCATCGCTCAGCTACAACGCCCCGGTGGCCAACTGGTGGCAGACCACGCTGGCCTTCGGCCGCAACACGCCCTCTGCCGGCGCGGCCACGGATGCCTGGCTGCTGGAATCCGCCGCGGCCGTGTCGCCTGCGCTGACGCTGTTCGCGCGCTACGAGCACGTGGCCAAGGACGAACTGTTCCTTCCGGACCAGCCGCTCTATGGCCGCACGTTCACGATCCAGAAGCTCTCGCTCGGCAGCGTCTACGACTTCGCTCGCTGGGCCCAGGTGCGCTTTGGCATTGGCGCGCTGGTGAGTACGTATGACTACCCGGGAAGCCTGAACGCCAGCTACGGCTCGCGGCCGCGCTCGTTCATGGTATTCATACGTGCCCGGTTGTAGCATCGCGCACATGAACACCTTACCCATAACGCGCAGACAAGTACTCGCAGGCGGTGTCGCTGGTATGACAACTCTCATGGCACCGTGGTCGGCACGCAGCGCGGCAACGGCAGATCCTGCAGCAGCGGCCGGGACGCTGGTGATCGGCGGGGATCTGAAGGTCAACCGCATGGGTTTTGGTGCCATGCGGCTCACCGGGGAAGGGATCTGGGGTCAACCGAAGGACCCGGCCGAGGCGCGCCAGGTGCTCAAGCGCTCGCTCGAACTCGGCGTGAACTTCATCGACACCGCCGATGCCTACGGCCCGAACGTCGATGAGGAATTGATCGCTGCGGCACTCTATCCTTATCCGCGCGGACTGGTGATCGCCACCAAGGGCGGCCATACGCGCCCGAGCGCGGAGCAGTGGGTGCCCGATGGCCGCCCCGAGCACCTGCGGGCCGCCTGCGAAGGCAGCCTCCGGCGCCTGAAGCTCCAGCGCATCGACCTGTACCAGTTCCATACCATCGACCCGAAGGTGCCGCTGGAGGACTCCATCGGGGAACTCGCCCGCCTGCAGAAGGAGGGCAAGATCCGCCACGTCGGGTGTGTCTAACTTCAACGTGGACGAGCTGGCGCGCGCGCAGCGCATCGTGCCGATCGTCTCGGTGCAGAACCGCTACAACGCCTCGGACCGCAGGTCGCAGGCGGTGCTCGACGCCTGCACGCGGCAGCAGCTGGCCTTCATTCCCTGGGCGCCGGTGGCCAGCGGCTCGGCTGCGAAGCTGGAGAAGGAGAATGAGGGCAAGGGCCTGGAGGCGGTGGCACAGGCCCGCGGCATCAGCGTATTCCAGGTGGCCATCGCCTGGCTGCTCGCCCAGTCACCGGTGATGCTGCCGATCCCGGGGACCTCCTCGCTAGACCACCTGCAGCAGAACGTCGCTGCCGCGGCGATCAAGCTGTCGGCGGCGGAACTGGCCGCCATCGGCTGAACGAGGCGGATGCCCGCGCCCTGCGGCACACCCGCCCCGTGCGTGAGCGCCACTAGCCCTGGGGCGATCTTGGCGTTGAACAGCGCCGCCAGCTGCTCGCTGTGCACCGTGTGCACAGCCTGGGCCACCGCTTCGCGCTGGCAGGTCTCCGCGGCCGCCACCGCCCCCAGGTCACGGATGTCGCCGGCGGCGCACACGGTGTGCGCCGCGTGGTTGATGCGGGCGTAGAGCGTGCTGGCGCCTTCGCGCGTAGCCAGGTTCAGGTCGCGATAACTGACAGTGACCGCGTTGCCGCTGTGTGCGGGCTGCGCCACGGCGCAGGCCTCGCCGGCCTGCGCGGCAGCGTTGGCACCGATTGCCACGCAGGCGGTGAGCAGGGTGTAGACGGCGGCACGGGTGCGGATCGAGTTGAATTTCACGGCGTTCATTGGGGGTCTCCGGTTCGGTGTTAGTTGCTCGTCACGCAATCCCCGTGACGTGTGTGTATGAGACACCGCGCAGTGGCGCACGCGAAGAGTGCCGTTGGCGTACTGATCCCTCTAGTCCACGTGTTCGTACCGCAACGCGCGCGGCCACGCAGGCCGGTGCGTGCAGCACCCGCGCCGCGGTGCCGCGGTTGGTTGGCGTACTCGTCCCTGCCGCTCACGGCTTCGTCCCGGCACGCGCCTCGCCCGCCTCACCGTGCAGGCATTTCAGGCGTACGCTAGCCTCTCGTGGGGCACTGCGGCCCTTTTGACTATGGAGCCAATACCGACACTATGAGTGCTTCCCCCCTGGAGCCGGCACGCCCGGGACTGCTCGCACTGGCGGGCAATCTCGCGGCTGCGACGCCCGCGGCCGCGGGCCGCGCGCGCTTCCTCCCTTATGTCTGGGTGCTCACGGCCTTCTGGGTGTACGTGGCCGTCTCCAATCTGCTGTACGCGAACAACATGCAGGCGAGCCTGTCCTCGATGAACATCGAGCACGTGTTCGCGCCTTCGGCGGCGCGCCTGCTGCAGCATCTGATCATGTATCCGCTGTTCATCCTGTGCATGTGGCGCTCGCTGCGCACCGGCTGGGTGCCGCTGTGGCGCACGCTGCCGATCCAGCTGCTGTTTGCCCTGGGGTTTGCCGTGCTCGCTTCCCCGGCGCTGGTGGTGGGCGAGACGCTCACCAACACCTGGCATGGCGTCGTCGGCCACGAGATGAATGGCTGGCCTTCCTGGAAGGACTTCTTCTCCGGTCCGGAGATCCCCACCTGGGTCGCGAGCGCCACCAACTTCCTGGTCACCTATTGCTTTGGCCTCGCGCTTGGGACAGGGCTGGCCTTCTACCAGCGTCTGCGCGATGCCCAGCTGCGCGCGAGCGCCCTCGAGCGCGCGCTCACCCAGGCGCACCTGGCCGCGCTGCGCATGCAGCTGTCCCCGCACACGCTGTTCAACCTTCTGCATACGATCCGCGGGCAGATCACCTGGGATCCGCCGGCCGCCCAGACGATGGTGGTGCAGCTGGGGGATCTGCTGCGCCGCCTGCTTACCGCCGGCGAGCGCGAGTTCTCGCGCCTGAGCGATGAGCTGCAGTTCGTCACGCTGTACCTGGAACTGCAGCAGAAGCGCTTCGCGGAGCGCCTCGCCGTGGCGGTGCCGCCGCGCGCCGGCGTGCCGCCGGTGTGGGTGCCGAGCCTGATCCTGCAGCCGCTGGTGGAGAATGCCGTGGTGCATGGCATGGCCGGGCACGAGGACCGGGTACGGATCGCCGTCGAGGTGCAGGTCGAGGGCGAGAACCTGACGCTGCGGGTCTCCAACACCATGGCGCCTGGCAAGACGGCCGCGCCAATCGGCATCGGCCTTGCCAACGTGCGCGAGCGGCTGCAGGTGCAGTTCGGTGAGCGGGCCAGCTTCAGCGCCGCACCGGCGGCCGCGGACCTGTGGGTGGCGCAGATCGTCATGCCGCTGCTGCGCGACGGACCGGACGCCGCGCGCAGCGAAGCCCGCCGGGGCGCGCTGATGGACGTCATCATCGTCGACGACGAGGCGGCGGCGCGGCGCAGCGTGCGCGAGGGTTGTGCGCGCGAGCCGGACCTGCACGTGGTGGGCGAGTACGCCGATGCGCGCGCCGCGCTGGAGGCCATCCGCATCAAGCCGCCGGAGGTGCTGTTCCTGGACATCCAGATGGATTCGATGACCGGCATGGATTTGGCCCGCGCGCTCGACCCGCTGACGCTGCCGCTGATCGTGTTCGTCACCGCCTACGATCACTACGCGCTCGAGGCCTTCGAGGTGAGCGCCGTGGACTACCTGCTCAAGCCCTTTGACGATGCGCGCTTTCAGGCGACGGCGGCACGCGTACGACGCCGCCACGAGGCCGCCGGCAGCTTTGACCGGCGCGGTGCACTCAGCCAGCTGCTCGAGCAGCTGGAGAGCCGCGCGCGCACCCGCGGCGAGAGCCAGCCGCGGGTGCTGGCCGAGAGCGGCGGCCGCATGCATATGCTCGAGGTGTCGCAGGTGGAGCTGGTCGAGGCCGACCGCAACTACGTGCGGCTCGTGATCGGCCGCGACAGCTTCCACGCGCGCAGCACGCTGCAGCAGGCGGAGAAGACCTTCCAGGGTCAGCCCATGCTGCGCATCAGCCGCTCCTGCCTGGTCAACACGCAGCACGTGAAAGAGATTAGCCGCACGCCGCGCGGGGATTTCATCCTCGTGGTCGCCGGCGGCACCACGGTGACCAGCTCGGAGGGCTACCGCGAGCCGGTGCGCCAGTACTTCGAGCGCCTGAAGCTCGCGCCCGGCTGAGGCGGCAGGGTAAAGTCGCGGGTCGTGCCCACCGCCGACCCCGCGACTCCCGTGAAATCCGCCGGCGCCGTCTCGCGCCGCGCGGCGCTGTGGACGCTGGCGGTGTTCACCGCGATCAACCTGCTCAACTACCTCGACCGCTTCGTCATATCGCCGCTGCTGCCGGTGCTGAAGCAGGAGATGGGCCTCTCGGACACGCAGCTCGGGGCGCTGGTGCCGGCCTTCATGCTGGTCTACATGTTCGCCGCTCCGGCCTTCGGGGCCTGGGGCGACCGGCGCTCGCGAACTCACGCGATCAGCCTCGGTGTCGGGCTGTGGAGCATCGCCACGCTGCTGGCCGGCTTTGCGCACGGCTATGCGCACCTGCTCGCCGCGCGCGCCCTGGTGGGCATCGGCGAGGCGGCCTTCGTCGCCATTGCCGCGGCGATGCTCGCGGACCTGTTCCCCGCCGGGGATCGCGGGCGGGTGTACGCGGTGCTGAACATGGCCATCCCGGTCGGTTCCGCGCTCGGATTCATCCTCGGCGGCCTCATCGGCCATCACTTCGGCTGGCGCGCGGCCTTCTTCGTCGCCGGTGCCCCGGGACTTGCGCTGGCGCTTGCCGTGCTGTGGCTGAAGGATCCGCCCCGCGGTGCACAGGACCATACGCCGCGCAGCGGCGCGCCCGCGGCGCAGGGCCCGCTGGCGATGTACTTGAGTCTGCTGCGGCGCTGGCCGTACATGCTGGTGGTCATCGGCTACGCGGCCTACACCTTTGCCCTGGGCGGCCTGGCCTACTGGATGCCAACCTTTCTCGAGCGTGTGCGCGGCATCCCGATCGACCAGGCCTCGGTGAGCTTCGGTGAGATCGTGGTCATCACCGGCTTCGTCGGCACCTTTGCCGGCGGCTGGATCTCCGATTACCTGCTGCGCTATTCACGCCAGGCCTACCTGTGGTTTTCCGGCGCGGTCACGGTGCTGGCGGCCCCGGCGGCGTACGTGGCGCTGTCGGCGACGGCCAGTCATGTCTACATGCCGGCGATCGTGGTCGCGGAGCTGTTGCTGTTCATGTCGACCGGCCCGATCAACGCCGCCATCGTCAATGTCGTCTCGCCGCTGGAGCGCGCCTCAGCCGTGGCGCTGAGCATGTTCACCATCCACCTGCTCGGCGATGTGCCCTCGCCGGTGCTCATCGGCTACCTGTCCGACCACGGCGGCTCGCTCGGGCGCGCCGTGCTGATCGTGCCCGCTCGCGGTGCTCGCCGGCGGGCTGGTCTGGCTGCTCGCCGCCCGCGTGAACGGGCAGGCGGCCGGCGTGAAGGCGCGCGCGCGCGCGCCCGCGCCCGCATCGCCCGCGGCGCGGCCCCTCGCCGCGCTCAGCCGCGCACACCTGGAGGAGCGCCTCGCCGCGGCGCTGGCCGGTGCCGACGGGCTGCAGGGCGCGCACTGCATCCATGAGCTGTGGATGCGCGGCGAGTTCCCGACCCGCATCGAGCAGGCGCTGGAGCGGCTGTGGCAACAGGCGCCGGCCTCGATTCCCGAGTGGCTGCCGATGCGCTACATCGACTGGCTGCCGCTCGCCTACGAGGTGGCGCTGCGCTTTCGCGCCCAGCGCAAGGGGCGCTCGCACCTGTACCTGGTGCTGCTGGACTACGCCGACCGCAGCCGCGGGCCGTTCGGGGTCTACGTCGGCATGAGCAGCTACGGCGCGGCGCAGCGCTTCGACCAGCACAAGGCCGGCATCCGCGCCGCCGGCAGCGTGCTCAAGCGCGGACTGGAGGTGCTCACCGGCCCGGTCCTGCACCTGCAGTACCTCGCGCGCGCGGAGGCGCAATTGCTGGAGGGCGCGCTGGCCGAGGCGCTAGGGGATGCCGGACTGCTGGTGGAAGGCGGCCATTGAGGCTCTTCAGCGCGTGACGAAGGCGCGCTCGATGACGTAGTCGCCCGGTTCGCCGATGCCTGGCGAGGCGCGCAGGCCATGCGCATCCAGCAGCGCGCAGGTGTCGGCGAGCATGCCGGCACTGCCGCACACCATGGCGCGGTCGCTGGCCGCATCGAGGGCGCGGGATGCCGAGGTCGACGAACAGCGCGCCCGAATGCATGCGCTGGGTGAGCCGGCCGCGGTGGGCATGCGGCTCGCGCGTCACGCACGGGTAGTACATCAGCTGGGCGCGCACCGCCTCGCCCAGCAGTTCGTGCTGCTGCAGCGCGCGGATCTGGTTGCCGATCACCGCGCTCTCGGCGGCCCAGCGCACCCCGTGGACCAGGATCACCTGCTCGAAGCGTGCATAGACCTCGGGGTCCTTGATGAGGGCCATGAAGGGTGCCGCGCCCGTGCCGGTGCTGAGCAGGAACAGCCGCCGCCCCGGGTTCAGGTCCGACACCAGCAGCGTACCGGTCGGCTTGCGGCTGACCAGCACCTCGTCGCCTCTTTGGATGTGTTGCAGGCGCGAGGTCAGCGGGCCGCCCGGCACCTTGATGCTCAGGAACTCCAGGTGCTCCTCGTGGTTGGCACTGGCGATGCTGTAGGCGCGCAGCACCGGGCGTCCCGCAGCGGCCAGGCCCACCATCAGGAACTGGCCGTTCTCGAAGCGCAGACCCGGATCTGCGGGTGGTCGTGAAGGTAAATTGCGTGGGTGTCCAGTGCCGCACCGACAGGACCCGCTCCGTTCCGACGTTCGCCATGCATGCTCCGCAGAAGTACCGGCATGGATGCTACCGGCTGTGGCCGCCTTGGCTCGGACCTTCCGGTCATGGCTACAGAAGCGGCTGTTATGAGTGGTCGCGCGACGTAACACTCATCCCCGGAGCCTCCTGGCGCAGTACACTGCGCCCAGCGGCGGCTGCGCCCTTCGGGATGCAACGTATGACTGCAAGCCGAACTTCGAGGCGCCTCGTCTGGGCGCTGCCCTTTATCCTTCTGACGGCTGCGGCCGGCGCCAAGCCAGAGCCTGTGCTTGAGCTGCACAGCGGCGCCCGTGTCGGTGTGGTGACGGTGCTGGATGCGGAAGTGACCCACTACCATGCCGCCGCGCAGCTGATGGCCAGCTCCCTGAAGACCCAGCCGGTGCCATGGCGCGTGGACTTGATCCTTGCTCAGGCGCTGACTGCCCCGCTCACCGCACTCGGGCTGGTGCCGGTGCCACTGCCACCGGGGGAGGCGCTGAGCGGGCTGCGCGAGGAGTGCTTCCTCGAGGCCAACCTGACCAAGCCGCTGTCAAAGCAGTGCGCCGCGCCCTACGCAGCGTTGGCGGCCGCGCAGCACCTGGACGCCATCATCATCCTGGGTCCGGGCCTGAACAACGGCGCCCACGCCGAGGCTACGCGCCGCAAGGACCTGCCGGAGTACCTGCGCGGCTGGTGCGTGCTCACCGACGGCCGCATGCCCGCCAGCGCGCCGACGCTGCTGAACCTGAGCGAGATGCTGCTGATCGCCAACAGCGCGCAGGGGGTAGTGCTCGCGGGGCGGCAGTGGGGCGGGGTGAGCACCAGCGGCTGGACCAACTTCACCCCGCAGGCGGACCCGAAGCAGCTCAGCGATGCGCAGGTCGAGCAGCTGCAGCCGCTGTTCGCGGCGATGGTGCGCACCCAGGCGCAGCTGCTCGTCGCTGCCCTGCGCGTGGCGCGCTAGAGGCTCAGCCGCAGCCCCATGTCGATGCCAGCGAGTTCGTAGCCGCGGCTGAAATCGGCGATGTGCCGCTGCATCCAGCGCGTGGCCTCGGGCGCGTTCTGGGCGCGGATCGACTCACCGAGCCTGGCATGCGCGGCAGCGATGCGCGTGCGCGCCTGAGGAACCTTGTCGATGATCACGCGCAGGGACGGCTCGAGCAGCTGCAGCAGCGGCTCCTGCGCCAGCCCGAGCACGGTGTTGTGGGTGGCGCGCGCGATGCAGCGGAAGACCTCGGAGGTGTTGTGCACCGCCGCCTCGGCGGCGGCCATGTCGGCATTGAAGGCGGCCGTGGCGGCATCCAGCGCCGCCAGGTCCGGCGCGCTGCGCGCGGCGGCGGCGGCGGCGGCGATGGGAGGCTCGAGAATGGTCAGCGCCTGCCAGACATCGCGCACCGTGACATCGTGCAGCAGCAGCGCGTGGCTGACGCCTGCGGCGATGCGCTCCTGCGGCGGGCGGCTCACCGACATCAGCTTCGAGCCCGGGCGGCGCTCGAGCAGGCCGCGGCTCTGCAGCTCGCGCAGCGCCTCGCGCACCGTGGAGCGGTGCACGCCGAACTGACGCGCCAGCTCGGTCTCCGCCGGCAGCCGCTCGCCCTCGCGCAGCGTGCGGCTGAGGATGCGCTCGCCGATGGCATCGGCCACCTTGCGGTAGGCCGGGGCGAAGGGGATCTGCGCGAATTCCACGCTCACGCAGCCGCCTCGAACAGCTCGCGCCCGATCAGCATGCGGCGGATCTCCTGGGTGCCGGCGCCGATCTCGTACAGCTTCGCATCGCGCAGCAGCCGCCCGGTGCTGTAGTCGTTGATGTAGCCGTTGCCGCCGAGGGCCTGGATCGCCTCGAGCGCCGCCTGCGTGGCGCGCTCGGCGGCGAAGAGGATGCAGGCGGCCGCATCGCGCCGCGTAACCGTGCGCGCATCGCAGGCCCGTGCCACGCAGTACACGTAGGCACGCGCGGCATTCAGGGCGGCGTACATGTCGGCCAGTTTCCCCTGCATCAGCTCGAAGGTGCCGATGGGCTGCACCGAACTGGCTTGCCGCTCGCGCACGTACGGCAGTACCACGTCCAGCGCCGCGGCCATCAGCCCCAGCGGGCCGCCGGCCAGCACCACGCGCTCGTAGTCCAGGCCGCTCATGAGCACGCGCACGCCGCCGTTCTCGGCACCGACGATGTTGGCCGCCGGCACGCGGCACTCATCGAACACCAGCTCGCAGGTGCCCGAGCCGCGCATGCCGAGCTTGTCCAGCTTCTGCGCGGTGCTGAAGCCGGGCGTGCCGCGCTCGACGATGAAGGTGGTGATGCCGCGCGGGCCGGCGTCGGTCGGTCTTGGCATAGACGAGGAACACGTCCGCGTCCGGGCCGTTGGTGATCCACATCTTGCGGCCGGTGAGCACGTAGTCATTGCCGGCGCGCTCGGCGCGCATCTGCATGGACACCACGTCGGAGCCGGCGCCCGGTTCGGACATCGCCAGCGCCCCGACGTGCTCGCCGCTGAGCAGCCGCGGCAGGTACTGCTCGCGCTGCGCATCGTCGCCATTGAGTGCTCAGCTGGTTCACGCACAGGTTCGAGTGCGCGCCATAGGACAGACCCACCGAGCCGGAGGCGCGCGAGATCTCCTCCATGACGATCACGTGCGCGAGGTATCCGAGGGCGGCCCCGCCGAAGCGCTCGGGCACGGTCACCCCGAGCAGGCCCTGGGCGCCGAGCGCCGGCCACAGGTCGCGGGGAAACTGGTTGCTGCGGTCGATCTCCGCCGCGCGCGGGGCGATCGCCTCGCTCGCAAAGCGGCGCACCTGGGCGCGGATCTCGTCCAGCTCAGGTCCCAGACCGAAGTCACTGTCAGTGCAGGCGAGGGGGCTCATGGGCTTGCCATCCGTTGGTCCATGCTTCTATCATTGTCGGACAATCCGGCAACCGTGACAAGTGCCATGCCCCGCCTGCATTCCCGGGTCGACGTCCACGCCAAGGACTTCGAGGACAACGCCCGCGCCATGGGCGAGCTGGTGGCGGGCCTGAAGCACGAGGTGGGCCGCATCGCCCGGGGCGGCTCCGCGGCGGCGAACGAGAAGCACCGGGCCGCCGGCAAGCTCACCGCGCGCGAGCGCATCGGCGTGCTGCTGGACACCGGCAGCCCGTTCCTGGAGTTCTCGCAGCTGGCCGCTCACGCCCTGTACGGCGGGGAGATCGCCGCGGCCGGGATCGTCACCGGGATCGGCCGGGTCGCCGGGCGCGAGTGCGTCATCGTCGCCAACGACCCGACGGTCAAGGGCGGCACCTACTACCCGATGACCGTCAAGAAGCATCTGCGCGCGCAGGAGATCGCCCGCGATAACCGCCTGCCGTGCGTCTACCTGGTCGAAAGCGGCGGAGCGTTCCTGCCGGCCCAGGACGAGGTGTTCCCGGACCGGGACAACTTCGGCCGCATCTTCTACAACCAGGCCACGCTCTCGGCACTCGGCGTGGCGCAGATCTCGGTGGTGCACGGCTCGTGCACCGCAGGCGGCGCCTACGTGCCGGCGATGTCGGACGAAAATGTCATCGTCAGGAACCAGGGGCGCGTGTTCCTGGGCGGGCCGCCGCTGGTGAAGGCGGCCACCGGGGAGGACATCGACGCCGAATCCCTGGGCGGGGCGGACGTGCACTGCCGCGAGTCCGGGGTGTGCGATCACTACGCCGAGAACGACACCCATGCGCTGGCCATCGCGCGGCGCATCGTCGCCCGCCTGCGGCCCGGGGCCGGCGTGACCCCGCCGCGGGCATCGTGCGAGCCGGCCTACGAGGCGCGCGAGCTCTACGGCGTGGTGCCCGCCAGCCTGCGCAAGCCCTACGACGTGCGCGAGGTGATCGCCCGGCTGGTGGATGCTTCCGAGCTGGATGAATTCAAGGAACTCTACGGCACGACGCTGGTGTGCGGCTTCGCGCATCTGGCCGGCTTCCCGGTCGGGATCCTTGCCAACAACGGCGTGCTGTTCTCCGAGAGCGCGCTCAAGGGCGCGCACTTCATCGAGCTGTGCGCGCGCGAGCAGATCCCGCTGCTGTTCCTGCAGAACATCACCGGCTTCATGGTCGGGCGGCGCGCCGAGGCCGGCGGCATCGCCAAGGACGGCGCGAAGCTGGTCACCGCGGTCGCCTGCGCCAACGTGCCCAAGCTCACCGTGGTCATCGGCGGCTCCTACGGGGCGGGCAACTACGCGATGTGCGGCCGCGCCTACTCGCCGCGCTTCCTCTACCAGTGGCCCAACGCGCGCATCTCGGTGATGGGCGGCGAGCAGGCGGCAAGCGTGCTCGCCACCGTCAAGCGCGACCAGCTCAAGGGCCGCGAGTGGCCGGCGGCCGAGGAGGAGGCGTTCAAGCAGCCCATCCGCGAGCAGTACGAGCGCCAGGGCCACCCTTACTACTCCTCCGCGCGGCTGTGGGACGATGGCATCATCGACCCGGCCGACACCCGCCGCGTGCTGGCGCTGTCGCTGGCCGCCGCGGCGAACGCGCCGCAGGAGCCGACGCGCTTCGGCGTGTTCCGCATGTAAGGCGCACGATCAGCGTGATCAAGTCAGTCCTGGTGGCCAACCGCGGCGAGATCGCCTGCCGCATCTTCCGCACGCGCGCGCCGCCTGGGGGTGCGCACCGTGGCGGTGTTCTCCGATGCCGATGCCGGCGCGCGCCACGTGCGCGCGGCGGATGAGGCGGTGCACATAGGCCCCGCGGCGGCGCGCGACAGCTACCTCGACGGGGCGCGCATCATCGCGGCCGCGCGCGCCAGCGGCGCCGAGGCGGTGCACCCGGGCTACGGCTTTCTCTCCGAGAACGCGCCGTTTGCGCAGGCCTGTGCCGATGCCGGGCTGGTGTTCGTCGGCCCGCCGGCGGCGAGCATCGCGGCCATGGGCTCGAAGATCCTCGCCAAGCGGCGCATGCAGGCCCGGGGCGTGCCGGTGCTGCCCGGCTATGCCGGTGAGCAGCAGGAGCTGGGCCAGCTGAAGGCCGCCGCCATCGCCGCCGGCCTGCCGCTGATCGTCAAGCCGGCCGCCGGCGGTGGCGGCAAGGGCATGCAGATCATCCGCGAGCCGGCGCAGATCGAGGCGGCGCTCAGCGCCGCGCGGCGCCTGGCCGAGAGCGCCTTCGGCGACGGCGCCCTGCTGATCGAGCGCTACCTGCCGGCCCCACGCCACATCGAGGTGCAGGTGTTCGCCGACGCCCACGGCAACTTCGTGCACCTGGGCGACCGCGACTGCTCGATCCAGCGGCGCCACCAGAAGCTCATCGAGGAGGCGCCGGCGCCGCAGCTGCCCGAGGCGGTACGCGCGCGCATGCGCGAGGCAGCGCTCGTGGTGGCGCGCGAGATCGGCTACGTGGGCGCGGGCACGGTCGAGTTCCTCTTCGATGGCGGCGAGTTCTACTTCATGGAGATGAACACGCGGCTGCAGGTGGAGCACACGGTCACCGAGGCGGTGACCGGGCTGGACCTGGTCGAGTGGCAGCTGCGCGTCGCCTCCGGCGAGCCGTTGCCGCTGGCGCAGGAGGCGATCCGCTTCGACCGGCCATGCCATCGAGGCACGCGTGTGTGCCGAGGATCCCGAGCGCGGCTTCCTGCCCAGCGCCGGCAGGCTCGCGCTGATGGAGTGGCCGCAGCTGCCGGACGTGCGCGTCGATGCGGGCTTTGCCAGCGGCGATGTGGTGCCGGATACCTATGACTCGCTGCTCGGCAAGGTGATTGCCTGGGCGCCGAGCCGCGCCGCCGCCGCCGCGCGCCTCGCGCAGGCGCTCAACCACACCTACAGCGCCGGCGTGCGCACCAACGAGCACTGGCTCGCGCGCATCCTCACCTCCGCGCGCTTCCTGGAGGTGCGCCACAACATCGCGCTCCTGGACCAGGAAGGGGCACAATTCAATTCCGCCGCCGCAGGAGCCGCGGAGGCGCTGATCCTTGCCGCGCTGGTGGCGCGCCCGGCGCCGCCCCCGGCAGGGGAAGCGGTGAACCCGTGGGCGCTGCCCGATGCCTTCACGCCCAATCGCGAGGCGCTGCTGCCCCTGCGCCTGATCCGCGCCGGCAAGGGCCACCTGGTGGCCCTGGAATACCTGCGCGGCGTGCCGGTCAGCGCCGGCATCGACGGCGCCGCCCCGGTCCTTCTGGCCGATGTCGCGGTCGCGGCCGGCCAGGTGAGCGCCCGCATCGGGGAACTGCGCTGGCAGGGACGCTATTTCCAGGACGCGGCGCACGTGCACGTGTGGCCGGGCGAGGAGGCCTGGGAATTCCTCGTCGATGACCCGCGCACGCGCGAATTCACCTCGAGCGCCGCCCAGGGCGGGCTCACGAGCCCGCTGCCGGGCGTGGTGGTGTCAGTGCCGGTGGTGGCCGGCCAGCGGGTGGCCGCCGGGGAGGTGCTGATGGTGATCGAGGCGATGAAGATGGAATACGCCATCACCGCACCGCACGCCGGCAGCGTCGGCGCCATCCATTTCGCCAAGGGCGAGCGCGTGCCCGAGGGCAGTGCGCTGCTGGAGCTCACGCCGACCGAAGAAAGCGCACCGCTCCGCTAGCACCTATTGAGGCGCGGCGGCCGCGGTGCCTGGCCGCGCAGAGTCTCGCGAAGCGGCGGCCAGCGGCTGTGCGTCGCGGTAGGCCACTCCGTCCTTGACCACGACATCCACCGCTGCCAGGGCCACGATGTCGAACAGCGGGTCGCCCCGGATGACGGTGATGTCGGCGAGCTTGCCCGCCTGGATCGTGCCGAGCTCGTTCTCGTGGCCGAGGATGCGCGCGTTGCCCAGCGTGAGCGCGGTGATCACGCGAGCCGCCGGCATGCCGTGGTCGACGAATACCTTCGCCTCGCGCCACAGGGCATCCTGGTGGAAGTTCAGCGGCGAGCCGTTGTCCGAGCCCATGCCGATTACCGCCCCGGCGCGGATCCACTGGCTGATGGAGGCATCGCCGTTGGCCTCTTCCTGTTGGTGATTCTGGAAGTAGCTGAGCGCTGCGAGCTGCCGGAAGGAGTCCTGCAGTTCGTCCCATATCGGCGCCGGGAATTGCCGCTGCAGCGCCGGGTCGTCGAGGCGTTCGGGGAACTCGCGGGTCGCCGGCAGCACCCAGACGCGGTGCGCGGCGGTCGGCACCACCGCGCGCCCGGAGGCGGCGATTTCCTGGACCAGCGCCGGAGCGTAGGGCGCGGTACCGGCGGAGCCTACGTGCTGCAGCACGTCCACGCCGGCGGTGAAGGCATCGCGCACGGCCTGCTCCTCGTACAGGTGGGCGTGCACCTTCACGTGGTGGCGGTGCGCAACGGCGACCACCGCTGCGTATTCGGCGAAGGTGAGGCCACCCTGGAGCTTGATGACATCTGCGCCCCCGCGGATGTTGTCCTCCGTGGCGCGCGCAGCCTCGGCGGCGTCGTGCACGATCGTCTGGCACATCGGCGGGAAGATCGCCGCTGCCTGGATGAGCCACGGGCCGCTCACCGACATGCGCGGGCCGGGTATCGCACCCTGGCGGATCCGGTCGCGGACGCTGACGCTCTCCCTGAGTGGCGCCCCGAGGTCGACCGCCGAAGTGATACCGGCAGCCAGCAACTGCCGCGCGGACAGCTCCATCACGCGCTCCAGCGGATACTGCGCGCGGTGCGCCTCGAGCCAGCTGAACCAGCGCCCGATGTCGGCGTCGCCGAGCAGCACCAGGTGCGCGTGCAGCTCGATCATCCCCGGCATCATGGTCTCGCCCCGGGTGTCGATGATCGGCGTGCCCGGTGGTATCGCGATCTCGGCAGCAGGTCCGGCGGCAACGATGCGCTGGTTCTCGATGAGGATCGCGGCGTGGTGAACCGGTGCGCCGCCGGTGCCGTCCAGCAGCATCCCGCCTACCAGGGCGAGGCGCGTGGGCGGCTGGCCGAGCGCCGCGCCGGCGGCCAGCACGGTGACGAACGCCAGCAGGGCGCGCAGCGACTTGGATCTAAGCATGGGTCGCCGCTCGTGTGGTGTTCGCCGTCGCGTTGCGGCGAGGATAGGCGGCGGCGGCGGCAAAGGCTACCCGCGTCGCACACCCCGCAGGCACGCGCGCCGCGGCCGCTCTGGCCAGCTCCTGAGTAGCGAGCCCTAAGCAGGTCCCAAGGCGGTGCTACTTTGCCTTCGGTGCCGCCACCGCGGGCGCTCCGGTGGCATGGCGCTCGGCGCGCACCATGGCAATCACCGCGTCGGTGTGCGCCAAGAGGTCGCTCTGGTATTTCTCCTCGCCCTGCGTGGCATCGGCCAGCACGTAGTACTTGCCGGCCACGGTGATCGCCGGCACGCTGTCGACGCCGTAGTCCTGCGCCATCTTGTCCGCCTGCACGGTCTGGTTGTTGACCCCGAAAGAGCCGTAGGCGGTGGCGAACTTGTCGGCGTCGCCGCCGTTCTTGCCGACCCAGTCTGCGATGGCGCCCTGGTCAAACAGCGGCTGCCGCTCCTCGTGGATGGCCTTGAAGAGCGGCCGCATCGAGCCTGGGGTAGTCGCCAGTGACCTGCAGCGCGTAGAAGCCGCGCGACAGGTTCAGCCACTGCGGCCGCTCGAATCCGACCGGCACGCGGCGGAAGCTCACGTCCTTGGGCAGCTTCGCCACCCAGGCAATCACGCGCGGGTTGAAGGCCGCGCAGTGCGGGCACATGTAGGAGAAGAACTCCAGCACCTCGATCTTGTCCGGCGCCGGGGTCGGTGCCGGCACGGCGATCTTGCGATAGTCGGTGCCCTCGACCGGGGCGGCCGCCGCCGCCGCGGTGCCGGCCGCCAGGCCCAGCAGGCAGGCGGTGAGTGTCATAACGCGGGTGCGCAGGCTCATGCGGATCCTTTTCATCAGCGGGCAGAGTGATTGAGTACTTTGGGCAGGTAACGGTCGCGAAGTTCCGTCTGGCGCGAGCGCATGCTCTGGCGCACGCCCTGGATGAACACCTCGTCGGCGAGCGAGCTGACCTCCAGCGGGTCGCCGCTCCAGAGCACCAGGTCCGCGGTGCGCCCGCGCTCGATCGAGCCGTTGCGGTCGGCGACCCCGAAGATCTCCGCCGGGTTGCGCGTCATGGCCGCGAGCGCCGCCTCGTACGGCAGCCCGTGCGCGACGGCGATGCCTGCGCCCTGGCGCAGCTTGAACATGCTGTGCGGGGTCCGGATCACCGAAGCTGAAGGCGACCTTGACCCCGGCGCGCTGCAGGCGCGCGGCGTTCTCGAGCGTTGAGCCTACCGAGTCGAAGCTGTCGGGCAGGTCGACCAGGGGATCGAGGACCACCGGGATGCCGGCAGCGGCCAGCTCCGGGGCGACGCGCCAGGCCTCCGCGCCGCCGCGGATCGCCACCTGCAGGTGCTCGCGGCGGGCGAGGGCGATGATGCGGCGGATGTCGGCGGCATGGTCGGCGTCGAACACGATCGCGGCCGCCGCCGTTGAGGTAGCCGGCGAGCACGCTGCGGCCGGCCGGGGTGAGCAGGCGCTCGTCGTTGGCGAGCAGCAGCTTCGGCTGGCGCACCTCGGTGATCGCCTGGTCGAGCAGCATGAACTGCGCGGCGCGGCTGCCGCCGGAGAGCTTGTTGGCCGCCGCCGCCGGTCTCGATGAACAGCGCACGCGCCGCGGCGAGCGTGCCGTCGAAGCGCGCGAGCGCCCCCTCGCCGGAGATGATCGAGCCGCCCTCACCGCTTGCGCCCGGCCTCCGAGGAGGGCGCGAGCTGCGCGAAGGTCACCCCGCGCGTGCGGTTGACCCCGAGCACGGTGCCGAGTCCGGCATCGAAGGCCAGACTCGACGTCGAACTCCGGGCGCATGGCGCCGAGCTTGAGCGCGTAGTCCGCCACGCTCGGCTCCTGGCCGATCTCCTCCATGCCACATGTGCCGATGCCGCCGAAGAACCCGGGGGTCACCGGGCCGCCCGGCCGCCTCGATCACCTGCGCCCCCGGCGGGCGCGGCCAGGTGCGCGCCGAGGTCGGCGACGCGCCCGTCGCGGATCAGGATGTCGGTGTGCTCGAGCACCCCGGCGGCGCTGACCGTGTGCACGGTGGCATCGCGGATGAGCACGCCCTGTGCGTATGCGGCGGCTGACGAGGCGCGGCGAGCACGCCGAGAAACAGCAAGCGGGCGCTCATGGGCTCACCCCGGCGGCGGCCGGCTGCCCGAGCAGGAAGTCCGATCGTGGCGTCGCCGGCGGGTGCGCCGGTCGTAGCGCAGCGCGCCGTCGATGAACACCAGGTCCGCCTGCGCATAGACGCTGAACGGGGTGCCGTTCCAGACCACCACGTCGGCCATCTTGCCCGGCTCGAGCGTGCCGGTGCGCGCCAGCACGCCGATGGACTTGGCCGGGTTGGCCGTCAGCCACTGGATCGCCCGCTCGGGCGGGATGGTGAGGCCGGCGCGCGCTCCCCAGGCGATCGCCTTGGCCGCCTCCTGGTTCAGCCGCTGGATGCCTTCCTCGGAATCGGAGTGCACGATGGCGCAGCCGCCGGGGGCCGCGTCCACGAGGGCGATGTTCTCCGGGATGCCGTCGTAGGACTCCATCTTGAAGCCCCACCAGTCGGCCCACATCGCCGCGCACACGCCGTGCTCGGCGAGCAGGTCGGAGATCTTGTAGGCCTCGACCGCGTGGTGGAAGGCGGCCACGTGGTAGCCGAACTCCTGGCTCATGTCGAGCACCGCGGCCATCTCGTCGGCGCGGTAGCAGTGCATGTGCACGATGATGTCCCCGTCGAGCGCGGCGGCCAGGGTGTCCAGGCGCAGGTCGCGCTTGGGCGGCTTGGCGTCCTTGGCGCCGTCCTTCACCTTGCGCGCGTATTCCTGCTGCTCGCGCCGGTAGTCCTGCGCCTCGGCCCACTGGGCGCGGTAGCCGGCCATGTTGCCCATGCGCGTGGAGGGAAACTGGTTGCGTTCGCCGTAGACGCTCTTCGGATTCTGGCCGCAGGCCATCTTCAGCCCCTGCGGCGCGCCGGGGAACTTCATGCCCTGGTAGGTGACGCTGGCCACGTTCTTCAGGATCACCGAGCGGCCGCCGATCAGATTCGCCGAGCCGGGCAGGATCTGCAGCGTGGTCACCCCGCCGGCCAGGGCGGTGGCGAAGCCTGGGTCCTGCGGCCACACCGAGTGCTCGGACCACACGTTGGCGGTGCTGGGCGAGGTGGCCTCGTTGCCGTCGGAGGCCGCCTCGACGCCCGGGCTGGCATAGACGCCCTGATGCGAGTGCACGTCGATCAGCCCCGGGGTGACCCAGCGGTCGGTGCCATCGATCACCACCGCGCCGGCCGGGGCGGCGAGGTTCGGGCCCACCTGCGTGATCTTGCCCTCGCTCATCAGCACGTCCGCATGCTCCAGACGCGCGCCGGCGCCGTTGAGCACCGTGGCATTGCGGATCAGCGTCGGCGGGCTCGCCGGCACCTGGTAGGTCGAGGGATACAGCGCCGCCGCAGCCGGCTCACCCTTGGGCGCGGCGGCGGGCTTGCCCGCCTGCGCGGCACAGCCACACACCAGCGCCGCGGCGGCAAAGCAACACAGTTTGTTCAAGACAGGCTCCGCGATGGCATTCGATGGGGCGGCATTATTTCCCAACCGGGGTGCGGGAAGCACGCCGAAACGCGCGCGCACGCGGCGGGGCGGTGGAAACGTACGCCGAAGCGGCGTCGAAGAAGCGCCAGGGCCGCTGCGCCCAGTCCCCGGCGTAGTCCACCCCGATGCGGGTGGCGCGGGCGATGCGCGCCGCCGGGGCGCGCGCGGGCGGGTACTCCAGCCACAGCGCCGCAGCCGCGCAGGTCCGCGCCATTCAGTTCCCGGCCGATCTGGAACGCCTGGCACAGCAGCCCCGGCCCCCAGGTGCGCGCCGCCGGGTCGCTGACGCGGCTCGAGCGCGCGCAGCAGCACCGCGTGCGGGCGCCCGGCCCGGGCGGTGACCACGTTCAGGCAGTTCCACATGCCGTAGATGAAGTACACGTAGGCGTGCCCGGGCGGGCCGAACATCACCTCGGTGCGCGCGGTGCGCCCGCGCGCGGAGTGGGCCGCCAGGTCCTGCGGGCCCTGGTAGGCCTCGGTTTCCACGATGCGGCCGCGGTGCAGGCCGGCGGCGGTGCGATGCACCAGGTGCATGCCGATGAGCGCGCGGGCGATGCGCAGGGTGCTCTGCGCGAAGAAGCTGCCGGCGGGCTTTCTGGGGTGACTCACCGCGCGCGATACTAATTGAATCCCCTACAATAGGAGTATGGCGTGCGGGGCGCGGCGGAGCTACCCTGTGCAACCGGCTAAGGACACACTCAAGGGCTCTATGCGGCAGGTGCAGATCAGACGGATGCCTGAAGGGCAGTGCGCTCGTCGCTGCGCTGCTGGGCACAGCGCCTGCGCTGGCGGCGGTCTTTGCGCTGCCCGCGGACGGCTCCCCGGTGGTGGGCACGGACCTGAGCGTGCGCACGGTCTACGAGGACACGCTGCCGGACCTGGCCCACCGCTACAGCCTGGGCTACTACGAGATCATCCGCGCCAACCCGGGCGTCGATGTGTGGATCCCCGGCGCCGACAAGGACATCGTCCTTCCCGGCCGGCGCATCCTGCCCCCGGGCCCGCGCGAGGGCATCATCGTGAACCTGCCGGAGCACCGGCTCTACTACTACCCCAAGCCGGAAGGTCACGATAAGCCGGTGGTCATCACCTACCCGGTGAGCATCGGCAAGATGGACTGGCGCACCCCGCTCGGGGTGACGCAGGTCATCGCCAAGATCAGGAACCCGGCGTGGTACCCGCCCGAATCGGTGCGCAAGGAGCACCTCGCCAACGACGACCCGCTGCCGAAGGTGGTGCCCGCGGGCCCCGACAATCCACTGGGTGACTTCGCGATGCGCCTGGCCGCCGGTGGCGGCTCGTACATGATTCACGGCACCAACAACCCCACCGCGGTGGGCATGTCGGTCACCCATGGCTGCATCCGCATGTATCCGGAGGATGTCGCCGCGGTGTTCGCCGCGGTCCCCGTGGGCACCAAGGTGCGCCTGATCAACGAGCCGGTGAAGGTCGCCTGGGTGCACGGGCAGTTGCTGCTTGGAAGTGCACCCGCCGGTGGATGCGGAAGGCCAGTCGGGCGACAGCGGCCCCGCGCCCGCGCAGATCGAGCCGGACCTGAAGGCGCTGTCGAAGATGCTGCAGAAGAGCGGCGTCGACAAGCACGCCCGCATCCAGTGGCCGCTGGCGCGCGCCACGCTCAAGAACGCCACCGGCATGCCCACGCTCGTGGGAGTCGCCTCTGGCGATCGCGCCGCCGCGCGCGCGCAACGCCAACCTCACCGAGGCCGCCAGCGACTAGGCGCCTCTTCGGCGCGCGGCTTGCGTGCAAGCGTGCTGCGCAGCTGGCCGAACAGGCGCAGCGCCACCGATGCCTTGGCGGCCAGCGCGACCGCCGAGCGCGCCATGCCCAAGACGGTGAGGATCTGCCGCGGCCGCCGCAGCAGCAGCAGTCCGGCGATCGCCACGGCCCAGGCGAGGGGATGCCTGAGCGGCGCGGCACCGCCGCGGCGGCCGCGGGCGCTGCCAAGCGCCCCGAGTAGCATGCGCGCCAGCGGTTCGTTCTTGAGTTCCGCGGCCCGCAGCGCTCATCTCGGCGCGCTGCAGCTCGCAGCGGGCGATGAGAACGCGCCGCCGCGCCTCCAGCTGCGTCATGCGGCTCACGGGCCACCGCCGACGTGCCGCTCGTCCTCGGCCAGCTGCTGCAGCGAGTTCGCGAACGGGCCGGGGCGCTGGCGCACGCTGCGCAGGCCCACATAGCCGAGCAACAGCCCGAGCCCCACGAACGCCCCGCTGCCGGCGAGCAACCCCAGCGTGCGGTGCGTATCCCACAGCGCCACGATGATCGCCACTACGCCGAAGGCCAGCGCCAGCAGCACGCAGGTGAGAGCGGCGAACAGCCACGCCAGCAGCCGGATCAGGACCAGCACCTGGATCTCCAGTTCCACCGCGGCCAGGTCCAGCCGCGTGCGCAGCGCCTCGATGCCGGCGGCCATGAAGCCGCGGGGTGCGGGCGCCTGCGCCGCCTCCGGAAGTGGGGACTCGGTCACTACCTGCGGCCCATGATCAGGCCGAGCAACAGCGCCAGGCCGCCGACCACGGCCACCGTCTGCCACGGATTCTCGCGCACGTAGTCATCGACCTCGTGCGCCTTCTCGCCCAGCTGCTCCTCCAGCGCACTCAGGCGCCCGCGCAGCTCGCGCACGCCGGCCTGGGCGCGCTCGCGGATTGCGGCCCCGTCAACGTTCAGGTTCGCCTTGAGCAGCGCCTCGGCATCATCGACCAGCGCGCGCACTTCTTCGGCGAGCCGGCCGGCATCGAACTTCTCGGCCATGGGAGGATCCTTACAGCAATTCGGGCGCCTGATTTACGCACATCCGGCCCGAAACCGCGAGACTCGCGCGGAGCGCTGCGCTAGGCTTCTGCGCATGAGTCCCGCACCCCCCAACCCGCTGCTGGAGCTGCGCAAGCTCGGCGAGAGCGCCTGGCTCGATGACATCAGCCGCGGCATGATCGAGGACGGCAGCCTCGGGCGGCTGATCACGGATGATGGCATCGGGGGACTGACTTCCAACCCCTCCATCTTCGCCCACTCGATCACCACCGACGCGCGCTACGCCGCACCGATCCAGAAGCTGCTGCCCAGCATCCCGACCAGCATCGGCCTCTACGAGGAGCTGGCGCTGGAGGATCTGAAGGATGCGGCCGCGCTGCTGCGCCCGCTGTACGATTCACTGCACGGTGCGGACGGCTTCGTGAGCATGGAGGTCTCCCCGCACCTGGCCTACGACACCCCGGGCAGCCTTGCCGAGGCCAGGCGGCTGTGGGGCCGGCTGCAGCTGCCCAACGCGCTGATCAAGATCCCGGGCACCGAGGCGGGCCTGCCGGTGATCCGCGACCTGATCGCGGCCGGCATTAACGTGAACGTCACGCTGCTGTTCTCCCCGGAGCGCTACCGGGCGGTGGCGCAGGCCTACCTCGACGGGCTGAGTGCGCGCGCTGCCCAGGGGCAGAGCCTGGAGCGGGTGGCCTCGGTGGCGAGCTTCTTTCTCAGCCGCATCGACACCGCCGTCGACAAACTGGTGGATGCCCTGGTCGCCCGCGGCGAGGGCGCCGCGCGCGCGCTGCGCGGCAAGGCGGCGATCGCCAGCGCCTGCCGCGCCTATGAGATTTACGAGGAAGTGCTCGCCGGCCCGCAGTGGCAGGCACTGGCCGCCCGCGGCGCGCGGCCGCAGCGCCTGCTATGGGCCTCGACGTCGACCAAGGACCCGACCTTCAGTCCCCTGAAGTACGTCGAGGAGCTGGTGGTGCCGGACACGGTCAACACCATGCCGCTGGAGACGATCAACACCTACCGCCGCGCCGGCCGCCCGGCGCTGCGCCTCGAGCGGCACATCGCCGAGGCCGCCGACCAGCGCGAGGCCTTCGAGCGCATCGGCATCGATCTGGATGCCGTCGCCCAGCAGCTCGAGCGCGAGGGCGTCGCCAAGTTCATCGAACCATTCGACCAGCTGCAGCAGTGGCTTCAGAACAAGCGCGGTGGTGCGCCGGCCAGCTGACCTGCGCTCATGCCCCGGGGGGCACAGTGGACAGCGATGCGATACGCGAGCAACTGCGGCGCCGGGCCGCCGAACTGCGTGAGCGCGCGGCGCAGGCCGACCGTGGCCTGCGCCACGAGTCCGATCCGCTCTCGGCGGACTTCGCCGAGCAGGTGACCCAACGCGAGAACGATGATGTGCTGGGGGCCATCAGCGACTCCGCCAGCGCGGAGCTGGAGCAGGTCGAGGCGGCGCTGCGGCGCCTGGAGCAGGGCTACTACGGCATCTGCGTGGTGTGCGCCGAGCCGATCGAGGCCGGCCGCCTGGCCGCAGTCCCCTACGCACAGCGCTGCAGCAGCTGCGCGGAAGCCGAGGAGGCGCTGGCGGGGCGCTGAGCGGCCGTAAGCATCCATGACCGATCTCACGCCCTCGGGGCTGATCACCCTGACCACCGACTTCGGCCATGAGGGCCCCTTCGTCGGGGTGATGAAGGGGGTCATCTGGGGCCGCTTCCCCGAGGCGCGCCTGGTGGACCTCACGCACGAGATCCTGGCGCACTGGCCGGCGGAGGCCGGCTTCTGGCTCTCGCGCGCGAGCCGCTACTTCCCGCGCGGCACGGTGCACGTCGCGGTGGTCGACCCGGGCGTGGGCACCGCGCGCAGCAACCTCGCCGTGGAGGCGGACGGGCAGGTCTTCCTGGCTCCGGACAACGGCCTGCTCGCCCCCGTGGTGGCCCGCGCCAAACAGGCGCTGATCGTGCGCATCGGCGCAGCGCCGCTCGGGCGCCTGGGGATCCACCACCCGAGCGCGACCTTCCACGGCCGCGATGTCTTTGCCCCGGTGGCAGCGGAGCTGGCGGCCGGGCGCGTCCAGGTGCGCGAGCTGGGCGAGGCGACCGCCACCCTGATTCCCTCCTGGGTCGAGGAGCCCACCGTGGATACCCGCAGCGTCGCCGGCGTGGTGATCACGCTCGATCACTTCGGCAACCTCATCACCAACATCGACGCTGCGCTGATCGAGCGCTTCCGACTGCCGCTGGTGCACGCCGGGAACCATCACTTCGACCTGCTGCGCACCTATGGCGACACCCGGCCCGGGGAGTACCTCGCCCTCATCAACTCCTTCGGGGTGCTCGAGATCGCCCGCGCCGAGAACAGCGCCGCGGAGGGGCTGGGCCTGAGCCGCGGTGCCCCGGTTATCGTCCGCGACCGCACCGACCAGCCCTGAAAAAGGCCCCGCCGCAGCCGGCCGGAGCGCCGCGGCCGGGCTCCCGCCGGGCGCTGCCCCGGGGGCGCCAGGGGTGGCAAGTGGTTAAAAGTTGATCGCCGGCGCGAATCCGCTATAGTTCGCAGCCTTGCCTGTGCCATTTTGGCACCTTACTCATTGAATTAACTCGGGATTTACGCCCCCAGATGTCGGAACGAGATAACGAGAGCTTCGACCTCGATGATGAATTCCTGGTCGGCCAGCCTGAAGACGGCACCGACTATGACCGCCTGCTCGATCGCGTGGACAAGCGCGTCCGCACCCAGGGCAAGCGGGGCAAGGCCGCCTGGAGCAAGCTCGAGGAAGTCCTTGCGGACAAGAAACTCGAGAAAGACCTCAAAGACTTCGACGACGAGCTCTAGCCCGAAGCGCCCCGTGCGCCACGCTACCGGCTCCGCCACGGAAGGGGCGCAAGCTTGCAGGCCGCAGCCCCCGCAGACCGCCCCGGAGAGAGCTAAGTGAGCCCGCCCTCCCCCTGGATCGTCCTGAAGTTCGGCGGCACCAGCGTCTCCTCCCTGTCCAACTGGACCAACATCGCCAGCATCGTGGCGGCGCGGCGCGCCGGCGGGGCGCGCGTGCTCGTGGTGCATTCGGCCATCTCCGGCATCACCGACCGCCTGGAGCGGCTGCTGGATGCGGCCATCGGCCAGGCACAGGAGGAAGAGCTGCGCGCCATCGAGCAGCGCCACCGCCGCCTGGCCGAGGAACTCGGCGTGGCGCTGCCGGAGGATGTGGAGCGCCACCTGGCCGAGCTGCGCGAGATCGCCGCCGGTGTCGCCCTGGTGGGGGAGGTGAGTGAGCGCACCCGGGCGCGCGTCATGGCCACCGGCGAACTGATGGCCACGCACATCGGCACCCGCTTCCTGCGCGAGCGCGGCCTGCCGGTCGCCTGGACCGACGCGCGCACACTCCTCAGGGCCGAGCGAGCGGTGGGCGGGGCGCGCGCCAGCATGATCGCGGCGACCTGCAACTTCGCTCCCGATGCCGCGCTCGAGGCGCAGCTCGGCACGCTCCCCCCGGTCGTGATCACCCAGGGCTTCATCGCCAGCGACGAGGAGGGCAACACCGTGCTGCTCGGGCGCGGCGGCTCGGACACCTCGGCGGCGTACCTGGCCGCGAAGCTGCGCGCGCAGCGGCTGGAGATCTGGACGGATGTCCCGGGACTGTTCAGCGCCGACCCGCGCTTCACGCCCACCGCACGCCTGCTGCGCGCGCTGCACTACGACGAGGCGCAGGAGATCGCCACCAGCGGCGCGAAGGTGCTGCACCCGCGCTGCATCCTGCCCGCGCGCCAGTACCGCATCCCGCTGCACGTCTATGCCACCCAGGCCCCGCAGCTTCCGGGCACGGTGCTCGGCGCGGAAGGGGCCGACGGCGGCGCCCAGGTCAAGGCGGTGTGCACCAAGAAGGGCATCACGCTGGTATCGATGGACAGCCCCGGGATGTGGCACCAGGTCGGCTTCCTCGCCGATGCCTTCCAGGTGTTCAAGAGCCACGGCATGTCGGTGGACCTGGTGTCCACTTCCGAGACCAACGTCACCGTGTCGCTCGACCCGGCCGCCAACACGCTCGACAACGCGCGCGTGGCGGAGCTGGTGGCGGAGCTTTCGCGGCTGTGCCGCGTGCAGGTGATCGGGCCGTGCGCCTCGGTGAGCCTGGTCGGGCGCAACATCCGCGCGATCCTGCACCAGCTCGGCGGCGCCTTCGAGTTCTTCGAGGAACAGAAGATCTACCTGGTCAGCCAGGCGGCCAACGACCTGAACTTCACCTTCGTGGTCGATGAGAACCAGGGCCACCGCCTGGTCCAGCAGCTGCACGAGCTGTTGATCCGCCCGGCCCCGGGGGACCGCGTGCTCGGGCCCAGCTGGCAGCAGCTGTTCTCCAAGCCCGCAGCCGAGGAGGCCAAGGCGCTGCCCTGGTGGCGCACGCGCCGCATCGAACTGCTCAGCGCCTTCGCCGGCGCCGATGCCGCCTACCTGTACGACCTCGGGCAGGTGCGCGGCGCGGCGCGCGCGCTGCGCGCACTGGGTTCGATCGCGCGCGTGCACTATTCGATGAAAGCCAACCCGCACCCGCAGGTGCTCAAGGCGCTGCGCGCGGAGGGCATCGAGTTCGAGTGCGTCTCGCGCGGGGAGGTGGAGCGGCTGCTGGGGCTGTTCCCGGACCTGGAGCCGGCGCGCATCCTCTACACCCCGAACTTCGCCGCGCGCGCCGAGTACGCCTGGGCGCTCGGGGCCGGCGTGCGCGTCACCGTCGACAACGCCTATGTGCTGTCCAGCTGGCCCGCGCTGTTCAAGGGACACGACATCTTCGTGCGCATCGACACCGGGGTGGGGCGCGGCCACCACGACCACGTGCGCACCGCCGGCACGCGCTCCAAGTTCGGCGTGCAGCTGTCCGAGTCGCGCGTGCTCGCCGGGCTGGCGCAGGCGGCCGGCGCGCGCATCATCGGGCTGCAGGCGCACGTGGGCAGCGGGGTGTTCGATGTCACCAGCTGGGAGCACACCGCGCGCGTGCTGGCTGCGGCCGCGCGCGGCTTCGAGGACCTGAAGGTCATCGACGTGGGCGGCGGCCTGGGCGTGCCGGAGCGCCCCGAGCAACCGGCCGTGGACCTCAACAAGCTCGACACGCTGCTCATGGCCGTGCGCGCCGAGCACCCGGCGCTGGAGGTGTGGCTGGAGCCGGGGCGCTACCTCATCGCCACCGCCGGGGTGCTGCTGGCGCGCGTCACGCAGCTGAAGTCCAAGGGCGGCGTGCGCTTCGTCGGGGTCGCCACGGGGATGAACTCGCTCATCCGCCCGGCCCTGTACGGGTCCTACCACGAGATCGCCAACCTCTCGCGCCTGGACGAGCCGGCCACGGAGCCGGTGAGCGTGGTCGGGCCGATCTGCGAAAGCGCCGACGTGCTCGGTCATGACCGCCTGCTGCCGGTGACGCGCGAGGGCGACGTGCTGCTGATCGCCAATGCCGGCGCCTACGGCCACGCGATGAGCTCGCACTACAACCTCAGGGACCCGGCCGCGGAGCTGTTCCTCTGAAGGCCCCACGCTGGCTGAAGAAGGCGCAGCGCCCGCTGCTGTTCGCCGCCGCGGTGGCGCTGGCGGCCGGCATCGGCTACCTGTGGTACTGGGATCACCTGGTGACCCGCCAGTTCGAGGGCCGGCGCTGGACACTGCCGGCGCTGGTGTACGCCGCGCCGCTGGAGCTGTACGCGGGTCTGGAGCTCACGCCGGCGGAACTGGAGCACGAGCTGCAGCGCCTGCACTACCGCCGCGCCGACAGCACCGATCACCCGGGCTCCTATCGCTGGGTGGGCAGCCGCCTGGAGGTGGCGCTGCGGCCGGCGCGCTTTGCCGACGAGAGCCGAGCGGCAACCGTGCTCGCCATCGCCACCGGCGCGCATGCGCTCGAGGGGCTGCGCGATGCGGCCGGGCGCGAGGTGCCGGTGCTGCGCCTGGAGCCGCTGCTGATCGGCAGCATCTTCCCGAGCCACGGCGAGGATCGCATCGTGGTCGCCCCGGACGAGGTGCCGGTGCTGCTGCCGGCGGCGCTCAAGGCGGTCGAGGACCGCAAGTTCGACACCCACCACGGGGTCGACCCGGGCGGGATCCTGCGCGCCATGTGGGTGAACGCGCGCGCCGGGCAGATCGAGCAGGGCGCGAGCACCCTCACGCAGCAGTTGGTGCGCAGCTACTTCCTGGACTCGCGCCAGACGCTGTCGCGCAAGGTGCGCGAGGCCTTCATGGCGATCGCCCTGGATGCGCACTTCACCAAGGCGGACCTGATGAACGCCTACATCAACGAGATCTTCCTCGGGCAGGACGGGGAGCGCGCCATCCATGGCTTCGGCCTGGCGAGCCAGTTCTACTTCGGCAAGCCGCTCGCGGAGCTTGACCTCTCCGAGGTCGCGCTCATGGTGGCGATCGTGCGCGGGCCCTCCTACTACGACCCGCGCCGCCATCCGGAGCGGGCGCGCGCGCGGCGCGACCTGGTGCTCAAGGTCATGGCCGAGCAGGGCATCGTCAAGCCGGCCGAGGCCGCCGCCGCGGCGCGCCGCCCGCTCGGGGTCACCGCGCGCCCGGCCGGGGCCTACTTCCCGGCGTACCTGGACTTCGTGCGCCGCACCCTGCGCCGCGACTACCGCGAGGCGGACCTGACCGAGGCCGGGCTGCGCATCTACACCAGCCTGGAGCCGCGCGCCCAGGATGAGAGCGAGCGCGCGCTCGAGCAGGAGCTGGCGCGCCTGGACAAGCAGAAGAAGCACCCCAAGGAGTCCCTCGAGGGGGCGGTGGTGGTCACCGCTCCGCAGAGCGGGGACGTGATCGCCATCGTTGGCGGGCGCGACGTCGGCTACGACGGTTTCGACCGCGCGCTGGATGCGCACCGCTCCATGGGCTCGCTGGTGAAGCCCTTCATCTACCTCACCGCGCTGGAGACCGGCCGCTACACCGCCGCCACCGTGGTCGAGGATGCGCCGGTGGATGTGAAGCTCGAGGGCGGCAAGCACTGGAGGCCGGAGAACTTCACTCACCAGGTGTACGGGCCGGTGCCGGTGGTGCGCGCGCTGTCGGAGTCACTGAACCTTGCCACCGTCGGGGTGGGGCTGGAGGTGGGCCTGCCCAAGGTGGCGCAGACCTTCACCCGCTTCGGCCTGCCGCAGGCGCCGCTTCCCGTGCCGGCAATGCTGCTGGGGGCGGTCGATGCCACGCCGCTGGAGGTGGCGCAGCTGTTCAACGGCATCGCGAACGGCGGCTTCCGCAACCCGCTGCGCGCCGTGCGCGCGGTGATCGCAGCCGACGGCAAGCCGCTGAAGGCCTTCCCGCTGGAGGTGACGCCGGTGGCGACTCCGGAGAACGTCTACCAGATCGACCGCATGATGGTGCAGGTGATGGAGCACGGCACCGGGCGCCCCGCGCGCGCCCTGCTGCCCCCGGCCCTGACCGTCGCCGGCAAGTCCGGCACCTCGCAGGACTACCGCGACAGCTGGTTCGCCGGCTTCTCCGGTGCGCACCTGGTCGTGGTGTGGGTCGGCTACGACGACAACGACCCGACCGGCTTTACCGGCTCCGCCGGCGCGCTGCCGGTGTGGGCGCACGTCATGGCCAACCTCGGCACGCGCTCCTGGGACACCGCGATGCCCGAGAGCCTCGCCGAGGCGCAGATCGAGTTCGACACCGGACTGCGCGCGCAGCCGGGCTGCGCCACCGACCTGGTGACCATCGCCGTGCCGGCCGGCACGCCCATTGCCCCCAAGCCGGGCTGCAATTTCCGCTGACGCCCGGCGCCGCTGCGGTGGCGCTGAGCCCCGGGCAGTCGCGATATCATGGGCCATGCCGCAGCCCCTGCCCGTGCTCTCCCTCACCTTCGTGCTCGCCCTGAGCGGGTGCGCGCTGCACGCCCCGGCGCCGAGTTTTCCCGAAGGCCCGGCGCACCCGGCACCGGCCGGATCGGCGCAGCCCGGCCCCGGGACCGCGGCGGCCCCGAACGAGGCCTCCCCCGTGCCCTCGCCGGAGAAGCCGTACACGCCGGCGCCGAAGCAGTTCCGCCTGGGCAGCGCCGCGCAGGCGCTGGTGAGCCAGGCGCACCAGCAGTCCGCGTCCGGGGACTATCCGGGGGCTGCGGCCACGGTGGAGCGGGCACTGCGGATCGAGCCGGACAACCCGCTGTTGTGGACCGAGCTCGGCCGCATCCGCATGGGGGAGAGCAACCCCGGCCAGGCCGAGGCCATGGGCAGGAAGGCGCTGTCACTGTCCACCGGCGACCCGGCCGCCCAGGCCTCCGCCTGGCACCTGATTGCCGAGGCACTGCGCGCACTGGGCAAGAACGGCGAGGCAGCCGATGCCGAGCGCCGTTCGGCCGCCGCCAGCCCCCACGCCGGCTGACGGCCGTCACATCCTGCGGCGATTTGCCGGGTTTGGGAGCGGCCCCGCAGGCCACCGGCTTGCGGAAAGGCGCGGCCGCACCGTAGACTCCGGGTCACTCATCGAGACCGGCTGAGGGATTAGGCCCAAAGACGCCGGGGCAACCGCCAGGATTAACCACCCTGGAAAGGTGCTACGTCCTGCGATTCCGCCTGCGGGTGTCGACAGATGAGCGGTCTGCGTAGCTTCACCGGTGACGGGGAAGATGGACGCGACATATTCGTCCCAGGGTCCCCTTGGACGGATGCGCTCCCTCAGGACACACGGTGAGACCGTGACAGCCACGAGTGGAGACGATTCACATGCGCGCCTTCGAAGTTTGTAGCCTCACTCACTGCCGCCGGCTGCGGGGTGTGCCATGAGTAAGCCCCCCGTGCGCCCGGTCGCCCCGGCCACCCCCCCGCTCAGCGAGACCACCCGCGCGGTGCGTGCCGGCATCGAGTGCGACGATGCCACCGGGTGCGTCGTGCCGCCGCTGCACCTGACCTCGACGTTCGCCTTCAAGGGCTTCGGCGAGAAGCGCAAGTACGACTACACCCGCTCGGGCAACCCGACGCGCGACCTGCTGGCCTGCGCGCTGGCGGACCTGGAGCAGGGAGCCGGGCGCGGTGGTCACCGCCAGCGGCATGGCCGCGGTCACGGTCACCGGCTACCTGGTGCCCGCCGGCGGGCGCATCATCGCCCCGCACGACTGCTACGGCGGCACCTACCGGCTGTTCGATGCCTGGCGGCGCCGCGGCGAGCGCCGCGTGGAGTTCGTGGACTTCGGCGATGCGGCCGCCGTGCGCGCCGCGCTCGCCACCCCGGCGGACCTGCTGTGGATCGAGACCCCGAGCAATCCGCTGCTGCGCATCACCGACATCGCCGCCTGTGCCGCCCTGGGCCGTGCGGCCGGGGCGCTCACGGTGGTCGACAACACCTTCCTGTCGCCGGCCTGGCAGCTGCCACTCGTCCACGGCGCGGACCTGGTGGTGCACTCGACCACCAAGTACCTCAATGGCCACTCCGACGTGGTCGGCGGGGCGGTGATCGCGCGCGATCCGGCGCTGCACGAGCAGCTCACCTGGTGGGCCAACTGCCTGGGAGTCACCGGCGCGCCCTTCGACAGCTTCCTCACTCTGCGCGGCATCCGCACCCTGCATGCGCGCCTGGAACACCACGGCCGCAACGCCCAGGCGCTCGCCGAGTGGCTGTGCGAGAGCGAGGCGGTGCAGAAGGTGTGGTACCCGGGGCTGCCCTCGCACCCCGGGCACGAGCTCGCCCGGCGCCAGCAGAAGGGCTTCGGCGCGGTCATCACGCTGGAGCTTGCCGGCGGCCACGAGGCCGTGCGCGCCTTCGTCTCGGGACTGGAGTGCTTCTCGCTCGCCGAGTCCTTGGGAGGCGTGGAGAGCCTGGTGGCCCATCCGGCCACCATGACGCACGCGGCGATGGACGCGGCGGCGCGGGCGCGCGCCGGGTTGACCGACGGGCTGCTGCGCCTGTCGGTCGGCATCGAGGGGCTGGCGGATCTTCAGGAGGACCTCGCGCGCGCACTGGAGCGCGCGAGCCGCGTGCTCGAGAGCGCCCCTATCCGCGCGGCTGCAGGTTGCTAAGCACCGCGGCCCCGGCCTGCGCGGTGCTGGCCGCCGCGGCCGCCGGGGCCATGTCCGCAGTGCGCACCCCATCGGCGAAGGCCCGGTGGACGGCCGCCTCGAGCCAGGCGGCCTCGGCTTCCAGCCGCAGCGAGTGCCGCAGCAGCAGGGCGGCGCTGAGGATCGCGCCGTAGGGATTGGCGATGCCGCGGCCGGCGATGTCCGGCGCCGAGCCGTGGATCGGCTCGTAGAGGCCGTGGCGCCCGTCGCCGAGGGAGGCCGAGGGCAGAAGTCCCAGCGAGCCGGCCAGCATCGCCGCCTCGTCGGTGAGGATGTCGCCGAACATGTTCTCGGTGACCAGCACGTCGAAGTCGCGCGGGCGGCGGATCAGGTGCATCGCCGCGGAGTCGACCAGCATGTGCTCCAGGCGCGATGTCGGGGAACTCCTCGGCCACGACGCGCTGCGACCACCGCGCGCCACAGCCGCGAGGTCTCGAGCACGTTCGACTTGTCGATGGAGGTGAGCTTGCGGCGCCGCGTGCGCGCCAGCTGCGCCGCCACGCGCACGATGCGCTCGATCTCGGCCACCGTGTAGGTGCACAGATCCGAGGCGCTGCGCGCATCGCGGCGTCTTCTCCCCGAAGTAAATGCCGCCGGTGAGCTCGCGCACGAACACCAGATCGACGCCCTCGACGCACCGCGCGCTTGAGCGTCGAGGCATCCGCGCAGGGCCGGGTGCACGCGCCACGGGGCGCAGGTTCGCGAAGGCGCCGAGCTCGCGGCGCAGGCGCAGCAGGCCCTGCTCGGGCCGCACGCTGGCATCGGCGCCCGACCACTTCGGGCCGCCGATCGCCCCCAGCAGGATCGCATCGGCGCTGCGGCAGGCGCTGAGCGTCGCCTCGGGCAGCGGGTTGGCGTGGGCATCGATGGCGGCCCCGCCGAAGGGGTAGCGCGGTCGAGGGTGAACGCGTGGCCGCAGCGCTGCGCGACCGCCTGCAGGCAGGCGCTGGCCTGGGCAATGACCTCCGGCCCGATGCCATCACCGGGCAGCACCGCGATGCGCGCCTTCATGGACGCTGCTCGAAGGCTGCGATCGCCGCGCGCCGGTCCAGCAGGTAGCCCAGCTCGTCCACGCCCTTGAGCAGGCAGTGCCGGTCGAAGGCTGCGAGCGGGAAGGAGACCGCGGCGCCGCCGGGCAGGGTGAGCGTGCCGGCCGCGACGTCCAGGCTCACCGCAGCGCCCGGGTGCGCGATCAGCCAGGCGCTGGTGCCTTCGTCGACGATCACCGGCAGCAGGCCGTTCTTGAGCGCGTTCGAGCAGAAGATGTCGGCGATCTCGGTGCTGATGATGGCGCGGAAGCCATAGTCGAGCAGCGCCCAGGGCGCGTGCTCGCGCGAGGAGCCGCAGCCGAAGTTGCGGCCCGCGACCAGCACCTGGCAGCCCCTGGACTCCGGGCGGTTGAGGACGAACTCGGGGTCCGGGGCGCCGGTGGCGTCGTAGCGCCAGTCGGTGAACAGCTGCGCGCCCAGTCCCGCGCGGGTGGTGGTGGTCAGGAAGCGCGCCGGGATGATCTGGTCGGTGTCGATGTTCGAGCCCGGCATGACCACGGTGCGCGAGGTGAGGGTGGTGAAGGGTTCCACGGGCGTGGCGCGGTCAGGCGAGTTCGCGCGGGTCGGTGACCCGGCCGGTGAGGGCGCAGGCGGCCGCGGTCGCAGGACTTGCCAGCAGCGTGCGCGCCCCGGCGCCCTGGCGGCCCTCGAAGTTGCGGTTGCTGGTGGAGACGGAGTATTCCCCGCGGCCCACCAGGTCGCCGTTCATCCCCAGGCACATCGAGCAGCCCGACTCGCGCCACTCCGCGCCGGCATCGAGGAATACCCGGTCCAGGCCCTCGGTCTCGGCCTGGCGCTTGATGTCCTGCGAGCCGGGCACCACCAGCATGGTGATGCCGCGGGCGATGCGCTTGCCGCGCAGCACCGCCGCCGCCGCGCGCAGGTCCGAGAGGCGCGCGTTGGTGCAGCTGCCGAGGAACACCACGTTTACCTTCTGGTCCTTGATCGGCTCGCCGGCGGTGAGCCCCATGTACTCGAGCGCGCGTGCGAAGGCGGCATCCCCGGGGCGCCGCGGGATCGAGGCGGATATCGGGATCACCATGCCGGGGTTGGTGCCGTAGGTGATCATCGGCTCGATGCGTGCGGCATCGATGCTCACCTCGCGGTCAAAGCGCGCGCCCGCATCGGTGGGCAGCGCGCGCCAGCGCGCCAGCGCCGCCTCCCAGGCCTCCCCGGCAGGGGCGCGCGGCCGGCCGGCCAGATAGCGGTAGGTGACCTCGTCCGGGGCGATCATGCCGGCGCGGGCGCCGGCCTCGATCGACATGTTGCACACGGTCAGGCGCTCATCCATCGCCAGGGCGCGGATGGTCGAGCCGCGGTACTCGATGACGTGCCCGGTGCCGCCATCGACGCCGATGGTGCCGATGATCGAGAGGATCAGGTCCTTGGCGCTGACTCCGCTCCCCAGCTCGCCCTCGACGTTGATGGCGAGGGACTTCGGCTTGCGCTGCAGCAGGCACTGCGTGGCGAGCACGTGCCCGACCTCGGTCGTGCCGATGCCGAAGGCGAGCGCGCCGAGCGCCCCGTGGGTGCTGGTGTGGCTGTCGCCGCAGACGATGGTCTTGCCCGGCTGCGAGAGCCCGAGCTCCGGGCCGATGACATGCACGATGCCGCGCTGGGCGTTGCGCAGCGCCAGAAGCTCCACCCCGAACTCGGCGCAGTTCTTCTCCAGCTGCTGCACCTGGCGGGCGGCGGAGTCCACCGCGATCGGCGCGCCGCCGAAGACCTGGGCGGTGAGCGTCGGGGTCGAGTGGTCCATGGTGCCGAGCGTGCGCTCCGGGCGGCGCACGGTCAGGCCGCGCTCGCGCAGCACCGCGAAGGCCTGCGGGGAAGTCACCTCGTGGATCAGGTGCAGGTCGATGTACAGCACCGCGGGCGCCTCTGCGGTCTCGGGGCTGACCTCGTGGGCGGCCCAAACCTTGTCAAAGAGCGTGCGCGGGCTGGCCATGTGGACGTGCCGTCGCCGCTTCAGCCGGCCGCCGCGGCGCGCGGGGCGGACATGTCGACGTAGTCCAGCCAGCCCCACTTGTCGGCGGTCTTGCCGCTGAACAGGCCGAAGAAGGCGTTCTGCAGCGTCTCGGTGACCGGGCCGCGCTTGCCGTTGCCGATGGTGAGCCGGTCGACCGAGCGGATCGGGGTGATCTCCACCGCCGTGCCGGTGAAGAAGGCCTCGTCGGCGATGTACAGCAGCTCGCGGGGCAGGGCGGCCTCGCGCACCTCCAGGCCGCGCTCGCGCGCCAGGCGCATCACCGAGTCGCGCGTGAGCCCGTTGAGCACCGAGTGCGACAGGCCCGGGGTGAGCAGCACCCCGTCCTTCACCAGGAACAGGTTCTCCCCGGAGCCCTCGCTCAGGGTGCCGTCCGAGGACAGGCCGATGCCTTCCGCGAAGCCCAGGCGCCGGGCCTCCATGCCGATCAGCAGGCTGGAGAGGTAGTTGCCGCCGGCCTTGGCGAGGGCCGGGATGGTGTTCGGCGCCACGCGCTGCCAGGAGGTGATGCAGGCATCGACGCCGGCCTCGATCGAGTCGGCGCCGAGGTAGCCGCCCCATTCCCAGGCGGCCACGGCGACATCCGTCGGCGGGTCGAGCTTGGGCGCCACCCCGATCTCCCCGTAGCCGCGGAACACCACCGGGCGGATGTAGGCGCCGCGCTTGAGCTCATTGGCGGCGATCACCTCGCGGCACGCCGCGTTGATCTGCTCGGCCGAGAACGGCACGCCGATGCGGTAGATCTTCGCCGAGTCCATCAGGCGCTGGGTGTGGTCGCGCAGGCGGAACACCGCCACGCCGCGGGGGGTCTCGTAGGCGCGCACGCCCTCGAACACCGAGGAGCCGTAGTGCAGCGCGTGGCTGAGCACGTGCACCGTCGCCTTCTCCCAGGGGACGAGCTTGCCGTTGAACCAGATGAACTGCGTGGCCGGTATGGGCATGGGGTCTCCTTAGGCGGGGGTGGCCGCGCTGCGTTCCTCGCGCGAGCGGGCCCCGGACTGCGCCAGCTCGATGCGGTTGATCACCTCGAGGAAGGCGCGCGTGGCGGACTCGATGATGTTCGTGCTGACGCTGGCGCCGCGGTACGTGCGCTGATTGTACTCCACGTAGATGCGCGCCTCGCCCTGGGCATCCTCGCCCTCGGACACCGCGTGCACCTCGAACTTGCGCAGCGCCACGCTGATGCCGCTGGCGGCCTCGATCGCCTTGAAGGCCGCATCCACCGGGCCATCCCCGGTGGCGGTGTGCTCGATGCGGCGCCCGTCCGCGTGCGCCAGCAGCACCGTGGCGCGCGCGGCGGCATTGCTGCGCGCCTCGACCGACAGCTCCTGCAGCTGCCAGGGGCCGGCGGCCGAGCCCTCCGCCGACAGCACGATGGCCTCGATGTCCCCGTCGAACAGCTCCTTCTTCTTGTCCGCCAGCGCCTTGAATTCCTCGAAGGCGCGGTTCAGTTCCAGCTCGTCCAGCTCGAAGCCGAGCGCCTGCACGCGGTCGCGGAAGGCGTGCCGGCCGGAGTGCTTGCCGAGCACCAGGCTCGAGCGCTGCAGGCCGACATCCTCCGGGCGCATGATCTCGTAGGTGGAGTGGTGCTTGAGCATGCCGTGCTGGTGGATGCCGCTCTCATGGGCGAAGGCGTTCTCCCCCACCACCGCCTTGTTGCGCGCGATCGGCATGCCGGTGATGGAGGAGAGCAGCCGCGAGGTCGGGTAGAGGCGCTGGGTGTTGATGTTGGTGGCGAGGTTGAAGAAGGCCGCGCGGGTCTTCAGCGCCATGACCACTTCCTCGAGCGAGCAGTTGCCGGCGCGCTCGCCGATGCCGTTGATGGTGCACTCGATCTGGCGCGCGCCGGCGACTACGGCGGTGAGGCTGTTGGCCACGGCCATCCCCAGGTCATCGTGGCAGTGCACCGAGAGGCGCACGTTCTCGATGCCGCGCACGTTCTTGCGCAGGTAGCGGAACAGCTCCGCGAATTCATCGGGCACGGTGTAGCCGACCGTGTCGGGGATGTTCACGGTGGTGGCGCCGGAGGCGATGGCCACCTCGACCACCTGCGCCAGGAACTCGATCTCGGTGCGCGAGGCGTCCTCGGGGGAGAACTCCACGTCCTCGCACAGGGCGCGCGCCTGGGCGACTCCCTCGGCGGCCAGGCGCAGGATCTCATCCTGGGCCATGTTGAGCTTGTACTGGCGGTGGATGGCGCTGGTGGCCAGGAACACGTGCACCCGCCGGCGCTCGGCCGCGGCCACCGCCTTAGCCGCGAGCTCGATGTCCCCGGCATTGCAGCGCGCCAGGCCGCAGATGATCGGCCCGTGCACCTCGCGGGCGACCGCGCTCACGCTGTCGAAGTCGCCCTTGGAGGCTGCCGGGAAGCCGGCCTCGATGACATCGACGCCCAGGTCCGCCAGCGCGCGCGCCACCCGCAGCTTCTCCGGGCGCGTCATGCTGCAGCCGGGTGACTGCTCGCCATCACGCAAGGTGGTGTCGAAGATCATTACGCGGTCGGGTTGGGCGACCATGGGGCACATCCTAAGTAGTTGGGTCAGGTGAGCCGTGCCGGTCTGGCGCGCCGGCGCGGCGGGACGTTCAGCGCTTCTCCTCGAGCCAGGGCATGCGCGCGCGCAGGTTCGCGCCGACCTTCTCGATCTGCCGGTTCATGTCGGCCTTGAGCAGCTTGTTGTAGCGGCGCTTGCCGTGCTTCTCGTTCTCCGCGATCCACTGCCGGGCGAAGGTGCCGTCCTGCACCTCCTTCAGGATCTTCTTCATCTCCTTCTTCACGCGCGCATCCACCACGCGCGGGCCGCGCGTGAGGTCGCCGTACTTGGCGGTCTCGCTGATGAAGCGATGCATCTTGGTGATGCCCCCCTCGTGCAGCAGGTCGACGATGAGCTTCAGCTCATGCAGGCACTCGTAGTAGGCGACCTCGGGCTGGTAGCCGGCCTCGACCAGGGTCTCGAAGCCCTTGACCACCAGCTCCGTGGCGCCCCCGCACAGCACCGCCTGCTCGCCGAACAGGTCCGTCTCGGTCTCCTCGGCGAAGGTGGTCTCGAGCACCCCGCCGCGCGTGCCGCCGATGCCGCCGGCGTAGGCGAGCGCGCGCGCATGCGCCTTACCGGTGGCATCCTGCGCCACGGCCAGAAGGCACGGCACTCCGCGCCCCTGCTGGTACTGGCGGCGCACCAGGTCCCCCGGCCCCTTGGGGGCGATCAGCACCACGTCCAGGTCCTTGCGCGGCTTGATCTGCTTGAAGTGCACGTTGAAGCCGTGCGCGAAGAGCAGGGTGGCGCCTTTCTTCAGGCTGCCCTTGATGGTCTCGTAGAAGGCCTTCTGCGCGGTGTCCGGCAGCAGCATGGCCACCAGGTCCGCCCCCTGGGCCGCGGCGCCCGGTTCCGCCACCGCCAGCCCGTCCTTCTTCGCCTGCTTCCAGCCGGCGCCGCCCTTGCGAACGCCGACCACCACGTCGAAGCCTGAGTCATGCAGGTTAAGGGCATGTGCGCGCCCCTGGCTGCCGTAGCCGAGGATGGCGATGCGCGCTCCCTTGAGGGCCTTCTTGTCGACGTCTTTGTGCGAATACAGCCTCATCTCGCCTCACTCCTCAATGCCCGCGCGTGCGGGCGGTTGGCAAACAGAAAAAACCCCGCATCGGCTTCTGGCCGGTGCGGGGTCTTTTTGGTGTCTTGTCGCTCGTGCCTGGTTGGGTTCAGGCGTTCGCGAGTGCCCCGCACCGCTCGCTCCGGCTAAGGAGCAGCAGTACCGGCAGTACCAGCAGCAGGCCCCCACGCGCGCTTGCCAGCGCGGCATCGGGAAGGGCCTGAAGGGTGGTTTTACTCATGAGTGCGAACGAATCCTGATGCACCGATAGGAGCATACGCGCGAGGAGCTTGTCAACGCGCATGGTGTGCTCCCGGGCGTGCGTTTAAGCTGCCGCCCGTGGCCGCAGGTCGCATCCCCCAGCCCAGCCCCTTTGCCGAAGGCATCTTCCGCCGCGAGATCTTGCCGTGGGGGCTGCTCGGCCTGAGCCTCGGGCTGGTGGAGGGGGCCACGGCGGCGGTGCTGGTCAAGCAGCACTTCGGCCGCGCCGCGAGCCTGTTCGGGGTGAACATCGCGGTGGCGCTGGTGAGCGGAGCGCCGGCCTTCTCCAACGTGTTGTCCTTCGTGTGGGCGAATGTCGCCCACGGGCGCGCCCGCGTCGGACTCATGGTGGCCCTGCAGGCCGGCTTTGCACTGGCGGTCGGCTGCGTCGCCTTTGCCTCGATGGGCGCGCGCGGCCTGCTGTTCACGGTGGCCTCGATCATCCTCGCGCGGGTGCTGTGGGCGGCGATCCTCACCGTGCGCGCGGCGGTGTGGACGGCCAACTACCCGCGCAACGTGCTCGCGCGGATCACCGGGCGCATCGTCATCGTCAACTCGCTCGCCGTGGCCAGCTCCGCCGCCCTGGTGGGCTGGGCGCTGGAGGCGCGCGCGCTGGATGCGCGCTGGCTCTACGGCGGCGGGGCGCTCGCCGGCCTGGCCGGTGCGTGGCTGTACCGCGCCATGCGTGTGCGGCGCGAGTTCCAGCTGCTGGCCGCGGAAGGGGCGAGCGGGGCGAAGAGCGAGCCGTTCAGTCTCGCGATGCTCACGCTCATCCTCAAGGAGGACCCCGCCTACCGTGAGTACATGCTGTGGATGGGGGTCTTCGGCGCCGGCAACCTCATGCTGACCGCCCAGCTGGTGCTCCTGTTCTCCGAGCACCTGCACATCTCCAGCGGCACGCAGATCGGGCTGCTCGCGGTCGTGCCGCTGATCACCCAGCCGCTGTTCCTGCCGGCCTGGGCGCGCCTCTTCGATGGCTCGCACGTAGTGCGCTACCGCGCCCGGCAGGGCTGGGCGCTGGTACTCGCCAGCGTGGTGCTCGCCCTCGGGGTGTTCCTGGAGTCGCTCACCGTGCTGTGGACGGGCGCGGTGCTGCTGGGCGTGGCGCAGGCGGGTGCTAATCTAGGCTGGAACCTCGGGCACAACGACTTCGCCTCCGCGGGGCGCGCGCAGCACTACATGGGCGTGCACGTCACCCTCACGGGGCTGCGCGGCGGCCTCGCTCCGCCGGCCGGCGTGCTCGCCTACATGGGACTGGAGGCGCTGCATGCGGGCGCCGGGAAATACGCGCTCGCGCTGCCGCTTCTGATGACGGTGGCCGGGGCGCTGGGCTTCAACCGCATGCGCCGCGCGCGCGGCGAATAGCAAGGAACGATCGGGCAACACATGGCCAGGAAGAAAGTCACCGACCCGCGCGCGTTCTCGCGCGTGGTGGTGGATGGGGACAAGCAGGCGCCCTCGCGCGCGATGCTGCGCGCGGTCGGCTTCAGCGAGGCGGACTTCATGCGCCCGCAGATCGGGGTGGCCTCCACCGGGGCGAACCTCACGCCCTGCAACATGCACATCAACGAGCTCGCGCGCCAGAGCTGCGAGGGGGTCGATGCGGCCGGCGGCAAGAGCGTGCTGTTCAACACCATCACCGTCTCGGACGGGATCTCGATGGGCACCCCGGGAATGCGCTACTCGCTGGTCTCGCGGGAGATCATCGCCGACTCGATCGAGGCGGTGGCAGGGGCGGCCGGCTTCGACGGCTTCGTGGCCGTGGGCGGCTGCGACAAGAACATGCCCGGCTGCGCGATGGCCATGGCGCGGCTTAACCGCCCGTCGGTGTTCGTCTACGGCGGCACGATCCGCCCGGGAGCCCAGCGCCGCGACATCGTCTCGGTGTTCGAGGCGGTGGGCGCGCACGCGGCCGGCAAGCTCTCGGACGCGGGCCTGCTGGAGATCGAGCGCACCGCCATTCCAGGACCTGGCAGCTGCGGGGGGATGTACACCGCCAACACCATGGCCTCGGCCATCGAGGCCTTGGGCTTGTCCTTGCCGGGCAGCTCCGCGCAGGAGGCCGTCGGGGAGGACAAGCGCTCCGACTCGCGCCGCGCCGGGGAGGCGGTGGTGCGCCTGGTGAAGGAGGGCTTGAAGCCCCGCGACATCCTCGACCGGCGCGCGTTCGAGAATGCGATCACCGTGGTCATCGCGCTGGGTGGTTCCACCAATGCGGTGCTGCACCTGCTGGCGATCGCACACGCGGCGGGCGTGAAGCTGGAACTGGACGATTTCACCCGCATCGGGCGCCGCACGCCGGTGCTGGCGGACCTGCGCCCGAGCGGCCGCTACCTGATGTCGGAGCTGGTGGCGATCGGCGGCATCCAGCCTCTGATGCGCATGCTACTCGAGGGCGGCCTGTTGCACGGGCAATGCATGACGGTGACCGGACGGACCCTGAGGCAGAATCTGGAAAAGGTCCCCATGTACATGAGCGGGCAGGACATTGTGCGCCCGCTCGATCGGCCGCTGAAGAAGGACAGCCACCTGGTGATCCTCTACGGGAACCTCGCCCCCGAGGGGGCGGTGGCCAAGCTCACCGGCAAGGAAGGGGAACGCTTCGAGGGCCGCGCGCGCGTGTTTGACGGCGAGGAACGCGCCACGCAGGCGATCCTGGCCGGGCAGGTGCGCGCCGGGGACGTGGTGGTGATCCGCAACGAGGGCCCGCGCGGGGGACCGGGCATGCGCGAGATGCTCAGCCCCACGGGGGCCATCATGGGCCTGGGGCTGGGGGACAAGGTCGCCCTGATCACCGACGGGCGCTTCTCCGGCGGCAGCCACGGCTTTGTGGTCGGACATATTTCTCCCGAGGCCGCCGTGGGCGGACCCATCGGGCTGTTGAAGACAGGCGACCGGATCGTGGTCGATGCGCGCCGCCGCGAGATCCGCGTGGAGCTTGCGGCGGCTGAACTAAAGCGGCGCCGCGCGGCCTGGAAAGCGCCCAAACCCTATGCCGCGAGCGGTGTGCTCGCCAAGTACGCCGCCCTGGTGGGCAGCGCCTCGCAGGGAGCGGTGACTGAACCGACACAGGCGCGTCGGTCCAATTCTTAAGGCATCGCCGCAGTTGTCAGTCCGAAAGGCAGCGGTTACAGTTCGCGAAGAGTATTCGTCGCTGCGCGCGTAAGCCGCGCACTCCGTCCGGGGCCGATTCTTATAATCATGGGCCCGTCGGACCGAATGCCGGATAAGATGAATTGACCGTTGGTGATGTGGGGAAGGTCCTGCGGGCATGACTGCCGCCGGGTCCGGGGTCCGGGTTCTTAAATTGAGGCATCGGTGCATCAGCCTCCGGTGCCGCGATTGCAGGCCCGGCGTTTTAGACAGCACGACGATTAGTAACTCATGGCTGCTTATATAGAACAGGATTCCCAGTTCTTTACGCGACGTGGCGTGGTGGTGGGAGCGATCCTGCTGCTGCATCTGCTCATCCTGTGGGCGCTGGTGACAGGCCTTGCCAGTCGCGCCATCGAGGCGCTCGCGCCCCCCGTCCAGGCGGTGTTCGAGCCCGAGGACGTCAAGAACACCCCGCCGCCGCCACCCCCGCCGCCGACCTTCGAGCGCCCGCCGGTGGAGATCCCGCCGACCGACACGATCGTCGAGGTGCCGCAGGCGGTCGCCACGACCGCCATCACCAACGTGACGACGAAACCCGTGGCTGCGGCGGCGGCCCCGCACGCGGTCGTGCGCACCAGGGTGACAACCGGGCAAGGGCTTCCCGCAACAGCGAGGACTTCTACCCGCCGGCCTCCAAGCGCCTGGAGGAGCAGGGCATGGCGGTGATCAACGTCTGTGTCGGCCCGGATGGCAAGCTCACCGCGGCGCCCACGCTGGACAAGACCTCCGGCTTCCCGCACCTGGATGAAGCGGCGATCAAGCTCACCACCGCGGCCATCCGGCCAATACAAGCCGGCCACCGAAGATGGCAAGCCGGTCGCCGCCTGTGAGAAGTTGGGTATCAGGTTCCAGATCAGGTAATTCAGACGCCGCGTTCCTTGCGCAGGGGTGCGGCATTATTTTTGTCGATTCGAGGAAAACTATGGAAAACCAAGTCGCAGCAGCCGCCTCCACCGTCACCACTTCCAACCCTTACGGCCTCGGTGCGTTGTGGGCGGGCGGTGACCCCATCGCCCGATCGGTGCTCATTCTCCTGCTCATCATGTCGCTCGCCTCTTGGTACGTCATGCTCACGAAGCTGTGGGACCAGAGCAAGCTGAAGAAGTCCGCCAGAATCGTTGAGAAGCAGTTCTGGACTGCGCCCTCGGTGAAGGACGGCGTCGAGCGGCTGAAGAAGGGTGATGAGTTCCGCCTCATCGCCGAGGACGGGCTGCGTGCCGCTTCCCACCACGACGGCCGCCTGACCGACCGCATCGATCTCAACGAGTGGATCACCATGTCGCTGCAGCGCTCGGTGGACGGGGTCAACAGCAAGCTCGGCGGCGGACTGGGCCTTTTGGCCACCGTGGGCTCCACGGCGCCCTTCGTCGGCCTGTTCGGCACGGTGTGGGGCATCCTCAACGCCCTCGTCAGCATCGGCGTCGCCGGCCAGGCGAGCATCGATAAGGTGGCAGGCCCTGTCGGTGAGGCGCTCATCATGACCGCCATCGGCCTGTTCGTCGCGGTGCCTGCGGTCATGGGCTACAACTGGCTGCTCGGCCGCAACAAGTCCCTGCAGGACTCGCTGCGCAACTTTGCCAGCGATCTGCATGCCTATCTGGTCGGTGGCGCGCGCGTGGTCACCGACGGCCCGGGCACTATGGGCGGCGCCCGTCCGGCAGCGGCCAAGGCGGCGGCGGTCGGCAAGTAACTCGCTGCAGGGGTTTGCCGGGTGCGCGCACAGCGCGCCCGGCAGTGCCCGTGCGCTTTGTAAGGAGTACCTGATCCATGGCAATGAACATCGGCGGCGGTGGCGAGGAAGAGGCCGGCGCGATCTCGACCATCAATACGACGCCCCTGGTGGATGTCATGCTGGTGCTGCTCATCATCTTCCTGATCACCATTCCCGTGATTAACAAGACGGTGAAGGTCGACCTGCCCAAGGCGGTCAACATCCCGACCCAGACCAAGCCTGAGAACATCACGATCGCCGTCGACAAGGACGGCAACATCTATTGGAACGACACGCGGGTCGCGAGCCCGGACGCGTTGCTGCTGGATGTGAAGCAGGCGGCGGTCCTCAAGCCCCAGCCGGAGATCCACATTCGCGGTGACAAGGAAACACGCTACGAGGCGATCGGCCGTGTCATGTACATGGTGCAGCGCGGCGGTATCCAGAAGGTCGGGTTCCTCACCGAGCCGGACCACGGCATGTTGCGCGGCGTCCGCTAGACAAGTCTTCAGGAGCTCTATCCCATGGCAATGAGTGTTGGTTCAGGTTCGGGCGGGGTGATGTGCGACATCAACACCACGCCGCTCATCGATGTGATGCTGGTGCTGCTGGTCACGCTGATCATCTCGCTCCCGGTCATGACCCACGCGGTGAAGCTCGACATGCCCAACCCTAATGCGCAGCCGCCGCCGCCGGATACCCCGCCCGAGGTGATCGACCTGGAGATCGACTTCGACGGCACGATCGCCTGGAACGGCACCCAGGTGACTGGCCTGCCGCAGCTGGAGGGCTACTTCCACACCGAGGCGGCCAAGGATCCCCAGCCGGAGATCCACCTGCGCCCCGACCGGCGCGCCAAATACGGTGTGGTCGCGCAGGTGCTGGCCGCGGCGCAGCGCAATCACATGCAGAAGATCGGCTTCACCAACGTCGCGCAGTTCGGCCAGTAAGCGTTCAGTCCTCGTTCAGTACTCGCAAGGTAAATTCGAAACATGAAGGTCACAGTTACGGTTGCGGCTGCCCTCATCGGCGCTGCGCTTTTGATATCGGGAACCCCCGCCCTTGCCGCCGGCAAGAACACCAACAGTGAGAAGGTGGCCAAGCTGCTGGTGCCGGCGCAGGAGGCCCTGAAGAACAAGCAGTACCCGGCAGCCCTTGCCAAGATCCACGAGGCGGCGGCGCTGCCTGACAAGACCCCGTTCGATCAGTACACCATCGCCGAGTTTGGCTGCAACGCCAACATCGGCGCGGGCAACTACGCGGATGCGGCCAAGGACTGCGAGACGCGCATCGACAGCAGCTACATGCCCCAGGCAGACGTGCCCCAGCTCACCCGGGCGCTGCTGGCGCTGAACTTCCAGATCAAGAACTACGACAAGGCCATCGACTTCGGCCAGCGCGCCATCAAGGGCGGCTTCGCCACCGATGACAACAAGAACCTTGTCGCGCAGGCCTACTACCTGAAGGGCAACTACAAGGACTCCTACAAGATCGAGTCCGCGCTGATTGACCAGCAGGTGCATGCCGGCCAGCAGCCCAAGGAAGACGCCCTGAAGCTGGTGCTGGGCGACTGCGTCAAGACCGAGGACACCGCCTGCCAGCAGCACACCATGGAGCGCCTGGTCACCTACTACCCGAAGACGGAGTACTGGTCGAACCTGCTGTTCTCCATGCGTCGCCAGACCTCCAACAACGACACCAACACGCTGCAGACCTATCGCCTGATGAACGACGTCGACATCCTCAAGGAGGCCGGCGACTACAACGAGATGGCGCAGCTGGCGCTCGAGGCCGGCTCCCCCGGCGAGGCGCAGAAGGTGCTGGAGAAGGGCTTCGACAAGGGCGCCTTCACCGACCAGCGCGTCAAGGACCGCAATACCCGCCTGCTGGAGACGGTGAAGAAGCAGGCCGCGACCGACCAGGCCGCGCTGCCGAAGCTGGAGAAGGACGCCGATGCGGCCGCCACGGGCGTGAAGAGCGCCGCGGCTGGCTTTGCCTATTACGGCTACGGCCAGTACGACAAGGCCGCGGACCTGCTCGGCAAGGGCGTGACCAAGGGCGGCCTGAGCAACGAGGCGAACACGCGCCTGCTGCTGGGCATCGCGCAGCTGAAGTCCGGCAAGAAGGACGAGGCGATCAAGACCTTCAAGTCCGTCAAGGGCGACCCGGCGCTGGAGCAGCTGGCGGGCCTGTGGGTGCTGCACGCCAAGGGCTGAGCCCCTTGCCCGCCGCGGCCGCTGGCCGCGAGGTGGGTTGAGATTACAGGGCCGGCGAGAGCATCTCCCGGCCCTTCTCGTTGGGACCGCATGCCTTTAAGGGGATGTGTCGGTCACTGAAAATACGCACAAGGAGATGAGGCAATGACGATCAAGGCAGGCGAGAAGATGCCCGCGGGCACGCTCAAGCGGATGACCAAGGAGGGCCCGAAGGACATCACCACCGAGGAGCTCTTCAAGGGCAAGAAGGTCGTGCTGTTCTCCGTGCCCGGCGCCTTCACCCCGACCTGCGATGCCAAGCACCTGCCGGGCTTCGTGGAGCTGGCGGACCAGATCAAGGCCAAGGGCGTGGACACCATCGCCTGCATGGCGGTGAACGATGTGTTCGTGATGAACGCCTGGGGCAAGTCCTCCAGCGTCGGCGACAAGATCCTGATGCTCGCCGACGGCAACGGCGACTACGCCCGGGCGCTGGGACTGGAGCTGGATGCCAAGGGTTTCGGCATGGGCATGCGCGGCCAGCGCTTCGCGATCATCGTCAAGGACGGCGTCGCCACGCACGTGGACGTCGAGGCGCCCGGACAGTTCAAGGTCTCCGCGGCCGAGCACGTCCTGGGTCAGCTCTAGCCGAGCAGCCGCTCGATCTCCGGGACGATCTGGAACAGGTCGCCCACCAGCCCGATGTCGGCCACCTCGAAGATCGGCGCCTCGCCATCCTTGTTGATGGCGACGATGGTGCGCGCATCCTTGATGCCCGTCAGGTGCTGGATCGCCCCGGAGATGCCGATCGCCATGTACAGCTCCGGGGCGATGATCTTGCCGGTCTGGCCCACCTGCATCTCGTTGGGCGCGTAGCCGGCATCCACCGCCGCGCGCGAGGCACCGACGGCGGCGCCGAGCTTGTCGGCGAGGCTGTAGAGGATCTTGAAGCCCTCGGCGCTGCCCAGGGCGCGGCCGCCGGAGACCACGCGCGCGGCGGTCTGCAGGTCCGGGCGGTCGGTCTTGGCGGCCGACACCGACACGAAGCGGGTGTGGGTGGGCAGCGGCACGTCCACCGCCACCTTCTCGATCGTCGCGGTGCCGCCGGTGCCGGCGGCCTCGAAGGAGGCCGTGCGCACGGTGCCGACGAGCTTCGCCACCGCGCTGGTGTCGACGGTGAGGATGGCGTTGCCGGCATAGATCGGGCGGCGGAAGCGCGTGGCGCTCTCGATCGCCATGATGTCGCTGAGCTGCGGGGCGCCCAGCAGGCCGGCGACGCGCGGCATCAGGTCCTTGCCGAAGGTGGTGGAGGCGCCGAGCACGTGGGAGTAGGGGCCGGCGATCGCGGCCACCTGCGGGGCGAGCACCGCGGCCAGCGCGTGCTCGTTGGCCGGGTTGTCGATGGCCAGCACGCGGCTCACGCCGGCGAGCTTGGCGGCCTGCGCGGCCACCGCGGCGCCGTTGACGGCGAACACGGCGATGCTGATCTGGGCGTCGGCCAGCGCGCGTGCACAGGTGACGCACTTGGCCGTGGCGAGGTTCAGGGTCTTGCCGTCGTGCTCGGCGATGATGAGGATCTGGCTGCTCACAGGAGCCCCTTCTTCTTCAGCGCCTCGACGAGTTCCGCGGCGTCCTTGACCATGACGCCCTTCTGGCGCTGCGGCGGCGGCTCGAACTTCACCAGCTTCAGCTGCGCACGCGCCTCGACGCCGAGGTCCGCAAGGGTCAGGCTGTCGAGCGGCTTCTTCTTGGCCTTCATGATGTCGGGCAGCTTCACGTAGCGCGGCTCGTTCAGGCGCAGGTCGGTGGTGATCACCGCGGGCAGATCGACTTCGAGGGTCTCCAGGCCCGCGTCCACCTCGCGCGTCACGCGCGCGCTGTCGCCGGTGAGCTCGAGCTTGGAGGCATAGGTGGCCTGCGGGCGGTTCCACAGCGCCGCCAGCATCTGGCCGGTCTGGCCGTTGTCGTCATCGATGGCCTGCTTGCCCAGGATCACCAGCAGCGGCTGCTCGCGCTCGACCAGCTTCAGCAGCGCGCGCGCGGCGGTCAGCGGCTCGACGATGCCGTCGGCCACCACGTGCAGCGCGCGGTCGGCGCCCATGGCGAGCGCGGTGCGCAGCTGCTGCTGGCAGTCCGCCGGTCCCACGGTGGCGACCACGACTTCCTCGGCGCCGCCGCGCTCCTTGATGCGCAGCGCCTCCTCGAGGGCGATCTCGTCGAAGGGGTTGATGCTCATCTTCACCCCGTCGGTGATGACGCCCGTGCCGTCCGGCTTGACCCGGATGCGCACGTTGTAGTCCACGACACGCTTGATACCGACCAGGATGCGCTTCATTGCAGGGGACTCTTCACAGATGGCCCGCAGGCGGGCAACAGGGGCCGCAGTATAACGGACCGTACCCGCGGCGGTGTTGCCGCCGGCCGCCGCGGCGTTGACGAATTGCGCACCGCCTCCCTAAAGTCCCGCATGCTGCGCTACCTGCTTCACCGGACCCTCGGGCTGCTACCCACGCTGTTCGTCATCGTATCGCTGTCCTTCCTCATCCTGCGCTTGGCCCCCGGCGGCCCCTTCGACCAGGAGCAGGGCCTGGCCCCGCAGGTGCGCGCAAATCTGGAGCGCGCCTACGGGCTCGACCAGCAGCCTGCCGGCGCAGTACGGCCACTACCTCGTCGGCCTCGCGCACGGTGACTTCGGTCCCTCGCTCAGGCAGCGCGACTTCAGCGTGGCGGAGCTGATCGGGCAGGGCTTGCCGGTGAGCCTCACCCTGGGGCTGCTCGCGCTTCTGCTCGCCATCGCCGGCGGGATCCCGGCGGGCATCGTCGCCGCGGTCTGCCACGGCCGTCCCGCCGATCATGCCGTCGCCCTCGCCAGTGCGCTCGCCCTGGCACTGCCGGGCTTTGTGGTCGGGCCGCTGCTGGGCCTGGTGTTCGCCATCCACCTGCACTGGCTGCCCGTGGCCGGCTGGCGGTGGCGGCGCGCCGCGCTACCTGGTGCTGCCGGTGCTGACGCTGGCGCTGCCGGTGGCGGCAACGCTGGCGCGTCTGATGCGCGCGAGCCTGCTCGAGAGCCTAAGCAGCGCGTACGTGCGCAGTGCGCGCGCGCGCGGACTCGGCGTCCAGCGCGTGCTGTGGCGCCACGCGCTGCCGCCGGCGCTGCTGCCGGTGGTGAGCTACCTCGGTCCTGCGATCGCCTTCGTCGTCACCGGCTCGCTGGTGGTGGAGAGCGTGTTCGGGCTGCCCGGCACCGGGCGCTACCTGGTGCAGGGGGCGATCGACCGCGACTACCCTCTGGTGCTGGGCATGGTCGTCGTCTACGGCGCACTCACGCTGGTGCTCAACTTCCTCGCCGACCTGCTCTATGGCTGGCTCGATCCGGCCGTGCGCCATGGTTGAGGCGGCGCGCGCACCGCAGGCGCCATGGCGTACGGCCGCGGGGCGGCTGTGGCGGCGGCCGCGCGGCGCGCGCAGCGCTGGGCGTGCTGGCCGCGCTCGTGCTGCTGGCCTGCCTCGGGCCCGCCTTCAGTCCCTGGCAGCCGGAGGCGCTGGACTGGAATCATCTCGCCCAGCCGCCCGGGGCCGCCGGCGAGCACTGGTTCGGCACGGACCGACTGGGGCGCGACCTGTACGTGCGCAGCCTCGCGGGGGTGCGCGTGTCGCTGCTGCTGAGCCTGCTGGCGAGCGCGCTCAGCCTGCTCATCGGTGTCAGCTGGGGCATGGTCGCCGGCTTTGCCGGCGGACGCCTCGATGGCTGGATGATGCGCTTCGTGGACGTGCTGTACGCCCTGCCGTACCTGTTCATCGTCATCATCCTCACCAGCCTGTTCGCGCGCGGCAGCCTCGCGGTGCTGCTCGTCGGTCTGGGCGCCGTGGGCTGGCTGACCACCGCGCGCATCGTGCGCGGGCAGACCCTTGCGCTCAAGCGCCGCGAATTCATCGACGCGGCGCGCGCCGCCGGCCTGGCGCAGCGCGCAGATCCTGTGGCGCCACGTGCTGCCGAACCTGCTCGGCCCGGTGCTGGTGTACGCCGCGCTCATCGTGCCGCAGATGATCCTGTTCGAGAGCTTCCTGAGCTTCCTCGGCCTGGGCGTGCAGGAGCCGCGGGCGAGCCTCGGCAACCTGATCTTCGGCGGCGCGCAGGAGATGGAGTCTGCGCCGTGGATGTTGCTGGCGCCCGCCGCGCTGCTGGTGGCGTTGCTGGCGAGCCTGAACTTGCTCGGCGACAGCCTGCGCGATGCGCTGGACCCGCGTGAGCACTGAGCCGGGCGCTGCGGCGCTCCTGAGCCTTGAGGGCTTCGCCGTCCGCTTCGCCACCGGGGCCGGCGAGCGTGCAGGCGGTGCAGGGGGTGGACCTGGCGGTCGCCGCCGGGGAGTGCCTGGGCATCGTCGGGGAGTCCGGCGCCGGCAAGAGCCAGCTGTTCCTCGGGGCGCTGGGTCTGCTTGGCCGACAACGGGCAGGCGAGCGGGCGCGCACTGCTCGGCGGTGCGGACCTCATGGGGATGTCGGCAGCCGCAGCTCGACCGGGTGCGCGGCGCGCGGGTGGGGCTGGTGTTCCAGGACCCGATGACGAGCCTCACCCCGCACCTGCGCATCGGGGCGCAGATCGCCGAGGTGCGCATGCGCCACTGCGGGGACTCGCGCGCTGCCGCGCAGCGCTGCGCGCTGGAGCTGCTCGAGCGGGTGCAGGTGAGTGATCCGCGCGAGAGGCTGCGCCAGTACCCGCACGAGCTCTCCGGCGGCATGCGCCAGCGGGTGATGATCGCCATCGCGCTCGCGGCCGCGCCGCAGCTGCTGATCGCCGACGAGCCGACCACCTCGCTCGATGTCACCGTGCAGGCGCAGATCCTGGGACTGCTCGCGCAGCTCAAGCGCGACAGCGGCATGGCCCTGGTGCTGATCACCCACGACCTCGGCGCCGTGGCCGGCGTGGCCGACCGCGTGGCGGTCATGCGCCACGGGCGCATCATCGAGACCGCCGCGGCGCGGCAGCTGTTCGCGCAGCCGCAGCAGCCGTACACGCAGGCGCTGCTGGGGGAGGCGCGCGCGCTGGCAGCCCCGGCGCCGGCGGCAATTGCGCCCGGGGCGGTCACGCTGGCCGCCCGCGGCCTTTGCGTCTCCTACCCGGTGCGCTCCGGCGGCTGGGGGCGCAGCACGCAGCTCGCGGCCCTGACCGGGGTGAACCTCGTGCTGCACGCCGGGGAGGCGCTCGGCGGTGGTCGGGGAGTCGGGCAGCGGCAAGTCGACCCTCGCCCGCGCGCTGCTGAAGCTGGTGCCGCATTCAGCCGGGCGCATCGTGTGGATGGGCCAGGACCTGGATGAACTCACGCGCGAGCACCTGCGGGCGAAGCGTCGCGACCTGCAGATCATCTTCCAGGACCCCCTGGGGAGCCTGGATCCGCGCATGCGCGTCGGTGATATCGTGGCCGAGGGTCTGCGCGTGCACGAGCCGGCGCTGACCGGCGCCGAGCGCGCCGCCCGGGTGGCCGCGATGCTCGCGCGCGTCGGACTGCCGGCAGAGCTGCAGGGGCGCTACCCGCACGAGCTCAGCGGCGGCCAGGGCCAGCGCGTGGGCATCGCCCGCGCGATGATCCTCGCCCCGCAACTGTCTGGTGTGCGACGAGCCGGTCAGCTCGCTCGATGTGCCCAGCCAGGTGCAGGTGGTGGACCTGCTCTCGCGCCTCAAGCGCGAGTCGGGCCTGAGCCTTGTGTTCGTCAGCCACAATCTTGCGGTGGTGCGCCGCCTGTGCGAGCGCGTGCTGGTGCTGTACCTGGGGCGGATGATGGAACAGGTCGCGGCCGGGCGCCTGTATTCAAGGCCGCGCCATCCCTACACGCGCGAGCTGCTGGAGGCGGTGCCGTTGCCGGATCCTGCTGTGCAGCCGGCGCGCCTGGGCGCGGCGCGCGCCGGCGAGGCGCCCTCGCCGCTGCATCCGCCCTCCGGGTGCCCCTACCGCACGCGCTGCCCGTACGCGCTGCCGGTGTGCGCCGCGCAGCTGCCCGCCTGGGAGGAGGCGGCCCCCGGGGCAGTTTGTCGCCTGCCACCGCTGGCGCGAGCTCAGCCCGTGACTTCAGGCGGGGTGCTTCACGAAATCGCGCGCGCGCCGGGCGCCCGGCGGTGCAGCTGGTATCCTCCCGCTTCTATGAGCGAGCACACCATCCGCCCGAGCGAGGGCCTGCGCCACGTCCGTTACGAGATCCGCGGCCGCCTGGCGCGGCGCGCCCACGAACTCGAGCGCCAGGGCTACGAGATCATCTCCCTGAACATCGGCAACCCGCGTGCCTTCGGCCTGCGCACCCCCGAGACCATGCGCCTGGCGATGATCGAGAACATGGGCGAGGCGGAGGGCTACTGCCACCAGAAGGGGATCTTCCCGGCGCGCGAGGCGGTGGTGATGCAGCAGCAGGGACGCGGGGTAACCGGCGTCACCGCCGAGGAGGTGTTCATCGGCAACGGGGTGAGCGAGCTGATCGACCTGACCCTGCGCGCGCTGCTCAACGAGGGCGACGAGGTGCTGATCCCCAGCCCCGACTACCCGCTGTGGACCGCGGCCGTGACGCTCAACCGCGGGCGCGCGGTGCACTACCCGTGCCACCCGGAGCAGGCCTTCATTCCCGACCCGGAGGAAGTGGCCCGCCTGGTGAGCCCGCGCACGCGCGCGATCGTCATCATCAATCCCAACAACCCCACCGGTGCGGTCTACCCGCGAGCGGTGCTGGAGGGGCTGGCGCGCCTCGCCGAGCGCCACGGCCTGGTGGTCTTCAGCGACGAGATCTACGACCAGATGACCTACGACGGCGCGCAGTTCGTGCCCATGGCCACCCTGGTCCACGATACCGTGTGCGCAACCTTCTCCGGGCTGTCCAAGGTGTACCGCGCCTGCGGCTACCGCGTCGGCTGGGTGAGCTACTCCGGGCGCACGCACGCGGCCGCCGAGTACTTAAGAGCCCTCGAGCTGCTGTCCTCGCTGCGCCTGTGCAGCAACGTCATCGGCCAGTGGGCGGTGCAGACCGCCCTCGGCGGCCACCAGAGCGTGCTCGAGCTCACCGCCCCCGGCGGGCGCCTGCACGAGTCGCGCGCGGCGATCCTCAGCGCCACCGCCCACAGCCGCTTCCTCACCCTGGCGCCCCCCGGCGGGGCCATGTACGCCTTCGTCGGCGTGGACACCGGCGCGCTGCCGCACTTCGATGACCAGCAGTTCGCGCTCGACCTGCTGGAGCACAAGCACGTGCTGGTCGCCCCGGGGGTGAGCTTCAACGTGCCCTACCGCAACCACTTCCGCATCACCAACCTGCCGGATGCGGCGACGCTGCGCGAGGTATTCGCGCGCGCCGAGGAACTGCTCGCCGAGTACGCGCGACGCGGGGAGCCCGACGTGGCCGGTTCCGGCAACGTCATCAGTGCCCGCTTCAAGTAACGCACGCGCACGAGCCGCCGCCCGCCGCATTGTTCAGGCTGCCTAACGAGCTGAGCGAACACCTGCTGCGCGGCGGCACGCTCATCGTGCCGACGCGCCAGCGCGCGCGCGCCGTGCAGCTGGCCTACGCGGCCGCGCGGCTGGCCGGCGGCCTGGCCGCCTGGGCAAGCGCGGACGTGCTCTCCCTCTCCGGCTGGCTGCGGCGCGAGACCGAACGCGCCGCAGCCAGCGATCCTGCGCAGTGGCCGCGCCTGCTGTCGCAGGCCGAGGAGTGGTACCTGTGGCGCGAGGCCACTGCAGCGGCGGTCGGGGACCTGCAGCTGCTGGATGCGGTGCGCCTGGGACCTGCGCTGCGCCGCGCGGCAGCCCTCGCCGCCGACTACGCGATCACTCTCAAAGAGATCCCCGGGGACGCCGAGGCGACGCTGCTCGCCCGCGCCCAGCGCCTGTTCGCCGCGCGCTGCCGCGCGCTGAATGCGACCACGGCCGCCGAGCTCACCGCACGCCTGGTGGAGCGCGCCCGGCAAGGCGGGCAGGCGCCGTGGCTGGCCGGCTTCGATGCGCTGCCGCCGCGCCTGCGGGTGCTGCAAACGCCCACCGGCAACCCCGCGCGCATCCGCGCCCAGGTGCATCGCCCGGCCACTGCGGAAGCCGAGCTGCAGGCGATCGCCGGCTGGTGCCTCGCCTGCGTGCGCGCCCAGCCGGATGCGCGCCTGCTGGTGATGCTGCCGGGACCCGCCGGAGCTCGCGAGCGCCTCGCCGCGCTCATCCGCGAAGCGCTCGATCCGGGGGCGCTGCTTGATCCTGAGCGCCGCGCGGATGCCCTGGCGGGCATCGAGGGGGGCGTGCCGCTGAGTGAAGCCCCGCTGCCCGCGCACGCGCTGTTCAGCCTGCGCCTGCTCGGCGGCGAGGAACTCGATTTCGAAAGCGTCGCCGCCTGGCTGCGCGCCCCGTTCTGGCACAGCCCCTCGGCGACCCAGCGTGCAGCCCTGGGCGTGCTGTGGAGCGAATACCCGGTGGCCAGCCTCGATGTGCGCGAGCTGCTGGGTGCGCTGCAGCGGGCGCCGCCGCGCCTGGCCGGCGCGGCGCGCGACCTGGCGCAGCGAGTCGCGCAGGCGCAGGCCGCCCTGGCGGGCGCTGCGGCCAGCCCGCGCACCTGGGCCGAGCGCTACGCGGCGGCCCTGACCGCCCTCGGGCTCGCCCCGGGCGCGCAGGCGGACAGCGATTCCCAGCAGACGCTGCTGCGCTGGCACGAGCTCCTGGAGGAGTTCGGGGAACTCAGTGCCTGCCTGCCGCGCCTGCCCGCTGGCCCGGGGATCGCGCTGCTGCGCGAGTTCGCCGGCAGCCGCGCCTTCCGGCCGGCGGATGCGGACGTGGTGGTGACCATCTCCGCCACGCTCGCCGATCCCGTGGCGGTGTACGACGGGGTGTGGGTGGCGGGACTGGCCGCGCAGGTGCTGCCGCAGCCGGTGCACCCGGATCCGTTCCTGCCGCTGAGTGCGCAGGTCGCAGCCGGCGTCCCGTCCGCCAGCGCAGCCGCGCGCGAGGCCCAGGCGCAGGCGCTGCTGGCGAGCTGGCAGGCCGCCGCGGCGCAGCTGGTGCTCTCGGCGCCGCAGCGCGTGCAGGACCTGGAGTTGCTGCCGAGCCCGCTGCTGGCCGGATGGGCGCCGCTGCCGCAGCCGCCCGCGCATCCCTGGCTGCCGGCGGCCCTGCACCGGCCGGGGCAGACCGAGACGCTTGCCGACCTGCGCGGGGATCCCTGGGACACCCGCGAAAGCGTTCCCGGGGGCAGCAGGGCGGTGACGCTGCAGAGCCAGTGCGGCTTTCGCGCGTACGCGGAACTGCGCCTGGGAAGCACCGCCCCGGAGGCCGCCGAGCCGGGCATCCCGGCGGACCAGCGCGGACGGCTGCTGCACGGCGCCCTGCAGATCCTGTGGGAGCAGCTGAGGAATTCGGACACCCTGACATCACTGCCGCCCGCGGCGCTGCAGGAGCGCATCGCTTCCAGCGTGGCGCAGGCCGCGCGCGTCATGCTGGCGCTTGCGGCCGGGCGGCGCCGCCGCGGGCGCCGGGCGGCGGAGGGCCAGTTCGACCTGTTCGTGCAGCTGCCGGCGGTGCTCGAGCGCGAGTGCCGCCGCGCCGAGGCGCTCATCAGCCGGCTGTGTGCGCTCGAGTCAACGCGCGCGCCCTTCACCGTGGCTGCGACCGAGCACAGCGTGGAACTGCAGCTGGCCGGGGCGCGCGTGAACATGCGCCTGGACCGCGTCGATGACCTCGAGCAGGGGCGGGCGATCCTCGACTACAAGAGCGGCCGGGTGAAGAGCCCCGACTGGTACGGGCAGCGGCCGACGCACCCGCAGCTGCTGGCGTATCTGGCTGCCCTGGGCGCGGAGGTGGTGGCGCTGGCGACCGTGCACGTGAATGCGCGCGAGGTGTGCTTCAGCGGCGTCGCCGCCGCGGACGGCCTGCTGCCGAAGGTCAAGGCGCCACGCAGCGGGGCCGCTCCCTGGGCGCAGCAGCAGCAGCAGTGGCGCGCCCTCATCGAGCGGCTGCTGCTCGAGTTCATCGCCGGCGAGGCGCCGGTGGACCCGGCACCCGGCGCCTGCGCCTACTGCCACGTCACCGACATCTGCCGCATCCTCGAGCACACCACGGCACCGGAGTCGGTGGTTGGGGACGAGGATGAGTGAGGCGCTGGAACGCGATGACGCGGCCGCGCGCACCGCCGCCGCCGACCCGCGCGCCTCGATCCTGCTCGAGGCGCCCGCCGGGGCCGGCAAGACCGCCGTGCTCACACAGCGCTTCCTGCGCCTGCTGTGCACGGTGGAGGAGCCGGGGCAGATCCTCGCCATCACCTTCACGCGCAAGGCCGCCGCGGAGATGCACGCGCGCGTCACGCGCGCGCTGCGTGGCGAGCTCACCGGCACGGATGCCGGCAGCGCCCGCCTGCGCGAGCTGGCCGCCGCCGCGCTCGCGCACGGCGCGCAGCGCGGCTGGCGCCTGGCCGAGGAGCCGCAGGCGCTGCGCATCCAGACCATCGATGCGTTCAATTACTGGGTCGCCAGCCAGCTGCCGATCGCGGCCAAGGCCGGCGGCGCGCTGGAGGTCACCGAGGCTGCCGATGAGCTGTACCGCGCGGCCGCGCGCAGCACGCTGATTGCAGCCGAGGCGGACGCGGCGCTGGCCCCGGACGTGCAGCTGTTGTTCGAGCGCTTCGACAATCACTGGACCAACATCGAGGCGCATGCTCGCGCAGATGCTGCGCGAGCGCGGCCACTGGCTGCCGTACGTGCTCGAGCAGCCCGCCGCCGAGCTGTGCGCGCGCGTGAACGCCAGTCTCGCGGCGGTGCTGGAGGCGCAGCTGCTGAGCGCCGTGCAGCTGCTGCCGCCGGCGCTGCTGCGCGCGCTCGAGCGCCTGCCGGGTGTGGCATCGCTCGGAGCCGCGCCGCCCTGCCTGCCGCACTGGCGGCGCCTGGCCTTCCTCGCCCGCACCGAGAAGGGCTGGCGCGCGCAGCTGACCGCGCACCGCCTGGGCGCGGAATTTCACGACCCGGCGCTGCGCGGGATGTTGAAGGCGCACATCGGGCAACTGCAGGGGATCCCCGGCAGCGGGGAGCTGCTGGCGGCGCTGGCGCAGTGGCCGGCGGCCACGCTGGATGCTCGAGGATGCGGCCGCCCTCGCGGCGCTGTCGCGGCTGCTGGCGCGCGCCGCCGCGGAACTGCAGCAGGCCTTCGCCCGTCACGGGCGGGTCGACTACACCTTCGTCATGGGGGCCGCGCGCGAGGCGCTCGCCGAGGCCGGCGAGCCGACGGACCTGGCGCTGCGCACCGGGCTGTCGCTGCGGCACATCCTGGTCGATGAGTTCCAAGACACCTCGCTCGCGCAGTTCCAGCTGCTGGCCACGCTCACGGCCAGCTGGGAGGAGGGCGACGGGCGCACGCTGTTCGTCGTCGGCGACCCGATGCAGTCCATCTACCGCTTCCGCGAGGCGGAAGTGGGCCTGTTCCTGGCCGCGCGCGATGCGGGCATCGGGCAGGTGCCGCTCACCCCGCTGCGGCTGCGGCGCAACTTCCGCTCGGCCCCGCAGCTGGTGGAGTTCTGCAACACGCTCTTCGCGCAGGTGTTCCCGGCGGCCGATGACCTGCGCGCCGGGGCGGTCGCCTACCACGTCGAGCATCCCCGCGCGCGCCCGCCGCCGCGCCGCTCGCCCCGCCGGTGATCTCGCTGCCGCTGTTCCCCGCGGACCGCGCCGCGGAGGCGCAGGCGGTGGCGGCACGCATCGCCGCGCTGCGCTGCGCTGGATCCGGCCGGGCGCATCGCGATCCTGGTGGCGGCGCATGCGCATGCGGCCCCGATCATCGCAGCGCTGGGCGCGCGCGGGGTGCCTTGCCTGGGGGTGGACCTGGTGCCGCTGCGCGAGCGCATCGTGGTGCGGGACCTGGTGCAGCTGGCCTGCGCGCTGTATGACCTGGCCGACCGCAATGCGTGGCTGGCGGTGCTGCGCGCCCCGTGGTGTGGCGCGGACCTGCATACCCTCACGGCCCTGTCCGGGCCGCGCGAGACGCTGCTGGTATACGAGGCGCTGGCCGATGCGCGCCGCCTGGCGCGGGTCACGCGCGCGCGGACCTGCCGCGCCTGGCGCGCGTGCGCGCGGTGCTGGCGGCGGCCCTGGCGCGGCGCGCCCGCGAGCCGGTCGCCGACTGGCTGGAGGCGACCTGGGTGCAGCTGGGGGCCGCCGATGCCTACCAGCCCGAGGAGCTGGAGGATGCGCGCGTGTTCTTCGCAGCGCTGGCCGCAGCGCGCCGCCACCTTGGAGTGGCGGACGCCGGCGGATTTCCCGGCGCTGCTGCAGCGGCTGTTCAGCGCCGGCCTCGCCGCCGACGCCAACCCGGTGCAGGTGATGACCATCCACCGCGCCAAGGGCCTGGAGTTCGAGCACGTGTTCGTACCCTGCCTCGACCGCAAGCCCGGGGCGGGGAGCGGCGCCTGCTGCGCTGGATCGACCTGCCGAACGAGGCCGGCGCGAGCGACCTGATCATCTCGCCCGCGCCGGCGGTTCGCACGAGGCGGCGGCGGACCTTGACCGGTTCCTGAAGGGACTGCTGCGCGTGCGCGAGGCCCACGAGCGCACGCGCCTGATGTATGTCGCCGCCACCCGGGCCCGCGAGACACTGTGGCTGTCCGCCGCCCCGCCGCTCGGAGCCGACGGGGAGCTGAAGGCTGCCGCCCCACTCGCTGCTCGCCTGCCTGTGGCCGGTGCTCGCCGGGCGCTTCCAGGCGCCCACGCCAGCGGCTGCCGCGTGCGCCGGCGGCGCGGCGCCCCGGGCTGCGCCGCCTGGGCGCGCAGTGGCGTGCGCCGCAGCTGCCCGCGGCGCCGGCGCTGCCGCACCTGCCGGTGGGGCAAGTCGCACTCGAGCCGCCCGAGTTCAGCTGGGTGGGCGAGACGCAGCGCCAGGTCGGCACGATCGTGCACGGCTACCTGGCGCGCATCGCCGCCGGCACGCTGGCGCCAGGTGCGGAGGCGATCGCCGCCGAGCACGCCGCGGTGCTGGCGCAGCTGGCGCGCCACGGGGTGCCCGCGGCCGAGCGCGCCGCAGCGGCGGCGCTGATCCTGCGCGCGCTGACGCAGAGCGTGGCAGACGAGCGCGGGCGCTGGATCCTCGATCCCGCGCACCGCGCCGCCCAGGGCGAGCTGGCCCTGAGCGGCCTGAGCGCCGGCCGGCTGCGCACCTTCGTCATCGACCGCACCTTCATCGATGCCGCCGGCACGCGCTGGGCGATCGACTACAAAACCAGCCGCCACGAGGGCGGCGGGGTCGAGGCGTTTCTGGATTCGGAAGTGGAGCGCTATCGCGCGCAGCTGGCCGGGTACGTGGAGCTGCTCGCCGGCCTCGGACCGGAACCGGTGCGCGCCGGGCTGTACTTCCCGCTGCTGGGGGCTTTCCGCGAAGTCCCGGGCCTTGGCCGCCTAGAAGGTTCCGGAGAGCGAGAACTGCCGCCGCCCGGCGTTGTCGGGGCTGCCGAGGAAGCGCAGGTTGTCGGTAAGTTCCGGCGGCGCCCCGGGGCGCGGTGCCACGGTCCCCTGCACCTCGAAGCCCCCCTGGCGCGTCAGGCGCAGCGTGCCCTCCACAGACAAGGGGCCGTCCAGGTCCTTGATGACACCGGTCGGCTCCGCCTCGCGTGGGCGCGAAGCTGATCACGTAGCTGCCGAGGCGGGTGGCGCGGCCGTCGGATCCTCAAGGTCATGCACCTCGATGCGCCCCTCGAGGCGCTGCAGCGCGCCGCCCTCGAGCGCCACGCGCGACCAGCGCCAGGTGCGCCCGGCCGCGCAGCCCCGGCGGCAGCCCGGGCATGAGCTTCGGGTCCAGCGGCAGGTCGGCGGTGAGATCGCGCGCGCTGAGCTTGCCGCCCAGTCCGGCCTCCGCCTCCGCGCTCCCCTGGCCCATGGCGCTGTTGAGCGTGACGTGCGCGGCGAGGCGCCCGGCGAAGAGCCGCAGCGGACGCAGCTCCCAGGTCAGATCCCCGACCGGCTTGCGCTGCACGAACAGCCCCGCGCAGCTGCCGCTCCAGAGCGTGCCGTCGACGCCGGTGCAGCCGATCGCGGACTTGCCGCTCGCCGGCAGTATCCAGGCCGCGGGCAGGCGCGCCAGGATGATCGCCGCGAAGGCGAGCAGCGCGGCGAGGGTGATCCACACACCGCGTTTCACATCAGGCCGGGACGCAGGACGATGGCGGCATTCACCAGGCCGGTGTCGCCGGTCTTCTCGATGGTCGCCGAGTCGATGACGACCCCGTTCTGCTGCGCCAGGCGCGCCAGCCACGCCACCAGGATGTCGAACGGGGCCTTCTCCAGGCGCAGCGACAGGCTGCCGGCGGCGCCCTGCTCGCTGCCGCGCATCGAGGTGTCCAGGTCCGCCTCGCGCGTGGAGCGGTCGACCAGCACCAGCAGCGACTCGCCGTTGGCATTGGGGGCCGGCGCATTGCGCAGCGCCGGCACGGCCACGGTCTGCATCCACGCAAGGTCGGTGCGCTTCTGCTCCAGGCGGGTGCGCGCGTGCGCGACCGCGCGGTCCAGCGGGATCAGCACGCTGAACAGCACGATGCCGACGAGCGCCAGGCCCCGCCCACGGCGAGGCGGCGATCACGCTGCGAGCAGCGCGGCATAGGCATCGAGGAGGGCGTCGAGTGAGAGGTTTCTTCATCTTCAGCCGCCGTTGGCGTGGACCTGCAGGCGGCCCTGGTAGCCGTCGGCGGTGTTGCTGCCGCCCCCCAGGTCAGCCTGCCAGCCGTTCTCGCGCAGCGCCTGGGACAGATGCGCCAGGCTCGCCGCGTCGGGCGCCCCGAGGGTCATCTCCAGCGCGCCGCCGTGGAAGTTGAGCGCCTGGACGCTGGTGCCCGGGGTCGTGCCGCGCGCCTGGGCGAGGGCCTGCAGCGCCGGCAGCAGCCCGCCGCCGGCGCCGCGCGCGGCCGCGACGCGCGCCTCCATGTGCCTGCGGATGTCCACCAGGGTGGTCTCGCCGACGCTGTGCGGCGACGTCGCGGATGGAGGCATCGACGGTGTGCTCGCGGCTCTTGAGCACGCGCAGCTGCACGATCTTGCCGCCGATGTGCAGCACCAGCAGCGCCGCCAGCAGCATGGCGGCGACGCGCCAGGCCTTGAGGTGCGCGCCGCGCCCGCTGGCCGGGGCGTAGTCGCCCTGCAGCAGGTTGATCGCCGTCTCGTGGGGCAGCTGCTGCGCGAACAGCGCGAGCGGCCCGTCGGTGAGCAGCTGCACCTTGATGCCATCGAAGTGCGGGCGCGCCGCCTCGACCTGAGCGGCATGCTGCTGCCACTCGGCCGCGCCGGTGTAGAGGATGAGCCCGCTGCCGCCGCCGGCGCTGGTGTCGGTGCTGCCGCGGGCGATCTCCAGGGCCTGGTCGAGCGCATCGGCGGGCAGGGTGACCGGGGTGCCCCGCGGCGGGCGCACGAACACCGCGTCCTCCTCGAGCAGCGCCACCGCCTGCCCCGGGTTCAAAGGCAGCAGGTCGCTGTCGGCGTAGAGCGCGTTGGGCTCGATGCCCGCCGCGCGCAGCTGCGCGAGCCACTCGTTCATGAGGTGGCGCGCGACCACCGCCACGCGCGTGCGCGTGCCATCGCCCTGGCGCTTGCCGATGGCGAAGTGCAGGTCCTCGATCGCATCGGCCAGGTGCTCCTCGAGCGCGTATGGCACCAGCGTCGCAAGCTTCGCCCCGGCCTTCACCGGCAGGTCCGGCTCGGCCAGCAGCACGTCCGTGCCCGGCACCAGCACCGCCACACGGCGCGTCCCGGCGCGCGGCGCCGCGAGCGACAGGGGACCGGCCTGCGGCGGCCCGGTGGGGGCGCCATGGCCGTCCACGACCAGCCAGGTGGCGGCCTGCTCGCTCGTGCGCGGCAGGCGCAGCAGCAGCGTCTCAGCCATCTGCCGCTCCTGTCATCGGATGTCGCCGGGTTGGCATGGGTGCGGTTCCGTTGCGGGGTCAGTCCGGCGTGAAACTGCGCTGGATCGGGCGCAGCGCGTTGGACGTAGGGTCCATGAAAAGAAGACTGTACAAGTTGATTTCCGTGCTGCCAATAGTGACCACGCTGGTGAGCCGGAAGTAGCTGGAAGTCTGGCTCACCAGGCTGACCACCCCCTGTGCGGTGGGCGCAGCGGTGCCGGGGACGCCCGGGCGCGGGAGGTTGTGCGATGCCCGTGCCCCGGCCGGGTACCGTCCCCGGGGCGGCCCCGGGGGCCTGCCAGGAGTTGCCGCTGCTGGCGTTGAAGGACTTCGCGTAGTCCTGCAGGCTCGGGAAGCAGCCGCCGGCGTTGGCGCGATTCTTCGTGAGGTTGTCGGAGGCGGAGCCGCCGTACTCCTGGTGCCCGGCCCCGATGTAGGCATCCAGCACCGTGCCCGGGGCGGTGCAGATATTGACGCGCGTCCCCTGGGGCAGGGCGGTGATGAACGGGGCGATCAGGTTGTAGTGCTGGCGGTCGAAGCCGGGCAGCGCCATGAGCTCGGTGGTGCTGGTGATGTAGCGGTTCGCCGTGAGGTACGGCGGGCTCTGCCCGAGGTAGGTGCTGTCTTCCGCGCCATCGGGGATCGAGGGCACCGCATCCTGATCGATCCAGTCGACCAGCAGCCCCGCCCACTTCTCCTCCAGGCCGACGGCGGCCAGCAGCGCCTTGAACACGGCGACCTGAGTGAGGTTCGGCCGGCCGGTGGTGTCCACCAGCGAGTTGACGTTGAAGCGACCCTGCATGTCCTCGAGGTAGGCGGTGAGCATGACACCGGGGACGATCTCCATCGGGCCGTAGGGCTTGTCCCATCCCTGGCCGACGTAGACGTAGTGCTTGGAGTCCTGGCTCACCAGCTGACGCACCCCGTAGGCGGCCAGCGCCTCGGCACCCTGGGCGATGAGGATCGACTGGTCGAAGGCATAGGTGGCGGTGCCGCGCCGCGCGGTCATCGCGTTCTCGTAGGCGACAGCGGCAGCGATGATGGTGCCCAGCGCCACGAGCAGCACGGCGACCAGCAGCGCGACCCCGCGCTGGGCGTGCCGGCGCGGCCGCTGCAGGCGTGCGCGGCGGCTCACCCGGGCACCTCGATCACGCGCACGATCTTGCCCCAGTCCTCGGTGTCGAGCGTGACCTCCACCGCCAGCGGCCGTGACATCAGCGCCTGGTCGGTGCTGCTGCAGGTCGGGCAGCTGGTCGATGCCGGCCACTGCGGCTGCCACACTTTGTTCAGGTCGAGGTAGCGCAGCGTCACGGCCTTCACATTGCTCATGAGGTCACGCTTGACCGTGGTGCTGGTCTGCGTCGGGTCGAGCACGTTCCAGTACTCGCGCCGCAGGGTCTTGTTCTCCAGGAAGTACGCCACGCGCTGCAGGCCCGGGCGCTGCACGCCGGCCGGGTTCGACCAGCCGGCCCGCGTGAGCACCAGCAGCGGCTGGGTATCGGGCGGTGCGCCGATGAAGGCGCCCTGTTCGCCCGAGCCCAGCGGCTGGCGCACCGGGCGCGGCGCGGCCTGCACCAGGTCCTGCTCGATCAGGCGCACGACGGTCTGCAGGGCGAGCAGGCGCGCCTGCTGCTCCTTCAGCGTGTCGTGGTTCTTGAGCGCCTGGTTGATCGCCCCGTAGCCCATGGCGAAGATGATCGCGGCGATGAACAGCGCCACCAATAGCTCGATGAGCGTGAAGCCGCGTGCGCGCCGCGTCACTGGCCGGTCCCCGTGGTGGGCGGCGGTGTTGTCGTCGGGACCTGCGGCGTCGCCGGCGCAGGTCCTGGCGTCGTCGGCTGCGGGGTGTTGGTGCCGGGCGCGGCGCCGAAGGCATTCTGCGAGCCCCAGTTGGGCGTCACCCCGTCCGACTGGCCGATGGCGCTGCCGTAGATGCCGCTCACGGTGGTGAGCCACTGCGAGTCCTCGTCGGCCTTGACCTGCGCATCGCGCACGCGCACGTCCATGCGCACCAGCCCCGGCACGTCGGTGGCCACGACCTCCATGTGCCAGTGCCACTTGCGGTCGCCGAAGTCGATGTCGCCGTTGGTGTTGCCCTTGGCCGGCTGCTGGCCGGAGGTGCGCACGGTGGCGATCTTGTTCATCGCCACCCAGTTGGCGAAGGTCTTGTCGCGCAGATAGACCACCGTCTCGGCTGAGGAATTGAGCGCGCTCATCAACGCCGCCATCCCTACGGCGACGATGGTGAGGGCCACCAGCACCTCGATGAGCGTGAAGCCGCGCAGGCGCCTCATCGCTTAAGTTCCACCAGGGGCTGCTGCTCGATGGCGCCCTTGTTGTCCGGGGCGATGGTGATGCTGCGCACCCCGTTGTCGCGCTCCAGGGTGACGCTGAAGGTGGACAGCTCGCCTGAGGAGAACAGCATCACCTGCGGGGTGCGGTCGGTGGCGTCCTTGGGGCGCTTGAGCACCACGGGGCGGGCATCGACGGTGAGCTTCGCGGTCAGTCCGTCGGGGAGCTTGCGCTCGCCGAGCGCATCGTCCTCGAAAACATCGCGCCACAAAGCGCGGTGGGTGTCGTAGACCAGGAACTGGTAGCCGTCGTCCTGGAACATCACCCCGTACTCGCGCGTCTGCAGCTCGGCCTGCTCGCGCGCGTAGGTGAACAGGTCCACCAGGCGGGTGCTTTCCTTCTCCAGCTCGCGGTCCTGGCCGGTGAGGCTCACCGAGAGCAGCACCGCCGCCGCCAGCACGCCGATGATCACGACCACCACCAGGATCTCGACCAGCGTGAAGCCGGCCTGCGCGGGCGGTGCCACGCGGCGGCACCGCGGGCGCGCCGCGGGTCTAATCGCCGAGTTCCAGTTGCCGATGTCGGCATCGATGCCCTCGCCGCCCGGGGCGTTGTCGGCGCCGAGCGAGTACAGGTCGTATTCCTTGCCGTGCGTGCCGGGATAGACGTACTGGTAGTCGTTGCCCCAGGGATCCTTGCTCACGCGCTGCAGGTAGCCGCCGGGCGCCAGTGCTTGATGGTCGGGTCGGTCGGCTGCGCCACCAGCGCGCTCAGCCCCTGCTCGGTGGTCGGGTACTTGGAGTTGTCGAGCCGGTACATCGTGAGGGCGGTCTCCAGGGCCTGGATGTCCTGCTTGGCCTTGGCCACGCGCGCCTCGTCGACCTGTCCGATGACCGAGGGGCACGATCACCGCGGCGAGCAGGCCGATGATGATCACCACCACCATGATCTCGATCAGGGTGAAGCCGCGCGCGTACCGCCCGGCGACGCCTCTGCTAACCTGCGAGGGAATGTGAGTCATAGGCTGCATGCTTTCCGTGGACGGCTCGCCGGGGAGCCGTGTGTTAGGGCCGTGAAAACGGCGCGCGATCATAACAAATGGGCCTCGCCGGACCTGTGAACCGCGTGGGTGTGCTGCTGAAGTCTCTCAATTGCGACGCCCGCTACGGCCGGGCGCTGCTGCTGCTGTGCGCGCTGCTGCTGCTGCCGTGCATCGCCGGGGAGGCCGGGCGCCTGCACCTGCGCTACGACCGGGCCGGCATCGCGGCCGGGCAGTGGTGGCGGCTGCTCAGCGGGCACTTGGTCCATCTGTCGCTGCGGCATGCGCTCCTCAATGCACTCGGGCTGGCGCTCATGTGGGCGCTGTTCGCCCGCGACTACTCCCCGCGCCAGTGGCTCGGGATCCTCGTGGGCGCGGTCCTGGCCATCGATGCGGGCCTGTGGCTTATGGATTCGACCCTGCAGTGGTACGTGGGTTCCTCGGGCGTGCTGCATGGGGTGATGGCCGCCGGCACCCTGGCGCACCTGAGCGCCGGGAGGCCGACGGCTGGGTGCTCGCTGTTCCTGGCCGGCAAGCTCGCCTACGAGCACCTGGCCGGCCCGCTGCCGTTCTCGGGCACCGCGGACGTGGTCACGATGCGCACCTGTTCGGCGTCATCGGCGGGGCGGCGGTGGCCGCCTGCCTGAGGCTGCCGCCACTGCCGCTATAATCCGCGCGCCCACACGGGCGCCTACAGTTGGGGTGCGCATGTCCTTCGCATTCGTCTTTCCGGGGCAGGGCTCGCAGTCGGTCGGCATGCTCGCCGGCCTCGCCGCGGCCGACCCGCAGGTCAGGAGCACCTTCGCGGAGGCCTCGGAGGTTCTCGGCTACGACCTGTGGCAGCTGGTCGCCGCAGGGCCCGGAAGCGCAGCTGAACGACACCGAGCGCACGCAGCCGGCGATGCTCGCCGCCGGCGTCGCCACCTGGCGCCTCTGGCGCGGCCGCGGCGGCGCGCCTGCCGCTGGTGGTCTCCGGCCACAGCCTCGGGCGAGTTCACCGCGCTGGTGTGCGCGGAGGCGCTGGAGTTTGCGCCGGCCGTCGAGCTGGTGCGCTTTCGCGGCCAGGATCATGCAGGAGGCGGTGCCCGCGGGCACCGGCGCGATGGCGGCGATCCTGGGGCTGGAGGATGCGGAGGTCGAGGCGGCCTGCCGCGAGGCGGCGCAGGGCGAGGTGGTCGAGCCGGCCAACTTCAATTCCCCGGGCCAGGTGGTGATCGCCGGCGAGGCCGCCGCGGTGGAGCGGGCGATCGAGGCTGTGCAAGGCGCGCGGGGCCAAGCGCGCCGTGGTGCTGCCGGTGAGCGTGCCCGCGCACAGCAGCCTCATGCAGGCCGCCGCCGGGCGCTTGCGCCGAGCGCCTGCAGGCGTTGCCGGTGCGCGCCGCCGCACGTGCGCTACTTAAGCGCGGTGGATGCGCCGAGCACGCAGGATCCGGATGACATCCGCGCGCTGCTGGTGCGCCAGCTCTCAAGCCCGGTGCGCTGGTCGCAGACCCTGCAGGGCGCTGGCCGCCACCGGCGTGTCCCAGGTGATCGAGTGCGGCCCGGGCAAGGTCCTCACCGGCCTCAACCGCCGCATCGAGAAGCGCGGCGGGCCTGGAGTACCTGGCGCTGGAGGATCCTGGCAGCGGATCGATGCGGCGCTGACTTTGACCCGGGGGACAGGATGAGCATGCTCGACACAGAAGTGGCGCTGGTCACCGGCGCCTCGCGCGGCATCGGCCTGGCGATCGCCCTGGCCCTGGCCAGGCCGGGGCGCGGGTGATCGGCACCGCGACCAGCGCGGAAGGGGCGGAGAAGCTTCACCCAGGCGCTCGCGTCGCACGGATGCAACGGCCGCGGCGCGGTGCTCGAGGTCGGCAATCCGGCTCCATCGATGCGCTGATGGCCGAGCTGGAAAGCGCCGGCGAGTGCCCCGGTATCCTGGTGAACAACGCCGCCATCACCCGCGACACGCTGCTGCTGCGCATGAAGCCGGAGGACTGGGACGCGGTGATCGCGACCAATCTCACCAGCGTGTTCCGCCTCTCCAAGGCCTGCGTGAAGCGCATGATGAAGGAGCGCCGCGGGCGCATCGTCAACATCACCTCGATCGTCGGGCTCACCGGCAACGCCGGCCAGGCGAACTATGCGGCCGCCAAGGCGGGCATTCTCGGCTTCACCAAGTCCCTGGCCCAGGAGGTCGCCTCGCGCGGCATCACCGTGAATGCGGTGGCCCCGGGTTCATCGACACCGACATGACGCGCGCGCTGAACGAGGCGCAGCGCGCCGCCTTGCTCGGCCAGATCCCGATGGGGCGGCTGGGCACGCCGGAGGACATCGCCGCCGCGGTGCTGTTCCTGGTGCTCCCCGCAGGCCGGCTACATCACCGGCGAGACCCTGCACGTCAACGGCGGCATGTACATGCCCTAGGCCAGTGCGTTGGGCGCGCGCCACATTGGGGCGCGGACCGATTCCAGGATGTGAGGGAACCGGCGCCGCAGTTTCGCCAGTAAAAACAAACACTCGCACCGATCGCGGGTGGGTAGCACACGGGGGGGTGTTCCCCTACAATACGCGCCCGCAGCGCCCCTGATGGTCAGGTGGGCCAGGACAGACTTTTTCAAGCCTACACAAGGACCAACCGTTAATGAGCACAGTTGAGCAGCAGGTTAAGGCCATCGTTGCCGAACAGCTGGGCGTCAAACAGGAACAAGTCACGAACGATGCCTCGTTCGTCGACGACCTGGGCGCCGACTCGCTCGACACGGTCGAGCTGGTCATGGCCCTCGAAGAGGAATTCGAGATCGAGATTCCGGACGAGGACGCCGAGAAGATCACCACCGTTCACCAGGCGATCGACTACATCAACGAGCGCCGCAGCCAAGTCCTGACTCCGTCATCGCTGACAGACGCCGATACGGATAGCTGCGTGAGCAAACGTCGCGTCGTCGTCACGGGTCTGGGGATCGTCTCCCCGGTCGGCAGCACTGTCGCCGACGGCCTGGGATGCGATCCTCAACGGGCAGCAGCGGCATCGGCCCGATCACGCGCTTCGACGTGTCGGCACTTCCCGGTGCGCTTCGGCGGCGCGGTGACGCGACTTCGATGTCGCGCACTACATCGCCGCCAAGGAAGCCCGGCGCATGGACGAGTTCATGCACTACGGCGTGGCCGCCGGCATCCAGGCGGTCAGCTGATTCGCGGCATCGATTTCACGCAAGACCGATCCGGCGACGCTGCGGCGCGGTCTGCGGGGCGGGCATCGGCGGCCTGTGGACCATCGAGGAGGAGTACAGCGCGTATCTGGAGGCCAACAGCCCGCGCAAGATCTCGCCGTTCTTCGTGCCCGCGACCATCATCAACATGATCGCCGGGCACCTGTCGATCCGCTTCGGCCTGCAGGGCCCGAACCTCGGCGTCGTCACCGCCTGCACCACCTCGACGCACGCCATCGGCCTGGGCATGCGCACGATCCAGTACGGCGACGCGGACGTCATCATCGCCGGCGGCGCGGAGATGGCGACCACGCGCGACCGGCCTGGGCGGCTTCGGCCAGGCCAAGGCGCTGTCCACGCGCAACGACGCGCCGCAGGAGGCGAGCCGCCCCTGGGACAAGGACCGCGACGGCTTCGTGCTCAGCGATGGCGGCGGCGCGATGGTGCTCGAGGAACTCGAGCACGCGCAAGGCGCGCGGCGCGCGCATCTACGCCGAGCTCGTCGGCTTCGGCATGAGCGGCGATGCCTACCACATCACCGCGCCGCCGGAGGACGGCGAGGGCGCGCGCCTGGCGATGGCCGAACGCGCTGCGCGATGCGCAGCTGAATCCCGACCGATGTGCAGTACATCAACGCGCATGCCACCTCGACGCCGCTCGGCGACCGGGCCGAGACCATCGGCGATCAAGCGCGCCTTCGGCGAGCACGCGAAGCAAGCTCGCGGTCAGCTCCACCAAGTCGATGACCGGGCACCTGCTGGGCGCGGCCGGCGTGGTCGAGGCGATCTTCTCGATCCTCGCGATCCGCGACCAGGTCGCGCCGCCGACCATCAACTACCGCACGCCCGATCCGGAGTGCGACCTCGACTACGTGCCGAACACCGCGCGGCCGATGAAGATCGACGTCGCGCTGTCGAACTCCTTCGGCTTCGGCGGCACCAACGGCTCGCTGATCTTCCGCCGCTTCAGCTGAGCCGGCCAGCGCTGCCCTCCGACGCGCACCCGCATCGTCCGTGATCTCGAGGTTCCGCCTGCGGTGCTGCAGCACCTGGCGAGCCGCGATGCCCGAGCGCTACCCGGTGCTGCTCGACAGCGCGGCGCCGGCCCCCTGAGCAGGCGAGCCTGCTCCTGGCGCAGCCCACGGCGGCCCTGTGGCTCGCACCCGACGGCACGCTTGCACGCCAGCGGCGTCACGCCGGCCGGCGACTGCCTTCCTCGGGGCCCTGGAGGCGTGGTGGCGTGCGCGAGCAGTCCGCGCCGATGCCTGCCGGGCGCCGCGGCTGCCGTTTGCCGGGGGCTGGGTGGTGTTCCTCGGCTACGAGCTCGCCAGCGAGATCGAGCCGCGCCTGCGCCTGCCGCGCACGCCGCTGCCGTGGGTGGCCTTCGCCCTGCGCACCCCGTGCGCGCTGGTGCACGACCTGCGACGACGCGGCGCGTGCGCGCGGTGGCCGAGCCGGGCGCGGAGGCACTGCTCGAGGCGGTCGATCGCCGATGCGCGCGGCCGCCGCCCTGACGCGCCGATGCGCCCGATCGCGCTGCGAGATCGGCGCGGTCACCGAGGAGGACGCCCGCGGCCTACCTCGAGCGGGTGCGCCGGGCCAAGGAGTACATGCGCGCCGGGGACATCTACCAGGCCAACCTGTCGCGCCCCTGGCGGTGCAGGTGCACGTGCCGCCCGGGTCGCTGCCGGCCGCCGCGGCGCTCTACCAGCGCCTGCGCGCCGCCAATCCCGCGCCCTTCGCCGCGCTGGTGCAGTGGGACGGGGTGGCCATCGTCAGCTCCTCGCCCGAGCGGCTGGTGCGCGTGAACGGGCGGCACATCGACACGCGCCCCATCGCCGGCACGCGGCCGCGCAGCCGCCGGCCCGGGGACGATGCGCAGGAGATGCAGGAGCTCGCCGCGCACCCCAAGGAGCGCGCCGAGCACATCATGCTCATCGATCTGGAGCGCAATGACCTGGGGCGCGTGTGCGAGGCAGGCATCGGTGCGCGTGGATGAGCTCATGAGCATCGAGTCCTACGCCCACGTGCACCACATCGTCTCGAACGTCAGCGGCGTGCTGCGCGCGGAGGTCACCCCGGTGGGCGCATTGCGCGCGGTGTTCCCGGGCGGCACGATCACCGGCGTGCCCGAAGTTCCGCTGCATGCAGATCATCGCCGAGCTGGAGGGCGCGGGGCGCGGCGCCTACACCGGCTCGCTCGGCTACCTCACCACCGACGGCCGGCTCGACCTCAACATCCTGATCCGCACCATGACCTTGAGCGGCGGGCACCTGGACTTCCGCGCCGGCGCGGGCATCGTCGCCGACTCGGACCCGCAGCGCGAGCTCGCCGAGACGCGCGCCAAGGCGCGCGGCCTGCTGGCAGCTCTCGGGAGCCGGCCGTGAACCTCGCCGCCACGGGGCCGGAGCGGGTGCTGGTGAACGGCGCGGAGGCTGCCGCGGTGACGGCGCTCGACCGCGGGCTGCACTACGGGGACGGCCTGTTCGAGACCCTGGCCTGCATCGCCGGGCGGCCGCGCTTTCTGCCGCTGCACCTGAAGCGCCTGGCGGCCGGCTGCGCGCGCCTCAGGCTCCCGGCACCGGACCTGGCGCTGCTTGCGCGCGAGCTGGAAGCCCTGGCCGCCCCGTGCGAGCGCGCCATCGTGAAGCTGATCCTGACGCGCGGCGCGGCGCACTCGCGCGGCTACGCGTTCGCAGGCCCCGAGCAGCCGACCCGCATCACGCTGCGCTATCCCTGGCCGGTGCCTGCGGAGGAGGCGGCAGGGGTGCGCGTGCGCATCGGCGAGCTGGCGCTGTCGGAGAACCCGGCTACCGCCGGGATCAAGCATCTCAACCGCCTGGAGCAGGTGCTGGCGCGCGCCGAGTGGAGCGATCCTTCGATCGCCGAGGCGCTGCTGTTCAGTCGCAGCGGCGCCCTGGTTTCGGGCACCATGAGCAATGTCTTCCTGGTGCGCCAGGGCAGCCTGTGCACCCCACGCCTGGACCTGTGCGGGGTGGCCGGCGTCATGCGCCAGGTGGTGCTGGAGGCTGCGGCCGAGAGCGCGCTCCGCAGCGAGGAGTGCGTGCTGTTGCGCGCGGACCTGGATGCCGCGGAGGAGATCTTTCTGACCAATGCGCTGACCGGAATCCGCCCCGTGGGGGAGCTCGCCGGGCGCGCGCTCGCCGTGGGGAGCCTGACGCGGCGCCTGCAGACGGCGATCGCCCCGCTCTTGGCGGGGGGCTACTTCGCCCCCGGGGCCGGCGCATGAGGCAGCGCAGCCAGCGCGGCCGCGGCCTCGTGGCGGCCTTCCTTCTGCTGCTGGTCCTGGCCGCCGGTGCGGCCGCCCTCGGCTACCAGTGGCTGCAACGCACCTACGCCTCACCCGGGCCGCAGGCGCAGGTGACGCGCATCGAGGTAACCCCGGGGATGAGCCTGCGCACCGTGCTGAACCGCCTGCAGTCCCAGGGCACCGTGACCGATGCGCGCGCGGTGACCTGGTGGCTGCGCCTCAAGCAGCGCCAGGTGCGCGTCGAGGCCGGCGTGTACGAGATCCCCGCGCACGCCAGTCCGCAGGAGATCCTCACCCTCTTTGCCGAGGGCAAGGTGGTGCTCGAGCCGCTGACGGTCGTCGAGGGCGCAACCTTCGCCGAGTTCGTCACCGCGCTGGAGGAGCACCCCGTCGGTGGTGCATACGCTGCGCGGCAAGACTCCTGCACAGGTCATGACGGCCCTGGGGCACCCGGGCGAGGGCGCCGAGGGACGCTTCTTCCCGGACACCTACCGCTTTGCGGCCGACACCACCGATGTGGCCATCCTCGCCCTCGCCTACGAGGCGATGCAGCGTGCGCTGGCTGCCGCCTGGGCGGGCCGCGCGCCGGGGCTGCCGCTCGAGCGGCCCGAGCAGGCGCTGATCCTCGCCTCCATGGTGGAGAAGGAAGCGCAGCTGAAGAGCGAGCGGGCGCTGATCGCCGGGGTCTTCATCGAGCGCCTGCGCAAAGGCATGCGGCTGCAGTCGGACCCGACGGTGATCTACGGCCTCGGCGAGAAGTACGACGGCACGATCCACACCCGCGACCTGCAGGCCGACAACCCCTACAACACCTACACGCGCGAGGGCCTGCCGCCGGGGCCGATCGCCCTGCCCGGGCGCGAGTCCCTGATCGCCGCGGTGCATCCGGACGAGTCCGGCGCGCTGTACTTCGTGGCCACCGGCCTGGGCGATGGCGCGCACCACTTCTCCAAGACTCTGGACGAGCACAACGCCGCCGTGCAGGCCTACCTTGCGCGCCTGCGCGCGCAGTCCCGCGGCGGCGCGGGCGCCGGAGCGGGGCACCGGTGAGCGGGCGGTTCATCACGCTCGAGGGCATCGAGGGGGCGGGCAAGTCCACGCTCGCGCGGGTCGATCGGGGAGTACCTCGAGTCACAGGGCGAGCGCGTGCTGCTCACGCGCGAGCCCGGCGGCACGGCGCTCGCCGAGCGGCTGCGGCAGATCGTGCTCGAGCGCGGCAGCGAGCCGATGCCCGCCGTCGCCGAGACGCTGGTGATGTTCGCCGCGCGCGCGCTGCACGTGGCGAATCTCATCCGCCCGGCACTGGCGCGCGGCAACTGGGTGGTCTGCGACCGCTTCAGCGACGCCACGCGCGCCTACCAGGGCGCCGGGCGCGGGGTGGATGCGGCGCTCATCGAGACCCTGGCTGCGGCGGTGCAGGCGGACCTCACGCCCGACTGCACGCTGCTGCTGGACCTGCCCGTGAGCGCCGGGCTGGCGCGGGCGCGCGCGCGCAGCGGCGCGGACTCGGACCGCTTCGAGGCCGAAACCGTCGCCTTCTTCGAGCGCGTGCGCTCAGGCTACCTCGCCGTGGCGCACGCCGAGCCGCAGCGCGTGTCCGTCATCGATGCCAGCCAGCCGGAGGCGCAGGTGCGCGCGGCAGTGCTCGGGGTCATCTCGCAGCTGGTGCCGCCGTGAGCGCGGAAGGTGTCGACTTCCCCGTCCCGACGTGGCTTGGCGCCGAGCAGGCCGCGCTGCGCGCGGCGCTGCTGGCGCAGCGCCTGCCGCATGCACTGCTGATCCACGAGGCCCCGGGCAGCGGGGGCGAGTGGCTGGGGCTGTGGGCGGCGCGCCTGGTGCTGTGCGAGCACCCCGAACGCGCTCCCTGCGGGCAGTGCCGTGCCTGCCAGCGCGTGCTCGCCCGTGCGCACCCGGATCTCATGTTCCTCGGCCTCGAGGAGGAATCGCGGCAGATCCGCATCGAGCAGGTGCGCGAGCTGTCCGCCGAGCTCGCCCTCACCAGCCACGGCGGGGGCTACAAGGTGGCCATCGTCTCCCCGGCAGATGCCCTGAACCGCTTCGCCGCCAATGCGCTGCTGAAGACCCTGGAGGAACCCCCGGCGCGCACGCTGCTGATCCTGGTGGTCACGCAGCCCTCGCGCCTGCCGGCCACCGTGCTCAGCCGCTGCCAGCGGCTGCGGGTGCGCGCCCCGCAGCGCGCCCAGAGCCTCGCCTGGCTCAAGGCGGCGCGCGGCCCCGGGGACTGGGGCCAGGCGCTGGACACCCTGGGGGAGGCGCCGGTGCTGCTGGCGGGCTGCGATCCGGCGGAGCTGGCGGCGGTCGGTGCGGAGGTGCGCCAGGGCCTGGAGGCCCTGGCCGGGGGCGCCGGAGAGCTCGTGGCCACGGCGGAGCGCTGGGCGCGCGGGGATGTGGGCTTGCGCCTGCGGTGCATTGAGAATTGGCTCACAGATCGCATTCGCCGGGCCGAGGGCGAGGGGCTGTTTATGACAGAAGTGCGGGCTGCCCCCTACTTGTCAGGGGGCCGTCCGGTCTTGAATATACGCGAGCTCTTTGGGCTGCTTGAGGAGGCACGCGAGCTGCGTGCCACGCTCGATGTGCCGCTGAACCGGGGACTGGCGCTGGAGGCCTTGCTGAGGCGTCTGGCGCCATAGATGGCTGAACACCTGAGGAACCAACGGATGGCGGCAGTGCCGGCAAGTGTGGACGGGGAAAGGAACGTGAGAGCAGGAGCGAACAAACCGGGCCTTCTGACGCTGACGATCAAGGACAAGAGCGCCCTGTACCTGGCCTACATGCCGTTCGTGAAGAATGGCGGCCTGTTCATCCCCACCAACAGCAACTACCGCCTCGGCGACGAGGTGTTCATGCTGCTGAACCTCATGGGCGAGGACGAGAAGCTGCCCGTCGCCGGCCGCGTGATCTGGGTGACCCCCAAGGGCGCCAGGGCAACAGGGCAAGCGCACCGCCGGCATCGGCGTGCAGTTCAGCGAGCAGGACCGCGGCCAGACCCAGAAGAAGATCGAGACCTACCTCGCCGGCGCGCTCTCGGGCGACAAGGCCACGCACACGATGTAACGCCGGGCTCAACTGGCCCGTCCAACCCCGGCTCGCCGTGCTCTACTTTCGTCGTCCAGTCATTAAGATGGCCGGCGTGAAGACCGTTTCGCCTGCCACTCATCGCCGCGCGCTCGCAACGCTTGCCTTGCTCGCTGGCTTGGGTGCGGGCGTATGCGCCGCGACAGAACAGCAGATGAGCGAAGCACAGTTCCGGCGCGAGATGGGGTTGTCTGCAAACCAGCAGGTCATTTACCGGGCGGCCGATGGAGCAGGGCTCAGTTACAGCGAGTTCGGCAACCGCGTGCAGGCCGGGAGCACCTTCGAAGTGGAACCCGCAGCGGCCGGCCCGGTGGTGCTGCGTCTCAAGGGCCCGGCCACGCCCGCCGCGACACCGTCACCGCCTGCGTCGCTGCCGGCCTTCGAATTCACCACCCTCGATGGCCAGCGGCTCCGCGCCGCAGACCTCGCAGACCGCCCCTTGCTGCTGAGTTTCTTTTTCGCCCAGTGCGTCCCGTGCATCCAGGAAGTGGCGATCCTGAATGCGTTCGCCACCAAGCACCCCGAGTATCACTACCTCGCACTCACGTTTGACCCGCCTGAGGAGGCTGAACGCTTCGTGCGACGGTACCACCTCAGGTGGCCAGTCGTGACCGGTGCGCGGGACTTCATCTCGGCCGCAGGCGTGGACTCCTATCCCGCATATCTGCTGGTGGCGCCGCAAGGCAAGGTCCTGGCTCGCGGGTCAGGTCTGGACACGCGCGCGGCCGCCGATCCAGCACTGGGACTGGCGCTCTTCGAGCAGTGGGTTGCCAGTGCGCGCTGAGCCGTCCTGGCGCGGGGGGCGCATACTGCGCTGAGCGAGCCACTTCCAACACGTAGCTACGCATGGGGGGCAAATGGATCAGGTAATCGTGACTTGGACCCGCGCGCTCAAGATCTGGTGGAGCTTCGCGTGGCGTACCTGGGTACTGTCGTTGCTGATTGTCCTGCCGCTGCAGATCGTCTTCATGATCTTCATCTTCAGGCACCTCCCGCGGGCCGGCACGCCGACCGATCCTGCCGACTTCATGAGGGCAGCCTCCGGCATGATGCTCGCCTGGCCGCTGCTGATGGCAGCCATCGTCGCGCTCCAGGCACAGGGCATGCGCTGGATGCTCAGGAAGGCGCAGTGGTCGGATTTTCGCCTCGCGGTTCTGCCGCGCGAGCCGTGAAGTCGCCTCCCTGAGGAGGCCGGGACCGCAGCCCCTTCAGGGCTTGTCGGCGGCGCCGCCGCGCACCAGCTGCAAGCCGACGCCGTTGGCCAGTCCGTTGCGCAGCACGTAGACCTCGAAGCCGCGTTCCACCAGGATGTAGGCGGCCGCGGAGCTGCGCCGGCCGGTGTCGCAGTAGACGATGTAGGGCTTGGTGCGGTCGAGCGTCGAGAGCTTCAGGCGGATCAGGTAGAGCGGCACGTTCATCGCGCCCTCGATGCCGAGGTTCTGGTGCTCGCTCGGCAGGCGCACGTCGAGCCAGCGGCCGCCGCGCGCCATCGACCTTCGCGGCCTGCTCCGGGGTGACCCACTGCAGCAGCGGCTCGTTCATGAGCTCGCGGAAGTCCTGCTTGTTGAGGCGCATCAGCACCCCGTCGGTCAGCATCGTGACGGTGGCGTTGCGCTTGGCCTCGGCGATCAGGGCCTCCTCGCCGAAGGTATCGCCGACACTCGAGCTCGGCGAGCTTGATGCCCTCGCGGCTGAGCGGGGTCTCGCGGGTCACCGCGCACTTGCCCTGCACGATGACGTAGAAGTAGTCGCCCTCGTCACCCTGCTTGATGATCACCTCGCCCTGCCGGCACGGCACGCGCTGCAGGCGCTGGAAGATCGCCTGGATGTTGGCCGGCGGAATGCGCTGGAAGGCGTTGGTCTGCAGCAGCGTCGTCATCCAGTCATCGGAGCCGGCGCGCTGCAGCTGCGCCTGCAGCTCCTCGACCTCGTAGCTGCCGGTCTGGTCCCAGGTGATCATGACATCGAGCAGGTCGCTGTCGATCGACAGGTAGCTCACCTCATCCACGCGCGCAGCGTGTACTTGCGCGGCAGGTTGGGGAAGAGGGGATTCTTCGCCTCCGGCGCTGCCGCCGCGGATGGTGGCGACCTTGCGGCTGCCGTCCATGGCCTCGAGCACGCCGCTGATGAGCCACACGGTGCGCTTGTCGGAGTCGCCCTGCGTGAACAGCGGGCGCCCGGTGCCAGGGTCCTCACGTGCGCCTTCTTGGCGAGCGCAGCCAGGTTCTCGCGCTTCATGCCATCCAGCGGCGCGAACGACTTGAGTAACTGGCGCTGGCGGTTGCTCCTCGGACATGTCTTCTTCTAGGAAACTCTGAGGCGATGGTCGCGTAACGAAAGTGGCACGGAAAGGGCAATACTCAAGCACTGCGCGTGCTGCGCTGCACTGCCCCCGGATGGTAGCACAGGGTGTTGCATGCGCCGGCAGCGGGTCACGGTTTTACGGCGGGCGGCAGCGCGCTCCAGCCGGCATCCGGCGCAAATCGTGCGCCATGTCGCGCGGCCAGTTCCGTAAGACGCGCCACGACCTCGGGAATGCCCCGCGTGCGCGCATAAGTGAGAGGTCCGCCACGGAATGGCGCAAAGCCGGCGCCGAAGATCACGGCCGCATCGACCAGGTCGGCATCGGCCACGATGCCCTCGCGCAGGCAGGCGACGCACTCGTTGACCATGACAAGAATCAGTCGATCGGTCAGGTCGGCCGGGGCAGGCGCACCGCCGGGCGGCTTCACCGCCTTGCCGTCGTCCCATTCGTAGAAGCCGGCGCCGCTCTTGCGGCCGAGCTTCTTCGCGGCGATCAGCTCGCTCAAGCGCGCGATGGGGGTCACCGGGCGCTGCAGCTGCGCGGCGATGATCTCCCCGACGTGCGCGGCCACGTCCAGCCCCACCACGTCGATCAGTTCGATCGGTCCCATCGGCATGCCGAAGTCCACCGCGGCGCGGTCGATCGTCACCAGCGGCACGCCCTCGGCAGCGGCGAGCATGGCCTCGTACAGGTAGGGCGTCAGCACGCGGTTGACCATGAAGCCCGGCGCGCTGCGGCAGGCGATCGGCAGCTTGTCGAGGCGGCGCGCAAAGCCGGTCGCCAGCTGCACCGCCTGCGGATCGGTGCCTGCGGCGTGCACCACCTCGATGAGCGGCATCTGCGCCACCGGGTTGAAGAAATGCAGTCCCACCAGGCGCGCCGGGCTGCGCCAGCTTTGCGGCCAGCGGCTCGAGCATGATGCTCGAGGTGTTGGTGGCCAGCAGCGCCTGGGCCTTCAGCTGCGGCTCGAGGCGTCGCGTACAGCGCCTGCTTGGCCTCGAGGTTCTCGAAGATGGCCTCGATGACCACGTCGGCAGCGGCAACGCCGGTGCCGTCGACGTCCGCCCGCAGGCGCGTGAGCGCGGCGGCGCGCTCGGCCGGGTCGCGCAGGCGCTTGTCGAACAGCTCGCGCCGCGCGCTTGAGCGCCGGCTCGATGTACTCCAGCGCGCGGTCCTGCAGCGTCACCGTGAAGCCGCGCAGCGCCGCACCAGGCGGCGATGTCCCCGCCCATGACCCCGGCGCCGACGACGTGCACGTGGCGCAGCTCCTGGCCGCCTTGCCGCCCTGGGCCTTCAGGCGGTCCTGCAGCAGGAACACGCGCACCAGGTTGCGCGAGGTCGCATCGAGGAACAGGTGCGCCATCGAGCGCGCCTCGGCGTCGAAGGCCGCCGGCCCGTGCGCCCCGTAGCGCGCCCACAGGTCGATCATGGCGTAGGGGGCGGGGTAATGCTCGCGCGGGGCGCGCCTGGCCACCTGCGCCACCAGGTGCCCTTGATGAAGGGGCGCACCAGGGCGTTGCTGAGCAGGCGCTCGGCGAGGGGCGGCGCGCCGGCGCGGCGGCGGGTGCAGCACGCACTCGCGGGCGGCCGCGCGCAGCTGGTCCTCGGGGACCAGCCGGTCGACCAGGCCGATCTTGCAGGGCCTTCTCCGCGCGCACCGGCTTGCCGGTGAGCATCATCTCCATGGCCGGCCGCACGCCCACCAGGCGCACGGTGCGCACCGTGCCGCCGAAGCCCGGGTGGATGCCGAGCTGCACCTCGGGCAGGCCCAGCGACAGCCGCTCGTCGTCGACGCCGATGCGGTAGTGGCAGGCCAGCGCCAGCTCCAGCCCGCCGCCCAGCGCAAAGCCGTGGATGGCCGCCACGCGTCGGGCAGGGCAGCGCCTCGAGGCGGTCGAACACCGCCTGGCCGCGCCGGATGAGGGCGTAGCCGGTGGCCTCATCGGTCGAGCTGCGGTGAATTCCTTGATGTCGGCGCCGGCGATGAAGCCGCTCTTCTTGGCCGGACAGCACCACGAGCCCCTTGCGGCAGCGCTGCCTCGATCTGCCCGAGCAGCCCGTCCAGCTCGGCCAGCACGCTGGCGGAGAGCACGTTGGCGGACGTGCCGGGCTTGTCGAGGGTCAGCCAGGCGATGCCTTCGGCATCGCGGGTCGAGGTTCCAGGCGGAGGGCGCGGGGACGTTCATGGCGTGGCTTTCGGCGTGGAGCGCTCAGGCGGCCGAGACGCGCGGCGCGCGCGCAGCCGCGGCAGTGACGACAAGTCGCACACGAGCGGGCGGTGGTCGGAGAAGCGCACGTCGGGCACGCGGAAGTCGGTGACCTCGATGCCCGCGCTCACCAGGATGAAATCCAGCTCGATGCGCGGGACGCGCGCCGGGAAGGAGGGCAGGCCTGCGGTGTTGGCGCTGCGCAGGCCCGCGGCGCGCATGAACAGGTAGATCTCGTGCGTGCCCCAGAAGGTGTTGAAGTCGCCGGCGACGATCACCGGCTTGGTCGATTTCACGATCAGGTCGTGCAGGTAGCGCAGCTGGTACTGGCGGTGGCGGAACTTCAGCGACAGGTGCACCAGGAACACGCACACCTCGTCCAGCTCCAGCTCGATGATCAGCCGCTTGATGCCGGTGTCGAAATAGTGGAAGCGCTCGCGCGTGCACGCGCGGCGCGGACAGGAACGCGTTGCCCTGCTTGCGCACGATGGGCATGAACTGGTTGATCGAGTCGGCGCCGTACTTGCATCTGGTAGGTCGAGTAGTGCCCGAGCTGCTTGGCGATGTGCTCGGCCTGGTTGAGCATGCCGGTGCGGATCGAGCCGGTGTCGACCTCGATCAGGCCGACCACGTCCGGGCTCTCGGCGCGGATGAACTCGGTGATGCCGCTCAGGACCTTGCGGTTGCTGCGCAGGTAGCCGGCCCCGGGCAGCGGCAGGTGGAAGGCCGGCCCGGTGCCGGTGGCGTAGCGGATGTTGTAGACCAGCAATCGCAAGCGGCGGGCTTTCGCAGTGGCTTGGGGTAGGTCAGCATTCTATCGCGCCCTTCCCGGACCTGTGTCAGCCACCGCCCCCAGTGGCGTGCCGGCGGGCCCCTGGCGGGGCGGTAGCGGCAGCACGGGCGCCTTTGTGAGAAACTCTGACCGTGTCCCAAGCCAACCCCATCCGGCTCTTTGTCACGCATGCCTGGGCGAACAGCGACGACTACCTGCGCGTCTTCGAGTACCTGGAGAGTGCGCAGAACTTCTTCTACCGCAACTGCAGCACCCCGGAAGCGCGCCCGGGCGGGGACAAGGAAGCACTGCGCGAGGACCTGCGCCGCCAGATCGCGCCGGCCGAGGGCGTGATCGCGCTGTCGAGCCTGTACGAGACCGACAAGGACCTGCTGACCTTCGAGCTGCTGTTCGCGCAGGCGAGCAAGAAGCCGGTGATCCTCATGAAGCCCTTCGGCAGCGGCAAGGCGGCCCCCAAGGCGATCCTGGACCTGGCCAACGAGGTGGTCGAGTGGGATCAGCGCGCGCTGGTGGACGCCATCCGCGTGCACGCGCGACACGAGAAGACCGGGCGCTGGGACACCATCGAGTTCAAGCTCGACTGAAAGCGCTCGGCTACGCCTCCTGGGCGTAAAGGGAGATGATCTGCGGCACGGACTTCTTGGCGCGGCCAGGGCTGGCGGCCGCCGCCGGCACCGTCGTCAGCAGCGCCGCATCACTCGGGCACAGCGACTCGCGCAGCAGCGCCCCGTACAGCCGCACCAGACTGCAGGCGATCTCGTCGGCCTCGGGATTGGACATCTTGCGCACCGTGGCACGCACCGCCTCTTCGCCGCGCTGCGGGCGCTCGCGCGTGAGCGCCTCCAGGCAGGCGCGGAACTGCGGGCGCAGCGGCTCGGGAATCTCCTCCGGGTTCACCTGCGAAAGGTGATCGCGGTAGGCCTCCGCGAGGCGATCCTTGATCGAACTGGAGCGCGCCAGCACCAAAGCGGCGCCCTCCAGCTGCTGCCATGTAGTGTCCATCACTACCTCGGTGACACCTGACGTGCGCGGCGCGAAAGCCTCGTGTGGCAAGGGGTGTCAGTTGTTCTTGTTATTGGACCGCTAAGCGAACCCAAGCGCGCTCAAGCGGCTACGGCGGGAAATATAGCCCAGACTCTAGAGAATAAACATGTCAAACGCGAGGCCGCCGACGGCAGTGCGGCCCGCACCCGAGTGCCGCGGCCCCGGCGCACCGTCGCCCTTGAAGTGCGCACCACCGATTCGGCAAGGCGCCGGCGCGCACGGGAATGAACATTAAGTACCCAAGCTAGCCAGCTGAAAAATAAATAGAAATCTCTACTGCTGCCAGCACGTGGCTGGCGGCAGTGTGCCGGTGGCGAACTGGCTGCCACCGGAGTCGACCGAGAACGAGGTGCACTGGGCGTCCCCCGCCTGGCTCGTTCCGGGCATCGGCGCTCACGGTGACCAGGAACGAGGGACCGGCGAGGGTGCTGGGCGGGCAGGCGCTCGCCGCCCCCGGCGCCGTCACGCACACCGCGGAGACGTAGTAGTACTGCCCGGTGCCGATGGGGTTGCCGAGGCCGAAGGCGGTGTAGCCCAGATCGGCGGGTGTGACGCTGTAGCCGGCCGGGTTGGTGGTGAGGTAGCGCTCCTCGCGGCCGGCGAGCTCCAGCGCGGCCGTCTTGGCATCCGCGCGCCGGCTCTTGCGAATCGAGGTCATGTAGGAGGGCACCGCGATGCTGAGCAGAATCGCGCCGATGACGACGACGATCATCATCTCGATCAGCGTGAAGCCGTGCAGGCGTGAGCGGCGTGTGGGGACTGGCGGTTGCATACGTTGCCTCTGTTCGTCGGTTAGCGGCGCTGTATCCAGCTGACGCGCTTGCCCGTGGTGTTGGGCGGCAGGTTCAGGCCGAGGGTGCCGCCGAGGATGTTGTTGTTTCCCGGGCCCGCATCGGTGGTCTGGTTGGTCTCGTAGACCAGGAACTTCGTGCCGGCGTTGTTACCGGTGATGAACGAGCTACCGGTCGCATTGGTCTGCATGGCGATGGCGTTCGCATCCGTGTAGCGCGGATTGGTGTTCACCGCCGAGTTGGCAGCCTCGCTGGGCGGCAGGAACACCTGGGTGAAGGCCTGCCCGGTGAGGGCCGAGACCACGTAGGTGTAGCCGGTATCGTTCTGGTTGGTGCACGAGGTCGGCAGATTGCTGCCCGGCACGATCGTGTTGACGGTGAAGGCCTGGGCGACCAGCTCGGGGCTGAAGATCACCTGCTCCTGGGCGCCCGGCAAGTTCATGTACCAGCCGAAGCGGGCCGTGCCGGCGGTGGTGCAGCCGGTGCTGCCGCCCCAGCAGACGGTGGAGTTGGACATGATGTCGCGGTTCATGGTCGTCGGGTCGATGGTCACCACCTGGGCCTGCAGGTTGGTCTTCTGCAGGGTGTGGTTCGTGCCGGCGACCCCGGCGGTGCCCGCGGCCGCGGCGGTCATGCTGGCGTAGGCGGCCGGCGAGGAGGCATTCCAGCCGGCCATGTTCCAGTCCCAAACCCCGTACAGGGTCTGTGTTCCGGACGCATAGGTGGCCGGCGCGGTGTCGGACACCGGGCTCTTCTGGCCCGAGCCGAACAGGATCATCAGCTGCTGCAGCGCCCCGGTCGAGGCGGCCCCCGAGGCGAGCACCAGGGCCGTCGTGATCGGCTGCCCGCCGGGGGTCGTGAACACCGGTCCCGGGGTAACCGCCCAGCTGCTCTCGGTGGCGCTGGTGAGGTCGAAGCGCCAGACGTTGCCCAGGATGTCCCCGGCGTACACGTAGTCGGTGATGTGGTCGCCGTCGAGGTCTGCGGGCGAGGCATAGGTGATGCCATTGCCGGTACCGGCGGTGTTGGTGCTCAGGTAGTAGAACGTCGAGACCGCCGTGTTCGGGTCGATGGTCATGACGAAGATGCCGGCATCGCCACTGGTACTGCCGAGGCCGTTGCCGAAGATCACCGCCCACTTGCCGTCATGCAGGCGGCGCAGCTGCGGGGTGCCGTAGGTGTTGCCGAGGTTGTTGTTGCAGCTGGGCGTGTTCGGACAGGTGAGGGTGATCGAGTTCCACTCGCCCATGACGATCGCCGCCGCCGCCGCCGGCGTCTGGCCGAAGGTCGAGGGGCTGGAGACATCGAGTGCGTAGATCGCCTGGCCGCCGGCGCCCAGGCCACCGACCACCCAGGTATGCCAGGCGCCGCCGTAGAACACGTCCCCGGTGCCCGGGGCTGCGTCGACGTAGAAAGCATGCCCGTACTGGGTGTTGGGGAAGTCGATGTTGGGTGTGGTCGGATTGTGGATCGCGGCGAGCACCGAGGCGGGCATGTAGGCCAGGACCTCGGTGCCGTCGTTGCCGGTGGCATTGAACAGGCCGGTGGCGTCGTAGTAGCCGCTGCGGAAGCCGTGCAGCATGCCGTCGTTGGCGCCGACGTACACCACGTTCGTGCGGGTCTTCGTTGCGGTGATGTACTGCGCGTAGGTCTGGGCGGTGCCGGCGGCCTCCGGCATGACAGCCGCGGTGTGCAGCCGGTCGGACCAGGTGACCGCGTACGGGGACACCGGCGGGCCTACCCAGGTCGGGCTCGAATCGACGATATCGCCGAGGATGTTGGTACGGGCACGAAAGCGCCCGACGCCGGCGGAGTTGATCTCGCAGCTCTGGTCACCGCGCAGGTAGTTCACGCGCTGGTCGGCCGAGTAGCCGGTGCTGGCATTGCAGGCCGGCAGTGGCGCCACGTCACCGGCGTCGATCAGGCCCTGCTGGCCGCCGGAGGGGGAGCTGGTGAGGCTGCCGTAGGCGAGCGGGATGCCGGTGGTGCCGTTGTAGGTGAGGATATTGCGCACGCCGCCCATGCCCGCTTGCGCGGCCGTCGGACCTGCGACACCGGTCGTCTGGCAGTTGGCGCCGGCGGCCACGCCGGACAGGGCGCACGAGGCGTCCCAGTTCGGGGTGATCGCGACGATCACGTTGCCGAAGGTGTCGAGGCCCAGCCCGCTGGCGGTCACGCGCCCGGTCCAGGTGCTGGGATTGTAGAAGGCGAAGTACGCCTGCGCGCCGGTCTCAAGTTTGGCGGACTGCTTTTCACTCGCACCGGCGGAGCTGCCGGTCGTGGTCGCAGGGTCAGCCTTGAAGCACAGGATCTCGTGGATGTTGGTGCTGCCGCCGGTGGAGCCTGCGAAGCCGAACAGGAAGTTCGCCGGCAGCGGGCCGTTGGAGGCGGTGATGCTCTGATTGGTGATCACCGGCTGGTAGGCGCCGCCGTTGATGCTGTAGGACAGGCTCAGCAGCCCGTCCTGCGTGATCTTCAGCGAGTAGAAGATCGGTGTGCCGTCGGAGCGCTTGATGGCCGATTCTTTGGCGATCAAGGTGGTGTTGGGCAGTTCCACGTACGCATTGGGAATCGGGGCGTAGTCGGCCACCGGCACCGCGGCGCCGCCGAGCAGCAGGCTGCTCGAAGGATTGGTCGGATCGGCCACCAGGCCGGTCTTGCAGGTGTTCTCGACCGCGGCCAGCTTCTGCCCGGCGGTGAAGATCGTGGCCGGGAAGGCGGCCTGGTAATAGTTGGTGTTGAGCCAGCTCCAGGCGACGTTGCCCGCGCCACGGATGCCGATGCGGTTGGGGCGGTAGCCATAGCCCAGGGCGCTGTTGTCGCCCGTGGCGTTGTTGGGGCCGACGTAGCCGGGCATCAGGGTCTGGCCGTTGAGGAAGTTGCCGTACTCATCAATGCCCAGACCGATGTAGGCGCCGACCATGCCGTCGCCCTTTCCCTGGGCGCACGAGTAACCCAAGCTACCACCGTAGGCGCCGATGTTCGGGGGCACGAGGGCGTCCACCAGGAAGAAGCTGATGCCGTCCGCACCATCGTGGAGCGGCGAGCCGGAATCGCCGCGATAGGTCACGGTCTTGAAGGTGACCGCCACACCCTGGCCGGTCGGGAAGGGCGCCGCGGAGACGATCGCGCCGGACTCATTGTTGCCGTTCGGGGCGCCGTTGGTGAAACGCAGCGCGCCGTTGCCGGTCGGGTCAGGCAGAGAGTTGACGTTGCCGGCCACCCCGGCAAAACCACCCACCAGCGGCTCGCCGCCGTAGCCCAAGGGCTTGGGCAGGCCCTGGATGCTGGTGCACCCGGGCGGGGTGCCCGCGCCGGCGGGCGGGGAGGGCTGCACTCCCGGACCGGTGCCGGCGGTTAGGCAGGCGCCGTTGAAGAAGTACCAGGAGTTGGTCGTGCTGGTGCCGGTGAAGTCTTCCGACACCGAGCTCTGCGCCTGCGCGAGGCGCAGCGGCGCGGTCGCGAGGACGGCGACGACACCAGCGAGGGAAGTCCATTTCTTGAGATTCATCACAAGCCACCTCTGTTGACGACGCCCTGCTGGACCTCGTAAACGCTTTCAACGACAGCAATTGATCCTGTGGAACCGCCGAATCCGTAGGCGGCGACCTGGTACGCCTCACCGGCGCCATCGGCCGCGAGCCCGAGATCCGAGATAAAGAAGGCAGGAATCTGGGCGTAGGCGATATCGTTGTTCACGCCGTGGGTTCCCGCGGTCACGCTCATGCCCTGGGGCAGGTATTCAGTGCGGACGCTCCAGTTGCCCGGCAGTGTCATGTCGCCGAACATCGTCTGGGCGGTCTGACCCACTGCGCAGATCTCCCCGTTGGGGTTGAGAGCTGTCGCGGTGAGGACCCCGGCCCCGCAGGCGATCGAACCGACGGCCACGTTGTTTCCCTGCAGCAGCCACCATTCCCCGTACTGCTGCGCAGCCTCGGCGGAATGCAGCGCGCGATCCTTCTCGCGCAGATTCCCTGCCACCTTCTCCTGGGTATTGACGCCTCTGAACATCGCCAACGCCATGAGCGTGATGATCATGAGCAGCAGCAGGCTGGAGATCAGTGCCATGCCGCGCTCGAGACTTGCCACTGGGGTACGCCTCATGTGTGGATCCCCGCGCGTCCCATGATCGGGATGATGCGCTCAAAGACGATGGTCGCCGGCTGCGTCGCGGTCTGTTTGAACAGCGGGTTCGCGAAGGTCAGCTGGATCTTGATCGAGCTCACGTTCATCCAGTCATTCGCGCTCATCAAGTTGGCGGTGAGGTAGGTATCCACGTTGTAGTCGACGCTCAGCGGCACGTTGCGCTTCACGCCGTAGTAGATGACCATGTTCTGGATGCCCTCGGCGAGGGCAACGCCCGGCGCGGCGACCGAGCCTGCGTTGTTGACCGAGCACCACAGCCGCCCCGGGTTAATTCCGGCCGCGGGGACCACGGTGAAGACGTTGGTGAAGGCCTTGTCCGGCGCGGCGCTGGTGTTGGAGCTGCCGTCGCACAGAATCACGCCATCGTTAAGCGCAGTGCGGTAACGCACCTGCAGCGTGTCCGGCGTCGCGCCGCCGACGTGAGTACCGAACAGCGCCTGACCGGCGGTTGCAAACGGTGCCACCGCTGGGAACGAGAACGTGGCGGGTCTCGGTCGCCGGGGTCGGGAAGTAGCCGGCCGCCTGGACGACGTCGGTGATGACTGTCATCGCGAAACGCTGGGCGTCCTGCAGCTGGGCCAGCGACTGCTGATTGCCGTAGGTCTGGCGCACGTTCTGGACGATCATGACCAGGCCGCCCAGCAGGAACAGTGCGATGGCGATGGTCACCATCAGCTCGACCAGCGTGAAGCCGCGCATCCGCGGGCGCGGGGTGCAGGAAACTCGGGTGTAGATTGCGCTCATGGTTCCACGTACAGCTGGTAGGTGGGCAGCTCGAACGAACCCTGCGTGCCGGCGGCCTTCATCGCGGCCTCCTGCGCGGCTTCCTGGGTGTTCATGGCCACCGAAGTCTCGGTCCAGGTGATATTGATCGTGCAGCTGGCCGGCAGCGTGGTGCCGATGGGCACCCCGCAGGTGATCGTGGCGGCCGGATTCGGCAGCACCGCAGACAGGGCCGTGGTCCAGCCGGCCAGGTCCGCTGCGGCCAGGGCCTGATTGTTGGCAGCGTACGCGCACACCGGCACGGCGCCGGCGGCGCCGTCACAGGCGTGCGCATTCCCGGCGTTGGCGGCCGTGGCAAGCACCGGGTCCCCCACGACCACAAACGCCGGGGCGCCGGTCGGGTTCCAGGTGAGCGCGAAGTTCGCAGGCGTAGTGCCCCAGTAAAGGCGGTTGGCCCGCATGGCAGCCGCCAGGCTCGCCGCCTCGATCGCCGCGATCGAACGCTGGCGGGCAATGGTGGTGTTCGCCAGCGACAGCGCCTGCATCTTGGCAACGCCCAGCAGTCCTACGCAGATCACCACCAGGGCCACCATGACCTCGATGAGACTGAAGCCACGCGCGCGCATGCCATTGGAGGAGATGTTTCATCAGCAGGTCACCGGGTTGCCCACGCGCGTCTGGGTCGTCAGCACCCCGACGGGACTGACGAGCAGGCAGCGCGTGTAGGCGTTGTTGTTGGACTGCTCGGTGAGCAGGAACTTGGTAGTCGCAAAGCCGGCTGCGGTGGTGGCGAAACCCTCGCGGTTGAAGGTGACCGTGCTCACGGCGTTGTTGGCGGCGAACACGTCGGGAACCGCGCCGATGAAGGCGGCGCGGATGCGCAGCACCGAACCGACGGGCGGATTGGCCACGCCGTTGGGATTCGAGTAGACCAGCCAGCCCCTGGCCCAGGCGGTGCCGCCGGTGCATGTGGTGCCGTTGGTGGAAACACAGGCGGTCACCCGCTTGCCCTCGCGCAGCGCCTCAGAGCGGGCGTACTGCAGGTCCGAAAGGAGGCTGTTGACCTCCATCGACATGCGGTTCTGGTTGCCGATGTACCTGTAGGAGGGCACACCGATCGCCAGCAGTACCGCCACGATGGACGATACCGTGATCATCTCGATGAGCGTGAAGCCTCGTTGCCTGTTCATGGGGCGGCAATGTACTGGAGCCCGGGCGCTGAGAAACCGGGATTGCGTCACACTCGCCCGGCGAGCCGACGGACGGCGCGGGGAGGGTTGTGGACGGTCGGCGCGGGCTGCACATAACGCCCGCGAGGGCCGCCGGCGCTCCCGGCAGCGAGGATCTCAGTGCGCTGCCGGGGCTGCCGTTACGCCCTCGGCCCGGGCGCGGACGGCCTTCATGGCCGCCGGAAGGTCACTGCGCAGGGAGCGCTGGATGAGCGAGCGCGGGAGCCAGAACCCCAGGTCCACGTAGAACTGGTACTCGAGAACGGTGGCGGCGCCATTGGCACTGGGGGTGAGCAGCCACGCCCCCCTCTGGTCGCGGAAGTCGCCGCTGACCCGCTGGAACTCGATGCGCTGGGGTTTGTGGTATTCGGTGCGCACGACATCGTGGGCCGCCGGCATCAGCCAGGAGTACTTGTACTCGCGCTCGATGTTCTCCCACGAGCCATCCGGCGCCGCCTGCAGGCGCCGGCAGGTCTTCATGCCGGGCATGAAGCGCGGCGCCTCTTCGCAGTCGGTGATCACCTTCCATACCACCTCGGCGGGCGCGTGGATGGTCACCGCGGCAAATACGTGCCGCGAGTCCGGTTCGACGTGCACGACGGTCTCACCGGCGGCGAGGCGTCCCTGGATGGACGGGTCTTGCAGCCAGGCGCTCGCGGCAAACGCGAGCACAGGAAAGAGGGCCCCCAGGAGGGCGGTCATCGCGGCATGGCGCATATATAGGAACGGAGCAACGCCCGCAGGGAGTGCGGCCTGGCTACCTCTAGACAGTGTAAACGGCCACCGGTTGCGTAGGTGACCTGCAACGGGCCGCCGGTTCAGTGCGGCGGCAGCCCCGTCCCTGGGGCCGCCGCCTATCAAACGTCCGCAGCGCTTCCTAGAACGTGACCTGCACCCCGGCGAAGGCGCCGATGGAGGGCGCGAGGAAGCCGTCGGGATTCTCGTAGGTCTTGTTGAAGAGGTTGTTGATGCGCCCGAAGAAGGCAAGCTTGGCGCTCAGGTTGTAGGTCGCGGCGACATCCACGGTCGTATACCCCGCCGCGGTCACCGGGACCTGCGAGAAGTCACGGTTGCCGTCCTGCCAGGTGCTGACGTTGAGCAGCGTGGAATCGAGCTCCAGCTGCGGGGTGGCCTGCCAGCTCGCCCGCAGCGTCGCCTTGTTCTGCGGGCGGCGCAGCAGCTCGAGCTCGGTCTGCTGGTCAGTGGCCTTGGTGTAGGTGTAATCCGCCCGCAGCAGCAGCGTCTTGGCAGGCTGGTAGCTGAGGAAGCTCTCCACGCCCTCGGTCACGACGTGCCCGATGTTGATATAGGAGGTGAAAGTCTCGTTGTCCCCGATCAGGTCCTTGATGTCGTTGTGGAAGTAGGTGGCACCGAAGCGCAGCACGTTGTTGGCAAATGGTTGTTCGAAGCCCACGTCATATCCGACGCTGGTTTCGGGCTTCAGGTCCGGGTTGCCATAGAAATTGAAGTCCGGGAAGTTCTGGAACATCTGGCTCAGGGTGGGGGCCTTGAAACCGGTGCCGAGGGTGGCCTTCAGCATCGTGCCCGAGCCGCTCAGCGTGTAGACCGGCGCCACGCGGTAGGTCACCTTGCTGCCGAAGCGGTCGTTGTCGTCGTAGCGCACGCTCAGGGTATTGAAGAAGTTCTCTGCCAGGGTGGACTGCAGTTCGGCGTAGCCGGAATTGATGGTGGTGTTCGCGGAGATCGGATCCGCGATCTCGTCGCGCTGGTGCTCAACCCCGACCACGAGTGTCTGCGTGCTCGCGAGGTGAATATTGCCCTGGTAGTCCACCTTGACCCGGCTGCCGGTATAAGTCGACTCGGGCGGGAACCCCCCGGGAGTGAAGTCATCTGACTCGCTGTGCCCGTAGGCAATCCCCAGCGTCGACTCCAGCACGCCATTGAAGCCCAGCCCGTGCGCGGTGAGGCGCGTGTAGAACTGCTTGGTATCGTTTGCGCTCTGCACATCCGCCGGCGGTGCCGGGACGAAGTTGTAGTCGTTGCTGGTGAAGCGCAGGTGAGTGTCGGTGTAGCGCGCCACGAGCCCGAGGTCAAAGTGCTCGGTGACGTCCAAGCCAAGCTTGGTGGATGCGGTCAGGTTGTCATAGTAGTCATCGATGCGCTGCTCGCCGGGCGACAGCAGCCCAAGCGGGGTCACGGGGGTCTCGCCGGAGTGGATATGATCGACACTGGCCGTGTAGTGAAAGCGGTCGGCGGAGCCGCCCAGGCTTGCAGCCTGGTTGAAGGTATCGAAGGAACCGCCCTGGATGTTCGCCGTCAGCTGCGCCGGGCCATCGCCGCTCTTGGTAATGATACTGATCACCCCGCCGATGGCGTCCGAGCCATACAGGCCGCTTTGCGGTCCGCGCAGCACCTCGATCTTCTGGACGTCCTGCATGAGCAGGTGACTGAAGTCAAAAGTCCCCGTGGGATTGCTCGGGTCGCTCAGGTCGATGCCATCGATGAGTACCTTGGTGTGATTGGAGTTGGTGCCACGCATGAACACCGAAGTCTGGCCGCCCGGGCCACCGCTTTGCACCAGGTTAAGGCCGGGCACTTCCTTCAATGCGTCCGGCAGCGACTGGTCCTGGCGGGCAGCAATGTCTTCGGCACTGATGACTGTGATGCTGCTGGCGACCTGCGACTGCGGCGTCGGGATGCGCGTCGCGGTAACGACGATGGACTGCAGCTCGTCGCCTGCGCCAGCGGCAGCGACGGGCAAGCAGGCAAGCCCTAAGGGAAACGACAGCGAGAATAGAAACCATTTGCGCACGAGAATCTCCTGGTTGTTGGCCAGGAGTCGGCACGCGGAGGGGGCACGGTCAGTGATGCTGAAAGTGTACAAACCGGCAACCTCGCGACGACGACTCCAACTCTGTCGTCGCGACGGTTTCCCCCGCAGTTATCAGCGCACCCCGGCTGCTAACAGGACGACGGCGCGAGGCAGGTCTCCTGGCTCCCGGGTTTTCGCTTCCGTCCTCCTTCCCAAGGCCTTCGGCCTCAGTGGATCCGTGGACGGTCGCTGACCGGTTACAGTTGCGGGGGCAGCCGCGGTATTGCACCGCGTTCCAATTAAATCCCTTGCGGGAACCTTGCGCGTGGCGCGAATCATACCCGCTCTGGCGGGGTGGTCAAACCTGCCTCAGGTCAGGCGCGTACGCGTGTGCACGGACTGTGTGGGGGGTTTGCCGATCTCTTCCCGCGGACTGAGCCTGCAGCCGGTTTCGGTTCGGCGAGACGCCAGCCCGCCGCAGCGGATGTGTCAGGCCGGCTCGCTCACGGCAGGATCCGGCACGCCCGTCCCCTCATCGCCCTGGGCATCGGCCGCAAATTTGCCCTGCGAGTCGAGCTCGGCAAAGACGCCGCCGAGGCGCACGAGGTCCTCGTAGCGGCCCTGTTCAACCAGGCGCCCGTCCTTGAGCACGAGGATCATGTCGGCCGCGCGCACGGTCGACAGGCGGTGTGCGATGACGAAGGTGGTGCGTCCCTTGACCAGGGTGCTCAAGGCCCGCTGCACGCGCGCCTCGGTCATGTTGTCCAGCGCGCTGGTCGCCTCGTCAAGGATCAGGATCGGGGCGTCCTTGAGCATGGCCCGCGCGATCGACAGGCGCTGCCGTTCCCCGCCGGAGAGCGATTTGCCGTCCTCGGAGACCATCTCGGCGTAGCCGCCGGGCTTCATGCTCACGAAGTGATGGGCTTCGGCCGCCAGTGCCGCGGCCTCCAGCTCCGCGTCACTGGCATCGGGCTTGCCGATGCGCAGGTTCTCGGCAATGGAGCGGTAGAGCAGGCCGGGGTTCTGGAACACCACGGCGATGTGCTCGCGCAGCGAGGTGAGACTTACCGTACGGATGTCCGTGCCGTCGATGGTGATGCGACCCCGGGAGGGGTCGTAGGCGCGGTAGAGCAGCGAGAGCGCGGTTGTCTTGCCGGCGCCGGTGGGCCCGACGACCGCTACGGTGCTGCCGGCGGGCACGCGAACGTTCAGGTTCCTGATGACCTCGTGGCCGCGCTCATAGCCGAAGGAGACGTCCTCGAAGGCGACCTCGCCGCGTACGTCCTGCAGCGGCGGCGCGCCGGGGACCTCCTGCATCGTGCTGGGGGCATCCAGGATATCGAAGAAGTTGGCCAGCGCCGGCCCCTGAAAGAACAGCTCCGAGATGAACCCCGCCAGCTGCTCCATGCGACCGATCATCATCATGGCAAAGCCGACGAAGCTTACGATCGAACCGACGCTGATCGCACCCTTGCCGTGCAGCTGCACGCCGAGCGCGAAGATGCCGATCACCGTGAGCGTGCTCGCCGCCCGGTTGGCCACCGACACCCAGGCCCAGCCGCGCAACACCGGGTACTGGGCGGAGAGCACCTGCCCGACCAGCTGGCGCAGCGCGGCAACCTCGCTGATCACGCGCGAGAAGCTCTGCACGACCAGGACATTCCCGAACACGTCGCCGGCGCGCTCGGAGATCTCCTGGTTCAGCTGCTCGACCTTGCGCTGCGCGTTGCCGGTGCGGCGCACCACGATGGTGTTGAACAGTACGAAGGTGACCATCAGCAGAATCATGACCAGCGCCAGCTGCCAGTTGATGCGCAGCGCCAGCGGGATCATGACCAGCACGGCGATGAGCGTGCTCAGGTGGCTACGGAAGAAGGCCAGCCACAGGAAGAACAGGTTGCCGCTGCCGGTATGCAGGGTCCGCAGCAGGCGCCCGGTGTGCTGGTGGTCATGGAAGGTCAACGGCAGCGCGAGTGCGTGTTCGAAGAAGTCCGCGATGGCCTCGAGCTGGCGACGGTGCGCCAGGCGGTCCGAGTACAGCGCGACCATGGCGTTGGCGGCGACACCGAAGAAGCCCACGCCGGTCCACCAGGCGATGTAGGTCCAGGCCGCGCTCGAGATCTTGGCGGCCAGGGCATCCACCACCCGCCCAAACAGCCACGGCTCGAGCAGGAAGACACCGGCCAGAGAGACATTGGCGACGGCCAGCGCAATGGCCAGCCACTTCTCCGGGCCGAGCAAGGCCAGCACGCGCATGTAGATCTTGATCAGCGACATGTCGGGCACGCGTGCGTGGGGCAGGGGCATACGCAAGGATGCCCCGGTTGCGCCCCGCCGGGCAATTGCGCGCTCGGCGGCGCCCGCTAGGGGGCGCCGCGCAAGGATCGGTCTCCCTTTCGGGCGAGGTCGCACGCCGGCAGCCGCGTCTATAGTGGAAAGACGCTCCCCACCCCAATAACTGTGTGCCCGGAGGCCGGGCACACCAAGGATTTCGCATGCAACTGGACCATTACGTGACCCTCGGCCGCTCCGGACTGCGCGTGAGCCCGTTGTGCCTGGGCGCGATGACCTTCGGCGAGGACCTGGGCTGGGGAACGCCGGTGAAGGAGTCCGAGCAGATCATCGACCGCTTCCTGGAGCTCGGCGGCAACTTCATCGACACCGCGAACTTCTACACCAAGAGCCATTCCGAGAAGATCATCGGCGACCACATCGGCCGCCACAAGGACAAGCGCGACCGCCTCGTCATTGCCACCAAGTTCAGCGGCAATCTCTATCCTGGCGACCCCAACGGCGGCGGTTCGAGCCGCAAGTCCATCATCGCTGCCTGCGAGCAGTCGCTGCGCCGGCTGCAGACCGACTACATCGACCTCTACTGGCTGCATAACTGGGACGTGCATACGCCGATCGAGGAGACCATGGCCGCGCTCGAGGACCTCGTGCGCAGTGGCAAGGTGCGTTACCTGGGAGTCTCCGATACGCCGGCCTGGAAGGTCGCCGAGGCGAACGTCACGGCCCGTTTCCGCGGCTGGTCAGCCTTCATCGCCCTGCAGATCGAGTACTCGCTGCTGGAGCGCACGGTCGAGCAGGAACTGATGCCGATGGCCCGGGAACTCGGACTCGGGGTCACGCCGTGGTCGCCGCTCAAGAGCGGGCTGTTGAGCGGCAAGTACACCCGCAAGACCGCAAAAACTGCCCAGGGTCGCGGGGCGTTCATGGGGCACCTGCTCAATGAGCACACGTTCGCACTCGTCGACGAACTGGAGAAGATCGCCCAGGCTCACGGCACGACCGTGGCGCGCGTCGCCCTGGCCTGGCTGGTGGCGCAGCCCGGGGTCAGCTCGACGATCCTGGGCGCCCGCACGCTGGCGCAGCTGGAGGACAACCTCAAGGCGCTGGAGGTCAAGCTCAGCGCGGACGAGCTGTCCTTGCTGGATCAGAAGACCAAGCCGGTCCTCGGCTTCCCGGCCAACATGGCGCCGCTCTTCCCGGCTATCCACAATGGCGGCACCACCGTAAACGGCGTCCACGCCGCGCCATCACCCTTCGTGATACTGCCCGGGGAAAAGCCCTACTAGCTTTCCACCCGCGCGCGTGCGGCTGGAACGCCTGCTGCGCGGGGCGGCAGGAGCGTCCGCGTTCTCAGGGTGAAACGCGCATCCGCACGTCCATGCGTGGCGCCGGCCGCGCGGCGGAGTTATAACAGCAACAAGAACTATAAGGGGGTCTCATGGCGACGACCGGAATCCACCTGCCACCACGCTCCGCACCCTGGGGACTGCTCGTGCTTTTGGCCTGCCTGGCGGGCCTGGGTGCCTGGTTTGTCGCGCACAACGTGTTTCAGTACACCCACTACGACCCGAAGACCTATGGTGACTACTGGCCGCGCCGCTTCGGGCTGATGCTGCACATCGCCGGGGGACTTACGGCGCTGACGGTCGGCCTCATTCAGATCTGGCTCGGACTCACCGGGCGCACCCGTGGGCAGCACCCCAATCTCGGGCGCATCTACCTCGCCGGCGTTCTGCTGGGTAGCTGTGGTGCGTACTACCTGGCGCTGACCGTGCCACCGAAGTTTGCAGTCTACGGCTTGGGCCTGTTCATGCTCGCCACGGCATGGCTCATCACCACGGCCATGGCCGTGCTCGCCATCAGGCGCCACGACTACGAGCAGCACCGCGAGTGGATGATCCGCAGTTACACGGTCACCTTTGCCTTCGTGACCTTCCGCCTGGTGGATCAGTGGCTCGCCAGCCTGCACTTTGCCTCGCCCGACGACATTGACACGATCATGGCGTGGGCCTGCTGGTCTGTCCCGTTACTCATCGCCGAGCCGCTGCTGCAATGGCGGCGGATGCGGCTGCACGTCCGTCTTGCCGAGGTCAGAGCGGGCGGGAAGCCTGCATTGCGCTGATGTTCCTCACCCCGGGGCGCTGATCCCGTGCTCCTTGAAAAAGGTGGGCGTACTCAGCAGCTTACCCGCGTGGGCATTCGCGTCCGGGTGGGTGGCCAGCCACGCCACCACATCACCGGTTGTCTCGGGGGTGAAAGCACGGCCGGCGGCTACCAGGGAGCGGATCTGCTCTCCGAACACCGTTGCCATCGTGTCGGTGACGGTCATCTGCGGCTCGACCAGGAAGGAACGAATGCCCTCGTCCTTGTGCTCCAGGTGCACGAATTCCGCGAGGCGATGGAAGGCGCTCTTGCTCGCGCCATAGAGAAAGCCCCAGCCGCCGTTGGCCGGGGACACCGGCGGCGGGCCGACCCCGGCCACCGAACCGATGCACACGATCGTGCCACCGCCCTGGGCGATCATCGTCGGCAGCAGGCGCCGTGTGAGATGCACCTGGTTGACCAGGATGCCGAGGAGGGCGGCGTCGAACTGCTCCTGGGTGAACTCGGTGAAGCGGTACATCAGGCCCGGTCCCTGGTAGATCGCGTTGTTCACCAGCACATCAACGCGCCCCCACTCTGCCAGCACCCGATCGAGCGCCTGGTCGATGGAAGCCCGCTGGAGGATGTCCAGCTGCACACCCAAGGCTTCCCGCCCCGCGGCGCGCACCGCGGCCACGGTCGATTCGATGCTGCCCGGCACGGACAGCTGCCTGGGGTTTTTGGCGCCGGCAGAGGCAACCTTGCCGTCACCCTCCTTGAGGGTGCGCCCGGTCACCGCGATGTCAAAGCCAGCCCGCGCCAGGCTCAGCGCACAGGCCTTGCCGATACCGCGGGTTGCACCGGTCACGAAGGCTACCTTTCGCATGGTTCCTCAATTCAACTATAAGAAGGCCTCGCGGCGGTCACGCGGAATAATATAGCCCAGGCCCCAAACGAGGCAGTCGCCCGCTAAAGCTGATGGGCCTGCCTATCAGATGAACACACCCATTCGAACGCAACCGCTCGCAAGCGGCGATCGCTGCCGGTGACGCCCGCATGGCCCGTGGGCTGCAAGCAACGGGGCGGGGTCCTGCGCCGCAACTGTCAACGAAAGCGCGAGCGCCGTTCAGTCAGATCCCGGCAACATGCGGCCGCCGCAGAGAGGAATTCGTTTGGCCCGGGTCCGGTTCCATGAGATTCTCAGCAAAGAAGACGGGTATTGCGCCCCGTCCGACCGAGGCGCAGCGGTACCGCTGCAGGTGTAGAAGAAGAGAAGGGGTTGGTCGGTGCGCGCAGGAGCGTGGATCTGGATGGGCCTGTGCCATGAGCGCGGGTTAGAGAGCGCGCGTGGACTGCCGTGCCGCTCGTCAAGTGGCCTGGCTGCGGCTGGGGCATGTCCATGGGCGCTTGCACTGGCCATAACATTCCTCGGCATCTCCAGCGGAGCACACGCAGGAACCGGCGTGCCGGATGATCAGTTATGGACCGAGCTGGACGTCAGCGGCGGGGTCTGGAATGACTACACCCTGACGGGCGTTGCGCAGCTGCGGCTGAGCGAATCGCTTTCCAATCCCATCTATACGGCCGGCGGCCTGGATCTGGACCGCAAGGCTGGGGACTGGACGCTCGGGATAGGGTATCGCCATCAGGTCACCGGTAACCGCCAGGGTGAAGACGTCAACGTCACGCAGGTCGCCAGGCTGAATATCACCTGGAGGCATCGCTTCGGCCGCAGCACCTTCGACCTGCGCACCCGTATCGAAAATACGCTCACCGCGAGTGGCAATCCGTGGCGGGTGCGCCTGCGCCCCGAATACCGTTGGGCTACACCGGACTGGGGAATGCTGTCTTATCTTTATGCCAACGACGAGGTGTACTATCGATTTTCCGACGATGAGTTCTTCCGCAACCGTTTCCAGGCAGGCGCGAGCCTTGTCTTCGGTAAACGCACCTCTCTTCAGGTGTACTACCAGCGTCAGGACACGCACGACCAGAATCCAGGTGCCATCAATGCTTTGGGGCTCAAAATGGATATCTCACTGGATTAACGGCATCGTGAAGCGGCCTCGACTGGCGACGTTCGCTTCGGTGTGTGTGTTGGCGGTGGCCGCCTGCCGCTTTGATACTTGTCAGGCCGCGCAGGATCCGAAGCTGGCTGCGGCGATCCCGGCGATCCTGAATGCCATTCAGAAGAGTGGGGCGGATGTAGGCCTGGCGTTCGCAACGTTGGATGGCAGGACGGAGTGGCTCTACCGTGCCGATCAGCCCTATCACGCCGCCAGCACGATGAAGGTTCCGGTCATGATCGAGCTTTTCCACCAGCGCAGTCAGGGCAGGGTGAAGCTGGAGGATCCGCTCAGGGTAAACAATGAGTTTCACAGTCTGGCGGATGGCTCGATCTACACGCTCGATCCGAAAGACGACTCGGAGACCGATTTATACGGGGCGATTGGGCAGACGCGTACGCTCGGGCAACTTTGCGAGCTCATGATTACCGTCAGCAGCAACCTGGCAACAAACCTCTTAATTGAACGGCTCGGTATCGACGGCATCCGCAGCACGGTCCATTCCCTGCACGCGGACGGAATGAATGTCTTGCGCGGCGTCGAGGATGGCAAGGCCTTCGAGCGCGGCATGATCAACACGACCACCGCCCGCGGCCTGCTCCAGCTCTTTCAGGCGCTCGCTCGTGGCGAGGCGGTGGACCAGGAGTCCTCGCAAGAGATGATTGAGATCCTCGAGCGTCAAACCTTCAACACCGGCATTCCCGCCGGAGTCCCCGCTGGGACCCGGGTCGCGCACAAAACCGGCGAGATCACCCAGATTCACCACGACGCCGGAATCGTGTTCGCGCCCCGTCCGTTTGTGCTGGTCATCCTGGTTCACGGTCTCGCGGACATCCAGGACAGTGCCGCGTTGATGGCAACCATCACCCGTGAGCTCTACCGCGCAACGCAATAGGGTGAATTCCAGCGAGGCAGACGCAAGTCGCGCCGCTCCGATGTTTCGCAATTCCCGTCGCCACGGTGGTTGTATTCGTCCTCGCGATCTGGCTGAAGCAGATAAGGCGCCGCACACGGAGGCCGCCGGGCTCCCTTAGCGATCTGCTACTTCGCATAATGTATCTTATGTTAAATAAGAGATGTAGGTCCATATGGGGCCTAGCGGATGCGGACGCCAGGGCTCCTCTTCCCAGCGCCCGACGGCGCATCCCGACGGTCGCCTCGCCGGATCCCATTACACTGCGCGCCACTGAGTCCTGAACTGTGTACGCCATGAGACAGCTACTGGATCATCCGATACCCATGGGAGCGCTGTGCTTCCTGTTTCTTTGGGGCGCAACTTATCTGACGGCCAAGTACGTTCATGACCGCAGTCCACGCAATCCCGAAGCCAAAGAAGATTTCAAGATCCTTGTGGCCGCGGTTCTGACGCTGCTTGGACTGATCATTGGCTTTACATTCTCCATGGCGATCAGCCGCTACGACCAGCGCAAGAACCTCGAACAAGCGGAGGCCAACGCGATCGGCACCGAGTACGTGCGTGCAGATCTGTTGCCGGCACCGGATGCTGCACGGATGCGCAAGCTGCTCCAGGACTATACCGCGCAACGCATCCTCTTTTATCAGGGTCACAACGCGAGCGAATTGCAGCAGATAGCGGCCGGCCGCGCCGCGCTCCAGCAACAGCTCTGGCAGACGGTGCTGCCGGCAGCCGGCGCGCAGCCGACCGCGCTGACTGCTCTGGTCGTGTCTGGCATGAATGACGTGCTGGATTCGCAAGGCGACACCCAAGCCGCCTGGCTCAACCGGATACCTCTGGAGGCCTGGTCGTTGCTGGTGCTGCTCGCGCTGCTCAGCAACATCATGATCGCCTACAGCGGCCGCAGCCTTCACACGACGAACTGGCTGCTGGTTACTCTGCCGCTGGTCGTGTCCGTTTCGCTGATGCTCATCGCCGATATCGACAGCCCGCGCGGCGGTCTCATCAGAGTGTCGACGCCGAACCTGAACAGCGTCGCCGCGGGCATGCACTGATCCGCAGGCCGCCTAGTGAGCGGCCCGCGAGGCACTCGGGGCGGGTGCGTTGGCAGGAGTCGTAGCAGCGACGCCATCGGCCTGCGCAAGTCCTTCGGCTTCCGCGTCCGACGCGGCGCGCCGCGGATAAAAGTGTCGCCCGGAGAATTTGATCGAGAAGGATACGGCTGCCGAGCGCTCGCGGCAGGCGGCGACGATTGTCGGATCCACCAGCCGGCGTACCAACTTGGTGCTTATCCAGATGACGAACAGGTCATCCATCTGCCCCAGCACGGGAATGAAGTTCGGGATCAGCTGGATCGGCGAGCACAGGTAGGCCAGGGGAAGAAACAGCAGCGCGCGCGCGTACCACGGCGTGCCTGGGTTCCTAAAGACGAAGTACAGGCAGCGGATATCGCGCAGGACTGCCGTGATGGTCTGCGCGGAGCGCGTCCCCAGCCGGTGCAGTGCACTGCTGGAGGTGTCGTTCTCGTCGGCCACACTCACGATCCCCTGCCCCGCTGCGTTGATCCTTGACGGCCGGCCCCCAATAATCGATCGGGAGACGGGCTGTGAATTGTGCGCCGAATCGAAGTAAGGGAATGTACTTTCCCGGCAGCGGCAGCGGTGACATTCCGGGCATCGCGACGGTCTACTGCAGCGAACCACCGTTTTGTTGCTCCGGGCAGGAGGACCCATGGCCATTTCCAGGCGCTCGTTGATTCTAGGCGGCGTGCCCGCATTTCTGGCTGTCGCGGCCACGTCACGCAATCTGTCGCACGCGGCCGCAGGGGCGAAGTTCCAGGTCACCCATACTCCGGAGGAATGGCAGAAGATGCTCACGCCTGAGCAGTATCAGGTCCTGCGCGAGGCCGGCACCGAGCACCCCTTCACCAGCCCGCTGCTGGGAGAGAAGCGCTCCGGAGTCTTTTCCTGTGCCGGGTGTGACCTCGATAGTTTCACCTCGGCCAACAAGTACGACAGCGGCACTGGTTGGCCGAGCTTCTGGGCGCCCCTGGCGGGCGGCGGAGTCGAGCAGAGTGCCTCCGGCAGCCTCATGTTCGGTACCGAGGTGCATTGCCGGCGCTGCGGCGGCCATTTTGGCCACGTGTTCGACGACGGGCCGCGGCCGACCGGGCTGCGTTATTGCATCAATGGCGTCGCGCTAAAGTTCAAGCCGGCGGCCCGCTAGCGGCCTTGGGAGATGACGCGTGATTCTGCTGCTGGTCGCCTTCCTCGCCGGGGTCCTCACGATTCTGAGCCCGTGCATCCTGCCGGTGCTGCCATTCGTTTTCGCGCGCGCCGACCGGCCGTTCCTGAGCAACGGCCTGCCGCTGCTGATCTCGATGGCGCTGGTGTTCGCGGTCGTGGCGACGCTGGCATCCGTGGTGGGCGGCTGGGCAGTGGCCGCCAACCAGTATGGGCGCCTGGTCGCGCTCGTCCTGCTGACGATCTTCGGGCTCACCCTCGTCTTCCCGGTACTGGCTGAGCGCGTGATGCATCCGTTGGTGAGCCTCGGCGACCGGCTCTCGGCACGGGCCACGCACGATGCCGGCGGCCGCGAGCGCTCCGGCATCGCCACCTCCTTGTTGCTCGGGGTTGCGACCGGGCTGCTGTGGGCTCCGTGTGCAGGTCCGGTGCTCGGCTTGATTCTGAGCGGGGCCGCGCTGCGGGGTGCCAGTGCTGGCACGAGCGCGCTGCTGCTGGCCTACGCTGCCGGCTCGGCCACTTCGCTGGCCCTGGCACTGCTGGTCGGTGGGCGTGTGTTCGCCGCCATGAAGCGCTCCCTGGGCTTCGGCGAGTGGGCACGGCGCGCACTCGGTGCAGCCGTGCTGGCCGCGGTGGCAGCCATCGCCTTGGGCGCAGACACCGGGGTTCTTTCCCGCATCTCCCTCGCACGCACCGCATCCATCGAGCAGGGACTGCTGAACAACCTGCATACCGGTAGCCCGCCCGCAGCCGCAGCGGCCTCAGGATCCGCACCGCCCGGAGCTCTGGTGCCCACGGGTGCCTTGACCCTGCCGGTCGAGGGAACGTTACCTGCCCTTGATGGCGCGGTGGCCTGGCTCAACTCGGCACCCCTCACCCGCGAGGCGCTGCGGGGCAAGGTGGTGCTGGTGGATTTCTGGACATACTCCTGCATCAACTGCCTGCGTGCCCTGCCCTACGTCAGGGCGTGGGCCGATCAGTACCGCTCGCAGGGGCTGGTCGTGATCGGCGTCCACGCCCCCGAGTTCGCCTTCGAGAAGGACCTGGGCAATGTGCGCAAGGCGGTTGCGGACCTGAAGATCGATTACCCGGTCGCCGTCGACAACGACTATGCGCTGTGGCGCGCCTTCGGCAACCAATACTGGCCCGCACATTATTTCATCGATGCCCAGGGGCGCATCCGCCATCACCACTTCGGTGAGGGTGACTATGAGGAGTCCGAGCAGGTCATCCGGCAGCTGCTCGCCGAGGCGGGCCATCCGGCCGCGGCCACTCACGCCGCGGTCAGCGCACAGGGCGTGCTGGCGGCTCCCGACATGGCCGATATCGGCTCCCCGGAGACCTATGCCGGTTATGAGCGCATCGAGCGCTTCGCTTCCGGAGGCGGCGTGGTGCCCGACACGGCACATCGTTACACGCTCGGCAGGCTTGCGCTGAACCAGTGGGGTCTAACGGGTAACTGGACCATCGCACCGGAGGAGGCACGCCTCAACGAGGCCGGCGGCGCGGTGGCTTACCGCTTCCATGCGCGCGACCTGCACCTGGTGCTCGGCCCCGGAGCTGCCGGCCGCAGCGTGCGTTTCCGCGTCACGCTGGATGGCGCGGCGCCCGCTGGCAGCCACGGCAGCGACACGGATGCCGCCGGTAACGGCGTCGTCACCGGGCAGCGCCTCTACCAGCTGCTGCGTCAGCAGGGCCCGGTAGAAGACCGCACCTTTGAGATCCGATTCCTCGACCCCGGCGTCCAGGTCTATTCGTTCACTTTCGGCTGAGGGATCCACCATGCGCCTGAGCAAACCCGTCGTCCTCGTTCAAAGGCTGCGCGGCCGCCTAGCGGCGCTGAGCCTGCTGGCCGCTGCCACCGTCGTAGGGTTCGCAACCCTGGGCGGGCTGCACCTGCGCGCCGAAGAGGCGCGCCTCGTTCCACCCCCGGCCGCAGCGGGTGCCGCGGTACCGGCCCCGCGCCCCTCCTCCGAAGTGGCGGTACTGGCGGCCGGCTGCTTCTGGGGCGTCCAGGGGGTGTACCAGCACCTCAAGGGCGTGACTCGGGTCGAGTCCGGATACGCCGGAGGTGACCGGCAGAGCGCCGCGTACGAGCGCGTCGCCGAGGGCGACACCGGCCATGCCGAATCGGTGCGCATCGAGTTCGACCCGCGGCAGGTGAGCTTTGGACAGCTGCTGCAGGTGTACTTCTCGGTGGCCCACGACCCCACGCAACTGAACCGCCAGGGCCCGGACACCGGCACGCAGTACCGCTCGGAGATCTTTGCGCAGACTCCACAGCAGGAGGCGACTGCCCGCGCCTACATCGCGCAGCTGGATGCCGGGCGCGCCTTCCCGCGCCCGATTGTGACGCGGGTGGAGGCCGACAAGCACTTCTACCCGGCTGAGTCCTACCATCAGGATTTCCTCACCCGTAACCCTGGCAACCCCTACATCATGATTAACGACCTGCCCAAGGTGGCCAACTTGCAGCGTCTGTTTCCGGAGCTGTACCGCGCGAATCCGGTGCTCGTGTACCCTGCGCGCTGAGTCTGCCCGCGCCCTGCGCGACGGTGCCTTCGTGGGCGGCTCGCCGACAACCAGGAGGCAGGAATGCTCGGACCCCGTGAACAGTCGCTGTGGGATGCGCAGCTGCAGGCCGAGGCGCTGTTCGCCGCCGTGGTCGAGCGGGGCCTGATCGCCCCCGGGGCGCTGGAGTCACAGGTCAGCAAGGGCGTGTACTCCCTGGCGCGCGAACTGTTCGGCGTGAAACGCCACTGGCACAAGCGGGTGGTGCGCTGCGGTCCCAACACGGTGCTCGGGTACTACGATGAGGTCGAGGATCGGCGCATCGGGGCGGACGATGTGGTGTACCTGGACTTCGGCCCGGTGTTCGCCAAGTGGGAGGCGGACCTCGGCCGCACCTATGCCATCGGCTCAGATCCGCGCAAGCACCAGCTGGTCGCTGACATCGGCGACGCATTCCGTCTCGGTCAGGCACATTACGAGTCAAACCCGTCACTGACCACCGGGGAGCTCTACGACTTCGTAGCAGCGCTCGCCCCGGCGCGTGGCTGGACATTCGGCGCCAAGACCGCGGGCCATCCGGTGGGCAAATTCCCGCACGAGAGCGAGCCTGGCCCGGTCAAGCGCCTGTCGATCCGCAGCGGCAATACCACGCCGCTGCGCGAGCCGATGCCTGACGGCTCGACTCGGCACTGGATCCTGGAGATCCACTTCGTCGACCGCAAGCTCAACTACGGTGGCTTTTTTGAGCAACTGCTCACGGTCCGGCCCACGGAGTGAGTAGTGCGGTGGCGCACGCGCTGCGCCCAGCGTGGCGGCCGTGCCGGGTTTGGGCGCAACCCTGAGCAATGAGCACGAGTTTGCCGCACTGTTGCTGCAGGCCGGCGGGTCCGCGGATTGCGACGGCGGCATTGCCGGCCTCCCCGCCGGCCATGAGCCGATCCTAAGGATGCCACCATGCAGGCGCTGTTCGGCAGGTCCTGGTCACCGACCAGGACGGTGCCGCAGGTGGCCGGTGCGGCCGGCCTGGGCTAGCGCTTGCGCGCGCTCGGCTGCAGCTTGTCGCTGGCGCGGTCCAGGGTGGCCCGGGATTTTTCGTAGGCATCCCAGGGCGCGTTCCCCGTCTTGAAGCGGCGCGCCGCGTTGGCAATGGTCCATTGATCGGCGGCCTTGACGCTCTTGAGCTCCTCCCAGCGCAGCGGCACCGAGATCCCCAACCCTTCGCGCGCGCGCGCCGACCAGGCGGTGACCGTCGTCGAACCGCGCCCGTTGCGCAGGTAGTCAATGAAGATCTTGCCCACTCTGTTGCGCGCGCCTGACTTGGCGACAAACCGGTCGGGCAGGGTCTGCGCCATATGGGCGGTCACGGCGGCCGCCAGATCCCGCACTTCGTCCCAACCGCGATCCGGCTTAAGTGGCACGACTACGTGCAGTCCCTTGCCGCCGCTGGTCTTGAGAAATCCGGTGAGTCCGAGTTCTGACAGCAGTGCGTTCAGCAACTGCGCCCCCTCGCGCATCGCAGGCCAGGTCACCTTCTCGCCCGGGTCCAGGTCGAAGACGATCCGGTCCGGGTGCTCGTAGTCGGCAGCCGTGGCGTTCTGGGTATGGAACTCCACGACATTCCACTGCGCGGCCGCTTCGATGCCCTCGAGCGTATCGACCTTAAGCATCGGCGGGTTGTCCGGGTCCAGTCGCGCGTCCAGCTGGGAGACCCCGGCGAGGGTTGCCTTGCCGGCGTGCTTCTGGAAGAACTTCGCCCCCTTCAGGCCTGCGGGCGCGCGCACCAGCGACACCGGGCGGTCGCGCAGATGTGGCAGCAGCAGCGCCCCGGCCGCCTGGTAGTAGGCGAACAGGTCCGCCTTGGTGGCTTTGGATGCGGGGTCGATGACTCGTTCCCCGTGAGTCAGGCGCACACCACCGGCGGCGGCAACGGCGGCCTTGGAGCGCTTGCGGGGCGTGGCGGCGGATGTTTCGGCAACTTGTTGGGGCATAACCGCCTCCTCGCGGCGGATCGATTTCGGGTCCTTGTCCTTGCGCAGCCCCTGGAACACCGGATGGCGCAGGCGCCCGTCGCGCGTCCACTCGCTGAAGGACACCTCGGCGACGAGCGACGGCCGCAGCCAGTGCGGGCGGCGCGGGATCTTCGCGGTGCCGGCGAACGGGCAGCGCGTGGTGGCCAGGCGCTTGAGCGGCGCCGCGAGGCTGCGCAGCGCCGCCCCGTTGAAGCCGGCCCCGACATTTCCCGCGTAGTGCAAGGCGCCGTCGGCCCCATAGACGCCCAGCAGCAAGGAGCCCAGCACTTCCCGCGACCCTTCCGGGTCGGTGTACCCCCCGATCACGAACTCCTGCCGCTTGCCGCACTTGAGCTTGATCCAGTCGGTGCTGCGCCGCGAGACATAGGGTGAATCTGCGCGCTTGCCAATCACCCCCTCCAGCCCCAGGCGGCAGGCGGAAGCCAGGATGCTCGCCGGGTCCTCTTTGAACTCATCGCTGAAGCGCACGGTGCCGGACTTGCGGCCCGCCAGAATGCTGCGGAGCAGCCCGCGACGCGCGCTCAGCGGCACGGCGCGCAGGTCAAAGCCGTCGTGGTACGGGACGTCGAACAAGTACAGGATGGCATCGCGCGCCTGCGATTCCTCGAACGATGCCTGCAGGCGGCCGAAGTCCGGTACCCCGTCACCGTTCAGCGCGACGACCTCCCCGTCGTACCACCCGAAAGGCAGTTTCAGGCGCATGAGTTCCTGGTGCAGTGCTGGGAACCGAGCGCTCCAGTCCAGGCCGTTGCGGGTCATCAGCCGGACCTTGCGCCCATCCACGCGCACCAGCAGCCGGTAGCCATCGAACTTGATCTCGTAGCGCCAGGCGTCCGGATCTGCCGGCACCGCGGCAACCAGGGTCGCCAGTTCGGGACTGAGCTGGCCTGGTAGTCCCGCGCGCACGGCCCCCTGTAGCTTTGGTGCCGGCCCGTCTGCGGCCGCTGAGCGCGGCTGTCGCGCGAGTGCGGCGGCCGCACGGGGTCCGCTGGAGCGTGCCGCCGCGACGCTCTCCGGCAGTTCCGCCACGACGCTGTAATCGGCCGCCGCCCGCGCGTAGCGATCTTGGTGCTTGATCAGCAGCCACGGGCGTTCCTTCGCGTCGCTGCCCTTGATACGCACCAGCGCCCACTGCCCGTGCAGCTTCTCGCCACGCAGCTCGAACTTCAGATTGCCGGCACGGTAGCCCTCGCGTGCGTTGCCGAGTGGCTGCCAGGTACCGCGATCCCAAATGATCACCTTGCCAGCGCCGTACTGGCGCGCGGGAATGGTGCCCTCGAAATTCGAGTAGGAGATCGGGTGATCCTCCACGTGCACCGCGAGGCGCTTGTCGCGAGGGTCCAGGCTCGGTCCCTTGGGAACGGCCCAGCTTTTCATGGTGCCATCCAGCTCCAGGCGGAAGTCATAGTGCAGCCGCCGGGCCCAGTGCTTTTGAATGACAAACGTCAGGCCCTGCTGCGTGCCCAGTGCATCCCCGGCCGGCTCGCTGGTGACCTTGAAGTCGCGCTTGGCGCGGTAGGCACGCAGCCCCGGGTGCTTGCTGTCCATCGCTGGGCTAGCCGCCCTGTGCGCTGCGCCGCGCAGCCGTACGCCGCTTGCCGCTGGCACCCGGTGCACCCTTGTTCCGCGCCGTGCCCGAGCGCCCTCCCGCAAGACTCCTGGCCAGCAACTCGGTCAGGTCGATGACGTTCGACGGGCGTTGCTCGCCGGGTGCCTCCTCCAGCGGCTTCACTTCCTTGGATCTCCCGGCCGCAACCTTACGGCGCACCAGCGCACGGATCGCCGTGCTGAAGTGCTCGGCATGCCCCTCGGGCTTCCAGGCCCGGGTCATCTCCTGGATCAGCCGGGCCGCCATTTTCCGCTCGCCCGGCTTGATGCTCCCAGCCCCTGGGAACTTAAGCCCGCTCGCCGCGCGCAGTTCACTCGTCCAGCGCATGGTATTGAGCATCAGCACCCGGCCGGCCGGTACCACGGCCACCAGGTGCTCCTTGGTGTGCATCACGATGCGCGCGATGCCGATGACGCCTGCCTCGGCCATGGCCTCGCGCAGCAGCGCGTAGACCTTTTCAGCCTTGGCGGCCGGCTCCACGAAGTACGGTCGTTCAAACAACGTCAGTGGCACTTCGCGTTCCTTGACGAAGGACTCAATGTCGATGCTTTGCGTGGATTTGGGGAACGCAGCCTTTACCTCGGCATCGCTCAGTACTACGTATTCGCCGTTGGGCTGGCGCACGCCCTTGACGATATCCTGTGGCTTAAGCTCACGCCCGGTGCGCTTGTTGTAGCGCTTATAGCCGACCGGGTCGAGCGAACGCCGGTCGAGCCAGTCGAAGTCGATGCCGCTGTCCTGCACCGCCGGATACAGCGACACCGGGACGTGCACCAGCGCGAAGCTGATAGCGCCTTTCCATACCGCTCTTGCCACAAGACCTCCACCACCTGTCCGCCGCCCTGGCCCACGGGGTCATTGTGCCCCGCGGTGTGCGCTTTTGTAGGACGACCAACAGCCCGAGGCGTGTAGGAAGCAACTGACGTCATGCATCGTCTTTGGGCCACGGCGGACGGCGAGGGGATGGCCAACAATATGGTGCACGTTTACGGGGAAATGGATGCCGACATGACACAGGAAGTGCTACCGGGCGGGTATTGGCTCACAGCCGTATTGTTCGATGACTTCATTCCAGTCGCTCGCCCCACGCTGGCGAGGGCGCGGGCTGAGGTACCTGCGAACGAGCCGCCCGAGTTTCCGCTCTCGGCTCCCCGGGAGGCTCCTCCGTCGGCCCCGCAGGAAGAGCCGTCGCGGACGCCTCAGGAGATGCCCGCGCGGCCCTGCTCGCGACGCCGGGCGGTTTCCGCCTAACACCCCACGGCCAAGGCCGCGCTATCATGCGCGGATGCAGCCGGCCAACGCTCTCGCGCTCACCACTTGTACGCTGCTGCTTGCCACGCTGGCAGGCAGCGCGTGCTGGGCTTCAAAGGCCGGATCGCCGCCCGTCGGCAGCGCGGCGCCCGACTTCACCGCCTTCGACTACGTAACGGGTGAGAAAACCCGCCTGAGCGCTCAGCACGGCAAGGTCGTGATCCTGACGTTCTGGGCGACCTGGTGCGCGCCTTGCCGCGAAGAACTGCCCAACCTGGAGGGAATCCAGGAGCACGTCGGCAAGGACCAGTTGGTGGTTCTTGCAGTCAACTATCGCGACTCAGACGAGACGATCAGTTACCTCAGAAAAAACGCCAAGAAGGCCGCCTGGAAGATCTCCATGCTGTTAGATCCGAACGGCGGTATCGCGGGAAAGTACGGCATCGCCAGTATCCCGCACCTGTTCCTGATCGGGCGCGACGGCAACATCGCCGCGGCACACTCCGGATTTGGTGACGGCTCGCTGGATGCCATGTTGCCGGAGATCAACGCCGCGCTGGCCGGCAAGCCGGCGCCCGCGCTCCCCCAGGAGTGACGGCTGCAACGTGAGGATCAGCCGGAGCTAGCCGCCTACCAGCCCACCCCGTAGTAGACGAAGCCGTAGGCCGGAGTTATCGGACCCCAGGAATTCCAGTTCCAGTTGGCATCCTGGTACATCTGCGCGGTCATCTGCTGCTCATCCACCAGATCCTTGGCCTGCCGGTCACGCACGTACTGGTCGTACTGCTGCTGCGTGCCGACGTACAGGCACCCGCATACCAGGGGGTCGGCGTAGACGTAGTGCACCACGGAACCTTTCTGGCGAATGACAAAGCGGTTCGCCGGCAAGCGGTTCAGCATCGCCTTGAGTTCGGGGGTGTTGGCTGGCCTCATTGTGAACCCTGCCGCGGCGAGGTTGTCCTCGCGGGTCGCCACGGCCGGTGTCTGGCAGGCGCTGAGCGCCACCCCGGCCAGGACAACAGCGGCCGACGCGGCCGCAAACCTTGAGATCCCTGGGAACTTCATTGCCGGTCCTTCCGTGATTGGGCAAAGCGCCGCTTGGCATTGTTGCCCCGGAGGCCCCGCAGCGCCAGTCCCCGCGCCGCCGGTCACGCGGTGTTGGCGGCGCGTAGCGGGGGATCGAGGTGGCAGCAGCGCCGCGTTGGCATTAAGGTGGCGCTCGGGAGTCGACCGGGGCGGCCTTTATTGTCCGGCCGCGGCTGTGGAATACTCGCGCTCGTGCCTTGGAGAGCAGAGCCAGTTTCGCAGTCCAAATAACGATAATTCGGCGCCTTCCCCGAGAAACCTGCAAAAAGGAGCCTTCCAAAGTGGCAACCAGCACTGTGTCCGCGAGCGGCCCCGGCATCGACAAGGCACACCGACGGGTCATCTTCGCCTCCAGCCTCGGGACCGTCTTTGAGTGGTACGACTTCTACCTGTACGGGTCGCTGGCGGCCATTATCTCCAAGCAGTTCTTCTCCGGAGTCAACGAAACCACGGGCTTCATCTTTGCATTGCTCGCCTTTGCGGCCGGGTTTGCGGTGCGCCCCTTCGGCGCCTTGGTGTTCGGGCGCCTCGGCGACATGGTCGGCCGCAAGCACACCTTCCTCATCACCATCGTCATCATGGGCCTGTCGACCGCACTGGTCGGCCTGCTTCCCAGCTATGCCTCCGTCGGTGTGCTGGCGCCGATCGCCCTGGTCGTACTGCGCCTGCTGCAGGGCCTGGCGCTCGGTGGGGAATACGGTGGTGCCGCCACCTACGTCGGCGAGCACGCACCGCAGGGCAAGAGGGGCCTGTACACCAGCTGGATCCAGACGACAGCGACGCTGGGGCTGTTCCTGAGCCTGGTGGTGATCCTCATCTGCCGCCTGCTCCTGAAGACGGAGTTCGACACCTGGGGCTGGCGCATCCCCTTCCTGCTCTCCTTCGTGCTCCTGGCGGTCTCGGTCTACATCCGCATGCAGTTGGCCGAGTCGCCCGTGTTTCTGGAGATGAAGGCAGCCGGCACGCGCTCCAAGGCACCCCTCACCGAGTCGTTCGCCCGCTGGGGCAACATGCGCCTGGTCGTGCTGGCGCTGCTCGGCGCCACCGCCGGGCAGGCGGTGGTGTGGTACTGCGGGCAGTTCTACGCCCTCTTCTTCCTCACGCAGGTCCTTAAGGTCGACCCGCAACCGGCCAACCTGCTGATCGCCGGTGCCCTGCTGGTCGCGACACCTTTCTTCCTGGTGTTTGGCAGCATGTCCGACCGCATCGGGCGCAAGAAAATAGTTCTGGCAGGCTGTCTGCTGGCTGCGGTGACCTACGTGCCGATCTTCAAGGGCATCACGCACTTCGCCAATCCGGCGATCGAGAGCGCGTCCACCCACGCTCCGGTCACGGTGGTGGCAGATCCCAGCGCCTGCAGCTTCCAGTTCGACCCGGTCGGCAAAAAGAAATTCGTGCAGTCCTGCGATATCGCCAAGGCTGCGCTGGCCAAGGCCGGCGTGCCCTACAGCAACCAGTCCGGACCGGTGGGGAGCCTTGCGCAAATCCATATCGGCGACGCCCCGGCGATCGATTCGGTCGAGGGCGGGACGATGGCGGCGGCGGATTTCAAGGCGGCCACCGAGAAATTCAGCAAGACCCTGAGCGGTGCGCTCAAAGAGGCCGGCTACCCGGCCAAGGCGGACCCGGCCCAAATCAACTACGCAATGGTGTTCGTGTTGCTTTGGGTCCTGGTGCTGTACGTGACCATGGTCTACGGCCCGATCGCCGCGTGGCTGATCGAACTGTTCCCGGCGCGCATCCGCTACACCTCGATGTCGCTGCCATACCACATCGGCAACGGCTGGTTTGGCGGCTTCCTGCCCACGGTAGCGTTCGCGCTCGTCGCCCTGACTGGAGACATCTACTACGGGTTGCGTTATCCGATCATCGTGGCCCTGATGACGGTCGTGATTGGCGTGCTGTTTCTGCCGGAGACCAAAGACCGCGCCAATCCATAACAACTTGCAAAGATTGAGTTAGACGCGTTGCGGGAGATTCGACTATGGTCGGCTGCTCAGGCGGAGGATCCAACGTGAACAAAGCAGTCTCATTCGGTGTTAGGTCGATGTTGGGAGTTGGTGTGTACGGCCTGCTGGCGGCCGGCGCCTTGAGCTTGGCAGGCACAGTGCAGGCGCAGACGGCGGCTCAGCCATCGCCCGCGCCACCCGTGGTGGTCACCAAGACGGACGGCGGTAACAGCCTCACCTGGAATGGCATCACCCTGTACGGCATCGTCGACATCGGGTTGCAGTACCAGACCCACGGCGTGCCGATCAGCGACTACTTCCCCGCCGGCTCCGAGGCGATCATCTCCAAGAACAGCAACGGTTCGATCACCGGGCTTACCCCGAACAACCTGTCACAGTCGCGCATCGGCCTGTCCGGACTTGAACCGCTCGGCAATGACATCTCGTTCGTGTTCCGACTCGAGACCTTCTTCAATCCGCAGTCGGGCAACCTGAGCGATGCGCTGAAGTCGATCACCCTGAACAATGGCCGCGCGCTGGATACCCAGACCACGACCGTCGACTCCAGCGTCGCCGGCCAGTTGTTCGCGGGCGCCGCCTACGCGGGATTCAGCTCGCCGACGCTGGGCGCCCTCACAATCGGGCGCCACGTGACGCCGCTCGCGGACGGCATCGCCAAGTACGACCCGATGGGGGCCGCGCAGGCGTTCTCGGTCATCGGCTTTTCGGGCACTGCCGGCGGCGGCGGTGACACCGAGAACCGTCGCATGGACGACTCGGTGAAATACTCGGGCAAATTCGGCCCCGTGCACCTGGGCGCCCTGTACCAGTTCAACGGCGGCAGCGGCTCCGCCAACACCGCCTTCCAGGGCCAGCTCGGCTTCGAGCTCGGCGGTGGTTCGCTGGATGGCTACTACGCCAAGAAGAAAGGTGCGGTAGGCGCCTCGCCGCTGAGCGCGGCCCAGGTTGCCGACCTGCCGACACTCGGCTACAGCTCGAGCAATTCGGTGGCTGCCACGATCTCGGACAACACCACCTACTCGGTGATGGGCCTGTGGAGCTTTGGCGCGCCAAAGATCTACGCCGGCTATGAGCACATCAAGTTCGAGAACCCCGAGAATCCGATCCTGGCGGGCTCCTCCACCATCGGTGGCTATATCCTCGCCTTCACCAACAACACCGCCTACACGAACCCGAAGACGCTGGAAGTGGTGTGGGCGGGCGCGAAGTACGCCTTCACGCCGAGCTTCGAGTTGACCGGAGCCTGGTACGGCTACCGCCAGGACGCCTTTGCCCTCGGTGCCAATGCCGGGTGCGAGAGCACTGTGAGCGCCGCCTGCAAGGGTGAGCTGAATGCCTTCTCGCTGGTCGCGGACTACAAGTTCTCGAAGCGCATGGACGGCTACCTCGGCAGCATGTGGTCTGAGGTACAGGACGGGCTGGCCAGCGGCTACCTGAACCGCAATACCATCAGCAGCACCATGGGCGTACGCTTCCGGTTCTGACATGCCGGTCCGGCGGCCCCCGCGGGGCCGCCGGCGGGGCGGCTACTATGACGCGGGGGACGGACCGTGAATGAGGCAACGGGCAGGCGACGCGGCTGGAGCTGGTGGTATCTGCTGTTCCTGGTCCAATTCGTCGCGGTGCTGTGGCCCCCCTTCTACAACAGCGTGCAGCCATCGTGGCACGGCATCCCGTTCTTCTACTGGTACCAGATGCTGTGCGTGCTGATCAGCGCCGTGGTTACCGCGGTGGTGTATCTGGCCACCGAGGGCTAGCAAACCCGCGCGCAGTCAGGGGGAAGCATGGGAGTTAACTGGACCGCGCTGATTGTCTTCGTGGTGCTGTTCCTGTTTGTCAGCTGGCTCGGCTTTGCCGCGGCGCGCTGGAAAAGAGGCGACCTGGACCAGCTGCACGAGTGGGGCCTGGGCGGGCGGCGCTTCGGCACGCTCATCACCTGGTTCCTGGTCGGCGGCGACCTCTACACCGCCTACACCTTCATCGCCGTCCCTGCCCTGGCCTTCGGCACCGGTGCCCTCGCCTTTTTTGCCGTCCCCTATACGATCCTGATCTACCCGCTGCTGTTTCTGGTGCTACCGCGGCTCTGGTATGTGTGCCACAAGCGCGGCTACATCACCGCGGGGGACTTCGTGAAGGGGCGGTTCGGCAACCGCTGGCTGGCGCTGGCCATCACCGTGACCGGCATCGTCGCCACCATGCCCTATATCGCGCTGCAGCTGGTAGGCATCCAGGTGGTGGTCGGTGCTCTGGGAATCTCCGGCAGCGGCTTCGCCGCCGAGCTGCCACTGCTGATCGCCTTCGTGGTGCTGGCGGCCTTTACCTACTCCAGCGGGTTGCGTGCGCCGGCCTCGATCGCGGTCGTCAAGGACATCCTGATTTATATCACCGCCTTCGCAGCGGTCATCGTGATCCCCATGCAGCTGGGCGGCTTCGGCAAGATCTTCGCGGCGATTCCCCCGGCGAAGGTGATTCTCGAGGTGCCCGGTCCCCACAGCACCGGCGCGTACAGCGCCTATGCCACCCTGGCGCTGGGTTCCGCGCTCGCCCTGTTCCTATATCCGCACTCGCTGACCGGCATCCTGAGCGCCAGCAGCGGCCGGGCGATCCGCCGCAATGCCGCGCTGCTGCCCGGTTACACCTTCATGCTCGGGCTCCTCGCCCTCATCGGCTTCTTCGCCATCGCCGCCGGTGTGGCGAACCTGCCTGAGTACGCGGCCGGCTTCAAACAGTTCGGCAACAACTTCGCGGTCCCGGCGCTTTTGCTACACAGCTTTCCCTCCTGGTTCGTGGGCGTGGCGTTCGCCGCGATCGGCATCGGTGCGCTGGTCCCTGCGGCGATCATGTCGATCGCCGCCGCCAACCTCTACACGCGCAACATCCACCGTGAGTTCATCAACAAGAACCCGACTGACCGGCAGGAGGCGCAGATCGCCAAGTGGGTATCGCTGCTGGTGAAGCTCGGCGCGCTGGTGTTCATCATCTTCGTGCCCACCAAGTACGCGATCCAGCTGCAGTTGCTCGGTGGCATCTGGATCATCCAGACACTGCCGGCGGTGCTGCTCGGGGTGTACACCCGCTGGTTCAATTCCTGGGCGCTGCTGGTGGGCTGGTTCGCCGGCATCCTGACCGGCACCGAGCTGGCCTTCAAGACCGAGCTGAAGCCGGTGTACGCGCTGGCCTTCGGTGGCCACACCTTCCCGGGGTATTCCGCCTTCTACACGCTGCTGCTCAACCTCGTGCTGGCAGCAGTGCTGACCCCGGTGTGCAATGCCCTGGCTGCCACGCGGGCCGAGCGCGACGAAACCGTGGCCGCCGACTACCATGCCTGAGTGAACGGCCCTCGGCGGCAGGGTGCTCGCCTGCCAAGCGCAGAGCCGCACGCGGTGACGCCAGGAACGCTGGGCCGAGCAAACTAGGGAGCGAGGAACCCCTGCTTCTTCATTTCCTTGGCGGTCGCATCTGCGACCTCGTTCACGAGGGTGTCGATGTTGCTCGGATTGGCGGTACGGCTGGTGCTAGCCCACAGCAGTTTGTCCTGCGGCAGCGAGTACAGCGTCGTCTCCACGGAGATGTAGGTGTCGGTGGTCAGGTAGCCGGGCTCGTACGCAGCACCCCAGCCGTGCCCCCAGTACGGCCCGAACCCGCCGTAGTAGGTCGGGAACGCCGTTCCCGGCGTGTAGTTGATCTGCGTGTCCTTGCTGACCAGGCGCGAGATCACCACGGCGTTGACCCCCGCGTCCTTCAGCAGCGCCCGCGCCTTGTCGGCATCGGCGCGCACGTTCTCCGGCAGGATGGTGTAGGCGGCGACCCCGTGCGCCCCGCGCTCGGTCAGATCGCGAGCCATGGCGTCCTCGGCGGCGCGGCGCTTGCCTTCATCGCGCGTCACGAACACGGCCGCGACCGTCTTGCCCACGGGGTTGAGCGCGGGTACGTCCGGTGCCTTCCAGGTCGAGGTGAAGGTGGTGGACGAACAGGCGCCCAGCGCCAAAATTGCGGCACCCAGGACTAACGAGCCGACGATTCGTGACATGTGTGATCCCTCCCTTGGACAAAGACTACACTGCCCGCGGACTTCCCGCCACGCGCGCGCCGGGTGCGAACGCCCTACGGCGCGTGCGCTGGTTGCGGGTTCAGGGCAATGATCATGATCGGGGGCGCGTTGCAGTCGCGGCTCGCGCAGACGGCGCCGAACCAGACCTCCCCGGAGCCGATCATCACCCCATGGCTGTTGGCGAATAGTCCGGCGAAGGTCTGCGCGCTGATCGCATCAAGACTGCGCTGCGGGAGCAGCTCGTCGAAATGCGCCAGGAAATGGCGCGGGTTGTCCAGCTTCACCACGCGCCCGGCTATCTGAGTCCTCAGGGGGTAGCTGACCATGGCGGCAATTTGGTTGTGGTCACGCGTGGCGACCGCGTCCTGCAGCTCCTGCAGGAACGTGCGGTACGGTTCGTGACTGCCGAACAAGAGGTCCAGCCGGGACTCGATGGACGGGCTGTCGGGCGCCGGCGCGTCCGCGGCCACCGCGCTGCCCAGCAGCGACTCCACGGCGGCGCTGAGCAGCAACGCTAGGCACCCGACCACACGCCTGTGAGTCACACTGGAGCTCGCTTGCCGGGGTGTACCTGCCATGGCGCTTGCCATCATCGCTCTTTGCGTGGGCACGCGCCTCAATCCTCGTGGCGTTGCAGTTTCAGTGTCACAGGCTGGGTGGACCCCCGAACGTGCCTCGGGCCCGCGCGCCAGCGCTGATGCTAGGCGTGCGCCGATGGAGCCGGGGTCGCCCCCACTTCCGCGCCAGCACCCGCAAGGACCCGTGCCAGGCTCTGGGCCAGCTCCACGGCCCGCAGGGGCTTGCTCAGGACGGTCTGGACGCCGGCCGCCGCGGCCTGCGCCAGCAGGTCCGGTCCGCCGTAGCCGCTGACCAGGATGGCCGGCAGGTTCGGGCGCATGCGGCGCAATTCGGCGATGAGCTTCGTGCCGGGCAGGTCCGGCATGATCGCATCGCTCACCACCGCGTCGAAGCGGTCCGGCTGCGCGCGGAAGACTTTCAGCGCCTCCGCCGCGCCCACGCACCCGACCGGCTCGTAGCCAAGCGAGGCGAGCACCTCCTCGGCCAGGTGCACCAGGCTTTCCTCATCGTCCACGACCAGGATGGTCTGGCCGGCTCCGCTCGGGGCCGTGGCCGGCACCGGCGAGGGCGCGGGCTTGCCGTCGGCAAGCGGTAAATAGAGGCTGAAGGTGGTGCCGCCGCCGCTGCGGCTGTCGACCTCCAGCGCCGCACCGTGGTCCAGCACGATCCCGTGCACCAGCGACAGGCCGAGCCCGGTGCCCTCGCCCACCGGTTTGGTGGTGAAGAACGGATCGAAGATGCGCTCGATCTGGGTGGGGGTCATACCGATGCCGCTGTCGATGACCTGCACGCGCGCGAAGCGCCCCGCGCGCAGTCTGCCGACCGTGCAGACTCGTTCGCCGGCAACTTCGCACTCCTCGGCGCGCACCACGACCGTGCCGTGTGCGCCGACCGCCTGCACCGCGTTGGTCAACAGGTTCGCAAACATCTGGTGCAGTTGTGCGCTGTCCCCGGAGATCACTACCGGGGAGGCCGGCAGGTGCATCTCAACGCTCACCTGCGCCGGCAGTGAGGCGCTGGTGAGGTTGCGCACGTCGGCAAGGATCTCCTGCAGCTCCAGCGGCCGGGCACTAGCGATGCCGGGCCTGCTGAAGGCAAGGATCCGGGCGACCAGCTCGCGCGCGCGGTTGGCCGCAAGTACGATGTTCTCCACGTAGCGCCGCAGTGGCGTGCCGGCCGTGGTCTGTTCCACCGCCAGCTCGCCGTAGCCGAGCACCGCACCGAGGATGTTGTTGAAGTCGTGCGCAATGCCCCCGGCCAGGGTCCCCAGGGCCTCGAGCTTCTGTGACTGGTGCAGCTGCGTGGTGATGCGCTCGTGCCGGACAAGCTGGCGCAGGAAAGCCACCAGCAGCAGGGCCGCAAGGCTGGTGATGACGAAGGTGCGCAGCACGTTGCTCCAGGTCTTCTCGCGCCAGCCGCCAAGGATCCCCCGCTCACTGCGCCCGGCGGCCACGATCGCCGGGTAGCCGGGCACGCGGCGCATGGTCACCAGAGTGCGCCCGAGCGGGGCATAGTCGAGCACCATGTGGCTTTGCATGGCCGGGCCGAGCTGCGTCAGACCCGCCAGCCACGGTGAGGGACCAGTCGCGATGGTGCTGTGTTCCCGGCTGACCAGCACCCGGCCGTCGGCACGCAACAGCTCGATGGCACTCCCCTCGCCCATGTCCAGCGCCTGGTAGAAGTGGCGGATGTAGTCCACGTCCACGGCAGCACCGGCGATGCCCCGGAAACTGCTTCCCGGCAGGCGCCGGCTGAGCACGAAGGTGGGTTCGCCGGTCACCCGGCTGATGAACGGCTCGCTCACGAACAGCCCGAGGTCCGGGTTGTCGCGCTGCGTGGTGTAGTAGGTGCGATCGCTTAAGTCCGGGTTGCCGCTGGTGGCAGGTGCGGAACTGAGGCGCAGCGCGCGCGCCGGATCGAACAGGAACAGGTTGCGCACCTGCGGCACGCCACTCATGTAGCGTCGCAGCAGCTCGGCAAGGCCGGCGCGGTCTGCGGGTGCGCCCGGGGTATCCGGATCCAGCAGCACCGCCTGCTTCAGGATCAGGTCCGTGGCCTGCAGCGCGCGCGCGGCCTGCTCGGCCAGCGCCCCGGCAACGTTGTCGTTCTGCCGTTCCGCTTCGGCGAGCGTCAGGCGACGGTCGCGCAGCGCGTCGAACAGCGCCGAGAGCCACACCGCGCCGCACACGGCAACCACGATGAGGATGAAGCGGATGCGCAGCGCCCGGCCGCGGGGGTTCGCGCGGGGCCCGGCCGGTGTCAGGGGCGGCGGTCGGGAGCGGTCGGCGAAGCTGCGTGGAGGTTCAGGGCTGCCCATAGGTCCTTGCGCGTGAAGGGTTTCGCGAGGATGCGCGTCACTCCGAAGCGGGCCGCCATGGCATCATTGGCCATGTCGCCCCGGGAGAAGCGCCCGGAGGCGAGCACGATCTCCGCGCGCGGGTGCGCACGCCTCCAGGATGCCAAGGTTTCATGAGCCTGCTGCTGACACGTCACATCAATGAGGATCGCATCCACCTCGGCAGGCCCGTCAGCGGCGGATTCGTCGCTGAGGACCTGCACACCGCTGTCCCGCAGCCACTCGCGGATCAGCTCGCGCTGCAGACTATCACGCTCGACCACGAGCACGCGCTTCATGGGGAGACACCCGGATGAGCGCGGTGCCGATGCCGCACGTGCTGGTGGTCGATGATGACCCCGGGGTGCGCGAACTGGTGGACGAGTACCTGGGCCAGCACGACTTCCGGGTCTCGGCTGCGGCCACCGGCGCGCAGCTGCTGGCTGCCTTCCGCACCGGAGTGGTGGACCTGGTGCTGCTGGACCTGCGCCTGCAGGGCGAGGACGGCATGCAACTGCTGCGGCAGCTGCGCACCGAGTCGCAGATCCCGGTGATCATCCTCACCGGCCGTGCCGAGGAGGCCGACCGGGTGATGGGCCTGGAACTGGGTGCTGACGACTACCTCACCAAGCCGTTCAGCCCGCGGGAACTGCTGGCACGCATCCGCACCGTGCTGCGGCGTACCCACGCCGGCCAGGAGACCCACGGTGCCCCGGTGTGCCGCGCGTACCGGATTCCGGGCTGGGAGCTGAACCTGCGCACCCGGCGGCTCACGGCCACCGACGGTGCCGAGGTCGCCCTGAGCAACGGGGAGTTCAACCTGCTCGCTGCACTGCTGGCCACTGCCAACCGCATCGTCAGTCGCGACCAGCTCATCGAACTCAGCCGCCGCTATGACAACGAGGTCTATGACCGCGCCATCGACGTGCAGATTCTGCGGCTGCGCCGCAAGATCGAGGCCAACCCCTCCGAACCGAAGATAATCCTGACCGAGCGGGGCGTGGGTTACCGCGTCGCGGTGCCGGTCGAGACCGTGTACTGAAGCAGTGATTGCGGGCATAGCCTGATGCGTGCCTCGGGCACGTCGCCGGCGGTTTGCGGGGCTGACAATTTCCCCGGCCCGTGTCGCGGCATGTTTGCGGTCCCGGTTTCACCTGTAACACGGCCACCGGCACCGGTAATCGTCGCTTCTCCTGCCTAGGCTACCTTTGGTCGCCTCATGTGGATCGTCAAACTGGCGCTCAGGCGCCCGTACACCTTCATCGTGCTCGCCATCCTGATCATGCTGCTGGGCGTGTTCTCGATCGCGCGCACCCCCACGGACATCTTTCCCGACATCCGCATCCCGGTGGTCGCGGCGATCTGGCGCTACACCGGGCTATCACCTGACGAGATGGCCACGCGTCTGGTGCTGGGCAGCGAGCGCACCGCGCAGACCACCGTCAATGACGTCGAGCACACCGAGTCGCAGTCCCTGAGCGGCACGTCGGTGGTGAAATATTTCTTTCAGCCGAACGTCAACGAGGAACTCTCCTTCGCGCAGATCACCGGCGTATCGCAGACCGGCTTGCGGCAGGCGCCGCCGGGAACGACACCGCCCTTCATCCTCGCCTACAACGCCTCCTCGGTCCCGATCCTGCAGCTGGCGCTCTCCAGCGAAACGCTGTCCGAGGCGCAGCTGTTCGACCTCGGCAACAGCATCCTGCGTACCGGCCTGTCGACCGTGCAGGGCGCATCCATGCCCTACCCCTATGGCGGCCTGCAGCGCCAGGTGCAGGTAGACCTGAATCCCGACGCGCTGCGCGCCCAGGGCCTCTCGGGCAACGACGTCACGGCGGCGTTGAGCTCGCAAAACTCGATCCTGCCGGCAGGCACCCAGAAGATCGGCGACCGCGAGTACTTCATTTCGGTCAATTCCAACCCGCGCACCATCGCCGAACTCAACGCGATGCCCGTGACGACGCGCAATGGCAGCGTCATCTACGTGCGCGACGTCGCCCACGTGCGCGACGGCTACCCGCCGCAGACCAACATCGTGCGCCGCGACGGCCACCGCGGCGTGCTTATGAGCGTGCTGAAGACCGGCAAGGCCTCGACGCTCGACATCATCCGGGACATCAAGGAGCGCCTGCCAGGCATCAAGGCGCAACTGCCGAGCGGGTTCAATATCGACCTGGTGGGCGACCAGTCCCTGTTCGTGCGCGGGGCGATCGCCGGAGTGGTGCGCGAGGCGGTCATCGCCGCGGCGCTGACCGCGATCATGATCCTGCTGTTCCTGGGCAGCTGGCGCAGCACCGTGATCATCGCCATCTCGATTCCGCTGTCGATCCTGGCATCCATCATCTGCCTGTCCGCCCTGGGCGAGACGATCAACATCATGACCCTGGGCGGTCTGGCCCTCGCGGTGGGCATCCTGGTGGATGACGCCACGGTCACGATAGAGAACATCAACTACCACCTGGAGCACGGCGAGGAGGTTGAGGAAGCCATCCTCAACGGAGCGCACGAGATCGCAGTGCCCGCCTTTGTCTCCACATTGGCCATCTGCATCGTGTTCGTGCCGATGTTCATGCTGGCAGGCATCGCCCGCTACCTGTTTGTGCCGCTCGCCGAGGCCGTCGTGTTCGCGATGCTGGCCTCGTACGTGCTGTCGCGGACCCTGGTGCCGACGCTCGCCAACTACTGGCTGACCAAGCATGACCCGCATGCCTCCCACCAGGCGACGGGCTTCCTCGCGCGCATCCAGCAGCGCTTCGAGGGCGGCTTTGCGCGCCTGCGGGAGGCGTACATCCGCCTGCTCGAGCGCGCCCTGGGTGCCGGCCGCCACTTCGCCCTGCCCTTCCTGGGTGCCATGGCGGTCACAGCGCTGCTGGCCTTCCCCTTCGGCCGCTACCTGCCAGGACTGGGCCAGGACTTCTTCCCGAGTGTCGATGCCGGGCAGATCAAGCTGCACCTGCGTGCGCCGACTGGCACCCGCATCGACGAGACCGCCACGTTGTGCGATCAGGTCGAAGCGACCATCCGCTCCGTGATCCCGGCGCGCGAGCTGATCACGATCGTCGACAACATCGGCGTGCCCTACAGCGGTATCAACCTGGCGTACTCGGCTTCCGCCCCGGTGGGTGCCGGCGATGCGGACATCCTGGTCAGCCTGGCGGACGGCCACCGACCGACCGTCAAGTACGTGCGGGCGCTGCGCAGCAAGCTGCAGGCGCAATACCCCTCGACGACCTTCGCGTTCCTGCCGGCCGATATCGTCAGCCAGATCCTCAACTTCGGACTGCCGGCGCCGCTGGACGTGCAGGTGACCGGCTTTCGCGTTGATGAGAACCGCACCTATGCCAACAACCTGCTGCAACGCATGCACCGCATCCCCGGGGTCGTCGACCTGCGCATTCAACAGGCCTTCGATTACCCCACCCTGAACGTCGACGTCGATCGCAGCAAGGCAGCCCTGCTCGGCCTGACCGAGACCGACGTGGCCTCGGACCTGCTGGTCTCGCTCTCTGGAAGCTCGCAGAACACTCTCTCCTACTGGATCGATCCGCGGACCGGAAGCCAGTACCCCGTGGTCGCCCAGACCCCGCAGTTCCGCCTGGCATCGCTCACCGACCTGGCCACCACCCCGGTCACCAGCGTCTCTGGCAACTCCTCCCAGCTGCTGGCGAACCTGGCGACCTTCCACCGCACGATGAGCCCGGCGGTCGTCAGCCACTATGACGCGACCCCGGTCATCGACATCTTCGGCGACGCCGATCGCACCGACCTCGGCTTCATCTCGACGGAGATCAACAAGATCGTCGCCGACACGCACAAGGCGCTGCCGCATGGCTCGAAGGTGATCGTGCGCGGCCAGATCAAGACGATGGGCGACTCGTTCAAGGGCCTGCTCATCGGCCTGGCCGGGGCCGTCATCCTGGTCTATCTACTGATCGTGGTGAACTTCCAGTCGTGGACCGACCCGTTCATCATCATCACCGCGCTGCCGGCGGCTCTGGGCGGCATCGTGTGGATGCTGTTCCTGACGCATACCCCGATCAGCGTCCCGGCGCTCACCGGGGCCATCATGTGCATGGGCGTCGCTACCGCGAACAGCGTGCTGGTGATCAGCTTCGCCCGCGACCGCATGAACGCCGGCGATGACGCGGCGCACGCGGCGTTGCAGGCCGGCACCACCCGCTTCCGTCCCGTGCTCATGACCGCCCTCGCCATGATCATCGGCATGGTGCCGATGGCACTGGGCCTCGGCGAGGGCGGCGAGCAGAACGCCCCGCTTGGCCGCGCGGTGATCGGCGGACTGGTTTTCGCCACCGTGGCGACGCTGTTCTTCGTACCCACGGTCTTCTCCCTCATTCACGGACGCCGGAGCAAGTGATGTCCGACCAGAATCCCCAGCCAGCGGCGGCGCCGGTCCGCGACGCGCAGGCGCGCCGCTACGCCTACATCATTGCCGCCGTCGCGCTGGTGCTCGCGATCTGGGGCATCGTCAGCCGGCTGAGCGCGCGTAACGCTCTCGAGCACGATGCCGCCCAGGCCGCGCTGGCCACGGTGCTCACCGCGCAGCCCAAACGCGGACCCGGCGCCGACGATCTCATCCTGCCCGGCAACGTGCAGGCATTCTTCGAGGCGCCGATCTACGCGCGCACCAACGGCTACCTGAAGGTCTGGCATACCGACATCGGCACACAGGTGAAGAAGGGGCAGCTACTGGCCGAGATCGATACGCCCGAGGTGGACCAGCAGCTGCGCCAGGCGCAGGCGGACCTGGCTACCGCCGAGGCCAACTACCAGCTGGCGCGCACCACCAACGAGCGCTGGAAGGGACTGCTGGCGACCCAGTCGGTGTCGCAGCAGGATGCCGACCAGCGTGCCGGTGATGCGGCCGCGAAGCTGGCGGCGCGGCAATCCGCCAACGCCAACCTCGCCCGGCTGCAGGAGACCGAATCGTTCAAGCGTGTAGTCGCGCCCTTCGATGGCGTCGTGACCCAGCGCAATACCGACGTCGGCGCGCTCATCAATGCCGGCCAGAATTCCGGCAGCCCGCTGTTTCGCGTGGCCGACACGCACCGGCTGCGCATCTACGTGTCGGTCCCGCAGCCCTACGCCAGTTCCATCCATCGCGGGCAATCGGCAGGCCTGGTATTCGCGGACCGCCCGGGAAAACGCTACACGGCCACGGTGGCGAACACCGCGAACGCACTGGAGGCGACCTCGCGGACCCTGCAGGTCGAGCTGCAGATCGACAACGCCAGCGGCGAGTTGCTGCCCGGGTCCTACGGGCAGGTGTACTTCGATGTCGCCGGTGATGACAACACGCTGCGCATTCCGGTGAACGCGGTCCTGTTCCGCACCGCCGGCCTGCAGGTGGCCACGCTCGATCGCGACCACCGCGTGCACATGAAGACCATCACCCAGGGGCGAGACTTCGGCACAGAGGTGGAGGTGCTCAGCGGCGTAGAACCCGGGGATACCCTGGTGCTGAACCCGCCGGACTCGATCACCGACGGCATGCAGGTGCGTATCGCCCCCCCGCAGGCCCCCCCGGCGGCCAAGCCCGGTGCGGCCGGGAATTCCTGATGCGCGCGGGGCCGACACTGCTGGCAGCCTCGCTGGCCTTGGGCGGCTGCTCGCTCAGTCCCCATTACGCGCGTCCCGCGATGCCTGCGCCCCCGGAAGCCTTCAAGGAGTCCGGCGATTGGCAGGTGGCAAAACCAGCCGACACGGTGCCGCGCGGGGCCTGGTGGACGATGTTCCAGGACAGCGACCTGGACGATCTGGAGGCGCAGGTCAGCGCCTCGAACCAGAGTCTCAAGGCCTCGCTGGCGCGCCTGGAACAGGCGCGCGCCCAGACACGCGCGGCCCGCTCGAGCTGGTTCCCGACCCTGACGGCTGATGTGGAGGCAACACGCGCGCGCACCTCGATGAATGTCGCCTCCTACGTGCCCGGGCGCTCCGCCACCGGCAACCTGTTCACCGCCGGCGGGGACCTCAGCTACGAGATCGACCTGTTCGGTCGCGTGCGCAACACGGTGGCCAATGCGCGTTACTCCGAGCAGGCCAGCGCCGGGGACGTGGCAGCTCTGGATCTGTCGGTGCACGCGGAGCTGGCCAATGACTACTTCATGCTGCGCGGCCTGGATGTCGAGCAGCAGCTGCTCGACCAGACCGTCAGCGACTATGCCCATGCGCTGCAACTGAACCAGAACCTCTACAACGGCGGGGCCGCCCCGATATCGGACGTGCAGCAGGCCGAGGCGCTTTTGCAGCTGGCGCGCACACAGGCCGAGGATACGCGCCTGCACCGCGCCCAGACCGAGCATGCGATCGCCGTGCTGGTCGGGCAGGAAGCCTCCGGATTCACGCTCGCCGTGCGCTCGTCCGCCGCGCCGGCCGCGCTGCCGAAAATCGACCCTGGACTGCCCTCCCAGCTGCTCGAGCGCCGCCCGGACGTCGCTGCGGCCGAGCGCCGCGTGGCGGCGGCCAATGCCAACATCGGCGTGGCGCGCGCCGCCTATTTCCCGAGCTTCAACCTGCTCGCCTCCGGCGGCCTGCAGAGTTCGCAGAGCGCCAACTGGCTGCAGGCGCCCAGCCAGTTCTGGGCGATCGGTCCGCAGGCGCTGCTCACCGTGTTCGACGGTGGGCTGCACCGGGCGCAGTCCGCCCAGGCGCATGCCGCCTATGACGAGCAGGTCGCCAACTATCGCGGCACCGTGCTCACCGCTTATCAGGACGTGGAGGACAACCTGGCCGCGCTGCGCCAGCTGCAGCTGGAGAGCGTCAGTCAGGCGGCTGCGGTCACCGCGACGCAGGGTGCCGCCGACCAGGCCAACCTGCGCTACAAGGGCGGCATCGTCACTTACCTGGAAGTGGTGACGACCGAGAATGCCGCGTTGCAGGCGCGCCTATCCGCCGTCGACATCGAGATCCGCCGCGCCAACGCCACGGTGCTGCTCGTGAAGGCCCTGGGCGGAGACTGGCAGCCCCCGCCGCAGCCTTAGCGCCGCCGGCGCCTAGCGCAGGTAGGCGTGCACTACCTCGATCAGGTGCTTGGCTGCCCGTGCCCGGCCGCGGTCCTTGTCCCGCTTCGGGTCCGAGACGTGCAGGCGGATATGATCGATCAACAGTTCGGCCATGAGGCTGTTGGCTGCGCCGCGCGCCGAGACGGTCAGCTGCATGACCTTCGCGCAGTCAGCTTCCTTCTCCAGTGCCCGCTCGATGGCATCCACCTGGCCGCGCAGCCTGCGCACCCTGAGCAACAGTTGCGTCTTGTCCTTGATCGCGTGTCTCACCGGCCTGCTCCCGAGATTTGCGTACATAGGGTGGGGGGTATCGTATAGTCAGGCGCGCCGGCGGACCAGCGGTGCGACTGTAACGGCAACATACGCAGGGTAACTTGCGGCGCCGGGGCGCTCGTACAGCAAGCGACATCGATGTACTACCGGGCCCGGTGGTCAGCCACCGTGTCCCTGCACCTGCAGCTGAGCCCTTACTTCCAGTACATACAGCATCCGGGATTCAACCAGGATCGGAGGCCGGTGCGCTTCTACGCGCCGCGCCTGCACCTGGAAGACTGGACGCGGCGCGCCGGCCGATTCACCTCAGCGTAGCCGGCCGTCGCCTGCGAGCCAGCGATACACCACTCCGGCCGCCCCTGCACCCAGCAGTGGCGCCAGCCAGAACAGCCATAGCTGCGCGAGCGCCCAGCCGCCCATGATCACCGCCGGCCCGGTGCTGCGCGCCGGGTTCACGGAAGTGTTGGTTACCGGGATGCTGATCAGGTGGATCAGAGTCAGTCCCAGGCCTATAGCGATCGGAGCGAAGCCGGCCGGCGCCCGCCCATCGGTGGCCCCGAGGATGATCATGAGGAACATGAAGGTCATCACGACCTCGGTGACCAGTCCGGATGCTAGCGAGTAGTGCCCGGGGGAATGCTCGCCGTAGCCGTTGGCGGCCAGGCCGCCGGCTGGATCAAAGCCCGGCGCGCCGCTGGCGATGTAGTACAACAGCGCCGCTGCCGCAATGCCGCCGAGCACCTGGGCGATCACGTACGCCGGTACATCGGCGCCCTTGAAGCGCCCGCCGACCAGCAGCCCGAAGGTGACGGCAGGATTGAGATGACAGCCGGAGATGTGGCCGATACCGTAGGCCATCGTCAGCACAGTCAGTCCGAAGGCCAAGGCAACACCCAGCAGGCCGATACCCACCTGCGGGAATTTGGCGGCCAGCACCGCGCTGCCGCAGCCCCCCAGCACCAGCCAGAACGTCCCCAGGAACTCAGCGAAGGCGCGCTTTGAAAGCGACATGGATTCCTCCCCGTGTTGGTCTTGTTGGCGGCGCGTGGCGCATTCCACGTGACGGTACAATAGCAAGACAATCCAGCGGGCACGAGAGGACCATGACCACGCGCGAGCGATTCAGCCGCTCCTTCATGTTTTTTATCGCCCTGGCCGGCTGGACTGGCCTCGTCCTACAATTAATTGTTGCGGTGCGCACCGGTTTGCGCCATGACGTGCCGGGCTGGCACCCGGTGCTCATCGCGCTGAGTTACTTCACGGTGCTGACGAACCTGCTGGTCACCGTGCTGGTCAGCGCCCGTATCGGGCGCGTCAGTGCACGCAGCATGCTGTCGCGGCCTGGAACCCTCGCCGCTGGCGCCGTGTATATCGTGGTGGTGGGCATCATCTACAGCCTCGTACTGCGCGCATTGTGGGCGCCGAGCGGAATCCACAAAGCCGCGGACGTGATCCTGCACGACCTGATGCCGGTGCTTTACCTGCTGTGGTGGCTGTCGTTTGCGCCCAAGGGCGGGCTGACCTGGAGCGATCCATTGAAGTGGCTCGCCTACCCGCTGGCCTATTTCGGCTTCTCGCTCCTGCTCGGCCACTTCACCGGGCGCTACCTGTACCCGTTCGCCAATATCCAGGAGCTGGGGCCAGGCGCGGTGATCCGCAACGGCCTGCTGCTGCTGGGACTCTTCTGGGGCCTGGGATTGGGAGCGGTGCTGATCAGCCGCCTGGGAGTGACCGGTCCCGCCCAAGCGTGAGCTAGCGCGGGGAGCTTCGACTTCACCGCGAGGAGGCCGCTACGTCCGTGTCTGACGACCCCCATCGCGGGAAGTTCGTGGTGTGCGTGGCGACATCTAAGACCACGCGCCACATCCGGGCAACATGTCGGCGATCGGCGTCTCAGGGCGTCGTACCGGATGGCTTGTGCGCGCGAACGGTGAGCGGGCTCCCGCTGTAGCCGGACGACGCTGCGCCCACGACGCATTAAACTACATCAAGTAGGCATCATATCCTGATGTAATACAAGACTATTTTACACGGCTGAAGTCGATGAAGCCGCGCTGCACGTCGGTGCGCGTCAGCTGCACGCGCACGCTGTCGCCCACGTCGAGGCCTTCGAAGCCCTTCACCAGACGTCCCTCCGCCAGCGGCTGCATGATCCGCACCCACGTGCCCTTGTCGCTGGCCCCGGTAATGATCGCATCGAACTGCTGGCCGATGCGCGACTGGAGCAGCATCGCCGCGGCGGACTTGCGCACCTGCCGCTCGACCTTGTTGGCGTTGCGTTCCTGGTCCGTGCAATGCGCCGCGAGCGTGCGTAGTTCGCCGTCAGCGTACGGCGCGGGCTGATTCGCCAGCACAGCCTTCACCAGGCGCTGCATGATGACATCCGGGAAGCGGCGGTTGGGTGCGGTCGAGTGCGTGTAATCGGTGACCGCCAGACCAAAGTGCCCTTCCGCCGGCTGTCCGGCCTGCTTGAGCGCGTACTCACCGGCCCCCAGCAGCTTCACCACCGAGAGTGACAGATCGGGGAAGCGCTCCGGGGCTGCCGCCTGGCGCTTCACGAGGAATTCACTGAGCGCCTTGGCATCCGGCTGCGCCGGCAGGCTCGCACCGAGCGAGCGGGCGAGCTCGACGATGCGGCTCCAGCGCTCGGGCGTGCGCAGCACGCGCCGCACGGAGGAGCGCTGGTGCGCTTCCAGGAACTTCGCCACCACGCCATTGGCGGCGATCATGAAGTACTCGATCAGCTCCTTGGCGCGGTTGTCCTCGTCGGGCTTAAGGTCCGCGAGCTTGCCGCCCTCGTACACCGCCTGCGCCTCCAGGGTGGTGAGCCCGAGTGCCCCCTGCGCCTCGCGCACTCGCTTGAGCGACTGTGCCACCTTGTCCTGCAGCCGCAACTGCTCGTCCATGCCCTTCACGGTGGCAAGCCGCGCGGGCGCCGGCCCCTTGCCGTCCAGCCACGCGGCTACGCTGTTGTAGGCAAGCTTGGCACGGTTCACCACGCTGGCGCGGTAGATGTCGGAGGCGCTGACGGCGCCCGCGCTGGTGACCGTGAGCTCGATGACGACGCTGAGGCGCTCCTGGTCCTCCGCCAGGCTGGTGAGATCGGTGGACAGGCGTTCCGGCATCATCGGGAATATCTGCGGCGCGGTGTACACCGAGGTGGTGTTGTTGCGCGCGTGGTCATCTACGGGCGAGCCGCGCGCCACGGTGGCGTCCACGTCGGCGATGGCGACCAGGATCTTCACCGCCCCGTCCGCCCCGGGCTGGGCCACGGACAGCTGATCGAGGTCACGGGAATCGTCGTTGTCGATCGAGCACCAGAGCAGCGCCCGCAGGTCGCGCACCTGGGAACCGGCGTCGGTAGCCGCCCGCGCGATCTTACTCACCTGGTCCAGGACCTGCGGCGAGAAGTCCGGGTCAAGTCCGTTGTCGAGCATCGCGCGGTGTGCGATGGCCTTAAGTTCACTGAAGCTGGTGTCTTGTGGCATCCGCCCATGATACCCGTGAAGGGCATTCCACCGCTCACTCCTGCCTACCAAGACGAAGGGCGCCGCGGAGCAAACTCCACGACGCCCTTCTTTTCCAGGCAGGCTTCCTGCCGCGCCCGAAACCTCTCTTACAAGCTCGGCAGCATCCCGGTGTAGTACGCGATCACGTAGGCCTTGAGCGTGCCGTCAGCCTGCGGCACGCCGAATACCTTGACGGGTACACCGGCGACCAAGCTGCTGGTCACCGTCGCGAGCCCGTCCGCGCTCGACACGTCAATGGGGCTGATCGTGACCACGCCCCCGGTGCGGTCGATCTGGTACACGAGCGTCGCCGAGCCGCCGGTGGTGCCAAGGTCCACCGTCACCGGCTGCAGGCCACCGAGTACGGTGATGCCGAAGGCATTGTTGGCCAGCGGCTGCGAGACGACTCCCAGGGGTACCGGCGTCGGCAGCAGCACCGCGTTGCGGGCCGACCAGCCGTTCGGGTTGGCAGGGTCCGCCCAGATGGCCGTGCTGACGCCGTAGGCATCCAGTGCACCGACCGTGCCGCCGAAGTTGACCGCGCCGCTGGTGGCGGTGACAAAGTCCGGGATCGCGCTGGCGCCGCTCTCGGCCAGGGTCGGGAAGGTGAAGTTCCACCACTTGAAGCCGGTGACCGGGTTGCCGTTGGCATCGCTGCCGTTGGCGGTCATGGCGTCGATGTAGCTGAGCGTGACCGAGTAGTCGTCACTGGCGCGCACGTACTGGTGGGTGTAGGTGAACCCGCTGCTGCCGGCGCCCGAGATGCGGCCCGAGTAGGCGGCGGTCTCGATGTCGATGCTCTGCGCCACCATCGGGGTCGCCAGCGGGTCAACCGCACTGACGTGCACCTTGAAGCCGCGCGCCAGGTTATCGTCCGCCAGGAAGGCGGTGCCGGTGGCGATCGGGGTCGCGTCGGCCTGCGCGTTCTGCGGCGTGCGGAAGAAGAACTGGGTGTTCTCGTCCACGCTCACCGGCACCGCGGTGCCGGACTCGTCGGCGACCGTGATGACGTTGGTGGCAGGATCCACGTGCAGGACGTGGCCCTCGGGGCTCAGCCACACCTTCGCGAAGTCCGTGCTCGCCCACACCCGCACCGCCACCAGCGTGCCGTTGTCCTGGTAGCGCGCGGCGACGCGCACGTAGCGGCCGCCGAGGGCGCCGGCCTGCGCGGAGAAGTCCTTGACCACCGTGCGGCTCTTGGCGTCCATGTCGTAGAAGATCGTGCCGTTGGCATTGTCCACGTTGATCTGCAGGGACAGCGAGCTGGCCACCGCGGTCTCCGGGTTGGTGACCGGCAGCGCCGCGAAATCCTTGGTCATCGCAAACGACATGTTGTCGGCGGCCACGCTGCTCACCGTGCCGTAGGTGTGCCGCAGCACCAGCCGCGCGATGTCGTGCACCGCGCGATGGCGGATGGGTCCGTTGAAGTTGACTGCCCAGAGCGTGGCGCCCGCGGCGCTCGGCGGGGTGTGGCCGATGATGAATGCGGGGTTGGCGAGGTCGAACTCAAGGTCCAGCGCGTTGCTCTGGGTGGTACTGACAACCAGCGGCGACTGGAAGTTCACCGTCACCGGCACCGTGAGGCTACCGCTGCTGCCGGTCTTGCCCTGCACCTGGATCTGGCCGGCGGCAATCGTGGTACCGGCGGCCACGGGGAAGCCACTCTCCGGGTTGGCTGCCACGGTGAGTAGCACGTCGCCCGGGTTGGCCGAAATCGTCAGCACCGCAGCCGCGTACGAACCGGCGGGCACGCTGACGTTGCCAAGCAATTCACTGAGCTGGTCGAGCTGCTCGAGGTTCACGTAGGGCGCAGGCGTCGGCGCGGTCCACACCGTCACCGCAGCGCCGCCGCCCTGGGGCAGCAGCGCGATGCTCAGCACCCTGACACCGATCGTCGCCCAGTCATCCGAAGAGGCGTCGCTGATGCTCAGCGGCATGGATACCGAGCTTGCTCCGCTAGTGGCCATGGTCGAGGCGTCACCGCCGCCGCAGCCCGCCAGGCCCGCCGTCATCCCGGCCAGAAGCGCGCCGCAAGCGGCGCTCTGCAACATATTCCTGCGCATGTCCAATTCCCTCTGTTCGCCTGTGCCCGCATGGGCAAGTGCTGACATAGCGAACGAGGATGGGTTCGGTTGACGCGCGCCCGCCAACACGGCTGCCATGTCGCGCGCCGCCGACATGCAAGCGCAAACGCGCAGGCGAGTCAGCTGCGCTGCAACAGCGCTGTCACATAGTCCTTGGCGCGCCGGCAGGCGGTCTCCAGGTCCGCGCCGTCCGCCAGCGCCGCAGCCGCGCTGCTGGCCAGCGCGCAGCCGGTGCCGCGGCAGCGCGCATCCAGGCGCGCGTGCGGCCAGCCGCTGCAGTCCTTGTGCGCTCAGCAACAAATCCACTGCCTCGGCCCCGGTGCCATGGCCTCCCTTGATGAGCACCGCGCGCGCGCCCCGTGCCCGCAACGCGTGTGCCTGGCTCAGCATCTGCGCCTCCGAGGTGGCCGGTTGCGCGCCGAGCAGCATCGCAGCCTCCGGTATGTTGGGCGTGAGCAAGGTCACCTGCGGCAGCAGCAAAGTGCACAGCGCCGCGCGTCCGGCGGCATCCAGCAGCGCCGTCCCGGAGGATGAGGCCAGCACCGGATCGAGCACCACGGGCAGCGCGGCGTGTGGGCGCAGCGCCGCGGCCACCGCCTGCACGATCTCCGCCGTGGCCAGCATGCCGATCTTCACCGCAGCGACGCGGCCGGTGGCGAAGGCGGCCGCGATCTGCGCGTGCACCATTGCCGCCGGCAGGACATGGATGCCGAGCACGCCCGCGTCGGTCTGTGCGGTTACCGCGGTCACCGCACACAACGCCGGCATTTTCAGCTCCGCGAGCGTGCGCAGGTCGCGGGCAAGGCCCGCGCCGCCGCTGGAGTCAGTCCCGGCGATGACCAGGACGCTGCTCATCCCCCGAGCGCGACCAGCGCGATGTTGGCGTGACCCTGCTGCTGCAGCGTGCGCGCGGCCCGCCAGGCGCGGATCCCGGAGCGGCAGCACAGCACGATCCGCGCCCCCGGCGGAAAGGTCCGCGGTGCCTGCGCCAGTGCGTCCGCCTCGATGCGCAGCGCCCCGGCAAAGGGCGAGACCGGCGCCTCGGTCAAGCTGCGCAGGTCAATCACGCAGTCGGTGGCGGCCACGTGCTCCGGGGCAATGAAGGTGAGCGTCGTGCCGGCAGGCTCCGGGGCATCGGCGAAGGAGAACCCGCCGAAGTGCAGCGACTGGAAGTCCACCGAGACCAGCTCGCCCGCTCACGCTGGGCTCGAGCTGCAGCAGCAGCGCCAGTGTCAGGTGCGCCTGCAGCGTGCCGATGACTCCCGACCGCCGTGCCCAGCACGCCCGCTTCCGCACAGGAGCCGGCCGCTGGCGGCATCTCGGGGAAGACTGCGCGATAGCTCGGTGCGCGCCCGCAGAACACGCCGACGTAGCCGGCGAGGCCGAGCACCGAGGCACTCACCAGCGCCGTGCCGGCGGCCTGGCAGGCATCGCTGAGCACGTAGGTGACCGCGAGGCTGTCCGCGGCGTCCACGACCACGTCGGCGCGCGCCACCAGCGCGGCCGCATTGGCCGGGGTGACGCGCAGCTTCCAGCGCCTCGACCTCAACCTGCGGATTCAGCGCCACGAGCGCCGCGCGCGCGGCGGCCACCTTGCTGCGGCCGATATCCGCCATGCGGAACAGCGGCTGGCGGTGCAGGTTGGTCTCCTCCACCACGTCAGGATCGGCCATCAGCATCCGGCCGATCCCCGCGGCCGCAAGGTAGGGCAATACGGCGCAGCCGAGCCCCCCGGCGCCGACCACGAGGACGCGCGCGCGCGCCAGCCGCGCCTGGCCCGCGGATCCGACCTGCGGCAGCACGGTCTGGCGTGTGTAGCGATCGGTCATGGCCCGCTCAGGCAGCCGCCGCGGCGAGCCAGCGCTGTGCCTGGCCTTCCGGATCAGCGGCGGCGACGATGTCGCTCACTACCGCGGCCGACGTCGGCACCGGCGGCGAACACCTCCGGCAGGCGCGCCAGGGTGATCCCGCCGATGGCCACCAGCGGCAGCGCGCCGATGCGGCGCTTCCACTCCCCGACCCGCGCCAGCCCCTGCGGCTTCCAGGGCATCACCTTCAGGGTCGTCGTGGTACACCGGTCCCAGGGCGATGTAGTCCGGCTGCACGGCCAGCGCGCGCTCCAAGTTCCGCCTCATCGTGCGTGCTGACCCCGAGGCGCACGCCGGCGCGGCGCAGCGCAGGCAGGTCGGCGGCCGGCGAGGTCTTCCTGCCCCAGGTGCACGAAGTCGCAGTGGAGGTCCAGTGCCTGCTGCCAGTAATCGTTGACCACCAGCTGCATACCGGCAGCGCCACACAGGCCGCGCGCCGCCGCGATCTGCTCGGTCACCGAGCCCGCTGGCTGATTCTTGATGCGCAGCTGCACCAGGCGCACGCCCAGCGGGCGCCAGGCGCTGCACCCAGGCGGCGCTGTCGACGATCGGATAGACGCGCGGCAGCTTCATCCGCGGAATGCCGTGCCGATGACCGGCGTCGAGGGCTGGGCGATATCGCGCGGCTCGATCGCCCCGGCGAGGCAGGCCGCGTGGCCCGCCTCGACCGCCTGGCGAAATGCGCCCGCCATCTGCACCGGGTCGCGCGCCTGCGCGACCGCGGTATTGATCAGCACCGCGTCGAAACCCAGCTCCAGCGCCTGGGCGGCATGGGAGGGCACGCCGATCCCGGCATCGATGATCAGCGGCACGCCGGGGAAATGCGCGCGCAGCGCCTTGAGCCCGAACAGGTTGTTGAGCCCGCGCCCGGAGCCGATCGGCGAGCCCCACGGCATGAGCACGCGGCAGCCGGCGCCGAGCAGCCGCTCGGCCACCACCAGGTCCTCGGTCGTGTACGGGAACACCTCGAAGCCCTCCGCACTCAAGATGCGCGCCGCCTCGGTGAGCCCGAAGACATCCGGCTGCAGCGTGTCCTCCTCGCCGATGACTTCCAGCTTGATCCACGGCGTGCCGAAGACCTCGCGTGCCATGTGCGCGGTGGTCACCGCCTCCTTCACCGAGTGGCAGCCGGCGGTGTTGGGCAGCACGCGCACGCCCAGCTCGCGGATGAGCGACCAGAAGCCCTGCCCGGAGCGCTCGCCGCTGCCCTCGCGCCGCAGCGACACGGTCACCACGTCGGTGCCCGAAGCGCGCACGGCGGCGCTGAGCAGCGCCGGGGAGGCGTAGCGCGCGGTGCCGAGCAGCAGGCGCGAGCGCAGCGCCGTTCCGTAAACCTCGAACATTCAGCCCCCCTGCATGGGCGCGAGCACTTCCACGCGATCACCCTCACGCAGCGCGGTGTGTGCGCGCGCCCCGGCCGCCACGAACTCGCCGTTCACCGCGGTCGAGACCGTGCGCCCGGCATAGCCCAGCTCGGCGAGCGCCGCGGCCAGCTGCGCCCCGCGCAGCTCATGCCAGGCGCCGTTGACGAGGATCCTCATCCATCACCTCCGCAAAGTGCGCGCCCTCGAGCACCACGCGCGCGGCGCGCCGCGCCATGGCCGGGGCGATCAGGAATCCATGGCGGTACAGGCCGTTCACGTACAGCGTGTTGCCGCGCAGCACCAGCCGCGGCAGGTTGTCCGGGAAGGCCGCGCGCACCGCGGTGCCGATTTCCACGACGTGCGCTTCGCCGAAGGCCGGGTGCAGCCCATAGGCCGCCGAGAGCAGCTCGAGCATGGAACGGGCACTGATGCGCGCGCTGTCATCGCTCTCCAGCAGCGTCGCGCCGACCATGAACAGGCCTGCCCCACGCGGCACCACGTACAGCGGCAGCCGCGGGTGCAGCACCCGCACCGGGCGCTGCAGCGTGAAATCCTTCAGCTCCAGCAGGAGCATCTCGCCTTTCACCCCGCGCAGCCGCGGCAATGTCGCCGCCGCGGCGAGACCGCTGCAGTCGATCACCGCGGCGGCGCCCGAGTGCGCCGCCGCATCCGTCTGGCTGCCGAACTGGATGCCAACCCCCAGCAGCGCCAGGCGCGCGGCCAGAGCCGCCAGGGCCTTGCGCGGATCGAGGTGCCCTTCTTCCGCAAAGTACAGCCCGGTGCCGAAGCGCCCCGCCAGATCCGGCTCCAGCGCGGACAGCGCCGCAGCCTCCAGCACCTGGAAGCGCTCGGTGCGGCGGCCGAACTGGCGCAGCTCGGCCGTGTCGCGCGCGTGCGCCACGACCAGGGTGCCGTTGACCACCGTGCCGGCGAAGCGCTCCTGCCACCAGGGGATGCTCTCCGCCCCCAGCTGCGCGATGAGCGCCTCGGAGTTCTCGCGCTCGCACCACGGCGCCAGCATGCCGCCGGCGAACCAGGAGCAGGCGCCGGCGCCGAGCTGCGCGGCGCGCTCAAAGACCTGCACCGCTGCGCCGCGCTCGGCGAGCTCCAGCGCGCAGCTAAGGCCCGCGATGCCCGCACCGATGACGGCGACGCGCATCGTGCTACACCGTCTTCGCCTTGACCGCCGGCGCCGGCACATAGATCTCCGCACCGCCAGCGCGGAACTTGGCCGACATGTCCTGCATCCCCTGAGCGCGTGCCTCGGCTCGCACCTCGTGCGAGATGCGCATGGAGCAGAACTTCGGCCCGCACATCGAGCAGAAGTGCGCCACCTTGTGGCCTTCCTTAGGCAGCGTCGCATCGTGGAAGGCCACGGCAGTGTCCGGGTCGAGCGAGAGGTTGAACTGGTCCTGCCAGCGGAAGTCGAAGCGCGCCCGCGACAGCGCGTCATCGCGCGCCTGGGCGCCCGGGTGCCCCTTGGCAAGATCTGCCGCGTGCGCGGCGATCTTGTAGGTGATGACGCCGGTCTTGACGTCATTGCGGTCCGGCAGGCCCAGGTGCTCCTTGGGCGTCACGTAGCAGAGCATCGCGGTGCCGAACCAGCCGATCATCGCCGCCCCGATCGCCGAGGTGATGTGGTCGTAGCCGGGGGCGATGTCGGTGGTGAGCGGTCCCAGGGTATAGAACGGCGCCTCGCCGCAGGTGGCCAGCTGCTTGTCCATGTTGGCCTTGATCTTGTGCATCGGCACGTGCCCCGGGCCCTCGATCATCACCTGGCAGCCGTGGCGCCAGGCGATCTGGGTGAGCTCGCCCAGGGTCTCCAGCTCCGCGAACTGCGCCGCGTCGTTGGCATCGGCAATCGAACCTGGCCGCAGGCCATCGCCGAGCGAGAAGCTCACGTCGTAGGCGCGGCAGATGCGGCAGATCTCCTCGAAGTGCTCGTACAGAAAGCTCTCGCGGTGGTGCGCCAGGCACCACTTGGCCATGATCGAACCGCCGCGCGAGACGATGCCGGTCACGCGGTTCACGGTGAGCGGGATGTAGGCCAGCCGCACGCCGGCGTGGATGGTGAAGTAATCCACCCCCTGCTCGGCCTGCTCGATCAGCGTGTCGCGGAAGATCTCCCAGGTGAGATCCTCTGCCACGCCGCCGACCTTCTCCAGCGCCTGGTAGATCGGCACCGTGCCGATCGGCACCGGCGAGTTGCGCACGATCCATTCGCGGATGTTGTGGATGTTACGCCCCGTGGACAGGTCCATGACCGTGTCCGCGCCCCAGCGGATGGCCCACACCATCTTGTCCACCTCCTCGGCCGTGGAGGAGGTCACCGCGGAGTTGCCGATGTTGGCGTTGATCTTCACCAGGAAGTTGCGGCCGATGATCATCGGCTCGGACTCCGGGTGGTTGATGTTGGCAGGAATGATCGCCCGCCCGGCGGCGATCTCGGCGCGCACGAACTCCGCGGTCACGTAGTCGGGGATGCTGGCGCCGAAGGACTCCCCGTCACGCGGGCCGGCCAGCGCCTGCTGTTCGCGGCCGATGTTCTCGCGGATGGCGACGTACTCCATCTCCGCGGTGATGATGCCGGCGCGCGCATAGGCCAGCTGCGTTACGGCGGCCTCGCCGCGCGCACGCAGCGGGGCACGGCGCTGCGGGAACTCCGGTGCCGGCTGCGCCCCGGCGCTCAGGCCATTGTCCAACCGCTGCACCTTGCGTCCCGGGTACGCCTCGACGTCCCCGCGGGCGCTGATCCACGGTGCGCGCACGCGCGCGAGCCCCTGTTCGATGTCGATGTGCACGGCCGGGTCGGTGTAGGGACCGGAAGGGTCGTAGACACCTACCGCGGCTTCCCCCGAGGCGGGGTGCAGGTCGATCTCGCGCATGGGCACGCGCAGGCCCGGATGCACGGTGCCGCTGCGGTAGACCTTGCGCGAGGCGGGAAAGGATTCGGCGACGACCTGCAGAAGTTGCGCGTTCATGAACGATCTCCTCAAAGACATGGCAGCCGGGAGATCCGGAGCAGGCGGGCGTGGAGCAGGGAGATCGGGAGCCGCAGCGCCTGAGGGCCCAGTGGCCGCGCCGCGTTCGCAATGACACTTTCCTACGCCAGCATGAACTGGATCAGGTTCGAGGGTCGCCAGCGCTGCGCTTTCCTCCAAGCGCCTGCCGGCCTCTCAGCCCCCTGAGCGGGGCTCCCCTAGCGGGGGTGAAAGTAGTACGAGTGAGGATGGCGGTCAATGGCTGCGCGCGTGACCGGCACCCGGGCCGTGTGTGACACTGGCCCCCTCATGGCGTCATGGCAGATCTGGGCACTCGCCTCGGCAGGATTCGCCGCGCTCACCGCCGTGCTCGCCAAGATCGGCGTCGAGCACGTCAGCCCCGATGTCGCCACGCTCATCCGCACGGTGGTCATCCTGGCGGCGCTGGCGACGCTCGTGGCAGCCACGCGCCAGTTTCCGGCACTGGCGAGGACCTCGCCACGCAGCTACCTGTTCCTGGCCCTTTCGGGACTGGCCACGGGCGCCTCATGGTGGTGCTACTTCCGCGCGCTGCAGGTGGGTGATGTCGCGCGCGTGGCGCCCATCGACAAGTTGAGCGTGGTGCTCGTCGCGCTCTTCGGGGTGGCCTTCCTCGGCGAGAAGCTCGCCCCGGTCAACTGGCTGGGCATTGCCCTGATCGCCGCCGGGGCCTGGTTCGTCACCCTCAGGGCCTGAACAAACGGGCCTGCGGTGCACGCTCGCTAAAGCGCGCACCGCAGGCCCTATCAAGCAGCGCTCGCCTCAGCGGCCGCTGTGGCTCGCCTGACCACCCTTGCGACCGGCCTCGGCAGCCAGCTCCGGGTGCTGCGAGAAGCTGCGCTTCTCGTCCGGCACGCTCTGTCCGCCCTTGCGACCTGCCACTGCGGCCAGGTTGCGATCCTGGGAGAAGCTGCGCTTCGCCCCAGGCACGCTCTGTCCGCCCTTGCGCCCCGCCTCCGCGGCCAAGCGGCGGTTCTGGGAGAAGCTGCGCTTCTCATTCGGCACCGCCTTGCCTCCCATGCTCGCGATGCGTCGCTGGCGTTCAGCATTCATCGAGGCGAAGCCACGGTGGGATGTGCGCCCTTCATCTACAGTTCCTTGTGCCATCAGCTCTTCTCCTTTAACCGCTAAGCGTCTGTACCGGAAAAATCCACTGGCGGGGTACCCGAACAAGCATGAGTACCTTAGCTCCAGCATACGCCCGCAAGTTGCAGGAAAAATATAAGCGGAATCTGACACGCAGCCACGCCGCACCGGGTCCGCGGCCGGCCGCCGCGGGCACACACGTTAGGGGGTGAGCTGGTCGATGACGATGTTGACGACGCCGTCCTGACCTACCCGGTAGCGGATTTGCCCGTACGGGTCTCCCTTGGCCCCCACAGGATTGCCCGAGCGGGCAATCCGGGCCACGACCTGAACCTCCTGGCCGGTGCTGAAGGTGCGGCCGGGAATCATGGCATCCGCCGGGGTGAGGGTGACGACCTGAGGAAACTGGCCTTCCAGGCGCTTGGCTGCCAGGGGGGGCCCGCCCTGCCCCGGCGTGCGCACGAACACGAACAGCGGTGCGGCCGGGCCGCCGGCCAGCCGCGCCCCGAGCAGGACATTCACCCGCACTGCAGCACTGCCCGCGGTCACAGCCGGCGGGGCCGTCCCGCCGGCGAGCCGCTCGTCCAGCGCGCTCACCTGCTGCTCGATCAGGGGGCGGACGCTGGCGGGCGGATTCATCGACAGCAGCTTCGCGAAGCGTTCCCGCGCGAGCTTCAGGTCGCCGCGGCGCGCCGCAGCCGCGCCCCCGAAGAACAACGCCTTGCCCGAGGCCGGGTCCAGCACCAGGGCCTGCTCGATGAGTTTTCCGGCCCGGCCGGCCAGCTCCGACTCATCGGTGAGCGCCAGCGCCTCAGCCTGCCCCATGAGCGCGTCGGCGCTCTTGCCCCCGCTGATGCGATCGGCGCGCTCGAACGCGCGCAGTGCCAGGGGATATTCCTGCAGCACCAGGTAGGAGCGTCCGAGCGTGAGCCACCCATCCAGGTTCTGCGGGTCCTGCTCCAGCCGGCGCGCCAGGCGCGCGACCATGGTCTGCGGGGAGTCCGCCTCCGGGCCCTGGTGCCACTTCCAGTTGCTCCAGGTGGCATAGAGCGCAGAGCTGCCGCCAATGAGCAGGACCGCCGCGCCGAGGGCCGCCCAGCGCGCCGGGGCTTCGGCGCTCGTGCCCGCGCGCAGCAGCGGCAGCGCCACGAGCACGACCAGCGCCACGGTCAGGGCGGCCACCAACAGTACGAAGGTTGTCATCAGGGGCGCAGGTCCTCGTCGGGGGAGTCCGGATCGCCCGCCAGCAGCTGCGTGCGCTGGCGCACGATGCGCAAGGCCACCAGCGCGCCGAGCACCAGCAGCACCCCGGGCGCCAGCCACAGCCACGCGGTGCGCGCGCCGAAGCGCGGGCGAAACAGAATGAAATCCCCGTAGCGCGAGGACATCCAGTCGCGGATCTGCTGGTCCGTCTTGCCGGCGAGCAGCTGGTCGCGCACCTGGTTGCGCAGGTCCGCGGCCAGGTCGACCGGGGAGTCGGCGATCGATTCGTTCTGGCATTGCATGCAGCGCAGCTCGTGCGTGAGGGCCACGTAGCGCGCCTGCAGCGCCGGATCGGCCAGCTGTGTGGTATCGAGTGCCGGCAACCGCGGGGCCGCGAGCAGCGCGACCACGAGCAGCATGATACGCACGCGCATCAGCCCGGCCCCGGCGGTGCCAGGCGCGGCAGGATCTCGCGCGTCCAGGTCGCCTCGTCGAGTGCCCCGACGTGCTTGTAGACCACCACGCCCTGCGGGTTGACGAGGAAGGTCTCCGGCGCACCGTACACGCCCCAGTCGATGGCGGCGCGCCCGTCGCGGTCCACCGCCACGCGCTCGTACGGATTGCCCAGCTGAGTGAGCCAGGCCTGCGCGCGTGCGTCCTCGTCCTTCCAGTCCAGCCCGATCAGCGGGACGCGCCCGTCGGCATGGATCCGCAGCAGCATCTCGTGCTCGGCGCGGCACTCGACACACCAGGTGCCCCAGACGTTGAGCAGGTACCAGCGCCCCTGCAGGGCCGCGGAGTCGACCACGCGCGCCGGGTCGCTCAGCTCCGGCAGCGCAAACTGCGGGGCCGCCTTGTTCAAAAGTGGCGAGACGATGATCCCCTTGTCCGGGGAGTGGCGGATGCCGACCGCGAGCACCACGGCCAGCAGCGACAAAGACCCCCAGCGGCAGCGTAGAAGCGGTTCATCAGGCGCGCTCGGTGCCCGCGGCGGCCACGGCCGTGGCGGCGCGTGCGGTACGGTAGCGCCGGTCAGAGGCTGCAAGCGCCCCGCCGATCGCCATGATGAGCGCGGCCAGCCAGACCAGGCTCACCAGCGGGCGCACCTGCACGCGCACGCTCCAGCGGCCGGCACCCAGGTCCTCCCCGAGCGCCAGCAGCAGATTGTTGCCGCGGTCCACGCGGATCGCGGTCTCGGAGGTGACCTGGTGCTGAACCCAGAACTGGCGCTTCTGCGGGGTCATGACCGCCACCGGGCGCCCGGCGCGGCTGACCACGAACGTGCCGCCGACGCCTTCGTAGTTGGGGCCCTCGACCGGCTTCACGCCCTCGAAGCGCAAGGTGTAGCCGCCGACATTCGCACTCTCCCCGACCGCGAGCGACACGTCCCGCTCGACGGTGAAGGACTGCACCGTGGTCAGGGCCAGCACGGCGATGCCCAGGCCGATGTGCGCGATCGTCATGCCGAGGAGCGCGCGCGGCAGGCGTCAGGCGCCGGCGCAGCCGGTACAGCGGCTCGACGAGCGATGACAGGATGATCCAGATGCCGATGGTGGTGGCCACCGGCGTGAGCACGTGTCCGTGGGTATAGATGCCGAAGGTGAGCCCGCAGGCGAGCACCGCGGCCGCCAGCAGCGTGTAGAGAATCCTGCGCCTGGCGTCGCCGAGCCGGCCGCGCTTCCAGTTGGCGTGGATGCCCACGCACAGCAGCGCGGCCAGCGGCAGCATCGAGAGCATGAAGGTCGGGTTGAAGTAAGGCGGCCCGACCGAGACCGTGCCCAGCCCGAGGCTGTCGGAGATCAGCGGCGCCAGCGTGCCGGCGAACACGGTCGTTGCCGCGATCACCAGCAGCACGTTGTTGAACAGCAGGAACGACTCGCGCGCGCCGAGCTCGAAGCCGGCCGTCGACTTCAACAGCGGCGCACGCCAGGCATACAGGCTCAGCGCACCGCCGATCATGACGACGAGGAAAGCGAGGATGAATATGCCGCGGCTCGGGTCGGCCGCGAAGGAGTGCACCGAGACCAGCACCCCGGAGCGCACCAGGAAGGTGCCCAGCATGCTCAGCGAGAAGGCGAGGATCGCCAGCAGCAGCGTCCAGCTCTTGAACAGGCCGCGCTTGTCCGTGGCGGCCAGCGAATGCACCAGCGCCGTGCCGACCAGCCAGGGCATGAACGAGGCGTTCTCCACCGGGTCCCAGAACCAGAACCCGCCCCAGCCCAGCTCGTAGTACGCCCAGAAACTGCCGAGCGCGATGCCGCAGGTGAGAAAGGCCCACGCGGCCGTGGTCCACGGCCGCGTCCAGCGCGCCCAGGTCTGGTCGAGCCGCCCCTCGAGCATGGCGGCGCAGGCGAACGCGAAGGCGACCGCGAAGCCGACGTAGCCGGTGTAGAGAATCGGCGGATGGATCGCGAGCCCGGGGTCCTGCAGGATCGGGTTCAGGTCGCGACCGTCAGGGGCCGGCGGGTCCAGGCGCACGAACGGGTTGGAGGTGGCGAGCGTGAACAGGAGGAAGCCGAAGCTCACGAGCCCGAGCACCCCGAGCACGCGCGCCGCGAAGCGCGGCGGCAGGTGCGCGCGCGCCAACCACACCGCGACGCTCCACAGCGCGAGCAGCAGGATCCACAGCAGCAGCGAGCCCTCGTGCGCGCCCCACATCGCCGAGACGCGGTAGAACAGCGGCAGCGCGGAGTTGGAGTTCTCCGCGACGTACTGCACCGAGAAATCGTTGTTGACGAAGCAGCTGATCAGGCAGCCCACGGCGGTCGCGACCATGACCGCCTGGCCGCCGAGGGCCGGGGTGACGGCCGCGATCCAGCGCTCGCGGCCGAACGCAGGACCGGCGATGCCGAAGAATGCCTGCAGCGCCGCCAGCAGCAGGGCCAGGATCAGCGCGAAATGGCCCAGTTCCGGCAGCATGCTCAGGACCCGCTGCTGGGCGGCGCGGTGCTGGCCGCCGGGATGCCCGGCTGCTCGCTGCGCGACTCGCCATGGCGGCGCTTGAGCGAGCGGGCGACCTCGGGCGGCATGTATTTCTCGTCGTGCTTGGCCAGCACCTCGTCGGCCACGAAGGTGCCGTCGCTGCGCAGGCTGCCATGCGCCACCACGCCCGCGCCCTCGCGGAACAGATCCGGCAGCACGCCGGTGTAGCTGACCGGCACGTTGTGGCTGAAGTCAGTGACCACGAACTGCACCTCGAGGCTGCCCGGGGCGCGCTTCAGGCTCCCCTGCGTCACCATGCCGCCGAGGCGGAACGCCCGCCCCGGGGTCACCTCGCCGCGGCTCACCGCCGTCGGGTCGAAGAAGAAGGTGACGTTGCGCTTGAAGGCATTGAGCGCCAGGGCACCGGCGATGCCCACCCCGGAGAGGATGCCGAGCACCAGGATCAGGCGGCGGCGGCGGGTGGGAGTCATGGGCGTTCCTCGTGCGCGGCCAGGCGGCGGCGCGCGGCGGCGCGCGCCTGGGCCAGCTGGCGACGGGCCCAGTAGATGTTGAGCGCGATCACCGCGAACGTCACCGCGTACGCCGGCCAAACGAACGCGGCGTACCCGCCCATGTCGAGGAAGTCCTTCATGCGCCCAGGGCCTCGCGGATCCAGCCGCTGGCGCGTTCGCGCGCGAGGATTTCGCGCGCGCAGGCGCACCAGCAGCAGCGCGCCGAACAAGAAGCGTGAAGCCGAGCAGCATCAGCAGCAGCGGCACCAGCATCGCCGCTGGCAGGGTCGGCTTGGCCAGACGCATTACCGAGGGGGCCTGGTGCAGCGAGTTCCACCAGGTAACCGAGTAATGAATGATGGGAACATTGATCACACCGACCACCGCCAGTACGGCACTCGCGCGGTCGGCCCGCTGCGTGTCCTCGAGCCCCGCGCGCAGGCCCATGTACCCCAGATATAAGAAGAGCAGGATGAGTTCCGAGGTCAGGCGCGGGTCCCACTGCCAGTACGTGCCCCACATCGGCTGCCCCCACAGGGCCCCCGTCACCAGGGCCGCGAACGTGAACGAGGCGCCGATCGCCGCGCAACTGGCCGCCACCGCGTGCGCCACCTTGATGCGCCAGATCAGCCCCACCGCCGCGGCCACCGCCATGGTGGTATACACCATGAGCGACAGCCAGGCGCTCGGGGCGTGCACGTAAATGATACGGAAGCCGTCGCCCTGCTGGTAGTCGGGCGGCGCGAGCACCAGCCCGCCCCACAGGCCGCCTGCGATCAACAGCGCCGCCGGCCACGCCAGCCAGGGCGTCAGCCGCTGCGCGAGCGCGTACACGTAGGGCGGCGAGCCGAGCCTGTGGAACCACGTCCAGGTCATGCGCTGATCCTATTCAAGGCTGATGCGGACCCCGGCCGCGGCGGCCAGCGGGGCGAGCGTGACGGCCAGCACTGCCAGCGCGCCCAGCAGCTCCAAGGGTGCCACGAGCGGGCCCCCGCGTGATCGCGAGCTGCGTCGCACGCGCGCCAAAGATCAGCACCGGCAATGACAGCGGCAGTGTCAAAAGCGACAGCAGCGCGCCGCTGCGCTTCATTCCCAGGGTGAGCGCGGCCCCGATCGAGCCGATCAGGCTCAGCGCGACCCCGCCGAGCGCCACGCTGGCGAGGATCCCGGGCAGCGCGCTCAGCGGTGCGCCCAGGGACAGCGCCGCGAGCGGCGCCATCAGCGTCAGCGGCAGCCCGGTGAGCAGCCAGTGCGCGGTGGTCTTGGCGAACAGCAGCGCGGTGAGGGACTGCCCGGAGAGGGCATACTGCTCGAGCGTGCCGTCCTGGGCGTCATCGCGGAACAAAAACTCCAGCGCCAGCAGCGATGCCAGAAGTTCCGCGCTCCACAGCACCCCCGGCACGATCTCGCGCAGCCGCGCCAGCTCCGGCGACACCGCCAGCGGGAACAGCAGCGTCACCATCGCAAAGAACGCCAGCGGCTGCACGAGCTGTCCGCGCTGACGGAACGCCAGCGTCAGGTCGCGCTGCAGCGCCATGCGCGCCGCCGCCAGCGAGGACAGCGGCGCCACGCGCTCGGGGCCGGCGACGGTGGCCAGGCTCGTCAGGGCGTTCGCAGGCTCGCTCATGCGGCCAACGCCAGTTCCAACACGTCGCCGGCGACGTTCAGCGGGTGGTGCACGGCGACCACGGCCAACCCGCCGCCGGCGATGTGCTCGCCGATCAGCGCGGCCAGGACCTGCTGCCCGTCGCTGTCGAGATTGGTGCCCGGTTCATCCAGCAGCCACAGCGGCACCGCGGACAGCGCCAGTCCGGCGAGGGCGACGCGGCGCCGCTGTCCTGCGGAGAGCGTGCGCACGCGTCGTTCGGCGAGCGCGCCGGCCCCGACGCGCCCGAGGGCGCCATCGATCATGGTGACGCTCAGCCGGCGCCGTGCGCCGATCCAGTAGTGCAGGTTCTCTCGGGCGCTTAAGTCCCCCTTCAAGGGTGGCTCGTGCGCCAGGTAGGTCATGCAGGCGTGGAAACTACGCAGGTCCTCGCCCACATTCTCCCCGTCCCAGCGCACGCGCCCCTCTTCCGGGTACATCAGGCCGGCGATGCTGCGCAGCAAGCTGGTCTTCCCCGAGCCATTCGGGCCGGTCAGGCGCAGGCACTGGCCCGCGGTGAGGGCGAACTGCACGCCGCGCAGCACATGCTGTTCGCCGCGCCACAGGTGCAGATTTTCGATCTCGAGGGACCGGGGCGGCATGTTGGCGGGGTGTGCTCACTGGCGACGGCCCGGCGATGGGCCTTACGGCGCGCAAGTCTCGCAAACCCACCGGGTTAGCGCCACAAACTCCGTGCTGTCGCTGCGGCGCGTCGCCGGTTGGCGCGCGCTGTCGCCGCTCTGCGTCGGTGGCTGCCGTTCTGTAGAATCGCCCCACCTAGCGCAGTGCCCGGGTGGCGAAACTGGTAGACGCAAGGGACTTAAAATCCCTTGGGGGTCACCCCGTGCCGGTTCGAGTCCGGCCCCGGGCACTCATTTGTCGGCTCTGCTCCTACCAGACTCGGGAATGGACATTGTTCACGATTTTGCTCACCGGACGGCTCACTTCATCGAAGGGTTTCCTGGCGTGAGCGTCGAGGACTTACCCTCGCCACGGTAGATCTCTTGGATTCGAATAATGGCTTTGCCGGCCTTCGAGTCTTCCGCGACGATCTTTGGAAGCGCATGTGCGGATGTCCCCTCCCCGCCCATGATTGCCAAGACGTGCTCGGTTGCGGTCCGGTACTCGCGCCATGGGCGCTCCACCTCTTTGGCTTCCTCTATCTGATATGCATCGCGCTGAATCCCCCGGGGGGCTGCCTAAGCAAGAGCGCCGCTAGCGGGTTTCCTATTCTGCGCATGCCTCCAAAGTGCACCGACGGCAAGCCCTAGCGCCAAGAGCCCAAGTGTACCGGGCTCTGGAACGCGCACGTTCTCCTTTACACCAGACGCGCTGAGGGTCATGGAGTCCCACGGGTATGGGTTTGGCCCTTCACTGAATCCTAAAAATTCCCCCAGTTTAGTCGCTTCGTCAGCGCAACCTGCGCAGAAACTAATGTCGTAGTAAACCAGACCGCCCAAGGAATCACGCCACGACCCGTAAGCACTATTAGGCATATAGGGCCAGCCGCAGCAACCAGTGAGCACCGGATTGTCGAGTTTGCTGCTGATATCGGACTGCTGGATTGTGAACGGCAGTTGTGACGGGCCAAACAGCGTCAGTGACTCGCTACTGTCGAATATCGTGAGAACAGTAAAAGTGCCCACGGGAGCTCCGGTGGCCGTATAGAGCTCTCCCGTGATGTCGTACTGCAGTGGGTCTGCGAAGGCGGGCAAACAAGTAAGCGCGAGCAGCGCTGCCAGAATCCGGTACGAGCGATCGGTTATCGAAGTTCGCTGACGCATTGGAATCCCCCCAGTATTTTAACAACATTCTACACCCCGCGAAGTGACCGGGCGACTCAGTGCAAATTCAGTGCAGTGACTAACTCGCAGGCACTCGCATACACGCTATCAGTCGAAGCTTTGCAATTACTCTCGCGCTCAGGAATCAATCACTTATGAACTGCACTCTGCGCCCCTAAGTGCCTTTAAGAGTAGGGATTGCGACTTAAATCCCTTGGGGGGTCACCCCGTGCCGGTTCGAGTCCGGCCCCGGGAACTCGACGGTCGGCCGCGCGCGTTCCCCGCGCGCGCACTGCAAGCTCTTTGTTGGCGAAAGCGGTTCGGCCGCCTGGAACAGCCCGTGCGGACGGGCGCGGCGCGGGCGGTTGAGCGTATATTGACTCTCCGGGGGACAGGCCATGCGTCGCAAGACCCATATTCTGATCATCGACGCCGAGGGGCTTGCGCGCGACGGACTGTGCGCCCTCCTGCAGCGCGACGAGGCGCTGCACGTGGACGGTACCTTCGCCAGCGTCCGCGAGGCGCTGCGCACCGGACCCGACCTGCACCCGCAAATCGTCATGATGGACTTCGGGCTCGCCATGAAGGCCGGGCCGCAGACCGTGGCGCACGTGAAGCGGCGCTGGCCACAGGCCGCCGTACTGGTGCTGTCTCCGTCGGCTGACGGGCAGGCCATCGAGGCGGCGCGCCGCGCGGGTGTTGACGGCTACGTGCTGCGCAACGACCAGCGTGCGGAGTTGTTCAATGCCATCAGTGCCCTCACCGAACGCCGGCACTACATCAGCAAGTCCGTGCTGGAGATTCCCGCCAAGTCCGGCAAGGCGCCGCCGCGTGCGCGGCGCACCGCGAGTGCCGGCTTACTGACGGCGCGCGAGCAGGAAGTCGTGACCCTGGTCGCCGAGGGCTACCGCACGCGCGAGATGGCGCAGCTGCTGTCCGTGAGCCACAAAACCGTCGAGCGCCACCGCACCAACCTCATGCGCAAGCTCGGGGTGCGCTCGGCCGCCGGCGTGGTCGCCTTTGCGATCACCCACGGCTACGTCGGCTTCTGAGAGATCCCGCCGCGGCCCTCCTCCCACAGCAATGGGAAAAGCGGATGCTCCAAGGCCGCCCCCACGGGCAGCTGCGCGGCGAGCCCGGGGAACTCCGGCGAGGTAGGCCAGCGGCGCGGCGCGTGCCGCACGTCATCGCCGATCAGGCGCACCGAGAACACCCGCCGTCGCTGCGCGAGGTCGACACCGGCTGCAGCGTGTAGCGTGAGCATGTGGAAGCACACCGCATCGCCCGGCTGCAGCGCCCAGCCGAGGATGCGGTAGGCGTCGCGCCGGGCGTCCACGTCCGGGCGATCGGCCAGCGTGCCTTCCGGGAACCACTTCGCCTGCGCATCCATGAAGGAGCGCGGCATGAGCCACGGTCCGCGATGGGAGCCTGCCACCAGCTCCAGCGTCGACTCGCGGGGCACCGGGTCCACCGGGATCCAGAAGCTGCAGTTCTGCTCGCCGCTGATGTTGTAGTACGGCTGGTCCTGGTGCCAGGGCGTGCGGGTGCGCGTACCCGGCTCCTTGGTGAGCATGTGGTCGTGGTACAGCCTTGCGGTGCGGCTGCGCATCAGCGCCGCCCCGACCGCACCCAGGCTGGAATCGAAAATGACACGCCGGTAGTGCTCGTTCTCCTGCCAGCAGCAGAAGTCCTCGACGAAGCGTCCCGGGTCATCCGCGCCGCTGGCCAGCTTGGCGCGCGGGCTCGGACACGCCAGTGACTGATCGATGCCGGCGCGCAGCCGCGCCACCTCGGCGGGTGTGAACAGCTGCCGCAGCACGAGCGCCCCGTCGGTCTGGAAGCTTTCGACCTGAGCGGCGCTGACTTGCACGGAAGCATTCAACCAGCAGGGGAAGGGGCGCCATTCTAGCCCGCGGTGCGCCGCCAGGCCGTGGGCGGCTCGTGGCCCGGCCGGGTCGGCGAACGCCTACGCCAGTATGGGCATCGATTGGCCACGATGCGCGCTTGTGCTGACAGGCTGCGGCCACGCCGGCGCTCATGATCCCCACTAGCCAAAAACCACATGCTAGGGAAATGCCATGTCCGCACGAATTCTTCTTTTACCCATCAGCGCACTCGCGCTGGCCGTTGCGGCCGGCTGCGCCACCGAAGGCCCCCCTCCACAGGCCGAGCTGACACGCGCCCAGACGCTGGTCGACCAGGCCGACAAGGGTCCGGCGCAGCATTACGCGGCCGCCGACCTGCAGCGGGCTCATGAGGAACTCACCGCGGCCAACTCCGCCCAGGCCGCCCGCCACTACGACGTCGCCCGCAACTACGCGGAGTCCGCGGCGGTAGATGCCGATCTGGCCGCTGCGCGCGGACAGGCCGGCGAAGCCCAGAAGGCGGCCCGCGAGGTCAACAGCGGCAACGAGCAGTTGCGCCACGAGGCCGACCGCGCAGCCGACGCACCGGCACCGGCGCTGCCCGCGCCGTCCCCGCCGCTCGTGACGACACCGAATTGATTCAGGAGTAAACGCATGACACGCATCATATACATAGGAACGCTCGCGGCCCTGCTGGCCGCCTGCGCCACCGCGCCCCAGCACAGCGACCAGCTGGAGCGGGCGCGCGCTGCGACCGCGACGCTTTCTCAGGAGCCGCTGGCCCAGCAGGCCGCGGCGGATGATCTGGCCGCTGCGCGCAATCGCCTAGCGCAGGCCGACACCGCCCTGCAGCAGAACCGTCCGATCGCCGAGGTCGATCACCTGGCGTACCTGGCCGAGCGGCATGCGCAGACCGGCGAGGCCCGGGTCGCCGCGGCGCAAGCCCAGGCCCAGGTGAACAACGCCACGCTCGACCGCAGCCGCGTGCTGCTCGAGGCGCGCGCCCGCGAGGCGCAGAACGCCAAGGAGCAATTGGCGGCCACCCAGCAGCAGCTGGCGGACCTGCAGGCCAAGCAGACCGACCGTGGCGTGGTGGTGACCATGGGAGACGTGCTGTTCGATACCGGCCGTGCCACCCTCAAGCCAGGGGCCATGGCGGTGCTGGACCGGCTGGCGGCGTACATGCAGTCCAATCCGCAGACGCGCCTGGTGATCGAGGGGCACACCGACAGCACCGGTTCGCAGGCGACCAACGAGGAGCTCTCGCAGCGCCGCGCTGATGCGGTGGCGAATGCGCTGATCGACCGCGGCGTGTCGGCCCAGAATCTGCGCGCGGTAGGCAAGGGCCCGGATCTGCCGGTGGCCAGCAATGCCACGCCCGCCGGACGCCAGCAGAACCGTCGCGTCGAGGTGATCTTCTCCGACCACGACGGCCGCTTTGCGCAGCGGGACCTCGATTCGGCTGCCATGCGCTGATCGCTCTGCAGGGGGCGGGGCACGGACGCCCTGCCCCCTGTCTTGTCCGCACCGTCCCTTAGCCCGCCGCCGGGTCGACAATCCCTCATCGCCTCCGTAGCATCGTGCCGGTCCGCCGCCCACGATCGGCTCTCCGCGAGGCCGCCCATGTCAGATGCCCCCGCACCTTCGCGCCGCCGCGGCGGTGGACGTGCGCCCCGCTCCACCGGACCCTCGCTCGCACCCATCGCACGTCTGGAGAACCTCTGGGCCCCACTCGAAGTGCTCTCCGAGGAGCAGGTCGAGCGCATCCTGGAGGCCGCCTACCGCATCCTTGAGGAGGCCGGGCTCGAGATCCGCAGCGCCGCGGCCCGCGAAATCTACCGGCGCGGCGGCGCCAGCGTCGACGAGGAGACCCAGGTGGTGCGCCTCGGCCGCGAGCTGGTGCGCGCGCAGCTTGCGACCGCTCCCGAGCGCTTCGTGCTGCACGCCCGCAATGCCGAGCGCGATCTGCACGTGGGTGGCAGGGTGGTGAACTTCGGCCCGGTCAACGGCGCCCCCAACATCCGCGACGCCGAGGGCGGCCGACGCTACGGCGACATCGAGGCGTTCCGCAACATCCTCAAGCTCACCCACACCCTGGGCATCCTGCACTGGCAGGGCGGCATCGTGGTCGAGCCGGTGAACGTGCCGGTGGCGACGCGCCACCTGGCGACCTACCAGGCGCACATCGAATGCGCCGACATCGTGTGGGCGGCGCGCGGGGTGGGCGGGGTGCAGGCGAGCGACGCCATCGCCATGTCGGCCATCGAGCACGGCTGCTCGGTCGAGGACCTGGCGCTGCGCCCGACCCTGATGACGGTGACCAACGTGAATTCCCCGCGCCGCGTCGACGAGGAGATCCTCGACAACATCATCATCATGGCGCGGCACGGCCAGGCGGTAGTGATCACCCCGTTCACGCTCATGGGTGCGATGGCGCCGGTGACGCTGGCGGGCGCGCTGGTGCAGCAGACCGCCGAGGCCATGGGAATCATGGCGCTGTGCCAGATCGTGCGCCCCGGTACCCCGTGCGTCATGGGCGGATTTACCTCGAACGTGGACATGCGCACCGGTTCGCCGGCCTTCGGCACGCCCGAGTACGTGCACGCGGTGATTGCCGGGGCGCAGATCGGCCGCCGCCTGAAGATCCCCGTGCGCACCAGCGCCGTGAACGCCTCACCGATGGTCGATGCGCAGTCGACCTACGAGACCGCCTTCTCGCTGCAGGCGGCGATCCTCAGCCACAGCCACCTCATCAACCATGCCGCCGGCTGGCTCGAGGGCGGCCTGTCCGCTTCGCTGGAGAAGATCATCGTCGATGCGGAACTGCTGCGGAACTGGGCCGCGATCCTCAAGCCGGTCAGCTTCAGCGACGATGACCTGGCCGTGGATGCGATCAAGGACATCGCCGCCGGCGGGCACTTCTTCGGCTCCGCCCACACGCTGGCCCGGTACGAGACCGCCTTTTACCGGCCGCTGCTCTCGGACTGGTCGAACTACGAGAACTGGCTGGAAGCCGGCGCGCGCAATGCGACCGACCGGGCCACCGGGATCTGGAAGAAGATGCTCAGCGAATACGTGCCGCCACCGCTCGACCCGGGGGTGAGGGAGGCGATCGCCGACTACGTGGCGCGGCGCTCGCTGGAGCTACAAAGCGCCGCCTGAAGGGGCGCCACCCTGCATGACCGAGTGGATCGCCAATGCGCGCATGTACGCGGTCACCCCGGCGGTGGAGGCCGTCTGGCGCGCGCTGCTCGAGCACGTCGCCGCGGATGCCGGGGTGAGCCTCACCTACCTGCCCTATCCTGCGCCGCAGCCGCTGGAGGCGCTGTGGTCGCGGGCGGACCTGGGGGCGGTGTTCATGTGCGGCTTTCCGGTGGCGCTGAAGATGGCCCCCGTCGTCCCCCTCGCCGCGCCGATCCCGAAGGCCCACTGGTCGCAGGGACGCGCGGTGTACCGCACCGATCTCATCGTGCGCAGCACCGCGCCCTACCACACCCTGGCCGACACGTTCGGGGGCCGGGCGGGCTGGACGGTGAGCCACTCGCAGTCCGGCTTCAACGCCTTCCGCCACGAGCTGCTCGCCTACCGCACGCCCGAGCGCCCGGCGCTGTATGCCCACATGAGCGACAACCTCGTGACGGCACGCAACATCCTCGACGGGGTGCGCGAGGGCCGCCTGGACGTAGGCCCCCTCGATGCGTACTGGCACCTGCTGATCGCCCGCCACGCCCCACAGCTCACCGCCGGGATCCGCGTGCTCAGTTCCACGCCGCTCACCCCCATGCCCGCATTCGTCACTGCCGCCGGCGCGCCTGCGGCGATGGTGCAGTCCCTGCGCGATGCCTTTACGCAGGCCCACCGGCAGAGTTGGTTCGCGGAACTCGCCGAGCCGCTGTTGCTGGAAGGCTTTCAGCCTGCCACCGCGGCAGCCTTCGCCCCGCTGCTGGAGTGGGACCGCGAGGCGACCGCGGCCGGCTACCCGGTGCCGGCCTAGGCAGGCAGGACCGGCACCCGCCCGGTGGGGTGCAGCAGGCGGTCGTGCGGCCAGAACAGGTAGCGCCGCGTCACGTCGAAGTAGGTCTGGTACACCAGGCCGCCGTTGCTCTTGAGCAGGCGCTCGCGGGCCATGCGGTAGCGCGCGGGGTACTCGTACCAGGGGATCAGCGGATCCTCGTGGTGCAGGGAGTGCAGGTTGTTGAAGAGGAACATCGGCCCGAGGATCCACGAGTCTTCCACGATCGCGATGCGCTCGGCGATGGGGTCGCGCGCGCGGTGCTCGGCGAAGGAGCGGATCAGCTGGATGCCGTTGGCCGGCGCCACCATCGCAAGGAAGTACACCCACAGCGGCATCCCGCACACCAACGTGAGCCACGCGATCACCGGCACGCAGAACAGTATGTGCAGCGCCCAGGCGCGGCGCAGCCCCGGTTCATTGCGCAGGCAGCCGCGCACCTCCGCGTAGAGGAAGGCACCGACGCGCCAGAACGCCCCGACCAGCACGCGCCCGGCCAGGGTCTGCTGCACGTGCAGGAATGCGCGCGTCAGTGGGTTCAGTTGCGCCCAATCCTCGGCGCGCCAGTAGAAGGACTCCGGGTCATCCAAAGGGTCGGTGAGCCTTGCGTCCACGTGGTGCCGGCGGTGCAGCGTGCGGTAGCGGTCGTAGGGCAGCCACAGTGACAGCGGCACCATCCCCAGCAGCCGGTTCAGCGCATGCCAGCGTGTCGGGTGGCCGTGGACGATCTCGTGCTGCAGTGAACTGAACAGGCTGATCACCAGCGCCGCCAGCGGCGCGGTCAGCAGCAGCGGCCAGTGCCGGTACGCGGCGGTGACCGCCAGCCAGCAGGCGTAGGTGGCAAACAGCAGCAGCAGGGTGGGAATTTCAAAAGAACGGCGCCTCGGGCGCGCCCGGGTGGAGGTCGGCGCATCCCGCGCTGAAGGCATGGCGTTCGGCGGCGGCGTCAGAAAAAGGTCCCTTGCCCGATGCCACGGAGTCGGGAGGGGTTTCCACCTTTGCCTGGCGTCGGAATCTTCTGACGATTCTAGCGAATTTACGTTCCCGGTGCCGCCCAAGACGTGGCTTCCGGGAGCGAAGTCTCACTCGATGCGCACGCTCCGCAGCACCCGCCTCTCGAAGGCGGTCATGGCGTCGTACAGCAGGACGGCCATCAGGGCGGTCACCAGCCCCCCCTGCAGCACGAAGGCGGTGTTGTTCGACAGCAGCCCGGCGATGATCACCTCGCCCAGGCCCTTGGCCGCCACGGTCGAGCCAATGGTGGCGGTGCCGACGTTGATGACCAGCGAGAGGCGTATTCCTTCTAAAATCAATGGCATAGCCAATGGAAGCTCGACCTTGAAGAGCCGCTGCCGCGCGCTCATGCCCATGCCGCTGGCCGCCTCGAGCACCGCGGGTGGGCAGGTCTGCAGGCCGACGATGGTGTTCTCGAAGATCGGCAGCAGCCCGTAGGCGAACAGCGCGATGAGCGTGGGCTTCTCGCCGAAGCCCACCAGCGGTACCGCCACCGCGAGCACGGCCACGGGCGGGAAGGTCTGGCCGATGTTCACCAGCGTGCGCGACAGCGGCAGGAACTCCCGCCCGCCGGGGCGCGTCACCAGGATGCCCAGGCCCACGGCCACCACCGTGCTCGCCGCGGCGGCCAGCAGCACCGTCCCCAGGTGCGCGAGCGCCAGCGCCAAGAGGTTCCCCTGGTCATAGATCGGTGGCGCGCCGTATTCGGTCAGCGGCGCGAACAGCGGCGCGAACCACTGCGGCGCCAGCAGGAAGCTCACCAGCAGCGCGAACGCGGCGAGCCGCAGCAGCGTCGCCGGCCGCATCAGGACGGGCGCCCGTGCCCGAGGATCGATTCGACCGTCAGGTGCCCGCCCGGGGTGCCGTCGGCATTGATCACCTGCGCGGCCTGCGCCCCCTGCCAGACCAGGTCCGAGAGCGCCTCGCGCAGTGAGGCGGTGGCCGGCACGGCGGGCGCAGGAGCGGCGGGCGCGCCCGGCAGCGCCGCCTCCCCGGCCGTGGTCAGCGACAGCAGCCGCATCGCCCGGTCCGCCAGACCGGTCATGCGCGCCACCAGCGGATCGGCGGGCCGCGTCAGCAGCACCGCCGGTTTGTCGTACTGCAGCAGCCGCCCATGACTCATCACCGCGACGCGGTCGCCCAGGTGGAACGCCTCGTCCATGTCGTGCGTCACCAGCACGATGGTCGTGCCGAAGCGGCGCTGGATCGCCAGCAGGTCCTCCTGCGCCTTGGCGCGGATGATCGGGTCGAGCGCGCCGAAGGGCTCATCCATCAGCAGTACGGCCGGCTCTGCGGCCAGCGCGCGCGCCACGCCGACGCGCTGCTGCTGGCCCCCGGACAGCTGATGCGGCAAGGCCGCCGCGTAGTCCTTCGGGTCCAGCTGGAACACCTGCAGCAGTTCCTCGACGCGCGCCTGGATGCGCGCGGCGTCCCAGCCCAGCAGCTGCGGCACGGTGGCAATGTTCTCCGCGACCGTGCGGTGCGGGAACAGGCCGTGCCCCTGGATCGCGTAGCCGATGCGCCGACGCAGCAGGTGCGCCGCTTCCGCCCGCGTGTCCCTGCCCTCGAGCAGCACGCGGCCGGCGCTCGGCTCGACCAGGCGGTTGATCATGCGCAGCAGCGTCGACTTGCCCGAGCCGGAGGTGCCGACGATCACCGTGATGGAGTTCTTGGCGATCTCCATGGAGACCGCATCGACCACCGTGGTGCCCGCGTACTCCTTGCTCAGGTTCTCGACCTTGATCATTGCTTCACCCTGTCCATGAGCTCGACCAGGGCATCGAGCACGACGGCCGCGGAGAATGCCAGCGCGACGATCGGGATCGCCCCCAGCAGCACCAGGTCGATCGCGGTCTGCCCGATCCCCTGAAACACGAAGGTGCCGAGGCCGCCGCCGCCGATCAGGGCGGCCACCGTGACCATGCCGATGTTCTGCACCAGCACCACGCGCACCCCGGTCACGATCACCGGCAGGGCCAGCGGCAGCTCGATCCGGCTGAGCACCTGCCAGGGCGTCATGCCCATGCCGCGGGCCGCCTCCACCGCCTGGCGCGACACGCGATTCAATCCCGCGACGGTGTTGGCCACGATCGGCAGCAGCGAGTACAGAAACAGCGCCACCACCGCCGGGGCTGCGCCGATCCCGCGGATGCCGAGCCGCTCGGCCAGCGGCACCGCGGCCGCCAGTGCGCCCAGGGGCGCCATGAGGATGCCGAACAGCGCGATGGCCGGGATGGTCTGGATCACGTTCAGCGTGCCGAGGATGCCGCCGCGGATGCGCGGCACGCGGTAGCACACCACCCCCAGCGGCAACCCCACCAGCACCGCCGCCCCGAGCGAGCCTGCCGCCAGCAGCACGTGCCGGCGCATCTCGCGCGCGAAGCGCTCGGCGTTGACGGCGTACTCGCGCATGATCGAGAGGTGGTCATAGGCGCCGCTGGACAGCGCCAGCACCACGACCGCCAGGAACACGGCGAGCAACAGCACGCGCAGCCACGGGCCGGGACGCAGGCGCGTGACCGCATCCGTGCCGAGCAGTCCGAGGCACAGCAGCAGCACCCAGAAGGCAGGTCCGGCGGCGATGCGCACCACCTTGTTGTCCGGCGGGGTGAGCACGTTACCGGCCGCGGCCAGCGTCAGGGACAGCACCGCCACCGCCAGCAGCGCTGCCCCCAGGCGCAGCCGGGGGTTTTCGACGGCGAGCGCCAGCACGGCGGTCACCAGCAGCACCCCCTGGCAGGTGCACGCCAGCCACAGCGGCACCGCCTGCAACATCCCGCGCGGGTCCCCCGGCACGATGCGGTTGGCCTTGAAGATCACGAACGGCAGGCACACGAGCGCGGCCAGGCCGACTGTCACCAGCAGCGCACCCAGCCGATCGATCCGCGCCAGTCCCCGTGCCGTTGCCATCCGTCTCCCGCGCGCGCCCGCCGCTACTTGATGAAGCCCTTGGATCTGAGGTAGTCCGCCGCGACTTCCTGGTCCGATTCCCCGTCGATCTGCACGCGTGCGTTCAGCCGCTGCAGCGACTCACCCGTGAGGCTGTCCATCAGCGGCTTGACGATCTGCGCGATGCGCGGGTTGGCCTTGAGCACCGCCTCGCGCACCACGGGCACCGGGGCATACACGGGCTGCTCGTGGCGGTCATCCTCGAGCACTACCAGGTCCGCGGCGACGATGCCCCCGTCGGTGCCGTAGACCATCGCCGTGTTGACGCCGTTGGTGCGCGCGGCCGCCGCGCCGATGGTCGCCGCGGTCTCCCCGCCCGCCAGCACGATCAGCTGGTCGGAGGTGAGCGTGAAACCGTAGGTCTTCTCCAGCGCGCGCAGCGTGCCGGCATTGGCGAACTCGGCCGAGCAGGCCAGCACCACCTTGCCGCCGCCTGCGACCCAGCGCCCGAAGTCACTCATGGTGCGCAAGCGATTGGCCTGCGCCACGTCGCGGCGCACGGCCAGCGCCCAGGCGTTGCTGGCGCGCGCCGGCGTGAGCCAGACGATGCGCTTGGCCTGGTAGTCCAGCCGCGAACCAAGCGCGTAGCCCTGCTCGAGGTCCTTCCAGGCCGGATTCGCCGCATCGTTATAGAAGAATCCGGCGTTGCCGGTGTACTCCACGTACAGGTCGATCTCCCCGGACAGCAGCGCCTTGCGCACCACCGGGGTCGCCCCGATGCGGGTGCGGTCGATGGTCGCGATGCCATTGGCATCGAGCATCAGGCGGATCATCTGCCCGAGCATCGCCGACTCGCTCGACAGCTTCGAGGAGATCACCACGGCGGCCTGCAGCGGCGCGAGTGCCCCGAGCCAGAGCACGAGCGCGATGCACAGTGGCTTGAACGATTTCGTCACCCGGGCCCCTCTGAGACGACATGGCGGTGCGTGCGTCGGCACGCCACGCCCAAGGCACCTGCGTTCACACGGTGTCGGTTGCGCGCCGGTACGTCAAGCGTGTGCGCGTCGCTGCCGACCCTTTATGATGGCGCCACCAATGGATCCGGTGCCCACGTCCCCCCTGCCCGCTGCCGCGGGCCGCACCCGCAGCGGTCACTACTCCTTCTGGCGCCTGCTGCGTGAGGGGCTGCGCGGCCAGCGCGGCTGGCAGCCCGCGTGGGTGAAGGCGACCCCGAAGCCGAAGTACCGGGTGGTGATCGTCGGCGGCGGCGGCCATGGGCTGTCCACCGCCTACTACCTCGCCCGCCGCTTCGGCATCGCCGACGTGGCGGTGGTGGAGAAGGGCCCCATCGGACTGGGCAACGTCGGACGCAACACCACCATCGTGCGCTCCAACTACTTCCAGCCGGCGAACATCCGCTTCTACGAGTACTCCCTGAAGCTGTGGGAGGGCCTCGAGCAGGAGCTGAACTTCAACGCGATGGTCAGCCAGCGCGGCACGCTCAACCTGTTCCACACCGAGGCACAGCGCGACCTGTTCACGCGCCGCGCCAACCAGATGCGCCTGCTGGGCGTGGACGCCGAGGCGGTCACGCGCGAGCGGGTGAAGGCGCTCGTGCCGCTGGTGGACCTGGACAACGGCCGTTACCCGGTGCTCGGGGGCTTCCTGCAGCCGCGCGGCGGCACCGTGCGCCACGATGCGGTGGCCTGGGGTTACGCCCGCGGCGCATCCGAGCGCGGCGTGGACATCATCGAGCACTGCGAGGTCACCGGTATCGTGCGCGAGGGGGAGCGCGTGACCGGGGTGCAGACCACGCGCGGCCCCATCGGCGCGGACATCGTCTGCCTGGCCGTGGCCGGCTACTCCTCGCACCTCGCGGCGATGGCCGGCCTGCGCCTGCCGATCGAGACCCACGTGCTGCAGGCCTGGGTGAGCGAGGGCTTAAAGCCGGTGCTGGACGTGGTGCTCACCTACGGCGCCGGACATTTCTATGTCAGCCAGTCCGACAAGGGTGGCCTGGTCTTCGGCGGCGCCATCGACGGCTACAACACCTATGGGCAGCGCGGCACGCTGCCCATGGCCGAGGAAGTGGCGGCGGCCGCGGTGACGCTGCTGCCCGGCCTGGCGCGCGTCAAGGTGCTGCGCCAGTGGGGCGGCATCATGGACATGAGCATGGACGGCTCGCCCATCATCTCCAAGACCCCGCTCGACGGGCTGATCCTCAACGGCGGCTGGTGTTACGGGGGCTTCAAGGCCATCCCCGCCGGCGGCATGACCACCGCTCACCTGATCGCCCACGGCGCGGCGCACCCGGTGGCCGCGCACCTGGACCTGGGGCGCTTCGCCGCCGGGCGCACCATCGATGAGCGCGGCGTCGGGCCCTTCCCGTACGCCCACTGACATCGTGCTGCGCATCCCCTGCCCCTGGTGTGGTGAACGAGACGAGGCGGAGTTCCGCTTCCGCGGGGACGCGAGCGTGGTGCGACCGGATCCTGTGGCGGGCCTGGACGACTTCAATGCCTTTGTCTACGAGCGCGGCAACAAGCTGGGCTGGCACACCGAATGGTGGCTGCACGTCGCCGGGTGCCGGCAGCTGCTGAAGGTCGAGCGCCACACCCTCACGCACCAGATCCGCAGTGTCACCGATCCGGGGCGAGCCTGATGCCGGGGCCGGCACGCATCGCAGCGGGGATGCTCACCGATGCGAACGAGCAGGTGCCGTTCGTCTTCGATGGCCGGGCGCTGCGGGGACTGCGCGGGGACTCGCTGGCCTCGGCACTGCTCGCCAATGGCTACCGCGTGGTGGGCCGCAGCTTCAAGTACCACCGGCCGCGGGGCATCGTCACCGCCGGCCCCGAGGAGCCCTGCGCACTCGTGGACGTGCTCGGCGCGCGCGGCCGCGAACCGAACCAGCTGGCGACCACGCTGCCGCTGCAGGCCGGCCTGGTCGCCGAGAGCCAGAACCGCTGGCCGTCGCTGCGCCTTGACGTGCTCTCGGTCAACGACCTGCTGTCACGCTTCCTGCCCGCAGGCTTCTACTACAAGACCTTCATGTCCCCCGCGTGGGCCTGGGAGCGGGTGTTCGAGCCCTTGATCCGGCGCGCCGCGGGCCTCGGGCGCCTCGCGGCGGTGGTCGCTGAACAGGCCGATCCGGCCGAGATCGTCCACGATCACGCGGACGTGCTCATTGTCGGCGCCGGGGCGGCAGGACTGGCCGCCGCTGGCATCCTCGGCCGCTGCGGCCTGCGCGTGCTGCTGGTGGATCAGGACGAGCTGGCCGGCGGCGGTACCGTGCTGGACGAGCGCTGGCGCCCCTGGCGCGAGCAGGCGCTCGCTGCCATCGCGACGATGCCCCGCGTGCGCACCCTGGTTCGCACCACCGTGCTGGGCGCCTACGGCCACGGGGTGTTCGGCGCGCTCGAGACCCTCGGGCCCGCAGAGCGTGGCTGCTTCGGTGGCTTGCGCGAGCGCCTGCGGGTGATCCGCGCCAGGCGCGTGCTGCTGAGCTGCGGGGCGGTCGAGCGGCTGATCGCCTTCCCGGACAACGACCGGCCCGGGGTCATGCTGGCAGGCTCCGCGCTCGCCTACCTGCGCCGCTACGGCGTGAGCGTCGGGCAGCGCCCGGCATTCTTCGTCAACAACGACGAAGCCTACGATGCGGCGCTGGCACTGAAGCATTCGGGCGTGCACGTGGCCGGGGTGGTGGACGCGCGCGCCGAGTCGCAGGCCGCCGACCGCGCCGTCGCCGCAGGCATCCCGGTCTTCACCGGCTGCGTCGTCGAGGCGGTGCGGGGCCGGCACGGGGTCACCGCGGTCGGCTTCAGCAGCATCGGCGGCGGCCCGCGACGCTTCCTGGTCGCCGATGCACTGCTGGTCTCGGGCGGCCACTCGCCCTACACCGTGCTCGCCACGCAGCTCGGCGCCGGCCTTGCCTGGCAGGACTCCATTGCCGCCTTCACCCCCGAGTTGGACGCGGCGGCCGGTGTGGTCGCAGGAGCCGCGGCCGGCACGTTCGGGCTCGCCGCGGCAGCCGCCGACGGCAGCCGCGCCGCGCGCGCCCTGGCACGGGCGCTGGGCACCCCGGAGCCGGGCGAGGCCGCCGCAGCGCCGCTGCCCGCGGACCCGCCGCGCAGCCGGCTGCTGTGCCTGTGGGAGGTGCAGCGGGGCGGCAAGTCCTTCGTCGACCTGCAGAACGATGTGACCGCCGCGGACGTGCGGCTCGCGCTGCGCGAGGGCTACGCGCACGTGGAGCACATGAAGCGCTTCACCACCCTCGGCATGGCCACCGACCAGGGCCGCATCGGCGGCCTGGTGGGCAGCGGCATCCTCGCCGCCGCGCGCGGCATCGGGCTGGCGCAGGTCGGCCTGCCCAAGCCGCGACCCTACGCCCAGCCGGTGCCTTTCGCCGCACTGGCCGGCGGCGAGGTGCGTGCGCATTACAAGCCCAAGCGCCGCCTGCCGCTGCACGCCTGGCACGAGGCCGCCGGGGCCACCTTCGTCGCCACCGGGCTGTGGCTGCGGCCGCTGGTCTATTCGCGCAGCACCGGCTGGGATGCGGTGCTGGCCGAGGCGCGGCACGTGCGCAGCCACGCCGGCATCACCGACGTCTCCACGCTCGGCAAGCTCCAGGTGCAGGGGCCCGGTGCCGCCGCCTTCCTCGACTATGTGTATGCCAACACGTTCTCGTCGCTCGCCCCCGGCCGCGCCCGCTACGGCATCATGCTGCGCGAGGACGGCATGATGCTCGATGACGGCACCACGGCACGGCTGGCGGCCGAGCAGTTCGTGCTCACCACGACCACGGCCAATTCGGCCGCGGTCCTGGAGCACCTGGAGTTCCAGCTGCACAGCGCCTGCCCTCACCTGGACGTGCTCATCAGCGATGTGACCGATGAGTGGGCGCAGTTCGCCGTGGCGGGCCCGCAGGCGCGCGCGGTGCTCGCCGCCGCCCTGCCCGGCTTTGACGTCTCCAATGCGGCCTTCCCGTTCATGGCGGCCGCGGCGATGGAACTGGACGGGATCCCCGGCAGGATCTTCCGCATCTCCTTCTCCGGGGAGCTGGCCTATGAGGTGGCCGTCCCGGCGCGCCATGCCGCCAGCGCCTGGCAGGCGCTGCTGCGGGCCGGGGAGCCCCTGGGGCTGCGGCCATACGGACTCGACGCGCTCAACACGCTGCGCATCGAGAAGGGCCACATCACGGGAGCCGAACTCAACGGCAACACCAGCGCGGCCGACCTGGGCTTCGGACGGATGCTGAAAAAGACCGGCAACTTCGTCGGTCGCACGCTCAGCCAGCGCGCCGGGATGTGCAGCCCGGAGCGGCTGCAGCTGGTGGGTATCCGCCCGGTGGACCCGGCACGCCGCCTGCGCAACGGCATGCACCTGGTCGAGCCGTCCGCTCCCCTGGCAAGCCTGGGCTACATCACCTCCTCGACGCCGGCGACCCAGATGGAGGGCTGGCTGGGACTGGCGCTGCTTGCCAATGGCGCGGCACGCACCGGCGCCCAGCTGCGGGCGGTCTCTCCCATCCACGGGGAGGAGCTGGTGGTGACGGTCACCAGCCCCCACATGCTCGACCCGGAGAACACCCGTGTCCGCGCCTGATCCAGCCGCAGCGCCCGCTGTCGCCCTGGCGCACTGGGGGGCCGAGGTCATCGAGGTGGCCGCGCTGCGCCAGGGCGCTGCGGCCGCCGAGGGCTTCGGCCGCGCCTGCGGCGAGCCGCTGCCCAGGTTCGGGTCCGCGCGCATCGACTCACCGACGCTGGCGCTGTGCGTGCGCCCGTCGCGCTGGCTGCTGGTGGCCCCGCGATCCCCATCGCCGGCCAGCCCGCGCGCCGTGACCTGGCGCGCCGGCTGCGGTGCGCAGGTCGCAGTCACCGAACTGTCCTCCGCGCTCGCCGCGTTCATCGCCGCCGGACCCCGGCTGCGCGAGCTGCTGGCGCGCGGCTGCCGCCTGGACCTGGACCCTGAGGTGTTCCCGGCCGGCAGCGCGGCGGCCAGCGTCATGGTGCAGGTGCCGGTGGTCCTGGCAGCGCTGCCCCGTGGCATGCTGCTGCTGACCCCCGCGAGCACTGCGCAGCACTTCGCGGAGTGGCTGGAAGCGGCCGCGCGCCCATTCGGGCCGGCGCAGAACCTGACAATCGACGAGTTGTTCTGAAGAGGAGCGAGGTAGGCGTGAGCGAGGGTGCAATGAAGACATCGGCCAGGGCGGTGGTGATCGGTGGCGGCGTGGTCGGGGCGAGCGTGCTGTATCACCTGGCCAAGATCGGCTGGACCGACGTGCTGCTGCTGGAGAAGAGCGAGCTGACCTCCGGCTCCACCTGGCACGCCGCCGGCGGGATGCACACTTTCAACGGCGAGGCGAACATCTCGCGCCTGCAGAAGTACACCATTGACCTGTACCGGGAGATCGAGGCGCTCTCGGGCCAGTCCTGCGGCCTGCATCCGAACGGCGGACTGATGCTGGCGGCGACCCCGGGGGAGCTGGACAGCCTGAGGCTCATCTGCTCGCGGGCGCGCTACCTGGGCATGGAGACCGAGATGATCTCCCTGGAGCAGGCGCTCGAGTACAACCCGCTCATTGATCCGCAGTACTTCATCGGCGCGCTGTGGCGCGCCGACGGCGGTCATTGCGACCCCTCGGGCACGACCCAGGCGTATGTGAAGGCGGCGCGCAAGCTCGGGGCTGCCGTGGAGCGCTTCACACGCGTGCTCGCGCTCAATCAGCGTCCCGATGGCTGGGAAGTGGTCACCGACAAGGGCACGGTGCACGCGCAGCACGTGGTCAACTGCGGCGGCCTGTGGGCGCGCGAGGTCGGTCACCTGGTCGGCATCGAGCTGCCGGTGCTCGCCATGGAGCATCACTACCTGATCACCGAGGACCTGCCGGAACTTGACGGCCGCGCCCAGGAGATCGTCAACACCACCGACTACGCCGGCGAGATCTACATGCGCCAGGAGCGCCGCGGCGCACTCATCGGCACCTACGAGCCGCACGGCATCGTCTGGTCACCGCTGAAGACCCCCGATGACTTCGCGATGCAGCTGCTGCCGGAGGACTTCGAGCGCCTGGCGCCCTACTTCGAGGTCGGCTTCCAGCACTTCCCGGCGCTCGGGCGCGCGGGCATCCGCAAGGCGGTGAACGGGCCGTTCACCTTCGCCCCCGACGGCAACCCGCTGGTCGGCCCGGTACGCGGCCTGCCGAACTACTGGGTGGCGTGCGCGGTGATGGCCGGCTTCAGCCAGGGCGGCGGCATCGGCCTGGTGCTGTCGCGCTGGATGGCCGAGGGTGACCCGGGGCAGGACATCCTGTCGATGGACGTGGCACGGTTCGGCGCCTTCGCCACCCCGAAGTACACCTCGATCAAGGTGCCCGAGAACTATGCGCGGCGCTTCCGGCTGGCCTATCCGAACGAGGAGCTGCCGGCGGCGCGGCCGGTGCGCCGCTCGCCGATCTACGACCAGCTGCTCGCCGCCGGAGCGGTCATGGGCGCCAACTTCGGCCTGGAAAACGCGCTGTGGTTCGCCCCGCCGGGTGTCGCCCCGAGCGAGACCCCGACCTACCGCCGCTCGGAGGCCTTCCCGGTCGTGCGCGCGGAGTGCCAGGCGGTGCGCGCCGCCGTGGGACTCTACGAAACGACCAACTACGGCAAGTACGAGGTCAGCGGGCGCGGGGCGCGCGGCTGGCTCGACCGCGTGTTTGCCTGCCGCATTCCGCGCACCGGGCGGCTGAGCCTGGCACCGATGCTCAATGCCGCCGGGCGCATCGTCGGGGACCTCTCGATCGCCTGCCTGGCAGCGGACCGCTTCCTCATCGTCGGCTCCGGCTTCGCCGAGGAGTTCCACATGCGCTGGTTCCTGGGCAGCGAGCCGCCGGCGGACGTGCACATCCGCTCGGCGGCCTCGACGCTGTGCGGCGTGTCGCTCGCCGGCCCGCGGGCGCGCGAGCTCCTGCAGCCGCTGGTGCGGCTGGATCTGTCGGCCGCCGCCTTCAGGTTCTTCCAGGTCGCGCAGACCGCGGTGGGCTTTGCCCCCTGCATCCTCACGCGCGCCGGGTTCACCGGGGAGCTCGGCTACGAGATCTGGACCACGCCGGACTATTTCGCATCGCTGTACGCGGACCTGTGGGACGCCGGCCGCAGCCTGGGCCTGGTCCACTTTGGCGGCCGCGCGCTCTCGTCGCTGCGCCTGGAGAAGGCGTACGGCTCGTTCAACAAGGACTTCCGGCCCGACTACACCCCCGGGGAGACCGGGCTCGACCGCTTCATCGACTTCGACAAGCCCGGCTTCACCGGCCGCGACGCCGCGCTCGCCGAGCGCGCCAGCGGCCCCCGGCGGCGCTTCGTCGTCATGGAAGTGGCCGATACGGATGCCGACGTGGTCGGCTACGAGTCGATCATGAAGGACGGCGCGGCGGTGGGTTACGTGACCTCCGGGGCCTTCGGGCACTGCGTGGGCAAGAGCCTCGCCGCCGGCTATGTGCCGAGCGCACTCGCGCGCGACGGCGCCCGCTTCGAGATCGACATCTTAGGCGAGATGCGCAGCGCCACGATCCGCCACGAGCCGCTCTACGATCCGCGCGGGCTGCGCCTGCGCAGCTAGGCGCCGTCCGCGCCGGGTCAGCGGGCGCCGTGGCGCTTGAGCGCCGCGATGATCTCGCTCTCGTCGGCGGCGAGGGCAGCGTCCAGGGGCGACTCGCCGCGGGCATCGGCGATGTTCGGGTCGGCGCCGTAGTCCAGCAGCGCAACCACCGCCTGCGAGTGTCCGTGCAGCGTGGCGATCATCAGCGCGGTGCGCCCGGCGCCGTCGGTCGCGTTCAGGTTGGCGTGCTGCTGGTGCAGGTCGCGCAGTGCCGCGAGGTCGCCGTTCTCGGCGGCGCGCCACAGCGCCGAACCGCTGTCCTCCTGCAGCCGCAACTGCGCGGCGCGGCTCTCGGCCGCCGCCGCTGGCGCCGCGGCGGCCTGGGCGCTGTCGGCGCTCACCCGTCCGGCGGTCGCCGACCGCGCGGCGGCGACCGGGGGCTGCGCGGCGGGTGCGCCGGCTGCCATCTGGTTGCTGCTCGCAAGGTCGGCCGCCTTGGACGGCATCCGCTGGCGCGGTGACTGCGCCGGGGCCCGGCGGGCCGTGGCCTGCTCCTCGGCCATCACGGGCGGCGGGCGCGGATCGTCGCTCAATTGCGAGGAATTAAGGTCGGCGTACACCGGCGGCGGGGCTGCCGCGCGCTCGGCCATCGCAGCCGGCGCTGCGACCTGCGGCGGATTCCTCAGATGCGGGGCCAGCATGAAGACGCCCAGCACCCCCGCCGCCAGCGCACCGTAGGTGGCGGGCCGGGCCCAGGGGCGCCGCCGCTGCCAGCTGTATTCCGGGCGGATTACCTCGGCAACGCTCGCCGCCTGTGCCGCGCGCCGCGTCGCGTACGCCAGCACCGCCAGACGCACACCCTCCCCCGGCTGGCTCGCATCGGCGGCCGACAGGCGCCGGTAGAGCGCATCGACCTCGGCAGAGTCCTCGTGGTCGGGCGGCAGTTCGTTCATGCGTACTCACTCAGCAGCTCGCGCAGCTTGGCGCGCGCGTAGCGCAGCCGGCTCTTGGTGGTCTCGAACGTGCTCCCCATCACTGCCGCCACCTCCTCGACGCTCAGCTCACCTTCTATGTGCAGCAGGAATGCATCGCACTGCTCGGCGGGCAGCTGCGCCAGCGCCTCCCCGAGCGCCGCGCCCTCCTGCAGGCGCATCGTGACGGCCAGCGGCGCGCCCGCCGCGGCGGCGGTGAGTTGCTGGATAACCGGCGGGGCCTCGTGGCCGAGCGCGTCCAGGCTCACCTGCCGGCGCCCCAGCCGCCCGGCGTCGATCATGCGGTTGCGCGCGATCGTAAACAGCCAGGTGGTGAAGCGGGCGCTGGGCTGGTAGCGCCCCGCCTCGCGGGCAACGGCGAACCACACTTCCTGCATCAGCTCCTCGGCGGTGGCGCGGTTGCCGGTGTTGCGTTCGAGGTAGCGCCAGATCCGCCGTTCGTGGCGCCGGTAGAGGGCGGCGAAGGCTGAGGCGTCACCGCGCGCGTAACGCCTCAGCAGCAACTCGTCACTGTCGGCCGGCTCTGCCATCCGGCCCATTATGGCAGTTGTTCGCTTCTTCAGCCGGGCGGGTCGGCCACGTACTGCGGGGCGCGCGAGTCGGGGAAGGGATCGACCGCGGGCACGTAGGGGCGCGGACGGCGGATGATGCCCATCGCCACCAGGTTATCGAGGCTGTCGTAGCGGATGCGGATCACCTCGTTGGGCGTGCCCTGCAGCCGCAAGAACTGCGTCTCCTCCACCACCGAGCCCTCGCGCTCGCCGTGGCCCGTGCCCAGCTTCGCCGGCGGCATCCGCGTACTGCCGTAGGCCTGCGGCGCAGCGGCGCCGGCGGTGGCCGAGTCCTGCGCGTTGCCCGCGCGCTCGCGGCGCTCGGACGGCGCGGCTTGCGCGCGCGGGTCATCCGGCTGCGCGCAGCACGGGTAGACCGGCTCCGGCATACGCTCGCGGAACACCGCGACGCCGATGACACCGACGTTTACCGGGCGGCCGGTGCGCTCGGCGTAGGAGTTGGCGGAATCGGTGAAGGTAAAGGCGGCGACCTCGGCGTTGCTCTTGCGCCAGCCGGTGATCTGGTAACTCTCCCCGGGGCTCAGCACGTAGCCGGACTGCTCCCAGCCGGCCGTCGCACCGGAGATGACATTGACCCCGTCGACGGAGGTCACCGCAAGGAGGCGTCCGCCGGAGTTGTTGCGCACCTGCACCGCGTAGCGCGCCCCGGGCCGGCCGGCGACCCAGTACTCACCGCGTGCGTAGTGGGCGGAGAGTATTGCGCCGGTGTCGCGGTCGATGAGGGTGACGCTGGCCAGCGAGCCCACCGCGCAGGCCTCGCAGCTGACAGTCAGTAAGGCCACGCCGGCCATCGCAAGGATCGTTTTCATCACAGCTCCCGTGTGCAGGTTGACTGTGCAGTGAAGCGGCGCAGGGCCGCGAACGGGGTTAGCAGCCACGCAATCTCCGCTTATCGTTAACTCCGGCATGCCCCTGTGCAGGCGCCGGGACGAGGCGAAGGATCGGCAGGCTGAGTAGCCGCGCCGGCGGGGGCAGACGATACTGTCGGCAAGGGGCCGGAACAAACCGCGGGGAGCCGCCATGAGCCGAACCAAGAAAGTACTCCTCGCGCTGGGCGCGGTGCTGGTCGTCGGCATTGCGGTGCTCGCCGTGGTGCTCAGCCACGACACGCCCTGCCCGGCCGCAGCGGCCGCGCCGGCCGGCGCCGCGATGCAGGCGGTGGTCTATCGCTGCTACGGCTCCCCGCAGGTGATGAACCTGGAGCAGATCCCCAAGCCCAGCGCGGCGGATGACCGGGTGCTGGTGCGCGTGCACGCCGCTTCCGTCAATCCGCTCGACTGGCACTACGTGGAAGGCAAGCCCTACATCATGCGCGGCATGGCCGGCTTCGGCGCACCGGATGACATCCGCCTGGGAGTGGACTTCGCCGGCACCGTCGAGGCGGTGGGGCGCAACGTGACGCGCTTCAAGCCCGGGGACGAAGTCTACGGCGGGGCGGACGGCGCGTTCGCCGAGTACGTGACCCCGCGCGCGGCGGGCTCGATGGCGCTGAAGCCTGCGAACATGAGCTTCGCGCAGGCCGCCACCGTGCCGATCGCGGCCGTGACGGCGCTGCAGGCGCTGCGCGACCAGGGACACCTGCAGCGCGGCCAGAAGGTCCTGATCAACGGCGCCTCGGGCGGGGTGGGCACCTTTGCCGTGCAGATCGCCAAGGACATGGGTGCCGAGGTCACCGGCGTGTGCAGCGGGCGCAACGCGGCGATGGTGCACGCCCTCGGCGCCGACCAGGTCATCGACTACACGCGCACGGACTTCACCACCCTGCCGGTGCGCTACGACCTGATCATCGACACCGTCGGCACGCACTCGATCAGCGACTACCGGCGCGTGCTCGTCCCCGGCGGGTCACTGGTCATCGTCGGCGGCCCTAGCGAGGGCGCCTGGATCGGCGCGCTGTCCGAAGCGCTCAAGGCGAGCGCGGTCGCCCCGTTCGTGCACGAGAAGCTGGTGTTCTTCATGGCGCAGCTGAACGCCAGGGACCTGGAGGTGCTGCGCGGCATGATGGAGGCCGGCAAGCTCACCCCGGTGATCGACCGGCACTACCCGCTTGCGCAGACCCGCGAGGCACTGAAGTACCTGCGGCAGGGCCATGCGCGCGGCAAGGTGGTCATCGACGTGGACTAGCACGTCCGCGCCCCGCGCGCGGCACGCCTACCCAAGCCGGGTGCAGGTGTGTTCCCATAGCCGCCATGAGACACGCACGCACCGCCACTGTTGCCTTGGGATTGCTCCTGCTTGCCGGACGCGCCCCGGCCGCCGACCTGCTCTTGCGCAACGCGGCACTCTACGACGGCACCGGCGCAGCGCCGCGCGCGGCGGACGTGCGCATCCACGGTGACCGGATCAGCGCGGTCGGCGCGCGCCTGGCGGCGGCCCCCGGGGAAACGGTCCGCGACCTGCATGGACTTGCCCTCGCGCCCGGCTTCATCGACATGCACAGCCACGGCGACCGCGGCCTGCTCGCGGACCTGGACGCGGCCACCATTGCGCGCCAGGGGGTGACCAGCATCTTCATCGGCCAGGACGGTGAGTCGAACTATCCGCTGCGCGATTACTACGCGCGCCTGGCAGCGACACCGGCGGCGATCAATGTCGCGAGCATGATCGGCCACGCGACGCTGCGCAAACAGGTGATGGGCACGGACCTGTACCGCGCCGCCACACCTCAGGAGCTCGCGCGGATGCGCGCGCTGCTGGCCGCTGAACTCACGGCCGGCGCCTTCGGCCTCTCGACCGGCCTCGAGTACGAGGAAGGGCACTTCGCCACCACCGAGGAGGTGGTCGAGCTTTCCAAGGTGGCCGCCGCGGCCGGGGGCTTTTACATCAGCCACGTGCGCGATGAGGCCGATCACGTCTTCGATTCCTTCGACGAAATCCTGCGCATCGGCCGGGAGGCCCACATCCCGGTGGAGATCACGCATATCAAACTCGGCTCGACCCCGGTGTGGCACCTGGCCGCGAGCCGCATGCCGGCGTACTTTGCCGCCGCCCGGCGCGAGCATGTCGATCTCACCGCGGACGTATACCCGTACACCTACTGGCACTCGACGATCCGCGTCATCGTCCCCGATCGCGACTTCTACAACCCGGCGAAGGTGGCCGCAGCCCTGCAGGACAACGGCGGCGCCGCGGCGATCCGCGTGGTGCGCTACACCCCGGAACCGGGGATGAAAGGAAAGACGCTCGCCGAGATCGCCACTGCCTGGCAGGTGACTCCCGTCGAGGCCTACATGCGCATCGTGCGCGCGACCGCGGCCGAGATCGAGCCCGACAGCCCGCCGCTGGAGGAGATCATCGCCACCACCATGAGCGAGGACGACGTGCGCTGGTTCATCGCCCAGCCAGCCATCATGTTCTGCAGCGACGGCGAGCTGCACGGCGCCCATCCGCGCGGGGCCGGCACCTTTCCGCGCATCCTCGGGCACTACGTGCGCGAGGAGAAAGTGCTCACGCTGCAGGCGGCCGTGCACCGCATGACCGAACTGCCCGCGCGGCGCCTGGGACTGGCCGACCGCGGACAGGTCGCACCCGGGTACGTTGCCGACCTGGTGGTGTTCGACCCGGCCACCGTGATCGACCGCTCGACCATCGCCCAGCCGGAGGCAGCTCCGGAGGGCATCCCGGCGGTCCTGGTGGCCGGTGAGTGGGTCATCGAAAACGGGCAGCCCACCGGGCGCCACCCGGGGCGCGTGCTGCGGCCGGTGAAAGCTGCCGGTACCTGAATCCCGCCGCGCCGCCTCGCGGGTCGGTGCATTCCTACATCCTCCTACAAATCCGGCGCCGACGGCCTGCCTCCCGTCTGACGCGCGCATGTCCACTTGTGGCGCTTCGTCGGGCATCCCCCACAGCGCATCGGCGGCCCTGCCAGCAGCGCAGAAGGGGCCCGGTGAGGAGAATTATCCCCAACAAGCAGGGGATTACCGCCATGGGCACTGCAAGAAAAACCGTATCAGTAACAGCGCGCTGGGCCGCGCTCAGCGCCGCGCTGCTCGCCAGCGCCGCCATCGCCGGGCCGCTGGGCAACTTGGCCGGCAACCTGCACCACGCCACCGCCCCGCACCCATCCGCGCCCAGCGCCGCCGTCAGCCTCGCGGCGCTGCACGCGCACGTTGAGCTGGCGTCGCGGCCGCAGCTGTCCCTAGATGCCCCGCGGCCGGGTGTCCTGGACCTGCACGAGGCGCGGGCGCACATGCCCGCTGCCGACACCGCCGAAGCGCTCCCGCACAGCCCGCGCGGACTGCATTTCGAGGATGCCAGCGCGCCGGTGAGTCCGCATCTGATTACCCTCGCCCGCAACTATCACCACGACGGCCTGCCGCTGGTGAAGCTGTGGCACGCCGACCGCAACATGGTTTCCATTGGACTTAATCCGCATGGCGTGCCCGGCATCTTCTTCACCCAGACGATGGGCAAGTGAGCATCGCCGCGCGGGCCAGCTGCGCCGCGCGCGCACCCCGGGTTGGCGCTGCCCCGACGCGGATTTTCTGCTGTGGGAGAGCGCCTACACCTGCGCGCGGCGCGCAGCAGATATCCGCCGGCCACGGCCTGCGTCATGTTATGGCTTGGACTTAGCCTTAGAACTCATCGCAGCCATGAACGACCGCCCCGACAAGAGCCAATCCCTCGCGGTGAAACTCACATGAAGGTTGCACCGGCACTGGCGCGCGCGCTGCTCGGACTATTGTTCGTATCGGTGGGGGCCGTGCTGTACTTCGGGCGGGTCGCTTTCATTCCCATCGCGCTCGCGATCCTGTTTGCACTGGTGCTCTCCAGCGCCGTGGAGGCGCTGCACCGCCTGAGACTCCCGCGCGCCTTCGGCGCGATCCTGATCGTCGGCACATTGCTCGGAGCCTTCGGCATGGCGGCCAACGCGCTCGTGGGCCCGGCGCAGCAGTGGCTCGCGGGCGCGCCGAAAGTGCTGCAGAGCCTGGAGCGCCGGCTGCGGCCCGCCGAGGGAGTCATGCACCGCCTGCAGGCGGTGACGACCCAGGCCGGCACCCTCACCAAGCCGAGTGGCGCGGCCGCACCGCCCCCGCCGCCGCAGGCCGCCGAGCCGCCGATCTCGCAGGCCGAGATGGTGACCGCCACGGGTGCGACCCTCACGAGCGTCGTTGCCTGCATGATCCTGACCGTGTTCCTGCTGTCGGGCGGACCGCCGATGCTGGCGCGCATGGCCGCCTCGATGGCCGCCAACCTGCCCGCCTCCCATGCGCTGCGCGTCATCGACGCCCTGCGCAAGGAGCTCGGCCGCTACTACGGCACGATCGCACTGATCAACCTGGGTCTGGGCGTGGCCACCGGCTTGGCGATGCTCTGGCTGGGAGTGCCCAACCCGTTTCTGTGGGGGGCGATGGCCGGGCTGCTCAACTTCATCCCGTATGTGGGCTCGGCCACCACGCTCGCGGTGTTGACGATCGTCGCGGTGGTGTCCTTCGATGCCACCAGCAAGATCCTCGCGGTGGCCGGCACCTACCTCGCCCTGGCAACCATCGAAGGCCAGGTGGTGCAACCGCTGTTGGTCGGCCGCCGCCTGGAGCTGAACCCGATCCTGGTCTTCCTGGCGGTCTGGTTCGGTGGGTGGTTCTGGGGCGTGGCGGGCATCGTCATCGCCATCCCGACCCTGGTGGCCCTGAAGGTCGCCGCCGCGCACAGCAGGCACGCCAGCGCGCTGCTGGAATTCCTCAGTCCCGCCGAGGCGACACCCCTGAGAACAATCCGCGGGCGGGTGGGCAAGGCCGCGGCACGCTCCGCGTAGCCAGCGCGGCCGGGCGGCGCGCCGCCTGAGCGCACGGTGAGCGGTGCCGGGCGGCCGGATTGAACCGGATGGGCTAAAATCGCCACTACCGTCATCTTGCAACCGACCGCGCGGCCCCGGCGCGCGCGCGCCTAGGATCCAACATGTCCGCCAAGTCCGTGTCATTCGTGTGCTCGCTGTTACTCATGCTGTCGTTGCCGGGCTGCGGCGGCGGGGACGGTGGCACTCTGGTGACGACCGCCTCCCCGGGCGGCATCTGGGCCGGCACCGATTCGGCCACCGGCCTGCAGGTCAAGGGCATCGTCGATGAGGCCGGGCACTTCCACTTCATCCGCTCGGACCTGGCACAGTTTGTCGGCACCGCCACCACGAATGGCAATTCCCTGTCGGCCAACTTCGAGGGCTTCAGCCAGTTCGGCACCAGCTTCGATGACGGCTCCACGCACGGCACCGGCACCCTCACCGGTACCGTCACCGCACGCTCCGCGCTTGCCATCACCTACCAGTTCACCACCGATGACGGCTCGGCCAGCAACGGCACACTCAACCTTTCCTACAACACGCTGTACGACCTGGACTCGTCCCTCGCGGCGGTCAGCGGCAACTACACCGATTCGAGGTCCCAGGCCACGGTGTCGGTGTCCGGCAGCGGCGCCATCACCTCCCAGGACCCGGCCACGCTGTGCGTGGTGAACGGCCAGATCTCGGTGATCAACTCGATGTACAACGCCTACTCGGTCACCTACGGGTTTGCCAACTGCACGGGCGCCTCCGCGGTGCTCAACGGCGTGCAATTCACCGGGCTCGCCACGCTCAACAACAGCAATCCCGCGCAGCTGATCGTGGCCGTGACCGGCCAGGCCGGGACGACGGAACTTGCGCTGGTCCTGACGCTCACGCACCAGTAGCCAGGCGCCGGCCCGCTTTCCGCCGCACCGCGGGAGCCTGCGGCGCGCGATGCCGGAACCGGGCGGGTCACAAACGGGTCACATTCCGAGCCGCCGCCGTGGTGCCCGGTACCGGGTGTCTGCTCCGGTCAGGCTTGTCAACGGCCCCTTTGGGGTAAGGACCTGACACCCTAAATCCACTGTAATGAGCCACCGCGATGCGCTGATAATTATCCGTGCGTGCGGGACGCGGCGGATCAGTGGATCGGGCGGGCACTGTTAGGCCATCATCGCGGTCGCGTTGCGCCGCGCGGCACCAGCCGGCGGCCCGTCACCCTGCGGCAAACAGACGCGCGGGGTGAAGCGCCCGCACCGATTTCGGACGCGCCGCCCCAGGCATGCCGAGGGTCGGCCCACTCCACCACGTTCCGTCCCCGCCGTTGTGCGCCGGCGGGGTCTGCAGAAGAGGTACAGGATGATGTCGCCAGCCGAGAGTCGAGCCGTGCCGCCGCACCGCGCCCTGCGCCGGTGCGTGCGCATGGCCGTGCTCGGCGCGGCGGCCGCCTGGGGGCTTGGCGCCTGCGCCGTCGGACCTGACTTCAAGCGGCCCGAGGGGCCGCAGTCCGAGCGCTATACCGCCGAGCCGCTGCCGCCGCAGACCGTCGCCAGTGAGGGCGCCTCGGGCGCCGCGCAGACCTACGTGCCCAGCGGCGACATCCCCGCGCAGTGGTGGACGCTGTTCCGCTCCGCACAGCTCAACGCGCTGGTCGAGCAGGCGCTCAAGGGCAGCCCGGATGTGGCCGCCGCCCAGGCCGCGCTGCGCCAGGCGCATGAGAACCTGCTGGCTCAGCAAGGCGCACTGCTGCCGCAGATCGACGCCAATGCCTCGGCCACGCGGCAGAAGATCTCCGGGGCTTCCTTTGGCCAGCCGCAGGCCAGCTCCCTGATCTACAGCCTCTTCAACGCCACGGCGAACGTGAGCTACACGCTGGATATCTGGGGAGGCGTACGCCGCGGCATCGAAGCGCAGCGCGCCCAGGCCGAGTACGAGAACTTCCAGCTGGAGGCGACCTACCTGGCACTGTCGGCCAACGTGGTCACCACCGCCATCCAGGAAGCCTCACTGCGCGCGCAGATCGAGGCCACTGAAGAGATCATCGCCGCGGACCGCAAGCAGCTGGACACGGTGCAGCGGCAGCTGGCCCTCGGCGGGGTGTCACGGCTGGATGTCCTAACCCAGCAGACCGAGCTGGCGCACCAGATGGCAAGCCTGCCGCCCTTGATGAAACAGCTGCAGCAGAACCGCGACCTGCTCGCGGTGCTGCTCGGCCAGACACCCGAGGCGCCGCTGGCCGCGCAGTTCCAGCTCGATGACCTCAAGCTGCCCGAGAGCCTGCCGGTCAGCGTGCCCGCGCAGCTGGTGGAGCAGCGCCCGGACGTGCGCGCGCGCGAGGCGCTGCTGCACCAGGCGAGCGCCGAGATCGGAGTGGCAACGGCCAACCTGCTGCCGCAGCTGACCCTGACGGGCGAGTACGGCGGCACCAGCACCAAGCTGTCGGACGTTTTCAAGAGCAGCAGCAACGTGTGGAGCGCCGGCGCCGGTCTCACCCAGCCGATCTTTCATGGGGGCGAGCTGCTGCACAAGAAGCGCGCCGCAGTGGCCGCCTACGACCAGGCCGCGGCCGAGTACCGCGGCACGGTGCTGACGGCGATGCGCAACGTCGCTGATGCCTTGTACGCGCTGGACGCGGATGCCGAGGAGCTGCACGAGCAGGACCTGGCCGCCGAGGCGGCGGCCGCCACCCTCAAGGTCTCGCGCGCCCGTTACGCGGCCGGCTCGATCAGCTCGCTCGACCTGTTGGTAGTGACGCGCACCTACCAGCAGGCGCGCATCGCGCAACTGCAGGCGCAGGCGGCCCGCTACGCCGACACCGCGGCGCTGTTCCAGGCACTCGGGGGCGGCTGGTGGAACCGCGCCGCGGCGCTGGCGGGACGCTGAGCGGACCCTGATGCCCAGCCACGCACTACGGATGGAGAACGGATGAAACGCTGGTTGGTACTGGGTGCGGTAGTGGCCGGACTGATCCTGGTGATCGGTGCGGTCAAGGGCTACAGCACGTACAAAATGATCAAGGGCTTCGCGGCACAGGGCACCCCGAAGTTCACCGTGAGCACTACCAAGGTGCAGTTCCAGGACTGGCTGCCGCAGATGAGCGCCGTCGGCAGCCTGCGCGCCGAGCGCGGCGCCGACCTGAGCGCCGAGGTCGACGGCACGGTCGACACCATCCAGTTCCGCTCTGGGGACTCGGTGAAGGCCGGCCAGGAGCTGGTGCGGCTGCGCGCGGCCGATCAAACGGCGCACCTGGAGTCGCTGCGGGCCGCAGCCGCCCTGGCCGAGGTCAACTTCAAGCGCGACACGGCCCAGTTCGAAGCCGAGGCCATCAGCCAGGCCGTGCTCGACACCGACGCCGCGACGCTGCGCAGCGCCCGGGCGCAGGTCGCTGAGCAGCAGGCGCTGGTTGCGAAGAAGATCGTGCGCGCCCCGTTCGCCGGGCAGATGGGCATCCGGGCGGTCGACGTCGGCCAGTACCTCGCGGCGGGCACCAAGATCGTCACCCTGCAGCAGCTGGACCCGGTCTTCGTGGACTTTGCGCTGCCGCAGCAGTCGCTGGCGCAGATCCGCGTCGGCCAGAAGGCGACCGTCACCCTGGATGCCTTCCCGGAGCGCACCTTCACCGGAGAGATCCTGGCGCTGGACCCGCGCGTCGACACCGATACGCGCAACGTGCGCATCCGCGCGGAGCTGAAGAACCCGGAGCGCAAGCTGCTACCGGGCATGTTCGCCAACGTGCGCGTCGAGGTCGGCGCGCCGGTGCGCTACCTCACCCTGCCGCAGACCGCGGTGGCCTACAACCCCTATGGGGCCACGGTCTATGTCATCGGGCCGCCAGGCGCGGAGGCGGCGGCCGCCAAGCCCGCGAGCGGCACACCCGCCGCGAGCGCCCCGGGGCTGGTGGCCAAGCAGGTGTTCGTGACCACCGGTGCGACGCGCGGCGACCAGGTCGCGATCCTCAAGGGGCTCAAGGAGGGTGACGAGGTGGTCACCAGCGGCCAGATCAAGCTGCGCAACGGCGCGGCCGTGACCATCAACAACAGCGTCCAGCCCGCCGACGACGCGGACCCGAAGCTGCAGGACCGATGAGCACGGACGTCCCGCGCAGGAGAAGGACCGCTTGAGGCATTTCACTGACATCTTCATCCGCCGGCCGGTGCTGGCCACCGTGGTGAGCCTGCTGGTGCTGGTGCTCGGCCTGCGCGCGCTGGCCAGCCTGCCCGTGCGGCAGTTCCCGAAGACCGAGAACGCCACGATCACGGTGACGACGCAGTACTACGGCGCCAGCGCCGAGCTGGTCGCAGGCTTCATCACCACGCCCATCGAGTCCTCGGTCGCCGAGGCGCAGGGCATCGACTACCTGACCTCCACCAGCGTCACGGGCGTGTCGACCGTGACCGCGTACCTGCGCCTGAACTACGACTCCAACCGCGCCCAGTCCGAGATCAGCAGCAAGGTCAACGCCGTTCTCAACCAGCTGCCCAACGGCACCCAGCAACCGGTGATCACCGTGCAGGTCGGGGAGCAGAACGCCGGCATGTACATGGGGTTCAACAGCGAGACGCTGCCCACCAACCAGATCACCGACTACGTCATCCGCGTGGTGCAGCCGAAGCTGCAGGCCGTGCCGGGGGTGCAGCGCGCCCAGCTGCTGGGCGCGCGCCAGTACGCGCTGCGCGCGTGGCTGGATCCGGCGAAGCTGGCCGCCAACGGGGTTACCGCCGCGGACGTCTCCGCCGCGCTGCAGGCCAACAACTACCTGTCTGCGCTAGGCACGACCAAGGGCCAGATGGTGAGCGTGGACCTCACCGCCGACACCGACCTGCATTCGGCCGATGAGTTCAAGCTGCTGGTCATCAAGCAGAAGGACGGCGCGCTGGTGCGCCTGCAGGATGTCGGCACGGTCGTGCTGGGGGCCGAGGACTACGAGTCCGACGTCGCCTTCAAGGGCAAGCGGTCCATCTTCGTCGCCATTAATGTCGCTCCCGAGGCCAACATCCTCGCGGTGATGAAGACCATCCGCAAGATCTTCCCGGAGATCCAGTCGCAGCTGCCCGCCGGGCTGCATGCGCAGATCGGCTACGACGCCACCGGCTACATCAACGCCGCTATCCGCGACGTGGTGAAGACCCTGGTCGAAACGCTGCTCATCGTGACCGTCGTCATCTTCCTGTTCCTGGGCAGCGTGCGCTCGGTGCTCATCCCGGTGATCGCCATGCCGCTGTCGCTGGTGGGCGCCTTCTTCATCATGCTCACCCTCGGCTACACCATCAACCTGCTGACGCTTTTGGCACTGGTGCTGGCCATCGGCCTGGTGGTGGATGATGCAATCATCGTGGTCGAGAACGTCGATCGACACATGAAGCTCGGCCAGCCACCGCGCGAGGCCGCGCTGTACGCGGCGCGCGAGTTGGCCGGTCCCATCGTCGCCATCTCGGTGGTGCTGATCGCGGTGTACATCCCGATTGGCTTCCAGGGCGGGCTCACCGGCTCGCTGTTCTCGGAGTTCGCCTTCACGCTGGCCGGTGCGGTGGCGGTGTCCGCGCTCATCGCCCTCACGCTGTCGCCGATGATGTGCGCGCGCTTCTTCAAGATGGAGCACGAGGGCAACAATCGGCTGGTGCAGATTCTCGACCGCAACTTCGAGCGCTTCACCAACCTCTACCACCGCGTGCTGCGCTCCATGCTGGACGCCTGGCGCGTGGTGGTGGTCTTCGGCGCCATCGTCATCGGCCTGATCGCGGTGATGATGGCCTTCCCGCTGATGGGGGTCATGGCCAAGGCCGAACTGGCGCCGGCGGAAGACCAGAGCTTCATGTTCTACATCGGCACCGGAGCACCGAATGCCTCCATCCAGCAGATGTCCACCTATCAGCGGCAGGCGTTCCAGGCCCTGAGTTCCATCCCCGAGTACGAGAACTCGTTCCAGTTCGTCGGCTCCGGCACCGGCTCGACCAATACCGGCTTCGGCGGCATCATCCTCAAGGACTACTCGCAGCGCACGCGCGGCGCGCCGGCGATTCAGAAGGACCTGCAGCAGCGCGCCAACCAGATCGCAGGCGCCAACATCTTCTGGATCAACCCGCCCTCGCTGCCCGGCTCCGGCGGCGGTTACCCCGTGCAATTGGTGATCCAGACCTCCGCCCCCTTCAACGAACTCTACGAGGTCTCCCAGGCCGTGCTGGCCAAGGCCCAGGCGACAGGCAAGTTCTACGTGCTGGACAACAGCCTGAAGCTGGACAAGCCGCAGGCGACCATGGTCGTGGACCGCGACAAGGTGGCCCTGCTCGGCATCACCATGAAGGACCTCGGCGGCGCACTGAGCAGCATGCTCGGCGGCGGCTACGTCAACTACTTCAGCATCGCCGGGCGCTCCTACAAGGTGATCCCGCAGGTACTGCAACAGGACCGGCTGAATCCGGACCAGGTCGCCAACTACTACGTTCCCACGGCCGCCGGCGGCGTGGTCCCCGCCTCCACCGTGGTCTCCTTCACCACCAAGACGGTGCCCGAGTCGGTGACCCACTTCCAGCGGCTGAATTCCGCCACGATCCAAGGGGTCTTCGGCGGCACGCAGGGCGAGGCACTCACCATGCTGCGCAAGATCGCCGCCGAGACCATGCCGCAGGGGTACACCGTCGATTATGGCGGTGAGTCGCGGCAGTTCACCCAGGAGTCCGGCGGTTTCCTCGCCACGCTGAGCTTCGCCATCGTCATCATCTTCCTGGTGCTGGCGGCACAGTTCGAAAGCTTCCGTGACCCGCTGGTGGTGATGATGTCCGTGCCGATGGCGATCTTCGGGGCGGTGGTGTTCCTGTTCCTCGGCTTCGCGACCCTCAACGTCTATACGCAGGTGGGACTGGTGACGCTGGTGGGCCTGATCGCCAAGCACGGCATTCTCATCGTGCAGTTCGCCAATGAGCAGCAGCTGGCGGGCAAGTCCAAGCGTGAGGCGATCGAGGCCGCCGCCACCATCCGGCTGCGCCCGATCCTCATGACCACCGCGGCGATGGTGTTCGGGGTGGTGCCACTGCTGATTGCCACCGGTGCCGGCGCCGTGGGCCGCAACCACATGGGCCTGGTGATCTTCACGGGCATCACCATCGGCACCTTCTTCACGCTGTTCGTGGTGCCGGCGATGTACATGTTCCTCGGCGCCGAGCACCACAAGGGCGCCGTGCCGCAGGCCCACGCCGCGGCGCCCGCCCTGCCCCAGGCCTAGCGCCGCGCACCGCCCGCCCCGGCGCGCTATGCCGCCGGGCTGGCGTCGGCGCGGGACTCCTCGGCGATGATGGCGCCGGCGCGGCGCACCAGCTCCGCCAGCTCGAACGGCTTGATCATGACGTGGAAGCCCGGCTCCATCTGGCCGCGCCCGAGCACGGCATGCTCCGCATAGCCGGTGATGAACAGCACTGGCAGCCCGCGCCGCAGCGTGCGACCGGCATCCGCAAGCTGCCGTCCGTTGACGCCGCCGGGCAGCCCGACGTCGGTGACCAGCAGATCGACGCGCTGCGCCGACTGCAGGATACGCAGGGCCTGCACGCCATCCTCCGCCTCGAGCGTGGCGTAGCCGTACTCGCGCAGCGCCTGTTGGATGACCATGCGGATGGTCGGCTCGTCGTCCACCACCAACACCGTGGCGCCCTGCTGGGCGGGGCTATGCGCGGGGACGCCGGGGTCGGCGGCCGGGAGCTGCTCGTCCGTGCGATGCCGCGGCAGGAAGATGCAGACCGTGGTGCCCTTGCCCACCTCCGAGTAGATGCGCGCCTGGCCGCCGGACTGGCGCGCGAACCCGTACACCATGGACAGGCCGAGCCCGGTCCCCTGCCCGAGCGGCTTGGTGGTGAAGAACGGATCGAAGGCGCGCGCGATGACCTCCGGCGGCATGCCGGTGCCGGTATCGCTGACACTCAGCGACAGGTACTGCCCGGGCGGCACTTCCTGCTCGCGGGCGATGCGCTCATCGAGCCACTGGTTGGAGGTCTCCACGGTCAGCCGCCCGCCATCGGGCATCGCGTCGCGGGCATTGATGCACAGGTTGAGCAGCGCGCTCTCCAGCTGGTTCTGGTCGACCAGGGTGCTCCACAGCCCGGCGCTGGCCACGACTTCCAGCCTGACGGATGGACCCACCGTGCGGCGCACCAGATCCTCGATGTCGGAGACCAACCGGTTCAAGTCGGTGGGCTTGGCATCGAGGGTCTGGCGGCGGGCAAACGCGAGCAGGCGGTGCGTGAGGGCGGCCGCGCGCTTGACCGCCCCGCTCGCCGAGACGAGGTAGCGCTCAAACTCCGCCACGCGCCCCTGCTTGAGCAGCAGCCTGAGCACCTCGAGCGAGCCGCCGATCGCCGCCAGCAGGTTGTTGAAGTCGTGGGCCAGCCCTCCGGTGAGCTGCCCGACGGCCTCCATCTTCTGCGACTGGCGCAGCTCCTGCTCCAGGCGGCGCCGCTCGGTGACATCGCGCGCGGTGACCACGATGCGGCAGGCGTCCGCGCCGCGCACCGCGATCGCGACTGCCTCGATGGTGCCGGCACCTTGCGCCCGCTCGTAGTGATAGGGGACGCTCGAGGCCAGCGTGGCCCGCAGGTGCCCGTTGATCTCCGTCGCCCGCGCGCCGAACACCTCATCGGTCGTGTGCCCGACCACCGCCTCGCGGCTCATGCCGTACAGGCGCAGGGTCGCCGGGTTGACCTCCTCGTAGCAGAACTGGCCGTCCGCGGTCTCGCGCAGCACGGCGTGGCACTCCGAGGAATTCTCGTACATCGTGTGCAGGAGCGCCTCGCGCGAGAGCAGCTGCGAAGTGCGCTCGTCCAGGATGCGCTCGAGGGCGGTGTTGACCTCCTGCAGTTGCGCTTCCTTGGCGCGCAGCGCCGATTCGGCCCGGGCACGCAGGGTCACGTCCGCGCCCTGGACGAATATGCCGCTAACGGTACCGTCCGGATCCTTGATTGGCTGGTAGACGAAGTCCACGTAGCGGTCGACCGCCGGCTCAGCGGCCGCGCTCTGCACGCTGTACCGGGCGCCGGTTGCCCCGAAGGGCTCGCCTGACCGGTACACCTGGTCCAGCAGGCCGAGGTACCCCTGCTCCACCGCATCCGGCAGCGCCTCCGCGAGGCGCCTGCCCAGGACGGGCCGGTGGCCAATCAGGCGCATGTAGCCGGGATTTGCGAACTCGACGACGTGTTCAGGCCCGCGCAGCACCGCCATGAACGTCGGCGCCTGCTCGAACAGTTGCCCCAGGCGCTCGCGCTCGGCCGCCAGGCGCTTCTCGGTCAGGACTTGGCGCGTCGTCTCGGTGCACAGCACCAGCACGCCACCGATGCCGTTGGCAGCGGTTGCCTCATCGATGGGGCCAAAGCTGTAGGTCCAGTAGACGTCCTGGACTGCGCCAAAGCGCTCGATCGGCACCAGCTGATTCTCGTGCCAGGTGGCCTCCCCGCCGCTGATCACCTGGTCGATCTGCGGCCCGATGATGGTCCAGATCTCCGGCCACACCTCACGGCCGGGGGCGCCAAGGGCGCTCGGATGTTTTTCCGGGCCCAGCGACTGCCGGTAGGCGTCGTTGTAGAAACAGGTCAGTTGCGGTCCCCAGAAGATGAAGGCGGGATGGCGTGTCGTGAGAATGACGCGCAGGGTCGTCTTCAGGCCCTGCGGCCAGCTCGCAGGCTCCCCGAGCGCCGTGGCGCCCCACTCGTGGGCGCGCATGCGCGCGCCCATCTCCCCGCCGCCTGCCAGAAATTGCGATCTGCTGTTCAGAGGTCCCTTTCGGGGTCCTTGAGTCGGTTCTTTGTCCGGGCATGCCGGTTGGGCAGGCCGCGGCGCAATTAAAGCACTTCGCACCCCAAAAATCGTGCGGGGGAGCGGCCGGCCCCGGCACCCGCCGCCGCAGCGATGCCGGGGCTGCGGGCAGCCCGGCACACCTATCGCACGCATGCGCCTCAGCCGCCGGCAAGTGCGCGGAAGACGGTACCTCGCGCAGCCCGTTTTTTCCGGTGTCAGCGTGCTCCTACAGCTTTCTACCCGCGCGCGCACGGGCGCGGCGACGGTGCGGCAACTATGATCAAACGATGAATGACCCACCCAGCGCCCAGGAGCCGACCGAGGCGGCGGCGCTGCCGCGCCACATCAGCCAGAACATTGCGGACATCGTCGAGCTGTACCAGGCGGAAGCGGCCGCGCTGAGCACCGCGCAACGGCGCCTGGAGCAGTTCGGCCTGCTGATTGCCCAGCCGCTGTACTTCGTCGGCCTGTTCGTGCTGGTGGGCGGCTGGATCATCTTCAACCTCGATGCCCCGCGGCTGGGGCTGTTCGAGTTTGATCCGCCGCCGTTTACCTGGTTACAGGCTTTCATGACCTTTGTGGCGCTGCTGACAGCCACCGTGGTGCTGATCGGGCAGCGCCGCCAGACCAAGCTCTCCGAACAGCGCGCGCACCTGGACCTGCAGATCAATCTGCTGACCGAGCAGAAGGTCACCCGGCTGATCCACATGCTGGAGGAGTTGCGGCAGGACCTGCCGGTCGCACCGCAGCGTGCCGACGCCCACACCTCGGCGCTGAAGGAGGGAATCAATGCCGCCCAGGTGGCCTCGGTGCTGAAGCAGACCGAGCTCGGATCCGACGGCGGTAAGCCTACGCCGGCCCCGGAAGGGCGCTAGCGGGGAGCTTGAGGCCGCGCAAGGTCAGGCGAGCAGCCCGGCGGTCACATTGACCGCAAAGCCGAGGATCGAAACGTTGAAAAGGACCGAGATGATGCTGTGCGCGACCACGGTCTTGCGCACCTGCACTCCGCAGGTGGACACGTCCGCGGTCTGGCACGCGGCCGTGATGGTGAACGAGAAGTAAGCAAAGTCCCAGAACACCGGTGCACGGGTGTCGGGGAAGAGCAGTGGCTGGCGATCCTTCGGCGCGCTGTAGAACAGGTCGGCATAGTGGAGTGCGTAAATGGTGGGCACCAGAACCCACGAGCCGGCAATCGTCAGGGTCGCCAGCAGGATGTGCGCGGCCTTCTGCGAGGCCTCCACGTGCTTGAGCGTCGTCAGGAAGACGACGATGGCGGCAACGCTGAGGATGGCGGCGATGATGACCACCACCAGGATTACCGGCGCGGTCGGATCATCCTCCTGATAGCGTGCCTGCAGCTGCGCGGCACTCAGGCGCGCCACCAGGGTGAAAGTGACGGCCAGCAGCAGCACCACGGTGATATTCCAGGCCGTCAGCGTGCGCGTGAGGCCGGACCACTCCGGCGGCAGGACGAGGTAGGTCGCCACTCCGGCGGCAGCTGCGACCAGGACCTTCCAGTGATTGGTAACGAAGCGGGTCTTGGCCACGTGCGTATTCCCCGAAGCAGCGGCGCCTCGCGCGAGGCAGTGTGCCGCCGATCATAGCGTCCCACCCCGGCCGAGGGGGGAGGTCGCCGACGACGCCGGCTGACTTCGCTGCCACCCCAGCGCAGGCCGTTACGGGTAGCCGAGGACGGCCTTGACCTCGAGAAACTCCTGAAAGCCGAATGCCCCCCATTCGCGCCCGTTGCCGCTCTTCTTGTAGCCCCCAAACGGGGCAAACAGATCGCCGCCTGCGCCGTTGATGCCGACGCGGCCCGCACGCAGCTGCGCGGCCAGCCGGTGCAGCTGGGTCTTGTCCGTCCCCCAGGCGTAAGCGGCCAGCCCGTATTCGGTGTCATTGGCGATCGTGATGGCCTCATCCAGGGTGTCGTACGGGAGGATGGTCATCACCGGCCCGAAGATCTCCTCCTGCGCGATGCGCATGGAGTTCTTCACGTCGGCGAAGATGGTCGGCTTCACGTAGTAGCCGCGCTCGAGCCCCTGCGGACGCCCGACGCCACCGGTCACCAGCGTGGCGCCCTCGGCGATGCCGGCGGCGATCAGCCCCTGGACCTTCTGCCACTGCGTCATGGAGACCACCGGACCCATGTCCACCTCCTCCGCCGGATCGCCGACGCGGATCGCCTCGGCCGCACGGCGGGCGATCTCGATCACCCGCCCCATCGCCTGGCGGGGCACCAGCATCCGCGTGGCCGCGTTGCACGACTGGCCGGAATTGCCCATGACGCCCCTGACGCTGGAGGTAACCGCCTTCTCCAGGTCGGCATCCGCCAGGATGACGTTCGGCGACTTGCCTCCCAGTTCCTGGGCCACCCGCTTTACCCCGGGCGCGGCCGCCTTGGCCACCTCGACCCCAGCCCGCGTGGAGCCGGTGAAGGACATCATGTCCACCTGGGGGTGCGAGGCCAGGCTGTGTCCGGCCGTCGGGCCGTCGCCATTGACCAGGTTGAAGACCCCCGCCGGCACGCGCGCTGCGTCGATGACCTGCGCAAACAGGTACGCCGAGAACGGGGCGATCTCCGAGGGCTTGAGGACCACGGTGCAGCCGGTGGCCAGCGCGGGGGCGACCTTGCAGGCGATCTGGTTCATGGGCCAGTTCCAGGGCGTGATCAGACCGCATACCCCGATGGGCTCGCGCACGATGCGCGTGGCTCCCTGCTGCTCCTCGAACGGAAAATCCTTCAGCACGGCGATCGCCGTCTCCAGGTGTGCAAGGCCGCTGCTGGCCTGGGCACGCCGCGACAGGGACTTCGGCGCACCCATCTCCTCGGTGATCGCCTGGGCGATCTCCTCCTCGCGCTTGCGGTACTCGGCGACGATGCGTCCCAGCACCTCGAGCCGCTCCTCGCGGCTGGTCGCAGACCAGGAGGGAAACGCCCGGCGCGCCGCCTGTACGGCGCGGTCGATGTCGGCCGCCGAGCCGAGGGAGATCTTGCCGGCCACCGCCTCGGTGGCCGGGTTCGTCACCTCCACCGTGACCGCCTGCAGCGGCTTTACCCAGGCCCCGTCGACGTAGAAATCCAGATATTCGCGCATGTGAAGTCCTTAACCATGAGTCCGCAGTGTCAAAGGAAGCCCCTATTGTGGGCCATCGCGGGGTCCGCGCGCTGCCCCGCGTCAGGCTCGCCCGCCGCCGCTACCGCGGCCTTTCCCCGGCGGGCGCCCGCGCGCAGGCACCCCGCGCCAGGCGGGTCGTGCCCGAATTCTGCCAGACGGCGCTGTGGGCTATGGCGTGCTCAGAAAGTGCACGATCGCCGCGACCGTTTTTTCCGGCTGCTCCTCCATGAGCCAGTGTCCGGAGTCCATGATCACCAGCGGTGTCACGTCGGTCGCCACGAAACTCAGCTCGGCGGAGAGCGTTGCGCCGTAGGACTTTTCTCCACCGATCGCCAGTACCGGCATGGTGAGTTTGCCCTTGGTCAGGAAAGCCTGATTGTCGATGGCATCCTGCGGAAAGGCGGCAAACTGCGCGAAGGCGTCATGCATGGCCTGGGGCCGCGCGTATAGCCGCGCATAGTGCTGCCGCGTTGCCTCATCGATGTGCTTCGGGTCGGCTGACAACTCGTTGTAGAAGCGATCCAGGTAGATGCGCTCGCGACCGGCCACCAGCCGCTCCTCGTCCGGGCCATAGAAGTTGAAATGCCAGGTCTTCGGGTTACGCAGCTGGTCGTCCCAATGACCGATTCCCGGCAATGGCGCGTCCATCGCGACCCAGCGGATCACCCGTTCCGGCTGCATGGCGGCAAGCGCGTAGCCGACCATGTTGCCGATATCGTGGGTCACTAGGTCAAACCTTGTAATCTTCAGCTGGTCAAGCACCTGAATGATGTCTTCGGCTTCGGTGCGTTTGCTGTAGCCCTCCGCTGGATGCGAGGAAAGGCCCATGCCGCGCAGATCCGGCACCACGACGGTGTGATCCTTCATCATCACCGCGGCCAGAGGCTGCCACATGTCCCCGCTGTCTCCGAAGCCGTGCAACATCAGCACCGCAGGTCCACGACCGCCGAGGCGCACGTGGATGGTGGCACCGGAGGTGTGGACCTCGAGCACCTTGAAGGAGTTGGGGAAGGGCTCGACCGCGGCCGGCGCCGGTGCGGCGGACCACAGCCCGGCCAGCAGGCACAGCAGGGGGGTCAGGACGCGCATTCGAGGGGCTCTTTCGGCCATCCGGATCATGCCTTTCATTCTCAGCAGGGGTTCAGCGCACCCCGCCGAATTAGCCGTTGGATAGCCTACCCCGGCGTCGCCCCACACTAACTGATCCCGCGCTCCCCGGCATCTTCAACATGCGGCGTTGTCTGACAGACGCCCGGCAGTGGCGGTAGTCCACTGCCGGTCAGCCGTCCACGGAGGGTGCCGCTTGGCCCAAAGGGTTTGGATCTAGTGCGTCCCGGTGGGTTTTGGGATTGGCCGGCGCACCCGAATAGAGAGAAGCGTTCGCCTTGACCGTGCCGTCCCCGGGTAAGTCTGCCCTCCCCGAATCTCCGGATTTTCTGCTCGGTGGCGGCGAGATGGGCGCGCGCATGCGCGCGCACGACTGGTCGCGAACCCCCTTGGGCGAGCCGCACCTGTGGCCACAGTCACTCAAGACCATCGTCCGGGTCGTACTCGACTCGCGCTATGCGATGTGGATGCTGTGGGGCCCGGAATTCACCTTTTTCTGCAATGACGCCTACCTGCCCACGGTAGGCATCAAGCGCGAGTGGGTGCTCGGGGCACGCTCCGACCTGGTCTGGGAGGAGATCTGGCCCGAGATCGGCCCGCGCATCCAGCAAGTCCTCAGCCGTGGCGAGGCCACCTGGGACGAGGCGCTGCAGCTGTTCCTCGAGCGCAGCGGGTTCCCGGAAGAGACCTATCACACCTTCTCCTACAGCCCGGTGTACGACGACGCCAGCAAGATTGCCGGCATGCTCTGCGTGGTCACCGAAGTCACCGACCGTGTCATTGGCGAGCGGCAACTGCGCGCCTTGCGTGACCTGGCGACACAGTCGCTGGCGGTCGGGTCGGTGGATGAAACCTGCCAGGGCATCTGCCGGGTGCTGGCGCGCTATCCACTCGATGTCGCCTTCGGCGCCTTGTACCTGATCGAGGGCGGACAGGCGCGCCTGGTTTCGGGGATTCGTGAGCTGCCAGCGGCCCTGTTCCCCAAGACGCTCGATCCGCAGAGCGCCTCGAGTCCGTGGCCCGTCAGCGCCATGCTCGCACACGAGGAATCCCAGGAACTTAGCGATCTGCCCGCGCTCGGGATAGACATGACCGCAGGACCGTGGCCCGATCTGGTCCAGCGGGCGCTGGTGATGCCGCTGAAGGGTTCCGGCACGCAACCACTGACGGGGTTCCTCATCCTGGGTGTCAGCCCGCGCCGCCCGCTGGATGAGCCGTACCGACGCTTTCTCGAGCTGGCGGCGACCCAGGCCGCGGCGGCCATTTCCGACGCCAGCGCCTACCGCGCCGAGCGCGAACGCGCCGAGGCGCTGGCCGAGCTCGACCGCGCCAAGACGGTCTTCTTCTCGAACGTCAGCCATGAATTCCGCACGCCGCTCACGCTCATGCTCGGCCCCCTGGAGCAGGCGCTGTCGGCGCCGGCGGAAGATCTGGCGCAGCACCGCGATGATCTGGAGACCGCGCACCGCAATGCACTGCGGCTGCTGAAACTGGTTAACACCCTGCTGGACTTCTCGCGCCTCGAGAGCGGGCGCGTCGAGGCGGTCTTCGAGCCGGTCGACCTCGCCGCGCTCACCAGTGAACTCGCCAGCGTCTTCCGCTCCACCATCGAGCAGGCCGGGCTGCGATTCGAAATCCGCACCTCGCGCCTGCCCGTGCAACCATGGGTTGACCGCGACATGTGGGAGAAGATCGTACTGAATCTTCTCTCCAACGCCTTCAAGTACACCCCCGCCGGCGAAGTCCGCATCGAATTGCTCGGCACCAACGAGAACATCCAGCTGAAGGTGAGCGACACCGGTCTCGGTATTCCGGCGGAGGCGCGCCCACACCTGTTCGAGCGGTTCTACCGGGTTCCAGGCGCAGCAGGCCGCACGCATGAGGGCACTGGAATCGGGCTGTCGCTGGTAAATACCCTGGTAAAGCAGCACGGCGGCAGCATCGCGGTAGAGAGCTCGCTCGGCAGCGGCAGCTGCTTCACCGTCACCGTGCCGACCGGTAACACTCATCTGCCCCCCGACCGACTGCGCGCAGAGCCCAAGGATTCGGGCATGAGCGCGACCGCACGGGCCTTTGTCGAAGGCGCGTTGCGCTGGGACTCCAATGACCTGCTGGACCCGCTCGCGCCCAGCGCCGCCACAGGATCTGCCCCCGCAGCCCAGCAGAGCAATGCGGCGCAGCCCGAGATACTGCTCGTCGATGACAATGCCGACATGCGCGAATACATCCAGCGGCTCCTGGAGCGGCAGTTCCGCGTGGTCACGGCCGCGGACGGCGAACAGGCGCTCGCGATGCTCGAGCGCTCGACGCCGGATCTGCTCGTCAGCGACATCATGATGCCGCGGCTGGATGGCTACGGCCTGTTGCGCAAAGTCCGCGACGACCCGCGCTGGCGGGAACTGCCGGTCATCCTGCTGTCGGCCCGCTCCGGCGAGGAAGCCAAGATCGAGGGCCTGGAGGCACAGGCCGATGATTACGTCGTGAAGCCCTTCGCCGCCCGTGAGCTCCTGGCGCGTGTCTCACACCAGCTGCGGATGCGCCAGTTGCGGCAGGAGGCGCTGGCGGCCGTGGAGACCAGTGAACGGCGCTTCCAGACTGCCCTGTCGTCCTCGCTGGCAGGATTTGTGCTGCTGGATGCGGTCCGCGGCCCGTCCGGCACCGTCATCGACTTTGCATGGCGCTACGCGAACCCGGCCGCAGAACAGCTCATCGGGCAGCCCCTCAGCGCGTTCATGGGCAGGGGCGTGCGTGAAATTCTGCCGCACGCCTGGGAGGCGCCCAACTACTTCGAGACCCTGGTGCGGGTGCTCGAGACCGGCGCCCCCGTCGATCTCGAGGTGCCGCTGGTCCACGAGAACCGGCCACGGTGGTTCCACAACAGCGTGGCCAGGATGGGCGATGGGCTGGTGGTCTGGTTTGCCAATATCACAGCGCGCAAGCGCGTGGAAGCGGAGCTGCGCGAGGTCGACCGCCGCAAGGATGAATTCCTCGCCACCCTCGCCCACGAGCTGCGCAATCCACTCGCCCCGATCCGTCAGGCGGCGGCCATCGCCAGCGAGCCGCGCGTCAACCCCTCGCAGCTGCGCTGGAGCCAGGGGGTAATCGAGCGGCAGGTACGCCACATGGGGCGCCTGCTGGATGACCTGCTCGATGTGTCGCGGATCACGCGCGGCACGCTTGAACTGCGCCGCGAGCGGCTGGACGTGAGCGCGGTGGTGGAGGCGGCCGTGGAGACCTCACGGCCCGCCATCGATGCCAAGGGGCACACGCTGGTGATTGCCGTGCCTGAGGGCCTGCCGCAAATCGAAGCGGACGGACTGCGCCTCGCCCAGGTGCTGTCGAATCTGCTCACCAATGCGGCCAAGTACACCGATCCGGGCGGCCGCATCGAGCTTTCGATCGAGCGCCAGACCTCCGAACTCTTGGTTCGTGTCGCGGACACCGGCATCGGCATAGAAGCCGAAGCCCTGCCAAGGATGTTCCAGATGTTCTCGCAGCTGCGTCCCGCGCTCGAGCGCTCCGAGGGCGGTCTGGGCATAGGCCTTGCGCTGGTCAAGGGGCTCGTGACGCTCCACGGCGGCACCGTCCAAGTCCACAGCGCCGGCCCGGGCCTGGGCAGCGAATTTCGCGTGCGACTGCCGCTGGCGATCCCCCAGACGCGCGCACCGTCACAATCTGAGCACTCCCAGGATGCGGCCGACGCCCCAGGTTGGGCACGCCGCCTGCTGGTCGTTGATGACAATGTCGACGCCGCCGAGAGCCTCGCCATGCTGCTGAGGCTCGACGGCCACGAAGTGGAGACCGCTCTGGATGCCGAGCAGGCCGTGACCATCGCTGCCACCTTCAAGCCGGAGCTGGCGATTCTCGACATCGGCCTGCCGCGCCGCAACGGCTACGAGCTGGCACTGGACCTGCGGCGCCAGGCCGGGGCACCCGCGCCCAAGCTGGTCGCCCTCACCGGGTGGGGACAGCCCGAGGATCGCGCGCGGGCGCTCAATTCCGGGTTCGACGAACACCTGACCAAGCCGGTGGATCCGGAGACGCTGCGCGCCCTGATCCGCAACCTCAGGACCTGAGCCGCGGCATACTGACCGCACGAGGATTTCAGGCCAGCTTGCTGGCCAGCCGGAGGGCCACATGGACCCAGTACCCGCATTGAAACCCGCCGCGGCGCTGGCCGCCGGCGCGAGCCGTCCCTATCCCAACGACTCCGCCGAATACCGCAATGCCCGAGAGGCGCTGCTGACGGAGGAGATCGAGCTGCGGCGCCACATCGCCCGCGTCGCCGCCCAGCGCCGGCAGCTGCCGCTGGGCGGTGAGGCACATGCCTACGCGTTCCTGGACGCCGCTGGAGCGACGGTGACGCTGGCGGACATGTTCGGCAACCACGACACCCTGGTCACGTACTTCTGGATGTACGGCCCCGAACGGGAGCGACCGTGCCCGATGTGCACCTCGCTGCTCGGCTCGTTCGATATCCCCGCGCGCGATCTGCTGCAGCGGGTCGCGCTGGCAGTCATCGGCCGCTCGCCTGTGTCGCGGCAGCTGGCATTCGCGCGCGAACGCGGCTGGCGCAACCTGCAGTTCTTCCAGTGCGTCGGTGATGATTTTCCGCGCGACTACCGCGGACTGGCCGCCGACGGCAGCGAGTGGCCGGCCCTCGACGTGTGGGTGCGGGACGCAAAGGCGGTGCGCCATTTCTGGGCGGGGGAATCCGCCGGCACTCAGGATCCCGGACAGGATCCCCATGGCGCCCCGGACCCCACGCCTCTGTGGACGTTGCTTGATCTGACCCCTGCGGGCCGGGGTACGGACTGGTACCCGAAACTGGATTACTAGCCCTCGGCCGGCCGGGTGAACGTGGTCGCGCCGCGGTAGCTTCGGCTCTCGATTCCGCCAGGGCCAGCCCATACACTCAGGCGCGTTGCCCCCAGGCTCACGGCCGCAGCGGCCGTGCGCATCCAACTGTGCCCGGGAAACAGGTCATGCGCGGCTCCTTCGTCGGCCTCCTTGCCAGCCTCTGCCTGGCGGCACAGCCAGCCGGCGCCCGGGAGCCGGCGGACCTGCTCATCCGCCACGCCTCCGTCGTGGATGTCGAACACGCCCGCACCACAGTCAACCAGGCCATCGTCACGCGCGCGGACAGGATCGTTGCGGTCGGTGCCGATGCGGCGATCGCGGCGCAATGGCGCGCCACCACCACAGTCGACGCCCAGGGCCGCTACCTGATCCCCGGCCTGTGGGACATGCACGTGCATTTCGGGGGTGGTCCGGGGCTGGTGGAGGAAAACCAGGCACTGCTGCCCCTGTACGTCGCGTACGGCATCACGACGGTGCGTGACTGCTCCGGGGACCTCCCCGAGGAGGTGCTGGCCTGGCGTGGCCAGATCGCCTCAGGTGCGCTCCTCGGGCCGACCCTGCTCAGTTCCGGACCCAAGATAGAAGGGATCAAGCCCATCTGGAAAGGCACCCTCGAGACCGGTACGCGTGCGGATGTCGATGCGGCGATCACCAAGCTCAAGGGGTTGCGCGTCGACTTCGTCAAGATCACCGACAGCACGCTCGACCCGCAACTGTTCCTCTACGCGGTCACACAGGCCCGGGCCGCCGGCCTGAACGTCTCAGGTCACATCCCCATGGGGCTCACCGTCGAGCAAGCGCTGGACGCGGGCATCAGTTCCATCGAGCACATTGACTATGCCTTCAAGGCCGGCGCCAAGGATGAGGCGGCGATCGTCGGCGACTTCGCCGCCGGCCGGATCATCCGCGCCGAAGCGGACCGGAGGATCGACGCGGACTTCGACACGGCCACCGCCATGAATGCCTACCGTGACCTGGCACGCCGTGGCGTGTTCGTCACCCCCACCCTCAACGGCAGCCGCATTCTGGCCTGGCTTGATGAGGATACGCATGCCCACGATGCCTATCTGGCGTATATCGGACCTAAGTTACGCCACACTTATGATTGGCGGGTTCAGCGCGCTGCCCAGGCCGACGCGGACGGCATCGCCTGGCGGCACGCCCACTACCAGCACCTGGCGGCGGTCCTGCCGATGCTCCAGCAGGCGGGCGTCACGATCTTGGCCGGCACGGATGCAGGCTTTCTGAATTCCTTCAACTACCCGGGAATCGGCTTGCACGACGAACTTGCCCTGTATGTCAGCCAGGGCCTCACGCCAGCCCAGGCACTGGCATCCGCCACACGCTCGGGGCCTGCCTGGTTCGGCGCGCTGGACCGTTACGGCGCGATCAGCCCCGGCAAGGTGGCCGACATGGTCCTGCTCGCGCGCAACCCGCTTCAGGACATCCGGGCCACCCGAGACATCCATGCCGTCATCCTGCGCGGGACGCTCTATGACCGCGCCGCCCTCGACCGGTTGCTGGCAGGCACGCGCGCAAAAGTGGCCGCCTGGAACGCCGCTGAGCCGCAGTAGTTGCGCCGCCTCCCCAGCATCACGAACGACCTTCCGGTGCTCAGTCCCAAGCGGCGGATTTGGCTCCTCGTGATCGTATCCGCTGCGGCCATCGTGGGACTGTGCTTTGTCGGTCCCATTGCCCAGGACCCCGGTTACCACCACTTTGCCGACAACCGGTCCCTGGGCGGCATCAGCCACTTCTGGAATGTGGCATCCAACCTGCCGTTCCTGCTGGCGGGCATCTTCGGACTCTGGCGCGCCGGGCGCCTGCTAGACCCCAAGTGCCGGCGCGGCTATCTGGTCCTATGCGTGGGCATCTGCCTCGTCTGCTTCGGCTCGGCCTACTACCACCTGGACCCCTCGAACTACGCGCTGCTGTGGGACCGTCTGCCTATGACGGTGGTGTTCATGGCGTTGCTGGCACTGCTGCTCGGTGAGCGCGTCATCGAAGAGCACCAGCCTGTGGTTCTTTGGATCTTGGTCGCAGCGGGCATCTGCGCCGCGTTGTATTGGTCCTGGACAGAATCCCAAGGGCGCGGGGACTTGCGGCCCTATGCAGTGGTCCAGTTCCTGCCGCTGCTCCTCATACCGTTGATACTCGTGCTCTTTCCGGCAACCTACATCCGCGGGTCGCTGTTGGTGTGGGCCTTTGTGCTGTACCTGCTCGCCAAGGTGTTCGAACACTTCGATCGAGCGATCTACGATGCGACCGGCCTGCTCAGCGGCCATACGGTCAAGCACGTCACCGCCGCCTTGGCGGCGCTGTGCATCATTGCGGCGGTATGCGTGCGAGGTGGCCCGGCTCCGTGCGGTCGCCCGGCAGCGCCAGCTAACGGCCGCGCCCGCCGACCGCCGCGCGTCTAGTGCCGGGAGCGAGACCTCGGGAGCCGAGCCTGCTGGGAGAGAACCTCAACGATCTCCATTGGCGAGGCGCCGGCAAGCGGGGAGCCCATCGGCTCCCCTCAACGGCAGGACTTGCGACCCCAAACGCTCAGCGTGGCGGTGCGGGACGTTTGCGCGACAGGCTCGCCTTGTCCGGTGATTTGGCCGGCACTTCCGGACTCAGTTCAGTCTGGAGCTCATCCTTGCGAGCTGCCATCGATGCGCCCAATGCCTCCAGGTCGAGCTTTGCCTTCTTCGCCTTGGGAAACATCTCGCCCTCTTCCTCCTCGACGTGGTGATCGATCTGCTCTCCCAGCACCGTCACGCGCGCATCGTACAAGTCATCCTCTGCGTCCATCGATTCCAGCTGGGCAACCAGTTCCTTCGCGCCCGCGTGCTCGACCAGGGCCTCGTCCATCAGATCCGCATCAGCGATCGCCTTGCGGACCGCCGGATAGAATATTTCCTCTTCTATCGTGGTATGCACAGTCAATGCAGTGCATATCTTGTGCACAACCGCCGCCTTCTCCTCGGCGTCTGCATCGCCATCACCCTTCAGCGCGGCGAACTTCTTGAACAGTGCCTTTACGGCCTTGTGGTCCGCTTTGAGCATTTCGACGGCGTCAGCATCATCCCGCCCGACCTTGCCGGTAGTTGCCATCTGCGAGTCCTCCATGTGGGAACAAAGGTATTTGCGCGAGTCCGGAGGGTAGGCACTAGGCCATCGGCACAACAGTGTTTAAGCACCCCAGTCAATGTAAGGAAGCGCTGTCACCACCTGGCCAAGGCCGCAGGGCGCTGCCGGCCCACGGCCTGCTTCCGCATGGACGCCAGCCCCTGCAGACCCGAGCGCGTTCACGTCTATCGGGGCGCTGGCGCTCGCCACCGGCGCAGGCCGCCGCTAGAGCAGCCGCAGGCACGGACTGCGCCCTAGTCCGCCTTGGGATGCTTTACCTGATCGGTAGAAGAACCGTGGCGATACCTGACCAGCGCAGCGCGCGCCCTCCCGATCGTCGTACGCAGCGTCAGCGCGCCCTGCCGCTCCAAGATGACGCTCGCTTCCTGGGTCACCACCACGAGATCGTGATCAACCGCATCCCAGAACGCCCTACGCGACTTCTCCCCCAAGGCGCTGGCGTTCAATTTGTGCTCCGCATCCGCGATCAGCTGCTCGACGCTGTTTGGATCCCGGCAGTTGCGCACTCTGTCGAGCAAGTCAATGCGCAGCTCCTCCAGTGTCATCATCATGCTGCTCCCGCAATCGCCATCACCGCCGCTGCCTGCCCCACACCGAAGCACACGGCTGGCTTACTGAACCACACCGAGATCTTCCATCGCTCTGGCCGGCACGACAAGACTCCAGGCGCAAGCTTGGGCACCACCTGCTTATTTCCGATCGAATCGAGGTCGACGATGAGATCAACCGGCGGCTCGCGACAGAAGGGTCTTAGACCTCCCTGCGGGTGCGCGCCGCAGTCTGCCCCCGCTGGTAAACTTCCCCGCGCGCATGCGTTTTGCCATGGCCTCGTAGGATTTACTCATGCGAAAACTAAGAATTGTGTGGCTCGCCCTGGCGTTGAGCGGCCTGTGCGGGTGCGACCCGTTGAATGCCCTGCATTTTCCGCACACGTCGGTCGCTGCCGTGGACGTCGCCGCCCGGCCCGGAGTCGCTGAGTCATCCACTGCGCCCAGTGGGTGACGAGGGTGGTGCTGATGTGAGCACGGCGCAGCGCGCCCGGCGGCCTTCTGACACCGGCTTGTCAGGGGCCGCCCCACCGGGCTATTGCTATTTTGACTGCAGAATGGCGCGTCCATTGGTCGGCTGAATGGGCCGCGCATCCGCTGGGTAAATCTGCGCGAACGTCGCGATTTGCTGCGCGGAAACCTGGGGATGTTGCTTCAAGACGTACCAGGTGACCCCTTCGCTGCACGGCGGGGTGGTAAGTGAGCCCGCAAACGTGAAGTAGCCCAGGTCAGCCGGCAGAATTTCCTGCGTCCGGACCAAGACGGCAGGCAGGTCCCGCACGGTATTCTTCTCGCCTGGAATATTGCTCCACAGCGAGTCGATCAGCTTATTCGCTGCGCCCTGCTCGAACAGCACTGCAACGACGGCGAGATGACCATCCGCATCCTGATGTACGAGGTGCGCAACGAGGGGGAATGACCTCCCGTTGACGTGCTCTTCGGCCGGATGGTGGAAATGAAACTGCTTCAGTGCAAAGGTCTTGTCGCCGACCGTGAAGGTACTGCCGGGCGCGACGGTGATCTGGATGGTATGTCCATTATCGACGATATTTAGTGGCGTATCCGCGTAGTTGAACCTCAGCGGCGGGAGTTCGGCCACCTGCGCGTGCGCGATATCGATCGGGGATTGGACGTGACCCTTGGAGCAGGCAGCGTAGGCGGGGTCGAGGCCGCCCCAATGGCCCGGATCCCCCGAACCGGAGTATGCCCAGTGACCCGCCGGATGCTCATCCGCGCTGCTTGCGACCGGGAACACTGCCATAGCCATCGCCGCTGCAGTCAATACCAAGGCGCCGGCTAGACCTGTCACGAGGTTGGCGTTCATTTGAGGAAGATCCCAAGTGAGCTCGAGCCTGAGCGTGCGCCGATCACTTCGGCCGCGCAAGCAGATCAAGTACTCTGTTTCCCAGCGTTCAAGTGCACGCCTGCGAGCCGGCCCGGGAACGATGTGCCTTGTTTCGCCAATACAGGAACTGGCCAAGGACGGCGGTACCAAGCAGAGCCAGATTAGAACTCAGGAATACCCAGTTGTGCAGGCAGTAGCTGTAGATCGTAAAGCCGAGCGAGGCGGTCACCTGGCCCACAAACAGCCATCTCGATACTCCTGCGGTCGACCGGGTCTTCCACTGGGTGAATACCTGCCTGCCGATGGTTGCAAGGAGCACCGCGGAGGCAGCCCACCCCACCCATTCGATCTTGCTCACCTGCTCACCGTGCACCCGCCCGAAGACACCGGCGTGCGCGAGGACGCCTATGCACTGAGGCGAATCAATCGTCGGTACGCAAGCAGATGCCGAAAGGCCCCCCGCGCCTCACCGAGGCGCTCGTGCACGAGCGAGAGGTTGAAATGCGCATCTGCCATCGTGGGGTCGTGCAGGATTGCCTGTCCGTAGGCGTGTATCGCCTCGATTTCGCGCCTGAGGTCTTCCAAAACGACACCGAGATTGAAATACAGAACGGCGCTTGGCTCCTGCGCAGCGCGATAGAGGGCCTCTGCCTCCCTCAGGAGTCCTTCCTGGTGCAGAAGGCGGCCGAGATTAATCCTGGCCTCCAGATGTGAGCAATCGCCCTGCAGGCATTCTTCATACGCGGCGCGCGCGCTCGCGGCGTCGGCCTCTTCCAGCCTCAGCGCACGCTGGTAGTGAGCATGCGCAGACTTAGCCTTCGCGCCCTGACCTGTGGCGCGCTGTCGTGCCTTGGCGGGCCTGCGCTTCACCGCGCCACCTTCCGCCTGGATGTGTCCGCTGCTCGCTTCGGCGCCTTGCGTTCACGGCTTGAGGCCTTGCCGGGCTTGCCATCCAGGCTCGCCTTCAGAGCGGACATCAAGTCAACTACGTTGCCACCCGGGCTGGCAACCGGGGCCACGGCCAGAGAGATATCCTTGCCGTTCACCTTCCTTTGGATTGCTGCCTCCACGCGCTGCTTAAATTCGTCATGGAATGCAGACGGCTCGAAGCGCTTGGCAGTGAGGTGCTCAATAAGCTGTTCGGCCAACTTGAGCTCGGCTGCGGTGACTGGCGCAGGTTCGATCGCGAGCTCCTTCATCGTGCGCACCTCCGCCTGGAAGTGCAGCTGATGCATTGCCAGTCCGTCTCCAAATGGGCGCATGACCACTACATTCTCGCGCCCGCGGGATATCCACCGCCCCACTGCGCACTGCTTTGCCTGGCGCAGCGCGGTTACCAGGAGGGAGTATGGCTTGCCGCCGCCTTTGTCCGGGGCCAGGAGATAGGTACCCGCGAAATACACCGGATCCACCGTATCGAGGGGCACGAACTCGGCTATGTCTATTGAATGGGTGGTCGTCTCCTCCAGCGCCTTGAGCTCAGCGGCTGTGAATTGGACGTATTGATCCTTGGCAAACTCGTAGCCTTTCGCCATTTCGGAGCGATCCACGACCTCGCCGTCGTTGACTGCTATGTATTGCTGCCTGACGCGCGAACCGTCTGATTTGCGCAGGAGATTGAACGAAATCCGCTCGGAGGTCACGGTCGCGGTGTAGAGCTTTACGGGAATAGACACCAGCCCGAATGAGATGCTCAGCGAGGCAATGGCGCGCGGTTCGGTAGGCATCGGAAAAAGCACTCTCCATGGGCCGGTCACGGCGCCAGGACCAAGTGCGCCAGGACGCAAGGTGCGCCGCTTTGCAGCGTGCAGCGATCGGCTTTCGGCGTGAGTCGCCGTCGGATTGCGACTACCCCGGGGACGCGTGCGCTCGTGCATGTGGTGTGCACCCGTGGAACGTCCTTATCTGGGACCAAGTTCGGGCAATGACTCGGCCGCTTCGCGCGCCAGGCACGATCCACGGGCCGCGCTGATCTCCCGCGGCGCCGCCTAATCCAACTCGCCCGGGCTTCCGCCGCAGACGCCCGGGCCGCCCGGAGCAGATTATGTAAGTCCACGAAAGCGCCAATTTCCTATTGTCCTACAAGGAGTTGCCGCCTTAGTCACGATTTGTAATCGGGGTGCCATGTACAAATGCCCCCGTGGAACCGCCTCACGAATTCCTTCTCGGCCGGCTACGCCGGGTGCGCAATGCGGCCGCTTCGTTCATCCGTACCAACCGGAACTCATCGCAGCGGGGTCCGGCAGCCGGAGTCGCCGGGCGCCTTGGCATCTCATTCGCCGCGGTGGCCGCCCTGGCGATATTCGCCAACGTTGTGGTGGAACACGGGACGTCCGTCGTCACCACGACGGCGCATCAGCACGCCGCTGCCCGCTCCATGGCCGCGGACGTCCCAGCCCGGGCAGCATCTGTTCCCCCGGTCGAGATCCCGGCGCCCGCATCGGATGATGAGAGGATGCCGCCGGTTCACGACCTGCTCGAGTCTGCCGCGCGGTTCGAGCGGGCCACCGAAGCGGAGCTGCAAAGCCCGACGGCAAGCAGATCGAGCGCGTTCCTCGCTGCCGAGGCTGCCGTCAAAGACAGCGAACGACGCCTCGCGGCCCTGACAGCGGGGCGCCCCGACTTCGACGCTCAGCCGTTCCTCACCTCGGCGCGCGAGCTGCGTAAAGATGGCGCGCTCCTGCTGACGTACAACGACTCGCTGCGACAAAGCCTGGACCACTACTGGAAGAGTCTGGACTCGCTGGATGCCTTGTTGAGTGGCGCCTTGGACCATAACTGGCGAATCTTCGGCCATGTGTTCGCGCGGCAATCCCTGCTGTCCCTGATAGCCAAGGTGCGTGACATTCGCAGCGCCGCCGCGCCGATCGCTTACACCTCCGACACAGATCAGCGTGAACCATCTGCGGTCGCGGCCGGCGAACAGCAGTTCGCGGACCTCCTGGCACAACACCAAGCGGAACTCGTACGCTCGCAGGGCACCCAATGGGTGCAGGAGCTTCACGACGCACTCGCGGCTGTAGTGGAGGCGCGCACTATTCTCTCCGAGGATGCAGCGCGTACCGCACAGGGGCACCTGTCGTTCGAAGGCAGAGCCGCCACCTTGGCTTCAGACGTGCGCAGGCGCTACGACGCCTTCCGGTCGGCTCTCGCGCGCCCACCGCCGTCCCGGGTCGTCATTGCTCAGACTCCGGCCCCGGCCGCCGCGCCAAGCATGGCGCCACTCATCCCGGTCGAACACAGTCTTACAACGATCGCCGCTACCACCCCCGCGACGAGCACCCGCCTGAGCGTAGCTGCGATTTCGGGCGCCATAGTACTGCTGCTGCTTGCGGTTTCCGTCACCACCGTCCGCAGCATTGCCCGTCCCATCAAGCAGTTTGTGGCGACAACCGAGCGACTATCGGCTGGCGAGTCCGGGGCGCGTTTTGCACGCGGCGGCGTCGCCGAGCTGGACACCCTGGCAGCATCCCTGAACCGAATGGCCGTCGCGCTTGAGACCGCGCACACGGCAACGCGCGAATACAAAGAGGTCCTGGAGGTGCGCGTGGACGAACGCACCCGCCAGCTGCGGCATCTCGCGCTGCACGATTCACTGACCGGGCTGCCGAATCGACGCCAGCTGCACTCTCATTTGACCAGTGCTCTGCTGGATGCGCACTCGCGGAAGCACCGCGTCGCCGTGTTTTTCATCGATCTGGACAATTTCAAGAATACCAACGATACGATGGGTCACACTTTCGGCGACCGCATGCTGCAGGCGATTGCACGGCGTCTGCGGGAAGTGACACCGGCCGACGGGTTCGCCGCGCGTCTCGGCGGTGATGAGTTCATGATAATCCAGTCCAGATGCCACAACGCGGCAGATGCAGCGCGCATCGGTGAAGAACTCGTCGCTGCATTCCGTCGCCCGCTGCAGGTGGAGAGCCGCGAGCTGCTCGTGAGCGTAAGCGTCGGGGGCAGCCTCTATCCGGAGCACGCTGCATCAGCGGATGCATTGTTGCGCGCGGCCGACACAGCACTGTTCAGCGCCAAGACGTTGGGACGCAATCAATTCAGCCTATTCACGCCGGAGTTACTGGAGAAGGCGGCAACCAAGTTTGACATTGAGCAGGGCCTGCGCCGCGCCGTCGATCGCAATGAATTCGAACTGGTTTTCCAGCCAGAGGTGGACTTTACCGAGCATCGCGTGCTGCTTGCGGAGGCGCTGCTGCGCTGGCGCCTGCCTGATCGCAGCCACGTATCGCCCGCGCACTTTCTCGCAGTCGCCAAGGAGTCCGGGCTCAATAGCCGCATCAGTGACTGGGTGCTGCGATCAGCGATCGAGAAAATCGCGCAGTGGCGGGCTGGCCCGTGGAAGGATGCGCGGGTCGCCATTAACGTGTCGGCGAGCCAGTTGATGGGCACCAGGTTTCTCGACCAGATGCAGGAGCTGCTGTCTCTCAATGCCGTGCCGGCACAATGCATCGAGATCGAGCTTACTGAGGACATCTTGCAGACAGGGCCATCGACGATCGCAGTCCTACAGCAGTTACGGGATTTGGGTATATCCATCGCACTCGATGACTTTGGGACGGGCTTCTCGACGTTCTCGTCGCTGCAGCAACTACCACTCACCAGGGTGAAGCTGGATCAAAGCCTTGTAGCCAGCATCGACACCGATGCCCGATCCGCTGCCATGGCCCGGGCCATCATCAGTCTGTGTTCGGAACTGGGGCTCACGGTGACGGCCGAAGGTATCGAGCGCACAGCGCAGCTGGAGCTACTCCTTGGCTATGGGTCGATTTGCTGCCAGGGGTACCTGATTGCGCACCCGCTCGAGTCTGGCGCGGTTCCGGGGGCCGTTGCGGGGTTGCCTTCTAAGCTGAAGGCGATTTCAGCGCGGTTGAACCTTTCGCGAGGATTGAATGCGTCGCGGGCGCAGTCCCACCCGGATCCACTGTTCCGGGACTTCGAGGCCTCTCGGTCGGCCTGAGGTGTTCATGGATCAGCAGACGGTCGCACGCGCCTTCTGAGCCAGGTCGGCCGTCAGGCAGGTGAGTCTCTATCGGCTCTGCCGCCGTTGGCTCCGGCAGCATGTCCGTTGCCGCGAGAGCGGTTGGCCGGCCTGAGCCTGCTGGAATGCAGGGGCCGCTCGTCGCGCCTTCTGGTGCGCTCCGCGGCACGCTCTTCAATACCGGGGATAAACTTTCCCAGCAACGAATAGGCCTGGACGCTCAGCGCGCCCCCCAGTGCGCCCTTGAGGTCGGACCAGAAGTCCGCAAGCGTAGAGGACTCCTGCGGGTCCACACGCGGTGCCTCTGTCCGCGAACGCTGCCGGCGCCCTGCCTGCGTGATCGCTCGGCGGCTGCGGCCGGAACCGACGATACCCGCCAGGAGAATCCCTCCCAGGAGGGCCGCGCTCAAGAACAGTACGGTGTGTCGCTCGTACTGGGCGCGCCAGTCAATTGAGTGCTGTGGCCGGTCACGCAGGTCAGAACTGTCGCTCGCCGTATCGACGGTCACTCTATTAGTGCGCATCGGCTCAGTCTCTGCGGAAAGCGCGCGCGCAGAGGAATCCGACCGTGGCTGCGATCAATAGCGAGGGCACCGGGTTTCGTCTCACCAACGCCGTCACGTCTTGAGCCATCTGTGCCACCTGGCGGCGCTCAAGATATTCGGCCGATTGGTCGATGCGATCGGCTGCGTCGTGTGCCACATCCGCGACCCGTTCCGAGATTGCTTCGTGCTCGAACAGAGACTGAGCCTGATCCCGTATTGCATCAGCGGCGCCGTACAACCTGTCCGCCGCCGGGCCTCGTGCGCTATCGAGCTTGTCCGTCGCGCGGCCCAGCCAACCGCCAGTTGCGTCGGAAGCACCGATAGCCTTACCCCTTGGGGATGCTGCGCCAGGATCTATCATGGATTAATCCTCGAGAATCGGACAATTGCTGATCTCAAGTGTGTTGCGCTGGGCTGCAGTGGGAAAGCCGCCCGCACGACAATCACTCGTCGGAACACGCCTGCAAAGTGCCACTCGACCTTGACCTTAACGGTTTAGGGCACGGGTGACGGTGCGGCGGCCTCCCGGTACTGCTCCGAGTTGTACCAGAGATGCCCGCGGAAAACGTTTCGCGCGGCCTAGAGCGGTGTTCTTCCGACCCGTTCTACAGCAAAGCACCTACAGAGCCCCAATCCACAGTCCCGCAACGTACCGTCTAAGTCTGACCCACGCCACGGGGCGCTGCGTAACCACGAGTTGCCTACAACCATCAATATGCACAGGGCGGCTGAGAAGATTTCAAAACGTCGCCCGGCACGCAGTGCTCCGTCTCCTGTTCACGTGGTGGGACCTTCCAAGCCGCGCCTGTGGCAGGTGCTGGGACCGGGATTAGTCACCGGGGCCGCCGACGATGATCCCAGCGGCATTGCCACATATTCGCAAGCGGGCGCGCAGTTCGGGTTCACATTGGGTTGGACCCTCGTCTTGACGTTCCCGCTAATGGTGGTTATCCAGGAAATCAGCGCCCGCCTGGGTCGGACAACGGGCCGGGGGATCGCCGGCAACCTCCGTAAGTACTCTCCAGCCTGGCTATTGCATGGCGTCGTCTTGCTGCTATTTGCAGCCAATACCCTGAATATCGGCGCAGACCTCGGCGCAATGGCTGAGGCCGCACGGCTCTTGGTGCCGGCACTCCCGGGCTGGGCATATCTGGCCGCGTTTGGCGTCGTCTGCACCGCCGGGCAGATTTTCCTTCAGCACACACGATATGTTGCGGTGCTGAAGTGGCTGACGCTGTCTCTCTTTGCCTATTTCGCCGCCGTCTGCGTCGTCCACGTGTCCTGGACAGAGTTTCTGCGCGGACTGGTTTGGCCCCAAATTACGCCGAGTCGGGACTTCTGGCTGATGGTCGTCGCTATCTTGGGCACCACGATCAGTCCGTACCTGTTCTTCTGGCAGGCCGCTCAGGAGGTCGAGGACACGAAGGCGAAACCGATCGAACAGCCACTGCTGCAGTCGCCCGCGCAAGGTGCGCGGGCCTTGGAGAGAATTCGCCTCGACACCGTCGCCGGGATGGCGGTATCTAACCTGGTCGCGCTGGCCATCATGGCCACGGCGGCCGCGACACTGCATCGCAACGGCAACACTAACATCGAAAGCGCAGCTCAGGCCGCAGAGGCCCTGAGGCCCCTGGCCGGTCAGGCGGCCTTCGCGCTCTTTGCCCTGGGCATTATCGGCACCGGCCTGCTCGCCGTGCCCGTGCTGGCGGGATCTGCCGCCTACGCCGTCGGGGAGTCCCGCCGGTGGCCCGTTGGTCTTGCACGAAAGCCGCTACAGGCCAAGGCCTTCTACGCGACCATCGCGTTGGCCACGTTGTTAGGCGCGCTGGGAAACGTACTCAGGGTCAGCCCCGTGAAGGCGCTGGTCTGGTCGGCGGTGATGAACGGAATCGTGGCAGTCCCGGTAATGGTGATGCTGATGGTGTTATGCAGACGCAAGACGGTGATGGGCAAGTTCCGGATTTCGCTTGCCTCGACCATCGTCGGCTGGATCGCCACCGCGGTCATGGCGGTTGCCGCGACACTCTTTCTGGCCTCACTCGCAGGGTAAGAGTGCGCGCCCGCCATGCAGACCCGCGCACGCGGCAGGACGTGATTCCGACCCGATGACCGTTAGAGTCGGACCCTTACACAGCTGTCTACACCTCTCGCCTGACCGGTCTAGTAGGTGGGTGCCTGAGGGACGGCACTAGCTGTCATCCAGTCCGCTGCGCGATGTAGCGCAATCATGCTCGGGGACGTTCCCAGGCGTCCTCTAGCCTTGAGATATGGTCGAGCAGGACCTGTCGCGACGACGGCGATTGCGGCTGCCCGCTGAACCACAGTTCCAACTCAGACTCTATCTGCGCAAGCAAAGTTCTTGGGTAGTCCCAGGAGACTGACGCCTGCAGCCGCCTGAGGGTCTTGAGGGACTCTGCAAGTGCACTCGGGTTTTGACCGGGCCCTTCGTCAAGGCATGCATGAAGTTCGTCGCACGCCCTAACCAGTTCTTCCTTGGTCAGCAGGAACTCAGTCATCGATTATCCAATCAATCCCTTGTACCTGCTTGCTAGCAGGCTCAATGATTTGCCTCCGTGACGCCACCAATCCGGACTTTATGCGGCACGGGCCAGCACGTCGTGCGAGCGCGGGCAATTCGCAGTTAGGCCCCGTTTTCGATCAGACCGAGTATTTCCTCGAAGTCCGCCGGCTTTGTGCGATGGTGGTCAAAACCCGCTTCGAGCGCGCACGTCTTGTCCTTGGCCTCGCCCCATCCGGAGACGGCCAAAAGCAGGACATCAGCGCCCCAGGATTGCCGACGTATTGCGCGCGCGACTTCATGGCCGGACATTCGCGGCATTCCAACATCAAGCACCGCCGCATTTGGCTGGAACGCCATCGCGGTCTCGCATGCGCTCTTTCCGTCGTGCTCCACGCGTACCGTGTGCCCTCTCTCGGTAAAGAGGGTATCCCAGGAAGCGGCTAAGTCCTGATTGTCATCGGCAACCAGAATTCTTTGTCGGCGATAAGTCACGAGGACAGCCTAGGCGCAATCGCAAACCGCTGCCATTCAGGCGCCCCCGTACGGTCGTGAGACATCGCCTACGGTAATGGCGCACGTGGACTTATCGGCGTCGGAGTTGCGGCGAATCGGCCGCAACGACGACGCCGCACGACTCTTCAGGTGCTATTGTGAATAGACAATGTGCGCCGCTAGCGCCACCGACGACAGCGCCAAGAACGTCTCCGACAGCCGTTCGCATGCTGCCTGTACAGTACTGACTCGGCCGCCGAGGAATGGGGCCGAACGGCTAAGGCGCTTCCCTGACTCGCCGCTTCAGTCTCTCGAGGTCAGCGTCCTCATAGGTCATCATCAACTCACTGTGTGCAGCTCGGTAATACCGGAAAAGTCCGGTCGCAAGCCGTCTGCGGATCTGCCCGATCACGATCCCATCATTCAATACATCCAGGCAAAACATTCCGCCGCCCAGGCTATCGCTTGCTTCAAACTCGAGCATCGCCTCCCCCACGCCGCGTATGCTCGGTACGCAGCCGCGCAAAGGCAAGCTGCATTATTTCGATGCCCTAAGTAAGCGCTAAGAAACATCAGCTATAGGCCTCGGGCTGCGAGTCAACACGGTCCCAGCCAACTGTCAACGCGTGTTTCGCGATTGCGCCCGCGCCGCGGCACCTCCGCCCACCGGTAGCAGCTAAGCCGGCGCCCGTATCCGTAGAAGTGTCAGCGCAACAGCGCAGCGCGAGAATCCGGCCGCGCGGCCATTTCATCTATGACGTGCGGGTTGCCTACTCAGAGGACGACCGAGTCGCCGCTGGCGCGCATATCAATTGGTTTAGTCGCGCAAGATCGACGGGCTTGACGAGGTGCCAGTCAAACCCGGCTTCAAGGGAACGACGACGATCCGAGTCCTGACCCCATCCGGTCAGGGCCACCAGCATAATGCCTCGGCCCCATTCCTCGGACCGGATACGTCGCGCCACCTCGTAGCCATCCAGATTCGGCATGCCAATATCAAGCAGAGCTATTTCCGGACGATGATGCGCTGCCGCCTGCATTGCCTGCGCTCCATCGGCAGCGCGAAAAACCTCGTGCCCGTTCAGATGCAACAGCGTTGCCAGGCTCTCAAGCGCATCGATATTATCGTCTGCCACCAAGATCGTGCGCCGGCGGGCAGTTGCTTCGGGTTCTACCGGTGCAGCTGGAAGATCCGCGTGCGCAGGTGGCGTCATCAAGGGCAGCGTAATCTCGAATTCACTGCCCATGCCGGGACCCTCGCTCCACGCAGTTACGCGGCCCCCGTGCATCTCGATGAGCCGCTGGACGAGCGCGAGGCCGATGCCAAGGCCGCTCTGCCGGCCCTCGGGCCGGTTATCCAGTTGCGTGAACAGCTCGAAGATCCGCGGTAACACCGAGCTGGGAATGCCGATGCCGCTGTCGCGAACACGAATCTGGGCCTGGTAATCCTGGCGGCTTACTGCGACTTCGATCCTGCCGCCGTTCTCAGTATATTTGGCCGCATTTCCCAAAACGTTGGCGATGGCCTGGGTCAACCGCAGTTCATCGCCATCCACGACGAGCTCATCGTCGGGGATCTTTACCGTCAAAGCGTGCAAACGCGCCTGGATGCTCGGCTCGACGGTCTCCACCGCACGCGCCACCAAGTCCGCCACTTTCACTGGCTGACGCGTCAACCTTATTTTTCCGCGCGTGATGCGCGACACATCCAGCAGGTCGTCTACCAGGCGCGTGAGCTGCGTGAGCTGGCGGTCGATGACGTCGCGCGCCGAGCGCATCGCCGGGTCCGGCAAGGGCTTCAGCTCCATGAGATGCACGGCATTACGGATGGGTGCGAGCGGGTTGCGCAGCTCGTGCGCCAGCATCGCAAGAAACTCATCCTTATGTCGATCGGCCTGCTTCAGTGCTTCCTCCGCGCGGCCGCGCACCGAGACTTCGAGTTGCAGCGCGGCATTGGCACGCTCGAGATCTTCGTTGGCGCGCTGCAGCGAGGCGTTGAGCTTTTCCAGCTCCCGACTCTTCTCCGCCTCCAGCAGGGCATGCGACACCGCGAGCCGCTCGTTGGCTTCGGCCAGATCGCGATTCAGGTGACTGAGCTCGCGCCGTTTGCAGTAGAGCTCCACGAGCACTGATACCTTGCTGCGCAGTATTTCCGGTACGACTGGAATGGACACGTAGTCTACCGCGCCCACCTTGTACCCTTTTAACCGGTCGAGCTCGGACATGTGAACGCCGGTCACGAAGATGATCGGCGTACGCTCGAAGCGCGGATGGTCATGGATGAGACGAGCCGCCTCGAAACCGTCCATCTCCGGCATGCTCACGTCCATAAGCACGACCGCAAAGTCATCGCGCATGAGCTTGTCGAGCGCGTCGAGCCCGGAATGCGCGGACACCAGGTTCTGCCCAAGCTCGCCGAGAACGGATTGGTACGTCAAAAGCCGCGCCGGCTGATCATCCACCAGCAGGATATTGACGCGTTCGTCCGGCCCCCTGCCGAGGTGACTGGGTGTGCCGGGGGCGTCCTTCACCGATGCAGCCACATGCGCACCAGCGACAATAGTTGGTCCGTATTGACTGGCTTAGCGACGTAGTCAGAAGCACCTGCCTCGAGGCATTTCTCACGATCTCCCTTCATTGCCTTGGCGGTCAGCGCGATTATCGGCAGCATTCGGAACTGCTGCTGCATGCGGATGCGCCGCATCGTCTCGTAGCCGTCCATCTCCGGCATCATCACATCCATGAGCACCAGGGACAGGTCTTCGGTGCTCTCCACCAGCTTGATGGCTTCATGCCCGTTAGTTGCGGTGACGACTTCCATGTGGTGACGTTCGAGCAAGCTGTTGAGCGCGAATATGTTACGAATATCGTCATCAACCACGAGCACCTTGCGTCCATGCAGTGGCTCGTCGCTCTCGTGCAGCGCGGCAATCATGTTTTGGCGCGATTCGGGCAGGTCGTCGATGATCCGGTGCAGGAACAGCGCAGTCTCATCGAGCAGGCGCTCCGGCGAGCGCACATCCTTGATCACGACGCTCTTGGCACTCTTGCGCAGCCGGATCTCTTCAGCATCCGTCAGGTCCCTCCCGGTGAAGACAATGATCGGCACCTGACGCAGACCCTCGTCGCGCTGCACGCTGTCGAGTAGTTCGAAGCCGGACATGTCCGGAAGGCGCAGGTCAAGGACCACGCAGTCAAAGCGGCTGGCATGCAAATGAGCCAGCGCGGCGGCGCCCGTCGCCGCGGTTGTGATCTCGATGTCGCTGTGCGCCAAAAGCTCCGTGACGCTCAGCTGTTCGGCCGGGTCATCCTCGACTATCAACAGCCGGCGCACGCGGGTGGCTGTGAAACTCTTGAGTCGGTCGAAGGCGGCTTCGAGCTCGTCCGAGGTGACCGTCTTGGTGATGAACGAGAATGCGCCCCGCTCCAGGCCGTACTGGTGTTCGTCCTCGGTCGTCAGGATCTGCACGGGTATGTGGCGCGTCTTGCTGCTGCGCTTAAGCTGATTCAGGACCGTCCAGCCGAGCATGTCGGGCAAGAATACATCCAACGATACCGCCGCCAGCTTGTACTTGGCGGCGATTGACAGCGCCTCACTTCCGGTCCGAGCCAGCAGCACCTTGAAGCCTCGGTCACGCGCGAGGCTCACCAGCACACGTGCGTAGTGGGGGTCGTCTTCAACCACCAGCAGCGCGGCTTCTTCCGCTCCGAGCACCCCACGGTCGTCGAGTATTTCCTCCTGCAGGACCATCGGAAGCACAGCAGGCTGGAAATCCGGCTGCGTTGCCTTACGACCACCCTCGGGCGTGCCTGAACTGCGGTTGTACGCAGCCCCGAGATAGGTCAAGGGCAGATATAAGGTGAACGTACTGCCGCTGCCGGCCACGCTGCTGAGGCGAATTTCACCGCCGAGAAGGTGCGCCAGCTCCCGGCTGATGGCGAGGCCCAGGCCTGTGCCGCCATATTTGCGCGCCGTGCCTGCATCGGCCTGCTGGAACGCCTCAAAGATCATTTTCTGCTTCTCTGGTGGGATGCCGATACCGGTATCGCTCACCGAGAACTCCACCACCGAAGGAGCCTGGCCCAAGGTCGGATGATCCGCACTCCAGCCGCCAGTTGCGGTGCCGACGTGCAGCCGTACGCCACCACGCTCGGTGAACTTGAAGGCATTTGAAAGCAGGTTCTTCAGCACCTGCAGCAGGCGCTTCGAGTCGGTAGTTATCGCAGGCCCAAGACGCAGGTCAAAGTCTGCCGTGAAGGACAGCTTGCGCGCCTCCGCCTCGTGGCGGAAGTTGCGCTCTATGGTCTCACGCAAGTGCGTGAAGAGCAGTTCCTCGCACTCCACCGTGACAGTTCCCGACTCGATCTTGGAAAGATCAAGAATGTCACTGATGAGGTTGAGCAGGTCCGTACCCGCTCCATGAATGGTATTGGCAAACTCCACCTGCCGCGTGCTGAGATTGCCATCGGCGTTTTCAGCCAGCTGCTGGCCGAGAATCAGAATGCTGTTGAGTGGTGTGCGTAACTCGTGCGACATGTTTGCCAGGAATTCGGACTTGAAGCGCGAAGTCAGGGCAAGCTCGGCAGCCTTATCCTCCAGCGCACGGCGTGCCAGCTCGATTTCCTGATTCTTGCGTTCGACCTCGGCATTCTGCTCGGCGAGCAGTTTCGCCTTGTTCGCCAGCTCCTCATTGGTCTGCTGCAGTTCGGTCTGCTGGGCTTGCAGCTCGCCGGCCAGCTCCTGGGATTGCTTGAGCAACCCCTCGGTGCGCATGGTGGCCTCGATGGTGTTCAGTACCACCCCGATGATGCTGCCGGTGAGCTGCTCCAGAAATGCCAGGTGTGAGGCGGTAAAGCTGCCCAGCGAGGCCAGCTCTAGCACTGCCTTGACATGCCCTTCATATAGAACCGGAAGTACGATGACATTGCGGGGGTGCGAACGAAGGAGGCCGGCGCGGACCCGGATTGATTCAGGTGGAATGTCCGTTAACAACACGCGCTGGCGATCCGCAGCTGCCTGTCCGACCAATCCCTCGCCCAGGCCGAAACGGCGCGGCTCCCGATTCTGGATAGGTTCGTCCGCGTAGCTGGCGAGTTCCTTAAGGCACACCCCGCCACCCTCGCCCTCTACGACGTAAATGACCCCCTGCTGAGCATTCACCAGCGGGGCCAGCTCCGAGAGCAGCAGCTGGCCGACGGTCACCAGATCGCGCTGCCCCTGCATCATGCGGCTGAACTTGGCGAGGTTCGTCTTCAGCCAGTCCTGTTCATTATTGCGCTCGGTCGTCACGCGCAGATTACCGATCATCGCGTTGATGTTGTCCTTGAGCTCGGACACTTCCCCGCGTGCCTCCACCTGAATCGAGCGCGTGAGGTCTCCCTTGGTGACGGCGGTTGCGACCTCGGCGATGGCCCGCACCTGGTTGGTGAGATTGGCGGCCAGCAGGTTGGTGTTCGCCGTAAGGTCCTTCCAGGTCCCCGCGGCCCCCGGCACGTGCGCCTGGCCGCCAAGTCGACCTTCCACTCCGACCTCGCGAGCCACGCTGGTCACCTGATCGGCAAAGATCGCAAGGGTGTCGGTCATGCTGTTGATGGTGTCCGCGAGCGCATTCACTTCGCCCTTGGACTCCACCGTCAGGCGCTGGCGCAAGTCCCCGTCGGCGACCGCGGTTACGACTTTCACGATGCCGCGGACCTGATTAGTCAGGTTGTTGGCCATGACATTGACGTTGTCGGTCAGGTCCTTCCAAGTGCCGGCCACCCCAGGCACCACGGCTTGGCCGCCGAGCTTGCCCTCGGTGCCGACCTCACGCGCCAGGCGCGTCACTTCGGCGGCGAATCCATTCAGCTGATCCACCATGGTATTGATGGTTTCCTTCAACTGAAGAATCTCGCCTTTCACGTCGACGGTGATCTTGCGCGACAGGTCCCCGCGCGCAATGGCCGTGGACACCTCAGCGATATTGCGCACCTGACCGGTCAAATTGCGCGCCATCGAGTTGACGTTGTCGGTCAGATCCTTCCAAGTCCCACCGACGCCGGGCACGATTGCCTGTCCGCCGAGCTTACCTTCCGTACCCACCTCGCGCGCCACCCGCGTAACCTCGGCCGCAAAGCTGTTGAGCTGGTCGACCATGGTATTGACGGTTTCCTTCAGCTGCAGGATCTCGCCGCGCACGTCGACCGTGATCTTGCGCGACAGGTCGCCGCGCGCGATTGCGGTGGCCACCTCCGCGATGTTTCGCACCTGGCCGGTTAGGTTGCTGGCCATCGAATTGACCTTGTCGGTCAGGTCCTTCCACACACCGCTGACATCCTTTACGTCCGCCTGGCCGCCGAGACGCCCCTCGGACCCCACCTCGCGCGCCACACGCGTGACCTCGGCCGCAAAGGCGTTCAGCTGGTCGACCATCGTGTTGATGGTCTCCTTCAGCTGCAGGATCTCGCCGCGCACGTCGACCGTGATCTTGCGCGACAGGTCGCCGCGGGCGATTGCGGTGGCCACCTCCGCGATATTGCGCACCTGGCCAGTGAGATTGCTGGCCATGGAGTTGACGTTATCGGTGAGATCCTTCCACACCCCACTGACGCCCTTCACATCTGCCTGTCCGCCCAGGTTCCCCTCGGTCCCCACCTCGCGTGCCACGCGAGTCACTTCGGCCGCGAAAGCATTCAGCTGGTCCACCATGGTGTTGATGGATTCCTTCAACTGCAGGATTTCGCCTTTGACGTCTGCAGTGATCTTCCGGGACAGGTCGCCGTTGGCGATGGCGGTTGCCACTTCAGCGATGTTGCGCACCTGCCCGGTGAGATTGCCGGCCATGGAGTTGACACTGTCCGTGAGATCCTTCCAGGTGCCGGCCACTCCGGGCACTACCGCCTGACCGCCGAGCTTGCCCTCCGTACCGACTTCCCGCGCTACCCGCGTGACCTCGGATGCGAAGGAGCGCAACTGATCTACCATCGTGTTGATGGTTTCCTTCAGCTGCAGGATCTCGCCGCGCACGTCGACCGTGATCTTGCGCGACAGGTCGCCGCTGGCGATCGCCGTGGACACCTCGGCGATATTGCGCACCTGGCCGGTGAGGTTGCCGGCCATGGAGTTCACGTTATCCGTCAGGTCCTTCCAGGTGCCCGCCACTCCCGGCACCACCGCCTGGCCACCGAGCTTGCCTTCGGTGCCCACCTCGCGCGCCACGCGCGTCACCTCTGCGGCGAAGCTGTTGAGCTGGTCAACCATCGTGTTGATGGTGTTTTTCAACTCCAGGATCTCGCCCTTGACGTCCACAGTGATCTTGCGCGACAGGTCACCGCGCGCCACCGCGGTGGTCACTTCTGCGATGTTGCGCACCTGCCCGGTGAGGTTCGTCGCCATCGCGTTGACGGAATCGGTGAGGTCCTTCCAGGTGCCGGCGACTCCCGAGACGATTGCCTGGCCGCCGAGCTTGCCTTCGGTTCCGACCTCGCGAGCGACGCGTGTCACCTCGGATGCGAACGAGCGCAATTGATCGACCATCGTGTTGATGGCCTCCTTGAGCTGCAGGATCTCGCCGCGTACGTCGACCGTTATCTTGCGCGAGAGGTCACCATTGGCGACCGCGATCGTGACCTCCGAGATATTGCGTACCTGCCCGGTAAGGTTGCTGGCCATCGAGTTCACGCTGTCTGTCAGGTCCTTCCAGGTGCCCGCGACGCCGTGCACCGCGGCCTGACCGCCCAGCTTGCCCTCCGTGCCCACTTCGCGCGCCACGCGCGTGACTTCCGAGGTGAAGGCACTCATCTGCGCGATCATGGCGTTGACGATGGTCGCGGAACGCAGAAATTCGCCCTTTAGTGCCCGTCCTTCTACCTCCAGGCTCATCGTCTGCTGGAGGTCGCCCTTCGCCACGGCCGCGATCGTGCGGGTGACCTCGGTGGTCGGCCACAGCAGATCATCGATGAGTGTATTGACCGAATGCTCCATGGCGCCCCACGCGCCCGAGCGGCGATCGCTGGACATTCGGTGGCGCGTCTTGCCGTCCTTGCCGACGATTTGGCCCACGCGTTCGAGCTCGCCAGCAAGCCGTTGATTGGCACTCACTATCTCGTTGAACGTATCTGCTATCTTGCCGGCAAGGCCGGTCTGGTCACTCGCCAGCCGCACCGTGAAATCCCCGTCGCGCACAGTCTGCAATGCGCGCACAAGTTTGCTCAGGTCCAGTGTCGACTGCGCTGCGAGATTGGCCCCCCCGTTAGTTTTGCGGGTGCTGCGGGGAAGGTCTCGTGACTGCATGGACAGGCTCCTGGCGCTACCTCGGACAGGCGTTATACATATGGCATAGCTACGCCATAAGCCTTCCGTCGGATTGGGGCTGGCCAAGGATAAGCCTCCGCCGGCGCGACTTTCTGTAAGACGCCACCTACTAATTGCGCGGCCGCGGGCAACCGGCGGTACGTTTCGGGAATCTGGGATAGAGCGCTAGGAACTGTAATGCTGAGCCATACATAGGCAGGTCTTAGCAAGGGCGCCCGGGGGCCCGGCGTGCAATATCGTGAGCCAGCACCTCCCATCGTGGCTCCTACTTGGGGATCTCAGCTAACGCGGCGCTCGAAAGGGTTGTCGCCGAACAGCGCCGCGGCCACCCGGAGAGCCGACTTATCCGCTTGCGCTTTTTTCACACCGGTGGCCCGCCGTATTCCTGCAGTCCTGACGGCGTGCTCTGGCGATCGCAGCCATCCGCGCCACACGGCGTCTGCAGGCGAGTCGCACGTCGGCGGCCGATTTTTGCAATGGATGATTATGGGTAGTCGTCTCGGTGCGTGAGGGGGCACTCCCCCACCCTGCGCCAGGCAGAGAGAGCATCTCCCTGCGTTGCTGCGTCACTGACGGGTCGTCCCACGGAAACCTAGCCCCATGTGTAGGTGTCTGCTCACAACAGGTGTGGCTTCGCCACAATGATGCTTGGAACCGGAATGGTCTACAAAGACTGCACACGCCCAGCCGGGGGGCGGGTTTAATCTCCCCACGTATACACAGGAGGAATTGGTATGGGACGCGGAATTTTATTGTGGCTTCTCGGAGTTCCGATTCCGATCATTCTTCTGCTTGCAATGTGCTCCCACCACTAAGCGCAGAGGGTTTCACCCAGACCCTCTGAGGGTGGTGCCGCAAGCGATGTCTTCAGGCTACCTCTGCGGCAGGGGGCGCGCCGCGCCCGTGCGCTCTCGTAAGCCATAGTCCCCAAGCACACGTGGCTGAAGAGTCCACCACCGTTGTGTACGCGGCGCTCGTCGGCAACTTGCTCGTCGCCGCTTCCAAGTTTGGCGCTGCACTTCTCTCGGGCTCAAGTGCAATGCTGACGGAGGCCATCCACTCAACCGCGGATACGGCCAATCAGCTTCTCTTGCTGATCGGCAACAGGCGCAGCAAGCGCCATAAGGATGCCAGCCATGCATTCGGGTATGGCATGGAGGTCTACTTCTGGACCTTTGTCGTTGCCGTCATCGTACTTCTGGCCGGTGGCGTCGCCTCGGTTTGGGAAGGCGCGCGGCAGCTCGCCTCGCCCGAGCCGCTCAAAGCCCCGGGTATCAGTCTGGGCGTGCTGGCCCTATCGGCCGTTTTCGAAGGCGCCTCGTTCGCGGTCGGCTATCGCGCTTACAAGCGCAGGGTGGGCGGCCGCACCGTTCTCGGCCGGCCAGTCGGCATGTGGCGATTCATAAAGCTCTCCAAGGATCCGAATCTCTACGAAAGCCTGCTGGAGGACTCGGCGGCTTTGATCGGAATCGGTCTTGCGGCTGCAGGCGTCATTGCAAGCGCCTATCTCGGTATTCTGTGGGCGGATGGCCTCGCCTCCATAGCAATTGGCGTGCTCCTGGTCGCTTGCTCATGGGTCATTGCCGAGGCCACGCGCAGCCTGATGGCAGGCGAGACAGCGGCGGCGCCGGTGCTCGAGGACATCCAGGAGGTGCTGCAGGGGTTTGCAAGTCGACTGACTGCAAGCGAAGTCAAGACACTACACCTGGGACCACAACGCATCCTGGTAGCCCTCACCCTCGAGATGAGTAAGTCACTCGCGGCTTCCGAACGCGACCTTGGCGAACTCAGCGCACAGATTCAATCCGTGGACGGACGAATCACCTATATTTACTTTCGATTCCGCTGATAGCGGCGTGACTGCCGAAGCCGCCCTGCCGCTCAGCTGAGCCTAGCGCTGCATGTTCATGATTTGATCCATGGGCAGCATGTTCTGGTTTAGATTCAGCATTATCCAGAGCGACCCGAATACCAGCAGCATCACGATCAACAGTCCGAACGCGAGGGCCATCAGGTTGTTCACCCCGTCAGAACCTGCAGTAATGTGCAGAAAGAATACAAGGTGAACACCCATCTGTGTAATGGCAAGAACGGAGAGCGCGATCGGGATACTAGGTTCCCAGACCAACGCGCTGCGCGCCAAATAGAAGGACACGCCGGTGAGCAGAGTTGCAAGCGCGAAGCCCGTGAGATACGAACTCACGGCGTCGCGCATCGACCCGCCAGCCTCAAACTCGTCACCCGGGGCGACGTCACTGTGCGTCCGATCGCGTTCCCCAGTCATCGCGCCACCCCGACCAGATATACGAGGCTGAACAGTCCCACCCAGACGATGTCCAAGGTGTGCCAGAAGAGGCTGAAGCAGAGCAGTCGACGAAGAATGTCCTCGCGATATCCCTTGGCCCTCACCTGCGCCACCATCGTCAGGAGCCACAGCAGCCCGGCACTTACGTGCAGCCCATGGCAGCCCACCAGTGCATAGAACGCCGAAAGGAATGCACTGCGACTTGGGCCATTGCCCTCCCCGACCATCCGGCTAAATTCGCGTATCTCAAGCGCGATAAAGGCGACTCCGAGCACAAATGTGAGCGCCATTGCGCCGTAGAAGACTCGCGAACGCCTGAAGCGCGCGCCGACGGAGGCCAGTCCGCAGGTCAGACTTGAGGTAAGAAGGCAGGCCGTTTCGATGGCTACATTGGCGGTGTCAAACAGATCGCGTCCCGCAGGACCGTCCGCGGTACGAGCGGTAAGCACCGCGTAAGTGGCAAAGAAGGCGGCGAACAGGATGATGTCGCTGATCAGGAAGATCCAGAAACCGTAACCGGCAACGATGCGTTTTGGTTGGCCGTGCTTTGCGCCGTTGCGCCCAGAACGAGCACCGGACTGCCCGAAACTGATCCCGTCGGCTGAAGCAGGCGCGGCGGGCACGCTGCTCATCGCGGCGGCTGCGTCTGCCGCGCATCGCGGTTGGCCTGATCAACGCGCCTGAGGGTTTCAGCCGGCACCAGATCCTCGTGGCGGTCGCGCCATGCCAGGACCACGAATGTCGCGTACGCACCTGCAAACGCGATGCCCACCAGCCACCAGATATGCCATATCAGCGCAAACCCCATGGTTGTCGCGAAGCAGGCACAGACAAACCCGGTCGCGCTGCTGCGCGGCATGTGAATGTCCTGATAGTCGGTCTGCTCTTGCGAGGCCACGGAACCCTGCGCCGCCTGCTTCATCCGCCAGTAGGCATCCAGGCTCTCCACCTGGGGGAGAATCGCGAAGTTGAAGCTCGGCGGCGGCGAGGCCGTCGCCCATTCAAGAGTGCGGCCACCCCAAGGGTCGCCGGTCGTATCACGGAGTGACTCGCGCCGCCGGATGCTCACGACGAGCTGCGTGATCTGCAGAATGATTCCGACAAGGATAAGACCCGTGCCCAGCGCTGCCACGATCAGCCACGGCTGCCAGGCGGCCACGTCGTAGTGCTGCAATCGCCGTGTCATTCCCATCAGGCCCAGCCCGTACAGCGGCATGAAGGCCACGTAAAAGCCGATGATCCAAAACCAGAAGGCGGCCTTGCCCAGACCCTCGTGCAGGCGGAAGCCAAAGGCCTTGGGAAACCAATAGGTGTAGCCGGCGAACGCCCCGAACAGCATCCCGCCAATGAGAACGTTGTGGAAGTGCGCAACCAAAAACACGCTGTTGTGCAGAACGAAGTCCGCCGGCGGCACGGCCAGCAGAACGCCGGTGATACCGCCGATCACGAAAGTGACCATGAACCCGATCGACCACAGCGTAGGCGTCGAGAACACGATACGCCCCCCATACATCGTGAACAGCCAGTTAAATATCTTCACCCCGGTGGGAACGGCGATCACCATGGTGGCGATACCGAACACTGCGTTGACGTTGGCGCCTGCCCCCATCGTAAAGAAGTGGTGCAGCCACACCATGAAGGACAACAGGCAGATTGCCATGGTTGCGGCCACCATCGAGCGGTAGCCGAACAGCCTCTTACGGGAGAACGTCGCCAATACCTCGGAGAAGACTCCAAACGCCGGCAACACCAGAATGTAGACCTCGGGATGACCCCAGGCCCAGATCAGGTTCATGAACATCATGACGTTGCCACCGGCTTCATTGGTGAAGAAATGAAAGTCCAGGTAGCGGTCAAGCAGCAGCATTGCCAGGGTCGCCGTGAGAATCGGGAACGCAGCAACCATGAGCAGGCTCGACGCAAGCGTGGTCCAGCAGAACATCGGCATCCGCAGGTAAGTCATGCCCGGCGCATGCATCTTGAGAACCGTCGTTACCAGATTAATGCCCGCAAGAAGCGTTCCGATTCCGGAAATCTGCAGCGCCCAGAGGTAATAATCGACGCCGACCCCCGGCGAGTACGCGAGCTCGGACAGGGGCGGATACGGCAGCCAGCCGGTGCGTGCAAACTCTCCAACAATGAGGGAGATGTTGACGAGTAAGGCCCCGGTGGCTGTCAGCCAAAAGCCCACGGAGTTGAGCACCGGAAATGCCACATCGCGCACCCCGAGCTGCAAGGGAACGACAAAGTTCATCAGCCCGATCACCAACGGCATCGCCACGAAGAAGATCATCATCGTGCCGTGCGCCGAGAAGATCTGGTTGTAGTGCTCCGGCGGCAGATAGCCGGGGGCGTTATACGCCAGGGCCTGCTGCGAGCGCATGAGGACCGCGTCACTGAACCCGCGCAATAACATCACCATGGCAAGCACCACGTACATGATGCCAATGCGCTTGTGATCAACGCTGGTGAGCCACTCCTTCCATAGGTACGGAAGATGACCTTTCAATACAACCCAGCCCAGCACGCTCGTCAGCGCAAGTGCCACCACGCCGGATGCGACCATGACAATGGGGTCATGTATCGGAATCGCGGCCCAGGTCAACCTGCCCCACATCAGCGTCGCTCCACGGGCGCCTGAGTGGCGCCAGCGTGCTCAGTTGGCGGGCCCGGGCCCGCGGGTATCCCCGACACGATCCGGTTGAATAGGTAGGGTGCGACGCTGCCATAGGTCATGCGCGGACTGGTACCCTGTCCCTGGAGCGATACGTAGACGGCCTCGTCGAGCCGCAGCCCCGAACTTCGCGCGGCGTCGATCCAGTCAGAGAATTGTCTGACAGGTACCGCCCGCGTCTCAAAATGCATGTCGGAGAAACCCTCACCGCTGTAGTGCGAGGAAATCCCGCGGAACGTGCCCGGAGCATCGGCGCGCAGATTCAATTGCGTCACCATGCCGTTCATGGTGTAGATCATGCTGCCGAGTTCAGGCACGAAGAATGCATTCATGACGCTTGCCGATGTCAACGATAGGTGCACCGCAGCGCCGGCAGGTATCTCAAGCTGGTTGACGCTGGCAACGCCATACTGGGGATAGATGAATAGCCACTTCCAGTCGAGCGACACGGCCTGTATCTCGACGGTAGCCTTTGCCTCCAGGGGCCTCGCGGGATCCAGCTGGTGGGCGCCGATCCAAGTCACGCCCGCCAGGAGAATCACGACCATGGCGGGTATGAACCATACGACCAGTTCAATACGGCCTGAGAATGACCATTCCGGCAAGCGTCGGGCACGGTGATTTGATGCTCGGTACCACCAGGCAACTACCAAGGTTGCAATGATGGTAGGGATGCCAATCGCCAGCATGATGGCGAGCGCGTCGATAAGGATGGTCTTCTCGGCCTGCCCAACTGGACCGCGCGGGACCAACACCCCACCACTACACCCCGGCAATCCACCGAAGAGCAGCGCCAGGCACGCGCGAATCGGACCGCTAAGTCGCTTGATTTGACCCACCAGACTCGTGATCCCTGTTGCGCGAGAATTCCACGCGCAGCCTCCTGCTACCGGGAGCTATTATGCACTGGGCAAACCACAGACACTTCGGGTCACCGTCAGATCCACAGGTCAACCCGTCCGGGTACTTACGATGCGACGACGCCAGGTGAAAGGCGCTCGTTCTGCACCTAAACCTTAGCGGTGAGATCGGCTGCTGCATCTACCCCGTCACAACGGCCCCGGGTAACCTGCGATGCAGCGCGCGGAGAGACCCATGACCAAAACCCCGTTAGACGTACTACGTGATCGACTGGCCCTTGCGCGGGTGTGCCTGCAGGAGTCAGTGCCCAGGACCACGCCGTTAATCGACAGGCTCCTGACCATAGACCAGCAGCTCAGCGACGGCAAAGACCAGGCAGCGCGCGCTGACCTTGGCGCGATCATCACTGAACTCGGCGATGTCAGGGGCGCGCCGCACGCAGCCGCCGATCCGGCGAATAGATTGCCGCAAGATCCGCGTGAGGAACTATTGCCAGGCGTGGCCGATGCGATCGTGCAGCTTTCAAAGGCGGTCGACCTGCTGATCTGATCGGGAGTAACGACGCTGGGCCAGAGGCCTGCTTTGCAGTCCCGTTGGTGCGTTTACTCCTCTCAGCGCGGGCAAGAATCCAGCTGCGTGTCCAGGTCCCTGCTCGCTCCCGGCGCGGTTACCTTACGACGGGGGCCTCGTAGGATTGCGAGGCGGCGGCAGTTGCCCACCCCGCGCGTGTTGACCAAGCCCGAAAGCGGTCCCCTCGCTGATCAGAGCGTCGCGGGCCACTCCCAACACTTTACTTTACTAGCGGGAGCTTGAGCACAGCTGCATAGGAATCCGCAGGTGTGCCGCTGGCCGCATAGGCCGGTTCTCCACGGCTGCGCACACAGCGACGGTTTGCGCAGGCGTCGGTGCTCCAGTCGTTGTCAGTTTTAACCTACGGCAAGTCGGCGGCGCCATTTACCTCTCGTTCATGGTCCGCGTGTCAGTGTTGGGTCACAAGCTCAGCACTCATTAGGCGGGCTGAGTCGCGGTGGCATTTAAACCAACAGAGGTAGAGCATGAAGAAGGTTCTCATAACTGCTATAGCATCGATGGCTTGTGGAGCGGCATTTGCCCAGGTGGGCACGGCTGTCAAGGAAAGCGCCAAGGCCACCGGGGAAAAGACTCAGCAGGTGGGCGATGAGGCTAAGGCCTCGGTCTCTTCTCAGCCGGACAAGTCCGTTGACAAGGCCAAGGCGCACTCACACAAGGCCAAGGCGCATGCACACGCGCACACGGCCAAGGATGCCGCCAAGGAAATCCCCAAGTAGGGCCAGGGACTGCCAGGGCACAATGCCCGGCGCGCAAGTTAGTCAGGCCTGCGGCTGAGCCGCGCAGCGTCATCTGACGTGTGCGCGGCTCAGCCCGCGACTCGCGAAGCGGTCGCTGCTACTTCAAGCCCAGCGCAGCTGCACACCGGGGGGCAGGCTCGTCGGTGCGCTTGTTGCTGCCCGCCGGCACCACAGCCGGGACCACGTAGGTCACCACGAAATGAGCATCCATGGAGCTGTTATTCACCACGTCGTGGAGCTTGGTACCCTCTGTCCAGGTGTCTCCGGCCTTGTAGGTGACTTTCCCACAGTGCGCGTCGTACCAGTCCACGGGCCCGGAATCGGCCGCAAGAGTGAGTAACAGAACGCCTGGGTGCGAGTGCCAGCCGGTAGTTCCGCCAGGTGAGAACTTAACGTCCTGCACGACAACGTTGGAGGCTCCGTAGGTGTGCACCTCTGCCGTGAAGTCCTCGTCGCCCAGTTGGACGAAGCCATGGCCATGGAGATCATTGTCGGCAAGTCCCGCCGACAGTATGTTGTTATAAAAGGCGCCGACCGTCGGCGTCGCCACAGCGAGACCTGCAGTCAGGCAGCACATCGCCGCGCCGCCCAGAATAAGTGTCTTCCTAGTCATGTCGATTCTCCGCAGTGTGTTTTTGACAAACAGCTCCCCTTCGGCCTTTTGCACCGTGATGCAAGCCGCACTCGGCAGAAGCAGGTAACCGATTCGCGTATTCGGGCTTTGACGAGGTCAAAGTCGAATCCACGTTGGCAAATTATCGGAGTCGCTGGGGAAAAACCTGACATTTCCTGCCAGAATTTCTCCAACAAAGACTTTTGCTCGGCCGGTCGGATTCGCCCGACTGTAAGGTCAAGAGGCCAATCGCACCTGGCGCAGCAGATCGTGGAATCTAAGGTCTGAGCGGAGTGGATCGAGTCGTGGATCGACGTTTAGATAGGTAATCCAGCCGGAGCGCTCCTGGCGGGCCTTATAGAGCTGCGTAACCGCCTCGTCCAGTCGTCCAAGTCCGATGAATACGAGGGCAATGTCGTACGCAGGTACGTACGAACGCTCCGCCCGTGCCGTGAGCTCGGCGAGTATTGTGTGGGCTTCGGCGGCCTTCCCTGCCCGGCCATACAGGTGGCCCAGGGCAGCTGTGGCGAAGGTCACATCGCCAGACATCCTGACTGCCGCACGGAATTCCTCCAGCGCACGACCGATCTGACCCTGCTGTTCATACGCCAAGCCAAAGAACCAGGCCGGCCAGAAGGAATTGGGATGCAGCTCGCTCGTCTTCCAGCATTGCTCAACGGCCTGCTCGTACTGACGCGCGAACTGATAGTGCCATGCCATGTGAATGTTGATCACAAGATCGAGAGGATCAAGTTCCAGACAGCGCTTGCTGGCGACCAAGGACTCTTCCGACTCTCCCACGCGCCAGCAGAAAATGTGAATACCAGTGATGACAGATCGAGTAGTTCGCGTTGAGCTCGAAGGCATGCTTGAACTGTGTCTCGGCAAGCATCCAATCCCAGTCGTGGTGTGTCGTGCGGTACGCCAGGCTCGTGTGCGCTTCTGCCAGACGCTCATCCAGCTGCAAGGCCTCGGTAGCCGCTTCCTTCGCTTTCGCCATCGCCTCTATCGGAGGCAGCGTACCGTTTTCCCACGAACCCAGTGTGACGTAACAGTCGGCAAGACCTGCGCGTGCGCGCGCTGAGGCGGGGTCCTTCGCAATTGCCTGTTTGAAGAACTCGATGGACTTAGCGAGCCCCTGAGGTCGTTGGGCCCAATAGTAGCGACCTTTAAGGTAGAGGTTGTAAGCCTCAAGGTTTTCCTGACGTCTGGCCAATACTGCGAGCCGTTCGAACGAGAGCAGCTCGACCTTGAGTTGCGACACAATGGCAAGCGTGATCTCGTCCTGAATCTCGAACACGTCTGTGACCTGACGGTCAAAACGCTCCGACCAGAAGTGATAGCCATTTGAGGCATCGATGAGTTGGGCGGTGACGCGGAGTCGCCCACCCTGCCTTTGAATACTCCCCCGCAGTACCGTGTCGACATTGAGCCGCCGACCGATTTCCCGCACATCCACTTCCGAGTTGCGGAACGAAAACGCCGAGCCGCGGGCGACGACGCGAACCGACCTGATGCGGGTCAGTGCGTTGATCAGTTCTTCGGCGAGGCCCTCGCAGAAGTAGTCGTAGTCGCTATCACCACTGATATTCGCAAACGGTAGAACGGCAATGGACTGCGTAGGTCGATGGGTACCATCCGTCGGTTCCTCTTGCGCATCGGCGCGCTGCTGCCTGGCGGATTGCGCAAGATGTAGAAGTCGCGCGATCGCCGCAGCCTCGTGCTTCAGGCGCAACGCCGGCAAGAAGCGCGCCTGTACGGTTGCGGGATTGGGCAATCGCAGATTCTGCTCTAGCCGGCTGATCTGCGCGTCGCTATAGCCTACGGCAATGGACAGGTCCGTCTGGGTTAGTCCCGCCCTGCGGCGCAGATAGCGTAGCAACTCGCCGAAAGTGCTCAGTTTCTCAAGGATCTCGGCAGGAATCGGATTGTCCATTACGGGCATGTCTCGCGGCGAATGCAGTAGTCGTAAGCGGGAAGCGATGAATGCCTCGTGTACCACTAGCAGCGCATGACCATCACGGACAATGTCGCTCGGCATCGTACCTTCCGCATCGAAGTCTTTTGAGTGCGTCTACTTCTTAAGGGGCGGCCGCCCTTCGTGTCGGACGAGCAGATCATGCATGTCGTTCGCATGCTCTTCCTCCTGAGACAGGATGCGCTCGAGCATCACGCGGGTGGTGGAATCCTTCGAGCCAAAATAGCGAACCATCTCGCGGTACGTCTCAATCGCCACGCGTTCGGCGACGAGGTTTTCCTTGATCATTTCGATTAGGTTCGCACCTTCGACATACTCGGAAGCGGCTCGGGACAATAGGCCTTCCGGGTTCATATTCGGCTTGCCGCCCAATTGATTGATACGTTCGCAAAGCATATCAAGGTGCTCTTCCTCTTCCTTGGCGTGCTGGGCGAACTCCTCCTTCACCGCATCGCTGGAAATGCCGGCCGCTGCGACTGCGTGAAACTTGTACCGCAGCACACACACGATCTCCGTAGCCACGGCATGGTTCAACAGCTCAATCGCCTGCTTCACATCTCCTTGGTAATTGTCGGTGACTGCCCCGGCTTCAAGCTGCGCACGTGCGCGGCGGCGAATGCCCTCTATGTCAGAGAGAAACGACCCTACCCGCTGCGGTTCGCCCTGGCGGCCGACCGCCTCCGCCGTCGCCATCTCCTGCGCCTCGCGCTCGTTCTTCGGCGCTGCCGCGCGTGCTACCCGCCCGACGTCCGTGCGCTGCACGAACTTGCGCTCGTCGCTGTCAAACCGGCGTGCGGCTTCATAATCTCCCTCTCCCTGCACCTTGCGGGCTATGCGCGTCTTCGCGAGGATTACGTTTGCCTTGGACTTTTTCGGCGCTTGTCTGCTTTCCATTCCGACTCTCCTCCGACGTTTTCTTAAGCACGGGCCGCGCAATTATCCGAGTTCTGATCTTGTCTGCGATAGTAACCCCGGACTGAAGGAACAAGTACGGCGGCGTCGAATGGAACTCCGAACTCGGCTCGCGCAACCAAAAGTGCTCCTCACAGGAGTGGGGTTCATTCCCAAGCTCAAGTATCTGCGGGGCTATACCGGGCCATTCCGAGACCCACGATCGGTCGGCAATATATGGCGCTGCACAATGGCGCCGTGCGGGATGCAAAGGTCTCGCGTGATTGGCGGACTGGCGGGCATCAGGAAAAATCCAGTTCAGTTTGATCGAGATGCGCACGGATTCACGCCGGACCGAACTGCCACGCCCAAGTATCAGATGAACACGGGTCCTACGGTTGTCACTGGGCCCCAAGCAGCAGCATTGATGCCCGGCGCCGAACTCCTCGATCTATCAGCGAAGCTTCAGTGTCTCTGCTTCATTTCTTTTCCGGATCCGCTGCGCAGCGTCCGCCAAGGCTTTGGCCGCGACGATATCGCCGGTCATGTTGTCCCGGATCCGGGGAGCGATCACCTCGATTGCGTGCCTCAACTTGTCAATCAGCTGACCCAATCGCTCCTCCTCGTAAATCAGCCGATCAACCGCTGCGGGAGTCCGCTCATGAACAAGTAGCGAAAACGCCTGGGCGTCGCGCTCCCCGTCCGCGAGGGCTTCCCGCTCAATCACCTCGAACGTGGCCAACGCAGTCTGAAGTTCAGCATCTTCCGGGTGATGTTTCAGGCTGATGCTCGCGGCCTTGCGCGCACAGGCGGTAGCTAGCGCCAGCGCGATGGCACCCGCAGCTCCTGCCCCGGGAGACACAGCGATACTGCCTATTCTTGCGAGTAGGTCCTGGATGCTCAGACCACCGAGGGGAGAAGCGTTAGCCATAGCTCGACTATGAGGCGACCCGAGACTCTTTCAGCCACGCAGGAAGCCGACCCAGCGATTCACAAAGTGCCGCCGAAGCTCCGCGGATCTACGTCTGCAATCGTTTCAGTGAAGTCCCACCGGTACCCGTGGAAATCCTGCGCATCATACTGCCGTTCGCCGTACGCATGATCCGTCGGCTGGCTAAGGATCATGGCACCCGCCTGTCGGGCACGCTCGCAGTGACTTATCACATCCTCGATACGAACCTGCACAAGCATCGACTCGGAAGGAAGGATGTTGCCCTCACGAATGGTGAAGCAGCCTTCTCCGGCGTGCATTTGAATTCTGTGGTTGGCAATGCGCAAGCGAACGGTGAATCCAAAAGCATTGCTGAGCCACGCCGCTGCCACACCCGGATCGGGGTAGGCGAGAACAGGAATCACCGGGCAAGGAGGAACAGAACGGTTGGAACGCATGAGTCTTTCCCGATCCAGAATGGGCTGAGCTTAGCATTCCGGCTTGTTCAGATCAGTCATTGGGTGACTTGAGCGTCAATTGGCGTTGCATCTCATTCGCAATTTCCGCGACCTGCCCAACATCGCCTGGGTTCACGCTGTACAGGGCTTTGAGAAAAGCCCGGTCCCAACTGGTCAGATCCCGTGGTCTAGAAGCCTCTGGCTCACTGAACAGGCGAAGTATGGAGGGCACACTGGCCGAGTGACCGTCCCGGATTTGTACCAGGGCAATCATGGCAGCGTAGCCGGCAAGCTGCCGGTCATCGAGATCCTTCGTGCGATCCATGTCCACGACCACGACCCCGGAATAAATTGACCTGATTGCCGAAAATGACAGCAGCGAGCCTACGGAACTGCTATTGCACCGCACGCCGGTACGAAGCCCTTTGTCGGAAGTCGGCGCCTCTGAACATGCGTTGTGCCAGGCGCGAATAGGCTGGGTGCCGCGGATAAAGCGCTCAATCCCGGCGTGACCTCTGTCGTCAGTAAGCAATTTTGGCTGCACGGCCCATAGCTCGCGCAAGCTCGCCTCCGGAGTCCGGCTTGCAATGATCAGCAGGTTGGTCGGGCAGTCCCGAGAACCCAGAGGTAGGCCTGCATCTGCCACGATCTCCGATACGCGCTTAAAGACCCCCACCCCCCGATCCTTGGGTAGGCCGACCACCAGCGGACAAACCGCTGCCTGCCACCGTGCCAGCGGCTCGTCCCAGTTGTTAACAGCAATTGAGGAGATGAACGTACGGACTTCCCGCTCGACCCGCGCTTGGTCTCGGAGTCCTTCTATTGTTATCGTCGGAGTCCCGGGACTGCCCGTCTCTGGGACAGGCTGGTCTGCCGTCCCGGTCCCCGGCGGAGGCTGCCCGGCGACGACGCCCTGCGCGTAAAGCGCGACAGCCAGGAAGGCACAATACCCGATGGAATGGCCGCTTCTATGCCCCTGTCGCATGCACCACCGCGACCGGGATGGCGGCAAGTCGCCAGAGATTAATCTCCCTCAAGTTCACTTTGGGCCCTGCGAGCACTACCGAATACATCCTACGGTACGCCGCCAACGGACTTGGTTCCAGTGTGTGAAGCCTTGAGCCGCAACCGGCCCCTGCTCTCCGAGTTCCGCGGACTCGAACACTACCGTCATTTGGAGGGTGCTCGGAAAACTGATTGCTCGTCAGGACGTTGATGGCGTACCCGGTCCGGCACGGCTCCCTCGTTGGTGCCCACACACTCAGATAGCCCGCCCCCGGCGTCATTCTGCATCGTCGCCCCGGGAAAGCGGACGAGCGTTGGGGCCACGCCGCTGCCGGTCAAACCGCGACAGTCTCGGCGTTCGCAGCCTCAAATGTGATATTTACCGAGCGGCCACCGACGGGACGGGTGCGATGGCACTGTCCGCGCGGCACTGTCACCATCTGACCCGGACCAAGCTCCAGCGCTCCATCCTCGAACTCAATGTTGAGACCGCCCTCGATCACCAAGAATGTCTCGTCTGAATTGGGATGCACGTGCCAGTGATAAGGCTGTGTCATGACGCTGATCCGGATGACGTGATCATTGACACTGGCAATTGGATGATTGTCGTAGTTAGCCTCAGAAGCGGACTCCGACGCTAAGGTGATGATTTCCGGGATCCTTCTTGCCATCGTTCCCTCCTGTCTGGTCTCCTCGAATTCTTTCACGAGGCCATCGTGTTTCGATGAACGTCATGGTCAAATCCGCCGCGCCGCCCGCTTGAGCACTAATACTGCTCTCTGTCGCCAGAACTCCCAATATACCGTTTGGGGCGCGCGTAGGAATCGAACCAAGAGGCACCAGCCAAATACCTTAGCAGTGCTCTACCTGTCCCGAACTCCTGCTCTCCGCGGTGGCGAGCATCTGCAGGCTGATTACTCATCCCCGATGCCCTTGCGCAATGAGGCACGTGTGGCGGCGGCATCTTACTCACTACCGGCGCGAATGCGGTAACGCATTCGGGTCCTGTGACGGCCCAACGCAGGATCCCGCAGACGTCTATCGTGGCGTAGTTTTGTGGGTTGCCGAGACGCCCGCCAACAGGCGTTCGCGGGTGGCGGCAGGATCGCTGAGCCGCCGCGAGCGGTAGGAGGCCACCTCCGCCGCGGTAAAGTCCCTTGCGGCCGCATCAACCTCCACGTCACTCAGATTGCGCATCATCCAGTTAAGCAATGCGGCGATCTCCCGATCAGAAAGTACCGATTGCGCGGTACCAGGAACCTGTACCAGGTAACGTCGCCCGGCAGGACTCTGCGCAAAGGGGACGAGAGTACTGCGAAAGGAAGGTACCTTGCCCGGAGCGCCGCTACCGTCCGGGACATGGCATCCCATGCAGTTCAGCATGTAGTTGGCTTGCGGTCCATATGCACGTGCGCCGCTCATCGCCAGCAGTGCCGTGAATAACCACGTCGTGCGCGCCGCAGCGATTCCTGCCGGTCGGGCCGCGACAGAATTCACTTCGCCGCGCCGACAATACGTGCAACTGAGCAATGGTACGGCATTCCGACCTTGCTTCCCGCGCACCAATCATAGTCGTTGGCCCGAAATGGCGCGTACAGAGGCTTGTCGCCCTCGTTACGATTGCAGAGACAGCGCCCGCAGCTGCCCTTCCCGCAGCAGTCGTTGTACGAGACGATATAGTCCTTGTCATCCCCGGGATTGTGACAGGTACCGATCCAAGTCACGGCCGACGGTTCCGTGCCGGGCGGACAACTGTGCTGCGTGCCACCGCAGCAGCTACAGAGAAATCCGTCGATTGCGCAATGGCGCCAATACTCACAACTGCTCGGATCACCCGGGTCGTTGGCGGTCGGAGCCTTGGCAGCAGCCCCGCGTGCCATGGGCAGCAACGGCAGTGTCATCGCGCCTACCAGGACAACCCCAAGACGTCCCAGCAAGCTGCGCCGACTGGTGCGCCGCGCAAGATCGCGCGCACCGTCCTCCATCCATCGATCTACCAGCTTCATGTGGTACCTCCCGGCAAAGCCTTCACGGCAGCAGCAACGTCGTTGGCGTAAGGCCGATGTCCGGCACGGTGCGCAAGTGCCGTCCCGACTGGCCGTCATAGACATCCAGGTTGTGGCTGCCGATAAAGGCCGCGAGCAACAACGGGTGAGCATCCTCGGTGACCTGGATCGCGCCGGCCGGGCTGGATAGAGCGATGGTCCTGATACGCACACCCTTGTCGAGATCGAAGACCCAGACTTGGCTGCCGGGATCCTTGTGGGTGCCCGCCCCACCCTGATGCATCACGGCGTACAGCTGATGAGTAGCACGATGAATCGCCAGGTGTTGCAGCCCGCCGGACCGCCACGATTGCTTGCGCTCCTCGGCACTCGTCAACCACCAGCGCGTTCCCGCCGTAATGTCGGCCGCCGAAACCTTGAGCGGCAGTACCTGGCCCTTGAAGGACACGAACCAATAGGTGTCGCCGCTGCGGACTCCCTTCTCGGTAACCGGGTCGGAGTCGACATCGATCAGCTTTTTCGTATGGGAGCTGTCCGCAGGCTTACCCTGATCGTCGAGAGTCACTTTCAGCAGAGTCCCGTCTGAACAGATCGAAAAGAACGATCGCGGACCCGTCGGATAGACGAGCGCGCACCCAGCGGTGTTGATTTCACCGACGAAGGCCCGGCTCTTGGTATCGACGACGCTCACGGATTGCGCGGGAGTGAAATTGTAGATGAGCAGGAAGCGCTCGTCGTCGGTCAGCACGGTCGCATTGACCATCGGCATGATGGCGGCGCGCTTCGGAGGGATCGGAATTTCGGTGATCGGGCTGAGCGTTTTTGGGTCATAGACCGTCACCACGTCGGTGCGCACTCCGCGCGTGCCGCGTGAGAAATAGGTCTCCGGCGAGTACAGCGCCTCACTGGAGCGCGCCGGAACAATTCCGACGTAACCGTAGCCGGTGCTCAGCATGCCGCGGAACTTTCCGGCGTCGGCATCGATGATGTACGCCCTGCCGTCGGCCATGTAGTCAAAGACGACGTCATTGACCCAAACCCAGTGCGGTCCCGGGTGCGCCGGTAACGGCGCCTCGTTGACCAGCGGTTCGGGCGCAAGGTCGGCGGCCGATGCCGGTGGCGCGACCCCGAGGATTGAGGCGATCAGTGCCACGGCGGCGGCTAACCAGCCGAGCTGCAATGGCGCAGTGCGCGAACGGAGTGCCTCAGTGAGCCACATTGACCACCTGTATCGTTGTGTATTCCTTCAATCCGTCGACATTAAACTCGACTCCGACTCCGGAACTCTTGACGCCCCCGAACGGCGCCAGCGGATGGAGCGAGCCGTGCTGGTTGACCCATGCGGTTCCGCACTCCAGCTGTCGCGCATATTTGGCGGCCTCCTTGGAATCATTGCCCCAGACAGAGCCCCCAAGCCCGACTTCGAGGGAATTGGCGCGACGCAGGGCTTCGTCTACGCTGCGGTACTTGATGATCGGAATGACCGGCCCGAACTGCTCCTCGCGCACCACCCGCATCTCATCTGTCGCGTCGGCTATGACCGTCAGAGGGTAGAAGAACCCCGGCTCTTCCTTGCGTTCTCCCCCGAGCACCACCTTCGCGCCGCGCGCGCGCGCGTCGGCTACGTAGTCGATAACCTTATCGAGCTGCATGCGGTTTGAGAGCGGCCCAACGAGGTTTTTCGGATCGAGACCGTTACCCACCGGAATCGCCGCGGCGAATTCCGCAAATCTCTTGACCACATCATCGTATTGGCTCTCGTGCACGTACAGGCGCTTCAGCGACGCACAGGTCTGTCCGGCGTTTATGTAGCAGCCCCAAAACAACCTCTCCAGCAGTGGCCCGATGTCGGTTCCCGGCAGCACGATTCCCGCGTCATTGCCACCAAGTTCGAGGGTGACGCGCTTCACCGTTTGCGATGCGCTCGCCATGATCTTCTTGCCGGTGGCAATTGAGCCGGTGAACACGACCTTGTCCACCCCGGGGTGGCTGGCAAGGTGGGTGCCAATCTCACCACCGCCGGTCACGACATTCACGACACCCGGCGGCAACACCTCGTTCATCAGCTGCACCAAGCGCAACGTCGACAAAGGAGTGAAGGGTGAGGGTTTGATGACGACGGTGCAGCCGACCCGCACCGCCGGCACGATGTGCCAGATGGCAATCAGCAAGGGCCAGTTCCATGGCGTAATCGAAGCTACCACCCCGACGGGTTTGCGCTCAATGACTATGGAGCCCTTTTCGTCGCTCTGGATCGTCTCCTGCGGAATCGTCAGGCCAGAGGTGACGCGCGTCCAGGCGACGGCACCGCCGACTTCATAGTTGGCGCCCGGTCCGCTTTGCGTCTTGCCCTGCTCGCGGGTCACGAGCTCGGAGAGCTCTGCATGATGCCGCTCAATCAGCGTGGCTACCTCCAGTAGTTTCGCTGCACGTTCGGCATCCGGTACGGCAGACCACAGCGGCAAGGCTCGGCGCGCACTGGCGACGGCGGCGTCGGCCAGCGCGGGCGTGCCCTGGGGGCACTTTGCCAGCACCGTGCCGTCCGCGGGGTTCACGACATCGAAAGTGTCGGCAGTGTTTTGCGCTGCGCCATTGATGGTGAGTACGTATGCGGCCATGTGTGCCTCGGCTCAATCAGTAAGTGGATGGCGCAGCTTCACTGCCGCGCCCCCGCAAGGACTGTGCGCGCCGCACTGAGAACCTCGGGGACGATCTTAGCAACGTCGGCGCTGCTGGTACGGTGATTTACGAAGCAGGCGCGCAGCGCAAAGGCGCCTGCGATGGAGGCGTTCGACAGGTAGACCACGCCACTCTCGGTGATTCGTTGCAGCAAGGCGGCGTTGATCCGGTCAAGGTCTCCGCAGATCTCGGTGCCGCGATAGCGGAAGCAGACCGCGCTTAGCTCCACCGGCGCCAGTAGTTCAAGCTCAGGGCATTCCCGCACTGCCTCCCCGAGGCGTTGCGCGTGCTCCAGATCACGGCGGATCGCCGCGCGGAACGCGCCGAATCCGTGATACCGCAGCGACAGCCACACCTTCAGGGCGCGGAAGCGCCGCGACAGCTCGATCGACTCTTCGAAGAAGGCGAATTCCTCGTCAGGGCCGGCGCCGATTACCCGCGCATAGTCTTCCGTGTACGAAAAGGTCTTCCTGGCCACCGCCGGATCTTTGAAGAGGAGAAGGCCGCAATCGACGGGTTGATAGAGCCACTTGTGCAAATCCACGGACAGTGAGTCAGCGTGGTTGAGTCCCCGGTACTTCTCCGGCACCGCCAGCGCCCCCAATGCGCCGTAAGCACCGTCCACGTGCAGCCAGATGTCGTTGACCCTGCAGACCTCTGCAATCGGTTCAAGCGGATCGATAGCACCGGTACTGACCGTACCGGCGGAGGCCACCACGGCGATGGCGCGGCGGCCAGCGGCGCGGTCCTCGGCGACCGCTCGCTCAAGTCCAGCGACACTGATGCGCGCCCGTTCGTCGACCGGGACCCTGTGCAGGCTGCTCCGGCCGAGACCCAATAGCGCCACCGCCTTTGCGACGGACATGTGCACTTCGCTCGAGCAGTAGATCACGCCCGGCCGCGCGCCGGCCTCGTTCGCGGGCAGCTTGGCCTCGCGCGCCATGGCGAGGGCCATGAGATTGGCCGACGAGCCACCGCCGCACAGGCTGCCCCCCATTCCGGGGCAGCCAACGGCCTCGGCGATCCAGCGGACCACAAGCCGCTCAATGGCCGCAGCGGCAGGCGCAGAGCGCCACGCCGTGACGTTCTGGTTGAGAACACTGGCCAGTAAGTCCGCAAGCGCGGCCACGGGCTCGCCTGAGCCCAGGACGTAGCCGAAGAAGCGTGGCGTCGGGAGGCGCGACAGGTCAATCACCTCGTCAAGGGCGTCCAGCGCCATCCCCTTCAGCCCCTCCTCGGGCGCGGGCTCATCGAACGCCCGCTGTGTACGCTCGGCTGTCACCTGCGGATACGCACGCGCCCCTGCAAGTCCTGAATAAACCTCCGTCGCCAGTTTGACGACTCGATCGGCAAGCACCCGAAACTCTTCGCCGGAGAGTTGTAGTGCGTTCATCGTTGCCGAGCGCGGTGAGACGCCACGGCGACAGCCCGTCCGGAGGCAATCATGAGTGTCTGTCCGTTCCCAATGCTTGCGCCCTGAGCCTGTGCGGTCACCGCCTAGGCGAGCGAGGGCACTTTCGGCGCAGCCGCGTCGTTCGCGGGCGCTTCGTGCTCGGCCTCGATCAGTTTTGCGAGGGTGCGCCTGAAGTGTGTAAGGGGTGCATCCGCCAGAATTGCGAGCATCTGAAACCCCTGATCCTCCTCAAGTGTCTGCTGCTGCCGCTCGATGATGGCCTTGTCCTCCATGAACCCCTCGATCAGACTGTTCAGCAGCGATTGCGATATGGTGGGGTCTATACCCTCGAAGTTATTCAAGTACGCCCAGAAGAAGTGCGTGCTGCGGTCGGTTTCCGGCGTCATGTATTGGCAGTTGCGGTATTCGCGTGCGTTCTGGGTGTTGCCATTTTCGGCGCCCTGACCGGCAGGCGTGAACATCGTTTCCATGTAGAAGATGCCTGGAATCAGCATGGTCACGTGATTGCGGCGGTCGACCCGTGCGTCCTTGTCACGAATGACCTTCTTGTGGAACGGCGGTGCCTCGCTGTTCATGTGCCAGCGCTCGACGCGAAACCCACCCGGCTGCTTCTCCACGACCACCGGCTTGGTGACGTACGCATATTCTTCGGAGCCGCCGAGCGTGTTGGTATGCACGAACGCCAGGTGCGAAAAGTCACTGAGGTTATCCACGATAAGCAGGTAGTTGGCGTCGTAGTGCAGGTACGCAGGCAATCCACGCCACTGCGGGTCGTGCAGCGGGGCGTACTCGGGAATAAGCGTGCGGTCGGCACGTGCAGGGTCACCCATCCAGATCCAGATTAACCGCGCGCTCTCCACGATCGGATACTTGCGGGTGCGCAGCTTAGGCGGAATCATGTCCTGTCCAGGGATCTGTACGCAGCGGCCACCCTGGTCGTACTTGATGCCGTGATACATGCATCTCACGCCATCGCCCTCGCGTCTGCCCTCGGACAACAGGGCGCCACGATGCGGGCAGCGATTATTGAGCGCGATGACCTCGCCGCTGTCGCCGCGGTAGAGAAGCACGTTTTCGTTCAGAAGCGTGCGCGCCAGCAGCTTGCCGTCGATCAGTTCGTAGTCCCAGGCGGCGACATACCAGCAGTTCTTGAGATACATCAGTGTTCTCCTGAATCTTTGACGCCACCACTCACCCGACCGCCGGGCCCCGCACGGTGAGCCCGGCTTCATGCTCGCCGTGCGGTCTGTGCGTTTCTCCTCCGCGGCTGGCCACCCCTAGCCTCGCCCCGGGCGCTGGCGACCTCAGCGTAGCCTGGGGTGTCTGCTGTTCATCCATCAGAAGCGCTGCACGAATTCCACCCCGATGGTGCGCGGCTGGTTGATGAACAGCCGCGGCCGGCCCGGGACCTCCGCGGCAATCGAGCGGTTATCACCCAGGTTGGTCACCTCGTTGGTGAGATTCTTGCCGACGAGCGCAAGTTCAGTCAGCCCGTGGGTGAACGCGACCCGTGCATCGAGCAGGCGGTACGAAGGTCGTTCGCGCGACAAGTCCGAGGCGTTGCTGGAGCTGTAGCTGCGCCCGACGTAGGAGTAGTCCACCCCGGCCGTCGAGTTCCAGGCGGCGGTGATCGGTACCGTGTAGAGAACTGAGGCGTTAGCTGTCCAGTTGGGCACGTTAAAGACCGGCGAACCAACTGGCTGCGCCGATTCGCCTTTCTCGGTGATCTTGGCGTCCTGATAGCCGGCACCGGCCGACAGCTGCAGGTGCTCCGTGACGGCCGCACGCAGCTCCAGCTCCCCTCCCTTGCTCTCCGCGGCACCCCCGTTGGCAATGAATTGGAAGCCGCAGGGCAGCAACACCGCCTGCTGAATCTGGTCCCAGCGGATGTAGAAGGCCGCCGCATTGAGGGTCAGACGATGATCCAGCCAGCCGGTCTTTGCGCCGAGCTCATAGTTCCACAGCGAATCCGAGTGGAAACTGCGTGTGGCATCCAGAGTCAGGTTCGGATTTACCTCCTGCAGTGCCGCCACGCAGTCATTGGGCGTGCCCGGCGTGCCGGGTGGTACGATCGGCACCACGCCGCCGGGGCGGAAGCCCTTGGCCGCCAGAGCGTAAATCATCTTGTCCGCATCGACGTGGTAGTCGAGCTCGAATTTCGGGTTGACGCCACTCTCTTTGATGGTCGATTGCGGGCTGATTATCTTTCCGCCGCCTACGGCCAGCCCCTCCTCGAATCCCTCGGACGTCGTTTTCACCTGATACCAGCGCAGCCCGACCCGGCCCTGCCAGGCCTTGGTCATGTCCCAGGTCAGTTCGCCGAATGCCGCGGGCTCCTGGACGTCCGTATGGAAATCCTGAGCGAAAATGAGGTTGGGAATGCCATCGGGGTTGTTCGGCTCGCCACCTGTCAGCTGGTCATCCAGATTCGGAACCTGCGAGGGCGGATACAATGAGGCAAACGGCACGCGGCCATGGAAGTCCGAGTAAAAAGCGCCGACCACGAACTGCACCGGTCCGGAAAGCTGCGAAGCGAAACGTGCCTCTTCGACGAAACGCTGATAAGCCTTGATCTCCTGAATCGGGCCAGGGGACGGCGGATTGCAGTATGGCGCCGGATCAGCGCAGGCACCTGAGGTGATTGCCGCCCAGACGAACTCCGACTGGTCCTCGGTCTCATCAACCCTGCGGTCAAAATACGCGGTCGACGAGACGAACTCACCGATGCCGGTCTGCCAGTGCACGTTGAGCGAATACAGATCCCACTTGTCGGAGCCGCCTTCCTGAATGTTAAAGAAGCGCGCCTGCGTGAAGTCGTTCGTGACCAACGGCTGCGGCAGAACGTACGGCCCGGAGGGCGCCGGAAATCCAAGGCCGTTGTCCGGCATGCTGTTGTAGTCCCCGAGGGGGAAGCCATTGTAGGTAGCGCGCTGCAGCATCACGCGCGGGGTGATCGTGACCGCATCGCCCGCTTTGACCGTGAGGCTCGCCGAACCGCCGTAGGTATCAACGGCCGCGACATTGCTCGTTCCGATCCGGGGCCCGCCAGACAGCGGGAAGCAGCTCACGCCGGCGGTCGCCGGATCCTCGCACCAGGTGCGCTTGAAGTAGCCCGCTTCGGAGTCAAAGAAGCCTGTCAGGCGCAACGCCATCCGATCCTGGATCAGTGGGATATTGAGGACCGCATCGCCGGTATAGTTGGGCCTGTCGGTGCGCTCGGTGTCGGATATCCCGCCATGGACGACGGCCGAGAACTGCGATAGCTCCGGCTCCTTGGTGATGATGCGTACAGTGCCACCCATCGAGCGCGCGCCGAACAGCGTCCCCTGCGGTCCACGCAATACCTCGATGTGATCGACATCGAGGACACGCGGATCAATCGAGTCCGGCAGCGGCACGTCGTCGATGTAGAACCCGGTAACCTCATTGCCGGATATGCCGCGGATCGAGACTGTGCGCGCGGTGCCGACTCCGTCACCGGTCGGTGCAAATGCGAGATTTGGCACCTTGGTGGCGTAGTCGAAGAAATTGTTGATCGCCTTCTGCTGCAGGGCCTCGGCGCTGAAGGTCGTCATCGACATGGGCACCGATTGTTCAGTCTCGGCGCGCTTTTGCGCGGTGACGATTACTTCCTGCAGCCCGCCCACAGGCGCTGCGGGCTCATCGGCTGCAAGCGCTGCGGCTGACATGACCAACGAGACTCCGGCGAGCATCGCCATTTGCACATTGCGCACCGTCATCGCTCTTCCCCCTGCTGTCTTTGTCGTAACTATGCGATATCGAAGACGCTGCCCGCAGCGGCTCCTTCTTTGTATTGAGACAAGCCGTCACCACCCGCCGCGTCGGCCGCGTATTCCGGCAAATTCTCCAGCAACTGATCGAGCGTCGCCTGGAAGCGCTTGACGAACTCGTCACCCATGCGCTGCTCGATACGGCGATACGTGGCCTCGATCTGGGGGGCCATGCGCTGCGCCATGGCCCGGGCGCGCGGCGTGAGCGCCACGCGGACCCGGCGCTGGTCGTGATTGACGCGGCGGCGAGTGACCAGGCCAAGCTCCTGCATGCGTGATAGCACCCCGGCCATGCTCGGGCTTGAGATGCGGCAGGCCTCGACGATCTCTCTGGGCTCGAGGGAGGTAGTCTCGTAGAGCACGCGCACGATCCGCCACTGTTGCTCAGTGACGCCGTTAGCGTTCAGGATCGGTCGGAAGTGAGACAACATGCGCTCGCGTGCCTGCAGCAGCACGAGTGGCAGATTGCGATGATGCAGCCCGGTTGATTTCAAAACTCATGCTCGGACACACAAGCCGTGTCAGGCGTGTCTACAACATACTCACACATTAGCAATCAATTTGCTAATCTGTTAGCGAATTTCCTGGCCACCCCGGGAGCCTACGTTGCGCGTATCCGTGGATGTCCCGCCATACCACCTCTCCGGGGTTGTGTATGGCGCGCTGCTAAACCATCAGACGGCGTGGCTGAGCTTAGGCGAAAGCGTTGGCCAACCGCCTTACAACGGCGCGCCACGGGCCCCAGTCCTGTATCTGAAGCCGCGGAACACCTTACTCGGCGGTGGCGAGGCGGTACAGGTGCCCGTCGGCACCCCCGAGCTTGAGATCGGGGCATGCCTAGGGCTGGTCATCGGGCGGCCCGCCTGTCGCGTGCAGGAAGCAACCGCTCTGGACTATCTGGCGGGCTACCTGATCGTCAATGACGTCAGCATCCCGCACCGGGCCTACTACCGACCTTCCATCCGCTTCAAGGCACGCGACGGCTTCTGCCCGATCGGACCTCGGGTCGTGCCACGCGCGGCGATAGCCGATCCGGACGACCTGAGCATCCGGGTCCTCATCGACGGCGAGCTCAAGCAACAGGCGCGCACTTCGCAACTGCTGCGCCCGGTACGACGCCTATTGGCCGATGTCACCGAGTTCATGACCCTGGCCCCCGGCGACATTTTGGCCGTCGGCGCTGCCGCACCGGCGCCCCTCATCAGCGCCGGTCAGCTCGCCTGCATCGAGATTGAGGGCCTCGGGAAGCTGGAGAACCCGTTCGTGCAGGCCACCACATGAAGGTGGCCCGTGTCGCCTGCACCGGGGCCATCCACAGTGCTCAACCGCAGCAGCTACCGGACGGCCGCGCGGGCGTACGGCTCACGGACGGTCGGATCCTTGCGGAAGACGCCGTCGTCTGGCTGCCCCCCGTCGAGGTGGGCACGGTCATAGCCCTCGGTCTCAACTATGCCGAGCGCGCAAAGGAGCTGGCATTCTCGGCTCAGGACGAGCCGCTGGTGTTCCTGAAGGGTCCCGGCACCCTACTCGGGCATCGCGGCATCACTCGGCGCCCGTCCGACGTCAAGTTCATGCACTATGAATGCGAGCTGGCCGTCGTCATCGGCCGAACCGCCCGGGGCGTGAGCCGCAGCGCGGCGCTCGAGCACGTTGCTGGCTATTGCATCGCCAATGACTACGCCATCCGCGACTACCTCGAGAACTGGTACCGGCCCAACCTCCGCGTCAAGAATCGCGACGGCGCCACCGTTCTGGGGCCGTGGCTTGTGGATGCCGCGGACATCGCCGATCCCGGCAACCTGGGACTGCGTACCTACGTCAATGGCAACCTTGCACAGCAGGGGAACACCCGCGACATGATCGCCGACGTCCCGCGACTAGTCGAATACCTCAGCTCGTTCATGACCCTCAGTGCCGGAGACGTGATTCTGACGGGAACGCCCGAGGGGGTCACGAATGTTAAGATCGGCGATGAAGTGGCGTGCGAAATCGATGGGTTGGGTCACCTGACGAATACGATCGTCGGGGATGACCTGTACGGCCGTTGAGATCCCCTTGCATGAAGATCAATCACCTCATCAACGGCAAGAGCGTAGCGAGCCACAGCTACTTCGAGACCGTGAACCCGGCGACCCAGGACGTGCTGGCCGAGGTTGCAAACGGCTCGGCAATCGAGGTCGATGCGGCCGTCGCCGCAGCCAAGGCCGCCTTCCCTGCCTGGGCGGGGCGACCTGCGACTGAGCGCGCCGCGCTGCTGCGCAGGCTCGGCGACCTGATCGCGCGGAACGTGCCCGCCCTGGCGCGCACTGAAACGCAGGACTGCGGGCAGCCAATCGCGCAGACAGGCAAGCAGCTGATCCCCCGCTCTGCGGACAACTTTTATTACTTCGCCGAAATGTGCGTCCGCGTGGACGGCCACACCTACCCGACGCCCACACACCTCAACTACACGTTGTTTCATCCGGTGGGTGTGTGCGCCTTGATCTCGCCATGGAACGTGCCCTTCATGACTTCGACCTGGAAGGTGGCGCCAGCGCTGGCGTTCGGCAATACCGCAGTGCTGAAGATGAGCGAGCTATCGCCGCTGACGGCCTCACGTCTGGGCGAACTCGCGCTGGAAGCGGGTATCCCGGCCGGGGTGCTGAACATCGTGCACGGCTTCGGCCCGCAGGTCGGGGAGCCGCTATGTCAGCATCCGGACGTCAGGGGCATTTCTTTTACCGGCTCCACCGCTACCGGGAACCGCATCGTCAAAGCGTCTGGACTCAAGAAGTTCAGCATGGAGCTGGGCGGCAAAAGTCCGTTCGTGGTATTCGCCGATGCGGACCTGCCGCGCGCGCTCGACGCCGCGCTGTTCATGGTGTTCTCCAACAATGGCGAACGCTGCACCGCCGGCTCTCGAATCCTGGTGCAGCAATCTATCTACGCCGACTTCGCAACCCGCTTCAGCGAACGCGCCCAGCGCATCGGCGTGGGAGATCCACTGGACGAGGCGACTCTGGTTGGCCCGATGATCAGTAAGTCGCACCTGGCCAAGGTACACGGCTACCTTGCGGACGGCACCAGGGAAGGAGCGACGCTCCTGTGCGGCGGCCTAGAGCGCCCGCCCTATGCGGCCGAACTGCCTGCCGGGGTTCGCTCCGGCAATTACGTATGGCCTTCCGTGTTCGCGGACGTGGACAATCGCATGCGCGTCTCCCAGGAGGAGATATTCGGGCCCGTTGCCTGCCTGATCTCCTTCGATGACGAGGCCGATGCGATTGCCAAGGCCAACGACATCCGCTATGGACTCAGCAGCTACGTCTGGACCGAAAGTGTCGGCCGCGCCCACCGCGTCGCCTCAGCAATCGATGCCGGAATGTGCTTCGTCAACAGTCAGAATGTCCGCGATTTGCGCCAACCCTTTGGCGGCACGAAGGCCTCGGGCGTGGGCCGCGAGGGTGGCAGGTGGAGTTACGAGGTGTTCTTGGAACCGAAGAACGTTTGCGTGAGTCTTGGCAACCATCACCTGCCGCACTGGGGCGGCTGAACGGCACTAGCAGCCCTCCGCGACCGGTCATGAGCTTGTATCAGCTGCAAAAGTTCCTGTACGACCTGAATCGCGACCCGAAGGTTCAGGCGCGGTACCACGCCGAGCCTGCAGGACTGCTTGCCGAATATGAGTTGAACGAAGAGGAGCGCGCCGCACTCGCCACGGGGGACATCGGGCTGATCTACGTGCTGGGCGCGAACGGTCAACTGTTGATGCACTACGCCGCCTTCCTCGGCCTCTCCTGGCCCGCCTATCTTCAGGCCATGCGCGACGGGGTGGTTCGTCACGGGCCGGTGCGCGCGGGTGTGTACGCCATGACCACGGCGGTCGATGAGAAGGTGGCTGGCGTATGAGCCTGGTGTTCGCCGGCATCTGCAGCCATGCGCCGGGCATCACCGGCCGCGCGAGCCTGGCCGACCCGGCCCTGCGTGAGCCCTTCTACGACGCCTACCACCGCATGCGCGAGCAACTCGTGGCGACGCGTCCGGATGCTCTAGTGGTCGTCGGTGCCGAGCATTTTGCCAATTTCTTCATGAACAACATGCCGAGCTTCGCCGTCGGCATGGCAGATCGCTACAGCGGTCCAATCGAGGATCCCGGTTGGCTCGGCATCGCGCGCACCAGCATCCCCGGGAATGCCGCGCTCTCCCGCGAACTAATCTGCGAGATCATGCAGACCGCGGATGTCGCGTTTGCCGAGGAGTGGAGGTTTGACCACGGCATCATGGTGCCATTGCACTTCCTCACGCCGGGCTACGACCTCGCCATCATCCCCGTCAACATCAACTGCCAGGGTCCGCCTCTGGTGCCGCTGCACCGCGCCTGGATCTTTGGCGAGGCTATTCGGCGCGCCGCGGACCGCGTCTCCCAGCGCATCGCTGTTATCGGCACGGGAGGCATCTCGCACTGGCCGGCAACCCCCGATTCAGGAAAGATCAATGAGGCATGGGACCGGGAGTTCCTGGAACGCTGGACGCGGAATGACCGCCAAGCGCTGCTCTCGTACTCCGACTTCGCGACCTATCGCGACGCTGGCCAGGGCGGCTTCGAGATCCGCACCTTCCTCAGTGTCGCGGCGGCGGCCCGTGGGCGCGGCCACCTGCATCATTACGTTCCGATTCCGATCTTTTCGGTCGGGTGCACCGTCGCCACCATGGAAATAGCGGCGTAACGCAAGGCGCACCCCGGAAAGTCACGCATGCCCCATCTTGTCATCCTGTACACCGCGAATCTCGACACCGAGACCGACATGACTGCACTTTGCCGGCGCCTCGCCGATACCATGCTGGCCGTGCGGGACGAACATGGCCAGCAGGTCTATCCCACCGGAGGCGTCAGGGTGTTCGCCTATCCGGCATGCCACTTCGCCGTGGCTGACGGCCAGCGCGACTACGCCTTCGTGTACCTCAACCTGCGCATGGGCCGCGGGCGCACTCCGGCGGTTAAACAGCGCGCCGGCGAAGCACTGCTCGCCGCAGCGAAGGCTTTTCTCGAGCCGTTGTTTGCCACGCGCCATATCGGTGTCACACTGCAGATCGATGAGGGCCAAGAAGTGTTCGACGCCAAGCACAGCAACATCCACCCGCTTTTCGCCAAGCAGTGAACAAGCTGTCCCAGGTCGTCATTGCCGAACTCGCGCAACGCCTGTTTCAGGCGCGCAAGAGCCGCACCGCGGTGCGTCAGTTCTCATCGCAGCATCCGCAGATGACAATCGATGATGGCTACGCGATCCAACGCGCATGGGTGCAGCTGGAACTTGCCAGCGGGCATTTGATCAAGGGCCGCAAGATCGGGCTTACATCTCGGGCTATGCAGCAGGCCTCGCAGATCACCGAGCCGGACTTCGCTCCGCTGATGGACGACATGTTCTTCGAGGCAGGCGCGGACATTCCCGTAAGCCTCTTCATTTCACCGCGGGTGGAGGTCGAGCTGGCCTTTGTGCTGCATGCGCCGCTGCGCGGACCTGGGGTAACGCTCACCGATGTGCTTAAGGCCACTGCGTACGTCACGCCCGCTCTGGAGATCATCGACGCGCGCATCGAGCGCGTCGACCGCGATACCAAGGCGCCGCGCAAAGTGTTCGATACCATCGCAGACTTTGCCGCGAATGCCGGACTCATTCTTGGGGGCCGGCCGGTGAAGCCGGATGCCTGCGATCTGCGCTGGGCGGGCGCCCTGCTTCACAAGAATGCCGTAATCGAGGAGACCGGGCTCGCCGCGGCCGTGCTGAACCACCCCGCGACCGGCGTCGCATGGCTCGCCAACAAGATCGCGCCATACGGCGAACAGCTCGACGGCGGCGATGTGGTGCTCAGCGGTTCATTCACCCGGCCCGTTGCCGTCGAGGGCGGCGACGTGCTGCACGCTGATTTCGGCCGCCTGGGAAGTATCGCCGTGCGTTTTGTCTGAAGGAACTCATGGAACTGCCGACGAACACTTTCAAGGCGGCGCTGCGGGCCCACCGCCTGCAGATCGGCCTGTGGCTCGGGCTCGCCCACGCCTACGCGGCGGAACTGATCGCCGCGACCGGATTTGACTGGCTGGCAATCGATGCGGAGCACGCCCCCAACGACGTGCGCAGCGTGCTGTCGCAGCTCCAGGCCCTGGCCCCCTACCCGGTGCAGGCTGTGGTACGCACACCCTCGAGCGATGTCACGGTACTGAAGCAGTACCTCGACATTGGCGCGCAGACGCTTCTGGTCCCCATGGTTGAGTCGGCTGAACAGGCGCGGCAGATCGTGGCCGGCACGCGCTATCCTCCTTCGGGAATCCGCGGCGTGGGCAGCGCGCTTGCGCGCGCCTCGCGCTGGAACTTGGTGGACAACTACCTCCGGGACAGCGCAAAGGAACTGTGCGTGTTGGTTCAGGTGGAGTCTTCGGCGGGCCTGGAGAATCTTGCAGCAATTACCGCAACCGACGGCGTTGACGGAGTCTTCTTCGGACCTGCGGACCTGGCCGCCTCGCTCGACCTGTTGGGACGTTCGGGCGACCAACGCGTCCAGGACGAGATCAGGCACGGCATCAGGCTCGTTCGGGATGCGGGGAAGGCAGCGGGAGTACTTAGCGCTGATCCGGCGCTCGTCCGCAACTATCTGGATGCGGGGGCACTGTTCGTGGCCGTTGGTGTAGATACGAGCATGCTGATCCAGTCCGCCAGGCTGCTCCTTGGCCAATTCAAGCCCACGGCTGGAACCTGATCGACATGAAATATCTGGTGGAGCTGGTTGTGACAGTACTTTCCATAGCCGTCGCCCACCCGGCAAGGGCTGACTCGCCGCCATCGCCCCCGCTCTACGGCAACAATCCTGCAGCCGGAAGGACTTTCGTGCACGGCGGCAATACCTTTTACTTTGAGACCTATGGCGATGGACAGCCTTTACTACTCATTCACGGCAATGGAGAGTCGATCGGAACCTTCAAGGAACAAATTGGTGTGTTTGCCAGAAGCCACCGGGTCCTCGCCATGGATAGCCGCGGACAGGGCAAGTCTGATCTGGGTACCGACAAGCTTACTTACGAACAGATGACCGAGGACACCAATGCGTTCTTGGAGTACCTGAAGGTTGCTCACGTCGATGTACTCGGGTGGAGTGACGGCGGCATCATCGGGCTGCTGCTCGCGATCCATCATCCGGACAAGGTGGGCAAGTTAGCGGTGATGGGCGCAAATCTTCAACCCGATGCTGCTTACCCGTGGGCCACAGACGGGATTGCCCGGGTTCGTAAAAAATTGACGGCGCAGCTTGCGCACAGCGACAATCCCAAGCCGCTGTTACTCCAGTTGCAGCTACTCGATCTCGAGGGCAACCAGCCCCATATCGCTGTGTCTGACTTGAGTCGGGTGCAGATCCCCGTGCTCGTCATGGCAGGTGATCGCGACGTGATTCGCGATGACCATACGCTAAGCATCTTTCACGCCCTCCAGCTATCTCAGCTGGCGATCTTCCCCGGGGCGACCCATATGGTTCCGGCACAGGACCCGGCGCTGTTCAATTCCACGACGCTCAGGTTCTTTGAACAGCCGTTTACAATGCCTGACTCCAAGGATCTCGGTTGGTTTGACTAGCGCGTGGCTGATCCACGGGTCCGCCACCACACCGGCACAGCGGTCACGGAGTCTCGCCCGCACCACCCTCCAAGGCGTGCTGGATCATCCGGGCCTGCGCCTGGCGGCACAGAGACCTGCTGGTATCAGAGCGCGCTTTCCAAGCACACAAGCGGTCTTGATAGCACGGAAACGCGCAAGCGCGCTCGCGTGCGTGGCATCATAAGCGCATGAACGCGCTGCAGAAGATCTGCGCCACGGTGCTGGCCCTGTTGCTAGCCGTCGCACTGTATGCCCGCTGGACCGCCCGCGAGCCGGCCGTGGCCCCGCCGGGCCAGCCGAGCGTAAGCAACAGCCGCATTCCGGTGATTGACGAGAGTGCGCTGCGCACTGCGCAGCGTCTAGCCAGGCTTGCGAACACTCCCGAGGAGCAGCCGTTCGCGCAGGCCGCGGTGCAAGCCGCCAACCACGAGCTGGACCTCGCCTTTATGGGCGCACTGGACGATATTCAGGCACATCCTCCCGTCCTGAGTCCCGAAGCATTGAGAATGCAGGCACGGATCGCCGAGGCACAGCAGAGTCTGGAGAGCGACACTGAGATCCTCAGCAATCTCGCGCAAAGGATGGGGAAAGCGACTGAGGCGGAGAAATCCGACCTGCAGGATCAGTTGGATCTTGTGGGGTCGAGGATCGAGATTGAGAAAGACGAGATCGAAGAGGCCAACGACGACCTCATGGCCGCCGGCGGCAACGTCCACCAACGCATCCAGGCCGCCCAGGAAGAGCACCTCGCCGCGGAGCGTGACACGGCGCCGTCGCCTCAGGCCCACACCTCGGCCAGCGCCCTTTCCTCCCTGCACGGCATGGTGGCGCAGGTGCGCCAATGGCTGGGCCTGCGCGGCAAGCGCAGCGCGCTCGAGGCGGCCGGTCGCGAGGTGGTCGAAGGCGCAGCGAAACTGACCAGTCAGCGTCAAGAAATTGCGGCCGACTTCGTCAGCGTGCAGCAGCAGTTGGCAGCGTTGGGAAACAAGACGCCAGCACGAACGACGGCGGCCGCAAATGGGGCGCCCCCGCCCGCCGTGCGCACGGCTGGAGGCAGGGAATCCGACAGGCAGCTCAGCCTCACACGCCAGTTCGCTAGTGACCAGCGCGGCATCATGGTGCGCGACAAGCGCATCACCGCGCGCAAGAAACTTGCGGAGGTCTACAGAAACTGGGGCGCCGTGGTTGCCGACCAGCAGCGTGCGGTGCTGCGCGAGTGGCTCGCCGGAGCAGCGGTCGTAGTCGTAGCCCTGCTACTGCTGCTGTTCGCCGATCGCTCCGTGACCCGACTGCTCGGGCGCGCCCACAGCATCGACCGGCGCCAGTACGCCACACTGCGAAGCGTCATCGGGGTCGGCCTGCAGGTGGTCGCAGTACTGCTGATCCTTTTCATGCTGATCGGCCTGCCGGGTCAACTTGGCACCATGCTGGGCCTCGCCGGTGCCGGCCTCACGGTCGCCCTGAAGGACTTCATCGTAGCCTTCATTGGCTGGTTCGTGCTCATGGGCAAGAACGGGATTCGCATCGGCGACTGGGTGGAGATCAACGGGGTAAGTGGCGAGGTGGTCGAGCTCAGCGTGTTTCACACTGTTCTGCATGAAACCGGCAACTGGACCGACGCCGGCCACCCCACGGGGAGGCGTGTGACCTTCACCAACAGCTTCGCCATCGAGGGTCACTACTTCAATTTCTCCACTACCGGGCAGTGGCTGTGGGATGAACTCACGGTCATTGTGCCTTCCGGGCGTGATCCGCAGGTAGTTGCCGATGCCCTGCAGAAAGAGGCCACCGAAGCTACCGCCGGAAATGCGCGCGAGGCCGAACAGGAATGGCAAGTCGCCTCGCGTGGAGCCCGCGGTACGAGCCTTTCAGCCAAGCCAGGAATCGCGGTACGCCCGGCCGTCGGCGGTGTTGAGATTGCCGTGCGCTACGTGGCAAGAGCCAGCGACCGCTACGTCCTCCGCGGGCGGCTGTATCAGGCAGCGGTCAAGCTCTTGGGGGAGAAGGCGGCGGAATGCGCGCGCGGCGCCTGACCTCCCTCGCGACGTAGCGGCTGCTTGTCATTTGCAACACTGGGCCCGAGGAGGCCAGGAGGGCAGAAAGTTTGGACCGTAAGGTCAGCACAACGTTAGCGGGATGGAATCTAGCTCGCCCAGGCAGGCGCCATCGCGATCATCAGAATCCGTAGCCAAACTTCAAATAAGTACCATCGTTGTCTCCCTTGCCCTTGGCGTATTCGAGGTTGAGCACCATGCCCTCTTTTTGCTTTATGACGTACTGCACGCCGGCCCCGAAGTTGGGATAGACATTCTCGCTATCACCGCAGCGGAGACTGCCCCCGTAAAGACAACCGACACCCACAAACACAGTTGCCGTCCAACGCGAGGCAAGGTGCAGTCGCTCCTCCGCCTCGACTGACGACATGTACTTTCCCAGATATTCGCCGAACTTATAGCCCCGCAGTGAAATCGGCGCGTAGGCGCTGGTGGGTGCATTTACCGTCCACTGGTTATTTGCGCGAAGCGCCAGCACATTGCTGTCGCCATGCCCCCAGTACCAACGGAAATCGGCCCGATAAGCGTCATAGTTATTGTCGCCGGCGATCCACTCACGGTAGGCGATGTTATTTAGGTTGATCAGCCATCCCTTGTGAGGGCTGTACTCACTGTCGCGCGAATCCAGGTTGATGATTGCGCCGAGTCCACCTCCGGAAAAGCCCGTAAGGCCAAGCGTTTGCAGCATCTCGTCGTCAAGTTCTGTTTGTCCGAGCATCTGGTAAGTACTACTCAGGGCCTGTGCGCCGATGAACCAGTCGCCCCAGATCCGATACTGGTACCGCAGCACGTAGGCGCGCAAATGATCTTCGCTCTTAAGCGGCATGCCTGTGCCCAGAAAATCATCATAGTCATTCTTTATATTGCCGCCGATGGCGAGCGCCAGCAGACGATGGTGATCCGCACCGAAGGACGTCTTGGCTGTCACTGCCCCGACAACCGACCCGGTGGAGGTGTACTGCGCGCTGACACCGAAGATGGATACCTTCGATTCAGGATCAAAGTAGTACATGTACGCAGCCGTCCCTCCGACGGATGTGCCGAGCTTCGGATTCGACGAAAGGGTCGGCACCAAGAGCCAAGGCGACTCGGAGTCCTTGCTCTCCTCCTTCTGTTTGGCCGCGAGAGCGGAAGGACCCGCTTCTGCTGGAATAACTCGAGCCATCGAAGCCACCATCAGGATTGCCAATACGGCACCCCGGACGGGGCTCAAGTCTAAGGGACGGGCAAGCAGCGCCATGAGGGATGCCCAAATCGTTGCGGCTGACGGCGATCTCGCTATCACTCCAGCAGTGCTTCGAGGAGCAGCGCGATGGAGTCCAAGTGGAGAACAATCACGAAGGTATCCGGCCGGACGCTCCGCGACGCATTGACGATCAAAGTGTTCAGTCACCGATAGCGCTACGGGCACAGAACAATCAGAAATCGTCGACACCGCACTGCCCCGCTCACGCAGCTCGTGGCAGCCGCATTTCGTTCCACCGCTGTGGTAGTTCCCTCCGAACGATAGTAGGTTAGGCCTATGAGGTTAGCGACTGCCCAAAAGGGAATGCCAAGTGGGATCGGGCGTACCTCGATTTAGAATGCGGCCGTTTGGACGAGACAGTTACTCTGATGCCTTCAAGACGGCGCTGGATTACAGGCGCAGCAGATTCAGTTTCCTCTCCTCATCACTTCTCCAGTAACTGAGAGCTTTCGGCCGGGCCAGTCCCAGCTGCCCTATGGGTCGCCCCAAGAAAGCTCGTGCCGTTTTCACGAAGCGACGGAGAGCGAGTTCAAAGGCACAGTGCCCCCGATCCCGCGGAATTAGGTGGCCCGATGAAATTCTCATTTGCCCGCACGATTATCGAAGAAATGAGTCCGCTATCGCAGCGATCCGGTTCGTAGCGCACCACTCGGTCTTTCGGACCTGCGGTACGGGCCCGAGGAAACGGCTTTCAGCCGCGACAATCGGACTCTAGTAAGAAGCCGCGCGCCCCCCCGCCTGCTAGGAGCAAGAATGAATCGCGTTCCCGATTCGGAGTTGGTTCACATACCCGGCGGATCGCTGCTGACAGCCTCGCCGGAAGAAGGGCGCGCTCTGGCGCTTGCGATAGCGTTATCGGATCTGTCACTGCCGCCCGGTCTGTCGGCGCGTCCAATCGACAACGACGTCGACAATCCCAGGAGCCTGTCGCCACCAGAAAAAGGTTCCATTCTCATCGGGTTGTACAGTGAGATTGTGTACCGCGCCTGGAGCAATCAACGCCGTGTAGGGCGTATTCGATTGCTCGAGCGCGTCCGAAATCTTCGCGATGTACTCATCTACCGGGCCCAATGCGTCCTTCTCACCATATATAAGGAGCACGGGTACCCGGACTTGACGCCACAGCGGCATTGTGTCGAAGGAACCGTTCAAACGACCAAATGTCCAAATCCAACTTCCCGGTGGCGGAAATTGCATCCAATCGTACCAAGCGGCGTTCCGATACGGAGCGGCGGCGGCCTCAAATGCCTCATAAGGTACAGCGCCTCGTGCAGCCGCGACGAACAACGAGTAAATTTCCATCGCCTTGGACTCGTCGGGGGCCGTTAGCTTGAGACCGCTGATGGCTCTGCTAACGCGATAAATATCCTGTTTATACTGAGGTCCAGCAAACGTGTCTTCTGCCACGATGAAAGAAAGCTTCTGAGGAGCAAGTGTCGCGGCTAATGGCCCGATTACCCCTCCCTGGCTGTGTCCGTGAATGCCAATATGACGAGCATCAATATCGCTGCGCGCCCTCAACAGATCCACCGCCGCCAGCGCATCCCGAGCTAGCTCCTCGTAGCTTGACGTGCGCCAATCACCGCCCGACTCCCCCGAACCTCGTTTATCGTAAATCAAGGCGGCGATTCCCGCGCGCGCCATGCGGTCTGCGATGTAGCGGCTCGTCCCCCATCGTGTTTCAGCGCCACTGCCGTGCACTAGGATGACTGCTGGATGCATGCCCGACGAACGGGGAATGCAAAGCGTCCCCCGTAGCAACACCTTGCCGTTGCGAAAGCTTACAGGAACGACACTGTATGGAAGATTTATCGCGTCGGCGCGACGCAACTCAAACGTTCCACTTGCCTCGCCGTTCGTGAACGTCCCGGCGAATTGCGGACCGACCAGTATTCCATTTAGAACGATCGAACCCCCGAGAGTGAGCGACACGAGCGCGCCTTCCTGGACGATACGATCCAGAGGATAGTCCATCACCCGCTGAGTCAGAGAGGTAAACCGGCCTTGGATTGGGGCTTGATCAAAGTCGAAACTGACCTGCAGCGCTTGACCCTGCTCGATCATCTCCCCCTGCCAATGGCCTTGTAGACTTGCGGCGCCTGGTGGACTTCCGCGGGATTGAGCGGATTGCGAGAAAAGCAACACTGCAGCGAGCGTCGAGAGAACTGGTCTGAAAGCCATCAAATCCGCTCCTCGGCAATGGGGGCAAACCGATTACGATAGACGCTGGGGGGCAGTCCGAAATATCGCTCGAACGCACGCCGGAACACGTCGACGCTTGAATAGCCGGCAGCCTTCGCCACCGCCTCGATCGAGGGGGAGTCAGCGGATAGAAGGCGCGCCGAGTGGTCCATGCGCAGACGCTCAACGAATTCTGCCGGGCCCACGCCGTGGGTCGCCTTGAACACACGTGTGAAATGGCGTCGGCACAAACGCGCCCTGATTGCGAGTGCTTCGCAAGACAAATCACACGACAGGTGTGTCGCAATCCACGTCGACAGCTCGGCAAATCTGTCAACGGCCTGGGTCTGGAATCGCAGCGGTTCAGAATACTGCCGTTGAGTACCCGGTCGCCGAAGATACACGACGAGTTCTCGCGCAACACACAGTGCAGCGGCCGCGCCCAAGTCTGCCTCGATCAGGGCAAGCGTCAGATCTATGCCAGCCGTGATACCTGCAGAGGTGTAAAAACGCCCATCGCGGATGAAAATTGCATCCGGATCGACGTTAATCGCTGGAAAAAGACGGGCAACATCGGCTGCAAAACGCCAATGTGTCGTGGCTCGACGACCTTCGAGCAAACCCGTGGCCGCCAGCCCATAGATGCCGGTGCAGACAGATACGATGCGACGAGCGCTGCGCTGGTGCTTCAAAATCCAGTCGACTGCCTCGGTTCGGACAGATGTTTCGCGCAGGCCTGCGCCACCCGGAATAACGATCGTGTGGAATTTCGCCCCGGCCTCTGCCAATGACGATTGCATGACGACGCCGGATTCAGTAGTGAAGAATGTGGCACGCGCGCCAAATATCTCAACCCGATAAGGCGCAGTCAGCGCTTTAGAGCGCTGGTTGGCGATGGCAAAAGCCTCCGCTGGGCCGGTAATATCTAGTGCCGACGCGCCCTTGTAGCCGAAAATTGCGATTCGCTTCTGCATGAGATTCCAGTATGTAGGCTATCGCGGATGTCTCAAAGGACTTAAATCAGATGATATGAGACACGCAGACGCAAGGACACCATCCAAAAGAGGCGGCGCTGGCGACATAACAGCACACCACGGCAGGCGTGGATGTCATCAAGCCACAGGGAGGACTTACTTTCGAAGAGTATCGAGCGGGGTGCGCGTCGGCACGGAATTGGGGTGCACGCGCACTTGTAGATGAGGCTGCACTGACGGCGGCGTTCGCAGCGGAGGTTGACTGGCTGCAACATGTCGGTGCACTGATACGCGCTCTGCGGCCCCCCACTAGTACCGGCCGTCGCCCAGTCAATGCCACCGGTCGTGCCAACCACTCGAGTGAACCCGTTCGAAGTCCGATTCCTCACAGCGATCGGATTGGGCGCGCAACTCTGCAGATCCGTCATGAATCCATGCGGACCCTCAGCGTCTACCTGGAACTCCAGGGTCGGAATCGACTGTGCCGTGTAACTATCTAAGTGCGCGCCATTTTTTGCTCTGCGTGCCGCACTTACGCCAGTCGCGACCCCACTCAGGGTCTTGCGCGCGCCTGGACCGCTTGCCAAGGGGCAAACTCCTTACCGACCAGCCATCCTCCCATCGGGCGCTACCGGTTGGCAACCGCTACATCGGTCCATCACCAAGTCGCGCAGCGGCGGCGCAGCCAAGGCCGGGTAAGTCCGGGGCGACTCGACTGATGGAAGACGAAGGGTCGAAGCGATCTTCTCAAACAGTTTTGAGATAGGTTCCAGTACCATCAAAGAAGGCCGACGAGCCCAAACTGGCGCTCGCACATCACGATTGCCCTTGTGTGATCACGTCGGCTGCCCAAGCGTCGGGCCGTGACAAAGGGGAGGTACATGAAGAACGGTGTCGCAGTGGTGACCGGCGCGAGCCGGGGCGCGGGTCAGGGCATCGCGCGGGCGCTGGGGGCGGCGGAATATACCGTCTATGTCACCGGACGCAGCCAGACGGCGGATGCATCGCCGTTGGGTGGTACGATCCATCAAACGGCGGCGGAGGTGACCGCTGCCGGCGGACGTGGCGTTGCGTACGCCTGCGATCACGCCGACGACGAGGCGGTGCGCGGGCTGTTCGCGAGCGTTTCGCGCGATGAAGGTCGGTTGGACATTCTGGTCAACAACGCGGCGGCCATTAGCAGCGATCTAATCCAGCGCGGCGGATTTTGGACTAGGCCGGTGGGAATGGCCGACATCATCACCGTCGGCCTTCGATCGAGCTATATTGCGGCCCACGCGGCGGCACCCCTCCTCGTGGCCAAGCCCGGCGGCCTGCTGGTCTTCACGTCCGCGCCGGGCGCCGTGAACTACGCCCATGGCCCCGCCTATGGCGCGCAGAAAGCCGGGACCGACAAGATGTCGGCCGACATGGCAGTGGATCTGCGCCCCTTCGGTGTGGCGTCGATAAGCATCTGGATGGGCTTGCTGAAGACCGCGCGGTCGGCGTCTTCTATGGCGGAAAAGCCGGGCCAGTTCGATTTTCTGTTGCCGTACATGGAAACGCCGGATTTTACTGGACGCATTATCGCGGCGATCCACAACGATCCGGACATGATGGCACTGTCGGGCCGAACCATAATCGGCGCGGAGCAGGCCAAGGAATATGGCGTGCGTGATCTCGACGGCGGCTCACCGAATTCTCTACGGCCCGTCACCGGCGGTCCGTTCAAGTATGACGACCTCATCATCGACTGACGGATGGAGTGGAGTGAAACGCCTCGCACAACTCGAGCTCACCCACCCACGCGAATGTGCCCTGCCTGGGTGGAAGGGCGGAGGCGTGGGCGGCTGACGGTAGCCCTACCGTTCATCGATGGAGCTGATGTCCAGTTGGACGGGACCGCCCACCCCAGCTGGAGCGTGATCACCTGAGATACCCCTCGGGTCGGGATCGAACCGCGTCGCGGCGCAATCGCGTACGGGCGGGAGAACTAGTAGACCCCCATGAAATCCCGCTTGCCGATGGTTAGCCCATTGTGCCGCAAAATCGCGTAGGCGGTCGTGACATGAAAAAGAAATTGCGGCACGCCGTAGTTGGTCAAATAGGCCTGACCGCTCAGTTTCTTCTCTTTAGGCGTACCAGGACGCAGTACGATCTCTTTCGATTCGCTACCTTCGAATTTGGAAGAATTCACGCTATCAAGAAATCCCATTGTCCGTGACAATAGGCCGTCGAGATCGGCAAAGCTCGTCTCTTTACCTTCATAGGTGGGAACATCAACACCTGCTAGGCGTGCCGAGATCCCGCGCGCAAAATCGGCAGCGATTTGCACCTGTTTGACCAGCGGAAACATGTTCGGAAACAGACGAGCCTGCAAAAACGCGTCTGCCTCTATTGAGTTGGCGACGGCGTGTGCATCGGCCTGAGCAAGAATGGCTTTCAAAGCCGTCAGTAGTTGCTTAAAAACGGGAACTGAGTTGGTATACATCGGGCTAATCATGGTCGTTCCTCGATTGGTTTAGCGGGTGACGTTACTAAAATTGGCACTACGCCACGGGGAGGCTTAGTCCTTGAGCGTGAGCGGCAGGTGGAAGGCAGGGAAGATCTTAAGCGCGAGCGGTTTCATGAACATCGTGAAGCCCGCGATCCCCTCATCGCCCAGTGACAGGACCTGCAGCGAGTGTGCGCCCCAGGCACGGGTTTCTCTCGAGCGCGTGTATAGAGCATAGGCGGGCTGGCCGTTGGCGCCCACTGGCACAAGCCGAAAGCCGCCGTACGCTTTCCATGTATTGCTGAAGAAGGTGCGGATAGCCTCGCGCCCTTGGTACCACTGCCGCCACGGCGGCATTGAGTACACGGCGTCCTCCTTGAGTACGTTCACGAAGGCATCGAGGTCAGTGCTCTCCCAGGCGCGCACGTACCGATCGAGCAGCGCCCGCAGGCCGGCGGCTTCCTGCGGCTGCGCAGCCGCCGCCTTGCCGCCGTAGCTCCGCCGCATGGTCTGACGGGCCCTCTGCAGGACGCTGTTCACGGACGCGCCGGAGCCACCCAGGAGCATGGCAATCTCGGCGGTCGACCAGCCAAGGACATCCGAGAGAATCAGCGCCGCGCGCTGCCGCGGCGCCAGCTGATGAATGGCCGCGATGAAGGCGAGCCGCACGGCTTCGTGCATCTCGTAGCGGCGCTCGGGCCCCGCGGTCGAGTCGACTATTCCTTCGAGCTCGAAGTCCGGGTAGGGCTCAAGCCAGGGGACCTCGGTGTCCGGCTGGCCCTTCGGCAGCTCGCTTGCAGGGCCTGCCAGTTGCGCAGGGAGCAGGCGCCTTCGCCGCGAGCGGCTAGCGAGCGCGTTAAGACACGCGTTGGTCGCAATGCGATACAGCCAGTTCTTGAAGAGCGCTCGCCCCTCGAACTCATCGAGCGCGTTCCAGGCCTTGACGAAGGCTTCCTGAACTACGTCCTCGGCGTCCTCCAAAGAGCCCAGCATGCGGTAGCAATGGAGCTTGAGCTCCTGGCGGTGCGGCTCTGCGAACCGCGCAAACGTTACGCGATTGAGGCTCTCGGGCACCCTGGGACTGCGACCGTCGCGACTGCTCATGCGACGCGCGCAAGTCCTGCGGCGGACACGGAGATGATCGCGTCCTTCGGATCGGTGCCATCGGTGGCGATTCGCACGACAGCCTCTGCCACCTCACGCGCGGATTGGCGATCCTTCATGCCGTCAATAAAATCTGCAGGCTCAATGCCGAGATACCGAGCATAGCCCTGCACCGCGGCCTTCCCCAAATCGGTCTCCGGCATGATCCGCATCGGCACGAGCGTCGTGAAGCGGATGCCGAGCTTCAGGCGACTCGACTCCTTCTGGCAGTAGCCCGCCATAAACATCTGCATGCGCTTGGATCCTGCGTAGCCTCCCGAAATCGGCGAGCCTCCGAGACCCGCGCCGCTCGAGATCAGAATGACCGCCGATCCCAGCGCAAGCGGCGCGCGCAACGCCTCGCGACAGAAGAGAAACGACATCCGTACGTCCGTTTCCCAGTTTGCAGCAAACTCATTCCAGGAAAGTTCCTGCAGTGGTGACGTTGCAGGCGTAGCACCACCGCAGATGACGAGCACATCAGGGCGCAGGGTTGTGAACACCTGCCGCGGTGCGTCCTCCGTCGTCGCATCGAGGGTAAGCGTGCGAACGCCTGGCAGTTCGCTCGCCAAGCGCTCGAGCGCCTCGCGGCCGCGCGCAACCGCCAGAACCTCTGCCGCACCCTGCTCGCGCACACGGTGGACGATCTCCCGTCCGACCCCACGGCTTGCGCCCAGGACCACGACCCTCTTGCCTGTCAACGTGCTCTCGCTCATGGTTCACCTCGCCCTCTGACGGATTCATGCCCGGCTGTTCTACCCACTAGAGACACACGCCGCGTCTCGAATTCATCGGCGTCTGGCAAGAAACCAATGCGGGACAAATGGCCTGCGTCGGTAGAATGCGCCTGGTTCAATTGCTGGTGCCTCTAGTAGCGGCTATTACCTGGCACCGCGAGAGCTTTCGCAGCCCTTGACCTGCGTCCCGAATTTGAGGTCATTTTGGAGCTGGACTAAAGTCGCAGTTGAAGTCCTCTCAGAAGGCGGCCCGCGGGGACGAAGGACTGGAAAGCCTATGTTTTCAGGCATTCGGGGACATTTCTGGATCCGGAAGGACGCCCTGGGACGGGCAAATTAGCGTCCGGAAAAGGCTAGGGTCGGAAGCGAATTGCTTCCGTAACCCCATGAGCTAGTTGGAATTCCAGGTACGCAAAATCAGTGTTACCCCGGGTGGTACCCCGCGCAGCAAATATGCGGGAGCGCGGGGTATTTCGGCTGCACTATTTCCAGCGGGACGATGTGCTATATTTGTGCTATATACGCTGAAAAAGGAGCGCAACAATGGCAGCAACGACGACTATCCGACTACCACCAAAACTGCGTGCACGGCTCGGCAGCCTGGCCAAGCAAACGGGTCGCTCGGCTCATAGCCTGATCGTAGAAGCTGTCGAACGGCACGCCAGCTACGAAGAGCAGATGCGCAGCCTTGTTAAAGATGCGCTCGCCGCAGACTCGGAAATCGACAAAACCGGCGAGGTCTATCGCCCTGACGATGTTCATGCATGGATGAAGCGGCTGGCGACTGACGCGTCAGCGCCACGACCAAAACCATGGCGCAGGTAGTCTATTCGGCGCGTTCGCTGATGCATATTGAGCGCGCTTTTCAGTTCTTACGCGATCAAAATCCTACCGCAGCCGCGGACGCAGTAACAGCAATCCAATCGGCCGTTGACAACCTTGCGGCGCATCCGTTGATTGGCCGGCGCATCGAAGGAGAACTGCGTGAGCTAGTCATTTCCTACGGACAAACTGGGTACATCGCACTATATCGATTTGTGATTGCCCATGATGAGGTGCGCATTCTAGCCATTCGTCACCAGCGAGAGCTGGGCTTTCAGCCTTAGTCACCGTTTTCGGCTCGCTGTCGAACACTTGTGGGGATCTCCATCGACAAAGGTGTTATATAACCCCCGCGCATTTCCATTTCCCTGACTCTAAATACCCTCACCGTGACCACCCCCTTGCCCCGCCCCGACTTCGATCTGGCCGGCTTCGACCTTGCCACTTTCATCCGCGCCACCCTGGCTGAGGATCTGGGCGAGGGGCTGCCCGGCGGCGGGCGCGATGTCACCTCCGAGAGCGTCATCCCTGCCGAGGCCCGCTTCGCCGGGGTGATGGACAGCCGCGATGCGATCACCGTTGCCGGCCTGCCGCTGGCCGCCGCCTTCTTCCGCCACCTCGACCCCGGGGTGGAGATCGAAATGCTTGCCACGGATGGCGACCGCGTCGCGCCGGGCACTCCGCTGATGCGCCTTTCCGGCAACGCCCGCGCCCTGCTGACGGCGGAGCGCAGCGCCTTGAACACCGTCCAGCACCTCTCCGGCATCGCCACCATGACGCGCGCCTATGTCGACGCCATGGCCGGAAACGCCACGCTGCTCGACACCCGCAAGACCATCCCCGGCCTCAGGATGCTCGAAAAGTACGCGACGCGGATGGGCGGCGCGCAAAACTACCGCATGGGCCTGTGGGACGCGGCGATGATAAAGGACAACCACGTCGCCGTGGCGGGCGGTGTCGGCCCGGCGGTGGCGCGGGCGCGGGCGGCGGGCCTCACCAACATCATCTGCGAGGTCGACGAGCTCGCCCAGATCGAGCCTGCCCTCGCGGCCGGCGCCACCCAACTGCTGCTCGACAACATGGGGCCGGAGACGCTGCGCGAAGCCGTGGCCATGGTCGCCGGCCGGGTGCCGACAGAGGCCAGCGGCGGCGTCCGGCTCGACACCATCGCCGCGATCGCGGCGAGCGGCGTCACCTACGTCTCGGTCGGCCGCCTGATGCAAAGCGCCCCGGCGGCGGATATCGGGCTGGATTTCCAGGTAGCGTAATATTAACCGCGGTTTGACGAACGCGAGCAGGTAGCGCTCGCGATGCTCGTCCCAGAACTTTTGAACCATCTGGCCCGCCAGATCGCCGGGCGACCCCTCGTTGAAGCGCGCGCGGGCCGTCAGGCGCTGCAGGCACCTTCCCTGCACGCCCCCCAGTGACGATCGGCCAGATGTGCCCGCTGCGCTTCAGCGCCTGGAACATCGCGCGCAGGATGTGGATCGGCACCTCCAGTTCCACCATGCCGACGCCCGTGCGGGGGAGCGGTTAAGATGGGCTCCCAGTACTCAGTCGGCTAGAGCGCGGAGGCTTCCGATATAACCGCCAAAGCCTTCCACCCGACTTGAAGCAGTTCGGGTCGGAATCGAACCCGTTACCCCGCATCAAGAGTCGCACACGTGCCCCCGAGCGACATCGATGACTGCTCTTGACCCACTGCTGACGGTCACGAGTGGCGGCTATCGGGAGCCACGCATTGAGATCTCTCGCGGTAGGATCTAGCCTCCAATGCAAAGCATCCATGGGATTGAGATGCAGGGAGATAAAAGGAGTGGGTTGAAGTCATAGCGGACCGCACCACGCATCAATTCGCTGGTCGCCTGGAGATTTCTTATGACATCACGGTGAGTGGCGATTTGTACACCGGCACGGAAACCGTGCGCTCGTACGACGCCGTCGGTAACTTAGCCGCAGTTCCTGCCACCCCCGCTCAGCTTCACGGCAAGCGTGTTAAATTTCCTTGATGCAGTGCGCTACGCTTGTTGCCGCGAAGTGGCCGGTGGCGAGGCAGTGAATTTGACCGCTCCGATTGGGGTAACCTGCCCTGTCTGGCAGGATCGAGCAATCCAAAAGAACCTGTGCGCGAGGTTGTAAGCAGTGTTTGATTATTTCGCCGTCTTGATATCGGTGATCCTCGGCCTTGCGCTCATCCATCCGCTGCGAGGGCTGGCCAAACTGATCCAGATGAGGCACGGAATCAAGCCGTACTGGGTTCACATCGTCTGGACCATTAATGTGATCATCTTTGTGCTGGCCATCTGGTGGGGGATGTTTTGGTGGCGAGGTCTCCAGGAATTGAGCGCCCAGTGGTTCATTTTCCTGGTTACCTACGCCATTTTGCAATTCCTTTGGGCCGCAATGCTTTACCCGCCAGAGTTCGCACGCAGCATGGATTTTCAGGACTACTTCTTTTCGAATAGGCGTTGGTTTTTCGGCATCCAATTGGCGGTGGTCCTGACGGACATCCCAGAAACGCTGGTGAAAGGGGCTGACCACTTGCGCGCTGTCCCCAAAGAGTACCCCTTCCTGATTTCCGCTCTTATCGCGATCAGCATAGTAGCCATGCTTTCAAGCAGACGTTCTGTCCAGGGGCTACTCGCTATCGCGTGGTTATTGGTCACTCTCGGCTACCTTTTCTTTATACCACTCATGTCAAGGGCCGTAGGGCACTAGCCGTCGACATCGCTGGGTCGCGGGGCTTCCGGTTGCGATCGCCGAGTGGCGCCATCCAGCCGAGCCCCGCTAAATTTCGGCTAAGCTGATCTCCGATAACAGGGGGTGACAACCATGCTTCGAATACTGCCGCCCTTGCTTTCAGTGCAGCGGGCGCATGCGTTTGGGTGATTTTGCAACGCGCTATACGGCCGCGTGGTGCAGCCACAATCTGCCACACTCGCGTCGTTCTATTCAGAGTCAGGTTCGCTGACAATCAACGATGGAACGCGTGCAGTCGGACGCAAGGCGCTCGAGGATGCCGCCCAGAGCTTTATGGCGGCCTACCCCAATCTGGTCGTCAAGTTCGATCGCCTCGAGCCCAAGGGCCATCGAGTACTCCCGTTGTAGTCAGTCGTGACCGGCGGCTTTTGAGCAGCCAAATTAGGGGCCGACTAGCGCCTGCAGGGCCGAGAACGAAGTCGTCAGAATCTAAGCATTGGTCGCCGTTGGATTCCGAAGCAGACCCTGTTAGTCGTTTTGGCTGGCGAGGGTCATTAGTACCTCGTCGTAATTTTTCGCCCCGCGCACTATTCCTTCCTCGAACTTTAGATTCCACCGAGTGCGCCACAGGAGCCCTCGCAGCGCAGTGTCCGCAGTCGCCGCTGCGTCGGCAACCTCACTGGCCTGCTCTCCGTTCACTATCCAAGTGTCCCCCGTCTTGTCCTGGATCATTGACGCGTAGCGAGTATGCAGTGCGTCAATTCGCTCACAAGCGAAAGCAAAGCGATCCCTGGCTGCTGCCTGCAGGGCGGTGTTATGGGCCAGACGGGCATACATGCGCGCCTCCTCGACGGGCAGGCGGACAATCAGCCCAGCATCCCTCGCGGTTGCCCACACCGCGTCGGAAGGCGCGAAGTATTTAGTTCGTAGAGCCACGTCCATACCGTTTGCGCCAATCGTTCCGGGGATACACGGCGTTGACGGTAAGTTGATTGCGGTCTGACCACTGGCCGGGAATGACTTGGTCGCCGCCAGGACACCTCGGAACCACACTGATTGCGATTCGAGCCCAAGGTCCACCATTAGGATGTCCCGATTGCGCTTCGCCTCTTCGAGCAGGTCGTGCTGTAGCTGATGACGTTGGTGTATGTGGTGCAGGTTCTCAACGCACTGTTCGAGCACTATCGCAATTAGAAGGCCGATCGTGATGATCGCGATATGGATGAAGCAATCCCTCCACGTGTGGATGGTGGCCTGAGGAGAGTGGACATCTATCATGGGCGCTGAGATCTCCGGGGTGGAAAGTGCTTCCGCATTTGGAGTAACGCGGCCTTCAGGCTGTCGGCGGGCCCCCAAGGTATTTCTGGTTCGGTGCGGTCGGCCATTCGCTGGCTCTTTGTTGCTTGCCCTACGGCCTACCCTACGCGACCAACGGCCGCTTTCTTGCGGCCAGTTCCCTGGCTCGAATGTCTCAAACTGGCCGCGACCGGCCGCTCAGCTTGCCAATTGGACGATGGAGAGCCCGAAGCTCCACGCTTCGACCATCGGGAATCAAGACCAGGACACTGATTCGTAGGCGTCCAACACTCATTCTCGGCGCGGGCGCGAGCATGCCGTACGGTTTCCTGCGCCGCTGCCCATCGGGGAAAGTAATTGGAACCGAATCTAGTCAGGCGCGAGGCTTAACGTATGTCCGGCGTGGTTCGGGTCGGAATCAAAACCGGGCATCCCCGCCGATGACAGCGGGCCGACCATTCGCTCCGAAGTTGTTCATATCATGGTCTACGAGCCACCTTCGCCTCTCCCGTTCACCCGGGGACAACTCCCGAGTTCGCTATCGGTACGTGACCTGCCCGACGGCAACACTGATGTCGAGCATCTTTGCCTTCGCGATTGCATCCGGAGTCAGCTGGAAATCCATGCCCCCGATGTCATCCGGTACCATCCGAGCCTTAACGACCTGTAGCACGTAGGCGTCGGCGCCCGCGCCCGCGGGGGCTGTCGGAGAGAGCGCCAGCGCTACCTGTACCAGCGGCTGGGTCAGGGACTTGGCAGGGTAAGTGCGGTCCTTTTGGAAAATGCCCGTGGACAGGACATCTCCCTTTGCAAGCGGCGCGGAGACGAACAACACCGGGTCTGCATCCGTGCCTGCGTAGGGCTCAAAGTCAGGATTAGAGCCTTTCAATTCAAATACGCCGGTGTCGTGCGCATAGGCGCCGTCGCTGAAATTGGCAAATTTCAGACTGCTGCCCTTTTCGAGGTTAAAGCCTACGCCGCGCGCCTTGAGCGTCGAGGGTCCGACCAGGTCCAGCACCAGAAGGGTGCTGGTGGAACTGTAGTCGCGTACCAGTTTCCAGCCATCTCCGGTCGGATCGGTATATGAAAGGCTGGTGGGGACGGCGGGCGGCGCCGGCGGAGGCCCGCCGGAACTGCCGCCGCTACAGGCGGCGAGGTTGGCCGCAATTGAGCAGGACAAGAGAATTCGAATTCGCATATTCATGTCACTTACCGCCAAAGGCATTTTTGAAGGCTTCCACAATCGCGGTCACGTCAAGGCTGTCGGTGAAGCCGTCGCCGACGATGCTGTGGCTTGCGTTCACCCAGCCATTGAGGCCCCATGACAATGCGACTGCGCCGAGATCGATCGCATCGAATTCCGTATCGGTGTCCGCATCACCATCGACCACCCAGGCCGCACCTTCGGCGTATTCGAGCGGGTCGGCTTTGCTGACCACCATCATGGCGTGGAACCCTGCACTGTTGTCCGGCGTCCACCGCCCGTCATCGGTGACCAGTCCGCCCACGTGCAGGAACCCCGGATTGTTGAATGCGCCCGGCGCATTACCCAGCTTCCAGACCACGGCCGTATTAGTGGTGTTCTGGACATCGGCTTGCAGTTTGACGGTGGTCGTCATCGCCACGATCGGCATGCGTGCGAATGGGCTGTCGCCAAAGGTGTTAAGCGGAGTGCCCGCCGGATGCACCAGCAGGAGATCGATGGACACGCGAGGCTGGTCAGTCGCACTGCCGACATTAATGGCGGCAAAAGCATTGCGCACAGCAGCCACTTCAGCTGAGTCCCCGCCATACAGGTCTGCAGCGGCACTGACCGCTCCGGCTCGCGCATCCGCATAGACGCTCTCCGGGGTGAGATACTCTGTCAGCGTTTTGTACCAGATGCGCGTGGCATGGTCGTTGCCCACCCCGCTCATCCCGCCAGGCAGGTAGAGACTGTAGGCGGGATCGCTCGTGACTGCCGGAGCCCCTTGCGACAGGTAGTAGAAGAAGCGGTTGATCGGGCCGTTACTATAGTGAACATCCAGGTACTGGATGCCGGCATACCAGTTGTCGGCGCTGAGTCCGTCGCTGCTGGGTCTGATCATTGAACGCAGGCCGCCGGGGCGCACTTGATCGCCTACGACCCAGTTGGTGCCGGTGAGGGGAATCAGGGTGTCCTGCCCAGGCGCGCGCGTCCTGTACACCTGAACCATCTTGCCCATGATGTCGGAGGTTCCCTCGTTCAGGCCTCCGGTCTCGCCGTCATCGATGAGTCCGGCGGTATTGGCGGTCACCCCGTGGGTCATCTCGTGCCCGATGATGTCGATGGCGGTCAGGGTCGTGAACCCGTTGGGATTGGCCGGGGTGGCCGATCCGGTATTCGGATCCACCCCTGGGTTGAACGTCCCGTCCGAGTAGTACATCCCAAAGGAATAGTCATCCCAGAACGCATTATCGTAGTAATAGCCGAACTGGTTGATCACATGCACAGTTGAGATCGCCGAGGTGCCAAGGTTATCGATGCCGTCCCGATTGAAGACGTTCTTGTAGTAATCCCAGGTGGTGGCCATCCCGTAATGCGCATCGACTGCCGCAGTTTGTCCATTGACGCCGGTCTCACCGCCGTAGGGATACATCACGAACTGCTGTCCGTCGCCCCAGGTATTGGAGGCATTTAGATCGAACCACCAGTTGTCGGCGTTGAATGTGAAGTCATTGAAGGTGCCCTCGTGATCCTCCGTCAGTGTCTGCAGCCCAATGGCGTGGATCGGATTTCCATCGGCATCGAGAATCTGGTTACCGAAGATGTCTGTGTAGCAGCATTGCAGGTAGGGGTTGGGTAAGCTCGCACGGGTTAGATCCACCAGCGCAAAGCTGCCATCCTGATGCTTCGTGGTGTCGAGCGGGACCGACCCACCGTATTGACTCTTGCCGACACCTGCGGCGGAAACGTCCGTCGGCCGTTGGGTCGGCGGATTGCGCAGCGGCAACTCGCTCTGCATCCCGTTCGTCACCCGCATGATGGCACCGGTCCTGGCGTCCACGACGTACAGCCGATCCTGCAGCCCGTCGATGCGATTTCTAGCAAACACTTGCACTTCATAGGCCCACACGTATGGGTCCTTCGGTGCCAACGTCATCACGCTGTGCGCCCGGTCGAAGACGTAGGTGAGCTTCACCGGGTCAAATGTGAATGCGGGACCACCATGGAATTTCGTCGGAAATACGACCAGTTCAGCGCGCGGCGGCGCCGTGCGACCCTTCAGTGCCGCTGTCTTGAGTGCGATGCTGGTCGCCTGCTCGGCGGATAGGAGCGGCGCACTGGTGGGAGCTGGTGAATCTGCAAGGTTCGACGCCAGCAGGTGCACACTGCCCCGGGCATCCGTCCGGATAGTGGCGGAACTGCCCCACACGCGATGGCCCTGGAAGCGCTGATAGACGCGGGCCACCGTGTTGCCCTGTTCATTGACGAGAAAGCTGCGCAGCGCCAAGTCGACGCCGGATGCCTGGTGAAGCGAGGAATTCCCCCGGGCGACGACTGACTCGGCGCGCTGCCATGCGACATTGAATGCGGCGGGCGTATCGGCACCGAATGCCAGGGTACCGAGCAATATCGAAGTAGCAAGCACCCTACTTCCGGGGGGGCGAATAGCCGGATTCACAATTCTTGTCATAACAACTTTTCCACGGGAGTATTAAGTTTTGGTTGCGTGCCTGTCCATGCCTCAATCGGCCCGCCTATAGCTGCGGATTTGAGAAGGGCTTGTCAGGGTTTCATGGCGGCGGTCGCCGCGCCTTCAAATGTGCGCGCATCAGTGTTATTTCCTGCAAGTAGTTGCTGCAGGCGCATAAATGACGAACGCATTAGGCTGTTGCCGACTGTATCACCTCCGAAAACGACTGGGGCGACTGTGAAGCTCTCTGATTTAGAACTGATCTATTCAGCAAGCGCCGCTTGACCAATTTCGATCCGCAGAAATCACTGCGTCGCCTACGGTCTATTGAATTGCCACCAGGCGTTGAGACGACGACTCGGCAGCGGACACGACAGGTGCGCTACGGGTCGGGTCGGGTCTGGATCGAATCTTCGACCCCAGAAGGCAGAACGATGATCGTGGTCGCGAAGTCACACGCGGGCGGTCCTGAAAGCCAACAGTCGGCATGTCCGGCAATCTCTTGCGCGTAACGCTAGGACAAGCCTGTTCGGATCAACATCGGCAGGCATGCCAGAGATCAATTCAAGCTGCGCCGTTTGGCCAACCTTGGCCACGGGCCAATTCCACTTCTGTATTTCCGGTAGGTCTTCGCCGTATGTGTTGATGTAGTGCTTGTGTTCGCCCAGTTTGTCTTTGACCTTGCTGCTTCAGGTATGTGCCCTTATCGCCCGGGTTCGTCAGGCGATCGATGGTGTCCATCACGAGGTTGAACCGGTCGCGTTTAAGCACTGCCATGTCGAAGGGGTAGTGATGCTGCCCTCTTTGTTCTCGCACGTGCATGTTCACGTGACTGTTCCGGCGGTAGGTCAACCGGTGTGCTAGCCACAGGTATCCATCAAAGGCAAAGATAATCGGCCTATCCGCAGTTCACAACTGATCAAAGTTCAGATCGCCCGATCAGCAAAGATGAATTCGAGATGACTTTATCTTCGAACGGGAAGGATGCATATACAGTTCGATCACTGAACGGACCGTGCAGCGGAGGGTCAGGTACCAAAAGCGATGCAACATCCCCTCGCTCGTTAAAGCTTGACACCAGCCGATCGCACGCCGTCTGTTGGGCCGTCAGCTTCACACTTGGTCCCCGTCGGAGCGAGCTTTTGCTAGCGCTGCCGAAGCGCCCGAGTCGCCCTCAACGCGCCCAGTTCTTCCCCGGACGACAGTGCGACTTGTCTAGCCATACACTCCAGAGCCCGCCAGTGCTAACGTTCTGTTTTAGGACGGGACATGGCAGCGCAGTTCATGGAGCAATGGATGCTGTCACAATCTTGACGCCCGGTAGTACCCCCATAACAAAGTTGCGCGGCTGGAGTTCAACATGAGATTTACCCAACGCTCGTCCCACCAGGCTGCTGCGATCATGGCCACGCTGCTCGCCTCAGGCCTGCAACTCCATTCCTCACGTGCCGATGCCCAGGAGTCACACAACGACGATTGGCAGTTTCGCGCAACGGTGTACGGCTATCTTCCGTCGCTCGGCGGATCAACCAAGTTCCCGAGCCCCGGGAGTAGCATCGACGTGAACTCGAGCACGATCCTCAACAATCTCAAGTTTGCCTTCATGGGCGCTCTTGAGGCTCAGAAGGGACCTTGGGGTGCCTTCACTGACGTCATGTACCTAAATCTGGGGGGCTCAAAATCGGGGACCCGCGAACTAAGCATTGGCGGTATGCCGCTTCCGATCGGTGTTACCGCGAACGCATCCCTCGACATGGATGGGTGGGTGTGGACGGCAGCGGGCAACTACCGAGCGCTCGTCGGACCGCAGGTCAACCTAGATCTTTTTGCCGGGACCCGGTTGGTAGAGCTCAAACAGAGCTTTCGCTTTGCATTCAGCGGCAATGTCGGACCTTTCATCGGACCGGGACGTCAGGGCTCAGCCGAGGCGCGTCTCGACGATTGGGATGGCATCGTCGGCGCTAAGGGTCGCTACACATTCGGCGGAAGACACGAGTGGTTCGCCTCCTACTACCTCGACGTCGGAACCGGCGAGTCTCAGCTCACCTGGCAGGCAATTGGCGGGCTCGGCTATGCATTTAACTGGGGCGAGCTCGTCGCCGCATGGCGCTATCTGGGTTATGACTTCGAGTCAGGCAAGACCATTGAAAGTTTAAACTTTAGCGGTCCAGCCCTCGCTGTTGCATTCCGTTGGTAGGCGACCGACAGCGTTCGCGAGAGCGCTAAAGTGACCTCACGCTATGAGCGTGTATCGCGGGCGTATCACACACGCATTCTGCGGTTTGCTGGGGCGTTTTAGCGCGGAAAGCGCACGTGATGCTCACGGGACGCACCTAACGGCTCGGGCACCCGCCCCTTCAGTGAGCTTGCTCGCGTGCGCGATCATTTGCGGCCGCGGACGATCGGCACTCAGTGGACATCAGGTCAATCCTCGGGGTAGCGGGGTAGCTCCTCGGCGCCCTGAGTGCTGGGCTCAGCAGCCCCGGCGCTGCCCTAGAGCTACCGACCTACGATCGCTGCCGCGCGGCAGGTATCACCAGACGGTCGACCCCGCCGTGCGCCTGCCGGTTGCCTCGGCGCCGGCGTCGATCAGCACCTTCCTGGTATCTTACGATCCTGCGGCGACGCGCACGGTGCTAACCGACCCGGCCTGCATGAATGTCCGGCACCTAGTGCTTAAGCGTCGAACAATTGAGGGCGAAAAGCTATTATCTGACCGAGAAGGCACGTACTTTCGTGGGAATCACAGAGTCCACCCCAAGATATAGCGCGATCCCTTAGTGTCGACTAAACGTGCCGGGCGGCAGAACTGACAGTTTTGCCGCCGAACGTAGCGCTGCCTCGCTGACGAGCCCGCCTCGCCTCCCATGAACCTAAGTCGCCAGGTGTTAGCACCGTTGCATACCCTGCCGGTGGCGTAAGCTGGACTGTTGGTCCCGCACCGCGGCAGCAGTGCGGTTCCACCCAATTGAAGAGCTGCTGCTGTGGAGTTCACAGGCTTCGTGGACACCTCAACGGAAGGTTTGCGCGGGACCACGATGGCAGACAAGACAGTCTGGTACACGCCAGGCTTTAAGGGACAGTGCGGACGCCCGTTGCGTTGTCCAAGGAGTTCGGGCGAGTGGTATCACCGGTAGTCAAATCGAATCCGGTGCGACAGTGAAGACCGTAGTGAGAGTTAACAGAGATTGCGACGTTCAACGCAAGGGCGCATGCTGGCAAATAAGTAGGAATGGCCGACCTAAAAGGTGCGGCAAGCTAGGTAAGTGGCCTGATCAAATGCTGAGCAATCATAAGGACAGGGCTTTGATCCTCGTTGAACCTCTTGGTGCCTGGTGCGCAATGAGCCTAGGGCGCGGCTAAGCCCGCTGATCTGGTCCACATCCTCACCTGAAAAAGGACATGAATGCGTATCCCCTCGCTCCTTGTTGCTCTTGCATGCCTCGCTCTTGTGGGTTGTGCCAAGCCACCCCCGACTCCCGCGGAGGTGCAGGCAGATCTCACTGCGAAGATCGATAAGGCGATAAAAGACCCGGAGCGGGCGAAAAGGGTTTCTGCAGCGGCGGACACGCTGCTGCAACAACAGCAAGCCATGGCTGCTGACTTGAAAGCAACGCTTGACCGCTTGGGAAGTCTCAATGCCGACTATCAAGCGAGCGGTGACCAATACCAGACTCTCTACAACGAATATCGAGGCAAGCGCAAGGCTTCGCAAACGGCCTTCGCACAAGGGATTTTCGCGCTCCGCGGAGAAGTCAGCGCCGCGGAATGGAAGGAAATCACCAAGTGAATTCTAACTGCCAGCTTAAGCAGTCCAGGATGCAACCATGCTAATCGCCTTGATACTGGGTTACCTCTTCCTCGGCGGTTCCAAAGACGCCGTCGACCTGGGTCGCTTCTACACCGACCATGCCAAAAGCCTCATCAAAGCTGAGATTGCCGATCCGGAGAGAAGGAAGGCCGCACTCGAATCGGCCGAAGGCGCCAAGAAGGCCGTCGAGGAGACAGCGAAGCAGATGGAGAAGAACGGCAAACGGATGAAAAAGCTGTTCGAGGACTACTCCTCTACACCCGGAGAGTGGAGCGCCGCCATCGAGGAAGGGCTCGCTGCCGAGCAGCCACCATTCAACCAGTTCGTGAGCGCGCGGCAGGCCATGCTGCATTCGATAACCCCGCAGGAGTGGACCGCGATCATTGCCGCTGCCGCTCGGAAGGATGAGTCCGAGGCTGCAAAAAGCGACAAGAAGGGACTTTAGGTCAGATCGTCTACACAAAGTGCGCCATCACTTCTCCGGGTGAGCGGCGGCTGCACTTCCGGAGCTTTACACGGCTTTCGACTAAATGCCGGGACATACACTGGAAGCTAAGAAAGGGAGATGAGTTATGAAGGCCTTCTTGTTATTGAGCGCGGTTGCCCTCACAGTCCTTTGCGGTTGCCAGTCGCAACAGCAGATGGTCGATGAGATGCAGACGGATGCAGCCCAAGTAGCTAAACAGCGGGGCAAGTTCGAGCTCAACTGCCCGGCGGCGACGGCGCAAGTTTTGAGCAAAGAAATGATCCAGTCGGAAATTGTCAATCCGCGCTGGGCACCACCGCAGCGTGCCGAATACACGGTGGGCGTCTCCGGCTGTAACAAGCGCGCGACCTACTTGGTGGTATGTGCCGCGGGTGGGACCGGCTGCGTCGCCGCTGGCGCGCAGAACGAGATCCAGAAGTAGTCGACGTACGCTGCGGAGATCAGCGCGAGTCTGAGCTCCGACGATTGGCGCACATGGGCTGGACCTTTCCGGCCCATGGCCTGTGCATTTCGTGCGGCTGTAGGGCGCGGAGCGTCCGCAAGGCTGCACCACCTATTCAAAGCTGATGACTGCGATCACTCCCAGGGCATTGATCGACCGGGGCGTCTGCTGGCCGCTGTCCTGGCGCTGGTAGTACAGCTTCAGATCCGCATGCTTGCTGAACAGCAGATTACAGCCTGCCTGGAAGCGGTTGCGCCAGAATTCCCCGTCAGAAAACCGGTAGAAGGTCTCATCACTGCTGTAGAGGTAAGACACCGGGCCCCAGTCCACCGTCGACCAGCGATATTCCAGCCGCAATCTCGCGCGCCATGGGTTGCTTGATGCATTAATGGTGTTCTCAAAGCGGGTACGCACGGCAATGGTGCTGCGCCCGAAACGCCGTGCCCAGGTGCCCATCAGCAAGGCGACCTGCGTGACGTTGACATCCTCTCCCTCACGATTGCCAGTCACCTGGTGGCGATAGCCAAGCGATACGGTCCAGTCGCCGTGTTTTGAGTTTACGTCAGCACCCAACGTCGTAAGGATCGGGTTGGCTAGCGTCTCGCTCAGGCGGAGCTGACCAATGCCGGTGATCGTCGTGTTACCGGCTAGCGGTGCGACCACGTCCAGCTCCGTCCACAGCTGGTCGTCCGTGCCCGTCCCGGCGCGGCCCGCAGCCGGAACCGTCAGCAGCGCCACGACAATCAACGCGCTTCCATACTTCATATTGCGCTGATTCCAATTGCCCGGGCACTTCCCGGTTGCGCATCAGCACGGATCATCGTGAAGAAGCCTCGCGTTCAGTCGGTCGCTTGCTTCGGAGACTGCGCGGGCAGATGTCGAAGATGCACCGGCAAGGTGCAGGTGTGCTTTCAGGGTGGCCTCGCGGCAGCAGGTGCTGCCTCTTCCAGCTGTCTGGAATAGGCGGCCGCGCGTAGCAGATCTCCGGAGTCGCGCGCGTATGCCGCCAGTGCCGACAGCAGCTGCGCGTTGTGGGGAAACCGCTTCAGTGCTTGCTCCATCACGGCAATCCCCTGCGCGGGCTGACCGCTGTCATGTAACGCCACCCCGTACGTAAAGGCGTAGCGAGCTGTGCCGGGATCCGCATGCATCGCACCTGCGAACAACTGCAACGCCTGCTCGGTGCGTCCCTGTCTGACGCGCAACAGGCCCAGGGCGTACTGCAGATCAGCTTGTCCGGGAAGGGTCTGCAGGCCAGTCTCGAGGATGGTTTCGCCGTCACTGTCTCGTTGATAGATGCGATACATGTCAGCCAGGTTCACGTAGGCGGGCACGAAGTCCGGGTCAAGGGCGAGCGCAGCGCGATATTCGGCCTCTGCGTGAGCCGGATCACGGCGATCGAGATAAAACAGTCCGAGATTGAGGTGTGCTTCGGGACGATCGGCGTTTGCGCGCTGTGAGGCGACGTATTCAGCGAAAATGGTGTCCAGCTGCGCCCGCAGCGCCGGATCGCCTCCCTGGTCAGGGATGGCTGCCAGCGCCCTTGCGGTCTTGATACGCACGATTGGCGAGGAGTCGTTGATGAGCGGTAGCCCGCGCCGTACGCGTTCCTGGGGCGGTGCCGCCAAAAGCGCATCCAGGGCGGCACCGCGCACCATCGCGTCAGGATCTGACAGTCCGTTGTCAATCGCCGGAATGACGGCGGCACTCAGATATGGGCCCAGTTCCGTGAGTAGCGTCGCGCGCGCGATGGCTGGGAGCTCTGGATTTCTCGCAGCAGCCACCAAGGCTGTGGGGGCCCCTGGCGCGCCGATGTGAGCAGCGTGCAGTGCCGTCCCGAAAGTCTGGAAGCCCTCGCGCTGCGGACCGTAGGCCCGGGAGATGACCTGCGCCGCCCAGGCGGCGGTGCGCGTCGCATGACAACCGGTACAGGCATTGGGCGTTCCCAGCTGCTCACTCAGATCAGGCCGCGGTATGCGTATCGAGTGATCACGCCGCGAGTCGATGACCATGTAGTTGCGCGCCGGCATGTGGCACTCGGCGCACTGCGCACCGCGCGACGCTGCTGCGTGCAGCGTGTGGCCACGGGTGTCGTACTTCTCCGGTGTATGACATTGTGTGCACACCTCATTGCCTGCTGCGCGCAGCTTGCCTGAGTGCGGCTCGTGACAGTCACTGCAGGTCACACCGCGTGCGTGCATCCTGCTCTGCAGGAACGAACCGACCTCGTAAACCTCGTCGCGCTGCTGTCCGTCCGGGAAATAGAGTCGCCCGCTCAGCAGCGCAACCGCATGCGTGTCCAGAAACCTGCCATCGTGGCCCATGCCGTCGGCAAAGGGTTCGCGACGGGAATGGCATTGCGCGCAGTCATCCAGCTCGCGCTCAGTGGTCAGTGGCACGCTGCGAATCGGATTGCCCGTTGCGGCGTTGCGCGTCCACTGCACACCACTTCGCTCGTCGAGGGCAACCACGAGCCCCCGGTTCGCCATCTTTTCATAGCCGGTCCCGCGACGGGCCCAGACCAGGTGCTCCGAGCCGGGCCCATGGCAGGCCTCACAGGCCACATTCGACTCTGACCAGGTCGTCGCGTAGGTGTTCTTGTCGGCGTTGTAGTTGCGCGCGAGCTTGGTCGTATGGCAGTCGGCGCACATCCAGTTCCAGTTCTGGTTTAGGCGCGTCCAGTGCAGGGCATCCTTGAAGGTGACGTGCTCGTCGGGATAGAGGTGATACCAGTGTGCCCCGCCCTCATCCTTGGAGCGAGCATCCCAGGCTATCGGGAGTGCCTGCATTCGCCCGTCCGGGAATGCGACCAGGTATTGCTGCAGCGGGTAGACCCCGAAGGTGTAGCGAATCTCGAAATCGGCCAGCGCGCCGTCCGGGCCGTCCGTGTTGACAAAGAACTTGCCATCACGCCTGAAAAACCTCGAAACGATCCCGTTGTAGGTGAACCTGGCGTTGTCGAAGTCGCCGAGCACCGTTGCTGCCGTCGCGTGCTGCATCGCCTTGGCGTGCTTGGAGCTTTGCCAGGCTGCGCTTTCCTTCGCATGGCAACCGCCGCAGGCAGCAGCACCGACGAAAGCGGGTGGTACGCCGCTGCCAGCGGCCGTGAGGCTCTTTACGGCGGCGTTCGACGGTCCACGGGTCGTTCGCCAGAGGTAGTCAGCACCCGCCACGGTCAATACGGCAAGCGCAGCGAGAGTAACCCACCTGCGCCATTCGTTCGAGCGGACGCCTCGAGACTGCGGAAGCGAGGGTGCGGCCGGGGCTTGCCCGACAGGCCGGTGGCGAGATCTCTTCTTGGGCATTCGAGAGAATCAGCTCCTGCACGGCTCCTGGGCAACCGGCGCGGGCGCCAGTGGCAGGAGGATCCTTTTGGTGATGCAGCCGCGATTGTCTACCACGCACTGGTGGCCCGCACCAGATTTTTGCGGGGTATCGTCCCCTTCAAAGTGCTACCGGAAGGCCAAATGTGCGTGCGGCTTTTTGTATCAGCCAGCTACGCTAAAAAAAGCGGACCGCCCAAGGACAGGCGGCCCGCTTTGTCATCGGCTCAATAGGCGCTCAGTTACCCGTGGGGAGCGGGATGTTGACGCCCTCCTTGGCCAACTGTTCGCGTATCCACTGAAACTTCTGATAGGAAGACAGTGTGATCGGGCCATCGTATCCCATGCTCTGCAGCTTGCGCGGCGGATACTTGACGTAGGTCGCCATCAGTTTCTTGACCTCATCATTCATGGGCACGGCCATCCAGGTGCGTTCCGTGAAATTGTTCATAAACAGGTCATAGCGCTCCTGGGGATCGGCCCAAAGATCAAAGATCTGGGGAACCGTGGCGATGTACTTTTCCGCCCCCTTCCACCCCAGGTTCGAGTCGACGGCGAGGCCTCCAGTCTGCGCGCCGTCATCGCCGCGGAGGTTGAAGACGATCTTGTAGTTATTGACGCGTACCGCACCGGGTGTGAGTTCGTTCTCCGTGAAGTAGAACCAGGTGTGATGCCCCGACTTGCCGGTGCCGAACAGGACCGGCGACATGTCCAAGCTGTCGAAGTAGATGGGTTTCCCTTCCCGATCATTCGCCGGCAGCTTCACGCCTGCAAAGGCTGCAAACGTAGCCATGTAGTCCAGCGACCCCACGATTTCGTGGTTCCGCGACCCGGCTTTGATGCCCGGTCCCCAGGCGATGGAAGGAGTGCGATTGCCGCCTTCGCGCACCGTTCCTTTGGTGCCCCGGAAGGGTGTATAGCCCGCATCGGGGTAGACGTCCTGCCAGGCACCATTGTCCGTGGTCCAGAAGACATAGGTGTTCTTCTCCAGGCCCAGGGCCCGCACCTTGTCCATTATCCTGCCGATGCGCGTGTCGTTTTCCACGATCGAATCGGCAAACTTACTCTTGGACGGTGACTTCCCGATGAACTCAGGAGCCGGCATATTCGGCTGGTGCACCTTCATGAAGTTGATGCTCATGAAGAACGGCTTACCGCCTTTTGCAGCGCCGTCGAGGTACTCCATGGAGGCTCTCTCGACGTATTCGTCGAAGTACGGTATCCCGACGACGCCCTTCTCAGGAGTGTTGACGTACTGGCCGTTGATTTTGAAGTCTTCGGTCACCTTTCCGCCAGTCTTGCCAGACAGTGAGCCCTTGGTCACTTTCACAAACAACTCGCGCAGGTCTGTCGGCATGTCCGGGAACCAGGTCGGATCGGCATACGTGTACGCATTGAGGTGATATAAGCCGACATACCTCATCTCGTCGTAACCCTGGTTGATCGGCAGCGCATAGTCAGACTCGCCCAGATGCCACTTGCCGGTGAAGAACGTCTGATAACCAGCGGTCTTAAGGACCGACGCCAACGTCCATTCGGCGGCTGGCAGCCCTCCACCCTGACCCTGAAACGCGACCGTCGTCATGCCGCTGCGATTCGGGATACGACCGGTCTGCGCGGCAGCGCGGCCGGGCGTGCAACTGGGCTGGCCATAAAAGGAGAAAAAGGTCATACCCTCGGCCGCCATTCTATCGAGACTGGGTGTGGGCATCCCTCGGCCCTCACCGCCGCCATAGACGCCTGCATCGCCGTAGCCGAAGTCATCGGACATGATAAGAATGATGTTGGGTTTGCTCACTCCGGGTGATTGTGCGGTCGCCCCGGATGGGTACGACGCGAGGAAAATCATCATCATCAGCGTAAGCGTTTGCGGCCAGAGTCTCGTAAAGGTCATATTCATCGGTGCACTCTCCCTGCCTGAAATTATTTTTCCAGCCTGCGACTGGCTAGGATTCTTGAAACAGCAAACGCATGTACGTGAGCTGCCCCCGCACCGTACGCCTGTAGCTGTGACTTGTCTTTAATCCTTTTTGTCTATGCCGCCATCGCTGCAGTGCAGCATTGAGAGCGGGTGCTCCCTCGTAATTCATCCACTCGTTGTCATTCGCATGTGACAGGAGTTTTTCAAGATGCAGCGGTACATTCCGGTGGCCCGCGTTGAACGAAATTGCCGATAGTGAGCGAGTCACCCAGCACAGGTCGCTGCGGGGATCGGTCCAATGCATTGCATGGCAGCCCGGTGCTGCTGCCAGGGCATCAGCAGGTAGCCACGTTGCATTGTTACCGTCTTGCGCAATCTGGACGCTGCACGTCACGCGCTCGCAGCTTGCTGCGCGCAGCCGATATTACGTCGTGAGCGCGATACGTTTGCCGGCTGCAGCTTCCAGGTGTTAGCGTACCGACGAACGCCACTTGAGTCGACCACCGAGTACCATGCGGGGGTATGGCCTGGTTTGGATAAATACGCTCTATCGACTGCCTCCGGTCGCATGCCTTGCGACGACGATTCTCGTGGGGGCGGCTACGATGGGTTCCGCCATGCACATAAGCGCATGACTGGCTGGAATCAAACAACCAAGAGTCTCACCGCCGCCCTCCTGCTCATGATGAACGTGTCGGGTCTAGCTGATGGCGGTCTGAGCGTCATCATTAACAACAACACACCCGAGAATCTTCTCGTGACCGTTTACGACTTGAACGCCGGTCCAGCGGTTCGTGCGTTGTCGGAACAGAAAATCAACGGCTTTGCAACACTCACGGTCGGGATTTCAGCCGACACCTCAGGAATTGGCCGTGTCTCATGGGCTGCGATGACAGTCGAGCGTGACATGCGCCGGTGCGGTCATGGTGACCCGGCCACCGTGAATGACGGTGATACGGTCAACGTCTCGACCGACTCGGATTGTGGGACCTAATGTCGCCGAGCCGATTGCTATAGATGATTGCTGGCCGCCTGTACGGCCTTCTGCTTATTCCGCTCCGCTGCACATTTCACTGAATTTCAACTTGAGGATCGCAGTGATCGCAGCGGTTGGTCTGCCTTGCACTAAAATTGACTCGACTTATCCGACTTTGTCGGAATCGAACCCTGGTGACTGCCAGTAGCTCAGAGCATCACACATAGCTTTTAGGCAAAGTGAGATCCGCTTTGCGACGTCGCTGCGTACCCCCATCGTTCTCACCTAAAATTCGCTTCCTGATGTCTCCAGAAGTAGCATCCCCGATGGTCAGGAGGAGTTAATGTGGTCTCTAAGCGATGGAAGAAGCGCCTCTTTGTTGCCGTTCTCTGTGCGGTCGTCCTAGCAGGTCTGGCATTCGGGGTGCGTAGAACGATAATCCTAGAAGTGGCGAGGGTCGCACTAAATCGCGATCCCGGACTTGCTGCGCAGGAGCGAAAAGACGGTGTCGCGATAGAGTTCGTACCGAGGTCGCCACATTGGGTGACCGTGATGAAGAATGAGATGAACGAAATCTGGCTGCCCGCAAAAGTTCAGGGAGTGAACTACTACACCTTTGGGGGCCCACGGAATCCGTTTCGCCCCTACAGTGAAAGATCCAATCCTCGCTCTCCGTACTACCAAGCCTGGATCGGTGGATACGTAATCAAGACGGCGGACGGTAGCGTTCCCGCAGATCCTCAGGCGCTCGCATCCGAATTGACGAATCTTGACCAACGATCCTGGCTGGAGGCAATGGGGGATCCGCAGCCGGTTTCCGAACTGGAAAGTCTCACGAGCGCCGGCAACATCGACATAGGCGGCACCAGCTGGCCGCTGTGGCATGGCGTCTATCGAAGCCATTCAGACCTGTCCGCTGATTCAGAATCTCAGCTGGCCGGCATACTTGGGATGCCGAAGAAGTCGTCATGGCCGGTCGGCGTCTCACCGTTTCATGATGTCACCTTGGACGGCTACCTGGCTTGGAAGGTCGATACTGCGCACAGAGTCACCCTTGTGATCTATGCGGTAGCTGGAAGATACGCCGGTCAATCGGAAGCCTTAAGTACCGATTCCGCTCTGTCCAAGGATGAACTTCTAAGCATGATGAGGTCTGCAGCGATTCGTCCAGTTGTCGGCGAATGACCATCGGGCGCGCATTGTATATTTTCCGACCTCTTCAATAGACGGCAAGTAATTTGGGTCGGAATCGAACCCGCGATGTCATTCGCCCCGGCGCGTAGGGGCTGTCTGGTCGCGGTGCTACTCGGGCAGGTTCATCTTCTTCAAGAACGCCTTGTACCGCGGATCGCCCTCGATCTTTTTAAACATCGCATCGCCTTTGATAAGTGGCAGCATGCCGCTGTCCTTCTGCGCATACGCCAGGTCGAGCCATTTCAGTGCTTCTTTTGGATCGCCCCGAAACGCGTAGACTCTCGCCGTGAGAAATGGATGATCAGTCGGATGCTTAGTCATCTGCGCCAGCGCCCCGTCGGAGTCTGGCTTGCGACCTTGTGCGAAATGGGCCATCGCAATGCCGCCGAGGCGAGCCGGGTCGACTTCTTCCTTGGAGAATTCCGTTAGGGCCTCGTCAGGGTGACCACGGAGCAGTAGCACGTTGCCGAGGAACGAGTGTCCGAAGGGGCCTCTCGGGATAAGCTCGAGTGCGCGACGCGAGGCAGCTTCCGCCTCCTCGAATCGGCCGCGGCGCGACTGAATCAAGGTGAGCACTTGGTATCGGCTGGGGTTTAGCGGGTCTTGCGCTAGCGCGGTGTTCACTTGTTTCAGCGCGTCGTCCCATCGGCCCATCCCCAGCGACTGCACGGCGGCATAGAACACAATGTCCCCATCGGCAGGTGCAAGCGCCAGCGCCTGTTTAAGTTCCTGGTCGGCCGCGGCCCAATCCCAATCGTAGGCGCGATGAATGTCGCCGAGCTGCGCGTGTGCGATTGCAAGGTTTGGATCGAGCTTGAGTGCTTGCTCGTTGGCTAGACGGTCCCTCTCGAACGCGATGGTCGGAGGCATGAATCCATACGCGCCAAGAAGGAAGTACGCGTTGCCGAGCTCAACCTGCGCCGGTGCGAAGGACGGGTCGAGTTCGATCACACGCTCAAAGTCGCCGACGGCTTGCTCTATTCCCCCCTGATCGAAGCGACTACTGGCGTGCAACCCTTGCAGGTACAACGTGTAAGCCTCCGTATTGCGCAGTCTCGGACGGGAAACGATATTTGCTTCCACTTCGAGTTGCAGCGCTTGCACGAGCGCGATCGCGATCTCGTCCTGCATTCTAAGGGCGTCAGCCAATTGACGGTCGTATGTGTGCGCCCACAGGTGCGTTCCATCCCGGCTGTCGATCAGCTGCGCAGTCACCCTTAAGTGACCACTCGACTCCCGCACGCTTCCCTGCAATACATATGCGACCCCCAGCTTCGCGCCAATGCTGCGCAGATCTTCAGATTTACCCTGGAATTGGAAAGAGGATGTGCGACTAACGACTTTCAGTCCCGGAATCTTCACCAAAAGATCGATGATTTCCTCCGCCATGCCGTCGGCGAAATACTCCTGATCCTTGTTCTCGCTCATATCGACAAACGGCAGTACTGCAATAGATTGGTCCGCGATCGCAATCGTGGCTGGTTGAGCCGTCTTTTGATTCCACGACCGGTATTGCATGCCCAGTGCAATGACTGCAGCGATTGCAACGAGCACCGCTGCCGCGATGGCGACTCGCTTGGTCCGCCCACGCCGGCCCTGCAACAGCACTCTGTTAACCAGGCCAATGAGCGCAGGACTGCTTCGCCGCCCATATCCGGCCCTGCCCTGCTCGATTGCAATAACCGGTGAAGTCTGCGGCGTTGCAGCAGCCGCCGCGCCCCGCATAACGGGTGCGACAAAGCGGTAGCCGATTTTGGGAACGGTCTCGACGAATTCCGCGCCCTGTTCTCCTTCGCCCAGTGCGCGTCGAATCAGCCAAATGTGTTTGCCGAGGTTTGACTCGGCGACGAAACCGCGCGGCCAGACACCCTGTATGAGTTCTTCTTTGCTCACGAGGCGCCCAGCGCGCTCCACTAAGAAGACCAAGGTATCGAAGACTTTCGGGGTGAGCGCAATCGGCTCACCGGCGCGCAGCAAGCGACGCTCGAGCGGGTCGAGTTCAAATTCCCGAAATGAAAAGGTGAATTTGACTGACGCAGACATGAGTAGAGGCCGCCCCGAGCCCTCCGCGAAGAATCTACCAGAAAAATACGAAGGAAACGGCCGGGACAAGCGATGCCCAATGCCGAAACACTAGATGTATCGACTGGCGCGCCCCCTTGATCTGAGTCTGCAAGGTCGTAAGGCAGCCGATTTCCAAGGGGCGGGAAGATGCTACTTGAGCGAAGACTTGGCCACGAGAGGATCTAAAGACATGGCTACGAAACCGCTACCCCTGCCCGCAAGCACCCGCGGACGATTTTACTTCTACGCGATACTCGGTGCGGCAATTGTCGTATTCGTCGGCTTTTCGCAAAGCTATTTCCTGAAGAGATTCTTTGGCACGCCGCCGCTTTACCCGTTACTGCATTTGCATGGTTTGATCATGACGTCGTGGTTTGCGCTTTTTGCCACGCAGACCTGGCTGATTGAAGCGCATCGGGTCCGCCTGCATCGGCGGCTCGGGATATTCGGCGCTCTATTGGCGGCGACAATTCTTATTGTCGGTGCGGCTGTGATCACCATCAACGCTCGAGAAGGGCGCGTACCGCCCGCGGCGCCGATACCGGTGATAGTGTTTCTTTCCTATGCAAACTTAATTGCGTTTGGGGTTCTCGTGGGCGCCGCTATTTACTCTCGCGGTAGCAGCGAGTTCCACAAGCGCCTCATGTTGCTGGCGACTCTAAATCTATTGCCCGCGGCTGTTTCGCGAATTCCATTGCACTTCATAGAGTCGGGTGGATTGTTGGCAGTGTTCGGGCTTCCCGACCTATTCATTGTAGGGTGTGTGGCCTATGACACCCTGCGACATCGACGTCTGCATCCGGCCTTCGCTTGGGGGGCACTTTGGAGCATCGGCTGGCCCGTTATCGCAACCCAGGTGGCGGGCACCTCAGCGTGGATTCGCCTTACGAATTGGCTTCTTCGCTAGAAAGCGCGAAAAGGAATTCGTACTCTTACCCGCTACCGTTCGACCAAAAACGTGCGTTTAAGCAGGCCAACGGTGGCGGCCCGTACTTTTTCCACTCCTCGATGGACTTGGCTTGCTGCCGGATGATGTAGCGCCCGCACATGGTGCAATGATACGCACCCGCCAAGGCCGATGAAATCAGCGCAGCCTGGGTATCGCCACGGCGACGACGGTCGCGCCCTTCGTTCCGCATGCGCTACAGCGCACCCGCATACCCACCGCCTCCAAGGTGGTAGCGTCCCTGCAAAGCCGCGCCAGCGCTTCCGGCTTAGCCTCCCTGCTGGCGCCGCACTGGCAGGTAATGCGTCCGTGGAAGTATCCGAGGGCATCATTGAGCTTTTTTACGTGCGGGAGGGTCTTCACCCGGCCATCGTGAAACCCGAAAAGCAGGACGTCCATGCAGTACTCTCATGACGTAACTACTGTACGAACAAAACAACGGGCAAGCTAGGGAGCGCAATCCACTTCATCGTCCGATGGCAGCTCAGCCGGTGACACAGCTGCCTGAAGGCAAGGACTGGCTCTGCACAGAAGATTCTAGGATATGGCAATTTCGAATCAAGAGATCGACTACGAGGCCGAGCTACGGAACCTTCGAAAGGTCTACACCGAGCACTGGTCACAGGCCCGCCTAAACGTTATACGCCTTCGGCTGAAGGACAGCCTGCGCGAGAGCGGCGCCGTTCGGCTTGTGACGCTTGTCACTTGTGTGGAGGCGCTTGCTCGCTCCCTATTAGTGTCGTCGGCCAATCCGAAGACAATGACCGACTTCCTGCGCGCCTACCGGCCAATCGAGCGCAGCGATCCAGGTTGGCTGGTGACGGAACTTCTCAGACTGCGCGGGATCACAAGTCCAGCGACGCACTTCAAAGAGGACACCTGGCAACTGTTCGGGTACGCGGTCGAATTCAGGAACTTCATTGTTCACGAAGCTGCTTACCTGGGCCAGGACAAGTCGCCCTCGCTGCATCAGGCTACCGACGAAGTGTTGAGGGAGTTGGTCCGCTTGGGCGACCTCAAGCCGTTTTAGCGACGATTGGGTGGTTTGGGTCGGAATCGAACCGGGCGCCGCAAACTGAAAGCTCTACTCCGACGCGACAATCTGAGGTCGCGCCCGGTCAGGGGCGCGTCACCTACGTCACGAGCCGTTGCAGCGCGTTCGCGAAACTAAACCAAGGCGGCCAGGACAGCAAAAATGGTTGGATTGAGAGGTCCGCGAGGATTAGCGCTAGTCCCGCGATATTTGCGGGATGCAATTTGCCCCGAGTCGCCCGGTCATAAGCAAAGCAAGGTACGAAGAAAAGAAGTACCACATGAACGCGACCTCAGGCACCGTACGCGACCTCAGGCACCGTACGCGCAATCGGCCGGTCAAGCTCTCTCGTACCCTTCATTCGGACCGATTTCGCAGCGCGCTCGGATGGATCGGGTGGCCCGTTGCTCGATCGTTGCGGGCGCGTCGTCGCCGTCAACGCTTGGATATCTACGGGTGCTCGAGGACACGGCGCGGTATCGTTTGCAATCCCGATTGAAGTGGCGCTAGCCGTCGCAAGCTTGGTGGTGCCAGTCGCCGAGATTCATCGTGCGACCGCGGGAGATTGCCAAATACGGGCAGGCGTGCCTGAGTGACGCCGGCACGCTGTGCGCACACGCCTCGAGGAGCGCGTGACGGGCGCCGGTTAGAATCGGGCCGCCGTGCAGCATCGCGCACTCGTTAACTGTATGGCCGTGCCGCGTGCCGCCAGTATCAGGCGACATAACGGTCGGCAAGCGCGCGGTACAGTGCAGGCGAGACGAGCCTCGACACGCCTGTCGCAAGTGTTGCGGCCAACATCAGCGGAAATACGATCTGATGACCGCCGGTCATCTCCATGACGATTACAAATGCGGTCAGGGGTGCTTGTGTGACACCTGCAAGGTAGGCACACATCCCCAGTACCGCCGGGTACCCCAGCGAGCTTTCACCAAAAAGGTCCGCGAACACTTGGCCAAGTCCTGCTCCCACGGAGAGAGACGGCGCGAGCAATCCGGCCGGTATTCCGCTCAGGAAAGAGATCAAGGTCGCCGCGCCGCGGGCGAGCGCGTAGGCCCACGGTAACTGGACATTCTGCTCAAGGATCATGCGAGCTTCCACGTATCCGGTGCCGAAGGTACGCCCGTCGCTGACCCAGCCGATGGCCGCCAACATCACCCCGCAGCACAAAGCGAACAATGCGGGGTAGCCACGCTGGAAACGCCCCACGACCCCTGGCAGTCCCCGCACGCACGAGAGCGTCAGCCGACTGAAGGTCCCGCCGGCCAGTCCGCCAAGGAGCGCAATCGCTATGACCGTGGGAGAAATCAATCTCAAGGTATTGGCGAGATTCGGATTCCCGAAGTAGGAGTAATTCCCGACCAGGGCAATCGCGGTGACCCCGGCCAGCACCACGGCTGTTAGCGTCGTACCGCTCGCACGCTCCTCGAATGAGCGTGACAGTTCCTCAATCGCAAAAACCACCCCGGCAAGTGGGGTATTGAAAGCGGCGGCCACGCCTGCGGCCCCGCCTGCGAGAATCAGTACGCGCCGCACCGCGCGAGTTTCCCCGTGCGGCAGAAATCGTGCGATCCAATGCGTAATCGCGGCGCCCACATGCACTGTAGGTCCTTCACGCCCAATAGAGGCACCGCACGCAAGACCGGCGGCCGCCAACACGATACGACCCACCACAACGTGTACCTGCATCAGCGCGCGGCTTTGGCCTTCCGACTCCGTACGCAGGGCAAAGATGGTTTGCGGAATCCCACTGCCCTCCGCACCTGCGAAGTAGCGGCGTGTGAGCCAAGCGATCGCGAACAGCCCTAAGGGGGTGACAATCCACGGCCAGAGTCCTCCCCCTCCGGCTATACGTCGGAATAGCCCCTGCGCAGAGTCGGCCAGCCAGGCAAATGCGACCGCCGCCACTCCTACTGCGCACGCCCCAGTCCACAGTAGCAGCCGTCCTTGCCAGTGAGAGATGGACAGATAGGGACGAACCTTGCGATAGACGTCTTTCACCCCACCAACCGCACCTTAGCTGGACACGCTATCCGCAACACGTACTCCACAACGTCGCGTGTCATGCCACGGCCGATCGACGCATGACCGAACAGAGTTCGAAAGTAGAAGGGTCCCGTTAACATGTCCAAAAGCAGCTCGATGTTCAGATCATCGCGCGTCTCACCCCGTGCGTTGGCTCTGGCAAATGCCTCACGCATGGATCGGCGCCGCGTGGCAAGTACCTCGCGACGCACGGTCTGCGCCAGCTCTGCATCTTCCGCCATGTCGGCGACGAGGCCCGCCAATGCGCTCCCCAGGGGGCCGGAGAAGGCGCGCAGCAATGTTCCCACCGCCGCCTCTAGATCGTGGCGCAGATCGCCCGTGTCCGCCGCCGGTCGCTTGCCCAGTTCGCTGAGAACTGCGTAGGTCACCAGGTGGCGCTTACTGGGCCATCGCCGATAGAGACTCGTTCGCGCACGCTTTAACTTGCGTGCAATGCCGTCGATGGTGACTGAGCGATATCCGCTGGTTCGCAGCGCTGCCAGGACTGCCGCCACGACCTCCCGGTCGATATTTCGATCCCGTGGCCGACCCGTTGCCTGCCCACCTGGCGGGCCGAGCTCCGCCGTAGCGGTAAGGCGCCTCACGTTGAAACCCTACTCGTACCCATCGTCTGTTACTCCTTCATTGAGGTACTCGGCTCCCCGCAGGGGAGGCTCCCGCCACATACGGGAGACTCCACTTGGACGCCAGGCTAGTGTTCTTCAGGCTTGGCCGAAGCCGGGGACTGCGGAGTTGGCATCTCGGAAGAACCATGGCTCGATACGGAGGCGTCCTTCCCCAACGCTGCCCCTGTAACCGGCGGTGGCGGCTGCCCGCTGCCGTCGACGCCCTCAGCGGCTCCTGCCGTATCGGCCCGGCCTTCCGCGGCTGCCTCGGCCGGGTTCGATGGCGTCTTCACCTCGAGCGCAACGGTGTTGACCACCGCTGGATTGTCCCGAAGCCTGACGAACAGATGGCCATCCTGCGGGTGCGGGATCGCGATGGACTGAGCCGTAAAGCCTTCCGGGATATTAGTCGGCTGGGTGAACTGCGCGTCATTCGAGATTGAGTCGAGCAGGAACAGATTCACGCCCGTCAAGGTACAAGCCGCATCCGATGCGGCCGGGCAGTCCAACTCGGTGAGCTTGGGCAAGCGCACCAGGGTAACCAGCGGTCCCCAGTCCCCGGGAACCCCATTGATAATTCGCCTGAAGCGCAGCGGTCCGAACGCCGAGACTCCCAGTGATTTCTGCGGATCAAGCGTAGCAACGGCCACCCTTGCGCTTTGCAGCACCATGGTTCCTGAGGCGATGTCAAGGATGACCGAGGACTCACCGTCAGCCGTCGCGACCTCCAATCGGTCCTCATGGGTAAACAGGCTTGGCGAACGTGCACGCAGCGAAAAGGTCAGCTGTCCTTGCAGCGGTAGCTCGTGTTCATCCAAAAGTTGGATATCACCTACCCCTCCCGCCCTTGAGTGCTGCATAGTCTTGCTGATCAGCACCGCGCTCGGGCGCGGTGAATCCACCAATGCCCTGACCTCGACGGTTCTTCCGTCCTTCAAAGTCACAAGAGCTTTCGAGTCTTCACCCGATCGGGGCACATGAATGGCCCGCCCGGCCTCCGCTACCAGAGCGAGCTGGTCTTGCCCCTCATGCGTTGACAGATCGCCAGGAGAGAATTTCGTGTTCTGAAAGGTGAGGTTCGCGACTTCGTCAAGTCGATGCCCTGATAGGATCCCCTCGCTGTCTCCCGCGTGAACAGCGAAACGTTCCAGGTGACCGGCCTCCGAAAATGCGCGCAAGGATAGTCGCTGTGGATTCTGGGAACCGAACTGCTTAACCATCAGGGTCATTTCTCCGGGTTGCGCTTCCTGCAACGGGAGGGTGGCCTCGACCTCCTTCGGTCCGGTTTTTTTCCACTCGATGGTCCACTGCTTTGAGGGACTCACCAGAATGAGGGACTCGAGACAGCTCACACTACTCGCCTGCAGGTGGATCGTGTCCGGGCGTCCGATGATAAGCCCCGTATCATCCCCGGCCCCGAGCTGCCACGTCTGGGCGCCCGGATCTGCAAACCTGAAGGTAGGACCGTTGAAATCATCAAATCCCCACTTCGCTCGCAAGGAAGCGCTGGTCAGATCATTCAGCACGGCTAGACCCAGACCGTGCGTCTCGACCACAAAACCACCGCGGCTGGGATCCGCTCGGGCGGGTAACTCGAGTGCTGAGCCATTCTTGGTCTCGAGATGCAGCGTCCAGTCGTGGGCGTACTCCGTGGAGAACACCAGCGGAGCTCCCTCGACCGCAAGCACAAGCTGCTCGCGTCGTGCACACAAAGTCTCCTCTGGCTCGACCACATGCAAAGGCGGAAGCTGCGGGCCTTCAACTGCCGGCAGCGCCACAACTAGGACCGATTTCGGATCATGAAATGACGGAGGAGCGTTAAGCGTAAGGGCGAGTCGATTGCCGCGGGCGGATGCCAGCGCGGGGAAGTACTGGTATTGGGCCGTATGAAATGAGCCGAATATTTTAGCTATGTCGAACATCGAGCCGATAAACGGCCCGTAATAACCGGACCGCAGCTGAGGTGTATTGCTGGCCTCCATGGCAAGATCGCTCGCAGGCCCCGAAGTGAGTTGCTGCGCGATCGAAGCGCTGTGTCCGTCATCCAAAATCAAAGACTCGCGGCCTTGGGCGAGACACGGCGCCTGCAGCACAGGAATCTTTCCGAGGCACTTTTCGTCCACCTTGATTGCGAGACTGCGCGCCAGAAGCGGCGCTGCCGCCTTCAGCCGCGACGGGTCGCTGTCACCAAGGTTGCGTACGGAAGTCAAGTACGCATCCAAGCGCGATCGATCTAAGCTAGCCTGAACAAGGTCCTGCGATGTGCGTGCGAACGCACCCGGCCGACCGCGCACCGCGTTCGTCAGCGTACTAAAATCACCCCCAGTCTCGGGCGCCAGAAAGATGATCAGCTGCTGCGCGTCAACGGGCACAGTTAGGTTCAATCCCTCTTTAAGACATCGGCTCGTCCACGTCTCGCACCGATGGAACCAGTCCTTAGGCGGTGGATTGGTGGCCCCTTGCAAGAAGGTGGCAACCATTAGGTAATGTGCGGATTGGCCAGGCGGGAGGTCTGCCTTGATCCGGACCCGGTCTCCGGTAGCGAGGTTCGGCACCTCGGAGACGGGCAAGGTTCTCGTGCCCCGGGTGATTTCGACCTCGATGCTGGGACCAGCCAGATCGAAGGCCGCCGGCTCCGCGAAGCTCGGCCTACCTGACAGGAGTCCCAAGGCCATCATCAGTAAGAGGCTTCTGCGCATGAACCGGATGAAGGTATCGAAACGGAGCCGCCCGCCTCTTCCGATACAAAGTGTATCGTATCCAATGGATTAATCCTAACGGCGCTGGAAAGACCGCCGAGAGGCCAGACTACGGTTCTTTATGCAGCAATGCTCCACGAGGCGAGCGCCCGAACCCCCCCATATCCTTTGTTCCGTCGCAAGCAACAGCGCACGGCCTACCTCCCCCGATGTCGCGGCCCTTGCCACTTTCGACTCGGTCTCGGCGGAAATCTTGTCAGTACCTGTCCTACAGACCCCGCGTGGCGAGCGGTATGATCATTGGTCGCGCTAATCGGGCGAGGACTCATCACTTCTCGCGGCAAGGCCAGACCAAATATTGGACTCGGCCCGCGCGAGGGGCCAAGGGAGAGCTGACCCAAGCTATCAGGTCGACTGACAATCAAGAGATGCAACCCCCAGGTTAATGCCGGATGTCGCTAGGACGTCGCCTACTCGCAACGAGCGCTGAGATGCTGCGACAACCAATACGGGCAAGGCGCCCGACCGGGGCAGAAGCATATGACAAGCCTATGCTGCTTCCCTTCGGACAAGATCTCTACTTCGCGAATGGGCCGACGGTGTCGTTCTTCGGTTTTCCGTACCCGACCCGCATGGCAATCGCTCGACTCTCCACGGGCAAGGTGTGGGTGTGGTCCCCTATTGCTTTGACGCGAGAATTGACCGCAGCAGTGAAGGCAATCGGGCCTGTCGGACACATCGTATCGCCGAACAAACTACATCACCTATTTCTGGCTGAGTGGAAGGAGCACTGGCCGGACGCACGGCTCTACGCACCCCCGGGTTTGGCTTCTAAAAGGAAGCAGATTCACTTCGACGCCGAGCTTGGTGACCATCCTGACAGCTCGTGGATGATCGACATTGATCAGGTGGCATTTCGGGGCTCTCTTTTTATGGAAGAGGTGGTTTTCTTTCATCGCCCGTCCCGAACCGCGATCTTCGGCGATCTAATTCAGCGATTTCCCGAGGCCGCAGTCAGTGGATTAAAAGGGCTCATAATGCGCATCGATGGGCTCGTCGGGCCGCAAGGAAGCACGCCACGTGATTGGCGCCTGAGCTTTCTCTCACGAACCGCTGCACGTGAGGCGCGACAAACCGTACTCGTATGGAAACCGGAACGGCTCTTGATTGCCCATGGCGAATGCGCGGCCAGTGGCGCGAGTGAGATTATCGCAGCAGCGCTGAGCTGGATCTGACACGTCTTGCTCACGGGCAGCGCGTTTCTCCGGGCCCCGGGGGGCGGCGCATCGACGGAGAGCTGCGAGGGTTCGTCATTTCCTACGGACAAACTCATTACATCGCACTACATCGATTTGTCATTTCCCAGGATGTGGTGCGCATTCTAGCCATTCGTCACCAGCGAGAGTTGGGTTTTCAGCCTTAGTCACTGTATTCGGCCCGCTGCTGCCACTTTCTGATGCTGCTGATCTCAGCCTGCATGCCCAGGCGACGGACAAGAAAGCAGCTCCAACCTTATCCGCGTCATTTGCGACCTCTCAATCATGATCCAGAAAGCGTGCAAGCTGCCTATCCACTCGCAAATGCTCCCGAATTGGGATCGAGCAGAATATGCGATTTGACCATGCTTTCAAATGCTCACTCGAGCTGCACGTGCATATATCATCGCGAGAGGGACGTGTAGTACCGTCCCTGGGTATCCGGTACCGAGATGACGAAGAGACGGCGATTTCCGAACTGCGTTGCATCACGCACTTCCGTCCAGGGCGTGGCCATTGTGGCGCCTGCCATGGAAAATCACCAATAGGTGATGCAGCGAAGGACACGCGCTTAAGTGCCCGAACGCCTCGGCTGTCGCCGCAGTGCGCAGCCGCTCGGCGGGCACCGCGCCCGAAGCGGTGTGAACCACTTCGCCAAGATCTGGGGTTTGAGAGTAGGAGGATACGGGAACAGCCCACGCCGCAATCGGCTCGGTCCGGCCATACTCCGGGGGTTGACTGCCCCGTTCCCCGGCATGCTCAGCGCGCGCCGCATGTTGCGCGATCGACGTTGACCGTTCCTAGTGGCGCGCCGCGCAGGTCGCGGTACTCCAGGACGACAACCACACCTTGGTCGATCAACGGTCGCAAGTCAGGATTCGCGCAGCTGATCTTAGTTACCGTCGGGGCCAACCGCGCTTCCAATGTCGCAGCGTTGACGCCATTCGCCTCAGGGTTCACGAGCGTGTACATGACCGTCAGCCTCAGTCCTGGCCCAACCTTCGCGCCGTCCAATCGCGTATCCGGATCCACCGCGGCAGGCGCGGCGCTGTTAGCTTGACCAGCTATCTGCTCGATACGACTTTGAAGCGTCAGAGCGGCGTTGAATTGCGCAGACTTCTTAGTATCACAGCCCGTCATGGTGACGCACACCATTGCCAGGTATACCAAATGCGTTCTCAACTTCACGCGAAGTAACTCCGGTACTGTTGTACGCAATCAGCTTTCCAATTCTTGCCGCGCCGGCCTCGCAAGTGGCTGCGGGACACGCTCGGCATTCGATACTGCAGCGAATGTGCGCCTAATTCGCGCAAATGCCAAGATTGGCCCACCTTGGCAGTCAGAAGCAAAGCGCGATTATCGTTGCCTCCCGTCCACTTTCGCCTTGGATCGGCTGTACGACAGACGTCGCGGTCCGCGGGAAGATATGGAGCGGTGACGGAGCCGAGCCGTAGCAAGTTTGGCGGCAATTGCTGGCGTGTCTTGAGAAGCGGCTCCTACCTTGATCGAATTCTCCGGAGCACGGCGGTTGTGGTCGGCTGGCGTCGAGCGGTGAAGCACTTGGGTCGGAATCGAACCGACCCCACTCGACGCCTGAATACAGCCACCTCAGAATCGAGCGCTAAGCGCACGAGCCAGATCCTCCTTTGCGTTCGCAAAGGCCTTCCTAGCGCCGGCGCGTAGCTGAGACGACAATCTACTGCGCGAGCATTCCAACGGTTGTGAGCCAGGCTTCCACTAGTTGCGGCCATTTCGCAATTGGCAGCTTGCTAGGGCGAATGCCGAAGGCGTGGCCACCTTCAGCGTACAGGTGCATTTCTGCCGGAACACCGGCTTTTTGCAGCGCGGTGTAATAAGCGAGAGCCTGCTGCACTGAGTCTACGCGGTCGTTTTCCGCCTGAAGCAGAAAAGTAGGCGGCGAGTCCCTGCGCACAGTGATGTCAGGCCTAAGACTCAGATTCGTCACATCCCGGGTGTCGTTGTCCTCGTCTTCGTGCGCCCAGAGGTGGCCGGGATAGACTGCGATTGCGAAGTCAGGACGGCAACTCAGGAGGTCGGCGCTATCAACTAGCGCATAAGTACGGTGCGCAAAATGCGTACTGACGGCCGCGACCAGGTGCCCGCCCGCAGAAAACCCGATTACGCCGACTTTGTGTGAATCTATATTCCACTGCGCGGCGAGCTGGCGCACCAGCCCCACAGCGCGCTGTGCGTCCTGCAGCGCTGTCTGCACTTTTGGGTAAACGCGGCGATTGTTCGTCTCATCCCACCATGGACCCGAACCGGGCACCCGATACTTTAGGAGTACGCACGTGATGCCGCGTGAGACCAGCCAGTCACATATATCCGTACCCTCACCAGTCATGGCAAGAGTTCGGTAACCGCCGCCCGGAAACACGAGCATGGTCACGCCGGTATTACGGCCCTTGGCCGGGTACACTGTCATAGTCGGCCGGCTCACATTCTCCACGCCGCCACCAGAATCGACGGACTCCGCTTCCGGATTCGGTAACGCGTCAGGCGCCGATCCCGGCCATATCGCGACCTGCTCACGCCCCTGAGATGGTTGCCAGGCGGCCGCCCATGCCAAAGAGTGGGCGGCGATGAACGCAACTAGAAACGAAGGACGAGTGAATTTCCGCATTGCATCAAGCTCTAACCCGCGCGTCCACGGTGAAGTCCAGCGCTGTGCCTCATCAGTCTATGTCTTACGACCACTAGATGCCAAAGCGCACTCCCTCTCGCGCCTGGCTAAGCATCGGGTGGGCATCGAACCGCTTCGCGGCGAATCAGGAGTCGCATCCGACTCGGAGCGACGTTGACGACCGCTTTTGACCCTTCTGAGCCGCTCGCGAGTGACCGCTATCGAGCGGTCAAATGACAGAGACTGGACACTAACCCCTTACGACTGTGGGGATTGGCGTCTCATGATGGCCTTATTCCCGCCTAGGAGTTGAGCGTTGAAGCGGTGGTTCCGCAACTGCTCCCGGAATACGGGCACCTCTCGACCCTTGTCCCAGGCGGGCCCAATCGACGGCGAACGTATGTTTAAAGCTTCCCGCATGTGAAGCCGGGTGCTACGGTGGTGGTGAAGCGATAGCAGTGCATTCTCCCAACCCCGGCACAAAAGTGTTTCGGTAACTTTCGATAACTGCCCGAGCTCGCTTATGGCCATCTCATACTCTTCTATTCTGGCAACGGCGACTAACCCGCTTTTCCTCGCAGTAGCTGTCGCCGTTGTCGGCTTCTTCGGCGCCCGCTATTGGCAGCGACGCAGTGCGTTGGCGTATTTCTCTGCCCAGCTTTTCTTCTTTGCCATCCTCACCGGATTGATGCTGGCTGGCGGCGTTGTTCCCTATCGCCCCGGCGCATCGACCGCGGCTGAGCCCACGCGTCTCTTCGTGGGCGTGCTCGAAGTGATCTGGTGGCTGGGCGCGGCGTGGCTCGCGGTCGGTTTCTTGCGCGCGTTCGTCGTGCTCGGGCGACGGCCGCGCGATACGAAACTGGCTCAGGACCTGTTGGCCGCGCTGATCTACCTCGCGGCGACCTTCGCAATCGTCGCCTATGTTTTCGATTTGCCGGTGAAAGGGTTGCTGGCGACCTCCGGCGCGTTGGGAATTATTATCGGTCTGGCGCTGCAAAGCTCCCTCGGAGACGTTTTTTCCGGAATCGCTCTTAACATCGAGCGCCCTTACCGCGTGGGCGACTGGATCATTCTGGACGACACGCTCCAGGGTAAGGTGCTCGAAACCAATTGGCGCGCGACGCACATCCTGACGGGAAAGCAGGATGTAGCGATCATCCCAAACAGCGTGATTGCGAAATCCAGGCTTGTGAATTGCAGCACGCCAACCATGATCCACAGTGCCAGCATCCGGGTTAGATTGGAGCCTTCGCTGACGCCCGCGGCGGGCTGCAATTTACTGAAAGAAGTGCTCCTCGGCAGCACGCATATCCTGCGGACGCCTGAGCCGACGGTCACAATCAAGGATCTCAGCGCAGAAATGATCGATTTCGAGCTCTCGTACTCGGTTGCAGATATCAGCGCCGCCGACGGGGCTCAAAATGAGCTTTTCAACCGCGTCTTCCAGGCGGCAGCCGCGGCCGGCGCCAAGTTTTCGCCACGCCTCGGCAGTCTCGCCGAGCCAGGCCGCTCCGGCGGCCGAAGAGGAGTCGGGAATTCCCGAGCGCCTGCTTGCCGGAATCTCGCTGTTCTCGACCGTGACCGTCGACGAAAAGGCTGCGCTCGCGTCGCAGATGCAGCGAAAGGATTACAAGCGCGGAGAGGTCGTAGTGAGGGCAGGCACGATCTTGGAAGCGTTATGCATAGTGAGCTATGGCGTTCTAGTTGGCTCGGTGGAGGCAAATGGCCGCAAGATTGAAGTTATCCGACTGGCGCCAGGAGACTATTTCGGCGAGGTTGGACTGCTCACCGGTAAGCCGCTAGATGGCGACCTCACCGCGCTCACGCGGGTCGTGATTTATGAGATCTCGAAGGCGGCGCTTTCCCCGCTTATTAAGGCTCGCCCCGGTTTGGCCGAGGAGCTGAGCGAAATTCTCGCGAGCCGGCAGCTGGCGAATCGAACCGTACTTGATCACGTTGACGACAGAGAGGGGCCCGAAGAGGGACTGCCGGAGAGGGTTGCCGCCAATATCCGGCGCCTATTCTCGCTTCACTGAGTGCGGTTTTGTGGAAAGCATCGTGCTAGTCAAAGAGCATGGGACCTGGAAGATCGCTCTCGGGCATACCTCCTTACTTCCTAAGGATTCGCGCTAGGCCGATTGCCAGCATCTGGCTTTCAGGTCGGAATCGAACCGATTCTGTATGGTCAAGAATCTGCATCCTCTCCAAGTCACGGCCGTACTGACTGCGCTGCTACGATCCGGTGTGATACGCCATGAGATCGTGCTTTTACAGTAACTGAGTTAACGGGAGAGTTCCTTGAAGATCCTTATCGAGGTCATAGGATGGATCGCGGCGGTTATGATGCTGTCGGCGTACGTCCTGCTGACGACTGGACGATTGAGCTCAGTCTCGCCGGTCTACCAGTGGCTCAACGTGCTCTCGGGCGCCGGCTTCATCGTGAACAGCGGATGGAACGGGGCTTACCCGTCCGCGTCGATCAACGTCATGTGGATGGCAATAGGACTCTATGGCGTCTTTCGCGGCACTCGCGTCCGTCCCGGGCCCGCGGCTTGACCTCCGGCGATTCAGCGGACGGGCTGGCTGTTTCATCCAGGACCCGTTCCCCATCCTCTTTGGTGAATGGTCCGCCGTGGGGCAGTTTCAGGATCTCGAGCACCACCTCCGACGGGCGACACAGCCGAACCCCCCAGGGGGTAACGACGATCGGACGGTTGATGAGAATCGGGTGGGCCAGCATCTGATCGACCACTTGCCGATCCGTCCAGTGGTCCGCGCCAAGCCCGAGCTCCGCATAAGGGGTGCCCTTCTCCCGTAACAGCTCCCGAGGCCGCATGCCCATGCGATCGAGTAGCCCTTCTAGCGTTGCTCGATCCGGTGGTGTCTTCAGGTACTCGACTATGGTCGGCTCGATGCCCGCGTTGTGGATGAGGCCCAGGGTATTCCGGGACGTTCCGCATACCGGGTTGTGATAAATCGTGACGGGAATGGGCCGTTCGCTCATCGGTGTAGCTCCACACTCGAGCCACCGGGTGATGCCTCTTGGGCCGTAGCAGAGGCAGCGTCCACGCGGGCGCCGCTGAACAGGGATCTCGCAACCAGGAGCGCCACCAGGGCGCCGGCCACCTGGGCGGCGATGAATCCGGGGACGTCGGTGGGCCGTATTCCCGCAAAGGTATCCGACAGTGAGCGCGCGATCGTGATCGCCGGATTCGCAAAGGACGTGGAGGCCGTGAACCAGTAGGCGGCGCCGATCCAGCCCGCGACCATCCACGGGGCGTCCTCGGCGCGACGGTGTCCCAGGACTACCAGCAGCAGCCCAAATGTCGCCACCGCCTCGGCCAGCCACTGGGAGGCGCCGGCGCGAACGTGAGCAGACGACTGCAGCCAAGGAAGCTCGAACATCGCATGAGCGATCACCACGCCAAGGCAACACCCCAGCACCTGGAGGACCGCGTAAGCAGCTGCTTCGCGCCAGGGAAGCACCCTACGAACCGCCTGAATCAGCGTTACCGCAGGATTGAAGTGCGCCCCGCTGACAGGACCCAAAAGCGCGATCAGGGTAGCGAGCACCGCGACCGTGGCTCCCGTGTTCGCCAACAGCGCGATGGCCGCGTTCCCGCCAGCCAATCCCTCTGCCATGACTCCGGAGCCGACCACAGTCGCCGCCAGAAGTGCCGAACCGATTCCTTCGGCAGCGAGTCGCCTGACGAGATTCATGCCGGATCCCGGGTAGCCGTCTTGCCTATCGCATCCAATCGCTCCTGAAGCTTGATACGATCCAGTGAGGCGAGCGGCAGGCTGGTAAAGATCTTGATCCGGTTATCGAGCGCCTGGAAGGCGCTGCGGAAGGCGAGCCACTTCTGCGCGTCAGTGCCCTCAACGGCTGCAGGATCTGGCACGCCCCAGTGCGCGGTCATCGGCTGCCCGGGCCAGTAAGGACATGCCTCGCCCGCCGCGTTGTCGCAAACGGTGAATACGAAGTCCAGGGGCGCAGCTCCCGGAACCGCGAACTCGTCCCAGCTCTTGCTGCGTAACCCTTCGGTCGGAAGATTCAAACGCTCCAGCAGCTGCAGCGCAATCGGGTGCACCGCACCTTTGGGATGGCTGCCGGCACTCAACCCGCGGAACTTTCCCCGTCCCCATTGGTTCATCAAGGCTTCTGCCAGAATGCTGCGCGCTGAGTTCCCAGTGCACAGAAAGAGCACGTTGTATGGACGGTCTTCCATATATACCTACGCAGCGAGGAGCTTCATCATGCAAATCGCCGAGGCCGGACATAGGGAACGAAATTCCCCGCTTGACTGAACCTCTGACCGGCGCCACTACTCGCTCGATTGCCAGATAGCCCTGGTCAGTGAAGAACTTAGGCGCGGTTTGAGTAAGCAAAACGATGCAGTCAATTTGCGCCGCCCGTGCACGGCGCTCGAGCTCCCGAACCACGGAGCCGCCCAATCCTGTCCCACGGCGATCCGCCGCCACCACGACCGAGCGCAGCAATGCAGACGACCCGAAGCGCTCCAGGGCACCTGCCGCCACGATGCGGCCGCCCTCGGTCAGGACTGTGAATTCAGGGCGCGCCTCATTAAGGTCCGCGGTTGGCAGACCCGCTGCCTCCAGTAGCTGGCGGACTAGCACAAGGTCCCCCTCACTGGCCGCGCGTACGTCGCTCATGGGACCGCCTTTCAGGCAGCGCTTGGCGAGCAGCAGCTCGGCGCGCAACAGGGCTTCTCGGCCTGCTGCTTCTCATGCACGGACCGCACTTCGTCGGTTCCATACACCGTGCTCTCACCAGTCGTGAGGAACGTCTCCCACTGGACCCCCTGCGGGTCATCGATCCAGCTCTTTTCGCTGTGCGCGTAACAGCAGGTGGTCTCGCCCTCTTCGATCACCGGGCGCTCAGCGCGCTGTAACCGCTCGTAGACCTCGGTGAGCTCGCTGCGGTTCTCCACCTGGATTCCCAGGTGCTGCACGCCGGGCTTGCCGTCGCGCTGGCTGATTGCGAAGTTCACCCGCGGATCATCCAGCATCCACTTGGCATAGTCGTCCTTACGTACCGAGGGGTTGGAAGCGAACAGCTGCGAATAGAAGCGGATCGAAGCATCGAGATCCTGCACGGATACGTGGACATGGAGGCGCTTCATGCTCTTTTCCTTCGCTGGGACCGGGCTTCCAGCGGTTGGCAGTCTGGGCCGCAGTCCTGCCCGGCAAGGCTGCAGCAGTTCTCGGTCAAGAATCCCACCAAGGTATTCATGCGCTCGAAATTCGGCCTGTAGTAAAGGTTCCGACCCTCACGACGGCTGGTCACGAGGCCGGCCTGCACGAGCCCTTTGACGTGAAACGAAAGGGTCGGAGCGGGAACCCCGAGCCGCTTGGTTAACTCGGAGGGCGTATAGCCCTCGGGACCACGCTTCACCAGGAGGCGAAAGACGGCAAGGCGCGCCTCGGAGGCGAGCGCACTCAGAGCAATGATGGCATCTTCTGATTTCATCGTTTCAATTATATCGAACTGTTCGCCATGCGCAAGGCCGGCTATACCCGAAAGGGCGCTCCAACTAAGAGGCGAGAGCGATGAGCGCAGCTGCTGCCGCTGACGAGTGAGGTCAGTTAGCGATCCTTGAGACGCAAGTGCAATGCCGGTAAGCTGCCCTCGGTTTACCTGACACGGTGGCATGGTTGGTCTTGGGTCGGAATCGCACCCGCCCCTAGTCCTCGCGAAACGCCCTAAAGCCCGACTTCACTCGGCCCCGGGTGCCGCATGCAACCCCCTGCAAGCGTCCGGGGACCTTCGTATGACCTCCGGTACTCAATCGCGTACCGGAGGGGCGGTTGAACGGAAGCCCCGCTTACGTCAGCAGAGCACGTTTAATCCATCCAGTAGTTTGAAAAACGCCTCACTGTATGAGACCGACTTTTGGCGACTAGGGCGATCCGCCCCTGGACGACTGCAGCGCGACCACGGCGCATTCAAAACTCTTTTCCGCTGAGGAAGCCCTCTCTACGCTCATCGGTGCGCTCATGATGCTTCGCAATTTCCAGCGGGCAACCGATCTCGCGCGCATATAGATTGCCCATTGCCAAGCTTACGGTCCCGGTTCATCCTGGACGAGCCTTGGCAGGATTTGCCGCGTATAGAGCCCGCCCAAATCCCATCCGCCCCAAGTGGGACGACGCCTCGCCTGCCTCTTGAAAACTGTGAACGCGCCACTAAAATTCGATCGCGTGCAAGCCGGTGGTGCGGCGCACTACGCGGGAAATGACAGAGCCTCCGCGTAGACGCCGGCGAGATTCGTTTGTTGCGGTCCACTGATAAGGAGGAAATGACCGTGGCCGACCATCACAACGATTTCATTTCGTTACTTGGGAATTCCCACTTAAGCGGTCAAGCCGCATCCCTGCTGAAAACAGTTGAGAAGCTAGAGCAGTCCACCCTTTCTGCCGAATCTCCTGAAGATCGGAATTGCTACGCAATCGCTACAATCTTGTGTGCGCATAGCGCTTGCGAGTTTTTCCTCACAGACTGGGCTCGGTCGAACGCGCCGGATGTTTTCGCCGCCATCGCCGAACGGCAAACGAGTTTGCTACGGACCGCTGAGGAGCTTCTCCCAATGATAGGAGTGGGCCTTCCCGAGGATCTTATCGAACTTGTAAACGTTAAAAATATGCTCTGCACTTCTCTCGCTCCGCCGACGCACGATGGCGGCATTTGCCCGAGCTTGTATCCGAGCGCTCAGCGTGCCGCGGCGGTGGCAAGGGAGATTAGCTCGCAGTGTTTTCGGAAGAGCTCAGCGCCGCTGGTGGGGAAGGAAGCGACTGCCCAAGGGGCTAACCGGTGAACGCTGGCGCGACGCGTGCTACCGGTAGGAATGCACTGCCTTTAGTTGCCGGTGGAGCAGAGCTCGGTCGTGAACGCTTGCACTGATCGGCTCAGGTAGTGGCGGAACAAAAACCGAAGCGCGGGCAGAAATGAAGTCCTGGAGATCGTTATTCCTGCGCAACGCAGGGCGCATCCGCGCAGGATTTCGGTCAAGCAACGGGTGAACCCGTGCGCGGCACGCTTTCCTTCTGCCGGAAAGCGTGCTGCGCGACTCGGTTGCGGCCCATGTGCGTGCAACCATTTGAATCAAACCCGCCGTGAGTCCTGCGGAGCGCCCGGGAGCTCAGATCGGCGCCGAGACCTATCAGGCCTTCACGAACCGCATCGCGAACCGATCGGTCTTACCCTTAATCGAGGGATCGAACACCTTGGTCGAGTGCGGATCGTCCTTGTCCGCGAGCAAGGTACTTTCCGCGTCTAGTACGAAGCCGGCCGCCCCCACTTCGTTGCGAACGGATGAAGGCTCAATCCGATGTAGCGTCTGGGCTTCCCTCGTGCCAGTCCCCACGGCGGCTGCGTGGTCTACGATGACGTAAGACCCACCAGGTTTCAGCCGCTCGTAGACGATTTTATTAAAGTGGGCCGCTGTCGCGCCCCTTGCCTGGATAAGGTCGGTGTGAAGATCATGATAAAACAGGTGCAACCAAAGGACATCGGCCGGTTCAGTGACCGCCGGCATCAGCACAAGGTCTGCTGAAACGGCCTCGACGTTCTCTCGGCCTGGCTCCTTCGCAAGCGTCCGCATGCGGCCGACTGGATCGTTCTTGAAGTGTGCGACTTCTGCCGGTACGAAGCTGTAGACCCGTCCTGCGGGTCCCACGACGTCGGAGAACAGACGGGTCCAGTCGCCATCGCCTGGGTAAACGTCGATGACTGTAGAGCCCGCGTCCACTCGTGCGAACCGGATCAAGTCGGATAGCTTGGATTGGTCGTACATCGGGATCTCCGTTACGGTTGGGCATTCCAGGAGCGCGCGGCGTGCGCTGGCGATTTCGGTCCAATCTTCCGTCTAACCCGACCTGATGACTGTAGGTGGGCATCGCTACACGAGCGCAAACGCGTCTATCTATAAGGCCCGCGCCAGGCGTCGTGCAAAACCGCTAACAATTGCGGCAACGACGATTAATGCCCGACCAACATGATCGAGGACCTTGCGCAACCAAGCGCCGCTGCCTCAGCGGCGTCCGCCCCGCTTGGGTCGGAATCGAACCGTCCTCACGTGCTACGGGTCCATACGACCATCAAGAAACTCCGGAGCGCTCTCTCAACGTCCGATGGTACCAAGGGCAATGGACATATCCCCTGCCATTCCAATCGCCTAAGTTTTCTCCCGGGACGTGCCTCGAACATGCACCCTCATCAATCTATGAGGCCCCGCCCTGAACGAGGCTCTGTTGCCCGCGCGGGACGAGCTCATTCAGTGACTCGTTTGGCAAGGTCCCTTTGGTAAAGTCAACAATGGCTTGTCTGGTGGAGCTGGCGAGTTTAATGGTATCGCTGACCGCGCTATCCGGAAGATCTGGCCATAGCATTGCCAGCTCACAGCCCTCGCTTTCGAGAAGCTGCAACCGGTCCGAAGTAGACCCGCCCAGAACAAAATCCGTGTACCACGGCTCGGCCAGTTCAAAGTCAATTTCGGACGAAAATTCACCCAAGAATGGCCGTTGCTTCGCGATGGGATCAAGATCAAACAAGTGACTTCCTTTGATTTTGGGCGGATCGCTGGGGAGACCGACCAGCGAAGTTACACCCATCTCTATATGAGATACATTGCCACTGTTTTTTGCGTAATAGTGAAATTGTGGTCGTGTCCCTGCAGCTTTGAAGGTTGTCATGTCGGTAAAAAAGCGGTGGCCCACCGTAGATTTAAATCCCGCGGCTTCGATTCGCGCAGTCGCATCCTTCAGAAATGCCTGCACCTGCGCGACGTTAACTTCTGGCCGCCTCTTTTTTGTGCTTGGGACCGAATTTAGGCCATATTCAAAGGACATCCAGAACGGCTCATTCGCCACCTCCCAAGCGTAAATCTGCTGGGGATAATCCTTGGACACCTCCAGTAGGGTGCCCAGCATGGTGTCAAGGAACAGCTTACGTTTGACGGGGTCGCGAATGATGTCCGCTCGCGCTGCAGCCCCGAGGCCTGGCATTGGACCGGGGGTATATAACAGATCGCCAGTGAATTTGAAGTCAATTAAGGACGGAATGATCTGAAGCTGCGCCCTCTTGAAGCGTTCAAGTATTTCTCTAAAGTCCCGCGCGAAGCGCGCATCGACCCTGGGGGGAGGACTAAAGCTGTAAGAATCGGAGGGCGACGCCCGCGTGGGACTCGGTCCGTAATTGTTCCCATGTCCTAATAAGTTCCAACGAACTACAGCGATTCCCATGCCCTTCAGGTTTTTTAGATTGCGATCGAGAAAGCTAAATGTCGGTGACAACGGAATAGCCGATACCTGGCCTCGAGCTTCCAGATCATAGTACTTCGCCCAGTCCGCATCGCTGACGCCCCACATATAGGGGCCAATCTGCGAACCGTACGCGTTATAGCTCGTGTAATTGAACCCTATCATCATGATGATCTGTCTCTTACGAAACCGTTCCCATCATGCGATCGTTGCCAGATTACTTGTTACCGCGATGTCGATGCCGGACGATGGCGTATATTCAAACCATTCGGCAAGTAAAATGCCCTTCTCCCCAGCCTGCATCACTGGAACACCGCCGCTGCTTCCGCCATGGCTGTTCTGAATGCCCTGCACAATGATGTGGGTGTCGTCGGGAATGACCAAGATCGCCTGAACTTCCTGTACACCGCTATCGAAGCTATCAATTACCGCCGAATAGCCCACTAAGAATCCGGCAGAGGAGTCCACTTCAATGGATACCGGCTGGGTACTAGGTGAAAGAGCTCCAGTAGTTTGTGTCGCGGCTTCGTTTCCGCTATCAGGCAATGGACCGCCCCCAGGGCTGGTGGGGGGAATACCTACGTAATTAGTCGCCGCATAGTCGGCAATCTCCTGCGCAATGGTTAGATAGGGACCGGAATAGGAACTATCGAATCTACCTCCGGCTTCAGCGAATCTTACCCAAGCCTCCTCGTAACCCTGGCGGATCGTCAATACGACACGAGCGCTCCCTGCCCGCAGGAATTCTTGCCTGGTTGAGTCAGGATGTTTTAACGACCGAATGAAGTCCCAACTTGTGGGAATGTCCCAAAAGTACGAGTAAAGAAAATAAACTACGTTTTCCCATTCGATGGCTTCATTGATGAAGCGAATCATATCTTCGTGCTGCCCCATGATGCTCCACTGATTCCCAATGAAGTTCAGCTGGGCACCGGTGAATGCGATTCCGTATAGCGCGGCGTCCGATTGATTTGGCGTCGTGGAAGGCGCGGTGGGGTCATTGTTCTGCTCGAACATGCCCACCACATTGTCCGGCATGAAGTTGAAATCAACCCCGAATATCGACTGCAACACGCATTTCATAATCTCATCGTTCTCTTCTCGGCGTAGAGTCAATGTGTCGACATTGTTTATCTGATCTTGCAGCGTATTCAGGCGCGCCTGTGCTTGCTGCTGAGTCGCGTAATACTGAGTCTGCGCCGCTGCGTACAACGTGTTCCAGACCGAATTGCGCCAGTTATCCATCGCCAAAGCAGTCGGCTGGGTGTTGACTTCAAAAAAGAACCTAGAGATGCCGGCCCATTGCGTAAACACAGTCAAACTCAGGTTATCGCCTGAGGCCCCCGCCAAGAAGTTTGCGCCGCTTGACTGGTCTTTCAGCAGAGTACGGGGGATTCCCGGCGCTCGGGGCCATTGGTCATAGTCGCTTCCAACCACGATGACATGACAAGATCCTGCATAGTGCGGCCCGCCGCTATCGTTATCAGTTTGTCCTTTGCTGTTGATGTTGACCATTCCATATATGGAGACGCTTTCTATGTAGTAGTCCTTGTCCACCGGCACCGGCAAATCGAAATAATGCCAGGAGTTATCATCGTCACCAACATTGGTGGGCAGTGAATAGTGATTCGTGCTTGGGCCGGGCGCGTCGGGCAGCGCGACTTGGTATCTGTCTGCCAGCCCGGAGAGACTGGCGGGGTTGATTTCCTCGAAGCTCTCAAGGAAGGTGAATGAACTTTGTACGGTCTGTTGCGCGATGAGAAGCTCCTTATGCAGCTTGCGCATCGCCGCACCGGGTTCTGGAATTACGACGTCGTAAGTAAGGCGAATCCCGTACCGATATAGGCCGACGTGCCACTTGCGCATCAAGCTGAAATAGTCGATCCGCATGGGATCTGTGGCACTTGGGTTCTTTAGCGAGCGCGTGGACGTTTGCGAGGAGCCCGAGGTTGTCTGTGTAGATATCGTTATTTTGTGAGACTGTTTTGAGCGCGACGAGGCTTTCTTCGTCAGCTGCATCGCGTCCTTCCGACTGTCAGTCGCCGACTTAGTTGCCTGGTCCTGGATAGAGAGTCCGGTTGAAGCGGACGCGGTAAAGAAGCTGCCGAATCCACCTTGAGCGCTCCCGGTCGCGTTGAACTGGTTGTTACGCGTCGATTGCGAAGTCGTAGACTGCGTGAGTTCTGTGCTATCGGTGACGCCCGTCTCGCTGTAATTCTCAAGAGAATCGGTGACAATGGAGGTGAATTCCGCACTTGTAACGGACCACTCTTTCTGCACTACCGCGGTCTCTTCCATCGGCGCTAGCGGAATGGTCGCGACCAATTCGCCGCGCTCCAGACCTGCAGGAGTCATCTCCAAGCGCTCCAAGTGCAATGTTCCTAAGAGAGTCGAATCGGAATTCGTCTCGAACGCCTTGGTTGCTACGACAGCCGCGTTCAACAAGTGGGTTGAGAACGCGCTGGCAATGCCACTTGCAGAAGGCGGCAAGTAGGAATTCGCTGTTGAGACTGCATTGCCAGCTGCTGGCTGCTGCGTAGTCTGTTGTTGGGGAACGCAACGAGCAGTTGCCCGAACTTCAGCAAATCTGCCGTTGGGGTCTGCGCGAAATCCGCGGGAGCGGGTAAGGACGAAACGACGGGACTACCTTCAAACGGCCTGAGTCGTTGCACTAAACTCTGCGGGAAGGTCGGCGAGCCAGTGAGGGCCTTGTCGACCTCGCCGGGCTGAAGCGCGAGCTGGCGCACGTAACCATATTTAAGCAATGCACCGGATTTCTGCGGCACACTGGCTGCGTTGTGGTTTTGCGAGTTAGTCTGCTGGTTTGAGCCGGAGAGCTGCAACGTAACGTAGGTCGCTTTCGGAATTGAGCGGGTGGCACTAAATATCTGTGGCATGTGAAGTCTCCAGTGTCGCGGCGTGCCGGGCCCGGCTATTGTACATATGAGGATTGACTCTATAGTCCGAAGCTTGATGCCAGGCAATTGTGTGAGATGAGATGCCAGCCGCGTGGAGCGACGGCGTTCGCAGTCCGCTCGTCGTTAAGCTGAATCGCTTACCTCGCCAACCATGCTGCGGCGTAAGCTTCACGGCATAAGCGGCACTCTACGCGGCCGCATCCGAGCCACCTACCATTCGCGCCCCTTGCGATCCGTGGGTCCTCGGAGATTGTCTGTGCTCGCCTGCGATCTCGCGTGTGCCGTTGCGAGCCGGGGTCGAGTCACTACCCTCAATGTCAGAAGTGTGCTCCTCGGCGAATTATGCCTTCCGCTCTCCAGTGCGTTAGGCCTTAACATATTTGCCGGCGGATGAACGTCAGCGTGTCCACCTGAGTTGCGCCATTCTTGTAGCGGATTTCGTTGAGTTCACTCGCGCTCTCAAAGCTGAACCTTGCGACTATGCCGTCGGATGCCCCGACGGAGGACATCGACTGGTACGCCTGCCCGGCACCTTGCTCATCGGTGTTATCTCGTGACAAACGTTGCCATCGGGTCTCTGGTCGCGTGGTAGGCATGTTCGCTACATACGCGAGCCGCGATGTTTCAAACTCAACGCTTGGGTCGGAATCGAACCGCGCTAGGCGCAGCTCACAACTCTTTGCTCAACGCCCAGGCTGTACCGCTTGTCCTTTAGCGATCTCCTGCGTAGCGAGCTTTTGAGCGACCGCCAGGCTACCGCTGCCGGAACCGAAACATCTGGCTCTACGCCCTTCCCCTCCCAATCATCGTTTGTGATCGGACTCACAGAGCGTCCGGTCGGAACAATCACTGAGAAGTGATCGTCGATGCGCATCCTATCGACTGGATGCGCGCCACCACCGGTTGTTTCTCCAATAAGCCTGGCGCGTTTCAGGTTCTTCAGCGCGTAGGCAAAGTCCTCGGCAGCGGAAAATGTTCGCTTGGATGTGAGTACGAACACGGGCTTCCCAACAAACTTCCTGCCAGGCACGTCTTCACGTGACCAATGCTTCTCCGTGATATCACCTTTGCGTCTGTATATGTCATTCAGCCGTGTCTTCTCGGAGAACAGATAGCCCGACATATATTCCACCATACCGGTCTTTCCGCCGTGGTTTTCACGTAGGTCCAGTATAAGGGCGTCAGTATCTGCTACGAATTCCATAGCCCCAGTTGCGGTCGCCGCACAAAACTCTGGATTTAGAAAAGCATTGAACTTCAGGTAGCCAATGTTATCTGGTAGCCGCTCCACCTTGTCGAAACCGCAGTTGTGGGAAGCCAGTTGCCTACCGAGATTCACGTCGTCCTTGTCAGGTTTTGCGAAGGCATCCGGTGATTGAGGAAGGATACTGAAGCGCACCTCCAGGTGCTTGTCATGACTGACCTCCCGCAAATCGTCAGTGACTTTCGCTGCGAAGTCGTCGCCGTCCGCGATGGCGGTGTATTCACCTCGCTCTTCCCCTCTCCGCAATGCGGCGGACATGGTCTCTGCGGTCTTCGGAAACACGTAAGACTGGGTCAAAAGGCTGCGCAGCTCCCTGAGGATCCGGGAACGGGATGCAGCATCGACCGTTGGCACTGAAAACTTCTCTTCGTTGGGAATACTGTAGAGTCCCATGTCCTCCAGGAGGATCGGCTTTGTACCGCTCACTTTGATTCTGCCGATTTCTTCGGCCGCGCGGCTTCTAGCCTTTACGCGAAAGACAACGTGGTTCTGATCACTTGAGTAGATTTCAACAAGTTCGTATCCGCCGGTGTCCGCGCGCCATTTCTGAATGTCACCTGGATTCATCCATGGCGCATGTGTCTGAATATAAGACGCCATGCGTTCGCGATCATCGCTGTTGAAGGTGTCAAGCCACTCAGTGAGAACCGTGCCCGCGGGTGTTTTCGGTGCAAGGGACCCCGCAGCTATCGCTGGAGTCCTGAGAACTAGCAGGCAGACGAAGATGCCAAGGAGCGAAAGCGAGCGCACGACATCTCCGTTTCGGTACTCAGAACAATAGCCTGCCAAACTTTCTAATGCGGGTCTTGTCTTGGCCAGGCGCCGAATCCCGTCTCAATGGTCCGAACTTGGAAATGTACGCCCAGCCGAGCGCACGGTCGAGTAAAGCCCCTCCCCTAATTCAGGCTCGATTTCTCATCGACTTGGTCGCAATCGAACCGACCGCGCTTTCCCCAGGGCGTAAGCCGCCCGAGTGATCCGCGAGCCGAAATTGCATTCCCGTGCGCGCATGTGTTACAACTCGTCACATGTTACGGCGGGTCACAATATGAAGCGCTCCCTTCCCCCTCTAGGCGATCTCGAGCACGAGCTGCTCACGATCCTTTGGGCACAAGGGGAAATGACCGCTTTGGCCGTACGGAAGCAGGTCGCCCGGAAGCTGAAGGACCCTACGATCCGTACGGTGCTGCGCCGTCTGGAAGAGAAGGGCTACGTAACCCACTCCGTGGTGAGCGGAACGTTCATTTATCGTGCAAAGGAGTCCGCGGACGCCACCGCAGCAACTGCCGTTCAAGGCATTGTGGAGCGCTTCTGTGGCGGATCGCTTGAACGGGTATTGCTGGGTCTCGTTGACTCAGGATTCGTCGACCCCAACCAGCTTGCGTCGCTCGCCGGCAAGCTCAAGCGAAAGCCGCGTTGAGCTAGACGGCTCGTTGATGGCTGCACCCGAGCTAAAGCTTGCTCCGAACCCGCCAGCGGGCATGGATCGCCAGATCCGCTCACAGCCCTTGGTCGCCGAGACGGTGGCCGCTCGGAGCCAAGATTGGGATCGCCGCCCTACTGGCTGTAGTTCTGGTGATACCGGTAGTGAAGCTGCTCACTGGGACGAGCGCTCGAACGCTTCGCGTCCCCGCTGAACAAGTAACCATCGCGCACGGTGGAGCGCGGCATCTTCCATGATCTGATCCCGCTGCGCGCCAACGTAGTGCCACGCGAGACCGTCTACGTGGATGCCATCGATGGCGGACAGAGTCGATCGGGTGCTCGTCGAGGCAGGCGACATGGTCCAGGAAGGCCAGCCGCTGATCGAGCTCAGTAACACCAACTTGGCGCTTCAGGTAATTCAGCAGGAATCACAGCTCAATCAGGCCATATCCCAACTTGAGCAAAACGAGATTGCTCTAGAGGAAAACCAGCTCTCGAACGACCGCGCGCTTGCGGAAATTGACTACAACCTGGTTCGGTTGGGCCGGTCGGCTGAGCGTCGCGTAGGTCTGGCCGAAAAAGGCCTTGTTCCGGCTGAACAGCGCGACGTCGTCACGGACGAACTTGCGTACTACAAGCGACTGAGGCCGATACAGGCGGTAAGCGGACAAAGGCAGTCCGACCTTCGAGAGCGGCTGCTGCCCGATATTCAACGCCAATTGAAGATCCTGCGCGGCAACCTGACGGTGGTCCACGACAAGCTCGACAGCCTGGTCATCCGTGCCCCGGTGACCGGCAAAGTGACCTCCATTGACCTCAAGGTGGGCGAGAACCGGGCGCCGGGGCAGCGCCTGGCCGAAGTAACCCCTGAGACGGGAATGAAGCTCATTGCGGATATCGATGAATTCTATTTGGCGCGCGTCCGGATCGGGCAAACGGCGACTGTCGCTTTGGATGGCAAATCCATAAATCTCACCGTGCGACGAGTATCGCCTCAGGTCCACAACGGGCAATTCAGGATTGACCTGGACTTCGATGAAGCGAGCCCCAAGTCGCTGGTCGAGGGCGCAGCCGCCCAGGGACATTTGCAGCTCGGTGGGGATACCCCGGCGATGGTTATCCCCATGGGCCCATTCCTTGAGCGAACGGGGGGCGATTGGATCTTCGTCGTGGATCCCGATGGCCGATCGGCTGAACGCCGTCGTATCAAGGTCGGCCGCCGCACCAGCGAGCAAATTGAAGTGCTCAGCGGCTTGCGCGTCGGCGAGCGTGTCTTGACCTCTGACTACACCGGCTTGGACAAGATCGACCGATCGTACTGACACGCTAGGGGAGTGAAATGCTGAAGCTCGAACACGTTACGAAGGTCTATCGCACCACCGATGTCGAGACCGCTGCGCTCGATGATGTGTCGCTGGAAGTTATGCCCGGTGAATTCCTCGCCATCATGGGGCCGTCCGGGTGCGGCAAATCGACGCTCCTCAATATTCTGGGCCTGATCGACAGCCCTACCTCCGGCTCCTACTGGTTCCGTGGCGAAGACGTTGCTCGATGTTCGGAAGAACAACTCACCCTACGTCGGCGTGCGGGAGTGGGATTCGTCTTTCAGAGCTTCAACCTGATCAATGACCTCAACGTAGCCGAGAACGTAGAGGTCGCACTCCTGTACATGGGGGTGCCTAGCGCAGAACGCCGTCAGCGAGTTGCCGCGGCGCTTGAGCGCGTTGACCTGGCACACAGAGCCCGTCACATGCCGAAGCAGCTCTCCGGCGGCCAACAGCAACGGGTCGCCGTAGCCCGCGCGCTTGTGTCCAACCCGAGACTTATCCTCGCCGACGAGCCCACCGGCAACCTTGACAGCGCCAATGGCGAGGCGGTGATGGAAATGCTCACGCGAATCGTGAGCGGCGGCACCACCATCGTCATGGTGACCCACTCCGAGGAACACGCGAAGCGCGCACATCGGGTAGTGAACATGCTCGACGGCCGTCTCGTCGATAAGCACTGAGGGCTAGCTCCACCGTGTTCGAGAACTACCTGTCCGCGGCTGCTCGAAACCTGCTACGCAACTGGGTCCACGCGGCAATCAATCTACTCGGGCTTACCGTGGGATTCGCGGCGGCGCTCCTCATCGCCCTCTTCGTCCGCGACGAATACAGCTATGACCGGTTCTTCCCGGGCTATCGCGACGTCTACCTGGTAACTGAAAGCAAGGATTTAATCGATCGTCGCTTGCGCACAGAGAACTGGGATTTCTCCTCTCCCGACGTGGCGGCGAATCTGAGCGCGCATTTTACGCAGATAAAAACTGCCTCTCGCATCATTCCAGCGGATAACCCGCCGCACATTCGTCGTGGCCCGGTAGAGGCGGATGAGACGGAGTTTCTTTGGGTAGACCCGTCATTCTTCCACGTCATGCCGCTGCCGTCATTGGCCGGCGATCTTCAGACTGCTTTGACCACGCCCGACACCGTTGTACTGACACGATCAGCCGCACGCAAGTATTTCGGTCGAGATGCACCGCTCGGCGAGTTGTTGGAAGTCAACCCGGCGATGGCACCGGAGGCAACCGCGGTGTCCACGGCCTTTAGCACGCCGCATCTGATGCGCGTGGCTGCCGTGATAGAAGATCTGCCGCCGAATAGCTACGTCAGGGGCGAGATCTTCGGATCGAGTCTCGCGGCCTACTCCCCGTTCGCGCTTTACAATCTCACGTCGGATCAGGGCCCGTTTCGCGCGAATGCCTATACTTTCATTCGTCTGCGACCCGATTCCTCTGAAAAGCAGATGCAGCAGGAGCTTTCGGCGTTCGCGGCCCGCAATTCGACTGTCTATCCCCCTGGATTCACTATCGGTCTGCATCTGACCCCTATTGGCGACTTACACTTATCGCCGTTTGGTGAATCTCCGATGTCCCCCAGGGGGGACAGGACGCTTCTCGCTGCCCTCATCGCCATTGCACTGCTGGTGATCGCCTCCGCCTCATTCAATTTCGTCGCGCTGATGACCGCCCGCGCGGCCCAGCGAGCAATCGAAACGGGCATCCGCAAGGCGGTCGGAGCGCTGCGGAGCCAGTTAATCGTCCAGTTCCTGGTAGAGGCGGTCGTCTATGTGGCTCTAGCCATGGTGCTGGCAGCAGTGCTGGCCAAGGGCGCTCTGCCCTACGTGAACGCCGCCCTGAACCAGAAGATCGCGTTCACCCTTTTTAGTGACCCTGCCCTGTTTGGCGCTCTTGTGGTGATCACATTAGCCCTCGGCTTACTTGCGGGTGCGTACCCTGCTTTTGTCTTGTCTGCGTTTCGGCCAGCCGCAGTATTGAAGGGGACGCTCGTCCAGGGACCCACCGCAGGATCTGTTCGACGCGCCCTCGTCGCCCTTCAATTCGCGTTCATGATAGGGCTGGCCATCGCTGCGGTAATGATTTGGCGTCAGACCCTGTTCTCACTCAAGAACCAACTTCGAGTTGACGGTTCGGCCATCCTCCTTATCGACGATGCCTGCGCCCCTTCTGGCCGGACGTTTCGAGACCGCCTCGCCACCGTTCCTGGAATCGCCGCGCAGGTTTGCACCAATGAGGCTGCACTCTTTAACGGCGGAATGATCGTTTCCGGCCAGGTGCAAGGCGGGGCTGAAAGCCCGTTGCTGAGTGGCGTCGTCGACTACGGTGCGCTTGAGTTCTACGGCTTACGGCCCGTCGCAGGGCGCTTTTTTGACCGCGATCATGGTGCAGACGGGGCTCTGGTCGAGGGGAATTCGACCGGCAACCCATCCATCGTCCTGAACGAAATGGCGGTGCGCAAATTGGGCTTCAGCTCCGCGTCTGAGGCGATTGGCAAGACAGTGACCTGGAATCGCCGTCGCTGGAGCGCAAACCCGACCCCAGGCACCATTGGAGCGTCTGAGGTCATCGGTGTGGCGCCTGACCTTACCCTGAACACCCGGCGCCCGGCGTGGGCGCAAGTGCTGTACATCGACCCAGAGTCGTTTGACACACTAAGCGTTCGATTGAACGGGTCGCAAGTACCGGAATCATTGAGGGCCATCGATGCTGCGTGGTCCGCGACGATGCAGACGAGTATTCATCGACGCTTCCTGAGCAAGCGCCTGCAAGAGATCTACGCGGACGTGATCTTGCAAGGGACCGCGATAAGTTTCGGCGCCGGCCTCGCCGGCTTGATCGCCGCATTGGGACTATTCGGGCTATCAGCTCGCTCCGCTGAAGAGCGTACGAAAGAGATTGGCATCAGAAAGGCGTTGGGCGGCAGCAGGGCAGACATTCTGCGCATGCTTCTGTGGCAGTTCGCAGTGCCGATATTGTGGGCCAATGTGCTTGCATGGCCGCTCGCATATTTCTTCGTGCGACGCTGGCTTGACGGCTTCACGAGCCACGTTGACATGAATCCGCTGATATTTTTGGCCATCAGCACTCTCGCATTGGTCATTGCGCTCGTAACTGTCTCTGGTCACGCACTCCTGGTGGCGCGAGCCAAGCCCGTCGACGCATTGCGATACGAGTGACCTTTGAGGTCGCTGCTCTCCAGGCAGAACTCTTGTTCTTCTAGACGGGCAAGGTTAGCGCGGCAACATACCCCATCGAGCGCTCTCTACCAGCGGCTCTACCCCCAAAACGACCCCTGATTCACCGGTCCTGCGAACGGGGCTCTCAAACCCATATTGGGTCGGAATCCAATAGCGCATGTAAGTTGCTAGCAAGACTGGCAGGTAACTGCCACCCCATCGCGCACTACCCCAAGAAGTACCCGCAGCCAGCCCGGAATATCGACAGCGGACTAAGAGTCCGCTGCGCACCTCATCTGAGACGCATAAGGGCAAGCACGGGTTGGAATTGAACCGGCCTTCTTCGCAATGGCGCCCATCAGCCCAATAGTTCGCCGCCTTGCTCCACGCAACACCGCGGTGCTCAATTTGGTTCGGTCAATTCCTTCATCAAATCGAGCTCGACTCGCTAACTCAAACGTAATGGGTTGCTTGGCGGAACACCCGAGACACCTTCATTGCACTACTTGAGCTCGTACAAGACAACTCTGCCTCCTGCACCATGAGGATGAACGGCCAAGTCCAGAAGTGCCGGAAGTACACCCTTAGGCTCTCCACCTAACGCTAGCCACCTACCATCCGGCGAGACTGCCAAACACCACGGCACAGCAGTGATGCTTTGCCATTTCTTCGTGTGATCTCCGTCCCATACCTCGACTTGCTTGTCTAACGCTTCGAATAGGTAGCGTCCGTCAGCGGAGAACATGACCAACTCTCGGCCGTTTGTTTCGCCCGCGGCGCAACCGAAGTCTCTGCAATGCTCTTGCGACTCTTGCGTAACCAATACCGCGCCGGAGTCTGGGTCAAACACTTCGATCTTGCCATTCCCTGCCGCTGCGATTCGACGACCGTCAGGCCGCCAACTAATAGAGTGGGTAGGACCCTCAATGCTACGAAGCAGATCTCCCATAGGCATGCCTAGGATCCAGATCTGCGCAATCGTTTTCGTCCGCCTAAAGATCTGAACCGTATCTAGACCCGCACGCTCCTGTTCTGTCAGCAACAATAGATTCTCTCCGGCCAATGCCAAGTACTGTCCGCTCTTGGAGTAGACCGCCTGGCCCTGATCGACCGAAAAGCTTGTCGGTCTTTCGAGAGTCTGGAGGACAAGCCGTCCTGGGGGATGAATCGACTCGGCATCGCTTCCCTTCTCAAGCGATTGTGTCCGTATTGCGCTGGTCACATGCCACGTCGACGTGTCATACACCATTAGGTTGTACTCGAGACCATTCGCAAGCTGGTTAGTCAGCCTGATCAAATGCTTCCCGTCCGGACTGAAAAGCACGCCTGTGCACACCTGTCCTGTATCAATTCCGTTACTTGTGTCGTGATCGATTTCGCGGGACAGCTGCCAAGTCTTCGTGTCGTAGACGAAGACTGCGTAGTCAGAACGACCCTCTCCGGCAAATCCGCATACAGCGAGATACCTCGAATCAGGGCTAAAATTTACGACCTGAGCGCCTAACTGGTTGGATGCACCGATGGCCAAACGCTGAACCACACGGCGACTCGGGATATCCCAGATAAGCGTACCTGCTTGTGAATCAACGGCTAGAAATCGCCCGTCCTGGCTGAACGCCAGAGCCCCCACCGCACCGTCTACGGCAATGGTTTGGCGTTCGTGCGCAATGGATGATCCCGAACAGGCCGGCTCGCCGTAAGCAAGAGCGGCGAGAGCAATACAAAGGTGTGAAGTAAATCTCCAAGAGTGCATTGGTTGGAACTCCCTACGAACTGGTCTGGCGTTCGGTAATCGCAGAATCGTTTCCAGGTCCTCCCTTCCCGCCGCGTGCTGGGCTGACATGAGCCTCGGAAGCCCCTGGGCGCTGTGCGGTGCCAACTCGCCCTAGCTGCGCGGCTGCCCTACATTGGACCCGGCATCCAAGTCATGAAACGTTACGACGATGGATTGCGTGTCCTCTTAAGCATTTCATGGCCAATCCGGACGGACCGGTAATTCTCCGGGGTGATTACCTGCGGGCGGCAACTATCGCATATCGAGACTTCGCGAAGGCCGCCGATACAGCGTCAACCAAGGCAAGCGAATGCGATATTGCACTTGTTGGAGAGTACGATTTCTCGATAGATCTGACTCCGACAGCTTATGTTGTTCAATCTGGTCCCAAAGTAAGGGGCGGAATGTTGCTTTCGGCGGCGGCGCTAACTATGAGATTGACCGAGCGACCTTTAAGATTCTGCGACGCACCAATCTAAAATAGCTGCGCTTTGCTGTCGCTAGATCGTGGATTTCACGCCCCGTGACACCGTTCCGGGCGCGCATGCGCATACCCCACCTTCGGCCGACCCGGGTAGGCAGTACCCCAATGATTACCCCAAATTTGCGACTGCTGTCCTGACGGCATTCTTCTTCAAACGGGTCGCCATCGAAACAACCCAGTATCTAGTTGAATTGCTGGTCGGATCGCAACCGCCCCTTGGAGCGGTACCCTGAGACTTACCCCTCCCCGTCGAAGCTGTCAGCCCAGACCGAAGGTGGGCCACAAAGAGCAGCGGATTGCCAGTCATCACGCCATCCGTGAGCGGAGAACAGACTTCGACACTAGGAGGAACCCTGTCGGCTCCTACTTAGCTCAAGATGTCCAGCGGATCGTCCGGTAGTGGCATTACAGCCGGCGAGCATTTGCCGGAACCGGAACTAAGAGACGAATTCCCATTATCGGTCAGGGTTTGCGACCTCCGGATGCCGCCCCATGACACGTCGAACTCGACAATCGGTGAGTCTGTTTCTAACGTAGCTGCCGAACTTCAGCTCGGCTCGAGGCCGCCGAACAAGGGGGGTTGACTTGAATCTAGATGAGTACGAGAGGCTTCACCGCCCGATCTATGAGGCCTTTGCCGAGTTGGTGCGGTCCATGCTCGAGCGCGCAATAGCTGCTGACACTCAGATTCGGCCACCTCAAGCGATTCAAGCTCGCGCGAAGCAGGTCGACAGCGTGCGTCGCCGGCTCGAACAGGCTGACAAGATCGACACTCAGACACTCGAAAGCGATCGCCGCGACCTGGCGGGCGCACGCCTTGTCTTCTACACCAACAATGACGTGGATCGCTTCATCGGCTCGCGCCTGGTGCGTGACAACTTCGACATCGAGGAGGACTCCACCCGGGTGCATCATCCTTTGCCGGAGAACGAGGGCCTGCGTTATCGCGCCATTCACTACACCGTGCGACTAAAGGAGGACCGGGCTCGGCTCCCCGAGTACGCTCGATTTGCAGGCCTGCGTTGCGAAATTCAGGTACAGACCATCTTGAACCATGCCTGGTCTGAGACCACTCACGACATCATCTATAAAGACAATGTTCGAACGGGTTTTGGTCAGCGTGCGCTCGAGGGCATTACTCGCCGCTTCGAACGCATTATGGACCGCTATCTGATTCCGGCTGGCTACGAGATTCAAAAAGCCCAGCAGGACTACGAACGAGTGCTCCAGGGGAGGGCATGGTTCGATCAGGATATCGTGGAGCGCCTCGACCAGGCGCAAGACAACAACGAGCGCTATGAGATCCTGTCTGGCCTCAAAGACTACACGATTCCCTACTACGACGACTTACCCGCGGCCTACGCCGAGCTTCGGCCGGCGCTGTTGCGCACGGTGCAGGCTGCTCGTTTGACGTCGACAGTCCCGATCGAGACGAGCTTCGGGAAGATGAAAGGTATCAAAGCCGATTTACTAACTCGGCTTGTCGTGGAGATTGTCGATAGCGTGCGCTATGCGGACATGATCGGCACGCTGCAACTGTTGATGGAACTCTACCGCAACGAGCCCGACAAGCGCATCAGAGATCAGATCGCCAAAGTCGCCGAGCACGTCGCCGAGTTCGACATCAATGTCTATGAGAAGGTCGGGCCCAACCTGCAATTGGCACTGCTCGACTATCTGGGCGGCTTGGATGCGAGCGCCATTGACGGAGCGTGGGATATCGCGCTCACCGTTTGGCGCGAGTGCCTGCATTCCGACATTACGGGATCACAATGGAGTGCGGATGCTGTTACGCTGCGGACCGGCGCCGTCCCGGTGTCACCCATATTGCAGGAGGTCCGCGAGAAAGCATTTGCATCGCTCTTCACCGCTTACGATCGCTCGCTGGACGACACCCGCCGCATGGCCGTCTTTGGCGCGCTCGATGCCGCGACCGCCACACCGTTTCAGGGAAGCCATTCCAACGAGCTGTTGCGACTGACCGTGGTCGATGCCACCCGCGTTGTGCGCTTCGCGCTCTCGCGGGCCCGCGACATGAGCTACGAGTTGAAGCAGCACCTGGAGCATCGCTTCCATCACGACTGTCAACGTGCACAGCAGCTGATGGAGGACCCTGAACACCGATTCGACTGCGTGGCCGAGGCGCAGGCGCTCGCGACCGCCATTTTGGAGTTCCGAGATGCCATCAATGCCGACGAGGATTTTGTCCGATACAAGGTGCTGGTCGGCTTCGAATCCGTATATCCCGGCCATTGGGAGCAGGGACGCGAATTCGACTTCCAAGAGGCCGCGCAGTATCGGCGCGTGGAGGCTTCGCGCTACATACAAGCGATCGATCCGATCAGTGAGGCGCATTGGTTCGCCCTGATTGAACGCTGCGCGGAAACTCGCTCGCAGGACCTGATGACGTTTCCGCTTTTCACCGATTTTCTGGCCCAGCTGTCGGAACAGCGGCCCGAGGCCGCGGACCGATTACTCGCCGGCGCCTCTGACAGGCTGCGACAGTTTCTGGCCGCGTTGCTGGCAGGGTTCGAGCGCAGCAGCCGCGCCGACATCTATGGTCAAGTGCTTGAGGGCGAGATGCAGACCGGGCGCAATCTAGCGGGAGTGGCTCGCCACCTACGTCATTCTCAAGGCTCACACCCCGGTGTCGCCTCCCGCCTGCTCGCAAGATCGATCGAGACGAACGCCGTGAGTGCCGTCATCGAGTGCCTCATCCTCGCCATGGAACGATCAGGCACCGATGTAATCACCGACCTCGACGTCTATCTTCGCGAGGCATTTCGTTTCCTCAACGATCGGCGCGATGTGAGCTGGGTTCAATTCGCCTGGTTCTTGAAGTCCACTGATCCCTTTTATGCAGGCCTCACCCCGGCGGCGGCCGACTTGCTGTTTGAAAGCTTAGGCTATCTGCACCGCATCGATCCCCACGCCGAGAGGATACTCACGCACCTGGCCGCGCACGTCCCCGAGAAAGTCTGGGATTTCTTTGGTGCACGGCTCGCACACGACCGAAACGCCGATGCGGAATCCGAGCTCAGCTACGAGGCGATCCCGCATCGATTCTTCGGTCTCGAGAAAGAGCTGTCCACGGACCCGGAGCTCGCGATCCGCAAGGGCCTGGCCTGGTATGAAGAGCCCGCCGCACTCTTTCAGTACTGCGGTGGGCGACTCCTCAGCAATACGTTTCCGGATTGCACGCCCGCCTTCGCGGAGGTACTGCTCCGACTGGTTCAAGGGGGTGGCGAGCGTGAGGCGAGCTTCACCCTTGCGATTCTGGCGAACTACCGCGGCGTCCCCGCGACGCACGCAGTCCTCAAAGAGATCGTAGCGAGATACTCCGATGATGACCACAAGATGAAAGTGCTTGCCAATACGCTCAATAGCACGGGGGTCGTATCGGGGGAGCTGGGCTTTGCCGATGCTTGGCGGGAGCGACGAGAGTGGCTCACCGATTGGTTGACCGACGAGCGCCCCCGCGTCCAAGAATTCGCAACTGGGCACATCGCGAAGCTTGATGTCATGATTGCGGATGAACAACGACGCGCTGAGGCAAACCGGGCCATGTATGAACGAGAATTCGAGGAGCCCGACGCGGCGGCGGCAAATGATGAGCGTGACGACCCCGAATAGCCGGGAATTCTGACCGGGGGCTACGCCGCGAACACTAACTGGTCTTTCACGGAGCAGTAGACGCGGCTATGACATTGCTCGACCACGCGCCGATTGAATCGGGCGAGCTGAGCCCGGTCATTGCGCATGAGCGTCAGATTGACGGTCGGCAGCGCGCGTTTTTTCCAATTCTCCAACGCGGATTTCAGAAACTCAGGGTGAGCTCGCCCTTCAAGGAGAGTCGCCACGTCGGCGAAGGCAAAGTCCACAAATGCGGTCGGTGAGAGGTTGAACGACAGCGCCATCATCTTCGGGCTATCCGCGATCGGCTGTGAGAAGCCGCGATCCGACAGCAGCACTCCAGGCTCGTCATAGACCCCAAGGAAGACGCCAATATGCGAGGCGCGGTTTTCGAAGAGCCCTTTGACACATCCCTCGAACAGATTGCCACCGTTGAGATTGATTGGGGCCAGGAGCACGAAGAGCATCCGCAGCCATTCCTCATAGCGTTGGTCACTAATGCCGAGCTGCCCGCACAGATGCGCTTGATGCGGTCGCTTGCCGGCGATGATTTGCCGGTAGGCGGTCAAGAGCGCGGCATCCGTCGGTTGAAAGCCGGCGATGCCGGGAAAGGAGTTTATTGCCTTCTCGATGCAGAAGGGATTGCGCACGAAGTTTAGGAGCTTGGCCGCGAAGAGCTCGATCAGCTCCTCGTTGACGTCGAACTGGTCTCGGGCAACCTTCTCAAGGAGTGAGCGCGTATGTCGTTCGATGCCTCGCTCGTATTTTTGAAATAGTTGCTCTAAATTCCAACGCAAGCGCTTGCCAACCGCGACATCGAAGCTGAAGAGATCTAAGATGGACAGGTTCGAATCAATGGACCGTCCACGAGGCTGCTCAAGCTCCAACTGGTAATGGTCGCGGTCAGCGATCCGGAAGGAGTAGATTCTAAATTGGCCGCTTTCGCTCGCCGGATTGCACGCGTTGAGCTTTTGCTCCGCCTGGCTAAGAAAGTGCTGGTAGCGTGTCGAGTTCGAGCGCATGGACGTGGGGATGGCTTGCAACCGCGGGCGTCGAGTGGCATCAGATGTAGTAGCGAAACGATAGCGGCGGCCCGTAGTCTTCCGCCTGCAGCCGCTGCGCCGCTCGAGGAATTGAGGTCAGTACTTCGCTCTCGGCACGCGCAAAGTGCAACGTGACTTGCAGGCTATCGCCGTAAGTCCATGGAACTGTGCGCCTGAATTACTCGAATGCAACGAACCATCATAGGTCAGCGTGAACTTCATGAAGGGCACTTCCCCAAGTACCGTCCTTTTGGATTTTGGCGGCTTTCACTCAGAGTGTCACTTGGAGCCAGGTATGCCAAGTGAAACAATTGCTGTTGGGTGGGCAACAGCGTAGCGTCAGCATCAAGGCTTAAGCTAAAGCTGGCGGGCGCACCTCATGAGAATAATCGCTGCACTTATCGCACTAGTGTGCCTGTGCGGGTGCGAGGACGGGTACACGAAGTTCTATCGTCCGAACTCGAACTTGACTCCCGAGGATCTTGCCAAGACTCGCGTCGCGCCTGCCCCAAAAGTACCCGCTCTTGAGCACATCGGTAAGGCCGACGATGACTTGATTTCTGCATATGCACGTAGAGGATATGCGGTGATCGGTTACTCGTCGTTCAATACCGGGCACCGGCAGTCTGATAGCGATGCAATCGAGCAGGGCGCCAAGGTCGGCGCCGATTTGGTCTTGGTCGTAGATCCGAAATATTCAGGGACGGTAACGACTAGCGTTCCAATCACTACTCCCACGACTAGCACGTCCTACACCACGGGAACCGCAACCGCCTACGGATCAGGAGGGACCGTCAATGCCTACGGAAACTCCACCACGACCACCTACGGAACTCAGACGCATTTCGTTCCGATGAGCGTCAGGCGCTTCGACTACGGCGCCTACTACCTGTACCGCAGGCACTACACCTTTGGCGCGTTGTACCGCGATCTGAACGATGCCGAACGTCAGGCGCTTCAGAGTAATAAGGGCGCCGTGATTGGCACAATCGTCGATGGTTCACCCGCATACGAGGCGGATATCTTGGCAGGTGACGTTGTAGTTGCCGTCGACGGCGCAGCCGTGGCCGGCTGGCATGGCCTATCGGAGACGCTGAGCCAAAAGGCAGGCCGCACGGTCGAACTGTCCATTGTGCGCAATGGACACCCGCTCACAAAGACCGTGAAATTAGCCCAATGAATCGACCGCGGGGAGAACCACCGCGCGTCGGCGTTACGTTCACGATAATTACTCACGCCTCGCTTCTCTACGCCGGTTCGGCGCAGCGAATCAGTCGACAGGCGCAGGAACTCGATGACCCAGAGACATGGGGAGCGGCTGACGCAGACGGGCGCGCACGGATAGAGGCTGAGTTGCTTGATGCGGCGCTCGGAGCCGTTACGACAGCCAACTTTGCAGTCGAAGCGACCGTAAACGAACTGTATCTCGACGCCAGCCTTTTCCCCAACGGCGGAATGTTCAAGGGACTTACCCAGGACATACGACAGGCGTTGTTCGACTCGTGGCGACACGGCGCCGAATGGCAGTCGGTCGTTACCAAGTGCCAGATTGCCGCTGCGATTTGCGGGAAGCCGCGCATTGAGTTCGGACGCGGCATCGGCCAGCAGATGGACAAGCTAATCAAGCTGCGCAATAGCCTGGTGCATCACAAGCCTGTGCCGATAGAAGGGAGGCGCCCTCCACATGAGTCCGATGATGATATCGAAAGACTGCTCAACCACTCGTTCGAGCGCGCACGAATCTGGGATGGGCGAGGCGTGCAGTTTCGTTGGAACGGTTGCCTAGGCGGTCCATGCGCCCGGTGGGCACTCGAAGTGTCGACGGGGTTCATGCGCGAGTTTTTTGGGCAGCTCGGTACAACTTACCCGAATCCAGTCTAGCTGGCCTGCGATTAGGGACCTACATGACGGCTGACGAGAAACCAATAATTAAAAGCGGACGCGTAGACATACTCCCCGGGCAACCAATACGCCTTACTGAGGGGCCCCCAGTCGATGCGCCTGCAACAAACTCTCCCCTCGGTCACGCTGTCCAAACCACGCTTAAGGCTTACCGACTTGCGGTGCAGGAATTGCGAGATGGCAAGCTGTCGAGCGTCGTGGATCGCCTTCCGCTGCAGTGGCGTGAGCCGTGCAATATTTGGGTGGTCGAGTGCACGGACGGCATTATCGTGCGCTATGACAGTGCCGGCGGCGAGGACCCGAAGGTGCGCCTAACAACATTTCCCGAGCGTCTTGCCACTGCTGCCCCAAAGTGGTCGGCTTTCGTTGTTCATTTCCCTGACGACCCTAACAACTACACTCCGCCCGGAGAAGGGCCAGGAATCGAACTGCATCGTAAATCTCCAACCGGCGAGACTGCGGAGCTGGCGCAGTTTCGGCCGATGGTTTTGGGTTCTTTGCCGCCCCCAGGCGTGCAACTGCCAGGCCCTCCTCATCCGCCCACACGGCTAGTCGCCATGAATAGCGAATTTCGGGTCGGCCTGCACGGTGTAGTGGGTCCTGAGGCGACGCTACCCGGCGCCGTATCGTCGCCGCAAGATCATTTCGTTACTGATGCGTCGGTAAAGCTGCGTACTGGCTGGCTTGCATTCGAGGTTTATCCTCTCGGCCAACTGGAAAACTGGCGACCCGACCTTGCTCCCTTGTGGGCGGAGACCGATTTGGCGAACGCAGTCGCACAAAGTTTCGCTCACGATACCCAGCTCACGAACCTCGACGGCCGAGGCGCAGAGCGCGAACGGAGAATGCGGCTATGTGATGAGTTCGAGGCGCTGCTCGGCGGAGCCGAAGAACCTGTGCATCAGTTCCTCAAGGCGCAGCCGGATTTGTTCTTCCCCGGGTACAGCGCGATATGGTCTAAGGCCGCAATTGGCGATCACGTTAGCGACTTCATAGTGCGCGAAGGACACAACGACTATGTCCTCGTAGAGATTGAAGCACCCTACAAGGAGCTATTTCGCCGAGACGGCCAGCAACGAGAGATGCTGACACGACCGATAAGCCAAATTCAGGACTGGCTCGTCTACCTTGCCGATCACCGGCAGGATCTAGAGACGAAATTCGGTATGGTTGGTATATCCGCGCGACCCCGAATGCAAGTGATCATTGGCCGTAGTGCAAGCCTGACTCCGGACAATTGGGCTAAGCTGCGGATGATGGAATCGACCAGCGGCGGCCTTCGCATCAGAACCTATGATGAAGTCCTTCAGGACGCACGCACTTATTACAGTCGTGTGCTGGGTCCGCTGGATATCCGTGCTGAGAGCGGGAAGATCTATTGGTACCGACCGTGAGCAGCTTCTTCGCGCCTCAGGCCGCCTCCAAGCCTCTGAATTGGACGACCTGTTTCCGCGATAGCTGCCCCCTATTAGAACCATCGCTCTAGCGGGCTTTGAGCTCCCGCCCACGGTCTCTTGTTCCACTACTGAGTCTCACCGGACCGGGGTGCGCTGCCGGAATTCGTCGCACGAACTCTCGTATTAAATCTGCTAATTCTGAATGCCCCTGCTTTTCGGCAGCGCTGCTTGCCCCCGTCCACCCTCGAACAACGCTTTCGCGCGTGTGTTGCAGTGAGGCGCGACTAGAGTGCCTGAACGTGCTCAGTTCTGACCGCGACTGTTCGGCAACTTGAATTCTGTCGTTCGAATCCCCTCTCAACGCCGCTCGATAGACTCCATCACGTACCGGCGCCCTCGTCTCTCCCCGTACCGCCCGCTCCGTCGCGTTTGCCGCAACCCCCCGGTCTCGAAGATGCCGTGCGAACTCTCGCCTCCAGCTTCGGAGGGTTTCTTTTCGAATGTTCAGCCTGACTCCCTGCTCGCTGACGGCCTTTACAACCATATGGACGTGAGGATGCGGCTCGTCTGTGTGGAGCACCATCAGATATCTGTGCTGAAGCCCAAATTCCTCCCCGGGCGAAATTCTTGACCGCCTCCAATACTCGCTTGATGACGTCCCTGGCGACATCGAGAACGGATTTGTGGATTAGCCTTGGTGGGTTCTGACGCTTTTTAGGACCCAGCGCCGCGGTCGTTCGATGCGTATCCATATCCAAGTCCCAATCCTCGGTGAGGGCCTTTTCGGCCTCCTTTCCGGTGATCCGCTCTTCGGCGTCCGTCTCGATTTCTAAGTCTCCCTTGCGGCTCGATTCGATAAGTGCCGGCGGATCGAACTGACGCTCTGGCCTCCCCGGTCAGGACCTTCACCATGACTTGCGGGGTCGCGTAACCGTCCGGCGGATCAGATCGATTTCGGCCTGCGACGGATGGATCCACTCTCCGGGTCCGCGCCGGGCGTAGCTGGCGATGTCCAGGAGCGGCCTGGCACCGCCCGTGTTAACGCTGCGGTGCACAGTGGCCCTCCGCCAGCTCCGCTCATTTGCCTTCAGGAGCTCCCTAAATCGCTCCCAAAGAGCGAGCGCGACCTTGTGCGTCTGCGTGAAGACCTCACGTCCAGTAGTGGGTGCTTTTCCGAGCTGTATGGCCTTCAGGATCTGGTTGAGATACCGGACGACGACTCCTAGGTCGGCGATCGAACGCTTGAGTGCTAGCAGTTCCTCCTTCGGCAAGGGAATCGCGCCCCGCAGGTGGGATCGGACTAGGACTGAGACGTAGGTGGCCGAAGGCATCGCTCGGACAGCCGCCCGGTCCGCCAGGAGCACCCGGTCCTCAGGTGCTAACCGGACATACAGACGTTCGTTACGGCGGACACTGGGTGGCACCGCGCTGCCCAGGCTAGCTGGAACGGTGAGGCGAACGGCTGCCTCGATCATCTCCCGGACAAGGGCCGACTCCGGGATCTGCCGTGCCGCCACAAGCCGCTGCAGCCCCTTCTTCGTCTCCCCGGAGATCCGACTTTTGACGATCACGTCATTCGCCATGGGACCGATCGTGGTCCACGAGCCGCCGGCTGGCTATCCTGCATGTGTTCAAAAACGTGCCACAACCCGGAAAAGTTCTCAGCCTAGGCAATCACCTCCGCATCTCAGGTCCCACCCTCCGTCCTACCTCCCGCGCTCCAAATAATGATGGAGACGCACGGCGCCACTGCCTGGGCCAATCAGGTTGCGAGCGTTGGCGCAGCGGGCGCGCCCTTTGTACCCCCCATCCCCCTCCCGGACCCGGGTTTTCCGCCGGCAACTATTTTCGTTCTTTTCCGGGTTAGCACACTTTTTGGTACGGGTCCGATGCTGACAACACGGCTTCCGCGTTGGATGATCGCGAGAACCCACCCATGGCCGACCAGACCTTGACCGCACGTGAACTATCGCAAACCGACCGTCTAGCCCCTATGGGCTGCGAACGAGAGCCCCCCCATGCAGCCGCAACTTTCGAACGACTTTATCGAGTTGTGACCAAATTCTGACCGCAAGCGCGCTTGCTGGTTATGCCCTGGTGATGCACCGTCCCATTCAGGCCAAAACCGCAGCGCAAGTGACTAGAGAACCTAAGAACCGGTGGAGATCACGAGGAAGCCATGCAACACAGAGCCCTTTATTCCATTCAGGAGGCTCGCAAACTCCTGGGCGGCATCTCCCGCAATACGATCTATCAGCTGTTACGTAACGGCGAACTGCCGAGTGTGGTCATTGGATGCCGGCGGTTCGTCTCGGACAGCGCCATTTCCGAGCTCATCGACCGCTCGACGACTACCGTAAGTCCGTCGCGTGCATCAACCCGAAGTCCTCGGACTCCGGGGCAGAGTCCCCTGCCGTTGCCGTTACCGCACTCAAGGCGGCTGCGCGGCAGGCGGGTAAACAGCTAGGCCTAAGCGGAGGTTACTGTCAGCCGAACACCCAGCGAATCCATCAGCTTCCTGACTGTGTCGTACCGGATCTTCGCTCCGGGCGCGAGCGCCTTGTAGAGGCTCTCGCGTCCCAAGCCGGCGTCCCTGGCAACCTTGGAGATCCCCCGGGCCCTGGCGACATCCCCGACCGCATGCAGGAATACATCAGGGTTTGGGTCCTCCAGAGCGGCCGCGAGGTACTCGGCAATGACTTCCTCATTGTCCAGGTAGTCAGCGGCGTCGAACGGCGCAGTTCTCATTCGCTTCTTTCCCTTGGCCATATCGTCCTACCTCTCATCCGCCGCCTTGATTTCCCGCGCCATGCCCTTCGCCCGCAGGATGTCTCTCGCCTGAGTCGATTTGTCCCCACCCGCCAGCAGCAGATACACGGTCTCGCCACGACGCATGAAGTACACCCGGTAACCGGGACCCACATCGATCCGCACCTCGCTCACACCCTCTCCCACGGCTTTGCAGTCGCCGAAGTTGCCGTGCTGCGCCGAGATAATCCTGGCAAGGATTCTCGCCTGAGCCTTACGGTCGCGCAGCACCCCGAGCCACCGGTCAAACTCCGCGGTACGCTCAAAGGCATTCAAATATTGTATCCAATTGGATACATTAAGGCAACCGGCGCCTGATAGGCACAACCGTGGCCCCGGCGCGCAATCCATCCAGGTAGTCAGCCCACGCCTGCATCATCTTCCGCCGCTCCGGCAGGCGCTGGGCCTTGTTGTAGGCGGCGCGCACCTTGTTGCGCTCTGCGTGGGCGAGCTGCAGCTCGATCACATCCGGGTGGTAGCCCTGCTCATTCAGCAGAGTACTCGCCATGGTGCGAAATCCGTGGCCGGTCTGCTCTTCGCCCGCGTAACCCAGGCGCCGCAGCGCAGCGTTGATCGTGTTGTTCGACATCGGACGGTCACGTGTCCGCAACGAGTGAAAAACATATCGGCCGCCCCTGGCGAACGGCCGCAGCTCCTCGAACAGCGCAATGGCCTGACGCGCGAGCGGGACCACGTGAAGTTCCTTCATCTTCATCCGGGCGGCCGGGATACGCCATTCGGCCCCATCCAGGTCGATCTCATCCCATTGCGCCTGGCGCAGCTCACCAGGGCGCACGAACAGGAGCGGCGCCAGCTTCAGCGCCAGTCCGGTCACGGGGTGACCGCTGTAACCGTGGATCGCGCGCATCAGCTCTCCGACCCGGATCGGATCGACCACCGAGGCGAAGTTCCTGGACTTGACCGGCGCCAGAGCATCCCTCAGATCGGCGGCCACGTCGTGCTTGGCACGCCCGGTTGCGACCGCATACCGGAACACCCGGCCCGCCAGGGCCCGCACGCGGTGGGCGGTCTCATGCCGTCCCCGCGCTTCGATCTTGCGAAGCGCCGCGAGGACTTCGACAGCCGTGATGGATCCGATCGGACGGGACCCCAGATAGGGATAGAGCCCGCTGTTCAGGCGAGCACCTAATATAGAGAGGGTCTCGGGGGACAGGGACTTGCTCTGCAGCTCGAGCCATTCCTGGGCTACGCCTTCGAAGGTCACCAGCATCGCTGCGCGCCGGGCCTTGCGCTCGACACTGGGATCGATCTCGTCCGCGACCAGGCGTCGCGCCTCGTCCCGCTTCTCCCGGGCGCGCTTGAGCGGCACGTCCGGATAGATCCCCAGTGAGATCAGCTTCTCGCGGTCTCCGATGCGATATTTAAGACGCCACAGACGGCTGCCTGTAGGGGTCACCAGAAGAAACAGCCCGCGTTCGTCGAACAACTTATAGGCGCGATCGCGTGGCTTGGCGTTGCGCACCTGCAGCTCTGTCAGCAGCGTCATATAGCCCCCAGATACCCCAGTGGGCCGAAAGTACCCCTCCGTACATACCCCAGGTCCAATCGCGGCACCGTCAGACGCGGTCAGACAGCACCGTACACGGAAAGCCTATGTTTTCCGGCATTTGGAGACATTTTAGGATCCGGAAGGACGGCCCTGAACGGGCCAATTAGATTCCGGAAAAGGCTAGGGTCGGAATCGAACCGGCGTAGACGGCTTTGCAGGCCGCTGCATGACCACTCTGCCACCTAGCCATAAAGGTGTATTTGAAGCTTCGGGAACGGGCATCCCGCCTGACAGGCCCACCGGGTGGCGGGTTGATGGGACCGAGCGCTTCAGTTGCGGTAGATTTAAGGGTAGCAAAAAGACGACACTGCGTCGAATAGAGGGGTCGGACTGCAAGCGATTGCATTCCGGCACCAGCGCTCTTGGCACAAAAATACATCCTGAGAACAAGGAGCCATGAATGTCCGCTAGCACCGCCGCCACCGTCGGCTTTCTCGATCGGGCCCGCACCGTCGCCGGAGCGGGATATAACCGCTGGCTCGTCCCGCCCTGCGCGCTGGCGATCCACCTGTGTATCGGCATGGCTTACGGCTTCTCTGTCTTCTGGTTGCCGCTGTCCAAGGCCATCGGCATCACCAAGTCCGTGGCCTGCCCTGCCGATGCCAGCATTTTCTACTACCTCACCACGACAAGCTGCGACTGGAAGGTGGCGCAGTTGCAGGCATGGATGTTCGGTCTGTTCTTCGTCTTCCTGGGCTCGGCTGCCGCGATCTGGGGGGGCTGGCTGGAGCGCGTCGGGCCACGCCGCGCCGGCGTCGTGGCGGCGGTGTGCTGGGCTGGAGGGTTCTTCATCTCCGCCTATGGCATCCATGTGCATCAGCTGTGGATGCTGTGGCTGGGCTCGGGCGTGATTGGCGGCATCGGCCTGGGGCTGGGCTACATCTCGCCGGTCTCGACCCTGATCAGGTGGTTCCCGGATCGGCGCGGCATGGCGACTGGCCTTGCGATCATGGGCTTTGGCGGCGGGGCGATGATAGGCGCGCCCCTGGCGGACAAGCTCATGAAGCACTTCGCCACGGCCACCTCCATCGGTGCCGTCGAGACCTTCGTCGTCATGGGCATCGTGTACTTCATCTTCATGATGGGCGGGGCGCTGGGCTATCGACTTGCGCCAGAGGATTGGAAGCCAGCCGGCTGGAATCCAGAGATCGCCAAGAAGCCACTGGTCACCCACCTGCAGGTTCATCTGGACGTAGCCTGGCGCACGCCGCAGTTCTGGCTCACGTGGCTAGTGCTCATGCTCAACGTATCCGCGGGCATCGGCATCCTGAGCCTCGCCTCCCCGCTGCTGCAGGAGGTCTTCGGCGGCCGCCTGATCGGGGTCGATGCGACCTACGACCAGCTCAATACCGCGCAGCTGGCCAAGATCGCGACCCTCGCGGCCGCCTTCACCGGGTTGCTGTCCCTGTTTAACATCCTGGGGCGCATTTTCTGGGCCTCGCTGTCGGACCACATCGGGCGCAAGGTCACCTACATGGTGTTCTTCCTGCTCGGCATCGCCCTGTATTCGTCCATTCCCTGGACTGCCGCCAGCGGCAACCTGGCCCTGTTCGTGCTCTTCTTCGGCGTGATCCTCTCCATGTACGGCGGCGGCTTCGCCACCATCCCCGCGTACCTGTCCGATCTATTCGGCACCAAGATGGTCGGTGCGATCCATGGGCGCCTGCTCACCGCCTGGTCCGCGGCAGGGGTGCTTGGCCCGTTCCTGCTCGGCTATTTCCGCCAGGCCGAGCTCGATGCGGGCGTACCCAAGGCCCAGGTGTACAACACGATCATGTACGTGCTGGCAGGCCTGCTGGCACTGGGGTTCGTGTGCAACCTGTTGATCCGGCCGGTCGCGCAGAAGTACGCGATGTCTGCCGAGCAGCTGGCACGGCTGGATGCCGGCACGGCGAGCGAACGTGCAAGCCCTGCGGCCGTGGCCGTGGCGGGCGGCAACGAGGCTTCGCCATCCTGGCTGGTCGTGGCCGCCTGGATCGCGGTCGGCATCCCCATGGTCTGGGGCGTGTGGATCACCATCCAGAAGGCGGCACCCCTGATCACCCGCTAGGCCCAGGGGGGATCGCGGCCGCTGCCGAGGTCCCCTCAGGCGCTTCCAGCGGGGGCTGGGACGGTCCAGCGGCTTTCCTGGGTCAGCCAGATGCGCCGGACGTGGCCGTAGAGGAAGGCCGTCGTCAGCCCAAAGAGCAGCAGGCCGTTGAGCGCCTCGAGCGCGCCCATCAGCTGCCAATGCTTGGCGAGGTACAGCTCGGCGTGTCCATAGGCAGTCATCGCGCTGAGCGAATAGACGATCGCCGAGGCGGCATCCGGTATCGCGCCGAGCCTGCGGTAGGCGACTGCCCAGATGCCCGCCTCCATCGCGTGCAACAGCGTCGCCAGCAGCGTGGTAATTCCCATCACGAGCGTGAACACGGTGATGAAGTGACGCTGGCTGCGCAGCGAGCGCAGGGCCCGCACCACCCAGGTATTGATCACCCCGAGGCAAATGACATGCAGGGTCACCGTCAGCACGATGAGCGGCAGGCTCCACGCCCAGTTCCCGTTCCAGATCAGCGATGCGTCAGTCACGTTCTAAGCTCCTGTCCGCGGCCATCGCGGAACTTGCGGGGCGGAATCCGGATCAACACAGGCACGGGGTCGGCGTAAGGTCGCACCGGTACCCACAAGGAAGCGCTGATGCTACGACCGCGTGGGTTGTTGCGCCTGATTTTGTGCCTGTTGGTGGCACTACTGGCGGCGTGCCTGCCGGTGACCCGGGACACCCCGTATGCACCGCACGAGAGTGCAGCGCTCGCCGATGCGGTGCACCAGCGGCTGCTGGCCGAGCGCGAGAGCGAACTGGCAGACCTTGGGATTGAGGTGCAGAGCGACGGTACGGTGCGCCTGAGCGGGCGCACTTACACGCTGGCCATGGCCGACCGCGCGGTGCAGATTGCGCGCACGACGCCGGGCGTCACCCGTGTGCGCAGCGCCATCCTGGCGTTGCCCGAGACGCAGCGGTGACCAACCTTCATAAGAGAGAGCCGAGCGGAAATCCGACCCGCGACCCCGAGAGGCGTTATAGATCAGAAACATACGTCACAAGTTCACCCCAATCCATGCCGGTAGGCTGCCCGCCTGTGCCGAGCCCGGATCCCTTACCGCGGCGGAAGCTTCAGCGGATTGCATCCGTCCAGGTGAGTCGCAGAGTTAGGCTAGGGGGCAGTCGACCCCCCCGTAGAGGAATTGTAAGACGCGTGGAAAAATCCCTGCATGCGCTGTTATGAAACACTGTGCTGGTGGATGACCGTACCTCCCAATCGCCGATGACCGAGCATGGAGGGGCCAGATCTGCGAACGCGATCTGCGGCTCACAAACCTCAGGTGAGCACGGTCAATACGAGCAAGCCAACCACGAAACGAACGATCACGGGGCCGTGACGCAGCATCTCGATTCCCAATTTAAGTTCAAGGGAGACCGATGTATTTCTGGATAAAGACCGCGGCCATTATCCTCGGACTTGCAGTATTCGGGTCGGCTTGTGCAGAAACTCGTTCCTCGGCGGTGGGGTCCCACGAGTTCCTCCTGACCGACGCGTCTCGACCCGATCCGCTGGATGGGTCGCACCGCCGGCAATGGCTCGTGGAATTGCTCTACCCGGCCACACTCCAGCGCGTGACCACGGGCTATGCCGCAGACCCTGTGCTCCTGAACGCTCTGGTGGCCGAGGACTATTACGATACCCCGACCGGCGAACTTCGATCCTGGGCGCAGCGTCCGGCACCTGCCGTGCGCGATGCCAGGCCCCTGACTCCTCGGCCCTTACCGCTGATTCTCCTTTCCCCCGGCTCGGGCTTCGCGCGGCTGAGCTATACAGAGTTGGCGTCCCGCCTGGTAGCTCTGGGCTACGTCGTGGCCCTGATCGATCACCCGTATGTGGGCATCTCACGCCTGCCGGATGGAAGGATGCTGGATGCCAACAGCGATCCAGCGCAGTCCTCGGAAGACCCCCATGCCCTGACGCCGAGAGTCATCCAGTGGAGCGAAGATGTCTCCCGCGTGATCGACCAATTGCAGGGGAAGGCAGGCCGGAGCCTCGCCCCGGGACTGAAGATCGACTTCAAGCGCATGGTCGCCGCGGGCCACTCGGTCGGTGGCTCGGTCGCCTTGGACGTCTGTGCCCATGATGCGCGCATCCTGGCTTGTGCGGACTTCGAGGGTGATCTGTTCGGCTCGCGAGCCGAGACGCAGGGTGTGCGCCGGCCCGTCCTGGTTACCGCCAGCCGAGCCAAAGGTCGTCCGCCGGTCGCGACGGCCCCGGGCCAGGATGCCCGAACGCGAATGTTCACCGCGCTCGGTCAGGCGGGGGAGCCATCGGTCTGGTACGTGAAGGTCACGGGCGGCAGCCACACCAGTTTTTCGGACGCGCCCTGGGTGATGCCGCAGACGCTTTCGCGTTTCGGCGGCGAGCTCATGACGCCGGAGCGCTCGGCTGATCTCTACACTGGCATGTTGGACGCCTTTGTTCATGCCTATCAGGCAGGCGGTGGCGGCGATACCGCTTTCCAGGCATTCCTGGCGGCGGCCCCGGAGACGCACGGTGAAGAGCTTCGCGCCTCTGAGCGGGCAGCCAAATAAGCCCACCCCTGGGACTCGCAGAGGCGCCCGACGGATACAAGATGTTCAAGGGGAAGCCGCTATCCGATTGCGGCCTTCAGGTACGGCGCCGTGCGGCTGCCGCGAAAGGCGGCGACTACCGGGGGTTGTCCCTGAACCAGAACCCGCCCGCCATCCGCACCCGCGCCCGGGCCCATGTCGATGACCCAGTCGCTTTGCGAGACGACCCTCATGTCGTGCTCGATGACGATTACGGTGTTGCCACCATCGACCAGCGCATTAAGATGGCGCAGCAGCCTCTCGACGTCCGCAGGATGCAAGCCGCTGGTGGGCTCGTCCAGGACGTATAGGCTGCGGCCCTGAGTGGGCCGCTGCAGTTCCGTGGCCAGTTTGATTCTCTGCGCCTCGCCGCCTGACAGCTCTGTGGCGGGCTGCCCGATCTTGATATACCCCAGACCCACGTCCCTGACCGTTTCCAAGGGGCGCCGGACCGCAGGCTCATCGGCAAAGAATGTCCACGCATCATCCACCGTGAGGTGAAGGACTTCCGCGATGTTTTTGCCCCGGTACTGCACCTCCAGGGTCTTCTCGTTGTAGCGCGACCCCTGGCAAGTCGGACACAACGCGTAGACACTTGGCAGGAACAGCAGCTCGACCACCACGAAGCCTTCACCGGCGCAATGCGGGCAGCGCCCTTGTGCCACGTTGAAGGAGAACCTGCCGGGCCCATAGCGCCGGGCGCGCGCCAGCGCCGTTGCCGCGAACAGCTTGCGAATCGGGTCAAAGAGCCCGGTGTAGGTCGCAAGATTCGAGCGCGGCGTGCGGCCAATCGGCTTCTGATCCACCCGCACCAGCCGCTTCACCGGACCGGTACCGCCAGCGAGACTTCCGGCCAGCGGTTCGAGCGCCGTGCGCTCCAGCAATTCCCCCTCCTCCGCATCCACGGCCGGCGACTGGCCCAGTCCGTGGCTCACCAGCTCGACCAGCGCCTGGGACACTAGGGTCGACTTGCCTGACCCTGACACGCCCGTCACGCAGGTCAGGACCCCGATCGGAAAGTCGACATCCAGTCCGCGCAGGTTATGTCGGCTGATGCCACGCAGGCGCAGATGCCCGGCCGCCTGGCGCGCGGGCAGGGACGAGCGCTGTGTGCCCTGAAACAGGAACTTACCGGTCTGGGAGTTCTTGACGTGCCGCAGGCCGTCCGGAAGTCCGCTGTAGACAATCTCGCCGCCGCGTCCGCCGGCCCCGGGGCCGACATCGACAATCCAGTCGGCGCGTCGCACGACGTCGAGCTCGTGCTCGACCACGAACAGCGAATTGCCCGCGCGCTTGAGCTGGTCAAGAGCTGCGAGTAGGGCCTCCGTATCCGCAGGATGCAATCCGGCGGAAGGCTCGTCCAGCATGTAAACGACACCAAATAAATTAGAACGGATCTGCGTCGCCAGCCGCAGTCGCTGCAGTTCTCCGGGAGACAGCGTGGGCGTGCTGCGCTCCAGCGACAGGTAAGAGAGTCCCAGGCTCAGCAGCGCTTCCAGTCGATCGACGATATCGCGGGTGACACGCGCCGCAACTGCGGCCTGCTCCGCGTCGAGCGAGCTGCCGCGACGGGTACCATCGACAAACGGACGCAGGAGCGCCAGTAACTCTCCCATCGGCAGGCGGGAGATCTCGGCGATATCCAATCCGGCAAACTTGACCGCAAGCGACTGCGCCTGCAACCGCTTGCCGTGGCAAAGCGGACATTCGGTGCTGAGCATGAAACGGGCGACACGCCTCTTCATAAGCTCGCTGTGAGTAGTCGCGAACGTGTGCAGGACATGCCGGCGCGCGCTGCTAAAGGTGCCCTGATAGCTGGGTTCCTCCTTGCGCTTTAGCGCTCGCTGCGTCTCCTTCGGTGAATAGCCGGCGTACACCGGCACCACCGGCTGCTCGTCGGAGAAGAGAATCCAGTCGCGGTCCGCCTTCGGCAGCGCCCGCCAGGGTCGGTCGACATCAAACCCCAGTGACACCAGAATGTCGCGCTGGTTTTGGCCGCCCCACGCCGTGGGCCATGCGGCAATCGCCCGCTCGCGGATAGTCAGTGAGGGGTCGGGCACCATGGACTGCTCGGTGACCTCGTACACCCGTCCGAGACCATGACACTGCGGGCACGCTCCTTGCGGAGTATTTGGCGAGAACGCCTCCGCGTGCAGCATCTCCTGGCGCGGCGGGTAATTGCCCGCCCGCGAGTAAAGTATCCGCAGCAGGTTTGAAAGCGTCGTGACGCTACCGACTGACGAGCGCGCGGTCGGCGAGCCGCGTTGCTGCTGCAGAGCTACCGCCGGGGGCAGTCCCTCCAGCTCGTCGACCTCAGGAGCCGCCATCTGGTGAAAGAGGCGGCGCGCATACGGCGACACCGACTCCAGATAACGCCGTTGTGCCTCCGCGTAGATGGTGTTGAAAGCCAGCGACGTTTTGCCCGATCCTGAGACGCCCGTAAACACGACCAGGGCGTCGCGCGGAATGTCCACGTCGACGTTCTTGAGATTGTGGGTCCGAGCCCCACGAACCCTCACATAGCCGTCCCTGCGCAAATCTTGCTTGGCCAATTCGCCCTTCCCATCGTGCCGCGGTTCCGGTCGATGCATGCACGACGCGGTCTTCGCATGCCCGCGCCCACCGCGCCGCCCAGCGCCTCCTTTACGACCTCGCGAAGTGTGCACGGCGGGCTACTTAAGGAGGCGCTTCACGAGCGCGCCAGAGCGCGGAGCCGCCAGTTGTTCGATGGTGCACTGCTGCGGAGCCTTGTCGGGCCGCCAGCGCAAAAAGCGCGTCCCATGGCGAAAGCGTCCCGCCGAAACCTGATCGTATTGGACCTCGGCGACCAATTTGCTCCGCAGCGGCACCCATTCACCGCTGCGCTCGGTAGCCCAGCGACTCGGTCCACCCGGGGCTGACCCGGTGAAACCTTCCCCACCCTGAAGCTTTTTCAGCCTGGCGGTAAGTCCCGACCGCGCACCATCTGCAATTCCTGAGGTGAATCCCACATGATCAAGCTTGCCGTTCTCATTGTAGAGTCCGAGCAGGAGCGACCCCACCTGCCTTGAGTTCGTGGCATATCGAAAGCCCCCGACCACGCAGTCGGCGGTGCGAATGCGCTTCACCTTGAACATGGCCCGCTCGCCGCTGCGATAGGAATCGTCCAGGCGCTTCGCCACTACCCCATCCATCGCCCCTGCACCGGCTTGCTTCAACCAGGCGGTAGCGCGCGACAAAGAGGTCGTGATCGGGGACAGCCGCAAGGATCTTTCTGCCTTGAGGCGCGGAAACAGCTTCTCCAGCTGCTTGCGACGCTCCAGAAGCGAACGCTTGCGCAGGTCCTTGCCATCGATCGACAGCAGGTCGAAGAGAATGAAGATGGCGGGTGTTTCCTTCGAGAGCCTCAGAACCCGGCTTCTGGCCGGGTGCAGTCGCATCTGTAGTGCCTCGAACGAAAGCGCGCCCCCGTCGAATATACAGAGCTCCCCGTCCACGACGAAGCGTGAAGGCTTCACGACTGCCAGAGCTGCCTCGATCTCCGGGAAGTATCGGCCCAGCGGCTTGCCGGACTTGGAGGTCAGGGTCGTAGCCCTTCCGCTGCGCTCCGCGATGCAGCGGAAGCCATCCCATTTTGGTTCGTATTGCCAACCGCGGCCATCGGGGACTTCTGCAACCAAGAGCGCTTCCATCGGTTGCCATTCAGCGGCGGCGGCGACCTTCCCGTCGGGCATACGCTACGCGGCCTTGGGAGCCGCAGCAGCGAGCTTGCGGAACACGGGCATGAGAGGTCGCTCTCCCTCGCAATAGTCTTGCCACGCAGTGCTCTTGCCCAAGAGCGCCGGGACAGTACGCAGACTGAACCGGGCCGGATCCAGCCCCTTCTTGACTTGGGCCCAGTTAAGCGGCATCGAGACCGGTGCCCTGGGACGCGCCCGGGTCGACAGTGGTGCCACGGCAGTCGCCATGCGGTCGTTGCGCAGATAATCGAGGAAGATCTTCCCCACCCTCGCCTTCTTGGACATGTTGACCAGGTATTTTTGCGGCGTGTCATTGGCCATCTGCAAGCAGATGCCATGTGCAATCGCTTTCGCCTCCGGCCAGCCGATTCTCTCGCGCTTCGAGATTGCGAACGGGGTGACCACATGAAGACCCTTGCCGCCGGTCGTCTTGCAGAACGGTGTCAGGCCCAGGTTCTCAAGTCGGTCCTTCAGCTCCAACGCTGCCTGCACTACCGCATCGAACTTCACATCCGGCGCCGGATCGAGGTCAAAAATAAAGCGTCCCGGCAACTCTGGCTGTCCAGGCTGGCAGTTCCAGGGGTGCAGCTCGACGGCCGCAATTTGCGCGAGCGCGACCAGCCCCTCGACGCGATCCACCTGAAGGTAGGGCTTATGGTCGCCGAACACTTTGACGAGTTCGATGAGGCTTGAGGCTCCCGCCATCGCATGACGTTGGAAGAAGTGCTCCCCGGTAATCCCGTCTGGCGCCCGAATGACTGAGCAAGGACGTCCCTTGAGATGATTCATCATCCATGGACCCACCGACTCGTAGTAGCGCGCGAGGTCGAGTTTTGTGATCGCCGTTTCTCCGCCGGAGGCCGGCCAGAGCGACTTTTCCGGGTGCGAGATCGGCACGCCAAGGACCACGGAGTTATGACTATCAGTGCCATTTGGAGATTTTGGTGTCTTGGTGCCTCTGCGTGCCGGCTGGCTCGGCGTGGCTGCCCGCACTTTCTTGTCCGGCCTTTCGGCGACAACATCTGCCGCAGGTTTGTCTTCGCGCAGGCCCTTGAAGGCCGCCTGTCGCACCAGGCCGTCTGCCGTCCAGCCGGCGAATTCGACTTCTGCCACCAGAACAGGGTTCACCCAGTGGAATGACTTGGCATTCTTGGGCGCGTTGATGCCGCCAAACGGATTTTTCGACGCGGCTTGGGAGTTCAGCAAGGGCATCAACTTTCGCATTACTGCATCGCTGAACCCGGTGCCGACCTTGCCGACGTATATGAGGTGATCCGCCTTGTTGACGCCCACGAGGAGCGAGCGGAATCGGCCATCGGTCTCATCCCAACCACCAATCACGACCTCATGTCCGGCGCGGCACTTGGCTTTGGTCCAGGAGTCACCGCGGCCGGAGCGGTAGGGTGCTGAGAGTTGCTTGGATACGATGCCTTCCAGCGCCAAGCGGCACGCGGACTTGAGTACCGCATCGCCAGCCGCGTCAAAGTGATCCACATAGCGAATAAGCCCAGAGTCCTTGCCCTTGCCGAGCAGTCCCTTCAGGCGCGCCTTTCGGGTGGAAAGCGGCAGCGACCGAAGGTCCTCCTTCTCGCCAAACAGCAGGTCGAAGGCGAAGAGCACCAGTCCGCCGGTCTTGCCGTCCGACAGTGCCGCCTGCAGGCCCGCGAAATCCGGCACTCCATTGGAGTCCAGCGCCACAATCTCGCCATCGATAACCCCATCGTCCAGGCGAGCGCACGCCTTGGCGATCTGCGGAAACTTGGCTGTCCAGTCCAGCCCCTTGCGCGTGCGCAGGCTCACGGCGCCATCCACCACGCGTGCCTGGATCCGGTAGCCGTCAAACTTCACCTCGTGGATCCAACCGTGCGCTGCAGGGGGCCGATCCACGAGCTTGCACAGTTGTGGCTCGATGAAGGAGGGCAACGTGCTCGCAGGCTTGCCGCGGCTTGAGGCGTCCATTTTCGGCTCGCCAGGATGAGACTTGCCAGCGTCGCGCGTGGCTTTGCGGGCCTCGGCCGCGTCGCCACGATTGGAGTTCCAAGTCGCATCGGCGGCGGCCCCGCTCCCGACCGTGATGAAGGGCTTTGGCTTTCTGCCCTTCCCAACGGCGATTTCCGCCATGGGACGACCCGAGGCCACTGACCGATCCACCGCCAGGACGCTGTCATCGTCGCCGTCGTGTTCCGTCCCATCGCGATGCTTAATGAGGAGCCAATTGGTTCGTTTGCCCCCTTCGCGGTCTTTGCGCATGCGCACCAGTACCCAGCCGCCCTTGAGCCGATCACCCTCAAGCTCGAATTTCAGATCACCCTTCTGCAGCATCTGCTGCGCGGAGAGCGCTCCTTGCGGCTTCCAGTAGCCGCGGTCCCATAGCTGTACGGTGCCGCCTCCGTACTGTCCTTTGGGGATCGTGCCCTCAAAATCACCATAGTCCAGTGGGTGGTCCTCGACCTCGACCGCCAGCCGGCGGACCTTGGGATCAAGGGATGGCCCCTTGGTGACCGCCCAGGACTTGAATACACCGTCCAGTTCCAGTCGCAGGTCATAGTGCAACCGGGTAGCCGCGTGCTTCTGGATGACGAAGCGCAGACGTTTCGACGCTTTGAGCTTCGCCTTCCCGCTGGGCTCCGCGGTTTTGCCGAAGTCTCGTTTGGCCCGATAGAGTTCAAGCTTTCTGGATGCCATACATGACTCCCGATTCTGCGACCGTCCCGACGGGGGCTCCGGTCCCTTAGGTAGTACCGGCCGATCGAATCGGCAGCGGCTTCAGGTAACGCACATAGTCGGGCGCGAACTGATGGCGTTCGTAGAACGCGCGAGCCCTGGCATTGGCTGCGAACACATTGAGCGTCAAAAACCTGAACCTGGACTCACTCGCCCAGGTTTCGACGGTCTCCAATAGCGCAAAGCCCACTCCGATGCCCTCGCTTTGCACTGACACCATAAAGATGCCTAGATGGCCGTGACGCTCACCGGTGAAATAATCACGCATGACCGTCGCATAGGCCGCGCCCTGTACCCGACCCCGCGAATCCGCCACCCAAAGCCTGGCGCCTGCATCCGGGGAATCGAAGAATTGAGTCAGGGTCCTCGTTTCACCGGCGTCCAGAGCCTCCGGCGAGCGCAGTGCTACAGGACCGAATTGGCGTAACCGCGGAATGAGCTCGAGTACCGCCGGGCGGTCGGCGTGAACCGCCTCGCGGATGCTGAACGAAGGCATCACCTTAGCCGCCGGAATACCCGCCGATAATCGGCAGAATCTCTCCGGTGATGTAGCTCGAGCACTGGGGGGAGGCAAGAAAGACGTACGCCGGGGCGATTTCCTCGGGTTGCGCGGGCCTGCCCATGGGAGTGTCCTTCCCGAATTTCTTTACCTTGCTCGCGGGCTTATCGGTTGGATTTAAGGGCGTCCAGACCGGTCCTGGAGCCACGGCATTGACCCGGATCCCACGGGGAATCAGATTGGTCGCCAGAGACCGCGTGAAAGCGTGAATGCCGCCCTTCGTGAGCGAATAGTCCAGCAGATCCTTGTTCCCCATCAGCCCCGTCACGGAGCCTGTATTGACGATCGCCGAGCCGGGCTTCATTTTCGGGACGGCCGCACGGCTCATGAAGAAGTAGCCATACAGATTGGTACGCAGCGTCAAATCGAAGTGGCGGTCCGACAGGTCTTCGATGCGCAGCGTATGGACCTGGAACGCCGCATTGTTGACCAGCACGTCCAGACGTCCCCAAGCCTTGATCACTGTGTCCACAATTCGCTGACAGGTCCTGGCATGTCGTACATCGCCCGGAATCCTTAAAGCACGCCGACCCTCACGCCGCACTGCGCTCACCGTCTCGTCGGCATCTTCGCCCTCATCGAGGAACTGCACGGCAACGTCCGCGCCCTCGCGCGCAAAGAGCACCGCGACCGCCCTGCCGATTCCAGAGTCAGCCCCTGTCACGAGGGCAACGCGGCCTTCGAGCTTGCCGGAGCCGCGATAGTACGGCGCGTCGTACATCGGCGCGGGCGTAATGTCCGTCTCGCGGCCGGGTTTTGCCCGGTGTTGCGGCGGCATCGATACCGGATAGGGCCGCGCACCTGCCTGCATCGCAGGATGCTTGGACTTCCTTGGCGCACGTCGATCGCTACGCGCGACCTCAGACTGGATGGACCGCTGCAGCCGGACCACCGCCCGTCCGGGAGTATTAGGCTCGCTGCGCCGTTGCTTGATTTTCTTCTGCCTTTTCGCCATTACCCGCCTCCGGCATCACCGCCGGAACCATATCCATCACGTTGGCCGGATACTGTCGGTGGCTGGGCCGTGCCGTTGTCAGTTTTTCCGGATAGCCTCCTACGACACCAGAGACGCCAACGCAACGGGCTCATGGGTGCTAACTAGACTGCCACCCTTCGCCGAGCTGTGACCCGCTGCTACCTATCGGCTGGATTAGCCTTTTTGCGCCAAGACGGGTCTTGACCGAGCAAGGCAGTACACAGGAGCGCGGTATTCGAGCACAGGGATACCCCAATCACCGAGCATGTAGCTGTAGATCGCCCATTCCTGAAGGATCCGTGCCGTGAGCCGAGCCCATTCGAATTTACGAGAATCGGCCCTTCGTAGTTGCACCCTTCAGAGCCGCGGTAAGACGCTGCTTTAGTTCGTGAAGTTCGACGCCCAGTGCCTTCAAATCCATTTGTGACTTCCGGGCCTCCGCAAACATGCCCCCGGGCTGCTCTTCCTCTTTCACGTGATGCTTGATCATTTCGGAGAGGACGTGGATCTTGGAATCAAAGTAATCATCTGCAGGGCCTGAGGCGACGATATCCGCAATCAACAGCTTGGCACCCTTATGTTCCACCTCCGCCTCATGATGCATGTCCTTATCGTCAGTCGCCTCCAGAAAGGCCGGATAAAAGATCTCCTCCTCGATCTGCGTATGCACCATTAAAGCCTGGCAGATTCGCTCAGCAAGCTTGGCCTTCACCGTGGACGATTTCGACTTTTCGAACTGCGAGAACCACTGACTGACCTGTCGGTGGTCTGCCTTCAACAGCGCGATCGCATCCATGGGCCGTGCGCTGGACTTTTTCTTTGCAGCCATGATTCTGATCTCCCCAAGCTTACGGTTTGGAATAGCGGCCGGCGCGACGACGAGTCGGCGTGGGCCGCAATATGTCGCGAACCATGCCGGGGCGGCAGCTCGGCATTCGCTCCAGCGCGTGTAGGATGGCAGCTACTTCGACGATACGATTTGCGATAGAGACATGACAGGAAGTCGTTTGCCCAAGAAATCCATTCCTACTCCACGCCACCGCCGAACGGCACTTGAGGGTCGCCGGAGGCTGAAAATGGCGAGTTCCGCGCACGCATACGTGCGTGGCAGCACCGTACAGTTCTATAAATGGCTGCAAGAGCGCGGCGAGCTCGCTGTCCCGAGGGGGCCGTCCGTTTGGATCTGCGGAGATTGCCACGCCGGCAATTTAGGACCGCTCGCCGACGCTAAGGGACGGATCCATGTGCAGATCCGCGATCTCGATCAGACCGTCATTGGCAATCCTAATCACGATCTCATTCGGTTGGGGTTGTCCTTGGCCTCAGCAGCCCGAGGATCAGATCTGCCGGGGGTCACGACCGCTCATATGCTTGAGCAAATGATGATTGGATACGGGCGCGCGCTAAAGGGACCGTCGGCTAACTGGGTTATCGAGAGCGACAAGCCTGATTGTGTTCGTGTTGTCATGAAACGCGCCACCTCCCGCACATGGAAACACCTGGCCAAGGAGCGACTCGAGGATCTCAAGCCCAACATTCCGCGGGGCAGCCGGTTCTGGTCCCTGTCCAAGCATGAAGAGACGGCAATTCATCAGCTCTTCAAGCGCGAAGACGTACGCAAGCTTGTCACCTCCCTTAAGTCCAGAGCCGACGACGCCGTTATCGAGGTGCTGGACGCCGCGTACTGGATGAAGGGCTGCAGCTCTCTGGGGCGAAGGCGCTATGCGGTGCTCCTAGACGTCGGCAAGAACGAGGAAACGGCCAAGGCGGAGTACTGCCTGGTCGACATCAAGGAGGCCACGAGCGCGGCCGCTCCCAGAGCAGTCGATGCAGACATGCCCAAAGACAATGGCCAGCGGGTGGTGACCGGTGCTCGCAATCTGTCGCCCGCGCTGGGCGAGCGGATGATGGCGTCAACGTTGCTCGAGCACTCGGTAGTCCTGCGCGAGCTGATGCCACAGGACTTGAAGCTCGAGATCGATCAACTGTCGCGCGATGAAGCGGTCGAGGCCGCGCGTTACCTTGCAGAAGTCGTCGGCAAGGCTCATGCGCGGCAGATGGATTCGGTGACCCGGCGTGAATTCGCCCGGTCTCTGAAAGCACGCCGTTCGTCTAGGCTCGATGCGCCTTCTTGGCTCTGGGCAAGCGTTGTCGAGCTTGCTTCAGTTCACGAGGCAGCCTATCTGGAGCACTGTCGGTCTTACGCCCTCGGCTGATCTACACCTCTCTTCAGTCGGCAGCTGCCCACCGCCTTGCGGGCAGTTGACCGAATTGGGCGGCCGCCCCTGCCTCCCCGCTTGCACCAACATTGGCGCACCCTGGGGAAGTGGCCAAGATCGACCCAACCTCGCCGGCCTACTCGGAGGAATTGAAATTGTCCCGCGTTGCTGCGCGTGCGGCGCCGGTCTGTCGCATAGCCCAGCGTCGCGCCGGTCTGTGAGTCGCGTACCTGCAAAGCCAGAGTTGCTTACCCCGCCTCCACGGTGCACGTCCTCCGCCCCGAGATCGCGCCCGATGGCAGACTGCGATACACCACTGGCCGCCGCCGAACCGGTTGCTGACTGGAAGACCTGGAAGTTCTTTCAGTTCGGCTCGATGATCTCGGGGTTGCGCGATCCATTGCGTGGCTGTCTACGAAGTACACCCGCAGAACTGCCAGATCCAGTTAGTTGGGCCCATATGCGTCCGGCGGCAGACCCTTTCGTGACAACGATCAACTTTTGGCTAAGGGCTCCCATTGCGGCTGGCAGGTCCCTCCATATCGCACCTCGCCCCCCACGGTTCAACCCATGGCGCCAGTACCTTCGGAAATTCGGCGGACGTACCAAGTTCGAATTCCCGAGAACGGCGTCATTATCAAACTACTTCTCGGAATCCTTAGTCGTCGATGTTGGGACCGGGTGGCCTTTTGCGTTTGGAAACAATTAGCCTTCGGGTCGGAATCGAATTCAGACGATGAGGTCTTGAGCTAATGATGGAACAATGATCGTCTCCTGAACCAATACCTCGAGAAGTATCCCACCTGTTGAGCCAGCGCGACTGACCGCACCGCGTGACGCTTCAGGAGGTGGCGCTTCGATTAGTCAGGTCCGGCCGCGTCAGGGGCTGGATAGCGCGTTCGACCTTCTTGCCAATCTTCTTGCTGGCAATCTCCAGGTCATACTGCGTCTGCAGGTTCTGCCACAATTGCGCACTCGTTCCGAGGTACCGGGACAGCCGTAGAGCCATCTCGGCCGTAATGCCGCGCCGACGTCGCACAATCTCATTGACCGTGGGCGCAGCTACACCGAGCTCCTTCGCCACTCGGTAAGAACTCAGCTTCAGCGGCTGCATGAAGTCATGGAGCAGGATATCGCCCGGGTGAACGGGGCGTAGTTTCTTAGCGGCCATCGGTGCTCTCACTGTTGAACTCAATGATAGTCGGCGATCTCGACATCGAACGCGTCTCCGTTCTTCCAAACGAAGCAAACCCGCCATTGCTTGTTGATACGGATGCTGTGCTGCCCCTGGCGATCGCCTTTCAGTCCCTCGAGCTGGTTGGACGGCGGCATCATGAGATCGCGTAGATCGCTGGCACTGTCCAGATACTTCAGCTTCTCACGCGCCCGTTGCTGGATCCGGCGATCGAGCTTCCTGACGAACTCACCCACGAATATCGCCTGGGTGTCCTTGTTCCTGAAGGTGCGGATCACGCAAAAAACATAACGCCACGAGTTATTAACGTCAAGCGTTAATATAGGCCTGCTGCGCGCCAGAGCGTGCCAAATCGTGCCATCTAGCGGGCTGAAGTAACCGCTTGAAACTGCCGGCTAAATGCGCGATCTGAGTTCGCGACCCATGACCCTAGCGTGCCAGCGCGTGCCAAGTCCCTCGCGGTAACTGCTTGAAATCTTGGGGCTAAGGTTGATTGAGTTTCGCGAACTGGACCTACGCCGGATCTTTTGTCTGCCCGAGCGCGCGTAAGTCATTGAATTTGGAGCGGGAAACGAGACTCGAACTCGCGACCCCGACCTTGGCAAGGTCGTGCTCTACCAACTGAGCTATTCCCGCATCCGGAATCAAGGGAGCGCGAGATTCTATGTACACCCCCTGGGAAGTCAAGGCGAGGACTTATGCTCGCGGGCCTCGAAACCACCCGAACTTCCTAGCAGATAGTTTAATGAATTTAGTAGCTTAGGTCCACCAATCAACGCTTCAGCTCAGGCCAGGCGGCCCGCAGATAGGCGATCATGGACACCAGCGTCAGGGCCGCTGCGATCTCAGTGGCGATGACCCCGAGGGTGTAGATCGGCAGGCCCAGGAGATCCTGCCGGTAGATCATCAGTGACAGGCCGATGATCTGCAGGGTGGTCTTGTACTTGCCCAAAAGCGATACCGCGACCTTGCGGCGCTGCCCCATCTCGGCCATCCATTCGCGCAGAGCGGAGATGGTGATCTCGCGGCCGATGATGACGGCGGCCGTGAGCACGATCAGCGGCCGCGGATCGCGGCTCACCAAAAGCACCAGCGCCACGGCCACGATGAGTTTGTCGGCGACCGGGTCGAGAAAGGCGCCCAGGCGCGAGATTTGGTTGAGCCGCCGTGCGAAGTAGCCATCCAGCGAGTCGGTGATGCCCGCGGCCGCGAACAGCAGACCCGCCGCCGGATCCGCCCAGGAATACGGCATGTAGAACAGCAGCACGATCAGCGGGATCGCCGCGATGCGCGTCCAGGTGAGCGTGTTGGGAACGTTCAGGGCCATGGGTAAACCTATGCTCCGGGATGGAGGTGATCATAGAGGCTTCGTGCGAGCGTCGCGCCGATTCCCGACACCTGCGTCAGGTCGGAGATCCCGGCGCGCATCACCCCCTGCAGGCCGCCGAAGTGCTTCAGCAGCGCGCGGCGCTTGGCCGGCCCTAGGCCCGGAACCGACTCCAGCACCGACTCGTTGTAGCGCCGTGCCCGGCGGCGGCGGTGACCGGTGATCGCAAAGCGATGCGCCTCGTCGCGGATGCGCTGGATCAGGCGCGATGCGGGTCCATTGGCCTCCGGCTGCAGCGCGCCCACGGCGCCGTAGACGAACAGGCGCTCCTGGCCTGCGCGACGCTCGGGCCCCTTGGCCACGCCCACCAGGGTGAGATCGGCAAATCCGAGCCCCGCCAACACCTCGTGCACCTGGCTGATCTGGCCGAGTCCGCCGTCGATCAACAGCACGTCCGGCGCCGGCACCTCGCCCTCGCGCACGTGCCGGTAGCGTCGCTCGAGTGCCTGCCGCAGCGCCCCGTAGTCATCCCCGGGCGTGATCCCGGCGATGTTGAAGCGCCGGTACTCCTTCTTCAGCGGCCCCTCGGTGCCGAAAACCACGCAGGAGGCGACTGTGCCCTCCCCGCCGGTATGGCTGATATCAAAGCACTCCAGGCGCTGGGGCGGCTCGGGGAGATCCAGCGTGCGGGCAAGATCCGCCAGCATCTCGTCCATCCCCTGGCGCTGCGCGAAGCGCATGCGCAGCGCCTGGACCGCGTTGTCGCGGGTGAGCTCGACCCAGCGCAGCTGCAGGCCGCGCACCGGATGGCGCACGCTCACCGGGTGCCCGGCGCGCTCGGCCAGGACCTGCGCCAGCGCCGCTGCATCCTCCAGGCGGCTGCCAAGCAGCACCTCCGGGGGCGGCTCGGCCGAGGCGTAGTACTGCATGACGAAGGAGCTCAATGCCTCGTCGGCCTCGGCCAGGGCGGCGCGCGGAAAGTAACTGGTGGTGCCAAGATTGCGCCCGCCGCGCACCAGCATGACGCTCACCCCGAAATCCCCGCCTTCGCCGGTGATGGCGAAGACGTCCACGTCGCGCTCGCCTTCGGCGGTGACGATCTGCTGCAGCTGGATGCGCTGCAGGGCGGCCAGCTGGTCGCGCACCTGCGCCGCGCGCTCGAACTCCAGGCGCTCGGCGGCCTGCTCCATGCGCACGTGCAGCTCGGCGTTGACCTCGTCGCTGCGGCCCTCCAGCACCTTCACGGCCGCGGCAATGTCCTGCGCGTACGCCTCGCGGGTGATGAGGCCCACGCACGGCGCCGAGCAGCGCCCGATCTGGTGCTGCAGGCACGGACGGCTGCGGTTGGCAAAGAAGCTGTCGCGGCAGTTGCGGATGCGGAACAGCTTCTGCAGCTGGTTGAGGGTGTCGCGCACCGCGCCGGCATTGGGGAACGGGCCGAAGTAGCGCCCGCCGGCGCTGCGCGCCCCGCGGTAGAAGGCCAGCCGCGGGAACGGGTGCTCGTCGCACAGCTGGATGTAGGGGAAGCTCTTGTCATCCTTGAGCACCACGTTGAAGCGCGGCTTGTGCGCCTTGATGAGGTTGTACTCCAGCAGCAGCGCCTCGGTCTCCGAGTTGGTGACCGTGACCTCGATGGCCTCGATCTGCTGCACCAGCGCCTGCACCTTCGGGTGCGCATTGCTGGCCAGGAAGTAGGTGCCGACGCGGTCCTTGAGGCTGCGCGCCTTGCCAACGTAGAGCAGCTCCCCGCCGCCGCCGAACATGCGATAAACGCCGGGACGCTTGGGGAGCGCGGCGATGTACTGTTTGTGGTCGAAGTGCGCGGCCATGCACCTGTGAACTCTAGGCAATCTGCAGGCGCTGCGGAACGGGCAGCCCGGCGAGCTCGCAGGCGCGCGCCACGACGCTTCTGAACATCGCGGCGGTGAGCCTGCGGGTCTGGGTGTTGTAGCGGCTGCAGTGGTAGGAATCGACCAGGTGCACGTCCCCGGCCAAGAGGTGCACGGCGGCGTGGGCGAAGGGGAAGTCGGTCTTCTTCAGGCCCCGCGCCAAAAGCACCGCCTCGTGCGCAACGCGCCCCAGCGCCAGGTACACCCGCGCCCCGGTGAGCTCCTGCATCTCGCGCGCCAGGAAGGCGTTGCAGGTGCGGATCTCCGCCGGCAGCGGCTTGTTCTGCGGGGGCACGCACTTCACCGAGTTGACGATGCGTGCGCCGGTCAGGCGCAGGTCATCGTCGGCGTGGCTGGATACCGGCTGCGTGGCAAGCCCCGCGTCGTAGAGTGTCTGGTAGAGCAGGATGCCGGCGTGGTCGCCGGTGAAGGGGCGCGCGGTGCGGTTGGCCCCGTGCAGGCCCGGGGCCAGCCCGACCAGCACCAGCCGGGCGCCGGGGTCGCCGAAGGACGGCACGGGCCGGGCCCAGTAGTCCGGGTAGTGGGCGCGCGCCTGCCTGAGGAATGCCGCAAGCCTGGGACAGCGCGTGCAGTCCGGGTCGTAGGCCACGGAGGCGGCCGGGTGCACCGCGTTAGTCATCCATGTGCCGGATCACCGCCCCGGCAAAGCCCGAGGTGGTCATCAGCGTCGCCCCCGGGATCAGCCGCTGCAGGTCCTCCTCGACGTTGCGGCGCGCCGCGAGCTCGCGCTTGGGCGTCTTGATCGCCTCGCGCAGACGCGCGAGATCGTAGGTGAGCTCCTTGTGGGCGATGGTTAGGGTCATGCCCTTGATGATCAGGTCCGCCGCTTCGCCCCACTTCAAATAGCGCAGCATCATCTCCGCGGACAGGATCAGCGAGCCGGGATTGACGCGGTCCTTGCCGGCAAAGCCCGGCGCGGTGCCGTGCGTGGCCTCGAACACCGCCAGCCCGTCGCCGATGTTGCCCCCGGGGGCGATGCCGATGCCCCCGACCTGGGCGGCGAGTGCGTCCGAGACGTAGTCGCCGTTCAGGTTCAGCGTGGCGATGACGTCGTACTCCTCCGGCCGCAGCAGCACCTGCTGCAGGAAGTTGTCCGCGATCACGTCCTTGATGACGATATCCGTGCCGGTGAGCGGGTTGCGGAACGACAGCCACGGTCCCTCGCCGATCGGCTTGGCGCCGAACTCCTCCTGCGCCAGCTGGTAGCCCCAGTTGCGGAAGGCCCCTTCGGTGAACTTCATGATGTTGCCCTTGTGCACCAGCGTCACCGAGACGCGGTCGTGCTCAACGGCGTACTGGATCGCCTTGCGGATCAGCCGCTGGCTGCCCTCCTTGGAGACCGGCTTGATGCCGATGCCGGAGCTGTCCGGGAAGCGGATGCCGGTGACGTGCAGCTGGGTCTGCAGATAGGCGATCAGCTGCTGCACTTCCGCAGAGCCTGCCGGCCACTCGATGCCGGCGTAGATGTCTTCCGTGTTCTCGCGGAACACCACCATGTCGGTGAGGCTCGCATCCTGCATTGGGCTGGCGACGCCGGGGAAGTAGCGGATCGGGCGCACGCAGGCGTACAGGTCGAGGTTCTGCCGCATCGCCACGTTCAGCGAGCGCATGCCGCCGCCAACCGGGGTGCCCAGCGGGCCCTTGATCGAGACCACGAACTCGCGCAGCGCGTGCAGCGTCTCGTCCGGGAAGAACTGGCCGTAGCGCCGCGTTGCCTTCTCCCCCGAGTACACCTCCATCCAGTGAATGCGGCGCCTGGGTCCGTAGGCCTTGGCGACCGCCGCATCCACCACCCGCTGCATGGCCGGGGTGACATCGATGCCGATGCCATCGCCCTCGATGTACGGGATGATCGGCTGCTCGGGCACGCTCAAGGTGCGGTCCGCATTGATGCGGATCGTGCCACCTTCCGCGGGCACGGTGATGTGCTCGTACTGCATGGGTTCGCTAGGTCCAGGAGGCTCCGATGCGCTGCCGACAGTATCGTTGACTTGCCGGCGGCTGTGTAGCGCATCTTGTGCCGCCGGCCTGACTTGGTCCGCTTAGCGCGCCGCGGCTACGTAGCACGGTCGCGCCAGTCCACCCAGTCGATGTCATGAGCGGCAACGTATACCTCGACCGCCTCGTCGATCGTGGTGAAGAAGCTCGTCTCGCCGAAGCGGGCGAACAGGCCGAACCTCCGCAGCTGGTCCTTCACCGGATCCTTCATCTCCGCAAAGCGCAGTGCAATGCCTGCCGCGCGCAGCGTGTCGTGGAGATCGGACAGGGCATCCCCGGCGGTCACGTCGATGCCGGTCACCGGCTCGGCGGCAATGACCACCCAGCGCACGGGCGTCGGCGAGGCCGCCACCGCGTCCAGCACGCGGTTCTGGAAAAGCTCGGCGTTGGCGAAGAACAGCGGCGCATCCCAGCGAAATAGCACCAGCCCCGGGATGCGCCGGGCCTGAGGGTAGCGCTCGGTATCGTGATACCCACGGATGCCATCGGCGCGCCCGAGCACCGCGAAGTGCGGGCGCCACCCGTCCCAGAGGAATTCGATGACGGCGATGACTATCGCGATGGCAATTCCCGGAACGGCGCCGAACACGGCCACGCCGACGAAGCAGACGATGGACAACCAGAATTCCCAGCGCTGGATGCGATACAGCCGCCGCAGGTCGGCGACCTCGACCATGGCCATGGCCGAGGCGATGACCACCGCGGCGAGCGCGGTGCTGGGCATGTGCTGCAGCAGGTTGGGCCAGAAGAGCAGCATGAGCGCGATGGCCAGCGCGCCGGTCACGCCCGTGAGCTGGGTCTTGGAGCCGGAGGCCTCGGCCACCGCCGTGCGCGTGGAGCTGCTGCTGACCGCGAATCCCTGGAAGAAGCCGGCCGCGACGTTCGCCAGCCCCAGGCCCACCATCTCCTGGTTCGGGTCGACGGGCGTGCGCAGGCGCGCAGCGTAGCTGCGCGACAGCACGCTGGTATCGGCAAAGGCCACCAGTGCCACCGCGGCCCCGCCGGCCAGCACCGGCAGGAAGTCGTCAAGGCCGATGTAGGGAACTGCGAAGCTCGGCAAGCCGTGGGGCAGCGGACCGATCACCGATACCCCGGCGTGGGCGTGCACGCCCGTCAGGGCGACCACCAGCGTGGCCGCCACGACGGCGATCAGGATGCCCGGGACGCGCGGATAGCGCTTGAGGAGGAGAATCAGCGCCAGCGAGCCGCCGCCGATGGCCAGGGTCGCAAGATTTGTGTGCCCGGCGAATATCTGCCGCAGGATGCCCAGGGCCTGCCGCAGCGGTCCGGCCTCCTGCACGGAAAATCCGAACAGCTTCGGGATTTGGTTGAGGACGACGCTGAGGGCGATACCGTTCATGTAGCCGTAGCGGATCGGCTTGGACAAAAGTTCGGTGACAAATCCCAGGCGCGCCAAGCCGGCCGCCACCGACACCACCCCGGAGACGATGGCAATCATGCTGGCGAGGGCGATCGCGTGCTGCGGGTCACCGAATGCACGCTGTACGACGACGGCCAGGATGATCGCGGTGAGTGCCGAGTCCGGCCCCAGGACCATGATCCGGCTGGGACCGAAGAGCGCGTAGGCCAGCAGCGGCACCATCGTCGCGTACAGCCCGTAGATACCCGGCACGCCCGAGGCGCCGGCGTAGGCGATGCCGACCGGCACGAGCATGCTCGTCAGCACCAGCCCGGACATCACATCACCGGCGAGCCAGGCGGGGTGGTAGCTGCGCAGCATGCCCAGGCCCGGCACCCAGCGCTGCCAGCCACTTCCCCCCGGGAGCGAGGTGCGCAGCACTTGGCCGCGTGCCGGTGGCGCGCTGGCAGAAGGCGATGCGCTCATGAGTGCGACATTGCGAAGCTTCGGTCCGGGCCAGCGCGGTCTTAAGGTTGCAGCAGATACCCCGCAGAACCCGAAAGCGCGCAGTGCGCGCCGCGGCCTGCCGGGCTAGGTCGCTTGCGCGGCCGCCCGCTTGTCGGCGCGGCGCGTCTGGGTCTGGTCGGCCACCAGCATCGCCAGCTCGAGCGCCTGCTCGTGGTTCAGGCGCGGGTCGACCGTGGAGCGGTAGGCCCGCTGCAGGTCCTGGTCGGTGAGCCCGCGCGCCCCGCCGGTGCACTCGGTGACATCGTCACCGGTGAGCTCGATGTGCACCCCTCCCAGGGTGGAGCCCATGTCCGCGTGGATCTTGAAGGCGAGCTCGAGCTCCTTGAGGATGTTCTCGAAGCGGCGCGTCTTGATGCCCCCGGTGGTGGTTTCGGTGTTGCCGTGCATCGGGTCGCACACCCACAGCACCGACTGGCCGGTCTGGCGCACCGCCTCGATGGCCTTGGGGAGCGAGGCGCCGATGTCCTTGGCGCCGAAGCGGTGGATGAAGGTCAGCCGCCCGGGCTGGTTCTGCGGGTTGAGTGTCGCCACCAGGCCCTGCAGCCACGCGGCATCCATCGCCGAGCCCACCTTGACGGCCACCGGGTTGGCGATGCCGCGGAAGTACTCGACATGCGCGCCATCGAGGGCCGCGGTGCGCATGCCGATCCACGGCAGGTGGGTGGACAGGTTGTACCAGCGGTTCTGGCGCGGGATGAAGCGCGTCTGCGCCTGCTCGTAGTGCAGGTGCAGCCCCTCGTGGCTGGCGTAGAAATCCACCAGCGTCGCCTCGTGGATCTGCCGCCCGCTGATGCCCTCGAAGAAATCCAGCGCATCCCCGATCGAGTGCACGATGCGCTGGTAGGCATCCTTCAGCGGCGCGTGGTGCACGAAGCCTAAGTCCCAGTACTCCGGGTGGTGCAGGTCGGCGAAGCCGCCCTCGACCAGGGCGCGCACGAAGTTCAGGGTGAGCGCGGCGCGCTCGTAGCCGCGCAGCAGCAGCTCCGGATCGGCCGCGCGCGCGGCGGCGGAGAACTCCGGGCGGTTGACCAGGTCCCCGCGGTAGGTGGGCAGCGTCACCCCGGCGCGCGTCTCGGTGTCGGTCGAGCGCGGTTTGGCGTACTGGCCGGCCATGCGCCCGATGCGCACGATGGGCTTCTTCAGCCCATGCAGCAGCACCAGGCTCATCTGCAGGAGGATCTTCAGCTTCTTGGTGATGGTGTCGGACTCGCAGTCCGCGAAGGTCTCCGCACAGTCGCCCCCCTGCAGCACGAAGGCCTCGCCGCGCTGCGCGGCGGCCAGCCGGGCGCGCAGGGCCTCGATCTCCCAGGACACCACGATGGGCGGCAGGCGCGAGATCTGGGCAACCACGCGCTCGAGCGCTGCAGGATCGCTGTACACGGGTTGCTGCTGGGCCGGCCGGCCCTGCCAGCTGGCCGCATGCCAGGAGACGGTTTCAGGTGAGCGCATGGTCAAGAATCCTAGCATGCGGCAGGGCTTTTCCCGGGCCGCCGGCACCCCCACTTAGCAGAGGTCCGGGCGTCTCTGGCGTCGCGCCAGCTTCGCGGGCAGAATGCGCCCCTTTTCAAGAGAACCGTATGCACAAAGTACTCATTCTTGGCGCTGGCAAGATTGGCGCGCTGATCTCCGGATTGCTAGCCGAATCCGGCAGTTACAAGGTCCAGCTGGCCGACGTCGACGGCGCCGCCGCCGATTCGGTGGTGCGCGAACACGGCGGCACCAACCTTGCGGCGCACGCGCTGGATGCCACCGACAAGGCCGCTCTTGCCAAACACCTGGCCAGCCACCCGGTAGATGCGGTGATCTCCGGGCTGCCGTACTACTGCAACGTCGCGGTCGCAGAAGCCGCCCGCAAGGCCGGCGCGCACTACTTCGACCTCACCGAGGACGTCGAGGTCACCCGCGCGGTGCGCACCATCGCCGTCGGCGCCAAGCAGGCATTCGTCCCCCAGTGCGGCCTGGCGCCGGGCTTCATCAGCATCGCCGCCGCCGAGCTGATCACCCACTTCGAGCAGGTGCGCGCTGTGAAGATGCGTGTCGGCGCCCTGCCCCAGCATCCGAACAACGTCCTCAAGTACTCCCTGACCTGGTCCACCGAGGGGCTCATCAATGAGTACGGCAACCCCTGCCAGGCGATCACCGACGGGCGCATGACCGAGGTCGCCCCGCTGGAGGGCCTGGAGGAGATCGAGATCGACGGCACGCTGTACGAGGCCTTCAACACCTCCGGCGGCCTGGGCTCGCTCGCCGAAACCCACGGCGCGCATTCCGAGTCGATGAACTACAAGACCATCCGCTACCCCGGGCACTGCGAGCAAATGCGCCTGCTCATGAATGACCTGAAGCTCAACCACGATCGCAAGACCTTGAAGCACATCCTCGAGAACGCGGTCCCGCAGACCCTGCAGGACGTGGTCATCGTCTATGCCGCGGTCACCGGCACGCAGGACGGCCAGCTGCGCGAGGAGAACTACGTCAACAAGATCTACCCGCAGGTCATCGCCGGGCGCCTGTGGTCGGCGATCCAGGTCACCACCGCCGCCGGCATCACCGCGGTCGTGGACCTGGTGCTGGAGAAGAAGGGCCAGTACCAGGGCTTCGTCGCGCAGGAGCAGTTCCGGCTGACCGACATCCTCGCCAACCGCTTCGGGCGCTACTACGCCGCCGGTGGCACCAAGGACGTGTCCGGTCAGGTCGTCGCGGCCGGCAAGGCCGGCCACCAGCGTCGCAAGAAGGCGGTCAACTCGTGAGCAAGGTCGACATCAACGCGGTGCTGAACCGCCTGGGACTTGCCGCGGCCAATCCTGCTGCCTGGTCCGGCTCGCAGGGCTGGTCCAAGAGCACCGACGCCGCCCTGGTGAATGTCCGCAACCCCGCGGACGGCTCGCTGCTCGCGCAGGTGCGCCCGGCGACGCTCGCCGACTACGAGGCGGTCATGGCCTCGGCTGTGCAGGCCGCAGCGGCCTGGCGCGAAGTGCCGGCGCCCAAGCGCGGCGAGGCGGTGCGCCTGCTGGGCGAGGCACTGCGCACGCCACAAGAACGACCTGGGCACGCTGGTGTCGCTTGGAGAACGGCAAGATCCTGGCCGAGGGTCTGGGCGAGGTGCAGGAGATGATCGACATCGCCGACTTCGCCGTCGGCCAGTCGCGCATGCTCTACGGCCTGACCATGCACTCGGAGCGCCCGCAGCACCGCATGGCCGAGCAGTGGCACCCGCTGGGGGTCATCGGCATCATCTCCGCTTTCAACTTCCCCGTGGCGGTGTGGTCGTGGAACGCCTTCCTGGGCGCGATCTGCGGCAACGCCTGCGTCTGGAAGCCCTCGCCGAAGACCCCGCTCACCGCGCTGGCCGTGCAGACACCTGTGCAACAAGGTGATGGCCGAGAACAAGCTCCCGGCGATATTCCAGCTCTTCATCGACTTCGGCACCGAACTCGCCACGCGCTTCGTCGAGGACCGCCGCGTCGCCCTGATCTCCTTCACCGGCTCCACGGAAGTGGGGCGCAAGGTCGGCGAGCGCGTCGCCGCCCGCCTGGGCAAGAGCCTGCTCGAGCTGGGCGGCAACAACGCGGTCATCGTCGATGAGACCGCAAACCTCGATCTTGCGGTCCCGGCCATCGTGTTCGGCGCGGTCGGCACCGCCGGGCAGCGCTGCACCAGCACGCGGCGCGTGTTCGCCCACAAGGGCGATCGCCGCGGAGCTGGAGAAGCGGCTGGTGCACGCCTACCAGCAGGTGCGCATCGGCGACCCGCTGGAGAGCGGCACGCTCATGGGTCCGCTGATCGACAGCGCGGCGGTCGCAGCGCTACAACGACGCGCTGGAGCAGGCCCGCGCAGCCGGCGGCGAGCTGCTCTCCGGCGGCAAGGCCGCCAAGCAGGGCGGCAACTTCGTCGAGCCGGCGATCGTGCGCGCCCGCAACGAGTGGCCGATCGTGCAGACCGAGACCTTCGCGCCGATCCTGTACGTCATCCCGGTGGACTCGCTCGACGAGGCGATCGCCCAGCAGAATGCCTCCGCGCACGGCCTGTCCTCGGCGCTCTTCACCGACCGGCTGCAGAACGCGGAGAGCTTCCTGTCCGCCGCCGGCAGCGACTGCGGCATCGCCAACATCAACCTCGGCACCTCCGGGGCGGAGATCGGCGGCGCCTTCGGCGGGGAGAAGGACACCGGCGGCGGGCGCGAATCCGGCTCGGACGCCTGGAAGGCCTACATGCGCCGCCAGACCAACACGGTGAACTGGAGCCGCGCGACTGCCGCTCGCGCAGGGCATCGAGTTCAACGTCGCGACGGCGCGCTCAGCGCCCCGGCAGGCGACACCGTGAAGCGCGCCCCGCCCAGGGGCGAGCTGTCGATCGCGAGCGTGCCGCCGTACAGCTCGACGGTGTCCTGCACCATGGCCAGCCCCAGCCCGTGGCCGGGCACGCTCTCATCGGCGCGCACCCCGCGCTGGCGAGCACGCGCTCGCGGTCGGCCCCGGAGATGCCCGGACCCGTCGTCCTCGACGACCAGCGCCAGGCGCTGGCGCGGATCTGCCGCCGGCTCGATCGCCGCCGTCAGCCGCACCCGGCTGCGGCACCACTTGCAGGCGTTGTCCAAAAGGTTACCCAGCAGCTCGGTGAGATCGCCGCGATCGCCGACGAACTGCGCGGCCGGGGCCACGGCCAGCTCGATCGACAGGTCCTTGCCGGCATAGACCTTCAGCAGTGCGGCGCGCAGGTCTGCCGCAAGCGCGGCGACCTCCACCGGCGCCTGGCCCAGCAGCGCCCCGCCGGAGGCCGCGGCGCGCTTCAGCTGGTGCTCGATGATCCCGTTCATGCGGTCGATCTCCCCGCCGAGCGCCTCCGTCGCCGGCGCCGCCGGCGAGCAGGGAGCGCATCACCGCGAGCGGCGTCTTCAGGCTGTGCGCAAGATTGCCCAGCGTGTCGCGGTAGCGCAGCGACGCGCTTGCGCTCCCCGACCAGCAGCGCGTTCAGATTGGTGGCCACCCCGGACAGCTCGCGCGGGTAGCCGCCGCCGAGCTTCTCGCTGCGCCCCTCCTCCACCTCGTGGATCTCGCGTTCCATGCGCCGCACCGGCGCCAGCACCCAGCGCAGCAGCGCCGCCAGGGTCAGCAGCAGCAGCAGCATCAGGCCGACGAACCAGCCGAGCAGCTGGCGGCGGAACCGCCACAGCTGCTCTTCGTAGGGACTGAGGCTCACCGCCACGCTGAAAGTGAGCGTCTCGGCGTGTCTTCGGCGTCGTCCTCGAACTGGATCGCGCGGCTCTCGATCGCGACGCGGTCATGGCCGAAGCTCTGCGTAGTCGAGGCTGCGCTCGCCGCGCGGCAGCAGCGGCCCGAAATCGGCCGCCGAGTCCCGCCGGTGGAGGCTGAGCGCCACTGGTGCTCGCCGGAGCGGATCTGCGCGTACAGTCCCGAGTGCGGAGTGGCCATGCGCGGATCGAGCGTCTGCGGTGTCAGGCGCGTAGCTGCCGTTGGGCTGCGGCTCGGCGGCGGCGATCAGCGACGACCATCTGCGCATCCAGCAGCTCGTTGCAGCGAGCGCTCCGACAGCGCGCGGAAGCCGCTGTCCAGCACCACCATCATCACGCCGAAGAACAGCGCGAGCGGCACGGAGACCGAGACCAGCAAGCCGCCGGCTCAGGGAATGCACGGGCTATGCCGGCCATCGCCAGGGGCTCAATCGCCCACGGCGCGCGCCAGCGCGAAGCGGTAGCCGCGGCCGCGCAGCGTCTCGATCGGGCTGCAGCTCTCCTGCGGATCGAGCTTGCGGCGCAGCCGCCCCACCAGCACCTCGATGACATTGCTGTCGCGCTCGAAGTCCTGGTCGTAGAGGCGCTCGGTCAGCTCGGTCTTGGAGATGACCTCGCCCGGCGCGCAGCATCAGGTGCTCGAGGATGCGGTACTCGAAGGTGGTCAGCTCCACCGGCGCGCCCCGTCAGCTGCACGGTCTGCGCACGCGTGTCGAGCACGATCGGCCCGCACTGCAGCTGCGGCGCTCGCCCAGCCGCCGGCGCGGCGCAGCAGCGCCTGCAGCGCGCGCCAGCACTTCCTCGAAATGGAACGGCTTGGCGACATAGTCATCGGCGCCGGCCTGCAGGCCCTCGACCTTGTCCTGCCAGTTGTCGCGCGCGGTGAGCATCAGGATCGGGTAGGTCTTGGCTGCCGCGCGCAGGCGCCGGATCACCTCGAGGCCCGGCAGTCTTCGGCAACCCAGATCGATGATGGCCACGTCCAGCGGGTATCTCGAGGCCGACGAACAGGCCTCTCGCCGTCAGCGGCGATATCGACCGTGAAGCCGGCCTCGATAGGCGCGCCTTCAGCGTCTCGCGCAGTGCGGCCTCGTCTTCGACCACCAGTACGCGCATGGCTATTAATCGTCCGGGGGTTACTGCATGGCGCCGCTGGCGGCGTCCACGCGCACCGTCCACACCCGGCCTGCGTCATTGAGCAGGCGCAGCACGTACACCGTCTGCGCGCCGTCGTGCTGCGCCTCGGCCTTCACCACGCGCGCCTGGTAGCGCTGCTCTGCCATCTTCACCGCCTGGTCCATGGAGACCTGCGCCGGCGCTGCCGTGCTGGCCGGTGCCGCGTGCGCCGCGCCGCCTAGGCCGGCGAGCAGGCACGCGATCAGCAGCAGAGTTCGGCAGACGGTCCATGGCAGGCCCAAGCCTAACGCATTCACATGTTGGCTTGCGACCCTTAACTCAGCGCACGCCTCTTCAGCTGGCGTTCAGTTTCGCCTCCTGCCACAGCGCATCCCACTGCGCGGGCGACAGGCTTTTCAGCTCCAGGTGCCGCTGCGCGGCCAGCTGCTCCATGCGCGTGAAGCGCCGCTCGAACTTGCCGTTCGCCGCGCGCAGCGCCGCTTCCGGATCGACCTGCAAGTGGCGGCTCCAGTTGGCCACCGCGAACAGCAGGTCGCCGATCTCCTCGGTCACCGCCTGCGGGTCGCTCGCAGCCGGCCCGGGCTGCAAGGCCGCATCGAGCTCGGCAAGCTCCTCGAGCACCTTGGCGCGCACCCCGCTGGCCTCGGTCCCAATCAAAGCCCACCCGCGCGGCGCGCTTGCCGAGCTTCGCCGCGCGCAGCAGCGCCGGCAGCGCCCTCGGTACCCCGGCCAGCGCCGTGCTCGGCGCACCGCTGCCCTGCGCGCTCTGGGCGCGCTCCTGCGCCTTCTGCTCCTCCCATACGCGCACCAAGTCCTCGGCGGCAAGGTTGGCACCGGCGAACATGTGCGGATGCCGGCGTGTCAGCTTGTCGCGGATGGCGCTGCGCAACGTCGGCGAAGTCGAACCAGCCGCGCTCCTCGGCCATGCGGCGCATGGAACACCACCTGGAAGAGCAGGTCGCCGAGCTCGTCGCGCAGCTGCTGCGGATCCCCGGCTCGATGGCGTCGGCGACCTCGTAGGCCTCCTCGATGGTGTAAGGGGCGATGGTGGCGAAGGTCTGCTCGAGGTCCCACGGGCAGCCGTCCCGGGATCGCGCAGCCGCGCCATGAGCGCGAGCAGCGCGTAGCAGCGCCTCGCCGGCATCCTCCGTCACGGCTGCTTCCTCGATGCACAGGCGGTAGAGCGTCAGCAGCATGCCGGCGGTCGCACCCCAGATGTTGCGCTCGCCGAAGGGGATGTCGCTTGAACTCGCACGTCCTCGCCGGTGAAGCCCGAGCGGCGCAGCCGCAGGCGGTGATTGGCCGGGTCGAAGACGTAGTCGAGCGGCACCTCGAAGGTATCCTCGACCTCGCGGGAGTCAAGCCGCAGCTCGAACCCCGGCCGCACGAAGGCCACCACCGGCGTCACGCGAAAGCCGGTCATCACCATGTGATCGGGCAGGTAGCCGACGACCTCGACGAACTGCGCTCGAGCCCGATCTCCTCGTGCGCCTCGCGCAGCGCGGCGGCCTGCGGGCTGCCATCGCTCGGCCTCGATGCGGCCGCCGGGAAAGGCTGATCTGGCCGGCGTGGTTGCGCAGCTGCGTGGCGCGCTGCGTGAGCAGCACGGTCAGTGCCGGGCGTTCCACCAGCGGCACCAGCACCGCGGCCGGACGGGCGTTGGCCGGGAAGTAGCCGCGGTGCAGCTGGCTCTCGGCGGCCGACAGCCCCGGCACAGCCACTCCTCGATCGCGTGACGCGGCTGCGTGCCGGCCAGGCGCGCACGGATGATCCGCGCCCAGTCGCGTGGCGGGCGCTCCGGGCCGGCGGCAGTGGTTCCGTCCTCGACCGCCAAAGGCTCAACCGCCGCCGCTGGTGCCGCCCTTGATGCCGCCGGTGGTGAGCTCGGCCGGGTCGAGCAGCCTCTGCAGCTCCTCGCGCGGCAGGTCCGTCATCTGCTCGCGCGACCTCGCAGCATCGGCCTGCCTTCGGCGTAGGCCTTCTTCGCGATCGCCGCACCCTTCTCGTAGCCGATGACCGGATTGAGCGCGGTGACCAGGATCGGATTGCGCGTCCAGCGCCTCGGCGAGGCGCGCCGTCGTTCACCGTGAAGCCGGCGATGGCGCTGTCGGCCAGCGCCATGCGCGACGTTCGCCAGCAGACGGATGCTCTCGCAGCAGGTTGTGGGCGATCACCGGCAGCATGACGTTGAGCTGGAAATTGCCCGACTGGCCGGCGATGGTGATGGTCGTGTCGTTGCCGATGACCTGGGCGGCGACCATGGCGGTGGCCTCCGGGATCACCGGGTTCACCTTGCCGGGCATGATGCTGCTGCCGGGCTGCAGCGCCGGCAGCGCGATCTCGCCCAGGCCCGCCAGCGGCCCGCTGTTCATCCAGCGCAGGTCGTTGGCGATCTTCATCAGGCTCACGGCGATCACCTTCAGCTGCCCGGACAGCTCCACCGCGGTGTCCTGCGCAGACAGAGCCTCGAAGTAGTTGCGCGCCGGCACGAACGGCAGCCCGGTGAGGGCCGCCAGCTCGGCGCAGAAGCGCGCTGCCGAATTCCGGGTGCGCGTTGATGCCGGTGCCGACCGCCGTGCCGCCCTGCGCGAGCGCCAGCAGGCGCGGCTCGACCGCTGCGCAGGCGCGCAAGTCCATTCTCGATCTGCGTGCGCCAGCCCGGACAGCTCCTGGCGCGAGGGTGACGCGGCATCGCATCCATCAGGTGCGTGCGGCCGGTCTTGACGATACCTGCGACCTCGCTGCTCCTTGGCGAGCAGCACCGCGCGCAGATGCTCCAGCGCCGGCAGCAGTTCACGCGTGCCGGTCAGGGCGGCGCTGACGTGGATGGCGGTCGGGATCGACATCGTTGCTGCTCTGGCCATGTTGACGTCATCGTTCGGGTGCACTGGCCTGCCCAGCCGCCGGCTGGCCAGTGCCGCGATCACCTCGTTGGCATTCATGTTGGTGCTGGTGCCGGAGCCGGTCTGGAAGACGTCGATCGGGAACTGCGCATCGTGGGCGCCGGCGGCCACTTCGGCCGCGGCCGCATCGATCGCCTCGGCGACCTTCGCATTCAGCAGTCCCAAGCGAGCTGTTGGCGCGCGCCGCGGCCTGCTTGACCAGGCCGAGAGCGGCGATGAAGGCGCGCGGCAGCGGCGAGCCCGCTGATCGGGAAGTTCTGCACCGCGCGCTGCGTCTGCGCGCCCCACAGCGCATCGGCGGGCACCTGCAGCTCGCCCATGCTGTCGCGCTCGATCCGAAAGGAACTCGTCATGCACCACTCCAAGGCCGGCCAAAGTCGGTATGCGTTATGATGCAAATCCTAGCACTTCAAGGTCTCCTCAACCCATGTCCGCCGGCCCCGACGCGACACTTCCCGCACTCGACGCGCTCTCGCCGGTCGACGGCCGCTACCGCGCCGCCACCGCGCCCCTGCGGGCCTGCTCTCCGAGGCGGGGCTGATCCGCGAGCGCATCCGCATCGAGGCACAGTGGCTGCTGCATCTGGCGGCGGCCGCCCCGCAGCTGCCGGGCGCGAGTCTGGCGCGCGACGGTGCGCGCACGCGCTACGGAACTGGCGCGCCGAGCCGGCACGCTGGCGCTGCCGCTGCAGTCAAGGCGATCGAGGCGCGCATCAATCACGACGTCAAGGCGGTCGAGTACTACGTGCGCGAGCAGCTGGCCGCCGCGGGCGCCACGTCCGCGACCCTGGAGCTGGTGCACTTCGGCTGCACCTCCGAGGACATCAACAACCTAAGCTACGCGCGGCTGCTGCAGCATGGCCGCACGATGCTGCTGGCCACCCTCGATGCCCGCATCGGTGAACTGCATGGCCTGGCGCAGCGCTACGCCGCGACGGCGATGCCGGCGCGCACGCACGGCCAGCCCGCCAGCCCCACGACCCTCGGCAAGGAATTCGCGAACTTCGTGGCGCGGCTGCGACCGTGCCAGCGGCGCGCTGGGCGGGCGTCACGGCGCTCGGCAAGTGGAACGGCGCGGTGGGCAACTTCAACGCCCACGTGAGCGCGCTGCCGCAGCTCGACTGGCCGGCGGTGGCGGCGAGCTTCGTGCGCTCGCTGGGACTTGAGTACAACCCCTGGACCACGCAGATCGAGCCGCATGACTGGATCGGCGAGTACTGCGATGCGCTCGCCGCGATCAACGTGATCCTCATCGATCTGTGCGCGCGATGTGTGGGGCTACATCTCGCTGGGCTACCTGCGCCAGCGCCCGGTGGCCGGTGAAGTCGGCTCCTCGACCATGCCGCACAAGGTCAACCCGATCGATTTCGAAAACGCCGAAGGCAACTGCGGCGTCGCCAACGCGCTGCTGCGGCACTTCGCCGACAAGCTGCCCGTGTCGCGCTGGCAGCGCGACCTCACCGACTCCACCGTGCTGCGCAACCTGGGCGTCGCGCTCGGCCATACCCTCATCGCCTGGCACTCGCTCGGCCGCGGGCTCGCCAAGATCGAGGCCGACCCGCAGCGCATGGCCGCCGACTTCGCCAACTCCTGGGAGGTGCTGGGCGAGGCGGTGCAGACCGTACTGCGCGCCGCCGGTGTGCCCAACGGCTACGAGCGGCTGAAGGAATTCACGCGCGGACGTGCCATCGATGCGGCGATGCTCGCCGCCTTCATCGACACGCTGCCGCTGGCGGATGCTGACAAGGAACGCCTGAAGTCGCTCCAGCCCGCGGACTACACCGGACTGGCCGCGCAGCTGGCGCGCAGCGTCTAAATAAGAGTGGTGCCGGCGGCCGCGGATACGCCCGAGCTTCGGGCCCCGGCGGGCGCCTTATGTCTTAATGGCCGCCCCGGGCGGGGCCCAAAATGCGAACCAGGCCGCGCTTTTGACTTACTGCCCCACCGCAGCGCCGCCAAACCGTGATCCGCTGCGCACTGAATTCTGAGGCGCCATTACTAAGATCCTCGGGAGCCTGCTTTTTGTGCAGGCATGACGGGGCGCCGCTGCGTGGTAATTACCGGGGAAATCGATCTGAACAGTGCTCTGGCGCAGCTGGCGAATGCCCGCTACGCGCCCGAGTCACTCAACTCCGGTGCCCGCCGCGGCCTGAACCGCCACGGAGGGGAGACACTTGCCGTGCTGACCTCGCTCGCAGAAGTGCGCGCCGCCGTCAACGAGATCGCCGCCACCGCGCAGCGCCTGATCTCCATCTACACCCCGGACCTGGAACCCGACCTGTACGACCAGAGCGCGTTCCTCGAAGTGATCAAGCACTTCGTGCTCACGCGCAGCTTCGCCAAGGTGCGGGTGCTGCTCGCCGAGCCGACGCGCGTCATGCGCGACAGCAACCGCTTCGTGGCGATGGGCCGGCGCCTGTCCAGCTGCATCGACATCCGCTACGGGGCCACGCAGACCCAGCAACGCGCCTCCGCCTACCTCATCGCCGATGATCGTGCGATCGTCTACCGCATGCGCGCCGACACCTGGGACGGCGTCGCCGACATCGACAACCAGACCGCCGCGCGTTTGTACCTTCAGGAGTTCGATCAGGTGTGGAACGCCAGCGCAGTCGACCATGGACTGCGCGCCGCCCGTCGCGGCTGATTCAAACTCCTCAAGGTCCGGGCGCCGGCGGCTATACTCCCGCGCATGCCACGCAGCCCCGATGTCACCGTCGCGGCGGTCACCCAGACCGCCGGCCGCTTCCTCGTCGTCGAAGAGCGCATCAACCGGCGCCTGGTCTTCAACCAGCCGGCAGGTCACGTCGAGCGCGGCGAGTCACTGCTGACGGCGGTCGTGCGCGAAGTGCAGGAAGAGACTGCCTGGCGCTTCGTGCCCCAGGCGCTGCTCGGCGTGTACCTGTGGCGCAATCCCGCCTCCGGGCGTTCCACGTTGCGCTTCGCCTTCGTCGGCGAGGTCGCCGACCACGACGCCAAGCAGCCGCTTGACCGGGGCATCGTGCGCACGCACTGGCTGTCGCAGCCGGAGCTCCTGCAGCGCCAGGGCCAGCTGCGCAGCCCCCTGGTCATGCGCTGCATCGAGGACTACCGCCGCGGCACTTTCCGGGTGCTGGGCGAGGTCAGCGGCATTGGCCTGGACAACGCCGCCAGCATCACCCCGACCGCCATTCTCTGACGGCCTGGCCTCACCCAAGCCGGGGGCCACGCCGCGCCCTGCGGTAGAATTCGCCCCCCATGGATGCCCCTCCACTGCCTGCCCCGCCGCCCGGCGGCCGCGTCATCGTCGGCCTCTCGGGCGGCGTCGACTCGGCGGTGGCGGCGCTGCTGCTGCGCGAGGCGGGCTGGGAGGTCCAGGGGCTCTTCATGAGCAACTGGGAAGAGGACGACGACGCGTACTGCACGGCCGCACAGGACTTCCAGGACGCGCGGGCGGTCGCCGGCGAACTGGGCATTGCGCTGCACAAGGTGAGCTTCGCCCGGGAGTACCGCGAGCGGGTGTTCGGCCACTTCCTCGCGGAGCAGGCCGCCGGGCGCACCCCCAACCCCGATGTGCTGTGCAACCGCGAGATCAAGTTCGGCGTCTGCCTCACCTGGGCGCAGCGCCTGGGCGGCACCCACTTCGCCACCGGCCATTACGCGCGACTGCAGCAGGCCGCCGACGGCATCGCGCTGTACAAGGCGCGCGATGCCGGCAAGGACCAGAGCTACTTCCTGCACGCGGTCGCACGCGGGCACCTGGCGAAGGCGCTCATGCCGCTCGGGGAGCTGCACAAGGACGAGGTGCGCGAGCGCGCGCGCAGGGCGGGCCTGCCGGTGTTCGACAAGCCCGACAGCACCGGCATCTGCTTCATCGGCGAGCGTCCGTTCCGCGAGTTCCTCGCGCGCTACCTCGCACGCACGCCCGGGCCGATCGAGTCCGCGGATGGCGAGCAGCTGGGCACCCACGAGGGGCTGGCGTTCTACACCCTGGGCCAGCGGGCCGGCCTGCACATCGGTGGCCGCCACGGACGCGCCGAACAGCCCTGGTACGTCGCCGCCAAGGACGCCGCCCGCAACCGGCTGCTCGTCGTGCAGGGCCACGACCACCCGCAGCTGAGCAGCGACTCACTCACCAGCGGCCCCTGGCACTGGCTGGCCGCGCCCCGCGAGGCGCCCTTCGCGGCCCAGGTCAAAGTGCGCTACCGCCAGGCCGACCAGGCGGCGCAGCTGGTGCCGGCCGACGCCGGCGCTTTGCGCACCGTCTTCGAACGCCCCCAGCGTGCGGTGACCTGCGGACAGTACGTGGTTGCCTACGAGGGGGAACGCTGCCTGGGCGGGGCCGTGATTGAAGCGGTCAGCAGCGCGGGTGGTAGCGCGGCGGCGGCGGCCTGAAGGCGAGGCAGCACGCTGCGCCTGTGCCCGATATAATTGGCGGCTCACAGCGGAGATACGCATGACGAACAGCTTCCGGGCGCGCTCAACTCTCACAGCCGGCGATCGTTCCTACGAGATTTTCAGCCTTGCGGCCCTGCCGCAGGACAAGCTGGCCCGCCTGCCCTATTCGCTCAAGATCCTTCTGGAAAACCTGCTGCGCTTCGAAGACGGCGTGAGCGTGACGCGCGCGGACATCGAGGCGCTGCTCGAGTGGGACCCGGCCGCCACCCCCGCGCACGAGATCGCCTTCACCCCGGCACGCGTCATCCTCCAGGACTTCACCGGCGTGCCGTGCGTGGTGGACCTGGCGGCGATGCGCGATGCGATCGTGCGCCTGGGCGGTGATCCTGAGCGCGTCAACCCGCTGGCACCGGCGGAGCTGGTCATCGACCACTCCGTGCAGGTCGATGAATACGGCTTCGCCGGCGCCCTGGCCGCCAACACCGCCATTGAGTTCGCGCGCAACAAGGAGCGCTACGCTTTCCTGCGCTGGGGTCAGACCGCCTTCCGCAACTTCGCCGTCGTGCCGCCCAATACCGGCATCGTCCACCAGGTGAACCTCGAGTACCTCGGCCGCGTGATTTTCGATGCCGAAAGCAATGGCACGCGGCGCGCGTATCCGGACACCCTGGTCGGCACCGACTCGCACACCACCATGATCAATGGTCTGGGCGTGCTGGGCTGGGGAGTAGGCGGCATCGAGGCCGAGGCGGCCATGCTCGGCCAGCCGGTCACCATGCTCATCCCGCAGGTGGTGGGATTCAGGCTCGAGGGGAGCCTGCGGCCCGGGGCAACCGCCACCGATCTGGTGCTCACGGTCACCGAGACGCTGCGCAAGAAGGGCGTGGTGGATAAGTTTGTCGAGTTCTTCGGCGACGGGCTGGGCAATCTGCCGCTCGCCGACCGCGCCACAATCGCCAACATGGCCCCCGAGTACGGCAGCACCTGCGGCCTGTTTCCCATCGACAGCGAGACCGTGCGCTACCTGGAGCTTTCCGGGCGCACGAAGGAGCGCATTGACCTGGTCACCGCCTACGCCAAGGCGCAGGGCATGTGGCGCAACGAAAACGCCAAAGCGGCGCGCTACAGCGACGAACTGGAACTTGACTTGGGCGCCGTCGAACCGAGCCTGGCAGGCCCGCGCCGCCCGCAGGACCGCGTGACGCTCAAGAACGTCAAGGCCGTCTACGAAAGCAATGCCAAGAAGGCTGCCGAGGAACGCATTGCGCGCAAGTCCGAAGGTCGCGGCACGGCGCCGTTGACGCTCAACGGCCGGACCCAGGAGCTCGAGGATGGCGCGGTACTGATCGCCGCGATCACCAGCTGCACCAACACCTCCAATCCCTCGGTGATGCTCGGCGCAGGTCTGCTCGCGCGCAAGGCGCGCGAGCGCGGCATAACCGCGAAACCCTGGGTGAAGACCAGCCTGTCCCCCGGCTCGCGGGTCGTGACGGACTACTTCAAGAAGGCCAACGTCGTTGATGATCTGGACGCCATCGGCTTCTTCGTCACCGGCTACGGTTGTCAAAGCTGCATCGGCAACAGCGGGCCGCTGAAGCCGGAGATTTCGGCCGCCGTGAAGGCGGGCGATCTCACCGCCGGCGCGGTGCTCTCGGGCAACCGCAACTTCGAAGGCCGTGTGCACCCGGAAGTGCGCATGAATTTCCTCGCCTCGCCGCCGCTGGTGGTGGCCTATGCGCTGGCCGGTACGCTGAACATCGATCTCACCACCGAGCCACTCGGCACGGACCGCAACGGCAAGCCGGTGTACCTCGCGGACATCTGGCCAAGCGATGCGGAAGTGCAGGAGCTGCTCAAGCGCTCGATCGACTCGAGCATGTTCCGCAGCCGCTACGCCACGGTGTTCGAGGGCGATGACAACTGGACCAGCATCAAGGTGCCCGCCGGCAAGCTATATAGCTGGGATGTGAAGTCGACCTACGTGAAGAACCCGCCCTACTTCGACGGCATGACCATGACGCCGGCGCCGCTGGCGGACGTGCGCGGCGCGCGCGTGCTGGCAGTGCTGGGTGACTCGGTCACCACCGACCACATCTCACCGGCGGGCAACATCTCCAAGACCAGCCCGGCGGCGCGCTACCTGATCGAGCAGGGCGTGGAGCCGAAGGACTTCAATTCCTACGGCGCCCGGCGCGGCAACCACGAGGTGATGATGCGCGGCACGTTCGCCAACATCCGCCTGCGCAACCTCATGGTGCCCGGCGTCGAGGGCGGCGTCACGCTGCACCTGCCCGATGGCAAGCAGGCCTCGATCTACGACGCCGCGATGCAGTACAAGCAGGAGCAGGTCCCGCTGGTGATCCTTGCCGGCCGCGAGTACGGCACCGGCTCCTCGCGCGACTGGGCCGCCAAGGGCACGCTGCTGCTGGGCGTGAAGGCGGTGATCGCCGAGAGTTTCGAGCGCATCCACCGCTCCAACCTCATCGGCATGGGGGTCGCGCCGCTGCAGTTCCTCGCGGGCCAGAATGCCAGCTCGCTCGGGCTCACCGGCCGCGAGGTATTCGCCATCGAGGGCCTGGGCGGGGGCGATGCCCGCGAGGTGAGCGTCACGGCCACGCCGGAGGCCGGCAAGCCTGTGACCTTCAAGGCACGCCTGCGCATCGATACTCCCAAGGAGCGCGAATACTACCGCCACGGGGGCATCCTGCAGTACGTGCTGCGTCAGCTCGCAACCAGCGGCGGCAGCCCCTGACGGCAGCGCGCGCGAGCGCCGCCGGGGACACACCGCGGGGCGCCGCCGGCGGTGCCCCAGGGCTCGCCGTGTTCGACCTCGACGGCACCATCACGCGCTCGGACACCCTCGGTCCTTATCTCGCAGGCTTCCTGCGCCATCACCCCGCAGGCTGGCTCGGGCTGCCCCGGGTGCTGCCGGCACTCCTGGCCTTCCTCGTCGGCCGGGCTGACCGTGGCGCGCTCAAGTCCGCGCTGATCCGCGCCACCCTCGGCGGCCGCAGCCGTGGCGAAATCGAAGCCTGGACCGCACAGTTCGCCGCCAGCCTGCCGCGCCGGGTGTTTGCAGATGCCGTGCAGCGCATCGAGCAGCACCGCGCGGCCGGGGATGCGCTCGTGCTCATGAGCGCCAGCCCCGACCTGTACGTGCCGGCGCTGGCGCGTGCGCTCGGTTTCGGACAGTGCATCTGCACCGGCGTCGAATGGCAGGCGGAGCGGCTGGTCGGGCGGCTGACCACCCCCAACCGGCGCGGCGCGGAGAAGGTGCGCTGTGTCTTGCGCCTGCGCGCCGAGCACCCCGGCGTTGTCATCGCCGCGTACGGCAATTCCCCGGAGGACATACCGCACCTCGCCCAGGCGGACCGTCCGGCGCTGGTGAACGGCAACGCGCGTGCACGGGGACTGGCGCAGTCCCTGGGCATCCCGTGCCTGAGCTGGCGCTGAGCGCTACAGCGAGGTGCGGATGGTCCACAGCTCCGGGAAGAACTTCAGCTCCAGGGCCTTGGCGAGGTAGGCGACACCTGCGGTGCCGCCGGTGCCGGGCTTGTAGCCGATGATGCGCTCCACGGTCTTCAGGTGGTGCGCACGCCAGAGCTGGAAGTTGTAGTCCAGATCCACCAGCCGCTCGGCCAGCTCGTACAGGTCCCAGTGGGCTTCGGAGTTGTGGTACACGGCCAGCCACGCGCCGGCCACCTGCTTGCTCGGCACGTACGGCTGGCTGAAGTCCCGCGCCAGGTAGCCCTCGGGGATCTCGTAGCCGCGCTGGCTGAGCAGGCGCAGCACCTCGTCATAGAGCGAAGGCGCCTCCAGTGCCCGCTTGAGCACCGCGTAGGCTGCGGCATCCTGCTCGTGCCCCGCGAGCACTTCGGGGTTCTTGTTGCCGAAGTGGAACTCGAGCAGCCGGTACTGCACCGACTGGAACCCGGAGGAGCGCCCGAGTTCGTTGCGGAACGCCGAGTACTCGAACGGGGTCATGGTCGAGAGCACATCCCAGGCGGAGATCAGCTGCGCCTGGGTGCGCGAGATGCGCGCCAGCATCTTCATGGCCGGATCCAGGTCATCCCGCCGCACGCATTCCATGGCGGCGGTGAGCTCGTGCAGCATCAGCCGCATCCACAGCTCCGAGACCTGGTGCACGATGATGAACAGCATCTCGTTGTGCTCGGCAGACAGCGTGCGCTGCGCATCGAGCAGCTTGTCCAGCTGCAGGTAGCCGCCATAGGACAAGGACGATCCCAGGTCCGGATGCAGCGCCTCGCCGGCAGGCGAGACATGATGCGCCTTGTCGTGTTCCTGGCTCATGGCTCGATGGTACACAGCCCCTGCGGCACGGCAACCTGTCACTTAACCGGCAAGGCGGCCCCGCGCCAAATCCGCTAGGATCGCCCGCCAGCCACAACACAGCGAGCCAGTGTTCCTTTGAGCACGCCCATCCTGGAGGTCCGCAACCTCGTCAAGCAGTACCCGGCCACCACCGCCGTGGACGGGGTCTCATTCGCAGTCCCCGAGGGTATCTGCTTTGGGCTGCTGGGACCCAACGGTGCCGGCAAGACCACCACGATCGAGATCATGGAAGGCATCCTGCCGCCGAGCTCCGGCGAGGTCCTGTATTGCGGCGCGCCGCTCGGCGCGCGCTTCCAGGAGGAAGCCGGCATCCTCTTCCAGAAGACCGCACTGCAGGACTTCCTCACCGTGCGCCAGTGCATTGCCCTGTTCCGCGGGCTGTACGCCACGGGCCTGGAGGTCGAGGAGGTCATCCGCCTGTGCGCGCTGGAGAAGCTGGCCGAGCGCGACAGCCGCAAGCTCTCCGGTGGCCAGCAGCAGCGGCTGCTGCTGGCGATCGCCCTGGTCAACGACCCCAAGGTGCTGTTCCTGGACGAGCCGACCACCGGCCTCGACCCGCAGGCGCGGCGCAACTTCTGGGACCTCATGGAGTCGATCAAGGCACGCCGCAAGACCATCATCCTCACCACGCACTACATGGAGGAGGCGGAGCTGTTGTGCGATGAGATCGTGATCATGGACAGGGGCCGCCTGGTCGCCCAGGGGCCGCCGCGCCGGCTGCTGCAGGAGCACTTTGCGGAAGTCATGCTGGAGCTGCCGCGCCAGGACTTTCCCCCGGCCGCGCGCGAACTGAACCTGAGCATCATCGAGGGCGCGGAGCGCATCGAGATCAGCACCCATGACATCGAGGGCACGCTGCGCGCGCTGATGGGCGCACGGGTGCCGCTGGCGCACCTGCGCATCCGCCCGGCCAACCTCGAGGACCTGTTCCTCGAACTCACCGGCAAGGAGCTGCGCCCGTGATCCAGCGCATGCTCTCGGTGCTGCACGCGCGCAACCTCGAGTTCCTGCGCGACCGCGGCACGCTCATCTTCACCATCCTGCTGCCGGTGATGGTGGTCATCGGCATGGGCTTCGTGTTCGGCGGCCCGGAGCGCCCGCTGTTCAAGGTCGGGGTGCTCGATACCCGCATCGACAAGCAGGCCTATCCGTTCCTCGGCGAGCGCTACGTGGAGTTCGTCGCCGAGAAGGACGTGAATGCTGCCATGCGCAGCCTCACCCACCAGCAGCTCGACCTGCTGCTGGACACTCACGCGCCCAGCCGCTACTGGGTGAACACCGACTCGCCGAAGGGCTACATCGTCGAGAAGCTGCTGCTGGCAGCCGACCCCGGCGCCGCGCGCCAGCCGGTCAGCGGCAAGGCGGTGCGCTACGTCGACTGGCTGTTTCCCGGGATCCTGGGCATGAACATGATGTTCAGCTGCCTGTTCGGGGTCGGCTACGTCGTGCTGCGCTACCGCAAGAGCGGCTTCCTCAAGCGCCTGCATGCCACCCCGCTCACCGCCTTCGAGTTCCTCAGCGCGCAGGTGCTCTCGCGCCTGGCGCTCATCCTGTTCGTGACGGCGACCCTGTATTTCGGCATCGGTGCCATCATCGGCTTCCACAACGCCGGCAGCGGGCTGCTGCTGGCGCTGGTGACGCTGCTGAGCGCGCTGTCGATGATCGCTCTCGGGCTCACGATCGCGGCGCGCTTCTCCAGCGAGGAGCTCGTGGGCGGCCTGCTCAACCTGCTCACCTGGCCGATGATGCTGCTGTCGGGCATCTGGTTCTCGCTCGAGGGTTCGCCGCGCTGGGTGCAGTGGATTGCGCACATTTTCCCGCTCACGCATGCCATCGACGCCGCCCGCGGGGTGATGATCGACGGCGCGGGCGTTGCGAGCATCGCCCCACACCTTTTGTACCTGGCGGTGACCGCGCTGGTATTCCTGAGCTTCGGCGCCTGGTCGTTCCGCTGGCGGATCGACTGAGCGACCGCTCAACCCCAAGGAGTCACTGACTTGCGTTTCTTCAGCGACAACACCGCGAGCGCCTGCCCGGAGATCCTGGCAGCGCTGCAGGCAGTCAATCACGGCCGTGCGGCCGCCTATGGAGACGACGAATGGACGCAGCGCCTGGACGCGGTCTTCAGTGACCACTTCGGCACCGCGGTGCGTGCCTTCCCGGTCATCTCCGGCACCGCCGCCAATGCCCTGAGCCTGGCGACCCTTGCCCCGCCCTACGGGGCGATCTTCGCGCACGAGGAATCCCACATCGCCGTCGATGAGTGCGGCGCGCCCGGGTTCTTCTCCGGGGGCGCCCAGCTGATGCTGCTGCCCGGGGAACACGGGCGGGTCTCTGTCGAACCGCTGCGGGCGGCGCTGGCACGGCTGCGGGGGGACGTGCACAACGTGCAGCCGGCGGCGCTGTCGCTGGTGCAGGCGACGGACCTGGGAGCCGCGTACCGGCCGGCGGAACTGAAGGTGCTGTGCGAATTTGCCCACCAGCGCGGCATGAAGGTGCACATGGACGGGGCGCGCTTCGCCAATGTCGTGGCATTCCTCGGCTGCCATCCGGGGGATATCACCTGGCGCGCAGGGATCGACGTGCTCTCCTTCGGCGCCACCAAGAACGGGGCCATGGCCGCCGAGGCCGTGGTCTTCTTCGACCCGTCGCTGGTGCGGGACTTCGAGCTGCGCCGCAAGCGCGCCGGGCACCTCCTGTCCAAGTCGCGCTACGTCGCCGCGCAGCTGCTCGCCTACATCGAGTCCGGCATCTGGAAGCGCAACGCCGAGAAGACCAACCGCCTGGCGCAGGACATCGCACGCGCGGCAGGCGCGACGCTGCTGCACCCGGTCGAGGCGAACGAGGTGTTCCTGGGGCTGGGGGTACAGCGCCGCCAGCGGCTGCGCGCGGCGGGCTTCGAGTTCTACGACTGGGGCCCGGAGAGCGAGGGCGAGGCGCGCCTGGTGGTCTCCTGGGACCAGCCGGAGGAGGAGGTGCAGGCGCTGTGTGCGGCGCTGGCGCGCGGTGCCTAGAGTTCGCGCAGGCCCGTCGTCACCGGCATGCGGGCCGCGCGGATGGCCGGCAGCAGGCCGCCGATCATGCCGATGACGATGGCAATGACCAGCCCGCGCCCGACCAGTGCCGGGGTGACCTTGAAGTCGAATACCACCTGGGTGAAGTTCTGGCCGAGGGTGGACACGGAAAGGTTGTTGAACAGAACGTAGGCGATCAGCGCACCGAGGATGCCGCCGGCCAGCGCCAGCAGCAGCGCCTCGATCATCACCGACACCAGCACCGGCAAGCCGCCAAATCCGATGGCGCGCAGCGTGGCGATTTCCTTGCCGCGCGCGGCGACTGCCGCGTACATGCTGTTGAGGGCTGCGAACACCGCGCCGAGGGCCATGATGATCGTCACGACGCCGGCCAGAAAGCCGATGGTCTGCCGGAACTGCTTGGTCTGGCCGCTGAAGTAATCGCGCTCGCGCACCACATCCACCGTGAGCCTGGGATCGGCCGCAAGCGAACTCTTCAGGCGGTCGAAACCGTCCGGCCCGTCCAGCGCCGCGAGCACCGAGCTTGCGCCGGTGCGCCCGAAGGTCGAGCGCGCAACGTTGATGTCGGTCCACAGCTCGCTGTCGTGCGCATCGCCGGACTGGAACGCCCCGACAACGGTCCAGTCGGAGCCGCGCATGCGCACCACCCTGCCGATGTCGGCACCCTGGAACTGCTTGAGGACGCCGCTGCCGACGATGAGCTCGCGTAGCCCGGGAGTGAAGGTGCGCCCGGAGATGATCTTCAGCTGCGGGCGCAGCGTGAAGGCGGCGGGTTCCACGCCGCGCACCGTGATGTTGGCGCCGCCCTTGACGTCACCCTTGCGGATCAGCTCCGCGATGACCAGCATTTCCGCCGAGGCCTGCGGGCGGCCATCCGCCCCGGTGCGGATCCCCGCGCCCTGCTCGATCAGGTCGGTCTGGGTGCGGTCGAGGCCTGAGTTCAGCTCCGCATCCGAGCCGCCGCGCATGATGATGACCGCATCGGCGCGGCCGGTGGCCTTGAGGGTGCTCTCGAAGCCCGTCGCCATCGCCAGCAGGGCGGTGAACACGGCCACCACGCCAGCCAGGCCGATGACGATGACGAATGATGGCGCCCAGCGTTGCGGGATGCTGCGGATGTTCATGCCGGTGATGGCAAACACTTGGCTCAGCAAGGGATGCTCTCCTTGGGAACTTCTGACATGCTCAACGACCGGCCAGCGCGTCGACGATCTTCAGGCGCCGTGCGCGCAGCGCCGGCAGCAGGCCCACGGCGATGCTCATAAGAACGATGGCCGCAACTCCGATGAGCCAGACCCAGCCGGTGGGCTGCAGCTGGAACTGACCGCCGCTGCCCTTGGTGACCATCGCGCCCGCCAGGGTGGCGAGGATGAGTCCAACGATGCCACCGCACAGGCACAGCGCGAAGGCCTCGGCGAACACGAAGCCGAGCACGCTGCCATCGGAGAAGCCGAGGGTCTTGAGCACCGCCAGCTCCGGGATGCGCTCACGCACGCTCTGCGCCATGGTATTTCCCACCACCAGCAACAGGGTGAAGAACACCGCGAACAGGATCCAGCGCACGATCAGGCCGATATCGCCGATCTGCTTGACGAAACTTAAGTTGAAGTCCTTCTCGGTCTGGGTCTTGGTCTCGTCCGGCGAGTTCTCGAACATCGCATCGATGGTCTTGCTGACCGACTCGGCATGCTTGCCGTCGGTCAGGCGGATGATGAAGAAGTTGGCGCGCCCCTTGCCGAACTGGTTGGCCTCATCGAAGTAGTCGTGGTTGATCAGCACCTGGTTGGTCTGCTTCTGCCAGTCCTCGTCCTTGCCGTCGAAGATGCCGACCAGGTCGAAAGCCCAGGCCTTGCTGCCGTTCTTCTGCGGATAGATGTTCGAGGAGATCGGCACTTGCTGGCCCACCTTCCAGTGGTACTGGTTGGCCACCTGGCGGCCGGCGACCATGGCCGTGCGGGTGTTCGCGAACGCCTGCCACTGCGCCTCGGGCATGACGAACTCGGGGTACACGTCGTGATAGCGCAGCGGATCGACCGCGAACACGAACAGCGGCGTGTTCTCCTGCCAGATGCCGCCGAACCACTGCGAGTAGGCGACGCGCGCCACCCCGGCCACCCCCTCGAGCTTGGGCACCATGCTCAGCGGCAGCGGCTGGGTGAAGGAGACGCGCGCCTGGGTCATCACGCGCGTGGCACCGATGAAATCCGCACCGGCGCTGAAGATGGAACTGACCGACTGCAGCAGGCCGAACAAGAGGAACGCCATGATCACCGACAGCAGCGTCAGGACGGCCCGCGTGCGCTTGCGGAACAGGTTGGCGACGACAAATCCGGTCTTGGTCATGGCTGGCTTTCCGTGGACGCGGTGCGCTACGCGGCGGCCTGTTCGAGCAGCTGGCCCTTTTCCAGGTGCAGGGTACGGCGGGCGAATTCGGCGGCCTTCGGGTCGTGCGTGACCATGACGATGGTCTTGCCGTGCTCGCGATTGAGCACCTGCAGCAGGCCGAGGATCTCGTCCGCGGTCTTGCGGTCGAGGTCCCCGGTCGGCTCGTCGCACACCAGCAGCTGCGGGTCCGAGACCAGCGCGCGGGCGATGGCGACGCGCTGTTCCTGGCCACCGGAGAGCTCGCGCGGCTTGTGCTTGGCGCGGTCGGCAAGGCCCACCACCTGCAGGGCAACCGCCGCGTTCTTCTTGCGCTGCGCGGCCGAGAGCTTGGTCAGAAGCAGCGGCAGCTCGACGTTGCCTTCCGCGGTGAGCACCGGCATCAGGTTGTAGAACTGGAACACGAAGCCGACGTTATGCGCGCGCCACTTGGCAAGTTCCCCGCTCGACAGCTTGTCGATGCGCTCCCCGCCCACCAGGATTTCCCCGGCGGTGGGCTGGTCGAGCCCGCCGATCAGGTTCAGCAGCGTGGTCTTGCCGGAGCCGGAAGGGCCCATCAGGGCCACGAAATCCCCCTTGGGGATCTGAAGCGTGAGCCCGTGCAGCACCTCGACCTTCTGCTTGCCGCGCTCGTAGACCTTGGTGACGTTCTTGACCTGGACCATGGATTCGGACATGGGAACCTCAGCTCACGGTAATGGGGGTCAGTATCTCGCGCCGCCGGCGGCGCTGCTGCCTCGGCCTCATGACTTGGCCTCGACCACGGCAGCCTCGTCCTTGAGCTCGGCCGGGGGATCGAGGATCACGCTCTCGCCCGCATCGACGCCGGTGAGCACCTGGCGCGCATCCGCATAGGTGCCGCCGAGGGTCACGGTGCGCCGCTGGGCCTTGCCGTCCTTCATCACGAATACGACCGGGCGGTCGCCGTCGGTGCGGATGGCGGCTACCGGGACCAGCACGCCGCGCGGGCGCTCCTGCGGCTGCTCCTGCGCTTTCTTCTCCTCCAGGAACGATACCCGTACGCCCATGTCCGGCACGATGCGCGGGTCCTTCGCATCCAGGCCGATGCGCACCTTCACGGTGGCCTTGGAGCGGTCCGCGGTCGGGATGATGGCGATGACATGCGAGGGGATGCGCCAGTCCGGGTAGGCATTGAGGACCGACTCGACCGGCTGCCCGGGCTGCACGCGGTTGATGTAGGCCTCGTTGACGTCGACCTCGATCTCCAGGGAGTCCATGTCGACGATCGTGCCGATGCCGGTGCGCGTGAAGCCGCCGCCGGCGGAGAACGGCGAGATGATCTCGCCCACCTGCGCGGACTTGGCGATGACCACCCCGCTGAAGGGCGCACGCACCGTGCAGTAGTCCAGCTGCACCTGCGCGGAGCGCAGGTTCGCCTGCGCCAGGTCGATCAGCTTGCGCTGGCTCAGCGTCTGGGCACCCTGGGTGGCGACCTGGGTGCGTGCCTGCTCCACCGCCTGCTCGGAGACCAGGTTGCGCTTGACCAGGTCCTCGGCGCGGTTGACGTCGCGCTGGCTCTGCGCAAGGGTCGCCTGGCTCTGCACCAGCAGCGCCTGCGCGGAGTTCACCTGCGCCTGTGCCTGCGCCAGCGCCGCGCGCTGCGCGGTGTCATCGAGGCGCCCGAGCACCTGGCCGGCCTTGACGTGGTCGCCCTCCTCGATCAGCACCTCGGTGAGCGTGCCGGTGATCTGCGCCGACACGGTGGCCTCGCGCCGGGCGGTGACATAACCGGTGGCATCGAGCACCGAGGCGTTGGCGCCGCCGGCCGTGGCGACCGGGCGGGCAAGCTGGGTGTGTACCGCCAATGCCGGGTGCGCGTGCGCCAGCCACCAGGCAATCGCCGCAACGGCCGCGACGCCGATGGCCGCGGCCAGGATCCACGGGCGGCGGCTGGGGCGTTCGGCGGCCTCGGGCGCGCCGCGGTCGATGCGCAGCTGCGCGAGCAGCGCTTTGTTATCGTTTTCCGAGGACATCGAATGCTGGCCGCAGGGCGAAGGCGCGCAAGATATCACAGCCACCGCGGCTTTCCCGGCCGCCGCGCGGCGCACAGTGCGTGGCCGGCCCGGGAGCTGTATGGGAAGCCCGCAGGGATGTTATAGCGGCGTGGCGCGGCCGCGGCGCGGTCACGTCCGGGCGTCAGCCGGAGGTGATCTTTGCCATCAGGGCGCGTGCCTGCGCGTAGTCGGGCGCCAGCAGCAGCGCGTGCTCCAGGGCATCACGCGCACCCACCGGGTCCTGGTGCTCGAGCAGGTCGCGGCCCAGATAGTAGTAGGCCTCCGAGGCGCCCCAGCCGGGCAGCGCCTCCGCGCCGCCGCGCTCGGCTTCAAAGGCGGCGACCGCGCGCCGCAGCTTCGGCAGCGCACGCTCCCGGGCGCCCCCGAGGGCAGTACTGTATTCGTAGTCGCCCAGGGCATCGATCAGCAGCACGCGCGGGTTCTTCGGCGCCAGCGCCAGTGCCCGGTCCATATCCTTGCGCGGCCCGTGGCCAGCGAAGGGCACGTGCAGGCCGCCGCCGGTGAGCGGGGTGGCCGCGCACGCCGCGCGCAGCGCGAGCCCTTCGGCAAAGTCTGACTGCTGTTCCAGCACGCGATCGAGTGCGCGGGTGCAGCGCTCGGCCAGCTGGGCGACCGAGGGGCCCTTGGCCGCTGGATGCAGCGCGGCGAGCTGCGCGAGGCGCCAGCCGGCAAGGCCCGCGTAGTAGCCCTGCCACTGGTCCTTGCTCTCTTCGGCGTCGACGGCGGCGGCCACGTTGGTGAGCGCGCGCGCATCCTGCGTGTAATAGCCGTACTGGATGCGGCTCTCGGTGTCGCGCCACTGCCCCTGGTCCGCGCCGGCCGCACCGGCAAGCAGCAGCGCCAGCAGCGCCAGTGCGCCTGCCGGGGAGCTGGCGTTCCGCCTGTTTCGGTAGAATGAGCTCACATGCCCGAAGATAACACAGCACCTGCGGCGGCCACCGCGGCCCTCGTCACACCCCTCATCGACATCGGCATCAATCTCGCGCACGACAGCTACGACGCCGATCGCGATGCGGTGCTGGAGCGCGCACTCAGCGCCGGCGTCGTGCAGATGATCGTCACCGGCTCGAGCATCGCCAGCACCGCCCAGGCCATCGCGCTGGCCGCCGCCCACCCGCAGCGCCTGTTTGCCACCGCCGGCGTGCACCCGCACCATGCACGCGAGCTGTCGCCGGAACGCCTGCGCGAGCTCGAAGCCTGTGCCCGCGATCCGCGACGTGGTCGCGGTGGGGGAATGCGGACTCGACTACTTCCGTGACCTCGCCCCGCGGGCCGTGCAGCAGCGGGCCTTCCACGACCAGCTGGAGCTGGCCGAGCGCGTCGGCAAGCCGGTGTTCCTGCATCAGCGCGATGCGCACGAGGACTTCGTCGCCATCCTGCGCGAGCACGCACGGCCGTGGGCCGGGGTCGCCCACTGCTTCACCGGCAATGCGCGCGCAGCTGGAGTGCTATCTCGGGCTCGGGCTTGCGATCGGCATCACCGGCTGGATCTGCGATGAGCGCCGCGGCGCCCACCTGATCGCCGCTCATGCCGCAGATCCCGGCCGCGCGGCTGCTGCTGGAGACCGACGGACCCTATCTTCTGCCGCGCGACCTGAAACCAAAACCCGCCTCGCGGCGCAACGAACCGGCGTATCTTGCGCACGTCGCCCGCGCCGTGGCCCGCGCGCGCGGCGAGCCAGCGGCGATGCTTGCGGCCACGAGCACGGCCGCCGCGCGCGCCCTGTTCGGCCTGCCGCAACCGCCGGCCTCGTAGATCTTCATTTAAGATATCCGGGCAAGCTTTTGTTTTTTAAATAGGAAACGCATGGATCTCAAACGGCTGGTCAGCTCGATCAATAAGACCTGGGACGACTCGATCATCGACCGGCTGACCGCCTACGTGCGCATCCCCAACAAGTCCCCGATGTTCGACCCGAAGTGGAAGGCCAACGGCCACATGGACGCAGGCGGTGAAGCTGATGGCGGACTGGTGCCGGGCGCAGCCGCTGCCCGGGGCCCGCGTCGAAGTGCGCGAGGTGCCAGGTCTCACGCCGCTGCTGCTGGTGGACATCCCCGGCGAGCTCGATGACTGCGTACTGCTGTACGGCCACCTGGACAAGCAGCCGGAGTTCACCGGCTGGCTGCCGGGTCTGGGGCCGTGGGAACCGGTGATCCGCGACGGCAAGCTCTACGGACGCGGGGCTGCGGATGACGGCTACGCGGTGTTCAGCTCGCTCACCGCCATCGCGGCGCTCAAGGAGCAGAAGGTGAAGCTGCCGCGCTGCGTGGTGCTGATCGAGGCCTGCGAGGAGAGCGGCAGCGTCGACCTGCCGGCGCACCTGGACGCACTGGGCTCGCGGCTCGGGGAACCCGTCGCTGGTGGTGTGCCTGGATGCCGAGTGCGGCAACTACGACCAGGTCTGGTGCACCACCTCGCTGCGCGGCAACCTCACCGGCACGCTGCGCGTGCGCGTGCTCACCGAGGGGGTGCACTCGGGCATGGCCACCGGCATCGCGCCCACCCCGTTCCGCATCCTCGAGCAGTTGCTCGCGCGCATCGAGAACCCGGTCAACGGCGACATCCTGCTCGATGAGCTGCAGGTCACGCTGCCCGAGGATCGCCGGCTGCAGGCCATGGCCGCCGCGCGCGTGCTCGGCGACGAGGTCGCCGGCAAGATCCCCTGGGCCCAGGGCGTGCAGCCCCTGACCAACGACCCGACGGAGCTGATCATCAACAACAGCTGGCGCGCCACGCTCGCGGTCACCGGCGCGGAGGGGCTGCCGCCGATCGGCTCGGCCGGCAACGTGCTGCTGCCGGAAGTGGCCTGCAAGCTGTCGCTGCGGCTGCCGCCGACCTGCGATGCGGGGCGGGCGACGGAGGCGGTGCGCCAGGCGCTCGAGCGCGACCCGCCCTACGGTGCGCAGGTGAAGTTCGAAAGCGACGGCGGCACCGGCGGCTGGAACGCGCCGGCCTTCGCGCCCTGGCTCGAGCAGTCGATCACGCGCGCCTCGCAGGCGGTCTACGGCACGCGAGGCGGTCAACATCGGCTGCGGCGGCACGATCCCGTTCATGGGCATGCTCGGGCGAGCAGTTTCCGAAGACGCAGTTCTTCATCACCGGGGTGCTCGGGTCCGCACGCCAACGCGCACGGCCCGAACGAGTTCCTGCACCTCGACTACGCGCAAGAAGCTCACCGCCTGCGTCTCGCTGGTGCTGGCCGACCACGCGCGCAGCGGCTGAGGCGCGCCTAGCGCATGTCGACCATGTAGCTCGGCTTGACGGCGTCCTTCAGGCGCTGCCAGCCCTCGCGGTAGCGCGCCGACGCTCTCGGCCGGGGTCTCGAACTCGGCCGACCGGAAACTCCGCGCGCAGCGCATCCAGCATCAGCGTCCACTTCGGCAGGCCCTTGGGGAACTTGCCGCGGCGGGTGAACACGATGCGCCCCTCGACCGGCACGTCGCCGGCCACCGCCTTCACCGCGGCGATGCGGTCGTAGAGCGCGCTCTGCGGATTGGTGAAGGTGTAGCGGCTGCGGGCCGTCCATGACGGTCCACTCGGTCATCTGGTCGCCGCCGAAGATGTTGCCCGCGCACGTCGCGCAGGTCGATGACCAGGACGCCGCGCAGCGTCAGCAGCAGGAAATCGACGTGGATAGCCGCCGCCCATGCCGTCCGGCACCAGCACGTCGACGCAGGTGATCGGCGAGCCGGCGGTCGACCGCCGCGCGCAGCGCCTTGCGCGCGCGGTACTGGCGGTACCAGCGCCACGCCCACGAGCAGCGCCGAAGCCGAGCACGGCCGCGGCGGCGACCAGCGCCCAGGCGGTCGGCGGCAGTTGCTCAGCTCGTCCACGTCATGCTTCCTCATTCCTGCAGCGCGGCGCGCAGCGCGCCGCAAGCGTCGGCCGTCGATCTCGGTGCACTGCGTCGGGCCGCGCGAACAGTCGTCGCGAGGCTCTCCGGCACCGCCACCGCTCGGCCGATCAGCGGCTCGACGATCTCGCGGAACTTCGCCGGGTGCGCGGTGGCCACCAGCACCCAGCGGCCGCGCTCGGCGCCGCTCGGCGCGGCAGGCGCGTCGTAGACCTCCGCCGCGGTCGCCGTGTGCGGGCACCAGATCTGTCCGTACTCGCTTGAAGCCGCTGCGGATGCGCGCGCGGATCTGCGTCATCGGTCACCGAGTACGGCGCTCACGGCGCTCGCGCAGCTCGTCGCACGTCCGGAAACAGCGCGCGCAGGCGCTCCATGTTGCTCGGATTGCCGACGTCCATGGCCGAGGCCAGCGTCGCGATGCTCGGCGCGCGGCTGCCACTCGCCGCTGTCGAGGAAGTCCGGCACGGTGCGATTGGCGTTGTGCGCCAGCACGATGTCGCCGATCGGCAGCCCGAGCTTGCGCGCCCAGAGGCAGGCGACGCGCATTGCCGAGATTGCCGCTCGGGATGACGAAGGAGGCGCGGCTCGCCGTGCGCGCGCCAGACCGCGAGGCTCGTGGCCGCGTAGTACACGCTCTGCGGCAGCAGCCGGCCGAGATTGATGCTGTTGGCCGAGGACAGCTCGAAGCGCTGCGCGTCAGCTGCGGGATCGCACGAAGGCCTCCTTCACCAGGCGCTGGCAGTCATCGAAGGTGCCGCGCACGGCGCAGCGAGCGCACATTGCCGCCCCAGCAGGTGAGCTGCCGCTCCTGCGTCGGGCGAGACCAGTCCCTTGGGAAAGAGCACCGACGACCCCGATGCCCGGGCGGCGGTGGAAGGCCGCGGCGACCGCGCCGCCGGTGTCGCCGGAAGTCGCCACCAGGATGGTCAGCGGCCGCTGCGCCGGCGCGCGCAGGCGCGCGAAGCAGGCCGCGAGGAAGCGCGCGCCGAAGTCCTTGAAGGCCGCGGTCGGGCCGTGGAACAGCTCGAGCACGGACAGCCGCTCGTCGTCGGTCGAGCGGCGACGAGCGGCGCCGGAAATTGAACGCCTCGGCGGCGATCGTCGGCGAGCTGCGGCGCGAGCGCGATCGCCCGGCGAAGAACGGCGCGAGCAGCTGCGCGGCCACCGCCGGCAGGTGCGTCGGCGCCGGCGAAGCGCCGGCATCGGCAGCTGCGGCCAGCTGCGTCGGGACGTACAGGCCGCCGTCCGGGCGCCAGCCCCTGCAGCAGCGCGGCGCTGAAGCCGACGCGGCGCGCGCCGCCGCGCGAGCTCGCGAAACTGCATGGCGCGTCGTCAGGCGCGTTCACGATCACCCGGGCGCCGGCGGATTGCATCGTCGACGATCCACGTCATCGCACTTGAGCGACGTGCGCGCGAACGCGCCGCGCATCGCGCCGCGCACCGCCTCGGCGCGCTGTCGGCCTCGGCCCAGGCGAACATCGTCGGGCCCGGCGCCGGAGATCGAGCAGCCCGAGCGCGCCGGCCGCCATCGCGCCGCGGCGCACGTCCTTGAAGCCCGGGAATCAGCGCCTGGCGCTGCGGCTCGATGACCACGTCCTCGAAGGAGGCGCGGATCATGTCCAGATCGTTCGGTGTAGCAGCCGGAGATGAAGCCGGCGAGATTGGCGGTCTGCCAGACGAAGTCCGACAGCGTCGACGTTGCGCCTTGAGGATGCGCGCGCGCCTCGCTGGTCGACAGGAACATGTGCGGATGCACGATCACGGCGCGCACGCCGCGCGGGCACCGGGAATCTGCTTGACGCGCGGATGGTCGATGCCCACCGTGAGCACCAGGCCGCCGAACAGGCGACGGCGCGATGTTGTCGATGTGCAGCGAGCCGCTCGCCACCTCCTCGCCCTGCCATGGCGAACTTCAGCAGCTCGAGCTGCGCGCAGCGGCTGCGGCAGCAGCGCATTGGCCGCCACCACCGCGGCCACCGCGGAGGCCGCCGAGCCGCCCAGGCCCGAGCCCGAGCGGAATGCCCTTGTCGATCTCGCATGCTCGAAGCCGAAGTCAGGCCGCAGCGCCTCGATGCATGCGCCAGCAGCGCGCGGCCCGGCGGTGTTGCTGCTCCGGATCGAGCGGCAGCTCGCCGGCGACGCCGCGCGATCGCGCGGATCGCGACGCCGCGCGTCGGCGCGGCGCGTGACGGTCACCCGGTCGCCGAGCGCGTCGACCGCGAAGCCCGAGGATGTCGAAGCCGATGGCGACGTTGCCGACCGAGGCGGGCGCGAATGCGGTCGCGCGCTGCGCGGGCCGCGCGCGCTCACAGGCGCGCCCCGAGGTACGCCGACAGGCGCAGCAGGTCGGCGAACACGCCGCCGGCGGTCACCTCGGGACCCGCGCCCGGGCCCTGCACGATGAGCGGATTGTCGCAGTAGCGGCGCGTGGCGAAGCGCACCACGTTGTCGGTGAGCGCGATGTTGGCGAACGGCGTGCTGCGCATCGAGCTCCGTCGAGCCCGACGGTCGCCTTGCCGTCGGCGGTGAGCCTGCCCGACGTAGCGCAGCACCTTGCCGCGCGCCTGCGCGCGCCGTCGAGGCGCTGCGCCATGGCGGCATCGTAGCTCGGGCAGCCGCGCCATGAACTCCTCGATCGCTGCCGCTGCGTCGAGCGCCGCGGGCACCAGGCTCTCGACCTGCACGTCCGTCATCTCCAGCGTCAGGCCCATCTCGCGCCCGAGGATGATGAGCTTGCGCGCCACGTCCGTGCCGGACAGATCATCGCGCGGATCCGGCTCGGTGTAGCCGCGCTGGCTTGCGCGTCGCGCACGATGGCGGAGAACGGCGTCGCTGCCGTCGTAGACGTTGAACAGGTAGGCGAGCGTGCCGGAGAAGATGCCCTCGATGCTGGTGATCTCATCGCCGGTCTCGCGCAGGTCGCGCAGCGTCTGCATCACCGGCAGCCCGGCGCCGACCGTGGCCTCGTACAGATAGTGCGCGCCGCCGGCGCGGCGCGCCTCCTGCAGGCGCTGGTAGTACGCGCAGTCGGCCGCTGTTGGCCTTCTTGTTCGGCGTGACGATGTGGATGCCGCGCGCGAGCCAGTCGCGCGTAGTGCGCGGCGACCGCGGCGCTCGCCGTGCAGTCGATGAGCACCGTGTGCGGCAGGTAGTCCGACGCGCACGTGCTCGACGAAGCGCGTCGAGGTCGGCCGGCACGCCGTGCTCGCGTCGAGCTGCGCGCGCCAGTCGCGCGAGGTCGATGCCCGGCTCCGCGAGCAGCATGCGCTTGCGAGCTCAGCGATGCCGCGCACCCGCAGGTCGAGGTTGAACTGCGCGCGCAGCCGCGCGCTCTGCGAGGCGAGCTGGTCGAGCAGCACGCCGCCCGACCGTGCCCGGGCCGATGAGGCCGATCGACAGCGTGTGCGGCGACAGGTAGAAGCCGGCGTGCACCGCGCGCAGCGCGCGCGTGGCGCTGCGTGCCGTCGACCACCACGGAGATGTTGCGCTCGGAGGCGCCCTGGGCGATCGCGCGCACGTTGACGCCCGCAGCGCCGAGCGCGTTGAACACCTTGGCCGCGACGCCGGGCGTGCCGGCCATGCCGTCGCCGACCACCGCGAGGATCGCCAGGTCCGGGTCGACGTCGACGCTCTGGATCTGGCCGTCCTTCAGCTCGCGCTCGAAGGCGCGGCGCACGACCTCGCGCGGCGCGCTCGGCCTGCTCCTGCGGGATCGCGCAGCAGATCGAGTGCTCGGAGCTGCCCTGCGAGATCAGGATGACCGAGATGCCCTCCTCGCGCAGCGCGCCGAACAGGCGGTGCGCGGTGCCCGGCACGCCGATCATGCCGGCGCCCTCGAGGTTCACCAGCGCGACGCGCTCGATGCTGGTGATGCCCTTGACCGGCAGCGCCGAGTCCGGCTGCGCGCAGATCAGCGTGCCGACCTTCTCCGGGCGCGAAGGTGTTGCGGATCCAGATCGGGATGTCGCCGCCGACCGCCGGCGCCATGGTCTGCGGATGGATCACCTTGGCGCCGAAGTACGCCAGCTCCATCGCCTCGTTGTAGGAGAGCGAGTCGATGACCGTGGCATCGGGCACGCGGCGCGGGTCGGCCGACAGCACGCCGTCGACGTCGGTCCAGATGATGATCTCGGCGGCATCCAGCAGCGCGCCGAAGATCGAGCCGGAGAAGTCGCTGCCGTTGCGGCCGAGCGTGGTCTGCACGCCGCGGCGGTCCTGGGCGATGAAGCCGGTGATGATCAGCGTGCCGGTGAAGTCCGGCCGGCACCAGCGCGGCGAGGTTGCGCGCGCGACTCCGCCCACTGCACGCCCGGGCCCCAGCGAGCCCCACTCGACCACGACCACGCGGCGCGCATCGATCCACTGCACCGCGCCCGCGCGGCCGCGCGCGCTCCTCGAAGAAGCGCTGGAACAGCCGCGTCGACCAGATCTCGCCGTAGCCGGCGATCAGATCGCTCACCGTGCTCGCGGCCGAGCGGGTGAGCTTCACGGTGTGCAGGATCCCCTGCGAGGTCCTGGCAGTCGCGGTCGAAGCCCGCAAGGTACGCCTGCGCGCTGGCCGGCGCTGAGCAGCTCGGTCGGCGATCGCCGCGTGGCGCGCGCGCAGCTGCGCGAGCTCGCCGCGGTAGGCGCTCGTCCTGGCGCTCGGCGAGCGCCACCAGGCGCAGCAGCGCGTCGGTGACGCCCCTTGCAGGCGGACAGCACCACGCCCAGGCGCGCCGGCGGCGGCGGACTCGAGAATGGTCGCGACCTTGCGGAAGCAGTCGGCGTCCGCGACGCTCGAGCCGCCGAACTTGTGCACGACCCAGGGAGCGGGTTTAACCATCGCGGCGGGATTTCAACGACTTGGGTAGAAAAACCGTGCGACTCTACTGACGCAGGCGTCCCCCGCGCAATGACACCGTGCACGCGGGCAGCGCCCGGCGCGCGGACGCGATGCCGCGCCTATACCGTAAGATTCTGACCGGCCCATGAACGAAACCGAGCTTATCCGCCGGCAGCTGGCCCTGGAGCGCGAGCATCTGTGCGCGGCAGCCCAGGCGTGCGCGCAGGCGCTGCAGGCGGCAAGGCCGGCGCCCGGCTCCGCGGTCGCGCAGTTCCAACAGGCCTGCGCGGAGTATCTCGACTGCGTGCTCGGCTGGTACGTCTCGCGCGACCGGCGCCTGGCCGCGCTCGCCGCCGGCCTCCGGAGCGAGGACCCGCGGCGGGCCGCGCTCGATGGGATCCTCGCGCGCAGCGGCGACAGCCGCGAGGCGCAGGCCAGGCTCGCCGCGGCCGTCGACGCCCCGGCCGGCTGGCCGGAACTGGCGCGGTTCCTTCTCGGTCCCTGGGGCACGCGACGGGCGGCCCTGGAGGGGCTGCTCGCCGAGACGCGCGTCATCGACTGGCGCCTGATCGGCGGCATCGACGCAGACGGCATGCTCGAGGAGCGCACGCGCTTTGCGCGCATCGCGGCGCTGCTGCCGGCCGGCGTCAGCCTCGCCGCGCCCACGCGGGCGGCCTGAGCGCCATGGCGGACGTAGCGCGCAGCGGCGCCAGCGGCCTGTTCGCCATCGTGCTCGCCGCGGGCGCCTCCACGCGCTTCGGCTCCCCCAAGCAACTGGTGCGCATCGCCGGGCGGCCGCTGCTGCATGCCGCGGTGACGCGCGCCGCGGAGATCACCGGCAATGCCCTGGTGGTGGTGCTGGGCAGCGGCGCGGCGCAGCTCGCACCCCTGCTCAATCACTCCCCCGGCACCATCGTCATCAACCAGCAGTGGCGCGAGGGGCTGGGCAGCTCGATCCGCGCCGGCATCGCCAGGTTGCCCGGCACCTGTGCGGGTGCCTTGCTGCTGCTGGCCGACCAGCCCGCGGTGAGCGTGGATGACCTCAAGCGCCTGGCCGGCACCTGGCGCCGCCAGCCGCTGCACATCGCCGCGGCGCTCTATGACGGGCGCCCCGGGATGCCGGCCATCCTGCCGCGCAGCCTGTTCCCGGAGCTGGCGCGCCTGCGCGGGGATACGGGCATCGGCGCGCTGCTGCGACGAAACGCCGAGCGCCTGGTGCGCGTGGCGATGCCCAGTGCCGGCGTCGACATCGACACGCCGGAGGACCTGCTGGCGGTGGAATCCGCGCCGCAGTGAATCAGCCGCCCCGGGCCTGCGCAGCGCGCGCCAGCACGCGCTGCGCCTGGATCAGGTGCGGTCGATCGATCATCTGGCCGTCCAGGCTCGCCACTCCTGCGCCCGGGGCGGCGGCGAAGGCCGCCACGACCTGGCGCGCGTGCGCGCACTCCTCGGGGGTCGGTGTGAAGCTGGCATTGATGGCGGCGACCTGGTCCGGATGGATGGCAAGCTTGCCGTAGAAGCCATCGCGTCGCGCCTCGGACAGCTCGCGCGCCAGCGCTGCGGCGTCCCTGAAGTCGGCCGTGACTGCGTCCACCGCGGCGACCCCCAAGGCTGCGGCGGCCAGCAGGCACTGCGCGCGTGCCATCTGGAAGGGGAAGGTGAATGCACCGTCCGCGCTGCGCTTGCCGAGGCTCCCCAAGGCGGCCCCGAGGTCCTCGCTCCCCCAGGTCAGCCCGGTGAGGCGGGCCAGGACCTGCGGGGCGGCCGCGAGCACCCGCGGGTAGCGGGGCAGGTTCAGCACGCCCTGCGCGGTTTCGGTGGTGAGCACCAGGAGGCGTGTCGTCCCGGGGGCGACTGCCTGGCGTGCCTCGCAGGCGGCCAGCTGGCCTGCGACCTCGATGATCTCCTCCGGCGCGCTCACCTTCGGCAGCATCACCCCGGCGGGCAGCGCGCCTGCGCACACTTCCGCCAGATCCGCAGGCAAAAGGGCGCTCGCCAGCGAGTTCACGCGCACCCACAGCTGCGGCCCGGCGCGCGCCGCGCGCGGCCTCCTTCAGCACCCCGGCCACGCGCGCCCGCGCGGCCGGCAGCTGCGCCGGGTGCACCGAATCCTCCAGGTCCAGGATCAGGGCATCGGCGTCCCCGCCGAGCGCCTTGGCCTGCTTGCGCTCGCTGTCCCCGGGCACGAACAGCCACGAGCGCGGCGGCAGCGCGCGCCTCGCTCACGAGGCGGGCTTGCGCAGCATGAGCGCCGCGCGGCGGCAGGAGGCGACCTGCTCGTCGCGCTGGTTCCAGGCGATGTGCTCGAACACCACGATGCCCGGAGTCGGTGCCGCGACTTGCTCTCGCGCTTGGAGTGCACGGTGGAGCTGGCCCGCAGCGTGTCCCCGATCAGCACCGGGCGCGGGAAGCGCACCTCCTCCCAGCCCAGGTTGCCGATGGTGGTGCCGTAGGTGGTGTCGTAGACCGAAAGGCCCACCAGCAGCCCGAGGGTGAAGACGCTGTTGACGATGCGCTCGCCGAAGGGGGTGCCCTTGGCGTACTCGGCATCCAGGTGCAGCGCGGCCGGGTTCATGGTGAGGGCGCTGAAGAGCAGGTTGTCGGTCTCGGTGACGGTGCGCCGGACCAGGTGCTCGAACCGCTGATCCGACCTAGAATTCCTCGAAGTACAGTCCGGCCACGGGGCGTCCTTCGGCGGTAAGGGCCGCTAGTGTTGCATAGCGCTCATAACCCCAGAAAGGGCACACCCAACCAAAGGGTATTTAGAGCGCAGACAGGGGACCCCTATAGTCGGTCGCATGTATCAATACGATCGAGCTGGATCAGGCGCTTGTCGATCAGCGGGTGGCGGAGTTCCGCGACCAGACCCGCCGCTTCCTGGCCGGCGAGCTGTCCGAGGAGGAGTTCCGGCCGCTGCGCCTGCGCAACGGGCTGTACATCCAGCGCCACGCGCCGATGCTGCGCATCGCGATCCCCTACGGCCTGCTGAGCTCGCCGCAGCTGCGCAAGCTCGCCGACATCGCGCGCCGCTACGACCGCGGCTACGGCCACTTCACGACGCGCCAGAACCTGCAGCTCAACTGGCCGCGAGCTCGAGGACGTGCCGGACATCCTGGCGGAGCTCGCCACGGTGCAGATGCACGCCATCCAGACCAGCGGCAACTGCATCCGCAACGTCACCGCCGACCACCTGGCCGGCGTCGCCGCCGATGAGCTCGACGATCCGCGGCCGTACTGCGAGATCATCCGCCAGTGGTCGACGCTGCACCCGGAGTTCACCTACCTGCCGCGCAAGTTCAAGATCGCCGTCACCGGCTCCCCGGCCGACCGCGCCGCCTCCGAAGTGCACGACGTCGGCCTGCACCTGCGTGCGCGACGCCGCCGGCGAACTCGGCTTCGAGGTGCTGGTCGGCGGCGGCCTCGGGCGCACGCCGATCATCGGCCAGGTGATGCGCGAGTTCCTGCCGCGTGGCGGACCTGCTCGCCTACCTCGAGGCGATCCTGCGCGTCTACAACCGCCACGGCCGCCGCGACAACATCCACAAGGCGCGCATCAAGGTGCTGGTGAAGGCGCTCGGCATCGAGCGCTTCCGCGAGCAGGTCGAGGCGGAGTGGCAGGCGAACCGCGCGCATGCGGTCGCAGCTGCCGGCCGCCGAGGTCGAGCGCGTGCGCGCCTTCTTCCGGCCGCAGCCCTACGAGATCCTCGCCGACCTCGACGCGCCGGCAGGCGCCGAGCCGCGCTTCCAGGCCTGGTACCGCTACAACACGCGCGCCCACAAGGTGCCCGGCTACCGCGCGGTGTTCGTCTCGCTCAAGGCCCACGGCGCGATCCCCGGCGACATGACCTCCGACGCAGATGGATGCGGTCGCCGACCTCGCCGAGCGCTTCAGCTTCGGCCTGGTGCGCGTGACCCACACGCAGAACCTGCTGCTGGCGGACGTGCGCCAGCGCGACCTGCACGCGCTGTGGCAGCGAGCTGGAGCGCGCTGGAGCTGGCGACGCCCAACATCGGCACGCTCACCGACATGATCGCCTGCCCGGGCCTGGATTTCTGCTGCTCGCCAACGCCGGCACGCTCGATGTCGCCAAGTCAGATCCAGCAGCGCTTCGATGACCTCGACTACCTCTACGACCTGGGCGAGATCGAGATCAAGATGTCCGGCTGCATGAATGCCTGCGGCCACCACCACGTCGGGCACATCGGCATCCTCGGCGTCGATAAGCACGGCGAGGAGTGGTACCAGATCACCCTCGGCGGCTCGGCCAACGGCTTCACCGCGCTCGGGCGAGGTCATCGGCCCCTCGGTGCCGCAAGGACGAGGTCGCCGCCACCATCGAGCGCATCGTCGAGGTCTACCGCGGGCTGCGCGCCGACGGCGAGCGCTTCATCGACACCGTGCGCCGCTTGGGCATCAAGCCGTTCAAGGAGCGGGCCTATGCGCCACATCCTGCGGCGGCGTGAGCTGCGTCGCCGACGACCTGGCACTACCTGGGCGAGGAGTCCGCAGGCGAGGATGAGCTGATCGTGCCGCTCGCGGAGCTGCGCGCCGACCCGGGCGCTCACCGGGCGCACGACCCGCCTGGGCGTGCGTCTCGCACCGGCCGACCGGGTCGAGGAGCTCGCCGCCGCGCTGGCCCGCCTGTCGCTGGTCGCGCTGCGAGTTCCCGGCCCCGGCGAGGGCCGCGGCTACTCGCAGGGACGGCTCCTGCGCCAGCGCTTCGGTTTCAGCGGCGAGCTGCGCGCCGTGGGCGCCGGCGTGCGGCAGGATCTGGTGTTCCTCTGGCGCGCTGCGGCTTCGATGCCTTCGAGCTCGCCGCAGGGCGAGGACGTGGCGGCCGCGCGGCGCGCCTGGCAGCGCTACGACGTCGCCTACCAGCCCGGCGGACGCACGGCGTGGCGCTGCGCGCGCAGCGCTTCTTCGCCGCCTAGCGCTGCGGCAGCTCGATGTCCTGCGAACAGCTGCGCCGACCTCCTCCGCCGCGGCGGCGCGGTGGGCGCGCTCGACGAGGCGCCGGTCCAGGTGCGGCGCCAGCAGCTGCGCGAAGTCGTACATGTACTTGCGCAGCAGCGTGCCGCGGCGGAAGCCGATCCAGGTGGTGTGCGCGGCGAACAGGTGCGAGGCATCGATCGCCATCAGGTCCGGGTCGTTCTCATCGATCGCCATGTGCGCGACGATGCCCGACGCCCAGCCCCAGGCGCACGTAGGTCTTGATCACGTCCGCATCGCGCGCGGTGATGGCCACGTTCGGCACCAGGCCCGCCTTGGCGAAGGCCTGGTGCAGCGACGAGGGCCCGCTGAAGCTGAAGGTGTAGGTGATCAGCGGATAGCCGGCCAGCGCCTTGAAGCGTCAGGCGCCCGGCCGTGGCCAGCGGATGGCTGCGCGGCACGATCACGCGTGCGGTGCCAGCGGTAGCACGGCAGGATGGTCAGGTCGGTGAACAGCTGCTCGGAGCCGGTGGCGATGGCGCAGTCGATGCGGTCGCTGGCCACCATCTCGGCGATCTGTTCCGAGGTGCCCTGGTGCAGGTTCAGCCGCACCTGCGGGTAGCGGCTCGCGGAACTCGCTGGATGACATCCGGCAGCACGTAGCGCGCCTGGGTGTGGGTGGTGCCGATCGACAGGCTCCCCCGGCCCTCGTCGCGCAGCTCCGTGGACAGATCGCCGGATGCTCTGCGCCTCCTGCAGGATGCGCAGCGCGCGGTCGATGACCTGCTGGCCGGCCGGGGTGATGCGGGTGAGATTGCGGCCCTCGCGGATGAAGATCTGGAACCCAGCTCGTCCTCGAGCAGCTTGATCTGCTTGCTGACCCCGGGCTGGGAGGTATGCAGCTTCTGGGCGGCGGCGGTGATGTTCAGCCCGCTCTGCGCGACCGCGGCCAGGTAGCGCAACTGGTGCAGCTTCATGGGCGAAGCCTAACCCAACCGCTACCGCGGCGTGAGCGCCGGTAACCGGTCTATAACCGAGCGCACCCCGTCAGAAGCAATCGGTTCGTTCAGCCGCCGGGGGACCTGTGGCTATAGTCCGGTGCACATGGGAAAGCTGCGACACTGGAACTGGAGGACCGCACCGCACAGGTGCGTGCGCAGCTGGGCGCCGCCGCGCAATACGGCCGGCGTGGTCTATGCCAACAGCCTGGGCGCCGAGGCCATGGTGCTCACGGACATCATCGCCAGCGACTTGCCGCAGATCGACATGTTCAGCATCGACACCGGGCGGCTGCACGAGGAGACCTACGAGTCCTGGAGAAGCTGCAGCACCGCTATGGCAACCGCATCCGCGTGGTCGCACCCGGAGGCTGCGGCGCTGGAGCGCCTGGTCGGCAGCCAGGGCGTCAACGGCTTCTACGGCAGCGTCGAGGCGCGCATGGCCTGCTGCCGCGTGCGCAAAGTCGAGCCGTTCCGCGCGCGGTCGCAGGCTACGGCGCCTGGGTCACGGGCGTGCGGCGCGAGCAGTCGGCCGGCGCGCGCCGGCGGCGCCGCCCAGCGAGTGGGACGCCCGAGTACGGGCTGTACAAGGTGAGCCCGCTGCTGGACTGGAGCGAGGCGAGGTGTGGCAGTACATCCGCGCCCGCAAGCTGCCGTACAATATCGCTGCACGACCGGCAATACCCGAGCATCGGCTGCTCACCGTGCACCCGCGCGATCCAGCCAGGCGAGAGCCGTCGCGCCGGGCGCTGGTGGTGGGAGCAGACCGAGTCACGCGAATGCGGACTACATCCAAGAAATCGCCCAGCCCGGCCAGCAGGCGCGTCGCCTAGGCGACGCCCATGGACTACCTGCCGATATTCCTGCGCGTGACCGACCAGCCGGTGCTCGTCGTCGGCGGCGGCGAGGTCGCGCTGCGCAAGGTCGAGTGGCTGCTCAAGGCGCGGCGCCCGGGTGCAGCGTGGTCGCCCCGGCGCTGCACGCCGAGCTGGCCGCCCACGTGGCCGCGCGGCGATCTCACGCATGTCGCGGCCAGCTTCGCCCCGACGCAGCTCGCCGGCGCAGATGGCCGCGGTGGCTGCCACCGGCGAGCGCAGCGTGAACGCGGCGGTCGCCGCGGCCGCGCGCGCGCGCGGCATCGCCGTCAACGTCGTGGACGATCGCGGACCTGTCGACCTTCATCTTCCCGGCCATCATCGACCGCTCGCCGCTGATCGTCGCGGTCAGCTCCGGCCGGACACGCGCCGGTGCTCGCGCGCCGCGTGCGCGAGCAGATCGAGGCCCTGCTGCCTGGCCGGCTGGGCGCCCTTGCCCGCTTCATGGGCGCGCACCGCGCAGCGCGTGCAGCGCGCGCTCGGACGCGCTCGCGCGGCGCGCGTTCTGGGAGCGCATCGTCGCAGGGCCGGTGGCCACGCGGGTGCTGGCAGGGCGATGAGCGCGGCGCCGCGACGGCGCTGCGAGAGCGAGTTGCTCACCTCGCAGCTCACCAGCTGCACCGGGCAGCGGCTCAAGCTGCCTGGGCGAGGTGTATCTGATCGGTGCGGGCCCCGGGGACCCGGACCTGCTGACGCTGCGCGCGCTGCAGCTGCTGCAGCAGGCGGACGTCATCCTCTACGACCGCCTGGTGAGCGATGCGGTGCTGCAGCGAGGCACGGCGCGACGCGCAGCGGGTCTTCGTCGGCAAGGAGGCCGGCGAAGCGCGGCCGCCAGGCGCACATCCACGAACTGCTGGTAAGCCTGGCCCGCGCGGGCAAGCGCGTGGCGCGCCTGAAGGGCGGCGACCCGTTCATCTTCGGCCGCGGTGGCGAGGAGATCGAGGTGCTCGCTGCGCACGGCATCCCGTTCACGGTCGTGCCGGGCATCACCGCCGCGCTCGGGGCGGCCGCGGCCAGCGCGCCTGCCGCTCACCCACCGCCACCTCGCGCAGAGCGTCACCTTCGTGACCGGCCACGTGCAGCGAGGGCGCACTGCCGGACTGGCGCTTCTTCGCCAATCCGGCGCACACGGTGGTCTTCTACATGGGTGTCGCCCAGCTGTCCGGCATCGTCGCGCGCCTGCGCGCCGCCGGGGCGCTCGCCGAGCATCCGGCGGCGCTGATCGAGCAGGCGACGCTGCCCGGGCAGCGCGTGTTGCGCGGCACGCTCGAGGACATCGGCGCGCTGGCCGCCGCAGCGGCAGGTCGCAGCCGCCGGCGCTCCTGGTCGTCGGCGCCGTCGCGGCACTCGGCCGGCGCGGACGCCCTCACCGCGCTGGCCAGCAAGCAGCGCCGGAGGCGGTCGCATGAGTGCGCGTCAGCGGGCTTCCTCGGCGCGGTCGGCAACACGCCGCTGATCCGCCTGCAGGGCGTCAGCGAGGAGACCGGCTGCGAGATCCTCGGCAAGGCGGAGTTCATGAACCCGGGCGGCTCGGTCAAGGACCGCGCGGCGCTGGCCATCGTGCTGCGCGCCGAGGAGCGCGGCGAACTCGACGCCCGGCGGCATCGTCGTCGAAGGCACCGCCGGCAACACCGGCATCGGCCTTGCGCATGTGTGCAATGCGCGCGGCTACCGCTGCGTCATCGTCATGCCCGACAACCAGTCGCCCGGAGAAGTACCAGCTGCTGGAGACGCTCGGCGCCGAGGTGCACAAGGTCCCGGCGGTGCCCTACAGCAATCCCAACCAGTACCAGAAAGTCGCCGCAGCGCCTCGCCGCCGCGCTGCCCAATGCCATCTGGGCCAACCAGTTCGACAACACCGCCAACCGCGACGACGCACTGCGCACCACCGGGCCTGAGATCTGGGAGCAGACCGGCGGCAAGATCGATGCCTTCGTCGCCGCCAGCGGCACCGGCGGCACCTTCGGCGGGGTCGTCGGACTACCTCAAGTCGAAGCGCAGCGTCGGTGCGCTGCGTGCTCGCGGACCCGCCGGGCAGCAGCCTGTACGACTACGTCGCACCGGCACGCTGCAGGCCACCGGCACAGGCTCGATCACCGAGGGCATCGGCATCGGCCGCGTCACCGCCAATCTCGACGGACGCGCCGATCGACGATGCGGTGCACATCGAGGATGCCGACACGGTGCGCTATGTCTACCGCCTGCTGCAGGAGGAAGGCCTGTTCCTCGGCAGCACCAGCGGCATCAACGTCGCCGCCGCCGTGCGCGTCGCGCGCGAGCTCGGGCCCGGGCACACCATCGTCACGGTGCTGTGCGACGGCGGCGCGAAGTACCAGTCGCGCCTGTTCAACCGCGCCTGGCTCGAGCAGAAGGGCCTGGCCGCCTTCGCCCCGCTGCCGCCGGCCGGGGTGCCCGTGCCGCTGCGCGCGTCCCTGGTCGCCTAGCACCGCCGGCGGCTGACCGGCCGGGCTGGCCGCCGCCGCGGCCGCCGTGCGAGAGTGTTGCCGATGAGGCGCGCCCGCAACTTGCATGACTGACCTGCTCAGCCCCGCAGAGCTCGAAGCCTTGCGCCTGAGCCTGACGGTGGCGCTGCGCAGCGTGCTCATCAGCCTGCCGCTGGCGGTGCTGGCCGCCTGGGTGCTCACCCGCGCCCGCTTCCCCGGGCGCACGGTGCTGGATGCCTTCGTGCACCTGCCGCTGGTGCTGCCGCCGGTGGCGATCGGTTACCTGCTGCTGCTGCTGTTCGGCGCGCGCGGCCCGCTCGGCGGCTTCCTGCGCAGCCACTTCGGCATCCAGCTCGCCTTCACCACCGCCGGCGCGGCGCTGGCCACCGCGGTCATGACCTTCCCGCTGATGGTGCGCGCCATCCGCCTGTCGCTGGAGAACGTCGACCGCGGACTGGAGCAGGCGGCGCGCACGCTCGGCGCCGGGCCGCTGGACCGGTTCTTCTCGATCACGCTGCCGCTGATGCTGCCGGGGATCCTGGCCGGGGTGGTCACCGCCTTCGCCGCGGGCCTGGGCGAGTTCGGCGCGGTCATCACCTTCGCCTCCAACATTCCCGGGCGTGACGCCGCACCCTGCCGCTGGCGCTCTACACCGCCATGCAGACCCCGGACGGGGATGCGATGGCGCTGCGCCTGGCCATCCTCTCCTTCGCGCTCGGGCTGGCGGGCCTGCTGGCCGCCGAAGCCGCTCGTGCGGCGCGCGCGGCGCCTGCTCGGCCGCCCGGCAAGCTGATGCTCAGCGTCGACGTCCGGCACCGCGCTGGGAGACTTCGCGCTCGCGGCGCACTTCGCGGCCCCGACCCCGGGGGTGATCGCGCTGTTCGGCCGCTCCGGCAGCGGCAAGACCACGCTGGTGAACATCATCTCCGGGCTGCTGCGCCCGGATGCAGGCAGCGTGCGCCTGGACGAGCAGCTGCTCACGGATACCGCGACCGGGCACCGCGGTGCCGGCCGAGCGGCGCCGCATCGGCTACGTGTTCCAGGACGCGCGCCTGTTTCCGCACCTGAGCGTGGAGGACAACCTGCGCTACGGCGCGCGCCGCGCCGCCGCCGGCGGCCGACATCGGCTTCGACGAGGTGGTGCAGCTGCTCGGCATCGGCGCCGTTCCTCAGCGGCGCCCGCAGCCAGCTCTCCGGCGGCGAGCAGCCAGCGCGTCGCGCTCGGGCCGCGCGCTGCTGTCGCAGCCGCGCCTGCTGCTGCTGGATGAACCGCTCGCCTCGCTCGATCTGCGCGCGGCGCGCAGGAGGTGCTGCCGTACCTGGAAGCGCTGCGCGACCGTCTGCAGATCCCGATGGTCTACGTCAGCCACCAGTTCGAGGAGGTGCTGCGGCTGGCGACGCACCTGGTGCTGCTGGAGGCCGGCCAGGTCACCGGCGCACGGCTCGGTGAGCGAGCTGAGCCTGCATCCTGCCCTGCAGGCGATCATCGGCGCCGATCTCACCGGCGCGGTCATCGATGCGGCCGTGCTGCGGATCGATGCGGACGGGGATGCCGAGCTGGCCGTCGGCGGCGCGACGCTCACGGCGAGCGTGGCGGGCGCGGTGCCCGGCTCGCGGGTGCGCCTGCACGTGCTGGCCCGCGACGTGATCCTCGCGGTGCAGCCGGTGCCGGGGTCTCGGTGCGCAATACCCTGGCGGGACGGGTGAGCCAGCTCGCCGCGGATGCGCACGGGGTGCTGGTGAGCGTCGATGTCGGCGGGGCCACCGTGCTCGCGCGCATCACGCCGGCCGCCCAGCGCGCCCTGGATCTCAAGCCCGGGGATGCCGGTGTGGGCGCTGTTCAAGGCGGTCTCCACACGCGGCCACGCGTTCCGCCTGGCCTGACGGCTACGCGTCCGGGACCTCTTTCTCGCTCACCATGGTGAGCACGTCGTAGTTGGCCACCGCCTCCCCGTCCTGGTTGGTGATCGCGGTGTCCCAGCGCACCTCGCCGTATCCGGCACCCTGCACGCAGCGACTTCTCCTTGCAGGTGAGGCGCACCTTGATGCGGTCCCCGGGCTTGACCGGCTTGACGAAGCGCAGCGCGTCGATGCCGTAGTTGGCGAGCACCGGGCCGTAGGGCGGATCGACGAACAGTCCGGCCGCGGCCGACGACCAGGAAATAGCCGTGCGCGACGCGGCCGCCGAACAGCGGGTTGCGCGCGCGCCTGCGCCTCGTCCATGTGCGCGTAGAAGTGTCGCCGGAGAGCGCGGCGAAGCGCTCGATGTCCTCGACGGTGACCTGCGCTCGCCGGAGTTGAAGGTGTCGCCGATGGCCAGCTGCGCCGAAGGCCTTGCGGAACGGGTGCGTGCCGCGGATCCAGCTCGCGGCTGCCGCGCGTACCCAGCGCGCCGGTCACGGCGGTGATCAGATCGGGCGTGCCCTGCACCGCGGTGCGCTGCATGTAGTGCAGCACGCCGCGGATGCCGCCCATCTCCTCGCCGCCGCCGGCGCGTCCGGGGCCGCCGTGCACCAGGTGCGGCAGCGGCGAGCCGTGACCGGTGGATTCCTTGGCGCAGTGGCGGTTCACCGCCACGATGCGCCCGTGGTAGGGCGCAAGGCCCAGCACCAGCTGCGCGGCCAGCGCATCGTCGGCGCAGAACACCGAGGCGGCGAGGCTGCCGCCGCCGCGGCGCGCGAGCGCGATGGCATCCTCGAGTCGCGTCGTAGGGCAACACCGTGCACACCGGCCCGAAGGCCTCCACCGCGTGCACCGCCGCGGCGCCAGCCGGCATCGCGGCAGTACAGCAGCGTCGGGGCGAGGAACGCGCCGCGCTCCGCGTCCGCGCCGAGCGGGCTGCGCGCGCGCCGGTCCACCGCAGATCACCTGCGCCTCGCGCTCGCAGCCGCGCCGAGCTGCTCGAGCACCTCGCGGCGCTGTGCGAGCGATGCCACCGGGCCCATGCGCACGTTCTCCAGCCGCGGGTCCCCGACCACGATCTTGCCCAGCGCGGCCTGCAGCGCCTCGAGCACCGCGCCGGCGTAGACCGCGCGGCACCAGCGCGCTTGCGGATCGCCGTGCACTTCTGCCCCGCCTTGACGGTCATCTCGCGCACCACTTCGCGCACGAACAGGTCGAACTCCGGCGCCCCGGGCCCGGCGTCGGGCCCGAGGATCGAGCAGTTGAGCGAGTCGGTCTCGGCGGTGAAGCGCACCGACGTGGCGCAGCACCACCGGGTGCTGGCGCAGCTTCAGCGCGGTGCTGGCCGAGCCGGTGAACGACACCACGTCCTGGCAGGTGCAGGTGCTCGAACAGGTCCCCGACCCCGCCGCAGATCAGCTGCACGGCCCCTGCCGGCAGCAGTGCCTGACGTCGATGATGCGCCGGAACACGCGCTCGGTGAGGTAGCTGGTCTGCGGTGGCCGGCTTGACGATGGCCGGCACCCCGGCGAGCAGCGCGGGCGCCAGCTTCTCGAGCATGCCCCACACGGGAAAGTTGAAGGCGTTGATGTGCACCGCGGCGCCCTCCAGCGGCACGCAGATGTGCTGGCCGACGAAGGTGCCGCCCTTGGAGAGCGCCTCGACGCGCACCGTCGACGTAGACGCGGCTGTTGGGCAGCTCGCGCGTGCCCTTGCTCGCGTACACGAACAGGGTGCTGATGCCGCCGTCGATGTCGACCCAGGAGTCGGCCTTGGTGGCGCCGGTGGCGTAGGAGAGCGGTAGAACTCCTCCTTGTGCTCGCCGAGCAACTTCGCCAGCGCCTTGAGCAGCGCGGCGCGCTCGTGGAAGGTGAGCGCGCGCAGCGCCGGGCCGCCCACGCTGCGCGCGTACTCGAGCATGCGCCTGCGCAGTCAGGCCGCCCAGGGCGCTGGCACCGGCAATCACCGCGCCGGTGGTGGCATCGCGCAAGGCGGCCACCTCGCCCGAGCCGGCGCGCCAGCTGCCCGCCACGAAACTCTGCAGCTGCATGCGTCATGCCGACCCGACCTGCCCGTCGATGCGGTGCGAGCGTCCGCGGAACAGGGCGATGCGCTCGCCGTCCTGATTGGTCACCGTGATCTCGTAGATGCCGTTGCGCCGCGCGCGCCACAGCTCGCGCGCCTCGGCCGTGAGCTCATCGCCCGCTCGCCGGCGCGGTCAGGAAATCGATGGACGCCGCCGCCGCCACGGTGCGCTCGTTGTGCGAGTTGCAGGCGAAGGCGAAGGCGGTGTCGGCGAGGGCGAAGATCAGCCCGCCGTGGCAGCTGCCGTGGCCGTTGAGCATGTCCGGCCGCACCCGCATGGCAACGCGCGCGCTGCCCGGGCCGCCGCCACGATGCGCATGCCGAGCGCCTGGGCGGCGCGGTCGCGCGCGAACAGCGCCGCGGCGGCCGCCTCGGCGCGCGCCTGCGCGCTGCCGGCGAGCCTCGCTGCGCGTGCATGCTCATCACTTGCCGGTGAATTGCGGCGCGCGCTTCTGCGCGAACGCCGCGACGCCCTCGGCGTAGTCGGCCTAGCGCCCGAGCTCGCCCTGGAAATCGCGCTCGATGTCCAGCTGCTGCGCCAGGGTGCGGCTCAGTCCCTCGTAGATGGCCTGCTTGGTGCGCGCCAGCGCCGCGCGTGCGGCGCGGCGGCGAACTGCCGCGCCAGCGCATCCACCGCTCGGGGCGAGTTCGCGCGTCCTCCACGCAGCGCCAGATCAGGCCCCAGGCGGCGGCCTGCTCGGCGGGCAGCTTGTCGCCGAGCAGCGCGAGCCCGAGCGCCCGCGCGTTGCCCGACCAGGCGCGGCAGGAACCAGGTGCCGCCGGAATCGGGCACCAGCCCGAGCTTGGCGAAGGCCTGCACGAAGCTCGCCGAGCGCGCGGCGATCACCAGGTCACAGGCGAGCGCGATGTTGGCGCCCGCGCCGGCGGCGACGCCGTTGACGGCCGCGATGACCGGCAGCGGCAGCGCGCGCAGCGCCAGCACCAGCGGCTTGTAGTACTTCTCGATCGAGTCGGCCAGATCCGGCGCGCGCGCCGCCCGGGGCCACCGCGCGGTCGTTCAGGTCCTGGCCGGCGCAGAAGCCGCGCCCGGCCCCGGTGATGACCAGCACGCGCGCGCCGCGCGCCGGGATCTCTGCCAGGGCGCTGCGCGCACCTCCGCGTGCATCTCGGTGTTGAAGCTGTTCAGCCGCTCGGGCCGGTTGAGCGTCAGGCGCGCGATGCCCTCGTCGATCTCGAACAGGATGTTCTGGTAGCTCATCGCTCAGTCCCCGTCTAGCCGTGCGCGCCTACTTCTCATCGTAGTCCAGCTCGAGCGTCGGCGCTTGCGGCAGCGCGACTGGCAGGCGAGCACGTAGCCCTGCTCGAGCTCCCAGTCCTCCAGCGCGTAGTTCTGCGCCATGCTGCACCTTGCCGCTGACCACCTTGGTGCGGCAGGTAGAGCACACCCCGGCGCGGCAGGAGAAGGGCAGCTCGATGCCGGCGCGCGCGGCCGCATCGAGCACGGTCTCCTCGTCCATGCGCATGGTGAAGGTGCGGCGCCGCCCGTCCATGAGCACGCTGACCTCGGCCATGCGCGCTCGTCGCGGCTGTGGCCGCCGCGCCGTCGGGGCAGGCTCGCGCGGCGGCACCGCGCTGCCGGTGCGCCGGCGTCGCGCGCGCGACGCGTGAAGTGCTCGGCGTGGATGCGCTCGCGCCGCGACGCCCAGGCCGCGCAGCGCCGCGCTCACCTGCTCGATCATGTCGCCGGGTCCGCACACGAAGTACTCGCGCACCGGCGCGCGGCTCGAACAGCGTGCGCGCGAACTCGCGCACCCGCTCCGCATCCAGGCGGCCGTTGTACAGCTCGACCTCCTGCGGCTCGCGGCTCATGAGGAAGTGCAGGCCAGCCGCTCCAGGTAGCGATCCTTCAGCGCCAGCAGCTCCTCGACGCACATGACGCGCGCCGGTGCCGGTGTTGCCGTAGAAGAGGATGACGCGGCTGCGCCCCCTGCGCGAGCAGGGCGCGCACGATCGACAGCACCGGGGTGATGCCGCAGCCGGCGGCGAAAGCCACGAAGCGTGCCGCCGGCGACCTCGAGCCGCGCGGCGTGAAGCTGCCGTTGGGCGGCAGCACCTCGAGCAGCTCGCCCGCGGCGCAGCTGCTCGGCGAGGTAGCGCGACATGCGTCCCTGCGCGGTGCACGCGCGGCACGATGCGCAGCGGCCACTCCCCCGGCGCATTGAGCAGCGAGTAGGTGCGGCGCACCTCCTCGCCCTCGATGACTGGCGCGCAGCACGACGTGCTGGCCGGCGGCTGCCGCGATACTCCGCGCTGCAGCGACTGCGGGCACCTCGAGCGCGAGCGCCACTGCGTCCTCGGCAGTCGGGGCTCGACCTCGAGCACCTTGCAGCGCGTGGAACTTGCAGCATGTCAGAGGCACTTGAAGTAGTCGAAGGGCTCGCGGCAGCGCGTGCAGCGGTAGTGCGCCTTGCAGGGCGTCGAGCCGAACTCGCTCAGGCGCTCGCTGTCACGGCTGCCGCAGCGCGGGCAGCTGACCTGCGCGGCGCCCCACAGCGTGGCGCGGGCTCGCGACCGGCAGCCTCGGGCGGCGCGATGCCGAAGTCGCGCAGCTTCGCGCGCCCCTGCGGCGCTCAGCCAGTCGCTGCGTCCACGGCGGCGACAGCACCTCCTCGAGCGCGCACGCCGCGATAGCCGTGCGCGATCGAGCGCGGCGCGCACCGCGGCGCGGATCACCTCGGTCGCCGGGCAGCCGGAGTAAGTCGGCGTGAGTCCCGACGTGCAGCCGTCCGGTCGCATCGCTGCGCGCACGTGCCGCACGATCCCCAGGTCGACGATGCTGAGCACCGGGATCTCCGGATCCGGCACCTGCCCGAGCAGCGCCCAGACTGCGCTGCACGCCGGCATCGGCGCGTGTGGCGGCTGCGGGCTCATCGGCAGCTCACCAGCGCGCGCCCGGGATAGGTGCGCTGCAGGTGCTGCATGTCGGCGAGCAGGTGCGCCGAGGTGCTCGGTGTGCACGCCGCGCTTGCCGTGCCAGGCGTAGGCCAGCTGCCGGCGGGCGCGTGCAGCGTCGCCGCGCGCAGGTCCTCGTCGATGCGCGCCGACCAGGGCGCCTGCAGCTCCGCCAGCTGCGGGGCGATGCCCGCGGCCGCCATCGCCGCATCGACCTCGTCCGGGGCGAACAGCTCGTGCGTGAAGCGCCACAGCTCATCCAGCGGCGCGCTGCATGCGCGCGTGGCTCTCCTGCGGTGCCATCCCCCAGGCGCACCAGCCAGCCGCTGCTGAAGCGGTAGTGGTAGCGCGTCTCCTTCAGCGCCTTGGCGGCGATCGCGGCCAGGCGCGCATCGCGCGAGTCGGCCAGCGCCTGGTACAGCTCGAGCTGCCAGGCATCGATCAGCCACTGCCGCACGATGGTGCAGGCCGAAATCCCCGTTCGGCTGCTCGGCCAGAGTGTCACGTTGACGAACTCCGCCGCATCGCGCAGGAAGGCGAGCGCATCCTCGTCGCGGCCGCGGCCCTCGAGCTCCCCGGCGTAGCTGAGCAGCAGCCGCGCCTGCCCGATCAGATCGAGCGCGAGGTTGGCGAGCGCCCAGATCCTCCTCGAGCGCCGGCGCGTGGCCGATCCACTCGCCCAGGCGCTGCCCGAGCACCAGGCTCGTGTCCCCGAGGCGCAGCACGTAGCGCACGTGCGCCGCGGCGTCGGGCTCGCGAGTGGCGGCGCTCACAGGTTCTTCACCTCGTCGGGAATGGCGTAGAAGGTCGGGTGGCGGTACACCTTGTCGCGCGCCGGCTCGAACAGCGCATCGGCCTCCTGCGGATCGGAGGCGATGATCTCGCGCCGAGCGCACGACCCAGATGCTCACGCCCTCCTGGCGGCGCGTGTAGACATCGCGCGCGTGCTCGATGGCCATGCGCGCATCGGCCGCGTGCACGCTGCCGACGTGCTTGTGCTCGAGGCCCGGCGCGCGAGCGGATGAATACTTCGAACAGCGGCCAGTCGTCGCTCATGTGTCAGCCTCGCACGTGCGGCTGGGCCTAGGCGGCCGCGGCGCGCGCCTCGTCTTCTGCGCGTGCGCGGCGGCGGCCTCGCGCACCCACTGCCCGGCGGCGTGCGCCGCGCGCCGCGCCTCCAGGCGCTCGCGGTTGCACGGCCCGTTGCCCTTGAGCACCGCCTGGAACTCGCTCCAGTCGATGGCGCCGATGCGGTAGTGCCCGGTGGCCTCGTCCAGCTGCAGCTGCGGGTCCGGGATGGTCAGGCCGAGGAAGTGCGCCTGCGGCACGGTGATGTCGATGAACTTCTGGCGCAGCTCGTCGTTGCTGAAGCGCTTGATCTTCCAGCGCATCGACTGCGCGGTGTGCTTGGAGTCCGCATCGCTCGGCCCGAACATCATGATCGACGGCCACCACCAGCGATTCGAGCGCATCCTGCGCCATGCGCGCGCTGCGCGGGCGTGCCGCGCGCCAGCGTCATCATGATCTCGAAGCCCTGGCGCTGGTGGAAGCTCTCCTCCCTGCAGATGCGCACCATGGCGCGCGCATACGGCCCGTAGGAGCAGCGGCAGATCGGGATCTGATTCATGATCGCCGCGCCGTCGACCAGCCAGCCGATCGCGCCGACGTCCGCCCAGGTGAGCGTCGGATAGTTGAAGATGCTCGAGTACTTCGCGGCGCCCGGAGAGCAGCTGCTCGAGCATCTGCGTCGCGCGAGATGCCGAGGGTCTCGGCGGCGCTGTACAGGTACATGCCGTGGCCGCCCTCGTCCTGCACCTTGGCGATCAGCACCGCCTTGCGCCGCAGCGCTCGGCGCGCGCGTGATCCAGTTGCCCTCCGGCAGCATGCCGACGATCTCCGAGTGCGCGTGCTGGGAGATCTGGCGGATCAGGGTCTGGCGGTAGGCCTCCGGCATCCAGTCCTTGGGCTCGATCTTCTCCTCCGCATCGACGCGCGCCTGGAAGCGCGCGCCTCGCGCCGCGCTCCGCCGCTGCGCCGGCTTCCTTGCCGGTGAATCGAGGGCCTGGGTATACATGGCGAGCTCCGCCTGCGCGGCCCAGATGTGACACAAGAATATCACAGAGCTCAATGATTTCTGTGTCACAATTTCTGACCCATGAGCCAGCCGCGGCCAGTGCCGGCCCGCCGGCGCGCCGCTCACCGCCGCTGCTGCGGCACTTCCGCGCGCAGCGCCCGCTGCGCGGCGGCTCGCTGCTCATCACGCTCTTCGGCGACGCCATCGCCCCGCGCGGCGGGGCGCGTGACCCTCGGCAGCCTCATCCGCCTGGCGGCACCCTTCGGGCTCACCGAGCGCCTGGTGCGCACCTCGGTCGCGCGCCTGGCGCGCGAGGGCTGGCTGGTGGCGCAGCCGTGCATGGGCGGCGCAGCGAGTACCGCCTGAGCGCCGGCGGCGCCGCAGCGCTTCGCGGCAGGCGACGCGCCGCATCTACGGCGCAGCGCCCCACGCGCTGGGACGGGCGCTGGACGCTGGTGCTGCTGCCCGCAGGCGCCGCGCGCGCCCCGCGGCTGCGCGAGGAGCTGCGCTGGCTCGGCTTCGGCCAGCTGAGCGCCGGAGTGTTCGCGCATCCCGACCGACACCGCCGCGCAGGCCCGCGCGTGGCTGCGCAGCGCTGCGCCGCGCCGGCGCGCGCTGCGTGCTCGACGCAGCGCGGCGAGCGGATGCGCCGAGCAACCGCGCAGTCGCTCGCCCGCGGCTGGGACCTGCAGGAGCTCGGCGCGCGGCTACCGGCGGTTCGTGAAGCGCTTCGCGCCGCTGGAGGCCGGCGCTGCGGCGCGGCGCGGCCTGACGCCGGAGGCGGCCTTCGTGGTGCGCACCCTGCTCATCCACGAGTACCGCAAGATCCATCTGCAGGATCCGCTGCTGCCGCGCGGCGCTGCTGCCGGCCGGCTGGGTCGGCGCGGCCGCCTACGAGCTGTGCCGCCGGCTGTACGGGCGCGGTCTTTGCTCCAGCCGAGGCGCTACCTGGCAGCGCCAGCGCGCACCGCCTGCATGACCGCTGCCCGCAGCCGGCGCGCGGCCGCGCTGGCGCGCTTCGGCGGCGCGAGCCTAGCGCTGCTAGCGCGCGCTGGTCGATTACGCGGCGCGCCTTGCCCGCGGAGCGCTCGATGCGCCCGGCTGCGCACCGACATCAGTGCTGGTGATGCCGATGCGCTCCTTGATGCTCGAGCTGCAGCTCCTGCTGCAGCGCAGCGCGCGCCCTGCCTCGGCGGCAGCAGCTCCGTCCACGCACTCGACGTGCACCGCAGCTCATCGAGGTGCCCTCGCGCGTGAGCTCCAGCTGGTAGTGCGGCGCGAGTCCCTCGACCTGTCAGCAGCAGCTCTTCGATCTGGCTCGGAAACAGATTGACGCCGCGGATGATCAGCATGTCATCCGAGCGCCCGGTGATGCGCGCCATGCGCCGCATGGCCGCGCGCTCGGGGGCAGCAGCGCGCGTCAGGTCGCGCGTGCGATAGCGGATCATGCGGCAGCGCCTCCTTGGTCAGGGTGGTGAAGACCAGCTCCCCCTGCGCACCCTCCGGCAGCACCGCGCCGCGTCATCGGATCGATGATCTCCGGGTAGAAGTGATCCTCCCAGATCACCGGGCCGTCCTTGGTCTCGACGCACTCGCTCGCCACCCCGGCCCCATGATTTCGGACAGTCCATAGATATCGAGCGCATCGATGTCCATGCGCTCCTCGATCTGCGCGCGCATCGCCTGCGTCCATGGCTCCGCGCCGAAGATGCCGATGCGCAGCGAGCGTCGCGGCCGGATCCAGGCCCTGGCGCACGAATTCCTCGGCGATCGCCAGCATGTACGAGGGCGTCACCATGATGATGTCCGGCCGCAGTCGCAGATCAGCTGCACCTGCCTCTGGGTCTGGCCGCCGGACATGGGGATCACCGTGCAGCCGAGCCGCTCGGCGCCGTAGTGCGCGCCCAGCCCGCCGGTGAACAGCCCGTAGCCGTAGGCGATGTGCACCATATCGCCCGGCCGGCCGCCGGCGGCGCGGATCGAGCGCGCCACGAGCGCAGCCCAGGTGTCGATGTCGCCTTGCGCGTGTAGCCGACCACCGTGGGCTTGCCCGTGGTGCCGCTGGAGGCGTGCAGGCGCACGATCCGCGCGCGCGGCACGGCGAACATGCCGAAGGGGTAGTTGGCGCGCAGGTCATCCTTTACCGTGAAGGGAAAGTGGCGCAGGTCGGCGAGCGAACGCAGGTCCGTCGGCTGCACGCCGGCGGCCTCGCACTTGCCCCGGTAGCACGCCACGTTCGCGTAGGCGTGCGCGAGGCTCCAGCGCAGGCGCGTCAGCTGCAGGGCGCGCAGCTCGTCCTGGCTGGCGCGTTCAATGGCCTCCAGCCCGGAGCGCTCCTGGGGAGCAGCCGCGCCGTGGCGCCTCATCAGGCCGGCCACTCGCTGCAGTTGCCCGACGAAGGCGCTGAGGAAGCGGTTGGCCTCCTGCCCGTCCATGACGCGGTGATCCAGGGTCAGGGAGACGTAGCAGCGCGGCTGGATGCCCAGCTGCGCGACGCCGTCGCGCTCGACGCACCACCGGCCGCTTCTCGAGCTTGCCCACTCCCAGGATGGCCGACTGCGGCTGGTTGATGATGATCGGCGCGGCGATCAGGCTGCCGCTCACGCCGTGGTTGGAGATGGTGAAGGTGCCGCCGCGCACGTCGGCCGGGTTGAGCTTGCCGGCTCGGGCCCGGCTCGACCAGGTCATCCAGCCCGCGGGCGGTCTGCAGCAGATCGCGCGCATCCGCATCGCGCAGCACCGGCACGACCAGCCCCACGCCCTCAACGGCGGTGGCGATGCCGATGTGGATGGAGTCGTAGACCTCCAGCGCACTGTCGGTCCAGCGGCTGTTGGCCTCCGGCACGGCGCGCATGCGCCGCCACGGCCGCCTGCACGAAGTAAGCGGTCAGGGTGAGCGGCACGCCCGCGCCGGCGAACTCCTCGCGGCGGCGTGCCCGGTCGGCCAGCACCGCGCGTCATGTCGGCCTCGAATACCGTCGTGACGTGCGGGGCGGTGTGCAGCAGGCTCTGCACCATGTGCTCGGCGATGCGCTTGCGCACGGGCGAATGCGGCACCAGATGGCTGCGCGGCGCGCCCTCGGCGGGCAGCGGCGCGGCGCCACCGTGGCTGCGGGCACCGGCGCCGCCGGGCGCAGCGTGCCCGTGGCAGCGCGCAGCACGTCCTCGACCATGATGCGCCCGCCCGGCCCGCTGCCGGCGACCGCGCGCGGGCTCGAGGCCGTGCTCGCCCAGCAGGCGGCGCACGGCCGGACTCAGGGCCGCGGCGCCAGCGGGCGCTGCGCGGCGCGCCGGGCGCGATGCGGCCGCTTGCGACCGCGCGCGGTGCGGCGCGGCAGCCGGCTGCTGCCGCGCGGCCGACGGCTCCCGCGGTCGATATGCCCGAGCAGCTCCCCGGGGCTGATCTCCTCCTGCTCGTGCTTGAGGATCTGCCGGCGAGCGTCCCGGCCGCCGGGGCGGCCACCTCGACGGTGACCTTGTCGGTCTCGATCTCGATCAGCGGCTCGTTCTCGGCGACCGCGTCGCCGACCTGCTTCAGCCAGCGCAGGACCTGCGAGCGCGTGCCCTCGGTCTGCTCGGCGGGCGCGCGGACGTCGACTTGGCTCGTCATGGGGTCCTCACAGGCTGGCAATGTGCTGCAGCGCACGCGTGATGCGCTCGACGCTGGGCAGCGCCGCATCCAGCAGCCCGGGTTGTGGGGGCTGGGGATGTCGGGCATGGCGAGCCGCTCGATCGGCGCGTCGAGGCTGAAGAAGTTCTCCTGCGCCAGCGTCGCGGCGATCTCCGCGCCGAAGCCGGCGGTGAGGTTGTCCTCGTGCACGATCAGGCAGCGCCGCGTCTTGTCGCACCGATGCCAGCACGGCCGCCTTGTCCCAGGGCGACAGCGTGCGCAGGTCGATGCACCTCCGCGTCCACCTGCGAGGCGGCCGGCGGCCTGCTCGCAGCGCTCGACCATCGCGCCCCAGGTGACGACGCGTGATCTCGCTGCCCGGCGCGCACGATGCGCGCCGTGCCGAAGGGCACCACGAACTCATCGCCGGGGTAGGGCCGCCGCGCCCAGGCGCCGTCGAGCATGGCGCGGTGCTCGAAGAAGATCACCGGGTCGTTGCCGCGCAGCGCCGCGCGCAGCAGGCCGACGGCGTCCTCGGCGTTGGAGGGCACGGCCACCTGCCAGCCGACCCCGTGCACCCAGGCGACCTCGTTGGTCTGGCTGTGCCAGGGATCGCCGCACTTGAAGAACCCGCCGGGCATGCGCACGCACGATCGGGCGCGGCGAAGCGGTTGCTGGTGCGCCAGCGCATGCGTGCCGCAGTCGTTGAGCTGCTCGGCCGCCGGCTCGGCGTACTTGCGGAACTGGATCTCCGCCACCGGCAGCAGGCCCGCGAGCGCCATGCCGACCGCGCGGCCGATGATGCCCTCCTCGGAGAGGCTGGTGTCGAAGACGCGCTCGCTGCCGTACTTGTCCTGCAGGCCCAGCGTCGCCCCGTGCACGCCGCCCTTCGGGCCCGACGTCCTCGCCGAACACCAGCATGCGCGGGTTCGAGCGCCAGCTCCGCATCGAGCGTGCGGCGGATCGCGGTGAGCATGTTGATGCGCGTGGCCTCCGGGCGCGCGGCCGCGCTGACCGCCGGCGGGTGTCGCGCGCCCTCGGGCAGCAGGCCGCCCTGCTCCTGGGGCACCCCGGGCTCGGAGTACACGAAGCGCGGTCAGCTGCTGCGGGTCCGGCGCCGGCTGCGCCAGTGCGCGCGCGATCGCCGCCTCGACCTGCGCTGCGTGCCTGCGCGGCGATCGCATCCCAGCGCGCCTCGGTCCATGTGCGCCGGGCACCAGGAAGGCGCTGCAGCCGGGCCAGCGGATCGCGCGCCACGCTCATCCTTCAACAGCTCGCTCGGACTTGTAGGCCTGCGTGTCCTGCCCGGAGTGCCCCGACAGGCGCGGCACGGTCAGGCGCAGCAGCACCGGCGCGCGCTGCTCGCGCACGCGCGCGACGGCCGCGGCGGTCAGCTCCGCCGCCTCGCGCGGATCGGTGCCGTCGCCCTCGAGGATGGTCAGGCCCGCAGAAGGCGGCCAGGTTCGCGGCGATGTTGCCGCCGGGGGTCTGCAGGTGCGAAGGCACCGAGATGCCGTAGCCGTTGTCCTCGATGTAGAAGAGCATCGGCAGTTTCAGGGTGGTGGCGATGGTGAGCGCCGACCAGAAGCCGTTGGTGGCGATCGAGGCGTCCCCGCCGAGCACCACCGCGATGCTGCGCGCGTAGGAGGCATCCTTGAGCACCTCGTGGCGGTAGCGGATCGCCTGCGCCCAGCCGGCCGCCGGGGTGTACTGCGCGCCGACGCCGCCGCACGGCCGGCAGCACGCTGACGGCCGCCGCGACCGGGCCGGTTGAACACCACGCCGATGTCGCGGCCGCCGGTGCACGAGCCCTCGCGCGCCAGCGGGCCGGCCGCCAGCTCCTCCAGGTCCGCGCCCAGGGCGAGCATCAGCGGGCGCGAGCGGTAGTAGACGCTCGCCCCATCGTGCGGATCGGTGAGGTGCAGCCCGAGCAGGATCTGCGCCAGGTCGTGGCCGCGCGCGCAGAACTGGTAGAGCACCTTGCGCTCGGGCATCAGGCGCGTCTCCTCGATGTCATCGAGCGCCCGCGAGGCCTGCAGCAGGCCGGTCGACCCGGGCCCAGTCCGGCTGTGCGCCGCTGGCGGGCGTCGCGGCGCTTACGATCGGGGCAATGCGTGCGGCCATGGGCGTCTCTACCGTGCTGCGACCGGGGGCAAGTCTATGCCCCGGGTCGTGCAATTATCTTTCCGTAATTGCCCATTCCATGCTGATACTTGGCAATATTATTGCTCAAACGGGGAAACTGTCTCCATGGCCAAGACCCTCGACCGCCTCGACCGGCGCATTCTCGAAGAACTGCAGGCCGATGCCCGCATCTGCCAACCAGGAACTGGCCAAGCGCGTCGGGCTCTCGCCCGCCCCGTGCTGGCGGCGCCTGCGGCGCCTGGAGAGCGCGGGCTTCATCGAAGGCTACGCCACGCTGCTGAACGCCAGCGCCATCGGCCTGCCGATTCTCGCCTACGCGCTGGTCTCGCTCGAGAACCATCATCCGGAGTCGGTACGCCAGTTCGACCAGCTGGTCAAGGAGCGCCCCGAGGTGCTCGAGTGTCACTCGATGAGCGGCGCCAACGACTACCTGCTGCGCATCGTCGCTGCGAGCATGGAGGCGTACGAGCACTTCCTCTCGACGCAGCTGCTGCAGCTGGCCGCGGTGCGCTCAGTCAACACCAGCTTCGTGCTGCGCACCAAGAAGCTGACCACCCGCCTGCCGGTGTCCTAGGACGCGGTGCTCGCACTCGCAGCTGGCCGTATCCGCCCCCGCGTACCAGAACGCGGAGCCCGGCAGCGCCACATCGGCGTGCGTCCAGGCGAGCTGCTGCTCGTGGCGCACGCGCCCCGCCTCGGCGACTCGTCCCGTGCGCGCCAGCGCCAGTGACAGCCCGTACAGCGACCAGCCGTTGCGCGGGTTGCGACGCAGGTCCTCGCGGTACACCTGTTCGGCCTGCGCAGGCTGCGCGTCGATGAGCAACTGCGCCCCCAGCAGCTGGCGCACCGGGAAGAACCAGTCCGCCGGCTCGTTGTAGGCCAGGCGGTCCTCGGCGGCCACCGCCTGGCGCAGCAGCTCGGCCGCCCGGGTGGTGTCGCCGCTGCTGGCGGCCATGCGTGCCGCCACGACCGGCTCGGCCACCGCCAGGATGTCCGTCAGGTGGTTCAGGCCGGCGAGCGCCTCGGCGGGAATCCTCGCGGCCAGCGCATGCAGCTCATCGAGCGAGCGCTGCGCCTCCGCGAGCCGCCCGCGCGCGGCCAGCGCGAAGCCGCGCGCATAGAGGTAGCCGGCGGTCATGCCGGTCGCCGCCGCCGGGGGCGGCTCGAGGGCGATCATCTCGTCCCACAGCCCGAAGCGCACCAGCGCGGCGTACTGCTGCGGTGAGGTTCCACCCCGAGTCCCCCATCGCCAGCACCATCGACATCGGGAACACGCCGGTCACGTCCTGGACCGCCGCGAGGGTCTCGGCCTTGCGGCCCTCCATCGCCGCCGAGTAGGCGAGGAAGGAGTAGTTGTGCGCCAGGTACATCGCGTAGTAATCCGGCGCCACGGTGCTGGCGAAGTAGGCGCGATCGGCCGCGGCGCCGCGCCGGTTGGCTTCGGCCGCCTCCTCGTAGCGCCCGACGCGCTGCAGGATGTGCGCCGGCATGTGCTCCAGGTGCCCCGCCGCGGGCATCATGCCGCTGACGCGCTCGGCCGCGGCCACCGCCCTGCCCGGCTCCGGCGAGGCCTCCATCACGTGGATGTAGTAGTGGTTCGCGCCCGGATGCTCAGGATCGCGCCGTAGCACCGCCTCCAGCCGCGCCTGGATCTGCGCGGTGCCCTCGTTCGGGTGACCCTGCGCGTCCCACAGCTTCCAGGCGTGCACGTTCATTTCACTCTCCGCGCACAGCACCTGGACGTCCAGGTCCGCCGGGAAGCGCTCTGCGAGCGCTGCCATCGCCTGCGCGTAGTTCCTGACCGCCGACTCGCCCTGCGCCGCGGTGGGCGGCGCGCGCGGAGGGATAGCGCGCGCTCAGCGCGCCGATGAGCGCCTGCTCGACCGCCGAGGCGTGCGCGGCGTTTTGCTGCGCCTGCTGCAATGCCTCCCAGGCCACCTGCGCGCGCGGGGCTTCCAGCCCCGGGAGGTTGTAGTTCGGCCCGACCGTCAGGGCCACGCCCCAGTAGCAGGCGGCGCAGTCCGGATCCAGACGCGCCGCCTCGGCGAAGGAGCGCGTCGCCTCGTCGTGGTTGAACGCCCACAGCAGGCGCATGCCCTGGTCGAAGTACTGCTGCGCCTGCGGGGAGGCAGTGGTGATCGCGCGGTGGAATCCGCCGAGGCCGGAGAACAGCTGCGCTCCCTGGGACCATTGCGCCACGGTGGTGGGCACAGCGGGCATGTCGTGGGTGGCCTCGGCCGGGTGCGGCCGGCGCCGCGGCGGCCGCGCCCAGCAGCAGCAGCGCCAGATGGGCATCTCACGGCCAGCGGCCCTCGCGGGCGGCGCTCAGCAGCAACGGCGCCGGGCCCCAGCGCGCGCCGTGCAGTGCCGCCAGCTTGCGCGCCGTCGCGACGACGCGGTCCAGCCCGTTGTGCTGCGCCCAGTACATCGGCCCCCCCCTCCAGGCGGGGAAACCGTAGCCGTTGACGTACACCGTGTCCACATCCCCGGTGCGCAGCGCCACCCCCTCCTCCACCAGCTGCGCCCCGGCGTTGACCAGCGGATGCAGCAGCCGCTCGCGGATCTCCTCGTCCGGGATCTGCCGCGGCGCCACGCCGAGTTCCTGCGCCACGGCGCGGATGATCGCCAGCGCCTCCGGGTCTTCCACGCGCGTGCGCCCCTCGTAGCGGTAGAAGCCCTTGCCGGCCTTCTGGCCCGAGGCGCCCGGCCGCGACCATGCGCTCGAGGATGGGCGACCAGCGCTCGTCGGCCGGCAGCGTGCGGCTGCGGCGGATCGCAAGGCCCACGTCATTGCCCGCCAGGTCACGCACCGCCAGCGGCCCCATGGCGAAGCCGAACTCCTCCATCACGCGGTCGATCTGCTGCGGCGTCGCCCCTTCCTCGAGCAGGAACTCCGCCTCCAGGCCGTAGAACATGAGCATGCGGTTGCCGATGAAGCCATCGGCGTTGCCGGCGAGCACGGTCACCTTGCCCAGGGTGGTCCCCAGCTCCATCACCGTGCGGATCACCTGCGCGGAGGTCGCCCGCCCGCGCACGTTCTCGAGCAGCTTCATGATGTGCGCGGGGCTGAAGAAGTGCGTGCCGACCACCTGTTGCGGGCGCGCGGTCGCCGCGGCGATCGCATCGATGTCGAGCGTCGAGGTGTTGGTGGCGAGGATCGCCCGCGGGGCGGCCACCGCATCCAGGCGGCTGAACACCTCGCGCTTGACCGCAAGGTCCTCGAACACCGCCTCGACGATGATATCGGCGCCGCCGAGCGCGGCGTAGTCGGTGGCGCCGCCGATGAGCGCGAGCGCCGCGGCCGCGCGCGCGGCATCGAGACTGCCGCGCTGCACCGAGGCCTCGTAGTTCCTGCGGATCAGCGCGAGGCCGCGGGCGAGTGCCTCGGCCGACACTTCCAGCAGCGTCACCGGGATGCCGGCATTGGCGAAGTTCATGGCGATGCCCCCGCCCATGGTGCCGGCGCCGATCACCGCCGCGCTGCGGATCGGCAGCGGCTCGGTCTGCGGCGGCAGGCCCGGGACCGTGCGCGCCGCGCGCTGCGCCGCGGCGACGTGCACGAGCGCCGCATGCTGCTCACCGTCGCGGCAGGCGCTGTAGCAGGCGCGCACGATCTGCCGCGCGGCCGCCAGCGGCTGGGTGCACAGTGCTTCCACGGCATCCACGATGCGCAGCGGAGCGAGCTGGCCGCGGGCCCGGGCGGCGATGCGGGCGCGCAGCTGCGCGAACTGCGCGGCATCCGGCGGCGCTGCCGGGCCGGTCGCCAGGTCATCCTCGCTGCGCGCAGGTCGGTCGGCCGGGGTGCGCGCGAAGGCCAGCGCGGCCGCCAGCGCATCCTCGCCCACCGCATCCAGCAGGCCCGCCGCCAAGGCCTGCTCGGCATCGAGGAAGGATCCGGCGGTCAGCGCCTCGAGCGTCGCCCGCGCGCCGCTCAGGCGCACGAGCCGCTCGATGCCCCCCGGGGAGAGCATCAGACCGAGCTTCACTTCAGGAAATCCCAGCACGCACCCCGCCGAGCCCGTGCGCCAGCGGCAGGCAAGCGCCAGTTCCAGCGCCGCACCGCACAGCACTCCGTCCAGCCGCGGCCAGGACCGGCGTGGCCGACTGCTCGATCTGCGCGCACGCACCCTCCAGGGCCGCCGGCGGCGCGGAGTTCTCCGCGGCACTGCCGCACAGTCCTGTGAGCACCAGGGCCTGCACCTGGGTGTCGCCCTGCGGCCCGCTGCAGCGCGTCCATGAGTTCCTCCAGCAGCGCGCCGCCGGGCGCCGTGGGGACAGCCGGGCCCGCCACTGCGATCCGACCACGCACTTGATAACTGAGCACTGACACGCGCACTCCGGCAGGGATAAGACGCTACGGTGCGCGCATTGTACGGCCTGGCCGGCAGCGCACGCAGGCTACACTGGCAGGCATGGACACTGTCGATGTGGTGGTCGTCGGCGCCGGCGTCATCGGCCTGGCCGTGGCCCGTGAACTCTCACTCGCCGGCCGCGAGGTGCTCGTCCTCGAGGCCGCCCCGCAGATCGGCACCGGCATCAGCTCGCGCAACAGCGAGGTCATTCATGCGGGCATCTACTACGACCCCGGTTCGCTCAAGGCGCGCCTGTGCGTAGCCGGCCGCGACCGGCTGTACCGGTTGTGCGCGCAGCGTGGCATCGGTCACCGCCGCTGCGGGAAGCTCGTGGTCGCCGCGTCGGACTCCGAGGCTGCCGCGCTCGAGCGCATCGCCGCCGGCGCGCAGGCGAGCGGCGTGCAGCTGACGCTGCTGAGCCGCGCCGATGCGCAGGCGCTGGAACCACAGCTTGAATGTGCGGCCGCCCTGTGGTCGCCGCTGACGGGCATCGTGGATGCCCAGGGCCTGATGCAAGCGCTGCTGGCCGAGGCGCAGGAGCGTGGGGCGCTGCTGGCCTGCAACAGCACGGTGACGCGCGTGCTGCTGGAGAAGGATGCGGCGCTGGTCGCGGTGGGCGGTGGCGAGCCGCAGCTGCGGGCCCGGCTGCTGGTCAACTGCGCAGGCCTGGGCGCGAGCGCCCTGGCACAGCGCATCGAGGGCTTCCCGCCAGGGCGGGTGCCGCGCATGCACTTCGCCAAGGGCAGCTACTTCAGCCTGGGCGGGCGGCCGCCGTTCCGGCATCTGATCTACCCGTTGCCCCGCGACGGTGGTGTCGGCATCCATCTCACCCTGGATCTGGCCGGGCGCGGACGCTTCGGCCCCGACGTCGAGCCGGTCGGGGATCCTGAGTACACGGTGGACGCTGAGCGCGCGCCGCGCTTCTACGCCGCGATTCGCAGCTACTGGCCCGGCCTTCCCGATGGCGCGCTGCGGCCGGACTATGCGGGTGTGCGCCCGCGCCTCAGCGCCCCCGGGGAGCCGCTGGCGGACTTTCGGATCGACGATGAGCGGGTGCACGGGATGCCGCAGGTGCTCAATCTCTTCGGCATCGAGTCACCGGGACTGACCGCCGCGCTGGCCATCGCCAGCGAGGCGGTCGCCCGCATTGGCTGAGGACGCGCCTCAGTCGGCGCGGATCGCCTCGACCTGTATCTGCAGCTTCACGTCCATCTTGAAGCCGTACTTGTCGCCGAAGCTCATCCCGTAGTCGTTGCGCTGGAAGCTGCCGGCGGCATCGGCGCCGCACACTTCCTTCTTGGACATCGGGTTGATGATGCACTTGAACGAGTTGATCGTGAGCGTCAGGGGATGCGTCACCCCGTGCAGCGTGAACTGGCCCTGCACCTGGGTGGGCGCGCCGTTCTTGAAGTTCACCAGCGTCCCCTTGTAGGTGGCCGTCGGGTACTTGGCGACGTCGAACAGGTCGGCTGACTGGGCATGCTCGTTGAGCTTGGGCATGCCGAAGTCGATCGAGGTGGTGTCGACGGTGATGTCCACCGTGCCGGCGCCCTGGTCCTTGTCGTAGACGATGGTGCCGGCGGTCTTGGTGAACTTGCCGCGCCACACCGACAGGCCGCCGAAGTGGTCGCCCTCGAAGCTCGGGTAGGTGTGCGAAGGATCGACCTGGTAGGTCACCGGCGCGGCCAGGACCGAGCCTGCGGCGGCCAGTGTCAGCAAGGCGGCGGGCAGAGCAATCTTCATCACGGGAAACCTCCGGTAAGACAGTAGGGTACGTCGCGCTAGGGTAGCGGCCAGCCCGGCGGCGGACCACCTCCCTTTGTGGGGACCGGCGCTAGGCGGCCTTGTAGGGACGCGCGGTGAGCCCGAGCGCCTTGGCGACCACCTCGAGGGTGATCTCCCCGGCGTGCACGTTGAGTCCGGCGGCGAGCCCGGGGTCGCGGCGCAGCGCCGCCGGCCAGCCCAGGTCGGCCAGGGCGCGCACGTAGGGCAGCGTGGCATTGGTGAGCGCGAAGGTGGAGGTGCGCGGCACGGCCCCGGGCATGTTGGCCACGCAGTAGTGGATGACGCCATCGACGACAAACGTCGGCTCGGCGTGCGTGGTCGGGTGGCTGGTTTCGAAGCAGCCGCCCTGGTCGATGGAGATGTCCACCAGCACCGCCCCGGGCTTCATGGTCTTCACCATGGCGCGGGTGATGAGCTTGGGCGCGGCGGCGCCAGCGACCAGCACCGCGCCGACCACCAGGTCCGCATCGCGGACCAGGCGCTCGATCTCCGCGGTGGTGGAATAGATCGTGCGCACGCTCGAGCCGAAGATCGAGGACAGCTCGCGCAGGCGGTTGACGGAGCGATCCACCACCGTCACGTCCGCGCGCAGCCCGACGGCCATCTCCGCCGCATGCGTGCCCGAGACTCCGCCGCCGAGGATCACCACCTTGGCCGGTGCCACGCCCGGCACGCCGCCGAGCAGCACGCCGAAGCCGCCGTTGGCCTTCTGCAGGCTCGCGGCGCCGACCTGGATGGACATGCGCCCCGCCACTTCGCTCATCGGCGTGAGCAGCGGCAGCGAGCCGTTGGGCGCGGTCACGGTCTCGTAGGCGATGGCCGTGGCGCCGGACTTCATCAGCCCGCGGGCCTGCTCCAGGTCCGCGGCCAGGTGCAGGTAGGTGAACAGCAGCTGATCCTTGCGCAGCATCGCGCACTCGGCCGGCTGCGGCTCCTTCACCTTCACGACCATGTCAGCGCGTGCGAATACCTCGGCGGCGCTGGCGGCGATGGCGGCGCCGGCGGCGCGGAACTGCGCGTCATCGACGCCGATGCCGTTGCCGGCACCGGTTTCCACCAGCACCTCGTGGCCGGCGCTGACCAGCTCGCGCACCCCGGCAGGCACCAGGCCGACGCGGTACTCGTGAACCTTGATCTCCCGTGGAACACCGATACGCATGCGCCGACCCCCCGGTATGTGATGCGCGCAAGCGTAAGACTCCCCGGGGCACAAGGACTTGCGTAATGGCCGCCGTACGCAGGGCCACTGTGGCAGAATCTGCCTCTGAACCATCGTTTGGAGACGGATCATTGCTCCCATGGACCTGGATCGCTACGATCGCGCCATCCTGAGGCACCTGCAGCAGGATGCGCGCATCACCAACACCCTGCTCGCCGACAAGGTGAACCTGTCGGAGTCCGCCTGCCTGCGACGCGTGCGCGCGCTGGAGGAGTCCGGACTCATCCAGGGCTACACCGCTCTCATCGACCAGCACAAGGCCGGGTTTCCGGTGAACGTGTTCGTGAGCATCACGCTCGACCGGCAGAGCCAGCAGGGACTGGAGGCCTTCGAGAGCGCCGTGCGCAAAGTGCCGGAGGTCATGGAGTGTTACCTCATGACCGGCGAACATGACTACCTGCTGCGGCTGGTCGTGGCCGACATGGCCGACTTCGAGCGCATCCACAACCAGCACCTGACCCGGCTGCCGAGCGTGACCCGGGTGCAGTCGAGCTTTGCGATGCGCACGGTGACGCGCTCGACGAGCCTGCCGGCGCGCGGCTAAGGCTGGACGGTCAGCACGATCTTGCCGATGTGCGCGTCCGATTCCATCAGCGCGTGCGCCGCGGCGGCCTCCGCGAGCGGGAACTGCGCGTGGATGAGGGGTCGCAGGCCGTGGCTGGCAAACAGCGGCCAGACCCGGTCCCTGAGCGCCTGCGCCAGGCGCCCCTTGGTCGCCACCGGCTGCGGGCGCAGCAGGCAGGCGCTGATCGTCACGCGCTTGCCCATCATCGGCCGCAGGTCGAGCGACGACTGCGTGCCGCCCTGAGTAGCAATCAGCGCGATGCGCCCGTCGAGCGCGCACGCGGCGACATTGCGCGCCAGATAGTCCCCGCCGACCATGTCGAGGATGACATCCGCGCCGTGGCCGTCGGTGGCCGCCAGCGTCGCGGCGACAAAATCCGTCTCGCGGTAGTTGATCGCCACCGCGGCGCCGAGCTTGATGCAGGCGGCGCACTTCGCGGCGCTTCCGGCGGTCACGATGACGCGCGCACCCCAGGCCTTGGCCAGCATGATCGCCGTGGTGCCGATGCCGCTGGCGCCGCCGTGGACGAGCAGCGTCTCGCCCGGCTGCAGGCGCGCGCGCTCGAAGACGTTGAACCAGACGGTAAAGAAGGTCTCCGGCAGTGCCGCGGCCTCCACGAGGCTCAGGCCTGCCGGCACCGGCAGGCACTGCACCGCCGGCACGTTCACGTACTGCGCGTACCCGCCGCCGGCGACCAGTGCGCACACCTGGCTGCCGAGCGCCGGCTCGCGCACGCCTGCGCCGCAGGCGACCACCTCGCCGGCCACCTCCAGGCCGGGGATGTCACTGGCCCCCGGCGGCGGCGCGTACGCGCCCTTGCGCTGCAGGACATCGGGGCGGTTGATGCCGGCGGCGGCCACCTTCACCAACACCTCCCCGGCGGCCACGGCCGGCACGGCGCGCTGCACCGGCTGCAGCACCTGCGGCGCGCCCGGCTCGCGGATCTGGATGGCGATCATCTTCTCGGGGATCATGCCGGCGATGTTGGCGTCGTGCCCGGTGCCCGTCAATCGCCGCCGGACCCGCGGCTGGCGCCGCCGCCGACTCAGCCCTGCACGGCGAGTGTTCCCGAGCGCCCCGCGACGCTGCCAGCCAGGATGCGCCCGTGCGGCAGCCGCGCCAGGTCAAGCCCGGCGGCATAGGTGCCAAGATCCGTCAGCTCAAAGCCGCGCTGCCGCCACTCGCGCAGCAGGCGCTCGAACCCGGGCAGGATAGGCGCCGCCTTCGAGCTCGGCGTGCAGCGTGAATACCTGGTCGCGCCCGGCGGCTGCGTGCGGTGACCTCCAGCAGGTGCTCGACCGGGTCGGCGCCGTGCAGGTCGGGGCGGCCGATGATTTCATCGAGGGTCGGCAAGGTCGTGGGCAGCTGCGGCACACGACCGACGCCGTGCGCCAGCTGGGGCAGAAACGGAGCGTTGCCCCTGCGTGTCGGAGGCGATAACGGAACCCCAGTTCCTGCTGCAGCTGCGGCACGTAAGCGTTCATCTGCCAGCCGGCCGCGCCGTGCAGCAGCGGGAAGTGCCCGAACACTTCCGCAAACTGATCGCGCGCGCGGGTGAGTTCGCGGCGCGTCCACGGCTCGCTGGCCGCAGCGACCCCGTCCTGCCAGCGCACGTGGTCCCAGGTATGCACGCCCACCTCGAAGCCGCCCGCGGCGATGCCGCGCATCTCGCCCGCGCAGCGCCTGCCGATGTGCGGTCCCGGCAGCAGCACGCCGTACATGAGCGTCTTCAGGCCGTAGTGCTCGAGCACCGAGGTGCGCTTCACCTTGCCGAGGAAGCCGCGCCGGAACGCGCGCTTGATGGCGCGCCCGGTGTGGTCCGGACCCAGGCTGAACAGGAAGGTCGCCTTCACGCCCAGCCGCTCCAGCAGCCCCGCCAGCCGCAGCGCGCCTTCGCGCGTGCCGCGGTAGGTGTCGACGTCGATCTTGAGCGCGATGCGCGGCATGTCAGGTGAGGCGGCAGCGGGCGCTGCGGCAGCACCGCGGCCAGCCCCGCAAGATCCAGCGGGCCGCGCGGCGGTCACCACATCCAGCAGGCGCAGCAGCTGTCCGTCGCCGCACACCGCAAAGCACTCGCCCCCGGCGGCGACCAGACGTGGCGCAGCCGCCGGAGGCGATCGCGTTCGCCTGTCAGGCGTGTGCGATGGAATGCCCAGCGCTCGCCGTCGACCTGGGCGAAGGCGCCGGGGAACGGCGGCGCCACGGCGCGCACCAGGTTGTGGATCTCCAGCGCCGGGCGCTGCCAGTCGATGCGCCCGTCCTCGGGCCGGCGGCGCCCGAAGTACTGCCCCGGCTCGAGCGGTTGCGGCAGCCGCGGCGCGCTGCCGGCGATCAGTCCCGGCAGCGAGCGGGCGAGCACCGTCTCGGCGGCGACCGTCACCTTGGCGAACACCTCGCGCGCGTCATCGTCCTGCAGGATCGGCACGGCGAGCTGGTCGACGATGTCCCCGGCATCGGCGCGCTCGACCATGTAGTGCAGCGTGGCCCCGCTCTCGTGCGCGCCCTTGAGGATCGCCCAGTTGACCGGCGCGCGGCCGCGGAACTTGGGCAGCAGCGAGCCGTGCATGTTGAGCGCGCCGCGCCGCGCCGCGCGCAGCAGCGGCGCGCCGAGCATCGAGCGGTAGTAGAACGAGAACAGGAAGTCCGGCGCCAGCTGCGGCCACGCGCTGCGCCAGCTGCGGGCGTGTTGGCATCCGCCGGTGCGATCACCTCCAGCCCATAGTCCTGCGCGGTGGTGGCGACGCTGGCGTACCACTGCGTCTCGCGCGGATCGTCGGCCACGGTCACCACCAGCGGCACCTCGACGCCTGCCGACAGCAGCACCTTCAGGCAGCGCACTCCGACATCGTGGTATGCGAAGACGACCGCCCGCGCCGGGCTCACTCGTGGGTCCCCGGGACCGGCTCGGTGTGCGGCAGCGCGGCCGTCAGGCGCGTGCCGGCTGCCGGTGCGGCCAGCTGCGGCGTTGCTGCGCCCGTCATCCTCGAGCACGGCGGCGACCGTGTAGCGTGGCCGCTGCCGCACCTGCTCGTAGATGCGTCCGACATACTCCCCGACCACGCCCAGCCCCATCAGCGTGACGCCGATCAGGAAGAAGGCGATCGCAAAGAGCGTGAACAGGCCTTCGGCTTCCGGACCGACGATCAGGCGGCGGATCAGCAGCCACACCACCAGCACCAGCGAGACCAGCGCGATCAGGCTGCCGGCCATGGAGAAGAACTGCAGCGGCGCCACCGAGAAGCCGGTCATCAGGTCGAAGTTGAGGCGGATCAGCCGGTACAGGGAGTACTTGGACTGCCCGACCGCGCGGTCCGCGTGCGAGACCTCGATCTCCACCGGGTGGCGGGCGAAGGTATAGGCGAGCGCCGGGACGTAGGTGCTCACCTCGGTGCAGTGGTTCACCGCATCGATGACGGTGCGGTGGTAGCCGCGCAGCATGCAGCCCTGGTCGGTGATGCGGATCGAGGTGGTGCCCTCGCGGATGCGGTTCATCAGCCGCGAGGCGGCCTTGCGCCACAGCACGTCGTGGCGGCTGAGGCGGATGGTGCCCACGTAGTCCGCGCCGGCGTCCATCGCCTGCACCAGGCGGGCGATCTCCTCGGGCGGGTTCTGCAGGTCCGCATCCAGGGTGATGACGTAGTTGCCGCGGGTCTGCTGGAAGGCGGCCAGGATCGCCATGTGCTGGCCGGCGTTGCGCGCCAGCACCACCACGCGCGTCACCTCCGGGCGCTTCTGGAACTGCTCGCGCAGCTGCGCCACCGAGCGGTCGGAGCTGCCGTCATCGACGAACACCACCTCGTAGCTGCGGCCCAGAGCATCGAGCGCCGGATACAGCCGCTCGAACAGCAGCGGCAGGCCCTCCTCCTCGTTGTAGATCGGGATGACGACCGAGATGTCAGGGGCCGGGGTCACTGGCGCGCCCCGTGCACGATGTCGGTGGCGGCGCCGACCACGCGGTCGACGTCGCTGAGCGCCATGGCCGGGAACAGCGGCAGCGTCACGGTCTCGCGCCCGATGCGCTCGGCGTTCGGGAACTGCCCGTCGCGGTAGCCCAGCGCCCGGTAGCAGCTGAACAGATGGATCGCCGGGTAGTGCACGCCCACGCCGATGCCGCGCTGCTTCATCGCCTCGATGAACTCGGCACGCGAGATGCGCAGCCGCGGCAGCGGCAGCAGCGGGGTGAACACGTGCCAGCTGTGGCCTTCGTCGCCGCGCTCGGGCAGGCGCAGCGGCGCATCCTCGCCCCACAGCTCGTAGTAGCGGCCGACCAGCGCGCGCCGGCGCGCGTTGAATTCTTCCAGGCGCCTCAGCTGGCCCAGGCCCACCGCGGCGGCGACGTCCGACAGGTTGCTCTTGCCCCCGGGCAGCAGGGTGTCGAAGGCATCCACGCCGAGCTTCACCTGGCCGTGCCAGCGGTGCAGCTCGATCGACCTGAGTTCCTCGGGCGAGCCGCCGGAGATGGCGCCACCCTCGATGGTGGTCATGTTCTTGTTGGGGTGGAAGCTGAAGCACACCAGGTCCCCGAAGCTGCCGATGCGCCGCCCGCGCCACGACGAGCCGATGGCATGCGCCGCGTCCTCGATGACGCGCAGCTTGTGCCGGGTGGCGATGGCGTACAGGCGCTCCATGTCCACCGGCAGGCCGGCAAAGTGCACCGGCATGAGTGCGCGCGTGCGCGGGGTGATGGCCGCCTCGACCTGGTCGAGGTCGATGTTGCGCGAATCCAGGCCCACGTCCACGAACACCGGGCGGGCGCCGACGCGCATGATGACGTTGGCGGTGGCGACGAAGCTGAGCGCCGGGGTGATGACCTCGTCCCCCGGCCCGATGCCGCAGGCGAGCAGCGCCATCTCCAGGCCCGCGGTGGCGGAGGTCTGGCTGCGGATCGGCCGGCCGCCGCAGTAACGCGACAGCTCCGCCTCCAGCTGCGCCACCTTCGGTCCGGTCGCGAGCCACCCCGAGCGCAGCACCTGCGGCGACATCGGCGATGGTTTCCTCGTCGATGGTCGGACGGGTGAAGGGCAGCAGCGGCAGGTTCTTCACGGAATCGTTCATGAGCGGGCCACCAGGACAACGCCGAAGAGGATGACGCCGATGCCGGCGACGCGCTGCAGGTTGGGCAGCTCGCCGAGCAGCCACCAGGCCAGCCCGACGTTGAGCACGTACCCCAGGGACAGCAGCGGGTAGGCCTGGCTCACCGGCACGCGCGACAGGCCGACGATCCACACGATGAGGCTCAGGCCGTAGGCGCCGATTGCCAGCCACAGCGAGGGCACCGCCAGCAGCTCCAGGCCGCGCTTCATGAGGGTGCCGTCGCCGGTCATCAAGGGGCCGGTCACCCTGGTGGCCGCCTTCAGCCCGAGCTGTGCGAAGGCGTTCAGCACCACGCCGCAGAACAGGATGCAGAAATCGGCAAGTTTCACAGTCGACTCACAATCACAGTATGTTGGTCCGCGGCAACCACGCGGCCCGGCAAGCCGCGCCGCCGCCACTGGTCCCACAGGCCCGGGTCGAAGAATGCCACGGCATCGGCCGCCGCGTCCCATCGCGTGGCGAATTGCTCCAGCGTCATGTCCTTGGCCGGTTCCTCGTCCGAGGCCGAACTCCAGCTCCCCCTTGAAGGCGACCAGCTGCAGCGTGCGCCCCAGGTAGGGCGAGAGACCCTCGCGGTACTGGCCGATGCTGTAGAGCGCGGTGTCGGGGCGAACCAGCGGCCGCACGATGCCGGCCAGGTCGCGCGAGGTGTGCGTCGGGGCGACCGCCGCGAAGGCATTCATCAGGAACTGCCAGCCGAGAATGCCCGCCAGCGAGCTCGCGCACACCGCGGTCACGCAGCGCCGGCGGCGCCAGGTCACCCACACGGCCGCCGCCGCGATCGGCAGGGCGATCGCGGTCCAGATGATGGCCATGCGCGGCACGAAACCGTCGTGTACGCGCGCTGTAGACGAGCAGGCCGAGCCCGGCGACGCGCCATCAGCGCGGCCGAGATCCGCGCCGCGCCGCGGACGCTGCGGCCGGATCGGCGGCCCGCACCGCGCACACCGCCGCCAGGGGCGGCAGGATCGGCAGGATGTACGGCGCAAGCTTCGAGCCGGAGGCGGAAAAGAAGGCCAGCGTCACCGCGCTGAAGATCACCAGGAACTTGAGCGGCTTGAAGGGCGGCGCGCTGGCCGCGGCCGCCGCCCGGCGGCTCCGCGGGCCAGCCATGCGCGCAGTGCCCGCCACAGCGGCGCGCCCACGGCAGCACGCCCACGGCGAGGATCACCAGGAAGTACCACCACGGCTCCACGCGCTGGTGCACGGTCGTGAGGAAGCGCGCGAAGTGCTCGTGCACGAAGAAGAAGGCCGGGAAACTCGGGTTGCGCAGGCTCACCAGGATGAACCACGGCGCGGCGATCAGCGAGGAACAGCGCCAGCCCGAGGGCCAGATGCAGCCGCCGCCAGATGCGCGCGTCCTTCTCCAGCAGCGAGTACACCAGCAGCGACAGCTCCGGCGAGCACGCCGACGACGATGCCCTTGGACAGCACCGCCAGGGCTGCAGCCGCCCAGGCGATGAGCATCCAGCGCCGCTCCTGCGCGGAGGCCGGCGCAGCTCAGCTGCGCGAGCGTGAAGGCCAGCACCGCCGCCGACCAGGAAGAACGTCAGCCCCTGGTCGAGCACGTTCACGTGCCCGACCAGGACGAAGTACGGGACTGACCGCGAGCGCGGCCACGGCCAGCAGCGCGGCGGCGGTCCCCGTACAGGCGGCGTACCCAGGCATAACAGCAGCGGCAGGCAGGCGAAGGCCAGGCCGAAGGCCCACAGGCGCGAGGTGAACTGGCTCGACGCCGAACACTTCGTAGGTCGCAGCCGTCGCCCAATACTGCAGCGGCGGCTTCTCGAAGTACTTCAGGTCATTCAGGCGCGGGGTGACCCAGTCGCCGCTGACCACCATCTCGCGCGGGATCTCCGCGTAGCGGCCCTCGTCCGGATCGAACAGCGGGCGAAATGGCGCAGTGGCAAACCACGCCACCGCCAGCACGATCCACAGCACCCAGCCGAGTCCGGTCCCGTGCAGGCCCCGTCCCGTAGCGGCGCTCATGAGGAGCCGCGCGGGCGGCTAGATGCCCGCAGCTATCGCCGCCGCGCGGGTGCCGAAGCCTTCCTGGTTCACGTAGAACTCGATGGTCTTGCGGATGGCGGTGTCCATGTCGGTGGTGGGCTTCCAGCCCAGATCGCGCTTGGCGGCGGTGATGTTCGGCACGCGCACCTGGATGTCCTGGTAGTACTTGCCGTAGTAGTCACCGGCGGTGACGTCGACGATCTGCGTGGCCTTGGCGTTCTCGCGCAGCACCGGGAACTCCTGGGCGATGCGGATGGTGCGCTCGGCGAGCTCGCGGATCGAGATGCAGTTGTCCGGGTTGCCGATGTTGAAGATGCGCCGGCTGGCGCAGTCGTTCTTGTTCTCGAGGATCGTCAGCAGCGCCTGGATGGCATCCCCGACGTAGGTGAACGAGCGCTTCTGGCTGCCGCCGTCGACCAGCTTGATCGGCCGGCGGTACAGCACGTTGGAGAGGAACTGCGTGAACACGCGCGAGCTGCCCTCCTTGGGCTCCTCGACGTTGTCCAGGTTCGGGCCGATGAAGTTGAACGGCCGGAACAGGGTGTAGTTGAGGTTGTCGCGCACGCCGTAGGCGTAGATGACGCGGTCGAGCAGCTGCTTGGAGGCGGCATAGATCCAGCGCTGCTTGTTGATCGGCCCGTAGGTCAGCGGACTGGTCTCCTCATCGAGCACCGCATCCGGGGACATGCCGTAGATCTCGGAGGTCGAGGGGAAGATCAGCCGCTTGTTGTACTTCACGCAGTGGCGGACGATGTCGATGTTGGCCTCGAAGTCCAGCTCGAACACCCGCAGCGGATGGGTCACGTACTGGGCGGGGTTGGCGATGGCCACCAGCGGCACGATCACGTCGCACTTCTTGACGTGGTACTCGACCCACTCCTTGTTGATCGTGATGTCGCCCTCGACGAAGTGGAAGCGCTTGTCCTTGGGCAGGTTGCCGAGCTTGTTGTCCGCGAGGTCGATGCCGAAGACCTCCCAGTCGCGCTCGCGCAGGATCGCCTCGGTCAGGCCGCTGCCGATGAAGCCGTTGGCGCCCAGAATCATGATCTTGAGTGACATATCCGTCCTTTGCGCGGGATGCTGCGCGGTCCGGCCGGCCGGCGCGCCCCCGTGAAATCAGGCCGCGAATGTTAGCAGTTTCCGGCACTTCCGGCCGGTCGCGCTGGCCGCGGGCACCCTTAGCAGACTTAGCAACAGCGGCTGACGCCGCTCCACTTGCGCTGCTGCGTCTCCTCGTAATACGCCCGGCGGCCGAGCAGCGGCTCGCCGGGATGCCGCGCTGCATGATGCCGCCGGTAGCGCTCGTAGGCGTCATCACCGCTGAGCGCGCGCAGCCAGCCCCAGGCGCTGGCCGCGCAGCGCCGCGAGTGTCGCCGCGGCAGCGCGCCGCTCATCGCGCCGCCGCCGCCGGCAGCGTGCCGCGCGCCTGGTACGGCGCCTCGGAGCTCACCGGCACCGGCAGGCCGCGCAGGCGCCGCACGCAGATGCGCGCCATGTCGAGGATCACCAGCCACAGGATCGCCGTGAACAGCGCCGCCAGCGCCGCGTCCAGGCGCTGGTTGAAGATCAGCTGCGGCGCGACCGCTGCCTTCTCCGGCCGGCAGCACGCCGGCGGCGAGCTTGCCGGCCAGATCGTTGGCCGCCGCCAGCAGGCCGATCCTGACATCCGGACTTGTAATCTTTTGAAACGCCGCCGTGCTGGTGACGATGGCCAGCCAGGCCAGCGGCACGAGCGTCACGAGCGCGTAGCGCGCCTTGCCGCTCTTGATGAGGATCCCGGTGGCGATCGACAGCGCGATCGCCGCCAGCATCTGGTTGGAGATGCCGAACAGCGGCCACAGGATGTTGATCCCGCCGTTCGGATCGATGACGCCGACGTAGAGGAAGTAACCCCAGCGCCGCCACCATCGCGCGCGCTGGCGAAGATCACCGACGGATACCAGGAGGTGCGCCCGAGCGGCTGCCCAGACGTGCCCGAGCAGGTCCTGCAGCATGAAGCGGCCGACGCGCGTGCCGGCATCGAGGGTCGCCAGGATGAACACCGCCTCGAACATGATCGCGAAGTGGTACCACAGCGCCAGCAGTCCGCTGCCCGAAGGTGGAGCCGAAGATGCTCGCCATGCCCACCGCGAGCGAGGGCGCCCCGCCGGTGCGGGCGAACAGCGTCTGCTCGCCCATCGCCTGGGCGAGCGCGCGCATCTGCTCCACCGTGACCGGGAAGCCCCAGCCGCTGATGGTGTGCACGGCCGCCTCCGGGGTCGCCCCGACGACGCCGGCGCCGGTGTTGATGGCGAAGTACACGCCCGGGTCGAGCAGCGTCGCGGCGATCAGCGCCATGATCGCCACGAACGACTCCAGCGCCATGCTGCCGTAGCCGACCAGGCGCACGTCCGCCTCGCTGCTGATCAGCTTCGGCGTCGTGCCGCTGGCGATGAGCGCGTGGAAGCCGGAGATCGCCCCGCAGGCGATGGTGATGAACACGAACGGGAACACCTTGCCGCCGAACAGCGGGCCGGTGCCGTCGATGAACGGCGGTCAGCGCCGGCATCTTCAGCATCGGGTGCGTGATGATGATGGCGATCCCGAGCAAGCAGCACGGTGCCGATCTTCAGGAACGTGGACAGGTAGTCGCGCGGCGCGAGCAGCAGCCACACCGGCAGGATGGCGGCGCAGAAGGCGTAGCCGGCCACCAGGGCCGCCAGCGCCACGCCCGAGTAGTCGAACAGGCCGCGCAGCGCGGGCTGGTGGTCGATCCAGCCGCCGCCGACCAGCGCGAGCGCCAGCAGCGCGAAGCCCAGCACCGAGCCCTCCAGCACGCGGCCCGGCCGCCAGAAGCGCATGTACAGCCCGACGATGATCGCCGCCGGGATGGTCGCGATCACCGTGGCGCGTCGCCCACGGGCTGTGCTTCATGACGTTCACCAGCACCAGCCCGAGCACCGCGCTCAGGATGACCATGATCAGCAGCGTGCCGATCAGGGCCGCGAAGCCGCCCACGGGGCCGAGCTCATCGCGCGCCATCTGCCCGAGGCTGCGGCCGTCGCGGCGCGTGGACAGCAGCAGGATGGTCATGTCCTGCACGCAGCCGCCGAACACCGCGCCCACCAGGATCCACAGCGTGCCGGGCAGGTAGCCGAACTGCGCGGCCAGCGTCGGGCCCACCAGCGGCCCCGGGCCGGCGATGGCGGCGAAGTGATGGCCGAAGACGATCGCCGCGGTGGGTGGGCACGAAGTCGCGCCCGTTGTTCAGCCGCTCGGCCGGGGTGGCCCGGGTCGGGTCGACCATGAGCACGCGCGCGGCGATCCAGGCGGCATAGAAGCGGTAGCCGAGCAGGTAGACGCACACGGCGGCCGTGACGATCCACAGCGCGTTGATCGGTTCGTGGCGATGCAGCGCGATGCCTCCCAGGGCAAAGGCCGCCAGCAGCGCCAGTGCCGCCCCCGTTAACTTCCTGAACATGTCGCTCCCCCTTCGAATGTTGTTGGATCTAGGCGAGCAGCCGCCGCAAGGCTGCACCGTAGCGCGCCAGCAGCGGTCCGCGCGCGCGGTGCCGGCCATCGCTCACCAGCTTCACGCCCGCGCGCCACACGCAATCAATCGAACTGCGCCCGCCGCTGAAGATCCAGCTGTCGAGCAGCTCATCCTCGCCGCGCTCCAGCAGCGAGGCATCCGCGCGCTTGAGCGTCACCAGATCGAGCGCCGCGCCCACGGCAAGCCCGGGACCCACCGCGCCCGCCGCCCCGCCCTGCAGCGCCTGCCAGCCGCCCTCGAGCGCCGCCTCGAACAGGCTGCGGCCGGTGGAGGCGCCGCCGGCGGCCGCCAGGACGTTGCGGGCGCGCTGCTCGAGGCGTTGCCCGTACTCGAGCAGGCGCAGTTCCTCGGCCGCATCGAGCCTGACGTTCGAGTCGCTGCCGATGCCGATGCGCCCGCGCTCGGCCATGAAGCGTGCCGCCGGAAAGATGCCGTCACCGAGGCTCGCCTCGGTCATCGGGCACAGGCCGACCACCGCGCCACTGGAAGCGACCGCGGCGAGTTCCGCCGGGGTGGCATGGGTGGCATGCACCAGGCACCAGTACTCATCGACATCCTCGTGGGCCAGCAGCCACTCCAGTGGCCGCTGGCCGCCGCTCCAGGCGATGCAGTCCTCGACCTCCTTCATCTGCTCGGCGATGTGGATGTGGATGACTCCGCCCTCCCCCACGCGCAAGCACCTCCGCCAGTTCCTCCGGCGTGGCGGCCCGCAGGCTGTGCGGGGCCACCCCGACGCTGGCGCCTGGCAGTGCGCGTACCGCCGCGCGGCTGGACTCCACGATGCGTGCGAAGCGCTGCGGATCGTTGACGAAGCGCAGTTGCCGCGCCGTGGGCGGCGCACCGCCGAAGCCGCTGTGCGCGTAGAAGGTCGGCAGCAGCGTGAGGCCGATGCCGCTCTGCTCGGCGGCCGCGGCGATGCGCCCGGCGAGCTCTCCGGGATCGGCGTACGGGGTGCCGCCGCGGTCATGGTGCAGGTAGTGGAACTCCCCGACGTGGGTGAAGCCGGCCTCGAGCATCTCCGCGTAGGCGAAGGCGCTCAGGGCCTCGAACTCGTCCGCGTCGATGCGCTCGACGAAGCGGTACATCAGCTCGCGCCAGCTCCAGAAGCTGTCCTCCTGGGAACCGCGGCGCTCGGTCAGACCGGCGATGCCGCGCTGGAAGGCGTGGCTGTGCAGGTTCGGCAGCCCGGGAATGGCGATGCCGTGGCGCTCGTCGCCGGCCTGTGGTTGCACGCCAACGCTCACCCGGCCGATGATCCCGGACGCCGCCTCGATGCGCACCTGCGAGGCCCAGCCCTGCGGCAGCAGTGCCGTTTCAAACCAGAGAGTTGGCATGAGTGCATTATTGATGATTGGCGGCCCGGGCGCAGCTTAAGGGATCATCCAGCGCATGAACTCACCCTCACACCCTGCGTGGCTCACCGTCCACGCCGGCAGCGCGCCGCTGCTGCTATGCATGCCGCACACCGGCACCGACATTCCGCCCGAGCTCGAGCCGCGCTTCGTATCGCCCTGGCTGGCGCGCAAGGACACCGACTGGTGGGTCGAGCGGCTGTATGCCTTTGGCGAGGGCCTGGGGGCGAGCCTGGTACGCACCGCCTTGTCGCGCTCGGTGATCGATGCCAACCGCGACCCGACCGGCGCCTCCTTGTATCCCGGGCAGGCGACCACCGAGCTGTGCCCGACGACCACCTTCGACGGCGAGCCGCTCTACCGCGCCGACGCAAGCCCCGGCGGCCGCGGAGATCGCGCAGCGCCGCCAGGCCTACTTCGAGCCCTATCACCGCGCCGTCAGCGAGAGCTCGCGCGCCTGCGGGCGCTGCACCCGTGCGTGGTGGTGTATGACTGTCACTCGATCCGCTCGCAGGTCCCGCGCCTGTTCCCGGGGACGCTGCCGCACTTCAACCTCGGCACCTTCTCCGGGGCCAGCTGTGCGCGCGAGCTGACGCACAGCCTCGAGGGCGTATGCGATGCGAGCGGGTTCTCGCGCGTGAGCAACGGGCGCTTCAAGGGCGGCTACACCACGCGCCACTACGGGCGCCCGGCGCAAGGGGTCCACGCGGTGCAGATGGAGCTGGCCTGCCGCGGATACCTCGCGGAGCCTGAGCAAGCCCCCGACGCGGGCAACTGGCCGCCCCCGTGGGATGGTGCCGCCGCGGCGGCCCTGCAGGGGGTGCTGGTGCGCGTGCTGCAGGCGTGCCTGGAGTTCGCCGACGGGGGCCACAACCGGACCTGAAATAGCGCGCTAACTCCTTGAACACACGCGACGTTTAGAGGCCCGGGCACGTGCCGCGGGAGGTGAAAAACCCTATACTTCACGGACCATGAACGCCGTACCCGTCGAGAAAGTCGCCCCGCGCTTTGCCCTGCCGGCCTGGGTGTACAACAACCCCGAGATGACCCGCCTCGAGTTCGAGAGAATTCTCAAACCGAGCTGGCAGATCGTCTGTCACGTCAGCCAGATCCCCCATGCGGGCGACTACATCACTTTCGACTTCGGACCTGAGAGCGTCATTGTGGTGCGCGACAAGGCCGGCGCCGTGCGCGCGCACTACAACGTGTGCCGCCATCGTGGCACGCGCATCCTGGAGGGCAGCGGCACCTGCCGCGGCGCCATCACCTGCCCTTACCACGGCTGGACCTACCAGTACGACGGCACGCTGCAGGCGGCCAGCATGCGCGACAGCTTCGTCGACTTCGACCGGGCGCAGTACTCGCTGTACCCGGTGCGCGTGGAGATCATGCTGGGCTTCGTGTTCGTGTGCCTGGCCGGGAATCCGCCCAAGCCGCAGCAGGTGTGGGCCTCGATGCTCGAGGAACTCGCCCCCTACCACCTGGAGGAGCTGGTGCCGATCTCCCCGCTGTACCAGGAGCACTGGGAGGTCGACTGGAAGATCGCGATGGACAACTACCTGGAGTCCTATCACGTGCCGCTGGGACACCCGGGGCTGAACCGCATGATGACCCCGGACTACGAGGATACGCGCTCCGCACCCGGCATCGGCCGCGGCACCAGCTGGATCCGCCCGCAGCCCTCGCCGCGCTGGCTGGAGCGCGTCTACACCAAGTACACGCAGCAGGTCAGCACGCACGTGCCGGAAGAGAACCGCCGCTGCTGGCGCTTTTACAGCTGCCTGCCGAACCTCGGCATCGACATCATGCCCGAGCAGGTGGACTTCTTTCAGGTGCTGCCCAACGGCCCGGGGCGCACCATCATCCGCGGTGCCGCCTTCGGCGTGCCCGATGAGCGGCGCGAGATGAAGCTGGTGCGCTACATGGGCAACAAGCTGAACATGCAGGTGAACAAGGAAGACCGCGAGCTGTGCGAGCGGGTGCAGAAGGGACTGCGTTCCGGGGTCTACCAGCCCGGCCCGCTGTCGCACCTGGAGCGCTGGATGCACGAGTTCCACGACCTGCTGCGCGAGCGCATCCCCGAGGTGCGCCTGCCCAAGGCGCCGGCGAACTTCGCCTGAGGAGTCGCTAGGTGCGCAGGCGCCGGCGCACCGCCGCCACGATCTCGTGCACTTCGGTGATGCCGAGTGCGTTGGCGCAGGCGACGAAGCCGGCAGCGGCCACGCCGATCACCAGCAGCAGGCTGGCGCACTTGGGCCAGAACGCCTGCGTCGCCCAGTCCGTCAGCAGCCACTGGCCCCCGCCCCAGGCCAGCCCCAGCAGTACCACGCAGGCCAGCGCGAGCTTGCCGAGCAGCCGCGCCATTGCCCGTGATTCCAGGCGCCCCAGGTGCGCGCGCATGAGGAAATACAGGATGAGGAAGTTGCTGGTGGCCACGCAGGCGGTGGAGAACGCCAGGCCCCGGTGCCCCCAGCCAAGCTGCCGCGTGAACACGAAGTTCAGCACCAGGTTGAGCGCCACGGCGAGGAAGCTGACCACCATCGGGGTCTTGCGCCGGTCGATCGCATAGAAGGCGTTCACCAGCACCTTGAGGGCGGCGTAGCCACACAGCCCCAGGGCGTAGAAGCGCAGCGCGCCGGCGGATTCGGCGGTTTCGTGAGCGCCGAAGCGGCCGTGCTGGTAGAGCACCGAGATGATCGGCTCGGCCAGCACGATGAGTCCGACGCTCGCCGGGATGGTCATGAGGAAGGCCAGGCGCATGCCGCGCGCCAGTTCGGTGCGGAAGGAGAGCATGTTGCCCGCTGCGGCCATGCGCGCCAGCAGCGGCAGCGCGACAGTGCCGAGCGCCACGCCGAAGATGCCCAGCGGCAGCTGCATGAGACGGAAGGCGACTGTCAGCCAGAACGTCGGCCCGTCGCCCAGCTGCGAGGCGAACGCGGAGTTGACCAGCACGTTCACCTGGGTGGTGCTCGCGGCGATCACCGAGGGGCCCATCAGCCGCAGCACCGCACGCACACCCGGGTCACGCCAGTGAAAGTCCACCCGGTAGCGGTAGCCCTGGCGCTTCAGCGTCGGCAGCTGCACGCCCAGCTGCAGCGCGCCCCCGACCAGGGTGCCGATGGCCAGACCGAGGATGGCGCGCGAGCCGAAATGCGGATCGAGCCAGTACCCGAGCAGCACGCCGGCGACGATCGACCCTAAGTTAAAGAAGCTCGAGGCCATCGCCGGCACGCCGAAGACGTTGCGGGCGTTGAGCATTCCCATGACCAGCGCGGCGAGGGAGACCAGCAGGATGAACGGGTACATGACGCGGGTGAGCGTCACGGTCAGTGCCGCCTTGGCCGGGTCGAACCCGGGGGCGAGTGCTGCCACCAGCCACGGCGCCGAGAGGATACCGAGCACGGTGATGAGGCTCAGGGTCACCGCGGTCAGGGTCGCGATCTTGTTGGCCAGCCGCCAGGCCGATGACTCATCGCCGAGCGCGGCGGTCTTGGTGAACACGGTCACGAAGGCGGTCGACAGCGCCCCTTCGGCGAACAGGTCGCGCAGCAGGTTGGGGATGCGGAAGGCGATGGTGAAGGCGTCCATCACGCGCCCGCCGCCGAACAGGGCGGCGAAGATCTGCTCGCGCGCCAGCCCCAGCACGCGGCTGCACAGCACCGCGAGTCCGACGACCCCCGCGGCGCGGGTGTTCAGTCGCTCGGCGCGCGGATCCGCGCCCGTCGCGGCCGCCGGTGTTTCACGTGGTGGCATTGAGCCATCACGCTACCATCCGGCGGCACGACGCGCGAGTCGGTCTCAGCGATGACGCCAGGTCACGTTCAGGCCGATGGTCCGCGGCCGGAACGTATAGGCGTTCTGTTGCGGCGTAAAGGTGTTGTCGGTCTGACCGAGTGTGTAGTTGGTCACCGTGTGCGAGTCGAACAGATTGTCGCAGAACAGCGCGAGCTGCCAGTCATTCGCCAGACTGATCCCGGCGCGTGCTGAGACGAAGTTGGTCGAGGGCAGCGTGTACGAGTAGCCATAGTTGTAGGTCGCGTCGTTATTCGGGTCCTGCATGTTGGCGAGCCACGGATTGCGGCTCTCGTATTCCCAGTCCGCGCGCACGAAACCGTCACGCTCACCCATGTGGAAGGCGTACTCGGCTCCCAAGGCCACTGTCCACGGCGGGGTCGCTCCCGGCGCGTAGTTGATGCCCTGCTGCCCGGTGATGGCGTCCCCCTTGCTGGTGAGGCAGGGAACGTACGGAACGTTCGGGTCCGAGGACTGGCAGTTAACCGGGGAGTCCCTGCTGAAGCGGGCGCTGGTATAACCGGCGGACAGGTCCACGTGCAGCTGGCCGAACTGCATCTGTGCCTGGATGTCGCCGCCCCATACGTGCGCTTCGCCCAAGTTGTCGGTGAACTGCAGGCCGCAGGCACCGGCGACGTACAGGCTCTCCTGAATGTCGTTCCACTTGATGTAGTAGACGCTGGTGGCGAGCCGGAGCCAGTTACTGAAGGCGTTCTTGGCGCCGATCTCGTAGTTCTGGGTGCTGTCCGACTTGTAGGTCAGTGGCGCCCCGTTGGGGTAGCCGGCGGCCGCGAGGTCATCGTCGCAGTAGGACGGCAGCGGAGCGTTGCCGCCGCCGACCCGAAAGCCCTTTGAGTAGCTCGCGTAGAACAGGTCACCCGGGGTCACCTGGAACGAGGCGACGATCTTCGGGGTGTTGGGCGTCTCCTTCTCGCTCGCCTGCGCCGGTCCCGGGCCGTAGTTCTCGTACCCGTCCGCGTAATGGTTGAGCGAGAACTCGGTGTGCGCGATGCGCTCGCCGACGGTGAGCTTAAACCAGTCGGTGAAGGCGTAGCTGAGTTCGCCATAGGCGGCGATCTGCCGGTCGTAGGTTGTGTTGTGGTTGTAGTAGATGTCGCAGGCCGGGATGGCCGGATAATTGCCGTTGCCCGGGCAGGAATAGAAGGTGTCACCGTAGAAGTCCGTCGGCGACAGCCCGAAGAGATACTCGAAGACCTGGTCGATGTTGGTGGACTTCAGCTCCTCGGTGCTGCCCTCCTTGGCCAGCTGCCAGAACACCCCCGCGGTGTATGACAACTTCGAGCTTGTATTGCTCGACTGCCAGCGCAGCTCGCCGACAAAGCTCTCCTGGGTATTGGTCATCGTGTTGGGGGTCTGCGTGCCGCGCAGGGCGGCCGGCAGGTGGATGCCGCTGGCATCGAGGAGCGGGAACCAGGAGCAGCTGGTGGCATCCTCGGGGGCCGTGCACTTCGGCGGCAGTGGGTAGCCGTCCGCCGGCGCCCCCATGCCCGCAGGAATCGTCTGCCAGTAGCTCAGGTCATACACCGTCCCCTGGTAGGCGGTGATCTGCTTACGGTGGTAGTAGGAGGCATTGGCGATGATCTGGCTGTCCTTGAGGTCGAGTTCCGCCTTGATGGCCGGCAGGTAGTACTCATCTGGGCCGCCCAGCCGTTCCGGGGTGGCCGTGTTGAAGTGTCCCTGCGACGGGTCGGAATACGCTGGCCAGTAGGTCGAATCGTCGTTCTTGTCCTGACGCTGGTACAGGAAGCTCGGCGTGATGACTACATTGCTCGCTGGCTGCCACACAGCGGCCAGGCGCCCCATGATGGAATTGGAATAGTTGATGTTGTGGCCGATCACCGCCAGGGTGTCCGGATCAACTCGGTTGATGTAGCCGCCGTCGTAGCGATACCAGATGCTGGCACGGATACCGAAAGTTCCATCGACGACGGGCTGGCCGCGCGCGATGCCGAACTCCGCACTCGGCTGGCCGTGCTGGGTGTACGAGAGCTCACTGCGCACGTAGGTGTCGGCGACGGTGAGACTCGGCTGGTTGAGAATGTAGCGCACTGCGCCACCCTCGGCGCCGGCGCCAAACAGCGTGCCCTGCGGGCCGCGCAGCACCTCGACGCGCTGCAGGTCGAAAGTCTTGGGCAGCGTGTCGTCGGGGTTGAAGCCGAGCGAGCGCATCTGGATCGGGGTGTCGTCGATGTAGATGCCGGTGGTCCCGGCGCCGCCTGAGGAGGAGATGCCGCGGATCGAAATGGCGTTCGTGCCGGCGGTGTCGATGGTGACACCCGGGGTGAAGCGCGCGACGTCCTGGAAATCCTTGATGCCCAGGTTATCCATGGTCTCCTGGGTGAGCGCCGTGACGCTGATGGGCACCTTGCTCAGGGCCTCCTCGTGTCGCGTTGCCGTCACGGTGACTTCCTGCAGCCCGGGGCTGCCGGCGGCATCACTCTGCGCATCGGCGAATGCCCCCGGGCCAGCCGCCAGGCCGAGCGCTCCCAGAACGATGGCGGACGCGCCGACCAATACACGGTTCGAATTATTCATGTACTCACCCTTCAAATGCCGAATCCCCGGTTTTCTGGAATTTGCCCCTACGACTGCAGCACCACGGCCGCATCCGCACCCCAGCTCACGAAAACCTCGTCGCTCCAGTCGATCGCCGCCTCGGACGTGCGCCGCTCGTTCTGGGCCACCACGGTGACAAGCTTGCCACTGGACGTCTTGATCCGGTAGGTCGATCGGTTACCCAGGTACCCCAGCTCCCAAACGGTGCCGCGCAACTGGTTGACCCGGGCGGCGGTCGAGGGCTCCTTGGCCAGACGCACCTTTTCGGGGCGCAGCGCCACCCAGACCTGCTGGCCCAGGGCAAAGGTGCCCCGGTCATCGACCACCAGCTCCCCGCCGGTCTCGGCGCACTGAACGCGTACCATACCCTCCTCGCAGGCGCACACGACGCCCTCAAACAGGTTGGCGGTGCCGACGAAGTCGGCCACGAAACGGCTGCGCGGGAATTCGTAGATCTCCGCCGGGGTGCCCACCTGCACTACCTGCCCGCGGTCCATTACCGCGATGCGGGTAGCCAGGGCCATCGCCTCGTCCTGGTCGTGGGTCACCACGATGAAGGTGATGCCCAGCTTGTACTGCAGGTCCATGAGCTCGAACTGGGTCTGCTCGCGCAGCTTCTTGTCCAGCGCCGACAGCGGCTCATCCAGCAAAAGTACCTTGGGGCGGCGGATCAGGGCGCGCGCCAGTGCCACGCGCTGGCGCTGGCCGCCGGAGAGCTGGTGGGGCTTGCGCTTGCCCAGCGCACCCAGCTGCACCATGTCCAGTGCCTCCTGGATGCGCTGCTTCTTGGCGGCCGCCTCCAGCGGCAGCCGGCGCAGCCCGTAGCCGACGTTGTTTTCCACACTCATGTGCGGAAACAGCGCATACGACTGGAACATCATGTTCACGGGCCGCTGGTGCGGGGGCACGGCGCCCATCTCCGTCCCGTCGATGAACAGGCGGCCGCTGGTGGGCAGCGCGAACCCGGCGAGCATGCGCAGCAGCGTGGTCTTGCCGCACCCGGAAGCCCCCACCAGGGCAAACATCTCGCCCTTGAAGATCTCGAGGCTCACGTTGTCCACCGCGGTGTGCGCGGCGTAGGCCTTGGTCACCGCCTCGATGCGGATCTGCGGTACCGCGTTCGGGTCAAGCCAGGGCCGGTCAGCGAGTGGTTTTGACTGTGCGGTGATCATGGCCGGTAAGGTTAATGTACCGCTCAGAAATCTGCTGGCGGGGTTGCGCGGCGGCGGGCCGGCGCAAAAAAGGGTCGTTCCACCACCTGCGCCTGGACCATCCGGCGCTCCCAGACCAGTTCCCTGTTCAGATAGATCTCCGCCCACAGCACCGAGCCGGTGGCGATGTAGGGAGCGTCGATCATCGCCAGGGCGAGGTTGCGCTTGCAGGTGGGCGACCAGGTCGCCGAGGTGATGCTGCCGGCTTCCTTGCGCCCGGAGCGATCGGTGTACAGCAGGGCATTGTGCGCCGGCTTGGTGCCCTCGATGTCCAGGCCCACCAGCTGGCGCAGCGGCCCGCGCTTCTGCTCCGCCAGCAGGGCGCGCCGGCCGGTGAAATGCCCCTTGTTGAAGTCGACCAGCCAGGCCAGGCCGAGTTCCAGCGGCGAGCGCTCGGTGCCGAGGCGCAGTGTATGGGCGGCGGAGACAAAGTCCATGTTAGGCAGCACGAAACCGGCCTCGATGCGCACCATGTTGAGTGCGCGCGAGCCGATGGGGCGCACGCCGCGCGTGCTGCCATGGCGCATGAGCGCGTCCCACACGTATTCGGCATCCGCCGGACTCATCCACAGCTCGTAGCCTAAGTCCCCGGTGAAGCCGGTGCGCGATACCATCATCGTGACCGGCGCGGCGGCGCCGGGCATGGAGAACTGACCGTGCTCGAAGGGCTTGAGGCGCTCTACCCCGGCGAGGCCTACAGCCTTGAGCAGCGCGCAGGAGGTTGGTCCCTGCACGGCCAGGGCGGCTACCTCCTCGGTGACCTCGGTGATCGAGACCTCAAAGCCGATGGCCGAAGCTGCGAACCAGTCCATTTGCCGCTCGGCGGTACAGATGCGGTACTCGTTGGGGCCCAGGCAGAACACCGTGCCGTCATCGATGAGCATCCCGGCATCGTCGCACCAGACCGCGTAGGCGACCTTGCCCGCTTTTACCTTGCCAATATCGCGCGTCAGCAGGCGGTTGAGGAAGCGCAGCGCATCGGGGCCGGCGACCCGGTACTTCACCATCGGCGTGAGGTCGTAGAGCGAGCTTGCGTTGCGGACGGAGAAATATTCCTGCTCGGCGCTGGTGAATACATCGACGGTCGTGTATCCGGCCCAGGGCACGAAGCTGTCGAGCTGGCTCAGGGCGCGCGCCCGCTCGTGGAACGGGGTTTTCAGCAGCGGCTGGCGGTAGTGCGGTTCGCTCGGCATCGGCATCTCAGGCAGCCTCGCTCATGATGCGACGCGCCGCGTTGCGGCCCGCCAGTCCCATCACGCCCCCGCCCGGGTGGCAGCCGGCCCCGCACAGGAACAATCCGGCGAGCGGGGTCTGGTACTGGGTGGCCCCGGGGACCGGGCGCACCATGAAGAACTGATCGAAGGCCAGTTCCGCGTGGTGCCAGTGACCTCCACTGATACGGAACTCGCGCTCGATGTCGGCAGGGGTCAGAAGTTCGCTCGCCGCCACACACCGGCGCAGGTCCGGCGCGTAGGCCGCAAGCGTATCGATCACGATGTCCGTGAACCGCTGGCGCCCGCTCGCCCAGCCCTCCTTGAGCGCGTACGGCGCGTACTGCACCACGATCGAGGCCACGTGCTTGCCGGCGGGAGCCAGGCCCGGGTCGGCGAGCGTCGGCAGCGTCACCTCCAGCACCGGTGCGGCCGAGTACTCCTGGTACTTGGCGTGGTTATAGGCGCGCTCGATGTAATCCGCATCGGGTGCCACCAGCAGTCGCCCCCGCAGGGCGGCAGCGTCCAGCCCGGAGAACTGCGGCATGCGCTCGAGCGCCAGATGCAGCTTGGCGGTGATGCCGCGCGTACGCAGGTGGGAGACTTTGCGGACGAAGCCGGCATCCAGGTGCTCCGTCCCCAGCAGATCCAGGAACGTGGTCTTCGGGTCGGCATTGGAGATCACAACGCGGGCGCTGACCTGCTCGCCGGAGGCGAGCGCGACCCCGCTCGCACGGTCATCCTTCACCAGGATGCGCTCGACGGCAGTGGCGGCCAGCACCTCGGCGCCGGCCGCCGTGGCCGCGCGGCCCAGCGCTGCCGTCAGCGCACCTAGGCCCCCCTGCGGCTGCGTCAATGATTCCGTGCCGCTGCAGGCGGCGTAGCGATACAGCAGCGACAACACAGTGCCGGGGGAGCGCGGCCCGTAGTTGGTGCCCAGCACCGCATCCAGCGCAAGCGCGCCCTTGAGCAGCGGATGCTCGAAGCGATCCTCCAGCAGATCGTGCACGTTCATCAGACCGATGCGCAGCAACTCCCGCATGTCACGGCGCCCGAGGCGGCGCATGCGCCAGCCCAGGCCCAGCAGTGACCTGCGGTCACTCCAGGCATCGGTGCCCAGCCGCGGTGGCGCGGCGTTCAGCACCGGGTGCAGCGCCCGCGACAGCTGGCGCAGCAACCGCTGCCACTCAAGATAGGCCTTGGCATCGGCGGCCGACAGCTTTCCAACAGTCCCTGCGCCCAGTCCCAGGTGCTGGCCGTTCGCTGCGAGCACGGTGCTGGGGAGGGCCTGGCCGGCGAGCTTCAGCCCGTGGGCGCCGAGGTTCAGGTCCTTCAGCAGCGCCGCCGGCATCAGATGCAGCAAGTGGGCGCCGGCGGAGACCTGATACCCGGGCGCGAACTCGCGCGTCACCGCCGCACCGCCCAGGCGCTCGGCGGCCTCCAGCACCAGCACCGTGCGACCCGCGCGTGCCAGGTAGGTCGCGCACACCAGCCCATTGTGGCCCGCGCCGATGATGATGGCGTCGTAGCGCGCGCGTGCCGGGGTACTCATGCCTTGCGCCCCAGGTCGCGCAGGATCGCGGCCGCCGAGTTTGCGCCGGGGGCGCCCATCACCCCGCCCCCGGGGTGCGTGCTCGAGCCGCACATGTACATGCCGCGCACCGGCGCGCGGTACTGCGCGTAGCCGGGCACCGGGCGGTTGAACAGCAGCTGGTCGAAGGTCAGCTCGCCCTGGAAGATGTTGCCCTCGGTCAGCCCGACCTCGTTCTCGATGTCCCAGGGGGTGCGGATCTCGGCGTGCAGGATGAGGTCCTTGAAGTCCGGGCTGTGAGCACCGATCGCATCGATGACCGTGTTGCCGAAGGCCTTGCGCTTCTGGTCAGTCCATTCCCCGTCCGCCAGCTGGTAGGGGCAGTACTGCACGAATACGGACATGTAGTGCTTGCCGTCGGGCGTCATGCTCGGGTCGATCTGCGTCGGGATGAGCATGTCGACGTACGGGGCGCGCGACCAGCGGCCCTCCTTCCAGTCATCGTAGCCGCGCTCGAGCATCTCGATGGTGTCGGTGATGTGCAGGTCGCCGCGGATCGAGGGCGAGCCGTCGGGAATCGACGGGAAACGCGGCAGGCGGTCGAGCGCGATGTTCAGCTTGCCCGAGGAGCCGCGGATCTTGAACTTGCGCACCTGGTCGAGGAACTCCGGCGGCAGGTGCTCGGGCGCCACCGTCTTGAGGAAGGTGCGCTTCACGTCCATGTTGGAGACCACCACCGGGGCATGCACCTCCTCGCCATCATCGAGCACCACTCCCGTGGCGCGACCGTGGCGCACCAGGATCTGCTGCACCGGCGCACTGACGCGCACCTCGCCCCCGCTGGCCTTGAGCGATGCGGCCAGCGCCTGGGTGATCGCACCCATGCCACCGCGCGCGAAGCCCCAGGCCCCGACCGCGCCATCGATGCTGCCCATGTAGTGGTGCAACAGCACGTAGGCACTGCCGGCAGAACGCGGCCCCAGGGCCGTGCCGATGATCGAGCTGCCGGCCATGTGCGCCTTGACGATCTCGCTCTCGAAGTACTCCTCGAGCATGTCCGCGCAGCTCATCGTCCAGAAGCGCAGCGTGTCGTACATGCGCGCCTCGCCGAGCTTGTGGAAGTGCTTGCCGAGGAACATCAGCTCCTGGATGTCGCGTGGCCGGAAGGAGGTCGGGTCCGGCGGCTCGCGCAGCAGCAGCGGCTTGATGAAGCGGCAGTGCCGCAGCATGTCGCGCACGTAGCGCTCGTAGGCCTCGGCGTCGTGGCGTGAATGCCGTGCCAGTTCGCGGCGGAACGCGTCGTGGTTGTCGTACACCGCCAGATGACCACCGTCGCGCATCATCGTGCAGCCACCCTCGTAGGGAATGATCTGCAGGCCGTGCTGCGGCAGCTCGAGCGCGCGGATGATCTCCGTGCGCAGCAAGCTGCACACGTAGGAGCAGTTCGAGTACGTGAAGCCGTCGTAGAGGCTGCGGCTTACCGCCGCCCCGCCCACGAACGGATTGCGCTCGAGCACCAGGACCTTCAGGCCCGCACGTGCCAGATAGCAGGCGTTCACCAGGCCGTTGTGGCCGGCGCCGACGATGATCGCATCGTAGCGATTGGCTGTGCGCGAACTCATGCCGCCCCGCCGGCTGCGTTGCTCAGGCGGGTACCCGGCGCGTAGAGCCCTGGGCATTGAGCGTGGCGTCGACCGCCACCTCGAAGGCACCGAGCGTGTCCTTCAGGCACGAGTCATCGTGCGCGGCGGACATGAACCAGGGCTCGCGCGAGTCAGGCTCGCACAGGATGCGCTCATCGTGCAGCACCCGGGCCACAGCGTCATAGAACGTATAGTCGCTGCCCTTCCAGTCGCGGTAGGTGCGCGGCGGTTGCGCGGCGAAGTACAGGCCACTCATCGAGGGGTGTCCCACGAAGCTGTGCGCGATGCCGCGCGACTTGAGGATGGCGCTCTTGCCGTTACGCAGGCGCGTGCCGTAGTTGGCCAGCTTCTCCAGCGCATCCGTCTCGGCCAGGATCTCCAGGGTCTTCTCGGCCGCGGCCAGCGATACCGGGTGCGCGGTGTAGGTGCCGCCGTGGGCCACGCCCTTGCCCACCTTGCGCATGATGTCCTCGCGGCCGGCAAGCACCGAGATCGGGTAGCCATTGGCCACTGCCTTGGCGAAGGTGCACAGGTCCGCGCGCACCCCGTACAGCTCCTGCGCCCCACCCTTGGCGACGCGGAAGCCGGTCTTCACCTCGTCGATTATCAGCACCACGCCGTGGCGGTCGCACAGCTCGCGTGCGGCGCGCATGTAGGCCGGGTCCGCGGCAATCCCCAGGCAGTTGCCCATGATCGGTTCGATCAGCAGGCAGGCGATCGATTGGCCGTGGCGCTTGAGCACGTCCTCGAGCTGGTTGGCATCATTGGCCTGCACGAAGTGCGCGAAGTTGCGGGTCGCCAGCGGCACGCCCTCGCTGTAGGGGTGCACGACCGGATCGCCCACCTCGGCCCACTTCTCCATCGGCGTGTACCACATCGCCGCGTCGAACAGGCCGTGGTAGCTGCCCTCGAGGATGACGTAGTTGTCCTTCTTGGTGTAGGCACGCGCCAGGCGCAGTGCCGCCATCACCGCCTCGGTGCCCGAGTTGGAAAAGCGCACCAGTTCTGCTGCCGGCACCATCTGCGAGATGCGCTCGGCGACCTTGTACTCACGCTCGGTGGAGAGCGCGAACACGCCCCCGACCTTCATCCCCTCGCGTGCGGCCTCGTCGACGCGCGGATCCGCGTAGCCGAGGATCGCAGGGCCGTAACCCATGCGGTAATCGACGTACACGTTGTCGTCGAGGTCGGTGACGCGCGCGCCGCGGCCTTCCTTGACGTAAATCGTGCGTTCCTCGCCCCAGAAGCGGAAGTTCGAAGCCACCCCGAGGGGCATACGCTTCAGAGCCCGCCGGTAATGCTCATTGTTCCTGGTCATCGTTCTGGCCATGGCGGTGCACCCCTGGTTCGGTGAGGGAAAATCGCAGTTATCACGGCAAGTTACCATCTGCAGGGCATGCCGTCTATATGATCATATAGTTTCTTGGGATAGAATTATATGACCATATACATGCCAGCCGGACGCCCCCCATGAACGCCACTGCCCGCCCGGTCGAAGCCATGCCCGCGACGCTTATCCGCGCGCTGCCGGCGTGGGTATACAACCACCCGGAGATGAGCCGCCTGGAGTACGAACGCATCCTGCGCCCGAGCTGGCAGCTGGTATGTCACGTGAGCTCCGTGGCCCGGGCAGGTGACTACGTGGCCATCGAGATCGGCCGCGAGAGCATCGTGGTGCTGAAGAACTCCGCCGGTGACATCCAGGCATTCCACAACGTGTGCCGCCATCGCGGTGCACGCATCCTGCACGGTGAGGGCAATTGCCCCGGCGCCATCACCTGTCCCTACCACGGCTGGTCCTACAAGTTGAGCGGTGAGCTGCTCGGCATGCCCAGCCGCGAGACCTTCCCGCCGCTGGATCGCGCGCAGCTGGGCCTGAAGGGGCTGCGCATGCAGGTATTCTGCGGGTTCGTGTTCGTATGCCTGGCAGGGGACGAGCTGCCGTCGCTGGAGAAGGTCTGGGGCGGGGTCGGCGCCGAATTCGTGGCGCACCACTTCGAGCGCATGCAGCCGCTCGCCCCGCTGTACGTGGAACACTGGGACTGCGACTGGAAGGTCGCGATGGACAATTACCTCGAGTCCTACCACGTGCCGATCGGGCACCCGGGCCTGTTCCGCATGCTCACGCCCGACTTCGATGACCAGTCGAGCACCGAGACCGTCGGCGTCGCCCGCGGCGCCAGCTGGCTGCGCGAGCGCCCTTCCAGCCGCTGGAGCGAGCGCATGTACCAGAAGATGATCGCCGGAGTGTCGCAGCATCTTCCCGAGCACGACCGCCGGCGCTGGAGCTTCTACAGCATGCTGCCGAACCTGGGCATCGACGTGTTCCCCGACCAGATGGACTTTTTCCAGGTGCTGCCGCGCGGCCCGGGCAAGTGCACCATCCGCGGCCAGGTGTTCGGGCTAGCCGACGAGCGGCGCGAGATGCGCATCGTTCGCTACCTCAACGCGCGCATCAACCGCCAGGTGCAGCGCGAGGACGAGTTCCTGTGCACGCGCGTGCAGCAGGGACTGGCCTCGCCCAGCTACGAGCCCGGGCCGCTATCGACGATCGAGCACTGGATGCTCCAGTTCCACGAGCTGCTGCGCGCGCGCATCCCCGAGGCGCGCCTGGCCAGTGCGCCGGCGCGCTTTGCCTAGCCGGGGGGCTGCAGCAGTCGCGTGATCGAGGCGCGGAACTCGGCGAGCACGGCCGTGACCGGACCGGCATCGGCCGGCTCAGCGGCAGCTCCCAGCAGTCCCGCCTGCGTGGACTCGGCCAGTTGAATCTGCTCGGCGACCCAGGCGGCGGTCTCGCGGCGCCACTGCTCGCGCGCCGGGCGGCTGGCCCGCCGCGCGGCCGACTCGTTCACGAAGTCAAAGCGCCGCAGCCGCGAGCGGCCGGGGGAGACCGGGGTGACCTGCAGGACCATCACCCCCGCCGCACGCACGTCGAGCAGCTGGTTCGGCGGCAGGAATTGCTGCGTGGCGTGCGGGTTCTCCAGCCACTGCTCGACCAGCACCTTCCAGTCCGCCACCACCTCACGCTCGCTGAAGCCTCCGGCCAGCGGTTCACCGCAGGCATCCCAGTTGATGGCGCTCGCGCGCGGTTCCAAGCGCGGCGCGGCTCCGCGCGCCAGCACCAGCTGCCCGCGGGTGGTGATCTCCAGCGGCGTCAGGTCCCCGGGGGTCTCGCCGGCCACCAGCTGCCCGTCGAAGGTGTAGGTGAGCGCGTGCGTCGCGCAGCGGATGGCACTTTGCAGGTGCCCGCGGCGCTCGGCCACCAGTGCGTGCGGGCTGCGCCGGCAGGTGTTGCGGAACCCATGCAGGCGCTCGCGCTCGGCGCGCACCACCAGCACGCGCTCGCCCGCCAGGTCGCCGGTGAGAAAGTCCCCCGGCGCCTTGAGCTCCGCCTCGTGCCCGAGAACCTGCCAGGCCGGCCGCAGCAGCCGTTCGCGCTCGGCGCTGAGCAGGCTGCTGTCCACGTATGCCTGCGCCGGCAAGCGCGCGCCCATGCCGCCGGGCACCGCGGCCGGCGCCGCGTGCGGGGGCGCGGCGGCTGCAAATTCCCCGGGAAACACCGAACGCAGGTAGGCCAGCGAGCGGCTCACGGCCGCGGCGCGATCGATGTTCGCCTCGCTCTGGAAGGCAAAGCCCTGCCACAGGATCTCGAGCACCCCGATCAGGCCCAGGGCCACCGCGTCGGCGTCCAGATGGGCCGCGCCGCTGCTGGTGATCAGGCGCTGGATCAGCTCGCGCACCAGCGCGGCGAAGTCTTCGTCCTTCTTGCCGCAGATGTCGTAGTACTCCTGGCGCGAGCTCGCCTCCCCCCAGAACGAGTACCACACCGAGACCTTGCGGGGGCTGGCGATGTCCGCATCCAAGTACAGGTCCACCATAAGGCGCAGCGCCGCGATCGGCGTCTCCTTCAGCTGCGCGACCGGGGCCATCACCCGGTCCTCGAACTCCGCGGCGAGGTATTCCAGGGAGGCGACCAGCATCGCGGCCTTGGAATCGAAGTAGAAGCGCACGATGCCGGGGGACAGGTCGGCCAGCGCCACCACCTTCTCCACCGTGGTGCGCGAGGGCCCGTAGATATGCAGTGCGGAAATGCAGGCATCGATCAGGCGGCGGCGCTGGCGGATGCGCGTGTTGCCGGCACCCGGGGGGCGCGCCGCGCTCGTCGTGGGAGTTCTGGGACCGGACACCTGTGTCTATACCCGCGGCCCCGCGGCGGATGCGCGCCCGCGAGGCAATTGTTGGACCGTGCGCAAGTTTATCCCGCACAATACCGGCAGGCACGAGCAAATCCCAGAACATGAAACCAAATTGGCGCCCGGGCCGCTGGCTGATCATCCTGCCGCCGCTCATCTTCCTGTTCGTCTTCTTCCTGATCCCGTTCGTATTCGCCTTCAAGATCAGCTTCGCCGAGGCGGCCCCGCGTGTGCCGCCGTTCACGGACGTGATCTCCTGGACCGCCGACCATCGCCTGCAGTTCGCCATCACCCTGGGCAACTACCGCTACCTGCTCACTGACCAGGTCTACGGCGTCGCCTACCTCTACTCGCTGCGCACCGCGTTCTTCTCGACCCTCATCTGCCTGCTGCTCGGTTACCCGATGGCCTACGCCATCGCGCGCAGCCCCAAGTCGCGGCAGAACCTGCTGCTGCTGGTGATCATGCTGCCGTTCTGGACCTCCTTCCTGCTGCGGGTCTATGCACTCGAGGGCATCATCCGCGACAACGGCTTCCTCAACACCATGCTGCTGCACCTGGGCCTGATCCACCAGCCGTTCCACATCCTGCACACCAGCATCGCGGTGTACGTCGGCATTATCTATTCCTACCTGCCGTTCATGGTGCTGCCGCTGTTTGCGACGCTGGAGAAGCTCGACCCGACGCTGCTCGAGGCGGCCAGTGACCTGGGCAGCACGCCGCGCCGCGCGTTCCTCGACGTGACGCTGCCGCTGTCGCTCCCCGGGGTGATCGCCGGGGCGATGCTGGTGTTCATCCCGGCGGTGGGAGAGTTCGTCATCCCCTCGCTGCTCGGCGGTCCGAACAACCTCATGATCGGTCGCGTGCTGTGGGACGAGTTCTTCGGTAACCACGACTGGCCGGTCGCCTCGGCGGTGGCCATCGCCTTCCTGCTGCTGCTGGCCGGCCCGATCGCGATCTACCAGTACTACAACGTGCGGCAGCTGGAGTCCTAGATGGAGGGTCGCTCTTCCGCAGGGCTCAACACGGTGCTGTTCGCCGGTATCGCGCTCCTGTACCTGCCGATCCTGGTGCTGATCGGCTACTCCTTCAACGCCTCGCCGCTGGTGAACGTGTGGGGCGGCTTCTCGACCGCCTGGTACGGGCAGCTGCTGCACAACCGCCAGCTGCTGCAGGCGGCACTGCTGTCGCTGGAGGTGGCGGTCGCCGCCTCCACCCTGGCGCTGATCCTGGGTACGCTCGCGGCGATCGCGCTGGTGCGCTTCGCGCGCTTTCGCGGCCGCCTGTTACTCACGGGGATGGTGAACGCCCCGCTGGTCATGCCCGAAATCATCACGGGCATCACCCAGCTGTTGCTGTTCGTCTCGATGGTGCAGCTGTTCGCCTGGCCGCACCGCGGCTTCACCACCATCGTGATCTCGCACATTACCTTCTGCAGCGCCTACGTCACGATCACCGTGCAGTCGCGCCTGCAGCAGGCCGATCGCTCGCTGGAAGAGGCGGCGATGGACCTCGGCGCGAGCCCGCTGCGCGCCTTTGTGGAGATCACGCTGCCGATCATCGCCCCGGCGCTGATCTCCAGCTGGCTGCTCTCCTTCACCCTGTCGCTCGATGACCTGGTGATCTCCAGCTTCGTGGCCGGGCCGGGGGCGAGCACGCTGCCGATGGTCATCTACTCGAAGGTGAAACTCGGGGTGAGCCCGGATATCAACGCCCTCGCCAGCCTCATCGTGTGCGCGGTGGGAGCGTGCGTGATCGCGGCCGGTTATCTCATGGTGCGCGGCGATCGCAGGCGCGCGGCGGAGATCCGCCTGGCCGGCAGCTAACCGCTGCCGCTACAGATCGGTCTTGATGCGCGTCCAGGTGCGGGTGCGCAGCCGCTCGAGGGCCGGCGACGCCTCGCTAGCCATGTACAGCCGTGCCTGGATCTCGGGGGTCGGGTAGATCGTCGGGTCGTTGAGGATTTTGGGCTCGACATAGGGATTGGCGGCAAGGTTATCGTTGCCGTAGTGAATGTAGTTGGTGATCTGCGCGATCACCTGCGGCTCGAGGATGTAGTTGAGGAACTGGTACGCCGCGAGGCGGTGCGGGGCATCCGCCGGTATCAGCAGCGCATCGAAGGAGCCGTTGGCGCCCTCCTTCGGTACCGTGAACGCGAGGTTCACGTCCACGCCCGCGGCCCGGGCGCGCGCGCGCGAGGTCGCATAATCCCCCGACCAGGACATGGAGATGCAGAAGTCACCGGTCGCCAGCCCATTCATGTATTCGCTGGAGTCGAAGGCGCGGATGTAGGGGCGCACGGTGAGCAGCAGCTTCTCCGCCTGCGCGTAGTCCTCGGGCCGGGTGGTGTTCGGGTTCAGGTGCAGGTAGTTCAGCGCCAGTTGCAGCACGTCCTCGGGTGAATCCAGGAAGGTGACCCCACAGTCGGCGAAGTGCTTGATGATCTCGGGCTTGAAGATCATGTCGAGGCTGTCCACGGGGGCATCGGGCATGCGCGCGCGGATCATGTCGACGTTGTAGGCGAAGCCGTTCACGTGCCGCAGGTACGGCATCGCGTAGCGGTTGCCCGGGTCGGCGACCGACTCGCGCTCGAGCACGTACGGGTCGAGGTTCTTCCAGTTCGGCAGCAGCGACTTATCCAGCGGCTGGTAGATCCCGGCCTTGATCTGGCGCGCGAAGTAGTCGGTGGAGGTGCTGACCACGTCGTAGCCGGAATCCCCGGCCATCATCTTCGCCTCGAGGGTCTCATCGGCATCGTAGGTGTCGTAGACCACGGTGATGCCGGTTTGCTTCTCGAACTGGGCGATCGTGTCCTTGCCGATGTAGTCGGCCCAGTTGTAGATATGCAGCTGCTGCGCATCGCGCGCCCCGGAACCGCAGCCCGCGAGCGCGGCGGCCAGCAGCGCCAGCACGCAGCGCCGCGCGCCCCACAGCCAGCCCAACCCGATCTTCAGAGCTTCACCATCACGTGGCGGGTCACGGTGTAATCCTCGAGCGCGTACACCGAGAGGTCCTTGCCGTACCCGGAACGCTTGAAGCCCCCGTGCGGCATCTCGTTCACGGTGGCGAAGTGGGTATTGATCCAGGTGACCCCGTATTGCAGTTGCGCGGCGACGTTCATCGCGCGGGAGATGTCACGCGTCCAGACCGAGGAGGCCAGACCGTACTCGGAGTCATTGGCCCAGCCGATCGCCTCGTCGGTATCGCTGAACGGGGTGAGCGAGACGACCGGTCCGAAGACCTCTTTCTGCACGATCTCATCGGCCTGGCGGGCGCCGGCGATGACCGTCGGCTCGTAGAAGAAGCCGCCGCCGGCGCGTACCTTGCCGCCGGTGGTCACCTGCACGTACTTGTTGGCCGCGGCGCGGTCGACCATCTCGGCCACGCGCCCACGCTGCGCGGCTGAGATCAGCGGCCCAAGCTCCACGCCCGCCTCCTGCTGCGTGCCAAGCTTGATGGAACGCACCGCGCTGGTCAGATCCGCCACTACCTTGTCGTAGATGCGCCGGTCGACGTACATGCGGCAGGCGGCCGTGCAGTCCTGCCCGGCGTTGTAGTAGCCGAAGGTACGCACCCCGGCGACAACCTCGGCGATGTCGGCGTCGTCGAACACGATCACCGGGGCCTTGCCGCCGAGCTCCATGTGCGTGCGCTTCATGTTGTCGGCGGCGGCCGCGAGGATCTTCTGGCCGGTGCCAATGGAACCGGTGAGCGAGACCATGCGCACGCGCGGGTGACTGGTGAGCAGGCGCCCGACCGGCTCGCCGCGCCCGCAGATGACATTCACCACCCCCGCCGGCAGCACTTCCGCGAACAGCTCGGCGAGCTTGAGGGTGGTGAGCGGGGTCTGCTCAGAGGGCTTGAGGATGAGGGTGTTGCCAGCGGCGATCGCCGGCGCGATCTTCCACACCGCCATCATCAGCGGGTAGTTCCACGGGGCGATCGAGGCCACCACCCCGACGGGGTCCCGGCGGATCATGCTGGTATGACCGGCCAGGTACTCCCCCGCCGCCAGGCCCTGCGGGGCGCGGCACACGCCGGCGAAGTAGCGGAAGATGTCCGCGATCGAGGGCATCTCGTCGGCCAGCATCGCCGCCAGCGGCTTGCCGGTGTTCGCCGACTCGAGCGCCGCGTAGGCGGCGGCCTCGGCTTCGATGCGATCGGCGATGCGCAGGAGGAAGCTGCCGCGTTCCTTCGGCGGGGTGCGCGCCCAGGCCGGAAAGGCAGCCTCGGCGGCGGCCACCGCCGCCTGCACCTGCGAAGCGGATGCCGCCGGTACCGCGGCGATCTGCTTGCCGGTTGCCGCATCCAGGATCGACTCGGCCTCAGCCTCGCCGGCTACCAGCTGGCCGGCGATCAACATCTTGGTCTGCACGCTTGGCTCCTCGATAAAAACTGCGCATCGCGCGTCTTAGCTTGCCGCATTGCGCCGCGCCGTTATATTATTGTCCCCATAATATTAACATGCCCTGCGAAGCTGCGGTGAGGCTCCCATGAATTCCGACGTCATCATTACCTGCGCGATCACCGGAGACGACACCAAGGTCACCAAGAGCCCGCACTGTCCCATCACCCCGGAGGGCATCGCCGATTCGGCCATCGAGGCCGCGCGGGCCGGGGCTGCCATCGTACACATCCACGTCCGCGACCCCGAAACCGGGGCCTTCAGCATGGCCACCAAGCACTATCGCGAGGTCGTCAAGCGCATCCGCGAGAGCAAGGTCGATGTCCTGGTGAACCTGACCTGCGGCATGGGCGGCTATATCTGCATCGGCAAGGAAGGCCTCAAGGACACCCCCGCGGCCGGCTCCGACTTCGTCACCCAGAAGGAACGCATGCAGCATGTCATCGACCTGTGCGGCGAAGGCTTGTACCGGCCCGACATCGCGACACTCGATTGCGGCACGCTCAACTTCGGCGACGGCAACCGCGCCTACATCTCGACCCCGGACTACTGCCGCGAGGGCGCAGCGATCCTGCGCGACCTGAAGGTGAAGGTCGAAATGGAGGTGTTCGATACCGGCAACCTTTGGTTCGTGAAGCAGATGATCAAGGAGGGGCTCGTCCCCGGTCCTGCGATGGTCCAGCTGTGCACCGGCATTCCCTATGGCGTGCCGGCCGATACCGGTCACCTGCTGGCGATGGTGAACACCCTGCCCGCCAACAGCGTGTGGAGCTCCTTTGCCATCAGCCGCATGCAGATGCCCTGGGTCGCCCAGTCGATCCTCCTCGGCGGCAACGTGCGCGTCGGTCTCGAGGACAACCTGTACCTGAGCAAGGGCGTATACGCGAGCAACGCCCAGCTGGTGCACAAGGCGCGCACCATCATTGAGGCGATGGGCGCCCGTGTAGTCGGCGCGGACCAGGCCCGCGAGCGGCTGCAGCTGAACTGACGTGGCCGGGATACCCGTCTATGCGACGCCGATCCTGCCGGAGTGGATCGACTACAACGGCCACCTGCGCGATGCCTACTACGGGCTGATCTTCAGCCAGTCGACCGATGCGCTCATGGACCGGGTAGGCCTCGATGCCGCCTACCGCGCCCGCACCGGCTGCACCCTGTACACGGTGGAGATGCACCTGCACTACCTCCAGGAGGTGAAGGCGGACGACACCGCTGAGGTGCTGCTGCGCGTCTTGGGCGTCGACGCCAAGCGCATCCATGTCGCCCTCGAGCTCACGCGCAGGGGCAAGCCCGGGGTGGCCGCCGCGGCGGAGGTGATGCTGCTGCACGTGCGCCAGCACCAGGGCACGGTCGCCACCGCACCCTTCCCGCCAGCCATCGCCGCCGCGCTCGCACAGCTCGGCAGAGACGGTGACGCGCTCGCCGCGGAGGCCCCCGGCTCGCGGCGCATGGAGCTGCGACCCGCGGCACCCCCTACGTGAGCGCGCCGTCATTGCAGCGCCTGCTTGCCCCGCGCAGCGTGGCACTGATCGGCGGCGCCTGGGCGGATGCCGTATTCGCAGCCTGCGCTGTCATCGGCTTCTCCGGGCAGGTCTGGCGCATCCATCCCAGGCGTGCCTCCACCGCCGCGCAGCGCTACTACCGCAGCGTCGACGAACTGCCGGCCGCCCCCGACGCTGCGTTCATCGCAGCTCCCAGCCACGAGGTGCCGGCAATCGCCGCCGCGCTCCGGCGGCGCGGCGCCGGTGGCTTCGTCTGCTTCGCCGCAGGATTCTCTGAACTGGCTACCGAGCACGGGGACCGCCTGACGCGCGAGCTCAACGAGGGCGCCGGGGACCTGCCCTACTTCGGGCCCAACTGCTACGGCTTGGTCAATTTCTTCGACGGCGTCGCCCTATGGCCCGACCAGGTGGTTGGCCGGCGCCGCGAGCGCGGGGTGGCCCTGATCTGTCAGAGCGGAACCATCGCGCTCAACCTGCTGTTCAACGACCGCTCGCTTCCCATCGGCTGCGTGCTCACCGTGGGCAACCAGACTCGGCTGGCCGCCGAGGACCTCATCGAGCTACTGACCGCCGATGAGCGCGTCACCGGCTTCGGGCTGTACCTGGAGGGGGTGCGCGATGCGCGGCGCTTCGCCGCCGTGGCAGCCGCCGCCCGGGCCGCCGGCAAGCCCATCGCGCTCATCAAGGCCGGGCGCACGGCGGCCGCCAGCGCCACCGTGCGCACGCATACCGGCTCGCTGGCCGGGGCGGACGGAGCCTTCGACGCCTTTTGCGCGCAGGCGGGCATCGCGCGCTGCGAGTCCCTTGCCACCCTGTGCGAGACGCTCAAGATCTTCCACTCCGGCGGCCCGCTGCCCGGCCGGCGCGTGCTCACCATGGGCGCCTCCGGGGGTGACATGGCGATGACCGCCGATGCCGCGCGCAACCTCAAGCTGGATTTCGCACCCATTCCGCCGGCGAGTACCGAGCGGCTGCGCGCGATCCTCAGCGACAAGGTGCAGATCGCCAACCCCTTCGACTTCCACACCCACACCTGGTTCAACCTGCCCGCGCACCGACAGATGTTCGACGTGGTGCTGCGCTCCGGCTTCGATGCGGTCGGCTTCATGCTCGACTGCCCGCCACCGCCAGGCGATGACAGCGCCTACGTGAACGTGGTGAAGGAGTTCGCCGCCGCCCTGCCGGGGGCCACCAGCCGCGCGGTACTGATCTCCTCGCTGCCCGAATCGATGTCAGCTGCCACGCGCGAGCTGTGCCAGGCCGCAGGCATCGCCCCGCTGCAGGGACAGCGCGAGGCACTCGAGGCACTCGACCTTGCCGCTACCGTCGGGGAGGCTTGGGCGGCCGGCTCGCAGGTGCAGTTGCGCATCCCCGCGGCCGTCCCGGCCGCCACCGCTGCACTGAGCGAGAAGGAAGGCAAGGCGGCGCTCGCAGGCTTCGGCGTGCCGATCCCGCGCAGCATCATCGTCCCGGTGCGTGGCGCGGCCCAGGCCGCGGTGCAGATCGGCTTCCCGGTCGTCATCAAGGCCAACGCCGCGGCGCTCGAGCACAAGTCGGAAGTCGGCGGGGTGATCGTGAACGTGCGCAGCGCCAACGAGGCCGAGGAGGCAGCGCGACGGCTGGCCAAGCTGTCCGACACCCTGCTGGTCGAGGAGATGGTGACGGATGCGGTAGCGGAGATCCTGGTCGGCATCACCGTGGACGCCCACTTCGGGCAGATGCTGGTGCTCGGCGCCGGCGGCATACTCACCGAACTGCTGCGCGACAGCGTGACCCTGCTGCCGCCGTTCACCGAAGAATCCGTGACCGCCGCACTGCGCAGGTTGCGCGTGTGGCAGCTGCTGCAGGGATTCCGCGGGCGGCCGCCGGGGGATGTCCCGGCGCTGGTGGCGGCGATCCTCGCATGCACGCGCTACGCGGCGGCGAATCTCGAGCGTCTGACTGAACTTGATCTGAACCCGGTGATCGTACGCCCGCAGGGGCGCGGCGCCGTGGCCGTCGATGCATTGATACGCCTGGCACAGGAGCCCTCGACATGAATGATGGCATCAATACCGTCACCAACGGTACGGTTCTGGAGATCACCATTGACCGGCCCAAGGCCAATGCCATTGACCTGCGCGCCAGTCGGCGGCTGAACGAGGTGTTCTCAAGCTTCCGCGACGACCCCAAGCTGCGCGTGGCCATCATCACCGGCGCCGGCGAGCGCTTCTTCTCCCCGGGGTGGGACCTGAAGGCCGCCGCCGCGGGCGAGGAATCCGATTCGGATTGGGGTGTGGGCGGCTTCGGCGGCCTGAACTATCCGCGCAACCTCAACAAGCCGATCATCTCCGCGGTCAATGGCATCGCCTGCGGCGGCGGGTTCGAGATCGTGCTCGGCACCGACATCATCGTGATGGAGGAGCATGCGCGCTTCGCGCTCCCGGAGATCAATGTCGGCGTGCTGGCCGATGCCGGCACCATCAAGCTGCGCCGCCGCATCCCCTACCACGTGGCGGTCGAGTTCCTGATGACCGGCCGCTGGATGGACGCCACCGAGGCCAAGCACTGGGGCCTGGCCAATCACGTCGTGCCCAAGGGGCAGGCACTCGCCAAGGCCCGCGAGATCGCACAGCAGCTGGCCGCCGGTCCCCCGCTGCTGTTTCCGGCCATCAAGCAGCTGCTGCGCCACACGGAAGTCATCGCCGAGGGCCCGGCCTTCGAAGTGCATGACGCGCTGGAAGCGGTACAGAAGGTCGTGCGCTCCGAGGACCTCAAGGAGGGCGCGACCGCCTTCGCCGAGAAGCGCGCCCCGCGGTGGAAGGGTAAATAGCGCGGGCAGGCTCTGCGCTGGCGCTAACCGCCCAGCGGGCGCAGCAGCGCCCGCGAGATGATGTGGCGCTGCACCTCGCTGGTGCCGTCCCAGATGCGCTCGATGCGCGCATCGCGCCAGATGCGTTCCAGCGGCAGCTCGGTCATCAGGCCCATGCCGCCGTGGATCTGCAGCGCCTCGTCGGCCACCATCGCCAGCATCTCGCTCGCCTTGAGCTTGGCGATCGCCATGTCAGTGTCGCTGGCGATCCCGTTCTCCAGCTTCCAGGCCGCCTCCAGCGTCAGCAGTTCCGCCGCGCGCAGCTCGACGGCCATGTCGGCCAGCTTGAACGCCACGCCCTGGAACTTGCCGATCTGCTGCCCGAACTGCTCGCGATCCACGGCCCACTGCTTGGCGCTCTCCAGCGCACGCTCGGCGCGGCCCAGGCAGGTGGCCGCCACCTGCAGGCGCGTCGCCCCGAGCCAGGTGTTCGCGACTTCGAAGCCGCGGTGCACCTCGCCCAGCACCGCCGAGTTTGGGATCCGGCAGTCGGTGAACTCGAGGATGCTGTTGGTGTAGCCGCGGTGCGAGACGTTGCTGTAACCGGGGCGCACCTGGAAACCCGGGATGCCCTTGTCGACCAGGAACGCGGTGATCAGCTTGCGCTTGCCGCGCGCGGAGTCCTCCTCGCCGCTGGCGGCGAACAGGATCACGAAGTCGGCGTGGTCGGCGTGGCTGATGAAGTGCTTGGTGCCGTTGATGACAAAGTCCCCCCCCTGCTGCACGGCACTGCACTTCATGCCGCGCACGTCCGAGCCCGCGCCCGGCTCGGTCATGGCCAGGCAGTCGACCCGCTCGCCGCGCACGCTCGGCAGCAGGTAGCGCTCGCGCTGCTCCCCGGCGCAGGCCAGGAGGATGTTCGAGGGCCGCCCGACGCAGGAATATTGCAGCGCGTAGCCGGTGTAGCCGAGTTCCTTCTCGTAGAGGATCCAGCTCACCCCGGCAAGCCCGGCGCCGCCGATGTCGGTGGGCATGTTGGCCGCGTACAGCCCGGCGGCGATGGCCTTGTGCTTCAGCTCCTGCAGCAGCTCCGGGCGCAGCACGCCGCTTTCCTCGACCTCGCGCTCGTGCGGCACCAGCTCCGCGCGCACGAAGTCGCGCGTCGAGGAGACGATCAGCTGCTGTTCTTCGGAAAGGGAGAAATCCATCGCGATCTCCTCAGGCAGAGGCCTTGCTGCTTTTCTTGGGCGCCGTAGTGCCCGCGCTGCTCATCGCCCAGCCATGCAGCAGTTCCAGCTGCAGACGCAGCTGCCCGATCTGCCGCTCGGCCGCCCAGTCGCCGCGACTGGCCACCGTGCTGGCCGTGATGCCGTTGATGAAGGTGATGACCGAGCGCAGCACCTGCTCCTGGATGACCGGCGGCCAGCCGGACCATTCGCTCCAGCCGCGCTCCAGGCAGCGCTCGAACAGGCGCAGGTACTCGCGGTGCAGCCAGGCATTGATGCGCTTGAGGCGCCGGTCCGCAGGCACCTGGCCCCAGAAGGCGATCCAGAAGGCGCACTCGATGTAGCGCGTCTCGTCCACCGGCAGTGCCTCGGTGAGCAGGCCGAGCAATCCGGGCTCCGGCGCACCACTGGGAGTGAGGCGCTCCTCGATGCGCCGCAGGATCAGGCGCAGCGCGGCCGTCACGATGTCCTGCTTGGTATCGAAGTAGTGCGCCACCATGCCGGTGGTGTAGCCGGCCTCCCGTGCGATGCGCACGATGGTGGCCTGGTCGAACCCGTGCTGCGCGACGACGCGGCAGGCCACCAGGGCGATCTCGTTGCGGCGCTGCTCGTGGTCGACGATCTTGGGCATGAGAACTCCTGGCGCGGGCCGCTAGCGAGCCGGCTTGCCGCGCAGGCGCCCCGCCTCTTTGGGCAGGGCGGCGCCGGCCTGGGCGGATTGCAGGCTGGCGAGCCGGGCACGCACCGCCGCCGCCATCGGTGCGACCTTGCCGGCGGCGGTATCGACATGCAGGTACAGCTGCTCGCAGGTTCCCAGCTGCGCACCATCGCCGCGCCGGTTCAGCGTATGGAACAGCCGCACGCGCTTATCGTCGACCTCCAGCACGCGCGAGGCGATGGACAGCTGCTCGTTCACCCGCGCCTCGGCCTGGTGGGTCATGTGCGTCTCGGCCGTGTACAGCCCGTGGCCGCCCTTGCGGTACGCATCGTCGATCCCTGCATAGCGGAATACCGCATCGGTCGCATCGCCGAAGACCTGCAGGTAGCGCGAGTCGGTCATGTGGCCGTTGTAGTCGATCCACTCGGGGCGCACCTCCAGCTGCAGCACCTCGAGCGCCCCGGGCGCCGCACCGGCAGCGGCCGCCGCGGCTATCCGGTCGCGGGCGCCGGCGCCGGCGTCTTCGTACAGGCGCTGCTCCAGAGCGCGCAGCGTCGAGCCGGCACCGATATCCTGGCTCTTGAGCACTTGCTGGATCGCCACGAGGTAGGCATCGCGCTGCCGCTCGATCTCACGGATCGAGCGCCCGGCGGCCTGTGCCTGCGTGCCCGCGACCATCTTGTCGATCAGCGCGTCGGTCAATTCCGGTGCCTCGAGCTTGGTCCAGGGCCACTTCAGGCACGGCCCGAACTGCTTGAGCATGTGGCGCATGCCGGTCTCGCCCCCGGCGAGGTGGTAGATCAGGTTGGTGCCCATCGCCGCCCAGCGCAGCCCGGGGCCATAGATGATCGAATCATCCAGCTCCCCGGTGGTGGCCACGTCCTCATTGACCATGTGCAGGATCTCGCGCCAGATCGCCTCCTGCAGGCGGTCGGTCAGGTGCCCGGGCACTTCGCGGCGCACCTTGAGCGCGTGCATGCCGATATAGGTGAAGAAGCGCGCCGCAGCCTCCAGCGCCGCAGCCGAGGTGGCCCTGCCGCCCACCAGCTCCACCAGCGGCAGCAGATACACCGGGTTGAACGGGTGGGCGACCAGGAAGCGCTCCGGCGCCACCATGTCCCGCTGCAGGTCCGAGGGCATCAGTCCGGAGGTGCTCGAGGCAATCAGCACGTCAGCCGGGGCCACGCGGCTCACGTCGGCGAGAACGCGCTGCTTAAGTTCCAGCTGCTCGGGAATATTCTCCTGGATGAAATCCACCTGGGCGGCCATGGCGCGCAGGTCGGTCGTGAAGGTGAGTCTGCCCTTGGGCGGCAGGGGCGCGAAGGTGAGCTGGGCGAGCGCGCCCTCGGCATTGGCGACTGCCCCGCGGATCCACGCCTCCATCTCCGGCTTGACGTCCGCGGCCACCACGTCGATGCCGAAATGCAGCGCGCGCGCGGCCCAGCCGCCGCCGATGACCCCTGTACCCAGAAGACCGAGCGTCTTTACCTGTCGCATGAACTGCTCACCGTTGCGTGTTGAAGCCCCCGGCGCGGGGCCGCGGGGGGCAATCTTTTTAATGTCGACGTAATAATATAATAAATCGCCGCCCGGCGCACGGCCCGGCGGATTCCCCCGAACCCCCAGTTCCGGGGCGGGCATTTGCCTTGAGGCGTGCCGGCGATATGCAGCAGAATGGCCGGGCACGGACAATCACGAACCATCACCGGGGAACAAGAATGGGATTACTGGATGGACTGTTGGGAGGGGCCGTGGGCGCCACCGTGGTCAGCGCGCTGAATTCGCTGATCCAGCAACACGGCGGCGTGCAGGGTATCGTCACTCAGCTTGAGCAGCAGGGGCTGGGAAACACCGTGAAGTCGTGGGTGGGCACGGGCGCCAACCAGCCCATCTCCCCCGACCAGGTGAACCAGGTATTTGGCGGGGCGCTCACCACGATCGCCGCCAAGCTGGGCATGACCCCGCAGGAACTGGCGGCGAAGGTCTCGCAGCACCTGCCGGCGGCCATCGACCACCTGACCCCGGGCGGCGCGGTTCCGGCCAAGACGGCCTAACGGGTAGGCGCGCGGCGGACGACCGCCCCGATGCCCTTTGGGAGCTGACCACGCGATCCCCAAGGCGGACGCCGCCAGGCGCTCCGGCGCCGCGGCGCACGCCCGCATCCCGGTGATGCCGGCCACGCCCGGCCCGTGAGCACCGCCGAAGCGCGTACTGATGCGGCGCCGCCCGACCGCACGCGCCGCAAGACGCAGCTCGCGTTCGCCACGATCTACCTCGTCTGGGGTTTCACCTACGCGGTGAACCGCATCATGGCCCTCGCCCTTCCACCGCTCCTCGCGGCGGGCGTGCGCTTCCTGCTGGCCGCGGCGCTGCTCCTGGGCTTTGCGCGCTGGCGCGGTCTTGCGCTGCCGCGCAGCCGGCGCGACTGGGGCTTCCTGTTCGGCGCAGCCCTGCTCGGCGTGGTGCTCAGCAACGGCCTGAACGTGCTGTCGCTGCGGCACATCGCTTCCAACCAGGCCGCGCTGATCAGCTCCAGTTCCGCGTTCTGGATTGCGTGGCTGGGCATGTACGGAACGCGTGCCGCGCCGGTGAGCGTGCGCACCTGGGTGGGGCTGCTGGTCGGGTTCATGGGGGTCGCGGTGCTGTTGTCCACGCATGGTTTTGGCGCGCCTGCCAGCCTCGGCTGGCAGCTCGCGGTGCTGGCCAGCGCGCTGTGCTGGGCGCTCGCCAGCATGGTCATCCGCGAGTCGCACTCGCAGTGCGATCCGCTGGCCTTCACTGGCTGCTACCTGCTTGTGGGCGGAGCGATCATGAGCGCCATCGCGCTGCTGCACGGGGACGCTGCGACCTGGACCTGGTCGCTCGCCGGCGTCGGCGCCCTCGTGTTCCTGGCGATATTCAGCTCGACCTTCGGATTCGTCTCCTACACCTATCTGCTGCGCCACGAGACACCGTCGCGCGTGGGCACCTTTGCCTACGTCAACCCGATCGTCGCGGTGGCGGCCGGGTGGCTGCTGCTGAACGAGCACCTGGATGGGCGCCAGTTGCTCGGTGCCGCGATCGTGTGTGCCGGAGTGGTGATGGTCGGAAACCTGCGGCTGCTGCCACGCGGCAGCGCCGTGCCGAGCCCGTCCGAACCGTGAATCTCTCAGGTGTCAGCCATTTCCCACACCACCCATACCGGCGGCACCGGCTGCGCGAGCACGTCCGCTCTTTGCAAACTTGGCTCCAGCCCAATCAGCGACGAGACAACCAATGCACCACACCAAGGAATACCGACGCGCTCTCATCATCGCCGCGGCCATGGCGGGCGCCGGCCTGATGGGGTGCGCGTCAGGCCGGGGCACGGAAGCCCCACCGCCCGTGCACCAGTGGGATGCCAACGAAGACGCCGCTTACCAGCGCTACCTCATGGATGAACACCTGCCGCGCCGCGAATTTGCCAGCCTGAATGCCCAGGAACAGCAGGAATACTGGGACTGGCGCGCGCGCAATCGCGGCAACTGAAAGCAAAAGCGGCGCGCCATGGAAGGCGCGCCGCTTAGGGATCGGGACAGCACACGGCCGGTACCATACCGGCCGTGTGCGTATTGATGACTAGGTGATGGAACTGACGCGCACCACTCCGGTGGCGTCCCGCGAGAACATCTGTCGCAATGCGATGCGCCCTTGGAAGTCCTCGCCCTCCACAATCGAATTCTCGGCGGCGACCGCGAGGCCGCGCGCGTAATCGATGGCGTCCTGCCAGAGCGCGAACTCTGCCAGAAACCAGTCAATGCCCTGCTGCGTGACGCCCCAGCGCTCTCCGGTGCGCCGTACCCTTACACATGGCATATCCATTGGACCGTCTCCTCTTTAGGTGAGCCCCGGCGGGGACCAGACGGAATGCTGCACCGGAGAGGGGCGGGCAGCTATCGGCGGCCCTCAGATCCGCACTGTCGGCCGTTGCCTACACTGTCGCTAACCCATGACCACGCGGATGGTATGCGCGGCGCGGTCATCCACCAGAGCGATGCGGATGGGCGGCCGCAGGATGGTCACGTGATCCACTTCGGCGTGGCTGATCCCGGAGCTGGAGCCAAAAGGATTGGTGACGGTAATGTCGTACAGCGTGCTGCCGTGGCGGTACTGGATGTCGTAACGACGCCAGCTGCGCGGTATGCACGGCCGGATGACCAGTTCGTTGCCCTCCATGCGCATGCCGAGAATTGACTCCAGGCCGGCACGGTACAGCCAGCCGGCGGCGCCGGTGTACCACGACCAGCCGCCGCGCGCCGCCGGTGCAGGCGCCGCATAGATATCCGCGGCCACCGCATACGGCTCGAGCTTGTAGCGTTCCACCTCGGCCGCGGCGCGCGTGTGCTGGATGGGACTGAAGAAGTCGAACAGCTCCTTGGCGCGTTCGCCATCGCCGAGCTTGGCGAAGGCGATGAGCGACCAGATCGAGCCGTGCGTGTACTGGCCGCCGTTCTCGCGAATGCCGGCCGGATAGGCGCGGATATAGCCGGGGTTGGGCTCGGAGTTGACGAAAGCCGGGGTGAACAGCAGCAGTTGCTTCTCCTCGCGGCGGACCAGGTGCTCATTCACCGCCGCCATCGCATGCGCGGCGCGCGCCGGATTGGCGGCCCCGGAGATCACCGCCCAGGACTGGGCGATCGAGTCGATGCGGCACTCCGCGATTGCGTGCCGAGCCCAGCGGCGAGCCGTCATCGAAGTATCCGCGCCGGTACCAGTCCCCGTCCCAGCCGGCGCTCTCGAGCGCCTCGCGCAGCGCCGTCACGGTGCTCGCTCCAGCGCTGCACGCGCGCCGCATCCCCGCGTGCTGCCGCCAGCGCGCCGAACTCCTCGAGCGCAGCGCACAGGAACCAGCCGAGCCACACGCTCTCGCCGCGACCCTGCGCTCCCACCAGGTTCATGCCGTCGTTCCAGTCACCCCCGCCCATCAGCGGCAGGCCGTGTTCGCCCACCGGCAGGCTCACGTCCAATGCGCGTGCGCAGTGCTCGTACACGCTGTCGAGGCGCTCGGACTCGCGCGGCTCGAAGTAGTTGTCGCTCGCCCCCGGCGGCGATGGGCTCGCCGATCAGGTAAGGCACGCTGCTCATCCAGCACCGCGCGGTCACCGGTAGCGCGCGACGTAGTGCGCCGCGCAGTAGGCGAGCCACACCCGGTCGTCGCTGATGTGCGTGCGTATGCCCTTGCCGGTCTCCGGCATCCACCAGTGCTGCACGTCGCCTTCGAGGAACTGCCGACCCGCGGCGCGCAGCAGGTGCTCGCGGGCGATGGCCGGTGCGAGGGTCGTCAGTGCCATGCAGTCCTGCAGCTGGTCGCGAAAGCCATAGGCGCCGCTGGACTGGTAGAAGGCGGTGCGCGCCCATACCCGGCAGGCCAGTGCCTGGTAGGGCAGCCAGCGGTTCAGCAGCAGATCCAGCGCCCGGTCCGGGGTGCTGACCTGCACCTTGCTCAGCAGCTCGTCCCAGCTGCCGGTGACCTCCTCGCAGCGCCTGCTCCAGGTGCAGGTTGCGCGCGGCCTGGATGTCGGTCACGGCGCCGGCGGCATCCTCGGCCTGGCCCAGGAACACCACCACCTCGCGCGCGCTGCCGGCGGGCAGGTCGACCGCGGTGAGCAGCGCGGCGCACGGGTCAAAGCCGGCCCCGGTGCGGCCGGACAGCGGCAGCTGCCCGCGCAGCGCCGCCGGTGAGTCCAGGCTGCCGTCGAGCCCGAGGAACTCGCGGCGGTCGCAGGTGCCCTCCAGCTGCGCTCCGCCCATGTCCAGGTAGGCGGTGCGCGCGCCGAACTGCGCATTCCAGGGGTTGCGCGCCAGCAGCGCCCCGGTCTTGGGGCACAGCGCTCGGTCACGATGAACGGCGCGTTGGTGGTGCGCGAGGCCCCGAGCGACCACTCCGCATAGGCGCATACGCTCAGGCGGCGCGGCTTGCGCCCTCGTTGCGGATCTTCAGCTGCGAGACCTTGACCGCAGCGCCCCCGCGGCACGAACTGCAGCAACTCGAGCGCGATGCCGCGGCTGGTGTACTCGAAGCGCGAGTAGCCCTGCCCATGGCTTGCCCGGTAGCTGCCCTCGGCGTCGCGGATGGGCGCCGCGGTCGGGCACCACAGCTCGCCGCTGTCATCGTCCCTGACATAGAGCGCCTCGGACGGCGGATCGGCGACCGCATCGTTGGACCAGGTGGTGAGCGCGTTCTCGCGGCTGTTGCGCGACCAGGTGAAGCCGGCTCCCGAGGCCGACACCTGGAAGCCGAACTGCGGCTGTGCGATGACATTGATCCAGGGCATGGGGGTTGTGGCAGCCCGGCCTTGAGCAGGGTGACGTATTCACGACCGTCTGCGGCCGAAGCCGCCCGTGCCATTGGCAAACTCCAGCTCCGGCGGCGCTGGCGGCTCGGCCGCGGTGCGGCTCACGCGCGGAACCTGGCGCACCGCCGGCACTGCGGTCTCGGCCGCGGGCTCCTCCAGGCGATCCAGCTGCTCGGCCAGCGTGCCGCGGCGGGCGACCAGCGCCACGCGGGCCGCAGCCAGCAGCGCCAGGCGCGATTCGGCCGACATGACCTCGGCGCGCAACGCAAAGACACTGCCGCCGGCGGGCGTCGCCTGCTGGATGCGCTGCTGGCTCGCGCGCGTCATCGATTCGATCGCCGACTGCAGGTCCTGCATGTAGGAGGTGGCGGAGCCGTTGACGATGACCAGGTCCAGCGGCAGATTCTTCAGGGTGAAGTAGCCGTGCGCGCGCAGCAGCTGGCGCACCAGCGCCAGGTCGTTGGCATCGTCGATCTCGACCATCATGATCGGCCGGTCGCCGGAGATCCCGTGCGCCCACAGCGCATAGGCCCCTGCGCGGTTGTGCCGCAGCGTGTCGCTGCCTGGGCGCAGCGCGGGATTGGCATAGAACACATGGGCCGCCAGGCGCTGGAACGTGCTCGCCTCATCCGGATCCAGGCCCAGGTGGTGCAGCTGCACGCGCGCGCTGGTCCAGGCCAGTGTCGAGGCGCGGTCAAAGGCGGACGCATCGCGGCACATGTCGGCGATACGCAGTACGTCCGCGCGCGAGCCGGCAACCGCGGTCCAGAAGGTGATGCGCGCGGTCTGCCCGGGTGCCACGCGCAGCCGGTGCCGCAGGCTGAACACCGGGTCGAGAACGGTGCCGGTGGAACCGCTCAGGGGCGCCGCCTCCTGGAGTGCGCGCGGCAGGCTGATGCTGCCGTCACGGCCCAGGAAGCGCGCCCGGTCGGTTTCGAATTCGCATTCGCCCAGGGCGTCCGCCTCGAGCACCGCCAGGTGCGCGCCCCAGGCGCTCGCCTCGCCCTCCCCGCGCGGCCGCCGCCCGGCCAGCAGCACGCGCCGTTCGGCGTCGAACTCGGTCTGCACGAACATGTTCGAGAACGCCCGGTGCGCCCGGTCGGCCGCAGCACCGGTGAGCAGCACCTCGGCGTAGGAGGTCACTTCGATGTCTCGCGCGGTGTTGCCCTGGTTGGAGATCGAGATGCGCCGCGCCTCGGCATCGTGCTCGGCCGAGACCAGCACCTGCAGGCGCGTCGCCCAGGGGCCGTCGCGGCGCGCGATCTCGACGCGGTCCTCGGAGAAGGTGACGCGGTAGGAATCGGGCTTGACCCCCGTCGGGGCAAACCCCGCGGACCAGACCTCGCCGCTGCCACGATCGCGCAGGAAGATGGCCTGGCCGCTGCGATCGCAGGTGACGTCCTCACTCCAGCGCGTGACTGCAAGGTTGGCGCAGCGGCTGAAGCCTGCGCCGCTGGCGCTGATCATGACCGCATAACGGCCGTTGCTCAGAAGCTGCGTATGGGGCGTGCGCGGACGCCAGGTCTGCAGGCGCCGGCGGCCGGCGGAGACCGGGAAGCGCGCCTCGCGCGCCTCGGCCTCCAGTGCCTCCGGCGCATCTTCGACCGAACGCGGCGGCTTCTCCTGCAGCAGCAGTTCGGTGGCGCGCGCGGCCGCCTCCGCGTGGAAGTAGCCCTGCACGGCCCCGCCGGTCAGTGCATTGGCGATGGCGACCACAGTCATCCCCTGGTGGTGGGCCATGTAGGCGCGCACGATCGCCACGGCCTCCCCGTCCGCGAGCCGCTCCGGGGTGAAATCCAGCGCCTCGTAGAAGCCGAACCGCCCGAGGCCACCGGCCTCGGCCAGCAGGCGGAAGTTGGCCGCGGCGGCGGCCGGTTCGACCATGGCGGCCAGGCCGGTCGCATAGGGGGCGACCACCAGGTCATTGGCCAGCCCGCGCTTGAGGCCCAGCGCCGGAACGCCGAACGGCGAGTACTGGTAGGTCTGGTCCAGGTCGCGCGTATTGAACGCTGACTCGGAGATACCCCACGGGATATCGCGCGGGCGCCGCGTAGTCGCGCTGCGCGCTGCACGGCCACCTTCACGGCCCGGTCCAGCAGGCTGCCGGTGGGCGAGCGCATCACCAGAGTGGGCATCAGGTACTCGAACATCGAGCCGGACCAGGACAGCAGCGCGGTCAGGTTGCCGAGCGCGACCGAGCGGCGGTCCAGCCGGAACCAGTGGCGCGCCGGCACGTCGCGCTTGGCGATACGCAATGAAGCTGGCCAGCCGCGCCTCGGAGGCCAGCAGGTCGTAATCGCCCGCATCCAGCCGGCTCTCGGCGACATTGAATCCGATCGACAGCAGCATGCGGTGCGGCTTGAGCAGGAAGGCGAAGTCCATCTCGTAGGCGAGTTGCCGCGCGCGCTTGGCCACCTGGCGAAAGCCGCATCACCAGCTCGCGCGCGCCGCCGGCAGACCGCCTTCGCAGCTCCTCCAGCGTTACCGCCTGCCCCGGGGCGCCGCCACTTCGGCGCCCAGGGCATCGAGATCCCGCAGATGACTGTGGGCGCACTCGAGAGCGATGTTGCAGCCAGTCCGCCTCTTGCTCAGCGGCTCTCGGCGGCCGGCCGTGCCACGGCCGCCGCCGCCGCCGCCCGCGCCACCGCACGGATGCGCAGCGCGACCTCATCCGGCACCGAAGGCGGCGCTGTGGCCGCGTGCTGCAGCGCATCGCGTGCGCGGCTCCCCGGTGCCAGCAGCAATGCGTCCTGAATGCCGGCGAGCCGCGCGTCGCCCCACAGCGGCCGCCGCATGATCGCCTCGATCGCGTTGGCGAGCGCCAGCAGATGACCTGCGAGGTTGCCGCTGTCGACGGTGGAGACGTAGCTGGGCAGCAGCGGCAGCGTCGTGCGCGTGTCGTACCAGTTAAGGAAGTGCCCGCGGTGGCGCTCGAGCCGGTCCATGGACTGCAGCGTCGCCTCCAGGCGCTGCACCCAGTCCAGCAGCCCGAGCCAGCCGAAGTCGACCGCGCACACCGAGGAAAGCAGGTACATGCCGATGTTCGTCGGCGAAGTGCGCTGCGCGAGTATCGGCAGCGGGGTCTCCTGGAAATTGTCCGGCGGCAGGAAGTGATCCTCCGCGGTCACGAACTGCTCGAAGTAGCGCCAGGTGCGCCGCGCGACCAGCCGCAGGTACGTGGCGTCCTGCACCGCCAGCTCCGCGCCGGCCTCCTCGGCACGCGGCAGACTGATCTGGCGCGCCAGCAGCGGCGCGCTGACCCACAGCAACAGCCACGGCGCTGCGAGCCAGAAATTCTGCGGCGCCAGGTACAGCACGGCCAGGGCACTCAGGCCGCCCAGGAACAATCCGCCACGCATGCGCATGGCGTAGCTGGACAAGTCCAGCCGGCTGTCGGTGCGCGCCTGGGCCGCCGTAGTCCAGTCCAGCAGGTGCCGGTGGGTGACCAGCAGGCGCAGCAGCGTGCGCACGATGGCGTCTCCCATCCACCAGGCGCGGTCGGCCAGCAGCGCGAGGCTGAGCGTCCAGCGCAGCAGCGCGAAGCGCACGTCGTGGCGCAATGCCTCCCGTTCGCTCTCGCGCTTGAGGTGGCGTGGCCGGTCGCGCACCGCCATGAGTACCGGCAACAGCGGCGGCACGCCGAGTGCCAGCAGCACCAGGGCCGTCCAGCCCAGGGCCGCCGGCGCCGGCAGCAGCCACCCGAGCACCAGCGCAGCGAAGGTCCCCGGCGGCACCAGGCTGCGCCTGAGGTTGTCGGTGAGTTTCCAGCGACCCAGCGGAGAAACGCGGGCGATGCGCCGCTGCGCCGCCGCCAGCCCCAGCTGCGGCAGCAGCCACGGCAGCAGCTGCCAGTCCCCGCGCGCCCAGCGGTGTTCGCGCGAGGCGACCACGTCGTAGCGGTCCGGGGCCGGTTCGACCACCGTGACGTCGCACACCACCGCCGCCCGCGCGAACAGGCCTTCGAGCAGGTCGTGGCTCAGCACTGAGTTTTCGCCGATGCGCCCGGCGAGCGCGCGCTCGAAGGCGTCGATGTCGTACAGCCCCTTGCCGGTGAAGGATCCTTCCGCAAACAGGTCCTGATACAGGTCCGAGACCGCGAACGCGTACGGGTCCAGTCCCGGGCTGCCCGACAGCACGCTCTGCACCAGCGAGGCGCCGCCGGGGCCGGGCAGCGCGGGCGTCACCCGCGGCTGCAGGATGCCGTAGCCGGACAGCACCCGCTGCGTGGCGGCATCGAATTGCGGCTGGTTGAGCGGGTGCGCCATCTTGGCGATCAGCTTCTCGGCGGCCCCGTGCGGCAGCTGCGTATCCGCATCCAGCACCAGCACGTAGCGCACCCCTTGCGGCAGTGCGGCGCGCTGGCCGCATCCAGCTGGAAGCTGGTATCGCTCGCCCCGCGCAGCAGCCGGTTCAGCTCGTGCAGCTTGCCGCGCTTTCTTCCCAGCCCATCCAGCGTTGCTGCGCCGGATTCCACTGCCGCGAACGGTGCAGCCACAGGAAGCGCGGCCCGGCACGGCCCGCGCCGTAGCGGGCATTGAGGGCGGCAATTCCAGCGCGCCCGGCCTCCTCCAGCTCCGGCATCGACCGCGGTCACGGCCGCGTCCGCGTCGCCGGCCGTCCGCCAGCAGCGCGTAATAGAGCTCCCCGCGCGCGCCGGCGAGGTATTCGCTCTCGAGGTTGGCAAGCATCTCCTCGATGTCAGCGCGCGGAACTCAGCAGGACCGGAACGGCGACCAGCGTGCGGTGCTCCTCGGGCACCACCCCGGCAAGATCCAGCGCCGGCAGCGGCGTCGGCTTGATGACGCGCGTGATCGCGCTGTTGACCAGCGCGATGACCGCCTCGCTCACCGGCAACAGCAGCAGCGCCAGCGCCGACCGCTGCCTGCCAGCGCGGCATGGGCGGCAGCAGGTACGCCGACGGCGCCAGAACGGCAGCGCACGCCATGGCGACGATCAGGAGCAGTATCCCCCGATGCCGCCGCGCTTGAGGGCGCGCGGCAACCCCTGTCGCCAGCGGCCGTCGATAGCCGACGTGCGACTCCAGTCTGCCTGCGCCCGGGGCCTATCAGGTAGTAGCCCGGCTCGGCGGCGGCGGCGATCCGCGCGTCGTTGTGACGTACCGCATCAACGACGCTCTGCGCGACCTCGGTCTCCGCGGTGACCCGAGTCGCGCGCCAGTTCCTCGATCGCGCTGCGATAGCTGTTGCGGGTGGCGAAATCCAGGGCATAGAAATCGCATTCCAGCCCGAGGATCTTGTCGACCGCGCACAGCTCCTCGACGATGTCCGACCAGTCCAGCGCCGACAGCTGCACCAGGCTGGTGACGATGTTGCGCACGGTAACGTTCGCCGCCCCCTGGCGCTGCAGCTCCTCGCGCACCACGGCCTCGGCGGTCAGCCCCTCGGCCCGCAGCAGATCCTCGACACGCTGCAGCGCGGGGGTGATCTTCGGGTCGCAGTCACGCAGCCGCTGCACCAGCTGCACCGCCAGCGCGCGCGGCAGTGGCTTGCTCGCGAAGGCCGCCAGCACCCGCTCGGCGGGCTCCGCCGCGCGGGTGGGGGAGCCGAGCAGCCGGTCCGCCAGGCGATCCGCCTCCTCGCGCTGGGCGCGGCCGCTGACGATGCGGTCCGCGCAGCGCCGCAGGTTCTCGATCAGCACGACGCGCAGCATGCTGGCGATCGCCCACAGTTCACCGATGGTCAGCGCCTCCACCTGCTGGTACGCGGAGATGAAGCGCACCAGCATCGGCACATCCAGATGGCTGTCGGTGTGGGCGACGAACGCCCAGGCGATGCCGGTGATGCGCGGCAGCCCGGCCAGCTCGCCGTCCGCCAGCTTGGGCAGCTGCCGGTAGTATCCGGATGGCAGATCATCACGGATCAGCTGCAGCTGACGCTCGACGACGTGGTAGTTGTCGACGAACCACTCGGCTGCGGGGGTTACGCTGCGCCGGCTCGAGGTGGTGTGGGCGATGCTGTCGAAATGGCTGCGCAGCACGCGCGCGTTCTGGCGCGAACGGCGCAGCAGCGCACGGCCGTGACGCGAAGAGCGCAGAACCGGTTGTGACTTGGCCAGGGCTGCGGCGAACTGCTCGAGCCGGTCGATGCTGAGGAGCTCTGAGCGGATCGGCGCGTGTTCGACGCCGGACCGGAAGTAATCGAGCTCAAACCAGCGCCTTGCGCGTCTCTCCTGCAGCTCAAGGATTGCCATCTTCCAGAATCCGTTTCAGCCAGCGGCGCCGATAGTTGCTGCGCGTTCTCGCGCAGCTGGACGATCGGGCAGGGCCCGAACACGTGTCCCGGCCAAGTCCTTGATCGCGAAGCAGCTTATGCCGTCGAGTTTAGGGCCGCGTCTGGGGCGCTCCTGTAGGACACCGCCGCAGCGTGATGCCGGTACACAATGACATGGCGGTCGATGATACGCACCCCAGTCAAAAAATATACTGGGCCGCGGGGCCTCTGGCGCATGCCTCGGAAGGGCACTACGCTCCCCGGTGGTTGCAGCCTGAAGGAGCGCGTTTGCCGGTCTCCACATCGCGTGCGGCGCAGGCTGCAAGGCTTCGCGCGCAGCACTCCTCACGGCCTCTTCGGGAAACGGACGCGCAACTGACGGCCCGACTGCAACGCGGGGCGTTTGAGTACGTGTCCCGCTACACCAACCCTGGCAACGGGCTGGTCGCCGACACGTCGCGTGCCGGCTCACCCTGCAGCATTGCGGTGGTCGGCTTCGCGCTCGCCTGCCAGGTCATCGCGGCAGCGCGCGGCTGGCGCTCCCGCCGCACGCCGCCCAAACGGTGCTGGCGACCCTGGAATTCCTCTGGAACAGCGACCAGGGCAGCGGCGCGGAGGCCACCGGCTACAAGGGCTTCTACTACCACTTCCTGGATATGGCCTCGGGCCGGCGGGTGTGGAACTGCGAGCTGTCGCTGATCGACAGTGCGCTGCTGCTGGGAGGGGTGCTGTGCGCGGGACAGTACTTCGACCGCAACGACCGCAGCGAGAAGCTCATTCGCCTGCTGGCCGACTCACTCTACCGGCGGGTCGACTGGACGTGGGCGCAGAACGGCTCCCCTGCCCTCACGCAAGGCTGGCACCCCGAGTACGGCTTCCTGCACTACGGGTGGGAGGGCTACAACGAGGCCCTGCTCATCTACATCCTGGGCCTGGGCTCGCCGACGGCGCCGCTGTCAGGCGATGCGTTCGCGAACTGGACCCTCAACTACCAGTGGGAACGTCTCCTCGGGCAGGACGTGCTGTACTCCGGGCCGCTGTTCACTCACCTGTTCCCGCACGCATGGCTTGACCTGCGGGGCATCCGCGATGCGTTCATGCGCGAGAAGCGCAGCGACTACTTCCAGAACACCTGCCGCACGGTGGCGCTGCAGCGTGAATACTGTGAGCGCAATCCCCACGAGACGGCCGGCTACTGCCGCGACATCTGGGGCATCAGTGCCGGTGACGGCCCGACCGCGCTCGGCTCGGCCGAGTTCGCCAAGGATCACCGCCACTTCGGCTACATGGCGCGCGGGGTGCCCTTCGGGCCGGACGACGGCACGCTGTGCCCGTGGGCCATGCTCGCTACCCTGCCGTTCACCCCGGAGGCGGCGCTGCGCGGCACGCGGACGCTGCTCGAGCGCTACCCGCAGGTGTGCAGCGAAGACCGCTTCGCGAGCGGCTTCAATCCCACCGAAGAACCCGACCGTGGCGGCTGGGTCTCAGAGGGCTGGTACGGGCTTGACCAGGGCGTGCTGGTGATGATGATCGAGAACGCACGCAGTGGACTGATCTGGTCACTGCTGCGCGCCTGCCCGTACGTACGCCGGGGCCTGAAGCGCGCGGGCTTCCGCGGCGGATGGCTGTCTTGAAGGCGCCGCCCGCCCGCCCCGCGCGGCGTGCGCGCAAGACGTACGACCTGGTGGTGGTCGGCGCCGGCCCGGCGGGGATCGCCGCCGCCGAGCTCGGCGCGAGCCTCGGGGCCCGGGTCGCGCTGCTCGAATCGGACCGCCTCGGGGGCACCTCGCTCAACACCGGCTCGGTGCCGTCAAAGGCCCTGATCCGCCTGGCGGCCTTGTTCGCCGGCATGCGCGAGGCCGCGCGGCTGCAGCAGCCCGGGCAGCCCGAGCCCGTGGCGGACTTCCAGCGCGTGGCGGCGCGACTGCGCCGCATCGAGGGCCGCATCGGCGGCTACCACTCGGCCGAGCGCCTGCAACGTGCCGGCATCGAGGTGCACTTCGGCGCGGCACGATTCCTCGATGAGCAGGTGCTGGTCGCCGGTGCGCGCCGCTTCCCTTTCAGGCATGCGCTGGTGGCAACCGGCGCGCGGCCGACGAAGCCGCAGATCCGCGGGCTGACCGAGGGCTGCTACGTCACCAGTGACACGATCTTCAGCCTCGACAGGCTCCCGGAGCACCTCGCCGTGGTCGGCGGCGGAGCCCTGGGGTGCGAGCTGGCGCAGTCCTTCTGCCGTCTCGGCGCACGCGTGACCATCATCCAGGACGAAGCCCGGTTCCTGCCCGGCGAGGAGCGCGACGCGGCGCAGGTCCTCGCGCAGTCGATGGCACGCGACGGCGTCATCATCCGGCTGAACACCTCGGTGGTGGGCGCCCGCGCCGACGGCAACGGCGTGACTCTCGAAACGGAGAACTACCAGCGCAAGGCCGAGGTGAGCGCGGACCGCGTGCTGGTGAGCATCGGGCGTACGCCGCACACCCACGACCTGGATCTGGAGGCGGCCGGCGTGCGCTCCGATCCGGAACGCGGGATCAGCGTCGACGCGTACCTGCGCACCAGCAATCCGCGCATCTACGCCGCCGGCGACGTGTGCCTGCCCCGCAGGTACACCAACGTGGCCGAGCGCACCGCGCGCATGGCGGTGCACAACTGCCTGGGTCGTGGACGGCGCCAGCGGCACACCGACCTCACCATCCCCTGGTGCACCTTCTGCGCCCCGGAGATCGCCCACGTCGGCCTGCAGGTCTGGGAAGCGCGCGAGCGGGGGATCCCGATCCGAACCTTCACCTCGATGATGCAGGACGTGGGCCGCGCCATCACCGACCGCCAGGAAATCGGCTTCGTGAAGCTGCACGTGGCCGGGGCCAGCGACCGCATTCTCGGCGCCACGATCGTGGCCTCCCGGGCGAGCGACATGATCAACGAGGTATGCGTGGCGATGAGCACCGGGATCGGCCTGCGCGCTCTGGCCGAGGTCATGCACATCTATCCGTCGCAGTCGGATGCCATACGCATTGCCGCGGAGGAACTGGACGAACCGCTGGCAAGCGACTGACAGCCGCGGCGGGGGATTTGCACCAGAAAACATTGCCGGTGGCCGGGCCTGAGCCCCGGCCACCGGCAGCTCAGCGCTTAGTTCGCCTCGGGAGCGACAACGATGCTGCTCTTTACCTGAGCAACCCCGTCGGTGTTGCGGGCAATGTCGACCGCCCGGTCCGCGGCCTCCTGGGTCTCGGTCGTGCCGCTCAGCCAGACCGTGCCATCGCGGTCGGTATCGACCTTGATCCTGGTGAGACTGCTGAGATGATCGGCGGCGAGCTTCGACTTGACGGCCGTGGTAATGGCCGAGTCCTTAACGTACTGCGTCGGGTGTGCGCTGTCGGCATCGGTCGGTTCCGCTGCCGCAACCCATGCCGGTCCGGCGAGCGACACCGTCAGTACGCAAGCCATTATTCCTGTCGTGGATCGTCTTCATCCTCTAGCCTCCTCAGGTTTCACGCGCCCAGCGCGCACGCGCTCTACTGCGCGCGGTCGTCGTCGGCTTTTTCGTCCTTCTTCCACTGGTTCTTGGCATCGCCGTAGGTCGCGCGCGCCTTGCCCGCAACTTCTTCGACCCGTCCCTTCTGCTTCAGGGACTCGTCGTTGGTCACCTTGCCGACGACCTTCTTGGTCTTGCCGACTGCCTCTTCCGTCCGTCCTTTAATCTGGTCCTTGTTCATACGCATCCTCGTTGGTTCGCATCGTGTGACTGGATCCTGACATCGGGCCGTGCACGTGCGCCGTCCCCGCAAAACGCAAGCACCGGTAGGTTCATCCCTACCATGTGAGCGCAGGCGAGCCGGCGAGGGCCCAGCAGTGCAAGCGGGCGTTATGCTGCGCTCTGCCACGGGCCTTGGCAGACGGCCCGTCGGGCTGTTGCGGTGCATTGGGGCTCCGGTGGGCGGCGATATGGCCCTCGGGGTAGTTCCGGCGGGTTACGGGAGAACGCTTGTAGGCAATTGTAGGACCACACCTACAGCCGGTCTGGCCGATGGAGTACGCTGTAGCCACGCCGGAGCCGGTACTGTCGCGCCCGTGAATGCTCACACGCCCACTTCGCGAAGCTCCACAGGAGGCCGAATGCCCAGTGTTCTTATTGCAGACGATCACGCCATGATCCGGACGGGTCTGCGGCACTACCTGGAGCTCGACCGCTCGGTGGATACCATCGGAGAAACGGGAACGGGGGCGGAAACCCTGCAGCGCCTGCGCGAAGGTCACTGGGACCTCGTGATCCTCGATATCAATATGCCCGACCGCAGCGGAATCGACATTCTGCGTCACATACGCTCGGGGCATCCCAACACCAAGGTGCTCGTGATCAGCGGCTTTGCCGAGAAGCAGTACGCCATCAATGTGCTGCGCGCCGGTGCTTCCGGTTACCTCGCCAAGGACCAGGCGCCGGAGGAATTCATGCGCGCGGTGCACACCGTGCTGGCCGGCCGGCGCTTCGTCAGCGCGACGCTGAGCGAGATGCTGGTGAGCGCGCTGGACGAGCCGACCGATCAGCCCCTGCACGCCGCATTGTCGCAGCGCGAATTCCAGATCCTGTGCAAGCTCGCCGTCGGCCGCTCGGTCTCGGAAATCGCCCAGGAGCTGTTCATCAGCGTCAAGACCGTGAGCACCTACCGCGCGCGTGTCCTCGAGAAGATGAATCTCGACACTAACGCGGACCTGACCACTTATGCCCTCCGTAACGGCCTGGTTCAATAGCGGCACGCGACGAGGGTCGGTGAGTTCTTACGTCCCTGCGGGACCCCCATCCGGTGTTGCGGACCCTGGTGTCCGCGTATGCTCGAGGCTGTAATTTGCCACCGGCCCCCCAAGATGTTCAATGGAATGACATCTCTTCGCCCGGATCGTCAGGTCATGCCCGGTAGTCCCTCGCTGCGCGTGCTGCTGGTGGAGGACTCCTCGCTGCTGGCCGCCCGGCTCGGGGAGCTGATCGGGCGCTTGCCGGACGTGGACCTCATTGACACCGTGCAGACCGAGGCTGACGCCGTCGAGCGCATCAACGAGGCGTTGCCAGATGTTTTGATCCTTGACTTGCACCTGCGCGCTGGGTCGGGCTTCGGGGTGCTGCGTTCGCTTGCGCGCGACCCGCGGCTGCGGCGGCCCAAGATCGTCATCCTGACCAATTTTGGTCTGCCGGAATATCGCCGCGAGGCGGAGACTTTCGGCGTCGAGGCGTTCCTGGACAAGTCACGCGATTACTTCCGCCTGCCGGCTTTGTTGCGCGACTTTGCCAAGGACCGCGGCGACCCCGGCACGCACTGAAGCCGGCTGCCTCTCAGGCCGCCTGCGCCACCTCGATGCGGGCCATGGGCAGCCGCACCTCGATCTCGGTACCGCGCTCGGCGCGTACGATGCGCCACTCCCCGCCGAGTCCTATCGCGCGATGCCGCATGGCCGCCAGTCCGTGCGAGCGCGTGGTGCGACGGCGGTCTGCGGGCATCCCCACGCCGTCGTCAGCGACCCGTATGACGAGGTAGTCACCAATCACCTCGACGCGAACCTCGATGTTCTGGGCGTTGGCGTGCTTGAGGATATTGGTGAGCGATTCCTGCACGATGCGGAATATGGCGATCGAGGCCTCGGGGATGAGATTGAGTTCCTCGCTCGGATAATGCTCCACGCATTTCAGGCCAGCCCGTCCGCAGGAATCGGAGACCTGCCAGCGAAGTGCCGAAAGCAGCCCGAGATTGTCGAGCAGCGTCGGCCGCAGGTGCTCCACCACGCGCCGCTTGAGGTCCACGCCCGATTGCAGGGCATCCTGCACACGCTTGAACTGCGCCTTGATGCCCGGATCAGTCGAGCCCACCTTCTCTTCCAGCCACGAGAGGTCCATGCGCGCCGCCACCAGCAGTCCGCCCAGTTCGTCGTGCAACTCGCGCGACAGCGCCGCCCGCTCCTTTTCCGCCACGGTCTGCAGCTGCGTGGACAGGTCCGAGAGGTCCTCGGTGCGCTTCTTCACGAGGTTTTCGAGCTCGGCGTGCCGCTCGGCGAGTTCCTGCGCTTCCCGTTCCTTGGAATAAATGTAACGCACGATCAGGCGCCGTAGCACGAACACCAGAAACACGCATGCCGCCAGCGCACCGCTCATGATCCCAAGGTTCAGCCAGCGGTTGCTGTGCCAGGAGCGACTGGCATCGAGCATGTCGTAGGTCTCGGACGCCTGGATGCGTCCTACCCGCTGGCTGATCTGCGACATGGTGCGCTGCCCGTAGTCGCTGCGGATCAGCGCCGTCGCCGCACCACGTCCCCGGCTGCGATACAGGTCGAGCGTCTCGCGCATCTCGGCGAACTTGCTGTGGGTCAGCTTGGTGATCTCATCCACATCAGCCTGCACCGCCGGATCCGAGGACCCGAAGGCAGCGTTCAAGCGCTGTAAGGCGGCTGGGATCTTCTCGACTGCATCCTGGTAGGGCACCAGATACGCCGCATCGCCAAGCAGTATGTAGCCGCGCTGCCCGCTCTCCGCCTGGCTCAACAACTGCATGTCCTCCCCCAGCGCGTGCGCGCGGCGGGCTGCCTGCTCTATGCGATGGCTGGCCTCCTCGAGCTGGTGCTGCCCGGTCGTGGCGGCGATGAACAGACCCACAATGGCCGCGAGCAGCAGGCCCACGACGATGACCTGGCGAGCGGTCGAGGTCATGACGGCCACGAAGACCTGCGGCGACCTGCGGCGCCGCGCGCGCGCCTGTGGCGGATTGGCTCAATCTCGGCGGGCACATTGCACTCCGCACAGCGGTTCGACACCACATCATAGCGTGGCCGCACGCCGGCGAGCATCAGGCGGATCGCCTCAGGCCGGGCGTGCGCGAACAGCACCTCCCTCGTCCTCCCACCGGTCCGTCGCCGCGCGGCTCGGCTGCCGCCCGCTGCGCACACGGCTTACGCCGCGCCGCGCGGTGAGAACGGCGACGGCCACCACCAGCACCACTCCACCGAGTATCAGAATGCGCATTTAGCAACCTCGCGTGCGTTCATGACTAGAAAAAAGCAGGCACATCGAGGGCGAATACCCGGGGGGAGAGGGTGTTCGGCGCTGGGTGATGTGCCTGCTGCAATTGCTCGCCGCCTACGGCTTGGGATCCGCGCCGGCCCTGTCCTGCTTTGCCCTGCCCTTGGCAACGTCATAGTCCGCGCTCGCCTGGTCCCTGCAGGCCTGCCGCGTCGCGCCAGCAAGGGCATCGCAACGGGCAAGTGCACCCTGAAAGTCACCTTCGGTCTGGGCGGCGGCGATCCTTTGCGCCTCGACCGCGTCGGCATGGGCAAGGTCGCGCTGCTCGTCCCGCGCCTCGCCGCGCGCACTGGCCAGGCGCGCGTCGGCCTTCTGCTGCACCCTGGCCGCACTGTCTGCGGCCGCCTGCTCAGCAATTGCGGTGTCGCGCGCCACCTGCGCGGAACTCCTCGAGTGATCGCACGCCGCCAGCGTGCCGGTTGCCAATAGCATCGCTGCCAAGGCTCCTGTTCGGTTCATGTTCCAACCTCCTTGTGGACCGCGGTTCGCTAGCGGGCCCGCCGCCGCACCAGGAACCGCCCCAGTAGCGCCAGCCAGGAGCCTCTGAAGAGTGCGGCGGACACCAGCGTGGAGGCCAGTGAACCGCCGCTCAGGTGCGAACCCAGCCAACGGAACGTCGCGCTCCGCGGAAACTGATTCGGCCGACGGGCCGCCGGCGCGTACGCGGCCAGCAACAGTTCGCGGTTACGCTCCATGGTCAGCAGCGCCGCCTCGGCGCGGACGTCCGTGTCCTCGGTCATCGGGCCTCCGCCCGCTGCTGCGCGAGCAACTGCTCCAGAAGACGCCGATCCTTGGCCCATTCGCGTGCGGTCTGCTGCAGCACCCCCGGGGCACCCGCCTCGAGCACCGTCAGCCGCCATACCGAAAGAGCCGCCGTGAGGGTAAAGGCCACGATCAGCCCGACGATGACCCCCACCCGGTAGGGCGAATCCCAGCTCAACGCCACCAGCAGGGCGCACGCCATCACCAGCGCCAGGTGCACCGCCAGCACGGCCACCACGCCGCAGGCGACGCGGCGCCGCACCAGCCCTGAAGAGACCTCCAGGTCACTTAAGATCAGGTCCGTGTACGCGCCGGCCTGCCTTACTGCGATGGCGGCTGTCGTGGTGAGGCGGTCGATCATCCGGTCGCTCCCGAGTTTCAGCGCCGTGACGCGAGGAACCCCACCGCAAGTCCGGCGATCGCCGCGATGCCGATCGCTTCCCACGGGCGGTTATGCACGTAACGATCGCCAATTTCGAAGGTCTCGCGCGCCTGGCGCTGAACCAGCTCCGCACCGTCGGCCAGAGAACTCTTGGTGCTGGCCACCGCTGCTGCCACCTTCGACTTCAGGCGCCGCAGCTCCGGATCGGCCGCATCACCCACCCGACCGATGAGATCCTCCACGTCGGCGATCAGGTTCTGCACCTCATCGCTCGCGGCAACCCCTGCCTGCTGCGCCGCATCGCGTGCCGCGCCACCGAGTCCGCGCGCATCGCGCCTCATATCCCCTGCTGTCGTTTCCACGGTTGTCTGCTCCTGATCGTTTAAGTTCTGCCTGCCGCCCCGCGCCTGCGCCGGGCTGCGCCGTCCTCTACTATCCATCCGCGCGCCGGAACTATCGGTCGGGCCTCGCAGCCAAGCACTGTAGGCGCACGGCTACAGGCCCCTTCTCCGGCGCTCCATGCTCAAGGTAGGGCCGAGGCTGCGAATTCCCAGTTGATGATCTTTTCCAGCACCGCGTGGACGTGGTCCGCCCGGCGGTTCTGGTAGTCCAGGTAGTAGGCGTGCTCCCAGACGTCGATCGTCAGCAGCGGTCTTTGGTGCTTCGGCAGCGGATCGTCGCCGTTGCTGGTCTTCACCACCTTCAGGCGGTTGTCATCGAGCACGAGCCAGGCCCAGCCGGACCCGAACTGTTCGATGGCCGCCTGGGCCAACTCGTCCTTCAACCGCGTCACGCTGCCGAATGATTGCCTGATCTTCTCGCCTAGCGCGGTCGGTACACTGCCGCCGCCCGGGGGCCGCAGGCACTGCCAATAGAAGGCATGGTTCCAGGCCTGCGCGGCATTGTTGAACAGCTTGACGTGCTCGGCTCGTCCGGCAGTCTGCAATATGACTGCATCGAGCGTCAGCGCGGCGAACTGCGTGCCCTCCACGAGTTTATTCAGCGTGTCGACGTAGGTCTTGTGGTGCTTGCCGTGATGCAGCGCCAGGGTATTGGTAGAGATCACCGGCTCGAGTGCATCCTCCGGATATGGCAGCGGCGGCAACACGTGAGGCGCGGTGTCCTCACCGGCCTGCGCGGCCTCCTCGGCGTCCATGGGGACTCCGCCGGGCGGGCGCTTGCCCGCAGGGTCCGGTGTGCGCGTGTGGGTGGTGGATGCCATTGATCTCTCCTCGCGTGCTGTGCAGGCGCCAAGAGTGCGCGTTATAACCGCGCGCCGGTGTCGGCTCAGACCCCATCAGTGCGTCGGACTGTCGTTGCGTCGCACAACCGTGCCGCGGCACTGTCCCGCGCGCAAAGGCGCCCGCGTGCAGCGTTGTAGGCCGGCGCCTACGGCGTGCCTGAAGGCCTGCTGACGCCCAGTTGCGCTGCCTGCCGTCTTTGCGCGCGCCAACGTGCCCTTAAGCTGCGCACACACCGTGTAACCGCTGGGGAGCCTCATGTTGGAAGCCGTTTCAGTGTCACGAGTATCCGACCCCACCGCGGCCAAGGCCCGCGCACGCAGCGGCGAGTTCGCCAGTCAGCTGCGCGCCGCGGCTCTGGAGGGCGACGACGTGCGCATCACGCGCCTGGTGTCCGAGCTGTTGCGTTGCAAGGGGCTATCCCGTGGACAGCGCATCGCCCTGCAGCAGAAGGCGTTGCTTAACCTGGTGCGCTCCCTGCGCTCGGCGACCCTGAGCGACGATGTCACCGGCCTGCTGAACGCGCGCGGATTCGTGCAGACCGGGACCCGATTGCTCGACCTGGCGGCGCGCGACGGGCAGACCGCCCACCTCGTTTACTTCGGCATCGATCAGCTCGAGCGCATCGAGCAGACGCTTGGCTCCACGGCCAGCGAGATTTCCATCCGCCAGACCGGCAACCTGCTGCGCGACATGTTCCCCAGCTACGGTGTTTATGAGGTGCTCGGCCGCCTCGCGGTTGATGAGTTCGCGGCGCTCACCACCAGCGACCACTACGCGGCCCGCGATGCGGTGATGCTGCGGGTCTGCCGGCCTCATCGCAGCACCGCGATGCCGACCCTGAACCTGAGTGTCGGGATTGCGCACTTCAACCCGGACCGCCCGGTCGCCATCGACGAACTGCTCGAGTCCGCCAAGCGCTCGATGAACGAGCCGCTCAGTCAGATCGTCGACCGGCTCCTTAGGCCGCGACCAGGTCGCCGGCGCCGCGCGGGTCTAGCCCGGCGGCTTGTCCCCGGAAAAGGCGATAGCAGTGGCCCCGGTGACGGGACCCACTGTGGCCTTGTCGCTGACATAGAGCACCACGTCGCGCTTGAAGGTCAGGTTTCCCTGCACCTCGGCGCCCGGCCCGATGACGATCCTCGGCCTGCCTGTCGAGGAGCTTTCAAAGGTGATGCCGCTGGCCTTCTCGACCAGGATGCCGCCACCGACGTGGGATGAGCCCATGATGCTGATGTTGGCGGCCACCGTGCTCAGGCCGCCGCCCACTTTCGCATCGGTGAGGTTGATCGCCCCGTCGACGGTAGACACCGAACCACCCACTTCCGCGTCCTTCTGCAGTTCGATCTCCCCATTGACACTCTTGACGTCTGTCTTCACGCGCGCAGCGTCAGCCAGAACGACCGAGCCGTTGACCGAGGTCGCCGATTCCACCGTTGCATGAGTGCCGAGCTTGATCTCGCCGTTCACCGCGCGCGCCGCGCCCGCGGTGGCGCCGTTCTCCACCATGATCGACCCATTGACGGTGCTTACCGGGCCCACCTGCTGTCCGGCCGGCACGCGGATCGCACCGTTGACGGTGCTGCCGCCCTCGCGCGTCGCGGTCACATCGCCATTGACGGTATTGCCGCAGCCGGCGCCCAGGGTTACGAGTCCCGCCAGGATCATTGATGAGTAGTAACGCCACATATGGAACTCTCCTCTGATGAACTCGGAATCGCCCCAAGCGCCCCCGCGGGCTATTTCTGCCCCGGCACGAAGTCCTCGAGAACCGTCTTGCGCATGAGGTCCGGGGGCAGCAACCCCTGGCCCAGCATGAAGTCGTGGAAGCGCTGCTGGTTGAACTTCGCGCCGAGCGCCGCTTCGGTCTCGCGGCGCAGGTCGAGCAGGCGCGTGTAACCGTAGAAATAGCTGTTGGCCTGTCCGGGGGAACGGTAGGTGAATCTCTCGACCTCCTCCTTGGCGAAGGCATGGCTTAAGACCACGTCCTTTTCGAGCACCTGATAGGCCTGCTCGGGGGTCACCTGGCCGCTTTGCAGCTCCGGATCGAGGAAGGCCCGCGCCGCGCGCAGCAGGCGCAGCTGCAGGGTCAGCAGCTGGCCTTCGGCTGGCTCGTAGGGCTGCATGATGTACTCGGAGTACAGCCCCCAGCCCTCCGCATTGGTGGAGTTGAAGGCGTACAGCGCGCGGGCAAGGCTCACTCCCTTCTCGACCATGGAGTCGAACTGCAGCTCGTGCCCGGGGCGCGCCTCGTGCGCGATCAGTGTCCAGGTGACCGCGTCGTAGGTGAAGTCATCGTAGTGATCCTCGGCGCCACCGGTGGCAGAGGGGATGTTGAGCGGCAGCACGAATTCCCCGCGCTGCCCGGTGTTGTGCAGGAACGGCGGCGGCGACATGTGTGGCGCGGGGCTCTGCGCGGTCTCGGCCGGCGTCGCCAGGCGGATGATGGCCGGACGGTCAGGCAGGGTAACGAGGTTCTGGGCGACGATGATCTTCTCGATCTCGTGGAGGCGATTCTCGAAGAAGGGCAGGATGGCCTCGCCGGTGATCTGCTGTTTCTTCAGCTGCTTGATCACCGCGCGGTAGTCATCGGCTGGATAGCCCTTGGCGCGGGCCACCTGCTGGGCCAGCGGCGCCATCTGCGACTGGTATTCGCTGAAGGCGGCGTGTGCCATCGCGGCGATCCTGGCCGGCGGGACATCAATGCCGTACTCCTCGAAGGCCAGTGCGTAGCGCTCGGGCGGCATGCGGAAATCGGTGCGTGCCTTGGGAAGAATGGTCTGGCGCACCCAGGCGTCGTAGCCCTCCAGCTGTTGCTTGAGCTTGGCATATGATGCCTCCCAGCCCTGGAGTTGATACTTGCGGAACAGTGCGGCGATGCCTTCGAGGTAGCTGGCGTTGCGGCCGAGTTCAGTCTCGATTTCTCCCCTGGAGGGATAGACCACCCCGGGCTTGGCGATCTGCTCCTGCTCGCGCACTTTCAGCAATTCGGTGAAGGGCTGGTAGCCGGGCTCAGTGCCGGCGTACTTGCGCAACCGCACGAGCGCCGCCGGCCGGCGTTCCGCGGCGACCTGGTCGTCCAGCAGCACGTGCAGGCCGCGGAAGGTGATCTCGCTGGCATTGAGAAATGGCACCTCGTGCTTGAGCGCGTAGTCTTGCTGGCGGAACTTCAGGTCGAAGGCCTTCGCCAGGATGTCCAGGTCCTGCAGCACGCGCTTGTCGGTCACCGCGCCGCGCGAGGCCTCGATCTTGCCCAGCACCGTCGCGAGCTGCCTGCGTTCGGCGAGCTCATCCGCCAGCGTGGGCTTGGAGATGCGCGGGTCAAACTCGGCCAGCCCTTCGTGCGAGCCGCTCTCGGGGGTGTGCTGGAACTGCACGCGCAGCAGCTGGTTGGTGAAGGCGTTGCTCTGTTCGATCCACGCGCGGCCCGGGGCCGCTGCCGGGGGCTGCTGGGCCATTGCGGCGCTCACGGGCAAGGACAGAACTAGGAGCGAGAGCATCCGGCGCATGGCGTCCCTTGGAGTTGGTAGTTTGTGTGCCGTGCATTATAGGGCGCATCCGCGGCCGGCCGTTACCCGCCTTCACCCCGGCAGGCGCACGTCCCGCCGCACGCGCGGCGCGCAGCCGGAGTCGCGCACTCACCGGCCTGCCGCTGGCGGTATCTGGGGTTGTGACATACTTTGCGCGGCGCGTCCGCGCACTCCCGGGATCCACAGATGCCACAACCGCCGAACATCCTGATCCTCATGGCCGATCAGCTCACCGCCGGTGCGCTGCCGGCGTACGGCAACCGCGTGGCCAAGACCCCGCACATTGATGCCCTGGCAGGCGCCGGGGTGGTATTCGAGGCCTGCTACTGCAACAGTCCCCTGTGCGCGCCGTCGCGCTTCTCCTTCCTCTCCGGGCAGCTGCCCTCCAAGATCGGCGCCTACGACAACGCCGCTGAGTTTCCGGCGCAGATCCCCACCTTCGCGCACTACCTCAGGCAGGCGGGCTACCAGACCGCGCTCAGTGGCAAGATGCACTTCTGCGGGCCGGATCAGCTGCACGGCTTCGAGGAGCGCCTGACCACAGACATCTACCCGGCAGATTTCGGCTGGACGCCGGACTGGACACGTTCCGAGCAACGCCCGGGCTGGTACCACACCATGGATTCGGTGACCCAGGCCGGCTCGTGCACGCGCACCAACCAGATGGACTTCGACGACGAGGTGGTCTTCGCCGCGCGGCAAAAACTATTCGACATTGCCCGCGGCAAGGATCGCCGGCCGTTCTGCATGGTGGTCTCACTCACCCACCCGCACGATCCCTACGTGACCCCCGAGCCGTACTGGGAGCGCTATGCGGACACCGAGATCGACATGCCGAGCGCACCAGCGCCGGCCCAGGACCCGCATTCGCGCCGCGTGCGTCACGTGATTGGACTGGACACGACCCAGGTCACCGCCGCCCAGGTGCGCGATGCGCGCCGTGCCTACTACGGCGCGGTCTCCTATGTCGATGACCAGGTCGGCGCACTCATGGCCACGCTGCGCCAGGCGCGCCTGGACAGCAATACGGTGGTCTTGCTGCTGGCCGATCACGGCGACATGCTCGGCGAGCGCGGCCTTTGGTACAAGATGAGCTTCTACGAGTCCTCCTGCCGCATACCGCTCATCGTTCACGCGCCCGGACGATTCGCCCCGCACCGGGTGTCCGAACCGGCCTCGCTGCTGGACATCCTGCCCACCCTTGCCGAGCTGGCGCAGGCCGGCCAGACCGCGCGCTACGCCGCGCCGCTCGATGGCCACAGCCTGCTGCCGGCGCTGGAGGGCCACAGCGACCCGGGGGAGGTCATCGGCGAGTACCTGGCGGAAGGGGCGATCGCACCAGTGGTGATGATCCGCCGCGGTGACTACAAGTTCATCCATTGCCCGGTGGACCCGGATCAGCTGTACGAGCTGTCCCGGGACCCGCATGAGCTCACCAACCTCGCCGGCCTGCCGGAGCACACGCAGCGCATCGCCGAACTGCGCGCCGAGGTTGCCCGGCGCTGGGATCTGGCCGCTGTGCACGCGGCAGTGCTTGCCAGTCAGCAGCGCCGCCACTTCACCTACGCCGCGCTGCGCCAAGGGCGCTACACGTCCTGGGACTTCCAGCCGCTGCGCGATGCCAGCCGCCTGTATATCCGCAACGACCAGGAGCTGAATGATCTGGAAGCCATGGCGCGCTTCCCGCAACGCAGCTGAGCCGCTCATGCGCTCGCTACCACCGGGACTCGCGGCTAAGTGCCGCGCTGCTGGCCTGCCTGTGGCTGGCCGCCGGCGCGGCAGCGCCGGCGGCGGCAGCCAGCGTTGATCTTGCGCGCGAGCCACGGTCCTGCCGCGACGTGCGCCTGGCCGATGTGGGCTGGACTGACGTCACCGCCACCACAGCCCTGCTGGGCAACGTGCTGAGCGACCTCGGCTATGTCCCGCATACCACGCTGCTGGCGGTGCCGGTGACATTCGCCTCCATGAAGGCGGGCAACATCGACGTATTCCTGGGGAACTGGATGCCCGCGCAGACCAAGGACCGGCGCGCCTACCTCGAGGACGGTTCGGTCGAGATCGTGCGCACCAACCTTGCCGGGGCCAAGTACACCCTGGCAGTGCCGGCTTACGCCTACGCGGCGGGACTGCATGACTTTGCCGACATCCAGCGCTTCAGCGCGGCGCTGCATGGCACGATCTACGGTATCGAGGCCGGCAACGACGGCAATCACCACGTGCTGGACATGATTGCGCACAACGATCTCGGGCTCGGCTCTTTCAGGCTGGTCGAGTCCAGCGAGCAGGGCATGCTCGCCGCGGTGGCGCGCGCCTACGCCGCGCACGAGCCCATCGTGTTCCTCGCCTGGGACCCGCACCCGATGAACCTGCGCTTCGAGCTGCGCTATCTGAGCGGCGGCGACGCCAGCTTCGGTCCGGACTTCGGCGGGGCCTCGGTGCTGACGCTGGCACGTCGCGGCTACCTCTCCGAGTGCCCCAACCTTGCGCGCTTGCTGCGCAATCTGCAGTTCACTGCCCGCGGCGAAAGCGAAGTCATGGCCGGCATGCTCGAGCGCCACCTGACCCCGGACGAGGCGGCCGCGGGGTGGCTCAAGGCGCATCCCGAGGTGCGCGCCGGCTGGTTGCAGGGGGTCAGAACCTTCGACGGCCGCCCACTCGCGGCCAACGGCAGCACGCCGGCCGCGCGCGGCCCGATCGCGGCAGCCCAGGCGTGGATGACCGGACACAAGATCCCGCTCGGGGACGCCATCGCCGTGCAGGTCGAGTACCTGAAGACCCACGGCGCGGGCTTCTTCGCCGCGGTCACCGCCGTGGTCGGCGGCATGGTCGCTGCCGCCACCTACCTGCTGCGCGCCCTGCCCTCCTGGGCGCTGGTTCTGCTGGTGGGGTTGCTGGCCTGGGTGCTGCAACGCTCGCTGTGGCTGGTCTTGTTCGTGATCGCCGCGCAGCTGTTCATCATGAACCAGGGCTACTGGCAGCCGATGCTGGAGACGCTGTCACTGGTCGTTGTCGCCACCGTGCTCACTTGCGCGATCGGCGTGCCGCTGGGAATTCTCACCGCGCAGCGGCCGCGCGTGGCCGCCGCCCTGCGCCCCGTGCTCGACCTGATGCAGACGCTGCCGACGTTCGTCTACCTCATCCCTACCCTGGTGCTGTTCGGCCTCGGCGTCGTCCCGGCGCTGATCTCCACGGTGATCTTTGCCCTGCCGGCACCGGTGCGGCTGACACAGCTCGGGATCGATGGCGTGCCGCGCGCGCTGCTGGAGGTCGGTGAGGCCTTCGGCGCCACACCCCTGCAGCTGTTGTTCAAGGTGAAGCTGCCGAGCGCTGCGCCGCTGATCCTTGCGGGGATCACCCAGTGCATCATGCTCAGCCTCTCCATGGTCGTGATCGCAGCCTTAGTCGGGGCCGGCGGCCTCGGCGTGATCGTGGTGCGCGCGCTGAACAGCGTGCAGGTGGGCGTGGGCTTCGAGGCCGGCCTGACCATCGTCCTCCTGGCCATCATCCTGGAGCGGATGACGCGCTTCAGCAAACGCTGACCCCGGGCGCCCCGGCGTCTCACTGGTTCGCGTAGAGCTTCACGAGCCGGTACAGGAAGGTGCGCCCCTCGTAGACGGACTGGACGCGGATGCGTTCGTTGAGCCCGTGGATGCCACCGCCGTCCGGATCGGTGAACATGCCCGTGATGCCGTAGGTCGGGATACCGGCCGGGTTCAGGAACTGGGCATCCGATGCCCCGGGCTCGAGCGCCGGCACCACCGGGATGCCGGGCCACAGCTGGTGGGCAACAGTGGTCACCGGTCCCAGGATCGCGGCGGTGAGCGGGGCGGGCTCGGCGACCGGTCCGCGCACTTCCGGCACCGTCACGGACACCGCCGGGTCGTCAACCACCTTCGTTAGCTGGTCACGGACTTGCTCGCGCGGTACGCCCGGGAAGATGCGGCAATTGATATTGGCCCGCGCACGCTGCGGCAGTGCATTGGTTGCATGGCCTGCGGCAAGCGTGGTGGCCACGCACGTGGTGCGCAGCATCGCGTGCCAGTTCTGGTTCTTGTCGAGCACGGCCACGGCTGCCGCATCGGCGGGGTTGGCCACCACTGCCGTCATGGCCGCCCCGTTCGCGCCGCCCACGATCTTGGCCATGCCGGAGAAATAGCCGCGGTTCGCAGCATCCAGCTGCACCGGGAACTCGTAACGGCTGATCCGGTCGACCGCGCGCACCAGGTGGTAGATGGCGTTGTCCGGCACGGGCCGGGAGCTGTGGCCGCCCGGATTGGTGACCTCGAGCAGGTAGTTCTGCGAGACCTTCTCCGCTGCCAGCACCTCCAGCGCGATGCGGTGTCCCTGCGCATCCAGGTCGCCATCGACCCCCTCGGTTATCGCAAACTGCGCATCGATTGCGGCGCGCTCGTGCTCGGCCAGCCACCCGGCGCCGTTGAGCGAGCCATTGGTCTCCTCCCCGCAGGTGAGCGCGAGTTTGATCGTGCGGCGGGGCCGGAAGCCCTCCTCGCGGAAGCGCACCAGGTTGTCGACCCAGACCGCAGCCTGCGCTTTCATGTCGCTCGTGCCGCGCCCGTAGAAATAGCCGCCCTCCTCGATCAGCGTGAACGGGTCCCGGGTCCAGTCCTCGCGCCGCGCCTCCACGACATCCACGTGCGCGAGCATCAGGATCGCCTTCGCCTGCGGGTCGGAGCCAGGCAGCTGCGCGAGCAGCCCGCCCTCCTTCGGATGTCCCTCCGGCACGAAGACGCGCACGTCCGCCTCCGGGTAGCCGGCCTGCCGGAGGCGGGCGGCCATGCGCTGGGCCGCAAGCGTGCAGTCCCCGGCCGAGAGCGTCGTGTTGGTCTCGACCAGTTCCTTGTAGGTGGCCAGGAAACGGGCCCTGCCGTCATCGCCCGGCGCGCCATTCGCAAGCGCCACCACCGCCAGCGCCGCCGCGAGAACGCGGCGCGCTCCAGCATCCAAGGTGTCTCATGTGCTCCCCCGCAGCGGATGCCCCAGCTCGGCTGCTGCTCCACTGTTCTTGTGTCGGTTTGCCAGGGCGGAAGCGCCCTTGGCGCTCGGACTTAAGCAAATTCCACCCCCCGGCGCAACCGACCCCCCGGGCGGTCCGCGCCATCGCCTGCCGGGGCACCTGCGCGGCAGCCGTGGTCGCCAGCGTTCCTGCGCGCCCGCGCGAGACCGCTGCCGCGGCTGCAGGCTCGACGCCAGTGCATCGATATGGTATTCGGCAGTACAACACGGAGACTGACTGAGATGGGATCGGTGGCGTGCTCGCTCTTGCCGGGTCGCGGCAGTGGTTTCTCCCGCGGAGACTGCCGATGCTGGCGCGCGCGATAACCGCCTTCATCGCGATTCCCGGAATGGTGGCCTTTGCAATCCCGATCGCCACCGGCATCGTCACCGGCCGCCCGCCGCAGCACGAGGCGCTCGCGCTCGCCCTCATCCTGCTCGGCACCGCGATCCTGGTGTGGTGCGTGCGCGAATTCTACGTCGCCGGACGCGGCACGCTGGCGCCGTGGGCGCGCCCCACGCGCCTGGTGACCACGGGTCCCTACCGCTTCACCCGCAACCCGATGTACGTCTCCACGCTCACCATCCTCGCCGGCTGGAGCGTGCTGTGGGATTCCCCTGGCCTGCACATCTACACCGCCGTGACACTGTGCGTGCTGGTGGCGCGCGTCTGCCTGCTCGAGGAGGTGTGGGTGGAGCGCCACTTCGGCTCGGAGTGGCAGCGCTACCGGGCACGTACGCCACGCTGGCTAATCCCGCCGCGGCGGGCCGAAGCCGGTGAGGATTCGGTCAGCCCCGAAGCCTAGCGCGGCGCGGGCGAGCCGGGCCGCTCAGCCGCCCAGCATCGACTTGAGAATGCCCTCGCGCGCTGTGTGCGCCAGCGACAGGTTCACCGCGCCCGTGCGCGCAAATTCCAGCGCCAGCTGGAGGTCCTTCTCGCCGATTTTTCCCTGGCTCTCGGCGAACGCCCTGCGCTCCGCGCTCATCGATCCGGCATCGCCCAGCAGCCCCTCCAGCACCGCACGGGAAACCGGGGTGAGATTGCCGTTGCCAGTCATCACTTCGCGCAGCTTGTCGATCTGCACACCCCCGGCCTGCGCCAGTGAGAACGCCTGCTGGATGGCCAGCACGTGCACCCAAGTCACGAAGTTGTTGGTGATCTTGAGCGCCATGCCGGCCCCCAGCGGTCCGGCGTGCACGACCTGTGTGGAGAAGGTGGCAAGCACCGGGCGGGCGCGCTCGGTGAGGGCAGGATCGCCACCGGTCATGGTGAGCACGAACGGACCCGGCGCCGCCCCGAACCGGGTGCGCGTCAGGGCGGCATCGATCAGCTGGACGCCACGCGCAGCCGCGGCGGCGGCCATGGCGGCAATGGTGGCCGGACTGACGGTGCTGTGCACCAGCACCAGCGATCCGGGGCGCAGCGCGCTCAGCACTCCTGCAGGGCCTTCGATCACCTCGCGGACCTGGGCGTCATCGCGTACGCAGATGCACAGCAGGTCCACCTGACCGGCGAGTTCCCCTGGCGAGGCGGCCAGCTGCGCCCGCCCGCGGAATGATTCGAGTGTCTTCGGCCAGGCGTCGTAGACCAGCAGCTCAAAGCCGCCGTCGACGATCGCTCGGGCTTGCGGATCGCCCATGTTCCCCAGGCCGATAAAGCCGACTCTCATGACCGTTTCCTCAATTCCGCCGGTCGCCATCCGCGACGTCTTAGCCCTGCTAGACCGGCACACCCGCCGCCGCCACTGCCTGGAACAGGCGGGCGGCGCGGGGAAAGCCGACGTAGTGGGCCAGAAACGCGGGAATCTCGCGAACCTGCTCGGCCGTGAGTTCCTGCTTAAGCAGCGCCGCCTTCATCTGGATCACGAACGGCGCATCCTCTCCGAGCGCCGCCAGTACGCCCATGACGATCAGACGGCGGTCACGGATCGACAGTGCCTCCCGCGACCATACCTCCGCAAACGTCTGATCCAGCAGCAACTGCATGAAGCCGCTGGAGTCGCTGTTCGGCGGCAGCGGCACAACCCCGCCGTACACCTCCTCGAATACCTGCTTGCCGCGCGCGCGCCGCTCGTCTTTGCTGCTCATTCGCTCTTCCCATGCCTGGTGGTTGTCGCTCGGGGAATTTCGCACCCGGACCGCTGGCGTAGCAAATCCGCGTTAAGTCGCGATCGGCTGGCGCACCCGAGCACGCCCGCGGCGCGCCCTGCGCCGGCCCCGGCGGCGCGGCGTAAGATTCCCCGGGCGTTGACCCTCGCAGGACCAGTTAGTACGCTACACAAACAAATAGCCCACTGAGGGGCGGCTGGACCGCGCCTCGAAACTTTCTGAGGACACCGATATGGCCACCGTGCAACCCCTTGTCGAGCAAGCAGATTCCTTCGTGCAGCGTGACTACTCGCCGGCGGTGAAGCGGGCCCTGGCGCGCAAGCCGGCGCTCTTTATAAACAATGAGTGGGTGTCCTCAAGCCACGGGGCCACGCTGGCGGTGGAGGATCCCTCCACCGGTCGCGAGATCGGGCGCATCGTGGATGCCTCGGACGCTGACGTGGATCGTGCCGTCAAGGCCGCCCGCACCGCGTTCGATGACGGACGCTGGTCCAATCTTCCGGCCAAGGCCCGCGAGCGCATCATCAACAAGCTGGCGGACCTGCTCGAGGCAAATACCGCCGAGTTTGCCGAACTCGAGGCCATCGACAACGGCAAGCCGGTCGGCATGGCGACGGTGGTCGACATCCCCGGGGCGGTGGATCACCTGCGCTACATGGCCGGCTGGGCCTCCAAGCTGGGCGGCGAGGTGCTGGATCCCATGGGCACTGCCGCGCGGCACCACCTTCAGCTATGTCACCCGCCAGCCCATCGGCGTGTGCGTGCAGATCGTGCCGTGGAACTTCCCGCTGCTGATGGCGACGCTGAAGATCTCCCCGGCGCTTGCGGCCGGCTGCACCTTGATCCTCAAGCCCGCCGAGCAGACCTCGGTGACGGCGCTGCGCCTGGCAGACCTGGTGGCCGAGGCGGGTTTCCCGCCGGGGGTGATCAACGTCGTCACCGGCAACGGGCATACCGCCGGCGACCGGCTGGTCAAGCACCCGGACGTCGACAAGGTCGCCTTCACCGGCTCGACCGAGGTCGGGCAAGATCATCAACCACAACGCAACCGATACCCTCAAGCGCGTCACTCTCGAACTCGGCGGCAAATCGCCCGTGGTCGTGATGCCCGATATCAATGTCGACGAAGTGGCGCCCGCCGTTGCCGGCGGCATCTTCTTCAACGCCGGCCAGATCTGCGTCGCCGGCTCGCGCCTGTTCGCGCACCGCTCCATCTTCGATCGCATGGTCGAAGGTGTATCGGGGGCTGCCGCGTTCTGGAAGCCGCGCCCCTCCCTCGACCCGCAGGGACACATGGGACCGCTGGTCTCCAAGGAGCAGATGGACCGCGTCATGGGGTTCATCGAGGCGGGCAAGCGCGACGGCGCCGCGGTCGCCATCGGCGGAGATTCCCCGTCGGCCAACGGCTACTACGTCAATCCGACGGTGCTGGTGAACGTGAAGCCCTCGATGAGCATCGTGCGTGAGGAGATCTTTGGACCGGTGCTGGTGGCGCAGCGCTTCGATTCGCTCGACGAAGTGGCGAAGGCCGCCAACGACACCTCCTATGGCCTGGCTGCCAGCATCTGGACGCGGGACGTGTCTGCCATGCACCAGCTCGCCGCCAAGCTCAAGGCCGGCACCGTCTGGGGCAACTGCCATGCGGTGATCGACCCGGCGCTGCCGTTCGGCGGGTTCAAGCAGTCGGGCATCGGCCGGGAACAGGGACGGCAGGGTATCGAGGCTTACACGGAGCTGAAGACGGTCATCATCAAGCTCTGACGAGGGTGACCGCATCGCCACGCGCGGCGCTGCCGCGTCTGGCCTGAAGACGCAGAAGGGGCGAACCGCACGGTCCGCCCCTTCTCTTTTGTGCGCCGCGAGCCGGGTACACCCGTATCAGAAGGTCTTCTTCAGCGTGAAGGCCCATGCGACCGGCGGGGCCGGCGAGCCGGTGATGGTGCCCGCCAGGCCGCTCAGGTCGAACTTCGAGTAGAAGTAGTACCGGTTGAAGATGTTGGTGCCTTCCAGTGTCGCCTGCAGGTCCTTCTTCTGGTTGACCCACGTCAGGTGCGCATTGACCACCGTAAAGCCCGGGACCTGCCCATAGAGGGCTTGCGGTGAGTCCGGCGCGGCGGCGAGATTGTTGCCGGTCTGCGCGCCCTGGTAGTTGGCATCCAGGCGCGGCGTCAGGGTGGTCCCGTTGCTGAACCCAAACGAGTACTGCAGGCCGGCGTGCAGCTGGTCCTTGATGAACCCGATCGGGGTCCCGGTCAGGACACCGATCACCGCCGGATCGCTCGAACAGCCACTACCGGGTGCACCCACGACCTGCGGGTTCACGCACTTCCAGTCCCAGTTCAGGTGGGATCCGGATACGTCAAACTGCAGCCCGGCCACGGGGTTGGCGAACAGTTCGATCTCCACGCCTTTGACGCCTGCGTTTCCGGCGTTCTGGGGCAGCGCACACGGAAGCCCCGCACCGTATTGCGGGCAGCTCGTGAGCACCAGCTGTGCGTCCTTGAAGTCGTTGTAGAAGACCGCCGCATTGAGACGGAAGCGATGTTCGAACCAGTCGCTCTTCAGGCCGAGCTCGTACGCCGTGAGCGTCTCCGGGCCAAAACCGATCGCTTGCGCGGTGCTAAACGGCCGCGGGCCGACGCCGCCGGCCTTGTAACCGGTTCCGACTGATGCGTAGGCCATGACCGCCGGTGTGAAGCGGTAATCAAGGCTGGCATGCCAGTCGGTGCGACTGCCGGAGAATGTCGCCGTGTGGCCCGACAGAGCGACCCCGTTCGGGCCGTTGTAGCCGATGCCGTTCGCCGCGCCCACCGGATCGAGGAACCCGTTGATCGTGACCCCATCGAAGTTGTAGCGATAGAACGTGTACTCCTTCTCGTCCTTCGTGTAACGCAGCCCGCCGGTGAGGGACAGTGCCTCGGTGAGATCCCATATCGCCGTGCCGAAGCCGGCCTTGGACGTCGTCTTCACTGGGTCATTGCCGATGAACTGCAGCGGGTAGATGGGGCAGCCGGGCGTCGGCAGTCCCGGGCAGGCGACTCCCGGGACGGTGGGTCCGAAGCCCACGTAGCGGATGTCCTGCAGCGTGTAATACGTAGTCTTCTCGTCCGAATAGTAGGCGCCGAGGGTGGTGTGGATGCTCTTGCCGAAGTCGGTGTTCAGGCGCAGCTCCTGGCTCCAGAACCAGTGATCCAGCGTGTTGTTGCCGAACTGGACCTGGGCCGGGGACAGGTCCTGGTCGATGCTGAAGGAGTTGGTCCAGTTGTGATAGCCGGTGATCGAGTTCAGCCGCATCGAGTCGGTAATGCCGATGTCGATGTTGAGCGCGAAGTCGTAGGCGTCGTAGTCGTTCTGCTGCTGACCCTGCGAGGCGGCCAGCGGCAGGCCGTCCAGCGGCGGGATCAGTCCCCCCACGAAGTTGCCGGCGGCGTTGCCGAGGGTCGTGTAGTTACACCACTTGCCGCACAGGAAGCGATTGTCGAATGGCAGGCCATTCGGCGTATTCACGTTGGGATTGATGTTGCCCCCGTACACCAGGATCTCTGCGCCGTTGTTCGGGTGATCGCTGATGTAGTCAGCGCTCAGCAGCATGTCCAGGCTGTCCGAGGGATTGAAGCGGAGGCTGCCGCGCAGCGCCTTGTAGTCGGTGTTACCGAGTGAATAGTCCTTGCACTTGACACCGCCCACGGCCGGGGACGCACCGGCTTCGGTGTGCGCGCAGTCGTAGTTGTACACGTCGACGTAGCCATCCTGGCTGGCCATCGTCCCGGCAAGCCGGGCGAACAGGTGCTCGCCGAGGCGGAAGTCCATGGCAGCGCGCAGGTCCATGCGGTTGCGCGTGCCGTACGTGCCCTCGATGTAGGCGTCGCCGTCGCCGGTGGGTTTCTTGGTCACGAATCGGATCGCGCCGCCCTCGGCGTTACGGCCTTCGAGCGTGCCCTGCGGTCCGCGCAGCACCTCCACACGCTCGACATCCATCAGGTCGAAATTCGCACCCGTCAGGCGCGGGTAGTAGACGTCATCGATGTACAGGCCGACACCCGGTTCGAAGGCCGGATCGAAGTCCGCCTGCCCAAAGCCGCGGATGAAGGCGGTCACCGAATTGCCGAAGGCGGCCGACTGCTGGCGGAACACCACGCTGGGCGCGTTCCCGAGGATGTCGGCGAGCTTGGTTGCGCCCTGCTCCTCGATCATCTCCGAGGTGATCGCGGTGATCGCGATGGGCGTGTCTTGCAGGTTCTGCGCCCGGTACTGCGCGGTGACCACCACTTCCTGGAGCTGTCCAGACGGTTCGGTGGGTTGTGCGTTCTGGGCCACAACCAGTCCGCTGCCCAGGGTGCTGAGTGCCAGGAAGCTGCTCAGGCCAAACAAGCGCACGCCGAAAATCAGGCGCAATGAAGCCTTCATCTCGAGTTCCCCCTCTAATTTCCGATAAGTGACGAGCCCTTAGTTGCCGGAACGTCCTGTTGGTTTTTTGTAAGTAGAGCAAACAACTTTATTGTTTGCAAGACATAGTAATTCGGGGGAAGTCTGTAGCCCGCCTGCAACGACCACGGTTCCGCACGGCCCTGGCCGCCCCGCCCACCGCAGCTGGCCGCAAGCCCCCACCCGGACCCCCCGGTACTGCCGGGGGCGCGCTTTAGCTGCTGCGCGCGAACGCGACGCCGAAGCGCGGGTGCGCGAAGTGCATGGGCACGTCCTGCCGGTGTGGCCAGGTGCGCCTAAGCTGGGCGGCCGGAAGCAGCACATCCGGGCCGAGCGGGTTTTCCGGGAAGGTCCGGGTCGCCGGCTGCAGATGCGCCACGGTCTTGGCCCAGCCCTGCTCGAAGTCCGCCTGCCACTGCATCATGTAATCGAGGCGGCGGATCCTCCACACGCCGCCCTCACGCACGTAGTCATTTTCGTAGATGCCCGCTTCGTAGAATTGCAGCGGCAATCCCTTCGGGCTTGTAGGGGCGAGCTCTCGTGACTGCCACCCATCAGCAGGCCGCGGAAGCGCCCCTTGGCGGTGCGCCGGTCGGGCGCCACCGTGATGATGTCCTGCATCTGGAAGTGATCGAGCAGGAAGCCGTCCACGGGACCGTTGACCCCCTGCGTGAAGAAGTTCTGGAACCAGGTGCCGTAGAGACGGCGCACGCCGGCGTGGCCGTGATACTCGCCGGAAAGGAACACCACCACCCCGTCCGCGGCAAACAGCTGCACCACGTCCTCGGCGCGATTGAAGTCGATGTAATAGCCGTACGCCCAGTGCAGGCGACGGATTGCCGCGACGTCCTCGAGCTCGCCGATGCGCTGCTCCAGGTCCGCCAGCCGTGCTTCGAGGTCGGACATGACTGCCCCGCGCGCATCCGGTTGCTTTGTTTGTAACACTAACAAATCATAGGAAGCGCAGCGAGGGGGTAGCATCGTGAACTTCAAGGGCAAGACTGCACTGATCACCGGCGGGGTCTCCGGCATCGGCTTCGGCATTGCGCGCGCATTCGCGGCCGCCGACATCGACCTGGTGCTCACGTACCGCAATCCCGAATACCAGGCGCGCGCCGCCGCCTGGTTCCGGCAGGCCGGCCACCGCCCGCCGCGCTTCGTCCTGCTCGACGTGGCCGACCGCGAGCGCTGGCGTGAGGTTGCCGAGGAGATCGGGCCGCTAAGCATCCTGGTCAACAACGCCGGCGTCAGCGTCTTCGGGCCCACCGATACCGCAAGCTACGCGGACTACGACTGGATCATGGGCGTGAACTTCGGCGGGGTCGTGAACGGGCTGGTCACGCTCATTCCGCGCATCAAGGCGCAGGGACCCGGCGGTCATATCGTAAACGTCGCCTCCATGGCCGCGTACCTCTCCGGACCGCAGGCCGGGATCTACACGGCCAGCAAGTTCGCGGTGCGCGGCCTCACCGAGTGCCTGCGCTACAACCTCGCCCCCTACGGCATCGGTGTCTCGCTGATGTGCCCGGGACTTACGCGCACCAACGCCTGGGATTCGGCGCTCAAACGACCGGCGGGATTTGGCGACTCGGGCTTTGCCCCGCCCGAGCGTGCTGAGCTTGAGCGCTTCGGGCAGGCGTTCGAGGCGGGCATGGATCCACTCGAAGTGGGACAAAAGACCCTGGCCGGCATGCTCGAGAACCGCGCGGTGATCTTCACGCACCCCGAGTTCGGGCAGGACTTCGACGAGATCCACCGCGCCTCCCGCGCCGCCCTGCCGCAGGAACCGGTGCCCGATGCCCGCCAGCGCATCGAGACCCTGCGCCGGGCCGCCAATACGGCGGCGGCGGCCGGCCAGCACATCAGCCTAGAGGACCTGAACTGAGCTTGCTGCGCTGCGCAGGTCACAGTGCATTGCAGCCGCCGTCGACGAACAGCTCGATGCCGGTGATGAAACTCGCCTCGGCGGAGGCCAGGAACAGCACCGCACGTGCTGCCTCTTCGGGTTCGCCCATGCGTTGCATCGGCACCGCAGCGAGCAGGTGGGAGCGTATCGCGGCGACCTGCGCGGCACTCGCGCCGCGCTTGAAGACCTCCGTTTCGGTCGGGCCGGGGGACACCATGTTCACGCGGATGCGGCGCGGCAGCAGCTCCGCTGCCAGCACCCGCGCCACGGCCCGCAACCCGGCCTTGGCAGCCGCGTAGGCCACGCTCCCGGGGAAGCCCCGGCTGCCAGCGACCGAGCCGGTGAGCACGATGCTGCCGCCGTCGCGCAGATGCGGCAGCGCCGCCTGCAGCGCGAAGAAGGCACCGCGCAGGTCGATGCCATGGACGGTGTCCCAGGAGGCCTCGGTCACCTCCGAAGCCTGCACAAAGCTGGCGATCCCGGCGTTCACGAACAGCACGTCGATGCCGCCGAGCGCGGCGGCGATGCGGCCTACGGCCGCTCGGCTGTCGGCCACATCGCTGATGTCCGAGCGCACCGCCAGCACCCCGCTCGCCGCGGCGACGGCCGCCAGCGTGCGCTCGTCGCGCCCGGTGATGGCGACCCGGGCGCCCTCGGCCTGGAAGGCCTTCGCAGCTGCAAGCCCGATGCCGCTGTTGCCACCCAGCACCACCACGCCCTTACCGGTGAAGCGCATCAGAACATCCCGTTGGAGTTGGCGGCCTTTTCCGGCACGGCTTGGGCAACATCCCAGTGTTCGGCAACCTTGCAGCCCTCGACCCGCAGGATGTCCACCACCGCAAGGCCGCGATCATCCGCGGCGAACTTGGCGTGCGAGTGCACCGCGACGAGATTGCCATCGGCGATGATGCGCTTGATCGAGTAGTGCGCATCCGGATGGCTCTGGAAGAAGGGTTCGAGGAAGGCAATCGCCGCATCGCGGCCGGAGGCGGCCATCGGGTTGTGCTGGATGTAGCCCGGCTCCACCCAGGTCTCGAAGGCCTCGCGCACCTTCTTATCGACGTAGAACTTGGTCATGAACTGCGTGACCACCTCCTTGGGCGTCAGCCGACATTCGCCGGCCTCGGCAAGCCCGGCGGCCAGGGTAAGGGTCGCAATGAACAGCAGAACCGATGGACGCATGGGAGTCTCCTTGGGAAGTTAGGAACATCCGAACGCAAACGGGGGGCAGCTGCCAGCCGCCGGCATCAGTGCCACCGGCCGGCCGCAGTGTCGGCGCCCTCACGCAGGGCGCGCAGCTTCTTCCAGGTGACGGCGGGATCGATCTTGCCGTAGCCGGCGAACGTGCCGAAGCCGCAGTCAGTGCTGGCAATCACGCGCTCCATGCCGACGATCGCCGCAAAACGCTCGATGCGCTGCGCGATCAGCTCGGGATGCTCGACGTAATTGGAGCAGGTATCGATGAGGCCCGGCGCGAGGATCTTGTCCGCGGGAATCCGCGCCCGTGCCCACACCTGCCACTCATGCTCGTGGCGGGGGTTGGCAGCCTCGAACAGGATGGTCGCCGGACGTGCCCGCAGGATGATACCCAGCACGCGCTCAAGCGGGATATCGCAATCGTGGGGTCCTTCGTAGTTACCCCAGCACACGTGCATGCGCATCTGTTCGGGCGCGATGTCCGCGGTGGCCGCATTGAGCGCCTCGACGTTGGCCGCCGCGACCCTGAGGAATTCTGCCTCGCTCAAGTCCTGGTAAGCGGTGTGGCGCGACATGGCAAGATCCGGGCAGTCCAGCTGCAGCTGCAGGCCGCTCGCGGCGATGGCTGCGTACTCCGGGCGCATGGCGGTCACGAGGTCCGCCAAATACGCCTCGTGGCTGGGATAAAAGGCATTGGGCTGGAAGGCGGCTATGAGCCCGGGGAGGCCGCGTTCATGAAGCCGCGCACGCTGCGCCCGCGCAGCGCGCGCGTGAGGCGGCCGATATCCGCGCGACACGGCTCCAGGGTAACCAGCTTCACCGGACCCACGCAGCTGGCGCGCACGAACTCCTGCTCGCCCATGATCGCGGCCAGTTTCCGGCGCAGTTCCGGAAGCGGGGCCAGGTCGAGCGCCGGCTTGCGGGCGACATGGCCGCCAAAACCGGACAGCCGCTCGGTGACGTAGGTGGAATACCCCACTTTGCCAAGCTCACCATCGCTCACGATCGAGACCCCGGCCGCCTCCTGGCGGGCTACCGCATCGGTGACAGCAGCCTGGACCAGTGCGTCGAAGGCGGCCGCGTCGTAGGGCTTGCCGTGATCGCGCGCCAGCAGCAGCGGCACGAGTTCCGCTCCCCGCGGCAGGCTACCGACATGCGTTGTAGGGATATCCGCCATTCGGCTCCTATTGCCTTTTGTAGGCAAGGCATACAAATATGTCGCCAGACGGGGGAGAGTTCAACATGAATGACATCGCCACACTGTCGGCCCGCATTGAGAAACTCGAGCACGAGCTCGCAGTGCAGCAGGATATCCACCAGGTGCGCCGGCTGCAGTACACCTACGGTTACTTTATCGACAAGTCGCAGTACACCGAGGTCGTTGACCTGTTTGCCGACGACGGCGAGGTATGGTTCCTCGGCGGTATCTACCGCGGCAAGGCGGGGGTACGCCGCCTGTACATCGAGCGCTTCCAGACCAATTTCACCCAGGGACACAACGGCCCGCGCTACGGGTGGCTGCTCGACCATCCCCAGCTGCAGATGGTCATCGACGTCGCCGCGGACCGCCGCACGGCGCAGGTGCGCGGCCGCTCGATCATGCAGGCGGGCCTGCATCACACCGCCGAGGGCAACCAGCGCGCCTGGTGGGAGGGAGGTATCTACGAGAACGAATACGTGCGTGAGAACGACGTCTGGAAGATCAAGGCGCTGCGCTATTTCCCGTTCTGGCACGGCAGTTTTGCCGAGGGTTGGGTGAAGACCCCGATCGACTTCGTGCCCATGGCCAAGAAATGCTATCCCGAAGATCCCTTAGGTCCCGATACCCTCATCAGCCCGCAGCCGCGCCTATGGCCTGCTACTGATACGGTCCCGTTCCACTACGCCCATCCGGTGACCGGCCAGCCGATCGTGCTCGACAACCGGCGCGCGCGCGAGGGCTTCAAGGATGGATGAGGCGCTCGCCTGGGCAGCCAAGGCGGCCATCGCCGAACTCATCATCCGCTACGCGGCCCTGAGCGACGCGGCTCATTGGGAGGCACTCACCCAGTTATACACCGAGGATGGTCGCATGAGCCGGCCTGCCGCCCCGGAGGAATTCATCAGCGGGCGCGCTGCGATACTCGCGGCATTCAGGTCGCGTCCGCGGCGTGCGTCCCGGCACCTGGTGGCCAACATACTGGTCACGATCCAGAGCACGGAGCATGCTCGCGCCTCAAGCCAGATCCTGCTGTTCACCGGCACACCGGCCCGGGATGGCGGGCCACCGGTGCCGTCAAGCGCAGCACCGTTGCTGGGCACGTACGCCGACGTGCTGGTCAAGAGCGCCGCCGGCTGGCGCTTCGCCGAGCGGCGCGGCAGCCTCGACTTCCGCACCGCGTGACCTATGAGCCAGGCGGCCGCCCAGGTCCATGCGACGATCGACTACCTCCTGCCGAGCTCGCGCATCAATCGGCGCTTCTGGGCGCCGGGCAAGGAACTCAACACCGGAGTCTACGCCTCCTACCCCGTGGTCATCCGCAACGCACGGCTCTGCGGTCCCTTCACGCTCGATGAGCACGGCTTTTGCCTCGGCCGGCACGCCACGGCCATCAGTGACTGGCAGAATCAGTACGGACCCGATTCCGCCTACGCCGCTGAGGTCGCGCAGGTCGTCATGCGCCTGTGCGGCGCGGACTTCGTGGTGCCCATGGGCGGCATGCTGCGCTCCTCCGCGCAGACCAGCGCCACCGTGCAGCCGCCGGCCGCGGAGGCGCACGTCGACTTTACTCAGGCCTGTGCCGGACGCATCGCCGAGCGGCTGTACCGCAACGCCCGCCCGGGCGCCTCAGGCTACCGGCGGTTCATAGCCTTCAGCCTGTGGCGGGCCTTGTCGCCTGCGCCCCAGGACATGCCGGTGGCGCTCTGCGAGGGTCGCTCGGTGGGTGACGACGAAGGCACGCACAACACCAAGGTGGACGTGCCGGAGATTCCGACCGGGGATGCACTGTACGCGCCCATCGAGGGCGAGGAGAACATGGCAGCGGCAACCATCTTCCACCACTCGCCCGCACATCGCTGGTGGTACTTTCCGGACATGCACCCGGAGGAAGTGATCCTCATCAAGTTTTACGACTCGGACCACAGCAAGGCATGGCGCTGCCCGCATACCGCCTTTCGCGACACTTCGCGGCCGGATGCGCAGGCGCGGCGCTCCATGGAATTCCGCGGGATGGCTTACTTCACGCGAGACTGAGGGCGGCTCGGCAGCTCATGCCGCGGCAAGTTGCGCCGCGCTCACCCACCAACCGTGCACCTGGGGTCGCAGGCGATGCGCGATCGCCACGCGCGCAACCGGCCCGGCCGCCACATCGCCGGCGTCAAGAACCCACAGGGCGTGCCGGAAGTCCGCGGGCCCCGTCTGCTGGTCGACGATAGTCAGCAGCCAGCCTTGGTGCCCGGGCTGCGACGACGGCACGTGCGCCGGCTCACTGAAGCAGTGCCCGGGCGGCAGCGCCAGCGCCTGCGGCGGTGTGCCGGTGAAGTCCAGCCGCAGCAGCACATTGAACATCGCCCCGACCGGCCCTCCGGCCACCGGCGGCCCCGGCAGGTCGGGGTTCATGGTGAGCATCCAGCCGTGCGTATACGGGCGCCCCTGAAACGCGGCGGGAATGACGGGAAGGTCCCCCGGCGGCCCGACCACGGTCTCGCTCACGCACTCACTCTGCCCCCGCAGATCGATCGTCCAGCGCGCGAGGCGCGCACCGGCATCCTGTGGCGCGATGCTTAGTCCCGAGGCCCGCTGGATGAAGGGAAATGCGTTCACGTTGGCGAGGCACTGATCGAGGTTGATGCGTCCGCCGTCGTCCTCGAAGGCATTCATCATGTGGTAGCAGGAAACGCCCTTCGGCCCGCGGAACCAGCGCAGCTCGGCAACGGACCCGTGCCGCGGCATGACGCCCACCCAGCTGTCGCGCTGCAGTTCATGCACCCAGTGGTCACCGCCGGCCTTGAGGCGCGCAAGCTCGCAGGTCGTCGGATATATCGGAAAGAGCGCGTAGTTGTGCGTGATGGCGAAGTCGTGCATCAGCGCACAATAAGGGGCATCGAACCACTGCTCGCTCACCAGTTCGCCATGCCGGTCCGCGATGCAGTACGCCACCTTGGTGCTGGCCAGACCATCGGCCTCGTAACCGAAGAAGAACATCTCCCCGCTCTGTGGATCGATGCGCGCATGGGCGGTAACCGTCTCGCTGCGTAACCGGCCGCCGAAGTCATGGCGACCAAGCGTGGCAAGGGTGTGCGGGTCGACGCGATAGGGACGACCATCCTCCTTGGTCATCAGCAGACGCCCGGCATGCCAGACCGGTGTGGTATTGGCGACGGTGCGGTCGCGGCCGGCAACCTCCGGTCTGTCCGTAAAGGGATTGCGATACTTGCCGAACAGCGCGTGCCCGGCCTGCAGCTCAGCTGCGTGCCGTTCGGTCTTGACGTAGCGGATGGCAAAGCTCACCTTGCCGGCGGCAAAACGCAGCGCCGATACCATGCCGTCGCCGGCAATGACGGCCGCGCCGTCCGCCACATAGGGCGGGAAGGCAGGATCGGGAATGGCGCGGAAGAAGGTGCCGGCGATCTCGTGCGGGATGCGCCCCTCGACCGGCAGCGTCTCAAGGTCGTACTCCTCACCGATGGGCGTGTTCAGGCCCGTGAACTCGGGCAGGTCCGGAAAGCCGCGTGCGTTCATGGCAGTTCATCCAGGCCAATAGCCAGGCGGCCGATGGTGCGCGCCGGTGGAGACGGTGACAAGCAGGCTCTCAGGCAAACCACAGGGCGAGGGCACGCATTTCAATGCTCACGCGCGCGGGCGCATCGGCCACGCACAGAGGATTGTCGAAGGCGACGTGCGGCACACAGTGCGCGATGCCTGGCTCGCTGTCATGAGTCTTGAAGACGATCGCTTCATCACGATGCATGTCCGGGAACCAGTGCCACCGGTGTCGCGGATGGTGTGCGACCACCAGGCCCTCGAACGACCACTCCGGCTTGCCGGGCGCATCGAACACCGCATCGGCCACGATCAGGTCGGCGCCGCGAACTGTGCGCGCATCGCACAGCGCCAGCGGCACGTCCTGTGGTGGTGCGGAAACTGCGCGCCAGATGTTGTAATGCACGGAACGCATGACCTTGCGCCCTTCAGGCGCCGCACGCTGTACGAACGCGGCGGCGGTCGTATCGCTGACGTCGACGTGCGCAAAACGTGCGGGGCGCGAGTTGTCCAGCGCCCCCGACAGGCCGGAACGTTCGCTGAAGCGCAGGATTCCCGGGCTATTGACCAGCACCAGGTCAGCTCGCGAGACCCCCGCGACCAGCGACACGATCTCCGCCCGGTAGGCGTTCTCACAGGCGACTCGGTCGGTGAAGTCGGCCACCGCGCTGCGGTGCGGTACGAGCGTGAAACCGGCGCCATCCAGGGTTGGGGCCCGCGCGCGCGCGTCGACGATTTCCATTTGCACCGGTGCGATGTCGAGAACATCGCGGCTGTGGTCATTGGCGTAGTAGCGCGGACGGGCTACGCGACGTCCGGCATAGGCGATCAAGGCGCGCGCCTCCATGCCAGTGCCCCGCTGCAGCCCAAGCGCCATCATTCCGGCTCCCTCGCCCATAGCGCCGTCAGTACCGGTAGCACCAGGGGGCGCAGCTTCTTGGGTACGCGCCGGAGCAACGCCGCCTCGTGCGCCGCCACCACGCGCCGCGCCTTGCCGAGCAGCATACGCCCGCTGTCGGTGAGGTCCAGCGCCTGCGACCGTCCGTCCACCTGCCGCCGCGCGATGATGCTGCGACCCTCGAGGCGGCCGACGAAGGGCACCATGTTCGCGCGCTGGATGTCGAGGATGCGGCCGGCAAGGCTTTGGGTGAGACCTGGGGTGGCCTCGATCAGCATCAGCAGCGCCACGTCCGCGTGCCGCAGCTGCAGGGGCGCGAGGCGCTCGTTGAGCGCGGCCAGGGCCGCCGCCGAAGCGCGACGCAGCACGTAGCCGGGTAGATTGAGCAGTGGATCCTTCACAGCGATTGTCAGTAGGTGGCCTGAGGCGCTACAATGCTATGTACTATAGCAATCTTTCCGGCGGCCCACATCCATCCTGTCTAGTCAGCGAGCAAGCCCATGAATGACCGAGCCGAAGCCGATACCGTTGCGGTCCGCGTGAGCGGCGGAATTGCCTGGGTTAAGTTCAACCGCCCGGAGAAGCGCAACTGCATGAGCCCGAAGCTCAACCGGCAGATGCTGCGCGTGCTCACCGAACTGGAGTTCCGCGACGATGTCGGGGTGCTCGTACTCAGCGGCGAGGGCTCGGCCTGGTCGGCCGGCATGGATCTGAAGGAGTACTTCCGCGAGACCGAGGCGGAAGGCCTGCCGGGGGTGCGGCGGTCACAGCGCGAGGCGTACGCCTGGTGGGAGCGCGTACGCTGGTTTCAGAAGGTCACCATCGCGATGGTCAACGGCTGGTGCTTCGGTGGCGCGTACGGCCCGCTGTTCGCCTGCGATCTGGCCTTCTGCTCCGACGAGGCGCAGTTCGGCCTGTCGGAGATCAACTGGGGAATCCTGCCCGGCGGCGGGGCCAGCAAGGTAGCCGTGGAATTGATGCCGATGCGCAAGGCGATGTATCACGCACTGCTCGGCGAGAACCTCACAGGCCGTGACGCGGCCGCAGCCGGTCTGGTCAATGAGTCGCTTCCCGCCGACCGGCTTGAGGCGCGGGTGACCGAGGTGGCGCAGACGCTCTCTGCAGAAGAACTGGGACACCCTCAAGGCCACCAAGGATGCGATCCGGCGCGTTCGCGAGATGAGCTACGACAACGCCGAGGACTATCTGATCCGTGCCCAGGAAGCACTCAACTTCCACGACAAATCCGACGGTCGTCACCGTGGAATGCAGCAATTCCTGGACGACAAGTCGTTCAAGCCCGGACTCGCCGGCTACGATAAATCCAGGTGATTGCCCGCCGCGCCAGCTGAGCTGCCGTCGGCATCGCGCACCTTGAGCGCCATCAGTGCCACCGCTGCCAGCAGCGAGCCGCCCGCCATGAACACGGCCACCGTCTTCAGCGCGAAGCCGGCATGGAACAGGTACCCGGCGAGCACCGGCGCCAGCGCCGCGCCGCCGCGGCCCACGCCGATGGTAAAGCCGGTGCCCGTCGCGCGCACGTGCGTCGGGAATACCTTTGCGATCAGCAGGTAAAGTCCGGCGATCGCCGAATTGGTGAAGAAGCCGGTGACTGCCAGCGTGGTCTTGAGTTCGTCGAGATTCGGGGAGCTGCGGCCGAACAGGACGATCATAATCGCCCCGCCCAGCAGCACGATGACGGTCAGGGGCTTCACGCCGAAGCGCATGGCGAGCAGGCCGAAGATCGCGCCTCCAGTGGCGCCGCCGACGTTCGCCCATGTGAGCACGCCGGCCGCCGCCTGGGGTGCGAAGCCCATGTCGACGACGATCTTCGGTACCCACTTGAGAACGAAGTAGAAACTGGTGATGTGGGCGAAGTAGGCAAACGTGATGAGCACGGTCGTCGCCACCAATCCCGGCTTCAAGATGTCGGCGATCGAGCGCTTCGCGCCCTGCTGCGCCGAGCCGCTCAGCACACTTGCCGCCGGATGCCCAAAGCGCGCGAGGATGCGATTGATGTGCTCGAGCGCCCCTGGCCCTCGACGCCGATCGAGGAACGCCACCGACTCGGGCACCAGGAACCACACGATGGGAATGAACGCCGCGGTCACCAGCGATCCGGCAATGAATACCGAGTGCCAAGTGGAGCTTGCGAGCAGCCGCTGCACGAACAGACCGCCGAGGACGCCGCCGATCGGATACCCGATCACCATCACCGCCAGGGCGAGACTGCGCCAGCGGCGGCTGGAGAGCTCCGCGGCGGCTGCATTGATCGAGGCGAGCGTGCCGCCGATGCCGATACCGGTCAACAGGCGCCAGACCAGCAGCTCAGGCACACCCTGCGCGTGACCTGCCCCCCACATGCCGATCGCCATGGCAACCAGACAACCGAGGATGGTGGGCCGCCGGCCGATCTTGTCGGCGACGCCGCCGAGCGCCAGCGACCCGAGCGCCATGCCGAGCAGCTCCATCGACAACACCCAGCCAAGTATCTTCTGATCGACACTCCAGTCCTTGGCAATGCCGGGCGAGGCGAAGCTGATCGAGAGCACATCGAAGCCATCGAGTGCGTTCAGGCCCACCGTGACGAGTACGGCCAGCCACTGGCCTGCCCGCATTGCGCCATCGTCGATGATGGATTTCGGATCCCTGCCCGTCATAGCCCCCCCGGGTGCGCAGCGTCTTATTCGTGAATGCGACTCAGCAGCTCGATCAGCTGCGCAACCTCTTTGTCGTTGAAGCGCGACTTGAGCCAGCGCTCGTGCTGCAGGATGGCGCGCTTGGCGGTGGCCAGCGTGCGGCGCCCGGCCTCGGTGAGATTCAACGCCTGTTTGCGGCCGTCGCTTCGGGACTGCTTGCGCAGCAGGTATCCCTTTGACTCGAGGCGATTCACGATCGCCATGGTCGTGGCGCGGTCCATGCGCATGCGCTGGGACAGGCCGGTCTGGGCGATATCCGGGTGGTCTGATACCAGCCACAGTGCGGAAACCTGCTTCTGCGTCAGTTCCAGGTCGGCGAAGGTCTCGGTGAAGTGCCGATATACAGCACCGTGAGCGAGGCGGATGTGGAAGCCAACGATATTGCGAATTTCCCCGATGTCCTCATCCCCCGCCACGTGCGGTGTAGTGATGGAGATCGTCTCTTTTACTCTCGACATCGGCTTACCTGGCATATGATTGTTAGTATAGCTTACAAAATGCGCTGCTCAGGGGACCCCTATGGCCCACTTTCCCCAGACGCCGAGTTTTACCGGCTTTAACACGCCTTCGCGCGTGGAGGCCGACATTGTAAACCTAGCGCACGAAGGTGCGATCCCCCGGGAGCTAAACGGGGCATTCTTCCGTGTGCAACCCGATCCACAGTTCCCGCCCTTGCTGGGCGATGACATCGCCTTCAATGGCGATGGCATGATCAGCCGCTTCCACTTCCACGATGGCCAGTGCGACTTCCGCCAGCGCTGGGCGCACACCGATAAGTGGCAGTTGGAGCGGGCTGCAGGTCGCGCGTTGTTCGGCGCGTATCGCAATCCGCTCACCGACGATGACTCCGTCCGAGGCAAGCGCCGCGGCACGGCCAATACTAACGCCTGGCTCTACGGTGGCAGACTGTACGCGCTGAAGGAAGACTCCCCGGCCCTGGTCATGAACGCCGCAACGCTGGAGACCGAGGGCTATACCACGTTCGGCGGCAAGATGACCGGGCAGACCTTTACCGCGCACCCCAAGGTGGATCCGAAGACCGGCAACATGCTCGCCTTCGGCTACGCCTCCTCCGGCTTGTGCAGCGATGACTGCACGTTCTACGAAGTCACCCCGGACGGCAGATTGGTTCGCGAGCTGTGGTTCAAGGCGCCCTACTACTGCATGATGCATGACTTTGCGATCACCGAGGACTATGCGTTGTTCCACATTGTGCCCTCCATCGGCAGCTGGGAACGGCTGCGGCAGGGCCTGCCGCACTTCGGCTTCGACACCACCCTGCCGGTGTATCTCGGGGTGCTGCCGCGCGGCACCGGTGCCACGGCGAAGGACTTGCGCTGGTTCAAGCGTGACAACTGCTTCGCCAGCCACGTGCTGAATGCCTTCCAGGAGGGGACCAAGGTCCACTTCGACACCCCGGAAGCGAAGAACAATATGTTTCCCTTCTTTCCGGACGTCCACGGCGCGCCCTTCAACGGCGCGCAGGCGATGAGTCACCTCACACGCTGGACCGTGGACATGGCATCCGGCTCGAGCGCCTTTGCCGGCATCGAGCGACTGACCGACACCGCGGCCGAGTTTCCGCGCATCGACGATCGCTTCTGCGGTATGCCGTATCGCCATGGCTGGCTGCTGGAGATGGACATGCGCCGCCCGGTGGAACTGCGTGGCGGCAGCGCCGGCGGCCTGCTCATGAACTGTCTGCTCCACAAGGACCTGGCCACCGGCGCAGAGCAGCATTGGTGGTGCGGCCCGGTCTCCAGCCTGCAGGAACCGTGCTTCATTCCGCGACACAAGGGCGCACCGGAGGGCGATGGCTGGATCATACAGATCTGCAACCGCCTGGATGAGCAGCGCAGTGACCTGTTGCTGTTCGAGGCACTGGCGATCGCGAAGGGCCCGATCGCGACTATCCAGATCCCGATCCGCATGCGCTTTGGCCTGCACGGCAACTGGGCTGAAGCCGCCGATATCGGACTGGCCGCCTAGCGGGCGCGGAGTAAGCCTCCGCGCCCGTCGCTAACCTCCGGGTGCGACTCGCGGCCCACTGAGAGCCTCGCCACCGCGTCGCGCCCGGTCGATCAGTCGCTCCTCGTCGCGGTTCACGCACAGCACCAGCGCAATGAGCATTGCGACGATGGCCGGTGCCACCCAGTTGATGCTGAGGATTGCCCCCGCGAGATTGCCCCCGTTAGCGTCCGAGATCATCCCCACCAGGAACGGCCCTATGCCAATGCCAAAGAGCGTCGTCACTATGATGTAGATGCTGGAAGTAATACCGCGCATGCGCGGCAGAACCTGCTCGAACATGATCGCGTACAGGGGTGGATACCACGCGGTCAGCACCAGACTGTAGACCACGAAGCGTGCATAGAACGCCCCGGGGGCCGGCGCGTGGTAGACCCAGATGGCGATCAGCGGCGAGACGGCGAGGGATACGAGGGTCACCCACGCGCGGCCCGCGCCGGGAAAGCGCACGTTGATCCGGTCCGACAACGGCCCGGCGATCAGCGGCCCGAGCATGCCCAGCGCCCCGGCCAGCAGGCCGAACTGCAGTCCGGTGGTGGCAGGGGACAGTCCGTAGTGCTTCATCAGGAACGACGGCGTGAAGCCCATCGTGCCGTAGTTGATCATCATCTGCAGGGCGCCCACGCCGATGCACAGCAGCAGCGCGGGCGAGCGCGTGATCACCTCGAAGGCAGGACGATCGGCGCGCTGCAGCCGCTGCAACAGGTTGACGATAACGAGCGCGCCGAAGCCCACCACGCTCCACTGCAGCGCGTGCGGGTTCACGGCGAGGCTCCCCAGGTGTAGTGGCGGGCGCGGCGACAGCGCGGAGGTTGCCCGGGTCAGCGCCACCGCGCCGGCGATCACGAGCAGCGTGGCCAGCAAGTTCGTCCCCCAGTACCGCGTCCCCGCGCGCCGCGCCGCCATCGCCAGCCAGTTGACGCCGGGAGTCACCGCGGCCAGCAGCGCTATGCTGGCTCGGACCGGCTGCGGGTCCGGCGGTGACTCGATGCCGTCGAGTTGACCGCGCGGCGGCTCGGGCATTCGCCACAGCAGCACCGCCAGAATGAGTCCGGGCGCCGCAGCCACGAGGAATGCGAACTGCCAGCCCTTGAGTCCCGGCGGCGCAACTCCGGCCGCGTGCAGGTGGTCCCACCAGTCGGCGGCCACGCCGCCGAGCACCGAGGAGCCGCCGAGCCCGAGTGCGACTGCCGCCGCGATCACCGCCGTGGCAAAGCCGCGCCGCGGCTTGGCGTAGCAATCGAACACCAGCGAGAACCCGGCCGGTTGCGCCGCGCCCTCCCCGATGCCGACGCCGAGTCGCGACAGCGCTAGCAATGCGAAGCCCTGCGCGAACCCCGCCAGCGCCGTCGCCAGGGACCAGAACGCCAGTGCGATCGCCAGGAGTCGTGTTCTCACCCAGCCGTCAGCCAGGCGCCCGAGCGGCAGCGAGAACAGCGCGTAGAAGAGTGCGAACACCGTTCCATAAAGCAGCCCCATCTCCGCATCGCCGATACCCAGGTCATGCTTGATACGCGGAGCGAGAATCGCAAGGATGTTGCGATCAAGGAGGCTGATCGCGTTGGTGAGCGCGACCAGCGCGAGTGCGTACCCGGCGGTGCGTGCGAGCGGCGTGCGGCTCACAACCTGAACCAGCGCTCGGCGTTGGTCTGCATCAGCTTCTTCTTCGTCGCCAGCGGAATATCCAGCGTGTCGTGGGTGCGCACTTCGTCTGCGTGGAACTGGTACGGGTAGTCCATCGCGTACATGACCCGGTCCTCGCCTACCACCTGCTGCGTAAACTTGATGGCCGGCGCCCAGGCAACACCGCTGGTGGTGATGAGCACATTGCTGCGCAGGTAGCCGCTGATGGTCTTCTGCAGCGGCTTGATGCGCTCGTAGCGCTTGGCCCGCACGCTTGCCTGGTGCATATAGTCGAGCCGATAGGCCCAGAACGGCAGCGCCTCGCCCATGTGGCCGACCATTATCTGCAGATCTGGGTAGCGGTCGAAGATACCGCTGGTGATGAGCCGCAGCAGGTGGAGCCCCACCTCGACGCCAAAGCCGAATATTGCGCCGTCCAGCCCGGCCTCGAGCATCGGCCCGATCATCGCATCCGGGGGCGTTTGTGGGTGGATATAAAGCGGTTGGGCGGTCTCGGCGAGCGCACGGAAGATCGGGTCGAACTTCGGGTGATCGAGATATTCGCCGTGGGTATGGCTGTTGATCTGTACGCCCTTGAAGCCCAGCTGGCGCGCTCCGCGGACGATCTCGCGCCCCGACCACTCCGGGTCCTGAGGGGCGACGGTCGTCATCCCTACGTAGCGCTGTGGCCGGGCCGCGACGTGCTCGGCGAGGTAGTCGTTAGCGCGCTGCGCCAGTCCGCGTGCCTCATTGACGTCCGTCAGCGCCTGGGCACCTGGAGCCGTCAGCGCCAGTATTGCCTTGTCGATCCCGGTCTCGTCCATGTGGCGGATGCGCTGCTCGCCCAGGTCGAGCAACCGATCGACGATCTGCGTGGCGCGCTCGGAGGGGCTGCGCGCGTAAAAGCCCCACAGCGAGACCAGCCCCCGGTCTGCGGTCCCATCCTTCACCATGCGCAGGTACCAGTCGATCTGCTCGCGCGTCGCGAAGGCCTCTTCGGTGGCGATGCGCAGGTAGCCGCGATCGCCTCCGGTCTTAAGCTCATGGGTCATGTTTCACCCCTCGTGGACCGCCTTGATCACCATGCACGACATCACTCCTTCCGGGCCGTTCTCGGAACCATGCCCAGACCACTTGACGCCGCCGAACGGTGAGTCCGGGCCGCCCAGCACGACGGTGTTGATGCAGAACATGCCGGCCTCCACCTGCCGCGCCAGGCGCTTCTGCCGCGCAGGCTCGTTCGTCCAGCTGTACGAGGCAAGGCCATAAGGCAGCCGATTGGCCTCTGCGATCATCTCCTCCTCGGTGCGGAACGGATTGATGAGCGCAACCGGGCCGAAGGGTTCCTCGTTCATGATCGCAGCATCAAACGGCACCTGCGACAGCACGGTTGGTGCAAAAAAATACCCTGGGCCTGCGATGCGCGCCCCGCCCGTATGCAGCCGCGCACCCGCCGCGACGGCGCCGCCAATTAGCCGTTCCATCGCCTCAGGGCGCCGCGGGTTGGCCATCGGACCCATCTGCACGCCATCGTCGAGTCCGTCTCCGACCCGCCATTGGCGGGCACGTTCGGTAAACCCAGCCAGCAGCCGTTCGTAGACCGCCTCCTGCACGATGAAACGGGTTGGCGAGATACACACCTGGCCAGCATTGCGGAACTTGGAAGCCACCATGGTGCTGAGCACCTGCTCGACGTCCACATCATCGAATACCAGAACCGCGCCGTGCCCGCCGAGTTCCATGGTCGTGCGCTTGCAATCCTCGGCAGCGAGCTTCATGAGGTGCTTGCCGACGACGGTCGAGCCGGTGAAGCTCAATTTCCGGATGATCGGCGAGGACAGCAGGTGGCGCGACACCTCATCGGGCACGCCGAATACGGCCTGCCCGACCTCCTTCGGCAGCCCCGCATCGAGCAGGCACTGCAACACCGCCAGCGCCGAACCCGGGGCTTCCTCGGCCGCCTTCAGGATTACCGAGCAGCCGGCGGCGATAGGGGCGCCGAGCTTGCGGCCCGGATTTCCGATGGGGAAATTCCAGGGAGCGAAGGCGGCGACCGGCCCGACCGGTTCGCAGACGACGCTCGAGCGCATGCCGTTCGGACGCACCAGCTGGCGCCCGTACAGTCGTTGCGACTCGCCAGCATAGAATTCGAACAGACCGACGTTCATCATGACTTCTATACGCGCCTCGGCCAGGGTCTTGCCCTCCTCCAGCGTCGCAATGCGCGCGATCTGCTCCTGGCGCTCCCGCAGCAGGCGCGCGGCACCCGCAAGGACGATGGCGCGCTGCTGCGGAGGCGCGTCGCGCCATATTCTGAAGCCGCGTTGCGCGGCCGCAAGCGCGCGGTCCAGGTCGGCTGGGTCGGCGAGCGGGAGTTGCCCGAGTACCGCCCCGGTTGCGGGATTGACGACGGCGTGAGTACGCCGGCGGCCCACGGGGACCTTGTCCCCGTCGATGATCATGTGCAGCTCGGGATAACTCATGAGGCGCGGGCCGCCTCGAGCCGCTCAAGCCGCTCCACCTCCTGGCCGTAGGGCTTGACGCCGCGCGAGATCGTGAACGCTGCCAGCGGCAGCAGGATTGCCGCAGTCAGCACGATGCTCTTCCACAAGTCCGCATCCGAGCCGAACACGCGTTGCGTAATGCTGCCGATCAGCTGGCCGCCGAGTGACCCAAAGAAGATGAACATGAACAGATAGATCGCCGTCACCCGGCCGCGCATTTCGTTGGGCGTGATGAGCTGAATAGCCGCGTTCTGCGGTACTGCCGAAGCCAGCGCGCACACTCCGCCTAAAGCTACGAACAGCAGCGCCAGTCCTCCGGTAGGCATTAACGGGGCCAGGATCTCGAATGGCGCGGCAAGGGCAAACAGTATCGTGGCGGCGCGCACATGGGCATCTTTGTAGCGCTTGGCCAGCCGCTCGGCGAACAGCGTGCCCACCAGCGCTCCCACCAGGTAGGACACCAGGATCACAATGCTTAGCCAGTGGCCGATCTGCGCGGGTGTCCAGCCGTAAGTGCGGGCCAGAAATGCCGGACGCCATACCCCCAGTCCCAAAAACTCCGTGGCGCTGAAGGCCAGGCCGATGAAGAGCGGCAGATAGACCGCCCGCCGCGTCCAGATCTCACGCAGTACGGCCTTCATCGGCACCGCCTCCGCGCCCACCGTCACGCCGCGCCGCGGCGGCTCCTTGGCGAGCAGCAATAGCACGGCGATGACCAGACCCGGCGCGCCGACCATCATGAGCACCCACTGCCAGCCATGGATTGACAGGCCCATCCAGTGCACAACCGGCCACGCCGCAACCAGCGTGAGCAGGACGCCGCCTAGGTATATGCCAAGCACGTTCCCGCCGATGAAACCAAGTTGCAGGAAGCCGATGGCACGCGGCAGCCTTGTGGGAGAAAAATAGTCCGCCAGCATCGAGTACGAGCCTGGCGCGTGTGCCGACCCGCCCGCGCCAACCAGCATGCGGCTCATGAATAGCTGCACGAAGTTTTGCGCCAGGCCGCCGAGGGCGGTGATGCCGCCGATGAAGGTGATACCGGCGGCCAGCACGTACTTGCGCGGGTAGAGATCCACCAGGCGCGCCAACGGAATCCCGACGAGCACGTAGAAGATGATATTGGCCGGCCCCAGCAAGAAGCCGAGCTGCTCGTCGGTGAGGCGAAAATCGGCCTTGATGTGCTGGGCGAGCATATTGAAGATCTGCGCGTCCATGAAATTCAGCGCTGTGGCGAGAATGATCACGAACAGGCCGTAATAACCCGCCCTGGGCGCGGGCCACGGCTGCGCCGGTGCGCGCATTTGCGGAGCCTGAGCGCCCGTCGTCCCGGTAACTTCCGCGACCATACCCCCCTCTTTCCCGGCAGTCTCTTTGCCAGCCCCGGACTGTATGTGTTAGATACAATATTAGTTGCGGCGGTTTGTCCAGCGCTCCTTCACGAGCGCCGGCCGCGCCATCGAATTCAGGGGACGTTTCATGCAGAACCTGCCAGGCAAAAGCGCTTTCGTGACCGGGGGCGCCAGCGGAATCGGGCTCGGCATCGCAAAGGCCTTGCTCGGCGCGGGCATGAACGTAGTGATCGCGGACATTCGCGACGACCACCTCGCGTCCGCCACCACGGAGCTGGGCGCTTCAGAGCGTGTGCTGGCGCTCAAGCTCGACGTCACCGACCGCGCCGCCTACGAGCGCGCCGCCGATGCGGCTGAGGCTCGCTTCGGCAAGGTTCATATCCTGTGCAACAACGCCGGGGTGGCGGTCGTTGGCCCCACCGCGCTGGCGACGTTTGGCGACTGGGACTGGGTGCTGGGCGTGAACCTGGGCGGTACGGTCAACGGCATCGTCACCTTCCTGCCGCGGATCAGGCGCCACGGCGAAGGCGGGCATATCGTAAACACCGCCTCCATGTCTGGCTTAGTGCCACATCCGGGCGCCACACTCTACGGCACTTCCAAGGGCGCGGTGGTGTCCATGATCGAGTGCATGCGCGCTGAACTTGAGCCTGAGGGGATCATCTGCTCGGCGTTCTGCCCAGGGGCGGTGCAGTCGAACATCGCCGAATCGGCCAAGACCCGCCCTGTGGCTCTGGCCGACAGCGGCTATGCCGAGGCGGACAAGCGTCGCCAGCAGCTCGGCAGCTTCTTCCACCTCTTCAGCACCAAGGAGGCGATCGGCCAGCGGGTGCTGCAGGGCATTCTCAACGATGAACTCTACATATTGACCCACAGCGAGTTCCGCCAGGGCGTTGCGGACCGCGCTGAAGCGATGTGCGCCGCGGTCCCCGACCTGCCTGAGAACGACGAATACAAGCGCACCTTCAGTGTGCTCTTCCGAAATCCGATCCACGCCGCCGAGACGGCGCGCCAGAAAAGGCACAAGCGATGAAAGACTTTGCAGGCCGCACCGCATTCGTCACTGGCGGCGCTCACGGGGTTGGCATCGGGCTCGTGCGTACGCTGCTCGCGCAGGGATGCAACGTGGCCATAGCCGATATCCGTACTGCGTCCATCGATGCCGCGCTTGAGGCCCTGGATAACCCGTGCGCCATGGGCGTGACCGTGGATGTGGCCTCGCGCCAGGACCTGGCTGCGGCCGCGGACCAGGTCGAAGCGCGATTTGGCCCGGTCAGCCTGTTGTTCAACAATGCCGGTGTCAATCTGTTCCAGACCATCGAGCAGTCGAGCTACGATGACTGGGACTGGATCATGGGTGTGAACCTGCATGGCCCGATCAACGGTGTCATGACTTTTGTGCCGCGCATGATCAGCGCCGGGAGCGGCGGTTACGTGGTCAACACCGCCTCCATGGCCGGATTCCTGGCCGCCGGTGTGTGCGGCATTTACAACACGACCAAGTTCGCGGTGCGCGGCATGTCGGCATCTCTGCGGGCGAGCCTCGCGCCCCACGGCATCGGGGTATCCGTGTTGTGCCCGGGACTGGTCAAGTCATACATCTACGCAAGCGATGAAGTGCGGCCCGAGTCGCTCAAGGCCGGGGCAAAGCCAGTCGATGCAGAGGCCGTGCGGCGCCTCGCCGCGGTGCATGAGTTCGGCATGGAACCCGACGTTATCGGCGCGCGCGTCCTCGAGGCCATGCGCGAGGATCGCTTCCACATATTTTCACATCCGGAGTTCAAGGATGAGCTCGGGGAAGTGTTCTCGGAAACGCTCGATGACTTCCGCGACTATCCGCCCGACCCGGGCTTCAATCAGCGCATCGATTTCGAAAAGACACGCCGCGCCAGCTATCGCCAGCAGCGCCGGGGCCTGAAAGCGTCATGAGTGCCCACGTCGAGACCTTGGACCACGTCAATATCATCACCGCGGACGTAGAGGCCAGCGTCCGCTTTTACGCCCGGCTCCTTGGGCTTGAGCCGCGCGATGGACCCCCGCCGCTGACGCATGCCAATGCGCGCTGGATGTACGACAAGGGTGGTCGCGCCATTCTGCACATCAACAGTCTCGACTGCCCCCGAGCCTTCGACCGCGAAGTTCGCCCGGGGCCGACCGGGGCCGTGCACCACGTGGCACTTAGATGCTCGGGCTACGAGGAAATGCAGGCGCGTCTCGATGCCGCCGGCCTTGAGTACCGGCTCAACGAGGTCCGGGCGGTCGGCCTGCGGCAGGTCTTCGTCCTCGACCCGAACGCGGTGCTGCTGGAGCTAAATTTCTTCGCCGCGTGAGGGTGATGCGCGCCGCCAGTTCCTTCAGGCGGTACCGCGCGTGCGCCAGCCTTCCTTGTAGGTCTCGCGCACCACACGACTGTAAGGGATCGGGCTGACGACGACCCGCACCTCGAGCTGCTCATGCGGCTCGACGGTGGTCTTCTTGGTGCCGCCATTTTCCTCTCCCCACACCACCTTCAGTTCCGTCCCCACGGGGATCTCAGGGCTTATCGTCGCAAGGCTAAGGGCCTGCTTTTCGTTGTAACTATAGCCGGTGAACATCGACAGCCCGACGGTTCGGCCGTCGGCATCGATGACCCGGTCATAGTTGGACGAGGCATAGTTGGCCAGCGGCACGTCGAAGAATTTGTACTGCTTGCCCTCGGGATTGAAGAGCGACCCTGCGATTTTTCCCATGTCCTCCGGATTCCAAGCGAGCGTCACCTTCTTGCGCTGCGTCTCGGGCTTGATCTTCTCGAGCACGTCGCGCCCGTGGAAGTCGTGATCGAACTTCACGAACGGTCCGTAACCGAGCTCGAACGGGTTGAGGTAGTAGTCCTCGATCTTGTCCGAGACGAAGCTGCCGCCAATGGAGCCGGTGGCTTCGTAGCTGTCTGCGCCGCACCACTGCCGATACGACTTGAGCTTGTCACCGGAGTAGATTGCCGGCAGCGGCGACGGAATCCAGCCCGACTCCAGGGTATTCGACGGATAGGCACGGCTGCCACAGGGGAGCAGCCCGAATTCGCGGCCGGCATCGAGGATGGCGGCGCGGATCTCTTCCTGCTCCGCGTACGGACCCCAGATCTCCAGGCCCGGTGCGCCGGACATGCCGTGGCGCAGCGTGCGCACGGTCTTGCCGGCGATCTTCATCGTCGACATGTTGAAGAACTTCAGCTGCTCGAGGGGACCGCCATTGAGCTTCTCGATGACCGCCCAGGCCTTCGGCCCCTGAATCTGGAAACGCCACACGGAGCGGGTGACCGGCTTGCCCATCGGGCGCATCGGTGAGCGGTCATCCAGTTCGACTTTGACGTCGTAACCCCCGGTAGCGGCATGGAAGCGCAGCCAGTTGGACGCCGGTGCGCGGCCGACGTAAACAAACTCCTCCGCCGCCAGGTAGAAGATGATCCCGTCGCCGATCACGTGCCCGTAAGGGGTGGTCGGCACATACTGCTTGGCCTTGTTGGCCGTGTAGCCCTTCATCGAATTGATCGCGGTGTCGCTCAGCAGCTTCAGTGCGTCCTTGCCGCGCAGGTACAGGTTCACCATGTGGTGGGTCTGGTCGAAAAGCACCGCGCTGTGCGCCCAGGCCCACTGCTCGGTCCGCCAGTTATGGAATTCCGCGGGCACCACCGGATAGACGTAGGCACCGAGCTGCGAATTGCGCAGCATTTTCACGGGGTTGCCGGCCGAGCTGAGGATCTCTTCCAAGTTACGCGGAGCCATCAGTCAGTCCCCTTCGGTTGTGCGAGCCGCGGATAATATCGCATTTTGTATGTAACACAAACGAATGCCGGCGTGCGCGCCCTCCGCCCGCATGAGGGGCGCGGCGGAGCCCGCCTGACCAATGAATTCAGACGGCGATCACCACTTTCCCGAACAGTGCCGTGGAGGCCTGATAGGCATACGCGGCCTTCGCCTCGGCAAAACCAAATACCCGATCGATCGTAGGCTTGATGCGGTGGCGGTCGATGAAGCCGTTCAGATCGGCAGCCATGGCGGCGGAGCCAACGAAGATGCCGCGCAGGCTCGCGCCTTTAACCATGAGCGCCATGGGGTTGCTCTCACCCTGCATCGACAACACCCCGATCAGTGCAACCTCCCCGCCGAAGCCGACAGCCTGCAGCGACTGCCCGAGCGTGCCGAGGCCCCCGACCTCGATCACATGGTGGATGGGGCCGCCAGCGAGCTCGGCTGCCTTGACGCCCCACTGCGGCTCGTTCTTGTAGTTAATGGTCACGTCGGCTCCGAGTGCCCTCACCCGCTCTAGCTTCGCGTCGCTTGAGGAGGTCGCGATGATCCGGGCACCGGCTGCCTTGGCGATCTGCAGCGCCGTGAGCGACACACCGCCGGTGCCGATGAGCAGTACGGTGTGGCCGCGCTGCAGAGGGCGCACGCCGGTCATCAGCGCGTTCCACGCAGTCACGCCGGCGCACGGCAGTGTCGCCGCCTCCTCGAAAGTCAGCGAGGCGGCGAGCCGCACCACGCCGGTTGCGGGCAGTGCCACGTACTCGGCAAGCGTCCCCGCGGCAGGCGGGCAGCCGAGCGCCTCGCCCAGTTGCGGTGTCGGCGGTCCGTCGAGCCAGCCCTGGAAGAAGCTGCCGGCGACTCGGTCTCCGGCGGCGAACGCGGTGACTCCCGCACCGACGGCTTCGACGATCCCGGCCCCATCCGACAGCGGCACGCCCGCCGCCTTGATGGCGCCACCGAAATAGTGTCCCTTGGCGATCGCCTGGTCACGGAAGTTGAGCGAGGTGGCGTGTACGCGCACCAGCACCTGGCCGGCACCCGGCACCGGGCGCGGCATGTCGAGCAGGCTCAACTGCTCAACGGAGGTGCAGCCAGCCGGCAGCTGCCACGCGCGCATCTTTGCCGCCGCGCTCATCGCGCGTGGCCCGTCCAGGTGCGCAGACCCGGGGCGGTGCGATCCTCCGCCGCGAGCGCGCGCGCCACGGCCGGTCGCGCGTTCATCTTTTCGCGCCACGCAACCAGGCGCGGGCAGCGAGTGCCGATGTCCAGCTCCGGAAACATGCGTTCCACCATCATGCCGCAGTAGGAATAGAAATTGATGTCGGCGAGAGTGTAGTCGTCTCCGGCGATCCAGGCGCTGTTCGCAAGCTGCTTCTCCACCTTGTCCACCGCGTAGGCGATCTTCTCGGTCGCGTGCGCGAGGTCCTTCTCGCTGAATCCTGAGCGCGCCGTGCGCCACTTCGTGCGCTGGTCCGGGAGCGGGATGTTCTCCATCAGCCGCTCAAACTCCCCGCTCTCGAGCTTGCGCGCGATGATCCCGACCATGCGGTGCCAGCCGTGCATCGAAACGTAGTTCATCACCTGTTCATCGCAGAACTTGTTCCAGTAGCGCATGCGTGCCGCGCCCACCGGGTCGCGAGGCCTCAACGGCACCTCGGGAAAGACGTCCTCGAGGTACTCATTGATGACCGTTGTATGGGTGATGACTACGCCGTCGTGATCGAGCACCGGCACCTGACCTTCGGGGTTGATCGCCACGAACCAGTCCGCATGCTGCTCGAATTTGTGCAGATCGACGTAGATGCTCTGGTAAGGCAGGCTCTTCTCCAGGAGCGGAATCATGGATTTGAGCGAGTTCGCCGCCGGCTCTGCGTGGTAATACTTGAGTATCATGGGGGTCCTACCGTGGTATGAGAGTGCCCAGGATGCCGCCGTCGACCGCGATCGATTGTGCGGTGATGTGGCTGGCACGATCGGACAACAGGAAGCAAACCAGTTCGGCCAGTTCCTCGGCCGTGCCGATGCGGCCCATGGGAACGCTCTGGCCCAGTCTTGCGCGGATAGCCTGCGGGGAGGCGTCCGGGTCCAGCTGCAGGAGCATCGGCGTCTCGATCAGACCCGGGACTACGCAATTGATGCGTACGTTGTGCGGTGCCGCCTCCGCGGCCGCAGCCCGCGCCAGACCCAGGAGTGCGTGTTTGGATGCGACATATGCGACGTTATGAGGCATGCCGCGTTCGCTGGCGAGACTACCGGTCACGACGATGCTGCCACTGCGGCGCTCGCGCATCGCCGGCAGCAAACGCTTGATGGTCCAATAGATGCTGGTGAGATTAGTCCGCAATACCGTGTCGAAGAGTTCGTCGTCGTAACTGCATAGTGGTGCGAAGCGCCCGCCGCTTCCGGCATTGGCAAACACCCCCGCGACGGGCCCGAAGGCAGCTTCGGCCTTGTCGATGGCGGCCAGCAGGGCCGCGCGGTCCGCGACGTCGGCGGCACAGAAGCCGGCGATGCCGCCGGCGGCGAGGATTCCGCTATTGGCATCGGCAAGCCTTGCCGCGTTACGCGCGATCAGAAATACCCGTGCGCCGCGCTGCGCCAGCAGGCGGGCCGTCGCCAGCCCGATGCCGCTGGAGGCACCGGTGACCAGCACATGGCGGTTGGCAAATTCGGTCAAGCCAACCCCAGCAGTCGCGCCGCATTCTCCTTCACGATCCCGGGCATTACCTCTGGTTTGAAGCCGACCTGCTGCGCCGCCTCGAGCCACTTTTCGGGCCTGATGAGCGGAAAGTCGGAGCCGAACATCATCTTTTTGCGCAGCGGCCCATTGGCGTACTGGATGATCTGCGGCTGGAAATATTTGGGACTCCAGCCGGAAAGATCGATGTAGACGTTGTCCTTGTGCAGCGCCATCGACAGGCTCTCATCGACCCAAGGCCAACTCGGATGCGCGAGCACCACTTTCATGTCGGGAAAGTCCGCCGCAACATCGTCGATGAGCATCGGCTGTCCCCACTTCAACCGCACGCCTCCGCCGCCGGGCAGACCGCTGCCCATGCCGGAGTGACCGGTATGGAAGATTGCCGGCAGCTTATGTCCGGCAATCACCTCGTAGAGCGGGTAGGCCACCGGATCAGCCGGGTGGATGTTCTGCATGATGCCGTGGAATTTGAACCCGCGGATGCCGTGGTTCTCGATCAGATCGCGCGCCTCGCGCGCGCCCATCCGGCCCTTGCGCGGATCGATCGAGGCAAATGGAATCACAATGTCGCTGTTCTTGGCTGCGTACTCGGCTATTTCGTAGTTGCTGACGCGCTTGGCACCGAGACTGCTTTCACAGTCCACGGTGAACAAACAGAACGCGATCTGCTGCTCACGGTACAGGCTGATGATCTCGGGAATCTTGGGGCGCTCGCGCGGCGCCTTGAAGTATGCCGACGCCGCATCGAAGAACCGCCCCATGGCCGGATCCTCGGGATCGTGGCACGAGACCTCGGCGTGCACGTGCATGTCGATCGCGCGAATCTTGGAAAGCTCAATCATTCGGCACTCTGCATGGTTTGGGCTCGGTAGCCGAGGATACGCCGGTGCGGCTCAGGCCACTCGATTGGCAACGGCATACGGCCAGCGCCTGGCGGCAGCTTCCTCAGGCCAGCATCTTGGGGCCGGCGTTCTTGGCCTGCTCGATCTCCGCTGCCCGATCACGTTTGATCGGCACGTCGCGCCCTGCTTGCACCGCCGGGCGCGCGCCAACCAGCGCCAGCCAGCGCTGCAGGTTGGGGAATTCGGCGACGCTCACCCCTGACCATTCGTAGCCGGACACCCAGGGCCACAGCGCAATGTCGGCGATCGAATAGCCTCCGGCGACGTACTCGTGGTCTGCCAGCTGCAGATCCAGAATGCCGAACAGGCGCGTGACCTCGCGCTGGTAGCGATCGATCACGGACTGGATCTTTTCGGGGAAGTAGCGGAAGAACACGTTCGCCTGCCCCATCATGGGCCCCACCCCCGACATCTGGAACATCAGCCACTGGATGACGCGGCTGCGGCCCTGCACGTCTCGGGGCAGGAACTTCCCGGTCTTTTCCGCCAGGTAGATCAGTATGGCGCCCGACTCGAACATGACGAAGCCGTTGTCATCCAGGGTCGGTATGCGACCGTTGGGATTGAGCTTGAGGTACCAGTCGGACTTTTGTTGCAGCGTCGCGAAGTCGATGACCTGGACCTCGTAAGGCAGGCCCATTTCCTCGAGCGCAATCGAGATCTTCCAGCCGTTCGGGGTGGCTGCCGTATAAAGCTTGATGGACATACGTTTCCTTGCCTGCGCCTCTCTGGCGGCGCCGTGTCTGCAAAAACTGTGATTGCCGCACCGGGCGCTCAGCCCCAGCGGTTGATTTCCGGCCCCACCGCCCAGCTCGCCTGCGGGGCAGCACTGCGCGCGAGCGAAAGCGCCTTCGCAACGGCGGGGTGTCTGGCCACGCGGTCCAGCCAGGCAGCCGTGCGTGGCCTGTCCGCAAATGCCGCTGGCACGAGCGTCACCATGCCGGCGAGCCACGCAAAGCTTTCCAAGTCGGCGATCGAGAACTCACCCACTAGCCATTGCCGTCCGTCCAGCCGCGCCTCGATTTTTTCCACCGCTTGCCCGATCTTGGTCCTGCTGTCGGCCAGCCTTTCTTCGGAGGCCTCGCCGGAGCTGACCTCTTCCCAGCGCGCGCGCAGGTCCGCGCTGCCTATACGTCGCGCTTGCGCCTCGACCAACTCCGGGGGATGGGCATGGCAGCCCAGATAGGCTGCCGCCGGAGCGGTGCGCTCTATCAGCTGGCGGCACCAGGTCATCATTTCCCAGCGCGCGTAGGGTTCGGCCGGGCGCAGTGCCAGCCCCTGCCCTACCTCATCCAGGTAGCAGGCAATGAACACCGAGTCGGTCATCGCCTCCTCATCGACCACGAGCACCGGACCTTCCCCCTCGATGCTCATCGCGACCAGCGGATCCTGCGCGCATGCAAGGGTGTGGCGTTGGCCGCCGGCAAGATCGACGTGCACCAACTGCGCCGGGACCTGCTTGGCGAACAGCGCGGCGAGCACCGTCAGCGACGGGCCATTCGGCTCCCCGTGATACAAGGTCACGCTCATGGCGGGGCGCTCCGCCCGATGTGTGGCCGCTCGAGAATGGTCACGCGCTTGGCCATGTCGGTCCTGCCCATGGCCCAGCATGCCTTGGTGGCCGGGCGCGCGTAGATCGCGCGCAACCAGCGCAAAATGTTGGGCGTGAGTTCGTCGTTGGACAGCGTCGGCTGGGAGAGTGGCAGCGCAAATGCCAGATTGAAGCCGTTGATATCGGCCAGACTGTAGTGATCGCTGGCGAGCCACGGCCGTTTCGAAAGCGCCTCCTCGAGCATGCGGATGCCCAGCGCCACCCGGCGCTGGGACTCCTGCATTTCCGCAGGGCTGAATTGCGCGTAAATTGCCTTCCGCCAGGCAACGCGGCGCTCGGGTAGCGGAATCCGCTCAATCGCGGCCTTGAGTTCCGCAGGATCCTTGGAACGCACCGCCGGGCCTACAAACACGCTCCAGCCGATCATGGAAAAGCTCGGGCCGAGCCACTGATCCATGAATTTCATCCACCACCGCACCCGCCACCGCTCGCGCGCATCGGCTGGCATCAGCTGAGGACCGGGGAAGGCCTCGTCGACATATTCCATGATCGCGGTTGATTCCGTGAGCACGCGCCGACCATGCAACATGGCCGGGATCGTCCCCTGTGGATTGATCGCCAGGTACTCCGGGCGATGCTGATCGAAATTGAGCAGGTCGAGGTATTGGCTGTTGAAGGGCACGCCTTTTTCCATCAACGCCAGCATTGGCTTGCCGGAATTAGCGTTGGGTTCCCAGTGGTACAAGGTGACGCTGTGCATCGAGGCCGCCGTGATTTTGTATGCGTTGCATACCATCCGCGCGGCCGCCGGTCAAGCACGACCGCGTTAGTGCGCCTCAGTCAAAGCTCAGTCCAACGTAGTTCTCGGCCAGCGCCCGTGAGGCGGCTGTGGACTGAGCCAGCAGTTCGAGCTCGGCCAGTTGCAGGCGCTGCGCGAATGGGTCGGCGGAAAAGCGGTGCATCAGCGTGGTGAACCACCAGGAAAACCGGGTGGCCTTCCAAACCCGCCGGAGCGCGCGGGCGGAATACTCATCGAGCAGGGTCGGACTGCGGTGGCGATAGAACTCGGCGAAGCCGTGCGCCAGAACGCGCACATCGGCAACCGCCAGATTCAAGCCCTTCGCCCCCGTGGGCGGCACGATGTGCGCGGCGTCACCCACCAGGAAGAGCTTTCCGAAGCGCATCGGCTCGGTCACGAAACTCCGCAGCGGCACGATGCTCTTCTCCAGCGACGGGCCCGCCACCAAACGTGCGGCGTGATGCTCGGGCAGGCGGGCGCGCAACTCATCCCAGAAGCGGCTATCGGGCCACTGCTCCAAGCGGTCCTCCAGCGCGCACTGCAGGTAGTAGCGGCTGCGCCCCTGGGAACGCATGCTGCAGAGTGCGAACCCGCGCTCGTGATTGGCGTACACGAGTTCCTCGTGCAGCGGCGGCACGTCGGCTAGCACGCCCAGCCAGCCAAACGGATAGACGCGCTCGAAGCGTGCAAGGCTACCCGCCGGGAGGCTTGCCCGGCTGACGCCGTGGTAGCCATCGCACCCGGCGATGAAGTCGCAGCGCAGCTCCTGCGGCGCGCCGGCGTGTGTATAGCTCACCCACGGCTGCAGTGTTCCCCAGTCGTGCAGCACGATCTCATCTGCCTGCCACTGCAGGGCTGCCGGTGCAGCCGCGGCCGCCTTTACGAGATCCTTCTGCAACTCGGTCTGACCGTAAACCAGTACGCTTCGCCCGGTCAGGCCTTTAAGGTCGATCCGGTGGGAGGTATTGGCGAAGGCCACGTCGAGGCCGTCATGCACGAGTCCGTCGCGTAACAGGCGCTCACCGACCCCGGCCTCCTTGAGTACTTCGACCGTGGTCCACTCCAGGAGCCCGGCGCGGATGCGCGCCTCGACGCGTTCCTGAGAGCGGCGTTCAAGCACGACCGAGTCGATGCCATTGCGGCGCAGCAGCTGGGCGAGTAACAGTCCAGAAGGCCCGGCGCCGATGATCGCCACCTGAGTGCGACGCACCATCATCTACCCGCGCCGGCCGCCACGCTGCCCCCGGCCTGCCGGGAGGCTGCCGACCGCGCGTGGCGGCGCAGGCCCTCGACCAGCTGCGCCTGCACCTGGGTCGGCCGCCAGCCGCGCCGCATCGTAAGCCCGATCGACCGAGTCACGGCGCCGAACGGGTGTGGCAAGGCGACCAGCTGTCGCGTCGCCAGTTCATGGTGGATCTGGTGTTCAGAAGAGAGCATGACGCGATCGCTGGCCAGTAGGATGGAGCGCGCCGCAGCCAGCGAGCTGCACTCGATCGGCGCTGCCGGAGGCACGCCCAGCTGCTGGACGAGCGCCTCGAAATGACGGCGCAGCGGCGAGTCACGCCGCGGAGCAATCCATGGGAAGCGGGACAACATCGCCAGGGTCGGTGCAGCGCGCGCGGCCAGGGCGTGGCGCGCACCGACGACAATCGCCAGCGGATCATCGAACAGGTGCTCCTGCACGATGTCTTCGTACGGTAGCGGGTCGCGCAACGCGCCGACCAGTACGTCCGCGGCGCCGCGGCGCAGTGCGCCCAGCATGCTTTCATAGGGGCCATCCAGGATGCTGATGCCGTGTTCCGGCCTTGTCTTGGCGAACTCCAGCACCGCTCGCGCCACCAGTACGCTGCGCGCCAAAGGCATGGCGCCGATCACGGTGGCGCCGCTGCCGGTACCTTGGGCTGCCGCGACCTCGGCCTGCGCCTGGGCAATTTCTGCAAAGGCCAGCCGGCTGCGGACCGCAAGTCGTTCCGCTTCCCGGGTAGGCCGCACGCCGAAGCTGGTGACCTCGAAGAGTGCAGTGCCAAGGTTCTTCTCCAGTTGTCGAGCGGCGCGGTGCACGGCGGTGCGCACCCGTCCGGCACGGCGCGCGGCGCGCGCAAAGGCACCCTCCTCCACCACAGCCATTAGTGCGTTCAGTTGCGTGGAGGTTATCCCGCGCAGGACGTCCGCATTGCCCCCGCTGGCCGGCCGGCCACGGGCAGCGAGCAGCGCGTCGCGCAGCATCTGCACGGCCCGCTCGACCCGCTGCGCGGCGGCGCGACCGGCTTCCGTGAGGGCCAGGCCGGAGTAACTGCGGTTCAGCAGGCGCGCCCCCAGGGTCGCCTCGATATGACGTACCGCCTGCGTGACCGCCGGCTGGCTCAGATGGGCCGCGCGCGCCGCAGCGCTCACGCTGCCGCGCCGGGCCACCTGGTCAAACAGCATCAGATGGCGCAGGTTCGGCATGGCGCCGGTTGACTGGAGCGCTCGAATCCTCATGTCCACAATTTCTTATACCTGCAGCTGAATTGCAATTACCCGCCGCAGCCGGTTCAGGCGGACAATCGGGCGTTCCCGAGGCTGCAGGTGTCCGCCAATGAACGTCGTGTACACGAATATCCGCCGCGCCGATGCCGAGGTCGTGAACGGTCTGGGTCGCTGCGGCGTGGCCACGGTCCACGAGGCGCAGGGCCGGACCGGCCTGCTTGGGCCCCTGCTGCGGCCCATTTACCGCGGAGCCCGCATTGCGGGGCCAGCGATCACGGTCAGCCTGGCACCGGCGGACAACTGGATGATCCATGTTGCCGTCGAGCAGTGTCGGGCTGGTGACGTTCTAGTCGTCGCGCCTACGTCCTATTCAGACGCCGGTTATTTCGGCGAACTCTTGGCAGGTTCGCTGGCTGCACGCGGTGTGCGTGGACTGGTCATCGACGCCGGAGTGCGCGACGTGCGCGAGCTCACCGCCATGGCGTTTCCGGTCTGGTCGAAGGCAGTCAATGCGCAGGGGACCGTGAAGGAGACGCTGGGTTCGGTCAACGTCTCCATCGTATGCGCCGGCGGCATGGTTAGCCCCGGTGATGTGGTGATTGCCGACGATGACGGCGTATGCATTGTCCCGCGCCGCGAGGCTGCGGCGGTTCTCAAGGCCAGTGAGGAGCGTGAGGCCAAGGAGGCCACCGTGCGCGAACGGCTGCAAAAGGGCGAACTGGGCCTGGACCTGTATGGCATGCGCGAAAAGCTCGCGCAGCGCGGCCTGGTCTACCGCGAGCAATCCCTGCCGGAGTGATGCGAGATGCTGCACGCTATTCCCAGCACCCTGATGCGCGGCGGCACCTCGAAGGCACTGTATTTTCATGCCAGGGACCTACCGCGTTCCGTCGCGGCCCGCGACCGGGTGCTGCTCGCCGCGATGGGCTCGCCGGATCCGCGTCAGATCGATGGCGTTGGCGGTGCACACCCGCTCACCAGCAAGATCGCGATCATCAGCCCCTCGCAGCGCAGCGATGCGGACGTTGACTACCTGTTCCTCCAAGTCGTAGTCGACAAGGCCGAGGTCAGCGATTCGCAGAACTGCGGCAACATCCTTGCGGGGGTCGGCCCTTGGTCGATCGAGAACGGGCTGGTGCCCATAACGGGACATTCCACGGCAGTGCGCATCCACATGCTCAATACCGCCAGCATTGCCGTGGCACACGTGCCCACGCCCGGCGGCGCGGTGGAATATGAGGGCGACGCCCGGATCGACGGGGTGCCGGGAAGCGCCGCGGCGATCGCTATCGATTTCCTGGACGTCGCGGGATCCTCCTGTGGAACGTTGCTGCCTACCGGCTCGCCGAGTGACTACGTCGAGGGCGTCGAGGTGACGTGCATCGACAACGGCATGCCGGTCGTGGTCCTGCGGGCCGCAGACCTCGGCAAGCGTGGCGATGAGTCCCCTGAAACGCTCGAAGCCGACGCCGCCCTCAAAGCACGCATCGAGCGCATTCGGCTGGCTCTGGGACCGAGAATGAACCTTGGCGACGTCACCCGGAAGACCGTGCCGAAAATGTGCCTGGTATCGCCCGCCAGTCACGGCGGCCTGATCGCCACGCGTACCTTCATCCCGCACCGCGTGCATGAGGCGATCGGCGTGCTCGGTGCCGTCAGCGTCGCCACCGCCTGCCTTACGCCGGGTTCGGTGGCAGCCGCGGTCGCAGGTACCAGCCCACATTCGGGATCCCAACGCCTCGAGATAGAACACCCCACAGGATTCTTCACAGTGGAGTTGGATGTCACCGTGTCGGGTGGCGCCGTTACCGTCAAGCGCTCCGCCCTGCTGCGTACGGCGCGTAAGCTGATGCAGGGAGAGGTATTTGTACCCTCGAGCGCCTGGGGCGAGCCGTGAGCCGCGCGTGGCGCACTGCGTTGATCGGCCTGGGAGAGGTCGGCCAGGTGCTCGCCAACGACCTGAACGCTGCCGGCTGCGCCAACCTGTACGCGTGGGACCGCCTCTTTGCCGTGCAGGGGAGTGAGCCCGTGCGTGCGGCCGCGGAGCGGCCATTTCTGGGCGCTGCCAGTTCCATGACCGAGGCGGTGGCCGACAGCTCGCTCGTCATCTGCGCGGTAACCGCTGGCGAATGCGTGGCGGCGGCACGCGAGAGCGTCGCCGCACTTAAGCCCGGGGCGTTCTACCTGGATCTGAACTCGGTATCCCCCGGCACCCGCGCTGAGGCCGCGGACGCGATTGAGTCCGCTGGCGGCCGCTACGTCGAGGCCGCCGTCATGTCACCGATCGCACCGCAACGGATCGCTGCCCCGATATGGCTCGGCGGTCCGCACGCGCGAGACTTCCTGCCGTTGTCGCAAGCACTAGGATTCACGGGCGCCGCGGTCTATTCGGACACGACCGGCGCCGCCTCCGCGGCCAAGATGTGCCGCAGTGTCATCATCAAGGGAATGGAAGCGTTGCTGGCCGAGTCGCTGCTCACCGCGCGGCGCCACGGCGTCGAGGATGCGGTGCTTGGCTCCTTAAGTGACCTGTTCCCCATCGGGGACTGGCGCGGGCTGGCCCGTTACATGATTTCCAGGTCGCTGCAGCATGGGCGACGGCGCGCAGAGGAGATGCGCGAAGCGGTGCGCACCGTGGCGGAGGCAGGTTTCGAGCCGTGGATGAGCCGCGGCTGTGTCGAGCGGCAGGCGTGGGCCGGAGGCCATCCTCAGGCATTAAACGCGGCAGGCCTGACCGAGATGCTCGACAATCTCTTGGCGCAAGTGCCAGCGTCGTCGCGACCGCAGGAACCAGCGCACTTATGATCATCGACTGTCACGGTCATTACACCACCGCCCCCGCGGCCCACCAGAAATTCCGCGACGCGCAGCTGGCGGCACTGAAGGACCCGACGGCGCCGCCGGCAAAGCCGGGGGCAATCTCCGACGACGAAATCCGCGAAACCATCGAGAAGAACCAGCTGCGGCTGCAGAAGCAGCGGGGTTCGGACCTGACGGTGTTCTCCCCGCGCGCTTCGGCGATGGGTCATCACCTCGGTGACGAAGCGATATCGGCAGCCTGGACCCGCGCGAACAACGACCTCATCCGCCGCGTGGTCGACCTGTACCCGGAAAACTTCGTCGGCGTCTGCCAGCTGCCACAATCCCCGGGGGTGCCAATCGCGCACTCGGTCGCCGAACTGGAGCGCTGCGTGCGCGAGCTGGATTTCATCGGTTGCAACCTGAATCCTGATCCGTCCGGCGGGTACTGGACATCACCCCCGCTCACCGACCGTCACTGGTACCCGTTCTACGAGAAGATGGTGGAGCTGGATGTGCCGGCGATGGTGCACGTCTCCGCCTCGTGCAATCCGAATTTCCACGCCACCGGCGCCCACTACATCAACGCCGACACCACCGCGTTCATGCAGTTCATCGAGGGCGACCTGTTCCGTGACTTCCCGACGCTGCGCTTCATCATCCCGCACGGTGGCGGCGCGGTTCCCTATCACTGGGGCCGTTATCGCGGGCTCGCGGACATGCTCAAGCGGCCGCCCCTGCAGCAACACGTGATGAAGAACGTGTTCTTCGACACCTGTGTATACCATCAGCCGGGCATAGATCTGCTGGTACGCGTCATCGACATCGACAATATCCTGTTCGGCTCCGAGATGGTGGGCGCCGTGCGCGGCATCGACCCGCAGACCGGTCACTACTTCGATGACACCCGGCGCTACATCGACGCGCTTTCCATCCCCGCCGCCGACAAGGAGCGCATCTTCGAAACAAATGCGCGGCGGGTGTTCCCGCGTCTGGACGCGCGACTCAGAGCACGCGGGCTGTGAGCGTACCCGCCGACATTCGTCCCGGTGAGCCGGCTTGGCCGGCGCTGCCCGCATCCGGGCCGTTCACCACGGACGCTGACTGGCTGCCATTTCACCCCGCGCCCAGCCGGCCGCACTTCCGGCCACCGCCCGGCGCGGTGGACGCCCACTGCCACGTGTTCGGACCCGGAGCACAGTTCCCGTATGCGCCGCAGCGCAAGTACACCCCGTGCGATGCGCCCAAGTCAAAGCTCTGGGGTCTGCGCGATTACCTGGGATTCGAGCGCAACGTCATCGTGCAGGCCACCTGCCACGGCACTGACAACGCTGCGCTGGTCGATGCGCTACGCAGCTCGTCGGGGCGCGCACGCGGCGTCGCCACGGTGACGGCGGACATTTCCGATCGCGGACTCGCCGAGCTGGACGAGGCCGGAGTGCGCGGCGTGCGCTTCAACTTTGTAAAGCGGCTGGTCGATACCACGCCGCGCGAGCTGCTGCTGCAGATCGCCCGACGGGTCGCACCGCTTGGTTGGCACGTTGTAATCTACTTCGAGGCCGTGGAGCTGCCTGAGCTCTATGACTTCCTGGCTGCCCTGCCGACCACGGTCGTCGTGGACCATATGGGCCGACCGGACGTCGCAAAGGACCCCGCGGGCCCTGAATTCGGACTTTTCGTGCAGCTGCTGCGTGAGCGGCCCAACATATGGTCGAAGGTCAGCTGCCCCGACCGACTGTCGAAGACGGGGGCGCCCGGCTACGACGACGTCGTCCCTTTTGCGCGGCGACTGGTGGAGAGCTTTCCGGACCGCGTGCTGTGGGGCACAGATTGGCCACACCCGAACCTCAAGACGCACATGCCGGACGATGGCGCGCTGGTGGACTTCGTGCCCCGGATCGCACCCAACGCGCAACTGCAACGGCAGCTGCTAACCGAGAACCCCGCACGCCTGTACTGGAGCCGCTGAGGAACGCCGATGAGTTGTGATGTAACGCCTGCCCCCATGCGGGGCATTGACCGCAACGGCGGGGAGACAAACTAATGGCCCGCATCACCGCTGGCGTCACCACCTCGCACGTGCCGGCGATCGGCGCCGCCCTGGACAACGGCAAGTCGCAGGATGCCTACTGGGCACCCGTATTTGCCGGTTACGACTTCTCCAAGCGCTGGATCGCTGAACAGAAGCCGGACGTGGTGATTCTGGTCTACAACGACCATGCCTGCGCCTTCAGCCTGGATATCGTGCCGACGTTTGCCATCGGCTGCGCGGCGCAATTCGCCCCGGCGGACGAGGGCTGGGGACCGCGCCCGGTGCCTGTGGTTCAGGGACACCCGGAACTGGCATCGCACGTCGCCCAGCTGGTGATCCAGCAGGACTTCGACCTCACGATCGTCAACCGCATGGACGTCGATCACGGCCTGACCGTGCCGCTATCTCTCCTTTTCGGGCAGCCCGCGGCCTGGCCGGTGAAGGTGATTCCACTGGCGGTCAATGTGGTGTTGTACCCTCCGCCTTCCGGTAGGCGTTGCTATGAGCTCGGCAGGGCGATTCGCCGTGCAGTCGAGGCGTACGATTCTGACCTCAACGTGCAGGTGTGGGGCACGGGCGGGATGAGTCACCAGCTGCAGGGGCCGCGCGCCGGCCTCATCAACCAGCCGTGGGACCAGCGCTTTATCGACGGCATGATCAACGATCCGGAAACGCTCTCGCGCATGCCACATCTTGAATATGTGCGCGAGGCCGGATCCGAGGGCATCGAGCTGGTCATGTGGTTCATCATGCGCGGTGCGCTCACCGAGAAGGTCCGCACGGTCCACCGCTTCTACCACGTGCCCGCGTCCAACACCGCAGTCGGCCACCTGGTGCTGGAGAGCCTGCCATGAAGGTCGTACTGGCAGGCGGTGGCGCCTTCGGCGCAAAACACCTCGACGCCATCAGAACCATCGGCAACGTGGAGGTGGTTTCACTCGTTGGCCGGACGCTGGAGCCAACCCAGACTCTGGCGAGAAGCTATGGCATTGGGCACGCAACCACCGAGCTGTCAGAGGCGTTGCAATGTCCTGGTGTGCAGGCGGCCATCCTGGCGACCCCGACGCAGCTGCACGCCTCCCAGGCCATCGCCTGCCTCAAGGCGGGCAAGCACGTGCAGGTCGAAATACCGCTGGCCGACAGCCTGGCTGACGCGCAGGCAGTGGCCGACCTGCAGAAGAGCACCGGTCTTGTCTGCATGGTCGGGCACACGCGCCGGTTCAATCCGTCGCATCAGTGGGTCCACCGGAAAATCGCCGCGGGCGAGCTGGCGGTCCAGCAGATGGACGTGCAGACATACTTTTTCCGTCGCACGAACATCAATGCACTCGGCCAGGCGCGCTCATGGACCGATCACCTGCTGTGGCACCATGCAGCGCACACCGTGGACCTGTTCGCCTATCAGACCGGCGCACCCGTGACGATCGCACACGCAGTGCAGGGCCCGATCCATCCGACGCTCGGCATCGCCATGGACATGTCCATCCAGCTCAAGAGCGCCACTGGCGCGATCTGCACTCTGTCCCTGTCCTTCAACAACGACGGTCCGCTGGGCACCTTTTTTCGCTATATCTGTGACAACGGCACCTACATCGCCCGTTACGACGACCTTATTGACGGCAGGGACCAGAAGATCGACGTGTCACATGTCGATGTGTCAATGAACGGAATCGAGCTGCAGGACCGCGAATTTTTCAAGGCCATCGAGGAGCGCCGCGAGCCCAACGCGAGCGTCGCGCAGGTGCTGCCCTGCTATCGCACCCTAGCCAGCCTGGAACAGCAACTGCGGGCCCAGGGTTAGCCGGCCCGAGAGGAAATCCCCGCAAGATGGTACCCATGCAGTCATTCACGACTTCCGGCCTCGACCCGCGCCGCAAGCTCGCTTACTGGAACGAGCGGGCCGGCGAGAGCTTCTCGCCATTGGTGTCGGATCCCGCGGACGTGCGTGCCTTTCACGGGTCGATCGAGCGCACCGCGATCGGCGATCTGACTCTGGCCGAGGCCTGCACCGAGGCGCAGACGGTGCGTCATTCGCGCGCGCACGTGGCGCGCACGCGCGGTTCGTTGTTCTTCCTCATGCTGCAGCTGAGTGGCGAAAGCCGCAATCGGCAGGACGGGCGCGAGGCGTTCCTCAGGCCCGGCGACTTTACCCTGTGCGACACGACGCAGCAGTACGAGATCGTCTTTCCCGGCGCGAACCGCATGCTGGTGCTGGGAATCCCCGACGTACAACTGCGCCGCCACATCGCCTGCCCGGAGTCCTTGGTCGCGGTTCCGGTGCGTGCGGGCAGCGGCGTCGCCGCCCTGTTCTCCCGCTTCCTGCGCGATTTTTGGGCCGCCTGTCACCAGGAGCTGGACCCGGAGGCCGCTGCGCGCGTCTCCGGCGCGGTCCTCGACCTGCTCGGCGCCACCTACGCCGACGTGCCGCGTGCGCGCTGCGAACGCCCGGCTGTCGCCGCCATGCAGCGCATCCGCATCCTCAACCACATCGAGGCGCACCTCCACGATCCGGAGCTCACACCGACTCGGGTGGCGCAGTCGTGCCGCATCACGCCGCGCTACCTGCATCATCTGTTCACAGAGTCGGACGAGACTGTCGGGCGCTACCTGCTCCGGCGTCGACTGGAGGAGTCTGCCCGTGCGCTGGCCTCCGCGGTGCAGCTGGGGCGCACGGTCGCGGAAATCGCGTTCGACCACGGATTCAACAGTCCGACGCACTTCGGCCGCGCGTTCCGTTGCCGGTTCGGCATGACGCCGCGCGAATACCGCGAGTGCCAGGCAGCTGCGACCGGCAACGCGGCGATGGCCGGGCCGCCGGCCGGCACCGCACGCCTCAGATGAAGGAGCGGATCGGGTCCTTGCCGTCCCACGCGCGGCTTTCGCGGTAGAACCGGCCGAACACTTCCTCGAAGGCGCCGCCGAGTTCGATCAGCTCCGTGAAGCCGGGCAGCACCTGCGTGGTATCCATGTATGCGACCCGCCCGCCGCTTGGTACGGCGGCGAGGAAGCCCAGTTGGTAACCCGCACCCTGGTACTTGGCCATCTCGGCATCGAAATCCCAGGTCGCCACCCCCCAGTGATGAAAGCCATAGCCGCGTCGTTCGACCACCTCGCGGTACACCGAGGGGGCGTCATTCTTCATCTGGATGAGCTCGATGTTCATGTGTCCGGCAAAGCCCATGGCGAGGGCTATCTCCGCCTTCGAGGGCTGCCCGCGGTACACCGGGTTTTCACCGGTGAAATGCTCGAGCACGAACCACGGTCCCACCCGCAGCGTCTGGCTCCACTGCGAAATCGCCGCGCGCAAGTCCGGAACCACGTAGGACATCTGGATGATACCGTTGTCCGGCTGACCGAATCCCACCTGTCCCATAGCCTGCCCCCCGTTTGATCCTGGCCTGATCGACCGCGCGTATCGCGAACGCGCGCGCTCGGCTGAATCTACGCGCACACCCCGCACCCCGCCAGAAATGCGCTGCGCAACGCAGTACGACTCAACCGACAGCGAAACCGGCGGTGGCTGCGGAGGGCAAGCCACCCACCGGCGGCTCGGGTACAGTGGCGCTCGGGACTGTGGGCCGCAGGAAAACTATGCGCTACGAACAGCGACTCATCTGGGTGCTCGGCATCACGTTCGGATTCCTGTTCTTCGATCGCAACGCCGCCAGCTACCTGATGCCGTTCATCACCGACGACCTGCACTTCAACAACAAGCAGGTGGGCCTGGTAGCCTCGGCGCTCTCCTTCACCTGGGCGCTGTCGGCCTACCTGGGTGGGGCGCTGTCGGACCGCACCGGGCGGCGCAAGGCGGTCCTGCTCACGAGCGTCATTGCCTTCTCGCTGTGTTCCTTCCTCTCCGGCCTGGCCGGCTCGTTCATGGCGCTGCTCGGGGCGCGGCTGCTCATGGGGCTCGCCGAGGGACCATTCCTGCCGGTGTGCCAGTCGCTCGTCGCCCGCGAGTCAGACCCCGCGCGGCGCGGCCACAACATGGGGGTCATGCAGAACTTCGGCAGCAACATCCTCGGCTCGTTCCTCGCGCCGCTGATCATGGTCGCCATCGCCCAGCACTGGAGCTGGCGCGCGGCGTTCTTCCTGGCCGGCGTCCCGGGACTGCTGATGGCGGCGCTGCTGGCGCGCTACGTGCGCGAGCCGCAGCACCAGCCGGCCGCCGAAGTCGCTGCGGGCGGCACGGCCACGGACCTCAATCCCCTCGCTATGCTGCGCCACCGCAACATCCTGCTGTGCGTGCTCATGAGCATCGTCATGGTTGCCTGGATGGTGCTCGGCTGGGCCTTCCTGCCGCTGTTCTACACCAAGTTCCGCCATATCTCGGCCGGCTCGATGGGCGTGCTCATGAGCGTGCTGGGACTGTCAGCCGCGTTCTTCAGCTTCGTGGTGCCGCGCCTTTCAGACCGCTTCGGCCGGCGGCCGGTCGTCTTCGCGTTCAACCTGATCGGCGTGGGCGTGCCGCTGGCCGCCCTGTACTGCGACAGCTCGCTGTACCTGCTCGGTGCGCTGATCTTTCTGTGCTGGTCGGCCAGCGGCACGTTCCCGCTGTTCATGGGGACCATCCCCTCGGAGACCATTCCGGCGCGCTACGTGGCCACCTCGCTCGGACTCACCGTCGGGATCGGGGAGATCCTGGGGGGCGTCGGGGCGCCGGCCGGAGCCGGCTGGGCCGCCGATCACTACGGGCTTGCGGCCCCGATGCTTATCCAGGCCGGCTGCGCGCTGGTCGGCGCCGTCCTGGCCTTGGGCCTGAGGGAGACCGCACCGGGCCGCGCGAGCGCGAGCGCCGCACCGATCCGGCTCGCCACCTGAAGGGTTCGCGGCGCATGCCTGGCACGCCCGTAACCGTTCGCGAGGCTGTGTTCGCGCTACTGCGCGACTTGGGGCTGACCACGATCTTCGGCAACCCCGGTTCCACCGAGCTGCCGATGTTCCGCGACTTCCCGGATGATTTCCGCTACGTGCTGGGGCTGCAGGAGTCGGTAGTGGTCGCCATGGCGGACGGCTTCGCCCAGGCCCGCGGCGGCGCGGCGCTGGTAAACCTGCACTCTGCGATCGGCGTGGGACATGCCATGGGGAGTCTGTTCACCGCCTGCCGCAATCAGACCCCGCTGGTGGTCACGGCCGGCCAGCAGGCGCGTGCCATCCTGCCGTTTGAGCCGTTCCTGTACTCCGAGCAGGCCACCAATCTGCCGCGGCCCTACGTGAAGTGGAGTTGCGAGCCGGCGCGCGCCGCGGACGTGCCGGCGGCGGTTGCGCGTGCCTACTACGTGGCCATGCAGGCACCGCGGGGGCCGACCTTCGTGTCCGTGCCGGTCGATGACTGGGACCGGGTCTGCGAGCCGGTCGCGGTGCGTGAGGTCAGCCACAGCGTCGGCGGTGATCCTGTACTGCTGCGCCGCGCGGCCACGCGGCTCGCCGCCGCACTGCGTCCGGTGTTCGTCGTCGGGGCGGCGGTTGCGCGCGATGGGGCGTGGCCGGAAATCATCGCCCTGGCCGAACAGCACCAGGCCGCGGTATGGGTAAGCCCGCTGTCCGCGCGCAACAGCTTTCCGGAACAGCATCCGCTGTTCGCCGGCTTCCTGCCCGCGGACCGCGCCGGCATCGTGGCAGCCCTTGAGGGGTGCGACCTGGTCCTGGTGCTCGGCGCACCGGTGTTCACGTATCACACCGAGGCTGAGGGACCGCACATCCCGGAGGGAGCCGCCCTCGTGCAGCTGACTGATGACCCGGCCGCCGCCGCGCGCGCCCCGGTCGGATTGTCTATCGTCACGGACCTCAGGCTCGGGATCGGTGCCCTTCGCGCGGTGGCCGCGCCGTCCCGCGTGACCCCTGCGCTGCGTCGGGTGGCGTCGCCACTGCCCTCGGAGCGCCTGACCGATGGCTACCTCCTGCAGCAAATCGCAGCGCTGCGACCCGCCGACAGCATCGTCGTGGAGGAAGCTCCCAGCAGCCGGCCGGCCATGCACGAACGCCTGGGGTTTTCCATGCCCGACTCGTTTTACACCTGCGCAAGCGGCGGACTGGGCCACGGCCTGCCCGCCGCGATCGGCGTCGCCCTCGCACGGCCCGGCTGCAAGGTAATCAGCATCCTCGGCGACGGCTCGGCGATGTATGCGATCCAGGGACTATGGAGTGCGGCAGAACTCGCCCTGCCGGTCGCCTTTGTCATCATCAACAACGGCGGCTATCGCGCGCTGGATCAATTCGCAGCACACTTCGGGCTGGGCACGCCCCCCGGGACGCGCCTTGCTCACCTGGATTTCTGCGCCCTGGCGCGCGCGCAGGGAGTCGCAGCGCTGCGCGTCACAGCGTGCGCCGAGCTCGATGCGGCGCTGCGCCAGGCGTTCACCGCCACGCAGCCGCTCCTGCTCGAAGTATGCGTCGCCGACTAGCCGCGGGGCGAGCGCGGCTCCCCGGCGGCCTCAGTCGTAGAACTGGGGCGCCTTCTTCAGAGCGGCGTAGGTCGCCGGGTCGTGCTGAATCCACATCGTGGCGCCGGTGCCGCGCAGGAATTCATCCACCTGCCGGCGCGTCCGCCGCGTCATTGCGCCATCGAAGTCGAAGGTCGGCACGCGGTCGAGCGTGCGCTCCTCGGGCAGGTGGTACAGATCTCCCTCCAGCAGCAACGGCCCGAAGCGCGCCAGCCGCAGGAACAGCATCTGGTGCCCCGGGGTGTGCCCGGGGGCGGTCTTGATGACCACGGTGCCGTCGCCGAATACGTCGTGGTCCGCGTTGTTGAGCGTAATGCGCTTGGCGTCCCTGAGGCGGTCGTATGTCTCGGGCGAGCGGATCGCATGCTCCGCATCGCTGAACATGGCGTCGTATTCGGCCTGCTGCACGATCCAGGTGGAAGCGGCGAACAGGTTGGCGTTGGCGGTATGGTCGGCGTGGTAATGCGACATCGCCAGGAAGGTGATGTCCTTGGGCCGGTAGCCGAGCGCCGCAAGCTGCGTTGTCAGGCGGCGCTTGGCCCTGAGGTACGTCTGCTGCACGACTTCCGTGCCGTCATCGGGGATATCCTGATCCGGCACCTGGCCGACCTCCCAGATGAGCGTGCCCTTCGGATGCACGATCAGGTAGCACGGGCTCACGAAGCTGGCCTCGCGGCCCAACTCCTCGGCCTTGAGGCCGAACAGCGCCGGGTCCATCGCAGAGATCGTCCCGCAATCCAGGACGTACAGCCGCAGCTGCTGGGGCGCCGGTGCGCCGGGGACCGGCGGCGACAATGCAAGGCCCGCCGTCATGGCGGCGGCAAGCACGGCGGCGTACAACTGCCGCAGCAGCGATGCAATCCGAAGGTTCATGCAGCATTTTCTCAGGCTGGACTGAAGCGCGCGGGCACGGGCGCGCGTGGCAGTCCGCTCGTTCAGGCTATCTTCACCCCGTGCTCGGCAAACGCCTCGTTCGCGATGCGGAAGCTGTCCACGGCGGCCGGCACGCCCGCGTAGATCATCACCTGCAGGAACACCTCGCAGATCTCCTCGGGCGTCACCCCGTTGGTGAGGGCGCCGCGGATGTGGGCCTTGAGTTCGTGCGGACGGTTGAGCACTCCGATCATCGCCAGGTTCAGCAGGCTGCGCTGCTTGCGGTCCAGACCCGCGCGGCCCCACACCTTGCCCCAGCAGTACTCGGTGACCAGCTTCTGCAGGGGCGCGTTGAAACTGTTGACGTTCGCGAGCGCCCGGTTCACGTACTCCTCGCCGAGCACGGCCTTGCGAATCTTAAGTCCTTCCTCGTAAGCGTCATCCGGCACGGGTCTCTCCTGCGGGGCGTGGGAAGCAGATCATACGACCGCCGCGCGCAAACCCCCCTTTTGGGTGGAGATGGCAGCGACGGGCTGCTACTAGACTGGGGCCGGCGAGCGGCTGTGCAGGGGTGAGCTGTGCCGGAATCCTTCGATATCGTCACGGTCGGTTCCGGCCACAACGGGCTGGTGGCAGCGGCCTACCTGGCGGTCGCCGGCAGGAAGGTCGTGGTGCTCGAGCGCAACGCCTGGCTCGGCGGCGGTGTGGTCACCCGTGAGCTGACCGTGCCCGGTTTCCGGCACGACCAGCATTCGATGGCCCACATCTTCATCCAGGGCAACCCGCTGCTCCTGGAAGACGAGCTGCAGCTGAAAGCCCGGTTTGGGCTGCGCTACCTGTTCCCGGAATCACCTATGGCTTCGCTGTTCGAGGACGGCCAGACACTGGCGCTGTACCGCGACCGCGAGCGCTCCTGCGCTGAGATCGCAAAGTTCTCCCGCACCGATGCCGACGCCTTCCGCCGCCTTGCCGAGCAGGCGGCGGCCTGGCTGCCCATGATCGCCGCGACGCTGTACTCCGCGCCGATGCCGCTGGGAGCGTCCACGGCGCTGCTGGACCAGTCGCGCGAGGGACGCGAGCTGTGGCGAATAGGTCAGATGAGTACCCACGAGCTGCTGTGCCGCACCTTTGAGAATGACCGGGTGCGAATGCATTTTGCCCGCGTGGCCGCGGAGAACCTGGTCGCCCCGGATGAGAAGGGAACGGGGATCGGGATCTACATCTTTCTCGGGTTCCTCGAAGCCTACGGCTTCGGGGTGCCGGTCGGGGGCAGCGCCAGCCTGACCCACGCGCTCGTCAAGTGCATCGAGGCCCACGCGGGTCGGGTACTGACCGAGGTCGACGTGGACCAGGTGCTCACCCGGGCAGGCAAGGTAACCGGCGTGCGCAGCCGCGACGGCCGCGAGTTTTCCGCGCGCGAGGCGGTGATTGCAGCCATCCACCCCCATCACCTGGGACGGCTGGTGCAGGGCATCGACCCTGCGATCGCGGCGGACGCCGCCGCCACCGAGATCTCCGCCAACGCCTGCATCACAGTGCACGCTGCCCTCAGGGAGCCGCTGCGCACCATGCATGGCGAGCCGCTGCGCTCGGTGATGACCGAGCTCTTGCCCACGCGCTACGAGCAGCTGCGCCGATCGTTCGATGATCTGCGCTACGGGCAGTTGTCGAGCTACCCGTTGATCGGCCTCGGGTCACTGTCCGAATTCGACAGCTCGCGGGTTCCGGCGGGGCGGGCGACCATGCACGCCTGGGACTACGTCCCGTATGAACGCGCGGACGGGCGCTCGTGGGACGAGACCAAGGCGCAATATGCGCAGCGAATGCTCGCCCACATGGCCCGCTTCCTCCCGAACCTCACCGCCGAGAATCTCATCGCCTGGCACTGCGACAGTCCGCTCGACATGGAGCGCACCTCCTCGAGCTTCGTGCGCGGTGACCTGCACGGCATCGCCATGCCCAGCTACCAGCTCGGCGCCCACCGCCCGACGCCGGAACTCGGGCAGTTCGTGGTGCCCGGCACCGCCGGACTGTATCTGGTGGGGCCCTTCCAGCATCCCGGCGGCGGCGTGTTCGGCGCCGGACGGGCCACCGCGCAGCGGCTGTGCGAGGACCTGAAGATCGATTTCACCAAGATCCCGCGCCGGGCCTGAGCCGCCGCGAGCGCGTTGCCGGCCGCGCCCCGGGCCTCAGCCGGCGGCCGCGATGCCGCCGTCGATGTGCAGGATCTCGCCGTTGATGAACGCCGCAGCCGGGCTCAGCAGGAATACGGCCGCCGCCGCGACGTCGTCCTCGTGCCCCAGTCTGCGCAGGGGAATGGTGCGCGCGCGCCGTTCGTATTCGGCCTGATCGTTCAGGCCCATGGCCCCGGGGGTGGGCACCGAACCGGGCGCCAGTGCGTTGACGCGTACCCCGCGCGGGCCGAGCTCGGCGGCCAGGGTCTTGGTCAGAGTCGTGAGGGCGCCCTTCACCGCACTGTAGAGCGCGGTGTTCGGATAGCCGCGCTCGGCCACCGGGGACGTCAGGTTGATGAGCGCGGAAGCCCGGCCAGCCTTCACGTGCGCCAGCAGCGCCTGGCTGCCCCAGATCGCGCCCTTGATGCCGATCCCCAGCATCTGATCGGCTACGGCCTCGGTGATCGCGGTGACCGGCTCGTAGCGCAGCAGCATGGCGTTGTTGATTACCGCATCGAGTCCGTCGTGCTCGCGGGCGAAGCTGCCGGCGGCCTCCAGGAAAGCCGTGCGATCGGCCACGTCCGCTGCGTAGGCCGCGGCGCGGCCGCCCGCGGCGCGGATCTGCTCGGCCGCCAGGGCAACGCTCGCCGCGTCGATGTCGATGAGGCCCACGGCGGCGCCATGCTGCGCGAGCCGCACAGCGATTGCACGCCCGAGGCCGCGGCCGGCGCCGGTGATCAGGATCGCCTGCTCGGGAAGCTCAGGTACCGGTAGCACGAATGATCCTGTGCATCAGAGAACCCCGTAGAGTGCGTCGATGAGGCGGGCGGCCCGCGGGCCATTGGTGCCGACCGCGTGCATGCGGTTCGCCGCATACGCGAAGCCGATGTGCGCGTCCGGATCGGCGAACCCGAGCGATCCGCCGATGCCGTGATGACCGAAGGCGCGCAGGTTCGGTCCCATGTACACCGCCGCCGGGGTATTCAGCAGGATGCCGAGCGCCTGGTGGTAGGGCCGGTCCTGCATGAGTTCGGTGATGTTGTGCTGCTCGGCGGTCATCGCGGCAATGGTGGCCGGTCGCGTCAGCCGTATCCCGTCCAGCTCGCCGCCGCGGGCGAAGGCGCCGTAGATCCGCGCCACCCCGCGCGCGTTGCCGTGGCCGTTGCCGCTGGCGATCTCGCGTTCGCGCCAGATGCTGGAGTTGAGTGTCACCGGCCAAGGCTCTGCGGGGTTTTGCACGAATGCCTTGGCACGCAGCGTGTCGGTCTCCGCCTCCTTGGCCGCGAACAGCCGCGCCTGCATGTTGGGCATGACCTCAGCGCAACGTGCCTGGTCGTGGGCGGTCAGGCCACCGATCATGAAGTCCGCCGCGAGCGGGCCGGTGATCTCCTGGCGCAGGAAAGCACCCACGGTCCTGCCGGTCAGCCGGCGCACGATTTCCCCGAGCAGGTAACCCTGGGTGTGGACGTGATAGGCGGCCACCGTGCCCGGCGCCCACAGCGGCGCCTGCGCCGCCAGCGCCCCGCAGATCGCCTCGTGGTCGTAGATGGCCCCGGGCCACAGCGGGTCGGCAACGATCGGCAGCCCGGCACGGTGATCGAGGATGTAGCGCACCGGCAGGGTTTCCTTGCCGTTGCTTGCGAACTCCGGCCAGTAGCGGGCCACCGGCTCGTTGACATCGACCAGCCCGCGGTCGATAAGCAGGCTGAAGGCAAGCCCGGTGATGCCCTTGGACACGGACATCATGCAGACGATCGTGTCGTGCTGCCATTCGCGCTGGCGCGCTGCATCCCGCCAGCCGCCCCACAGGTCCACCACGGTGCGACCGTCCACGACCACGCTTACCGCCGAGCCGAACTCCTCCTCGGACCGGTAGTTCTCCATGAAGGCATCCAGCACGGCGCGGAACCTCGGTTCACAGCTGCCGTTGACGGGCACCTGGTGCTCGCCCGCGCTGAAGGTTTCGTTGAGCCTGATGGTCACGGCCATGGATTCTAGGGTCCCCGGGTGCTGCTGAGCCCCCCCTTTTGGGTGGACCGCGCCGGCAACTCCACCCCAAAGGGGGGTGGCGTCTGCGCATCCGGCCGGTAGGTTGGCCGCAGGGTCGCAGCGCCGGTGTTGGCGCGCACACCGCGGGGGATGCGAGCGCGAATGAGTACGCCCGGGGAGGCATACGATTACCTGGTGGTCGGGGCAGGAACCGCCGGATGCGTCTTGGCCAGCCGCCTCTCGGAGGACCCCGGCACCCAGGTCGCCCTGATCGAGGCAGGCCCGCGCGATAACCACCCCTTCATCCATATTCCAGCCACGGTCGGGGCGGCGATTGGCACCCCGGCCATCAACTGGCGGTTCATGACAGTGCCCCAGGAGCACCTGGCGGGCCGCGCGATTCCCATTCCGCGCGGCCACGTGCTGGGCGGGTCCGGCTCCATCAACGGCATGGTCTATTTCCGCGGCCATCCGAGCGACTTTGACGATTGGGCTGCGGCCGGTAACCCGGGCTGGAGCTACCGCGAGGTGCTGCCCTATTTCCTGCGCTCGGAGCACAACGAGGCCTATCCCGACTCCCCCTACCACGGCCACGAGGGGCCGATGAACGTGAAGTTCATCGCGCGGCCCAATCCCATGACGCCGGCATTCCTGGAGGCCATGCAGGGCCTGGGCTTCAGGCCCACTGCTGACTTCAACGGGCCCACGACCGAGGGGTATGGTCCGCGACAGGGCACCATCCTCAAGGGCCGGCGCGTCTCCACCGCCACCGCCTACCTGCGCCCCGCCACGCACCGCCGCAATCTCACGGTCCTGACCGACACCCGCGCCGTGCGGATCACCATCGAGAACCGAAGAGCGGTGGGGGTCAGCGTCCTGAGCGCTGCCGGCGCTTCGCAGCTGGCCGCACGGCGCGAAGTGATCGTCGCCGGCGGCGCCATCCTTTCGCCGCAGTTACTGATGTTGTCCGGCATCGGGGATCAGCAGGAACTGCGCGCCGCCGGGATCCCGGTGGTGCAACACCTGCCCGGGGTAGGCGGGAACTACCACGATCACCTGGCCGTGGGCGTGCTGATGGAGATGAACAACAGCGAGTCCTACGGCATCTCGTGGCGCGCCGCGCCCCGCGGGGTGCTCAACCTGCTCGAGTACGCCTTGTTCCGCAGCGGACCGCTCGCCAGCAACGTGTTCGAGGCCACCGCCTTCATCCGCACGCAGCCGGGACTGGCGCGGCCGGACCTGCAGGTGGTCTTTCAAGCCGCGCGCCGCAACCCCAACACCTTCCCGTTTCCCCTGGGTCACGGCTTCGCCATCAGTCTCGTCGGCCTGTATCCGCAGAGCCGCGGCCGAGTGCGTCTGGCGAGCTCGGACCCGCGGGCGGCCCCGCTGGTGGACCCGCAGCTGCTGAGCCAGCCGGAGGATGTGGAAACGTTATTGCGTGGGCTGAAGCTCGGGCGCCAGGTGACGCGCGCCCCCTCCTTCGTGCGCTACCGGGCCGTGGAGGTGCAGCCGGGGCCGGCCGTGCATGACGACGCAGCGCTGATCGACTACATCCGGCGCGCCGCGGCGACCGTGCACCACCCCTGCGGCACCTGCCGCATGGGGCCGGACGCGCAGGCGGTCGTCAACGAGCGGCTGGAGGTGCACGGCATAGCCGCGCTGCGGGTGGCCGATGCGGCGGTCTTCCCGCGCCTGGTTGGCGGCAACACCAATGCAGCGGTCGTGATGGTCGCGGAGAAGGCTGCGGACATGATTCGCGGCCAGGCAGCGCCGTGCGCGCTCGATGTGCCGCTGGCGCGCAGTGCGTGAGCGGCTGATGCATTGTGTCCTAGGAGGCTGACCACGTGAGCGCGGAGCACATCAGGCACTGGCAGATCGGCGCGGTCGAGGTGGCCCGGATCGTCGAGGTAAACGCCTTCGAGGACAACATCGCCATGCTCCTGAAGGATGAAACGGCCGAGTTCGTGAAACAGCACGGCTGGCTGCAACCGCACTTTGCCACCGCCGCCGGGCTGATGAAGATCTCGTTTCAGGCCTTCGTGCTGCGCTCGCGCGGCAAGAACGTGATGATCGACACCTGCATCGGCGCGGACCGCAAGCGTGAGTACGAGGTGTTCTGCAATCTGCGAACGAGCTTCCTCGAGGACCTCGCCCTGGCCGGCTTCCCGGCCGAGAGCATCCACGCGGTACTTTGCACGCACCTGCATTTCGACCACGTCGGCTGGAACACGCGCCTGGTGGCCGGACGCTGGGTGCCCACTTTCCCGCAGGCGCGCTACCTATTCGGGCGCCAGGAGTTTGAGCACTGGACGCACCTGCGCAACACCGGTGGCTACCATGACCTCGAGCACCTGCACGACTCGATCGACCCGGTCGTGGCGGCCGGGCTGGTCGATTACATTACCCCTGACTACCAGGTGACTGACGAAGTCTCGCTGTTTCCCACCCCAGGCCATACGCCCGGCCACGTGAGCGTGCTGATCCGCTCTCAGGGGCAGCAAGCGGTGATCACAGGTGACCTGATGCACCATCCCATCCAGCTGGTCGAGCCGCTGCGGCCTGGCAACTTCGACATGGACAAGCCGCAGGGCGGGCGCACCCGGCAGGCGTTCGTGGAGCGCTTCGGGGATACCCCGACCCTGGTCATCGGCAGCCACTTCTGCGATCCGACCGCCGGTTGGATCGTGCGCGACGGCCACAGCTGGAGGTTCCGCACACAATGATGCCGCAGGGCCCGGGGGGTACGTGATGCACGGGATCCCGGTCACCGACGAGGACCCGTTCAGCGCCGCCGCGGTGCGCAACGCGCGCGCGGTGGATGACCACCTGCGCGAGCTGGCGCCCGCGGTGAAGCTATCGCGGGAAAACATCACCCTGGTGACGCGCTACCAGCACGTGGCGGCCGGGCTGCGCGACTGGAAGGCGTTCTCCTCTGCCTCGCGACCCTGGCACGATCCGAATTCGGTGCGCCCCGAGCTGCTCTTGGTCGATGACCCGCCCAAGCACACGGCGGTACGCGCCGTGGTCGCCGCGGCGCTCTCCCCCCAGGCGCTTGCCAGGATGGGCGACGGCGTTCCGTGCCGACGCCGAGGCGCTGGTCGGTGCACTGAAGCACAAGAGCGGAGCGGCCATCGATGCCGTCGCCGAGATCACCCGGCCGTTCGTCTACAAGGTGTTGCCCGATCTGATTGGCATCCCGGCTGAGGGGCGTGAGCACATGTACGCCTTCGGCAACATGGTTTGGGCAACGCTCGGGCCGGTAAATGAACTGTTCCACCAGGCCATGGCGGATACCGGGCCGGTGATCGAGTGGGTCGAGCGCTGTTGCAGCAGGCAAAACCTGGCGCCCGGCAGCCTCGGGATGCAGATGTTCCTGGCCGCCGACCGCGGCGAGGTGACCCAGGACGAGGCCAAGCTGCTGGTGGGAATTCTGCTCTCTGCCGCCGCGGACACCACGGTCATGACGCTGGCAAATGCGATCCGCGCCTTTGCCCTGTTTCCCGATCAGTACCAGCTCGTGCGCGCCGAACCCTCACGGGTACGGGCGGCCTTCGAGGAGAGCCTGCGCTGGGACTCGCCCTCGCGCATGGCAGGCCGCATTACGATGCGTGACGTGGAAATCGAGGGTGTGGTGATACCCAGGGGCGAGCGCTGCGGGCTGATGTTCGGCGCCGCCAACCGCGACCCGCGCCAGTGGGCCGCGCCCGGACCGCTTCGACGTGCGGCGCGACAATCGCGCCCATCTGGGCTGGGGCCAGGGGGTGCATGCATGCGTGGGGCGGGTACTGGCCGGACTTGAAGCGGATGCGCTGCTGGGCGCTGTGGCGCGCCACATCCAGGCGTTTGAGCCGGCCGGGGAGCCGGAGCCGTGGATGACAACGATCGGTCATGGGCCCGAAAAACTGCCGGTGCGCTTTGTCGCGTCTGCGGCGGACGCTTAGGAGGATTGACCATGGGCGTAGAAGCCAAGTCCGACAGCGAGGAGCTGGTGCTGCGCTTCCTGGCGACGCTGAGCGCCGGGGACCTCGAAGGGGTGCGGCGCCTGCTGCACGCGGACGCCACCTGGCAACCCCAGATGCGCAGCGTCCCCGGCGCCGGCATTCATCGCGGCCCGGGCGGTATCGTGGATGACTTCCTCACCCCGATCCGCAAGCTGTTCCGCCCCGGGGACCCGAAGATCGTGGTTGATTCCATCGCCTCGCGGGGCTCGTTTGTCATGGTCGAATCCCACAGCGGCGGCGCGCTGGCGGACGGCCGTCCGTACGAGAACCTGTACGCATGGGCGGTCGAGGTCAAGGACGGGAAGATCCACACGCTGCGCGAGTATTTCGACAGCCACTACGTGATGGAACTCATGAGTGCGGGGCCGGCCGCATGAGCGGCCCGGCGTTGGATCAGGAGCGCCTGGCGCACCTGCGCAGCGTAATTGCCGAAGACATTGCCGCGGGGCGCTACTACGGCGCGGTGATTGCCATCGCGCGTGCCGGGCAGCTCGGGCTACACGAGGCCATCGGGCACGCGGACCAGGGGCGCACCCGGCCGCTGCGCGTGGACTCGGTCTTCAGTATCTTCTCCGTGACCAAGGCCATCACCAATGTACTGGCACTGCGCTCGATCGAGCTGGGCCGGTTTGCACTCACGACACGCATCAGCGATCTGGTGCCGGAGTTCTCAGGAGGGCTGCGTAACCAGATCACCGTGCATCACCTGCTGACCCATACCTCGGGGCTGCCGATCGTCTTCGCCATCAGGCCGGATATGTACATCGACCGGCTCGACGAAATGGTCGCCGCGGTGTGCGCCGAGATCCACCCCGAGGAGTCCCCCGGCGAGCGGGTCGCTTACTCGCCGCTGGCCAACCACGTGCTGCTGGGTGAGGCGCTGCGGCGCACGGACCCGCAGCGGCGCGGGTATCGCGCGATCGTCCAGGAGGACCTGCTCACTCCGCTGCAGATGCGCGATACCTCGGTGGGCTTGCGCCGCGACCTGCGCGCGCGCCACGTGGTGCCTGACTTCCGCGGCAACTTCCCGATCGCCCACCCCGGGCACAGCAACCTCGGCCCCAACGGGGCCTTCGAGGAGGAGGACGCGGAAATGCCCTGGGTGGGCGTGGCTTCGACGGTCCCGGACATGTTCCGCTTCGCCGAGATGCTTCGCAGGCGCGGGGAACTCGACGGTACGCGGATCCTGGCACCGGCCACCCTGGAAGTTGGCGACCCGCAACTGGACCGGCGAGCGGCCCAATGAGCTCTACAAGACCCTCTTTGCGCAGCGCGGCTGGCCGGCCGCGCCCGCCTACCTCGGACTGGGGTTTGCACTGCGCGGCACGGCGATGTGCCATCATCTGTACGGCACCCTGACCTCCAGCGGCACGTTCGGAAACTACGGTGCCGGCAGCGCGCTCTACTGGGTCGACCCGGCGCGCGAGCTGACGTTCGTGTGCCTGAGTGCGGGTGTCATGAACAACCTCGACAACATCGAGCGCTTTCAGCGCCTTTCCGATATCACCGTGTCCGCAGTGCGCTAGGCCGGGTGCCGTGAAGATCTTCGGAGCCGACAACAAGGAGATGATCGCCATCTCGGCCATCGAGCGCGACGGGCGCGAACTGGTGCTGAAGGGCAAGATCTTCGGCGCCATGCCGATGACCGCCCGGATACGGCCCGAGGAAGCCCGCCAGGCGCTCAAACTGCTTACCTGGCGCACCGCCTGGTTCCTGCTGACCCTGCCACTGCGCCGCGCGCGCTGATCCAGCGGACCACCCGTGCCACCCACGCAAGACGAGTTTCTACCGCCGGAGCGCGTCGGGTTTGTCGGTTTGGGCAACATGGGCGCCCCGATGGCCACGCATCTGGCAGCGGCCGGATTCCACGTGGTGGCGGCGGATGCCAACCCTGAGGCGCTCGAGCGCTTCTGCAGCACCGTGCCGTGCGAGCGGGCGCAGTCGCTCCGGCAGCTGGGTCGTACCTGCCGCGTGGTGATCACCATGCTCCCCGATGGCGCCGCCGTGCGTCAGGTGTTGCTGGGGGCGGAGGGGATCGCAGCAGGCCTTGCCGCCGGTGCGGTGATTCTCGACATGAGCTCCGCCGAACCGGTCGGTACGCGCACGCTCGCGCTGGAACTGGCACAAACCGCCATATCCCTGGTCGACGCTCCGGTGTCAGGGGGAGTCAAGCGGGCGGTCGCCGGTACTCTGGCGATCATGGCCGGTGGTGAAACCGCCGCCATCGGGCGCTGTCGGAGGATCTTCTCCGCGCTCGGCGAGGTCTTTCCGACCGGATCATGCGGGTCCGGGCATGCGGTGAAGGCCCTGAACAACTACCTGTCCGCGGTGGCTTTGGCGGCCACCGCCGAGGCCATGCTGGCCGGCGAGCACTTCGGCATCGAACCGGCAGTCATGCTGGAGATTCTGAATCACTCCACCGGACGCAATACCGCCACGGAGCAGAAGTACCCGGAATTTGTGCTCACCGGGCGCTTCAACTCCGGCTTCGCGCTCGGGCTGATGGCAAAGGATCTGCGCATTGCACAGGGGCTCGCCGCAGCGCTCGGCACTCCCGCCGCCTTGCTGGGCGAATGCGCGCGTCTGTGGGCCGCCGCGCAGCGCCAGCTCGGAGCCAGCGCGGACAACACCGAGATCGTGAAGTACCTGGCAGATCCGGCAAAGAGGCAGCGCCCGTGAACGACCCGCGTCCCTATGAGGTCTACGCCATTCGCTACGCCACGGCGCAGCGCAACGAGGCGGACGTGTTCATCGGCGGAGACCCGCACCACAGCGGCCTGGCCATGGATTACTTCGTCTGGGTTGCCCGCAACGAGCTGCACACCGTCGTGGTGGACACCGGATTTGACCAGGCCGCCGCCCGCGAGCGCGGGCGCCAGCTGCTGCTCGAGCCCGGCGAGGGCCTGCGCCGGCTGGGGGTCGATTGTGCCGAGGTCAGGCACGTCATCATTACGCACCTGCACTACGACCATGCGGGCAACCTGCCGCTGTTCGCGCGGGCACGCTTCCACCTGCAGGACCGCGAGATGGCATTTGCGACGGGGCGTCACATGGCGCACCCGTTCTTCGCACACGCCTACGAACTGGAGGGCGTGCTTTCGGTGGTGCGCCTGGCCTGGGGCGCGCGGGTACAATTCCACGACGGCGACGCCGAAATCGTCCCGGGCATCAGCGTGCACCATGTGGGTGGTCACACCCAGGGCCTGCAGGTGGTGCGGGTCTGGACGCGCCTCGGCTGGCTGGTGCTGGCCTCCGATGCCACCCACTATCTGGCCAACATGAATTCACGACGCCCCTTCCCTATCGTTGCCGACGTGACCCAGATGGTCGCCGGCTGGGAGCGGCTGCAGGAACTTGCCAGCCGGCCTGAATTGATCATCCCCGGTCACGACCCGCTTGTCATGGAGCGCTACCGGGCGCCGGACCCGAGCCTGGCGGGCATCGTGGTCAGGCTCGACGCCGAACCTCTCGGAGCTGCAGATGGAAAACCTCGGGAATAAGCTCGCCCTGATCACCGGCGCGGCGAGCGGCATCGGGCTCGGCATCGCCCGCGCCTGCTTGGGCGCGGGCATGAAGGTCGTCATCGCCGATGTGCGCCCGGCGGCACTTGAGGCGGCCGCCGTGCAGCTGGCCGGCGCCGGCGGGGTCGTGGTTCCCGTGGTGCTCGATGTCACCGACCGGGGGCAGTGGGCCGACTGCGCCCAGCGCGTGCAGCGCGATTTCGGCGGCGTGGACCTGCTGTGCAGTAACGCCGGAGTGAATTTCATAGGGCCTACCCATACAGCCACCTACGAGGACTGGGACTTCGCGCTCGGGGTGAACATCGGTGGAACCGTCAACGCGGTGCGCACCTTTGCCGCTGCCATGTGCGCCGCCGGGCGCGGCGGGCATATCGTGATCACCGCATCCGTGTGCGGGCTGTTCGCCGGTGCGGGGGTCGGGGTCTACACCGCCTCCAAATACGCGCTCGTGGGTCTTGCCGAGTCCCTGCGGGCCGACCTGATGCCCTCCGGTGTCGGCGTCTCGGTGCTGTGCCCGGGGCCGGTGCAGTCGGAGATCTTCGAGAGCACCCAGGCCGTGCGGCCGGCCGGACTTGCGGCCAGCGGCTCCGTGCCGGTCGTGCCGCCCGGCACGGACCGCGGTGCCACACCGATATACCAAACAGCGCCAACCGGGGAGCAGATCGGGGAATACGTGCTGGCGGCAGTGCGGCGCAACGAGCTGTACATCCTCACGCACGCGGAAATACGCCCCGTACTCCAGGCACGCGCTGGCGCGCTGCTGCGCGCGCTGCCCGCCGGAGAGGTCAGTACCGAGCGCATCCAGGCCCAGGCGCTGCTGCTGGACGCCTCGCTGTACGCACCCTAGCCGCAACCGAACCGTTGCGGCGCCGATTTTCGCCCCTGCCGAGGAAGCCGGCATGCCCGCCGCGGCGTGCCCTTGCCCCCATACCGCGCCCTGAGGCAGCATCCTGAGTCCGGAGGATGCGGACCCTGATGCGTACTCAGCAGACCAAGCCGATCGTGATCCGCACCAAGCTGCGCCCGCCCGCGCGTCGCGGCGGGCTGGTACCGCGCCCGCAGCTGGTCAGCCGCCTCTGCGACACGCGCAGTTACCGCCTCGCGACCATCCAGGCGGCCGCGGGCTTCGGCAAGACCAGCCTCCTGAGCCAGTGCTACGAGCGCATCCGCGGCGAGCAGCCGGCAGCGTGGCTGAGCCTGGATGCCTCGGACAACGACTACCTGCGCTTGCTGCTGCACCTCCTGGCGGCCATCGAGGCCAGCGGCGTGCCGACCGGGCGGGACTTCAGGCAGTTGCTGCGCTTCGGCGCGCGGCTCGCACCTGGCACCTGCGCGGACATGCTCACCAGCGCCATGGAGGCGAGCGGCAGCTGCCTCGCGATCTGCGTGGACGACCTGCATCTGCTGAATGACCCCTCGGGTACCCAGCTTCTGTCGCAGTTGCTGCTGGCTCCGCGTTCCGGCCTGACATGGCTGCTGGCCAGCCGCACGGCGCTCACCTGCCTGCCGCTGAGCAGGCTGCGGCTGCTGAACGAGCTGCGCGAAGTCGATGCCCAGGCGCTCAAGTTCAGTCACGCCGAGAGCCACGCGTTCCTGTGCAGTGCCGTCGGCGAGGCGCTCGAGCCCGCAGTGTCACGCCTGCTCACCGAGCGCACCGAGGGCTGGGTCGCTGGCCTGCAGCTCGCCTCGCTGGGCCTGGGCTCCGCTGACAACCGCGCCGAGCTGATCCAGGGCTTCACCGGCGCCAATCGCAACGTGGCGGACTTCCTGCGCGATGCGGTGCTGTCGAGGCTCGACGACGCCACGCACGACTTCCTGCTCGCGACTTCCATCCTGCCGCGCCTGAGCGTGGAACTGTGCAACTTCGTCACCGGGCGCATCGATGCCCGCCCGCACCTCGATCACCTGGAGACGCTCAACCTCTTCATTTTCTCCCTGGACGATGAGCGCCGCTGGTATCGCTACCATCACCTGTTCGCCGAATTCCTGGAGCAACGCCTGTGCGACCGTGACCGCTCGCGCGCCCGGCAACTCCAGGAGCGGGCCTCGGTCTGGTTCGAGGAGTCAGGCTATCCTCTGGAGGCGATCGAGCTTGCGCTGCGGGCACAGGCCTATGAGCGCGCCGCCCGCCTGCTCGATGCCTTGGGGCTGTTCGACAAAGGACAGGCAGGACCCCTGGAACACCTTGCCAAGCAGATCCCCAAGAGCGTGCTCGAGCAATTCCCGAACCTGGAACTCGAGAGAATCTACGGCTGGGAGGCCGACTGGGACTTCACCCGCTCCCGGTCCGGCCTCAACCGCCTCAAGCGCGTGCTGCAGGAATGGCGTCGCGGGTACAGGGCGGTTCCCGCGCACGTGGACCTCGAGTACATCGCGGCCAAGATTGCGCACCGTGAGATGATGGTGCTGTTCGTGAGCGACGACATGCCCGGCACGCGCAAGGCGTGCGAGGCGTGGCTCGCTGCACGCCATTGCGCCGACCCGCACATGGCAATCTCCACCGCCGGCGCACTGCTGGCGGCGCGGCGCGAGCACTATGACTGCGCCGGAATAGATGCCACGGCCGCCGCCCTGCACGAGCAGTACCGGCAGGCGCAGTGGAGCTTCGGCGAGATCTTCCAGGACTGCGTCAGCGGTCTGGTGTTCTTTCAGGTCGGCAACGCCACGCGCGCCGGCGAAGCCTACGAGCGCGCCCTGGCCGCCGCCGCCGCGCTGCACGGCGCCCGCTCGCCCCTGGCCTCCATGCCGGCGCTGTTGCTGGCCGAAGTGCGCTACGAGCAGAACCAGCTGGCCCTGGCGCGCGCCTTGATAGGCGACTATCTGGGCATTGCCCACGGACTCGGCTACGTGGACAAGCTGATCGCCGCCTACGTCACCAAGGCGCGCCTGGAGGCGAGCGACGGGCAGTTCGAACTTGCGCAGCAGACTCTGGATGCGGGTGAGGACTGCGCGCGCGCGACTGGCTTCCTGCGCCTGCACGTGAACGTCCTGTGCGAGCGGCTGCGGCAACTGCTGCTGCTGGGAAATTCCGCGGCGGTCATCGACATCGCGCGCCAGGAAGGCCTGCTGGGCGGCTGCACGGCATTGCAGCCGCGTGACGGGGTGACCTCGGTCGTCGAACGGCTCGCAATCTGCTGGTCGTACGCTGCGCGCGCAAGCGATGACGCCGACGGGGCGATCCGCCTGCTCAAAAACTGGTACCGCTTCACCATCCAGCGCCGCTGCCAGCGCTCCGGGCTGCGTCTTGCGCTCGAGCTCGCCACGCTGTTCGACCTGCGCCACGACCGAAACGCCGCGCGGCACCATGTATGCGAGGCAATCCGCATGGCCGCGCCGCATCGCTGGCTGCGCTCATTTGTCGACGCCGGCCGGCCGATCCATCAGCTGTTGCAGGACGCCGTCAGTGCAGCGCAGCTGACGGCGACCGAGAGCGAATTCGCGCAGGAGGTGTTGCGGGCCTTCACCCCGGAAAAGTCATGGAGCGAGCGTGCCCAGCCGCAGGCGGCGCATGTCGGCGCCTATGCCGGCGAGTTCTCGCACCGCGAGGTCGACATCCTCGAGCTCGCCGCCAGCGATGTCCCCAATCGCGAGATCGCCCGCCGCCTGGTGCTCTCGGAACACACCGTCAAATGGTACTGGAAACAGATCTTCGGCAAGCTCAACGTGCACCGGCGGCTGCAGGCCGTGATCTCGGCGCGCGCTGCCGGACTGATTCACTGACCGCCCCGCCGCGCCGGGGAAGCCACCGCTACTTCAGGCGCGCGCCGCCTGACCGGCGACATCCACCACGATCTTCATGCCCTGCTGCCGGCGCAGGCGCTCGATCCCTTGGTCGATCACCCGGTCAAAGGGGATCGTCTCCACCCAGCCATCGAGCGGGTAGCTGCCGCGCGCCATCTCGGCGATGACCGACGGAAAGGCGTTCACTGACAGCGCAACGCCGGTGAGGCGTACTTCGGGCATCAGCAGGTCAAACGGCGGGATGACGACCGGCTGGTGGTGGATCGCAACCACCACCGCGGTGCCATCCACGCGCGTGCCGTGCAGCATCGCGGCGAAGGACTTCGGCACCCCGGCCGCGTCGATCGAGGCATCCGCACCGTAGCCGCCGGTGAGATCACGAATCGCCGCGACCACGTCGCAGGTGCCCGGGTCGATGACGTGCCGCGCTCCGAGGGCAGTCAGGACGGCCCGCCGGGCGGCGGAAGGATCGGCGATGATGGCCTCGACGCCGCGGCGTCGCAGCGTCAGGAAGGCGCCGACACCGATCGGGCCCGCGCCGTGGATGGCCACCACCTGCCCCGCGCTGACCGCGCAGCGGTTCGCGGTGTGCCAGGCGATGGCCAGCGGTTCGATCAGCGCGCCCTGCAGCGCCGTCACGCCCGGCAGCAGGCGGTGCGCCAGCTGTCGTTTCACGATCGTGTACTCGGCAAGCCCGCCGGCGCGGTTGTAGCCCTGGATCGCCAGCGACGGGCAGTGGTTGTATTGACCGACCGTGCAGTGCAGGCAGGTGCCGCAGCTCTCCGCCGGCTCGGCGGCGACGAGAGCGCCGAGCTCGAGGTCTTCGACCCCCGCGCCCAGGCCGACCACCTCCCCGCACAGCTCGTGTCCCATGATCACCGGGTTCTGCACGCCCGTAAGCGGATGCGGGGTGCTGCGGGTCGTTATCGGGCCGTCGTAGTACTCATGCAGGTCGCTGCCGCAGATCCCGTTGTAACGTACGCGCAGCTTGACCTCACCGGGCCCCGGCTCCGGCTCCGCCACGGTGCTCAGCCGCAGGTCCTGGCGGCCGAAGTACAGTGCTGCGCGCATTCGCGCCGCTCCCGTTCCTGCTAGCCCGCGGGTGGCCGCCCGCCGGTGAGCATCATCTGGGCGTACTCAGCCTGCGACATGCCGGCCATCTGCGCGGCCACGTACTGAAAGCTCTTGCCGTCGCTGGCAAAGAGCTTGGCGAGGTAGTAGATGTTGCCGCCCAGGGCGATCATGCCGTTATAATCGCGCGCGAGCACTGCACTCTTCTGCGCCTCGCTCATCGGCCACTCATCCAGGTACGCCCGGTTGTCCGCCTTGAAGCGTTCGCGGTTGTCCGCCTTCATCAGCGACATGCAGAACATGTTCAGGTGATAGCCAAGGCGAGCCTGGTCGGTATCGAAGATGGTGGTGCCGGGAATGTCCGCGTAGGGCTTGCTCAATGACATCTTCGTGCTCCGGATTTCAATTGCGGCGCACGCGCCGGCGCGACCCTGTGGCTGCCGCAGCGGGCGGGCTAGGGAGCCACTCGAGCACCTCATTCAGCCCGGTGAGTATGCCATGCGGTCGCCGCGCGGGGGGCTGCCGCGCCCATTCTGCACGGCCGGTCGTGCCTGTGGTCACTGCCAGTGCAGTCGCACCGCCGCGCCGGGCCATCAGCACCTCCACGAGCGGATCATCGCCGACTACCGCCACCTGCCGCATGCGCACACCCAGACGGCGTGCGACGAAGCGCAGTGCGCACACCGAGGGCTTTCCGGTCAGGATCATCGGCGCCCGCGTCAGGCGCCGAATCGCTGCCGTGATCGCATAGGAGTAGCCGATGGTGCGTCCCTGCCGGGTGGCGAAGAAGGGCACATCCGAGGCCACGTACAACTTTGCCCCGCCCCAGATCGCCCGGCAGGCCGCCTCGATGTCCTTCATGTTGCATTCCGGGTGCCAGCCGACGAACACGGCGCCGACCTCGCCCGCGTCGGCGTCACCTGGATGCAGGGTCTCGATGCCTGCGGCGCGCAAGGCATGGCCCACGCCGGCGCTGCCCAGCACGAGCACGCGCCGGATACCATGCCGGACCATGAGGTCAGCCGCAATGCTGGAGGGGGTCAGCATCTGTGCGTCCTCGACCGGCAAGCCGCTGCGGCGCAGCTTCGCGGCCTGCTCCGCGGGCGGGTAGGCACTGCCGTTGGTCAGCAGCACGAACGGCACGCCGCGCTGTCGCAGCCCGTCCAGGACCTCGATCGCCCCGGGAAGCAGCTCATAGTCCCCGAGGGTCCGGTTGCTGAGCAGCAGCGTGCCGTCGACGTCGAACATGACGCCGCCGATGCGTGCCGCTGCCCGGGGACGCCGCCTCGAACTCACGGAGATGGCACGGGATTGCGGGGACCGCGCAGCTGCAGCTTGAACTGCTGCTTCTCGATCATAAGTTCCGACACGCCGCGCAGCTTCAGGACCCGGCGCAACAGCTCCATGACCGGCTTGCTCGCAGGGTCGTAGTGGCGCGCCGCCGGCCCCGCCGCCCGCATGGCGTCGATCTGGGTCGCGGGCATGGTGGCGCGCAGCAGGAACTCCTCGTCTGACAGGCCAGGACCCAGGCGCGCCCGCAGCCGCTCCAGCGGCGCCATGGCACTCTCCGCTTTGAGTTCGGCGGTGCGTGGCAGCGCTTCGATGCGCGCCATCACCGCCGCAGCGATGGGGACATTGGGCCGGCCGAAGCGCCCGACCGCGTAGCGGATGACCTCGTCCGGGACCACCCCGTAGCGCTCAGGACCGGTTACGTTGAGGAAGGCCTGCGTCAGCAGGATTTGTGCGAAGGGGGTCATGACGATCGGCCAGCCGAGCTCCTCGCGCACGCGGCCGATCTCCTCGATGACCGCGCCTTCCAGGTGCGCGAGCCGATGTTCGGCCAGCTGCCGCCGCATGGTGCCGATCATGCCGCCGGGCAGCTGGTGCCGCAGGTACGCGGCGTCGTACGGTAACGCTGCGCCGACCGGCAGGTTTTCGGCCTCGGCGACGCGGGTGAAGAAGCGGTTCACCTCGGCCAGAGCTTCCATGTCCACCGGCACGGTGTGTCCCAGCGCGCGCAGGTTTTGCGCCACGCGCAGACTGGGTGGGTTGGAGATCCCGTCGGCGGTGGCGCCCGAGGCGCACTGCAGTGCACTGACTCCATAGTCCACCGCTTCCATGTACACCACTTCGCCCAGGCCGATCGTGCAGTGGGAATGCAGCTCGAGCGGTTTGGCGCCGATGGCGGCCTTGACCGCCGGAATCAGCGAGGCGGCCCGCCGCGGTGACAGCAGCCCGCCCGGGTCCTTAATGTAGATGGCATCCACTTCCGGGCAGGCTGCAAGCTTGCGCGCTGCCGCCACGTAATGCGCGTCGTCGTGGACGGGGCTGAGCGTAAACACCAGTGCCGCGATCACGAACTCCCCGCCCACCCGTTTCACCATCCGCGCGCAGGCGACGTTCGAGTCCGCGTCGTTCATCGGGTCGGCGAGGCAGAAGCGCCGTATGCCATTGCGCGCGAGCACTGCGAAGGCGAGCGCCATGAATTCCGGGCTCGCCGTCTCCCAGGAAATGAAGCGGAATCCGGTCGACATGAACTGCAGCGGGGTGTTGGGCGTGGCGGCCGCCATGAGGCGGATGCGCTCCCAAGGATCCTCGCGCTTGTAGCGTACCGCCACGCCCATGTGCGTCGAGGTCGTGAAGTCGATGGCCTTGAAGCCCACGCGGTCCATCACCGGAGCGATCGCGAGTGTCTTGGCGGTGTCGATGCCCATCGCCGCCCAGGTGCTCTGGTTGCCATCGCGCAGCGAGGTGTCAACGAGCCCGATCTCAGCCATGCGCGCGCTCCGGGGGTGCCGGCGCGCGTGCGAGCAGGTCGGTCAGAAAGCCGGTATCGACGCCCCCGTGTGCGAAGCTCGGGTCGGCAAGGATCGAAGTGTGCAGGGCAATGTTGGTGTCCACGCCGACGATGTGCGTGCGCGCGATGGCGGCGCGCATTGACTGCAGGACCACGGAGCGGTCGGGGCCTGCCACGATGATCTTCGCCAGCAGCGAGTCGTAGTACGGCGACACGCGCGAGCCGGACTCGATGTGCGTGTCGACCCGGATACCTTGGCCGCTCGGCCAACTGGCCGACACGACCGTGCCCGGGCTCGGCTGAAAATCGCGCGCCGGGTCTTCCGCATTGATGCGGCACTCCATGGCGCAGCCACGCGGCCGTGCGATCTCCTGGCCCAGACGCACGCCCTCCCCCTGCGCCACGGCCAGCTGCTCGGCCACGAGGTCCACACCGGTGACCGCCTCCGTGACCGGGTGCTCCACCTGGATACGCGCGTTCATCTCGAGGAAGTAGAAAGCGTCGCGCTCGGTATCGACGAGGAACTCGACCGTGCCCGCCCCGCGGTAGTGCAGGCTCGTCGCCAGGCGCACGGCCGACTCGTGCAAAGCCTGCCGCAGGCTCGGCTGCAGGTGCGGCGCCGGGGTCTCCTCGAGAATCTTCTGGTAGCGACGCTGCACCGAGCAGTCGCGCTCGCCCAGGTGAATCACCCGTCCGGCGCCATCACCGAGCACCTGCACCTCCACGTGCCGCCCGCGAGCAATGAAGCGCTCCAAATAAAGGCGCGAATCACCGAAAGCGGCGCCCGCTTCTGCGGCGGCTAGCTCCAGGGCGGCCCCCAGGTCTGTCGGCGCGTGCACCAGCTTCAGGCCCCGACCGCCGCCGCCCGCCACCGCCTTGATCAGCAGCGGCACGCCGATGCGCCCCGCCAGCTGCCGCGCCTCCGCGACGGTTGCCACCGCGCCGCCTGGCACCACCGGCATGCCGGCCGCGGCGGCCGCGGCGCGCGCGGCGAGCTTGTCCCCCACCAGTGCCAGCTGCTGCGCGGTGGGTCCGATGAAGGTGACGCCGTGCGCCTCGCACAGCTGCGCGAGCTGCGCGCGCTCGGAGAGAAATCCGTACCCCGGATGGATCGCCTGCGCTCCCACGCCCAGGGCGGCCTGCACGATCGTCTCCACCTTAAGATAGCTGTCGGCAGCACGGGCAGCCCCCACGCACACGGTGCGATCGGCCAGGCGGGCGGCCAGTCCGTCGCGGTCGGCCTCGGACACGGTCAGAACCGTCTCGATGCCGAGGCTGCGGCAGGTGCGGATAATGCGCACCGCGATCTCGCCGCGATTGGCGATCAGAACGCGGCGGATCCTCATCCAGGACCTCGCGCCACCCGCAGCAGTACCTGCCCGTATTCCACCAGCGCACCATCCTGCGCCAGGATCTCGGCGACCGTGCCGACGGCACCGGCGCGCACCGTGTTCATGAGCTTCATCACCTCGATGATCCCGACAATGGTGTCCTCCTGCACGACCGACCCGACCGCGATATAGGGATCGGCCCCGGGCTTGGGCGCGCGGTAAAACGTCCCCAGGAGCGGTGCCGCGACATCCTCGAGCGCACGCCCGGATTCAGGCGCGGGCGAGCTGGCGGGCGGCGCGGCCGGTGCCGGCGTGTCCGCAGGTTTCACGACCGGCGCCGTGGCGGGGACCGCGGGATGGGCGCCGGTGCTGCGCCGGAGCGTGAGCTTGAGGCCCTCGTGTTCCAGCTGCAGCTCCTCGAACTGTGATTCCTCGAGCAGCCGGGTGATCTCGGCCACGTCCTTGGCGGTCAGGGTCATTGGCGCGTACCAAAGATCGACAGGACGTGCATCAGCGGATCCTCCTGCGGCTTGGCAATCGGGGCGGCGTCGCGCGCCGACCAGACCGTCTCCGGGCGGCTCTGCAGCAGCAGGATGGCGCCGCTGTGGCGGTCCAGGGCCCATTCGATGTCCTGGGCGCACCCGTAGTGCCGCTCCACGCGCCGCGCCAGGGCGCCAAGGTCGCGCAGCTGCGCGTCGGTCAGGCACGGCGCCCGCTGCCGCTCGGCGCTGACCTCGACGGCCTCGATGCCACCGCCGGCGAGGGGGATGTGCTGGACGCGTTTCTCGGAAACCTCCCGCACGGAAATCTCGCCGGTGATCTTGCCGAGCACCCAGTGGTCCGGGGTCACCTCCCCGCCCACCACGGCCGACCCGAGCCCCCAGGCGCCCTCGATCGTCACGACCGAGCGGTCCCCGGTCGTTGGACTGCGGGTGAACATGACGCCCGCGACCCCCGCATCCACCATGATCTGCACCACGACCGCCATCGCCACACGTTCCTCCGGAAATCCGTGCCGGAGGCGGTAGCTGATCGAAGGCACCGAGTACAGGCTTGCCCAGCAGCTGCGCACGCGCGCCAGCACCTGCTCGGCGCCCATGACCCACAGGAAAGTGTCCTGCAGTCCGGCGAAGCTCGCATCGGCCGAGTCCTCGGTGGTGGCCGATGAGCGCACCGCCACCGGGGCTGCCGGGGCTGCGCTCAGCAGCCGTGCATGGGCAACCGACAGCTCAGCGAGCACGTCCTCCGGGAGTGGCGCATTTTCCACGCGCTGGCGCAGGGCGGCCGAACAGCCCGTGATGGCCTCCAGGTCATCCGCCGGCAGGGCGGCAACCGCCGCCCGCACGGGCGCTTGGTCCTCGAGCGAGCGCAGGAAGCGCTCGAACGCACTGGTCCGCAACACGAACCCCGGCGGCACGGCGATCCCGGCACGCTTGAGTTCACCCAGGCTGCCACCCTTGCCGCCAACCTGCTCCCGATCGCTCAGGCCGATGTCCTCGAACCAGGCGATGTGCCTGTCGCTGCCCATGCGCTAGGAGAGGATGGTGACGATGCCACGGCCCCCGTCGACGCGGATGCGCTGGCCGTTCTTGATGCGCGAGGTCGCGGTTCCCGTGCCGACGACGGCCGGCAGGCCGAACTCGCGGGCCACGATGGCGGCGTGGCTCATCGAGCCGCCGATGTCCGAGACGGCCCCGGCGATCTTCTGGAAGATCGGCGCCCAGGTGGGATTGGTGATCTGGCACACGAGGATATCGCCCTGGCGCACGCGCGAGATCTCCTCCACCGATCGCACCACGCACGCAGGACCCTCGACCACGCCGCTGGAGGCGGCAAAGCCGCGCAGCTCGTCGCTGGGCGGACCGCTCTCCGCGTTCAGCCAGGCATCCAGGCTTTCGCGGGTGATGCCCCAGAGCATGACGATCGCGGGGTCATCGATGACATCGGGGACCGGGCCCAGGGCCGGCGGCGTGCTGTGCTTGGCCCACTCCGCGATCGCCGCGCGCCGCTCGCGCACGAGCTGCGGCCAGTGCGCAGGTCCGCGCGGCGGGGAACCGTTCGACCACGAGGTCATGAGGTCGATGATGGCGGACTCGACCTCGTAGTGCGTGAGCTGGAAGATATCCTCGGCATCGGCAAAGAATCCGTGCGCCGCGAGCAGGCCGCCGAACTCGCGCACCTTATTGAAGAACAGGTTCGTGTACCAGTGCTCGCAGTAGAACTTGTGTCCTTCCACGTACGGGAATACGCGGTGGGCCAGCGTGATCATCTGGTCGTAGGCCTGGCGCTCCGCGTCCGAGCCCAACAGCTCACGATAGTCCGCGATCAGCTGCCGGCGCTGCGACTGCAGCGCCTCGATGGGGCGCTTGAGGGATTGCCCGGCCTTGACCTGCGCGATGTAGCCCGGCAGCCCGGAGAAGGGCATGGACAGGTCGTCGTTCCAGGAACGGTGGTAGTGGTAGAAGCCGTCGCCGACGTTGATGTTGAACCACGGGTCGCGCGAGGTCGCCAGCTCCTCGAGCCATTGCTCGCCGGCGCGCCCGCGCTTGCCGAGCGCTGCCATGATCGCCTGCGGGGTGCGTCCCTCCTGGAATTCCGTCTCGACGCCGAGCTCGACTGCGCGGGCGGCCAGGCGCCGCAGCTCCTCGTCGGGGCGGAAGATCTCCGCATCGATGCCCGCCACCATGCGCGCCACGGTCTGGTCGGTGATCTCGGGAAAGGCCTTCTTGCAGAAGGCGAAGAAGGCCATGTAGGCCCCGTAACCGAGCAGCAGGAACTCGAAATGGTGGTGCCACATGCGAAAGTAGCCCTCGAGCGTTTTCTGGTACGTCTCGAGGAGCGTGTGGTTCGCGGCGATGCCGCGCCCGGCGTGCACGTTGGCGAGCGGCTCGAACTCGGGCAGCTCGGGCGTGGGCAGCCCCTGCGCGTCGCGGATCAGCTGCAGCATCTTCTCGCGCCACTGCGCGTACAGGCGCTCCCAGTGCTCGTAGTAGTAGAAGGCGCGCTGCTGGAACTCCCCTGTGCGGCGCGCGATCTCGGCCGGATCGGTCACCGCGTTGCCGCCGATGTATACCCGGCCGTTGATGATGCGGTAGTCGATTCCCAGCGTCGTGGGCAGGCAGTGCACGCGCGTGACCGAGGAGCCAAGCGCGCAGTACGCGGCCTCCGCGGTCACCATGTCGAACGCGGACATCGGTTCCGGGAAGTGCATGGAGTTGTAAAACCAGAACCGGCTATCGTCTCCGGGGGTGAACTGCATGTAGTAGGGATAGGCGGCCTGGGCGCGCTCGGTGCCCGCGACCACCTGCAGCGAGCTGGGCGCCGGAAAGGCACGCTTCTGGGTTGGCGTATTGATGGCAGCACTCTCCGCCCCCGGGGGCGTCGCTGCCTGCGCGGGGCAGGGCCAGTCGAGCCGGGGCAAATGACTTCACCGTCAAGCCTACCCCCAGACTCGCCTCCGGGCGAGGATCCAGAGCGCAACGGCCGTGGCCTGAGGATGCAACAACGCCCGCTCAAGTGCCTGCGCTGCCTTACAATTTTCCTCTTCGCAGCAGGAGTCGATGCATGCAGCCCGGTGAGATTCTGTGGACCCCGGGGCCTGAGCGGGTCCGCCAGGCCAACGTCACGCTGTTCGCCGAGTGGCTGGCGCGCGAGCGCGGCCTGCGCTTCGCCGACTACCATGCCCTGTGGCGCTGGTCGGTGCGAGGATCTGGAGGGCTTCTGGGGGGCGCTGTGGGACTACTTCCAGATCCAGGCCTCGGCCCCCTACACCCGGGTGCTCGGCCGGCGCAGCATGCCCGGTGCCGAGTGGTTCCCCGGCGCGCGCCTGAACTACGCCCAGCACGTGCTGCGCCGTGAGGCCGCAGGCGGAGAGGCGCTGCTGCACATCAGCGAGACCCGCCCGCTCACCGCGCTCGCCTGGGCGGACCTCGGCTAACCGCGTGCGGACGCTGGCGACCCAGCTGCGCGCCCTGGGCATCCAGCCCGGTGACCGGGTCGTGGCCTGGATGCCGAACATCCCCGAGACCATGATCGCGATGCTGGCGACCACCGCCATCGGGGCGATCTGGGCCTGCTGCTCGCCGGACTTCGGCGAGCGCGGCACGCTCGATCGCTTCGCCCAGCTGTCGCCGAAGCTGCTGTTCGCCATCGATGGCTATCGCTACGGGGGCAAGGCCTTCGACCGCCGCACCGAGCTGGCGCACATCGCCGCCAACCTGCCCACGCTCGAGCACCTGGTGTACCTGCCCTACCTCGACCCCGATGACACCGCCCTGCCGCAGCCCGGGGCGCTGAACTGGCACACGCTGCTGGCGCACCCGCCGGTCACGGCGGCCCAGTTCGAGTACGCGCAGGTCGCCTTCGATCATCCGCTGTGGACGCTGTTCTCCTCCGGCACCACGGGCCTGCCCAAGCCGATCGTGCACGGCCACGGCGGCATCCTGCTCGAGATTCTCAAGAACGGCACGTTCGCCTTCGACCTGCATCCGCACGAGCGCGTCTTTTACTTCACCACCACCGGCTGGATGCTCTGGAACTTCCTCACCGGCACCCCGCTGACCGGCGCCGTGCCGGTCCTCTATGACGGGCATCCTGCCTACCCACTCGCCCGACGTGCTGTGGAAGATGGCTGACGAGGCCGAGGTGGTGACCTTCGGCGGCAGCCCGACCTACGTGGAACAGCTTACCCGGGCAGGGATCGTGCCGCGCGAGCGCTACAAGCTGAGCAAGCTGCGCACGATCAACCTCGCCGGCTCGCCGGCGAGCCCCGAGAACATGGCGTGGTTCTACAACAACGTGAAGCAGGACCTGTGGGTCGCCAACGGCAGCGGCGGCACCGACTGCTGCACCGGGTTCGTCGGCGGCGTGCCGACCCTGCCGGTGCGCGCCGGCGAGATCCAGGCACCCTCGCTCGGGGTGTCGGTCAAGGCCTTCAACGCGCGCGGCGAGAGCGTCATCGACGAGGTGGGCGAGTTCGTCATCACCGAGCCCATGCCCTCGATGCCGCTGCGCTTCTGGAACGATCCGGGCGACCGGCGCTACCTCGACACCTACTTCCAGGAGTGGCCGGGGATCTGGCGCCACGGGGATTTCTTCAAGATCAATGCCGAGGGGCGCAGCTTCGTGCTCGGCCGCTCGGACGCCACGCTCAACCGCTACGGCGTGCGCATCGGCACGGCGGAGATCTACCGCTCGCTGGGCCATATCCCGGAGATCCAGGACGCCCTCATCGTGAATCTCGACCTGCCGGGCAGCGCCTTCTTCATGCCGCTGTTCGTGAAGCTGGCGCCCGGCGCCACGCTCGATGCGGCGCTCGAAGAGAAGATCCGCGGGACGCTGCGCCGGGAGTACACCGCGCGTCACGTGCCGGACAAGATCTACCAGGTGCCGGGCATCCCCTACACCCTCACCGGCAAGAAGATGGAGGTGCCGGTCCGGCGCATCCTGCGCGGCGAACCGCCGGACAAGGCCGCCAACCGCAGTGCCGTCGCTGACCCGAGCGCACTGGATTTCTTCATCGACTATGCCAAGCGCCAGCAGGACTACCGCCTCTGAGGCGCCGACGGCGCTGCTGCTGCCGGGCCTGCTGTGTGATCAGGCCGTGTGGGCGGAGCAGATCGCAGCCTTAAGCCCGCGGCGTGCGCTGCCGGGTCGCAGAATACGGCGCCAGCGATTCGCTCACCGCCATGGCGGAGGCCGCCCTCGCCCAGGCTCCGCCGCGCTTCATCCTCATCGGCCACTCGATGGGGGGCCGGGTGGCGCTGGAGATCATGCGCACCGCCGCAGCGCGCGTGCGCGCGCTGGCGCTGCTCGACACGGGCTACCAGCAGCGCGCCGCCGGGGCCGCCGGCGAGGCGGAAGTGCGCGCGCGACAGGCCCTGGTGGATCTGGCCCGCGCCCGGGGTATGCGGGCGATGGGTGAGGTGTGGGTGCGCGACATGGTGCCGCCAAAGCGGCTGGCCGATTCGGTGCTCATCGAATCGATCCTGGCGATGGTGGAGCGCCGCACCGCGCAGGTGCTGGACGCGCAGATCCGGGCCCTGCTGGCCCGCCCGGACGCTACCGATGTGCTGCCGCTGATTGGCTGCCCGACGCTGCTGCTATGCGGCCGTGAGGACACCTGGAGCCCGCTCGCGCGCCACCAGGCGATGCAGCGCCTCATCCGCGACTCCCGGCTGGAAGTCATCGAGGACTGCGGACACATGGCGCCCATGGAGCGCCCCGCGGCGGTCGCCGCCTGCCTGGACCGCTGGCGCAGCGCCCTGGCGCCGGTCCCGTAGGCTCAGGCCTCAGCTCTGGCGGGTGCGCCATCCCTGGTGGTAGCCCTCGCGTGCCGCGCGCGCGTAGGGCGTCGTGGCAACCTCGACCCGCACCTCCAGCTGGCGGTGCGGCTCGACGGTGGTCTTGCGGGTGCCGCCGTTCTCCTCGCCCCAGACCAGCGTGAGCACGTCGCCGACCTGGATGTTGGGGTCGACGACGCCGAGCGACAGCGCGGTGCGCTCGTTGTAGCTGTAGCCGCCGAACATCGAGAAGCCCACCGTCTTGCCGCCCATCACGATCCGTGTCGAAGGACGAGGAGGCGTAGTTGGCAGTTCGGGAAGTCGAAGTACTTGTAGTTCTCGCCGCCCGGCACCAGCAGCGAGGCGAAGATCTTCAGCACGATCCTCCGCGTTCCAGGCAAAGGTCACCTTCTTGCGCTGCGGCTCCTTGGGCGATCTTCTCCAGCGCCTCGCGCCCGATGAAGTCGTGGTCGAACTTGACGAACGGGCCGTAGCCCAGCTCGTAGGGGGTGAGTGTAGTAGTCCTCGATGTTGCTCGGAGACGAAGCTGCCGCCGATCGAAGCCGGTGCCCTCGTAGCCGCTGGCCGGCAGCCACTCGCGGTACTTCTTCATCTTCTCGCCGGTGTAGACCGCCGGCAGCGGCGAGGGAATCCAGCCCGACTCCAGCGTATTGCTGGAGTAGGCGCGCGATCCCACCTGCACCAGGCCGAAGTCCTTGCCGGCCTCGATGATCGGCCTCGCGGATCTCGTCTGCCTCCGCGTACGGACCCCAGATCTCCAGTCCCGGGCGCGCCCGCCATGCCGTGGCGCAGGCAGCGCACCTTGCGGCCCTTGATGTTGATCGCGTCCATGGTGAAGAACTTCACGTCCGGCAGCGGGCCGCCATTGAGCCTGCTCGAGCACCTTGGCGGCGTTCGGCCCCTGGATCTGGTAGCGATAGTGGCGGCGCGTGACCGCCTTGCCGCGCGGATGCGACGGGGAGCGGTCGTCGCGGATGATGTCGACCTTGTAGCCGCCGGTCTCGGCGTGGAACTGGATCCAGTTCACCGTCGGCGCGCGGCCGACGAACAGCAGCTCGTCCTTGTCGAGATAGAACAGGATGCCGTCGCCGATGACGTAGCCGTCGTAGCTGCACGGCACCATCTGCTTGGCCTTGTTGGGCGTGAAGTTGTTGAAGCTGTTGATCGTCAGCGTGCGACATGAGCTTCAGGGCGTCGGGCCCTTTGACGGTGAGCTCCGCCATGTGGTGCGACTGGTCGAACAGCACCGCGGTCTTCTGCCAGGCGACGCTGCTCGTCGCGCCAGTTGCTGAACTCGCTCGGCACCACCGGATACACGTAGGCGCCGATCTGCGAATTGCGCAGCAGCTCGACCGTGTTGCCGGCTCCCTTGAGAAGACTCTCCAGACTCTGGCCGCTCATCGCTGAAATTCCTCGCTGTCTTTCACTGTTTGAATTGCGGTGCCTGGCCGGCGACCGAGTAGAGCACCTGGGCGTTGCGCGTCTTCTGGAAATCCTCGAGGCTCTCGCCGCGCATCGCGGCATAGACGTGCAGGTTGGTGATGCCCAGCACCGCCGCCAGCTTCTCCAGGAGGAAGAAGATTACCCCGTAGTGCGTGAGCCCGCGCCAGTCGCGGCGCCGCAGCAGATCGCGCTCCTCGGCCGTGAGTCCCGCCGCCTCGAACATTGGCTCCGGGTCGGCGAGGAAGCGCCGCCGGTACTGCGGCTCAATCAGACCGTGCAGGAAGTGGTTGAGGCGGTAGGCCTTCAGGCTGCGCTCGAGCGTGAACGGGTAGGTCCCCGGCAGGCGCTCCACCCCGTCGAGCTCGCGCGCGATGCGCGTGCGGAACTCGGCGTCGCTCTCTGCGGCGATGACCGGTGAGTCGTCCTCGTAGATCACCGTGACGATCGGGGCCATCGAGGGCAGGTAGTACGCGCTGTGCAGCTTCTTCACCTTCGCGGACAGGGCCCCGCGCATGATCAGCCACATGACCATCTCGGCGCCTTCCAGGCCGCCACGCTCGGCGTACTGGGCGATGGTGAGCTGCGCCAGCTGTTCCGGGTCCTTCTCGAGCAGCTCGAGGAACTGCATGTCCCAGGGGGTATTGTTGAAACCGGCGCGCTCGCCGTGCACCTGGTGGCCGAGGCCGCCGGTGGCGACGATGGCCACCTTCAGATCCTCCGGATAGCTCTCGATCGCCTGGCGCAGGGCCTTGCCGAGCCGGAAGCAGCGCCGCGCGGTCGGGATGGGAAACTCCAGCACTCCCACCTGCAGCGGAACGATGGCGCCGGGCCAGCCGTCGGCGTGCGGCCACATCACCGACAGCGGCGAGAAGCAGCCATGGTCGAGCGGCTTTGACTGGAAGAACGACAGGTCGAATTCGGCGGCGGTGAGTGCGACCGCGATATGCCGCGCGAGGCCAGCGTGGCCCTTCACCGGCGGCAGCTTGCGCGGGCCGCCGCCCTCGTCGGCCACCGCGTATTCCTCGCCCACGCCCAGGACGAAGTGCGAGTAGTGATCGAAGAAGAACGAGGTGACGTGGTCGTTGTAGATGAAAAACAGGACATCCGGCGCCTTGTCCGCAAGCCACTGGCGCACCGGCTGGTAGCCGGCGAAGATCGGCGCCCACACCGGGTCCTGCTGCTTGTTGGCATCGAGCGCAAAGCCAATCGTCGGCGTGTGCGACGAGCCGATGCCGCCTACGATCCTCGCCATGTACAGCTATCCTTGGGGACCCCGGCGGGGCCGGCGGTCAGATGTACAGCTGCTTGTTGATCGGGATGCCGTTCTCGCGGCAATAGGTCTCGTAGTGGTTGATGAACCACCACACGTCGACCGTTTCCGCCAGCACGCCGTGCTCGTCGTAGAACTCGATCGGCCCCTGCAGCCAGCCGAACAGCTTCACCCCCTGCGGGTGATCGCTGACCAGCGTGTGCGTAAGCCCCGGGGTCTCATAGATGAAGTCCCCCGCAGTGGCCACCCAGTCGTACTCCAGGTAGCGCACGCTGCCCTCCATGCACATCATCACCACCGTGCCGCGGTGCTTGTGGGTGCCGACCACGCCCTTGGATTTGACCCACAGCACGTTGCTGAAGATGTTGTGGCGCACGTCGAAGGCCAGGTGGCGGATCGCCGCGTTGGGGCCGAACGGCACCCAGGGACTCTCGTTCTCCGCCTGACCGACGTAGGTTCCCGGCACCGCCAGGCGCTTGATCACCTCGCGGTGCACTTCCGGGACATCGACGATCTTGTAAGCCGTGGACGGCGGTGCCGTGATGGGCTTGGGGTCGGCGCCGGGGCGCTGCGCCGCCGGGCGTTGTGCAGTCTCAGTAGCCATGTTCGTCCCTCCTAGGGTTGCCCCGCCCGGCGCCTAAAGGCGCCGGGCGGGCTAGCGCCTCAGTGCGCGTTGAAGTTCACCCGCAGCGAGGCGTACCACATGCGCGGCGGGTTGTAGTAGCCACCGACCTCGCCTGCCCCGTAATTAGGCGAGCCGGCGGTGATGAACCGGTCATCGGTCAGGTTGGTGCCGCCGACCGCCAAGTCGTACATGCTCTTCGGCGACAGGTAGTGGATCGAGGCATCCAGCATGTGCGTCGGCGGCCGCCGCAGCTGCGGGGTGTTCAGCGAGTCGTTGAACATCTCCGCAGTGTAGGTGTACTGCGCCAGGAAGCGCAGGATGGCCGTATTGCTCAGCCCGACATCCCACTGCGGGTAGATCGAGAACTTATACCTCGGGGTCTTCGGCAGCTTCGCATCCAGGGCGCTCACGCCCGCCCAGGTCTGGGCTGCAGATCGGCGGACCGGCCGGACATACGGTGGAACCGTCCGGGTTCGCGTACTGCGGGATGTTGGCGTTCGGGTTGACCGAGGTGTAGTACGCATCGATGTAGTCGCCCGAGGCGTTGAGCTGCAGACCGCCACCGACCAGCCACTGCACTTCAAGTTCCGCACCCTTGATCTTGGCGTTGCCGGCGTTGGTGTACACCGGCGAGATGCCCTGCTGGATGTTCAGCTGGATGCCGGTGTAGTCGGTGTAGTAGACGGCCGCATTGGCGAGCAGCCGGTGGTTGAGGAATTCGGACTTGAGCCCGAGTTCGTAGGTGCTCGAGTATTCCGGCTTGTACTCGGCCGTCTTCGGATCGGTGATCGACCGCCGACAGGCGCGTGGTCCAGCCACCGGCCTTGAAGCCCTTGCTCCAGCTCGCGTACGCCATCACGTCCTTGTCGAAGTGGAACTGGACACCGACCGTGGGCGTGAAGATGTCCCAGCTCTGGGTGTCGGGGATCGGCGGGTAGTACCGCAGGTACGGCTGCCCGGTGATGATCGGGTACAGCGTGGAGCCGAGCGGGAAGGAGTTCAGGTCGCTCTGGCCGCCGAGGAAGTCGGCCTTCACGTGCGTATAGCGGCCGCCGGCCGTGAGGCCCCAGCGATCCGTGATGTTCCAGTCCGCATGCACGAACGCCGCGTAGTCGGTGTTCTTGACGTCGTTCGCCACGTCATAGACGTACAGCAGGCTCTCGAACGGCACGTAGTCGTGCACGTAGCCGCCTTCGGTGAAGTAGTACAGGCCGGCGACGTAGTTGAGCCGGTCGTCGAGCGCCTTGCCCAGCAGCTGGATTTCCTCCGACCACTGCCACTGGTGCTGCTGGTCGGTGACCTCCTGCAGCGTCTCGGGCGTGCCGTCCAGATCGGTGCCGATGTCCCACTTGATCTGGCGGTAGCCGGTGATGGACTTCAGCGTCAGTTCGTTACCGATGATCATAAGTACCGGTCATCGAACCGCCGAACTGGTCCTGGCGCGCAAAGTCAGGGCCGTTCGCATACGTAGTGTTGATGTTGCCGGTATTGGTGGCGGCGTAGTCGAACCACAGCCGCGGTGAGTTGGAGCCCAGGTACGGCAGGCCCTTGGCGATGTTACCGGCGTTGTACGGCCCGGGCGGGCCGCCGACGTAGCCGGCGCCGAGCAGCGCCGCGCCGCCCTGCGACAGCCCGGGAACCTGCGCGCGCGGCTGGCTGCACAGACCGGGAAACGGGTTGGCGGACGGCGGCAGGAATGCCGGCGGGCCGCCGGCGCCCTGAATCGCCCCGGCGATCGAGGCAGCATTGTTGCTGATGCACAGGTTGTACATCGTCGAGAATATCGAATTGAAGTTCGTGCTGAACACGCCGAGCACCGTGTACCCCAGCGCGGTCTGGTCCTCGTGCGTCCAGTCGCCCGTGAAGGTGACGTTCAGCTTGTCGGAGGCGTGCCACACCATCTTGCCGCGGACGCTGAACACCCCGGTGCCGCCGTAGTTGTCGTTGGTCGCGTAGGCGGCCTTCGGATAGGCGGTCTGCGGGTCGACGACGAACGGGGTCTGACCGTCGGCGACGCTGTTCGGATAGGGGACGACCTTCATCCAGCCGGTCTGGTTCTGCGAGGAGACGGTGATCGAGCTCAGCAGGACATCGGAGATGATCGGGATGTCCGCGGTGAAGCCCACGTCGCGCCGGTCGTATTCGCCGCCGGTGACGGTGCCGATGAAGCGCGCCTCGTTGCCCGGGTTGTGGGTGACGACGCTGATCGCGCCACCGATGGTATTGGCGCCGAACAGTGTGCCCTGCGGACCCTTGAGGATCTCGATGCGGTCCACGTCGAGCAGGTTCAGGTTCGCGCCGATGGTGCGCGCGAGATACACCCCGTCGAGGTAGACGCCGACGCCCGGATTCAGGTTGAAGGCGAAGTCATCCTGGCCGATGCCGCGGATGGAGGCCGACAGCACCGACTTGTCGCCGGAGAATGGCGCCCCGGCATCCAGGTTGACTCCCGGGGTAAGCATGCTGAGGGCGGCGATGTTCCCAAGCGCCCGGTCTTGAATGGCCTCGCCGCTAAAGGCGGTCACCGCGATCGGTACGTCCTGCAGGTTCGATTCACGGCGCTGTGCCGTGACGACGACTTCCTGCAACTGTGTCTGCTCCTGCGCCACGGCTTGCGCGCAGCCCAGCACCACGAGTGCCCCGTAAAGCGCAGGACGCGCACAGGCACCGGCCCTGCTTCGTAAACGAAAAATTCATTTGGTATCCCCCCTCAGAAATGCCACCCAGCACGTTTTGGAACGCTCGACGCTACATACTCCGTGCGGAAACCGTGTCCTGCGGTCCGTACCGTTGCGCGTCCTGTTCATCGGCTCTCTCACCGGACGATGGCGAGATGCGGTTTCGCATCCCGAAACTCGGCGCCGGTTTCGGGAATGTTGAGATTGTCCTTGACCGGATTGGTGTGCTCGCGCATGAGCGCTTCCACGCGCGCACCCTCGCCACGCTCGATGGCGGTGACGATGTAGTGATGCTGGCGGTGCGCGTAGGCCAGCGTCTCGTGCATCTGCTGCAGGCTGCTCTTGTCGATGGCGAGCGCCTGCGGACCGGCGAACGGAATGCGCGCGTTGCGCTCCAGGGCCTGCTGGATGATCGAGCTGCGGCACTCGAGCACGATGAGCTGGTGGAAGCGCACGTTCATGTCGACGTACAGCGCTTCGATCTTGTCGGCCACGTGGCCCTCGGCGAGGATGTGATCGCCTTCGGCGAGGCACACGCGCAGCGCCTGCAGCAGCGTGCGCGAAGCGCCGTGCTCGGCAACGCGCCGCGCGGCGATTCCTTCGAGGACGCCGCGCAGGTCCATCGCATCGAGAATGTCCGCGTTGCTCAGGCCGCGGACGACGTAGCCGCGGGTCTCGTGCTCGGCGAGCAAGCCCTCCTGGGCGAGCACCGGAAGTGCCTGGCGCACCGGCGTGCGGGACATGCCCAGAAGCTCCGCGAGTGGCGCTTCCGCGACGCGCGCACCGGCGCGCAGTTCGCCCCGCAGGATCATTTCGCGGATACGTACGATCGCTCTTGTTTGATGGCGGTTCATTGCATGGGGCCCCGGACTGCGCGCTGGCAGTCTTCTCTCTCGGGATCCCAATTGTCAATGTAAGGCCCAATCTTGGCACGCGATCGCTGTCGCAGCCGCACCGGCGTAAGTTCCGGTGTTCATAAAGGATTTTATGGCAGCAAACGGCCGCAATTCGAGCGACGTTTCGCTGCTCGCCGGATGGCTGCAGCCGCCGCAAACGGGATCCCGCCAAGCCTCGGCGGAGTCAGGCTCACTGCATCCCGAGCGCCTTGTCCTCGTTGGCCCGCTTGATGACGTAGTGCCGGATCGCCTTCGATCTGTTGCAGGTTAAGGACATCGGCGAAGCTCACCATGCCCTGGGCATGCAGGGCCCCGCCGTGCACCACGGTTGCCCAGGCCTTGCCGTCGCGGAGCAGCGCACTGCGGCGCAGGTCCGGCACGCACCGTACTGCCGAAGGCCGCATCCCCATGGCAGCCGCCGCAGTAGCGCGCGTACTGCAGCGCGCCCTCGGCGAGCTGCTCGGGCGTACCGCTCGGGAACGGCGGGTCCAGGGGCGCCCGCACCAGGGGCGACTCCGGCGGCAGCTGCGCGCTGCCGCCGAGCCTTGAAGACCAGCAGGCGCGAGACATTGCGCACCGGACCGCCCACCTCGGAGAGAATCCCCGGGGCCAGTGCCCACACGCCGCCCCAACCGGCCAGCACCGCCACGTACTGCTCGCCCTTGACCGAATAGGTGACCGGCGGCGCGGTGATGCCGGTCTGCACGCTGCTCGCCCACAGCTTGGCGCCGCTGGCGGCGTCGTAGGCCACGAATTCCTGGGCGCCATTGCCCTGGAACACCAGGCCGCCGCCGGTTGCCAGCAGTCCGCCGTTCCACGGCCCCTTGAAGTCCACGCGCCAGCGCTCCTGCTGTGCCACCGGATCCCAGGCGATCAGCGCCCCCTTGGTGGCCGCCAGCGCGCCCGCGCGCACCTTCGGATCGGCCGGCATCGCGGCTGCCGCAAAATCGATCCCGGTATTGAAGGCCTGCTTGCTCGGCCTGGAAATGCGCGTCCGGAATGTACGGGAAGCCCGCCTCCTGCGCCGGGATGTAGACCAGCCCGGTCGCCGGGTCGAACGCGGTCGGCTGCCAGCTGTGGGCGCCGCCGGGTCCGGGCACCACCACGAAGGGCTTGCCGGTCTTGTCGATGCGCGCGTCCGGATTCTCGAGCGGGCGGCCGCTCTTGGCATCCATGCCCGTGGCCCAGTTGACCGCCACGAAGTTCTTCGCGGAGATCAGCTCGCCGGTGGCGCGGTCGAGCACGTAGAAGAAGCCGTTCTTCGAGGCTTGCATCAGCACTGGGCGCAGCAGCGCCGCCGATCTTCAGGTCCGCGAGGATCATGTGCTGCGTGGCGTCGAAGTCCCAGGTGTCCCCGGGGGTGGTCTGGTAGTGCCACACGTATTCGCCGGTTGCCGGCTTGAGCGCGATGATCGAGCAGATGTACAGGTTGTCGCCGCCGCCGGGTGAGCGGTAGGCCTGGTTCCAGGGGGTGCCGTTGCCCGCGCCGACATAGAGCAAGTCGAGTTTCGGGTCGTAGGCCATCGAGTCCCACACGGTCCCGCCGCCGCCGAGCGACCACCAGTTGCCTTTCCAGGTCGCCTCGGCCCGCTTCAGGTGCGCGTGCGGTGTTGGCACCCGGGCGGTCCGGGACGGTGTAGAAGCGCCACAGTTCGCTGGCCGTCGTTGGCGTCGTAGGCAGCGACGTAGCCGCGCACGCCCATTTCCGCGCCACTGTTGCCGATGATCACCCGGCCGTCGATGACCAGCGGGGCGCCGGTGATGGCGTAGGGCTTGGAGCGGTCCACGGTCAGCTTTCGACCAGAGCACCTGCCCGGTGGCGCGGTCGAGCGCGATGAGGCGGCCATCCAGCGTACCGAGGAACAGCCGCTGTCCCCAGGCTGCCAGGCCGCGGTTGACGACGTCGCAGCAGGTCCGCACGCCCGCATCACCCGGCACCTTCGGATCGTATTGCCACAGCAGCTTTCCCGAGGCGGCCGACGTACGCCTTCACTTTCGACCACGCGGTCGTGATGTAGACCACCCCGTCGATCACCAGCGGGGTGCCCTCCTGTCCCCGTGCGGTATCGAGGTCGGCGAACCAGGCGAGGCCCAGTTTCTTCACGTTGCCGGTGTTGATCTGCGCGAGCGGCGAGTAGCGCTGCTCATCGTAGGTGCGACCGTGCGTCAGCCAGTCTGCGCGATCCCTCGCCGGCTGCGGTCGAGTGCCTTGCCATCAACCGCCACGCCGGCCGCTGCGCGCAGTGCGCCGTCGCCGCCGCCGGCCAACAAGCCCAAGCGGCCTGTTGCGCAGCGGCCGCAGTCGAGCGTGCGCGCGTGCGCGCCGCCGCGGCGCGGCAGAACTCAGCGGCGTTGGCGACGCATCGCGGTTCGTGCCAGACTGCGGTATGTCACTTTGAATCCCCCCCGATCTTGTATGCGTTGCATACCATTGGCCGGGTCTGGCGGTCAAGCGATCATCGGGCGCCGGCTGCGGAAATGGCCCTGCATGGCGGTCAGTGCGCCACGTCGAGGCCGAAGGCGAGCAGCACGTTGCCCGGCTTGTCCGTGACGACCCCGTAGCCGGAACCCACGAACAGCATGCCACCGGCGACGGTAGGCTCCGGGGGCGATGATCGACCCGCCATGTGCGGGCACGGCGTTCACGGTATCGAAGGCGCGCGCAGTCTCGAATGACCACAGCTCGCGCCCGTCGCTGCTCGCCAATGCCCACAGCCGCCGTCGGATCCGCCGAGAAATACGACGCCCGGAATCGCGGTCACTGCCGCCGAGTGCGTCACCTTGTTGTCGGGGTCGAGTTCAGTGGCGTGTACCACATGCGCTGCCCGTCGCTGAGGCGCACGGCCGAGGCACCCCCGGTGCTGGAGCCGAAGTAGGCGTTGCGCTCATCCAGCGCCCCGCCCCACAGCGGCCCGAAACTCGCGCCGCCGTTGGGACCCAGCGCATCGGCGCGCGGAGGCGTGCGCTTGCGCCGTAGCGTGCGCCAGAGGATGCGGCCCGCGCTGTGCAGGATCGAGCGCCAAGATCTCCCCCGGCTTGGTGGCGAAGACGATCAGCCCCTGGCCGCCGGCGCAGGTTCGCCAGCATCGGTGACATCGGGATGTCCCAGTCCGGTCCTACCACCTTCGGGCAGTTCTCCGTGAGCCCTGCCCCGCCACAGCCGACGATGAACGAATCGTGCGGGTAGATCTGCCGCGACCAGCGCATTTTGCCCGTCGCCATGTCCAGCGCCAGCACCGCATCACTGGTCGCCGGCGCCGGATAAGTCGATGCATCCCCGGTGCCGACGTACAGCAGGAGCGCGCGGCATCGACGGTGGGGGTATTCCAGACGGGCACGCCGGCCGGGCGCCCACTGCTGCACGCCCGTTGGAGTTCTTCTGCGTCGGCTGCGGCCGCTCGCGCGATGGTGTAGGTCTTCCAGATCACCTTGCCGGTATTCGCCTCCACCGCGCTCACGCTGCCCACCGCCGTGCAGCACGGATAGTCGGGGATGCGCGCCTGGAAACCCTCCCAGGCGGAGATCGGCACGTAGAGCCGTCCCTTGTAAAGCGCCGGTGCGGCGGTCACGCGCGTGGCGTAGTGCTCCTCGATGCGGGTCTTCCAGATCTCGCTCCCGTCCTGAGCATCGATGGCGTAGGCAGCTGGCCTTGAGGTCACCGAAGAACACGCGCCGTGACGCGCGCGGCCGTTGGTCGTGATCGCCCCGACGGTCATCGCGTTGCGCACGCCGGCCGCGGCGCGGTACGACCAGTAGACGCAGCCGGAGGCCGCATCGAGCGAATAGACATAACCTGATGTCGGTGCCCACGTACACGCGCCCGCGCAACCACCGTGGGCTGTCCGTACGCGGAGGTGCCTCCCGGATATCCGAACGCCCATTTAAGCTTCAGGTGAGCGACCGAGGCCTCGTCCAGGCCTGCAGCGGCGGCTGACTGGAAGCGGTTATTGCCCGGCCCGTTTCCCCAGCCGTTCCAGTCGGCACTGCCGGCGGGCCGCACCGGCGGATTGCTCGCGCAGCGGTTAGGCATGCCGGCCGCGTCACCGGCGCGGTTGGTGCCGAGCAGCTGGCCCGCCAGTGACTCGGACACGCGCCGGCGATCTTCCTCGGTGAGGGTGTCGCCCACTGACTTCATGATTCCCGTCGTCAGTGCCGCGTAGATGCGCTCGGGCGTCATGCTCCTCAGCGTCGCCGGCGAGGGCGCGCTCTGGAACGCGGGGTTGCCGTGGCAGGAGACGCAGTGCTGCTGGAACACCGCGAACCCGAACTCCGTGCCGTGGCGCTCGGGCGAGGCGGCCGGCTCGGCCTGCGCACTCGGCTTCGCTGCAGTCGCCCCGGCGGCGGCGGGCTGACCCGCATGGCCTGCAACGTTCAGGCCACACAGGACGGACCATGCGGTGACTTTCCAGTATCCAGTTCGATCACGCATAGGCCTCTCCTGCGCGCAGCACCAACAAGTGCAGCCCGCCGCCGCACGGCAGCGCCCTGCGGCGGCGACGATAGCACAGGCCGCGAGACGGTCTGCGCGCTCGGCGCCCGGGCAACTCACGGCGCGCCACTTGCTCGTGCGCTTCAGACAGCGACTGCGGCGGATCCGCAGTTCGTAGTACGCTCGGCCCATGACCGAACAAACTCCTGTGCTGATTGCCGGCGGAGGACTCGTCGGTCTGTCGGCCGCGGCGTTTCTGGCGCAGCAGGGCGTGCGCTCGGTGACCATCGAACGGCTGCAGGAAAGCTCGCCGCTGCCGCGGGCCGCGTTCTTCCACATGCGCACGCTCGAGATGTTCCGCTCGCTCGGGATCGAGCAGCGGGTGTGCGAGCGTTCCGCGCTCGACTTCGTCCCGGAGGGCGCCATCATCGCCATGGACAGCCTCTCGGGCCGCAAGCTGGCCGACATCGTCCCGAACCTGAACGTGGGCGTTGAGGCGGTAAGCCCCTGCCGCCGCCTGTTCCTCAATCAGCCAAGCCTCGAGCCGATTCTGCGCGACTGCGCGCGGCAGGCCGGCGCCACCATCGTGCAGGGCGCACAGGTCATCGCCGTGCAGCAGGACGCCGGCGGCGTGCAGCTCACGATCGAGGATGTTGGCGGCGGCAATGCGCGCGAGTTGCGCGGCGATTATCTCATCGCCGCCGACGGCGGACATTCCAGGGTGCGCGAGGCTCTGGGCATCCCATACGAAGGTCGCGGCGCGTTTTCCAATTCCGTCACCATCTACTTCACAGCAGATCTGTCGCCCTGGATCGCCGACCACGCGTGGAGCCTGATCTACGTGAACAACCCGCTGTTCCGCGGATTCTTCCGCCTGAACCGCAGTGCACAGGCGGGCTTTCTTGCCATCAATACTCTGGGCGATCCGAGCCTCGATCCGCAGGCCGCCGCCAATGCCGCCTCCGACGTCAGCGAGGCGCGGCTCGTCGAACTGGTGCGCACCGGCGTCGGCGAGCCCAAGCTGCCCGTGCGGATCGACGGCTACACGCGCTGGCGCGCGACCGCCCACGTCGCGCGGCAGTTCCAGGACCGGCGCGTCTTCATCGCCGGCGACGCCGCCCACCTGATGCCGCCCAACGGCGGATTCGGCGGCAACACCGGCATCCATGACGTGCACAACCTGGCCTGGAAACTCGCCCTGGTGATCCAGGGACACGCCGCTCCGGGCTTGCTCGATAGCTACGCCAGCGAGCGCCAGCCGGTCGCACGCTTCACGGTCGAGCAGGCCTTCGCGCGCTACGTGGCGCGCACCGCGCCGTGGCTGGCCGCGAGCCAGAAGCCGCAGGCGCTCGTGGACGACTTCGACATCGAACTGGGCTACCTGTACGACTCCCCGCTCGGCGTTCACGCCGATCCTCGGACCACACGCGGTGTTCCCGGCTCACGCGCACCGCACGTCTGGCTGGCGCGCTCGGGCAAGCCGCTGTCGACACTCGACCTGACGGGAGGCTACCTGCTGCTGACGGGCCGCGACGGGCAGGGATGGGTCGATGCGGCCCGCGCCGCAGCGGCGGCCCTGCCCGGCGGGCCGCTGCCGCTGGATGCGGTGCGCGTTGGCACCGACATCGAGGAGGTCGACGGCGGCTTTGAGCAGGCTTACGGCATCAGCAGTTCCGGCGCATCGCTCGTGCGTCCCGATGGATTCGTCACCTGGCGCAGCGCCTCGGGCGCACCCGCCGATGCCACGGCGCTCCTCAACCGTGCGCTCAGCGGCAGCCTGCACCGCCCCGGCTAGCCAGGTTGCGACAGGGTTTCCGGTGGCTCCCGCAAGCGCGGCCCGCCTGGCATCGGTGCTGCAATCCCTTCGAGCAACCCCCTGTAAGGCCATAATCAAAAACGGGTTGATGTGGGGCGTGCCGGAATCGAACCGGCGACCAGCGGATTAAAAGTCCGATGCTCTACCGACTGAGCTAACGCCCCGCAAGACGGGTGCGGCTGCTGGAATCCTCTTTGACAGAGGCTGGCCGCGCGGGGCGGGATGATACTACAGGCTCTGGTAGCGGGTCGGATCGGCGATCCGGGCGGACGCGAAGCCGGCACGGCGCAGCCGGCACGAATCGCAGCGCCCGCATGCCCTGCCCTGCGCGTCGGCCTGGTAGCACGAGACGGTCTGCGCGTAGTCAACTCCCAGCGCAGTCCCTGCGGTGATGATCTGCGCCTTGGACCACTCGATGAGCGGGGTATGGATGCGCGCGCGGGGCGCCCTCGATGCCGGCCTTGGTCGCCACGGCGGCCAGTGCCTCGAAGGCGGCGATGAATTGCGGGCGGCAGTCCGGATAGCCGCTGGAGTCGAGCACGTTCACGCCCGAGGAATATGTCCCGCGCCTCCAGCACCTCCGCCCAGCCGAGCGCCAGGGCGAGCATGATGGTGTTGCGCGCGGGCACGTAGGTGACCGGGATGCCGGCGCTGGGTGACTCCGGCACGGCGATGCGGCTGTCGGTGAGCGCCGAGCCGCCGATGCCCGCCAGGTCCACGCGCATGGTGCGCTGCTCGATGGCACCCGAAGCTGGCCGCCACGCGTTGCGCCGCGGCGAGTTCGGCGATGTGACGCTGGCCGTAGTCGACCGACAGCGCATGGCAGGCAAAGCCATCGCGCGCGCGCGATCGCCAGCGCGGTGGCCGAATCCAGGCCGCCGGACACCAGCACGACGCGCGCGGCGCGTCACCTCATTTCCCCGGCACGTTGCCCCACAGGTACTTGTGGAGCTGGATCTGGAAGCGCACCGGCAGGCGATCCTCGAGGATCCAGTCGGCGAGCTCGCGCGCCGGCAGCTGCTCGTGGCTCGGGGAGAACAGCACGGTGCACCCGGGCGGCAGGTGCAGCTGCGCCAGCGCGCGCGCGGCTCCATTCGTAGTCCGCGCGGCTGCAGATCACGAACTTGACCAGGTCGGTCGGCGCGAGCTGCGGCAGCTCCTCGTAGCGGTTGCGCTCCTGCTCCCCGGAGCCCGGGGTCTTGACGTCCACGACCTTGATGACGCGCGGATCGACCTGCGCCAGCGCCATCGCGCCGCTGGTCTCGAGGGAGACGCGCAGGCCGGCATCGCACAGGCGCGTGCAGCAGCTCGGCGCAGCCCTTCTGCGCCAGCGGCTCACCGCCGGTGACGCATACGTAATGCGCGCCCAAGTTCCCGCACGCGCGCGAGGATCGCCTCGATCTCCCACCAGTCCCCGCCGTGGAAGGCGTAGGCGGTGTCGCAGTACTGGCAGCGCAGCGGGCAGCCGGTGAGGCGCACGAACACCGTGGGAATGCCCGCGGTATCCGCCTCCCCCTGCAGGGAATGAAAGATCTCCGTGATCTTCAGCCGGGTCACGTTCGCTCAGGCGCTCCAGGGCACGGCGCGGCTGCGGCGCTATTGCGGAATGCGGTGCAGCCGGTCGGCGGCGAGTTTCGCGGTATCGGTGCCGGGGTACTTGCGGGTGACCTCGGTGAGGGTCGCCTTGGCGGCCGGGTACTGCTTCTGCGCGTACTGGGTGTAGCCGAGCTTCAGCAGCGCATCGGGCGCCTTGCGCGACTCGGGCCATTTCTTCAGCACCGTCGCGGAACGCACCGGCCGCCGCATCGTAGTCGTGATTGACGTAGTACGCCTCGCCCAGCCAGTACTGCGCGTTCTCCGCCAGCGGGCTGGTCGGATAGGTGGTGAGGAAGTCCTTGAAGCCGGTGATGGCGATCGAGTAGCTGCCCGCCTTCAGGGCATCGTAGGCCTGCGAGTAGATCGCCTCCTCGGTGGAGGACGGCTCGACGGTCGCCCCCGGGGCCTGGGCGGCGGCGGCGCCGCGCCGGCCGCGCCCGCCGCCGCGCCCGCCGCCGCGGCAGGCGCCGCCGGCGCCAGCTTCGCAGCAGCCTCGGCGCGGTGCTCGAGCTCCTCGATGCGGCCGCGCAGTTCGCGCAGCTGCGCGTCGATTTCCTCCGTGTGCGCCGCCGCTGCGGCCTGGTTGGCGAGGCTGTGCTCCAGGACTTGGATGCGCGTCTCCAGATCGCTGATCTTGATCTGCAGCGGATCCTCCTCCGGCGGTGTACTCGCGCAGCCGGCCGCCAGCAGCAGCGGGATGAGCGCGGCCAGCGCGCAGCGCATGGCGGTGTTTCCTGCCCTGCATCACTTGGGCACGGCGGCCGGGGTGAGGTAGATGATCTCGACGCGGCGGTTCTTCGCCCAGGCGGCCTCGTCGTGGCCGGCCACCGCCGGCCGCTCCTCGCCGTAGCTCACGGTGGAGATCTGCGCATCGGTAGCACCCTGCACGAGCAGCGCGTGCCGTACGGCCTGCGCGCGCCGCTCGGCGAGGCCGACGTTGTACTCGGGTGATCCGCGCTCATCAGTGTGACCCTCCAGACGCACCCGGGCGCTCTGGTGGGTGCCGAGGTACTTTGCGTGCGCCGCCACGACATCGGTCGCCTCGCCCTTGAGGTCGCTGCTGTCGAAGTCGAAATAGACGATGCGCGTGGCGAGCAGGCCGCCCTGGGGACCGGCGGTCTCGTCATCCGGATTGCCGGTGGCCGCGGCGCTGGCACTGCCGGAGAGTCCGGCGCCGCTGCCCTGCGCGCCGCTGCCGCCCACCTCGGTGCCAGCCGTGCTCGAGGGCTTCTTGACCTTCGGTCCGCATGCCGTCAGCGCCAGCGAGGCTGCCACCAGCAAGGTGATGAATACCCGGTGCATTGATGCTTTCTCCGCCATTCCAAGTCCTTTCAAAAACCAACTCTGCCGCCGCGCCTAGGGGATGAACGGTCCCCAGGCCGGCTCGCGGATGTCCTCGGGCGCCTTCAGGCGCAGCCCCGTGAGCCCGTCTGTCGAGACGGTGGCCAGCGCGTCGTGGTTGCCGTCGCGCTCCGCATACATAAGTGTAGCGCCATTGGGCGCAAAACTCGGCGATTCGTCGAGGTGCCCGTGCGAGAGCACACGCACCGTGCCCGTCGCGAGCTCCTGCACCGCGATGCGGTAGTCGCCATTGCTCAGGGTCACCATCGCCAGCAGCGTGCCATCCGGGGTGATGCGCGGGCGGGCGTTGTAGGTGCCGCCGAAGGTGATGCGCTTCGGGTGCGAACCGGGCTGCGCGCTGACCTGGTAGATCTGCGGTGAACCGGCGCGGTCGGAGGTGAAGTAGATCGAGTGCCCGTCGGGGGCCCACTCCGGCTCGGTGTCGATGGCCGGGTCGTTGGTGATGGGCACCAGCGACTGCGTGGCCAGGTCGAGCACGTAGACGTCGAGATTGCCGGCACTGCCACCCAGGGTGAGCGCGAGTTTCTTGCCGTCCGGGGACCAGGCGGGCGCCCCGTTGATGCCGGCCCGGGCGGAGACCTGGCGCCGCTCACCGGTGCTGACCAGCTGCACGTACACCGCCGAATGCTTGGTTTCGAACGAGACGTAGGCGAGCCACTGCCCGTCGGGCGACCAGGCCGGGGACATCAGCGGCCGCGGCGACTCGAGGATGCGGCGCTGGTTGGCGCCGTCCGCGTCGGCCACGAACAGCTGATAGCGCTGCGCCGGCGGCGCGCCCTCGACTGCCACATAGGCCACGTGCGTGGCGAAGGCCCCGCGCACGCCGAGTATCTTCTGATACACCGCATCGCTCACCCGGTGCGCGGCGTTGCGCAGCGAACTGGGGACCGCGAGAAAGCGCTGCGAGGCCAGCTTCACCCCGGTCAGGGTGTTCACCAGGTCAAAGTCGACCTGCAGCTTGCCGCCCTCGAGCGCGCTGATCCGCCCGACCACGACGTAGTCGCTGCCGGCGCTCTTCCAGGCGGGCGCGGCGACATCCTCGGCGCGCGCCGGGGTGGCGGGCATCTGCTCGCGCGCCAATGCCTTGAAGCGCCCGCTTCCCTCCAGGTCGTTCTGGATCACCCCGGCGACATCCAGCCCGCCATCGCCCGGGGCGGCCGTGAACGGCACCACCGCGACCGGTACCGGGTCGCGCACCCCGGAGGTGACCTCGATCTCAAGGGCCGCCTGGGCGCCCGGTGCCATAACCAGTCCCAGCAGGACGAGGAGCGAGAGGGTGTACTTGGCTTGCATATTAGTCGGGCTTGAAGTTGATCCTGAGGTTGCGGTCAAACAGCGACGGGTCCGGGGGCGGCGGCAGCGGCGAGGCACGATAAACGGCCGCCTCGATCGACTCGCGCACCGCCTGGTCCCCGTTGCATTCGCCGATCTGCACGTGCGTGACCTTTCCCCCGGGTTCCTGGGTGACGTCCAACATACATTGTATTCCGGGCCGAGCGGTCGGCGGTCGCAGCCAGTTGTGATTGATGCTCGCGGCGATCTTAGCCTGCCAGTTGGCCAGCGCGGGGCCGGAAGCCACCGCAGCGGCGTGCTCCTCGCTGGCGAGGCTGCGCTTGAGGTCGGCCTCGCGCTCGGCGGCCTCCTGCGCATCCTCGGCCTTCTGCTTCGCCTGCGCGGCCTCCTGCGCCTTCTTCTCCTGGGCGGCCTTGGCCTCGGCGGCTTTGCGCTTGAGCTCTGCGGCGTGCTGCTCCTCAGCCTTGCGCGCCTCCTCCGCCGCCTTGGCCTCGGCGGCCTGCTGCTCGGCCTTCTCCTCGGCTGCCTTCTGCGCGCTGGCGGCCTCGGCCTTCTGTCGCTCCTGTGCGCGTTGCTGCTCGCGCTCGGCACGCTCCTCCGGGGTCGGTGGCGGCGGGCCCTGCGGCTCTGGCGGGCTCTGCGGTGCCGCCGGTGGCGGCGGTGCGGGAGAGGCGCGCTGCGCCCCGGCTACGCTGCGGGCATCGACAACGGTGGCCTCGATGGCCAGCGTGGGCATCGGCCGCGGCGGCGAGCGGAACAACATCCAGCCATACAGCAATGCTGCCAGCAGCAGTGCGTGCAGCAGCAAGGCGAGCCCCACGGATGTCCACCGATCACTCTGTAGCGGCATTGCGTGCGGACATGTCAGCTTCTCGGACGCATCGGCGCCGGCAGCGGATCGGTGATAAAGCCGATCTTGCGGGCGCCGGCATGCTGCAGCATCACCATCGCCTGCACCACGCGGCCATAGGCGACCGCGTTGTCCGCCTTGACCAGCACCTGGGTCTGCGGCTCGCGGCGCAGCGCGGCGGCCGCGCGCGCCGCCGCCGTGCCCTCGTCCAGCGCGGTCTGCGGGCTGCCACCCAGGTTCAGGTACCACCGTCCCTGGCGGTCCACTGACAGCACCAGGGGTTGGATGCGCTGCGGCTCGATAGGTTCCGCGGCCGCCTTGGGCAGGTCGACCTTGACCCCCTGGGTCAGCAGCGGGGCAGTAATCATGAAGATGATGAGCAGCACGAGCATCACATCGATGTAGGGGACGACGTTGATCTCGCCCATCAGCCGGCGCCGGCGCGTGACTGCAGCCACCGGTTAGCGCTCCGGGGGGGCGGCGGCCGTGGCGCCGCGCGCCGCGTGGCGCTGCAGGATGGTGGAGAACTCCTCGCCGAAGGCATCGAAGCGCATCTCCAGGCGCGTCACCTGGTCGGCGAAGCGGTTGTAGGCCACGACCGCCGGAATGGCCGCGAACAGGCCGATCGCCGTGGCCACCAGGGCCTCGGAGATCCCCGGCGCGACCATGGCCAGCGTCGCCTGCTGCACGTTACCGAGCCCGGAGAATGCGCTCATGATTCCCCAGACGGTGCCGAACAGGCCGACGTAGGGGCTGGTGCTGCCGACGGTGGCGAGTGTCGCCAGGCTGTGCTCGAGGCGGTCGATCTCACGCAGCTGCGCCACGCGCATCGCCCGCCGCGAGCCCTCCAGCAGCTGGTCGGTGCTCACCGAGCTCTGACGCAGCTTGGCGAACTCGCGGAAGCCGAACTCGAAGATGCCCGCCATGCCGGTGGCCCCGCCGTGGGACTCGATGGTGCGGTACAGCTGCGCCAGGTCGTCCCCGGACCAGAAGCGGTTCTCGAAGCGGTCGGCCTCACGGCGCGCGCGGGCGATGAGCGCGCGTTTGCGGAAGATGATGCTCCAGGAGACCACCGAGGCCAGCAGCAGGATGCCGATCACGATCTGCACCGGAACGCTCGCCTGGCCGATCAGGCGCAGGATCGACAGTTGATCGCCCATATAGCTCTAGTTCTCCACCAGGTCTTCCGCCACCAGGAAATCCGGTGGCCGGCGCGGGCGCAGGGTGCGCGCATCGACGCACGCCACCCGCACGTTCGCCTCGACCAGCAGCTGGCCAAGCGCGCCGTCATCGCCGCTGCGGTAGATGCGTTGCAGGAAGCGCAGCGACGCCATCCCCTCGGCCCGCGGCTCGCAGGTGATCTGCAGCAGGTCGTCCAGGCGCGCCGGCGCGCGATAGTCCACCTGCAGGTTGACCACGGTGAACAGGATTCCCGGCTCGCGCGCGAGCTGCTGCTGCGAGTAGCCGCGGGCGCGCAGCCACTCGGTGCGCGCCCGCTCCAGGAACCGCAGGTAATTGGCGTAGTAGACGATCGCCCCGCCGTCGGTGTCTTCCCAGTACACCCGTGCCGGCCACGTGAAGGGCTTCAACGCGGTTCCTCGAACAGCGGCATGTTGGGGTTCACGCGCTCCGGGGGCTTCAGGCCGAAGTGCAGGTAGGCGTTGCGCGTCGCCATGCGCCCGCGGGCGGTGCGCACCAGGAAGCCCTGCTGGATGAGGTAAGGCTCGGTGACGTCCTCGAGGGTGCCGCGCTCCTCACCCACCGCCGCCGCCAGGCTGTCGATTCCGACCGGGCCGCCGTCGAAGCGCTCGATGATGGCGGTCAGCAGCTTGCGGTCGAGGGTGTCGAAGCCCTGGCGGTCGACTTCGAGCAGGTCCAGGGCCGCATCGGCCACAGCCTCGGTGATCTTGCCGTCGGCGCGCACCTGCGCGTAGTCGCGCACGCGCCGCAGCAGGCGGTTGGCGATGCGCGGGGTGCCGCGCGAGCGCTGCGCCAGGCGTCGCGCGCCGCCCTCGTCGATCGCGACCTTAAGGATCGAGGCGGAGCGCTTGACGATGCGCTCCAGGTCCACGATGTCGTAGAACTCCAGGCGCTGCACGATGCCGAAGCGGTCGCGCAGCGGCGAGGTGAGCAGGCCGGCGCGGGTGGTGGCGCCGACCAGGGTGAACGGGGGCAGGTTCAGCTTGATCGAGCGCGCCGCCGGGCCCTCCCCGATCATGATGTCCAGCTGGTAGTCCTCCATCGCCGGATAGAGCACCTCCTCGACGACCGGTGAGAGGCGGTGGATTTCGTCGACGAACAGCACGTCGCGCGGCTGCAGGTTGGTGAGCAGCGCCGCCAGGTCCCCGGGGCGCTCGAGCACCGGGCCGGAGGTCTGGCGCAGGTTGGCGCCCAGCTCCGCGGCAATGATGTGCGCCAGCGTGGTCTTGCCCAGCCCGGGTGGTCCGAAGATCAGCACGTGATCCAGGGCCTCCTCGCGCGCGCGCGCCGCGCTGATGAAGATCTCCAGCTGCTCCTTGACCGGGCCCTGGCCGACGTACTCGGCCAGGCGGCGCGGCCGGATGGCCCGCTCGACCGCTTCCTCCTCGGTGCTCGCGACCCCACTGATGATGCGTTCTTCTGCCACAGTCGTAACGGTCACTCCCGCACCGCACTCTGCAGGGCGCGGCGGATCAGTTCCTCGGTCGAGTGTGTACCGGGACCGGCGGCTTTGAGCAAGCGCGTGGCCTCGGCCGGACGGTAGCCCAGGGCGATGAGGGCATCGTAGGCCTCGTTCGCGGGATTGGCGCTGCCGGGCTCCCCGGCGGTCCCGGTCGCAAGCTGTGGGGCGACCAGCCGGTCGCGCATCTCCACGATGAGCCGTTCGGCGGTCTTGCGGCCGATGCCCGGCACGCGCGTCAGGGAGCTGATGTCCTGCGCCTGCACGCTCTGGTTGAAGTCCGCCACGCTCACCCCCGAGAGCAGCGCGAGGGCGATCTTCGGGCCCACGCCCGAGACCTTGATCAGCGCGCGGAACAGCCGCCGCTCGTCCTCGGTGGCGAAGCCGTAGAGGATGTGGGCGTCCTCGCGCACCACGAGGTGGATGAGCAGGTGCACCTCGGCACCCAGCGCCGGCAGGTGGAAGAAGGTCGACATCGGGGCTTCCACCTCGTAGCCGACGCCGGCGACCTCGACGGTGAGCTGCGGGGGTGCTTTGGAGGCGATGCGGCCGCGCAGCGAACCGATCATCGGCGTACCCGCAGGCGCTGCAGCTCGGCGCCCTGGGCGAGCAGGCCCAGGGTGCGGGTGTGCGCATGGCACACGGCCACCGCCAGGGCATCTGCGGCATCGGCCCCCGGGCGCTCGCTCAGGGCGAGGAGCGTACGGATCATGTGCGCCACCTGCAGCTTCTCGGCAGCCCCCGAGCCGACCACCGCGAGCTTGATGGCCCGCGGGGCGTACTCGAACACCGGGATGCCCTGGGGGACCGCGCACAGCGCCGCCCCGCGCGCCTGGCCGAGCTTGAGCGCGCTGTCGACGTTGCGGCTGACGAATACGCGCTCGATGGCCACCTCCACCGGCGCATGCGCGCTCATCAGCTCGCGCAGCCCCTCGAAGATCAGGCGCAGGCGGGCCATGGGGGCGGCGGCGGAGACGTTCAGGCAGCCGTGCGCGATCACGGTGAGCGTGCCGCCGCTGCTTTCGATGAAGCCGAAGCCGGTGCGCCGCGAGCCCGGGTCGAGCCCGAGGATGCGCACCGTGGCGGCGGTGGTGAGGCGGCCAGGGCCTGCGGCCGGCTCAAATGCGCGCCAGGACCTCGTCCGATATCTCGACATTCGAATAAACGTCCTGTACTTCGTCCAGCTCTTCGAGCGCAACCAGCAGGTGCGCCATCAGTTCGGCGCTCTCGCCGGACAGCTCCAGCGGGGTTGTTGCCCGCTGGGTGACCTGTGCGGTCGCCGGTGCGAAGCCGCTGTGAATCAGCACCGCGCGCACGGTGTCAAACTCGAGCGGGTCGGCCAGTACCTCGACCGAGCAGTCATCGCTCGGCACCACGTCCTCGGCCCCGGCCTCGAGCGCCACCCGCATCAGCTGCTCCTCGTCGGTGCCCGGCGGGTAGGTCATCAGTCCCACGGTGTTGAACAGGTAGCTCACCGAGCCGTCGGCGCCGAGGTTGCCGCCGTAGCGGTCGAAGGTGCTGCGCACCTTGAGGCCGCTGCGGGCCCGGTCACGCGTCAGGCAGTCGACCATCACCGCCGCCCCGCCCGGCCCGTAGCCCTCGAAGCGCACCCGCTCCAGGTGCTCGGGCGAATCGGCGCACGTCCCGCGCCCGCGCCTGCGGGCCTGGGCACTCTCGCGGCGCTGGATGTTAGCCCACCTGCTGTGACCAGCCATGCTCGCACGTCGCGGTAAAAACAGTCGCGTATGATAGCGGTAATCCTGCGCGGGCGACACGCTGCACCGGCCGCGCCCCGCCCGACCCCACCTGGAAAAGGCCCTCACCGCCGTGGAAACGAGCCAGGCCTGTCCGTCGTCGATCCGCGACGCGCTCGATGCCGCCCGTGCGCAGCTGGCCCTGCAGCGCGACCGCGGCGCAGTTGGATCTTGCCGGCGAAGCCGGCGGCATCATCGGCGCACTCACCGGCAACCTGGAACTCGCGCTCGCGCTGCCGGCGCGCGCCGCCCTGGCGGCCGCCGCGATCACGCCGGAGGAGCTGACACGCGTGGTGGGTGCGCCGGCGGCGCAGATCGCCGGCGCGCTGCTGCGCCTCGGGCGCGCTCGGCCTGCCGCGCGACTGGTCCCCGGCGCAGGGCCTGGACACGCCCCAGACCGAGACCCTGCGCAAGATGCTGCTCGCCGTGGTCAGCGATCCGCGGCTGGTGCTGGCGCGGCTGGCCGAGGAACTCGTGGCGCTGCGGCATGCGCGCGCGCTCACGGCCGCCGAGCGCGGTCGCCGGGCGCTCGAGGCGCGCGCGGTGTACGCACCGCTGGCCAACCGGCTGGGCGTGTGGCAGCTGAAGTGGGAGCTGGAGGACCTGGCCTTCCGCTACCTCGAGCCGGATGAGTACAAGCGCGTCGCCGCCGCGCTCAACGAGCGCCGCGCCGACCGCGAGCGCTACATCGAGGAGCTGTGCCAGGTGCTGCGCGACGCAGCTGCTCGAGGCCGGCATCGAGGCGCAGGTGTACGGGCGCCCGAAACACATCTACAGCATCTACCGCAAGATGCAGCGCAAGCAGCTGGCCTTCAGCGAGCTGTACGACGTGCGCGCCGTGCGCGTCGTGGTCGCCTCGATCCCGGACTGCTACGCCGCCCTGGGCGTGGTGCACGGACGCTGGCCGTACATCCCCGGGGAGTTCGATGACTACGTGGCGACCCCCAAGGGCAACGGCTACCGCTCGATCCACACGGCCGTCATCGGTCCGCAGTCCCTGAGCGTGGAGGTGCAGATCCGCACGCGCGAGATGCACGAGACTTCCGAGCTGGGCGTCGCGGCCCACTGGACCTACAAGGAAGGCGGGGCGCGCGATGCGCTCTACCAGCGCAAGATCGAGTGGGTGCGGCGGCTGCTGGAGCCGGCCGGAGGGGCGCGCGCGGATGCCGACCGCGACCTGATCGAGGGCATGCGCACGGAGCTGTTCGCCGACCGGGTGTACGTGCTCACCCCGCGCGGCGAGGTGATCGACCTGCCGCACGGGGCCACGCCGCTGGACTTCGCCTACAGCGTGCACACCTCCCTCGGCCATCGCTGCCGCGGCGCCAAGGCCAACGGACGCATCGTGCCGCTGACGCATGCGCTCGCCAACGGCGAGATCGTCGAGATCATCACCGCCAAGCAGGAGGCTCCCAGCCGCGACTGGCTCGCACCGGAGCAGGGCTACCTGGTTTCCGCGCGCAACCGCGCCAAGGTGCGCGGCTGGTTCCGCAAGCTCGACGTCGGCGACAACCGCACGTGCCGGGCGGGCCATCGCCGAGCGCGAACTGGCGCGCGTCGGGCGCGCGCACCGAGCAGCTCGGCGCGCTCGCCCAGGAGCTCAAGGCGCGCGACACCGAGCACCTCTACCAGCTGCTCGGCGAGGGCGAGATCACGGTGACGCAGCTGCTGCAGGCGGCCTCGCGGGTGCTCGGCGGCGCAGCCTGCGCCCGCGGCGCGTGCCGTGCGCCGCCCGCCGCCGCGCCGGCGCGCCTCACCGGTGCAGATCGAGGGCGTGGGCGACCTGCCCGTGACGCTGGCGCGCTGCTGCGCGCCGCTGCGGCCGCAGCCGATCGTCGGCTACGTCACGCAGGGGCGCGGCGTCACGGTGCACCGCCGCGACTGTGCCGGGCTGTCGCGCATGGGCGCGCACAAACCCGAGCGCATGCTGCAGGTGCAGTGGGCCAGCCCCGACAGCGGGGCGCTGCAGGTGGAGCTGCAGGTGAGCGCCTATGACCGGCGCGGGCTGCTGCGCGACCTAAGCGACGTGCTCGCCGTGGAGCGCCTGAGCATCGAGGCGGCCACCACCCGCACCGACCGGGACACGGGGCTCGCGCACTTCTCCCTCACCGTGGCGGTGAACGATCTGGCGCACCTGGCGCGGGTGCTGCAGCGCCTGACCGCCGTGCCGAACGTGATCGAGGCGCGGCGCCGCACTGTAGCGGCGCGCCTAGCGGTTGATGTTGTCGATCGAGCGCTTGTCGGCGTTCAGGGCCGCCTCGTGCACCGCTTCCGAGAGCGTCGGGTGCGCGTGGATCGTGCGCTGCAGGTCCTCGCTCGAGGCCGAGTACTCCATCGCCAGCACCGCCTCGGCGATCAGCTCCCCGGCCAGCGGGCCGACGATGTGCACGCCGAGGATCTCATCGTCGTCCTGGGCCGCCAGCACCTTGGCAAAGCCGCTCGCCTGCTCCATCGCCCGCGCCCGGCCGCTGGCGAGGAAGGGGAACACGCCCACCTTGTAGGCGCGGCCGCTGGACTTGACCTGCTCCTCGGTGAGCCCGACCCAGGCGATCTCCGGGGCGGTGTAGATCACCGCCGGGATGACCTTGTAGTTGGTCTCGCCGAAGCGCCCGGCGATCAGGTCTGCCACCATGACCCCCTCCTCCTTGCCCTTGTGGGCGAGCATCGGCCCGCGCACGCAGTCCCCGACCGCCCACACTCCCTCGACCCCGGTGCGGCAGTGCTCGTCGACCTTGATGAAGCCGCGCTCGTCCAGCTTGACGCCGGTGTCCGCCCCGAGCAGGCCCTGCGTATACGGCCGGCGGCCGATCGCCACCACCAGGCGATCGACGCTGAGCTGCTGCTCGCCCTTGGCGTCGGTGTAGCTGACCTCGACCGCATCGCCCTTGACCGTGGCCTTGGTGACCTTGGCGCCCAGGCGGATGTCCAGCCCCTGCTTCCTGAAGGCGCGCAGCGCCTCCTTCGCCAGCTGCTGGTCGGCGAAGGCCATGAACTCCGGCAGCGCCTCGAGCACCACCACCTCCGCGCCCAGGCGGCGCCAGACGCTGCCGAGCTCCAGGCCGATGACGCCGGCGCCGATGACACCGAGCCGCTTGGGGACGGCGTCGAAGTCGAGCGCGCCCCAGGAGTCCACGACCTGCGGGGACTGGAACGGGGCCGAGCGCAGCTCGATGGGCGCGGAGCCGGAGGCGAGCACGACCTGCGCGCGCGGTGAGCGTGCGCCGCGTGCCGTCGTGCGCCACGAATTCGACCTTGCCCGGGGCGAGCAACTTGCCGTGCCCCTGCAGCGGGGTGACGCCGGCACCCTTGAAGAGCGCGAGGATGCCCTGGGTCATGGTGCGCACGATGCCGGCCTTGCGCTTCTGCATCTGCGCCAGATCGAGTGTGGCGCCGGCGACCCTGATGCCGTGGGTGGCGAACTCCGCGTGCAGTCGGTGGAACAGTTCACTCGACTCCAGCAGCGCCTTGGAAGGGATGCAGCCGGCGTTCAGGCACGTGCCGCCGAAGGCGGCCGAGCCGTCACGGTTCTTCCACTCATCTATACAGGCCACGGAGAGCTTGTTCTGGGCGGCGCGGATGGCGGCCGGATAGCCCGCCGGGCCACCGCCGATGACGATGACATCGAAGGAATCGGCAGCTGCCGGCAGGTGTTTTGTCGTCGTTGGCCATGGCGTTGTCGCAGCAGGAAATTTTTGAGGGCCCGGGACAGTAGCATACCGGCGGCGGCGCCCCGGGTACGCCCACTGGCTGCAGGCACGCGCCTCTGGCGCGCGCCCACCCTGCCACTATGGAGGCGGCCCGGGGGCGATTCCAGAGCCGGGAAAATCATTCCGGCTCAGTCTCTTGGCAGGAATTTCCGGGAAACGGCCTCAGGAGCGCTGCGCATCAGCGCGCACGCCGCGCTGGCCATCCCCGGCGGCGGTGTCACAAAACTGGCATGTCCCGGACATAGTCTGCCGGTCCACCCTCCCCAAGCTTTACGAGCGTGACCCCATGAGCAGCGTCGCCGCCGAGACCGTCCCCGTCCCCCAGTCGCGACCGCAGCTGGACCGCAAGAGCGGGCCCACGACCATCTTCGTGTTTCTCGCGCTGCTGACGCTCGGCGTGGGCTACACCGGATACAGCCTCGTCGCGGACATCTCCGGCACCCCCTCCCAGGCGCTGACGCTCACGCCGTTCATCCTCCTGGGGATCGCGCTGCTGATCGCGCTGGGCTTCGAGTTCGTCAACGGCTTCCACGACACGGCCAACGCGGTCGCCACCGTGATCTACACCCACTCGCTGCCGCCGCACTTCGCGGTGGTGTACTCCGGGGCGCTGAATTTCCTGGGCGTGCTGGTCTCCAGCGGCGCGGTCGCCTTCGGCATCATCTCGCTGCTGCCGGTGGAGCTGATCCTGCAGGTGGGCAGCAGTGCCGGGTTTGCGATGGTGTTCGCCCTGCTGATCGCGGCCATCATCTGGAACCTGGGCACCTGGTGGCTGGGACTGCCGGCCTCCTCCTCGCACACGCTGATCGGCTCGATCATCGGCGTGGGCGTGGCCAATGCGCTGATGCACGGGCGCGACGGCACCAGCGGCGTCGACTGGGCGCAGGCGACCAAGATCGGCTGGTCGCTGCTGCTGTCGCCGCTGGTCGGGCTTCGTGTTCGCCGGCGCTGCTGCTGCTGGTGCTCAAGGCGCTGGTGAAGAACCGCGAGCTGTACCAGGCGCCCAAGGGCAACACCCCGCCGCCGTGGTGGATCCGCGGCCTGCTGATCCTCACCTGCGGCGGGGTTTCCTTCGCGCACGGCTCCAACGACGGCCAGAAGGGCATGGGACTGATCATGCTGATCCTGATCGGCACGGTGCCGATGGCCTATGCGCTCAACCGCGCCATGCCCGCCGACCAGATGACCCCATTCATCGCCATGGCCCACACCACGCAGCAGTCACTGGCGAAGTACGCAACCGCACCGGCCCCGGCGGACCCGCAAGGCGGCCCTGACCACCTACATCCGCACGCACGCCTGGAGCGAGGCGGTGGTGCCCTCGCTCGCCGCCCTCACCGGCACCATCGCCCAGGACATCAGGAGCGGCGGCACCTTCGCGCGCATGCCGGCAGGCGCCGTCACCAACGTGCGCAACGACATGTACCTGAGCTCCGAGGCCATGCGCCTGCTGGCCAAGGACCCGCACGCGGCCGCCTTCGATGCCGAGACCAAGGGCAACCTGACGGCGCTGAAGAAGCAGATCGACAGCGCGACCAAGTTCATCCCGCTGTGGGTCAAGGTGGCCGTGGCCATCGCGCTGGGCCTGGGCACCATGGTCGGCTGGAAGCGCATCGTCGTGACCATCGGGGAGAAGATCGGCAAGACCCACCTCACCTATGCGCAGGGCGCCTCCGCGGAGGTGGTCGCGATGCTGACGATCGGCGCGGCCGACATGTTCGGGCTGCCGGTCTCGACCACGCACGTGCTGTCCTCCGGCGTGGCCGGCACCATGGCCGCCAACCGCTCCGGCCTGCAGATGGCGACGCTGCGCAACCTCGCCATGGCCTGGGTGCTGACGCTGCCGGTGGCGATCGTGCTGTCCGGGTCGCTGTACTGGCTGTTCCGCCACATCTTCTAGGGCGCCATGGCGGACCGCCGCCTGGGCAGGCGGCGGTCGTTGTGCCGCGCGGCTCGCGCGCTCAGACTCCGAGCAGGATGCGTCCCGGATCCTCGAGGGCGTCCTTGATGGCCACCAGGAATTGCACCGCCTCGCGCCCATCGATGATGCGGTGATCGTAGGTCACCGCCAAATACATCATCGGCCGCACCACCACCGCCGAGTTCACCACCATCGGCCGCTCCTGGATCTTGTGCATGCCGAGGATCGCGCTCTGCGGCGCGTTGACGATCGGGGTGGACATGAGCGAGCCGAACACCCCGCCGTTGGTGATGGTGAAGGTGCCGCCGGTGAGGTCCTCGATCGCCAGCGACCCCTCGCGCGCCTTGCGCGCGTACTCGCCCACTTCCTTCTCGATCACCGCGAAGGCCTTGCTGTCCGCATCGCGCACGATCGGCACGATCAGGCCGCGGTCGGTGGAGACCGCGACCCCGATGTCGTAGTACTCGTGGTAGAGGATGTCGTTGCCGTCCACCGAGGCGTTCATGACCGGGAAGCGCTTGAGCGCCTCGATGGCCGCCTTGACGAAGAAGGACATGAAGCCGAGCTTCACGCCGTGCTCCTTCTCGAAGCGGTCCTTGTAGCGTGCGCGCAGCTCCTGCACCGCGGTCAGGTCGACCTCGTTGAAGGTGGTGAGCAGCGCCTGGGTGGACTGTGCCTCGATCAGCCGCTGGGCGATGCGCGCGCGCAGGCGCGTCATCGGCACGCGCTGCTCGGTGCGCGCGCCGGCGGCCACGGGCGGCCGCGCGGCGGCGGGGCGCGGCGCCGGCGCGGCGGCTGCCGCCGGCTGCCCCTCGGCGGGCTTCTTGCCGAGGAAGCCGACGATGTCGGACTTGGTGAGGCGGCCGTCGCGGCCGGAGGCCGGTATCGCCTGCGGGTCCAGCTGGTTCTCCTCGACCAGGCGGCGCACGGACGGGCTGAGCTTGCCCGCCTCGCGGGCCTCCTCGGCGGGCGCCGCTGCCGGCGGCGCGCTCTTGGCAGCGGAGGCGGGCTTGGCGGCAGGGGCCGGGGCGGGCTTGGCCGCCGCGCTGCCCTCCTCGATCACCGCCAGCACCTGGCCGCTGGTGACCACGGTGCCACTGCTCACGCGCAGCTCGCGCACGATGCCGTTGGCCGGGCGCGGGCACCTCGAGCACCACCTTGTCGGTCTCCAGGTCCGCCAGATTCTCGTCGCGGCGGATCGCATCGCCGGGCTGCTTGTGCCAGGCCACCAGGGTCGCATCGGCGACCGACTCGGGCAGCTGCGGGACGCGGATTTCGGTACTCATGAGCGCTTTCTCAAAGGCGCGCTGGCGGGCGTCAGGCGCTGGGTGTCGTTGGCGGTCTCTTCGGTGGTCGTGGCATGCAGGGCGGCGTTCACCAGTGCCTGCTGCTCGATCTCGTGGATCTTGCCCAGGCCGGTGGCCGGGGCGGCCGCCGGAGCGCGGCCCGCATACAGCACCGGCCGGCGGCCGGCCAGTTCCTGCAGGCGGTGGCGGATCTGGTACCAGGCCCCCTGGTTCTGGGGTTCCTCCTGGCACCACACCATCTCGCGCGCCTCCGCGTAGGCGCCAAGCACGGCCTGGTATTCCTCGACCGGGAAGGGGTAGAGCTGCTCGATGCGCACCAGCGCCGCATCGCGCAGCTGCTCCTTGCGACGCGTCCTGAGCAGGTCGAAGTACACCTTGCCGCTGCAGAAGACCACGCGCCGCACCTGGGCAGCCGGCAGCTGGTCGACCTCCCCGATCACCCGCGCATAGCTGCCGCGGCTTAAGTCCTCGAGCGCCGAGACCGACATGTCCAGGCGCAGCAGGCTCTTGGGCGACATGATGATGAGGGGCTTGCGGAAGGACTGGCGCATCTGGCGCCGCAGCAGGTGGAACATCTGCGCCGGCGTGGACGGCACGCACACCTGCATGTTGTTCTCCGCGCACAGCTGCAGGAAGCGCTCCAGGCGCGCCGAGGAATGCTCCGGCCCGGCGCCCTCGTAGCCGTGCGGCAGCATCAGCGTCAGGCCGCAGAAGCGCTCCCACTTAGCCTCCCCGGAGCTGATGAACTGGTCGATGATCACCTGCGCGCCGTTGGCGAAGTCCCCGTACTGGGCCTCCCAGATGGCCAGCGTGTTGGGGTCGGTGGTCGAGTAGCCGTACTCGAACCCCATGACCGCCTCCTCGGACAGCACCGAGTCGATGATCTGCACGCGCGGCTGGGGCTGCGCGATGTGCTGCAGCGGGATCCAGGTGGCATCGGTCTTCTGGTCGTGCAGCACCGCGTGGCGGTGGAAGAAGGTGCCGCGGCCGCTGTCCTGGCCGGTGAGGCGCACGCCGAAGCCGTCCTCGACCAGCGAGGCGTAGGCGAGGGTCTCGGCGCAGCCCCAGTCGAGCGGCATCTCCCCCTGCACCATCTTGCGGCGGTTGCGCCATCACCTGCGCCACGCGCGGGTGCAGCGTGAACTCGCGCGGCACCGCGGTGATGCGCTCGCCCAGGGCGTGCAGCCGCGGCAGCTCGACGCCGGTGGGCACCCGCTCGGTCCAGTCCACCTGCGCGTACGGGCTCCAGTCGACGGTGTACTTGTTGCCGATCATCCCGAGCGAGGCGCGCGCCTGCGGGCGCCCCTCGTCCAGGCCGTCGCGGTACTGCTCGAGCATGCCCTGCGCATCGGCCTCGGCGAGGATCCCGGCCTTGATCAGCTGGTCCGCGTACAGGCGCCGCGCCGTGGGGTGCTCGCGGATGGTGCGGTACATGCCCGGCTGGGTGGCCGCCGGCTCGTCGGCCTCGTTGTGGCCGTGGCGGCGGTAGCCGACCAGGTCGATGACCACGTCCTTGCGGAAGCGCATGCGGTACTTGAGCGCCAGGCGCGTCACCAGCACCACCGCCTCCGGATCGTCCGCGTTCACGTGGAAGATCGGCACCTCCAGCATCTTGGCGACGTCTGAGCAGTAGGTGGTCGAGCGCGCATCGGTCGGCTCGGAGGTGGTGAAGCCAACCTGGTTGTTGATGATCACGTGCACCGTGCCGCCGGTGAAGAAGCCGCGCGCCTGCGACAGCTGCAGCGTCTCCATCACCACGCCCTGGCCGGCGAAGGCGGCATCGCCGTGGATCAGCAGCGGCAGCACGCGCTCGGCGCGGGTGTCGCCGCGGCGCTCCTGGCGGGCGCGCACCGAGCCCTCGACCACCGGGTTGACCACTTCCAGGTGCGAGGGGTTGAACGCCAGCACCGTGTGCACGTTGCCGTTGGGCGTGCGCAGGTCCGCCGAGAAGCCCTTGTGGTACTTCACGTCCCCGGAGCCCTTCAGGCGCTTGGGGTCGTACACGCCCTCGAACTCGGAGAACAGCACCGCCGGGGACTTGCCCAGAAGGTTCACCAGCACGTTCAGGCGCCCGCGGTGCGCCATGCCGATCACCACCTCCTCGATGCCGGCCACGCCGGCGTTCTGGATGAGGTCATCGAGCAGCGGGATGAAGGCGTCGCCGCCTTCGAGCGAGAAGCGCTTCTGGCCGACGTACTTGGTGTGCAGGTAGCGCTCCAGGCCCTCGGCGGCGGTCAGCTGCCACAGCAGGTTGCGCTTCTCCTCGTTGCTCAGGGTCCCGAGCAGGCGCTCGTCCTGGAACTCATCCTGCAGCCACAGCCGCTCCTCCGAGTCCGACACGTGCGCGAACTCTGCGCCGACGGTGCCCGCGTAGATGTATTCCAGCTGCGCGAGGATGTCGCGCAGCTTCAGCCGCCGCGGCACCGCGGCGGTGCGGCTGCCGGTGAAGAACTCCTGGTCGAGGTCCGCCGGCGCGAGGCCAAAGTAGGTGAGGTCGAGCACGCTCGGCCGCGGCCGCGGGTTGAGCGCCAGGGGATCGATGCCCGCCACCAGGTGCCCGCGGTTGGTCCACACCTGGATCAGGCGCGAGACGGCCGCCTGGCGCGCATCCGCGCCGAGTGCGGTGGTGGAACCGCTGCCCACGTGCGCCGCGCGGTCGGCGATCGCCGCGCGCACCGGGCCGTGCGCCCGCTCCGGGGTGGCCGCCGCGCCCAGGGCGTCAAAATACGCCCGCCACTGCGGCGCAATGGCCGCAGGCTCGCGCAGGTACTGCTCGTAGAGCGCGTCGAGATAGTCGGCGTTGCCGCCGTAGAGGGCTGTAGGTTCGAGCATGGAAGAGGAAAAAAAGGCCGGCAGGCCATCAGTTTAGCGGAAACGGCCACGGCGGGGGAAAGCCCCGCCGCACGGGCTCCTAGGGGGCGTTCAGCAGCCGGACCTCGTAGACGATGAGCGCCGCGTAGAGCGCCAGGATCCCGTACAGGAACACACCGACCGGGATGCGCCCGAAGGCCCGCAGGCGCGCCAGCTGCGTCAGCAGCAGCACGCCGGCGGCGGTGAGTCCGATCTTCACCAGCGCAAAGGCCATCCCGGAGCCGCCCACCAGCGGCGCCATGATCGGGTTGCCTTCCTCGGCGACATCGTGACCGACGAGGGCGAGCGTGAGAAACGCATCCACGCACGAGCACAGCACGATGATCATCGCCACCGCGAGCCACTGCGGGTGATGCCAGTCGACGGCGCTGACGCCGCGCTCGCCGGCGCGGCGCGGCCCACGCCGCCGCGGGCGGCAGCTGCCGTAGAACAGGCCGCGCAGTACGCGCGAGCGCCGATCCGCGCCGCGCCGCTCGGCCGGTTCGCGGCGCGCGGGAGTGTTTTCGGGGGACTGCATGAACGGGGCGTTGTTCTTGTATTCCTGGGGCGCAGCTCGCGTGCTCATTCTAGCGAGGCGGCGCGCGCGCGCGCGCAAACTCGAATGTGACGCAGTTCACATCGGCCGCCATGCCCGCACGGTTTTACTTATGACACGGGGCGGCCACTCATATATATATCGCACCGGCATGCCACCGCCGCGCACCCCCGCCTCCGCATCGCACGCCCACCTGGACGGCCTGCCCGTGCCGCGGCGTTACTGGTCGATCGCCGCGATCCTCCTGGCGATCATCATGTCGGTGCTCGACAGCACCATCGTCAACGTCGCCCTGCCCTCGGTCGCGCGCGACTTCCACGCCGCCGCCGCCGCCTCGGTGTGGGTCGTCAACGCCTACCAGATGGCCATCCTGATGGCGCTGCTGCCGCTGGCCTCGCTCGGGGAAATCGTCGGCTACCGGCGCGTCTCCCAGGCCGGGATCATCGTCTTCACCGTCGCCTCGCTCGCCTGCGCGCTCGCCCCGACGCTGGCGCTGCTGAGCATCGCGCGCGTCGTCCAGGGCCTGGGCGCGGCGGGGATCATGAGCGTGAACGCGGCGCTGGTGCGCTTCACGTATCCGCAGGCCTCGCTCGGGCGGGCGATGGGCATCAATGCCTTCGTCATCGCCACCGCCGCCGCGATCGGCCCGACGCTGGCCTCCGCGGTGCTCGCCGTGGCGCACTGGCGCTGGCTGTTCGGCATCAACGTGCCGATCGGCATCGTCGCCACGATCATCGCGCTGCGCGCGATGCCCAACAGCGACCGCACGCGCCGCCCGCTCAATTACGCGGGGGCGGCGTTGTCGGCGCTCACGTTCGGCCTGACCTTAAGCGGCCTGCAGGCGCTGGCGCACCACCAAGCCGTCCTGCTCGCGCTGCTGCAGATCGGCCTGGGGCTGCTCGTGGGCTGGGCGCTGGTGCGGCACGAGCGCCCGCGCGCCGCGCCCATCATCCCCTTCGACCTGCTGCGCGTGCGCATCTTCAGCCTGTCGCTGGCGACCTCGGTGGTGAGCTTCAGCGCGCAAATGGCCGCGCTGGTCTCGCTGCCGTTTGAGATCCAGCGCCTGGGCCACAGCGCTGTGGAGACCGGCCTGTTCATGACGCCCTGGCCGCTGGCGCTGGCCCTCGCCGCCCCCCTGGCCGGGCGCCTGTCGGACCGCTACCCTTCCGGGGTGCTCGGCGGCCTGGGCCTGCTGGCAATGGCCAGCGGACTTGCCCTGCTGGCGTTCTTCCCCGCAGGCGGCGCGGCACACGGGTTCGTGTGGCGCATGGCGCTGTGCGGGGCCGGGTTCGGCTTCTTCCAGGCACCCAACAACCGCACCCTCATGGCAGCGGCCCCGCGGGCGCGCAGCGGCGCAGCCGGCGGTATGCTCAGCACCGCACGGTTGCTCGGGCAGACCCTGGGAGCGGCGATGGTGGCTATTCTCTTCAGTGCCTACACAGACGCTGGCGCGCATGTCGCCCTGTGCGTGGCCGCCGTATTGGCGCTGGCCGGCGCGGTGATCAGCATGGTGCGTCTGAGGTCCAGCACCGCCGGAGCGGCCCGGTGAGCTCGGCGCCCGCGCCAGCGCCGGCACCCATCACGCCGCCGTTCTCGCTCGCAAGCGCCACCGCCAAGGTGCGCATGGCGGAGAACGCCTGGAACCTGCGCGATCCGGTGCGCGTATCGCAGGCGTACACGCCGCAGTGCCGCTGGCGCAACCGCGCCGAGTTCATCGACGGCCGGGCCGCGATCCAGGAGTTCCTGGTGCGCAAGTGGGCACGCGAGCTGGACTACCGCCTGGTCAAGGAAATCTGGACGTTCGCGCAGGAGCGCATCGCCGTGCGCTTCGCCTACGAGTGGCACGATGACTCGGGGCACTGGTTCCGCTCCTACGGCAACGAGAACTGGGAATTTGCGCCCGACGGGCTCATGCAGCGGCGCATCGCCTCGATCAACGACCTGCCGATCGCAGCCGCCGAGCGCAAGTTCCACTGGCCGGCCCCCGGCGCGCGTCCGCAGGAGCACCCCGGGTTGACGGACCTCGGCCTCTAGACGAGTGCGGCCTTGAACAGCACCAGCAGGCGTGCCCAGGCCTTCTCGGCAGCCTCCGGGTTGTAGGCCTTGGAGTCCGGCGGGCACCAGCCGTGCATGGTGCCCGGATAGACCTCGATCTCCGCCTGCAGGTGCGCGGCGGCAAACGCATCGCGCAGCGTGGTCTTGGCGTCCGGCTGCTTCTCGTCGTCGTTGGCGGCGATGGCGATCAGATACTGCGCCTTGATCTTCGGTATCAGCAGGTGCGGGCTGTCGGGCTTGTCGGTGACCAGACCGCCGCCGTGGAAGGAGGCGCCCGCGCCGATGCGCCCGGGCAGCGTGGCGGCGGTGCGCATGGTCAGCGCCCCGCCCATGCAGTAGCCGGTCGTGCCGGCCTTGCGCTTGCGGTCCACCGCCGGCTGGCGATCCAGCCAGGCGAGGAAGGCGGTGGCGTCGGTGCTCGCGGTCTGCGGCGTCAGGGCATTCATCTGCGCCATCAGCGCATCGCGCACCACCGGGTCGTTGAAGTCCGGGTTGGGCGGGGAGGTAGGCGCGTGCTTCTGCCGGTAGAACGGGTTGACCACCAGCACCGCGTAGCCGGACTCGGCCAGGCGCTTGCCCATCTGCCGGAAGGCCGCGCGCAGTCCGAAGGCGTCTGGCCAGACCAGCACCGCCGGAGCGCTGCCCTTGGCCGGGTGCACGAAATAGGCATCCGCCACCCCGTCAGGGGTCTTGATGTCGACCTCGGCCTCGCTGACCTCCGCCGCCGCGGCGCCGCGCGGCAGCGCCGCGATCAGTCCCGCGCCCAGGGACAGCGCGCCGAACTCGCGCCGCGACAGCCCGGCCTTCAGCTGGTACGCCAGCAGGTCATCCATCGAATCGTGGTCGCACATGAAGACTCTCCCGCGGCAGTCAGTTTTGGAAAATTTCGCCAGGAGCTGCGGGACGCTCGTTCACCGCAACCTCACCAGGTACCCGCTAAGGCCCGCCCGCTCCGGCGCGGGGAAAATAGTGCACCGTGGCACCGCGGCAGCACAACCCCATGGCTAGACCCTGGCGTTCCAGAATCCGGCCAGCAGCGCGCAGGCCACCAGGATCAGGAAGCCATTGGCCAATACCAACAGCGAGATCGGCAGGCGGCGCATGTCCGGCTCCGGCGGCGGCGCGCCCGGATACACATAGCGCCAGACCCCGGCGACGAGGCAGAAGATGCTGAACAGCACCAGCGCAGACCCGGTGGCCGAGCCCCACCAGCTGGGCAACATGCCGGCGAGCAGCGCCTTGGCGCCGGCGCCGCTGAACAGGGCCGCCAGCGCGGTCCGCACCCAGGCGGCATAGGTGCGCTCGGCCGCGAGCACCGTGCGATCGGCCGCGAGTATGGTGTTGCGGTCCGCGCTCTGCTCGACGGCCGTGGCGGAGCGCTCCAGGTGCACCGCGCTCTGCTTGACGCTCTCGGCCTGCTTGGCAAGGTGCTCTGCTTTTTTTTCGGCCATCTTTCCTCGCCCCTAACCTAACAGGCGCGCAGCAGCTGCCTTGAGCTCGGCAGCAGAGCCACGGCAGCGGAGGCTGCGGATCTTCACTCGGGGTTCGCGGCGGGCGCAAGTTCCGTATGCTGCCCAGCCAGCGCCAACATTTGCAGCAGCCTCCCCTCCCACACAGGTCTTGCATGGAACACGGGCCCTCAGTCGCGGTCTTCCTCTCCCAGGTCGTGGTGCTGCTGATCGTCGGGCGCATCGCCGGGGAACTGATGCAGCGCATCGGTCAGCCGCCGGTCATCGGGCAGATCATCGCCGGCGTGCTGCTCGGCCCCTCGGTGTTCGGGGCCCTCGCCCCGCACCTGCACCAGCAGCTGTTCCCGGCAGCGGCGGGCCAGAAGGCCATGCTCGATGCCGTGGCCCAGCTCGGGATCTTCCTGCTGCTGCTGCTCACCGGAATGGAGACCGACCTGTCGGTGTTCCGCCAGGCGCGGCGCCCGGCGGTGAGCATTTCCCTGTGCGGGATCCTGGTGCCCTTTGCCTGCGGGACGGCCGTGGGCGCGCTGCTGCCGGCCTCGATGCTGCCAAGTGGCGGCGGGCGGCTGATCACCGCGCTGTTCCTGGGCACCGCGCTCGCGGTCTCCTCGGTGAAGATCGTGGCCCTGGTGGTGCGCGACCTGGGATTCCTGCGCCGCACCGTCGGCCAGGTGATCATCGCGGCGGCCATTCTCGATGACACGGTCGGCTGGATCATCATGTCGGTGATCTTCGGGCTGGCGCTGACCGGCAAGATCGACATCGCCACCGTCAGCCGCGCCGTGCTCGGCACCGCCGTGTTCCTCGGCCTCGCCTTCACTGTCGGCCGGCGCGTCGTGTTCCAGCTGATCCGCTGGTCCAATGACAACCTCAAGAGCGAGCTGGCGCCGATCTCGATGATCCTGGCGATCGGCGGCGCGCTCGCGCTGCTCACCGAGGCAATCGGGGTGCACTTCGTGCTCGGGGCCTTCATCGCCGGCATCCTGATCGGCCAGTCGCCGATCCTCACCCGGCAGATCGATGCGCAGCTGCGCGGACTGATCATCGCGCTGTTCATGCCGGTGTTCTTCGCGCTGGTGGGCGTGAGCACGGACATGGCCTCCCTGGGCAAGCCGGATTTGCTGCTGCTGACCGCCGCGCTCATCGTGCTGGCGAGCTTCGGCAAGTTCGCCGGCGCCTTCCTCGGCGGGCGCATCGGCGGCCTGGGGTACGCGGAATCGTTCGCGGTGGGCTGCGGGATGAACGCGCGCGGCTCGACCGAGGTCATCGTCGCGACCATCGGCCTGTCGATGGGCGCCCTGACCCAGAGCCTGTTCACGGCCATCGTGGCCATGGCGGTGGTCACCACCATGGCCATGCCCCCCACCCTGCGCTGGGCGCTCGCGCGCCTGCCCGTGCGGGAGGAGGAGCAGGACCGGCTCAAGCGCGAGCAACGCGAGCGCCAGGCCTTCCTCACGCGGGTCGAGCGCGTGCTGGTGGCCGTCGATGCCAGCCCGAGTGGCATGCTCGCCTCGCGCCTGGCCGGGTTGCTGGCCGGCGTGCGGCGCATCCCGACGACCATCCTGCACCTGGGCAGCAGCGCACAGGATGCGCAGCACCTGCGCCGCGCGGCGGCGCGCTCCACCGCGGCACTCAAGGCCGGCGTGGATACCGGCGATCAGAGCGCGGTGACGGTCGCCGACAAGGCCGACGTGGTCAGCCGCGCCGACACCGATACCGGAGAGGCGATCGCGGCGGAAGCGCGCAAGGGCTACGGACTGCTGGTGCTGGGCAGGGAGCCGTGCGCCGCCGCGGCCGGCTTCGATGCCGAGGTGACCCGCAACGTAACCGACTTTGCCGGCCCGTTCGCGCTGACGATGGCGCGCGGCACCCACCAGCAGCCGCAGGCCCAGGAAGCGCTGAAGATACTGGTCGCCGTCACCGGCACGCGCATCTCGCTGCAGGGCGCCGAGGTTGCCGTCGCCCTCGCACAGGCCTCGCGCGGCTCGCTGACCGCGCTGTGCGTGACCGGCGCGCGGCCGGTATTGCGCTGGCGGCAGCGCTTCGGGCGGGCACTCGCGCCCAATGTCAGCGCCCTGGCCACCATGCGCGAGATCGAGAGTCTCGCCGAGCACTACGGTGTCGCGGTGAAGGCGGAGATCCAGGCCGTCGACAAGGCCGGCGCTGCCATCGCCGGCTACGCGCGCCGCGGCGCCTTCACCCTGCTGGTGATGGGCGTCAGTCCGCGTCCGGCCGACCAGCTGTTCTTCGGCGAGGTCGCCGCCGAGGTGCTCGCGCAGGCGCCGTGCTCGCTGCTTTATGTCTCCAGCGAAGCGGCGGCCGGCGCGCGCGAGGCCCAGGAGGGCGCAGGGACCCGGCCCGGCGCAGCGGCCGCCGCGGCCAGCTGACAGGTCGCGCAAAAGCGTGACACAGCTAACAGAGGGGTGCAGGTCAGGCTGCGTAATATTATGTCCACACGTTCCAGGGGCGCACGCTCCACGGTAGTCATAGGACACAGCCACATGCGGACCTTCGGTATCACCGGTGTTGTTCTGGGCGCAGCCCTCGCCGCTTTGCCCGTGGTGAGCCACGCCGAGTCGAACGTGCAGACCGGTGGCGCCACCGCCACCCCCGGCGCCACCGCGCACGTGGACTTCCAGGTCACGATCCCGAAGGTGCTGTACCTGCGCGTCGGCACCGGCTCCAGCTACACCACCGGGGTGCTGAGCGCGGTGGGTACGGTTGACCTCATCCAGTTTGCTCCCGCGGCGGCCAGTGTCGGCAATGGCACCCCCGTGGCGGGCGCCGGCGGTGACCTCACCCTGGGTGTCGAGACCGCGGCCGTCGTCAGCAACAGTGGCAACGTCACCCTGAACGCCACCAGTGGCGGGGCCCTGGGCGATGGCGCCGGGGACACGATCGCCTACACGCAGATCACCACGGCGGCGACGACGCTCACTTCTGCGACCGCGCTGCCGGCACCGGCCCTGGTCAACGGCACGAGCGGCAACATCGTGCTGACCGCCCCGGCCAGCAAGGTCATCGTGCAGGACGCCAAGTGGACCTACTCCTACGCGAATGCCACCAAGCCCCCGGCAGGCGTCTACGGCGGCGCCAACGTCAACAACGGCCGCGTGGTCTATACCGCGACGATGCCGTAAGCGCCCGCCCGCTGCCGCGGCCGCCAGCTCACCTCACCTGCTGCGGCACGCTCCGGTACCCGGTAGCGGTGCGGTAGAAGTACTCCCCGGCATTGCGGCCGTTGCGCCGCAGCTGCTCTGAGTGCAGCGGCCCGAGGAAGCTTACGTGCGCGCTCAGCCGTGCGTCATCCAGCTCCGCGGCCTCCAGCGCGACCAGCAGCAGCGTACGCCCTTGCTGCTGTGGTGCCGGGAACCACTGCTCGTACATCAGCCCACTCGGTCCGAAGAGGTTCTGGCTGGCGGTATTGCGGGCCGCATGCACCGGATCGCCGGCATAGAAGGCCAGCTCGCTGGCGAGCATGTAACGGTTCATGCCCACCACCAGCGGGTCGGCGGCCCCTGGCGTGACGGGAATCTGCGCGCGTACGCGCTCCACCTGCGTGCCCAGCTCGGACCAGGCGACCGGCAGGGCCTGCAGCTGCCCGCTGTAGGGGATCCCGGGCAGGCCCAGGGTGAGGTAATGCAATGTCGCGCCGTAGAGCAGCAGCACCACGAGGGCTGCACCTCCCCAGGAGCGGCGCAGCCAGCGCGGCAGGTCAGCCGCGCCGCCGGCGATCGCCTGGGCGAGCGCGGGCACCAGGGCCACCCACAGCCCGCCGGTCCAGTCGAGCTTGACGGGGTGGCGCAGGCTGAACAGCATGAACACCGACAGCGGCACCAGCACGAAGATGCGCACGAAGCGCAGGCGGCGCAGCTGTGCCTCCTCCTGCGCGCCGGGTGCGGCGCCGCGCAGCAGGTATGGCAGGGCCGCGGCCCCGAGCGGGGTGAGCAGCGCCAGCACCGACAGGACCAGCTTGTGCAGCGAGAAGTGCGGCGCCTCGGCCAGGCGCTGCGAGGTCTGGAAGGCGAAGGAGGCCCAGTCGTGCCGGGCGTTCCAGAGGATCACCGGCGAGAAGATCAACAGGGCCAGCACGCCGGCGGCATACGGCAGGGCTCGCAGCAGCCAGCGGCGTGAGGGGCGGTCGCAGAGCACGAACACCACTGTGGCCGGTACCAGCAGCGCGATGGTGTACTTGCATACCAAGCCCACCCCCAGGGCGATGCCGGCCCCCCACCAGGCGCGCTCGTGCCCGCCCAGCAGCGCGCGCTGCAGGAAGTACAGGGCTGCGGCCCAGGCGGCCACGAGCGGGGTGTCCGGTGTCATGAACAGGCCGGCCAGGAAGTACGCTGGCAGCACCTGCATCAGCACCAGCGCGACCAGCGCGCCGGGCCGGCTGTACAGCTGCCGCGTCGAGTGGTAGACGAACAGCGAGGCGATCGCCATGCACAGCAGCGCCCCGATGCGCACGCCGAATGCGCAGTTGCCGAACACCGCGGTGCCGGCGCGGATCAGCCAGGCCACCATGGGCGGGTGGTCCAGGTAGCCGAAGTCCAGGTGCTGGGCGTAGTTCCAGTAGTAGGCCTCTTCCGGAAACAGGTCGACCGAGGCCATGTAGGCCAGCCGCAGCAGTACCGCGTAAGCCCCGAGGGCGATGGCGATCGCCCGCCAGCGGGTGTCGCTGCCCCCGGCTGCATCTTCGCTGAGAAGGTGCGCGCCACTGCGCAGGATGAAGCTCGAGACCAGCACCGCGGCCACGATCGCCACCGGCGCGGGCAGCGCGCGCGTCCCGATCAGCCACGCCAGCACCCCGCCGCGCAGCAGCAGCGCCAAGAGATTCACCGCGGCCCAGCCCGATGCGGGCGGCTCAGCTTGGGTATTGCCTGCGCGTGAGGCCAGAAAGCCGGCGAGCGCTGCGATCATCCAGGCCAGAAAGAAACTCAGCAGGTGCGCGAGCCCGTAGCCGAGTCCGGCGTGCAGCGCGACCAGGAAGGTGGCGGCATCGGCGAGCGGCCTGAGGAGACTCAGGCTCAGGCGGCGGACGGTGTTCACGGTAGCCAGGTCAGCGGTCGCGCGAAGAGCGGCGCGGAGCTAGGCGCGCGGCCGTCCCCAGGTGAGGAAGGTCGTGGCGACATAGTTCCAGACCGCGCCGACGAGGATGCCACCGAGCGCGGCGAGCGGCCAGGCATGGTCGGCCCGGTACAGCGAGCTGGCGAGCCCGAGGTTCATCAGCGCGCCCAGGCTGCAGGCGAGCAGGAAGGTAACCCAGCCCCGCAGCCAGCGCAGGCCGCGCAGGCGCCGGTCGCGGTAGGTGAGCAGATTGTTGACGGCGAAGTTGAAGGTCATGGCACAGGTGATGGCCGCGGCCTGACTGACGAGGAATGTATTCTTGAGTCCGGTGAACAAAAGCCACAGTACCGCGAAGTGCACCACGACGCCCAGGGAGCCGACGATCGAGAACGCGAGGAAGCGCACCGGCACCCAGCGCCCGACCAGCTTGTCGAGCACCAGCATCGCGTAGTCCCAGGCCGAGGCAGAGTCGAACTTGCTCACCCCCGCATGGCGCGCACCGAAGGTGTAGCTGAGCTCCTGGAAACGCAGCCGCCGCGGGCTCGAGGCGAACAGGTCAGTCAGAATCTTGAACCCCAGGCTGGACAGACGGCGCTGGGCGGCCGTGAAGACCTCGCGGCGCATCATGAAGAAGCCGCTCATCGGGTCGGTGAGCTGCGCCGGCACCAGCGCGCGGCTGATGCGGGTCGCCAGGCGACTCAGGCGCGCCCGGCGCTCACTCCACGCACCGATGTCGCCGCCGGCCGCGTAGCGGCTGCCGATGACGATGTCGGTATCGCCGATCTTCAGTGCCTCCAGCATGCGCGGCAGCAGGCGCTCATCGTGCTGCAGGTCCGCATCGATCACCGCCAGGAACGGAGCCGAGGTGGACAGCATGCCTTCGATGCAGGCGGACGAGAGCCCGCGGCGCCCGATGCGCTGGATGCAGCGGATGCGGCCATCCTCGGCGGCCAGCGTGCGCACCAGGTCCGCGGTGCCATCCGGAGAGTCGTCATCGACGAACACCACTTCCCAGGCCGACTGCGGCAGGCAGGCCCGCACGCGGCGCAGCAATTCCAGGATGTTGCCGTGCTCGTTGAACGTGGGCACGATGATCGACAGTTCCGGCCCGGGCGCGGCCGGGGTGCTCGGCTGACCCCTCGGCTCGAGCCACGCCGGCTTGCGGACCGCCGCGCCCGCTAGGTCCATCGGATTGCCGCGAAGAGCGGCCCGGGCATGCGGTGCGCGATGGGGCTGGTATTCAAGTTTTTCCGCGGCGCGCTCGCAGGTTCGGCGCGTATTGCTAAGCTGACTCTATGTTACAAAGCGTAAGTGCGCAACGCGGCATATAAGAATGAGACTGCTTCGCAACCGCGCTCCCGCCCCGCCGTCCCGGTCCTGCTACGGGCACCGCGGTCCCTAGCTAACTTTGCGCTAAGTTTACAGCTCCAGACTGGCCTGAAAAGGCCTGTTTACTGCCAACCCATGCGCGTACTCGTCGTCGAAGATGATCCCATGATCGGGTCCAGCCTGGTGCGCGGACTGACTGACGACGGCTACGCGGTGGACTGGGTGCGCGATGGCGCCGCGGCCGAGGCCGTGCTGAGGGACCGGCTTGCTGAATTCCAGCTGGTGCTGCTCGACTGGGGCCTGCCACATAAGAGCGGCATCGAGGTGCTGCGCGCACTGCGTGCCGGCGGTAACAATGTGCCGGTGCTCATCCTGACCGCCCGTGACGGGCTGGCGGATCGGGTCGAGGGCCTGGACCGCGGCGCCGATGACTTTCTCGTCAAACCCTTCGAGCTTGCCGAGCTCAAGGCGCGCATGCGCGCACTGCTGCGCCGGCATGCCGGGCGCGTGGAGCCGCAGCTGCGCACCGCGAACCTGCTGCTCGACCCGGCCTCGCGCAGCGTGACCCGCGAGGGACGGCAGATTCAGCTCACGGCACGCGAGTACGCGCTGCTGCTGGCGCTCATGCAACGCCCCGGGACGCTGTTCTCCAGGGCGCAGCTCGAAGAGCGCATCTACGGCTGGTCCAACCCCATCGAGAGTAATGCGGTGGAATTTCTGCTGCACTCTTTGCGGCGCAAGATCGGCACCGACCAGATCGAGAACCTGCGTGGTCTGGGATGGCGCGTGCCGGGTGACAAGTGAGGTCCCTGCGCCGCAGGCTGTTCGTGGCGCTGTGGATTGCGGTCTCCTGCATCGGCGCGGTCTCGGCGCTCATCGCCTACCTGCAGGTGAGCCACCAGGCCAAGGGCCTGCTGGATAATCAGCTCGAGCAGGTAGCACAGTTGGTGGCAGGCCGCGACCCGCCGGCCGGGCATGCGGCGGTCAACGAGGACAGCGACATCGAGGTCGGCACCTGGAACCGCGATGGCACGCTGCAGTACACCTCCTCGCCGCTGCTGCAGCGACCGCGGGCCACCGCGCCCGGGTTCTCGGATGTGATCCTGGGCCAGGAGCCCTACCGGCTCTACGCCGCACAGCTCGGGGATTTGCACGTCGAGGTCGCCCAGCCGGTGGACGTGCGCGACGACCAGGCCGAGGCCGCGGCCCTGTCCGCGCTGCTGCCGATGCTGCTGCTGATGCCGGTGCTCGCCATCGTCATCGCCCTGGTCATCCGCGCCCTGCTGCAGCCGGTGCGCAACCTCGCCGTGGCGGTTGCACGGCGCGACGCCTTCGCCGAGGCGCCGCTGGACGCCCGTGGCCTGCCCTCGGAGGTCGCCCCGCTGGTGGAGGAGATCAACAAACTCCTCACCCGGCAGCGCGAGGCCGCGCAGCGCGAGCGCAGCTTCATTGCCGACGCCGCGCACGCACTGCGCACCCCCCTGGCGGCGCTGCAGCTGCAGGCGGATGTGCTGGACGGCTCCAGTGACCCGGCGGAACGGGCCACCCGCCTGGCGGAGCTGCGCGCGGGCATCCAGCGCGCGACGCGTCTGTCGCGGCAACTGCTGGAGCTGGCGCACACCGAGTCCGGAGCACCGCTCAATACCACGGCGGTGGATCTGGACGACGCCCTGCAGGAAGTGCACGCGCTGTATGACCCGGCTGCGTCGCTGGCCTCGATCGATCTGGCGCTCGATGCGCACTCGCAGGCGCAGGTGCACACCGATGCGCGTCGGCTACTGCTGATCTTCGGCAACCTCTTGGACAATGCGCTGCGCTATACGCCGGCTCACGGCCGCGTCGAGCTGAGTGCCCTGCGCAGCGGCGGCACCGCGACGGTTGAAGTGCGCGACCAGGGTCCGGGGATCCCCGACGCGGAAATGCCACGAGTGTTCGAGCGTTTCCGCACCGCGCCCGCGGACAGCCGCGCTGGCAGCGGGCTCGGACTGGCCACCGTGCAAAGCCTGGTGCGCCAGCTCGGGGGCAGTGTCAGCCTGCACAACCGCGCCGACGGTGCCGGGCTGGTGGCGCGGGTGTGCCTGCCCTGCACGGACCAGGCCCATTGACGGCGGTCTCGCGCGCGGCCCCGGGCGCAGCCTGGCTGCTCTTGCCGGTAGCGCTCGCACCGGCAGCCCATGCCGGGCCGCCCTACGTGTCCGATGATCCGCAGCCGACTGACTACCGCCACTTCGAGATCTACGCCTTCACCGAAGGCCTGCGCACCGAACAGGGCACCAGCGGTGCCTCGGGCGTGGACTTCAACTATGGCGCCGGCCCCGACCTGCAACTGACGGCGGTGCTGCCGCGGGCCTACGAGCGCCCGCGCGATGCGCCGACGCCCTCAGGCCTGGGAAACATCGAGCTGGCCGCGAAGTATCGCTTCGCCCACCAGCGCGATTCGGGCTGGGACATCGCCTTCTTTCCACGCCTGTTCCTGCCAAGCGCATCCAACGCGGTCGGTCAGCGCCATGCCTCCGTGCTGCTGCCGATATGGCTGGAGCGGGATCGGGGTGCCTGGTCGAGCTTCGGAGGCGGCGGCTGTGCGTTAAACCATGGCGGCGATTCGCGCAACTACTGCCTGGCCAGCTGGGCGTTCGCCTACCAGCTGCGGCCGGACCTGCAAGTCGGCGCCGAACTGGTGTACCAGAGTGCCGATACTTACGGCGTGCCCAGTTCGCTCAGCGCCGGAGCCGGCGTGCGTTACGACCTCAGCAAGACCTATCACCTGCTGGCATATGCAGGCCCCGGTCTGCGCGACCCTGCCGATACGGACCGCTACTCGTGGTACGCATCGATCCTGTTTACCTTCTAGCCACAAGGACAGCCACCAGATGGAACAACAACACGCCGGCAAGGTACCTGCCATCACTCTCGGCTTCTGGATCATCAAGGTCCTCGCCACCACCCTGGGTGAAACCGGTGGCGATACGGTGACGATGACGATGAACTGGGGCTATCTCGCCGGCACGGCACTGTTCCTCGGCGCCCTCGTGATCCTGGTTTACCTGCAGATCCGTGCCAGCAGCTTCCACCCCTGGCTGTACTGGGCCACCATCGTGGCATCGACTACCGCGGGCACGACGATGGCCGATTTCGCCGACCGCTCGCTCGGGATCGGCTACACCGGAGGCGCGCTGCTGCTGCTGGGCTGCGTGCTCGCCAGCCTGTGGCTGTGGCAGCGCACCCAGGGCTCGATCTCGCTGCAGATGCTGAAGGATCCCAAGGCCGAGGCCTTCTACTGGCTGACGATCACCTTCTCGCAGACCCTGGGCACCGCGCTGGGTGACTGGATGGCCGATGACAGCGGTCTCGGCTACGAGAAATCAGCCCTGCTGTTCGCCGCTCTGCTCGCGGTGGTCGCCGCGCTGTACTTCTGGACGCGCCTGTCGCGGGTTTGGCTGTTCTGGGCGGCCTTCATCCTCACCCGCCCGCTGGGCGCCACGGTCGGAGACTTCCTCGACAAGCCGCACGACCACGGGGGGCTGGCCTTGAGCCGGCCGCTCGCCACGGCCGTCATCGCCGCGGCCATGATCCTGTGTATCAGCCTGTTTCCGAAGAACGCGTCAGCTTCCAGCGCACACACCTGAGCCGCGGTGCTTACTTGGGGAATAGCAGCGTGAAGGTGAGCCGCACGCCCCAGTCAGGCCCATTGCTCGGGCTGACGACATAGCCACGCACGCCGCCGGCCACGCTCACCAGCTGGTCGCCGAGCTTGAGAACCTGGGAGATCGACACGTTGAGCGGCACGGTCCACTGACTGGCGGTCCAGTCGTAGGTGGATTCCGTATTGAGGTTGAGCGTGCGTCCCGGGCCGACGATCTTGGCGATGAACGGCTGCAGGAAGGTGGCATTGACCTCCTGCAGGTTGACATCGATCGAGCGCCGGTCGCCGGCAAACCCCCAGATGTGGTTAGCCAGCACGCCGTAGGTCCAGCCATTCGCCTGCTTGAGCATCACCACGGTGGGCCCGGCGCCCCACTGGTGGTTGGTGAAGCCCTCCCCGCCCGAAGGGAGCAGTAGCACCGGTCCGGCACCGATAATCCATCCGCCGGCGGTTGGGGCCTTGGGCGAGAAGAACAGGCTTTCGGTGATGTCCCCGAGCCCGGTCTCCTTGTTGCCGGGGGCTGCAAAATTCTGGTCGATGAAGGGCACGATGGTGCGCGAGATCATGTTCCACGAATCGGAAATGGACACCGGCACGACCGGCTGTACGTTCAGCGTCCAGCGGCCGCCGTTGTCGTTCGCTCCGTAGCCGTCGTCGTAGTTGAGCTGGAAGGGCACGCTGATGAGCGCGGCGACGGGGTTCGAGAGCTGCTTGGCCAGTTCGTTGGCGTCCTTCTCCTGCGCCCGGAGCGATGGGGCTGCCAGCAGGAGACCCGCAACTGCCCAGGCTGCAACCCACGCACGAAACGTCGGCTTCAAATTTGCTGCTGCGGGGCGATTGCCGTCATTCACCTACGTCTCCAAGCCTCAATGCCGCCGAACTGGAATGATACCGCGCCCGCGTGGTCGCTCGTGGCCTGCTCTTGCACAATTCAAGCCAGGCGGGGAACTATCAGTCGGCTCTGCGCTCGTGAACAAACCGCTGCAGGACTTCCCGGATTCGGCGGTGCTGCGCAGCGCCTGGGCCCGCTCTGGCGCAGTCGGCGAGAAATGGACAATTGAGGCGCTTTCCCCCGGCCGCAAGCGCGTCGGGGTAAGCAAATGTGCACGGGTGGTCGCTCCGCCGTCAGGACCTGAAATTCTTGACTATCTGCAGCCGATGAGTGCGTCGCGCAGCTCCGAATTCTGCAATAGGCGCGTTAGCGTCTCTAGCAAGCCTGATCACGCGTGACGTTTCCAGCACTTTCCCCGTGGCGAGAGCCATAAATGTAGCGGCCAATGTAGGCTTTGCATGTTTTTAAGAGACCTTTTTGGCCGGGCCCTCGCGAGCCCCAACGCGGCTCAAGACACGTCGCCACCTTCCGATCCGAATAGTTACTTTCAAAGGCGCTGACATGGCGATGCACGGATGACAATTGCCTCTTGGTCGAATAACGCTTCCCACCGTTTGCGCCGATCTGCCCAGAGTTTCTTGCCAAGCGACGCCGTCATCACCTCATACACAACAATGTCGTCGCGTTTGAGGCGAGATCTCTTATCTTTCCAAATGCCAACCGCTGGAGCGCGGGCATAAGCAGTGACCCCGCCGTGAGCTTTCGCCAGCTTTGCAGAAGTTTCCTCAAAAAGCCGCTTCGGTAAACGACGCCCCCTATCGTCATAGAGCGGCAGCAAAATCTGCACAAGATACATGCGTGAACCCTTCCTACGTGCGCTTCGCTCGCTTCGCAGCAGTAGCCAAACCTGGCGGGCGTGCGCCCGCACCAATCACGGTTTCGATGTGAAAAAAACAAACGCCGGACCCACGTTCTGGTCTCGGAGCCATCGCATGACAGCAGTGGCGGTGAACTCAGCCCCATTGTCACTGCGGTTGTGGGCGGGGCGGTCCGCCACGCTTCCACTCCTGTCAAAAGAGCATCGGGCCAATACCGCTCTGTTCAGTGCTCGTGCACAGGCTCTTGCGCCGCCTGCGTTGATTCGACAGTTGCAGAGCGACTCTCCACCCTCACGTTGTCGGGGACTTGCGTCACGTGAAAGGAAACGCGGCGGTTTTGTGCTCGTCCCTCAGCCGCATCGTTGCTGGCCACGGGGTCGGCCTTGCCGTAACCGTGAGCAGATAGGCGCGCTGCCACAATGCCCCTGTCGACGAGATAGCTGGTCACCGCTTCGGCGCGGCGCTGAGAGAGTCGAAGGTTCACGGCGTCAGGCCCCACAGAATCGGTATAGCCACGCACCTCTAACTGCAGACCGCTCTGAACTCTCAAAGCCTCAGCTAGCTCATCCAGTGTTCGCTGCGCCGGCAGGGTCAATTGCGCGGATCCGAACTGAAAATCTACAGCACGCACGATCACCGTCTGCTCAATAATGCGGCAGTTCGCATCAACCTGGAATCCTGCCGGCGGAACGCATGGCGGGGCTGCGACAACCGCGGGCGGCGCGGGAGCGGGCGCAGGCGGCGGAGGGGGCAACGCGTGCACAACGGGGGCAGGCTCTGACCCGAAGTGATACCTCAAGCTCAGCATTGCAGTCTCTGCAAGATAGCTGTGTTCGTAAGCCCCCGCTACGGGCACCAGATTCGCGGGGTCATCATGATATGCGGCCCGATTACTCCAAAGACGTCGGTAGTCGAGTGCGAGGGTCAGGTGACGGGACAGGTCGAAGCCGACGCCAGCCCCTGCCTGGTAGGCGAACTCCGTAGCTTGATCGCTGGCGATCGGGACACTCGACAGTGTCGCGTCGCGGAATTCAGTGCGGACCGCACCGAGGCCGCCTCCTATATAAGGATGCACAACGCTCCACACGCCACTGGGTCGGCGCACGTCATACCACAGGTTAAGCACCGCACTATTGGCTTGGGACGATCCATCGGCGGGGGCATAAGAGTCGTGGCTCAGGGAGTTCCTGCGATGGTCGAGCTCCAGTTCAGCACGCAGACCGGTAGCGAACGAATATCCGCCGATCACTCCGGCTATCCACCCCGACTTGAAATTAAGGCGATCAAATACGGTGCCGCCTTGTCGCCAGTCCTGCGGATCCTGCCAATTACCACCGCCCTCGACTCCCATATAGGGCCCAGGCACCAGAACGGACTGCTGTGCCCGCTGTCCCCACGCGCTGTCGAATGGCAGGAGCCCGAGCAGTCCGACCACCGCAGCCAAAAATGCAAGGCGCGCCGAAGGTCTGATCGTTACGGATTTCATTGTTGCAAAAGTGCCGCAGTTGAGAGGGATGCATCTTTACTTATCACACTCCCGCGTTGGAATCGGCGGTTCTCGGGGTCTGATCGTAGGGCGTTCCCTACTGCCGATTACTGTGGTCCCCGTGCCACATCGGCGGGACGGTGGTTGGCCGCCACCGCCACTAACGAGTGCTTTCAGCTGGGACTCGTGGGAGTTACCCGCACCCGCGATCGAGTCTGTGACGCACAGACTCGGTTAGGGCTGGATGGGGCGCGCTGCGTAAATCGAACTGATGTCGAGCCCGACAGGAAAACATAACCACCCTCCTGTAGGGCCCAACTTCAGGCCACTCATCACCGACGCTGGGAGGGCCGCTTGTCAATCGCGTGCATCTTGCTGCCCTGCAGTGGCGTCTCATCCTCCTCCATGCCGGGCAGGAGTTCTTCCTTGCGCGCGGCCATGGTGACACCCAAGGCTTCAGTGTCCACCTGAGCTCTCTTAGCCTTTGGGAACATGTCTCCCTCTTCTTCCGCGACGTGATGATCAATCTGCTCGCCGAGAACGGTCACCTTGGCGTCGAACAGATCATCGGTGGCGTCCATGGACTCTAACTGAGCGATCAGCTCTTTGGCGCCTGCGTGCTCCACCAGGGCCTCGTCCATCAAGTCTTTGTCACCTATCGCCTCGCGGACGGCGGGATAGAAGAGTTCCTCTTCGATGGTGGCGTGGACGGTCAGCGCCGTACAGATCTTTCGAACGATAGCCATCTTCTCAGCTTCGGTTTTATCGTCCCGATCGTCCTTCAGTGCCGCGAATTGTTTGAACAGCGTTTTCACCGCCTTATGGTCCGCCTTGAGCATCTCTACAGCGTCGGCTTCCTTGCTCGTTGACTTGCCCTTAGTTCTCGTAGCCATCTCAGAGTCCTCCATTAGTGAACCACCACGATTGCAGCACGCAGCGGGCGCTGCGAAACGACTCGCCAATACTCAAGCTTCCGTCGGACTGCGCTGTCAGCGCCCCACTCGCTCGCGCGGCTCTGCGCATCGTGCGTCGGCCTAAGACGTCAATCGTCGGGAAAGTGAGAGCAGAGGCCAAATAGGCTCGTCCGCAGACAGCGTCCTGAGGCCAGCAAAGCAACTCTGCAATTCGCAACCCGCTGGGAAAGGGGGCTGACCCGGCACGGAGTGTCTGCTGCCCTCCATGCCGGGTCGCCGCCCGGTTCTAGTTTTAGGACTTCCCTCCGGAACTGCCGCCGGACTCGGTTCCGCGCCCGCTACCGGAGCTTGATCGACCAGTTCCCGAGCGATCGGTGGATCCGGACTTCTGCCCACCGCCCTTGTTCGAGCCGGCAGAGCCCGAACCTTTTTCAGAACTCTTATCGCGACTGCTCTCCTCGTTTTTACGGTCCGCCGAAGAGCTGTGCGAGCTGGCATGTTCGTTCATATTTGCACCTCAAAATGTTTTTCGGTAATGCGTCCGTTTGGAACGTTGTAGAGTGTGACCTGCCAACGCGAACAGATCGGTCGGTTGTTTTCTTCGGTGCCTGTCGCCGATGGACTACGCCTCGACCATCGCGCTCAAGGCAGACCTTGTCCGCCGCCTGCCCCATGCATATTTCCTGTACAAAGCCGGCATCCGCCGCCGCTAGCTGCACTTAAGATTCGGCCGGTTGTCCGGGCGGCCGAACTCCGTTGTGCTCCCGAAATTCTGATAGTTCTGTTCGCTGGCACGTCCACTGATTTGCAGGGGCATCCAAACGGGGCCCGGAGCTACGCCGTTGACGCGGATGCCTTTGGTCCAAGCTGCTTGGCGAGGGATTTGACGTAGTCATCGTCGCCGCTTGGGTTGTGCGTAGTCGTAAAGGTCAGGCGACGGGTCATATGCCTGCTCCGACGTCGTGCCGATGATGGCTGAGCCTGCTGGCAAATGGGGCAGTGCGGCCTTGATAATCCCGAGCGAAGGCAATCGCCGCCGCGCGGCCCATGCCCGAGTCACCGCCTGATTGAAGCCTCCCGACCGCGAAGTATTCCGGAACCTCGGTAAGAACTTTCCCCGTGATCAGGCTTCGGACTCATATCGCGTGCCAAGCCACGCCAAGGTTGGGTTTGCATAGCGAAAGGAGGTTTCGGATACTCGGCGCACGGATCTCTAATACCTACCAGCTGCTCCGGAGAATCTGCGGCTTGCGGAGGTCATACGCAGTCCGGTTGCTCCTCCTACTGCTGTGAGACCCATCGCCACAACCGCCTGTCGCCGGGCGTAAACTTTTGCTTCATCCATTTACCTTCCCGTTAATCAGAGAGGACGGAGTTAAGTTTTGGCAGACCGCCCTTCCCCTACCGGCAACGCGCTGGCTAGTGACCGGCATCACTGTGCGGCTGCTGCTTGCGACAATTCTGTGTCATTTGCTCCTGCGTGAGCGTAGGGCTCTTTGCCTTCTGCTTAGAAATACAGTCTTTCATCTGCCACTGGCCATCCTGGCTGCCGTTGGAGTAGTTGCCTGTGCCGGTGTCGCGCGGGTCATTCATCCCCGCACTCGGATCGGACGGAGACGGTGAGCTGGCTGGCGTCGAGCTTCTCGAATTCGGCGGCGAGGTGCCCTGATTCATCGGCGGTGCGGATTGCGCACTTGCAATCGAAATAAACGCGACGGCGCAAGCGGCAAAGAATCCGAGCGGTTTTTTCATGTCACATCCTCCGAGTAGCGTGAGTAGGCCGACCGAAAACTTACGCTTTCCGCAAAAGTATCCGAGTCAGATGTAGGAGATTGCTACAGTAAGGTGGCGCCGACGCGTTGCGTCGCCACGGTTTCGGTCCAGGTGTGCTGACGCTGATCAAGCCCCAAGTGCGTAGACCCGCAGGGCCTGCTCAACTGCTTGCCGATCGGATAAGAGCTGGGGCCCACGCGATAATGTGGTTCGGACGTCCGAAGACCCGACCTAAACGAACAGCCAAGACTGTCCCAGTCGTGGCTGCCAAGAAACGCCCAGTCAGTGACTGGCAAGACGTACCGCGTATATAGAAGGAGCTACTGTCCGATCGATTGCAGGCGGCTTGCGTGTCTTACCGCGCTTTTGCCCTGCACGGGCTTCAGGTTTCGGGGCAGTGCTCTCACCTACTGTCGAGGCTAGGTAAAGCAAGCCTCAGGCTTTTCGAATGCAACCCCCTCAAGTCAGTCGGAGCCTAAGCACATTGTCGACCCGCCTGAGTTCTAATAGGTGTCTGGTTAAGCGCAATCACGTGGGGGGTATTAAGGCGTGCCAACCGGCGCCCATGGATCAACCGCTTACTTATGCGCGCGTGCCAAGTGCGTGCCATCCGCGGGAAATAGGTCACTTGAGAAAGCCTCAGACGGTCTCTCTCTCCGGTGTAATTCACGGCTTATCATCCAACGACCGAGTTCGCTGCCCGAATTAGTTTCGATTGAGCGCTTAAGCACTGCACGAGCCTGATGCCCTGTCTTCCTTGTTTTCCCGGCTGCTGGCCCCCCAGCACGGCACAGTGCCGGGCCCTTACCCGGACGTCTTGAGTTGCATGACGAACAGCTCGAAGCGGCGGCGATGCGTGATTAACGGCCGCGCTGAGGGTGCGGTGTCCTGCAGGAGGAGTAAGTGTGGAAAGGATGTCAGGCATAGCCGACATCGATACCAGCGCAACTTCCATATCCGTCGAGCGGTCCTGTCGCGACAATGCCCGCGCAACTCTTCGTGCGGCCATGCCTGTCATGTTTCGCTTTATTAGAGGATCAACACATCGCCGCGCAAGACGACTGGGTGACTGACCGGCGTAGGTTCCTGCGCTCAGCTAGCGTCCTCGGCGTCGGACTTGCGGGAGACAACTTGAGCTTGAGCGCTGCCAGAAAAGAAGGTGACCCCATTCCCGCCGCCATAGCTGCGGCAGGCGCGGACCAGACCACAGCAGACATCCTGGTGGACGTTCTCATCCGCTGGCACGTAGAGGTGGTGTTCGGCATCGTCGGCGACGGTATCAACTCGATCATCGAGGCTTTGCGCAAGCAGCAGCCAAGAATCCGCTTCATCGCAGTGCGTCATGAGGAGGCCGCAGCCTTCATGGCTAGCGGCTATGCCAAGCACACGGGCAAGCTTGGGGTATGCCTTGCGACAACGGGCCCAGGAGCGATCCATCTGCTCAATGGCCTGTACGACGCCAAAATGGACTCTGCGCCGGTGCTGGCGATAACCGGAAGCACCTTCCACGACCTAGCCGGCACACATTTCATGCAGGCCGTCGACACTCACGCCCTGATGCAGGACGTGGCGATCTACAACGTTGCAGTCAGCGGCCCGCTCCACGCGGGCATCGTCGGTAATCTCGCCTGCCGCTCCGCACTCGGCAAGCGCGGGGTCGCGCACCTGACGGTGGCCAAGGATACCCAAGCCATGAAACTCGGGGCCGACAAGCCCTCGATGGAGAATCATGGCCTGCACACCATCCCGGCGTTGGAGTTCTCGCATCCCATTCCCGATCCTTCCCGGCTGCGTGATGCGGCAGCTCTGGTTAACGCTGGCTCCAAGGTCGCGATTCTGGTCGGACAAGGCGCACTCGGTGCACGCGAGGAAGTAACCGCGCTCGCGTCGAAGCTCAATGCGCCTGTCGCCAAGGCGCTGCTGGGCAAGGGAGTGCTGGCCGACGACTCACCGTATACCACCGGGGGCATCGGTCATCTGGGCACCGCGCCGTCAGAATTCATCATGAGCCACTGCGATACGCTGCTCATCCTCGGTTCCACCATGCCGTGGGTAAATGCCTATCCGAAACCAGGGCAGGCGCGCGCCATCCAGGTTGACCTCAAAGCCGAACACATGGGCGTCCGCTACCCGGTGGAGGTCCCACTGATTTCGGATGTGAAAGCCACCGTCGCGGCGCTGCTACCACTGGTAGATGCGAAGGACGACGCATTTCTTCGGGCCGCCCAGACGCGAATGCGCGACTGGCGCGCGCTGCTCGACCGCGTCTGCGCAACCGCTCGCTCGCCGCTACGGCCCCAGATGGTTATGCGCGAGTTGAGCAACCAGCTGGCGCCCGATGCCGTCATCTCTCTCGACTGCGGTGCCAATACTCACTTTGCCGCGCGCATCATCGAGCTGAAAGAGCACCAGAGGCTCACCGGCACCGGGATGCTCGCTACCATGGCGCCGGGTCTGCCTTTCGCTATTGCCGCGCAGCTTGCCTTCCCAGCGCGGCAGTGCGTTGCGGTGGTCGGCGACGGGGGCTTCACCCAACTCATGGGTGAGCTCGTGACGGCGGTGAAATACGAGCTCCCTGTGAAGATCATCCTGCTCAAGAATAATAGCCTTGCCGAGGTGCTTTTCGAGCAGAAGGAGTTGGGTAATCCGACCTACGGGTGTGACTTGGCGCCGATCGATTTCGTGGCCTTTGCCAAGGCCTGCGGCGCGGACGGCTTCCACTGCGTCCACCCGAATGAGGTAAAGGCCGCTATTCATTCCACACTTCAGTCACCGCGCGCGGCCGTACTGGAAGTCATGGTCGATCCCGACGAGAAACCCGCCTTGCCATCCGAGCTCGAGGCTTAAGACCCGCCATGCGATATACGCCCGTCGCCGCCCTCCCTCTTCTCCCTTACTATTCATCCGGCGACCCAGGCCCCGGTAGGGTGACGGCACACCAATGTTGGTTGGCAGGTCCGCGTCTTCGAGCCCGAGGCTCCAGCCGAATGAATCGCCCAGATCATAGGCAAGACACCCACCCGCAGGGATTCTAATTCGGCCAAACGCGACCTGGGGAGGTCGGCCTACTCCCACACCCCTGCAGGGCGTTGCGCAGTGGCGGGCGCCGCTTCCGTCGCTAGTTTGACCACGCTCGCTGATCAGAGACTAGGTTGACGATCCTTCGACCTCGCGGGGTCGTCAATGCACAGCGCGCCCTGCAGCTACGGGTAGCACAGTCGCGCGTCCAGCTCAACACTGACCTGGTCGCGCTCTACGAGGCACCGTGAGCCGCTGGCACGCCCCGCGACCCGAGCGCAGTTCCCAGCTCAGCGCAGCGCGGTGACTGGCGTCAGTGGCGCGGGCACGCGGTATTGCTGCAGCAGGCGTGCGATCGCCAGATGCTCGACTGCCAGGACCGCATTCACTCGGGCCAGGAGGTCCGACTCGCCGCGCCGCACACCGATGGCCACGTCATAGCTCATCGGCCAGCCCCGGTCGCTCTGCGGCTCGACTGGCTGCAGGCGCAGCGGCACCGGTGAGCGCGCGGCAAAATAGCCCGCAAGCGGCCCCCAGACAATGGCGACATCCACGTCGCGCTGCGCGACCGCCTGGACGATGGCCGCGGGCGGATTCGGCCGGTGGTAGTCGCCGTACAGCATGTAGCCGCGCACGTTCTGGGTGATGCCGCGCGCCGCCAGCGCGTGCGCGGGCGGCGTATTGGTCGAGTCATCCCCGACCATCTGCACGCCGATCGGTGAGCGTGCGCAGCCGCGGATCATCCAGCGACAGCCCCGAAAGTGCGCGGCTGCGGCGCGTGACGAACACGTAGGTCGAGCGGTAGTACGGGGTCGAGGTCGCCATAGAGCCGATGCCGGCGGCGACGCCGGGCCACAGGTCGCAGCGGGCGCTGGCCAGGGTGTTGCGCGCGAAGCCGCGCCGCTGCGCCCACCATTCGTAGCGCACCTCAAGATGCAGGTCCGCGGCGATGAGATTGACCAGCTTGTTCTCAAAGCCCTGCTGCGCCTGGTTGGAGAACGGCAGGTTGTTGGGGTCGGCGCACACAGTGAGCACCTCGGCGCGCGCAGCGAGGCTTGCGGCAAGCGCGACCACGGCAAAGGCCGCGCGCCTCACTTGGGACCCGTGGTCAGCGAGGTGTAGTCATTGGTGGTCTGCGGCGGCGGCGACCAGCCGGCGTCCTGATCGGCCGCGCGCGGCACCGGCGCGGGGCTCTGCGAGGGTGTCGCGCCGCTTTGCGCCGCCAAGGTCTGCGGCAGCGACATCGAGCGCACGTAGGCGGCGATCTGCCACAGCTGCTCATCGGGGATCTTGCCGCCCCAGGCCGGCATGCCGTTGGGACGGCCCTCGACCAGGGTCTGATGGATCTGCTCCAGGCGGACGCCATAGATCCACTCATCGTCCATCAGCGACGGCCCCATGCCGCCGCCGCCGTTGGAATGGCAGCCGGAGCAGTTGTACTGGCCGAACAGCCGCATGCCGGTCATCACCGCCTCGGGGTTGTCGTAGTACTGCGCCGCGCGCGGGTCCTCGGTGACTACCGAGTGATCAAGCCCGGGGGCCAGCGCCGAGGTCACCACGGCGCCATCGCCGGCCGGCGCCGGCACGTCGTGCACGCCGGCCGTTGGCTTGTGGCAACCGCGCCAGCAGCGCCCAGCAGCACCCATAGCTCAACGCGGCAGCGAGAAGACATACAGCGTCCCTCCGGCGGTGGTGTACTTGGGCAGGTCCGACATGGCATTCACCATGCCGAGCGCCGCGGAGCCGTCGCGCGGATCCACGGGCCCTGAGACCACGGCGCCGGACCAGCCGCCGACCCCGGAGAGCACCGCGATGTACTGATGGCCGTCGGGCCCGCGGTAGCTGATCGGCTGGCTGATGATTCCGCTGTCGACCTTGTACTGCCACAGCGCCTGCGCCGCTGCGCGCATCCACCGCCTTGAACCAGCCGTCCATGCGTGCCGTAGAACACCAGGCCGCCGGCGGTGACCACGGTGCCGGACCAGATCGGGAAGTTTTCCTTCACCGCCCATACCGGCTTGCGGTTGACCGGATCCCAGGCGGTGAGCTCGCCGCGGTTGCCGCCGGGTCCGGGCTTCATGTGCACGTCGGCGCCGACGTACGGCGTGCCCACGATGTAGCTCACCTGCATGTTCATCCAGTCCATGCACATGTTCTCGTGCGGGATGTAGAGCAGGCCGGTCTCGGGGCTGAAGCTGGACGGGATTCCAGTCCTTGGCGCCCGAGGCGGTCGGGCAGATGTTGCGCATCTGCCTGCCCGAGCTTGGTCTCCTTCTCGGGATTGACGATCAGGCCGCCCGGTCTTGCAGATCGACGCCCTTGGAGGAATTGACCGGCCCGATACGGGTCGGCGGACAGCACCTGGCCGTTGGTGCGGTCGATGACGTAGACGTAGCCGTTGCGATCCAGGTGGATCAGCACCTTGTGCATGCTGCCGCCGAAGGGCATGTCGAGCAGCATCTGCTCGTTGACGCCGTCGTAGTCGTGCTCGTCGTGCGGGTTCATCTGGTAGTACCAGTGCGCCGCGCCGGTGGCCGGGTCGCGCGCGAAGATGCCGGCCGTCCACTTGTTGTCGCCCGGGCGCTGCTCGGCGTTCCACGGGCCCGGGTTGCCGGTGCCGTAGTAGAGGCGTGTCGAGCTCGGCATCGTAGGTGATCCAGCCCCAGACGTTGCCGCCGCCGATCTTCCAGGCCTGCGGCGGCCACGTGCTCGACGCCCGAGATCGGTGCCCCTGTCGGCAGTCGTAGAAGGGCTTGAAGTCCGGCCCGATCAGCACGTCCGCGTCGGGCCCGGTGTTGTAGGCCCGCCACAGCAGCTTGCCGGTGTTCTCATCCAGCGCAACGATCCAGCCGCGCACGCCCATCTCGCCGCCGGAATTGCCGACGTAGACCCGGCCCTCGGCCACGAGCGGCGCCATGGTCATGGTCTCGCCGATGTTGATGTTGCCCAGCTGCGTGCGCCAGAGCGGCTTGCCGGTCTTGATGTCGAGCGCGATGGTCTGGCCGTCCAGCGTGTTGAAGATGTACTTGCCAGTGTCCACCGTGCCGCCGCGGTTGACGACATCGCAGCAGGCCACGCCCTGGCTGGCCGGCAGCGGCTTGGGCGCGAATTTCCACTTCAGCGGCGCGCCGGGCTTGGTGAGATCGAGCGCATAGACGTATTTCGGATAGGCGGTCACGACGTACAGCGTGTTGTCCGCGACGATCGGCGCCGCCTCCTGCCCCTTGTTGACCGCGAGCGAGAAGGTGAACACCGGGCTCAGTGCGCTGCACGTTCTGCGGCGTGATCTCCGTTGAGGCTCGAGAAGCGCGTCGAGGCATAGTTCTTCGACGGCATGGTCCACTGCCCGTCGTCTGCGGGCGCATTGGCGGCACTGGCTGCGGTGCGCCCCGCCTCGCGGCGTCGGGCGGCGAGAGCGCGTGCCCGATCTGCTCGCGGCTGAAGACTTCGTCCGCGGGCACCGGCGCCGGCACGGTCTGCGCCGCCAGCGGCGCGGCAGCAGAGCATCAGTGCCAGTATCAGCATCGGGCTACGCGACATGATGTTCCTTTCCATGCTCATTCATCCGGCACAGCGCGGCAGCACGGTGAAAGCCGACCGCCGTCAGGAGGGTTGCGACGCAGAACCCGCTGCCGAGTACCACGCCCCACAGAGCAATGAAGTGCACGCGGCCGGCAGGTGCCCCATCCTTGCCGGTGCGGCGCAGATCGACCCATGCGACCCGAAAGGCTGCCAGCGCCACGACGTGCACACAGCAGCAACATGAGGACGATGCCGGCGTGGGTCCAGCTCCACGCCGCCGCTGGGGCGGCCAGGCGCTGCTGATGAGGGAAGCAGGGCGCGCTTGCAAGCGCGTAGCCGACTAGAGCTGCGCAAACCACGCCACCGGACCACCAAGCAGGCCGAAGGCGGCACGACCGGGAAGCGGCCTACGCAGATGCGCCCCGGCTGGCTGCAGGCTGTGTCTGCGGATTCATCGCGCGAATCCCAGGTAAGGGGTGAGGTAGTAGGTCGTGAAGACGAACAGCCACACCAGATCGACGAAATGCCAGTACAGGACCCCTGCCGACACCGACAGCCGGCGCCGCGGACTGAAGTAGTCGAGCGCACACCCATAGAAAGATCGCCAGCAGCACGAGCAGGCCGACCAGCACGTGGGCCATGTGGAAACCGGTGGTCACGAAAGTACAGCGAGGAGTAGCTCGAGGTGCCGAGCTGAAAAGGCTTGGTGTGCCACTCGTATAGCTGGACGGCCGCAAAGACCGTGCCCATCAGGAAGGCCAGTCCGAAACCTGCCAGCGCCTGGGCGCGACGGCGGTCAGAACGCCGCGCTCACCCCACCAGGCAGCGACGCTCGAGGCCAGCAGCAGGAGTGTGTTGGCCGAGGCTACCGCGAGCTTGGGGCGTGGCTCGAGCAGCCAGCCTTGTTCGGCGGTCGCGCCGGTGTAGTAGTAGGAGAACAGCAGGTAGCTGAACAGAGCCGCCTCGCTTGCCACCAAGGTCCCGACTCCCCACCAGCCGACGCCGTGGCGGCCGATCGGGCCCACCGGCAGCTGCGCGGCGCCTGCATTCACCGCCGTCTCAGCCACTGGTCGCCTCCCGTTCGCGCAGTTCGCGACGCGGCCACAGCCACACCAGCAGCGCCGCGGCCGTCAGTGCCGTGGCGGTCGCGACCACCCACCAGTTGCGAAGGATCAGCCCGATGAACAGGCACGAAAGACCCAGCGCCAGCACCAGCGGGGCGCAGGTGTCCTCGGGCATCTCCAGGATCATGTCCGGCTGCGCATCCAGAGCCGTGGTGCCGATGGTCTCCTTGCCTGCTCGAGCAACAGCCCGCGGTCGAGCGAAGAGCGCGGCGCACCCTCATCCTGCAGGCGGCCTTCCCACAGCGGATGGCGCGAAGCGACGGTCGGGATGACCGCGAAGTTGTAGGGCGGCGGCGGCGAGGGCACGGCCCACTCGAGGGTCGGCGCATCCCAGGGATTGGCACCCGCCGGCGCACCGTGGCGCAGGCTCCTGACGATGTTGACGAACAACAGCAGCACGCCGACGGCAAACACGAAACTGCCGACCGAGGTGATCAGGTTGAGCGTGTCCCAGCCCATGTCACGGTCATAGGTGTAGACGCGGCGCGGCATGCCCAGCAGCCCGGTGAGGTGCATGGGCAGGAAGGCCAGGTTGAACCCGATGAACATGGTCCAGAAATTCCAGCGGCCCAGCCGCTCATCGAGCAGCCTGCCGGTCATCTTCGGGAACCAGAAATAGGCGGCGCCGACCACCGGGAACACGTTGATGCCGATCAGCACGTAGTGCAGGTGGGCGACGACGAAGTAGGTGTCGGTGAGCTGCCAGTCCACCGGCACGCTGGCCGTCATGAAGCCGGACACTCCGCCGATGACGAACAGCAGGATCATCGAGGCAAAGAACAGGAATGCCGTCGTGACCACCGGTCGGCCGATGCCAGATCGTGGCGAGCCAGGCAAATACCGCCACCGCGGAAGGCACCGTGATGGCGATCGAGGCGCCGGAGAAGAACGACAGCCCAAGACCAGGCAGTCCGGTGGCGAACATGTGATGCACCCACACGCCGAAGCCCAGGATCATGGTGGCGACCGTCGACAGGGCCACCAACGAATATCCGACCAGCGGGCGGCGGCAGAACACCGGCAGGCCGTCGGACACCATGCCCATGGCCGGCAGCACGATGGCGTAGACCCAAGGATGGCCGAAGATCCAGAACAGATGCTGCCACAGCAGCGGCTGGCCGCCGCCGGCGGGATCGAAGAAATGCGTGCCGAACTGGCGGTCCATCCACAGCATGAGGAAAGCGAGGCTGACCGCCGGCACCACGATGAGATTGGCGACGCTGGCGGTGAGCGTGCCCCAGATGAGAATCGGCAGGCGATTGATCGACATGCCCGGGGCGCGCGTGCGCAGCGCGGTCACGATGAAGTTCGCCGCGCCGACGGTGGTCGAGATGCCTAGGAACACCATGCCCAGCGAATAGAAATCCTCGTTCAGACCCGGGTTGTAAGTCGCGGGCGGCATACGGGACGTAGTTGAACCAGCCGTCGTTCGGGCCATTGCCGGTGAGGAACCCGACGTACAGGAAGATGCCGCTGGCGAGATAGACCCAGTAGCCCAGCGCGTTCAGACGCGGAAAGGCCATGTCGCGGCTGCCCAGCAGCAGCGGCCACAGATAGTTGGCAAACCCCGACAGCACCGGGGAGGCATACAGGAAGATCATCGTCATGCCGTGCGTCGAGAACAGCTGGTTGTACTGCTCCGGGGTCAGCAGGGAACGGTTTGGGCCGGCGAGCTGCAGGCGCATCACCAGTGCCTCGAGGCCGCCGAGCACCAGGAAGACGAACGCGGTGACGATGTAGCGGATGCCGATCTGCTTGTGGTCGACGGTGCCGAGGAAGCCCTTGAGGCCGCCCGGGCCCTCCCACAGTCGCAGCAGCCGTGCCTGGTGCTCTACGCTGTCAGCGCCGGTCGTTGGTGCGCGGAAATCCTGCGCCCTCATTGCAGCGTCTCCAGGTAGGACACGACGTCGCTGAGATCGTCGCTCTTCAGATGCTGGTCCGGCATGAGACTGCCTGGCTTGATATGCGCGGCATTTTCGATCCAGCCGCTGAGCGTTCCGGCATTGTTCGGCAGCATTCCCGCTGCGATCATGCCGCGACTGGCAATGTGGGTCAGGTCCGGCGCGCTACGGGCGCCGGCCTGCGTGCCGCGCACGGAATGGCATGCACCGCAGCGATACTCCACCAGCGCAAGACCGCGCTGCTGGTCCGGCGCCTGCGGCGCCGGCGCCGGCTGCAGCTGCCGTGCGCGCCATGCCCGGAAGGCAGACGGTTCCTCGGCAACCACCTCGAGCCCCATGTGTGCGTGCTGCGCGCCGCAGTATTCACTGCATTGTCCACGGTAGCGGCCCGGGCGGTCCGCCTGCAGCCAGGTGAAATTGGTCTGGCCGGGGATGGTATCGGTCTTGCCGGCCAGCTGGGGAACCCAGAAGCTGTGAATGACGTCCGCGCCGTGCAGCCGGACCAGCACGCGGGTGCCGACCGGAATGTGGATCTCGTTGGCCGTGTTGAATGTCTTCGATGGATCGGAGTCCAGGTACGTCACTTCCCACCACCACTCGTGGCCGGTGACGTCGAGCGTGAGGCCGGTATTCGCCGGGGGTCCGGACACGGCAGCCAAAGTGACCATCGTCCATACCAGGGTGACCGCCAGCGGCACAGCCGACAACCACAGCCCAATCGTGATCCAGCGTATGCCGCTGGCACCGCGCTGCACCGCAACCGCCCGGGTCTCGGTAGCCCCGCCGCGGCCGGACGCACGACGCACGGCCACCCACAGCAGGGATGCAATGATCAGACATACCAGGATCGATACCACCAGCGTGAACCAGGTCAGGGGCACGATGGCCGCGGCTCGCTCGCCGGACGCGCTCAAGTATGCGAGCGGCGCGGTCATCGGGCCTGCGTTGCAGCCACCCTGCCACGAACCCTCTCAAGGGCGCGCACTGCGGCCCAGAGGAACAGCAGGATGCCGGGAACCCACATGAAGGTGCCCCCCAACTGTTGATCCTGCAGCGGTGTCAACCCCCATACCTGCGTCGTGATGAAATGCCAGGAGTAGAGCGGGCGCGAGGCCATCGCGAGCACAGCCCCGAGCAATCCCATCTGCATCGAACTCAGGCTGCCCACCAAGACCACATCGATCAGGTGTGCCCGGCCAGCCATTAGCAATTCGCGCCACAACCAGACTGCGCTACCGAACAAGGTCAGGTGCATGGCCCAATAGGTACTGACCGAGGCAAACGTCGCGTCATAGGGAACGGGCATGTGCCAGAACCAGAGAGCCGCGAAAAACACCAGCGCGGCGCTCCACAGTCGCTGCCTCGCCTTGCCGCTTCCCGGTGCGGGCAACGAAAGTGCGAGTAGCGGCGCGGCGATCAGCACCAGCACCATGTGCTGAGCCACACGCGCCGAAAAGAGCGACACCGAGAGCGCGCACAGCGGCGACATCAACGCACAAGCCGTGATTGCCCAGCCGCGCGCCGCCGTCATCCGCCGCGATGCGTCCGGCAGGAGCGTTATATGCGTGACTGCCAGCGCCGCCAGCGCTAGCACCAGTACGGGGTCCAGATTAAATCGCCACGCGAGTTCCGCCGGTGATGGCGCGGCACCGCAATAGGGCAACGGGACAGCCATGCGCGCCTGCGCCTACTCGTTGGCGGCGCGCGTGCGGTGCACTGCCTTGCTCTTGGCGAAGCCCTCAACGGCGGCCTCGACAACCTTCTGGTCCTGATCGACAGTGCCGCCGCTGGCCCCCACCGCTCCGATCACGGTCTCACCTACCTTTACCGGCATGCCGCCTGCGAAGATGACCACCTTGTCGCGGTTGGTGCTGTTGATGCCGAACAGCGGCTTGCCCGACTGTGCCATCTTCGCCAAATCTTCGGTCGCCATGTCGAAGGCCCGCGCCGTCCATGCCTTGTGGATGGAGATGTCGATACTGCCCAGCCAGGCGCCATCCATGCGCGCATGAGTGATCAGATTGCCCCCCGCATCGACGACCGCCAGGTTGTAGGGCACACCGAGTTCATGTGCCTTGGTTTCGCCTGCGGCGATCATGATTCTGGCATCCGCAAGCGTAAGCGATTGTAAAGTCTGCGGCATGGGTGAGCCCCTCTTTGGTTGTGCAGGCCGGACTTAAAGAGTCATTCCAACCTCTTGAGCCCGCTGTAGGCGGCTTGGAGAAACTTTCGTAGGACGACTGCGATGGCGAGCGCTCTGCGGCGGAACCGCGTGGTGGTCTCGGCGGGGTTCCGCGCGGCGGATCGAGGCTGAAACGTGCCGCCCCACCGCCTCGCGAAACGGCTGCGCCGCGAAGTCCATCTCACCATCGGTCTCCTGCTGAGCCCGCCTGAGCGCGTTAGCGATCCCAGCCACCCCCGGCGCCCACAACGGCAGGCGTCCTGCCGCTCGCATCGCGCTATTCAAGGATGCTATTTCGGTGCGATACCGGTGCGGCGCCGCTTTCTTCAGGCAATCTAAGTGCCGCTGCACGGCAGACTGTTCGATGTGAATGAAATCGTCGGTGTTTGCTGCGACACTGCCCCCGCCATAAAGCGACCCGCTGCGGATCGCTGCCGCCCGGCTCATGTTCAGCCATTCCAGTCGGGCGCTCAGATGCAACAGGAACCGCGACGGCGGCATAAAGGACACTGCGCGCGTCACTACGGCGGCGGCCGCGAAAAAGTCGGTACGTGCCCGTATCGCCTCCTCGGCATCCACCGCGTCGTAGCGGTGCACACGCAGCGCGAGCTGGAGCATGAGCGGAGCGGCGGGACTCGGCCTACGGCTGCGGGTAGTCGCGACGTTTGCGCTTGGAATCCGGCTCCTTGTTCGGATTCTTGGCGCTCCCGGGCTCGGCGGTGCCGCGGTGCATCTCCGCGAGCGTGGCATCCGGCAACACATTGGTCATCGCCGCGCGCATCTTGTTGGCAAAGCCCGCGACTACCTTGCTTTCACCCTTCATCATGGCGTCAAAGCCAGTCTTGGCTACGTCGGCCGCATCCGCTTTTTCCCCGGCGCCGACTTTGGTGTCGGTCAGCCCGGCACGCTCAAAGAAGTTCGTCTCGGTCGCGCCGGGCATCAGACAGGTCACGGTCACGCCCGAGTCCTTGAGTTCGTTACCCAGAGCCACCGAGAAGGAGTCGATGAACGCCTTGCTGCCGTTGTAGACCGCCTGAAAGGTGCCGGGCATCAATCCGGCGATTGAGCCTGTGATAAGGATGCGGCCCTCGTGGCGCTCGCGCATCTCCTGGCCAAGGCTGTGCACCAGGTAGAGCGTCCCATCGATATTTGTGTGGACCACATTGAGCGCCTCATCGATGTCTTGGTCCAGAAATGCGTTTCCGAGGCCGTGACCGGCGTTGGCAATCAGAACGTTAACCGGGCGACCTTTGCGCTGAACGATGCCGAGCAGGACATCCACCCCTTCCTTGTCAGAAAGATCGCATTCCACTGGGGTGCACTCGACGCCCTGCTCCTCAAGCTCTGTCGCGGCCGCCTCGATGAGCGGCTCATCAGCGGCAATCACCAGGTCATACTTGTGCTTGGCGCACAAGCGTGCGAGCTCCAAGCCTATACCCGTAGAGGCGCCTGTAACCACTGCAAGCTTACGTGTCTGGGTATTGGTATTCATCGCTTCGCTCCTAAAACGGCGGGGGACACGATTGGGGGCGCCAGCACACCTTTTTGCGGTCACGGCGCCTAGTCCAGCAAGCGCGCAACTGTGCGCAGGGAAATGCCGACACTTCAGCTGAAGCGCTGCGCTTGAGCCGATACGTCGGGTGACACCTACAGCACTCCGAGTCCGGCGGACACTGCAAACACGGACCCGCGTGGCTACGTTTGCACACCTCAGCGCGGAGTCTCCATATGGCCAAGCAGATCTCACAGACAGCTCACGGCGACGCGCCGCTGAGCAGTGCCAAGAACCCGGATCCGGAAGCGCTCCCTGGGGCCGCTACAGCGCAGCCCGGGGATACCGTTGTCGGCCGCACGGTCACCATCAACAGGCCACGCGCCGAGCTATTCGCCTTCTGGCGCGACTTTGGCAACTTGCCGCGCTTCATGGAAAACGTGGAATCGATCCGGCCCGCCGGGAAGACGGGCAGCCACTGGGTAGTGGCCGCACCTGCCGGCCGCACGGTTGAATGGGACTCAGAGATCGTCGAGGAAGTGCAGGATGAGTACATCTCCTGGGCCTCCGTTGAACCTGCAGGCGTGCGCAACAGCGGAACGGTGGAATTCCGCGACTCGCCCAGCAAGCGCGGGACGCTGGTGAGTGTCACCTTTGCCTATGATCCGCCGGCTGGCCTTGTCGGGAAGGCCGTTGCCACCCTGTTCGGCAAGAACCCGAAGCTCCAGGCCCAGCAGGACCTCAGGCGCTTCAAACAGTTGATGGAGACCGGCGAGGTTTCCACCGCCAAACCGCCGGTCGCCGCCCCGCGCGCCTGAGCAAACTATCAAGGAACCATAATGCGAGCTCTCACGTGGCATGGAAAACACGACGTACGCGTTGACACCGTGCCGGATCCACAGATCGTCAATCCGCGCGATGCGATCATCGAAATCACATCGACGGCCATCTGCGGCTCCGACCTGCACTTGTATGACCATTACATCCCGACGCTCAAGTCCGGTGACGTCCTGGGCCACGAATTCATGGGTCGGGTGGTGGAGGTGGGGCGGGGTAACAAGAAGCTAAGGGTCGGCCAGCGGGTGGTAGTGCCGTTCGTGATCGCGTGCGGCCAGTGCTTCTTCTGCGCGCGCCAGCAGTTTGCGGCGTGCGACAATTCCAATCCGGCCGAAAGCGCCACCATGTCTGAGCTACTGTACGGCTACCCGATGACTGGCGCCTTCGGGTATGCGCACCTGACGGGCGGTTATGCCGGAGGCCAGGCGGAGTATGTGCGCGTGCCCTACTCGGACATCGGACCCATTGTCATTCCCGATGGCGTCGAGGATGAACGCGTGCTCTTCCTGTCCGATATCCTGCCGACGGGCTGGATGGCTGCAGTTAACTGCGAGATCGCTGAGGGCGACGTCGTGGCCGTGTGGGGGTGCGGCCCCGTCGGACTCTTTGCAGTCCAGAGCGCGCTCGCGCTCGGGGCAACGCGCGTCATTGCTATCGATCACCGGCCGCACCGGCTTGACCTCGCCAACCGTCTCGGCGCCCAGGTGATCAACTTCGAGGAGGTCGACGTCCGCGAAGCGCTGGTCGAGATGACCGGGGGCATCGGTCCGGATGCGTGCATTGATGCGGTGGGCATGGAGAGTCACGGCATGAGCGCCGACAGCGCGATGGACCACGTCAAGGCGGCGGTGGGACTGGTGACCGACCGCACCCACGCGCTACGGCAGGTGATCGTCGCGTGCCGCAAGGGCGGTCGGATCTCGATTCCAGGGGTGTATGGGGGCGTCACTGACAAATTTCCGATCGGCGCGCTTATGGAAAAGGGCCTGTCCGTGAAGAGTGGCCAGACGCATGTGCAGAAATATATGCCGCACCTGCTTCAACTCATCCTGGACGGAAAGCTCGATACCACCTTCCTGATCAGCCATCGCCTGGGACTCGAAGAGGCGCCCGACGGATACAAGATGTTCAAGGAGAGGCCCAACGAGGTGACTAAGGTCGTCCTCAAGCCGCGCCAGACAGCGCCCCGCAACAACTGACTGGGCAAACCGGCGGGGCCTCCGCCCCCGACTATTGTTGGCGCGGAAAGCCGCTATCCGACTGAGGCCTTCAGGTCCGGCGCTGTGCGGCTGCCCCGAAAAGCGGCGACTACCGCAGGTTGCACTGCGCGCCCGCCTGGGAATAGGTCGCAATTCCGATTGAATCGTCGTCGGTGACGCCGGTAACCAATCCGGGCCCCAGCGCTTTACACAAGCGGGACTTACCCGACTGCACGGACGTCGCTGGCAGTCTGCTGATTCGGTTTCTTCTCCAGAGGTGCCCTCTCAGTGCTTCCCCTGCGGATAGCGTAGTCCTGCAGTTGCCGTGAGCCATAGTTTCGCTCGCCCGCTTGGCACTGAGACGGCATGGCTAAGACCCGGATCATGATCCTTATCTTCGGCCGAAAGGCGACCATACTTGCCACCCCCGCCCCACGCCAGGCCGATCGACTATGGAGCGGGAGCGCTGGCACTGTACCTAGAATGACGCTCGCTTGTTACGTAACCACAGCATGATCGCGTCGTGCACGTTACCATTTGTTCGCCCTCTCGCCGCGGAATTAAGCGACGGTACGATGTAATCAATGTGGGCTCGTGGGAAGAAAAGTTATGTTGCAAGATAGCTCGCCGGCATTTTGTTGGGCCTGAGGAAGTATGAAGATCAAAACGCTCCAGTTCGGGAAAGGTTTTAAGGTAATGTTAGGCAATCGCCGTGTGCAGGCCGCACAAATGGTGATTCCGCCCGGAAAATCTGAGGGCGGCCCCGGGAACCGCCACCGCGGGTCGGACCAATGGTTATTTGTCGTCGCCGGGACGGGGATAGCACGTATCAAGGGGCGCCGTATGGCGCTCAAGACCGGGGCGTTGTTGCTGATTGAGCACGGCGAAAAACACGAAATCCTCAATACCGGCAGGGGTCTGCTTAAAACTCTCAATCTATACTCCCCTCCCGGATATACCAAAGACGGCGATGAACTGCCCGCGGCAAAAGCAGAATAGCGAGCGCGCCCAGGAAGCCGATGGTGAGCCTTCTTCGGAGCCCTCTACAAAAGCGATACTTAACAAGACCATCCCAGGCCAGGCCAATCACCGTGCGAAGCGTGAGACTGCTTGTTTGGCCAGAATCGAGCTTGCTTCCCGCGTGACCACAGCAAGATCGCGGTCAACGGCGATGGCATATACAGGTGTTATCGCTTTCAAACCGACAACAAATAGCCGGCAACTTAGCCTAGAACGTGAGCCTCGATCAGCCTTGTGATCTCGTCAGTGCTCGCTGGCTTCGTCCGATGGTGATCGAAGCCCGCTTCCAGCGCTCGCGCTTTGTCCATCGGTGTTCCCCACCCGGAGATTGCGACTAGCACGACGTCTTGGCCCCACAGTTGGCGTCGGATTTTGCGCGCGACGTCATAACCGGACATATATGGCATACCGACATCTAAAAGCGCTGCTTGAGGACGGAAGTCCATCGCGGCGTCGCACGCGGTCTTACCGTCGTGCTCGACTCGGACCTCATGACCGCGGGCTGTAAAAAGCATCTGCCAAGCCGCCGCGCTGTCGACATTATCGTCCGCCACCAAGATACGCCTGTGGATAGACATTGTAAGAGGATAAGAGACATCGAATCTCCGTGCAGCGGATCACAGCTGTTTCGGCGGTCAGTAACACCTGACAAGCGGTGGGAAGCTACGGCTAGCCGAACGCTGCAAGTACGCCGCATTGCTCCGTTTTAATACTTATTCGCGCGGAGTTCTTCACTCATGTCGGTCGTATCGCCCGGAACGTCAGATTGCTGCGCGGGTACCCTGCGCGACTGTGAGTGCGTACTGCCGTGCCATGACTCTCGCCGTTCATAACGAAGGTGAGCCGTGCACCAGCTCAACGATACCTCTCGCGAGATACATTCCTAGCGCCGGGTGTGCCGGAGTTCCCTGAGTAGAGCGCTAGGTTCCGCAACCGAGAGGAACTCCGCCCGTGACTCCACGTCGAGCGCTTCGCGAATGAATGGTGCGCAGTCAGCAAGCTGTTTCGGGGCGAAGTCCATTATGGCTTCCAGCAGGTTCGGTAGGAGAGGTCCCTATCGCTCCCAGACTCCTGTCGAGCACTTTCGGAATATTTCCCCAAGTTACTACTATCCCTTAGTGGCTAAGCCGGGTCTTTCCTGGCTCGCGTGCCTATTGCGTTGTGGCGGTTTGATTCCGACTGTCACTCGGGGGCAGGTGGTCGCACCCAGCAGGAACGCGGAGGCCGCAACGGATCGAACGACCAAACTACTAAGGGCAATTAGGAGGCTTGCTTCGAAATCTTGAGCTGATTGACCGTTTCAGGCGGGTTGTTCTGTTTGAGGCACACAGATCGCGAGACGTCTGCAGCTGGCCTAGCCCACCTCCTGCCGCTGGCAAGACTGGCGTCGGGCGCCGCTCGTTGCACGTAAATCGAAGCTAGCCCGGCCGGCTGGCCGTCCGGCCGCCCGGCCAAAGACAGTTGTACTTCCGAAATTCCCTCGTTTGGGCACTGAAGCAAATGACGCTTTCCTCTGGGCTCCCACTCGAAGTGCTTCACCGCGTCGGTAACTTAAATTTCGGCGCGCTGCGCCCTGCATGCACGCTGCCGCCAGTTCCGGAGAGGAGGACACGCCTCACAGTCGCTCCCGATCCCGATGTCGGACGTTGCCGACACCGCGGCGGATGTGGTTATCCAGGACCTTGTCGCCGCAAAGGCGACTCTGAGGTGACGCCATCCCTAGAATGACTGCGACAATCAGTCGTAGTGCGGTGATCACGAGTGGATCATTTAATCGGTTCATGACACGGTGCAGTCAAGGTACGAATACAATACTAATCGAGGTCTTTAGAGGACGGCCGAGTCCTACAAAACATGGGTCCGTACGGCTGCATCACCGCCGGGCGCCGGCGAGTACTTTCTAGCGATGAGCGCAGTTCTTGTTGCAGCATTCACCAATCATTCGACCGGGCAATCAGTTCGCACTGCCTTGGTCAGGGATGGATTTCCGACAGATCGAGTCGAACTAACCTCGACTGACGAGCTAGGTCGAGCGGGGCTTATGCCCATGCGCGGGCTGAGCGATAAGCTAAAGGCATACTTCGATTCGCTATTTCAAGGCAGCTACCGAGGGGAAGGCGAGCAGTGGGCGTTAATCTTTCAGCGTTCCGTGCTCGAGGGCAAGGCGGTAGTCGCCGTTCAGCCCCGCGGGGACGTTGAGACCAAGCGCGCACTGGAAGTCATGAATCGAGAAGGCCCGGTGGAAGTGCGCGGCAAAGATCTCGCCAAGCAGACGCTCGAGCACGCAGCAACAGAGACGGAGACACCGATTTTTACGTGGATGGGCAAGGTCCTCGCTGCACCAGGCGCGCCGGATACAACGGGGCTTGCGGAGCTTCCGTGAGGCTGAAGCAGGCCTAGGCCCGCCGGCGATCCGCTTTCTCTAGAGCGCGACCCCAATTGCCCTTTGCGTCCGCGTGGCGGCTGCAAACCGAAAGAGTCGGTCGCGGACACGCCTAGAGTCGAATTACCAGGCAAATGATGTGCTCACCACGCGACGGAGCCACCCTTTGACGCGAACTGTGCTTCGACGAATTCACGGAGAGATGCCCCAACAGCCCACCTTGTCACCAATATCCCACCTACGTAATCCATTGTTTTTACATGCGCTCGCAAGACGCCAAAAACTTGCAAACCGTCTCCCTTGAATGTTGCAGTAGTCGTCCTATATCGCGGTTGAGGCACTCTGGCCTCTTCAGCAAGGTGCCTGCGACAGCGTGCGTAAGAAAGGAGGAAAGAGCCATGACTGTACAACGTTATGAACCTTGGAGCGTCGTCTCTCAGCTTCAGAGCGAAATCAACCGGGTGTTTGGAAACATCAGCGACTCCGACAGCAACAGCGCGACCTCGGACTGGAGCCCTGCAGTAGATGTCCGTGAGTATTCTGATCGCTTCCAACTGCTCCTCGATATCCCGGGAGTGGAGCCAAAGGAGGTGGAGATTACGTTGGACGGCGGAGTGTTAACCGTCTCGGGAAATCGCAATGAGGAAAACACTGCGAGTGCTAACGAAATCGGCCAGCCCCAGCAACAGCGGGTAGAACGTCGCTTTGGTAGATTCCACCGGCGGTTCATTCTTCCCGACACGGCTGACGGGGAAAATGTTAAAGCCTCTGGCAGGAACGGAGTCCTCGAAATCGTCATTCCGAAGCAACCCAAGGCGCAGCCGCGTCGGATTGCGGTCAAGTAACGGGTGAACCGGTGCGCAGCACGCTTTCCGTCTGCGGATAGCGTGCTGCGCGACCTCGGAGTCAGCATGCAGGCACAGCAATTGATATACCGCACGGCGGTGCAGCCCGAAACCAAGAACGCGCTAGCGAGTTTTCAGCGCGTCTCACTCATTGGGACGCGGGGACCGCGACAGCCGATGCACTGGATACCATGCTTCAAAGCGTGAACAAACTCACCGGCAGTTCGTCTCCAGTGCCCTAGCCCCTCAAACAGCCGCTCAACGCGGGGCGCCTTTCGACCTTCGCAACTACACCGAATCGCTGCGCGCGGCCTCCACAACAGCGCGCAGCAGCTCAGTGCGCCTGCAAAACACCTGGACACGGCGGGCCAGCCGTGCGTTCGGCGGCGCAGGGCCTCATCGATAACATCGTAAGGCAGGTTACTGATTCTGCCCGCACTAATTCTTGCTCGGTCGACGCGGCGGGCCCTATCGGGCGATCGTCCTACAAATACGGCCCTGAAGATGCGCATGCAGCGCCTTTACTTTGGTCCGTCAATATAGCTCGGTCATCGTCAGAGATCATAGCCTCCGGCGGTGGGACTCTTGGTCGCATTGCAGATTACCGACGCCGCGCATAGCCCAGAACTACCGCATTCATGTCCCAGCTTAGAACATAAAGTTGCGGCGTCCGACGCGCGCGCGACCGTTAACGAACGCACTAGCGTCGGACTGGATCAGTTTCTAGCCGGAAAAGAATACTTGCCACACGCTGCAAAACATCGCCGGTGACGCCTACCGCACCTTCGCTTTTTTGCATGCCCTCCTCGTCTGCCGCCTGCAATTGTTGCAGCTGATCTTTCCATTGCAGAAGGATCGCGCGCTTCTGCTCAACCGTCAGCTCCGTCGATTCGCTCAACTGCTCTGGGGTGCCGAATACGCTCGCGGGATTCTTCATACATCTGTCGAGGTCCACCACATACCTCCTTTTTGCAACGTTGCGGAAGTCGTCGACGACTCCGCGCGAAGCGCCCATAGGGGCGCGTTATTCCTGGTCCGACTCTGGGGGTTGCCCGCGCATCTCCCGAATGGGCTCGCTAAACAGGTCTGCTGCCTCGGCTGGCCGTATCAGGTCAGGGGAGTTGTTCTTAACGGAATTCACGCGAGTGCTCACTTCGTACGCCACCATAAGATCGGATGGGTACGGCCTAAGGACCGCACGAGCTTCCTCTGGCGTCCCCGTCAACCAGGCGTCGCGGTCCTCTGATCGCACGATGGCTGGCATCCGAAACGGATTTGCGCCGACGTTGTGGATGTCTGTGAGGATCTCGTTAGCGGGCATTGTGATATGAACGCAGCTTTCGATCACTGTGCCATCCGCTTTAAAGCTGCGATCCCAGAGTGCGGCGAACCCAAATATCTCTTGATCCGCCAGTGTGATCAGGAAGGGCACCTTGCGGCCGCTGGCATCAAGGTGCCATTCGTAGAAGCCGCTGGCCAATTGGAGACATCGCTGCCCTCGTCCCCAAGCTCCCTTGTACGAGGCCGCCGTTTCGAATGTCTCAATTCTGGCGTTAATGGTTGCGAACTTCGGCACCTCGCCCCGAGTGAAGAACGGCACCAAACCCCACCGCAGCGTCACGTACTCCGGGATGCCATCCCTGACGCGCAGTACCGTAACAGGGTGCGTGGGCGCGACGTTGTAAGAGTCCAGAAACGGGGGCGGCCCGTACTTTTTCCACTCCTCGATGGACTTGGCTTGCTGCCGGATGATGTAGCGCCCGCACATGGCGCAATGATACTTGCCCGCCAAGGCGTGTGAAATCAGCGGCCCCTGGGTATCGCTCCGGCGACGACGGTCGCGCCCCCGGGTGCCCCATGTGCTACAGCGCGTCCGCATACTCACCGCCTCCAAGCAACTAGGGGCTGTACCCGCTCCCGGAGCGATGCGCAATCTCCGGGAGCGGATTCGCTGGGAGCGCGGCCTAAACGCACCCGCGGGGGACACTCGCGCCTAGCAAGCGCCGCCCTGACCCGCGATCACGGCCCCGGTTTGGCTAGTTCATCGCTACTTTGAGTTCGTTGGCCACGTGATCCTTTCCAACGACCGAGGCAGCCTTCGCCCCGATCTCTGCCTTCTCATTGTCTGACCGGACTACGCCGTTGAGCGTGACTCTGCCGTTAGTGGTAACGATTTTCACATTGTGTCCGTAGGTTGAGAGGCTCTTGTCCGCGGTGACGCTGCGTCGGATCCGCTGCGTTACTTCCATATCCGACGCGTTATTCGGCTGAGCGTCCGCCGTGTGACTCGTGTTCGACGCGTCATCCTTGTTACTTCTCGTATTGTCGGGAGACACGGAGGCGTTTGTCGAAGCCGCCGGCGTTCCCGCGCTCGCTGGCATGGTCTGGGCAATTGCCCAGGAGCCACTTAGTGCCAATATGGGCGCCATCATGAACGAAAGGCTTAATCTGTTCATTTTTCCACCATTTGAGCTGTCAGTAATGTCAATGCTGACTGGCCGCCGGAGAGTGAAGAGGGGTCGCCGCCGACCCCTCTTCAACTTTCCACGCCAGTGGCTGAGGAACTAGCGATAGGTCCGGCTCGTATCCGGTGCCTTGGTACCCGGCACAGTCGTCCCCGTACTCTCGCCCGTGGAGGAAATGTCTTCTGCGCCAGTCCGCTCCAACAGCTCCTTGGCGCGAGTCACTTCTTCCGACGAGTCGCAGTGAACCGAGAGCAGCGTGCCCCCTTTCTTAACTCGCCCCTCGTAGCGCTTCGCCTCATATTCCGGAATGCCCATTCCGACCAAAGCGCCGACCAGTCCGCCCACCGCGCCGCCCACTCCAAGCCCCGCCAACCCGGCCATGATGGGACCGGCGGCGATGAATGGCCCGAGACCGGGAATCGCCAGGGCGCCAATTCCAGCAAGCACACCCAGCGTGCCGCCGATGACGCCACCCGCCGTTGCGCCGGTGGTGGTGCCCTCGGGAGCCTTGGTCTCCTTTACGTGAGCAAACTCCTGAGTGCTCCGCGTATCTGGGAGCAGTACGGAAATGTCCGAGTTGCCAAAGCCGGCCTTGATTAACGTATCGACCGCTCGCTCAGCGTGTTCGCCGGAGGCGTAGATACCGAATACCGCAGTGTTTTTTCCTGCCATGAGAGTTTGTCCTGTTGAAAGTTAAAGTGGGCTTGCGAGCAGGCATTTAGCCCTTTACGACTAGCCGATGCTGTAGGCGTACCTGCGAGCGCATGTCGGCAAATATCCAGTCTGGGCGCGGACAGCGGGGGCCGGGGCTACGATTCGCCCCCCGAGTACCCGGCTACTGAAATTTGCTTCCTCTGTCCGCGCCGCCCACGCCTGCGCTCTGCCGGCTTAGCCTAGCTAAGTCTGTAGCGGTCGGACGGAGCCTATGTATGACGACGAATATCACTCCCTCACTGACGCGCGTGCAACGGCAGTATTGCCGTGCCACGCGCGCCGATTCGACTGCTGCCCGCAATCGCTGCACGGTAACCGAATCGCTAGAAAAATCGCATCCGGCTTCCCTGCCAGATGCGACCCCACTGCACTAGAGCAGCCCGTGCTCCACGAAAAATGGTGAGCTCACCATTTTTCTGCGAATCGGGACCTCTCTAAAATGTGGAGTGATCTCGCTCCTGCTGCGGTGGGAGCGAGATTCGACCGAAGATAGCTCCACATAACCGCCCGCTCGCACGCGGAACGTCCAACGGCTGATAATGACCCACAGGAGCCAGTGGCGAACGACGGCTTCCGGCTTTCAAATCGTGGCCCCCAAGCCGTTGCTACTCGCGTAGGCGACAGAACCAACAGTCGGCGGTAGCATCAGCAAGTCAGTTTCTAAGTCGATCACTCCGCAGGTTTCCGGAACCAGACGCTTTGACGAAGAAAGCCCACCAAGCTGAATACTCGACGCGGATGCACCGCGTACTAGAACACATCGACAAACACCTCGATCAGCAACTCGATTTGCGGGCGTTGGCCCGCGTGGCACATTTCTCCGCTTTCCATTTCCACCGGGTGTTCTTAGCCTGGACTGGCGAGACGCTAGGCGACTACCTGCGCAGGCGGCGGCTCGAAATTTCCGCCATTCGCTTGGCAGGACAACCCAAATTGTCAGTACTCGCCGTCGCCGTGTCTGTCGGCTTCGGTTCGACCGAAGCGTTCGCCAGAGCATTCAGGACCCGATTCGGCTGCACCGCGTCGGCATGGCGGGCTTCTATTGCGCGACAGCGCAATTCTGGTCAGGGACTCCGCAATCCAGGTCAGATACTTGGGATATCTGCTGCCGACAATGACGGCACTCTTCCAACAGGAGTTGCCATGAAAGTCAGAGTCATTGAAAGAAAGCCCGTCAAAGTTACCTACTTGCGCCATGTCGGCCCGTACGGACAGCCACTCTCCGAGTTTTGGCAGCGAACGGTGTATCCGTGGATGGCGGCAAACGACCAATTGGGCCAGCCGCGTTACGGGATTAGCCTGGATGACCCTACGATCACGGCTGGGAACAAATGTCGGTACGACGCAGGTGTGGAAGTGCGCGGCAAGATCACGGTAGCGGGTAACTCGCAAACTACAACTATTGCCGGAGGTCAGTACGCGGTTACGCCGTTTCGCGGCACGGTGGATCAAATAGGTGGCGTATGGGAAGCGATGTTGCGCGATTGGTTGCCCAGTAGCGGAATGCAGCTCGACGCGCGACCGTTCTTGGAGTACTACCCTGCGGACGCCAGTTTCGATCCAAAGACTGGCGTTTTTACCTGCGACATCGCGATACCAGTGGCGTCGCTATAGTCCGCGCCGATTGACGTTACATCGCGCCCATGACTCCGTCGTGAATTGATGATTGACCAGACATGACGGCTTACGGGCGCGAATCTGGCGAGGTGCAATGTCAGATTCTGGCCGAACTCAGCCGGTGCCTCCCCGTGGCTACTCTCGGTGGTGGCCACTGTTTATCGTACCGTTGAGCCGGTAGATATGTGGAGTTCTCCCGCGCTACAGCGCGGGAGAACCCGCCGCAGCGGCCGCCCGCTCAACATTTTAGAGAAGTCCCGGATTGGAAAAAGGAGAACACTGGCTCCGCGGCGATCAGATGATCCAGAACGCGCACGTCGATCAGCGCGAGCGCGTCATTGAGGCGTCGGGTGATGAGTTCGTCCGCTGCGCTCGGCTCGCAGACACCACCCGGGGTGGTTATGGAAGAAATGACCCAGTGGCATTGACCGCCAGCGCCGCTTTCACCACCTCCCTAGGATAGACGGATGCATTCCGAGCGTGCCCCGGAACATCATGTCCACTCGGATGAGTCGATGCCGACTATCCAGCCACAGCGCACCAAACTGCTCGAACTCGCATGGACCCAGGTGGAACCGCAGCTACTCGCGCGTCAGACTCGGACTGCCTAGGGTCGGTGACCCTGCGCAATAGCGCTGCGAAATCAATGCGCGAGGTCATCGAACGTCCAACGCGCCTTCGCGAGGTCTTTCCGGTAAAGGCCTGCTTTCCCAGCCACTCCTCCGCTACGGCCTCAAACGTCGTCGCCCGAGAGTCCCGCCGCGCACCCTTAAGAACCGAGGGCTCGCCACCGGCCTCAATCACCCCCCGCATCTCGGTGCGGCGCTGGCGAGCTGCCTTGAGCGAGGTGGCTGGATAGGTGCCCAGACTCACCATCGAACCCCGGCCCGCGATCTTGTAGCGAAACACCCAGTACTTCGCGCCGCGGGATGAACGAGAAGAATAGAGTCCGCCGCCGTCTTCCAGCTCATAGGAGGGCTTTTGCAGGCTTGGCCGTCCACTTTTCTCAGAAACCGGGAGTTTCGTCCCGAGACGTCCTAAGCATAAAATTGGGTAACAAATGCCTGTTTTCACAGGCTTTTATGGTACGCGGTGAGACGGTATGTGATCCGGTGAAACGGGTAGTTGGCGCCCCCGGCCGGAGTTGAACCGACGACCTACCGCTTAGGAGGCGGTCGCTCTATCCACTGAGCTACGAGGGCGGCTCGCGGCGATTCTACCTGACTACCCGGCACAATCACGCTGCTGCCATCATTCATCCGGATACGTCGTGTGTGGCCCCTGACTGCGTTGAACGAGAGATCCAGCACGATGCGCCCTTCTTACGGCACGCCCCTTTTTCGCTGTTGCAAATGGGCCTGCCGGGTACGCCGCCGCCCACCTTCAGCGCCACGCACAGCCGGAGATGCTCAGGTCCAGTCCAGCCCCAGCACGACTCCGTGCTCCGCCGCGCCCCGGAAGGAACCGTCTGCGCTCGGCGCGCGTCCATGCGCCGAAGCCGGCTCGGCGAAGCGTGTGCGCAGCTCCCGGGTCGCGATCTCAAGATTGGCAAAGCTCGCCTCTACCTCGCGGATATAGTCTGCGCCGGCTTCGGTGAGGCTCAGCTTGCGGATACCGCGTATGAACAGGCGGACCCCCAAATCGCGCTCCAGCGAACGCACGCGCGCGCTCACCGCGGACGGGCTGATGGAGAGCAAGTGGGCCGCGTGCTTGAAACTTCCTGTCATGCCTGCTAGGTGAAATGCCTTGAGCTTGCTGGCGGAGAGCACTTTCATAGGTCGATCCGTCCTTGGTATTCACGAATCACGAATTGGAGTCTCCCGATGATCGCACCGCATTGTTACGGGCCATGGCACGCCGCAGCGACTTGCAGGCGAGTGACGCGCACCCTCTCAGAAGAGAGAGGCTCTGTGCACTGGTACTCTCGCTCAACCCCAGCGATGCCGGGATCAGCGTATTTGCCGGGCGGTAACATTGCAGTTGCGCGTCTTCCGGCGATGCATACCGGAATGCCATCTGCATATGTCCCTTGGTGCTGGGACCGCCGGCTCCGGGCGCGCTCGTCCGGAAGTAGACGGTCCGCTCATGGCGGTGTCAGCAGCAGCTCTCTCTCGAGCCGCAATGCTACCGGTCTGTAACCGGTCCCCGACTGACGCCGTAACCGCCAGCTACCAAAACTGGCCCCGGCTTGCATACTTGCATGGTCGAGCAGGGAGCTGACGGTTCATGACTAAGATGTTTGGCGGCCGAAATTTCACTTTACGCAGAGGCGCGGCGGATGCCGCCTGGGCCATCCTGCTGCTGTGTGCCGCCCTGAGCTCAGCCTTTCCTGCGCTTGCTCAGCAAAAAACGGGACCCAGCCTCTCCAAGGACGACAGCCTGACGTGGAATGGAATCACGTTGTATGGAGTTATCGACATCGGCCTGCAGCACGATACCCACAGCGCTCCATTCACCCCCTACCGCCCGTCCGCCAGCGGCAACATCGTGCGCTCAAACAGCCATGAGTCGGTGACTGGACTGACGCCGAGTAACATGGGGCAGTCGCGGGTCGGGTTGCAGGGCATCGAGCCCCTGGGTGATGACTGGTCGGCCATATTCCAGGTGGAGACCTTCTTCAATCCCCAGTCCGGGGAGTTTGCGGACTCGCTCAAATCCCTCGCCATGAACAATGGCCTGCCCGTCACCAGCCAGAGCGTTGGTGTCGACGGCAGTTCGGCAGGCCAGCTGCTGCAGACGGCCTTTGTCGGGATGAGATCAGCCCGTTTCGGTGCCCTGACCTTCGGTCGCCAGCAGACGCTGCTGGCGGAGGGCACCACCAAGTACGATCCCAACTACAACTCGACCGCGTTCGGCCTGCTGGGCGCCTCCAACACCTATTCCGGCGGCGGCAGCAGCGAGAACAACCGGCTCGATTCGACCGCCAGGTACGCAGTCGGGTTCGGCGCCCCGCTGCACGTAGCCGCGCTCTACAAGTTCAATGGCGCCAATGGCTCTGCCGACTCCGCCGTGCAGGCGAACGTCGGCACGAGTCTTGCCGGGGCCTCCCTCGATGCGTACTACTCCAAGGTCAACAGCTCCATCACGGCAGGTTCCCTCAGCGCCGCCCAGGTCGCCGTGCTGCCTGGCCTTGGGTATTCCATATCCAATTCGCTTTCGGCCACCATCTCGGATAACACCGCGTATGCCTTGATGGGACTGTACAGGCTGGACCCGGTCAAGATCTTCGCCGGCTACGAGCACATCAAGTACGAAAACCCGCGTACGCCGCTGAATGCCGGCTTCATCGACATCGGCGGTTACGTACTGGCCTTCGTCAATAACAAGGCCTACGTAAACTCGAAAACCGTGCAGGTCTACTGGACCGGCGTGCGTTACAGCGCTACCCCCAAGCTCGATCTGATCGCGGCGTATTATGGCGTCCACCAGGATGCCTACGGCACCGGTGCCCAGGCAGGTTGCGACACGACTGCACACAGCGTGTGCAGCGGCAGCCTGGAGGCGTTCTCCTTCGATGCCGACTATCGCTTCAACGTGCACTTCGACGCCTACCTGGGCGCCATGTACAGCGGCGTGCATGATGGGATGGCCAGCGGCTACCTCTTCACCACGAACATCAATCCCACCATCGGCGTGCGCTACAAATTCTGAAGGCCGACCGCTCGTGCGAGCGGCACGGCGGTTTGCGCCCTGACCGCCGCCGATGGGCGGCTGGCTCGACCCACGCACCGCGGAATGCCAGTCTGTTGCCGCCGACTGTAGGGCGCACATCCCACGCCTCCTCGGTGCTACATCGGCATCGTGTGCAGAAAGGCGCTTCAGAACGCCGCCTTATGTGACATACAGCGCGGCTTGGTTGTTGTGTGTCGGAATAGTCTTACAGAGGCGTCTCAGGCCCTGGCCCTATTCGTGTGGACCGTCGGCGGCGCTTGCGATCTTCGCCTTGTGCTTCACGGCAGCACCCCTAAAATGGCGCAAACCTTGAGCCAACAATGCACTGCCCTCGAGTGTCGGGGCAGTACTGGCCTTGCATTCATGAGATCCCTCAGGCGCTGACTGCCCCACCATGCTGCCGAAGTCGAACTCGCTGCTGCTGCTGGCGCTGATCATCTCGGCCGTGGTGCTGATCGGCGCCGGCTTCCTCAATCACGCATCGTTGCGTCTGCTGACAGAGACCCGCAGTGACAGTGCGCACTTCAAGGAAACCTTGGGCGCTCTCGAGTCCACCGTCAACACTCTGCTGGACGCGGAGACCGGTCAGCGCGGGTACCTGTTGACCGGAAAGCCCTCCTACCTCGAGCCCTATACCGCGGCCACGAACGCAATTCAGACTCGCCTCGAGGCGTTGGGACTGCTCACCCGTAACACCCCGGAGTCTCAGGAAGACCTGGCGGAGCTGCGCGGGACAACGCAGGCAAAGCTTGACGAACTGGCGGAAACACTGCGCCTGTACGACGCCGGCGAGCACGATGCCGCCGTGCGGCTGGTGGCAAGCGATGCCGGCAAGAAAAGCATGGACCGGATCCGGGCAATCACGGCCCGGATGGCGCGCACCGAGGACGATCGATACGAGAGATCCCTAGCGCGCGAAGCCGACGCCCGGAGGCTGGCCGCCGCCAGCGGCTGGGCAACCGCGCTGCTGGCACTGCTGCTCCTGGCACTGCTGGCCTTCATCGTGCGCCGGGACACCGCGCAGCTTCGCGCCAGCGAAATGCAGCTCGCAACCACCATGCACAGCATCGGTGATGCTGTGATCGCCACCAACGCTGCGGGCGGCGTCACTCTCATGAACCCGGTTGCCGAGCGGCTGACCGGATGGAAGGTTGCTGCCGCGCGCGGACAGGCGCTCGAAACCGTCTTCCGTATCATCAACGAGGGGACGCGTGCGACGGTAGAGAGCCCGGTCGCCAAGGTGCTGCGCGAGGGCACCGTGGTGGGCCTGGCAAACCATACGCTGCTGATCCATCGCGATGGCACCGAAACTCCCATCGCCGACAGCGGCGCCCCGATACTGAGCGACAAGAGCGAAGTGCTCGGCGTGGTGCTGGTATTCCGCGACGCCTCGCAGGAGCGCGACCTCGAACGAGGCATGCGGGAGGCAGATCGCCGCAAGGATGAGTTTCTCGCCACCCTGTCCCATGAGCTGCGCAACCCGCTCGCGCCCGTGCGCCAGGCGCTCGGGGTGATTCGCGCGCCCGCGGTAAGTGCAGATCAGGTGCGCTGGAGCGTCGATGTGATCGAACGCCAGGTGCGCAATATGGCGCGGCTGCTGGACGGCCTGCTGGACGTTTCGCGCATTACGCGCGGCACGCTCGAAATTCGTAAGCAGCGCGTCGCGCTGAGAGCCGTGGTCGATGCCGCGATCGAACTCGCGCGCCCCGCCATTGACAGCAAACACCATCAGCTCACGGTGGAGTACCCGGCTGATCTGACGCTGGACGCAGACTCCCTGCGTCTCGCACAGGTACTTGGCAACCTGCTTACCAACGCAGCCAAATACACCGACCCGCGAGGCGCGCTTTCGCTGACCGGAGCGGCGACTGCCAGCGAGCTGAGTATCTCTGTGACAGACAACGGCGTGGGTATCAGCGCCGAGATGTTACCGCGGATATTCGAGATGTTCGTTCAGGTAACAAGCGTGCGCGACCGTGCGGAGGGCGGCCTCGGTATCGGTTTGGCTCTGGCCAAGGGGCTTGTGGAACTGCACGGCGGGACCATCACCGCGTACAGCGTGGGCGAGGGGTCGGGCAGCCGGTTCGTGCTCCGGTTGCCACTCGGGCCCGAGCTGCCGCAGACGGAGTCCGCGCCGACAGATACCCCTGCCGCGGCAACGGTGGGCGTACGGGTGGTCGTAGCAGACGACAACGTGGACGCCGCGGACTCACTGGCGATGCTGCTTGGCCTTCACGGCCACGAGGTACGGGTTGCGAATGACGGCGCTACCGCGCTGCAGCTGCTTGAAGAATTTCAGCCCCGGTTTGCATTCCTTGACATCGGGATGCCGGAGCTAAATGGGCATGAGGTGGCTTCCCGCGTGCGCGAAGCGCCCTGGGGCAGCGCCACCGTGCTGATCGCCCTGACAGGCTGGGGCCAGGAGAGCGACCGACGGGCCGCACTGGAGGCCGGATTCGACTATCACTTCATAAAGCCGATCGATATCGGCGAAATCCTGAGCGCGATCTCGTCCCACGGGGCATCACGGCCCTAGCCTGACCCCTCGCTTAATCAATCTAGGGGTCCATCTTTGGCAACCTACATGGATTTCCTTACTGGCCGCCGAGCTCGCGACAGCGCTTCCGTCCTCCGCTGCTGAGTTGCTAGGGTAATGGCCCGATCGTCCGCAGAATTAAGGAGGACTCCATGATCGCGCACACCTCGTTAACCGTCAGCGACTACCAGAAGTCCAAGGCGTTCTATGTCAAGGCACTGCGGGCACTTGGCTATAGCAATAATATGGAGTTTGATGAATCTGCGGGATTCAATGACGGCAGCAATACTGACTTCTGGATCGCCAAGCAGGGGACGCTTTCTCCCACGCACGTTGCCTTTCAGGCCGCGAGCAAGCAACAGGTGCAGGCCTTCCATAAGGATGCCCTGGCAGCGGGCGGCAAGGACAACGGCGCGCCGGGATACCGCGACTATTCTCCCGGGTACTACGCGGCATTCGTCTACGACCCGGACGGCAACAACATTGAGGCCGTGTGGTACGACCCTGAAAAGTCCGGGTAGAAACTCCGATGGCGACGTTGCAAGTGCAACCCGCGACGCCCGCCTTCCCGGGGATGCGTGCGCGCAGCCACGGCGATTCTTTAGGCTATGCGAACTCGACCTTAAGCAGCCCTTGGCAAGGGAACGGCGGCCCACAACCCGATAACTCGGGAAGGCCTCGCAGCACGCCAACCCACACGAGGCTTCGCTAACCCTTGCCGAGCTTCTTATTTGCCTTCGAGTCGATGTGAGCCAGGGTGCTCTTGCTGATGCGCCCCTTGTCGTATTGCTGCTTGGCGCGTGCCTTGGCGTCGACCGCATGCGCTTTATCCTCAATCGGATAGCTGCGGCCGGGGCCGGCGAAATCCTTATCAGGAATGTGCTTGCGCGCCTTGGACGTTAACTTGGCCATAGACATCTCCTTGTTTCGGCTACACGGTCCGCGCAGGCCTGCTGGGCGCAGCTTCGGGGCTTAAACGCAGGTTCTGCTGCCAACAATACGAAGCGCGGGCCTGCAAGGGGCGTATCCGAGCAGACTAATTGACGTAGGACTTCTCCGATTCTTCGCGATCAGCTTGCGCTCGCGACAAAGCCAATCCTTGGTTACGAGCGGACCCAGCGAGACCCCGTCTGCTCACTGACCGCCCGCAAAAATGCAGGCCGCCTCTTCAAATCTGCGAGGTTCACGGCCCAGATCGCGGCATGGCAGTCGGCGGCACTACGACTTACGGGATGTCACCAGGCCTGGCGAATTTGTACGCGAGTTTCGCGTGGGACTGCCTACGTTGCCCGTGCGTTCCCTTTCGCGCGCAATGTGCTGACCGAAGCTCGGACCGGTGGTTCGTCCCTCGAGGGCCCGAACTTGGCCATCTAATCGCCTCAGCGCATCTAGCGTATCGCTCTTCCCCAGCCGGGCATGGACGACGGCGCGCTTCAGTACCTCGATCGTCCGGTCGTAGACGGCCAAGTCAACTGGAAAGGGGTGCCCATCCTTGCCCCCGTGCGCAAGTGAGTACCGCGCAGGGTCGGTGAAGCGCGCGGGAGCCCCGTGTACGACCTCGGCGACGAAGGCGAGCGCCAAGACCGTGCGCGCGCCGACGCCCGGACTGAGGAGAACATCGGCAAAATCGACCGGACCCCGTACCGCGGCGGCCGCCAGAGTGGCATGCAAGCGCTTCAGGACCACATCCGAGGCCTGTACGTCATGACGTTCGGGAAGTCGCAGGTGAGGCTCTGAGCATCGGCTATCTGTCAGGTTCAGGGAATGTTGCAATGGGTGACGCGCGGCGGCGGCAACTGCTTCGCGGTCGCACTGACGAAGGACTGAAATAATCGCTTCGGGACCAGACTGAACTAACCTTACGGACGCCCTGCGACTGCTCTCTGCCCGCGCGTCCGCGAGGTTTATGATTCTGCCCATTGCGCGACCCTCGATCGCGGCATGACCGGATTCAAAAAATCCGGGCAGGTTCTCTGACTGCCAGTGATAGCGCCGCGCTTCTCGCCACTCAGGATTCATGCCTTGTTGCACGACGCACCACTTGCCATCAGAAGTTGCGACGAAGGCATGCAGGTAAAGCTGGTAGCCGTCCTGGACGGCGGCGCTGTCTATCTTGGCGGTTAGGCGACTCGCGTAGACCAGCTGTTTGGCATCAATACCGGTCCGTTCGCCGACCACCTGCAGTTCTGCCGGCGTCCGACGTGCATGAGCCCCGCGTCCGCCGCATACGTACAGTCCGAGCTCGTGCTGAACCGGTCTGAGGCCGCGCTTGAGCGCGGCGATGACGCTGGTGGTGATCCCGGACGAATGCCAATCCATACCCATCACCGCGCCGAAGCTCTGGAACCAGAACGGATGCGCAAGGCGGCGCAGCAGTTCGTCGCGACCGTACTCGTGGACTATCGCTTCGACAACAATGCGACCCAGCGTCGCCATGCGCACCGCAAGCCACGCAGGGACACGTCCACCATGAAGCGGCAGATCCGCACTTCCAGTTTTATGGTGCATCCATGTCTCGCCAAACAGAGCTAGGACGACGATAGCGAGAGTGCAAGTGAAGCACCAGTCCGCTGGTCGCTCGAGGACCGCGGGAGTAGCGACGCCAGCATCGGTACGTACAGTACCTGGGTTCTCTGACTACTGTACGGAACTGCCGTGCGTACCGATATGCCTTCTGCGGTCGCAACTCGGCCAGCTCGCCGTTGGGCAGCCGCGACCTTAGCCGCGGCATCGCCCTCTTATCTCGCTACGCGACTGCAAAGCAAAGTCGACTTCATGCTGCCGGCCGGCTGGGGTCAATGCTCGCAACGAGCAGTCCTTTCCGTCGAAATTAAGCCGGGATGCGCGAGGCGACGCCGAGGGCCGCGTGTGACGCGGGCGATTTCTGCGCGCTAATCGTCGGCAGTCTCCGACACCCAGTAAGGCTCCCGAGTAGTGGTTTGCCTCTAGTCCGTGGTCCAGCATCGGTGCCTTCGAGATCTCCTCCTTTGTACCAGCCCTCGTGGCACGCCCATCGATTCGCTCGGGCGGCTCGATATCGAGGCGTCGCCCGCATTCGTCCCGCTCTATAAGGAACTACTTGTGGCAACTAGAAAAAAGGGCCGCGGTACCGCAGGTCCGTCGCGTGGAACTTCGAGACCCACTTCCAGGGCAAGCACGCGTAGCCCAGCAACTTCCACTACCGCAGGTCCAGCAAGGTTGGGCCGAGGCGCGCAGAGCGACGCGGCCGCCAAGCTGGCGGGCACGGAAAAGCTCGCCGGACAGTTTCCCTTCAATGCCGCAAAGCCGTCCGAATTCACCCCTGAGGCTGCACCCGGCGTCCACCAGGAGGCTCCGGATGCGCGGGTAAGTGGCAGCACGCTCAGTGAAGCCAACGACTCGGCAAAGGTGGGATCACAGGCGCATCCCGGAGAAAATCCCGCGGCTCGCCCGCTGGATCGGGTGCGTGTCGACTCCTCGGAACGTGCACTCACTACCAATCAGGGAGTCCCTGTCGCAGACAACCAGAACTCCCTGAAGGGCGGCCTACGGGGCCCGGCGCTGCTGCAGGACTTTATCCTGCGGGAGAAAATCACTCACTTCGACCACGAACGCATCCCCGAGCGCATCGTTCACGCCCGCGGCTCCGGCGCGCACGGGTATTTCGAATGTTTTGAGTCACTCGCGTCCACTACACGCGCCTCTATCTTTGCCGAGGCCGGCAAGAAAACCCCGGTGTTCGTGCGGTTCTCGACCGTGGCGGGCGAGCGCGGTTCGACCGACACAGCGCGCGACGTGCGGGGTTTCGCGGTGAAGTTCTACACCGACGAAGGCAACTGGGATTTGGTCGGTAATAACATCCCGGTCTTCTTCATCCAGGATGCCATGAAGTTCCCTGACCTCGTACACGCGGTCAAGCCCGAACCGCACAACGCCATGCCGCAGGCGGCCTCTGCCCATGACACGTTCTGGGACTTTGTCTCGCTCATGCCAGAATCCACTCACATGCTGCTGTGGGTCATGTCGGATCGCGCCATCCCGCGCAGCTACCGGATGATGCAAGGCTTCGGCGTCCACACCTTCCGTTTCGTCAATGCCAAGGGCGATTCGCGTTTCGTCAAGTTTCACTGGGAACCCAAGGCGGGTACGCACTCACTCAGCTGGGACGAGGCCGTCAAGATCTCCGGGGCTGACCCGGACTTTCACAGGCGCGATCTGTGGGAGGCCATTGAAGCGGGTGACTATCCGGAATGGGACCTCGGCGTCCAGGTATTTACTGAGGAACAGGCGGAGCGATTCAGCTTCGACGTCCTGGATGCGACAAAATTGATCCCGGAGGAGCTGGTACCGGTCGAGCCAATCGGACGCCTCGTCCTCAACCGCAATCCCGACAACTTCTTTGCAGAGACGGAGCAGGTGGCCTTCTGCACGGCGCACATCGTCCCAGGGCTCGATTTCAGCAACGACCCGCTGCTTGCCGGCCGCATTCACTCCTACGTCGACACCCAGATTTCCAGGCTCGGCGGCCCGAATTTTCATGAAATCCCGGTCAACGCCTCGCTGGCTCAGGTGCACAACAATCAGCGCGACGGTATGCATCGGCAGGCAATCGCGCGCGGACGCGTGGCCTACGAGCCGAATTCATTGGGCGGTGGATGTCCGTTCCAGGCCGGGGCGCAGGGGTTCACGTCGTTTCCTCAGCCGCTCGACGGTGACCACGTCCGCGGCAAGCCCGAGAAGTTCGCCGAACACTACCAGCAGGCGAGCCTGTTCTGGGAGAGCCAGAGCCCTCCGGAGCAACAACACATTATCCGGGCGTTCCGCTTCGAGCTGTCCAAAGTTCAAGTTCCTGCGATCCGCAGGCGCGTCGTTGCCCAGTTGCGCAATGTTGCCGCAGCTCTGGCCCGGGGTGTTGCTGACGGACTCGGGATGGGCGAGCTCCCTGACCCGCTGCCGGCCAAGAAGACTCAGAAATCCGACCTCACCCGCTCTCCCGCCCTGTCCTTACTGTCTCGGCCGGGAGTGGACGGCGTCAGGACGCGACGAATCGCCATCTTGCTGTCCGATGGGGCCGATACCGACGTGGCCGCGGAAGTCCACGCTGGCCTGGTTGCACAGGGCGCCGCACCCCGCTTCGTAGGGGTCAAGCTCGGTGCGATCGAGGGCAGGCGCAGCACGCTCGACCTCGACGCCTCAATCGAAATCCAGCCTTCGATGTTATGGGACGGTGTTGTGATACTCGACGGACTCACGCCCTCTCTGGGCGAGAGCGGACAAGCCGTCGAGTTCCTCAAGGACCAATACCGGCACTGCAAACCCATCCTGCTCTTCAATGGGGCCCGTGGGTTGCTGGACAAACTGGGGATACGGGCGAGTCAGGAGAATGGCCCGGTTGACGGGGATGCCGCGCTGCTCGCATTCGGCGAGGATTCTCACGAGGCCGCTCTTGCTGCCTTTATTGGTGCCTTGGTGAAGCACCGTAACTTCGATCGCGAAACCGACCCACCGCGCATCTAGCGGAGAAACGCGCACCCCAGGCTCACACGCTGCGCCACATCTTCCTCGTCATCGAGAGCGACACACCTATTTGGTGGGTACAGAGGCGCATATTTACGCCGGACCGCTGCGATAAAGGCGGTATGATCTGACGTGGTGCCTGACAACGTCGTTGCGCGCCTAGCGCCGGCCATCCTCGCACGGCGGAGGAACCCTAGAGAACGATAACTGTGCGACTTGCGGACTTCATTCGGCGTGACCTTGAAAGCATCCTTGCGAACTGGGACGCATTCGCGGCCACCCGTTTGCCCGCGGCGGCATCTATGGCGTCTTTGGAACTCCGAGACCACGCGCCGCAGATTCTCGAAGCGATTGCTGCGGACCTCTCGACACCCCAGTCCGCCGAGGAGCAGGCCGCTAAATCCAAAGGGCTCGCGACCGTCGCCCTCCCGGCTCCAGAAACCGCAGCCCAGACCCATGCCATTATGCGGGCCAAGAGTGGATACGACATTAAGCAGCTGGTTGCCGAGTACCGAGCGCTGCGCGCCAGCGTCCTCTCCTCATGGATGGACGCGTGTCTACCCGCTGCTGCAGATCCTCAGGATGTCATTCGCTTCAACGAAGCGATCGATCAAGCGGTGGCCGAGTCTGTTGAACATTTCACCACGCAGGTGGATCAGGCGCGCAACCTCCTCCTCGGCATGCTCAGCCACGATATGCGCAGTCCTCTGCAAACGGTGCAGATGACTGCGCTGCATCTCGGACAGCTAAATGCAGGCGCCGAGGTATCAGTAGCCGCGGGACGGCTGATTCGCAGCGGTGCTCACTTGCAAGCTCTTCTCGATGACTTGGTCGACTTTAACCGAACGAATCTCGGTCTGGGCATCAGCATCGTTCCCATGCCGGCGGATCTCGGGGCAATCTGCGCCCAGGAATTGGAACAGCTGGGCGCTGCCTATCCCAGTAGGCAGATCCAGCTGGAGGTCAGAGGCGATTGCAACGGTTCCTGGGACGGGAAACGCTTGCAACAGTTGCTGGGGAATCTCGTCACAAATGCGATCCACTATGGTTCACCGGACCAACCGGTACGCGTCGCGGTGGTGGGCGAGAATACTGATGTTCGTATCGAAGTAAGTAACAATGGATCCGCTCTCGATGAAGAAACTCTGATGCAGCTTTTTGAGCCGCTAAAGAGGGGCATGGCCACTGGGCGGCATTCAGGCATGGGTCTTGGTTTGTATATTGTCCGCGAAATCGCTAAGGGTCATGGAGGAAGCGTGGCAGCGCGATCAGATGATCGCGGAACGGTCTTCACCGTCTGGCTTCCGCGCTAATGGATGCGACAGTTGAATGCGAATTCGCATGCCAGTGTCGACACATCAATCAGTAGCGGGTGGTACGCCGAGTGCCTCGCCAAGCTGGTTTACATCCCCGACGCTCCCAAGGCCAACGATAAGCTCGCGAAGAAGGGGCAGATCGCCTTTGACTTCGGCAAATTCTGGTCAGAGGACAGAGGATGGGAACCGGGCAATGCAACGTCAAGGCCTACAACCGGGTCCTCATGAATCTGATTCACCATGACAAAGCGCAGCCGTCCATGATTATCTCGCATGAGTTGCCTCTGGATGAGGAACCGACAGCCTATAAGCATTTTGACAGCCGTGACGACGGTTGGACCAAGTGGTACTGCATCCGCAATCCCTTTAATCCTACGAAAGACAACCCAATGCACTCGGCTGGAACCGTTGACCGCAACCGATATTCATAGCGTCAGGAGTTCACTCATTCCGAATAAAGCGCCTGCCCCATCCAGTTTGCGCAATCCGACACTCCTTGATGCGATTGAGCCAGACGCTGCCGATCTGGTCGCAGTCATCGTTGAGACTCCGAAGGGTTGCCGTAACAAATACTCATTCGATACGAAGGAACGGAGATTCGCGCTAAAGGGTGCTGCCTGCTGGAATGACTTTTCCGTACGACTCTGGATTTATTCCCTCAACACTGGCGGAGGACGGCGATCCCCTCGATGCCCTGATTCTCATCGACGAGCCGGCCTTCATTGGCTGCCGCCTGAGCTGCCGCATGCTTGGAATCATTGAAGGTGAGCAAGGCGAAAACAGCGAGTTTGAAAGAAACGATCGCGTTGTGTGCGTTGAACAGGGCAATCACGCGTACACGCACGTAAAGCCTTCACGGCGCAGCAACCGGGACAGCACGAGTCGTGCCTGCTTGTCCTGGACATGTTCTCAGATTTCAATTTCCCTAAAGGCAAGCGGCGCGGGTCGCCTGGCCTGTTGCGCAGAAGATTGCTGCGCCCAAGGAGATGTGGGTTCGACGCAACATCCCGACGATTTTCGTAAATGACAATCTGGGCCGCGCGCGATCTGACTTCCCGGACCTGCTTCGCTCGTGTCTGGCTCAAGGTTGCAGAGGACGCGGGGCCGACATCCGCGCACGCGCCGCCTGAGTCCGCAGTCCGCGACTAAATGGCTAGGCCTACGCCTAGTCCGTTGGCGCCTACAAACATTGCCTTCGTGTAGGCATTGCCCCGGCACGTTGTTAACCGCTCAATCGCGATTATGCTTAAACGCGACTGCGCGCGCGGATACACCTTGGACGAGAAACGGACCCAGGCCCTACCACCTGTAAGTATCGAACTTGGTCGTCATGCATTCTTTCTGGATATAGATGGGACGCTGCTGGCGTTTGCGGCTCGCCCAAGCCAAGTCAGGGCGGGCCCGAAGCTGCTTTCATTGCTACTACGACTTGAGCTCGCCACGAACGGGGCCCTTGCGCTGATTAGCGGGAGAACGATCGCGAGCATCGACGAGGTAACCTCGCCAACGCGATTTGCTGCCGCCGGCATTCACGGGTTCGAGCGCCGCAATGCACGTGGGACCTATATGCAGGCGGGGAAGTTCACCGCGCTCGACGGCGCGCGCACTCGACTACGTGCGCTGGTTGAAGAGCACCCCGGCCTTCTTTTGGAGGACAAAGGGGCGGGCGTTGCGTTGCACTTCAGAGCCGTCCCCGAACTGGCAGCGCGCGCGAAGACGGTCATCGGGGAGCTCGCGGGATCGTATGCGGATCTTAAGGTCCAGGAAGGGCGTGATGTCATCGAGCTATTGCCCCGCACTGCTGGCAAGGGGCGTGCCCTGGCGGCCTTCATGGACGAGGTGCCTTTCCAAGGCCGACGCCCGATATTCGTCGGCGACGACCTCACCGACGAGCCGGCGTTCGAGTGGGTCAACGCGGCCGGGGGAATCAGTGTCGTGGTAGCCGCCGACCGGCCCAGCGCTGCGCCTGCGGGCCTCCCATCAGTGCGGGCCGCCCGGGCTTGGCTCGAAGTCTTGGCGAGCAACCGCGATGAGTAAGCAACCCGACGTGGCAAGAACAGCCGGCGTGGCGGCGCTGGCGAATACGGGCATCGTCGGCAACGGGCAGATCACAGCCTTGGTTCAGGCGGACGGCAACGTCAGCTGGTGCTGCTGGCCCCGCCCGGACGGTGATCCGGTACTGTGTTCCTTGCTGGGGCCGTTGAACGGGGGCGGCACTTTCCGCATCACCCTCGTTGATCAGCTCGCGGACCGGTGTGAGCTTGCCTACGAGCGCAACACAGCCGTGCTGGTCTCCGTCGCACACGACGGGCGGGGCAACGCTATGAAGGTCACCACATGGTGCCCCCGTTACATGCGCCGCGGACGGCTCTATCGCCCTCCCATGCTGGTGCGCCGTCTTGAGCCACTTGCCGGTCGGCCAGCGGCGCGCATTGAGCTGCGCCCCGCGGCTGATTACGGTGCCCGCCCGTTCAGCCGGCAGCTCGGCAGCCACCATGTGCGCTTCCTTGACCCGTCTCAGTCATTGCGAGTCACCACTGATGCCCCGGTTTCCTACCTGACGGAGGACCGGGTCTTCGTGCTCGAGCGCCCCATCGACCTAGTCATGGCTGAAGACGAGACACTGGGCAGCCCTGCCCACGAGATTGCCGACGGTACATTGCGCGCCACGGTGCGGTATTGGCAAGACTGGGTGCGAGGACTGGCTGTGCCGTTTGAATGGCAGGAGGAAACGATCAGGGCCGCGATCACGCTACAGTTGTGCACCTACGAGGACAATGGAGCGGTTCTCGCGGCACCTACGACCTCAGTACCGGAGGCCGCCGACAGCGGCCGCAACTGGGACTACCGCTACTGCTGGTTGCGCGATGCGTACTTCACCGTCCAGGCGATGAATCGCCTGGGTGCGACCCAGGCGATGGAGGCCTACCTGCGGTACCTGGACGATGTGGTTGCCAGCGAGGCCGGTGCGGGGTTGCAGCCGGTTTACGGAATCACCGGGGAGCGCGAGCTCGCCGAGCGCATTGTTGAGACCTTGGGAGGCGTGAGCGGGATGGGGCCGGTACGGGTCGGCAACCTCGCCTACCGGCAACGTCAATACGATGTGTACGGGTCGGTCATCTTGGCGGCGACCCAGAGCTTTTTTGATCATCGTCTCGAAAGGCCAGGCGATGTAGCGCAATTTCATCGTCTGGAGGCTCTTGGAGAAAGTGCGCTGAGAGTATTCGGCGAGCCCGATGCAGGAATCTGGGAATTTCGCGGTATCGAGCGAGCACACACGCTCTCCTCGGCGATGTCATGGGCCGCCGGAGACCGCCTGGCACGCATCGCTGCGCGTCTGGATTTGCCGGAACGCGCGACCTATTGGCGATGGCATGCAGACACCCTCAAGTCTCAGCTCCTGGAGCGCGCCTGGCGCCCGGCGCGAAACAGCTTCTCCGCGACCCTCGATGGCGATGTGACTGATGCCAGTCTCTTACTGCTGCCCGAACTGGGAATCTTGGACTGGCGTGACCCGCGCTTCATCGGCACCCTGGCCGCGGTCGAAGAGGACTTGCGTGTCGGGGACTTTCTCATGCGCTACCACCACGCGGATGACTTTGGCGAGGTCTCCGCCGCCTTCACGGTGTGCTCGTTCTGGTGGGCCAATGCGTTGGCGGGTACGGGACAGACTGAGGCCGCGCGTGCGCTATTTCGCAGGCTGCTCTCCGTACGCAACTGTGTCGGCCTGCTGTCCGAGGACGTCGACCCGCATACCGGTGCTCTGTGGGGTAACTTCCCGCAGACCTACAGCATGGTGGGGATCATTACCACGGCGATGCGGCTCAGCAAGCGGTGGGAGGATGAGGTTTGAGCCGGCTGGTCAATGTTTCCAATCGCGTCGCCTTGCCCGGAGCCCGCGCCGATGGGGGCCTGGCCGTCGGGCTCCTCGCCGCCATGCAGGCCTCGGGTGGCCTGTGGTTCGGCTGGAACGGCGCTACCAGCCCGGACGAAGCGGCACCGCCCAGCCCGACGGTGCAACAGCGCGGCAATGTCTCCTTCGCAACCATTCCCCTGCCCGAGACCGCCCTGGGTCGCTACTACAATGGTTTTGCCAACGGTACACTCTGGCCGCTGTTCCATTATTTCCTCGATAGCTTTCATTATGACCCGGAGCAGTACGCCGCCTACTGCCAAGTCAACGCCCTGTTCGCTGCTGCGCTGCAGCCCTTGCTTCGTGCGGACGACGCCATATGGGTCCACGACTACCACCTGATCCCCTTGGCCGAGGAATTGCGCCGCCGTGGGGTACGACTGCCGGTGGGATTCTTCCTGCACATCCCATTCCCCCACTTCGAGGTACTCAGGGCGTTACCGGTCTACCGCGAAATGGTGAATCAGCTCTTGGCCTTCGACCTCGTGGGATTCCAGACCGAGAGCGATCGGCGCGGCTTCATCGAGGCAGTACGCGCAGCCGGCGGGGCCCAGTCGATCGACGCCTCAGGCACTATCTTCTCGGGACGACGGCGCGTTGCGACCGGCGTATTCCCCATAGGTGTCGACGCCGATGCGATCGGGCGTGTCGCGCAGAAAAGCGCAGACTCGAGTCCGGTACGCAATATTACCCGCAGCCTGCACGGCCGGCGTCTGATCATCGGCGTTGATCGACTGGACTACAGCAAGGGGCTGCTCGAGCGCTTTGATGCGTACCAGAGGTTTCTGGAGCAATTCCCCCCCTTCCAAGGCGCCGTAACCTATCTGCAAATCGCGCCCCTGGGTCGGCAAAACGTTGACGCGTATGGCCGCATTCGCAGCGCCTTGGAGCAGAACGCCGGTCGCACGAACGGCCGCTTCGGCGACGTCGACTGGACCCCGATCCGCTACCTCAATCGCAATTTTCCACACCCTGCCTTGCTCGGATTCTTGCGCCTGTCGCAGGTTTGCCTGGTCACTCCGCTACGCGACGGGATGAATCTGGTGGCCAAGGAGTTTATCGCCGCACAGGACCCAGCGGACCCCGGGGTCTTGATTCTCTCCGACCGTGCAGGCGCCGCGCAACAGCTGCAGACCGCGCTGATCGTTAATCCCTACGACATTGATGGCATTGCCTTTGCCCTTAAGCGCGCGCTTGATATGCCACTGGCGGAGCGGCGCGAACGCTTCGAGGCGCTGTATCACTCAGTCGCCACGCAAACCGTGCACGACTGGTGGCAGCAGTTTCTGGAGGCGCTGACTGGCTCCCACGGGGATTCCTCTTTTGCCCTTGCGGCCTCGCCGCCGGGTAGCCCAGCTCGGTTCAATTACCCGCAGCTGTAGCCGGGAGACGGACAACCTTCGTCTGCCAAGGCCTACAGCCCTGCGAGCCCTCAAACTCTAGTGTTGCGCCGGTCGGCGGCTAGCTTCGGAGCATGCTTGTGAGACGTGCGTTTAACCCACTTGGTCAGGGGACGGCAGAGGGTCTGTGTCAGAAGCGTCTCGAGCACGTGCCAGCCTGGGAGTTGCCTCGCGGTCCCATGATCGTGGTGGCGCCACACCCCGATGATGAGACCCTCGGCGCCGGTGGACTCATCTACGCGTGTGCCAGGCGCGAATGCCCGGTCGTGGTCCTGTCCCTGACCGACGGGGAACGTTCGCGCGAGGATATTTCCAATCTCGGCGCGCTCCGGATTCAGGAACTGCGCCGGGCGACCAAGCTGCTGGCGGGGACCGCGTCCGCATCGTGCGTCTCGGCCTGCCTGACGGGGATCTGAGTCACCACGAGGAGGACATCGTGTCTGCGCTCGATGACCTCGTAACCTCACGCACGACACTGGTGGTTCCCTTTTTCCGGGACGGACACCCTGATCACGAGGCGGCCACCCGTGCATCAAGGCGGGTCGCACAGAGGCGTTCGATCGCCGTTTTGGAGTATCCGATCTGGGCGTGGCATCACCCACATCAGCCATGCGTGTCGATTCGTGCTGTCGGCGCGGGCGCAGCGGACCAAGGCCCTTCTTGCGCTACGCTGCTTCAATAATCTCTCGGCTGCCCGACAAACCAGTTTCGCTCGACCGATCCGCAGCCGTCGTAGCCGCCCACGGCTGAGCTCGCGGCCCTAGCCCGCCTGCTCTGAAGCTCTGAGCGGCGAGCATAGAGGTGGCTCCGCTCGTTTGGACAAAGTTCTCTTCGGGATAAGTGGATCTGATTGGGCGGTTGAGAATGATCGTCTCCTGCTTTGTGTCCATCGTCAATGGTCCTCAGTTGCTCAGCTTGATGGGGCAGTTGCGCCGTGCATTATTTTTCCTTCCGCAGCGAAGGAGTGAAAGTGATGCCGACCAGTAATCCTTCGGGAGAGAGCAGACGAGTGACAATTTGGCCCCAAGGCTCTTTCTTGTTCTTGATAAGAATTCGATATCCCTGCGATTCGAGTTCTGCCGTTGCGTTTTCTACGCTGTCAACATCAAACTCCAGCCATGCTTGTGGGACAGGAACATCATCAGGCCACGAATCATTACCAAAACAAGAAAGCGCCGCCTGAGAAAGAGGCCACAAGGCAAACGTTTTTACACCCTGAAGAGCTTCGGTATGAAGATACCCCCCGCTCTCCTCTTTGAAAGAAATGCCGAGGGCTTCGCTGTAGAGTTTGTGGCTTGTAGCCGTCTCGCGAACAATTGGACCAAACCCTGCGACAAACAGAACCTTTATCTTTCCCGTTTTCATGGCTTGATACCCTCCAAAATTCCCCTGATGAAGACGTTGGTCGTCATTGTCATCTACGCCGCCATCGGTCTCACGGTGGCCATTCCGCCGAAGAACACCATCTATCGCTCGATTACCGCACGCCCGACGAGTTTCCGCTCACGTAGGCGCGCAGATACACCTCACTCGTACTTGACGCTCCTCCACAGCCGCTCGATGAACAAGTTGTCGATCCATCGAACCTTGCTGTCCATGCTGATAGCAACGCCGGCATCTTTGAGCACTTTGACCCACTCCCTATCGTGAACTGCGATCCCTAGTCGGTGTTGAAGATCTCCGGTACGCCGAACTTAGAGATTGCCCCCTCAAGTACGCACGCCGGGCACGACCTAACGATCCTCAAGCGAGAAGCTGGGGAAAATCCCAAATACCGGTAGACGAGCAGAGACCGCATACTCAAGGTGAGAGGTTTACCTAGGTTATGCTCCCTCGGAACTAATCCCTTAGCCGATCCGCCGGGTAGCTGAGGTCAACGACCGCTTTGGGTTGGAGTCGAACTGACAAAGGGCCGGCTGCCCTTTCGCTGGAATGTCTAGCCGATCCTAAGAGCCCCGCCGCTCACCCAGGAGCAGGTCCTCCTGGATTTTTGAACCGGGGCAATGTACACGCGAAAACTAGCATCAATCCGGGGGGGCGTGCACCCACGTGGAGGATTTCTGCGGTGAACCGAGAAAGCTTGCGCTTAGGGTCCATGGGCTCACTTCATCCGGTTTACACGATAGGTCATTCGACGAGAAGCATCCTGCAGTTCGTCGAGTTGCTCCAAATCGGGAAAATCGAAATGGTGGTCGACATCCGTAGCACGCCGCGCTCACGTACCAATCCCCAATTCAACTTCGACGCGCTGCCGCAGGCGCTTACTGCCTGGAATACCGGCTATACGCAGATCGTGGAGCTGGGTGGGCGGCGGCGAAAATCGACGACCATTCCACCCGACGTCAACGCGTTCTGGACTCACCAGAGCTTCCACAACTATGCTGACCACGCCCTCTCCGATGAATTTAACTCAGGCTTGACACGCCTCCTTGAATTAAGCGCTGCGCAGCGCTGCGCAATCATGTGCTCAGAAGCGCTCTGGTGGCGCTGCCATCGCCGGATCGTCGCCGACTACCTCATGCACAACCGCAGAAGCGTTCTGCATCTGATGGCTCCTGCACGCCTTGTGCCGGCATCGCTGACCGAAGCCGCCACAGCGCAAGGCGTCTCCCTCGTCTATCCGGCGATCACGCCGCGCTAAAGGCCATGACCCGCCATGGCGAGGGTTGGTGGCAAAGAATATCTTCCAGCTTCGACCGCCCAAGGCGTCGTGACAACGCGCATTGACGACATCACGACGCGGACCACGAGACACAATCCTACAATCTCATCGACGTCTTTGTAGTCAAGAACGGGGAGATCATCGGCTTATGATAAGAACAGGTAGCGATTCAGGTCGGGAACCATCGCCCGCGACATCTACGACCAACGGTTAAGTAAGCTAGACGCGCGAATGCGGAGTGCAGTCGCGGTGCCATGGTTGGCTTGGGTCGGGATCGCACCCACGATCGCTTTTCAGCGTGCTCTCGTTTTTTACCAAACAGACTGGCTGTCGAGCTAGTCGCTCTTCTGCTCTCGCGCGCGAGCGGACTGTCCGTGCGCGTACACTGCAGCGGAAAAATGAGGAGCACAAAATACGTGCGCTGAAGTCATGCTAGAAACGACTTTATGTAGTCTTAATAGCATGCTGATTTGGTGGGGAAAAAACTGGAGCGGAAGGGGATCGAACCCTCGACCTTCGCATTGCGAACGCGACGCTCTCCCAACTGAGCTACCGCCCCACCGCAAGGCGCGCGATTCTAGCATCGCGTCCGGGCAGGTCCAATCAAGTTTTAGCCACCTGCGCCGGATGTGGCTATTATCGGGCCTGACGGCGATTTCCTGACTGATCGGAGACCACGCCATGCTTGCGATTGGCGGCCGCGCACCCGAATTCACCCTTTCGGACCATAGCGATCAGAACGTGTCGCTCAGCACGCTACTGCGACATGGACCGCTGATCCTCTATTTCTACCCGGCGGACTTCACCCCAGGGTGCACCAAGGAGGCGTGTTCGATCCGTGATCTGCACGCCGAGATCCAGCAGGCCGGGCTCGACGTGGCGGGCATCAGTCCGCAATCGCCTTCGATCCATCGCTCGTTCCGCGAAAAGTACCAGCTGCCCTTCACCCTGCTCTCAGACCCGGACAAGTCCGTCATCCGCATGTACGACCTGCTCGGTCCACTCGGCTTTGGCGTGCGCCGCGCAACCTACCTCATCGACCAGGCACGCTACATCAGGGCTGCGGTGCTGGCGGACTTTCGCATCGCGCAGCATACCGAGTTCATCCGCCGCGCCGTGGCGCTGAGTACGGGCGCGGCCCGCCCCGCGTGAGGGCTGCTAGAAGTTGATCCGCAGCAGCTGGGCGTGACCGAAGCTCGGAATGCTCACGACGTACAGAGCGTCAGGATCACCGGCTACGACGCGCGCGGCGTCCGAGCCCGCCAGGACCTGCGCCATCTGCGCGACGCTGTCGCCGGCGCAAACCACGAGCACCCTCCCGCCGCCGTGCTCGCGCAACACACGCGCGGCGGCCGTGCCGATATCACTTGCGCTGAAGATCACCGGCGCACGGTGCAAACGCTCGGAGAGCGGTGCCACGGTTTGCTGCGCGCGTCGGTCATCGCTTGCGTAGACGGCCTCAACCCCCCCGGCGCTGCTGCCCGCGCCAAACAGGCGCGCCAGCCGCTGTGCCCGCGCCTCCCCGTCCGGTGAGACCGGCGGATCGGCGATAGCGCCCGGTTGCCGCTCGGGCGAGCGCACCAGCACCACCAGCGTGGTACCTGCGCTGCGATAGGCGCTCCAGGCGACCGCCCCGACCGTGACCGTGGCTAGCAGAATCAACCACAACGGGGCAAGAAACGGCCGGCGGCGCCGCGTGACTACGGGAGCTTCCATGGGCGTAATCATATAGTGTCGCCCCACCACTCAAGCACCCCGCGGGGGCCGAGGCCTGTCGCGGCGCGCAATTTACGGGCCGGGTATGTAATCTCCCCTACCTAGGACTGGCTGCCAGACCCGGAGAACTCATTGGCACAAGGTGGCCAAACCACTGTTATTCAAAGGATCCTCGAGCGTCGCGCGGGTCGGCCGCCGAGCAGCACGGAGGAGACTACCGCCAGCATTGCGGTCCTGCTCCGGGTGGTCCCGCCGCCCAAGGCGCTACTGGTCTGCCTGGACACGGTCCTGCGGCAGCAACTCGAGCGCACGATCACCTCCGACACCCTCGACTGCGAATCAGTCGCCGACGAAGCGGAGGCGCTCAGGCGCTTCCTGCAGGACTTCCGCCCCGTGGTGCTGACGGACTCCCTGGAGATGGTGCGCAAGCTGCGCGCGCGTGCGCAGGAGCGCACCCCGTTCATCGTGTTCTTTGCCGACCTGGACGATGCCAGCGAGCGTGAGGCGGGTCTTGCGGCGGGTGCCGACGAATGCGTGGGCCGGCGTTCCTCGGTGCGCGAGATCGAGGCACGCATCGCCTCGGCGCGCCGCATCGCTGAACTGGAAACGGTACTGCGCATCACGCTGGCAGAGAATCGCAAGCTGTCGGCTACGGATGACCTCACGCGCGTCGCAAGCCGGCGCTTCTTCAGCAAGAATTTCCCGCGTGAGATAGAGCGTGCGGCGCGCTATGGCCGCGGCCTCTCCCTGGTGCTGTGTGACATCGATTTCTTCAAGAAACTCAATGACACCCACGGCCACGCGGGTGGAGACCAAGTATTGCGCCAGTTCGCGATGCGGCTGCAGCATAACCTGCGGCGCGGTATTGATTGGGTGGCACGCATCGGCGGCGAGGAATTTGCCGTCGTGCTGCCCGAGACTACCTACGAGCAGGCGCTGGAGGTCGCGCGCAAGCTGCGCACCGCAGTGGGCAGTGCGCCCTACAGTTATGACGGCAAGGCGGTCTCGGTAACCGCAAGCTTCGGATTGTGTGGCCTCAACCGCGTCCCGGCCGGAGAACGGCTGCTTGCGCAGCGTGTTCTGAAGGTCGCAGATGCGGCGCTCTACCGCAGCAAGCACGGCGGACGCAATCGCGTGACCGCAACCATGTTCGGCGGCGAACCTTAAACCAGGTCCAGAGTGCTGCGCGGCTCGCCGTGCTGGTGAAAGCGCGCGCACGTTGATGCAAGCCCTTGCCCGGGCTCGGGCTTTGCCTTGGTGAAGGCCGTCTGTCCACATAGTTATGCACAAAATCTGTGGATAACTTGCAAGGGTGGCAACGCCCTGCCGCTTGTGTGAGACTGCTTTAACACTTCCCTTCGCAGGCCCGCACATGAAGAAGACAGGCAGCGAACCCGCTCCCACTGATTCCTCCGGCCGCGCACGACTCCTGGCGGAAGTCGCCAAGCAGCGTGTGCGTATCGCCAAGGAGGAACTGAAAAGGGCACGCAAGCGCCTGAAAGAAGCCAAACGCGAAGCCAAGCGTGCGCGCAAGGGTGCCGCCGAGGCACGCAAGGAATGGAAGCGGGCGCGCCGCGCCCACAAGGGCAGCGCAGTCAAGGCCCGCAAGGCGGTGAGCACAAAGCGCTCCGCGGCAAAAAAGAAGGCGGCGAGGAAGCCGAAGCGTGCCAGCAGGCCGACGCCAGCGGCCAAAAAGAGCGCTCCGCGTCCCACCATCCGCGCCCGGGTCCGCGTGCAGCGCCGCAGAGCCGCTGCGCGCAAGACCGTCAGACGCCGGACGCGCGCTGCCGCGCGCCCTGTCCGACCCGTCCCCCGCCGCGCCGTTGCGTCCCGCAGACGTCTGGTGGCCAGGACGGCGTCCCTTCCAGCCGCATCGGCCCGCCGCACGGTGCGCGCGCCTGAAGCTGTCCCGCCGCGAGCCCCGGCAGCACAGCCGCAGCCGGCGCAGCCGCCGGAAGCGGCCACTCCAGAAGAGAAGCGCTGAAGGCGCTCGACCAAGTACCCGGGAAATTACGATGCAAGAGAACACCCGCCACGCCGGTGCCGGCTCCAGGACCCGTGGGTCCCTCACCTCGCCCTCCAGCTCGCGAATGCTGGCCAGCTACCTCACCGATATCGAGCAGATGCTCGAGGAAGAACGCTGGGATGCCGCGCTGCGCGACGCTGCGGATCTGCCGCAGATTGCCGTGGCCCTGAGTGATCCGTTGCTGCGAGCCTCCGGCGAGGAAGTTGCCGAGTGGTGCACCCGCTGGACTATCCCTGGGGAGCCAGCCACAACTGGCGCTCAAGAAATTCAAGAACCTGCAGCCGCTCCCGCGCCCCAGCGGGTCAACCGTGGCAGCGCCACGCCCGCAGTCCCCACCGCCGCCCTGCGGCGGCTGCAGCTGCGACGGCATGCGCGCTCGCTGCCGCGGGGTTTTGTCCTGGGTCCCGACGAGTCCCTGGATCCCCTGGCTGCCGAAGCGGTGCAGGCGGGACGCACTCTGGTCGAGGCGGCGCGCCGCTGGTATGCCCGCAGCGGCGTACACGACCCGACGGTGCAGACCAACCTCGCCCGCCTCGCCGTCCTGCGCTAATCGTCGCCGCCCTGTTGCGCCGGCGCAGCATTCTCGGCACCGGTTGCGGTCTCGAACCTTAGCGCCCCCTGTCTGAACGCGCGTTCAACGGCGCGTTCTTCGGGGTCGATTTCTGGTCCTGCTGCTACCTGACTGTATATTGCAGGGTTTATAGGTACGGATAAGACCTCCTTGCGTCCCATGGGGCCATAATGGAATATAGGCCTGCCGGGGGAAGTACAAGGATTGAGTGCGCGTTCAATGCCTCACTCAGGCGCCCTAACAAGAATGTCCGCCACACCACGCAGCGCGCGCCCGCCCCTGCGGGTAGGCGTCGTGCTCGCCAACCAGTTCACCCTGTCCGCATTTGCCGTTTTCATCGACCATCTGCGCCTGGCCGCTGACGAGGGTGACCGCAGCCGCCCGCTGCATGTGCAGTGGTCGGTCATGTCCAGCCGCAGCGAGTCCATCACCGCCAGCTGTGGGGTCATGATCCAGCCCACCAGTCGGCTTGGTCGCCCCGGAACTGCTCGATTACGTGGTAGTCGATCGGTGGCCTGCTGCATGCGGGGCCACAGATCGATGAGCCCACAGCGCGCTACCTGCGCGAGGCCGACGCCGCCGCGATTCCGCTGATCGGAATCTGCACCGGCAGCTTCGTGCTGTGCCGCGCGGGCCTGATGAGGGGGCGTCGCTCATGCGTGAGCTGGTACCACTACCAGGACTTCCTCGAAGCATTTCCCAATCAGGATGTCATCGCCGACCGGCTGTTCCTGGTCGACGGCCCGCGCATCACGTGTGCCGGGGGCGCCGGCGCGGCCGCCCTGGCTACCTATCTGATAGAGCAACATCTCGGGCGCGCCGTCGCCCAGAAGGCCAGCCAGGTGCTGTTGTTTGACCGCCCCGCGCTCCGGCAGTGACGCGCAGCCGCACCCGCCCCTGTCCGAAACGGTCACCGAGCCGCGCGTGCGCCGCGCGCTGCTGCTGATGGAGCAGAACCTCGCCCGCCCCATCGCCGTCGCCGCGGTCGCAGCCGAGCTGGGCCTGTCGGCGCGTCAGCTCGAGCGGCTGTGCCGCCAGCACGTCGGCATGGGACCGGCATCCCTGTACCGGCAGCTGCGCATGCGCTATGCCAACTGGCTGATCGAGAACACCGACCGTTCGGTGACCGACATCGCCAACGAGGCGGGCTTCGCCGACTGCGCGCACTTCTCGCGCCAGTTCAAGGACGCCTACGGGCTTTCACCCTCCACGCGCCGCCTGCAGCCGCAGCGCCCCGCGAGCAGCGATGCCGCGCGCGCCCGGGTATTTGAGTGAGGCTCGCAACGGCCGCGCCGGGTTGCGCGGCCTGATAGAGAATTGTTCGTAATCGCCGCGGCAGCAGCTGCCGTGGCGCAAATCAAAGTCCGAAGGGGTCAAGCATGAATCCGAAGATCACGTATGCGGTGGCGGCCATCCTGGCGGGCGCCTCATGCGCCGCAGCGAGCACGGCACGGGCAGCCGATGCCAAGACCACGGCCACCGAGACCAACTCGGAAGGGCTGGTCGAGATCACGGTCACCGCCGAGCGCCGCTCGCAAAGCATGCAGGACGTGCCGATCTCCATGCAGGCCTTCACGGCGCAGACCCTGCAGCAGCTGAACGTCTCGACCTTGGATGACTACATCAAGTATCTGCCCAACGTCTCCACCGCCAACAATGGCCCGGGTCAGAACGAGATCTTCATGCGCGGCCTGAGTGCCGGTTCGCAGCCCAGCCAGGGCAGCGGCTCGACCGGCCTGTGGCCGAACGTCGCGATCTACCTGGATAACCAGTCCGGGCAGCTGCCCAACCGCAACCTCGATATCTATACCGCGGACCTGAACCGCATCGAGGTCCTCGCAGGCCCGCAGGGCACCCTGTACGGCGCCGGCGCCGAGGCGGGCGTCATCCGCTACATCACCAACCAGCCCAAGCTCGATACCTTCGAAGCGAACTTCAAGGCCGGCTACAGCATCACCGCCGGCGGCGACCCGAACGCCGATATCACTGGCGGTGATGAACTTCCCGCTGATCGCGGACAAGATGGCCGCGCGCGTCGTCATCTACAACGACCGGCGCGGCGGCTACATCGACAACGTGCCGGCGACCTTCACCCGCAAGAACACCGACATCGGCATCCACTACGCCCAGTTTCCGGCCGTGAACGGCGCCTGCCCCGACGGTCTGCCGAACAACGGCTGGTGCGTGCCGCCGGGCAGCGCGCAGATCACCAACGCGGGCGTGTCCGGGAACAACATCAACCCGGTGACCTACACGGGGGCGCGCGCGGAGCTGCTCTACAAGTTCAACGAGGACTGGGATGCACTCATCACGCAGTCCTACCAGAACATGGACTCCAGAGGGGTGTTCTACCAGCAGCCGACCGCTTCCGACGGCGCGCCACTGCAGCCGCTGCAGGTCACCCTCTTCAATCCCTCGTACGACAAGGACAAGTTCGAGAGCACGGCCTGGACGCTGAACGGCAAGTTCGGTCCGATCAAGGCGGTGTACACCGGCGGTTACCTCATGCGTCACGTCGACCAGGTGGGCGACTACACCAACTACGCGCGCGGCTACTACGCTGACTACTACCAGTGCTACGGGCCCGGGCTCGTACACCCCGAACCTGCCTTCCAAGTGCTTCTCCCCCAGCGCCACCTGGCGCAGCGAGGAGAAGAACACGCACCAGCAGCACGAGTTGCGCTTCAGCACCCCGGACGAGTGGCGGCTGCGCGCGATCGCCGGCGCCTTCTGGGAGGACAACAAGCTGTATGACCAGACGGGCTGGCTGTACAAGAACGTACCGTCCTGCACCGCCGACACCGGTGCCGGCAATACCGGCTGCTTCACCAACATCGGCACCGCCCCCGGCTCGACGGTGGTCAACCCGGGGATCCAGGGGGACCACGTCTCCTTCTACCAGGACACCCTGCGCGAGACCAAGCAGACGGCCTTCTTCGCCTCGGTCGACTTTGACATCCTGCCGAAGGTGCTCACCGTCACCGTCGGTACGCGGCACTTCAAGTTCGATAACTCCTCGGTAGGCAGCGTCTCGGGGAGCTTCTTCTGCTTCAGCAGGGCGGTGTCCCGCCGACCGGATGCCTGGGTACCAACTACAACCTCAACGCCCAGAACCTGAAGGACTCGGAGTCCGGCAACAAGAGCCGCGCCAACCTTACCTGGCACGTCACCCCGGACACCATGGTGTACTACACCTTCTCGCAGGGTTTCCGCCCCGGCGGTTTCAACCAGAACGGCGGTGCCCAGCACATCTACGGGCCGGACGGTCAGCTGCAGTACCAGATTCCCAGCTCCTACCAGTCCGACAAGCTGACCAACAACGAGATCGGCTGGAAGACCGAGTTCTTCAATCACCGCCTGCAGTGGAACGGCGCGGTGTATCGCGAAGAGTGGGACAACGTTCAGGTGGCCTTCTTCGACCCCGGCCTAGTGGGCAACATCTTCTACAACACCAACGGCCAGAACTTCCGCATCAAGGGCATCGAGACCTCCATCGTTGCCCGCGTCACCACCGGGCTCACGGTGCAGGGGGCGGCCGCCTGGAACTCCAGCGAGCAGACCAACTCCCCGCAACTGATCGGCAACATCCCGGGGTCTTCCGCCTTCGGCAAGCCCATCACGGTGACCTGCGACAACACCGGCGCGAACTGCGCCTCGGTCGGCAACCCCTACGGGCCGGAAGGCTCTCCCAGTGCGAACGCGCCGCCAGTGCAGTACAGCGTGCGCGCGCGCTACGACTGGGCCATCAATGCCTACAACCCCTTCGTGCAGGTGGGTGCAACTCACACCGGGCACTCGTTCACGCAGGCCGGCGCCAATCCGCCGATCGCCGACAACGGCGAGATCAGCACCGGCAGACTGCGCTTCGAGAACCCGGCGTACACCACCTGGGACGCCTCGTGCGGAGTCGCCAAGGATGCCTGGACCGCCACCCTGTTCGGCCAGAACCTCAGCAATTCCAACAAGAGCGTGTTCGTGAGCACCGACCAGTTCATCGTGGCGCAGACACCGCTGCGGCCCCGGATCATTGGCGCCACGCTCGCCTACAAGTTCTGAGGCGCATGTCATGGCCGGCTTCGCCCCGCGGGTGAAGCCGGCCACGGCACGCCTGCCGCAAGTCCGGCGCGCCGACCCCGGCGCCCGCCAGCTGCCCGGCCGCGCGCCGCCACCCGCACTTGCCCGGAGGCGTGGGCGATGAACGCCCAGTCCCCCGTGGAACGGGAGGTCCGGCGCCTGCGCGCCCTCGCCGCGGCAGGCAGTTTTGTACCCCTCCTGCAGGGCACGCGGGCATTGCTGGATGAGGTTCCCGAGAATCGGGACGTGCTGCTGCTGCATGCCCTTGCCCAGCGGCAACTGCGCGATATCCCGGCAGCACTCGCCACCCTCGACACACTGGAACGGCTGTACCCGCGCTGCAGCCGCACCTATCAGGAGCGCGGGCAGTGTCACGTGGCCCTGCGGCAGGCGCCGGAGGCGATCGCCGCGTTTCTGCGCGCCGTGCACATCAACCCGGCGCTGCCGGTGAGCTGGAGCATGCTCGAGGGGCTGTATCGCATTGCCGGGCAGCCGGAAGAGTCTGCCCAGGCGGCCGCTCATGTAGCGACCCTGAGCAAACTGCCGCCCGAGGTGGTGACTGCCACGGCGCTGTTCTCCGATGGCGAGTTCGCCGAAGCAGAGATCCTCGTCCGCGCCTTCCTCGTGCGACACGGCCACCATGTCGAAGCCATGCGGCTGTTGGCGCGCCTGGGCATCGAGCGCGACGCGCTCGATGACGCGCAATTGCTGCTCGAGGGAGTCCTCGACGTGGCGCCCGAGTACGCTGCGGCCAGGTTCGAATATGCCCAGGTACTCAGCAAGCGCCAGATGCACCAACAGGCCCAGGAGCAGGTCGAGAAACTCCTCGCCGCTGCGCCGGACAACCGCAACTACCGCACCCTGCACGCCATGACGTGCATCGGCCTGGGCCAGAACGAGCGCGCCGTCGAGCTGTACCGGGGCCTGTTGCACGATGCCCCGCGTCCGGCGGAGCTGCATTTGTCGATCGCCCACTCGCTGAAGACCCTCGGGCAGCGCGAGGCGGCTATCGCCGAGTACCGCAACGCGGCGACGGTGCGCGAGGGCTACGGCGAGGCCTACTGGAGCCTCGCTAATCTTAAGACCTACCGGTTCGAGGACAACGAACTGGCCACCATGCGCGCCGCCGAGGCCAGCCCCCAGAGCTCCCTCGCCGATCGCTACCACCTGTGCTTCGCGCTCGGCAAGGCGCTCGAGGACCGCGGCGAGTTTGCCGAGTCCTTCACCCACTATGCGCGCGGCAACGCTCTGAAGCACTCCGAGTCCCGTTACCGGCCCGAGGTGCTCGAACTGAACACGCAGCGCCAGAAACAGGTGTGCACCCGCGAGCTGTTCGCGCGCCACCGCGGCGCAGGTGCCGCGGGGCACGATCCGATCTTCATCGTCGGCCTGCCGCGTTCCGGCTCGACGCTGATCGAGCAGATCCTGGCCTCACACAGCGAGGTCGAGGGTACGCATGAGCTGGCTGACATCCCGCGAATCGTCGCCGGGCTCCAGGGTCGCGACTGGGACCTCGCCAACCCGCCCTACCCCGGCGTGCTGGCGCGCATGGACGATGCGGGCTTCCTGGGACTCGGCGCGAAGTACCTGAGCGACACGGCCGCCTACCGCTCGGGCAAGCCGCGCTTTATCGACAAGATGCCGAACAATTTCCGCCACATCGGCCTCATCCACCTGCTGCTGCCGAATGCGCGCATCATCGACGCACGACGCGAGCCGATGGCCTGCTGCTTTGGCAACTTCAAGCAGCTGTATGCCAGCGGCCAGGAATTCTCGTACAGCATCGAGGACACGGCCCGCTACTACCGTACCTACCTTGAGTTGATGGCCCATTGGAATGCCGTGCTGCCGGGACGCGTACTGCGCGTGCAGCACGAGGACTTGGTGAACGATCTGGAGTCACAGGTGCGCCGCATGCTCGACTACTGCGGCCTCGCGGTTCGAAACCTCCTGCGTCGAGTTCCACAAGACGGCGCGCAGCGTACGCACACCCAGTTCCGAGCAGGTGCGCCAGCCGATCTACCGGGAGGGACTGGATCAGTGGCGCAACTACGAGCCGTGGCTGGCACCGCTGCGCGCAGCGCTCGGGGACGCACTCGAGGGCTATCGCGACTAGCCTGGCGCAGCTCAGCGCTGCCGCGTTTCCCAGTCCGCCGCGGTGTAGTACGGCGCCGAGCGAGCGGTCCAGCTGCGGCACCCCGCGGATGTAGTCGGCGGCCTTCTCCGCCAGCATGATCGTCGGGGCGTTGAGATTGCCCGTGGTGATCGAGGGCATGATCGATGAGTCCACCACGCGCAGGCCTCGAGCCCGATGACGCGCGCCTGCGGATCAACCACGGCCAGCGGATCCTGCGGGCTGCCCATCCGGCAGGTGCACGAGGGGTGGTAGGCGCTCTCGACCTTGCGGCGCACGAAGGCATCGATCTGCTCGTCCGTCTGCACCGCCTCCCCGGGCTGGATCTCGCGGCCGCGGTAGGGATCGAAGGCGTGCTGCGCGAAGATCTCGCGCGTCAGGCGCACGCAGGCGCGCATCTCCTCCCAGTCCTCCGGCTGCGACATGTAGTTGAAGCTGATGCGCGGCTTGTCACGCGGCTCGGCCGAGCGCAGGCGCACCCAGCCCGTGCTGCGCGAGCGCATCGGGCCCACGTGCGCCTGGAAGCCGTGCTCGTTGGCGAGCGAGGAGCCGTCGTAGCTCACCGCCAGCGGCAGGAAGTGGAACTGGATATTCGGGTAGCGGATGCCGGCGCGGCTGCGGATGAAGCCGCCGGTCTCGAAGTGGTTGCTGGCACCCAGGCCGTCGTGCCGCAGCAGCCAGCGCGCGCCGATCAGCGCGCGGCGCATGAGCGACATCTGCGAATACAGCGTCACCGGCTTAAGCGACGCCACCTGGAAGTAGAACTCCAGGTGATCCTGCAGGTTCTCCCCGACGCCGGGCAGGTCGCAGACGACCGCGATGCCGTGCTCACCGAGCTCCGCGGCCGGCCCGACTCCGGAGAGCTTCAGCAGCTGCGGTGAATTGATCGGGCCCGGCCGAGACGATCACTTCGCGACGGGCGCGCACCTCGTTGAGCGCGCCGCCGACGCTCATAGCGCACCCCGACCGCGCGGCGCCCCTCGAAGAGTATGCGCGTCGCCAGCGTGTGCGTGCGCACGCGAGGTTGGGACGCCGCATGGCCGGTCGCAGATAGGCATTGGCGGCGCTGCAGCGCCTGCCCTCCCCGACCGTCATGTCCATGGTGGCGAAGCCTTCCTGCTGGCGGCCGTTCATGTCGGCTGCTGCAGCGGGTATCCGGCCTGGCGCCCGGCCTCCAGCCACACCGCGTGCAGCGGGTTGGTCAGCAAGCCCGCCTCGTGTGGCGAGCTTGCCGGAGTCCCCGCGGTACTCATCGCCGCCGCCGGCGCGCCGTTCTGCGCGCCTGAAATACGGCAGCACCTCCGCGTACGACCAGCCGCTGGCGCCCTGGCTCTCCCAGCGCTCGAAGTCCTGCGCGTTGCCGCGCACGTACACCAGGCCGTTGATCGAGGAAGAGCCGCCGAGCACTTTGCCGCGCGGGGTGTGCAGGCGGCGGTTGTTGAGGTTCGGCTCCGGCTCGGTGTAGTAGCGCCAGTCGTAGCGCTCCATGTTCATCGGAATCGACAGCGCGGTGGGCATCTGGATCCACAGCGAGCGGTCGGAGCCGCCGTACTCGAGCACCAGCACCGTGTTGCGGCCGTCCTCGCTCAGGCGATCGGCGAGCACGCAGCCGGCGGAGCCCGGCCCCGACGATCACGTAGTCGAAGACTTCCTGCGACACTTAGGTTCCGGCGGCCCTGCTGGCGGCGCGCCTGCCTAGTACGGCGCGTCGATGTCGCCCATGCGCGACATAGACGCTCTTCAGCTGCGTGTAGTGCTCGATTGCGGCGCGGCCGTTCTCGCGGCCCAGCCCCGACATCTTCACGCCGCCGAAGGGCAGCTCGACCGGGGTGATGTTGTAGTGGTTGATCCAGCAGGTGCCCGCCTCCAGCGCGGCGATCACGCGGTGCGCGCGGGTGAGGTCGTTGGTGAACACTCCCGGCCGAGAGGCCGAACTCGGTGGCGTTGGCGCGCGCGATGACCTCCGCCTCGTCCTCGAACTCGAGTACCGCCATCACCGGGCCGAAGATCTCCTGGCGCACGATGTCCATGTCATCCTGGCAGCCATCGAACACCGTCGGCGCCACGAAGAAGCCGCGGCCGAGTGCCCGCTGGTCACGCGCGCGCCGCCGGTAAGCAGGCGCGCCCCCTGCGCGCGGCCGCGCGCGATGAAGCCCAAGCACCTTCTCCATGTGCTCCTCGGAGATCAGCGCACCCACCTGGGTCGCAGGATCCAGCGGGTCGCCGATGCGCATCGCCTGGGTGCGCGCGCGCAGCCGCTCGACGAAGGCCGCGCGCAGGCTCTTGTGCACGAACACGCGCGTACCGTTGGAGCACACCTCGCCGGCGGAATAGAAGTTCCCCAGCAGCGCTCCGGAGACCGCGTTCTCAAGCTTCGCATCCTCGAACACGATGATCGGGCGACTTGCCGCCCAGTTCGAGCGTCACCTGCTTGAGGGTGGCGGCCGCATCGGCCATCACCGCCTTGCCGGTGCCCACCTCGCCGGTGAGGGAGACCTTGCGGATCTGCGGGTGGCGCGTCAGCAGCCGCCCGGTGTCGGCCATGCCCTGCACGACCTGGAACACCCCCGGGGCAGCGCCGGCCTCGGCGTAGATCTCCTCGAGCTTGATGGCGGTGAGCGGGGTCAGTTCCGCGGGCTTGAAGATCATCGCGTTGCCGCAGGCCAGCGCGGGGGCCGACTTCCAGCAGGCGATCTGCAGCGGGTAGTTCCACGCGCCGATGCCGGCGACCACGCCCAGCGGCTCGCGGCGCGTGTAGCCGAAGGCCTGCGCAGCCCAGGTCCAGGTGCTCCCCGGCGATGCCGCCGGCAAGACCGCCGTAGTACTCCAGGCACTCGGCCCCGGAGAGCACGTCCACCGCGCGGGTCTCCTGGATCGGCTTGCCGGTGTTGCGGGTTTCAAGTTCCGCGAGTTCGTCGTTGCGCTCGCGCAGCAGCCGCGCGGCGCGCATGAGGATCCGGCCGCGCTCCGCACCGCTGAGGGCGGCCCACTTTTTCTGCGCAGTGCGCGCCCGCGCCACGGCCGCGTCGACCTGGGCGGCACCCGCGGCGGGCAGTTCGGCCAGCATCTCGCCCGTGGCCGGATTGATGACCTTGAAGCTGGCCGTGTCGCGCGGCCCGCCCGGGTGCGCGGCCGCCGGCTTCTCGGCGGCCGCGTGCGCCAGATCCCGCAGTCGTCCGTCGACGAAGGCGGTCAGCAGCGCCCGGGCGCTCTCGCTGTCGGCCTCCTGCCATTCCGAGAGGGCCGCGCGCAGCCACACCCCGTCGATCATCGCGGCGATCATCGAGGCCAGACTGTGGGCCTCATCCCCGGCGATCATGCTGCGCAGGTCGCTGCGCAGGTTCGAGAGCATGCGGCGCTGGTAGGCGGTCTGCACGCGCTTCAGCCCTTCCACGTGCAGCACCTGCCCCCAGAAGGCGAGCCAGGCGGTGCCGGTGCGCTGGTCGAACTCCTCGGGCGCGAGGTTGACGTCGATCACCGCCTGCACACGACCGCGCGGGGTGTGCGCCAGCGCCAGTCTTGCGCGCACGCGTGCGGCCAGCGGGCGCGCCAGCGCGCGAAAGGCGGCCGACAGCAGACCGTCCTTGTCGCCGAAGTAGTGCGCCACCAGTCCCGGCGAGACGCCCGCGCGCCGGGCGATCTCGGCCAGCGTGGTGCCCACGTAGCCGACTTCAGCCAGACTGTCGATCGTGACCTCGATCAGCTGACCGCGCCGTGCCTCCTCGCCTTCGTCGCGCGGCTGGGTGGAAGCGTTGCGCTGGGGGTCTCTGGAAGTGATTGATTGCCTGTTCAATGCAATGCTCCGAGGACTCCCCCGATGCACCCGTGCGCGGCCAGGCGCTCACGGTGCTTCGGGGCCCGATACTTCCTGCTGCGTCAGTAACTTGGCGAAACTCCGAAGTCCTTGACATGCCAGCGTTAAACGGCTATTCAAGCAGGAATGAGGATGATGAAGTCGGTCCCCGCGCCGGTCAAGTCGGGCGGCCCGATCTGCCGCTGCGGCGGCGGAGTGCAGTTGTTGCTGAGGCGCGCGCGGTCTGGCGGCCGCTGGCCTTGTGCGTGGCAGGGGTCCGGCGTCGCAACGCTGCGCTCGGCGGCGCGTGAGCCAGACTTTCGACGGCCGGCCGAGGCCACCGGCCGTGGCGGCGCCGGGCCGCTCATCGGCGGACGAGTCTCGAGCGCTGGCTGGCCGATCACAAGATCCCGGTCGGCGACACCGTCGCCGTCATGATCGAGTACGTGAAGGCGCACGGGCGGCTGTTCTTCGACGGCGTCTCGGCGCTCATCCGCGGCAGCGTCGACGGCCTGACTGCGGTGCTGCGCGCAATACCCTTTCCGCTCGTGATCCTCGGGGCCGCGCTGCTCGGCTGGGCATTGCGTCGTTCGTGGCCACTGGCGCTCTTCGTTGCCGCAGCGCTGCTGTTCATCATGAACCAGGGCTACTGGGAGCCCACGCTCGAGACCCTGTCGCTGGTTATCGTGGCGGCGGTGGTGTCCGCGCTCATCGGCGTGCCGCTTGGCATCGCCGCGGCGCACCGGCCGCGCCTGTTCTCTGCCCTGCGGCCGGTGCTGGACCTCATGCAGACGTTGCCGACGTTCGTCTACCTGATCCCGACGCTGGTGCTCTTTGGCCTAGGGGTCGTGCCGGGACTGATCTCCACCGTCATCTTCGCCCTCCCCGCGCCGATCCGCCTCACGCAACTGGGCATCAGCTCGGTGCCGAAGTCATTGCTCGAGGCGGGCGAGGCCTTCGGGGCCACCCCGACGCAGATGCTCTTCAAGGTCGAGCTGCCCAGCGCCGCCCCCACGATCCTCGCCGGCATCACCCAGTGCATCATGCTTAGCCTCTCCATGGTGGTGATCGCTGCCCTGGTCGGTGCCGGTGGTCTAGGGGTGCCGGTGGTGCGCGCGCTGAACACTGTGCAGGTCGGCATGGGCTTCGAGGCCGGCTTGGTCATCGTGCTCCTGGCAATCGTGCTCGACCGCATCAGCCGCCCGGCAGAAAAAGCTCACACCCCATGACCGCGACTGCGCTGGAGTTCCGTGCCGTCGATATCCTGTTCTGCGCCAAGAGCGGGCGTCGCGCCCACAACGCGGCCATCCAGCAGGCGCTGGCGCAGCTGGACGCAGGCGGCACCCGGGCGGAAATCGCCGAAAAGACCACCGTCGTCGTCGGGGTCGCGCAGGCCTCGCTCACCGTGGCGCGCGGCGAGATCTCGGTCCTCATGGGCCTTTCCGGCTCCGGCAAGTCGACGCTGCTGCGCGCCGCCAATGGCCTGAATCGCGTCACCCGCGGGCAGGTGCTGGTCGCTGACGGCGACACCACGGTCGACATCGGCGTGAACTGCGACCCGGTGACGTTGCGGCGCATCCGCCGCGCGCGCATCGCGATGGTGTTCCAGCAGTTCGGCCTGCTGCCGTGGCGCACGGTGCGCGACAATGTCGGCTTCGGCCTGGAGCTGCGCGGCGACCCGGCCCGACAAGCGCCGCGAGATCATCGACCGGCAGCTGGAGCTGGTGGGCCTGTCACAATGGGCCGACCGCTACACGAGCGAGCTGTCCGGCGGCATGCAGCAGCGCGTGGGCCTGGCGCGCGCCTTTGCGACCGATGCCGACATCCTGCTCATGGACGAACCGTTCTCGGCCCTGGATCCTCTGATCCGCCGCAAGCTGCAGGACGAGCTGCTGGCGCTGCAGGAACGCGTGCGCAAGACCATCCTCTTCGTGAGCCATGACCTGGATGAAGCGCTGAAGATCGGCGACCGGGTCACGATCATGGAGGGCGGCCGCATCGTGCAGACCGGTACCGGGACGCAGATCGTCCAGAATCCGGCCGATGACTACGTGGCCGAGTTCGTGCGCCACGTGAACCCGCGCACGGGCATCAAGGGCGCCCCGGCAGCCAGCTGACAGCGCCGCCGTATCTGAAGCTAGCGTCCGGCGCGCGCCTTGAGCACCTCCGGGACCTTGGTCAGCTGACTCTCCATACCCATGACTGCCGCCTGGGTCCACTGTTTGGTCGAGTGTTCCGCAACCTTGATGACCATGCGCGCCATCTTGCCCACGGCAGAGAACTCCACCCGCATGCGGTGGTCGTAGGCGGGCTGCCCGGGACGAAGTCGATCACGTGAACGATCTCCAGGAGCTCATGCGGGACAACCTGCGTGAAGGTCCCGTGCGTGGCGTGGGACGCGCCCGTGAAGGTCTTCTTCATGAACTCGATCTCCTCGCGGCCGACGGCGATCATCTCGTAGACGAGCGCCCCGCCCACGCGCGGCTCGATTTTTTGCACGTCGACGCGGAAGCCCTTGCGGTCCCCACCACGACTCGAAACCCGTCCTTGGTCGTCCACAGCTCCCACAGATCAGCCACGGAGGCCTCGTAGCTGCGCTCGAAGGTCATCGCCAGAGGCGCGTCCGGGCCGGGCTTACTTGTCATGCTCGCTTCCTTTGCGTTTCCTGCGCGCACGCCCGGGGGCGTGCTGCTTTCTTTCGAGCGCCTCTGCGAAGCGCGTGAGGCGCGCGTCCCACAGGCGCTGGTAGTCGGCCAGCCAGGTGCCCAGGTCATGGAAGGGCTCCGGGCGCAGCGAGTACAGGCGCAGCTGCCCCGCCGGGCGCACCTGGACGAAGCCGGCAGCCAGCAGCAGGCGCAGGTGCCGCGAGACCCCCGACTGGTGGATCTCGCGTGGCTCCGACGATGTCATTCACCTGGTGCTCGCCTGCGCGCAGTGTCTCCACGATCTGCCTGCGGGTGCGGTCCGCGAGTACCTGGAATGCGTCCATATATGCATCACAATACATATACATGTTTGTGTATTCAAGTTCCGGCTCGCGCAGCTTTCGCACCGCACTCGCAGGCGGCAAGCTCATGCATGTCGTATTTGTTCAAATGCGACGCCGGGCAAGTCATAACCGGAAGTCGCCGGCTGGGCGCATGATGCGCGCCCAATCGCGCACACTCGTGGACGTTCTGCGGATGCAGCCCTTCTCCGGCCTGTCGCTGTTTCTCAAGGGCCTCGCCGGGCAAAAGGGCTGGCAGCCGCAGTGGCGCAGTCCCGAACCCAAGCCCGCCTACGATGCGATCATCGTCGGTGGCGGCGGCCACGGCCTGGGCACCGCTTACTATCTCGCCGCCGAGCACGGCTTTACCAATATCGCGATCCTTGAAAAAGGCTGGATCGGCGGCGGCAACACGGGGCGCAACACGACCATCATCCGCTCGAACTACCTGTTCGACGAGAGCGCTGCCCTGTACGACCATGCGGTGAAGTTGTGGGAGGACCTCTCGCAGGTGCTCAACTACAACGTCATGTTCTCCCCGCGCGGGGTCATGATGCTCGCGCACACCGTGCACGACATGCAGGTCTCCAAGCGGCACATCCACGCCAACCGCGCCAACGGCGTGGACAATGAATGGCTCACCCCCGAGCAAGCCAAGGCCTTCTGCCCGCCCCTGAATATTGGCGACATCCGCTACCCGGTGCTCGGGGCTGCCCTGCAGCGCCGCGGCGGCACAGCGCGGCACGACGCGGTGGCCTGGGGCTACGCGCGTGCGGCCGATGCGCTCGGGGTCGACATCATCGAGAACTGCGAGGTCACCGGCATCCTGCGCGATGCGCAGGGCCGGGCGGCGGGCGTGGAGACCTCACGCGGCACGATCCGGGCGCCGCGCATCGGCGTGGCCGCCGCCGGCCACTCGAGCGTCGTCATGAAGATGGCGGGCGTCGAGTTGCCGCTGGAGAGCTTCCCGCTGCAGGCCCTGGTCTCCGAACCCATCAAGCCGGTGTTCCCCTGCGTCGTCATGTCCAACACCATCCACGCCTACATCAGCCAGTCGGACAAGGGCGAGCTGGTCATTGGCGCCGGCACCGACGCCTACACTTCCTATACGCAGCGCGGCGGACTGCACATCACCAGCCACGCACTGGAGGCGATCTGCGAGCTGTTTCCGATGTTCCGCCGCCTGAAGATGCTGCGCAGCTGGGGGGGCATCGTGGATGTCACGCCGGACCGCTCGCCGATCATCGGCAAGACGCCCGTGCCCGGCCTGTACCTGAACTGCGGCTGGGGCACCGGGGGCTTCAAGGCGACTCCGGGATCGGCGCACGTGTTCGCCTGGACGATCGCGCGCGACGAGCCGCACCCGATCAATGCTGCCTTCACGCTCGAGCGCTTCGCCGAAGGCAACCTCATCGACGAGGCGGCCGCTGCCGCGGTCGCGCACTAAGAAGTCCACCATGCTTCTGATCAATTGCCCCTACTGCGGCGAGCGTCCCGAGCCGGAGTTCGTCTACGGCGGCCAGGCGCACATCGCCCGCCCGCCAGACCCGGCCGCGGAAAGCACCCAGAGCTGGGCGCAGTACCTGTACCGGCGCGAGAACACGCGCGGCGTGCACGCCGAGCGCTGGCGCCACACCCATGGCTGCGGGCGCTTCTTTAACGCGCTGCGCGATACCACCACCGATCATTTCCTGGCCACCTACAAGGCTGGCGAGCCGCGTCCGGCGAGCGCACAGGACCGGCCATGAACGAGGGCTTACGCTGCGCGCACGGCGGCGGCATCGACCGCGCCGAGGTCCTCAACTTCACCTTCGACGGGCGCCGGTATTCGGGCTTTGCCGGTGACACGCTCGCCTCGGCGCTGCTGGCCAACGGGGTGCACCTGATGGGCCGCTCGTTCAAGTACCACCGCCCGCGCGGGGTGCTCGCAGCCGGCGCCGAGGAGCCCAACGCGCTGGTCACCGTACGGCGCGACGAGCGCCCGCGAGACCCCCAACCTGCGTGCCACGCAGGTGGAACTGTACGAGGGCCTGGAGGCGTTCAGCCAGAACCGCTGGCCGACCCTGGCCTTCGATGCCGGCGCGATCAATGACCTGCTGGCACCGTTCATCCCGGCTGGCTTCTACTACAAGACCTTCATGTGGCCCAAGCGCGCCTGGCACGCGCTGTACGAGCCGCGCATCCGCGCCGCCGCCGGCCTCGGGCGGGCGCCCACCCAGGCGGACCCGGACCGCTATGCCACCCGCTTCGCGCACTGCGACGTGCTCATCGTCGGCGCGGGACCGGCGGGCCTTGCGGCAGCGGAGGCGGCGGCCGAGGGCGGCGCGCGCGTCATCCTGTGCGACGAGCAGGCGCAGATGGGCGGCTCGCTGCTGTCGCAGCCCGCCAGCCCCGTGGCCCGCGAGCTGCCGGCCACGCTGGCCGCGCTCGCCGCCAATCCCCGCGTGACGGCTGCTGCCGCGCACGACCGCCTTCGGATACTTCCCGCACAACTCGGTGGCCTTGAGCCAGCGCCTCACCGATCACCTGGCCCGGCCGCCCGCCGATGCGCGCGCGCGAGCGGCAGTGGCAGGTGCGCGCCCGCGAGGTGGTGCTCGCCACCGGCGCGATCGAGCGCCCGCTGGTGTTCGCCGGCAACGACCGCCCGGGAATCATGCTTGCGGGCGCCGCGCGCACCTGGCTCAACCGCTACGCCGTGCTGCCCGGGACCCGCGCAGTTCTGGTCACCGCCTGCGACGCGGCCTACCAGGCCGCCTTCGACCTTGAGCGATGCCGGGGTCTACCTCGCCTGCATCGCCGACACGCGCGGCGATGGGGCGCTGACCTGCGGCCGCGCGCGCGCGCGGCATCCCGGTGCTGACCGAGGCGACCGTGCTTGGCACCAGCGGGCGTCTGCGGGTCAGCTCCATCGAGCTGGCGCGCATCGTGGACGGGCGAGCGTCGAGCGCGCCCATCCTGCAGCCGTGCGACCTGGTGCTCATGTCCGGCGGCTACACCCCGAGCGTGCACCTGCACTCGCAGTCGCGCGGCAAGCTCACCTGGAGCGAGGCGCTGCAGGCCTTCATCCCGGCAGCGGCCATGGAGCGCACGCGCAGCGCCGGCGGCTGCCGCGGCATCTTCGCGCTCGATGCCGTGCTTGCCGACGGCCACGCGCAGGGGGCGGCCGCTGCCGCCGAGGCGCGCGACCCGCAGCGCACGCGGCGTCGATCCTGCCGGCGGCGCGCGGGCCAGCGCGGGCCGCGCCACCGCTGGCCGCGCACGGCGCGCCTCGCGGGCGCGCTGCCGCAGACCAGCCGACACCCGCGGCCGTGCCTTCGTCGACTGGCAGAACGATGTCACCGTCCAAGGACCTGGCGCTGGCGCTGCGCGAGGGGTTCCGCTCGATCGAGCACGTCAAGCGCTACACCACCACCGGCATGGCGACCGACCAGGGCAAGACCTCGAACCTCAACGCGCTCGGCATCGTCTCGCGCGGCGCTCGAGCGCACGATCCCGCGAGGTCGGGCCTGACCACCTTTCGCATGCCCTACACACCGGTGACCTTCGGCGCCTTCGCGGGTGCTGCGCGCGGGGAGCTGTTCGACCCGATCCGCCGCACCCCGATGTACGGCTGGGCCGAGTCGCAGGGGGCGGTGTTCGAGGACGTGGGCCTGTGGAAGCGCGCCCGCTACTTCCCGCGCGGCGGCGGAGGACATGCACGCGGCCGTGGCGCGCGAGTGCCGTCGCGGTGCGCGCCGCCTGCGGGATTTTCGATGCCTCGACGCTCGGCAAGATCGAGGTCGTCGGCCGCGATGCGGCGACCTTCATGAACCGCCTGTACGTGAACGCCTGGTCGAACCTCGCCGTCGGGCGCTGCCGCTACGGGGTGCTGCTGCGCGATGACGGCTTCATCTACGACGACGGCGTCGTGGCGCGCATCGGCGAGTCGCGCTTCCACGTCACCACCACCACCGGCGGCGCCCCGCGCGTGCTGGCGATGATGGAGGACTTCCTGCAGACCGAGTGGCCGGACCTGAGCGTCTGGCTGACCTCGACCACCGAGCAGTGGGCGGTGATCGCCGTGCAGGGCCCGAAGGCGCGCGAGCTGCTCGCACCCCTGGTGGACGTCGACATCAGCGCCAGCGCCTTCCCGCACATGAGCGTCGCGCTCGGGCACATCTGCGGCGTGCCGATGCGCCTGTTCCGCGTCAGCTTCACCGGCGAGCTCGGGTTCGAGATCAACGTGCCGGCCGACTACGGCGCCGCGGTGTGGGATGCCGTGTGGCAGGCCGGCCAGCCCTTCGGCATGGTCCCGTACGGCACCGAGAGCATGCACGTGCTGCGCGCCGAGAAGGGCTACATCATCATCGGCCAGGACACCGACGGCACGGTGACGCCCGGATGACGCCGGCCTTGCCTGGGCGATCGGCAAGTCCAAGCCGGACTTCGTCGGCAAGCGCTCGCTGCAGCGCCCGGCCATGACCTCCCCGCGAGCGCCGCCAGCTGGTGGGGCTGCTGACGCGCCGACCCGCAGCTGGTGCTCGAGGAAGGCTCGCAGGTGATGGCGCAGTCGCACGCCCCGGTGCCGACCCGTCCCCTCGGGTCACGTGACCTCCTCGTACTTCAGCGCAGCGCTCGGCCGCTCGATCGCGCTGGCGCTGGTCGCCGGCGGCCGCGCCCGCAGCGGCCAGACCCTGTACGTGCCCACGCCCGCAGGGCGAGGCCGCCGTGCAGGTGACGCGGCCCGGTGTTCTACGACCCCAGCGGAGCGCGCATCAATGCGTAACCTGATCGACGCACGCCAGGGGCCGGCGCTGGTCGCCACCGCGCTCGTGCACCTGCTGCCGCCGGCGCGGCGCTTCGTGCTGCGCGGCGACAGCGCCGCGCGCGCCGCCGCCGAGCGTGCCCTCGGGATACCGGTGCCGGCCCTCGCCTGCCGCGCCGGCAGCGACGGCACGCGCGCGGCGCTGTGGCTGGGGCCGGACGAGTGGCTGCTGATCGCCGCCGACGAGGATGCGGCCGCCGAAGCGCGCCCTGTGCGCAGCGCCTCGAGGGCCTGGCGCACTCGCTGGTGGACGTGAGCCACCGCCAGATCGGCCTTACCGTGAGCTGGCCCGCAGGCGGCAGACACTGCTGAGCGCCGGCTGCCCGCTGGACCTGCGAGTTGAGTGCCTTCCCGGTCGGCATGTGCACGCGCACGATGCTCTCCAAGGCCGAGGTGGTGCTGTGGCGCACCGCGCGCCGAGCAGTTCCGCCTCGAGGTGTGGCGCTCCTTCGCCGCCTATGTCACCGAGTACCTTGCCGGCGGCGGCGCGCGACATCAATTAAGGCAAGGCACCGTCGCAATTGGAGCGCCGGGCGCAGGGCTGCCCGCTACACTTGACTATCGCAGGCACCGCCTTCCGGTGCCTCCTGTGGAGAGTTAATCCGTGAAGACGCATGTTCGGGCGCTGGTCATCGGTGGTGGCGTGGTCGGCGTGAGTACGCTCTATCACCTGACCAAGAAGGGCTGGAAGGACGTCGCCCTGATCGAGCGCACGGAACTCACCGCCGGCTCCACCTGGCACGCCGCAGGCCTGCTGCCGCTGTTCAACATGAGTTACACGGTCGGCCAGCTGCACAAGTACTCGGTCGACCTGTACAAGCGCCTGCCCGCGCGAGACCGGCCAGGACGTGAGCTTCCACGTCACCGGCAACCTGCGCCTCGCCACCAACCGCGAGCGCATGGACGAGTACCAGAAGTACTGCGGCACGGCCAACACCATCGGCGTGCCCTTCGAAATCATCACCCCGAAGCGCGTCAAGGAGCTGTGGCCGCTGGTGGAGCTCGGCGGCGGCGCGACACGCCCGCGGTCGTCGGCGCGCTCTACCACCCGGACGATGGCCACATCGCCCCCGCCGACCTCACCATGGCGCTGCGCAAGGGTGCGCGCGCCGCGCGGTGCCGAGATCTACGAGCACACCGAGGCGACCGCGATCGAGCGCACCGCTCGCGGCGAGTGGCTGGTGCACACCAGCAAGGGCGACATCACCGCCGAGCACCTGGTGCTCGCGACCGGCAACTACGCGCGCCAGACCGGGCAAGCCTGCTCGGCCTCGAACGTGCCGGCGATCCCGGTCGAGCACCAGTACATCGTCTACGACGAATCCCCGGAGCTGAAGGCCTACCGCCAGGGCGGCGGCCGCGAGCTGGCGGTGCTGCGCGAGTCCGACCAGTCCTACTACCTGCGCGAGGAGCGCATGGGCTGGATCCTGGGGCCCTACGAGAAGGGCGCGCCGGCGCGCTTTGCCGACGGCGTGCCGGACTGGTTCGGCCGCAGCCTGTTCCCGGGCGATCTCGATCGGCTGGTGCCGCACATCGAGGCGGCCACCCGCCGCGTGCCGGCGCTGGAGAACTGCGGCATCAAGGACATCGTCAACGGCCCGATCTCCTACACCCCGGACGGCAGCCCGCTGATCGGCCCTGCCTGGGGCGTGCGCAACGTGTGGCTCAACGAGGGCCACAGCTTCGGCATCACCGCCGCCGGCGGTTCGGGCTGGCAGCTGGCCGAGTGGATCACCGAGGGCGAGCCGGGCATCGACATGCTGGCCACCGACCCGCGCCGCTTCGGCGCCTACACCGGCAAGCGCTACGTGGTGAAGAAGAACGAGGAGACCTACCGCAACGTCTTCACCGTGCACTTCCCCGACGAGGAGCGCGAGGATGCGCCGCCCGGCCAAGACCAGCCCGGTGTACGACAAGATCGATGCCATGGGCGCGGTCTGGGGCCAGCGCTACGGCTGGGAGCGCGCCAACTGGTTCGCGCCCAAGGGCGTGGAGCGCAAGGACCGCTGGAGCTTCCGGCGCACGCAACTACTTCGAGCACGTCGGCAACGAAGTCAGGCTCATGCGCGAGAAGGTCGGCATCATCGACCTCACGCCCGTTCAGCAAATTCGAGGTCACCGGCCCGGGGGCGGAAGCCTGGCTCGACAGCCTCGTGGCCAACAAGGTGCCCGACCAAGGTCGGCCGCATGGCGCTCTCGCACGCGCTCACCCAGCAAGGGCGGCATCCGCTCCGAGTTCACCATCACCAAGATCGCCGACCAGCATTTCTACGTCGTCAGCGCCGGCGCCGCCGAGCGCTACGACGGCGACTACCTTGCCAAGGCGCTCCCCGCCGACGGCTCGGTGTTCCTGCGCAACATCACCAACACCCGCGGCTGCTTCGTGCTGGCGGGCCCCAAGCTCGCGCGCGGTGCTCGCGCAGCTGACCGACACGCCGCTCGACAACGCCTCCTTCCCCTGGCTCACCGCGCAGACCATCGAGGCGGGGCTGGCGGTAGATGTCTATGCGCTGCGCGTGAACTTCGTCGGCTCGCTGGGCTGGGAGCTGCATTTCCCGATCGAGTACGCGCACAACCTGTTCGATGCCCTGTTCAAGGCCGGCAAGGCGCACGGCATCGGCATGGTGGGCATGCGCGCGATGGAGTCGCTGCGCATGGAGAAGTCCTACCGCATGTGGGGCAGCGACATGACCCCTGACTACACCCCGTTCGAGACCAGCCTCGATCGCTTCGTGCGCATGAACAAGGGTCCGTTCATCGGCCGCGCGGCGCTCGAGAAGCAACTGGCCGCCGGCGTCCCGAACCGCTTCATTACGCTCGAGGTGCACGGCGTGACCGATGCCGACCCGCTGGGCAACGAGCCGCTGTTCGATGCCGCCGGGCAGGATGATCGGCCGGGCGACCTCCGGCTACTACGGCCATCACGTGAAGAAGAGCCTGGCGATCGGTTACGTGCAGGCCAAGTTCGCCGAGGTCGGCACCGAGCTGTCGATCCTGATCCTCGGGGAGATGAAGAAGGCCACCGTGCTGCGCGAGTCCCCGCACGATCCTGACAACCTCGAGCTGCGCGCCTGAAAAGACCGCTGAAGGCCGCAGCCTGGACGGGCGCCGCCGCGCTCGCCATCAGCTGCGTGCTCGGCGGCCGGGGACCTTCGCCTCCGGACATGGCCCTCGCGGACACCTTCGCCGCCGGAGCAGCGTTGCAGGCCCAGACGCCGCTCACGGTGCGGGTGCGGGCGCTGACCGGCGACGAGAGCCGGCGCTACTTCGGCGGCTCGCTCAAGCGCCTAGGGGTGCAGCCGGTGTGGCTGCAGGTCACCAACGAGGGCGATCCCGGGGTGCGCTACCTGCCGATCCTCACCGACCCGAACTACTTCTCGCCCCAGGAGGTCGCCCAGCAGCTGCACGGCTGGTTCTCGCGCGCCGCCAATGCGCGCCTCGATGCGCTGTTCGCCCACACGATGATGCCCACCTACGTAGCCCCGCACTCGGTGGCGGCCGGCTTCGTGTACACCCACGCCGACGGCGGCCTTAAGTTCCTGACGCGTGGCACTCATCGCCGGGCAGCGCCTGGCCGGGTTTCAGTTCGCGCTGCCAATTCCGGGCCGCGAATACGCCGTGCAGCGCGTCGACTTCGCCGGGCTCTACGCGCCCGGACAGGTCGAGGATCTGAGCCTCGAGCAGCTGCGTGCGCGCCTGGCGAGTTTGCCCTGCTGCGTGCAGGACCGCTCCGGCGAGCACTCCGGCGACCCGCTGAACCTGGTCATCATCGGTGATGGCATCGGGCCGATATTCCCGTTCGCCTCGCGCGGCTGGCATCTGAACGAGCCGGCCGATGCCCGCAGCTTCATCACGATGAGCAAGGCGTTCCTGCTGCGCTCGCAGTACGACACCGCCCCGGTGAGCCCGCTGTACGCCTTCGGTCGCTTCCAGGACATCGCGCTGCAGAAGGCACGCAGTTCGGTGAGCCGGCGCAACCACCTGCGCCTGTGGCTCGCCCCGTTCACCGTCGAGCGGCAGGCGGTGTGGATCGGGCAGATCAGCCGCGACATCGGCATCAAGCTCACCACCAAGTCCTGGTACCTCACGACGCACCGCATCAGCCCGTACGTGGATCAGGACCGCGACTACCTGCTGCAGGACCTGGTGCTCAGCGGCCGCGTGCAGAGGATAGGATTCGTGACCGGCGTCGGGCGCGTCCGAGGAGGCGCGCCCGCGCGTCAACCTCACCGATGATCCGTATTTCACCGACGGGTTGCGCCTGGTGGTGTTCCTCGGCAACGAGCCGCACTTGCCTGCCGCGATTGAATTCCTGCCCTGGGAGCGGCCAGCCGCGCCGCCGCTGCATCCGGTCTCGGCAGCCGTGCTGCCATAGCACTCGGGCGGGCCTAGCCTTTGGCCAGCCGCGCCATCACGCTCTCGACGATGGCATCGCAGTGGCGGCCACCGAACTGGTAGAGATCCTCTTCGGCAAGATCGATTTCCCGGGCGAGCGACTCGCGCAGCATGCCGCGGGCGCGAAAGTGCCGGCTGCGCACGGTCTCCGGCGAGATCGACAGGGTAGCGGCGATCTCCTGTACATCCAGCTCCTCGATCGAGCGCATGACGAACACCAGGCGGAAGATCTCCGGCAGCTGGCCCACCTTGTGTTCCAGGACCTGGCGAATCTGGTCACGGGCCACCGCGCGTTCCGGGGCCTCGCTCGACTCGTCTGCGCCGCCGAAATCGTCCATGTCCACACCTGCATTGATCATCGGAACGATGTTTTCCCGCCTGACCGAGCGTCGCAGGCGGGCGTTGCTCTCGTTGAGGACCAGCCTTGAGAGCCAGGTAGACAACGCCGCCTCGCCACGAAACTGGCCTATCGAGCGATAGGCGCACAGGTAGGCTTCCTGCAGGGCGTCCTTGGCCTCCGAGTCGTTGCCGAGCACCGCGCGCGCCAGCCGGTAGAGGCGGCGGTTGTAGCGACGCATGATGAGCTCGAAGGCCGCGTGGTCCCCGGCGGCCACGCGCCCGGCCAGTGACCGGTCGTCAAGCAGGTCCGCCGCGGCGACGCGCTCTTCAGGTTTCATGACTCACTCGACCTTCAGCTTCGCCATGCATCGTCGGATGAAACGTGCAGGCGTAGGAGTAATCACCCGTCTTGCCCACAGTGTAGGACCAGCGGCCCCCGACCGGGATACTGCCGGAATTGAAGGCCGCGGCGGTGACCGTATGGGGGAACAGGTCCTTGTTGACCCAGACGATGCGCTCACCGCGGTGCACCACCAGGCGCGCCGGGGTATAGACCATGTTCTCGATCGTCACCGTGTGTGCCGCTGCCCCCGGGGGCGCGGTCGCGCCGAGCGCTGCACCGCCCAGGACTGCGGCTGCTGCCAGCAGCGGCAGCAGTCCGGGGCGGCCGCAGGTCACTTCTGCGCCAGCTGCGCCTGGATGTGCTTGGCATGCTCCAGGTGCGCCACGAAGGCCGGTCGCACCTTCACCAGCAGCGCCTTCAACTCGGCATTCTGGGCATCCGGGATCAGCGTCGAGTCCATCGCATCCAGCACCGCCTGGTGATAGGCGACTTCGTGATCGACGTACGCGCGGTCGAAGTCCGCACCCGAGAGCTTGTGCAGGTTGGCCAGATTGTCGTCCCCGCCCTGCTTCAGGCTCTTGCTGGTGGCGCTGTCCTCGGGGGTGACGTGAAGTTTGGTGACCAGATCCGTCGCTGCCTTGTTGACTCCGGTGTGGTCGGTGACCATCTGCTGGGCGAAGGCCTTCACATCCGCCGCCTGCGCCTTGGACTTGGCGTAGTTGCCGGCATCGATGTCCACCTGGTTGGCGGTGACGACGATCTGCGCAATCTGCGCGTCATTGGGTGCCCCGGGGGTCGCCGCGACGGCGGCAGTGATCCAGCAAAGTCCGATCGCTAGGGTGAGCAACTTCATATTCGGGTCTCCGGCAGTGAAACGGTGGTTCTCAGGGACCTCAGGGTCCGTCTGTGAGATTGGATGTCACGAACGGCCGCAGCGTTTCCAGCCGCACGCGGGAACACCTCAGGTCGCCGTAGCGGTCACATTTGCGCGCGCCACGACACCCAACCCGGTGCGGACACCACATCTACCGGGGATCAGCCATGGCACGACTCGCCCTCCTTCTCGCCGCCCTCCTGCTGGCCGGAACCTGCCCCGCCTGGGCCGCAGGTTCCGGCGATGATGACCGCGATGCCTCCTGGCATGTCCGCGACGACCCCGCGCTGACCGCAGGACGCGCGACCTTCCGCTACGACACCTTCGGCGACGAGGCCTTCTGGGGCGATACGCTCAAGCTGCACCGGGCCATCGCCGGCGCCCGCCTGGGCGGCGTGGGTCCGGGCGTCAGCCCGAGGACCGCGCTGGCCGTGGGGCTCAAGGTGGACGTGGACGCGCTGCCGAAGTCACTGAGCGACGCACTGCGCCGCGGCGCGGTCAACCTCGATGATCCGGCAACCACGCTCTCCCTGTTGCGGCTGAAGGCAGTCGTCGGGCTCACCGGGTTCTTCGACCCGCGCGGCAATCTGGCATCGGTCGGCATCCAGTGCGCGCTGTGCCACTCCACAGTCGACAACGCGCTGGCCAGCGGCATCGGGCACCGTCTGGACGGATGGGCCAACCGCGACCTGAACGTGGGCGCCATCGTGAGTCTGGCGCCTGACTTAAGTGCCGTGGCTGACCTGCTGCGGGTCGATGCGGCGACGGTGCGCAAGGTGCTCACGGCCTGGGGACCCGGCAAGTTCGACGCCGAGCTGCTGCTCGATGGCAAGGGCTTCCGTCCCGACGGCAAGACCGCCGCCACGCTGATCCCCCCGGCGTTCGGACTCGCCGGCGTCAACCTCCACACCTGGACCGCCTGGGGCTCGGTGCCTTACTGGAATGCATTCGTCGCCACGCTGGAGATGCACGGGCAGGGCAGCTTCGTCGATGCGCGCCTGTCTGATTCCACGCGCTTCCCGGTGGCCGCGCGCGCCGGCTTTGACAATGTCCACAGCGATCCGGACCGGGTGAGCCCCAAGCTGCCGGCGCTGCATGCCTACCAGCTGAGCCTGGATGCCCCGGCAGCACCGCGCGGCTCGTTCAATGCGGCCGCCGCTGCCCGCGGCGAGAAACTCTTCCAGAGCGCCCGCTGCGCGAGCTGTCACGTGCCACCCACCTTCACCGAGCCGGGCTGGAATGCACACACGGCAGCGGAGCTGGGCATCGATGACTTCCAGGCCAGTCGTGCGCCGGATGGGGTATACCGCACCGCCCCGCTGCGCGGGCTGTGGACGCACGTGCGCGGCGGCTTCTATCACGACGGGCGGTTTGCCACGCTCCTGGACGTCATCAACCACTATGATGCGCAACTGGCACTCCACTTGAGTGCCCAGGAAAAAAATGACCTGGTGCAGTACCTGCTGTCGTTGTGAAGTGCCCGCAGGGGCACGAATGCCGTGCCGGAGCCTGCGCCACTGACCCGGCCGGCGGAGCCGGCGGCGGCGGACTGGACAGCGGTGCGCACCTGGCGGGTGCGGATGCGGCAGTACCTGATCGGCGCGCGCCTCAAGCTTCCCCAGCCAGAGCGCGCGGTGCAGGCCGGGCGCGTGAAGGAGCGGCTGCGCGAACGGGCCGACCTTGCCGCCTACGGCACCATCGGCATCTACTGGCCCGTGCGTGGCGAGATCGACGTGCGCGACCTGGCGCTGGCACACCTGCGCCGCGGCGGGCGGGTCGGCCTGCCGGTCGTGGTGGAGCCGGCCGCACCGGTGCAGTTCTGGAGCTGGACCGAGGGTGCGCCGATGCGCCCCGGGGTCTGGAACATCCCCGTGCCGGCCGAGCGGATCGTCCTGTCGCCCGAGCTGCTGCTCGTGCCGCTCGTGGGCTTCGACGGCGCCGGCTACCGGCTCGGTTACGGCGGGGGCTACTACGACCGCACGCTGGCCGCGAGCACCCCACGACCGCGGTGTATCGGGCTGGGCTACGAGTCCGCGCGCCTGGCGAGCATCTATCCGCAGCCCCACGACATTCCCATGCACGACATCGTGACGGACGCGGGCGCCGAGCACGGCGCTGCCTGAGGCCTCACTCAGCCTCAAGAACCGCCTTGAGCACGCGCGCGTGGTTGTACTCGGGGTCCTTGGCCGCGTACAGCAGCGTCACGGTGCGCCGGCGCGCGTGAGCACGCAGCCCATCCAGTTCGACCGGGCAGGCCTTGAGTTCCCTGCGATAGCGGCGGCTGAACTCGGCCCACTTGCCCGGCGCATGTCCGAACCAGCGGCGCAGCTCAGTGCTCGGTGCCAGCTCCTTCGCCCACGCGGCAATGCGTGCCGACTCCTTCGTCAGGCCGCGGGGCCAGAGCCGGTCGACCAGCACCCGGTAGCCATCCGCGCGTGCTGGGCGCTTCATAGATCCGCTTGATGCGCACGCGCAGCGGGCGCGGGTCAGCCAGCGCGTCGGTCCCCAAAAGGCAGGCAGGGGAGGCATATTTGCGGCGACCCATTGTCTTGCCCCGTCGTTGCCGATCCAACCCGCACGCTACACCAGCGCGCGCGCAAACCTCGCCCGGCTGTCGCAGCCGTCCGGCGGCCGGCAAGGCGCCGCAGCCCCGCTCCGGGCCCGGAAGGGCTCCGTGCTGTCGCAATCAGGCAAGAAGGCGTAAAATCCGGCATGTGGCACTGCCCCGCAGCAAGTTCGCTTTCCTGACGCTTCCGCGCTACTCGATGATCGCGCTGTCGAACGCGGTCGAGCCGCTGCGCATGGCCAACATCATCACCGGGCAGACAGGTGTACGACTGGTCGATCGCAAGCCTGGACGGGTCACCGGCGCCGGCAAGCAACGGGCTGGAGATGGCCCCGACGATTGCCCTCGAGCAGGTCGGCGCGGTCGACATCCTGTTCGTGTGCGGGGGCGTCGATGTGCAGGCGGCGGTCTCGCCGAGGATCCTGGCCGCGCTCAAGCGCGTGGCCGAGCGTCGCATCCCCTTGGGCGCCCTGTGCACCGGCGGCTATGCGCTCGCCAAGGCGGGGCTGCTGGAGCGCTACCGCGCCACCATCCACTGGGAAAACCTGTCGGCGCTGCGCGAGGAGTTTCCGCGCATACAGCTGAGCGACCAGCTGTTCACCATCGACCGCGACCGCTTCACCTGCTCCGGCGGCGTGGCGCCGCTGGATCTGATGCTGCACCTGGTCGAGGAGAAGCTCGGCGCACAGGTCTCGCAGCTGATCTCCGAGCAGTTCATCGTCGACCGCGTGCGCAGCGACCGTGATCGCCAGTACGTGCCGCTGCGCGCGCAGATCGGGGTCAGCCACGAGAGCCTGATCAAGGTGGCGCAGCTGATGGAGGAGAACATCGAGAAGCCGCTGTCGCTCGATGAGATCGCCAACGCCACCGGGCTGTCGCGGCGGCAGATCGAGCGGCTGTTCAAGCGCCACCTGAACTGCGTGCCCAAGCGCTACTACCTGCAGATGCGGCTGCGGCGCGCCCGCGAGCTGCTGCTGCAGACCTCGATGCCGATCATCGACATCACCACCGCCTGCGGCTTCCAGTCCCCGCCGCACTTCTCGCGCTGTTACCGGGCGCAGTTCGGCTGCCCGCCGAGCGCGGAGCGCCAGAGCCGGGCGGGCAAGTCAGCGCCCGTGTCGCTGCCGGCGGAACTGGTCCCGGTGTGAACACTGACGCTGCCGGCGGCCGCGCTTGCCTTAATCCGCCACCTGTCGCTTGTGGACATGCGGCGGTCGCGAAGCAGCCATTGCCCCCGACACCCTCCCCTTACCATTCCCTCAAGCGCCCGCGCGAGTCGCTACATCACTGTCGCGCATGGAGATTTCGACAATGGCAGAGCCGGCCGACGCGGAATTCAATCTAGCCGACCTGAATGACCAGGAGCTCACCGAGCAGGTGCACGATGACCTGTACAACGGGCTCAAGGCCGAGGTCGAAGAGGCCACGCGGCTCTTCCTCGAGCCGCGGCTGGAGCGCGGAGAGGACCCTGAACGATGCGCTCGTCGAGGGCATGCGCATCGTCGGCATCGACTTCCGCGACGGCATCCTGTTCGTCCCCGAGGTGCTGCTCGCCGCCAACTCGATGAAGGGCGGCATGGAGATCCTGCGGCCGCTGCTGGCCGAGACCGGCGTGCCGCCGATCGGCAAGATCGTCATCGGCACCGTCAAGGGCGACATCCACGACATCGGCAAGAACCTGGTATCGATGATGCTCGAGGGCGCCGGGCTTCGAGGTGATCGATCTGGGCATCAACAACCCGGTCGAGAAGTACCTGGCCGCGCTGGAAGAGCACAAGCCGGACATCCTCGGCATGTCGGCGCTTCTGACCACGACGATGCCCTACATGAAGATCGTCATCGACAAGATGAAGGAACAGGGCATCCGCAAGGACTTCATCGTGCTGGTCGGCGGCGCGCCGCTGAACGAGGAGTTCGGCAAGGCGGTCGGCGCGGACGCCTACTGCCGCGATGCGGCGATCGCCGTGGAGACGGCCAAGAACCTGCTGGCCGCGCGCCGCGCCACGCAGGCTGCCTGAACCGACTTCCGCACGGCTCGACAATGGACACGCCCCGCACGTTGCTGATCGCCTGCGGGGCCCTTGCGCGCGAAGTCGCAGCACTCACGCGCGCCAATGGCTGGACCAGCTTCGACGTGCGCTGCCTGCCGGCAGAGCTGCACAACCGCCCCGAGAAGATCGCCCCGGCCGTGCGCGCGGAGATCCACGCCCAGCGCGCCCACTACGCGCAGATGTTCGTGGTGTACGGTGACTGCGGCACCGGCGGCATGCTGGATGCGGTGCTGAAGGAGGAAGGCGTCGAGCGCCTGCCGGGCGCGCACTGCTACGAGTTCTTCGCCACGCCGAAGGTGTTTGCGCAGCTGAGCGAGGCTGAGCTGGGCACCTTCTACCTCACCGACTTCCTGCTGCGCCACTTCGAGCGCCTGGTGGTGCGGGCGCTCGGGCTCGACCGCTATCCGCAGCTGCGCCAGGAATACTTCCGCCACTACCGGAAGCTCGTCTACCTTGCCCAGGTGGAGTCCCCCGGCGCCATCGAGCGCGCGCGCGCGATCGCCGAATCCTTCGGGTTCGAGTTCGAGTACCGCCTCACCGGCTACGGGGACCTCGGCAGCCGCCTGACTGTCCTTGCCGCCAGCACCCCGGAGCACAAGTGGCCAGCCTGACCATCATCTCCTGGCGCGACGTGCCGGCGCAGGTCGTCGTCAAGCGCGGCCGCGAGACGGCGAAGGTGCAACTCAGCCAGCGCTTCCAGGAGGCGGTCGACCGCGCGGCGATGCGCGCCGGCAAGGGCAGCTCCGATGCGTACCTCGCCGACTGGAAGCGCAGCGCCCCGGTCCCCTGCGGCGAGGACCTGCAGGCCGAGGCGGCCGCGGCCGCCGCGCGCCTGGAGGCCAGCTTCACCGACGAGCAGCTCGAGGCGCTGATCCGCGCCAAGGGCCTGCTCGCCCCTGCCTGAAGCGATGTACGCCGTACGCCAGTGGTCGGTGCGCCATGCGCGGGGGCTGAACGCCTTCTACCGAAGCTTCGAGAGCGCGCTCACCGCCTGCCACCCGCTGTTCAAGCGCATCGGCTACCAGCGCCTCGAGCGCCCGGTGGCCGCCCTCGAGCGCAACGTCAAGGGCCTGCTGTTCGACTGCCGCATGTGCGGCCAGTGCGTGCTCAGCTCCACCGGCATGTCCTGCCCGATGAACTGCCCGAAGAACCTGCGCAACGGCCCGTGCGGGGGCGTGCGGGCCGATGGCACCTGCGAGGTGCGCCCCGAGATGATGTGCGTGTGGACCCAGGCGGTGGCCGGCGCCGCGCGCATTCCCGGCGGCGCCGAGGCGATCGCGCAGGTGCAGCCGCCGGTTGACCGGCGCCTGCAGGGGCGCTCCTCCTGGCTGCGCGTGGTGCGCGAGCGCCGCGGGGATCTCCCGTGAGCTTCCAGGACGAGCCGGGTCCGGGCCACCCGCTGCCGATGCTGCCCGGCCACACCTCACCGGGGCGCTTCGAGCGCCTGCTGCGCGCCGGGCTAGTTCGCGGTCACCAGCGAACTGGCGCCGCCGGACTCGGCCGATCCTGAGGATGTCTACCGGCGCGCGCGCATCTTCGACGGCTACGTGGATGCCATCAATGCCACCGACGGCAGCGGCGCCAACTGCCACATGTCGAGTCTTGCCGTGTGCGCCCTGCTCACCCGCGTCGGCTACGCGCCGGTGATGCAGATCTCCTGCCGCGACAAGAACCGCATCGCCATCCAGGGCGACATCCTGGGCGGGGCGGCCATGGGGGTGTGCAACATCCTGTGCCTCACCGGGGATGGCGTGCAGGCCGGGGACCACCCGCAGGCGCTGCCGGTGTTCGACCTGGACTCGATGTCGCTGCTGAAGACCGCGCGCCTGCTGCGCGACGAGCACCGCTTCCTCTCCGGCCGCAAGATCAGCTCCGCGCCGCGCGTGCTGCTCGGGGCCGCCGAGAACCCGTTCGCGCAGCCGGTCGAGTTCCGCGCCCGGCGCCTGGCCAAGAAGGTCGCCGCCGGCGCGCAGTTCATCCAGACCCAGTACTGCTACGACGTGCCGCTGCTGCGCCACTTCATGCGGCACGTCGAGGAGCTGGGGCTGCTCGACAAGGTGTTCATCCTGGTGGGCGTGGGTCCCTTCAAGTCCGCCAAGGCGGCCGAGTGGATCAGCGCGCACGTCCCCGGGGTGCATATTCCCGCCTGCCGTGATTGCCCGCCTCAAGGGGGCCACCGACCAGGCGCTCGAGGGCCGCCGGCTGTGCACCGACATCGTGCAGGAGCTGCGCAGCATCCGCGGCGTGCACGGGGTCCACCTGATGGCGTACCGCCAGGAAGAGACGGTCGCCGAGATCATCGACCGCTCCGGGGTGCTCGCGGGCCGCGTGCCCTGGCACCCGGGGCGCGCCGCGCCCACGAACAACGACAGGATAGCTTCATGACCGATACCGTGATCAGTTCCGCCACCCGCGAAGTCGTCATCGGCTTTACGCGCCCCTTCGTCATGATCGGCGAGCGCATCAACCCCACCGGGCGCAAGATCCTCGCCGCGGAGATGAAGGCCGGAGATTTCAGCCGCGTCGAGGCGGACGTCGTACGCCAGCTGGCCGCCGGCGCCCACATGCTGGACGTGAACGCCGGCATCCCGCTGGCGGACGAGCCGGCGATCCTCGCGCAGACGATCAAGCTGGTGCAGTCGATCACCGATGTGCCGCTGTCGATCGATTCCTCGATCGTTGCCGCGCTCGAGGCGGGACTTGCGGTGTACAAGGGCAAGCCGCTGGTGAACTCGGTGACCGGCGAGGAAGACCGCCTCGAGACCGTGCTGCCGCTGGTGAAGAAATACGGAGCCGCGGTGGTGGCGATCTCCAACGACGAGACCGGCATCTCGGAGGACCCGGACGTGCGCTTCGAGGTCGCCAAGAAGATCGTGCACCGCGCCCAGGACCACGGCATCCCGGTGAGCGACATCGTGGTGGACCCGCTGGTGATGCCGATCGGGGCCATCAACCAGGCCGGCGTGCAGGTGTTCCGCCTGCTCGGGCGCCTGAGGAACGAGCTGAAGGTGAACACCACCTGTGGGGCCTCCAACGTGAGCTTCGGCCTGCCCGCGCGCGAGGGCATCAGCGCCACCTTCCTCAGCATGGCGATCGGGGCGGGCATGACCTCGGCGATCATGAACCCGCTGCACGAGGAGATCGTCAAGGCCTGCATGGGGGCGGATGTCATGATGGGACACGACCCGGACTGCGCGCGCTGGATCAAGCGCTTTCGCGAGGCACCGGCGCTGGCGGCCGGCGGCGGCGTCGCCGCCCCGGCAGAAGGGGCGGCCCGCGGGCGCCGCGAGGGCGGCATGCGGAGGCGGACCCAGACCCCGCAATGAGCGAGGCCGACGCACTCGTCGTCTTCACCCCATCGGGCAAGCGCGGACGTTTTGCCCTCGGCACCCCGTTGCTGCAGGCCGCACGCACCCTGGGCGTGGACGTGGACTCGGTGTGCGGCGGGCGCGCGATCTGCGGGCGCTGCCAGGTGCTGGTCATGGAGGGGGACTTCGCCAAGCACGGCGTGACCTCCACCGCCGCGCACCTCTCCGCGGTCAGCGCCGCCGAGGAGGCCTACGCCAAGCGCCGCCGGCTCGCCCCCGGTCACCGCCTGTCCTGCTCCTCGCAGATCCAGGGCGACCTGGTGGTCGATGTCCCCTCCTCCAGCCAGGTGCACCGCCAGGTGGTGCGCAAGGCGCTCGACGCGCGCCCGATCACGCTCGACCCCGTCACCCGCCTGCACTACGTCGAGGTGCGCGAACCTGACATGCACGACCCCTCCGGGGACCTGCAGCGCCTGAGCGAGGCGCTGCGCAAGGAGTGGGACCTGAAGGAGCTCAGGTGTGACCTGAGCGTGCTGCGCTTGCTGCAGCCGGTGCTGCGCAAGGGCGAATGGAAGGTCACGGTCGCGGTGCGTGAGGGCAGCCAGATCATCGCCATCTGGCCCGGCTTCCACGAGACGATCTACGGGCTGGCGGTCGATGTCGGCTCGACCACCATCGCCGGCCACCTGTGCGATCTGGAGACGGGGGAAGCGGTGGCTTCCAGCGGGCTCATGAACCCGCAGATCCGCTTCGGCGAGGACCTCATGAGCCGGGTGTCGTACTCGATGATGAACCCGGGTGGGGCGGCCCAGATGACCGAGGCGGTGCGCAGCGCCCTCAATACCCTGGCGGCCGATGTCGCACGCCAGGCCAAGGTGCCGGTGACCGACATCCTCGAGATCACCCTGGTCGGCAACCCGATCATGCACCACCTGCTGCTGGGGATCGACCCGGTGGAACTCGGCGGGGCGCCCTTCGCCCTCGCCACCGACGAGTCGCTGACGCTCGAGGCGACCCAGATCGGACTCAACCTCAACCCCGGCGCGCGCGCCTACACCCTGCCGTGCATCGCCGGGCACGTGGGCGCCGATGCCGCCGGGGTGATCCTCGCCGAGCGCCCGGACCGCTCCCCCGAGCTCACGCTGATCGTGGACGTGGGCACGAACGCGGAGATCGTCCTCGGCAATGACAAGCGGCTCCTGGCGTGCTCGAGCCCGACCGGCCCTGCGTTCGAGGGGGCACAGATCAGCTGCGGCCAGCGCGCCGCCCCGGGGGCGATCGAGCGCGTGCGCATCGACCCGGCAACGCTCGCGGCACGCGTCAAGATCATCGGCTCGGATCTTTGGTCCGATGAGCCGGGCTTCGCGGAGGCCACCGCGCGCACCGGGGTCACCGGCATCTGCGGCTCGGGGATCATCGAGGTGATCGCCGAGATGTACCTCACCGGCATCATCAGCCGCGACGGCGTCATCGACGGGGAGCTCACCAAGCGCACCCCGCGCATCGTCGCCGCCGGGCGCACCTTCTCCTATACCCTCTACGAGCCCGCAGGTTCCGCGGCGCTGCAGATCACGCAGAACGACGTGCGCGCCATCCAGCTGGCCAAGTCCGCCCTCTACGCGGGCGTGAAGCTGCTGATGGACCACCTCAACACCGAGACGGTGGACCGCATCCGCCTGGCCGGGGCCTTCGGCAGCCACATCGACGTGAAATACGCCATGGTGCTGGGCATGATCCCGGACTGCGACCTTGCGCACGTGGCCTCCGCCGGCAACGCCGCCGGCGCCGGCGCGCGCATCGCACTATTGGACAACTCCTCGCGCCGCACGATCGAGGCGCTGGTCCGCCGGGTGGAGAAGATCGAGACCGCGATCGAGCCGAAGTTCCAGGCGCACTTCGTGGAGGCGATGGGCATCCCCCACTCCACCGCGGCCTACCCGAACCTGGAAAAGGTCGTGAAGCTGCCCGAGGCCAAGGCCGCCGCGCCGCGCGCGGGCGCCCGTGGCCGGCGCCGTCCTTCCTGAGGGCTCAGCAGCGGGCCGCGTGCGCGGCGCGCCTCACACGTTCGAGTCGGCGAACGAGGACTTGCGGCGGTTCATGTAGTCCAGCAGCGCCTCGTCGACGGCCGGATCCAGCGGCGGGGCCTCGTACTCGGCCAGCTGTTTCTTCCACAGCGCGTTGGCGCGCGCGATGGAGTCCTTGGCGCCCTCCGCCTCCCACTGCTCCACGCTGTTGTTGTCCGCCAGCGGCGAACGGTAGAACGCGGTCTGGAAATTCGCCTGGGTATGCGCGCAGCCGAGGAAGTGCTTGCCGGGCCCGACCTCGCGGATCGCATCGAGCGCCTGGCCGTTGTCCGACAGGTCAATGCCGGCCAGCAGGGTGTGCATCATGCCGGCCTGGTCAGCGTCCATGACGAACTTCTCGTAGCCCATGGCAAGCCCGCCCTCGAGCCAGCCGGCGGTGTGCAGCACGAAGTTCACACCCGCAAGGCAGGTGGGGATCAGCGTGTTGGCCGACTCGTAGGCCGCCTGCGCATCCGGGACCTTGGAAGCGCACAGCGAGCCACCGGAGCGAAACGGCACCCCCAGCCGGCGGGCGAGCGCTGCCATGACGTACAGCACCAGGGCAGGCTCGGGGGTGCCGAAGGTGGGCGCCCCGGACTGCATCGACAGGGAGGAGGCAAAGCTGCCCAGCACCACCGGCGCGCCGGGATTGACCAGCTGCGCGGTCGCCATGCCGGCCAGTGCTTCCGCCAGGGTCTGGGCGACGGTACCGGCCACCGTGACCGGGGACATCGCCCCCGCCAGGATGAAGGGCGTGACGATGGTGGCCTGGTTGGCGCGCGCGTAGGTTTTCAGCGCCCCGAGCATGGTGGCATCCCAGGTCAGGGGCGAGTTGGCGTTGATCAGGCTGATGATGCAGGTGCGCGGCTTGCCGGTGGCCGGATCCAGGTACTCCTCGCCGAAGAGGATCCTGGTCATCTCCACCGTGTCCTGTGCGCGCTCCGGCGCGGTCACCGAGCCCATGTACGGCTTGTCGCTGTACTTCATGTGCGTGTAGACCATGTCGAAGTGGCGCTTGTTGACCGGCAGGTCGACCGGCTCGCAGATCGTCCCGCCCGAGTGATGCAGCGCGGTCGACACGTAGGCAAGCTTGACGAAATTGCGGAAGTCCTCGATGCGCGCATAGCGGCGCCCCTCGTCGAGGTTGCGCACGAACGGCGAGCCATAGGCCGGGGCGAACACCGTGCGGTTGCCGCCGATGAGGACGTTGCGGGCCGGGTTGCGCGCGTACTGCGTGAACTCGCGCGGCGCGGAGCGCTGCACCAGCGCACGGCACATGCCGCGCGGGAAGCGGATGCGCTCGCCCTGCACGTCCGCCCCGGCGGCCTTCCACAGCGCCAGGCACTCCGGGTCGTCGCGGAAGTCCAGGCCGATCTCCTCGAGGATGGTGTCGGCGTTGTGCTCCAGCAGCGCCAGGCCCTCCTCGCCCAGCACCTCGTAGTAGGGAATGTTGCGGGTGATGTAGGGCACGAAAGCGGCGCTGCGCGCCGTGCGCGCGGCGATCTTGGCGTCACGGCCGCTCGGGCGACGCGAACGGGCGGGCGGGGTCGGCTGCTGCGGGGAATCCATGGCTATCCTGACCGCCGGCGGGCGGGTCGCGTGGGCGCAACGGCCATTATGGTCACCCCCGGAGCGCAGAACTGACCGATATGCGGCATGGACTTCTCCGGCAGCGCCACCCGGGTGCAGGCCGGTGCCTCAGGGATTGGCTACCACCGGCAGGTCGATGTAGCTGGCCGCATCGGCCCCGCGGAACACCCGCTGGGTGGCCTTGCGATAGTCCCCGGGCGCGGCGCGGAAGATGTTCTGCACATAAGTCTGCGGGTTGCGGTCGTAGAGCGGGAACCAGCTGGACTGGATCTGGATCATCAGGCGGTGGCCGGGCTCGAACACGTGGTCCACCTGCGGCAGGTCGAAGCGGTAGCGCTGCACGGTGTTGGACGGGATGGGGCTCGGGTGCTGCGTGCTTAAGCGGTAGCGGCCGCGGAAGATGTCCATCGCCACGCCGAGCTCGTAGCCTGACAGCGGCGGATCCGAGGGCACCTCGTCCGGGTAGACATCGATCAGCTTCACCACCCAGTCGCTGTCGGTGCCGCTGGTGGAGGCGAACAGGTTCACCCCCGGCGCACCAGCGATATGCAGCGGCTCGGTCAGCGGCGCGGACACGTAGCTGAGCACGTCGGTGCGGTCGGCGACCGCGCGCTGGTCGCTGACCAGCCACTGCTGCCACTGCAGGCGGTTGTCGACCAGGTGCACCGGCCGCGGCGTGTACGGCACCGGCTTGGCAGGATCGGCGACGTATTCGTCGAAGGCGCGCCCCCCGCCGGGGGCGGTGAAGGCCAGCGAGAACCGCTCCTGCAGGTACAGGCGGCGCGGCTGGGAGGGGCAGCCGGATGCGCACGACAGGGGCCAGGAGGCCAGGCGGCGCCAGGTGTTGGTTCCGCTCTCGAACACCAGCACCGGCGGGGTGTTCGCCCGGGGCGCACCGTCCTTCAGGTGCTCGTCGAGGAAGGGCTGCATGATGTCGCGGCGGAACTGCAGCGCCGTGTTGCCCTCGAACTTAAGCGGCCCGAGCGTGCTGCCATCGAAGTTGACGCCGCTGTGTCGCCACGGACCGAGCACCAGGAAGTTGCGGTCGTTGCCGGTGTCCTTCGGCTCGGTGGCGGCGTAGGCGTGCACGCCGCCGTACATGTCCTCCTGGTCCCACAGGCTCGCGACGTACATGGTCGGCACCTTCAGCGGCAGCCGCGCCAGGATCTGGTCCAGGGCCTGCGCGCTCCAGAACTCGTCATACGCCGGATGCTGCGCGAGCTTCTGGTAGAAGGGCAGCTGGTCGATGCCGAAGCGGCGCGCAAAGTCATCGGCCGAGCCTGCCGCCAGGTACAGCTGATACTCGTCGTAGACCCCGCGGGCGATGTGCTTGCCGTCCCCGCGCGCGGTGGTCTGGGCATAGATGTAGTCGAAGTTGGTCTGCCGGAAGGCGCCATTGTGGAACCAGTCGTCCCCCTTCCAGCCATCGACCATGGGGGACATCGGCACGGCGGCCTTGAGCGCCGGGTGCGGGTCGATGAGGGCCATGAGCACGGTGAAGCCCTCATAGGAGGAACCGATCATGCCGACGCGGCCGTTGCTCTGCGGCAGGTTCTTCACCAGCCAGTCGATGGTGTCGTAGGCATCGGTGGTGTGGTCCACGCCGCTCGCGTTGAGCACCCCGCGCGGCGGGCGCGTCATGACGTAGTCCCCTTCCGAGCCGTACTTGCCGCGCACGTCCTGGAAGACGCGGATGTAGCCGGCGCGCGCCAGTCCCTCATCGCCCATCGACAGGGTCGAGACCAGGTGCGGGCTGACAAAGCGCTCGGTGCGCTTGGCCGCATCGTAGGGCGTGCGCGTGAGGATGATCGGGGCGTTGCGGGCTCCCTTGGGGATCACGATCGAGGTGAACAGCTTCACCCCGTCGCGCATGGGAATCATCACCTCGCGCTTCTCGTAGTCGAAGTCCTGCGTGGGCACCTCGAAGCGCGGAATGTCCGGCTGCATCGGCGGGGTCTGCGCCCCCGCCAGGCCCAGCACCGCCAGCAGGGCGGTCGCACTCAGCATGCCCATCGCTCGCACGGTCACGGCTCCCCCAAAAAATGCCTGTGGCGCCGGCACGCGGCGCATTGCGCGGCAAGCGTAGCAGATGGTTGCGCGCTAGGATGCGGGCCATGGATGAAGCGGACATCGTCAGCGCCCTGCGCCAGGTGCTGCCGCAGGAGTGCGTGCTGTGGCAGGCCGAGGACCGCCGTCCGTACGAGTGCGACGGACTCACCGCTTTTCGCGAACTGCCGCGGGTGGTCGTGCTGCCGCGCACCGAGGCGCAGGTGCGCGCGGTGCTCATGGCCTGCACCCGCCTGCGCGTGCCGCTCGTGGCGCGCGGCTCGGGAACGGGGCTGTCCGGCGGCGCGACGCCCCACCCGCAGGGCGTGCTGCTGTCGCTGGCGCGCATGAACCGCATCCTCGCGCTCGATCCCAACGCGCGCACCGCACGGCTGGAGCCGGGCGTGCGCAACCTCGCCGTCTCGGAGGCCGCCGCCGCGCACGGGCTGTACTACGCCCCGGACCCCTCCTCGCAGGTCGCCTGCTCCATCGGCGGCAACGTGGCCGAGAACTCCGGCGGCGTGCACTGCCTGAAGTACGGGCTCACTGTTCACAACGTGCTTAGCGTGCGCGGCTACACCATGGACGGGGAACGCCTCGATCTGGGCAGCCCCGCCCCGGACACTCCCGGCCTTGACCTGCTCGCCCTGGCCATCGGCTCGGAGGGACTTCTGATGGTGGTCACGGAAGTGACCGTGCGCCTGATCCCGCGGCCGCCGTGCGCGCAGCTGGTGATGGCCTCCTTTGCCGACGTGCACCGCGCGGCGGACGCGGTGGCTGCCATCATCGGCGCGGGCATCATCCCGGCGGCCCTGGAGATGATGGATCGCAAGGCCACCGCCGCGGTCGAGCCGTTCGTGCGCGCCGGCTACGACCTCGCCGCTGCCGCGATCCTGCTCATCGAGGCCGACGGCACCGCCGAGGAAGTCGCCGACCAGGTCGGCGAGATCGAACGCGTCCTCAGGGCCGCCGGCGCCGGCACGCTGCGCGTCTCCGCCTCCGATCCCGAGCGCCAGCTATGGTGGTCGGGGCGCAAGAACGCCTTCCCGGCCGCCGGTCGCATCTCCCCGGACTACTACTGCATGGACGGCACCATCCCCCGCCGGCACGTCGGCCGCGTGCTCGAGGCCATCGCGCAGATGGAAGCGCGCTACGGGCTCGGGTGCATGAACGTCTTCCACGCCGGCGACGGCAACCTGCACCCGGTCATCCTCTTCGACGCCAACGAGGCCGGCTCCTGGGAGCGCGCCGAGCGCTTCGGCGCCGAGATCCTCGAGCTGTGCGTGCAGCTCGGCGGCACGATCACCGGCGAGCACGGCGTCGGGGTCGAGAAAATCAACTCCATGTGCGTGCAGTTCTCGGCCGCCGAGCGCGCCGCGTTCTTCGCGGTCAAGGAAGCCTTCGATCCGGCCGGGCTGCTCAACCCCGGCAAGCTGATCCCGACCCTGGCGCGCTGCGCCGAGTACGGCCGCATGCACGTGCACGCCGGCGCGCTCGCGCACCCGGACCTGCCGCGCTTCTGACGGCATGGCCACGCCCGAGCCGGCCATCGCCCTCATGCGCGAGCGCGTACGCGCCGCGGCGGCCGCTGGCACCGCGCTGCGCCTGCGGGGTGCAGGCACCAAGGACTTCTACGGCGAGTCCCTGGAGGGCGAGGTGCTCGAGCTGGGCTCCCACCAGGGCATCCTCGCCTATGACCCGGCCGAGCTGGTCGTCACCGCCCGCTGCGGCACGCCGCTGTCGCAGCTGGAGGCGGTGCTTGCCGCCGCCGGCCAGTTCCTGCCCTTTGAGCCACCGGCCTTCGCCGGCGACCCCACGCTCGGCGGCGTCATCGCGACCGGCCTGTCCGGCCCGCGGCGCATGTATGCCGGCGCGGCGCGCGACTTCGTGCTGGGAGCGGCCCTGCTCGATGCGGACGGGGAGCTGCTGCGCTTCGGCGGCCAGGTGATGAAGAACGTGGCCGGCTTTGATGTCGCGCGGGCGCTGTGCGGCTCGCTCGGCATCCTCGGCATCATCACCGAGGTGTCCCTCAAGGTGCTGCCGCTGCCGCGGCAGGAGGCGACGCTGCGCCTGGAGCTGAAGCTCGCCGAGGCCTGCAGCGCGTTCGAGCGCTGGGCGGGCCGGCCGCTGCCGCTGTCCGCGGCCGCCTGGCACGGCGGCTGCGCATGGGTGCGCTTCTCCGGCGCGGCACCGGCGGTGCAGGCCGCGTGCGCAAGCCTGGGCGGGGAGACCGTGCCACCGGCGGCGGCGCGCGAGTGGTGGACGGCGGTGCGCCACTGCCGTCTGCCGCTGTTCGCAGAGCCGCAGCTGTGGCGGCTGTCGCTACCGGGCGGCCAGCGGGCCGCTGGCGCAACTGCCGCCGCCCCTTCTGGTCGACTGGGGCGGCGCACTGCGCTGGTACGCCGCGCAGGCCGGCCACGACTACCGGGCGGCCGCTGCCGCGGTGGGGGGAACGGCCCTGTGCTGGCGCGGCCCGGCCCCGCAGGGGCGCTTCCATCCGCTCGCCGCGACCACCCTCGCGCTGCACCGGCGCCTGAAGCAGCGGCTGGACCCGCGCGGTATCTTCAATCCCGGCCGCCTGGTTCGCGGACTGTGATGTCCCGTAGCGCGGCGGCGCACTTTCAGTGAACATCCACGGATGAAGTATCCGATCGCGGCCACCCTGGCCGCTGCCGCCCTCGGCACCGCCGCCTTCGCCGCCGATCCACCGGTGTTCGGACCCTGGGGCGTCACCCTTGCCTACATGGACACCGGCGTGCCGCCGGGCACGGATTTCTTCCGTTACGTCAACGGCGGCTGGCTGAAGAGCGCGGCCATCCCCCCCGACCGGCGCATGGCCGGCGTCAACCTCGAGGTCGACCAGGGGAACGAGGCCAAGCTGAGGAGCATCGTCGAGGCGCTGCACACGCGGCCGGATGGTTCCCTGACCGCGGAGGAGCGCAAGCTGCGCGACCTGTTCGGCGCCTATGTCGACATGAAGGGGATCGAGGCGGCGGGCCTGGCCCCGGTGCGGTCTGACCTGGAGCGCATCAGCTCCCTGCACAGCGCGGCCGAGGTCGCAGCCTTCATGGGCAACCCGTCCACGGGCACCTACGGGCCCTTCTCGGCGCACATCGCGATCGACCAGGTCGAACCCGGCCGTCTACGTGGTGCGCCTCATGCAATCGGGCCTGGGGATGCCCGACCGCGACTACTACCTCAGCCCCGACAAGGACGTGGCCGCCACGCGGGAGGCGTACAAGAAATACCTGGCGGACATGCTCGGCATCGCCGGCATCACCGACCCGGAGCGTGCCGCCGCGGTCTTCGCCCTGGAGTCACGCATGGCGCAGGCGCACTGGTCGGCCGCCGAGCGCCGCGACGCGGACAAGACCTACAACCCGATGACCGTGGGGCAGCTGGCGCAGCTGGCGCCGCAGTTCCCCTGGAGCGCCTACCTTAGCGCCAAGGGCATCCCACTGCGCGCCCCGCGCGGCGAGCGTCAGGTGGACGTGGGCGAGAAATCCGCCTTCCCGAAGCTGGCGGCGGTGTTCGCCGCCACCCCGGTCGCGGTGTGGCGCGACTACCTGACGGTGCGCTTCCTGCACAAGCACGCCCCGTACCTGCCCCGCCAGGTGGATAGCACCGACTTTGCCTTCTACGGCACCGTGCTGTCGGGCCAGAAGCAGCCGCTGCCGCGGGAGCTGCGGGCGATCCGCATGCTCGACCAGGAAATGGGCGAGGCCCTCGGCAAGCTCTACTGCGCCGCCTATTTCCCGCCGGAGGCCAAGGCGCGCAGCCGCACGCTGGTCGCCAACCTGATGAAGGCCTACGAGAACGACATCCAGTCGCTGTCGTGGATGACCCCGGCGACGCGGCAGAAGGCGCTCGAGAAGGTGCACTCCTTCCAGCTGAAGATCGGCTACCCGGACACCTGGCGGGACTACTCCGCACTCACCATTCGCGCCAACGAGCTGGTCGCCGACATCCACGGCGCGGAGGCGTTCGACTGGAACCGCCAGCTTGCCCGGCTCGATGCCCCGGTGGACCGTGGCGAGTGGTGGATGACGCCTCCCACCAACAACGCCTACTACGACCCGAGCCTGAACGAGATCGCCTTCCCGGCAGGTGTGCTGCAGCCGCCCTACTTCGACCCCAACGCCGATGATGCGGCCAACTACGGGGCGATCGGCGCCACCATCGGCCACGAGATGAGCCACGCCTTCGATGACCAGGGCAGCAAGTACGACGCCGCCGGCCGCCTGCGCAACTGGTGGACGGCAGAGGACCGGCGCAACTTCGACGAGCGCACCCGGCAGCTGGCGCTGCAGTACGACCGCTACGAGGCGCTGCCGGGCCTGCACGTCAACGGCAAGCTCACCCTCGGGGAGAACATCGCGGACCTGGCCGGGCTGGTCATCGCCAACAAGGCCTATCACCTGGCCCTGGGCGGCAAGCCGGCGCCGGTGCTCAGCGGCTTCAGCGGCGACCAGCGCTTCTACATCGCCTACGGCCAGAGCTGGCGGGAGATCTGGAGCGACGGGCTGGCGCGGCGCATCGCGCTCTCGGACGAGCACAGCCCCTCGGCCTTCCGCGTCAACGGCGTGGTGCGCAACGATGCCGGCTGGTACGCCGCCTTTGCGCAGGTCCGCCCCGGGGATGCGCTGTACCTGGCGCCGGCGGAGCGCGTGACGCTGTGGTGAGCTGACTAGATATTCAGCGAACCGCGACCGATCTCCAGCACCTCGCCGCTGACCAGGATGCGGCGCTCGGCATCCACCCGCAGGCGCAGCGACGAGGGCCGCCCGATGTGCTCGCCCTGCGCGATCTCGAACTCGCACGGCAGCGTGTGACCGGTGGCCAGATACCAGCCGCCCAGGTTGGCGGTCGCCGATCCGGTGGCCGGGTCCTCCAGCACGCTGGTGCCCAGCGGGAACACGAACCGCGCCAGCAGACCCGCGCCGACCGGGTGAACACGTAGACGGCGCTTTGCCCCTGCGCGCTGGCCATCTGCCCCAACAGGTCGCCGCGCACGCGCAGGCCGCGCACCGCCGCCGCGCTTTTCAGCGGCACGATCAGCTGCTCCGTGCCGACGCTCACCCACAGCGGCCGCTCGCCGATGTCGTCCTTGTCCACCCCGAGCATTGCTGCCAGCGTGAAGCGCGGCTCGAGCACCTCGCGCCAGGTCGGCTCGTTGGCCTGCAGCGTCCAGCGATCGCCGGTCGCGCGCACCGGGATGACCCCGGCCGGCAGCTCCAGCGTGATGCGGTCGCCGCCAAGGCCCAGGGCGCGGCAGACGTGCGCGGTGCCCAGCGTAGGGTGGCCGGCGAAGGGCATTTCGTAGGCGGGCGTGAAGATGCGCACGCGCGCGCTGGCACGCTCGGACGGGCAGGATGAAGGTGGTCTCGGACAGATTGAACTGCAGGGCGAGCGCCTGCATCCTAGCGCTGTCCAGTCCCTGGGCCCGCTCGAACACGCACAGGGGATTGCCGCTGAAGGTGCTGCGCCCCTGGGTGAATACGTTCAGGATGCGGAAGTCGTACTTAGCCATACAACGCCATATTCACCTCCCGGCCGGTCGCCCAGCAGCATGACAACTGAACTCCTGTTCCGCAACGACGCCTACCTCAAGGATGCCACCGCCACGGTGATCGCGCGTGGGCGAGCGCGGCATCGAGCTTGACCGCACGGTCTTCTACCCGATGGGCGGCGGCCAGGCCGGCGACACCGGCAGCCTGTGGAATGCCTCCGGCGAGCGCATCGAGATCATCGATACGCGCAAGGGCGAGAGCGCGGACCAGGTCGTGCACGTGCCCGCCCCGGCGGCAGCGCAGCTGCAGCCCGGCGATGCGGTGCGCATGGAACTCGACTGGGCGCGGCGCCATAAGCTCATGCGCCTGCACACCGCGCTGCACCTGATGTCCTGCGTGATCACCGCCCCGGTGACCGGCGGCAACATCGTGCCCGACAAGGCGCGGCTGGATTTCGACATCGAACTCAGCCTGCTCAACGCCGAGCACATCGCGCGCGAGACCAACGCGCTGATCCAGCGCGCGGTGGCGACCGCGACCGTGTGGATCACCGACGCGGAGCTGGACGCGCAGCCGGACCTGGTGAAGACCATGAGCGTGCAGCCGCCGCGCGGGGCGGGCCGGGTGCGCCTGCTCAAGATCCCGGGCATCGACCTGCAGCCGTGCGGTGGGACGCACGTCGCCAACATCGCCGAGATCGGCGGCATACGCGTGCTGCGCATCCGCAGCGAGGGCAAGCACAACAAGCGGGTCGAGATCGCCCTCACCGATAGCGGCTGAGCTCCAGGCCATTGCCGACGGCCAGCAGCACCGAGCTGACGCCGGCGGTGGCGCCTACGCGCTCGCGGTAGGCACGCACCTCCGGCTGGGCGCTGGCCGGGCTGATCATGTTGTCCGCGACCACGAGCGCTGCCGGCGGCGAGCTTGCCCTGCAGCAGCTCCCACACCGGCACGTACAGCTCCTTCCACAGATCGATGAGCACGAAGTCGAAGGGGCCGGGGAGCTGCTTGAGGGAGACCAGCGCGTCGCCAATACGAAACTCCACGTAGCCGTCAAGACCGGCCCTGCGCAGCTGTGCCGTGGCGTACTCGGCCTTCGCCGGCCGCAGCTCCAGCGAAGTGACCCGGCCGCCGACGGCCCGTGCGCCCTCCGCCAGCCACTGGGTGGAGTAGCCGTAGGAACTGCCCACCTCAAGGATGCGCGTTGCCTTGCTCTCCCTGATCAGCAGGTTCAGGAGCACCGCCGCCGGCCGGCCCACCGGCAAGAGCAGCTCGTCCCTGCGCTGCATCATCTCCGGCCCGGTCAGCGAGCCCATCAGGGCCTCTTCGCGCTGCGCGCGCGCCTCGTAGTCGCGCACCACCGCCAGGAACGCCGGGTCCGGGGTCATCGGATCTTCCATGGGACCCTCCGCAGGTTGCTAGGCGGCTCCGGAGAAGTATTCCTGCAGCGACGCCACGCCCAGGCGCTTGGCTTCGAACAGGCTCTCCAGATGCTCGCGTGAATTGACCAGGCCGCGCGCGCGCAGCACCCCGTTCTCGTCCATGAGCGCCGCGAACGGCAGCCGGCTGACCTGGTAGGCCAGGCCGAGCGCGGCCGAGACCACGTAGGGAATGTCCCCGAGCCCCTGGGCGCGCACGAATGCCCGCTGCTCGGCGACATCGCCGTCACTGGCCAGGATCAGGTCCATCCACTCGCGCTCGTCCTTGCGGCTGGACTTCACCGCCGGCAGCAAGGTCTTGCAAACCGGACAGCTCGGGGAGACAAACAGCAGCAGCGTGCTGCGCCCGTCGGCGCGCTTGGCGCCGATGCGCAGGGACTGGCCGGCGAGGTCCACCACCTCCAGCTCCGGCGCCGTCTCGCCCACGGTGAGCCCGCGGTTGAGCATCAGCGCCCCGGCCGGCGTGATGCGCTCGTGCAGCACGCCCAGCTGGCGTACCACCGCCAGCAGCACCGCGGCCAGCACCAGGACCAGCACCCACAGGACGATGTTGGAAATGACCAGCGGGTTCATGCCGTCCCCGTGAGGCGCGCGCCCTGGGGCGCGATGCGCGCCAGCAGTCGGTCGAGGCTGGCGTAGAGCAGCGCCGCGACGGCGATGCCCCCGGCGACGGTCAGCGCGTCCGCGCCCGCCCAGGGCCGCGACCGCCACGGCAGCGCCAGGAGCAGCAGCGCGCCGGCCAGCAGCAGGTTGCGCACCACCATCCAGGGGGCGATCGGGCGGCGCTCGTGCGCGCCACCGCAGCCGCAGGCCAGGTCCAGCCGTCCGCGCCTGAGGTTGATGGCAATGGCGGCTGCATACACGCCCAGCAGCAGTGCGCCGGCGCAGGCAGCGCCGCTGCGCGCCGCCCCCACCAGCAGCCCGCCCGCCAGCAGGCACTCGAGCAAGGGGACCAGCAGTGCGCAGCGCGCCGCTGCCTGCGGCAGCAGGCGGTAGGCGGCGAAGACCTCGGCGAAGTGGCGCCGGGGCACGCAGTTTCTGCACGGCCGCGGCCGCGAACAGCAGCGCGAACAGGCCGGCGAGCAGCGCGCCAATGGCAGGATCAAGCATGGGCACATCATAAACCAACCCGCCGGGGGCGCGAATGCGCGACGGTCGTGCAGCCGACGGGAGTCTGCTGACTAGGGGGCGGCGGCGAGTATCGCGCCGCTGGTCGGCACTCCCGTGCCGGCCGTCACCAGCACGTTCTCCACGTCCGCCACCTGGTTCACCGAGGTGCCGCGCACCTGGCGCACCGCCTCGGCGACGCCGTTCAGCCCGTGGATGTAGGCCTCGCCCAGCTGGCCGCCGTGCGTGTTCACCGGCAGGGCGCCGCCGATCTCGATGTTGCCGTCGCGGATGAAATCCTTCGCCTCACCGCGCGCGCAGAAGCCGAAGGCTTCCAGCTGCGGCAGCACGAAGGGTGAGAAGTGGTCGTAGAGCACCGCGGTCTGCAGGTCGGCAGCCCCCAGGCCGCCCATGGCATACAGCTGCCGCGCCACGAGCGCGATCTCCGAGAGCGCCGAGATGTCCTGCCGGTAGAAGCTCGTCATGTTCATCTGGTCATCGGTGGCGCCCTGCGCGGCCGCGCGGATCAGCGCCGGCCGGTGGCGCAGGTGGCGCGCGCGGTCCGCGCGCGTGACCACGATCGCCACGGCCCCGTCACTCTCCTGGCAGCAGTCGAGCAGGCGCAGCGGCTCGACGATGAAGCGCGAGGCCTGGTGCTGGGCGAGCGTGATCGGCTTCCGGTAGAACCAGGCGTGCGGGTTGGCCGCCGCATGGCGGCGGCAGGCCACGGACACGCGGCCGAAGTCCTCGCTGGTGGCGCCGAAGTCATGCATGTAGCGCCGCGCCGCCAGGGCTACCCAGGAGGCCGGGGTCGCCAGCCCGAAGGGCACGCTCCATCCCCAGTTGGCGCTCTCGGCGTTGGGCATGGGCGGCGGGACGAAGGCCTGGCCGAAGCGGTAGCCGGAGCGTTCATTCAGCGCGCGGTAACACACGACCACTTCCGCAACCCCGGCGTGCACGGCCAGCGCCGCCTGCAGCAAGGGCGCGCACGCCGCCCCGCCGCCGTAGTCGATGCGGCTGAAGAACTTAAGATCGCGCCCCCCGATGTTGCGGAACACCTCGATCTCCGGGCTCTTGTCCATGGCGTAGGTGCACAGGCCGTCCACATCGGCAAGCTGCAGGCCCGCGTCGGCGATCGCCGCGGCGATCGCCTCCACGGCAAGCTTCAGCTCACTGCGGCCGGAGTCCTTGGAGAACTCGGTCGCGCCGATGCCCGCCACCGCCGCCTGGTCGCGCAGCGGGTGCCTCACGGCAGGGCCACGCGCACGATGGCTGCCACGTGCTGGCCGATGCTGTTGGTGCCGGTGACCGCGATGTCGAGCGTGCGCTCGGCCTCGTCCTTGAGCTGCACCACGCCGCTGAACTTGAGGGTGTCGCCCGCGAACGTGGGCACCCCCAGGCGGATGTCGACCGAGCGGATGCTGCCTCCCGGGGCAAGCCAGTCATTCACGTAGCGCTGCACGTAGCCGTTGGTGGTGAGGATGTTCATGAAGATGTCGTGCGTGCCGCGCGCCTGCGCGCCGCGGACGTCATGGTGCACCACCTCGAAATCACCGCTGGCGGTGGCGCCGGCGACGATCACCGAGGCGGATACCGGCACGGTCAGCGTTGGCAGCGTGTCGCCGATGTTCGCGTTTGCAAAGCTGACGGGGTGCATGTGCTGAGGGGTCCGATGTTGTCAGGTGAAAGGCGGGACCGCGCCGGCGCGCAGTTCACGACCGATGGCGGCCAGGCTCTGCTGCGCCCCACCCAGGCACAGTTCCAGTTCCTTGGCACGCAGGAAGAAGGCGTGCACCGGATACTCGATGTCGGCTCCCAGCCCACCGTGCACGTGCTGCACGGCGTGCGTGACGCGGTGCCCGCACTGGGCCGCCCACCACTTGGCGGCGAGCACCTCGGCGGCTGCGGGCAACTGCGCATCCAGCGCCCAGGCCGCGCGCAGGTACGCCGAGCGCAGTGCCTCGATATCGATATAGCAGTCGGCCAGGCGGTGCTGCACGGCCTGGAAGCTGCCGAGCGGCCGGCCGAACTGCCGGCGCTCGCTGGTATAAGCGACGCCCCTGCGCAGGGACTCCTGGGCAACCCCGAGCTGCAGTGCGCACACCCCGAGGCGGCCGCGCTCGAGCATCCACCCGGCGACGTCCCCGTCGGCATCAGTGCCCAGTGCGTCCGCCGCCGGCACCTTCACATCGGCCAGGGTGACCAGACCCAGCGGCGTGGAGCTGGTGCCGCGCTGCGCCTGAATGTCCACCCCAGGCGCCCCGCGCGGCACCACGAACACTCGCCGCCGGCCGTGTGCGAGTGCGCTCACCAGCAGGTAGTCGGCCTGCTGCGCATAGGGCACGCAGGTTTTAACGCCCGAGAGGCTAAAGCCCGCGCCTGCCTGCTCGGCACGGGTCTGCAGGGACTGCAGATCCGTGGCGCCCGGCTCCTCCAGCGCAGCGGTAAGGATCAGGTTGCCAGCGGCGACCCGGCGCAGCAGCTCGTGGTGGTGTGCACGGCCGAAGCGCTCGAGCGGCATGGCTCCCAGCACCAGCGCCTCCAGCAGTGGGATCACCGCCAGGGTGCGTCCCTGCTCCTCGAGCATCAGGCACAGCTCGGTCAGCCCCAGCCCAGAACCGCCGTAGCCGGCGCCGATGGCAGTACCCAGCAGGCCGGCGGCGGCGAAGGAGGACCACAGCGGGGCGTCGAAGGCGGTGCCGGAGCGACCGAAGGACTTGGCGAACTCGTCCGTGAAGCGCTGGCTCAACATGCGCGCCGCGGTGTCCCGCAAGTCGCTCTGCTCCTGGGTGTAGCTGAAGTCCACCTCAGCTCCCCGCGCGCTCATGGAAGGCATACAGCACGTAGCCGGGCTCGACCTCGTGGAATTCGACCGCCACCGGCATGCCGATGCGCACCCGCTCCGCAGCGATGCCGGAGAGGTTGGACACCACGCGAACGCCCTCTTCCAGCTCGATCAGCGCCACCGGCAACGGGTAGCTGAAACCGGGCAGCTGCGGCTGATGCACGATGACGAAGCTGTGGATCGTGCCGCGGCCGGTGCACTGGAGCGCCGACCACGCGTAGGAGTGGCACACCGGGCACATCGGCCCGGGCGGATGGTGCAGGTGTTTGCACTGGGTGCACTGGCGGATCAGCAGACGCTGCTGCTTCAGGCCTTCCCAGAAAAAGGCGCTGTCGGCGGTGATCGACGGGCGCGGGTGCGGCGGTTTCGGCGGCACGGCCGCCGGGGCCCCGGCGTGCTGCGTGGGACGGTACTTGAGGATCCGGAACTGCATGCGCCCGACCAGCTCGCCGCGCTGGTCGATGAACTCGTAGCGATAGTCGAGGAAGTGGCCGGTGCCAAGGGCGGTGTTCTTCTGGTCCGAGATCCCGGCGAAGGTCACCTGCTGCGTGACCAGATCACCGGGGCGCAGGTAGCGCGGGTACTCCTGGGTAAGGTTGGTGGCCACCACGGCGGTAAAGCCCGCCGCATCCATCGGGTCAATGCCGAGCAGGTTGCTCGCATGACCGCCCGAGCCATCCGCGGTGAAGCCGCGCATGGTCCACACCTCCAGCATCGCCGGCGGTGCGACGATGCCGCCGTTGGCGCGCGCCGCAGGCGAGTGTTCGTCGAGGTAGGCGGGATTATGCTCGCCCATCGCCGCGCACCAGCGGCGGATCATCGGCAGGTTGACCGGATCGGCCGCGGTGCGCGCGGCAGCGGCGGCCGTGCCCTGCTGGGTGCGCAGCTGCAGCAGCCAGTCCGGCGGGGCCGGGGCGCTCATCGCCCGCCCGCCCGCGGCAGGCCCAGACCCATCTGCGCAACCATGTCGCGCAGTATCTCGGTCGCCCCGCCACCGAAGGTGTTGATCTGGCAGCGCCGGTACTCGTTCTCGAGGCGCCCTTGCAGAATCGCCCCGGGCGCCCCGGGCTGCAGCAAGCCCGCCGCTCCGGTCACTTCGAGCAACAGGCGCAGCACGCGGATGTAGCTCTCGGTACTGAACACCTTGCAGGCACCGGCGAGCTGCGCCCGCGTCTGCCCCTGGGCCACTTCCCACGCCACGCGGTTCCCCAGCACCGCATACGCCTGCAACAGCGCGTAGCACTCGGCAAAGGCCCCCTGCACCCACGGCGCATCGATCACCCGACCGCCGGCGCTCGGCGTCGCGCGCGCCCAGGCCAAGGTATCGTCGAAGCATCCCTGCGCACCGTACGCCAGCGCCGCCAGTCCCACGCGCTCGTGGTTCAGCTGCTCGGTGATCAGCTGCCAGCCCCCGTTGAGCTCCCCGACCAGCATGGCGGCTGGCACTCGCACGTCATTGTAGAAAGTCACGTTGGTGCGGATGCCACCGACGGTGTGGATGGGCGTGAGCGAGAACCCCGGCAGCTTCGTATCGACCATGATGATGGAGATGCCGCGGTGACCGGCGTTCTCATCGGTGCGCGCCGCAAGCCACACGTAGTCCGCCCCCTCGGCGCCACTGGTGAAGACCTTCTGCCCGTTGATGACGAAGTGGTCACCGTCGCGCACCGCGCGGGTCTTCAACGCCGCAAGGTCGGTGCCCGCCTGCGGCTCGGTGTAGCCGACGGCGAAGTTCAGTTCCCCGGCGGCGATGCGCGGCAGCAGCTGCCGTTTCTGGGCCTCGGTGCCGCGGCGGATGAGCGCAGGCCCTATCGTGTTGACGGTGACGAAGGGGAACGGCGCCTCCGCAAGCCACAGTTCCTCGAGCACGATCTTCTGTGCGAGCGGGTCCAGGCCGCGGCCGCCGTATTCCTGCGGCCACCCGGGGGTGAGCCAGCCATCGGCCCCCATGCGCCTGAGCAGGGCACGGAAGGCAGGCCCGCTCTCGCGATTGCGGGTCGCCTCGCGTGCTTCGGGGGTCATGAGCCCGGCGAGGTAGGCGCGGAACTCGGCACGCAGGGCCACTTGCGCTGGGGTATAGGCGACGTGCACGGCTAGTCCCCGGCAAACGGTGCGATGCCCAGCGCGGCAAGGGTTGCCATGCTCAGCGGCAGGTAGGTACCGGCCCGCGCATCGCGCACGAACAGCGGGTCGTGGGTGCGGGCGGGGTCGTAGCCGGCGCGCTGCAGGTCGAGCTTGCGCAGCTTGAAGGTGGTGGTGAGGTCGGCATCCCTGGAAATGCGCACAAACAGCGGCATTGCGTAATCGGCCAGGCGCGCGCGCGCGAACTCGTGGAATGCCTGCGGTTCGAACCGCGCCGGCTCGGTGTAGGTGAGGGCCACCATCCCCGCCCTGCCCTCGGCGCCCGCCACCCGCACCCCGTAGACATTGACCACGGCCGGGCCGGGAAAGCGGGCGAGCGCGGCGGCGACCTCGTCGGTGGCCACGTTCTCACCCTTCCAGCGGTAGGTATCGCCCACCCGGTCAACGAAGTAGTAGTAGTCATCCGCGTCGAAGCGCACCAGATCGCCCGAGCGCATCCAGCGGTCGCCCGGGCGGAAGGCGTTGCGCAGGATCTTCGCTTCGGTTGCCTCGGCGGAGGTATAGCCCTCAAAGAAACCGGCAGCGGTCGGCCCGTCGAGGATCTCGGCGATAAGCTCCCCGACCTCCCCCGGCGCGCAGAGGATGAGGCTGCCCTCGGCCGTGCGCGGATGAGTGTCGCTGTCGATCTCATAGCGCACCACGCGGATATTGCTGCGCTCCGGGTAGGGCAAGCGCCCGACGGAACCGATCTTGTTGTCGACGTTGGTGATGCCGTAGTTTGCTTCGGTCGAGCCCAGGCCTTCACACACGCGTTCGATCCCGAAGCGGCGGACGAACTCGCGCCACACCTCGGCTTTCAGCCCCGCGCCGCTCATGCGCCGCAGCGTGTGCGCGCGGTCGTCTGCGCGCGGCGGCTGGTTGAGCAGGTAGCGGCAGATCTCACCGATGTAGTACCAGGCGCTGACGCGGTGCGTGCGCACGTCGCTCCAGAATTCGCTCGCGCTGAAGCGGCGCCGCTGCACGATCGGGATCCCCAGGTGCAGGGACACGGAGATGACCACCATGCCGCCGGCCCCGTGGTACAGCGGCAGCACATTGTAAAACACGTCCCCGCGCTTGAGCTCCAGCAGCCCCGCGATCACCCCGCCGGCGTTGAGGAAGCGCAGGTGGCTCATGAGCGCCGCCTTGGGCAGCCCCGTGGTTCCGGAGGTGAAGATGTAGTACAGCGGGTCGCCCAACCGCACGCGGGCGCGCTGCGCGCGCGCCGGATCCGCCGCACTGGCCGCCGCCATCGCAGCATCCAGCGAACTGCTGCCAGGAACGGCCACCGCAGCCGGGGCGCTGCCGGGCGGGGCGAACTCCAGCACCCGCGACGGCAGCTCCAGCGCGGTGAGCGAGGCCACCTGCTCCGCGCACTCCGGTCCGTAGACCAGAGCACGGGCGGCGGTCTGGTCAAGGGCGTGCTTGAGGATGCGCCCGCGCGCGGAGGTGTTGAGCAGAGCGGTGACGATGCCCACCTTGGCAAGGCCGAGCCAGACCATCGGGAACTCGGGGCAGTTGTCCATCATCAGGGCGACCACGTCGCCATGCTTCAGTCCCATGGCGAGCGCGGCGTGGGCGATGCGGTTCGCGCCCGCGTTCAGCTGCGTGAAGGTGAGCGCGCGGTCCTCGAACAGCATGAAGGGCAGCTCGCCGGCATCGGCCGCCCGCGCCTCGAGCATGTCGCTCACGCTGTAGGGCTGGTCGCGCCGGTAGCCGGCAATCAGCGCATAGCCCCTGTTGAGTCGCTGCTGCGTCAGCTCGCGCGGGACGACTTCGCTCTCGCTCACACTCATTCCTGAAGCCCAAGGCAGCCGCAGCCTAGCACCGCCGCCGTGGACGGGGCCTACTCAAACCGGAGGGTCTGCGGAGGCCAGGGGCGGGGTATCTGCCTGATAAACAATGGTTTAAGTGGTCCAACACACGGTAGGATTCAGCCATGAATTCCACCCGGCTCGAAGCCTTCACCGACGGGGTCATCGCCATCGTCATCACCATCATGGTGCTCGAACTGCACGTCCCGCACGGCGCAGACCTCGCCGCGCTCAAGGCGCAGAGCCCGGTGCTGCTCGCCTACGTGCTCAGCTACGTGAACGTCGGGATCTTCTGGAACAACCACCACCACATGCTGCACGCGACCGAGAAGGTGAACGGCGCGGTCCTGTGGGCCAACCTCAACCTGCTGTTCTGGTTGACACTGGTGCCCTTCGTGATCCGCTGGATCGATGAGACCGGCTTCACCACCGCCCCCGTGGCCGCCTACGGGTTGGTGCTGGCGGGGGCGGCGATTGGCTATGTGATCCTGCAACGCCAGCTCATCGCCGCCAACGGCGGCGCGCAGTCGAAGCTGGCCAAGGCGCTGGGCAACGACGTGAAGGGCAAGCTCTCGCTGCTGCTCTATGTCGTCGGCTTTGCCGCCGCATTCTTCCAGCCGTGGCTGGCGATCGCCATCTACATCGCGGTGGCATTGATGTGGCTGATCCCCGACCGCCGCATCGAGGATCGCGTCAAGGCCGCCAAGCCAGGTTGATGGCGCGCCGCTAGCGCGTCAGGAAATCCAGCACCCTGTCCGCCAGCGCACCAAACGGCGGCCACAGAGCGCGCATGCCGCTCAGCGGCGCCTGGTAAAACACCGGCCGCAGCTTCGAGAAGGTGTTGAAGCCCTCGCGGCCGTGATAGTGGCCCATACCGCTCGCCCCCACCCCGCCAAACGGCAGGTCGTGCTGGCCGACATGCCAGAGCGCGTCATTCACCGAGACTCCGCCCGACATCACCACCTGCAGCAGTGCCTCGATCGTCCTGCGCGAGCGGCTGAAGGGGTAGAACGCCAGCGGCCGCGGCCGCTCGGTGATGTAGGCCACCGCATCGGCCAGCTGCGCATAACCGATGATCGGCAGTACCGGACCGAAGATCTCGCGCCGCAGCAGCTCGCAGTCCGGCGGCGGATTGAGCACCAGGTGCGGGCTCACCTTGCGCGTCGCCGCGTCCCACGCTGGGCCGGGGAGCAGCTGCACGAGGGTCGCCCCGCGGGCGCGCGCATCCTCCAGCGCATGGGTGATGCGCGTGAAGGCCTTGGCATCGATGATCGAGGTGAAGTCCGCGCTCGATAGCTGCGGGTAACGCTGCACCGTGATCGCGCGCGCACAGGCTACGAACTCGGCAACCTGCGCCTGCGGCATCAGCAGGTAGTCGACGGTCGTGCAAATCTGGCCGGCATTCATCAGCTTCACGAACAGGATGCGCTCGGCGGCGGTGCGCACCGGGAAGTCATCGCACAGCAGCGCCGGTGACTTGCCCCCCAGCTCCAGCGTCACCGGCACGAGGTTCGCGGCCGCGGCCGCCATGACGCTGCGGCCGGTCTGCGTGGAACCGGTAAACAGCAGGTGATCGAACTGCAGCTGCGAGAACTCCACGCCGACGCCGCCGCTCTCATCGAACACCGCCAGCTTCTCGGCCGGGAAGTAGCGCGGCAGCCGCTCGATCAGCAGCGCCGCGAAGTGCCGCGAATTCTCCGACAGCTTCACCATGGCGCGGTTGCCGGCGGCGAACACCGAGGTGAGCGCGAGGAAGGTGAGATTGATCGGAAAGTTCCACGGCACGATCATTCCCACCACACCCAGGGGCTGGGGAATGACGCGGTTGCGCGCCCCCGGGAACAGCAACAGGTCCACGCCGCGGCGCTGGCGACGCATCCACGCGCGCAGGTGGTGGCGGGTGTATTTGATGCCATCGAGCACCGGCACGATCTCCCCGAGCAGGGTCTCGTGCCGGGAGCGGCAGCCATAGTCCCGGTTGACCGCCGCGACCAGCTCATCGCGGTTCTCGCGCACGAACCGCGCCAGCGTGCGCAGGTCGGCGATCCGCTGCTGATAACTGGGCACCGGGTCGCGCCCGCACGCCAGGCGCTGCCGGTCCAGCGCCGCCTGCAGCTCGGCACGCACGCCATGGGCGGCCACTGGGGTCGCGCTGTCGTCCGCTCGTGCGTTCACTGCCCGGCTCCTCCTCTGCCCGTCTAGAAGTGCGCGCCCACCTCCACGCCCCAGAACCGCGGCGCGGTGATGTTAGTGAAGGGCGTTCCCAGGGTCTGCAGGCTGATCGTACCGACGCCCGTCACGTACTGCTTATCAAACAGGTTATTGGCATACACGGCAACCGAAACCGGCACCCGTGAGCGGCTGACCCAGGCCAGGCGCACGTCCGTGCGGTTGGTGGCCTCACCGGTGCGGAACGCGGGGATCTGCAGGCAGGCGCCGTTGGCCTGCGAGTCCGCATTGCAGCGCCCGGGGCCGCGGTAGGCATCCTGCAGCGTGAAGTCGACGTCACCCCCGACCACGTCGTGGACCACGTAGTCGATGCCCCCGGCCAGTGACCACAGCGGCTCGCCGGTCGCCTGGCCGTTAAGGACGGTGCCATCGGGGGCGGTGTAGTCCTTGTAGGTCGAATCGATGTAGGCGGCGATAAAGTTCACCCGCAGGGCCTCGGTTGCCTGCCAGTGCGTCTCCAAGTCCACGCCATAGGCATGCACGTCGCTGATAGTCACCTGGTACTGCGGGATCTCCCCGTCCGGGTTCACCAGGTTCAGGTTCTGCAGGTTGGTGAACTCGTAGTAGTAGGCCGAGGCGTTCACCAGCAGGCGGCGGTCGAACAGCTCGCTCTTGAGGCCCAGCTCGTAGTTGTTCACGTGCTCGGGGTTGTATTTCGCCCCTGGCAGCAGCGCGTTGTAGCCGCCGGCCTCGTAGCCCTTGCCGTAGGAGAGGTAGTACATCAATCCTGCCTGTGGCTTGTAGTCGAGCACCACGCGCGGGCTGGTATCGTTCCAGCTGTTGTTGGTGCGCAGCGGCGCATTGAGCGAGGCGGCGTAATTGAAGGCGATGTTCTGCGTATACGGGAACGGCGGCAGCGGGAAGCCCAGCGCCGTCAGTTCCTGAAGTCCGGCGTCCAGCTCGTTCGCCGTGCGCGTCGGGCTGTACCAGCTGAAATCCTTCTCGTCGTGCGTGAAGCGCACACCGGTAGTCAGATTCCAATTAGGTGCCAGGTGCCAGATCACATCGCCGTAGGCGGCGAGCGCACGCGCGTACAGGTGGTTGTACATGTTCTCCTGCCACGGGTCGCCGAGCAGGTTCACCGGGATGCCGAACGAGGCGGCTGCCTGGCTGATCGGGCCGTAGACCCCGCCGGGGACGAGCTGCGTCTGCGTGAGCAGCGTGTCGATGCTGTCGGTGTACAGGTTCACCTGGCTGTCCTGGTGGGCATCGTCGTAGAAATAGCTGACGCCACCGACCCAGTCGGCGAGCGCAGTCTTGCCCCCGAGGGTGAACTCCTGCGAGAAGCTCTTGTTCTGTTCGATGTTCACGTCGTCGAAGTACAGGTAGATGCGGTTGGTGCCGTCCTGCTCCTCGCGGTTGTAGGTATTGAAGTGGCGGTAGGCGCTGATCGAGGTCAGCTCGCCGAACGAGAACGAGTGCTCGGCGCGCAGCGTCAGGCCGTCATAGGTGCGGCTCTCGCGCGGGTTGACCGTATCCGACAGCAGGGGGCTCGTGAACGGGTTGGTCCAGGTCGAGGGATCCGACGGGTACGGCGGCAGACCGGGAGAAGGCGGCAGGGATGCAATGCCGATCGCCGGCCGCGGCGGCTGCGCGAGGTTCTCGTGCTCGTAGATGAGGCGGAAAGTGGTGTCCCCCGGCGCGCGCCACAGCAGCTGCGCGCGTGCACCCCAGTCCCCGTCACGGTCATAGCGCACGCCCGTGGCCGCGTCCTGCAGCCAGCCCTTGCTGCGGTTGCTGACAAAGCTCACGCGCGCATCCAGGTCCTGCACGATCTGGCCGTTGACCATGCCCTCGTAGTACTGGCTGCCGTAGTTGCCCCAGCGCGCCTTGGCGTCCGCCGAGAAGGTATCGGTCGGGGAGTTGGAGATCACCGAGATCGCACCGGCGGCGCTGTTGCGGCCGAACAGGGTGCCCTGCGGGCCCTTCAAAACCTCGATGCGTTCCACGTCGTTGAACAGCAGCAGCGCACCGCCGGTCTTGCCGGCGTACACCCCGTCCTGGTAGATGCCGATCGCGGAGTCCGTGCCGATGCCGAAGTCCGAGACGCTGATGCCGCGCAGCGTGTAGCCCGGCTGCGTGGGCTGCTCGCCGCTGACGTCGAGACCGGGGATGTAGCCGTTCATGCTGGACAGGTCGGTGGCGGCCAGCTTGTCGATCTGCACGGCATTGACCACCTGCAGCGCAATCGGCACGTCCTGTGAGGCCTCGGAGCGGTGCTGCGCCGTGACGGTCACCGTGGTGAGTTCGCCGCTGTCGACGAAGCTCACCGCGCCCGCCGGGACATCGGCCGCGGCGGCCGCACCGCCGGCGCACAGGCCCAGCAGCGACAGGTAAATCGAGTGGCGGCGGATGCTCATCATTTAATCTCCGGTAATGCTAGTAGTCATGCGCCGCAGGCCCCGGGCATTGCGGCAATCCAGTCACGAATCAGTGCCAGTCCCTCGCGGTGCACCGTGCCGCGGCCCTGCTCGGGCATCATCACGCCCGGCTCGGTCGAGGCCATGCGGTACGGCAGGATCGACTCGTCCGGATGTCCCGGGACGATGTCGATCATGTGGTCGCCGGTGCCGCGGCCGGCTGCGACCGGCGGCTTGCAGACCCCCAGGTGCCGGTCGGTGGCGACAGCCGGGTCAAAGCTCAGGCCGGTGGTGTTGGCCGGCCCGGTGGGGCTGTGGCAGTGCACGCAGTTGACATCGAGATAGGCGCGCGCGCGGGCATCCAGGGTCTGCGTGGTGTCGCGCCAGTTGGCATTGCGCGGCACCTCGGCCAGCGGCGGTACGCCGGTGAGGTAGCCGGCCTTCACCAGGTGGGTGAGCTCGTTCTCGACTCCGCTCGCGTAAGGATAGTCACGGTTGAGGTGGCGCGCCTTGAGCCCGAGCGGGCCTAGGGCCTTCGTGCCGACGTCGGTGACGTGGCAGCCGGCGCACTGGTTCTCGTTGGGCACGACGTAGGTGAAAGCCTCGTTCGGCTCGCCCGCGGCCACCAGCTCCAGCGGCACCTCGTCGCCGGTGCGCGCCAGCTCGGCATCGGTCTGCGCGGCGTTCCACACGTAGGGCAGCGCCTCCCAGCCGCCTTCGCGGCGCACCAGCAGGCGCGTCTCGACCAGACGCACCGCGGACAGGTCGAGCCCTTCGCCGGAGAAATCGTGCGACTGGTCGTAGGTGCGCAGCACCTTCGCCGCACCGCCGACCGCGCGCGGGTAGTAGAAGGTCTTGCTCAGGATGGTGCCGACCGGGAAGTCGAAGCTCGCCGTGCCCGCATAGCCGGCGGCGGCGCCCTGCGGCATCCACATCGTGCGCAGCTTGTGCGCGTAGTCGCTGAACAGCGGGCTGTTCAGGTCATAGGGCACCACCGCCTGGTTGAGCCGCAGCGCCCCGGCATCGCGGAACACCACGTGCCACTCGCTCAGGTGTGCCGGCCTTCCTGCGGCAAAAAAGTGCACCGCAGGCTCGGGTGCACGCGTACAGCCGCACAGCAGCGCTCCCAGCGCCACGGCCCTAAGCAGAGCGCTCGTGCCCCGCGCCCGGATAAGCGGAATCACGCGCGCCCTTCAGGTCCCGCTGCGCAGCTCGATGGCCGGCAGCTTGGGAAGCTCGCACTGGTAGTAGGCCGAATCGGTGCTGGGGTTCTTGTACTTGTGCGGCCCATCGGCGTTGAGCACCACCACGCTGCCGTTCTTGATGCAGATGCGCTCCTCGGCTGGTGGCATGCCCTTTGACGAGATTCTTCTCATCGCGATAGCCATCCCAGAGGATGTCCGGGAAGTGCCCGTTGAGGCCGAACATGGCGACCTTGAGGGTCTTCAGATCCAGTCCGTCTGGGGAATCCCCGCCGCCGGAAAAGCGGTTGTCGTATACGAAGATCGCGCGCGGGTAGGGATCGTAGTTCGGGTCGATACCCGGCTTGTTGTAGTAATTGGTGGAGAAGTAGGCGGAGATGATCAGGTTCGCAGTCTGGTTGTCGGCGATGTCATTGTCGAAGATCTCGACCTTGCTGTTGGAATTGACCACCACGCCGGCGCCCGCCGGCACGCTGGCGACCGCGGCACCCTTGGCGGCGAAGTTGGCGATGTTGTTCTTGAACACCTTGTTCTTGAACACGCGAGTCGAGTGGCCCGGCTGGCTCAGGTTCGGCATGTTGAACACCAGGATCCCGCCGGTGTTGCCGGTGGCGACGTTGTCGTAGACGTCCGCGCCGATGGTGTTCTCGATCTCGATGCCGGCGACGTTCTGCTCAGCGTGGCAGCGGCGCACGATCACATTCGTCGACTGGCCGACGTAGATGCCCGCATCCGAGGCACCCCACGAGGAAGAGTCCTCGATCAGGATGTTGTGCGACTTGACCGGGTAGATGCCGTACGCGCCGTTGGTGGTCTTGGAGCCCCCGGTCCAGGCGACGCGCACGCCGCGGATGGTGATGTTGGTGCCGTCGTTGATCTTGAGCCCGTCGCCCTTGGTGTCCTCGATAGACAGATTCTCAATGGTGAAGTCGCTGGCGTACACCAGGATGCCCTCTGGGCCGGAGATCTCGTTCTTGAACGACAGAATGCTCGCCTGGGTGCCGGCGCCACGGATGGTCACCCCGTTGGCACGCAGGGTGAGCACGCGATCGAGCGGGTGCTTGCCGGCCGGGATGTCGATGACCGTGCCAGGCTTGGCGTCGAGGAACTTCTCCTGCAGTTGCTTCTGAAAGGCCGCATCGCCGGCGGAGAGCCCCTCCGGCGGGGTCTGCTGCGAGCAGGCGGCGGCAACGAGACACAGCGACGCGACGGCCAGGTGGCGCATGGTTTCCTCGAGCGGGTTTTTGTTGCGGCCGCGCTACGCGGCGACGATGACAGCCCGCAAACATATCACGCCCGCCGTTCCCGGGCCTTAGCCTTTATCTAAAGATCACCGTGCGTCCGCCATTGAGGAATATGCGGTGCTCGGTCGCCAAACGCACCGCGGTCGACAAGGCGCGGCGCTCTGAGTCGCGGCCCCGCGCGACCAGCATCTCCGGGGTGTCGCTATGGTCCACGCGCTCGACGACCTGCTCGATGATGGGGCCCTCGTCCAGATCGTGTGTCACGTAGTGGGCGGTCGCGCCGATCACCTTCACGCCGCGGTCGTAGGCCTGGTGGTAGGGCTTGGCGCCCTTGAACCCGGGCAGGAACGAGTGATGGATGTTGATCGCCCGGCCGCGCAGCTTGCCGCACAGATCATCGGAGAGGATCTGCATGTAGCGCGCCAGCACGACCAGCTCGGTGCGTGTGGAGTCCACCAGCTCCATGAGCTTCCTCTCCTGCTCGGCCTTGCTGGCAGGCGTGACCGGCAGATGGAAGAACGGCAGGTTGTGGCGCGCGGCGATCGGCTGCAGTGTCACGTGGTTGGAGACCACGGCCGTCACCTCCATGGTCAGGCCGCCGGTACGGTGGCGGTACAGCAGGTCCTCCAGGCAGTGATCGAAGTTCGAGACCATAATGAGCACGCGAGTGCGCTCGGCGCTGTCGTGAATGCGCCACTCCAGCTCCTCGGCGGCCGCGATCTGCTCGAACTCCTTGCGCACTCTGGCCAGGTCCACCCTCTCACCCTGTACGCCGCAGAAGACCACGCGCACGAAGAACCGCTGCGAGATCGTGTCGTCGAACTGGTGCATCTCGATCAGGTAGAAGCGCCGTGAGGCCAGAAAGCCGGTGATCGCGGCGGTCGTGCCCATGCGGCTGGGACAGCTGGCGCTGAGCACATAGGGACGGTCAGTCGCAAAATTCAAGCGGCTCACTCCTTGGCGGGGTAGGGAACGGGCGCGAGCCTGACAGCCCGGGGCGCGGCCCTCTAATCCAAATGGGACCGGCGCCATCGCGTACGCGTCATTGCATCACCAAAGCGCAGCCGCCGGCTGCGACGCGGGGTACTAGCCCCGGCCGAACACGCGGATAGCCGCCCCGGTGACCGCCCGGGCCCCCTCCCCGGCCAGGAAGGCAACCACATCGGCCAGCGCCTCCGGCTGCACCCAGCGCCCAAAATCCGCCTTCGGCATGTCCTGGCGGTTGCGAGGGGTGTCCAAGGTACCGGGCAGCACCGTGTTGACGTTGATGAACCTATCCTTAAGTTCCTCGGCGAGGGATTCACTCAGGCGCTCGACGCCGGCCTTCGAGGCCGCATAGGCGCCCATCCCCGCAGCCGCGCGAGCGGCGGCCCCGGCGCCAATGTTGATGATCCGTCCGCCGCCGCGGGCCACCAGGTGCGGCAGCGCCGCGCGGCAGGCGACCACGGCGGTCTTGAGGTTCATCGTGAACATCGCGTCCCAGATCGCCAGCTCGCCCTCCCCCAGCAACTGCCACTGGAAGCCGCCAGCGACATTCACCAGCACGTCCAGACCGCCGGTGACGGCGGCCGCGCGCTGCATCGCCTGCGTGGCGGCCGCCGCATCTGCCAGATCGACGTCACCGATGAGCAGATGCGGAGCCGGGAACTCGCGCTGCGCCCAAGGCGGTGCCGCCACCCGGTCCACCAGCACCACGCGCGCACCCTCGCCGGCGAACCTGCGCGCCACCGCCGCGCCCAGTACGCCGAAGGCACCGGTGATAAGCACCACTCGTTGAACTGTCATCGTAGTTCTCCTAGCACCATTGTGCGGATGCGGCCGAGGTATCGGCCAGGCGCACGCCGCGGATACCGGCCTTGGCACGCGCCGCTTCCGGGGTCAGCTCGAAGAGCTCCTCGAAGCGCAGGCTGTAGAGCGGTGCTGACTCGCGCCCGACCTGCGCGCCGCGCTCCAGGGCGTCAAGTACCGTGAGCCAGGTCTGCGGATAGTGCAGCACCGCGCGGGTGAGGATGCGCGTGGAGGAGAGCATGTAGAACACGCACAGCTCGCCGGCCAGCTCCGGGCTCAGGTGCACGAACAGGTTCGTCAGGCGCATGTAGTACGGCACTACCTCGCCGATGAAGTCAAAGCCGCCCCCGCCCAGGATGTGCTCGAGGTCGTGCGTCTGCCCGGCCCGCAGGAAGAAGTACTGGTAGTCGTTCTGCGGCTTGTAGGGCGGCACGATGTCCACCTGCAGGTCATTGTCCATCAGCTGCTTGTAGAAGATGCCGGCGGTGGTGTGTGGCGGGTAGTCCCTGAGGTCCTCGCGCTTGAAGGTGGAGATGTGCCCTTCGCGGAACCAGGCATCGAGCGCTGCGTTCTTGCGTCGCTCGCTGGCGAACAGCTCGTTGATATGGTTGAGGTCCTGCACCTCGCGCAGCGCCAGCACCAGCGGCATGGGATCCGAGGGCGTCGGCGCGTCCGGGCCGTTCTTGCGCAGCAGGTGCGTCGCCATCCAGTCGCGGATGCGCGGATCGTTGAGGTAGCGCGAGGAGCTCACCAGCGTGCTGCTCGTGGTCGGCACGCGGGTGAGGCCCTTCATCAGATAGGAATAGTCGTTCACGGCTGTCAGGCTCCGGTTGCGGGTTCGACGGGTTTGCCCAGGCGGGCGGCCAATTCCGCCGGCACCACGACGGGAAAGCGTAGCAGCATCTGCCCCATGCCCTTGGCGGCCGGATCCAGCTGCGTGCTGGCATTGATGCCGCCTTCCAGCGCATCGTGGACCACCAGGTTCAGCGCATCAAAGCCGGGCACCTCGTGACGCTCCACCCGCGGCGGGCCGGCGCTGCGCAGGTGGCGGTACCACTCCCCCACCGCCTGCGGCTCGAGCGCGGCGCGCAGCCACGGCAGGTACTCGGGCTGGCGGGCGATCACCGCCACGTTGAAGAGGTGCCCCTTGTCTCCGGAGCGCACGAAGGCGAGCCTTTGCAGCTGCACCGCACGGCCCGTGCGCGGCGCCGGCGCCGCTGGCGCCGCCGCGGCTCGGCGCGGTAGCGGCGCGGCGCTGCCCGGCGCGTCGGGCAACTCGGCGCTGCGGCCGCCGATTGTCAGGCGCGGTATGGCGGCGGATTTGGCGCGCAGACACAGGAACAGCCCGGTGACCGGCAGCACCTGGGTGGCGAGGTTGATCGATGTGCCCACCGACATGCCCGACACCGCGGTCCACTGCTCACGAGCGAACAGCTCCGCCCCGAGTTTCTCCGCGTGATCGGCCACGAGCTTGGCGATGACCTCGCGGCCGCCGCCCGGCTGCGCGTGCGCGCCGAAGCTGCGCTCGGCGCCGATGATGACCGCAGTGGTGGCGGTGAAGTCGGGTAGATTGCGCGCGCGCAGCAACACCCGGGCGCGGCTGAACAGCGCCGCGGCCTGGCGTTCCGCCTTGGCGGTGGCTTCCTCGCCGATCAGCGGCTGGTAGGCGATGGCACGCCAGCCGTCATCATAGGTAATGCACAGCTTGTAGGTATCCGTGGGCGGGTGGCCGCGCGCACCACTGACCCTCACTCGATCAGGTCCGACCTGCTCCAGGCGCACCTGGCTGAAATCACAGCGCACATCGGTGACGATGTAGTCCGAGGGATCGCTGACCTCGTACAGCAGCTGCTCGGCGACGGTACCGACCGAGACCAGCCCGCCGGACCCGGCCGGCTTGGTGATGACCAGCGAGCCATCCGCGTGGCACTCGCCGATCGGGAAGCCAATGTCCTCCCAGTTAGGCACGTCGCGCCAGTCGGTGAAGGTGCCGCCGGTCACCTGCGCGCCGCACTCGAGCAGGTGGCCTGCCAGGGTGCCGGCGGCGAGGCTGTCGTAGTCCTGCGCCGTCCAGCCGAACTCGTGAACCAAGGGGCCCAGCGCGAGCGCACTGTCCACCACGCGCCCGGTGATCACGATATCGGCGCCCTGTTCGAGGGCCGCGGCGATCGGGAAGGCGCCGAAATAGGCGTTGGCACTGATGATCGGCTTCTTAGGCAGCGCGGCCCCGGTGAACATGTCGCGCACGTCGGCCGCGCGCAGGGCGTCCACCTGCGAGCGCACATCATCCCCGTCCACGCACGCGACCTTAAGCGTGAGGCCCGCCTCCTGGATCATCCCCTCCAGGGCTGTGACCAGCCCGCGCGGGTTGAGTCCCCCCGCATTGGCGATGACCCTGATCTTCTGACGGGCGATCTCCTGCAGATGCGGACCCACGTGCACGGAGAGAAAGTCCGCGCCGTAGCCCCCCTTGGGGTCCATGGCCTGGAAACGCCCGAGCAGCCCCATCGAGGCTTCCGCGAGATAGTCGAAGATCAGGTAGTGCAAGCGGCCGCCGCGCAGCAGCTGCGGCACCCCGAGGGCGCTGTCGACCAGGAAGGCCGAGCCGCCGCCAATCCTTATGACCTTCTCGGTCGCCATCCTTTCCCCCCGCGTACGCCGGTCTCCTGCGCGGGGACTGTATCCCGATCGCTTGCCCCCAATTGTCACCCAAGTTACTTTTCCCGCATGAGCATCGCCGCCTCCCGAGACATGGCCCTGAGGGTGCTGCGAGCGGCCGAGTGGCTGGAGCACGAGCCTCCCGCCCTGGCCAAGGCACTGCTCGCCCACGGCCGGCTGCTGCAGCTGAATGTCGGGGAGTGGGCGCAGGCGGAAGGGGACGATCACCGCGGCCTGGTGGTCGTGATCAGCGGAGTGGTCCACGTGTCCTGCCAGGCATCCGCGGCGCGCACCGTGCTGATCGGCCACTGCGAGGCCGGCGCGGTGCTCGGGCACGCTACCCGTTACAGCGGCGGCCCGCGCCTGGTCACCGCGGTGTGCGCGCAACCCAGCATCGTGCTGGCCGTGCCCGAGCGCGGACTGGAGGAGGTCGCCGCACAATGGCCGACCCTGTGGCGGGCACTGGCTACGTCCGCCTACGGCTATACACGGCGCACCGTGCGGGCGCTGGCGGAACTGGTCTCGCTGCCGCCGCGCCAGCGCCTCGCTGCACGTCTGCTGTTGATGGCCGCAGCGCACCCCGCATCCCAGGACCCGGAGGTGCGGCTGAGCCAGCAGGCGATCGGGGAGATGATCGGGGTGACGCGCAAGACCGTGAATGCGCACTTGGCCGCGTTCGAGCGCGCGCGCCTGGTGCAGGCGAGTTACAACCGCATCATCCTGCGTGACCTGCAGGGCCTGCAGCGCATCGCCGACAGCGAGCCCCTCAGGCGGGCTTGATCTCGATGCGGTAGAAGCACGCCCCGGGCACGACACTCGAGAACTCGCACTGCAGCGCGCCCTCCACGCGCAGCGCATCCAGGCGCGCGAGCGGGAGCGTGCGCCCTTGTGCCTTCAACACCAGCGGCGCCGAGGCAAGCACCACGGTGGTCGCCGCCTGGAAGGCAAACTGCGCCCGTTCCTCGACCAGGCAGCGCTGCACGCGCGCGCTGCAGCGCCCCCGCCGCGTCATGACGTTCAGATCGTGGACCGTGCCCGCCAGCGGGCCCCCGGAAGTCAGCGCATCACCCGGAAAGCCCCACGGAGCGCTCTCCGGCGTCAGCACCACCGCGTCCCTGCCCGCGACCACCAGCGACAGCTCGCCTTCGAGGATGACGATGATGCGGTCGATCCCCGGGAAGCGCGAGAACGGGCCAGTGCTGTCCACCTGCGCGCAGCTGATGCGCCAGTCGAAATCCTCCAGCCCGGCGCCTTGTGGGTGCACGGCGACCTGGGAGGTGACGCCGCCGCGGTTCTTCCAGGGGACCGCGGGGCGCTCGGCGGCGCTCAGTAACCGCACCTGTTCGGGCGCACGGCTCACGCGGCCGGGATCGCCACGGAAAACCCGCCGTCCTTGGTCTGCGGCACCCCCGGCTCGATCTGGTAGTAGGCGCCCTTGTCCGCCACGAAGATGTGGCAGGCGATCTTCAGGCCCCGCGCATCATCCAGTGTGCCGGCGGCAATGCTCAGGTAGTCCTTGCCCTTGCCCGCCCAGAACAGCGTCGAGCCGCATGCACAGCAGAAGCCGCGCCGCGCCGCGGCCGAGGACTCGTACCAGCGCAGCGCGCCCTCGTTCAGGAGCGAAAAGTCAGCCAGGCGCGCGGCCGTGGCGGCCATGAAGTGCCCGGTCATGCGGCGGCACTGCGAGCAGTGGCAGCCCACCACGTCACGCAACGCCCCGGTGACCCGGTAGCGCACCGCCCCGCACATGCAGCCGCCCTCGTGCGTGCCGGCTGCGCTCACGGGGCCGCACCGAGCCCGAGCTTCTGCTTCAGGTACACGAAGCTCAGGGCCCACATCTCGGCCGCCTGTTTGTGATCCGCCGCCGCGGCATGCCCGCCGTCGGTGTTCTCGAAGAACAGCACGTCATGCCCCTGCGCTTCCATGCGCGCGGCCATCTTGCGCGCATGCACCGGAGTCACGCGGTCATCGCTGGTCGCGGTGACGAAGAAGACCGGCGGGTACTTTTTCTTGGCCGAAACATTCTGGTAGGGAGAGTACTTGAGGATCCACGCGCGATCTTCCGGGTGCGCCGGGTCCCCGTACTCGGCGGCCCACGAGGCACCGGCGCCGATCTGGGTGTAGCGGATCATGTCGATCAGCGGCACCTGGCACACCACCGCGCCGAACAGCTGCGGCGCCTGCACCATGTTCGTGCTCACCAGCAGCCCGCCGTTGGATCCGCCCATGATCCCGAGCTGCTTCGCGGTGGTGATCCCGCGCTGCACGAGGTCGCGCGCCACGGCCTGGAAGTCATCGAAGGCCTTCTGGCGATTCGCGAGGATCGCCGCCTGGTGCCAAGCCGGGCCGTACTCGCCGCCGCCGCGGATGTTCGCATCCACGAATACCCCGCCACGCGTGAGCCACAGCATGCCGAAGTTGGCCGAGTAGAACGGGATCTCGGAGACCTCGAACCCGCCGTAGCCGTAGAGGATCGTCGGCGCCGGCGCCTTGAGCGCGCGCGCGCGGGTGACGAAGTACGGTATGCGCGTGCCGTCCGCGGACGTGGCAAAAAATTGCTCGGTGACCAGGCCGGAGGCGTCATAGCGCGGCGGCAGCGACTTGATGGCGACCGGCTTGTCATCGCCGGTATCGGCGTACAGCGTGGTCGGTGTCGTGAAGCTCTCGAAGCGGAAGAATGCCTCCGTCCCGTAATCATTGGTCGAGACGATGGAGGCGGCGCCGCCCTTCGGCAACGGCAGCACCGTGTCACTCCAGCGGCCGTCGGCCTGGGGCCGGAAGGCGTGGATGCTGCCGGTCACGTCGTGGTAGACGGCGGCGTACACCGCATCGCGCCCGGTGCCCACCTCATCGATCGAGCCGTGCGCATCCGGGCTGAAGAGCACCGCCACCGTGCCGGGTGCCGTGGCCTGACCCGGCACCGCCACGCGATAGGCCACCAGCGCCCCCTTGGCAATCGGCGTGCCATTCTGCGGAGTCCAGTCATCGCGCAGCGTGAAGATCAGCTCATCGCCCTGCGCACCCTTGAGATCCGCGCCCGAGGGCAGCGGCAGCTGCTGCGTGGTGCCGTCGGGCCTGAGCAGGTGGAACTCGGAGGTGAAGAAACTCGGTGCCCGGTCGATGAGGGCGATCGTGCCCGCCTTGGTGTGGGCGACGAAGATCTGCGCGGCCACGTCCTCGACCTTGGCCTCGAAGAGGGTGCGCGCGCTGGAGATGGATTCACCGCGCCGCCACTGCTTGATGATCCGCGGATAGCCGGAGGTGGTCATCGAACCGGCGCCGAAGTCGGTGCCGAACAGCACCGTGTCCTCGTCCAGGTAGCTGCTGGTGGACTTCGCCTCGGTGAGCTGGAAACCGTCTTTCATGAAGCTGCGCGTGGCGAGGTCAAACTCGCGCACTACGACTGCGTCGCCGCCGCCGCGGGAGAGCTGCAGGATGCAGCGCCGGTAGCTCGGGCTGCAGTCCCCGCCCTTCCATACCCAGTTCTCGTGCTCGTCCGCGGCCAGCTTGTCCAGATCGAGGAGAGTCTCCCAGGCTGGATCCGCCTTGGCGTACTCGGAAAAATCGGTGCGCCGCCAGATCCCCTTGGGATGCTGTGCGTCCTGCCAGAAGTTGGTGACGTAGCGGTGGTTGAGGCCGCCGTACGGAATCCGGTCGGTCGCATCCATCACCTTCAGGATCGCCGCGTAGTCCTTGGCATAGTCCGGATCGGCCTTGAGCACCGCCATGGATCTGGTGTTCTGCGCCTTTACCCACTCCAGCGGCTTGGCGCCGTGAACATCCTCCAGCCACAGGTAAGGGTCGGCCTCACTGCCGGCGGTCGCATCTTTTGTCTGCACGCTTTGCGCTCCCAAGGTGACTGCGCTCCCGAGCACCGCGGCAAAACCGGCAAGCCATGAGAATCTTCGCAGCTTCATATGTCTCCTCTTTACGGGGCGCGCCTGTGCGCCGCCGGGCGAACGGCACCGCTTAAGCCTGGTGGCGCGCGGCGCCGGCACTGTCTGTACGAGCAACAACCCGCGATGATAAAGGAGACGCGCACCGCCGGGGTCATTCCCGCCCCCGGCCACCGCAACGCGCCTTCGCTGCGGCGCAGCTCTCCGGTTTCCGATTCGGCCACCGCAACCGCGGCGCGGGCGCCGCACGCACGCTTGCGGGAATGGCGGCTGGCAAAGAACCGCGTCGAGGTGCACGGAGCAACGCCCCTTCGGCAGCATATGGTCCGCCGCGATCAGTGAGCCAGAGAATGCGTTGCACGCGGACGGCCGGCTTTTTGTCATATCTCGCGAATGGAATTCGCACTCCGGCAACGCCAGACCATCCGGCCGGATGTGGCGTCGACCTGGCGCGCACCGCCCGAGACCTGCATCACTGCCCGCGCGCTGATGACCGGATTACGCTCGCCGCTGGAAGTCTGCTGGCCGAGAACTCATGAACGACGCCACCCGCGCCTGCCTGGGACTGATCGCTGCCGCCGCGCTGCTGGGCGGCTGCGCCTCCAAACCCAACGTCGTTGCCGCCGGCAAGGATCACAGCGGCAAGAACCTCTACGCGCTGGTCGGGCAGACGGACCTGAATGCCTCCGCCTCGCGGCAGGCGGCGCAGTACTGCGAAAAACACGGCAAGGCGGCGGTTATCCAGGACACCGGCTACCGTGACTCGAGCTTCACCTTCACTTGCGCAGGCTTTGACGAGCACTAGCGCTGCGGGCTGACGGGGCCCGCGGGTAACCGGCCGGCGCCCAAAACCTACTCCAGCCGCTACCTATTCGTATACCGTCCGCGCAGACAGGAGCGGAGAGTGAGCGGTATGGCCTTAAGCGAATCCACCCTCGGCATGGGAATCGGCGCCGGATTCTGCGTCGTGGTGACGGTGTTTTTTGTCCAGCTCGAGTACGCCAGCCCGTTTATGCGCGCGGTCCTGATCATCTTCGGCGCCGCCGGTGCAACCTGCACGATCATCGAGTACCGACGTACCCAAGAACGCCTGATGCGCTACGAGCGGGCGCTCCGACTCCGCGGAATCGACCCCGAAAGCGTTTGAAGTCGGCCGGGGCGCGGTGTCCTCATCGGCCGCGGCGGCTAGTTCATTGTCCTCGAGTAGGTCAGCAACGCGCCGCCGCTCACCGGCACGATAGCCAGATGCCCTGCGCCGCTGGTGTGCTGATCCCGGTTCAGTACGAAGTGCGCGCTGGCGATACCCAGTGCCCCCCCGGCCACCGTATCGGACAGCCAGTGCGCGTTGTGGCGCAGCCGCTCGTAGCTGGTGGCGATACCCAGCCCATAGCCCAGCACGCGGCGCACCCAGCGATAGTCCTCGTTGCCGGACTCGGCGAGTACCGTGCCGACCGCAAAGGCCGCCGTCGAGTGGAATGAAGGGAACGAGCGTCCGCCCTCACGCCACGCATTCACGTCCGAGGACTGGTAGGGATCCTCACGCCCGGCGGCGTATTTGAGCGCGTACGCAGTGACACCGCTGAGCGCTGCCGCCTCACCCATGTCCCACACCTCGTGCCGACCGGCGGAGCTGTCGACGATTCCGGCGTACAACCAGGTGCCCAGGAAGACCACCGCCGTCGGCGCCGCATCCTGGGCGTCGTGGGAGTTCTGGCCAACGCTCGCGCCCTCGGTCTTGATGAAGTGCGCGCGCACATCCGCATCGTAGTGATGCGCCGCGCCGGTGGCCGCGATCGCACCCGCAAACCACGCCCAGTCACGAGCGTCCCAGCGCACCGGCGCGGTGAAGTACGCAGCGATATCCGACTTCACCGAGGGCCACAGGCCGGTGTCGGCGTCCTGCTGTGGCTGCGCCGCCGGCACGTCCGCCTCGGCGGCACGCGCGGTGTGACCTGCCGCGGAAATCACCAGAGCCCCGAGCACGGCGGACAGCAGCGTCCGAGCGCGCGAAAAGGTCGGGGGCGTGGGAGTTCGCATTCGGGATCCGCCTGTCGGGGCGACAGCCCCCATAGGTGAGTTCACGGCACAGGCGTGCAACAGTAGGTGACCATAACTTAGCCCTGCCTTAGCGCCTCCGGCCGCTGGCCGGGCGCGCGGGACGCACGGGCGGTTCACGCCCGAAGCCGGACCACAACATGAAATGCCAGCGCGAGTGCCACGACCAGCGCTGCGCACACGGCCATGAGCACGGCGGCGGCGGCGATGTCCTTCACCAGCCGCACCTGCGGGTGAGTGTCCGGGTGCAGGTGGTCGGCCAGATGCTCAAGGGCTGTGTTGAAGAGTTCCGCAGACAACACGCCGAAGGCGGTCAGGCCGACCAGCGCCCACCACAGCGGCTCGAGTCGCAGCACGGCCAGCACCGCCAGCACGAGCACCAGGGCCGCGACCTGAATTCTCAGGCTGCGCTCGGAGCGAAGGGCGGCAGCGAACCCGGCGAGGGCAAACCCCAGTCGGGCCACGAACGGTCGGTTCTTGTGCGCGCGCATCCGGGCAGGAGTGTGCCATGACATACCCTGTCAGCGGGTGTGATCCGAGCTGAATCGATGGCTTGTCTCGGCCCCCGCACGAGGATCCGTGGGCGGCCGCGGCACCCGGTTGCTCGCGGACGCGGCTATTGGACCGGCTGTTGCAGGAACTTGTGCACGAAGGCGATCGCCATGCTGCCCTCCCCCACCGCAGCCGCCACCCGCTTGACCGGGCTCAGCCGGACGTCGCCGCAGGCGAATACCCCGGGGGCGCTCGATTCGAGCAAGTACGGATCGCGGCGATCCGACCAGCGCCCGGCCTTCACCACGTCATCCCCGGTAAGGACATAGCCGCGTGGATCGCGCGCTACGCTTGCCGGCAGCCAGTCGGTCTCGGCATCGGCGCCGATGAATACGAACAGGCCGCCGCAATCGTGCCGCGCGTACCGTTGTATCCCCGGCGGCGCGGATATCGATCGCCGTCAGGTGCGACTCGCCGTGCGCGGCAACCACCTCGGCCCGTGGCCGCACCAACACATTCGCCTTGGCGCGCAGTTGCTCGATCAGGTAGTGCGACATGCTCTTTTCCAATGACTCGCCCCGCACCACGATCGTCACCGAGCGGGCGTGATTGGCGAAGTACAGGGCGGCCTGGCCGGCAGAGTTGCCGCCACCGATCAGGTGCACGTCCAGCCCGTGCGTCGCACTGGCCTCGCTGCGCGCCGCGCCATAGTAGATGCCCTTGCCGATCAGCCGGTCGAAGCCCTCAATCGACAGCCGCCGCCAAGTAACTCCCGTGGCGAGGATGATCGTGCGGCCGCGCACCACGTCCCCGCCGTCCAGGTGCACGGCGCGTTCCTGCGGATCCAGGCGCGCCACCGCACGCGTGACCAGCAACTCCGCGCCCAGCCGGCGCGCCTGATCCAGTGCCCGACCCGCAAGTTCATCGCCCGAGACACCACTCGGAAAGCCCAGGTAATTCTCGATGCGCGAGGACGTACCGGCCTGGCCGCCGGGCGCCTCGCGCTCCACGACCAGGGTGCGCAGCCCCTCGGATGCCCCGTACACGGCGGCCGCCAGACCGGCCGGGCCGCCACCGATGATGATCGTGTCGTACTCGGTCAGGCGCGGCTGGCGTCTGCAGCCCCAGACGCTCGGCCAGTTCGCGCGTAGCGGGGCGGGTGAGCACCGTACCGTCGGTCAGGCGCAACGCCGGATAGTCGTCCGCTGCCGGTGCCGCGCCCGGCCAGCAAGTCTTGAGCTCCGGGGAATCCGGTGTCACCCAGTCGTAACTGATCCGGTTGCGGGCGAGGAACTGGCGCAGCGCACTGCAGGCCGGATCCCAGCGGTTGCCGACCATCACCACGCGCGCCTTGGGCGCCTCGGCTGCAATCCCCTGCAGCCCGCCCATGCGCTCGCGCGCCAAGGCGCCGAGCTTTACGGCCACATCCGGACAAGTCGCCGCGACGGCGTAGTAGTGCTTTGGGTCGACCCGCAAGACACGCGAGGGCTCGGCGGCACGGTAACCGCCCACGAACGCGGTGCCGAAGGCGATCGGCACTTCGCCGAAGATCGTTCCCGGAAGCCGCCAGCCCAGGGTTCGCTCGATACCGTCGTACAGCTTGACGACCTCGATCTTGCCGCTGAGCACTGCATAGAGCGCCCGCTCGCCGCCTTCGTGAACGGCGAACTCGCCCGCCGCCAGGTGCAGGTCTGCGGACGTATCCGCAAGGCGGGCGATCTCAGTACTCGCGAGCGCCGCGAACAGCGGAATGGAAGCGACGTCTTCGATTGTCAACATGGCTGGATTGGTATCAGGAGATGGATGGCCGCATGGCACGTCAGGAGCACGACCGGCACCGCAATGCCGCGCACTTGGCTCGCTCAGCCTGCCATTTCCTGCAGATACCAGGTGACGAAGCGTTCGGCGTAGGGCTCTTGCGTTGAGTACGGCCCGGGGATGAAAAACCTCGAATTCACTCCCGCCTGGTTCATCTCAACGATCCGCTTGTCCTCCACGCTCGTGGTCTTCCACAGCCATGTCAGCCGGGCGACGTCGTAGTCCTTGCCTTCAACCGCGCCCTCATCGACCAGCCACAGCACCTCCATCTCGGTGCGGTCGACCGCCCTGGGGATGAAGCGGTAGATGACTCCGTGATCCGGGTACGCCAGGAAATCGCTGAGGGGACCGATGTCAAAGTACGTCGAACTGCCGTCCGAGGCGGAGAACGAACCCATGAGGCGGCCTAGCAGCTGGCCGTCGTCGGTTGCGCTCAACTGGCCCTCATGCAGCGCGCTGCGGAAGATGGAGATGGACTCCCGGCCAGCCCCCGCCGCACAGCCGTAGCCATCAACGTCGGCCACGGCGATGCCGAGGGACTCGGCGCGTGCGCGTGCTGCACGTTCGAGCTCGACGTTCATCTCGGCCGGGCGCGCGTACACGTGGCGCTTGGCATACTCCGGGTGCGCCGGCTGGCAGTGATAGCACTCCATGTAGTTCTCTACGGCGAGCTTCCAGTTGGCGTTGATCGCGTACAGCTCGCGGTGTGCGACCTTGGCGCGCGCCCAGCCATACACGCCGGCGGAGCGTGCCAGGGCGTCCGCGGCGGGCGCAAAGTCGAGCGGCTGCTCGGCAAAGCTCACAAAGATCAGCCCCTCGGCCACCTGTATTGGCAGTCTCCTGAGCCCCATGTCGGCGCGACGGAACCCTTCCGGCATGTGCCGGGCCACCATGAGCTGGCCATCGAGGTCGTAGGTCCACGCGTGGTACGGACAGGTGAAGCGAGCCGCGGGCGCCCGCCCGGTCGGGCCGGCGCAAACGCGTGAACCGCGGTGCCGGCAGACGTTCAACAGAGCGCGCACCTCGCCCGTCGCCGTACGCACAATGATCACCGACTCGGCGGCCAAGTCGACGACCAAGTAATCCCCCGTACGCGCGATGCTGCTCGCGTGGCCCACGCAGAACCAATGCTTCAGCAGCATGCTGTGCAGATCGCGTTCGAAGATCGCCGGATCGGTGTAGAACTCGCGCGGCAGCGCGTGCCCCGGCTGTCGGGTGCGGATCAGTGCGGCCAGCTGCGCCGGGGCCATGGACTCGGGCATCGTGGGATCCTCCCCTCTGTGCTCTCAGGGCCCGCTTGCTACTGGTGCCGGCAATCGTTGTTGGCGGAAGCGGTGAGATTCGAACTCACGAACGAGTTGCCCCGTTGCCAGTTTTCAAGACTGGTGCCTTCAACCACTCGGCCACGCTTCCGATCCAGGCGGTGCGACCGGGTTGATCCCGGTTTGCCACGTTCCGCTGAACGCAGACGCATTCTAGCAGGCCGCCTCCTCCAGCCCGGAATCGGTGACAGAAGGGCTGTTAGCGGCCTTTTGGCGGCGCGAGGCCACGGGCGATATCGACCCGCTCCTCGGTGGAGACCGCCCAGCGCTCGTCGCAGTTGGTGCAGTACGCCATGATCTCGGCGCCGGTATCCAGCAGCTGGCGCAGTTCGTCCCGCGGGTAGCCAGGCTGTACCCGGTCGGTGCGGCAATGGGGGCATTCAGCAAAGAACGGCACCGTGTCGGCCATCGCGCCTCCTTAAGTTTCGCGCCAGCGACCCCGCGGTGCCCGGGATTGCGGGCGTTTTCGTTGTGCAATCGTACCAAAACCGGCCCCGCGGCGTCGGCGCACACTCGCACGCGGAGGTACTGAAAAACGTGCAAAACCAACTGTCCATACTGATTGCCGCCGCCACCTTTGCGGCCCACAAGCACCGCGACCAGCGCCGCAAGGGCGCCGAGGCATCGCCGTACATCAATCACCCGCTGTCGGTCGCCGACGTCCTCGCCAACGAGGGTGGCGTTGAGGATCTCATCACCCTGGTCGCCGCGCTGCTGCACGACACGATCGAGGATACCCAGACCACCGCGGACGAGATCAGCGCCCGCTTCGGACCCGAGACGGCCGCGGTAGTGCTGGAAGTCACCGACGATAAGCACCTGGAAAAGGAGGAACGCAAGCGCCGCCAGGTGCTGCATGCCGCCGCGATCAGCAGCCGCGCCCAGCTCGTGAAGCTTGCTGACAAGATCTGCAATCTGCGCGATCTGGCAGGCTCGCCGCCGAGGGATTGGTCGCTGGCACGCCGGCGGGAGTACTTCGAGTGGGCCCGGGCCGTGGTCGACCAAATGCGCCTGGCCAGCCCACAGCTCGCAGCGGTCTTTGACGCCGCCTACGCCCGCAAACCCTAGGCCAACATCCCCTGGCCGCGGTGGCTGACCCCGCATCGGCCGGCGTCGGGGACGAATCCGTTGGTCGCGAGGATCGGTACGTCGCCGTGCGGCAGACACACCCGGTGCTGAAGGCGTCTCATAGCCGTATCGAAATTCGCTTGGGAGGATACCTATATGAAGACGACAAAGACTTGGGCCGTACTCGGCTCGCTGGCAATTAACTTCGTACTTGGCTGCGTCGTGGCGCTGGTCTTCAGCGCCGCACCTGCGGTCCAGGCCGCAGAGACTCCGCGCGCGCCGGCAAGTGCGCCGGCCACGCCGGCCCCGTCGCCGGCGCAGGACGGCAGCAAGAAGGACGACTATCTGGTCGCCGTGCGCATGGGCTGGGCTGCCGGCTGAAGGGTCAGAAGCCCGGGCGGGCGCGCGAGCGCGTCAGCGAGTCCAGCAGGCGCAGGTACTGAATGGTCGCGCGCACGCCCAGACGGCTGAAGGCATGCAGGCGAATGGGCTGCACGGCGGTAACCGGGAACCCCAGTTCTTCCGGCGGCATTCCCAGCACCCGCTGCGCCAGCAGCTGACCCATCACCGTGGCCATGGCGACGCCGCGTCCGTTGTAGCCCAGGCCGGCCAGTAACCCCGGCGCCAGCTCGTGCAGGTGAGGCAGATGATCCGCGGTCATCGCCACGTAGCCGCCCCAGTGATAGTCGAAGCCGAGCCCCGTAAGCTGCGGGTAGATCTCCCGCACCGCGCGATAGTGGTGCCGGGCGGTGAAGGCGGTCGGCGCGGCAGCAAAGCTGCCCCGTGTGCCCATCACCAGGCGCCCGCTCACGTCCGTGCGGAAGTACCGCAGTAGGCGGCAGGTATCCGATGCCGCCTGTCCGCCCGGCAGAATCTGCCCACGCAGTGTCTGCGGAATGGGGGCCGTCGCGACCTGAAAGGACGGCACCGCGACCACGCTGCGGCGCAGTTGCGGGTTGAGCGTGCCGGTATAGGCATTGGTCGCAACGATCACCTGACTGGCGCTGACACTGCCGCGCGGGGTTTCAACGCGATAGCCGGTCGCGGACCTGACGAGGCGCAGCGCCGGGCTTGAGGTGAACAGCCGCCCGCCGAGGCGCAGCAGCGCCTGCGCCAGCCCGCGCACGTACGAGAGCGGCTGCACGGTGCCGCCGCGCGCATCGAATAGCCCGCCGCAATAGCGCGCCGATCCGGTCAGGCGCTGCATGGCATCGGCTGACACCGCTTCGACCGGCGCACCACGCTGGCGCCACTGCGCGGCGCGGGCAGACAGTGCCGGCAGTGCCTCCGCCGAGGCGGCCGGCTGCAGCCACCCGGTGCTCGTGGCATCGCAATGAATGCCCAGACGGGTGATCAGGGCGAATACGACCTGCGGTGCACTGCCTGACGGTGCGCACGTACTGCGCTCCCCGCGCTTCGCCGAACATCTCCAGCAGCTGATCCGGGTCGTGCTTGACTCCGGCAATCACCTGTCCGCCATTGAGTCCCGAGGCGCGTTCGCCGACGGCGGCGCTTTCCAACACGACCACGCTGCGTCCAGCCTCGGCCAGGTGCACGGCAGCGCTCAGGCCGGTGTAGCCGGCGCCGACCACGACAACCTCGGTGCTCAGCGACTCGGTAAGTGCAAGCGTCGCCGGTGCCGCGCAGGCCGTGACCGACCACAGTGAACGCAGATCAAGCGCGCTCATCAGTACCCAGAGCGGTGGTCGGTCATTGTCACTCGGCGCGAAAATCACTACAGGACGACGCGTCCCTGAGGTCAACACTGCGGGCGCGGCCGCCACACCTTTCGCCATTTTGGGCATTGTGCGAGACTCAATGCAAAGCCAATGCCTTCGGTACCATCTGAAGGCCGAGCGCGCGCGCCACGACGTCGCCGGCGTGGGGGAAGCCGATGCGATCCGCGTCTTTATTGATTGCCGCAGCCCTGTGCATCGCCACCAGCGCCCAAGCCGCCGACCTGCCACCGCCGCTGCCGGCCGAACACCTCAAGGTCGAACCCCTGCCCGCGCCCGGTCCGCACTGGGTCTACGTGTTCGACGATGCGTTCTTCAACGAGATCGATGCCCGCGTGCACCTGTTCGACGGTGACACCTACCGGCGGCTCGGGCAGATCGATGCCGGGTACTTCTCCGGGCTTCAACCTGTCCCCCGACGGCAAGACCACGGTGGTGTCGACCACGTATTTCTCGCGCGGCAGCCGCGGCACGCGCACCGATGTGGTCGAGTTGCACCGACAACGCCACGCTGGCGCCGATCCGCGAGATCGTGCTGCCCTCGAAGCGGGCGATGACCTTGCCGTCGATGTTCAACGTTGCCTACAGCGACGACGGCCACTTCGTGTACGTCGCCTACGTCACCCCGGCCGCCTCCTTCGGCGTGCTCGATCCGCAGCACGGCACCGTGCTGGGCGAGATCGACACGGCCGGCTGCGTGCTCGTCATTCCCTCCGGACCCAACCGGGTCTCCTCGATCTGCGAAAGCGGCCGGCTGCTCACCGTCACCCTCGACGCGGCGGGCCACGAGAGTTCACGCGCGATGTCCGAGCCGTTCTTCGATGCCGACAAGGATCCGGTGTTTGTGCAGGGCATCCCGATGCAGCAGGGCTTCGCGTTCCTGTCCTTCCTCGGCGAGGTGCACGAGGTGAACCTCGCCGGCGCCGCACCGGCGTTCGCGCCACCCTGGTCGCTGGTAACCGCCGGCCGAGAAAGGTCACTGGCGCCCCGGCGGCACGCAGGTCGGAGCCGATCCACCACGGCCTGCACCGCCTGTACGTGCCCATGCACGTCGGCGGCGAAGGCAGCCACAAGGTCGGCGGCACCGAGATCTGGGTGTTCGACACCGCGCAGCCACCGCCGCCTCGCGCGCTGGCCGGTGGGCACCCTCGGAGGCACGGTGCTGGCCGTGCAGGTCTCGCAGGACGCCGCCCCGCTGCTCTTCGCCGCGACGGACAGACTCCGTCCGTCGCGGTGCTCGATGCGCTCACCGGGCGGGTGAAGCACGTCGAGAAGCACCTCGGCCAGACGCCGTGGATGATGCTCAACCCTTAATTCCGACGGGGCACGCGCATGCGCTCGCTTGATCAGCTGTTCGAACACTCCTCCCGCGCGCTGGCACGACGCACCTCGCGGCGCAGCCTGCTGGCCGCGCTCGGCCAGATCCTCACCGGCGCGGCGCTGCTGCCGCTGCTGCCCATCGACCGCGCGGGCCGCGCGCTGGCCGCCGAGCCGAAGGCCAAGCCGACGGCGAACAACCCGGAGAGCTGCGAGTACTGGAAGTACTGTGCCATCGACGGCTTCCTGTGCTCCTGCTGCGGCGGCACCTCGGCCTCCTGCCCGCCGGGCACCACGCCCTCGCCGATCACCTGGATCGGCACCTGCCAGAACCCGGGCGATGGCCGCGATTACATCGTCTCGTACAACGACTGCTGCGGTAAGACCAGCTGCGGCAACTGCGAGTGCAACCGCAACGAGCGCGAGAAGCCCATGTACCGGCCCTCGCGCAACAACGACCTGAACTGGTGCATGGCCAACGCCGACGCGAACTACCACTGCTCGGTCTCGGTCATCCTCGGGGTCGCCGAGAAGTGAGGCGTCGGCCGCGCTGCCTGCCGTGCCGCGCTGGCCGTCGGCCTGCTGGTCGCTGCGGTCGTGCGCGCGGTGCCGCAGACGCCCCGGCCTACCCCGAGGGCGCCAAGGCCTTCCAGGCCAGCTGCGCGGTGTGCCACGGGGCCGCCGGCGCCGGGATTCCCGTCGCTCGCCCCGCCGCTGGTGCGCTACCCCGCGCACTACGCCGGCAGCGCCGAGGGACGGCGGCAGCTGGCCATGACCGTACTGAACGGGCTGTACGGGGAGATCATGGTCGGTGACAAGCGTTTCGACTTCCGCATGCCCGAGTTCTCGCAGCCTGGACGATGCCACGCTCGCCGCGGTCCTGAACTTCGTGGTGTTCGACCTCGGCGCGCGCGCCTGCCGACACCAAGCCCCTCAGCTGCGGCGGAAATACTCGCCGAGCGCGCCCATCCGGTCGATGGCGCCGTGGTGCGCGAGCACCGCAAGACCGTCGTGCCGTCCGGCGGCTGACTCACGATGGCGCCAGGAACTTGCCGCTCGCGCTGCTCGCCCTGGGCACTGGCCGCGCTGTCGCCTGGCAGCGCCGCGGCGCAGCCCGGCGCAGGACTACATGCTCTATTGCATGGGCTGCCACGGCGCCGAAGCGCGCGGGGTGCCCGGGCAAAGTCCCGCCGCTGGCCGGCTACGCTCAGCCGCTTCATGCGCACGCCGCAGGGTCGCGACTACGTGCTGCGCGTGCCGGGCGCCGCCAACTCGGCGCTCGCGGATGCGCAGCTGGCCGCGGTGCTGAACTGGCTGGCCGCGCGCGATGCCGCGGCCGGGGAGCCACGCGTGGCGCCGTTCACGGAAGCGGAAGTTGCGCGGGTACGCCGCACACCCGCTGGCCAACGTGCTGGCGACGCGGCACGAGGTCGTCAGCGCGCTCGCCGCAACCGGTCCAGCACCCGCCGCAGGAGTACTGATGAACACTGTCATCACGGCCGGTCTCGCTCGCGGCCTGGGCTGCTGGCATGTCTGCTGGCCTTGGCCGCACAGGCGCGCGGCGGCAGAACCTGCCGATCTGGTCGTGCGCGATGCGAAGGATCTACACCGTCGACAAGTCCAGGAGCATCGCGAGGCGCTCGCGGTGAAGGACGGCCGCCTGGTATTCGTCGGCATCGCCGCCGATGCGCAGGCCTTCATCGGCCCCGAGTACGCGCGTGGAATCGGCCGGCGGCAAGCTGGTGCTGCCCGGGCTCGTCGACGCGCACATCCACCCGCTCGACATCGCCGACCTCGACGTATGCACGCTGGATGACCGCGTCGTCACGCTCGCCGAACTCACGCGGTTCGTCGCGCAGTGCCTGGCGCGCTACAAGACCCCGCCGGGTGCGCAGCTGACCGTGTATCAGTGGAACTACGCGGTCGGCAACCAGCCGGACCCTCAGCACCGCACGCTTGCGGGCGGCACTGGATGCCGCCTCCACCACGCAGCGCATCCAGCTGCTGGGCGATGACGGGCACCACAGCGCCTTCAACAGCCTCGCGCTCGCGCAGGCCAAGGACCGCAGCGGCAAGGTCGTGGGCCTGTCCAAGGCGACGCTTGCGCAGTGATTTCGCCAAGGATCGCGCAGTTCGGTGGGCGTCGACGAGAACGGCGAGCCGAACGGGGCGGTCAACGAGGATGCGCGCTACTCATCGTCAACCGGGACAGCATGCTCTACCTGGCCCTGGACGATGTACTGAAGGTGCCCGAGCGCATCACCCAGCGCCTGAGCAGCGCCGGCATCACCGCGGTACTGGATGCCATGGCCTCCCCGGAAGGCATGCCGGTCTACGACAAGCTGGTCGCCGATGGCCACCTGACGGTGCGCGTGACGCTCGCGCAGTTCTTCAATCCCGCTGACAACCTCACCGCCGACGGCAAGGTCGATTACGACGGCGATCGTGGCGCGCGCGCCAACCAGATCCGCGCCAAGTATGCGAGCAGCCCGCTGATCCGGGCCGATGTCGTCAAGCTCTTTGCCGACGGCGGCATCGAGGGCAATCCGTTCGCGGTGCCACCCGACCCTGCCCAACGGGGCGCTGCTGAAGCCCTACCTGCAGCCGACCTTCGGCATCGACCCCTCCGGCCGGGCCACCGTCACCGGTTACGTCGATACCGCCACGCCACTGTGCGCGGATGTTCGCGAACACCCCGACAAGTACGCGACCGCCCAGCAGATCGGGGACTTCATGAAGCTGCACGGCTACCACCCCGGGCAATGCACGATCTCCTCCGGGAAGCTGCAGAACGAGCGCGAGGTGATCCTCGAGTACGCACGGCGCATGCACCTCGCAGGCTTCAGCCTGCACATCCACACGATCGGCGACCGCGCCGCGCGCACGGCGATCGATGCGATCGAGGCGGCACGCGCGGCGGACGGCAACGCCACGACGCGCGATACGCTGGCGCATCTGCAGCTGGCCGACCCCGCCGACGTCGCCCGCATCGGCCGCGATCACCTGTTCGTCGCCTTTACCTATGCCTGGATGACCACCGACCCGGACTACGACCTCCTGGTGATCCCGTTCCTGCAGCCGGTGCATGGCAACTCGTACGCCGCGCTGCACCCGGCCGGCTCCTTCTACGACAGCAATGCCTATCCGGCACGCGCAGTACGCGCGGCCGGCGGGATCCTCACCGCCGGCTCGGATGCGCCGGTGGATACCCGCGATCCGCGACCGTTTGTGAACATGGCGGTCGCGGTGACGCGCCGTGCGCCGACCGCTGCCGCGCGCTCGGGCTGCAGCAGAGCATCACGCTGCCCGAGGTCATCGAGGCCTACACCGCCGGCGGGGCGCAGATGCTGAACATCGACAAGGATGCCGGCTCGCTGGAGGTCGGGAAATCTGCCGACTTCATCGTCCTTGACCGGGACATCCTGGCCATCGCCGCCGGCGGACACCCCGAGTCAGTGGCCGAGGCGCACGTGCTGTCGACGTGGTTCCAGGGCAAGGAAGTCTACAAGCGCGGGCACTAGCGCCGCACCGTTGCCCAGTAGCCCGAGTCGGACGAGCGCGCTTAGCCTGACAGCAGCTCGTTCACCGCGCGCGCGGCCTGGTCGATCGCCCCGTCGGTATAGCCATAGCCACCCGAATCCGCGTTCGCGATCGTGATGTTACCGAAGCGCGCCCGGCCGATGACGTGCGGTGCCTGCGACTCCGGCACCAGCGGCTCGAACAGCGGGTTGTACTCAGGAGTGTAACCGTGTGGCCAGCGGTTCACCGTGATCGCCTCGATGTCGCGCGCCGCATCGAACCCGCCCGGACCGAGGATGCGCTGCATCTGCCCGCGTGTTTCCCTCTCGAACGTCTCGAACGAGGTGGCGAGCAGCTGCGCGCGCCCCACCTTGTTCTGCTCATGCTCCGGCAGTCCCGGCGCGCACGGGGTGCGCAGCATGTGCAGCAGCATCGGGTCATCGGGGTTGGCGTAGGTGTGATAGGCGCCGAGGTCGACCTTCTGATTCAGCCACAGGGTGGTGTAGTACGACCCGGGCCCGTAGATCTCGCGGATCCCGAGCTTCACGAAGGGCTGCCAGTTGCGCACCGCGACGCTGGTATAAACCAGCGGCGCCTTCACCAGGCTGTGCAGCGCGGCCTTCTGCGCCTCCGGCAGCTCCGGGCACAGGTACGGGAATCATCATGTTCCATGAGGCCAGCACACAGCGTTTCGCCCGCACCCGGGTGGGCATGCCAGCGCGCAGGTAGGTGACCTCGACCCCCGTGGGTCGCGGCGCACTCGCCCAGGTTGCGCACGTTGACGACCATGCTGCTCAAGCGGATCCGCACCGGCTGGTCCGGGCGATCGAGCCGGCTGTAATCGGCGCGCGCGGTGACGATGTCCTCGGCTGTATGCCCGGGATCGCACCGGGCACCAGGCGGCGCACCAGCAGCCGCGCAAACGTGGCGTTGCCGTCGGGAAAGTGGAACTTGGGCGAACCGCCGAACTTGAGGTAGCCGGAGGGCGTCGGTCCCATGCGCGCGATAGTGCCCTTGGGCAGCTTCATGCCGTCAAACCCGGGCAGGCCGTAGGCCCATGACGTCCAGCGCGGATATAGCGTCTATGCCGACCGCGAATTCCGCGTTGGAAATCGGCTGGTAGAAGGCCAGCGTCTTGTCATCCACCTTCACGAGGTCCCGCAGGAAGTCGCGGTAGCTCATGCGCGACAGGCGCTCCTTCTTCTGCGCCCCGCTCATCCCGGCCATGTAGTCCGTCCTGCCCTCCTCGACCCTGGCGATGTCCTCCTTGGTGCGCGCCGGCAGCTGGGCGTTGCGCAGCAGCGTGCGCATCGGGACCTCGTCCATGCCGACGATCAGCTGGTCGGACCCGAAGGTTTCCGCATCCAGGAAGGCGCCGAGGCGCAAGCCGAGGCCCCGGTAGTAGTCGCGGTTCTCGTGCTCGGCTGCAACCAGCGCGCGAATATCCACCCCCAGTTCCTTCAGCAGACCGTCGGCCGTGGCGCTGTAGGCATGCGGGCTGTCGACCTCCAGAGTGCCGCCGTTGAGCAGCTGCAGGCGGCCATCGAGGTCGAACTCGTTGCGCTTGGCGTGGCCGCCGAAGTCGTCGTGGTTGTCGAGGATGAGGATGCGGCTGCGGTCGCCGGTGCGTGCCTGGAAGAAGTGCGCCGCGGCCAGGCCGCTGATGCCGGCGCCCACCACTACCAGATCGTAGTCCTCGGCAGCCTCGGGCACGGCCGGCACGGCCGCGCCGTCGCGCAGCGCGTGTGCTGCCTCGAAGGAGCCGACATGGGCACCGCGCAGGCCCTGCAGCAGCGGTGGGTAGTAACCGGCCTGGTCCTGTGCCGCAGCGCTCGCCGCGGCGGCCCAGGCACCGGACAGCCAGCCCGGCGCGAGGGCACCGGCGGCGCCCACCAGCGCACCCTGCAGGAAATCGCGGCGCGGAATATCCCGGCGCATGCCCAGCTGCCCGGCCGAGTGCACGCCGGATGCGGATGCACCGGCCGCAGGGGGCAACGTCACGCCGTCGCCGCGCCGTCATTATGGCCGCAAGCTGCGGGCCGGGCCGTGGATACGCGGGCGCCCGCTAGTCGCAGTCAGAACTTGCATGGTCCGCATCGGCCGCTCCGCGTGACTCGAATTACCGGTTTGCTCACTCTAGGCCCAACTCAACAGCAGGCTCAAGAGCGCTGCGGCGGGGCCGCCGCAGTCATAGCGGCGGGCCGCTTAGGAGCCGGGAGCTGCACTCACGGCGGCTGCGGCACGCGCCTTGCGGCGCGCATCCACGATCAGGTACGCGCCCACGGCAATCAGGAAGGACAGCACGCTCGCGCGCAGGTCCGGGCGCATCTCCGGGGTCAAGGCCATGGCCACAAGCACCGCCGTCATGCCGGCCAGGGCGAGGTAGTTGCCCCACGGAAACCACCACATCTGCAGCGCGGGCACCGGGCCGTTGCTGGCCTCGCGGGCGCGGCGCATGCGCAGGTGCGCCACCGCGGTCATCATATAGATGAATACCATCAGCGCCCCCGAGGCATTCACCAGGAACGTGAACACCACCTGCGAGGAGGTCGTGGCGGCAAGGATCCCCAGCACCCCCGCGATGCTTCCCATCCACACCGAGCGCGTCGGTACCTTGCGCGAATTCAGCTGCACCAGGAACTGCGGCGCATCGCCGTGCTCGGCCATGACGAACAGCACGCGCGAACACACGTAGAACGCGGAGTTCAGGCACGAGAGCACCGCCGTCAGGATGATGACGCTCATCACCAGGCTCGCCCACTTGAACTGCATGGTCGACAGGGCGAGCGTAAAGGGTGACTCCCCGGAATGGATGTTGACCCAGGGCACGACGGAGACGATCAGCAGTATCGAGCCGACGTAAAAGGTCAGGATGCGCACGATCACGGTGGTGCTCATGCGCGCCACTGCGCGCGCCGGCTCCTGCGACTCCGCCGCCGCGATGGTGGTGATCTCAGCTCCGGTGAGCGAGAAGTACACGGTCACCGCCCCGGACAGTACCGCGGTCCAGCCCTTGGCGACGAAGCCGCCGTAGTGGGTGAGATTGCCAAAGGTCGCACCTGAGCCGGAGGTCAGTCCGAAGGCGAAGGCCGCCGCCAGGCAGATGAAGGCGACGATTGCGGCCACCTTGATGGAGGCGAACCAGAACTCGAATTCCCCGTACGAGCGGGCCGACATGAGGTTCACCGCGGTCATCACCGCCATGAGCCCGAGCCCCAGCGGCAGCCGATCGATGCCCGTCCAGCCGTGGACGATGTTGGCGCCGGCGATTGCCTCGGCCGGCACCACGATCATCCAGAAGTACCAGTACAGCCACCCGGCCACGAAGCCGCCCCAGTTGCCCAGGCCCACGCGCGCGAACTCGGTGAACGAGCGCACCGTCGGCACGGTCAGGGCCATCTCTCCGAGCATGCGCATGACCAGCAGCACCAGCGTACCGGTGATCAGGTAGCTGATGACGATGGCCGGCCCGGCGTTGGCGATGGCGGCCGAGCTGCTCACGAACAGCCCCGCCCCGATCATGCCGCCGATGGAGATCATGGTTATGTGGCGCGGCTGCAGCGACCGGCTCAGTTCGGGCGGCTTGTTGTCGTTGGGTTCGCTCATGGCCCCGCTCTTGGGTAACGGTCTGTCGTTCCAGGGATCTAAGTCGTGAGCCTGCTGATCCCACCCATATAAGGATGCAACACCTGCGGCACGTCCACCGAGCCATCTTCGTTCTGAAAGTTCTCCAGCAGCGCGACCAGCGTGCGTCCCACGGCCAGTGCCGAGCCGTTCAGGGTATGCACCGCCTCGGGCTTGCCGCCCTCGGGATTGCGCCAGCGCGCCTGCATGCGCCGCGCCTGGAAGGCCTCGAAGTTGCTGCACGAGGAGATCTCGCGGTAGCGCTCCTGGGAGGGCAGCCAGGCCTCCAGGTCGTACGTCTTGGCGCTGCCCGCGCCGACATCCCCGGCGCACAGTGCCACCTTGCGGTACGGGATCTGCAGCGCCTGCAGCACCTTTTCGGCGTGCCCGGTGAGTTCCTCGAGGGCGGCGTAGGAGTCGGCAGGGCGCACGATCTGCACCAACTCCACCTTGTCGAACTGGTGGTTGCGGATCATGCCGCGGGTATCCCTGCCGGCCGCTCCAGCCTCGGAGCGGAAGCAGGGCGTGTGGGCCACGAACTTCAGCGGCAGGGCCTCGGCGGCGAGGATCTGCTCGCGCACCAGGTTGGTGACCGGGACCTCGGCGGTCGGGATCAGGTAGAAGCCCTGCTCGCCCTTGACCGCAAACAGGTCCTGCTCGAACTTCGGCAGCTGTCCGGTGCCGGTGAGCGCGGGACGCTGCACCAGGTACGGCACGTACACCTCCGTGTAGCCGTGCTCACCGGTGTGCAGGTCGAGCATGAACTGCGCCAGCGCGCGGTGCAGCCGCGCCACCTGCGCGCGCATGACCACGAAGCGCGCACCGGAGATGCGCGCCGCGGCCTCGAAGTCCAGGCCGTGCAGCTGCTCGCCGAGGTCGATGTGATCGCGGGGCTTGAAAGTGAAGCGGCGCGGCTCGCCCCAGCGGCCGATCTCGAGGTTCGCGCTCTCGTCGCGGCCCTCGGGGACTGATTCATGCAGCAGGTTGGGAAGGCCGAGCTGCCATTGCTCCAGTTCCTCCTGGACGCGCGTGAGCGCAGCTTCCGCCTCGGCGAGCCCCTGCGTCAGGCCCTCGCCGCGGGCGATCAGCGCAGCGACTTCCTCGCCGCGCCCCTTGGCCATGCCGACCGCCTTGGCATTGGCATTGCGCTCGGCGCGCAGCCGGTCGACCTCGACCTGCCAGGGCTTGCGCTTGTCCTCGGCGGCCTTCAGGGCCGCTACGTCAAGCACGAAGCCGCGCCGCGCGAGGTTCCTGGCGACGCCTTCCGGATCGGCGCGTAACAGCTTCGGATCAATCACGGTGCTTCAACCCTTGGATTCGTTGCGCGCCCGCAGACGCGCCAGTGCCTCGCCGATCTTGATCTCCAGACCGCGGGGTGCCGGGCGGTAGTATCGCCGATCGGGCATCGTCTCCGGCAGGTAGCGCTCGCCGGCGGCAAAGGCACCCGGTTCATCGTGCGCATAGCGGTAGTCACGCCCGTAGCCGAGGTTCTTCATCAGCCGGGTTGGCGCTGGGCGCAGTTGCAGCGGTACCTCCAGCGTGCCGAACTTGGCCACATCCTCCATGGCCTCGCCCATCGCCACGTACGCAGCGTTGCTCTTGGGGGCGCAGGCAAGGTAGGTCACCGCGGCCCCCAGGGCCAGTTCCCCTTCCGGCGTGCCCAGCCGCTCGTAGGCCTGCCATGCATCCAGAGTGAGCGCGAACGCGCGCGGGTCGGCCAGCCCGATATCCTCCACGGCCATGCGCACGATCCGGCGTGCGAGGTAGGACGGATCGCAGCCGCCATCGAGCATGCGGCACAGCCAGTACAGCGCCGCATCCGGGTCCGAGCCGCGCACGGACTTGTGCAGCGCGGAGATCTGCTCGTAGAACTGATCGCCGCCCTTGTCGAAGCGGCGCAGGCCGCCACCGGCGACCTCCTGGGCCACGGCAAGGGTGATGCTGCGCTGTCCGCCGGCTGCCTCGGTCAGACCGGCGGCGAGCTCCAGCATGTTCAGCGCGCGCCGCCCGTCGCCATCTGCGGCCCGTGCCATGAGATCCAGCGCGGCAGGTTCCGCGCTCAGCTCCTCGCGTCCCAGGCCGCGTTCCTTGTCGGCGAGCGCGCTCTTGAGCAGTCCCGTGAGGTCCTCGACCGACAGGGCGCGCAGTACATAGACACGTGCGCGCGAGAGCAATGCGCTCACCACCTCGAACGAGGGGTTCTCGGTCGTCGCCCCCACGAAGGTGAGCGTGCCGTCCTCAAGGTAGGGAAGAAACGTGTCCTGCTGCGCCTTGTTGAAGCGGTGCACCTCGTCGAGGAACAGCAGTGTGCGGCGCCCGTCGGCCGCGCGCGCCGCGCGCGCCGCCTCCACCGCCGCGCGGATGTCCTTGACCCCGGCCATGACGGCCGACAGGGCGATGAACTGCGCGCCACTGGCCTGCGCGATCAGGCGCGCGAGCGTGGTCTTGCCTGTGCCCGGCGGACCCCACAGGATCAGCGAATGCAGCTGGCCCTGGGAGATGCTCGCGGCGAGCGGCTTGCCGGGGCCGAGGATGTGCCGCTGGCCCACGTACTCCTGCAGCGTACGCGGACGCATGCGGTCGGCCAGCGGCCGCAGGGCGTCGCCATCAGTGGCGGCGGTATTCATGGGAAGCTGCGCCGGAACCGGCAGCGCTCACTTGTGCGGCGTGCCGATGACATCGACATTCGGTGGCGGGGTGAAGCTCACTTCGGCCGGCGACACCACCCCGTTGCGCACGGCCTTCTGGAATATGAGGGTCGCGGTCTGTCCGAGCTTGTCCTCGAGGATCATGCGCTTGAGCTGCCCGTCGGCAAAACCGAACAGCGCGCTGCGGAAGTCCGCGTCCGTGCCGGTCGGTTCCACCAGCACCCAGGTAAGCCCGGTGCGCTCGCCGGCGGGGCTGATCTTGAAGTTCTTGCGCAGGTCCACCGCCCCGGACAGCAGCATCGCCGGGGTCGCCGTCAGCGCCGCGTCCACCGGCTTCACCGTCACCTGCTGCAGATCCCGGTCGAGGAACCACAGGTTGGTGCCATCGCACACCATCAACTGCCCTGCCCCAGTGCTGGCCCCGCGCTCGGACCGCGGGTGGATCTCCCAGCTGAACTTGCCCGGCCGCGCGATGATGAGCGTGCCGGTCGAGCGATCGGTCTCCTTGCCGTGCGCATCGCTCAGGGTCTGCAGGAACTCCACGCGCAGTGTCTTCAGGTCCTGCAGGTAGCTGTCCAAAGGGGTGGCGCCCTCCTTGGTCTGCGCCAGCGCGGCGCCCGAGAACAGCAGGACTGCCAGCAGCACCGCGTGGCGGGCCGCGCTGCTGCGCAGCGCGCGCACGGTGATTGCGATGTTCATGCCATCAATCCTCGGGGGCGGCCGGGGCCATGACGTCGCGCGAGCCGTTGGCCTGCAACGGCCCGACGATGCCGGCCTGCTCCATGCCCTCGAGCAGCCGCGCGGCGCGGTTGTAGCCGATCTTCAGGCGCCGCTGGACGTAGGAGATCGAGGGCTTGCGCTCGCTGGTCACGATGCGCACGGCCTCATCGTAGAGCGGATCGGTCTCGGCGCTTTCCGGACCGCCGCCGCCGCCTTCCTCGCCGGAGAGCCCCGGGATCGGTGCACTCGGGCCGGACAGCACCTCGTCGATGTAGTTCGGGGGGGTTGCGGTCTTCAGCGAGTCCACGACCCGGTGCACTTCGGCGTCCGAGACGAAGGCGCCGTGGACGCGGGTGGGCAGCGAGGTGCCCGGCGGCAGGTACAGCATGTCGCCGTGCCCGAGCAGGGTCTCCGCACCCATCTGGTCGAGGATGGTGCGCGAGTCGACGCGCGCGGAGACCTGGAAGGCGATGCGGCAGGGAATGTTCGCCTTGATCAGGCCGGTAATGACGTCCACCGAGGGCCGCTGCGTCGCCAGGATCAGGTGCAGGCCGGCCGCGCGTGCCTTCTGCGCCAGGCGCGTGATCAGCTCCTCGACCTTCTTGCCGACGATCATCATGAGGTCGGCGAGCTCGTCGACGATCACGACGATATAGGGCAAGGGCGTCAGGTCCAGGATCTGGCTCTGGTCGATCGACGGGTCGTTCGCCGCGCGCAGCATCATGACCGGGTCGCGGATCGGCTTGCCGGCGTCGTTGGCTTCCTTCACGTGCCGGTTGAAGCCGGAGATATTGCGCACCCCCAGGGCGGACATGAGCTGGTACCGTCGCTCCATCTCGGCCACGCACCAGCGCAGCGCGTTGGCCGCGTGCTTCATGTCGGTGACCACCGGGGCGAGCAGGTGCGGGATGCCCTCGTACACCGACAGCTCGAGCATCTTCGGGTCGATCATGATCATGCGCACGTGTTCGGCCGTGCTCTTGTAGAGCAGCGACAGGACCATCGCGTTGATGCCCACGGACTTGCCGGAGCCGGTAGTGCCGGCGATGAGCAGATGCGGCATGCGCGCCAGGTCGGCCACCATCGGCTGGCCGCCGATGTCCTTGCCGAGCGCGATCGCCAGCGGCGAGTTCATCTCGTCGTAGGCCTTGGAGCGCACGATCTCGCCGAGGGTGACGACCTCGCGCTTCTCATTGGCGATCTCCAGTCCCATCACGCTCTTGCCGGGGATCACCTCCACCACGCGCACGCTCAAGACCGACAGCGCGCGCGCCAGGTCCTTGGCCAGGGCGGTGATCTGGCTCGCCTTCACCCCGGGGGCCGGGCGCAGCTCGAAGCGTGTGACCACAGGCCCTGGCTGCACGGCCACGACCTCGACATCGATGTCGAAGTCCTTGAGCTTCATCTCCACCAGGCGCGAGAGCGCCTCCAGACCTTCTGCGGTGTACAGCGGCTCGCGCGGTGGGGGGTCATCCAGAAGCTTCAGCGTCGGCAGCTCGTTGCCCTTGGGCGACTCGAACAGCGACACCTGGCGCTCGCGCTCCACGCGCGCGCTCTTTTCCACGATCGGCTTGGGCGCCTCGATGCGCGGCGGCGCGCGCGTCGCGGATTTCTTCTGCTCGCTCTGCACCGCTTCCTTGCGGGCCTGGCGCCGTTCGCGGCCCTCGGCCGCATCGCGCGAGGAGACGCCGCGGGCGCGCAGCCAGGCAACCCCTGCCCAGGCGAGCGACCCCAGCCGGTCCATGATGGTGAACCAGGAGACGCCGAAGGCCAGCGACAGGCCCGCCATCCAGGCGGCGATCATGAGCAAGGTGGCGCCGAGGAAATCCAGTCCCGAGGCGAGGCCGCCCCCGACCAGGGTGCCGATCACCCCGCCTGCGCTCTGGCGCAGGTTCCCGGACTGCCAGTGCAGGGTGGTGAGCGCGCAGCTGGCCACCAACACCAACAGGAAGCCGGCGATGCGCACCGCGGTGTTGGCACGTGAGCTGACCTCGGTGCGGATGCGCCGCTGCAGCCCCCAGCAGGCGGCCCCGAGCATGATCGGAAACAGGAACGCCGGACGGCCGAACAGGAAGAACAGCACATCCGCCAGCCAGGCGCCGACGAAACCGATGCGGTTGTGCACCGGGCTGGCGTTGCCGGTGAAGGAGAACCCCGGGTCATCCGGACTGTAGCTGGCGAGTGCCACGAACAGCACCACCGCCACGATGGCGATCGCGATGATGGCGCTCTCGCGCAGGCCGCGACTGACGGCGGATGTGAAGCGAGCGCCGTTACGCGCTTGCGCGGAGGATTCGGCCAAACCGGTGGGTCTCCATCGTAAGATAGACGGCTGCCATTATAGGGCTTGGTACCATGCCCGAGGCGCAATCAATCGAGGACCCCCATGACGAGCACCCGGCACAGCCGCCTCATCATTCTCGGCTCAGGACCCGCCGGCTACGCGGCCGCGGTCTACGCGGCGCGTGCCAACCGCAATCCGGTGCTCATTGCCGGGGTGGAGCAAGGCGGGCAGCTGATGACGACCACCGACGTCGATAACTGGCCCGGGGACGTCGAGGGGCTGCAGGGACCGGCGCTGATGGAGCGCATGAAGCGCCACGCGGAGCGCTTTGCCACGCAAATCGTCAACGACCATATCCACACCGCTGACCTGGCTGCACGCCCCTTCAAGCTGCGCGGCGACTCGGGAACCTACACCTGCGATGCCCTCATCATCGCCACCGGGGCGACCGCCAAGTACCTCGGCCTGCCCTCCGAGGAAGCGCACCGCGGGCGCGGCGTCTCGGCCTGCGCCACCTGCGACGGATTTTTCTTCCGCGGCCAGCGCGTGGCGATCGTCGGCGGCGGCAATACCGCGGTCGAGGAAGCGCTCTACCTGTCGCACATCGCCCAGCACGTCACCCTGGTGCACCGCCGTGACAAGCTGCGCGCCGAGAAGATCATGCAGGACCGGCTCTTCAACGAAGTCGCCGCCGGCAAGATGTCGGTGATCTGGAATCACACGGTGGAGGAGGTGCTGGGCGATGCCTCCGGGGTGAACGGCGTGCGCCTGCGCTCGCTCACCGGCGATGGCACGCATGACCTGGCGGTCACCGGCCTGTTCATCGCCATCGGGCACACGCCCAATACCGCCCTGTTCGACAACCAGCTGGCCATGCACGAGGGCGGCTACCTCATCGTCAACAGCGGCATCGGGGGCAATGCCACCGCCACCAGCATCCCCGGGGTGTTCGCCGCCGGCGACGTGGCCGATCATATCTACCGCCAGGCCATCACCTCCGCCGGCGCCGGCTGCATGGCCGCGCTGGATGCGGACCGCTACCTGGAGGCGCTCGACACCCACACCTAGGTGCCGTGCGAGCCATGCCAAGGAACACGGCAGAATTTCTCACCAGCATCGCCGGCATCGGGGCGAGCGAATGGAATGCGCTGGGAGCGGGGGCGAGCCCGTTCATGCGCCACGAGTTCCTGGCCGCGCTCGAGCACACCGGCTGCATCGGACTGCACAGCGGCTGGCAGCCGCGCTACCTGGTGCTGCGCGATGCGCACGGGCCTGCCGCGGCGGTGGCAAGCTTCATCAAGACCCATTCTTACGGCGAGTTCGTCTTCGACTTCGCCTGGGCGCGCGCGTACGAGCGCATCGGCCGCCGTTACTACCCGAAACTCACCGTGGCCGCCCCGTTCACCCCGGCCAGCGGACCGCGTCTGCTGGTGCGCCCCGACCTGGACCGCGGCGCCTACGCCGACCGGCTGCTCGCGGGACTGGAGCAGCGCGCCGCCACCAGCGGGGTCTCCAGCATCCACGCCCTGTTCCTGGACGAGCCCGCGCGCGCTGCATGCGCAGCGCGCGGCTGGCTGCTGCGCCGCGACTGCCAGTTCCACTGGGTGAACCGCGGCTATGCGGACTTCGACGCCTACCTGGCGAGCTTCACCGCGGAGAAGCGCAAGAAGGTGCGCCGCGAACGGCGCCGCGTGGCGGAAGCCGGGGTGTACTTCCAGACCCGTAGCGGCGCGCAGCTGGACCCGGGCACGCTGGCGCGGGTTTACGAGCTGCACCGCGACACCTTCCTGCGGCATGGCCATGAGCCGTACCTGAGCCCGGAGTTCTTCGCGCAGGTGACCCGCACGATGCCCGAGGCACTGATGGTGAAACTCGCCCTGCACGGCCGCACGGTGGTGGCGGCGGCGATCTTCTTCATCGGTGCGGGCACCCTGTACGGTCGCTACTGGGGCGCGGCCGCCGACTACCACAGCCTGCATTTCGAGACCTGCTACCACCAGGGGATCGAGTTCTGCATCGAGCAGGGCCTGGCGCGCTTCGAACCCGGCACGCAGGGGGAGCACAAGGTCAGCCGCGGCTTCGAGCCCGCCTTCACCTGGTCGGCGCACTTCATCGCCGATGCGAACTTCCGCGCCGCCATCGCCGCCTATCTGGCCGAGGAAGGCGCAGCGGTGGAGGCCTATGCCCACGGGGTGCAGGAGCACGTCCCTTACCGCGGCCGGCGCGGGGCGGAGGTCGTGCCGTGAGGACCATCACCTGGCTGTCCCCGCACGATGCCCCCGAGTGGTTTCCCCCGCCCGAGCAGGCGCTGGAGGAGCCCGCCGGGCTGCTGGCCGCCGGCGGCGACCTGTCGCCGCAGCGCCTGGTGGCCGCCTACCGCCGCGGCATCTTTCCCTGGTATTCCCCCGGGCAGCCGGTGCTGTGGTGGGCGCCCGACCCGCGCGCGGTGCTGTTCCCGGAGGAGTTCCGCCGCTCGCGCAGTCTGTTGAAATCCCTGCGCAATGACGGCCTTGCCCTCGGCGTGGATGCCGATTTTGCAGGCGTCATCGATGGTTGCGCGGCCCCCCGGGCGGCCAGCCCCGGCACCTGGATCACCAGCGAGATGCGCGCGGCGTACCTCGACCTGCACCGGCTCGGATTCGCCCACAGCATCGAGGTGCACACCGGGGGGCGCCTCGTCGGGGGGCTCTACGGGGTGCGACTGGGCGGGGTGTTCTACGGGGAGTCGATGTTCAGCCGCCGGCGCGACGCCTCCAAGGCGGCCCTGTCGCATCTGGTGGCGCTGTGCCGGCGCAACAATATCGCCGTCATCGACTGCCAGTTGCCCTCACGGCACCTGCACAGCCTCGGCGTGCGCTGCATACCGAGGGCCCAGTTCCAGGCCCTGCTGCACGAGCACGTCGCTTGCGTCCCGGGCCCGCTGCTGCCGCCCTGAAGAGCGCACCCGCTGAGCAGATACCGGCAATGCACGCCTTAAATTGCCACGGCAGCGCGCTTATGCTCCAATTCGCGCCCCCGAATCCCGCTTAGGACGGTATGTCGAAAGAAGAGCCCATCCAGATGGAAGGCGAGGTCACCGAGACCCTGCCCAACACGACGTTCCGCGTGAAGCTGAAGAACGGCCACATCGTGACCGCGCATATCTCCGGCAAGATGCGCAAAAACTACATTCGCATCCTCACCGGGGACGCCGTCACCGTGGAGATGACGCCGTACGATCTGACCAAGGGCCGCATCACCTACCGCGGCCGCTGACGCGCGGGCCCTTCCACCGGGCCCGCCACCTCAACCCTCAAGCAGCGCTCAGGCCGGCACCGTCGGCAACTGCGCCGGCTCGCACTCCAGGTGCAGCCCGCTGCCATCCTTGGACACCGACACGCGCACGTGGCCGCCGTTGGCGAGCCGCCCGAACAGCAGCTCCTCGGCCAAGGGACGCTTGATGTGCTCCTGGATCGTGCGCGCCATCGGGCGCGCACCCATCTTCGGGTCGTAGCCGCGCTCGGCGATCCAGCTGCGCGCCGCATCGTCCAGCGAGATCGTGACGCCCTTGGCCTCCAGCTGCGCCTCGACCTCCATGATGATCTTGTCGACCACACGCTCGATCGTGGTGCGCTCCAGCGGGCCGAACTGGATGACCGCATCCAGGCGGTTGCGGAACTCGGGCGTGAAGATGCGGCGGATCGCCTCCATGCCATCGCTGGCATTGTCCGCCTGCGTGAAGCCGATCGAGGCGCGCGCCATGTCCTGTGCGCCGGCGTTGGTGGTCATGACGATGATCACGTGACGGAAGTCGGCCTTGCGGCCGTTGTTGTCGGTGAGCGTGCCATGGTCCATCACCTGCAGCAGCAGGTTGAACACGTCCGGGTGCGCCTTCTCGATCTCATCCAGCAGCAGCACGCAGTGCGGATGCTTGGTGATTGCCTCGGTGAGCAGCCCCCCCTGATCGAAGCCGACGTAGCCCGGCGGCGCCCCGATCAGGCGCGAGACGGTGTGGCGCTCCATGTACTCGCTCATGTCGAAGCGCAGGAATTCCACGCCCATGGCGATCGCCAGCTGCCGCGTGACCTCGGTCTTGCCGACCCCGGTGGGGCCGGCGAACAGGAAGCTGCCGACGGGCTTGCGCTGGTCGCCCAGGCCCGAGCGCGCCATCTTGATCGCCGAGGCCAGCGAGTCGATGGCCTTGTCCTGGCCGAAGATCACCAGTTTCAGGTTGCGCTCGAGGTTCTTGAGTACCTCGCGGTCGGAGGTGGAGACGCTCTTGGGCGGGATGCGCGCCATGCGCGCGACCACGTCCTCGATGTGCCGCACCTCGACCACCGGCTCGCGCTCGGCGATGGGGCGCAGGCGCGCGCGCGCGCCGGCCTCATCGACCACGTCGATGGCCTTGTCGGGCATGTGGCGCTCGTTGATGTGGCGGGCGGCCAGTTCGGCGGCCGCGCGCAGGGCATCATCCGCGTAGGTGATGCCGTGGTGCTCCTCGAAGCGCGGCTTCAGGCCGAAGAGGATATCGACGGTCTCAGAGACCGAGGGCTCGACGACGTCGATCTTCTGGAAGCGCCGCGCCAGGGCATGGTCCTTCTCGAAGATGCCGCGGTACTCGTTGTAGGTGGTCGAACCGATGCAGCGGATCTCCCCGTTGGTGAGCACCGGCTTGATCAGGTTGGAGGCGTCCATGACGCCGCCGGATGCGGCGCCGGCGCCGATCACGGTGTGGATCTCGTCGATGAACAGGATCGCCCCGGGGAGCTTCTTCAGCTCGCTGATGACCCCCTTGAGGCGCTTCTCGAAGTCACCGCGGTACTTGGTGCCGGCGATCAGCGCGCCCATGTCGAGCGCGTAGATGGTGCAGTCGGTGAGCACTTCCGGGACCTGGTTCTCCACGATCAGCCGTGCGAGGCCTTCCGCGATCGCGGTCTTGCCGACGCCGGCCTCGCCGACGTACAGCGGGTTGTTCTTGCGGCGGCGGCAGAGGATCTCGATGGTGCGCTCGACCTCCAGCTTGCGGCCGATCAGCGGGTCGATCTTGCCGTCCTGGGCGAGGCGGTTGAGGTTGCTGGTGTACTTCTCCAGCGCGCTGCCGCCTTCCGGATCGCGCTCACCCTCGGCGGCCGGCTCGTCCTTGTCGGTCTTCTCCTCGGCGATCTTGGACAGGCCGTGGGAGATGTAGTTGACCACGTCCAGGCGGGTGACGTGGCGGCGGTTGAGCAGGAACACCGCGTGGCTCTGCTTCTCTGAGAAGATCGCGACCAGCACGTTGCCGACGCCGACCTCCTTCTTGCCGCTCGACTGCACGTGAAACACCGCGCGCTGCAGCACGCGCTGGAAGCCGAGCGTGGGCTGCACCTCGCGCTCCTCGCCCTCCTCCAGCTTCGGGGTCGACTGCTCGATGTGCTCCTTCAATTCCTGCTTGAACTTCGCCAGGTCCGCGCCGCAGGCGCGCAGCACCTCGCGCACCTTGGGGGTGTCGAGGATCGCCATCAGCAGGTGCTCGACCGTCAGGTACTCGTGGCGCGCCTCGCGCGCCTGGTGGAACGCATCGTTCAGACAGTATTCAAGCTCGTTGGACAGCACTAGGCGGACCTTTCAGATGAAGCATTCAGCGGGCGAGGAGCTTTGCATTGATCCGAAGCGTGAGGAAATCAAGCCTCCTCGAGCGTGCACATGAGCGGGTGATGGTTGTCACGGGCGTAGGTGGTCACCTGGGCCACCTTAGTTTCGGCGATCTCATAAGTGAAGACCCCGCACACGCCCTTGCCCTTGGTATGTACCTCAAGCATGACGCGCGTCGCATTTGGCCGGTTCAGGCCGAAGAACTTTTCCAGCACATCGACGACAAACTCCATGGGCGTGTAGTCATCGTTGAGCAAGACCACCTGATACAGCGGCGGGACTTTGACCTGCGGCTGGGCTTCTTCGACGACGACGCCGGTGTCGGGGCGGACCGGATGAGGATCGGGCATGAGAGTCTTTATAGGGGTCGCGAAACGGCAACACAAGCCCGCCAGAATGAGGAGTAGTTAGTCTTGCAGAAACAATCGCTTGAGAGCGCAAGGACAGGGACCGTATGATGGCCCGGCCAAAGCGGCGGCAAGGTGCGTGCGCGCGGCGCCGCCGGCGCGCGAACTTGGCATCTAGGACTATCATCAAGCCCATGCGTTTCAGCCCATGAATGCGGCTTCCTGGCTCGAGGCGCTCCCGCCCCAGGAGCGCTGGCGCCCGCTGCTGGCCAGCGAAGGCCCGCGTATCGCCACGTGGGTGCTGGCCCTTGCCCTGGGCGTGCAGGCGGCCTTCATCGTCACCGACCTCGCCGGCACCGGGCGCAAGCCGGCCGCGGCGGTGGCCGCCGCGCCGACGCGGGTCCAGCCGCTGGACGTCGCCGCGATCACCGCGGCACACCTGTTCGGCACTGCCCCGGTGGCTGCGCAGACCGAGATCGGCCCGTCGAACGTCCCGCTGGTGCTCACCGGCACCGTCGCCGGCAACGACCCTCAGAACGGGCTCGCCATCCTCGGGCCTACCCCGCAGGCGGTTAAAGTGTATGCAGTCGGCGACATGCTGCCCGGCAACGTCAAGCTGCACGCGGTGTACACCGACCGCGTGGTCATCGACCGCGACGGCCAGCTCGAGTCCCTCGCCCTGCCGCACCAGGCGAGCGCCTCCAACGCCCCGCCGCCCTCGGCCGCCTCGTTCCAGTCCGAGAACCCGGCCCTGGAGCGCATGCGCCGCATGATCAGCGAGCAGCCGAACCTGATCGGGGACGTGATCCGCGCCAGCCCGGTCATCGACCACGGGCACATGAACGGCTTTCGCATCTACCCGGGCCGCGACCGCGCCGCCTTCTCCCGCCTGGGGCTGCACCCGGCCGACCAGGTCACGGCGGTGAACGGCACGCCGCTGGATGACCGTGACCGCAGCGAGCAGATCCTCAAGACCCTCTCAAGCTCCAGCGAGGCGCACGTCACGATCATCCGCAACGGCACGCAGCAGGAGCTCACCCTGAACATCGCCCAGGTGGCGCAGGAGGCCGAAGGGGTCGCCGCGCAGTCACAGGCCAGTGGCGCCGCGGCAGCAGCGGCGGCCAACGCCGCCGCGGCGGCGCCCGTCAACGCCGCGCCACCGCCACCGGACCCGGCACAACAGCCCCAGCCCGCCCCCGAGCAGCCCGGGGACAGCGGCGGGCAGTAGCCGCTCATGCTCCCGTGTTAGGAATATCGCGAATGACAGGTCTACGTTCATGGCTGCCGAGCCTGGCCGCGGTGCTGCTGAGCGCCACGCTCGCCTCGGCGCAGCAGGCGCAGACCCAGCGCATCACCCCGAACTTCAAGGACGCCGACATCCAGCAGGTCGCCGAGGCGGTGAGTGCGGCCACCGGCAAGACCTTCATCATCGACCCGCGCGTGCGCGCGCAGGTGACCATGCTGTCCTCGACGCCGATGTCGCCGGCGGCCTTCTACGAGGCGTTCCTCTCGATCCTCCAGGTTTATGGCTTCGTCGCGGTGCCCGCCGGGAACATCACCAAGATCCTCCCGGATGCCAACGCGCGGCAGTTCCCGGCCAACGACCTGCCCGATCACGTGAGCTCGACCTCGGATGAGATGGTGACGCAGGTGCTGGACGTGAAGAACGTGAGCGCCGCGCAGCTGATCCCGATCCTGCGGCCCATGATCCCGCAGTACGGGCACCTGGCCGCTTATCCCGCCTCCAACATCCTCATCATCTCCGACCACGCCTCGAACGTGAACCGCATGATGCGCATCATCCGGCGCATCGACCAGGTCGGCAGCACCGACGTCGAGATCGTGCCGCTGTCCAATGCCTCGGCCGCCGAGATCGTGCGCGTCGTCAACTCGCTCTACCAGGGGGCCAGTGCCGCCGAGGGTGTCGGCGTCAAGGTGGTGGCCGATGAGCGCTCCAACAGCGTGCTGATCGGCGGCGAGCAGTCCCAGCGGCTGCGTATCCGCGCGCTGATCGCGCACCTGGATACCCCGCTGGAAGCCGGCGGCGATACGCGCGTGCGCTACCTGCACTATGCGGACGCGGAGAAGATTGCCCCCAAGCTCAAGGAGCAGATGAGCGGTATTGCGCAGGCCGCCGGCGGCGCGGCCGGTGCCGCCGGCGCGGCGGCCGGCGGCGGCGGCTCGGCCACCGCGCTCGCCGAGCGCAGCGCCATGGTATGGGCGGACCCGACCAACAACGCCCTGGTGATCACCGCGCCGCCGAAGCTCATGCGCGCGGTGAACGACATCATCGACAAGCTCGACATCCGCCGCCCGCAGGTGCTGATCGAGGCCATCATCGCCGAGGTCGACGTCGACAAGGACGCCGAGCTGGGCGTCAACTGGGCGGCCTTCTCCGACGGCCAAACCACCCCGGCGGCCTCCTTCGTCAGCCCGGTCGGCGGCACCAGCATCGTTGACCTCGCTGGGGCTGTGCAGAACCCGAGCACGGTGAGCACCACGCTGCTGCAGGGCACGACGGTGGCCGTGGGGCGCATCATGGGCACCGGGGTCAATTTTGCCGCCATGATCCGCGCCATCCGCGGTGATACGAACACCAACGTCGTAGCCACGCCCTCGGCCGTGACCATGGACAACCAGGAGGCGGAACTGAAGGTGGCGCAGGAGGTGCCGTTCGTCACCGGCCAGTACACCAACAGCAACGCCAACACCGGCACCGGCTCGGTGAACCCCTTCCAGACCATCCAGCGCGAGGAAGTGGGCACCATCCTCAAGGTCACCCCGACGATCTCCCCGGAGGGCTCGGCGGTGATGATGAAGATCTCGATCGAGAGTTCGAGCATCGGCCAGAAGCCGGCCGGTGCGGTCGACCTCGTCACCAACAAGCGCACCATCACCACCAACGTGCTCATCGAGGACGGCGGCGTGGTGGTGCTCGGCGGGCTGATCGAGGACAACAGCGTCAAGGGTGAGCAGCGCGTGCCCTACCTCGGCAACATCCCGCTCATCGGCCTGCTGTTCAAGACGCGCAACGCGACCTCGACCAAGAACAACCTGATCATGTTCATCCGCCCGAAGATCCTGCGCGACCAGGCGCAGGCCGCCTACGAGACGGACCTGAAGTACAACTACATGCGCGACCAGCAGAAGAGCCTCGACTCGCGCGAGGTGCTGCCGCTGCTGCCCAACACCACGCGCGGCACGCTGAACCCGCTGCCGCCGCCGCCGCCGCCGCCGGCCGAGCACGTGGCCCCCGGGCAGCCCACCCCGGTCCCGTCGGCGGCCTTCCCGGTCATCCCGCCGCCGCCCGCCAGTCACCCGGACGTGATCGTGACCCCGGCGGGCGACACCACGGCCAAGCCCGCCCCGGAGGCCACCACCGCGCCCCCAGGACACCCGTGAGCAGCCCGAATCCGACTCCGCCGGCCGCCGCGACTGCGCCCGCGCCGGACCTGCGCCTGTCCTTCGCCTTCGCCAAGCGCCACGGGGTGATCGTCAACCGCGTGGTCGACGGGGTGGCCGAGTGCACCTACCGCGACACCGCCACGCCCGCCGCGCTGGCCGAGGTGCGCCGCTACCTGCGCCGCCCGCTGAAACTGGAGCGCGTGCCCGAGGAGCTGTTCGACGAGCGGCTGCGCCGCGCCTACGAGGCCGGCTCCGGCACCATGCAGGCGGTGGAAGGGCTGGACGATGCCACGGATCTTGCGCACCTGGCGCAGGATCTGCCCGAGCAGGCCGACCTGCTCGACAGCAACGACGATGCCCCGATCATCCGCCTGATCAATGCGGTGCTCACCCAGGCGGTCAAGGAGAACGCCTCCGACATCCACGTCGAGCCGTTCGAGAACCGTCTGGTGGTGCGCTTCCGCGTCGACGGGGTATTGCGCGAGGTACTGCAGTCGCGCCGCGCGGTGGCCCCGCTGGTGGTCTCGCGCATCAAAGTCATGTCGCGCCTGGACATCGCCGAGAAGCGCCTGCCGCAGGACGGGCGCATCAGCCTGAAGATCGCCGGCCGCTCGGTGGACGTGCGCGTCTCGACCATCCCTTCCGGCCACGGCGAGCGGGTGGTGCTGCGTATCCTCGACAAGCAGGCCGGCAAGCTCGACCTGGACTCCCTGGGCATGGATGGGCGCACCCAGGCGCAGATGGACGAGCTGATCCACAAGCCGCACGGCATCCTCCTGGTCACAGGTCCCACCGGCTCGGGCAAGACCACCACGCTGTACGCGGCGCTCGAGCGCCTGAACGACAACACCCAGAACATCATGACGGTCGAGGACCCGATCGAGTACTACATCGACGGCATCGGCCAGACCCAGGTGAACACCAAGGTCGAGATGACCTTCGCACGCGGGTTGCGCGCGATCCTGCGCCAGGACCCGGACGTGGTGCTGATCGGCGAGATCCGCGACCTGGAGACCGCGCAGATCGCCGTGCAGGCGAGCCTCACCGGCCACCTGGTGCTCTCCACGCTGCATACCAACACCGCCGCCGGCGCCATCACGCGCCTGCGCGACATGGGTATCGAGCCGTTCCTGCTCTCATCGAGCCTGATCGGGGTGCTGGCGCAGCGCCTGGTGCGCGTGCTCAGCCCGGACAGCAAGCAGCCCTTCACCGCCGGGGAGTACGAGCGGCGCCTGCTGAATCTTGCCCCCGAGGAGCCCTCGCCGACGCTGTACCGCCCCGGGCGCGATCCTTCCGGCGGCTACCGCGGGCGCTCGGGGATCTACGAGCTGATCATGGTCGATGATGCGATGCGCACCATGATCCACGACGGGGCCTCCGAGCAGGAGGTGGAGCGCCATGCGCGCCTGGCCACCCCCTCGATCCGCGACGACGGCCGCGCCAAGGTGCTGCGCGGGGAGACCACGCTCGAGGAAATCCTGCGCGTCACGCGCGAGGACTGACCCCTCTGGGCGCCTTCGAATACACCGCTCTGGAGGCCAGTGGCCGCGAGCGCACCGGCATCCTGGAAGGCGACACCCCGCGGCACATCCGCCAGCTGCTGCGCGAGCAGCAGCTGTTGCCGGTCAGCGTCACCGAGGTGGCGCAGAAGGAGGCCACGCGGCAGAAGCCCTTCAGCTTCGCCCGCAAGGTCTCGGCGGCGGATCTGGCGCTGTTCACGCGGCAGCTGGCCACCCTGGTGCGCGCCGGCCTGCCGCTGGAGGAGGCGCTGTTCGCGGTCTCGCAGCAGACCGAGAAGCCGCGCGTGCAGAGCATCGTGATCGGCGTGCGCGCCAAGGTCATGGAGGGGCACACGCTGGCGGACGGCTTCGCGGAGTTTCCGCGCATCTTCCCGGAGATCTACCGCGCCACGGTCTCCGCCGGGGAGCAGGCCGGGCACCTGGACAACGTGCTGGAGCGGCTGGCCGACTACACCGAGAGCCGCGAGCAGATCCGCCAGAACGTCATGGCCGCGATGCTCTACCCGATCGCCCTCACCATCATGTGCTTCGTGATCGTCACCGGCCTTTTGGTGTTCGTGGTGCCCAAGGTGGTCTCGGTGTTCGAGTCGAGCAAGGCCAAGCTCCCCCTGATCACCCGCGCCCTGATCGGCACCAGCGACTTCCTGCGGGTGTACGGCATCTACCTCGTGATCGCGGCGGCCATCGGCGTCTGGGCGTTCCGCCGCTGGCAGCAGGACCCGGCCGCCCGGCGCAAGTTCCACCTGTTCCAGCTGCGCTTGCCGCTGCTGGGGAAGCTGCTGCGCGGGTTCAATACCGCCCGCTTCACGCGCACCTTCAGCATCCTCTCGGGCAGCGCGGTGCCGGTGCTGGAGGCGCTGCGCATCTCCGGGGAGGTCGTGACCAACCTGCCCATGCGCGATGCCGTGAACGAGGCCTCCGCCCGGGTGCGCGAGGGGGCCCCGATCGGCCGCTCGCTCGCCGTGAGCCGCCTGTTCCCGCCGATGACCATCCACCTGATCTCCAGCGGCGAGTCCAGCGGCCAGCTGGAGCAGATGCTCGAGCGGGCCGCGATCAGCCAGGAGCGGGAGCTGGATGCGCTGCTGGCGGCCATGATGGGCCTGCTGGGGCCTGCCCTGATCGTGCTCATGGGGGTATTCGTCATGGGGATCGTCTTTGCGATGCTGCTGCCGATCTTCCAGATGAACAACCTGATCCACTAGAACCCGCCCGCCGGGACGCATTTCTGGCGGCACTTCACAAAGCCTCGCGAACCCGTTGCAGTTGTCACGTGATCTGATTTAAGTTCGCGCCGACGAATTCTCAGCGGACTGACGCCGCATGAGCGAGAAACCGGAAGACGACGAATTCGATGACGAGGAGGACGACGAGCCTGTCGCCGAGGACGGGGACGTCGACCTCGATCAGGTCACCAAGGATCTGGACCTGGCCAAGCGCCGTGGCGCCAAGGCAGGCGATCCGGCTTGGCGACGCCTCGAGAAACTCTTCGAGGAGAAGCACACCGCCGAGCTCACCAGCGATTTCGAGGACTACGAGATCGACCTGCCCGGGGAGCCGCGCCGGCCGCGCCGCAAGCCGCGCGCCAGTTAGGCGTACACTGCCCCGCCTCGCGCCGGCCGCCGCCGGCACCCCTGCTTCCAAGGAATACCTATGCGCTATCTGGGCTTTGGCGGGCTCTTGCTCAGTGGTGCGCTGCTGGGGAGCCCCACGGCCGTTGAAACCGACGCGGTGCGGGTGGCACCCCAGGTGTACCAGGTCGTGTTCGAGAACGAGCGGGTTCGCGTATTGAGCTTCGTGACCGAGCCGGGGCAGGTGTGGCCGCTGCACTCGCACCCGGACAGCGTGGCCATATCCCTCACCGACTACAGCGTGCGCAACATCATCCCGGGCCAGGCGCCCACCGAGCGGCACAGCAAGCCCGGGGACGTGCGCTGGATCCAGGCGACCGCGCATATCGGGGAGAACTCGGGCAGCACCCAGATGCGCGGGGTGATCGTCGAACTGAAGGAACCGCGCCCCTAGGAAGCCGTGCGCGCGGGTCGATCAGTGAAAGTCGCGCGAGCGCGTTAACAGCTCGCCTAAGAGCGCGGAGCGGTCGATCAGCCGGTGGGCGATCAGGTGGCAGACCCCCTCCTGGTGCTGCAGCTCCCCGTGCACCTCCAGGAGGCGTGACTCCAGCAGCGCCGGGCGCTGCTCACGTCCCACCCGCTCCCAGACGATGACATTCACCTGGCCGCTCTCATCCTCAAGCGTCAGGAAGGTCACCCCGCTGGCGGTTCCGGGGCGCTGGCGCATGAGCACGATGCCGGCGGTGCGCACCTTCGCCCCATGGGCGGCCGCCCTGAGTTCCCTGGCCGGCAGGAGCGCGGCGGCGGTGAGACGCTGGCGCAGCAGCGCCAGCGGGTGCCTGCCCAGGGTGAGCCCCAGGGAGGCATAGTCGGCGACGATCCCCTGGCCTTCGGTGGGCAGGGGCAAGAGCGGCCTGCCCTCGCTGGCCACGGTGCTGCGCGACTCGGTGAAGTGCAGCGGCAGCTCGCGCTCGGTGCCGGCCACTTCCCAGAAGGCCAGGTGGCGGTTGCCGCTCAAAGCGGCAAAGGCCCCGGCGGCGGCGAGGGCTTCCAGGTCCCCGCGGTCAAGTCCTGCACGTGCGCGCAGTTCCTGGACGCTGGCAAAGGGGCACTCGGTGCGCGCCGCGAGCAGGCGCTGTACGCCCGCCTCGGAAAGCGACTTCACCAGGCGCATCCCTAAACGCAGCGCCGGCGAGCCGCCCTCGGTCCGCTCCAGCGAGGAGTCCCAGCCGCTGGCGCAGGCGTCCACGGGGCGCACCTGCACCCCGTGCGCACGCGCATCGCGCACCAGCTGCGCCGGGGCATAGAAGCCCATCGGCTGGGAATTCAGGAGTGCACAACAGAAGGCGGCCGGCTCGTAGTGCTTCAGCCAGGCCGAGTCATATACTAAAAGTGCGAAGCTCAAACTGTGACTTTCCGGGAAACCAAATTCCCCGAAACCCAGCATCTGCTGGTAGATGCGTTCGGCGAACTCGGCGGAATAACCCTTGCGCGCCATGCCCGTGAGCAGGCGCTCGCGGAACGGATCCAACCCGCCGGTGCGCTTCCACGCCCCCATCGCGCGGCGCAGCGCATCAGCCTCCCCGGGGGAAAAGCCTGCGGCCACGATGGCGATCTGCATCACCTGCTCCTGGAACAGCGGCACCCCCAAGGTGCGGTGCAGCACCTCGCGCACCTCCTCGCCGGGGTACTCCACTTTTTCCTTGCCCATGCGGCGGCGCAGGTACGGGTGCACCATGTCCCCCTGGATGGGACCTGGGCGCACGATCGCCACCTCGATGACCAGGTCGTAGTAGCAGCGCGGCTTCAGGCGCGGCAGCATCGCCATCTGCGCGCGCGACTCGATCTGGAACACCCCGACGGTGTCGGCCGCGCAGATCATGTCGTACACCTTGGGGTCTTCCGCCTCCAGCGTGCCGAGTGAGTGCTGCGTGCCGCGATAGGCATTGACGAGGTCGAAGGCGCGCCGCAGGGCGGAGAGCATCCCCAGCGCCAGCAGATCGACCTTGAGGAGTCCCAAGTCATTCAGGTCATCCTTGTCCCACTGCACCACCGTGCGCTCGGGCATGGCCGCGTTCTCGACCGGCACCAGCTCCTCGAGCAATCCGGCGGCAATGACGAAGCCGCCGACGTGCTGGGAGAGGTGGCGCGGGAAGCCCGGGTGCGCCACCAGCTCCTGGGCCAGCGGCAGCAGGCGTTTCAGCCACGGCGCCGAGAGGTCAAAGCCGGCCGCGCGCATGCGCTCGGCCATCGCCGCGCTGCCGTCCCACCACTGCATGACCTTGGCGAGCTTGCCGCTCTCCTCGACACCGAGCCCGAACGCCTTGCCGAGGTCGCGCAGCGCACTGCGCGGGCGGTACATGATCACCGTGGCGGCAATGGCGGCGCGCTCCCGGCCATACTTGGCGTAGACGTACTGCAGCACCTCCTCGCGCCGTTCATGCTCGAAGTCGATGTCGATGTCCGGGGGCTCGTTGCGCTCGCGCGAGATGAAGCGCTCGAACAGCAGCGCCGCCCCGCGCTGCGGGTCGACCGAGGTGACGCCCAAGCAGTAGCACACGCGCGAGTTGGCCGCCGAGCCGCGTCCCTGGCACAGGATTTTCCGGCTGCGCGCCCAGGCGACGATGTCCTGCACGGTGAGGAAGTACGGCTCGTATTGCAGTTCCGCGATGAGCGCAAGTTCATGCTCGATGGCACGGCGCTCGCCCGGGGGGACCCCGTGCGGCCAGCGCCAGCGGGCGCCCGCCTCGGTCAGCTCGCGCAGGTACGAGGTGGCGGTGTGCCCCGCCGGCACCAGCTCGCGCGGGTACTCGTAGCGCAGCTCATCGAGGCTGAAGTGACAGGCGGCGGCAACCTCCACGCTCGCCTCCAGCAGCTGCGGCGGATAGAGCCTGGCCAGGCGCGCCGGCTCGCGCAGGTAGCGCTCCGCGTTCGGGTACAGCCGCGCGCCGGCCTCGGCGACCGGCACGCCTGCGCGGATCGCGGTGAGGGCATCCTGCAAGGGGCGGCGGCTGCGCAGGTGCATGTGCACATCGCCGCACGCCACCAGCGGCACCCCGTGCTGCTCGCCCAAGCGCGTCAGCGCACGCAGCCGCGCCGCATCGCCGCCCTCGCGCAGGAGTTCCACGGCAAAGCGCAGCCGCTGCCGGAACCGTGCCGCCAGCCACTGCGCCTCTTCCGGCGCGGCGGCAGCCCCCGGCAGCCACAGCATGAAGCAATCGGTGAGGGCGGCGGCCTCCAGGTCGGCGCGGCTCAGGGTGTACTCGCCTTTCGGCGCGGCGCGGCGGCCGCGGGTGATCAGGCGGCACAGCTGCGCGTAGCCTTGCCGGTTGATGGCGAGCGCTGCGAACTTCAGACCGCACCCCAGGCGGAACTCCGCGCCGATGATCAGCTTCAGCGGGCGGTCCTTGGCGGCCATGTGGGCGCGCACCACGCCGGCCACCGAGCACTCGTCGGTGAGGGCGAGCGCGCGGTAGCCCAGGGCGAGCGCCTGCTGCACCAGCTCGTGCGGATGGGAGGCCCCGCGCAGGAAGGTGAAGTTCGACAGGCAGTGCAGCTCCGCGTAAGCCGGTGCTGCGCCCGCGGCAGCTCTGGCACTCACCCGAAGATGCCGTGCAGGAACCAGCCATGCGGAGCGCGGCGCTCGCGGAACAGCCACAGCCGCACCCCGTGCGCATCGCAGGCGGTGTAGTAGTCGCGGGCGATGTCGCCCCCGTCCCACCAGCCGCTCTCGATGCGTTCCGGCTCGCTGGTCAGGGTCAGTGCCCCGCCGCGCTGCGGCAGTCCGGCGCGCACCTGCAAAGGCTGCGGCATTTGCAGCAGCCACAGCGGGCGCGGCGCGGCCGGCACCGGCGCTGCCGCGCCCCGGGCGCGCACCTGCAGTGGCGGCGGCCCGCTCACCGCCCAGCTGCGCTCGGGACGGTGGCCCGCGAGAACGCTGAGCCCGTGCAGGGCGCCTTCCCCTAAGCGGGCACGCAGGCGCTCGATGAGCTCATGGGCCTCGCTGCCGGGAGCGCCGCCCTGCTCGCCGCCCTGCCACAGCCCCTGGGAACGGGCGGTGCGCGGCAGCAGCGTGGCAGCGCGCAGCTCGAGCGCACGCACCGGCTCGGGCAACGCGAGGGTCTCCAGCTGCACCCGCAGCAGCGCGGCGAGGGGTGCGGCCAGAAAGGCCGGGGCCGCCAGGTTGAGCACGCAGCGTGTGGTTTCCGCGTGCCGGTGCACGAAGTGGCACTCCAGCTGCATCACCCCGCGCTGGCGCGCGCGCAGGAACTGCTCCAGTTCGCTCAGCAGCGGCATGAGTGCATTCAGCAGCCACTCGTGGTTGCTCAGCTCGCACGACAGCTCGCGCCGGCGGCGGAAGCGCTCGCGGGGCTTGAAGAGGCGGCGCACCGGGCGGGTGCCGGCGGTGAGGGCATCCAGAGTGGCGAGCTGGGCTGTGCCAAAGCGCCGCGCGAAACCGGCACGCGGCAGGCGCAAGGCCGCTCCCACGCTGCGCACGCCCGTGCGCTGCAGGCGCTCCACCACCGGCTGCGGCCAGCGCAGCACCCCGAGCGGCAATGCCGACAGCTGCCCGGTCAGCTGCGCAGGGTTGAGGATGGTGAGGGACATGCCGGCGCGCGCGGCCACCAGGGCGGCGAGCGGGGTGGGCGCGAAGGACAGCACCGCCGGCTGCGCGTGAGCCTCGCAGGCCGCGAGCAGCCTGCGACGCAGGCCTGCCACGCCCTCGAACAGGTGCAGGCTGCCGCGCACTTCCAGCACCAGCCCGTCGGGGGGCTCAAGGCTCACCCGGGGGGTGAAGTCCTGCATCACCGTGGCGAGCTGGCGCAATTTTTCCTCCCCTGCAAGGCCCGGCAGATGCAGCCCTGCCCACAGCTCGCTGGAAGTTTCTGCCGCAGCGGGGGCAGGCCCGAGCGCTGCGATCCGTGGCGCGCTGCGTGCGGGTGCGGCTGCATCGGCCCCGGGCGGCGTAAGCGGCAGGAGCGGCACGGACCTGAGGTTCATGCGCCCGCGCCTGTGTCCGGATGCGCCAGCTCCACCACCGCGTGCGTGGAGCCGCGGCCCTTGAGGAAGCTGATGCGCAGGGTCGCAGCACTCGCCTCCAGCCCCAGGCGCAGCACCGCCGCGGAGGCCTCGCGCGCGGCGCGCCGTGGGCGGAACAGGACTCCTAAGGTGCGGCCCTTCTCGGCGGCAAGCTGCAGGCGGCGCAGGTCGCGCGGCTGCGGCTGCCGTACCCAGGCGAGCGCGGCATCGCAGGCACCGGAGTTCAGGACCTGGCCGAAGGCCCACAGCGCGCGCTCGCCGCCGACGACGGCGACGCGATCGAGCACCACCCCGCGCGCGACCAGGGCGGGCGCGAAGGGCATGAACGGGGGCGCGACCCACACGCACCAGCGCGCACCGGCGGCGCGCGTGAGGGAGGCCAGCACGGGCAGCAGCAGCGACAGCTCGCCGCTGCCGAAGCGGGCGATGAGAATCTCGATCAGCCCGCTGCGGGGCCAGCCTCCGCCGGGGAGCTGCTCGTCCAGGGCCGCAAAGCCTGAGGGCAGGACTTCGAGCTTCGCGGCGCTGCGGCCACGCCAGATAGCCGGATGCTCGAGTAAACGAGCCAATTTTTCGTCGCCCATGCCGGCTGATGCGTAGTCAGATTAAGGACCCCTTGAAGAAATCGGAGGCAGGCGGAGCGGGATTCACATGAGGCCCGTGGAACGCCCGCGGCGCACCACACCCACGACGATGCCCTCGATCAAGAGCGGCTCTTCCTTCAGGTCCACGCGGATCGGCTCGAATGAAGTGTTCTCCGGCATCAGCCACACCACCGAGCCTTCCTGGCGGTAGCGCTTCACCGTGACCTCGTTTTCCAGCCGCGCCACCACGATCTGCCGGCTGCGCACTTCCGAGGTGCGGTGCACGGCCACGAGATCGCCATCGAGGATGCCCGCATCCTTCATGCTCATGCCGATGACCTTCAGGAGGTAGTGCGGCCGCGGCTGGAACAGGCCCGGATCGATCTGCAGCCGCGCCTCGAAGTTCTCCTCTGCGAAGATCGGCTTACCTGCGGCCACCCGGCCGATGAGCGGCAGCCCGATCTGCTCGCGCATGGTGTCCTTCAGCTGGATGCCACGGGAGGTGCCGGGGACCAGGGCGATGACCCCCTTGCGGGCCAGCGCCCGCAGGTGCTCCTCGGCGGCATTGGCCGAGCGGAACCCCAGCTCATGGGCGATTTCCGCCCGTGTCGGGGGCATGCCGGTCTCGCCGATGAAGCGCTGGATGAGCCTCAGGATCTGCGTCTGGCGGGGCGTGAGGTCAGACATGGTGCGGTGCCTGTGTATTTATACAGTAACTGTGATTATATCCAGATTGGGCAGCACGGCAAGAGGCAAAGCGCCGCCCTTGCCTGCCTCCCTCACCCTCATCCTGCCTCCCTCACGCTCATGATGAAACGCTGCAATTTCTTGCCCGCTCCACCCGCGAGCTTGTGCACGTGCACTGCAGCAGGCACCACAAGCTCAGCCGCAGCCTTTTCGATCTTGGGAATAACCAAGGCACGCGTCTTCTGCGCGCTGCACTTAAATTTTTTTAAGACTTCATTTGCAACATGCGCATACGAACATGCCACTGCGAACATGCGTGATGCACAAGCCCTAGGAATTCTTCGCTTTAAATGTCTTTCAACCCCTGCTAACGTGTCGCGACGCGAAGACAAGTTGCTGTTTGGAGTTGCATTTCCACGGCAAATTTGATGCAGTTGCGTGCGGCGAACGACGGCGGAACTTGCCCACCGGAGTCGCTTCTGTTTTAGGACTCCCGAATCAACAAACCCAAAGGGGACGTTTATGAAGTGCGCGAGTGTTGTTAAGGCGGCTGCTGCCGTTGCGATCGTTGTTGGTCTGGCTGGTTGCGTGGATCTGAAGCCCCTGCAGGCTCAGGTCGACGATCTGAAGTCGCAGGTTGCTGCACTGAAGACCGACGTCGCTGGTGCGAAGAGCGCCGCTGATGCCGCCAGCAGCGCCGCTGCTTCAGCCGGTCAGGCTGCCAGTGGTGCCCAGAGCACTGCCAACCAGGCCTTGGCTGCTGCCCATGCCAGCCAGTCGTGCTGTGACGCGACGAATGAGAAGATCGACCGGATGTTCAAGCACTCCGTCTCGAAGTAATCGACAGGTCTTACTGTTGAAGCAAAACGCCGCGCAAATGCGCGGCGTTTTTCTTTGTGCAACCTGAAACGACGGCCGTAACGGGCGCGCAGCGGTCATGAGTGGCAATCCGCACGTCGTGTGGCTGTGCCTGGTGCTCGGGATGCTGCTGCAGCTGGCCTACCTCGTCCTGCCAGTGGATCGCGAAGACCGGACCGGCTTGATCATCGCCGCCCTACTGGGCCTCGCCCTCCTCGGCTACGCCTACTCCCAGAAAGACCCCTTCGAGCCGGTGAACGGTCTGCTCTCGTGCGGAATGTTCACCTTCGGCATCGCCCTGGGATTTCAGAACAAGCTGCTGCCACGGCTGGGCGAGGGGGCGATCCTGGTCTGGACAGTGGTATTCGTCGCCGTGCTGCTCGAACTGGGAGGCTGGCGATCGCCTTGGACCGCGCTGGGTCTAGTGCTTGGAGTCACCGTGATCGGGCTGAACGTGCTGCTCCCGAGGCCGCCCTTCGCGCTGAAGGTGCTCATCTACGGATGGTTCCTGCTGACGGTCGTCGGGATTGGTGTGCTGCAGTTCCGGGGCACGGACCTCGCCCTGATCCTCGACGGCCGGGCCGACCAGGTCAACTACCTGTTCGCGTTCATCGACGGCATGGCCGGCACCTACATCGGCGTGCATGCCGCATTTCTCTTTGAACTCCTGCCAATTCCCGGCAAGAACGAGGCCTGGCAGCACTTTAAGGTCCGCTGGCGCCGGTTCCTTGAACAGGTAGTGTCGCGCTTCGATGCGCAACGCCTCAGTACGCTGGTGGCCCTGGGATTGGCGGGCGCTCTGGCGGTGCTCCTGGGCGCAAATCATCTGCTGGGTCAGGTCCCGGATCGGTTGCTCGCCTACCTGGTGCTGGTGGGGCTGCCGATCGCTTGGAGGTACGGCGCAATCGTGCTCGCCCGGGGCAAGACACCGCGCGCATCTTAGTAGCGGATCAGCGCCGATCCCCAGGTAAAGCCGCCGCCGAAGGCCTCCAGCAACAACATCTCCCCGCGCTTGATGCGCCCGTCGCGGATCCCGACATCCAGGGCGAGCGGCACGGAAGCTGCTGAGGTGTTGCCGTGGTCCTGCACGGTCACGATCACCCGCTCCATCGGGATATCCAGCTTCGAGGCGGTCGCCTGCACGATGCGGATGTTGGCCTGGTGGGGCACCAGCCAGTCGATCGCCGAGCGCTCCAGGTTATTGGCCGCGAGCGTCTCCTCGACCACGCTGCCGAGCTTGGCGACGGCGACCTTGAAGACTTCCTTGCCGGACATGATGATCACCAGCTTCGGGCCGAAGCCGGTGGATACCCCGCCCGCGCAGTACAGCATGTCGTGGTAGCGGCCATCGGCATGCAGGTGGGTGGAGAGGATACCGGGAGCCGCGCTCGGCTCGAGCACCACGGCGCCCGCCCCGTCGGCGAACAGGATTGCCGTGCCGCGGTCGTTCCAGTCGGTCATGCGCGAGAGGGTCTCCGAGCCGACCACCAGGGCGCGTTTGGCCTCCCCGCAGCGCACGTACTTGTCTGCGATCGACAGCGCGTACATGAAGCCGGCGCAGGCAGTCTCGACGCTGAAGGCCGGGATGCCCAGGCACCCCAGGCGCTTTTGCAGCAGCACGCCACAGTTGGGGAACACCAGGTCCGGGGTGGTGGTACCGAAGGCGATGAAGTCGATGTCCTCGGGCTTAAGCCCCGCCGCCTCGATCGCGCGCCGGGCGGCATGCTCGGCCAGATCCACCGTGGTCTCCCCGTCGGCGGCGATGTGGCGGCGCTCGATGCCGGTGCGCGTGCGGATCCACTCGTCGGTCGTGTCGACCATCTTCTCCAGCTCGGCGTTGGTCAGCACGCGTTGGGGCAGGTACGAGCCGGTGCCGGAGATTCGCGAGTAGATCAACGGGTCATCCTCGTGCCTGCAATGCCTGGGCGATGTGTGCGGTGAGCCCGCGCCGCGCGGCCAGGCTCGCCGTGGCGATGGCGCGCGCGAAGGCGACACCATCAGCTCGACCGTGGCTTTTTACCACGATCCCGCCAAGGCCCACCATGCAGGCGCCGTTGTAGCGCCGCGGGTCGAGACTGGCGGCGGCCCGGCGCAGCACCGGGCGGGCGATCAGACCTGCCAGGCGGGCAAGGAAGGTGGCCTGGAACTCCTGGCGCATACGGTTGGCGATCAGACCCGCCACCCCCTCCATCGACTTCAGCGCGACGTTGCCGGTGAACCCGTCGGTCACCACCACGTCCACCTCGCCGGAGAAGATGTCGTCCCCCTCGACGAAGCCGACATAGTTCAGGCCACTGCCCTGCAGCAGCGCGTGCGCTTCCTGCACGATCTCGTGCCCCTTCATGTCTTCCTCGCCGATGTTGAGCAGGCCGATGCGCGGGCGGGCGACCCCGTACACGTCGCGCGCGATGATGTCCCCCATGGCCGCGAACTGCTGCAGCTGCACGGCGGTCGCCTTCGTGTTGGCACCCAGGTCGAGCATCTGCGTCAGGCCGTGGGCGGAGGGCAAGGCGGAGATGATGGCGGCGCGCTCGACCCCGGGCACGGTCTTGAGCACGAAGTGCGCGATCGCGGTGAGCGCCCCGGTGTTGCCGGCACTGACCGCAGCGGCGGCGCGCCCCTGGTGCACCAGGTCGATCGCCACGCGCATCGAGGAGTCCTTCTTGCGGCGGATGGCCTCGCGCGGCTTCTCGTCCATGGACACCACCTGCGTTGCGCCCACGATCTCGGTGCGCGCGCGCGCGGCCGCGGGGAAGGCCTGCACAGCAGCGCCGAGCAGCGCCGGATCACCCACGAGCAGCAGGCGCAGCTCCGGGTCGTCGGCCAGGGCGGTGCGCGCCCCGGCAACGTACTCGTGCGGCTCGTGGTCGCCGCTCATCACGTCGATCGCGATCGGCAGCACGGCAAACCTCCTCAGGTCCCGGAAAGACCGGACCCCAAGGGGTTTATTCCTTGTCTTCAGTCTCGGCGGGTTTTTCGATCACGCGCTTGCCGCGGTAGAAACCGTCCGGCGTGATGCGGTGGCGCAGGTGGGTCTCGCCCGACTGCGGATCGATCGACAATGCAGGCTTGGCCAGCCCGTCGTGCGAGCGGTGCATTCCGCGTCGCGAGGGGGTCTTGCGGCTTTTCTGAACGGGCATGTATCAGTTCCTCACTCGAAATTCACAAATTCGGTTCACTCACGCTTCAACAACTGCGCCAACTGCGCAAACGGCGTCTGCGTCACTTCCGCGGCCTCATCGGCCTGCGCGGGCGCGCCGTCTGCGCACGCCGTGCCCTGCTCGTGCAGCGGCACGATCGGCAGCGCCAGCGACAACTCCTCCGTGATGAGTTCCGCGATGCTGATGCGTCCACCCGGGGCCAGCATCGGCTCAAGATCCTCAGGCACCCGGGCGGCCTCTGCCTCCGACCCGATCAGCGCGACCCGCACCTGCGAGTCCACCGGCAGCTGCATCGGCTGCATGCAGCGCTGGCACTCCAGCGTCACCGTGCCGTGCACGGCAAGCTCCGCGACGGCAAGGCCGCGCAGCCGCCTGAAGTGTGCGCGCCCGTGGACCTCTCCGCCTACCCCGCCGCGCAGGCTGCGCAGGCCGGGCAACTCCTGCAGTGGCACCGCGAAGTCGAGCTCCGCGGCGGCCTCGGCCAGGCGCTCGACCTCCAGCGGCTTCGACCAGGGCGGCGTCATGGGGCGCGTATAATAGGTAGCGGGTCCGCCCAAGTCAAAGCCCGCTTTGTCTGTAACCCCTTGTTTCTCGAAGATGATTCGGGTGCCCGCATGAGTTCCCCGCCCCGCCTGCTGCTCGCCTCGACCTCGCGCTACCGGGCGCAGCTGCTCGGGCGGCTCGGCGTGACGTTCGAGGCCCTCGCCCCGGGTGTCACCGAGGAGGCGCTCCCGGGCGAGCTGCCCGTGGACCGGGCGCGCCGGCTGGCACTCGCCAAGGCGCAGGCCATCGCCGAGGGGCACCCGCAGGCGGTGGTGATCGGCAGCGACCAAGTCGCCGCCTGCCAGGGCCGCGTCCTCGACAAGCCCGGCGATGCCGCGCGGGCCTTCACCCAGCTGGCCTTCCTGAGCGCCCAGCGCGCCCACTTCTACAGCGCCTGTGCGGTGGTGGGCGCCGGGCTGCCGCTGCCCCTGGTGCACCTGGACACCACCACGGTGACCTTCCGCTCCTTGAGCACCGCGGAGATCGAGCGCTACGTGGCGCGCGAGCAGCCGTTCGACTGCGCGGGGAGCTTCAAGGCCGAGGCCCTCGGGATCACCCTGTTCGAGAGCATCGAGACCATCGACCCGACCGCCCTGATCGGGCTGCCGCTCATCTGGCTCGCGGGCGCGCTGCGCGCGGCCGGGTTCCTGCTGCCCTAGCCGCTCCCGCGTGGGGCCGCGCTCCGCTGCGCTCGGGCTTGCGCATCGTCGTGAGCCGGTCGATCACGGCACCCAGCTCCGGCGGCAGCGGCGTGTTGATGCTGAACTGCCCGCCTTCCGGCCAATCGAAGCTCACGCTGTGGGCGTGCAGGAACATGCGCTTCAGGCCCAGCGCCCGCATCGACTCGTTGAAATCCGCATCGCCGTATTTTTCGTCGCCGGCCACCGGATGACCGGCGTGCGCGGCGTGCACGCGGATCTGGTGCGTACGGCCGGTCTCGAGCATGACCTCCAGCAAGGTGGCGATGCGGCCGAAGAACTGCACGGGACGGAAGCGGCTCACCGAGGGTTTGCCGCCCTCGGCGACTTTCACGGTGCGCTCGCCGCCGACGCGGGTGTCGGTGCGCAGCGGCACGTCGATGCGCTTCTCGCCCAGGTCCCACGGTCCCTTCACCAGCACCAGATAGCGCTTCTCGAAGCCATCCTCGCGCAACAGGGCGTGCAGGCTGCGCAGGGTGCTGCCGCGCTTGGCAATCAGGAGGCAGCCGCTGGTGTCGCGGTCCAGGCGATGCACCAGTTCCAGGGTCTCCTCGGGCCGCAGCGCCCGCAAGGTCTCGATCACCCCGAAGCTCACCCCGCTGCCCCCGTGAACGGCCACCCCCGCGGGCTTGTCGATCACCAGCAGGCGCTCATCCTCGTGGATGATCGAGCGGGCGATGCGCTCGTTGAGCGCGCTGGAGGGTCGGGCGGTCTTGGGCTCGGGCGGCGCCAGGTTCACCGGCGGCACGCGCACCTTGTCGGCGAGCGCCAGGCGCGTCTCGGGGCTGGCGCGCTTGCCGTTCACTCGCACCTCCCCCTTGCGGATGATGCGGAAGACGCGGCTGCGCGGCAGGCCCCCTAAGCGCTTGTGGAGGTAGTTGTCCAGGCGCTGTCCGGCCTCATCCTCGGTCACCTCCAGGTGCTGCACTCCGGGGCGAATCTGGGGGGAGAGCTGCTCTTCCAAGGGACCTTCCGCGTAAGGCATTGTTTCTACAACGCTCTGTCGAGTATACTCCGCGGGTGGTCCTCCTTGTGGGGACCCGCCAGTGGTAGCGGTCTAGGCCGTTACCCGTTTAGTTGGACCTCTTGAATCGAGGCCATCGCATTGGGCCGCCAAGGTCGCGCCGGCTGCGTTGAATCTCACGAAGTGAGACTTCCGCAGTTCAGCGTCATCGGTCGAGTTCACCGAAGGTTTCATTTCCAAGACCGCCCCAAAGAGGCGGTCGATCAACGTGGATAACGAGATTCCCTCTCACACGCCAGACTTGATTAACCTTCGCTGCCGCGGACATGCAGTCCTGCGGCCTCCCACCGTTTGCTTGCCGGCCCCTTACCGCACAGTAGGGGCACATGAAGAGAATGCTAGTGAATGCAACTCAGGAAGAAGAGTTGCGAGTCGCTCTGGTTGATGGACAGAAACTCTTTGACCTGAGTATCGATTTACCTTCCCGCGAACAGAAAAAAGCCAACGTCTATAAAGCCCGGATCTCACGCGTAGAGCCCTCGCTCGAGGCGTGCTTCGTCGACTACGGCGCCGAGCGCCACGGGTTCCTGCCCCTGAAGGAAGTCTCCAAGGAGTACTTCCGCAACCTTTCCAACGGCGCCCGCGGCAACATCCGTGACCTGCTCACCGAGGGGCAGGAACTGATCGTCCAGGTCGAGAAGGAAGAGCGCGGCACCAAGGGTGCGGCGCTGACCACCTTCATCAGTCTCGCCGGGCGCTTCCTGGTGCTCATGCCCAACAGCCCGCGCGCCGGCGGGGTCTCGCGCCGTATCGAGGGCGAGGACCGCGACCAGATGCGCGAGGTCATGGCCCAGCTGCAGATCCCGGACGGCATGGGCGCCATCGTGCGCACCGCAGGGGTCGGGCGCTCGGTCGAGGAGCTGCAGTGGGACCTGGACAACCTCAAGGTCCAGTGGGACCAGATCGAGGCGGCCGGCAAGGACCGCCCCGCCCCGTTCCTGGTGTTCCGCGAGTCCGATGCGGTCACGCGCGCCATGCGCGACTACCTCTCCGATGACATCGGCGAGGTTCTGGTGGATGACCCGGGCGCCTTCCAGAAGGCTCAGGAGTACGTGCAGCGCTTCCTGCCGCCCGAATCCCAGCGCCGCCTGAAGATGTATACCGACGACATTCCGCTGTTCACCCGCTTCCAGATCGAGAGCCAGATCGAGTCCGCCTACGCGCACAAGGTCTCCCTGCCCTCCGGCGGCAGCATCGTCATCGACTACACCGAGGCCCTGGTCTCGATCGACATCAACTCCGCGCGCGCCACGCGCGGCAGTGACATCGAGACCACCGCCACCAATACCAACCTCGAGGCCGCGGACGAGATCGCCCGCCAGCTGCGCATCCGTGACATCGGCGGCCTGATCGTCATCGACTTCATCGACATGGAGTCGACCAAGAACCAGCGCGACGTCGAGGACCGGCTGCGCGACGCGATGAAGATGGACCGCGCCCGCATCCAGATCGGGCGCCTGTCGCGCTTCGGCCTCCTGGAGATGTCGCGCCAGCGGCTGCGGCCTTCGCTGGACGACACCAGCCAGGTCACCTGCCCGCGCTGCGTGGGCATCGGCAGCATCAGGAGCGTGGAGTCGATGACGCTCGCGGTACTGCGCCTGATCGGCGAGGAACTGCGCAAGGACCGCACCGCCCGGGTCATCGCCCAGGTCCCGGTGCCGGTGGCCACTTATCTGATCAACGAGAAGCGCGAGTGGCTGCGCACGCTCGAGGCCAGAAGTTCCACTGAGCTGTTCATCGTGCCGAACGAGAATCTGCAGACGCCGGACTATACGATCCGCCGCGTGCGCGAGGACGAGCTGGACATGCCGGAGAACAAGCAGGCGACCTATCGCATGCCCACGGTGGCGGAGGTCATTGAGCCCACTGCGCTCAAGGCTGCCAACCCGCACATCGAGGCTCCGGCGGTGGCGACCCTGCTGCCGGCAACGGCCGCGCCGGTATCCGCTGCGCCGGCGGCCGTGGCAGCCCCGCCCCAGCCTGCTGCCGCGGCTCCCGCCGGTGGCGGGTTCTGGGCCCGCTTCAAGAAGATCCTGGCCGGGGAACCGGCACCGGTGGTCGCAGCGCCTGCTCCGGCCGCCAGCACCACCCCGCCGGCCCGCGAGCCGCGTCGCGATGACAGCCGTCGCAACGACGGGCGCCGTGACCGTGGGCGCTCCTCCTCTTCATCGCGCTACGCCGATGGCGCGCGCCGTGACCGCGGCGACGGCCGCCGCAGCAGCAGCGGCGGCGACCGCGATCGCAACCGCGACGGTCGTGATCGTGACCGCAATCGCGACGGTGGACGCCGTCCTGAGCGCACCGGCGAGCGCTCGGCTGAGCGTTCGCACAGTTCGCGCAGCGAGGCCGGCGGGCGCGACCGTGCCCCGCGGGACCAGGGACCGCGGGATCAGGGTCCGCGGGACCAGCAGCCTCGGGATCAGGGTCCGCGGGACCAGCAGCCTCGGGATCAGGGTCCGCGGGACCAACAGCTTCGGGATCAGGGTCCGCGGGACCAACAGCTTCGGGATCAGGGTCCGCGGGACCAGCAGCCTCGGGATCAGGGTCCGCGCGACCAGCAGCCGCGCGAGGCGCAGCTGCCGAACGACCAGGACCAGGACTTCGGCAGCAGCGGGGACGTCGACGGCAACGTGGCGCCCCAGGGCGCCAATGCGCCTGGCGAGCCGCGCGGTGAGCGCACTGGCCGCGGCCGTCGTGGGCGGCGTCGCGGTCGCCGCGGTGGCGGTGGCTCGCGCCAGGGCACCGGCGCCATGGGCGCCCCGGAGGGTGCTGGCGAGAATCCCGGTTCCGCGAGCGCGGATGCGGGCGGCTACGAGGGCAATGGTTCGCACGAGTCCGCACCCTCGGCCGAGCGCGAGCCGGCACCGGCGCGCGAGTATCACTCCGAACCGCGCGAAACCTCCTCGCAGACGCACCTGCCGCTGGCGCACTTTGAGCCGGCGCCGCGGGCGGAGCCTGCCGGGGAGTCCAAGCCCTATGTGGTTTGGTCGTCCGCTCCGGTGGACAAGGGTCCGGCGAACCGTGACCAGGAATAGCGGCTGATCGTCAGGCCGCGCGGGCCCTGCGGCGCAGATACGCCAGCAGTCCCCGCGCGGCCGCTTCGGTCAGGTCGAGTACGTCCTCGAAACCGTTCGGCCCGCCGTAGTAAGGATCGGGCACCTCACGACGCTCCTCCTCGGGGGCAAACTCCAGGAATAGCCGCAGGCGCTGCTGTGCTGCCACGGGCGCGCGCTTGCGCAGCACCGCGAGATTGTCGTTGTCCATCGCAAGTATCAGGTCGAAGGTGGCGAAGTCCTCCGGCGTGATCACGCGCGCCCGCAGGCTCGAGAGCGCATAGCCGCGCCGCGCCGCGGCGGCAACGGTGCGCGCGTCGGGCGCAGAACCGGCGTGGTAGGCGGCGGTTCCGGCCGAGTCCAGATGCAGGTTGAGTTCGGGCGCTTCCTGGGCTGCGATGGTGCGCGTGACCCCCTCGGCGGTGGGCGAACGGCAGATGTTCCCGAGACAGACGAATAGAATTCTCATGACCCCATTTTAAGCGGTTCGACGATGGCGGACGAGTTCGCCTCTTGTGTGCGGGTCGCTGCCCACGGGCGCTGCGCAGGGCCACTCGAAGCCGGCGGAGCCCTTGCCGTGGCCGCCGCACGGGGAGATATTACCCGGCCCGCGAACGAGGCCAGGATCGCGCAGAACCGCTGAATCGCAACGTCAGGCTGGTCGCCATGCACCCGCGCACGCTCGAACTGAAGATCCCTCCACCGGCCCTGGCAGCGCTGGTGGCTGCCGCCATGTGGGGAACCGCGCGGGTGCTGCCGTCACGGCACCTCCGGGCGCCTGAGCGCACGTGGGCTGCACTGGCGCTGGTGGCGGTGGCGATGCTGGTCAGCATTTCGGCCATCGTTGCCTTCCGGCGCGCCAGGACCACGATCAATCCAACGACTCCGGACGAATCGTCCTCGCTGGTTGCCTCGGGGGTGTACCGCCTCACCCGCAATCCCATGTACCTGGGGCTGCTGTGTCTGCTGCTCGCCTGGGCGGTGTTCCTGCCGTCGATCTGGGCGTTCGCAGGACCGATCCTGTTTGTCGGCTACCTTGGGCGCTTTCAGATCGCGCCCGAGGAACGCGCCCTGGGCGCCCTGTTCGGTGCCGAATACGCGGCGTACACCTCGCGGGTGCGTAGGTGGCTGTGAGTCCTGCGACACGATTGCCCTGCACTGCATCCCGGAGCGCAACCACATGACCCGGAAAATCATCTTCACCCCCAAGGCGGCCAAGCCCCCGCCGATGTACAGCCAGGCGGTCAAGGCCGCAGGCCTGGTATTCGTCTCCGGCACGGCGCCGACCGATCCGGCCACGGGAGTGTTCAAGGGCGCAACGGCGCAGGAGCAGACGCGGCAGTGCCTGACCAACATCCAGGCGATCCTGGAAGCGGCGGGCAGTTCGCTGGACAAGGTGGTCAGCGTGACCGTGGTGCTGGCGGACGAGGATGACTTCGCCGCAATGAACGAGGAGTACCTGAAGTGGTTCCCGTCGGATCCCCCGGCGCGCCAGGGCGCGAAGCTGCCGGCGCGCATACCCGGCCTGAAGGTCTCCATCGCCGCGATCGCGGAGGCCTAGCGTGTGCACGGGCAGCCTTCGTTGCTACGTGCCATCGAAGTTGCAGCTGAGTCGCAGCGCCAGGGTGCGTGCGCGGATCACGGTGAACGCCTTGTAGCGGAGCTGAGCGCGCACGCGTCAACGCCAGCGCGCGCAACGCCTGTGACACTGCCGCGGCGATCGACACCGGCGGGTTACGCGAGCGAACCATGCACTTCCCGAGCGCTGCGGCCCGAATCAGTGTACGGGCGCGGTGGGTCGTTGCGATACGCGGATCCGCGTCTCGGTAACCTCGACCTTCACCCCCTCGAGGCTGCGCAGGAAGGCGATGAAGGCCTCGGTGTCGTCGGTGGCGAAGGCGCCGCTGATCTGCAGGTTGCGCAGTGCCGGGGTCGCAATCTCTATGGTCTTGGCGGAGTAGCGGTTGAACTCGCTGGCAACGCGCCCCAGCGGTTCATGCTCAAACGTGATCTGCCGGTGCAGCCAGGCGGTCGTGTGGCCGGGGTCGGCGCGCTCGGGTGCCACCGGCCACGCCTCCGGCGCGTAGCGGACCTGCTGCTCGGCGCCAACCTGCACGATGGCGGCAGAGCCTGCGGGCAAGGCGGCGATCGCCTGCGGCGCCGGCGCGGACGGTCCGACCTCGACCCGGCCCTCGGCCACGGTCACCGTGGTGGCGTCCTCCTGCAGACGCACGTCAAAGCGGGTGCCGACTGCGACCACCTGCGCGTGGCCAGCGAAGACGCGGAAGGGGCGCACGCGATCGTGCGCCACCTCGAACACCGCCTCCCCGGACTTGAGCGTCACGCGGCGCTCGCGCTCGCGGTACTCCACCATCACGGCGCTGTCGGTATTGAGGTAGACGACCGAGCCATCGGCCAGGCGCTGGGTCATCTGCCCGCCGTGACCGGTCTGGAGTTGCTGTACCGCGGACACCACTGCCGGGACCACGGTGGTGGCGCCCCTGAGGTGCCACCACCCGGCGGCCGCAAGCGCCACCGCGCCCAGCAGCACCGCCGCGGCAGCCACCTGGAGCCGAACGGCTGGCACCGCGCGCAGGGCGGCCCAGGCACGCGGCCAGGCTGAGTGCACGACCTGCTCGTCCTGGCGGGCGCGGGCGATGATTTCATCCAGCTGCGGCTGCGGCAGCCCACAGGCCCCCGGCAGGTCGCGCGCGATGCCGGCGATGCCGAGATATTCCTCCACGTGGACCGGCGAGGCGCGCAGCCAGGCGGCGAAGCGCTCGCGCTCACGGGCGCCCAATGCGCCGCGGTGGGCGACAAACCAGTCGGCTGCCTCCTGGGCGATCAGTCCACGTATCCGCTCACCGGTTGCGCTCATGTTCATCCGAGTCTGGCCATGCGTCGCCGGCAATGTGCCAGCGCCTGGCTCAGGTATTTCTTGACCATATGGGTTGAGATCCCGAGGCGCGCGGCGATCTCCTCGTAGCTCAGGCCGTGCCAGTACTGCAGGATCACCACGGCGTGGCACTTGGGCGGCAACTGCTTCAACACCTCCCGCAGGCGCTGGGTACGCTGCTGCGCATCCAGCTGCGCGCCGAAGGCCGGCAGCTGCGCCAGCTGCTCCTGCACCTGCGCGTCATCGACGTCGAGCATCCCTGCGCTCCTGCGCTCCTCGCGGCCGTGCTCCTTGGCAAGATTGCTCGCCACCGTATACAGGTAGGCCTCCGGGTTGCGGATCGCCTCCATGTCGGGCACCCGCAGCATGCGCAGGTACACCTCCTGGGCAAGCTCTGCGGCATCCGGGTGGCGGCGGACGCGGCGGTAGAGGAAGGCCTGCAACGGACGCCCGTGTTCAGCGAACAGCCGTGCGACGAGCGTTTTCTTCGTGTCGGCCATGAGGCGAACGTGCAACCTTCTCTACTGGACCTGCCGCAATGAGTACGAGCCCGCTGCCATCCGTTCGGGTACCTCTAAACGCAGCGGCCGGCCGCGCCAGGCGTGGATCCACACGCGACGGTACCCGAATCCTTCGTCCCCAACTCTCCTTCAGTCAGAAGTAACGCAATACACCGCGACCCTGTGGGCCTGGCAGTTTCGCTGCCGCAGGCACAGCGCGGGCAGTTTGCGTGCAGTTCAAGTCGCCGTGTCGGTGACGGTCCGCCACGGGGATGATTTGTTAGACCGCCAAATAAACGACAACAGGAGAACGACGTCATGATCCTAAGCAGATCAAAGAGATGGCAAAGCATCCGGGGGATGCTGTTGGTATTGGGAGTGTTCGGCCTCGCCGCCGCTGGCCAGGCTGCCGCAGCCTGCATGGATGGGGGCAAGAAGGATCAGAGGCTGCCCGATCCTGCGCGCATGATCCAGGCGGTGTATCACCCGGGGGAGAGCTATGGCTCGCTGCTGCCGGTCAATGAAGGCAACCACGAGGACGAGGATGGCATCGTCGGCCTGTGGGAGTTCAAATTCAGTGGCTTTGCCACGGACTGGGGCACGCAGGCCTGGCATGCCGATGGCACGGAGCTGATGTTCTCCGGTGGCCAGAATCCTGAGACCGGGGATGTCTGCCAGGGCGTATGGCGCAAGATCGGACACAACACCTACACACTGAATCACATCGCCATGGGCTACAACGCCCCGGGCGGCTCCTTCGGTGACCGTGTCCACTTCCACATGGTCATCACGTTGGCCCCCTCCGGGAATACTTTCAGCGGACACTACTCCGTCAAAGTGTTCGCGGTGAGCCCGGCCGATCCGTTCGATGAGAGCGTACAGGTGGCATCCGGCACCGGCGCCGTCACCGCCTCGCGCGTGAAACCAGACTGACCTTAGGAGCAGGCCGTGGCCCGCACGGATGCGGCGCCACGGCCTGCGATGACGAAAGCCGGCGCTGCCCGGCGCGCCGGCTCAGCGCACGCTGTAGCCGCGGCCCTCGAGGCAGGCCTTCATCGCGCGCTGGTAGTCATCCGGGTTGCCGCCCGGCTGCTGTGCGGCGGGCGCGCCGCCTTGCTGCGTGGGGTCGAAGCCGCTCTGCAATCCGGCCCACTTGTGGCATTCGTACCGGTCGGTGGCCTGCTGCTCATCGGACTGGCCGTTCTGCGGATACACGAACAGGTCATCGTTCGGGGCTGGCGGCGGCGCCTGGTCCTGCGCATCCGGCGGGCTCTCCGCCCCGTTGGGGGGATCCACCACCTGGTAGCCGTTCTGCGCGGGGTTCCAGCTGTAGTACGTTTGATTGGCGTAGTAGTACGGAGCGCCGCCGACCCACAGGGTCGTGTAGTACACCGGCAGCACCGGCACGAACACGCCCACGGGTGCGGGCACGACCACGTAGCTCGGACCGCGCGGCGCATACCAGACCCCGCCGGAGTAGTAGTAGTGGCCGCTGGGATGGTTGACGATGACCGTCGAGGGCGGTGGCACCCCGACGGTTGTGCCGTGCGGCGGATAGTAGTGGGACTGGTTGAGGCGAATCGTCGGCTGACTGGAATGCGGCAGCGGCGGCTGTTCGTGCCCCTGGCCCTGGGGGTGGCCGGTCCCCGGGGGCGGATGCTCCGGCTGCTGCGCCGGCGCACTCGTCCAGGCACACAGCGCGGCCACGCACAGCATCAGCGCAGCGCGCATCGGGCGCAGAGTGTTCATTTTACGCTGTAGCCGCGCGCATCCAGGCATGCCCCCATCGCCCGCCGGTAATTGTTGGCCTGCGACTGCTGGAGCGCGACCTGACGCTGGTCAGTCACGTAAACCGTCCGCGTCTGCTGCGCGTCGGCCACGTCGGCGGCGTTGCCGATGGCGCCTCCGACCATGGCGCCTGCGAGCGCACCGGTAGCCGACTGCCAAGGATTGGAGATCGCCGCCCCGAGAATCGCGCCGGTGACCGCGCCGATGGCCGTGCCGGTACCGGAGGGCCGCGTCGGGGCCGCGACCACGCGCGTCTGGGCCGGCACGCCCGGACCGCTCGGGCTGAAGCCAGACTGCTGCGTCGCCCAAGTGCTGCACTCGTAGCGATCGCGGTCCTGCTGGTCAGGGGTCTGCCCGTGGATCGGGTAGGCATAGACGGTGGTGTTCGGCGGCGGCGCCACCGGGGGCGGACCCGGCGGCGGCGCGGGCGCTGTCGGGGTCGCGACGCAGCCTGCCACGGACAGCGCCCCGGCCAATGCGGCCAGGGCCAGAAATGCTCGGTTCTTCATTGGCGGTTCCACGCTCATAAGACACACCACTGTCGTCTCGGTAACGCACCGGCGCACCGGCCGGTTGACGCTCGAAAACACAGGCTCACCAGCCTTGGACGGCTCCCGGATCATGCGAGTTCCGTCCGGCGCCGGGGCGCCGATTGTCACCAAATGTGACTATTCCTCGTGCGCATCAAGGACTTAAGTAGAGCCACCCGGTCAGGATTGCAAGGCCATGAGCGCCGAAACGCGCTCCAGGTCCGCCAGGGTGTTCACATCCGGCCCCGGCCGCTCGGCCGCCTGCGCCACCTGGATCGTCATCCCCTGCTCCAGGGCGCGCAGCTGCTCAAGCTTCTCGCGCCCCTCGAGTACCCCGGGAGGCAACTGCGCAAGCTTCAGCAGCGCAGCCACCCGGTACGCGTAGATGCCGATGTGACGCCGCGCGCCACCGAAGTCCTGCTGGCTGGTCAGGCCGTCCACGGCGCCGTCGCGGTTCCACGGAATCGGCGCCCGGCTGAAATACAGCGCCCTGCCGCGCGCATCCGTCACCACCTTCACGACACTCGGCTCCATGAGTTCGGCGAGTGACTCCAGGGGTGCGGCCAGGGTAGCGATATCCGCACCGCCGCTGTCATTCAGCACGGCGGCCACCTGAGCGATGAGCGCGGCGGGAATCAGCGGCTCATCCCCCTGCACATTGACGATGATCTCCCCGGGCTGCCAGCCGCGCGCCCGGGCCACCTCCGCGATGCGGTCGGTGCCGGAGGCGTGCGCGCGGTCGGTCATCTGCGCCGGCGCCCCGAAGGAGTGTGCGGCGCTCACGATCAGGTCATCGTCGGTGGCGATGAGGACATCGCGCGCCCCAGAGGCGCGGGCGCGCTCGTACACCCACTGCACCATCGGCTTGCCGGCCAGCTCGCGCAGCGCCTTGCCGGGCAGGCGCGTGGAGGCGTAGCGCGCGGGGATGACGACGCGAAACACGGCGCGCGTCAGCGGTCCAGCAGCGGATCGTCCGCGGCCAGCTGGCGCGCTTCCTCCTCGAACATCACCGGCACCGCCTCGCGGATCGGGTAGGCCAGGCGGTCCATGCGGCATACCAAAAGCTGGGCCGCCTTGTGGTAGGTGAGCGTGCCCTTGCACACCGGGCAGGCGAGGATCTCGAGCAGGCGCGCATCCATCACTGTACTCCTACGCCGCTGGGCGGCTTGTCGATCGTGGCGAGCACGCGGCGCAGCAGCACCTGCGCATCTGCCTCGCTGAACTGGGCGGTGACGGGCACATACCACAGCCGTGCATCGGCGAAGGGTGTGCATTTTACGGCATCTTTCTCCGTCATGAGCACCGCCGCACCGTCGGCGAAGGCGAGGTCCTGCGCACTGAACGGGTGGTGGTCCGGGAAGGGGTGCTCGACCAGCTCGAGGCCCTCCCCGCGCAGCGCTCGGAAGAACCGCGCCGGGTTGCCGATGCCGGCCACCGCGTGCACGCGCTGGCCGCGGAAGTCCCGCAGCGCCCGCGGCGCGCCCGGCCCGAGCAGGGGCAGCGCATCGGCCATGGCCAGCTGCATGGTGAGCGTGCGCCCGGCCGGCAGCGCTGTCAGGGAGGCATGCTCGGCGGCGCCGGTGACGATGACCAGGTCAGCGCGCGCCAGCTGCGCGAGCGACTCGCGCAAGGGCCCCGCGGGCAGCACGCGGCCGTTGCCAAAGCCGCGGGCGCCATCAACCACCACCAGCTCGCAGTCGCGCGCCAGGCGCAGGTGCTGCAGGCCGTCATCCGCCACCACCAGCTGCGCGCCCTGGGCGATGAGCGCGGCCGCCCCAGCGGCGCGGTCCTGCGCCACCACCACCGCGCAGCCGCTGCGCCGCGCCAGCAGCAGGGGCTCATCCCCGACCTGGCGCCAGTCCGAGTTCGCCGTCACCGCCTGCACGTGCTGGGCGCTGCGGCCATAGCCGCGCGAGACGATGCCGACGCGGCGGCCCTGGGCGGCCAGGGCGGCGGCGAGCCACAGGGTGAGCGGGGTCTTGCCGGTGCCGCCGACGGTGAGGTTGCCGACGACGATCACCGGGGTGCGCGCTCGCACGGTGCGCAGCAGGTTGCCGCGGTACATGGCGCGTCGCGCGCGCATGCCCGCCGCGTACAGCCAGCCCAGGGGCTGCAGCAGCGAGGGGCGCGCCGGCGCGTACCACAGCTCGGTAAGCCGCTGCTGCATGAGGCTGTCGGCGGTCAGTCCGAGAACTGCAGGCGGTGCAGCTGCGCGTACAGTCCCTCGTGCGCCAAGAGCTGCGCGTGCGTGCCGCACTCGGCCACCGTGCCGCGGTCGAGCACGATGATGCGGTCGGCCTGCTCCACGGTGGAGAGCCGGTGCGCGATGATGAAGGTGGTGCGGTTGCGCACCAGCTGCGCCAGCGCGGCCTGGATGTGGCGCTCCGCCTCGGTGTCCAGCGCCGAGGTTGCCTCGTCCAGTATGAGGATCGGCGCGTCCTTCAGGAGCGCGCGCGCGATGGCGATGCGCTGGCGCTGGCCGCCGGAGAGCAGCACGCCGCGGTCGCCCACCATCGCGTTCAGTCCGCCAGGCTGGCTCGCCACGAACTCCAGCACGTGGGCAGCCTCGGCCGCCCGCTCGATGGCCGCATCGGGCACCTCGCGCCCGAAGGCGATGTTGTTGCGGATGGTGTCGTTGAAGAGCACCACGTCCTGGCTCACCACCGCGATCTGGTCGCGCAGGCACTTCAGGTCGTAGTCGCGCACGTCCGCCCCGTCGATGCGCACGCACCCGGCGACCACGTCGTAGAAGCGCGGCAGCAGGTTGACCAGCGTCGACTTGCCGCTGCCCGAGCGGCCGACGATCGCCAGGCTCTCCCCGGCCGCGACCTTCAGGGAGATCTGCGACAGCGCCGCCGCGCGGCGCGTGCCGTGCGGCGAGTGCTCGGTGCCGGCGGCCGCGCCGGCCTCGTAGGCGAACGAGACGCGCTCGAACTCGACCTCGCCGCGCACCCGCAGCGTGCTCAGGGTCCCGCCCTGGGGCTCCTCGGGCTCGTCCAGCAGCTCGAACAGGCTCTGGCCGGCGGCGATGCCCTGCTGCAAGGGGCCCGCGACCCCGACCACCTCGCGCAGTGGCTGGGCGATGCCCACCAGCGCGGTGATAAAGCCGAGCAGGTCGCCCATGCCCATGCGGCCGTGGATGGCATCGGCGATGGCGATCCACACCACGAAGGCGAGTCCGGTGGCAGCCACTAGCTGCACGATCGGGTTGGAGACGCCCTTGGTGAGGATCAGCCGCATGTTGGAGCGCAGGTTGTGGTTGTTGACCGCGTCGAACTGCCGGCTGACGTGCTCCTGGGCGTTGTAGACCTTCACCAGCCTGGGCGCCTCGAGGCTCTCCTTGGCCACGCGCGTGACATCACCCATCGAGTCCTGGATGCGCCGGCTGTAGCGGCGGAAGCGGTTGTTGATGATCGAGACCAGCCAGCCGATCAGCGGACCCATGGTCAGGGAGATGATTGCCAGGCGCGCGTTCATCCACAACAGGATCGCGATGGAGGCGATGATGGTCAGCGCGCTGCGCACGATGGTCACGATCGAGTCGGTGGTGGCCGCGCCGACCTGCTCGGGGTTGAAGGTCAGGCGCGAGAGCAGCACGCCGGTGGAGTGACGGTCGAAATAGCCGATCGGCAGGTTGAGGATGCGCCGGAAGACGTCGTGGCGCATCTGGCTGACGATGCGCCGGCCCACGTAGCCCATGTAGTAGGTCTGCGTGAAGTCGCCGAGGCCGCGCAGGAAAAACAGCCCGACCAGTCCCAGCGGCACCCACACGATGGTGCGCGGGTCGCGATGCACGAAGGTGCCGTCGCCGAAGCTCCTCATGAACAGCGCAAAGCCTGCCATGGTGCCGGCGAACAGGACCGCCCCGAGCAGCCCCAGGGCAAACTGCCAGTGGTACGGGCGCAGGTATCCCAGCAGGCGCCGGTACGTGGTAAGGCCGGTGTCTTGGCGCGCGCGGGCGCTCGCGGCCGGCGCGCTCACGGCTTGCCCGCCGGCTCTTCCTTGACGGTGGCGATGTTGAGCTCGGCGAACCCGAGCCGCCCGAGGACGTCCATCGCGGTGATCACCGACTGGTGCGTGGCGCGCGCATCCGCGCGCAGCGTGACGCGGATGCTGCGGTTGGTGCCGACTTCCTTGAGCAAGGCCGCGCGCAGGGTCTCGGGGCTGGAATTGATCAGCTCGTGCTGGTTGACCAGGTAGGTGCCGGCCTGCGTGACGCTCACCACCAGCGGCTCGCCGGCCGTCTTCTCTACCGGCACCGCGCTGGCATGCGGCAGGTGCACCCGCAGGCGGCCCTCGTCGGAGAACTTCGAGGAGAGGATGAAGAACACCACCAGCAGCAGCACCACGTCGATCAGCGAGACGACGTTGATCTCCGGTTCCTCGTGGCGACGCTGCTTGAAGATCAAGGGCCCTGGCCTCTTGCTACGCCGCCGCGGCCGCGTGCCCGTGCAACTGCGCTGCCTCCAGGGCATCGGCCATGCGGATCGCGTGCTTCTCCATCTCCATGACGATGCCCTCGACGCGCCCGCGCAGGTAGCGGTAGGCGATCAGCGCCGGGATCGCCACGCACAGGCCCGCGGCGGTGGCGATCAGCGCCTCGGCGATGCCGCCGGAGAGCGCGCGCGGATCACCCATGCCGCCGGCCTCGATGGCGTTGAAGGCACGGATGATGCCGGTGACGGTGCCGAGCAGGCCGAGCAGCGGGGAAACGCCGGCGATGGTGCCGAGGGTGTTCAGGAAACGCTCCAGCTCGTAGACCACGTGGCGGCCGGTGTCCTCCAGGCGCTCCATGAGGATCTCCCGCGGACGGTGGCGGTTGGCCAGTCCGGTCGCCAGCAGTCGCCCGAGCGGCGAGTTCGCCTCCAGCGCGGCGATCACCTTGTCGTTGATCTGGTTCGTCTCGATCAGCTGCCAGACCCGCTTGGGCAGATCCGGTGGCAGGACGCGCTTGTCCTGCAGCGTCCACATGCGCTCCAGGATGATGGCCGCCGCGGTGATCGAACATAGGATGATCGGCCACATCAGCGGGCCGCCGGCCCGCACTATTTCCCACATTCTGTTGCGACCCCACGAACCGTTGATAAAGCGAAGGCGGCATCATACCGGAGGAGCCGCTGCGCTCAAGGCAGCAACTTCACGCATCGGCAGCCGCGCAACGCGCCCCGCGACGGGCATCTGCTAGAGTCGGCCGCTTGATGCCCCGCCGGCTGCTGAAAAAGTTCATCCCGGACCCGCAGATGCTGCAGGGTCGCTGGTTCTTGCGCCCTTTTGGCACGCGCCTGGGGGACCCGCGCCTGTGGACCTTGAGCCGGCGCGGCGTGACCTACGCATTCGGCGTGGGGCTGGCGATCTGCTTCATACCCCTGCCGGTGCACCTGGCGCTGGCGTGCACGATCGCCGTGGTCTGCGGGCTGAACATCCCGGTCGCCGCCGGCACCACCTTCCTGCTCAACCCCTTCACGGCCGTGCCGGTGTACTACTTCGCCTACCGCGTCGGGGCCGCCCTACTGCACGTGCCGCGACAGCGCTTTCACTTCGTGCCCAGCTGGCGCTGGTTCGCCCACGAGCTGGCGCCGGTGTGGCCGCCGTTCGTGCTCGGCTGCCTGGTATGCGGCCTCGTCGCCGGCTTCGTCGGCTGGCTGACGCTGGAGCTGGTGTGGCGGCGGCAGGTCACCGAGCGCTACCGCACGCGCCATCAGCCGCGCGCGGATGGCACTTCCGGGGCTGCCCGCCGCAGCAATCTGCCGCGCTCGAGTTCGTAGACCGATTCCATCCGGTTGGCGAGCTTCAGGTCGTGCGTGACCACGACCAGGCTCGTGCCGCGCTCGCGGTTCAACTCCAGCATCAGCGCGAAGACGCTCTCGGCGTTGCTGCCATCGAGGTTCCCGGTGGGCTCATCCGCCAGCACGATGCGCGGCGCGGTGACCAGCGCGCGCGCCACCGCCGCGCGCTGGCGCTCGCCGCCGGACAGCTGGTGCGGGCGGTGCTCGAGGCGCGCCCCCAGACCCACCCGCTCGAGCAGCGCGCGCGCGGCGCTGTGCGCCTCGCCCACCCGGGCGCGCCGCACCAACAGCGGCATGGCCACGTTCTCCAGCGCGGAGAACTCCGGCAGCAGGTGGTGGAACTGGTAGACGAAGCCCAGGGCATGGTTGCGCAGCGCGCCGCGCTCGCTCTCGCTCAGCGAGTGGATGTCGCGCCCGTCCACCAGCACCGTGCCGGTGCTCGGCCGGTCGAGGCCGCCCAGGATCTGCAGCAGCGTGGTCTTGCCGGAACCGGAGGAGCCGACGATGGCGACGCGCTCGGCGCGCGCGATCGACAGCTGCACCCCCTCGAGCACGTGCAGCTCCTCGGGCCCCTGGCGGAAGCTCTTGTGAACGGCGCGCGCCTCCAGGACGTTGTCACTCATGTCGCAGGGCCTCCGCAGGGGCAGTGCGCGCCGCGCGCCACGCCGGGTAGATCGTCGCCAGCACGCACAGCAGGAACGCCACGCCGCACACCTTGAATACGTCGCCCCACTCCACGTAGGCCGGCAGCTGGCTCATGTAGTACACCTTGGCGTCCAGGAACTGCGTGCCGAGCAGGTGCTCCAGGCCACCGACCAGGGACTGCAGGTTGTCGGCCAGCAGCGTGCCCAGGGCGGCCCCGAGCACCGTGCCGGCCAGGCCGATCAGCACGCCCTGGATCGCGAACATCAGCAGCACGTTGCGCGGGCCTGCCCCCAGGGTACGCAGGATCGCGATGTCGGTCTGCTTCTCCTTCACGATCATGACCAGCGTGGCGACGATGTTGAAGGCGGCGACCGCGACGATCATCAGCAGGATGAGGAACATCATCGACTTGGTGATCTCGATCGAGCGGAAGAAGTTCGCATGGTCCTGGGTCCAGTCGTTGACGTAGTAGCCCGGGCCGCCGAGGGAAAGCGCCACCTCGCGCACGCGCCGCGGCGCCTGCAGCGGGTCGGTGAATGCCAGGCGCAGCCCGGTGGCGGCCGCGCCGCTGCGGAACAGCCGCGCGGCGTCCAGCATGTTCACCAGCGCCAGCCCGCGGTCGAACTCGTACATGCCCGACTCGAAGATGCCGACCACGCGGAAGCGGCGCATGCGTGGCACCACCCCGGTCGGGGTGGCGGTGCCGGCCGGGGCGATCAGCACCACCGTGTCCCCGGTGCGCACATTCAGCTCGTGCGCGAGGGCGCTGCCGAGGATGGTGCCGTAGGCGCCGGGCTTGAGCTCATCGAGGCTGCCGGATATCACCCGCTGCGCGAGCCCGGTGGCGGTGCGCTCCTCCTCGGGCAGCACGCCGCGCACGCTGGCCCCGGCCATGCGCCGGCCATTGGCGAACATGGCCTGGCTTTCGATGTAGGGCACCGCGGCCTGCACGCCGCGCTGGCCGCGCACCCGCTGCTGCAGGTCCTGCCAGTCATCGAGCGTGCCGTTCAGCCCGACGATGGTGGCGTGCGAGGTCACCGCGAGCATGCGCGTGCGCAGCTCGCGCTCGAAGCCGTTCATCACCGAGAGCACCACGATGAGCGTGGCCACCCCGAGCATGAGGCCGCACACCGACATCAGCGCCACGAACGACACGAAGCCGCGCCGGTGGGTGGAACGCAAGTGGCGCGTGCCGATGAGCCACTCATAGGCGCTCATGCGTCACTCATAGCGCAGCGCCTCGGCCGGCGCGATGCGCGCGGCGCGCACCGCCGGGTAGAGCGTCGCCAGCGCGGTCAGCGACAGGGCGGCGACCGCGATGGCGAGGATGTTGCCCCAGTGCACCTCGGAGGGGATGGCGGTGATGTAGTAAACATCAGAATCCATCACCTGGAAGCGGAACGTGCGCTCGAGGAACGGCACGATCGTGTCCACGTGCAGCGCCAGCAGCAGCCCCAGGCCCACCCCGGCGAGCACGCCGAGCCAGCCGATCACCAGCCCCTGGGTGATGAAGATGCCCATCACTCGCCGGGGCGCTGCGCCGAAGGTGCGCAGGATGGCGATGTCGGTGCGCTTGTCGGTCACCACCATCACCAGCATGGCCACGATGTTGAACGCAGCCACCGCCACGATCAGCAGCAGGATGAGCGACATCATGGTCTTCTCGATGCGGATGGCGCGGAAGTAGTTCGCGTTGTCCTGGGTCCAGTCGCGGACCTCGAAGCTGCCCGGCAGCAGCCGCCGCAGCTGCGCGGCGACGGCCGGGGCGCCGAGCACGTCGCGCACGCGCACGCGCAGCCCCTCGCTCGCGGTGCCCTCCGCGCCCAGTGAACGCACGTCGTCCAGGTTGGCGAACACCAGCGTGCCGTCATGGTCCTGCAGCCCGACCTCGAAGATGCCGGCCACGGTGAACTGGCGCAGCTTGGGCGCCGGCGCGCCGTCATCGGTCACCGTCGGCACCAGCAGCGTGAGCGCATCGCCGACGTTCAGTCCCAGGCGCTCGGCGATGATCGCCCCGACGATCACGCGCTCGGAACCGCTGGTGAGATCGGCAAGCTGCCCGCGCGCGATGACCTTGCCGAGCTCGCCCCGGCTGGAGGCCGCGCCCGGGTCGAGCCCGCGCAGCAGCACCGGCACCATCTCCGGCTGGCGCACGGCCAGGGCCTGCAGCTCCGCGTAGCGGGAAACATCGGTGACCCCGGCGACGCCGGCCACGCGCGCCGCCGCCTGCGCCCACTGCGCGTTGCTCAGGGTCGGCACCGCAGCCCCCGGGGCGGCCGCCTCGGTGACCCGCACCTGGGCGCTCAGGGACAGCAGCCGATCGCGCAGCTCGGCCTCGAAGCCGTTCATCACCGAGAGGATGACGATGAGCGCTGCGACCCCGACGCACACCCCGATCAGCGAGGCCCAGGTGATGAAGGAAACGAAGAACTCGTGCGAGCGGGCCCGCACGTAGCGCAGGCCCACGTATATCGACAGGGGGTGAAACATCGTCGCGATTTAACCACAGATGGCGTGGTTTTCAGACGTACGTCACAAATCCACGGCGGCGCTGGGACGTGCCTGCTTTGACAGATTCGACCCGGTGCTATAGTCCCCGACAGGCTTGAGGAGACTGGCATGAACACCCGAATTCTCGCAGCGCTGGCGCTGGGTTGCGCGCTCACCGGCACCGCACTGGCTGACACGGTCGTCATCGGCGATAAGGTCCAGGTGCGCGAGTCGCAGATGCCCACCCCCAAGCGCGGCACCACCATGAGCGATGTCGAGAAGCATTTCGGTGCGCCCGCCGAGAAGCACCCGACGGTCGGCCAGCCGCCGATCACCCGCTGGGACTACAACGGTTTCGCCGTGGTGTTCGAGCACGACCGCGTGGTCGATTCGGTGGTCACCGGCGGCTAGCCCCGCCCGCCCGCCACCTCCCGCCGCTCCTGCCGGCCGCCGCAGCTCCATCCTCTGAAGAACCCCCCGGCATCACGGCCGGGCCGCCGGATGCTGTGCCGTACTTCGCCCGCGGGCGCTTGCAGACACTTAATGAAGGTGTGGTAGTCTCGCACTTAACAGAATAATTTCATTGGGGATAAAGTGCCGGCAGACGAAGCTCTCCGGGCCCATATCGAGGCCCTGGTGCGCGCTGGATCGGTGCGCCGCAAGAGTGCTGCGGTGCAGCTCGAGGCTGAGATTCGGCGGCGCGAGGAAGTGCTGCGCCAGACCTTCCGGCGCTACGTGTCCCCGCGGGTGGCCGACAAGATCCTCGAAGACGCGCAGCTGCGCGACACCCTGCTGTCCACCGCCGATGCGCGCGCGCACGTGGCGGTGCTGTTCGCCGACCTGCGCGGCTTCACCGCCCTCTCCGAGCAGCTCGAGGCGAGCAGCGTGGTGCCACTGCTGAATGAGTACTTCTCGCTGCTCACCGAGATCACCTTCCGCCACGAGGGCACGGTGTTTCACATGGCGGGGGACTGCCTGATGCTCGCCTTCGGCGTACCGCTGGAGCAGCCCGACAGCGCGCAGCGCGCCGTGCGCGCCGCCACCGAGATGCTCAGCGGCTTCACCGTCCTCGCCGCCTCCTGGAAGCAGCGCTACCAGATCGAGGCGGGCCTGGGCATCGGCATCAACGAGGGCGAGGTCGTGGCCGGCAATATCGGCTCGGCCTCCTACATGAACTACACGATTATCGGCGACACGGTGAACATCGCCGCCCGGCTGTGCCAGCGGGCGCGCGCCGGGGAGATGCTCTTCTCCAGCACGCTGAAGAATTCCCTCGATGCGCACGGCATCAACGTCGGCGCCACGCCGCTGCCGCCGCTGCAGCTGCGCGGGCGCTCCAACCCGATCGACATCTTCTGCGTGCCGCTGCAGAGCCGCAGGCAGGTAAGCCCCGGGCCGCTCGCCGCCTAGGCCTGCCGCGTGCCGGCGCGGCCGTGGTAGCGCCTCGCCGCGCCCCTTAACAGGGTAAGCTGCGTGCCTTTTTTGGCACCCCTGGCCTGCGATCGATGACCCCGCTGCTCAAACCCCCGGTCCCCACGGCCGCGCTGCCACACCTGCGCTGGCACCAGCTCTACGGCAGCGCCGCAGCCCTGGCGCTGGCCGAGGCGATGCGCGCCGACAAGCGCCTGTACGTGGTGATCGTCGATGCCGCGCGCGAGCTGGAGCGTCTCACCGCCGAGGTGCGCTTCTTCGCCGCCGATGCGGTGCCGCTGCTGCGCCTGCCGGACTGGGAGGTGCTGCCCTACGATCTGTTCTCGCCGCACCCGGACATCGTCTCGGAGCGCCTGCAGACCCTGTTCGAGCTGCCGCGGGTGGCGCACGGCTGCCTGATCGTCGCCGCCGACACCCTCATGCAGCGCCTGCCGCCGAAGAACTACGTGCAGGCGCGCGCCTTCGAGCTGAAGAAGGGCCAGCAACTCTCGCTCGAGCCGTTCCGCCAGCAACTCGCCGAGGCCGGCTACGCGAGCGTGAGCCAGGTGGTGAGCCCCGGGGAGTTCGCGATGCGCGGCTCACTGCTGGACGTGTTCCCGATGGGCACCACGGCCCCGCTGCGCATCGACCTGTTCGATGACGAGATCGAGGCGATCCGCCGCTTCGACCCGGACACGCAGCGCTCGCTGGACGCGCTGGACTCGGTGCGACTGCTGCCCGCGCGCGAGGTGCCTCTGGATGCCGCGGCGGTCAGGGAGTTCCGCCGGCGCTACCGCACGCGCTTCGAGGGCGACCCGACCCGGTCGGCGATCTACCGCGGGGTGAGCGACGGGCTGGCACCGGCGGGGGTCGAGTTCTACCAGCCGCTGTTCTTCGAGTCGACCGCGACGCTGTTCGACTACCTGCCGCGCAATGCCGTGATCGTCAAGGATGCAGCGCTGCCGCAGGCCCTGGGTAAGGCCTGGAGCGCGATCGCGGCGCGCTACGAGGACCGTCGCCACGACATCGAGCGACCCGTGCTGGCCCCCGAGGAGCTGTTCCTGGAGCCGGCGCAGGCCACTGAGGCGCTCGAGCGCTTCGCCTCGGTCACCCTCGATGCCTTCAAGGCCGACACCGAGCTCACCGGAGAGCTGCCCGAGGTGCGCAACTTCCCGACCAGCGCCGCGCGCGAACTGCGGGTCGATGTACGCGCCGAGCACCCGTTCGCGCCCCTGGATGCCTTCCTCAAGAGCTTTGACGGGCGCGTGCTGCTGACGGCCGATTCGGCCGGCCGCCGCGAGGTGCTGCAGGACATGCTGCGCGCCGCGCACCACGAGGCGCAGCTCGTGCACGGCTGGCACGCCTTCGTCGCCGGCGATGCGCCGCTCGCGGTCACGGTGGCACCGGACCTGGCCGGGCTCACCCTCACCGCCCCGGCCATTGCGGTGATCTCCGAGGCGCAGCTGTTCGGGGCGCGCGCCCGCCAGGAGCGGCGGCGCAAGCGCGCGGCGGATCCGGAGGCGATCCTGCGCGATCTGCGCGACCTGAATCCCGGCGCGCCGATGGTGCACGAGGAGTACGGCGTCGGTCGCTACCTCGGGCTCATGCCCATGGCAATCGGCGGCTCCCCGGGAGAGTTCCTGGTGCTCGAGTACCAGGACGGGGACCGCATCTACGTGCCGGTGCAGTCGCTGCACCTGGTGAGCCGCTACACCGGCGCGGCCCCCGAGAACGCCCCGCTGCACAAGCTCGGCACCGACCAGTGGGCCAGGGCGCGCAAGCGCGCCGCCGAGCAGATCCGCGACGTGGCCGCGGAACTGCTCGACCTGTACGCGCGGCGCAAGGCGCAGCAGGGGCTGGCGCTGCCGGTGAACGAGGCCGACTACCAGGCCTTTGCCAGCGCCTTTCCGTTCGAGGAGACCGAGGACCAGGCGCAGGCAATCCGCGCGGTGCTGGCGGACCTGGCCAGCGAGCGGCCCATGGACCGCATCGTCTGCGGCGACGTCGGCTTCGGCAAGACCGAGGTCGCCATGCGCGCCGCGTTCGCTGCCGCCCAGGCGGGCAAGCAGGTGGCGGTGCTCGCCCCCACGACGCTCCTGGTGCAGCAGCACCTGGGTAACTTCCGCGACCGCTTCGCGGACCTGCCGGTGCGCGTCGAGGGGCTGTCGCGCTTCGGCAACTCCAAGGAGACCACTGCCACGCTCGCCGGCCTCGAGAACGGCAGCGTCGACATCGTCATCGCCACGCACCGCCTGCTGCACGCCCACGCGCGCTTCAAGGACCTGGGCCTGCTCATCATCGACGAGGAGCACCGCTTCGGCGTGCGCGACAAGCAGCGCCTGCAGGCGCTGCGCGCCAATGTGCACGTGCTCACCCTGACCGCGACCCCGATCCCGCGCACGCTCAACATGGCGCTCGGCGGGCTGCGCGACCTGTCGCTGATCACCACCGCGCCCGCGGCGCGCCTGGCGATCAAGACCTTCCTGATCGAGTGGGACGCGGCCACCCTGCGCGAGGCGGCGCTGCGCGAGCTGCGCCGCGGCGGGCAGATCTACTTCGTGCACAACGAGGTGCGCACGATCGACAAGATCGCCGCCGAGATCCAGGCGCTGATCCCGGAAGGGATCGTGCGCATCGGCCACGGCCAGATGCGCGAACGCGAGCTCGAGCAGCTGATGGTGGACTTCTACCACCGCCGCTTCGACATCCTGGTGTGCACCACAATCATCGAGAGCGGCATAGACGTGCCCACCGCCAACACCATCATGATCAACCGCGCCGACCACATGGGCCTCGCACAGCTGCACCAGCTGCGGGGCCGCGTCGGCCGCTCGCACCACCGCGCCTACGCCTACCTCATCGCCCCGCCGCGCCAGGCGCTCAGCCGCGATGCCGCCAAGCGCCTGGAGGCGATCGAGTCGATGGAGGAGCTCGGCGCCGGCTTTGTGCTCGCCACCCACGATCTGGAGATCCGCGGCGCCGGGGAGCTGCTCGGCGAGAGCCAGAGCGGGCAGATGACCGAGGTCGGCCTGTCCTTGTACCTGGACATGCTCGATCACGCGGTGAAGGCGCTCAAGGAGGGCCGCGAGCCCTCGCTCGACCAGCCGCTCGCGGCGGCCACGGAGGTTGAGCTGCGGCTGCCGGCGTTCCTGCCCGAGGCGTACGTCGCCGACGTGCACGTGCGGCTGTCGCTCTACAAGCGCATCGCCGCGGCTGACAGCCCGGCAGGCGTGGATGAGCTCACCGCGGAACTGCACGACCGCTTCGGTCCGCTGCCACCGGTGGCGCAGAACCTGCTGCGTATCGCCAAACTGAAGCTCGGCGCGCGCGCCATCGGCGTGCGCCGCCTGGACCTGGGTCCCCAGGGCGGCTCGGTGGTGTTCGAGGAGCGCGCCACGATCGAGCCGGCCACCCTGGTGCGCATGATCCAGAAGGCCCCGCGCGAGTACCGCCTCGAAGGACCGCTCAAGGTGCGCATCGCGCGCGCATTGCCCACCGAGGCCGGCCGCTTCGAGTTTGCCCAGGAGCTGCTCGGGCGCCTGGGGCGAAATCCCGCCGCTCCATTAGAATGACGCCATGACAAAACCTGCCGCCTGGCTTCGCCCCCTGTCCCTGGCACTTCTGGCCGCACTGGCGCTCGGCAGCCTGCGCACCAGCCCGGCGCAGGATGCCCCCGCCCCCGCTGCTGCGCCCGCCGGCGCGGTCTACAACATCGAGATGATCGTGTTCCGCGCCACCGGGGCACCCGGAGCTGCGGAGAACTGGGCCGTGCAGGGCAATAGCGCCCGCAACATCGCCGGCGACGAGTCCGCGAGCGGCAGTTCCCAGGTCGGACGCTTCGTCGGCGTGCTGCCTTCATCGGAGTGGCAGCTGACCGAGCTTGAGAACCGGCTGCGCGCCAGCGGCGCCTACGTGCCGGTGGCACACGTGGCTTGGGCACAGACGGCCAGCGCCTGGGGCACGCGCGCCGGCTTCCCGCTCTCGCGCCTGGGCGCCAGCGCCGACGGGCTCTCCGGCACGGTGTTCCTCGAGCACGGCCAGTTCCTGCACCTCGGAATGACCGTCTCGTACGCGGAGGCCGCCCCGCCGGCCTCCCTGGGAGCGGCTCCCGGCACCGCGTTCACCATCAACGAAACCCGGCGCGTGCGCTTCTACGAGCGCAACTACTTCGATCATCCGGCCTTCGGGGTGATCGCGCTGGTGACCCCGGCCCAGGGCGCACGCCCGGCCGGTCGCTAGAGCCCTTCAGCCGGCCAGCTGCTCGCGGGTGAACTCGAACGTCGCCCCGTTGCGCTCATCGAGCGCGCAGCGCACCCGCGCGCGCGCGGCGGCGATGAACCAGGTCTGCTGCGAACGCGGCTTGCTGCGGCCAAAGACCACAGGCGTGAGCACCGCGGCGCACGCCTCGTGCTGTGGATCGCGCGCCGACTGGTAGCGGATGAGCTCGACCTCGGCGGCGCGTGCGGCCGTGGCCAGCTCCTGCGTGCGCGCATAACTTACCTTGGAGATCCAGGCGGCGCGCTCGGCAGCGAACGGGGCGCGCGTGAGGTCAAGCGCCGCCGCGGTGCGCACGTGGGCGCGGAAGGCGGTGTGCGGCACGGGCCTCAGGTCCGGGGTGCCGGGGGAGTCGCCGAGGAACTGTTGCCGCCAGAAGCTCTTCTCCGCCAGTGCGGTGCGCAGCGCCTCGGCCCCGTACCAGACGCCGGCCTCGAAGGCGGAGCGAAAGCGTGAGCCGGCGTGCGGCCGGTAGCGAAACGGCGTGCCCAGGAGGTAGTGCAGCGCGCGCGCCCCTTCGGGCAGCTGCGGCTTGCTCGCCTCCAGCACCGCCTCGAGCGTCCCCTGCTCCTCGAGCGAGTCCACCAGGCGCATGGTGGAGGCGGTGTGCTGCGCCTCCACCACCCGCCACAGCAGGTGCTGGTAGGCGCGCCGCTCAGATGCGAGCGCGGGCGGCGTCCAGGTAGTCAACGCAGCGCACCAGGCCGGCAGGCTCGCGGATCAGCTCCAGCGGCACCCCGCCCAGGGCTGTGTTCGGGCTGCGCAGCCAGGCCCCGGCCGCCGCGTCATCGGAGCCGACGATCGCATCGAGCGAGCGGAACAGCCGCACGAACAGGGCCGCGAGCTGCCAGGGTTTGGAATTGGGCTCCAGCTGCTTGTGGCCGTTGGCCAGGCGCGAAAGCGTCGCCCCGCTCACCCCGATGACCTGCGCGAGGTCCGCCTGGGCGAGCGCCAGGTAGCGGGCGGCCCGCACCGCCGCGCGCGAGAGCACCGCGCCGGAGTCAGCGGCGGGACGGGCGCGCGAGGTCTGCAGGGTCTTCATTTCAATAGAAATAATACCATCCAGTTGTTTCCTGTGCAAAACACTGGACGACGTCCGCACGCCCGTTGCGCAGGATCCGTAATGAATACAAAGGCTTACTGGGTAAGGCGGGCGGACGCCGCGCCTCGGGGTCACTCGCCGAAGTCGGTGGCCTCGGCGTTCACGATCGCATCCTTGCCGTTCTTCTTGGCCCGCCGCATGGCGGCCTGGCAGGCGCGCAGCAGCCCCTCCAGGGTGAGGGTGCGCGGGGGCACGAGACTGGCGATGCCGGCGCTCACGGTGACGTAGCGCCCGGCGCCTGCGGTCGGGTGGTGCATCAGAAGGTCGCGCACGCGCTGGGAGACGATCTGCGCGTACTGCGAGGCGCGCTCGGCCGCATCCCCCTGGGTGAGGACGGCAAAGGTGCCCCCCTCCCAGCGGCCCACCAGGTCCCCGCCGCGGCGGTAGGAGGCGCCGATGACCCGCGACACGCGGCGGATGCAGGCATCGCCTGCGGCGCGGTCGAACTTGTCGTTGTAGGCGGCAAGATCGTCGATGTCGAAGAGCGTGAGGCCGATCTCGTGCGAGTCGCGCTGCGCCAGTGCCCAGTCGCGTGCCAGCAGTTCCTCGAAATAGGCGCGCGAGTGCAGCCCCGTGAGGCGGTCCTCGCGCAGCCACGAGGGCAGGCCGATCGGGGCGCGCTCGGTGTTCTTCAGCCGCTCGCTCGCGTCGCGGTGGAACCCCAGGTAGTGAGTGAGCTCGCCCTTGGCGCTGCGCACCGGCTGCACCACGGTCTCGTTCCAGAACAGCGTGCCGTCGGGGCGGTAGTTGCGCACCAGTACGCGCGCCGGCTCGCCGCGGGTGACGGCCTCGGCCAGGCGCGCGCGCGCGTCCTGGTCGCGGTCGGTGCCCTGGAGGATGCGCAGGTTGGTGCCCAGGAGCGCGGCCACCGGGTAGCCGCACATCTGCGAGAACGCCGGGTTCACGAACACCACCGGCGTGTCGGGCACGGTCGCATCACAGATGACGATGCCTTCCGGGGAACTCTCCACCACGCGCCGCCAGGCCTCCCCCGACCAGTTCTTCATGAGGCGGTTCCGGGGTCCAGCGTCAGGGACGGGGCGGCGGAGACCCGGGCCAGCCGCTCGCGCGCGGTGACCCACTCGGGGGTGGCGGCGAGCTCGGCCCGGCTCATGGGCGGGGTGCGCCCGTGCAGGCGCACCAGGCGCAGGCTCGAGGCCGGCTGCGGTTCGCAGTCCAGCCGGTCCAGAAGCTCGATGACACTGGGTCGATTGTTACAGACCGGTAGCATGTCGCAGCCCGCCGCGAGTGCCTGCCGGGCGCGGGTCAGGATGTCCCCGTACGCGGCAGCAGCCCCCCCCATGGAGAGATCATCGGCGAACACTACCCCCTGGAACCTAAGCTCTCCGCGCAGCACGTCGCGAATCCAGAGGCTGGAGAGGCTCGCAGGGGCCTGATCGACCGCGGAAAACAGCACATGGGCCACCATGACGGCTGGGAGCCCGTTGGCGATCAGCCGCCGGTAGGGGACAAGCTCGTCCGTGAGGTCCACCAGGGGCCGCCGGTCCACCGGCAGGGCCAGGTGAGAGTCGGCCACCACCGCCCCGTGGCCGGGGAAGTGCTTGGCGGTGGCTGCCATGCCCGCCTCGCGCATGCCGTGCATCCAGGCCAGGGCCAGCTGGGTGACCGCCTCGGGGGACCTGTGGAAGGCGCGGTCGCCGATGACCTCGCTCACCCCCAGGTCCAGGTCCACGTCCGGGGCGAAGGAGATATCGACCCCATGGGCGCGCAGTTCGGCGGCCATGAGGTAGCCCATCGAGCGCGCCAGGGCCACTCCGGCCTTCGGATCCAGGTCGTACTCGTGACCGATGCGCCGCGCCGGGGGCAGGCGCGAGAAGCCTTCGCGGAAGCGCTGCACGCGCCCGCCCTCCTGGTCGACCGCCACGATCAGGGGCGGGGTACGCTCGGCGTGCACCTGCGCCACCAGCGCCGACAGCTGCGCCGGGTCAACGTAGTTGCGCGCGAACAGGATGACGCCGCCGACCAGCGGGTGGCGCAGCAGTTCCCGCTCCTCGGCGGTGACCGCGGTCCCGGCGAGGTCGATCATCAGCGGGCCGAGACTCATGCAGGCAGGCTCTTGCGGCGCGCGCCCTTCACGGGCGCGCCGAGCAGGGCGATCGACTCCACGTGCGTGGTGTGCGGGAACATGTCGATGACGCCTGCCGCCTCGAGGACCATGCCGTGCTCGTTCACCAACACTCCCAGGTCCCGGGCGAGACTTCCCGGGTGGCAGGAAATATACAACACCCGCTGCGCGGCCAGGGCCGCCACCGCGCCCAGCACCTCGCGCGCGCCGGTGCGCGGTGGATCCAGCAGCACGTGCGTGTAGGCCTGCGCGAGCCACGGCGCGCTCTGCGGCGCACTGGCCAGGTCAGCCACGTGAAACTGTGCGTTGCCGATGCCGTTGGCCGCCGCGTTGGCGCGCGCCCGGGCGATCAGCGCGCCCTCCCCCTCGACCCCGACGGCCAGCTGCGCGCGGCGCGCGAGCGCGAGGGTGAAGTTGCCGAGCCCGCAGAACAGGTCGAGCACGCGCGAGTTGGCATCCAGCTCCAGCAGCGCCACCGCGCGGCCCACCAGCGCGGCATTGACCGCGCCATTGACCTGGATGAAGTCCGTCGGCGCAAACTCAAGCGTCAGATCGAACTCCGCCAGGCGGTAGGTCAGCGGCGGCGCCGAGGCATCGAGCGGCACCACGCTCTTAAGTCCCCCGGGCTGCAGGTAGAACTGCACCGCGTGCGAGCGCGCGAAGGCGCGCAGGCGCTCGAGGTCCTCGGGCGCAGGGGCCGCGAGTACCCGCAGCACGAGCGCAGTGGCGTTGTCGGCCACGGACACCTCCACCTGCGGCAGCGATTCGCGGATGGTGAGTGAATCGATCAGCCGCGCGAGCGGCTCGATGAGCGCCCCGGCAGGGGCGGCGAGCACCTCGCAGCGCGCCAGCTCGGCAACGTAGGGGGCGGCGCGCTCGCGAAAGCCCACCACCACGCGGCCCTTCTTGCGCACGAACTTCGCTCCCAGGCGCGCCCGGCGCCGGTAGCCCCACACCTCCCCGGCGAGCGGCGCCAGCCAGCGCCTGGGTGCCACCTGCCCCAGGCGCCCCAGCGCCTCCGTGAGCTCCGCCTGCTTGGCGGCCAGCTGCGCCTGCGGGTCCAGGTGCTGCAGGGCGCACCCTCCGCACACGCCAAAGTGCGCGCAGCGCGGCACGCGCCGCAGCGGGGAGGCCTCGAGGACCTCGAGCAGCACCCCGTCATCGTGCTGGCGGTGGCGCCGGCCACGCGTGAAACGGATGCGCTCGGCGGGCAAGGCGCCGGGGACGAACACGGTCTTGCCCGCGTGGACCACGCCCTCGCCCTCGTGGGTGAGAGCGTCGACGACCGCCACCTCCTCGCTCTGCGGCGCCGCCCCTGCGGCGCCCCTCAAGCGCACGCCTCCCAGGCGCGCAGGAACTGCGTGAAGTGCGGCTGCGGCTGGGCGGCCAGCCAGCCCTTCACCCGGGCAAGCTCGCTGTCGTGCTCCTCGCGCGCCAGCTCCCCGCGCAGCAGCGCAAAGCGCAGCCACACGAGCCAGGTGTTGAGCACGTCGGTCTCGCAGTAGGCGCGGATGCCGGCGAGGTCCCCGGCCTGGAAGGCATCCCAGACCTGGCTGCCGTCGAAGCCGAGCTTGCCGGGAAAGCCGAGCAGGGTCGCCATGTTTGACAGCGAAACGCGCCCGCGGCCCTGGTAGCCGGAGAGCACGTCCATGAGGTCGGTATGCCGCCAGTGGTAGCGGCTGAGGTAGTTGTTGTAGCGGAACGAGGCATCCTGCGCGCCGGTTTCCCAAAAGCGCGGCGCGCTCACCCGGTGCAGCAGCGCGCGGTAGTTGAGCACCGGCAGGTCGAACCCGGAACCGTTCCAGGAGACCAGGTCCGGGGAGTACTTGTCGAGGCCGTCGAAGAAGCGCTGCACCAGCTCGCCCTCGCCGGTGGCGAGGTCTCCCAGGCTCCACACCGCCAGTCCCTCGCGCGAGCGCAGCACGCAGGAGATGGCCACGATGCGCTGCTGCTCCAGGGGCAAAAAGTCGCTGCCGGTGCCCTGGCGGCGCAGCGCGAACATGGCGCGCGCGACCTGCGCATCCTCAAGGCCAGCGAAGTCATGCAGGCGCCGGCCGAGGTCGACATCCGGCACGGTCTCGATGTCGAACACCAGGGTGTTCATGCGGCGCGCATGAGCACCGCCACCGCCACCACCAGCCCGCCCTCGTCGGTGAGGGTCACATGACCCTCGCCGATCCCTAGGTCCTGGCGCACGCGCTCGCCGCGCGGGGAAAACACCACCTCGGGCTTGCCCCAGGCGTTCTGCACCACGCCGACGTCACGGATCCACACCCCGTGCGCAAAGCCGGTGCCCATGGCCTTGACGATGGCCTCCTTGGCCGCAAAGCGCATGGCGAGGAAACGCTCGCGGCGCTGGGTGAGCTTGAGCTGCGCGGCCTCGGCCGGCAGCAGCAGGTGTTCGACGAAGCGCTCGCCGAAGCGCTCCAGCGTGCGATGGATGCGCTTGGCCTCGAGCACGTCCACGCCGATCCCGTAGATCAAGTGCGCGCCGCCTGCATCAGCGCCTTCATCTCGCGCACCGCGGCGGTGAGACCGACGAAGACCGCGTGGCCGATCAGCGCATGGCCGATGTTGAGCTCGAGGATCTCGGGGATCGCCGCGACGCAGCGCACGTTCTGGTAGTTCAGGCCGTGGCCGGCATTGACCTGTAGCCCGAGTTCCACGGCGCGCCGGGCGCAGGCGACGAGGCGCGCCAGCTCCTGCTGCTGCGCGTCCCCCTGCGCGTGCGCATAGGCCCCGGTGTGCAGCTCGATCACCGGGGCCCGCACGGCCGCGGCGGCCTCGACCTGCCTGAGGTCCGGATCGATGAACAGCGAGGCGCGGATGCCGGCGGCGGTCATGCGCGCCACGGCCTGGGCGATGCGCGCCGCCTGGCCGTGCGCATCGAGGCCACCCTCGGTGGTCACCTCCGCGCGCCGCTCGGGCACGAAGCACACGTCCGAGGGCTGTGCCTTGAGCGCAATCCCGATCATCTCCTCGGTGACGGCCATCTCCAGGTTCATGTGGGTCTTGAGCAGCGGGCGCAGCGTGGCCACGTCCTGGTCCTGGATGTGGCGCCGGTCCTCGCGCAGGTGCAGCGTGATGCTGTCGGCGCCGGCCTCCTCGGCCATGAGCGCCGCGCGCACCGGGTCCGGGTGCGCCCCGCCGCGCGCCTGGCGCACGGTGGCCACGTGATCGATGTTGACCCCGAGGGCGATGGGCTTCATCAGGAGGCCGCCCGGCGCACCATCGAGCGCGCCACCGTGCGCGTGCTCAGCGGGCGACCCTCAAGACACGCCCCGAGGGCGGCCTTGAGCAGGTGGCGTGCGTCCTCGAGCGTGCGCGCGCCGCTGAAATCCCCGGCGAGCAGCCCGATGAGTGATGCCCCCGCCAGCGCCCCGGCATCGGTGCGCTGCGCCGGCACCAGCCCCTGGGAGCTGCGGAAAACATAGAAGGCCGCATCCTCCAGCGGCTCTCCGGAAGCTGCGGCGGTGAGATCAAGCCCGTACCCCAGCGCCTCCAGCAGGCGCATCTCGAACAGGCGCAGCGAGGACTCCAGGGCTGACACCTGGCGCAGGCCCACGAGCGCCTCGTGATAGTAGTCAAACAGCTGCGGCTGCGGATCGTGCCGGGTGGTGAGCTTCAGCAGCAGCTCGTTGAGGTAGAACCCGCTCATCAGGCACGCCGCCGGCAGCGCCGCGGCGGCAGGCTCGGCGCGCTCGGCGCCGGTGAGCGCCGGGGCTTCCCCGCGCCCGGCCCAGGAGAACAGCAGCGGCCGGAAGGGCTGCAGCACCGGGGCGAGCTTGGCTGCCGGCCCGCGCACGCCGCGCGCGAACAGGGTCAGCCGGCCGTGCTCGCGGGTGAGGACCTCCAGGATCCGGCTGGTGTCGCGCCAGGGGCGGTGGTGCAGCAGGTACCCCAGGGCAAGGTCGATGCGGCGCGGGCTTCCACTCATTCGAGTCCGAGTTCCTTCAGGGCACGGGCGTTGTCGGCCCAGTTCTCGCGCACCTTCACCCACAGGGTGAGGTGCAGGCGCTGCCCGAGTATCTCATTGAGCGTGAGCCGTGCCGAGCGCCCCACCCGCTTCAGCCGCTCGCCCTTGGCGCCGATGACGATCGGCTTCTGGCCCTCGCGGTCGACCCAGATGCAGGCATCCACGGCCAGCTGCCCGTCCTCCTCGGCCAGCCGCTCGACCTCGACGGCGATGCCGTAGGGCACCTCCTGGTTGAGCTCCAGGGTGAGCTTCTCGCGGATCATCTCGCTGATGCGGAACTTCACGTCGCGGTCGGTGAGCTCCCCGTCCGGGAACAGCACCGGGGAGTGCGGCAGCTGCTGGGCGATGCTGCTGCGCAGGGCCTCGATGGCGTCCTTCTTCAGGGCCGACACCGGCACGATGGCGCGGAAGTCGTAGCGCGTGGACAGCTGCGCCAGGTACGGCAGCAGCTTCTCGCGCGGATGCACCAGGTCGATCTTGTTGACCGCCACCACCGCCGGGCGCGAGGAGCGCACGATGCGGTCGAGCACCAGCTCGTCCTCCTCGTACCAGCGCGGCGCCTCGAGGACCAGGACCACCAGGTCCGCATCCTCCAGCGCGGCCGCGGCGGTGCGGTTCATGGCCTTGTTGAGCGCGCGCCCGGCCTCCTTGTGCAGCCCCGGGGTGTCGACGAAGGCGATCTGCGCCTGGGCGTCGGTGTAGATGCCGAGGATGCGGTGGCGGGTGGTCTGCGGCCGCGGCGTGACGATGGAGAGCCGGTGGCCGACCAGGGCGTTGAGCAGGGTCGACTTGCCCACGTTCGGCCGCCCGACCAGGGCGGCAAAGCCGGCGCGGAATGTGGCGGGATCGGGGCTGCTCAAGATCGGTCCGGTACCTTCTCTTCGTGAATCGCCGCGAGCATGCGCTCGGCGGCCTCCTGCTCGGCCCGGCGGCGGCTCGAGCCCTCCCCCTGGGTGGCCAGCTCGAGCCCGGGAACCTCGCAGCTCACCCGGAAGGTCTGCGCATGGTCCTCGCCGTTGACGGCGAGCACCGCGTAACCGGGCAGGGCAAGACTGCGCGACTGCAGGTACTCCTGCAAGCGGGTCTTGGCGTCCTTGAGGGTGTGCGGGTCCGGCAGCTGCGCGATGCGCGTGGCGAACAGGCGCGCCACCACCGCCTGCACCGCCCCCAGGCCCTGGTCGAGGAAGATTGCCCCGCACAACGCCTCGAGCGCATCGGCCAGGATCGATTCGCGGCGGAAGCCGCCGGTCTTGAGCTCCCCGGCGCCCAGCTGCAGGGCATCCCCCAGGCCGATCGTCGCGGCGACCTCGGCCAGGGGCGTGGCACTCACCAGCCGCGAGCGCAGGCGGCTTAAGTCCCCCTCGTCCGCCTGCGGGTAGGCGCCGTAGAGCACCTGGGCGATGGCGAGGTTGATCACCGCATCGCCGAGGAACTCCAGCCGTTCGTTGTTGGGGCCGCTGGCGCTGCGGTGGGTGAGCGCGGCGCGGAACAGTGTGGGGTCGCGCGCCTCGTAGGACAGTTGTTCGCGCAGCCAGCGCGCCGGCCAGTCGGCGCCGGTCATGCGCGCTGCAGGGCGCGGTGCGTGCGCCTAGTCGGCGCCAACGCCGCCCATCTTGACGACCTTGTCGAAGGTCACGTGCATGGAGATGTTGGAGAACAACGGCGCCTCGTCGTCGTAGGCCATCTCGACAGTCCAGGCCGCGCCGTCACGCGTGATCTTCAGGTCCTTGGTCGTCGGGTAGTCGACCATGTCGATCTCGAAGTGCTTGTCGATGGCGGTCTTGATGGACGCTGCCGTGCCCCTGCCACTGGCCTTCAGTTCCCCGCCGGCCTGGTCCATGGCGCGGGTGACCTTCATGTAGTTCAGGTACAGCGGCATCAGGCGCACCCCTGCGTAGCCGACGATGGCGAACGGGGTGAGCAGGATCAGCCAGCCAAGCGCCGTGACACCCAATTGCTTGTTACGCATCGGACGAACCCCAGGCAGCGTAGGTATACGCAGGTACGACAGCGTTACTTAATGTGTGCCCGTTCGCGGTGAGGCCCGTCACGGAATGACCGAGCCGATGCGCTTCCACTGCGGCCCGCCGGTGCGACCCAGGTCCCAGTTGAACCAGATCCGGGTGGCCTTGCCCACCAGGTTGGCCTCCGGCACGAACCCCCAGGAGCGCCCGTCGTCGCTGTTGTCCCGGTTGTCACCCATCATCAGATAGTACCCCGCCGGCACGACCCCGTCATACGCGGGCACCCGCATACTGCCCGGGGCGTCCTCCTCCCCGCACACGTAGCCGCGCACGGCGCGGCGGTTGCACCCCGGCAGCATCGGCGCGCGGTCGATCCCCACCGGGCAGAACATGGCATCGTGCTCATGCTGGCCGAGCTTCTCGTGGGCGAGCGCGAAGTTCACGTAGCAGCCGTCGCTGTAGTGCTCCTTGGCCAGCTGCGACTCCAGCGGCTGGCCGTTCACCCAGATGTGGTTGTCGCGCACCTCGACGTGATCCCCGGGCAGGCCCACCAGGCGCTTGATGAAGTTGGTGGACGGGTCCGGCGGCCAGCGGAACACCACCACGTCGCCGCGCTTGGGCTCGCCGATGTCCACGATCTTCTTGTTGATCACCGGCAGGCGCAGCCCGTAGGCGTACTTGTTGACGACGATGAAGTCCCCGTCCAGCAGCGTCGGCATCATCGAGTCCGAGGGGATGCGGAAGGGCTCGAAGATAAAGCAGCGCAGCACCAGCACCACCAGGGCCACCGGGAAGAAGCTGCGCGCGTAGTCGACGGTGCCCGGCTCCTGGACCTGCGCCGGATCGCGTCCGGCGGCGCGCGCCGCGGCGATGCGCCGCGGGCGCAGCAACCAGGCATCCAGCCCCCAGACGATGCCGGTGATGACGGTGATACCGAGCAGCACTGCCGAGAAGTCCAGGCGCTCGGCCAGGAGCAGGCGCAGCACCGCGGCGATGATCAGCACCGGCAGCGCGGTGTACAGCAGCGTCATCAGCGTGCTGTCGCGCACCACCTGGGGACCGGAGTCCAGCGCGCGCCGCGGGCGCAGGAACCAGTCATCCACGATGCAGATGAGGGTCACCGGCAGGGCGAGCCAGGAGAGCACAACGACGAGTGGCATCAGGGTCTGTAGCATGGAGGTCCTCTACTTGTTGCGACCGATCTGCAGGACGGCGAGGAAGGCTTCCTGCGGGATCTCCACCGAGCCGACCTGCTTCATGCGCTTCTTGCCTTCCTTCTGCTTCTCCAGGAGCTTCTTCTTGCGGCTGATGTCGCCGCCGTAGCACTTGGCCAGCACGTTCTTGCGCAGCGCCTTGACGGTGGCGCGCGCGATCACCGCGCTGCCGATCGCCGCCTGCACCGCCACTTCGAACATCTGCCGCGGGATCAGTTCCTGCATCTTGTCGACCAGGTCGCGGCCGCGCTGGTAGGCACTGTCGCGGTGCACGATGATCGACAGCGCATCGACCGGCTCCTCGTTGATGAGGATGTCGAGCTTGACCAGGGGACCTGCGGCGAAGTGGCTGAACTCGTAGTCGAATGAGGCGTAGCCGCGGCTGGAGGACTTCAGGCGGTCGAAGAAGTCCAGCACCACCTCGGCCAGCGGCAGCTCGTACTGCAGCGACACCTGCGAGGCCGAGGTACAGCATCTTCTTCTGCGTGCCGCGCTTGTCGTTGCACAGCTTCAGCACCGCGCCCACGTAGTCCGGCGGCACCAGGATGTTGGCGGTGATGATCGGCTCGCGGATCTCGTCGATCTGGTTGACCGGCGGCAGCTTGGCCGGGTTGTCGACGTACTCGAGTACCCCGTCCTCGCGCAGGATCTCGTAGACCACCGTGGGTGCGCTGGTGACCAGGGTGAGCTCGTATTCGCGCTCCAGGCGCTCCTGCACGATGTCCATGTGCAGCAGGCCCAGGAAGCCGCAGCGGAAGCCGAAGCCGAGCGCGGTGGAGACCTCCGGCTCGTAGTGCAGTGCCGAGTCGTTCAGGCGCAGCTTCGCCAGCGCGTCGCGGAACTTCTCGTAGTCATCGGTGGTGGTCGGGAACAGGCCGGCGAACACGCGCGGCTGGATCTGCTTGAAGCCTGCCAGCGGGGTCTCCGCCGGGTTGCTCTCCAGCGTGATCGTGTCCCCCACCGGGGCGCCGTCGATCTCCTTGATGCCGGCGACCACGAAGCCGACGTCCCCGGCGGCCAGCTCCTGCTCGACGATCGCCTTGGGCGTGAAGCGCCCGAGGCGGTCGATCTGGTGGCTGCGGCCGGTGGAGAACACGCGCATCTTCTGGCCGGTCTTCAGCGTGCCGTTCATGACGCGCACCAGCGAAACCACGCCCACGTAGTTGTCGAACCAGGAGTCGATGATCAGCGCCTGCACGGGAGCCTCCGGGTCGCCCTTGGGCGCGGGGATCCTGTGAATCAGCGCCTCCAGCAGCTCCGCCACCCCCTCGCCGGTCTTGGCACTCACCCGCACCGCGCCGGTGGCATCGATGCCGATGATCTCCTCGATCTCCTCCTCCACCCGGTCCGCATCGGCCGAGGGCAGGTCGATCTTGTTGATGACCGGCAGCACCTCCAGGCCCTGCTCGATGGCGGTGTAGCAGTTGGCGACGCTCTGGGCCTCGACCCCCTGGGAGGCATCCACCACCAGCAGCGCCCCGTCGCAGGCGGCCAGCGAGCGGGAGACCTCGTAGGAGAAGTCCACGTGGCCCGGGGTGTCGATCATGTTGAGCTGGTAGCGCTGCCCGTCCTTCGGGCTCAGGTAGTACAGCGTGACGCTCTGCGCCTTGATGGTGATGCCGCGCTCGCGCTCGAGCGCCATGGAATCCAGCACCTGGGCCTGCATCTCGCGGTCGGCGAGCCCGCCGCACAGCTGGATCAGGCGGTCTGCGAGGGTCGATTTGCCGTGGTCGACGTGGGCGATGATCGAGAAGTTACGTATATACCGCATGAAGCCCTAAACAACGGGAGGGAGCGAAACGGCCGCGCCAGGGGTCAAGCGGCGGGCGGATTATAGGGAAGTTTGGGGGGATTTACGGTGTATCCGCGGGGAAACGCACCAGCGGCGCGACGGGCCCCAGCAGGCGCTCGAGCTCGGCGCGGTCGAGGCGGTGACGGCACACCACCGAGCCGTCCAGGAGCAGCACGGGCACGTCCAGGCCGTGCCGGCGCCTGAGCACCGGGTCCGAGTCGACATCGATCAGATCGATCGGGGGGAGTGCCCGGGTGCGCCCCAGGCGGGTCAGGTCCGCGAGCATTTCCTCGCACAGGCCGCAGTCGTGGCGCTGCACCAGGGACAGCCGGCCGCTGCTCACCTAGCGCCCCCGGACACCCAGCGGGGCCGGCCCCTCAGCCTTCACTTGGCTGGCGATGAACTGCACGGTCGCCGGCGGCACCTCGCCCACGGCGGTGACCTTGTGCCCGTCCACCACCGTGGAGAAGGCGGAGCTGGAGCCGACCGTGGCGCTCTCGGCGACCTGGGACCCGGCCGGAGCGCTCTGCTGGACTTCGACGAACACCGAGACCGAGGCGACCCCGTCGGTGAACACCAGGTGATCGACCGGGCCTGAAGAGCCCGGCAGCGTCTGCGAGGCGCGCACTGTCATGCGAAACCCCGGCGGCAGGTGCATCGCCCCCCAGGCCACGGTCCGGCCCGGCGGCGCATGCAGCGGCGCACCGCTGTCACGCACCCACTGGAAGCCATCGGTTGCCACCTCGGGCCTGAAGGCCGCATCGGCGATGTGCGCCGCGAGGGTGAGATCGGCGAACACGATCTGCTCGATCACGTGGCCCTGCGCATCACACAGCTGCGTCTTCAGCGGCATCGCGGTCTTGTCATCGATCCACAGCCGGTAGCCGTAGCGAAACTCGTCCTTCGGCGTCACCGTGATCAGGTGGGTGTCGCGGCGGTTCAGCCGCGTGCGCGCGACTTCCTTGATGTCGTAGAAGCTGGCGGTCTGCTCGCTCACGGCCGGGAAGCCCACCAGCGGCTCCTGCAGCGGGCGCTGCTCGACCACCACCGTGCGCTTGTCCGGCAGGTAACACGCCAGCTGCGCCCCGGTGCGGATGAACTCGCGGCCCGAACCATCGAGCGAGGCCAGGCGCTCGGAGACCACCCCGTCCTGGACGCGGTGGATGATGCGCAGCATCTCCACCTGGCCGCCGTGCCAGTGCGAGAAAGTGCCGTCGTAGTTGCGCGTGGTGAGCGCCTGATTCATGCGCGCGAGCCACTGCGCCGGCTCATCGGCCAGGGCGGCGCCGCAGGCCAGGCAGCCGACGGCGAGCGCGGTCAGTGCCGGGTTACTGCGCATGGGCCTTGGCATCTTCCGGCGGCTCCTCCGCACTACCGGCCGCCGGCTCGCTGGTGATGAACGAGGACAGCAGGTTACGCCGTGCCACCGGCGAGGACACCATGCTGTGGGCAACCACGTAATTGGCAAGCTCGGTGCTCGGTACCACCATCGGGCGCACCGCCGGCGTCGGCGGCACCACGTAGCTGTCGGCGACCTTCGCCACCGGTACCGCGACCGGCGGCGTGGCGCGCGCGCTCAGCGCGCCACCCGGCAGCGGCGCCTGGGCGCGCAGCCACAGCACCGAAACGGCGGCCACGCCGGCGGCCAGCCCCGCCCCGGCGAGCGGCTGCCACCAGCCCGGGCGTGCGCGGCGCGGGGTCGACAGCGCCGCGGCGGCGCCGAGCTCGGGCTCGGACCTGATGAGCGCATTGACGCGCCCGGCGAGCGGGGCGTTCAGGCGTACGCCGCGTTCGGCGCGGATCACCGCGCCGACGACCGCGTAGCGGCCCCAGCGCGCCTTGAGCGCCTCGTCGCGCGAGAGCCGTCGGGCCAGGAGTTCACACTCGGAGGTCGGCAGCTCGTCGTCGAACATCGCCGACAGCTGGCTATCGAGTTCCTCGTTCATCCCAGTTCCTCCGCGCGGCCCAGGCCGCCTTCGAAGACTTCACGCAACTGGCGATCGATCGCCTCGCGGGCGCGGAAGATGCGCGAGCGCACCGTGCCCACCGGGCAGTCCATGGCGGCGGCGATCTCCTCGTAGGACAGGCCCTCCAGCTCGCGCAACACGATCGCGGTGCGCAGGTCCTCGGGCAGCGCCTCGATGGCGGTGTTCACGATCGAGCGGATCTCGTCGGTGAGCACCAGCCCCTCGGGGGTCTCGGCGTCCTTCATGTGGCCCTGCATATCGTTGGACTCGTCATTGCTGTTGCGGTCGAGGTTGTATTCGATGGGACTGCGGTCGCGGGACACCACGGCATTCTTGGCAGTATTGATCGCTATGCGGTACAGCCAAGTGTAGAAGGCACTGTCGCCGCGGAAGCCGGGCAGTGCCCGGTAGGCCTTGATGAAGGCTTCCTGCGCAATGTCCTCCGCCTCGGCCGGGTTGCGCACGTAGCGCATGACCAGCTTGACCAGTTTGTGCTGGTATTTGAGCACCAGCGCATCAAAGGCCCCCTTGTCGCCGCGCTGCACGCGGCGGACCAGACTCAGATCACTCACATCAGCGCTCATGCGCGCCCTGACTTAAGGCAACGCCGCCGCGCCGTGAGCTGGATAGACTGTAAGCCTTCGTGAAAGTTCATCGTGGGCGGTCGGGCGGGGGATGGGCACACAATAGCGCCGAAGCCGCCCCTCAAGCGACATAAGTGCGGATGCGCGCGACCAGGCGGGCCAGGGCGGGGTCTGCGGGAATATCCCCGGCCAGGAAGTACCCCGCCAGCAGTGGATCGGGCAGCTCCAGCAGGGCCTCGAAGCGCCGCTGCTCGGCGGCCCCCGCCTGCGGATGCCCGGCGCGGGCGTAGCGCTCCAGCAGCACGTCCAGCTCCTTCATGCCGCGCCGGCAGCGCCACAGGATGCGCCCGGCCGCGGCGCCCGGCTCGCCCGGCCGCCCCATCAGAGCTGCCGCTCGACCATCATCTTCTTGATCTCGGCGATCGCGCGCGCCGGGTTCAGGTCCTTCGGGCACACGTCCGTGCAGTTCATGATGGTGTGGCAGCGGTACAACCGGAAGGGTCCTCCAGCTCATCCAGGCGCTCGCCGGTGGCCTCGTCGCGGCTGTCGATGATCCAGCGGTACGCGGCCAGCAGCGCCGCGGGCCCGAGGAAGCGGTCCGAGTTCCACCAGTAGCTCGGGCAGGCGGTCGAGCAGCAGGCGCACAGGATGCAGGCGGCCGGGCGGTCGATGCGCTCCTGCTCCTCCTTGCTCTGCAGGCGCTCGCGGTCCGGCGGCGCGGGCGTGCGGGTCTGCAGCCAGGGCTTCACGGCCGCGTACTGCGCGTAGAAATTGGTCAGGTCCGGCACCAGGTCCTTCACCACCGGCATGTGCGGCAGCGGGTAGATCTTGATGTCCCCGGAGAGCTCCTTGAGCGCGGTGGTGCAGGCCAGGCGGTTCACGCCGTTGATGTTCATCGCGCATGAGCCGCAGATGCCCTCGCGGCAGGAGCGCCGGAAGGTGATGCTCGAATCCACCGTCGACTTAAGCGCGATCAGGGCATCGAGCACCATCGGTCCGCAGCTGGCGGTATCCAGAGAAAAGGTGTCCATGCGCGGGTTCTCGCCCGAGTCGGGGTTGAAGCGGTAGATGCGCACCTGGCGCAGCGCGCGCGCCCCGGCTGGCGCCGGATGGGTGATCCCCTTGGCGATGCGCGAGTTGGCGGGCAGGCGGAATTCAGCCATCGCTTCGTCCTTTAGTAAGTGCGCGCCTTGGGCGGGATCGACTCGACATCGCTCGTGAGCGTGTTCAGGTGCACCGGGCGGTAGTCGAAGCGCACCTTGCCGGGCCCCTCCACCCACACCAGCGTGTGCTTCATCCAGTTCGCATCGTCGCGCTGCGCGAAGTCCTCGCGCGCATGCGCGCCGCGGCTCTCGGTGCGGTTGGCCGCCGAGTGGATGGTCGCGGTCGCCTGCAGCAACAGGTTCTCCAGTTCCAGCGTCTCGATGAGATCGGTGTTCCACACCAGCGAGCGGTCGGTGATGCGCACGTCCTTGAAGGAATCAAACGTGGCGGCGATGCGCTGGGTGCCCTCGGCGAGACTCGCGCCGGTGCGGAACACCGCCGCGTCCATCTGCATCGCCTTCTGCATCTCCAGGCGGATCGCGGCCGTACCGCGGGTGCCGTTGGCGTTGCGCAGCCGGTCCAGGCGCGCGACCGAGGCGGCCCCGGCATCGGCTGCGAAAGCCTTGTGGGGACTGCCGGGCTTTATCAGCTGCGCGCAGCGCCGCGCCGCCTCGCGCCCGAAGATCACCAGGTCCAGCAGCGAGTTGCTGCCCAGGCGGTTCGCCCCGTGCACCGAGACACAGGCAGCCTCGCCGACGGCCATGAGCCCGGGCACCACCGCGTCCGGGTCCCCCGCCCGCGGGCATACCACCTCGCCGTGCACGTTGCAGGGAATGCCGCCCATGTTGTAGTGCACCGTCGGCTGCACCGGGATCGGCTCCTTGGTGACGTCGACGCCGGCGAAGATGCGCGCGGTCTCGGCGATGCCGGGCAGGCGCTCGTGGATGACCGCCGGTCCCAGGTGCTCCAGGTGCAGGTCGATGTGGTCGTGCTCCGCGCCCACGCCGCGCCCCTCGCGGATCTCCACGGTCATGGCGCGGCTGACCACGTCACGCGATGCCAGGTCCTTGGCATTGGGTGCGTAGCGCTCCATGAAGCGCTCGCCCTTGGAGTTGGTGAGGTAGCCGCCCTCCCCGCGCGCGCCCTCGGTGATCAGACACCCGGCCCCGTAGATTCCGGTGGGATGGAACTGCACGAACTCCATGTCCTGCAGCGGCAGCCCCGCGCGCAGCACCATGGCATTGCCGTCCCCGGTGCACGAGTGCGCCGAGGTGCAGGAGAAATAGGTACGCCCGTAGCCGCCGGTGGCGAGGATGGTCATGTGCGCACGGAAGCGATGCAGCTTGCCTTCGGCCAGATCCAGCGCCAGCACCCCGCGGCACACCCCCTCCTCCATGATCAGGTCGATCGCGAAGTACTCGATGAAGAAGGTCGCCGCGTGGCGCACCGATTGCTGGTAGAGCGTGTGCAGCATCGCATGGCCGGTGCGGTCGGCGGCCGCGCAGGTGCGCTGCGCGATGCCCTTGCCGTAGTGCGTGGTCATGCCGCCGAAGGGGCGCTGGTAGATGCGCCCGGCCTCGGTGCGCGAGAACGGCACCCCATAGTGCTCCAGCTCGATGACCGCCGCCGGGGCCTCCTTGCACATCAGCTCGATCGCGTCCTGGTCGCCGAGCCAGTCCGAACCCTTGACGGTGTCGTACATGTGCCAGCGCCAGTCATCCTCGCCCATGTTGCCGAGCGCCGCGGAGATGCCGCCCTGCGCGGCGACCGTGTGACTGCGGGTGGGGAAGAGCTTGGTGATGCAGGCGGTCGACAGGCCGCTCTCGGCCAGTCCCAGCGTGGCGCGCAGCCCCGCCCCGCCGGCACCGACGACGATGACGTCGTAGCTGTGGTCGATGAACTCGTACGCGCTCATGCGCCCCTTCCGAAGGCCACCTTGAGGATGGCGAACACCCCGGCAGCGGCCAGGAACACGTGCGCGAAACCGACCAGCACCAGCCACAGCGTGCGTGCACCGCTGCCGTGCACGTAGTCCTCGATGACCACCTGCAGCCCCAGGCGCGAGTGCCAGCTCGCCGTCAACACCAGGAGGATCAACAGCAGCGCCGTGAGCCCCTGGCTCATCCAGGCGCTGACGGTCGCGTGATCCAGTCCCGGCAGGCACAGCAGCGAAACGGTGAACCAGATCGACAGCGGCACGAGCGCGATCGAGGTCAGCCGCTGCAGCCACCAGTGGTGGACGCCGGACTTGGCCGAGCCCAAGCCCAGCACCTGGCGCAGCGGGGTGTTCAGGCTCATGGCCGGTGCCCGCCGTGCCACAGCCAGTAAGCAATGAACAGCATGAGCAGGATGCTCAGCACGCCGACCAGCCAGGCGCTCTTCTGCGAGGTGCTGCGCTCGAGCCCGCGGCCGGTGTCCCACACCAGGTGGCGGATGCCGGCGACCAGGTGGTAGCAGAAGGAGATCACCATCGCGGCCAGGAACAGCTTCATCACCGGCGCGCACAGCAGCGCCTGGGCGTGCGCCTGCGCATCGGCACCATGGGCGATGCTGAGCAGCCAGTAGGTCAATGCGATCAGCCCCACCGAGAGGGCCATACCGGTGAGGCGATTTAAGATCGATGACAGGAGGGTGTACTTGAACTTGTACACCGACAGGTGCGGCGATAAGGGTCGGCTCGGCATAGACTTCTAGAAATCGATGCAGCGGCCGTTCTTTTCCCAGTCACCGTAGCGGGTAGGCTCGGCCCCGGCCGGACCGCCGATCTCGCGCATGGTGGCCGCCGCCGGCACTGCCGCCGGCGTGGCTGCAGAGTCAGTGACGGGGACAGGGGAAGGCGGCGGCGGGCTCTTGCGATCGCTCATCTGCATACCCATTGAGTCTGCCAGAATTCGAGGTAGGCGGCCACGCATGGTTAGCATCAGGACGCTGGCAAGTTCATGAATAGCTCGCTGAAATCATCCGCGCTGGAGTCCCTCGGCGTGCTGCGCGCCCGCGGCGCCGACGCCGTGGCGTTCCTGCAGGGACAGCTCTCCAACGATATCGCGCAGCTCTCGTCCACCGTCTCGCTGCTGGCCGGCTACCACAACCCCCAGGGGCGCACCATCGCCGTGCTGCGCCTGATCGAGAATGCCCCGGGCGACGTGCTGGCGATCCTGCCGCGCGAGCTGATCGCGCCCGTGGCCGCGCGGCTGGGCAAGTTCATCCTGCGCTCGAAGGTGCGGCTGAGCGATGAGACCGGCTCGTGGGCCGTGCACGGGTTGATCGGCTCGCCGCCGACGGACGACCCGGCGGCGCTGTCGCTGCCCGCGGTCGTTAACGCGGTGGCGCACGAGGGCGCAGCGCTGCTGGTGCGCGTCGGCGCCGAGCCGGCGCGCACCCTCGTGGTGCAGCCGCGGGATGCGGCGGTGCTGCTGAGCGCTGCGCGCAGCGCGGATGAGGCAGCGTGGCACGCCGCCGCGGTCGCCGCCGCCGAGCCGCAGGTGTTCGCCGCGACCTCCGAGCAGTTCGTGGCGCAGATGCTGAACCTTGACGTGCTGGGCGCGATCGCCTTCGACAAGGGTTGCTACACCGGACAGGAGGTCATCGCGCGCGCCCACTACCGCGGGCGCGTCAAGCGCCGCCTGCAGCGCTTCGTCACCGGCGGGCCCGCGGCGCTGCGCCCCGGGGATAGCGGCGAGCTGCCGGACGGGCGCAGCGTGCAGGTCGTGGACGCGGTGCAGCGCGCCGACGGGCGCTGCGAGTTTCTGGGCGTGACCGGCGTGGCCGTCGCCGCAAACGATGCTGCCGCCGCGCCGGCGGGCGCTGCCGCGATCGAGGCGCAGCAGCTGCCGATGCCTTACACGCTGCCGCCCTAGGCTAGCGCGCGCCGGCGCCCCACGGCCAGCCGCTGCCCAACAGGAGGAGGTCACGGTCCTGGTCACCGGCGGTGCAGCCGCATTTCCACGTGAAGCGCGCCTGCAGCGCCTCGCCGCGCCGGCGCGGCTTCAGAAGGATTCCGGGCGCATGTGCGGGAACAGGATGACGTCGCGGATCGAGGGCGAATCGGTGAAGAACATGACCAGGCGGTCGATGCCGACGCCCAGGCCGGCCGTCGGGGGCATGCCGTACTCGAGCGCGCGCACGTAGTCGGCGTCGTAGAACATGGCCTCCTCGTCGCCTTTGTCCTTGCGTGCCACCTGCGCGCGGAAGCGCGCCGCCTGCTCCTCCGGATCATTCAGCTCCGAGAAGCCGTTGGCGATCTCGCGGCCGCCGATGAAGAACTCGAACCGGTCGGTGACGAACGGATCCTTATCGTTCGGGCGCGACAGCGGCGAAACTTCCGCCGGGTACGCGTACACGAAGGTCGGCTCGAGGAGCGTGCTCTCGGCGGTCTTCTCGAAGATCTCGATCTGCAGCTTGCCCGGGCCATCGTGGGCGTCGGCCTTGATGCCCAGCAGCTCGCAGCGTTTGCGCAGGTAGGTCAGGTCGCGCAGCGACAGCGGGTCGATCCCGGGGTTGTTGTCGATGATGGCCTGCTCGACAGTCACTCGCCGGAACGGCTTGGCGAGATCAAACGCACGCCCCTGGTAGCTGACCTGCTGGCTGCCCTGCAGGGTATCGGCCAGCCCGCGGGTCGCCTTCTCGATCCAGTCCATGAGGTCGCGGTAGTCCGCGTAGGCCAGGTAGAGCTCGAGCATCGTGAACTCGGGGTTGTGCTGCGTCGAGAGCCCCTCGTTGCGGAAGTTGCGGTTGATCTCGTAGACCCGCTCCAGGCCGCCGACGATCAGGCGCTTCAGGTACAGCTCCGGGGCGATGCGCAGGTACATGTCCAGGTCGAGCGCGTTGTGATGCGTGCGGAACGGGCGCGCGGTGGCCCCGCCCGGGATCGGCTGCATCATCGGCGTCTCGACCTCGAGGAAGTCCAGCGCGTCGAGGAAGTCGCGCAGGTAGCCGATGATCTGCGTGCGCGCGCGGAAGACCTTGCGGCTGTGCTCGCTGACGATCAGGTCCACGTAGCGGCGGCGGTAGCGCGTCTCGGTGTCGGCCAGCCCGTGCCACTTGTCCGGCAGCGGCCGCAGCGACTTCACCAGCAGCTGCAGCGCGTCGGCACGCACCGATAGCTCGCCGGTCTTGGTGCGGAACAGCACCCCGCCAGCGCCGATGATGTCGCCGACGTCCCAGCCCTTGAACGCCTCGTAGGATGCGCCCAGCGCCTGGGCCTGCAGGAACAGCTGCACCTGCCCGGTGCGGTCGGCGATCTTCACGAAGCTTGCCTTGCCCATGAGGCGCTTGAACATCATGCGGCCGCCGACCTTGACACGCGTCGGGTTCGCCTCGAGCCATTCGGCGGACTTCTCGCCGTAGGCATCGTGCAGCTGACCGGCGAGTGCATCGCGACGGAAGTCATTGGGGAAGGCGCCGCCGGCGCTGCGCAGCTCGGCAAGCTTCGCGCGCCGCTCGGCGATCAGCCGGTTCTCCTCGCCACCGTCATCGCCGCCACTGCTGGTCTTGTCTGTCATGTCTTATACGCCCGCCTTGAGGGAGGCCTCCAAAAACTGGTCCAACGCGCCGTCCAGGACCGCGCCGGTGTTGCCGACCTCGACGCCGGTGCGCAGGTCCTTGATGCGTGACTGGTCGAGCACGTAGGAGCGGATCTGGTGCCCCCAGCTTACGTCGGACTTGGAGTCCTCGAGCACCTTGGAGGCCGCATTGCGCTTGTTGACCTCGAGCTCGTAGAGCTTCGCCTTGAGCATCTTCATCGCGGTCGAGCGGTTCTTGTGCTGGCTGCGCTCGTTCTGGCAGGCCACCACGATGCCGCTGGGCAGGTGGGTGATGCGCACCGCCGACTCGGTCTTGTTGACGTGCTGGCCGCCGGCCCCGGAGGAGCGGTACACGTCGGTGCGCAGGTCCGCGGGATTGATCTCGATGGCAATGTCGTCATCGACCTCCGGGGAGACGAACACCGAAGCGAAGGAGGTATGGCGCCGGTTGCCCGAGTCGAAGGGGGACTTGCGCACCAGGCGGTGCACGCCGATCTCGGTGCGCAGCCAGCCGTAGGCGTACTCGCCCTTGATCTCGATCGTGGCGCTCTTCATGCCGGCGACCTCGCCGGGCTGCGAATCAATCACCTCAGCGCTGAAGCCGCGCGAGGCAGCCCAGCGCAGGTACATGCGCAGCAGCATCTGCGCCCAGTCCTGGGCCTCGGTGCCGCCGGCGCCGGCCTGGATGTCGAGGAAGGCGTTGTGCGAGTCCATCTCGCCGTGGAACATGCGCTTGAGTTCCAGGTGGCGCACGTCCGCCTCCAGGCGCTGCGCATCCGCCTCGATGTCGCGCGCGGCGGCCTCGTCGTTCTCACCCTCGGCCAGGGCGAGCAGCTCCACCGCATCGGCGATGCCCTTGGTCGTGCGATCGATCTCGCCGACCGCGCCGCTCAGGCGGGCGCGTTCGCGGCCCAGCTCCTGGGCGCGCGCCGGGTCCTGCCACACATGCGGATCCTCGAGCTCGCGGCCGACCTCCTCCAGGCGCTCCTGTTTGCTGTCGTACTCAAAGAAACCCCCGAAGGGAGGCAATACGCTCCCCGAGGTCTTTGAGCTGGCGCTTGAGCTGGCTGACTTCCATGGCGGACTTTCCGGAAAACGCGGGCGGCGGGGCGCTAAAACGGCCCCGGATGCTATCACCGCGGCTTGACCTTTAGCGAGCCGCGGGCATCAGGTGATCCACGAGCAGCTGCAGGCGCCGCTCGCCCTGGTACTCGTTGACGTCCAGCCGGTACACCAGGTGGGCAAGCCCGGCCGGCACGACGAACTCCGCCCCCTCCTCCACGTGGTTGAAGGCGATCGCATCGAAAGCGCGGCCGCTGTCGGGGACCTCGACCCACATCTTCAGATGGCGCGCGCCGATGACGCGCGCGCCGCGGATGCTAAACAGCCCGTCGAAGCTCGGTTCGGGGAAGGACTGGCCCCAGGGGCCACCCGCGCGCAGCGCGTGCGCGGTCTCCAGCGCGATCTCGCCGGGGGCGAGCTCGCCGTCGGTCTCGATGGTGTCCGTCGGCGGCGCCTGTGCGAGCCAGCGCGCCACTTCCTCGTCAAAGGCGCGCGCGAATTCGTCCAGCAGCGCGCGCTCGAGCGTAAGGCCGGCAGCCATGGCGTGGCCGCCGAAACGGCTGATCAGCTGCGGGTGGCGCGTAGCGATGCCGTCGAGCACGTCGCGGATGTGCACCCCGGGCACCGAGCGCGCCGAGCCGCGCAGCGTCACCGCATCGGCCAGCGCGAAGGCAATGACCGGACGGCGCAGACGCTCCTTGATGCGGCTGGCGACCAGGCCGACGACGCCCTGATGCCAGCCCTCGTCAAAGAGCACCACCCCGCTGCGCTCGAGGCTGCCCGGCTTCGGGTTCGCGAGCACCCGCACCGCGGCCTGGGCGTCCTGCTGCATCTTCGCCTCGATACTGCGCCGCTCCTGGTTCAGTTCATCCAGCCGCCCCGCCAGCTGCTGCGCCTCGGCGGCATCGTCGGTCAGCAGGCAGCGGATGCCGATGCTCATGTCATCGATGCGGCCGGCGGCGTTCAGGCGCGGGGCGACCCCGAAGGCCAGATCCGCCGCCGTGAGGTTCTCCGGCGAGCGGCCCGCCAGGTCCAGCAGCGCGCGGATCCCCGGCACGCAGCGACCGGCGCGGATGCGCCTGAGCCCCTGGGAGACCAGGATGCGGTTGTTCGCATCCAGCGGCACCACGTCGGCCACGGTGCCCAGCGCCACCAGGTCCAGCAGCTGCGCGACCCCACCGGCAGCGGCCGGGGCGATCCCGGCCGCGTCCAGGCGGCGCTTGAGCGCGGCCATCACGTAGAAGGCCACGCCGACCCCTGCCAGGCTGCGGCTGCCGAAGCGGCTGCCGGCGAGGTTGGGGTTGACGATCACATTGGCCGCGGGCAGCTCGGCGCCGGGCAGGTGGTGGTCGGTGATCAGCACGTCGATGCCGCGTGCGCGCGCGGCGGCCACCCCGGCATTGCTCGAGACACCGTTGTCCACCGTGACGATGAGGCTCGGGGAGCGCTGGGCGCTCAGGGCCACGATCTCCGGCGTCAGCCCGTAGCCGAACTCGAAGCGGTTCGGCACCAGAAAGTCCACGTCTGCGAAGCCGAAGCCGCGCAGGGCGCGCACCATGAGCGCGCTGCTGGTGGCGCCGTCGGCATCGAAGTCGCCGATGATCGTCACCCGGCCGCTGCGATGGCCCATGAGCAGCTCGACCGCCTCGGGCAGACCCTCGAGCGTGCCCACCGGCAGCAGCCGCTCCAGCGAGGTATCCAGTTCCTGCGCCGTGCGCACGCCGCGCGCCGCGTACACCCGCCCGAGCACCGGATGCAGTGGCTGCACGAAGGCGGGCCCGCCCTCCCCGGGCGCACGGCGCACGATGCGCAGGCTCACGCGAGCCCCGCCAGGCCGCCACCGCTACGGCGCCAGAACCGCCAGTGGCTGCGCCGCTGCAGGGTGAGGCAGCGGTCATTGGCGAGCAGTCGCAGCCGGTCGATGCCTCCGGCGCGCAGCACCGCCACGGCCGGGGACACGTAGCGCGCGTCCACTTCGTCGAGCGCTGCCCCGAAGCCCTCGTATGAGTCCTTGACCAAGCTCCCCGCCTCCACCACCAGCACGGCGTGGCCGCCGCTGCCCAGTACGCCCCCAAGATCCGCAGGCGGCGCCTGGCAGGCAAGCCCACAAAGGTGCCACAAACCGTATATGTACGCGTCCCGTGCAAACGCAATGGCGCCCGGATGTGGGGCCTCGGGCGCCGGCAGCACCGTGGCACCCACCGCGCCCCAGGGCCACAGCGCGGTCACCGGGATCTCGCGCGCCTGGTTCCACGGCAGCGCGTGCAGCCACATCTCGACCTCGGTCCAGGTGCGGCGCAGGCCGGCCGCGGCCGGGCCGCGCGGCAGCGCCTCGTTCACCTCGGCGCCGGCGAAACGCGCCGGTTCCGGGGTGGCCACTGCCGCAACCCCGGGGGTGAGCAGCAGCAGTTCGCGCGAGGATGCCGGGCTCAGCGAGAAGCCCGAGCCGGCGAAGGCGCGCGCGAAATCCTCCGCCAGGCGCGATAGCTCATCATCGTGCAGGTACAGCAGCCCTGCTGCGGCCAGGTGCACGCGCGCCAGTCCCGCACTCAGGTGCACCGGCACGGCGAGCCACAGCGTGTCGGGGGTGCCCGCCAGCTGCGGGTGCACGGCGCTCGCGATGCGCGCGGGGGCGATGCCGGCCAGGTCCGCCCGTCCCACCCAGGCGGCCAGCCACGCACGCCAGCCGTGCGCGAGCTGCTCGCGAGTGCCCCAGCGCGCAAAGCACTCAAGCCCGGCCAGGGCGCGCGGCGCGACGGTGCGGGCACCAAAAGGTTCGGCCAGGTAGAGATCGGCGATGACGATGACGAGTTCGCGCACGGGCGCTATCGTACCCGCCCGTGAAGTTCACCCTCGACAGCGCTGCAGGCGTGCACCTGATCAAGAGCTACTCGCCGGCCGGGATCCAGGTCGGCGACCAGCTGCTCACGCGCACCTGCATCGTGACCGCGCAGCGGTTGATCGCCGACTTCGCCCCGGAAAGTTTTGCGGAATTCGGGCCGGCGCATCTGGCGGTGCTGTTCGAGCTGTCCCCGGAGCTGGTGATCCTGGGCACCGGGCCGGCGCAGCACTTTGCGCCCGCCGCGGTGCGCGCGGCCTGCACCGCGCGCGGCATCGGGCTCGAGGCCATGGAACTGGGTGCGGCATGCCGCACGTACAACGTTCTGGTTCAGGAGGAGCGGCGGGTCGCCGCGGCGCTGTTTCTGCGCTAGCCGGCAGCGCGGGGCGGAAGACAACCGGCAGAAGACACAGAGGGAGGGTCAACCAACCAAACAATCATTCGAAGCTGACAGACTCGAACAACTGCACTGTTTTTCTTATTCGAGGGTTTTTGTTGCTTTTGTCTCGACTCCCTCCTCCCTGTGTCTTCTGCCGGTCGCCCTCCTTCTGCCTGTCGTTGTTAGGAGACAGGGGAGCGCATGTTAAGCGCGTTGCAGAAGAACGCGCAAGCACACTGAACTCCAAGGATTTTCGCCCTCCAAACGCGCGGCGGCGCCCCCTCGGGCCGTTACGAAAAGAGCTTGTTTTTCAGGGTTTTCAGCGTGGCGATCTTTGCCGGCGCCAATTTTTAGGTATTTTTAATTATTATTATCAATTACTTATACAATTTATCTGATGTCGCATCGATATTTAGTTCCATAGTTCCGCGCAAAATCAGGCCAATTCATGCAGTGCCCCCGAGCAGCGGCACGAAGGCCACCGGGCCTAGGGACTCACGCTCCACGCGCTGCTCGCGACGCGTGAAGCGCACCAGCTCCTGCTTGCCCTCCGGTCCGATCGGCACCAGGAGGCGCCCGCCGACCTTCAACTGCTTGATGAGCGCCTCGGGGACGGTGAGCGGCGCGGCGGCGACCAGGATGCCATCGAAGGGTGCATGCGCCTTCCAGCCGAGCGAGCCGTCGCCATGGCGGAAGCGCACGTTGCGGATGCCCAGTTCCTTCAGCCGCTGCCGGGCGCGCGCCGACAGCGGCTCGATGCGCTCGATTGTGTTGACGTGCGCGACCAGCGGGGCGAGCACGGCGGTCTGGTAGCCGCACCCGGTGCCGACCTCCAGCACGTTGCTCACTTCCCCGGCCTCCAGCAGCGCCTCGGTCATGCGCGCCACGATGTAGGGCTGCGAGATTGTCTGCCCGAAGCCGATCGGCAGCGCGGTATCCTCGTAGGCGCGGCTGCCAAGGGCCTCGTCGACGAAGATGTGCCGCGGCACATTGCGCACGCGCTCCAGCACCGCTGCGTTGGTGATGCCCTGCTCGCGCAGGCGCTGCACCAGGCGGTCGCGCGTGCGCGCGGAGGTCATACCGATCCCGGCCATGCGCACGTCAGCCATCGATGCCCTCCAGCCACTGGGCGAGCACGGGCACGGCCGCGTGGCGCGTGAGGTCGACCTGCAGCGGCGTCACCGAGACGAAACCCTGCGCCACGGTGTCGAAATCTGTGCCCGGGCTTGCGTCCTGCTCCGCGCCCGCCGGACCCACCCAGTACACCGGGCGACCGCGCGGATCCTGCGCCCGCATCACCGCCGCGGAGCGGTGCCGGAAGCCGAGGCGGCTGGCGCGGAAACCGCGCTGCAGGTTCATGGGCAGATCCGGCACGTTGACATTGAGGATGAAGCCCTGTTCGAGCGGCTTCTTAAGCAGCTGCGCCACCAGCAGCCGCGCCACCTCGGCGGCGGCGACGAAGTTGCCCCCGCCGGCCCCGGCGGTGCACAGCGACACGGCGATGGTCGGCAAGCCGAGGAAGCGCCCCTCGACCGCGGCCGCGACGGTCCCGGAATACAGCACGTCATCGCCCAGGTTCGGGCCGTCGTTGACCCCGGAGACGACCATGTCGTGCTCGAAGTCGAACAGTCCAGAAATTGCCAGGTGCACGCAGTCAGTCGGCGTGCCGGGCACGAAGTACACCCCGGGCTCAGCTTCGAACACGCGCAGCGGCACGTCCAGCGTGAGGGAATTGCTGGCGCCGCTCTTGTTGCGGTCCGGAGCGACGACGGTCACGGGCGCCAGAGTCGAGAGTGCCTCGCGCAACCGGCGGATGCCCTCGGCGCGATAGCCGTCATCGTTGCTGACCAGAATCTTCACGTGGCGGGCTGTGGATGCTGCCAAAAAGTGCGCGTGACTATACTGGGTCCCGGGCACCGCGAGTAGAATCATGCGCTTGCAATCGCGGCCAAGACCCAAAGCAGCGCCGCGCGGGGCCGGCCCGCGCGCAGCCTAGTTTATCGCAGCCGCTGCGCCGTCAACGCCGCCTCGACCGCCGCGCCGCATCAGCCCCGCTCCCACCCGCCCGCGCCGCGCGCGCCGCGCAGCAGTGCGCGCACGATCCACTCACCCGGCCCCGGCACAGCGCAGCTGCGCGCGTTGCGAACCCGGCCGCACCAACAGATGGCGCAGTGTGATGGCCGTCGCACCATCGACGGCAGGTGCGCCACCCCGACCTGACAACCGTGCTAAAAACGCGGGGTTGCCACCGGTACGATTCATCGCCTTTTAGGGTCGGGCACTTGCGCTACACCGAGCTTCAGATCAGCAGCGAACTCCTTGATCAGCCGCAATTCACCGGCGAACCCAGGAAGATCTTCATCTGTTCGACTCCGCGCAGCGGCAGCTATTTTCTGTGCCGCCAGATGATCAATGCCGGCATCGGCGTGCCGCACGAGTACTTCAATCCCGTCGTCATGTCGCAGATGGCCCCGCGCCTCGGTCTCGAAGAGGACATCCGCGGGCTCACCTGGTGGCCGCGCAACTGGAAGGATCGCCTCCTGCTGCGTCGCCGGCGCGCACCCGCGGCAGAGCTGGCTTTCCTGCGCAAGTACTCGAGCTTCCTTTTGGCACGGCGTTGCCAGGACGGGGTCTTTGCGGCCAAGGTCCATTTCCGGGACTTCCGCAGGACGCTCAACAATTGCATCGGCGATGGCCTGCTCGAGAATGCGCTGTTCATCCAGCTGCACCGCGAGGACATCCTGAAACAGGCGGTGTCGGAACACTTCGGCCAGTTGACCGGCCGCTGGGGAATCGACGACTCGGTCACGACGCCGCCGGCCGCCAACCCCAACTTCTTCGACCCGGATGCGGTCGACCGCGCGCTCAACGACCTCGCCGATCAGGATCGGGGCTGGCGCGTGTTCTTCGCGCGGCGCGGCGTGATTCCGCTGTCGATCTCTTATGAACGGCTGGTGGAGGAGCCGTCCACTTTTCTCGACACGATCGCCCGCCGCGTTGGCATCGACCCGAGCACGCTGCGCCGCGGCTACGGCGAGGCCGCGCCCGATGCGATCAGCGATCCGGCTCTTCCGAGCAAGGACGAAGTGGCCCGTCACTACCTGACGGCAGTCGCGCGCCTGCGCAACGGGCTAAGCCAGAGCTGATTTCCCGGACGGAGGAACTTATGAGCCGACGGCGGTCTCGCAAGAAGTAGTATGTCCACCTTCACTTACAGTCTGCAACAGCGCGTACACCCCGAAACGAAAGAGGCCGACGAAGGCACGGAGTTGGGCGGTAGCGGAATGCCATGGATCTGATCAGCGTCATCATGCCGACGTACAACGCGGCGCAGTGGGTTAGCGACACCATCGATAACCTGGCGGCCCAGACGTATCCGCACTTCGAGCTGATCGTCGCCGATGACGGTTCGCAGGACGAGACGGTCGCGGTGGTGCGCCAGAAGCTGGCGCACAGCTTCACCAAGCCGTGGCGGGTCATCGAGCTCGGCAGGAACCGGGGCCCGAGCGCAGCGCGCAACCTGGCGCTGCAAGCAGCCCAGGGCAGCTGGGTGCAGTACCTCGACAGCGATGATTTCATCGCGCCCGCGAAGTTCGAACTGCAGGCGGCAAGCTGCGCCGGCGTCGCGCCGGATGTGTCAGCGGTCTATTCATCCTGGTGCCAGTGCCACATCGATGGCGGCCGCGTGACCCTGGTGGGTGAGACGGCCCAGCCCGACATGCAGGGGCGTGACCCGATCATGTGCCTGGTCGGGCACGATCGCGTGCTGCAATCGGCCGGGCTCGCGCGCCGCTCCGCGCTCGAGAAGATCGGCGGCTGGGATGAGGGCCTGCGGTTCTGGGAGTGCGAGGAGGTGACCTTCCGACTAGCCAGGGCCGGACGCATGGAGCGCGTGCCCTCGGCAGCGCCGCTTTATCTGTGGCGACAGCATCCCGACCAGCCCTACATCGGCGATGCCGAGGCCCGCTACCAGACCATTCCCGTGGCCATGGGCTGGATCGATCTGATACTGAAGTGCCTCGACTACCGGTCGCTCGACCAGGCGGGTCTGTCGGTCCGCGATCAGCAGGACATCCTGGAATCCAGCACTTACTGGGCGCGGGAGCTGTTCCGCATAGACCGCGGGGCCTTTCGCAAATTTCTCGCCAAGGCGCGCCAGCTCGACCCGGACCTCACGCCGAGTTCTCCGGCGCTGCTTGCGGCGGTCTCCCGCCACGTCGGCTACGAGTCGGCGGAGGCGATCGGCGAGTTCGTGCGCAAGCCCAAGAGAGTCCTGGGCAGACTCCTGCGCGGCCTGCGCCTCCGGTAGCGCAGGCAAACAGCATCCCACAGCCTGCGCGCGCGCCTACACCGGGCGTCGCCGCCATGCTGCCGGCTGTGCCCAGGCCCGTCGCAGGATGGCATCCAGGGTGCGGTCACGGGTGAAGCGCTCACCGAACACGCGCTGCACGATGAAGGCTTCGTCCGCGCACACCCCGTTGGTGTCGAAGAACAGTCCGAGGTCCGCATGGCGCTCCCGCAGCCCCGCCAGCCAGCGCCGGTCCAGGCCGCCGCCGGAATAGGGAAAGGCAAAGGGCACACTCGCCTGCCCGGTGATCTCGCGCACGATGCGGCAGGATTCGGTGATTTCACGCTCCGCATCCGCCTGCGCAAGATCCTGCAGCCGCGGATGGCTGCAGCTGTGCGCGCCGATGGTAAAGCCGTCCGCGTGCAACTGGCGCAGCTGAGCGCTGGTGAGATACGGCTTGACCTGCTCAAGGTAACCGGCAGCGTCTATGCCCAGGCGGTCAAGCAGCAGCTTCGCCCGCGGTTCCTCGCCCGCGGTCAGCTGCAACAGCCAGCGCAGCAGCGGCGACAGCCGCGGATCCAGGTTTGGGCCAAGGTCGGCGAGCCCGAAGGGCCGCGTATCGGTCGGCTGCGCCAGCGAGTGTGCGGCGTGCGGCAGCAATTGAGAGCCGATTCCCAGCTCGGCCACGATGGCTTTGACCTCGGCATAGGGCATGCGCACGATTGCACCGATGCACAGCGATGCCGCGCTCTCACGGAACAGCACCCGGTTGTCGATCAGATCGGTCACCACGAAGAACACGCAGCGCAGGCCGCGCCGGCGCAGCACCGGTGCGACGACGGTGGCGCACTCGGCGAAGCCGTCGTCAAAGGTGAGAATGACCGCGTTGCCGCGCGCGGCGGCCGGGGCGGCACGGCGCCGCGCGAGCTTCGCGTAGTCCACGAATTCGAAACGACGGCCCAGATAGTCCAGGTCCTGCTCGAACGCGGCCGTGTCGAGGAATGGGTAGTGCTGGATGTGGGGTACGGCAGCGTCTGCGACCACGTGGTAGCACACGCCCACCTCCGGCTTCGGCACCAACCTGCGCCACAGTCCGAGCGGTGCTTCATGCAGGAGCCGGTGTGCGGCCCGACGCGCCCCGCGGGCGAGGGACATCATGTCTGGTGCCTCTCGAGCATCCGGATCACGCCCAACCTAAGACCTTCCGCAAGGCTCGCCTGTCATCACCGTGATACCAGTTCTTTCAGGGACTTAACTCACTTGCCGTGACTATACTGGAAGGCAGGCGCCTTTGGAGTGAGGTCAAGCGTGGTGCCCCTGCCCGATGAGGATGAGCCCGAAGCCGGCGGCGAGGATGCCCGGTTGTTTCGCGACGCGGTGCGTGGGGTCAAGCCCCTGGGATCGCGCCCGCTGCCGCAGCGCGGTCCCAAGGCGCGCCCCCGGGCGCGCTTCACGCGCGCCGATCGCATGGCGGTCCTGAAGGAAAGTCTGGAGGCCCCGGGGGTCGACGCGGAAGTCGGCTCGGGCGAGGAGCTGGCCTTCCGGCGGCCCGAAATCCAGGTGTCGGTGATGCGGCGCCTGCGGCGCGGGGAGTATCGCGTGCAGCGCGAAATCGACCTGCACGGGCTCACCGTCACCGAGGCCAAGCAGGTGCTGCGCGAGTTCCTCGCCGAGGCCCTGGAGCAGCAGGTGCGCTGCGTGCGCATCATCCACGGCAAGGGCTTGCGCTCGGGGCACCGCGGGCCAGTGCTGAAGGGCACCGTCGAGCGCGGTGCTCAAGCGCACCGGCGCGGTGCTCGCCTACGTGTCCGCCCGACCGGTCGATGGGGGCACCGGGGCGGTGTACGTGCTGCTGGCGCCATGACTTCAGGCGTCGGCAATCGCCTCTGAGGGCTCGATCAGCTCGCGCAGCACCGCGGTCGCGTAGCAGCCGCGGGCGAGGCGGAAGTCAAGGACCACGGCCGCCGGTTCCGCGACCCAGTGCAGCTCGCGCACCGCCAGGCGCAGACTGCGCCGCTCCTGCTCCATGCCAGCGGCGACACACAGCGCCGCCTGCTCCGGATAGGCCGCCGCGGTGTGCTCTTCGCGCTCGCGCACCGCCCCGGCGGTGGCCGGGCTCCCCTGCCCCCACAGCGGGCCGCTCGGGTGGATGTTGAGCGCGGCGGCGCGCTCATCGAGGAGCGCATCGGCGCCGTCGACGGCGAAGAAGCTGCCGCGGCCGTCGAGGATGGCAAGGTCACCTGCCAGCACCCGCCCCCAGCTGCCGTCGGCGACCCGCGCGGCGAGCAGCGCATTGAAGATGACGCTGCGCGCCGCCGAGAGCACGAAGCCGCGCTCGGCGGGCCGTAGCGAGCGCATGGGCACGGCCATGCGCTCAAGGTTCGCTCCGTCGCGCCCGAAGCGCTGCGGGCCGAAATAATTCGGCACCCCGTCGCGGCTGATCACCGCCAGGCGCGCGCTCAGGGCCGCCGCCAGCTGGGCGCCGGTGCCTTCCGGGGCGCGCAGGCGGATGGCGAAGCGGTTGCCGGCGAGCGCCCCGCGCGGCAGCTTGCGGTTGTGCGGCTGCATCTCCAGGGCCTCGAAGCCGGTCCCGCGCAGCGCGTCCAGGTCGAGCGGTGCGCGCGGCCGCGGCAGCGAGAACCACTGCAGCGCCACAGCGCGGCGGTCCTTCAGGCCCGCATAGCCGACCTCGGGCACGCGGCAGCCGGCAAGACCGGCCAGCTGCTCGGCGACCCACGCGGTGTTGGCGTTGCGCTTGCGCACCCTCACCAGCAGGTGCTGGCCTTCGCCGGCGGGGGCAAACCCCAGGTCCTCCTCGACGAGGAAGTCCTCAGGCTCGGACCGCACCAGCACGCCGGCGAGCGGCTCACCGTGGGCGCGCGGCGGGGTGAGCGCGGCGGCGCGTGCGGGCAGACTCACCCTGACGCGGCTTCGAGCAGCACGACCGCCTGGGCGGCGATGCCCTCGGCACGGCCGAGGAACCCCAGGCCCTCGGTGGTAGTGGCCTTGATGTTGACCTGGCGCACCGGGACGGCGAGCAGCTGCGCGATGCGCGCCTGCATCGCCTCGCGGTGGGGTGCCACCTTCGGTGCCTGCGCGATCACGGTCAGGTCCGCATTGACCACGCGCAGGCCTGCGGCGCGCAGCTGCGCGAGCACTGCGGTGACAAAGCCGGCGCTGTCGGCGCCGCGCCACTTCGGGTCGGTGTCCTTGAAGTGCTGGCCGATGTCCCCCAGGCCCGCCGCGCCGAGCAAGGCATCGCACAGCGCATGCAGCAGGACGTCGCCGTCGGAGTGCGCTAGCACCCCGTGCGAATGCGGCACGCGCACCCCGCCGAGCATCACGAACCCGCCCGGACCGAAGGCATGAACGTCGAAGCCCGAGCCGATGCGCATGCCGGTCACCGCGCCGCCGCGTCGCGCGCGCGCAGTACCGCGGCCGCCAGCGTCAGGTCAGCGGTCGTGGTGACCTTCAGGTTACTGGCGGCCCCCTCGATGAGCAGCGCGCTGGCGCCGGCCCATTCCAGCGCCTGCGCCTCGTCGCTGGGAAAGCGCCCGGCTGCGTGCGCCGCATCCAGAGCCGCACCCAGGGCCGCAAAGCGGAACATCTGCGGGGTCAGCGCGCGCCACAGCCCACGGCGCTCCTCGGTCTTCAGCACCTGGGCAGGCAGCGCCTCCCCGCGCGACTCGTCCGCGCGCTTGAGGGTGTCGGCGTAGCGCACCCCCAGGAGCCCGCCCACCGGATGCTCGGTCACGCCCAGCAGCAGGCGGTCGAGATCTGCGCGGTCCAGGCACGGGCGTGCGGCGTCATGCACCAGCACCCAGTCGTTCTGGCCAGCGCGGTCCTCGATGGCCGCCAGGCCCGCGCGCACCGACTGGCTGCGCTGCGCGCCGCCGGGGGTGGTGAGCACTCCGGCAGGGGGCTGCCAGCTGCCATCGTCCTGCCCCAGGACGACGATGGCCTGCGTGCAGCGGCGGTCGGCGAGGAAGGGCGCGAGCGCCCAGTCGATGACGGTGCGGCCCTCCAGGGGCGCGTATTGCTTCGGAACATCGGTGCCGAACCGGCGCCCGGTGCCCGCGGCGGGCATGACGAGCCAGTACTTCATGCTGCGGAAGCTGCCGCCGCGCCTAGCGGGCGGACGCAGTACGGGTGGGCGCGCGGCTGCCCTGTGGCGGCCGCGAGGGCACGACCTGGTAGAAGGTCTCGTTGCGGGCGATCATTCCCAGGTCGCTGCGCGCGCGCTCTTCCAGCGCGTCCATGCCGGTCTTCAGGTCACGGACCTCGGCGGCGAGCTGGTGGTTGCGCTCGGCCAGCTGCTCGTTCTCGCTGCGCTGCGTGGCCACGGCCCGTTGCAGGCCTGAGACCGCGTGCACCCCGTCCTCTGAGAACCAGACCCGGTATTGGAGGAGGATTACGGCAACTGCAAGTGCCGCGGCGAGCCACTTCATGGGTGTGGGAGCGTATCAGACGCCACCCCCGCCGCGAAGCGTTTCGCAGGCCCTCAGGAGCGCGCCGCGCTCAGCGCCGCTCCGGCACGGCGCGCGGTGGCAAGCCGGTCCGGCCAGATCGCATCGAGCCGTCCGCGGGCAGCCGCGACAACTTCCGCGCGCGCATCCTGCGGCGAGCCGCAGGCAAAGGGCGGCTGCGGCGCGTACTCGATGCCCAGCTGTACGGCCTCGGCAAAGTCGCGCCCCGCGATCTCGGCCATTACCGTAAGCGCCATGTCGATGCCCGCCGTCACCCCGCCGCCGGTGATGAGGTTGCCGTCGCGCACCACGCGCGCCGGGTCGGGGATGGCCCCGAACAGCGGCAGCAGCTCGCGGAAGGCCCAGTGGCAGGCGGCACGGCGGCCGCGCAACAGGCCGGCAGCGCCGAGCAGCAGGGAGCCGGTGCACACGGACGTAAGGTAGCGGGCCTGCGCGGCCAGGCGCTGCACGCCCGCCAGATACTCCGGGTCCTCCATCGCCGCCGCACAGCCGAAACCGCCGGGCACGCACAGCAGCGCGCACTCCTTGACCTGCGCCAGCGGCACGACGTTGGCGAACACGATGCCGCCGTCCGCAACCAGCGGCCCGCCGCTGGCCGAGGCGAGCACCAGTTCCGCGCCCGGCAGGCGCGCGAGGACCTCCGCGGGACCGGTGAAGTCCAGCTGCGTGATGCGCGGGTACAGGGCGAAGACGACCTGGAAGGTTGCCATGGGCTTGCCTCGGGTGAAAAAGGTCTGCGGCGGATTATCGTCGGGTATGCTGGTGGCATAAAGGACGTCTTTCCCACCTTTAAGGCCATCCGCATGCCGCGCCGCATCGCCTTTCTGATCTACCCGGATTTCCAAGTGCTCGATGCCGCCGGCCCGATCGCCGCCTTCGAGATCGCCGGCCGCATCCGCCCCGGGGCCTACGAGCTGAAGGTGATCGCGTTGCGCCCGGGCGCGGTGCGCAGCAGCTCGGGCGCACAGCTCATCGCGCACGGCCTGCCACGCCCCGAGAGCATCGATACCCTGATCGTGTGCGGCGGCGACGGCTCGCGCCAGGCGCTGGGCTGCGCGCGCACCCAGCGCTTCGTCAAAGCGTGCGCGGCGCGCGCGCAGCGCCTGGCGAGCGTGTGCTCGGGGGCGTTCCTGCTGGCCGGCGCCGGCCTGCTCGATGGCCGCGCCGCCACCACGCACTGGAGCTGCAGCGAGGAATTCCGCGCCGCCTTTCCGCAGGTGCGCCTGGATCCGGACCGCATCTTCGTGCGCGCGGGGCGCTACTGGAGTTCCGCCGGCATCACCGCCGGCATCGACCTGTCACTGGCCTTGATCAGTGAGGACCTGGGCGAGAAGGTGGCGCGCCGCACCGCGCAGCACCTGGTGGTCTACCACCGCCGCCCGGGCGGCCAGTCGCAGTTCTCCGCCCTGCTGGAAATGCGCGGCACGCAGGGCCGCTTCGGCGCGCTGTTGGAGTTCATGCGCGCGCATTTGCGCGGGCCGCTGCCGATCGCGGCCCTCGCCCGCGAAGCGTGCATGAGTCCGCGCCACTTCGCGCGCGCCTTCCGCCAGGAGACCGGAGTGACCCCTGCCAAGGCGGTGGAGCGTTTGCGCGCGGATGCCGCGCGGGCGATTTTGGAAAGCGGCGCGCGCTCGGTACAAAAGGTCGCGCTCGACACCGGGTTCAACGACCCGGAGCGCATGCGGCGCGCCTTCGTGCGGCTATTCGGCGCGGCCCCCTCGGCGCTGCGCCGGGCGCACGCACCGCTTCTGGCTCAGAGCTTGACGGGGAATGCCTCGCGGCCGGCGTAGCGCACCTTGCCGAGCTCGGCCTCGATGCGCAGCAGCTGGTTGTACTTGGCCATGCGGTCCGAGCGCGACAGCGAGCCGGTCTTGATCTGCGTGGCGGCGCTGGCGACGGCGATGTCGGCAATCGTCGCATCCTCGGTCTCCCCGGAGCGGTGCGAGACCACGGCGGCGTAGTGCGCCTTGTCGGCCATGTCGATGGCCGCCAGCGTCTCGGTGAGCGTGCCGATCTGGTTGGGCTTGATGAGGATGGCGTTGGCGATGTGCCGCTCGATCGCTTCCTTGAAAATCTTGGTGTTGGTGACGAACACGTCATCGCCGACCAGCTGGATCTTGCCCCCGAGCGCCCTGGTCAGCTGCGCCCAGCCGTCCCAGTCCGCCTCGCTCATCCCGTCCTCGATGGTGATGATGGGAAACTTTGCCGTGAGGTCCGCCAGGTAGCGGGTGAACTCGGCTGCCGAGAAACGGCGCTTCTCGGCGGCCAGCTCGTAGGAGCCGTCCTTGAAGAACTCCGAGCTCGCCACGTCGAGCCCCAGGTAGACGTCCTTGCCGGCCTTGTAGCCGGCCTTGGCGATCGCCTCGAGGATGACCGAGAGCGCCGCCTCGTTGGACTCCAGGTTCGGCGCATAGCCGCCCTCGTCGCCCACCGCCGTGGACAGGCCGCGCTCGGCCAGCAGCTTCTTGAGCGCGTGGAAGATCTCCGCCCCGTAACGCAGCGCCTCGCGGAAACTCGGCGCGCCCACCGGCAGGATCATGAACTCCTGGATGTCGAGGCTGTTGTCCGCGTGCGCCCCGCCGTTGATGATGTTCATCATCGGCACCGGCATCACCGGCTGGCGCTTGCCGCCGATAAGATGCGCCAGGTGCCGGTACAGCGGCTCCTTGGCATCGTTGGCGGCCGCGTGCGCGTTGGCCAGCGAGACCCCGAGGATCGCATTGGCGCCGAGCTTGCCCTTGTTGTCGGTGCCATCCAGCTCGATCATCTTCGCATCCAGCTTCGCCTGGTCGCGCGGGTCGAAGCCGACCAGGGCCTTCTTGAGCACGGTGTTGATGTGCTCGACCGCCCTGAGCGTGCCCTTGCCGCCGTAGCGCTTCTGGTCGCCATCGCGCAGCTCCACCGCCTCGCGCGTGCCGGTGGAGGCCCCCGAAGGCACCGCCGCGCGCCCGAGGGCGCCGGAGTCGAGAATGACGTCGGCCTCGACGGTGGGGTTGCCGCGCGAGTCGATGATCTCGCGCCCGCGGATGTCCTTGATCCGGCTCATGTCTTGTGGGGTCCTTCAAGAAGTGATTCTGCGAATGGCGCCTTCTTTACCGCGCGGTCGAGCTCGACCAGCACCGTGAGCAGCGCCGCCATGCGTCCCAGCGGCCAGGCGTTCGGGCCATCCGAGAGCGCCATGGCAGGGTCGGGGTGGGTCTCCATGAACAGGCCGGCGATGCCGGCGGCGACCGCGGCGCGCGCCAGCACCGGGATGTGCTCGCGCTGGCCGCCGCTGGCGGTGCCCTGCCCGCCGGGCAGCTGCACCGAGTGGGTGGCATCGAAGACCACCGGCGCGCCGGACTCGCGCATGATCGCCAGCGAGCGCATGTCGGAGACTAAGTTGTTGTAGCCGAAGCTGAAGCCGCGCTCGCACACCATGATGTGCTCGTTGCCGGTGGAGCGCGCCTTCTCGACCACGTTCTTCATCTCCCAGGGGGAGAGGAACTGGCCCTTCTTGATGTTGACCGGCTTGCCTTGGCTTGCGGTGTTGACGATGAAATTCGTCTGGCGGCACAGGAACGCCGGGGTCTGCAGCACATCCACCACCGCCGCCACCTCGTTGAGCGGGGTGTCCTCATGCACGTCCGTGAGCACCGCCACGCCGACGGCACGGCGCACGTCCTCGAGCACCTTCAGGCCCGCCTCGATGCCGGGCCCGCGGAAAGACTTGGCCGAGGAACGGTTGGCCTTGTCGTAGGAGGCCTTGAAGATGAAGGGCACCTGCAGGCGCTGTGTGAGCTCCTTGAGCTCGCCGGCGATCTGCTGGGTGAGCGCGGGACTCTCGATCACGCAGGGCCCGGCGATCAGGAACAGCGGCTGCCGGCCGCCTACTTCGTGCCCGGTCAGTAACATGGGCTGGGCCGGCTCGGGCGCCTCAGGCGCCCGCCGCCTGCGGCAGCTGCTCGGCGCGGTGCACGCGGGCGGCGCGGATGAAGCCGATGAACAGCGGGTGCCCGTCGCGCGGGGTCGAGGTGAACTCCGGGTGGAACTGGGTGGCGATGAACCAGGGGTGGTTGGGCAGCTCGATGACCTCCACCAGGCCGTCGCGCGAGAACCCCGAGAAGCGCAGGCCGGCGTGCTGGTAGCGCTCGAGGTAGGTGTTGTTGAACTCGTAGCGGTGACGGTGGCGCTCCAGGATCACGTCGCGCGCGAAGATTTCGCGGGCGCGCGTGCCGGCGCCCAGCACGATCTCCTGGGCGCCCAAGCGCATGGTGCCGCCCTTGGCGGAGGCGTCATCACGGGTCTGCACGCCGAGCGACTGGTCCTGCCATTCGGAGATCAGCGCGATCACCGGGTGCGGGCTGGCGCGGTTGAACTCGGTGCTGTTGGCGTCCGGCAGTCCCTGCACGTGGCGACCGTGCTCGACGATGGCCACCTGCATGCCGAGGCAGATGCCGAGGTAAGGGATCTGGTTCTCGCGCGCGTAGCGCACGGCCTGGATCTTGCCCTCGATGCCGCGCTCGCCGAAGCCCCCCGGGACCAGGATCGCGTCCATCCCCTTCAGGGCATGGGTGCCATGCTGCTCGATGTCGGTGGACTCGATGTAGTGGATGTTCACGCGCGTGCGGGTCTTGAGCCCCGCGTGCATCAGCGCCTCGTGCAGCGACAGGTAGGAGTCGCGGATCTGCACGTACTTGCCCACCATGGCGATGTCGACCTGGCCGTCCGGGTTGGCCTTGCCGCTGACGACCTGGCGCCACTCCGCCAGATCGGTCGCCGGCACCTCCAGCCGCAGCTTGTCGACGACGATGTCATCGAGGGCCTGCTCGTGCAGCAGGATCGGGATCTTGTAGATGTCGTCCGCATCGACTCCCGAGACCACCGCGCGCTCCTCGACGTTGGTGAACAGGGCGATCTTGCGGCGCTGCTCCTCCGGCAGCGGGTGCTTGCAGCGGCACAGGAGGATGTCCGGCTGGATGCCGATGCCACGCAGTTCCTTGACCGAGTGCTGCGTCGGCTTGGTCTTGATCTCCCCCGAGCCGCCCACCGTGGGTACCAGGGTGAGGTGCATGTAGACGCAGTTGTTGCGGCCGAGCTCGACGCCCAGCTGGCGGATGGCCTCGAGGAAGGGCAGCGACTCGATGTCACCCACCGTGCCGCCGATCTCCACCATGCACACGTCCGCCCCGTCCGCGCCGAGCTTGATGCTGCGCTTGATCTCGTCGGTGATGTGCGGGATCACCTGCACGGTGGCCCCCAGGTAGTCCCCGCGGCGCTCCTTGGCGATGACGCGCTCGTAGATGCGCCCGGTGGTGTAGTTGCTGTTGCGCCCGGTGGTGGTGCGCACGAAGCGCTCGTAGTGGCCCAGGTCCAGGTCCGCCTCGGTGCCGTCGTGCGTGACGAACACCTCCCCGTGCTGGAATGGGCTCATGGTCCCCGGGTCGACGTTGATGTAGGGGTCGAGCTTGACCATCGCGATCTTCAGACCCCGGGCCTCCAGGATCGCCCCCAGCGAGGCGGCGGCGATGCCCTTGCCCAACGAGGACACGACGCCACCGGTGACGAATACAAAGCGCGTCATAAATAAAACTTTCGGGGTTCCCGTCGCGTGGGGCCGCTGCCAGTCAAAGGCGCAGCGACGACGGGTGAGCACGTTAGCACACCTCGCCGCCGACCGCTGGACTTGACTTAGGCTACGGCGGTGCGCGCCAGATGAGGCGGGCGCGCCGCCGCGTGTGCGGCTGCGCCTGCACCGACTCATCCAGCCACAGGTCCGCCACGGCGAGCAGCTGCGCGCCGGCGAACACCAGCGGCAGCTGTGCGCGCACCTGAGCCGGTACCCGCGCTTCCTGCAGTAAGCCCTTGAGTGCACGGCGCGCCCCGCCGCGCCGGGGGCGCAGGCGCTCGCCGCCGCGGCGCCCCTGCACGCTCAGCCGCGGCGGCAGCGCGTCCAGGTCGAGCGGCCCGTGGGCATCCTCGCGCAGCACGAGGCTCCCCAGCTGTGGGGGCAGCGGACAGCGGCGGCGGCGCGCCCAGTGCCACGTCACCGCCGCGGCGCTGCCCTCGCCTGCCCCCGAACCGGGTGCAGAAGGCGCCGGCTGCAGCCACAGCAGCTGCGCCTCGCGCCGCACACACACCCCCTCCCAGCTCACCTGCGGGCGCGAGTCCGGGCGCGCATCCAGCAGCGCACCGGCGACCTGCTCCAGGCGCCGGGTCGGGGGCGCGAGGAACCCTGCGCTGCTGATCCAGAAGCGCAGCAGGTTCACCCGGCGGTCCAGGGGGAGCGTGCGCAGCACCCGCGCCGAGAGCGCCTCGCCCACCACCGCGCGGGCCAGATCCGCCGCCGCCAGCGCATCGAGCAGGCGCTGCGCCTGGGCGGCGTGGCGGGCCGAGCGCGCCACGGTGGCCGATGCCTGCGGCCAGCGGGCGCGAATCAGCGGCAGCACCTGCGCGCGCAGGTAACTGCGGTCCAGGTGCAGCTGCGCGTTGCTCGGGTCCTCGACGAAGCTCACTGGCTGGGTGGCGAGCCAGCCCTGCAGCTGCGCGTGCGTCACCTCCAGCAGGGGCCGCACCAGGCGGCCGGCGGCAAAGGGAGCCGTGGCCGGCATGGCGGCGATGCCGGCGATGCCCGCGCCGCGCAGCAGCTGCAGCAGCACGGTCTCCAGCTGGTCATCCTCGTGGTGGGCGGTCAGCAGCGCCTCGTCCGCGCGCAGCAGCCGGGCCAGGGCCGCATAGCGCGCCGCGCGCGCCGCCGCCTCCGGCGAGGCGCCGCGCGTGCGCGGCACGCGCACGCTGCGCACCACCAGCGGCACCCCGAGGCGCCGCGCGGTGCGCCGGCAGTGCCGCGCCCACGCCGCGGAGGCCGCCTGCAGCTGGTGATCGATGTGCACCGCGCGCAGCCCCTTGGGTGGCGGGTGCAGCTGCGCGCAGGCGCCCAGCAGTGCACTGGAATCAAGTCCCCCGCTGAAGGCGACGCACAGGCTGACATCGGGGTAGCCGGGTAGCAGCGTCTTGAGCTGCCGGGCCAGCCACGCGGGCCCGAACGCATCGTGCTCGCGGCGCGCCGGCATGGCCAAGCTGCCTAGGCGGCGTCTTCTGCGAAGACGCCGAAGCCTGCGATCTTGGCCGCGCGCTGCGCGCGCAGCTCGTCGCGTGGGATCGCGTCGAGCTCATCGAGATGGCGGATCACGGCGGCCTTCAGGCTCGCGGCCACCGCGGTGGTGTCGCGGTGCGCACCTCCGAGGGGCTCCTCGATGACCTCATCGACGAGCCCGAGCTTCTTCAGCCGGTCGGCGGTCAGGTTCAGCGCCTCGGCGGCGACCTCCTTCTTGTCCTGGCTCTTCCACAGGATCGAAGCGCACCCTTCCGGGGAGATCACCGAGTAGGTGCTGTACTGAAGCATCAGCAGGCGGTCACACACCCCGATGCCCAGCGCCCCGCCCGAACCGCCCTCGCCGGTCACCACGGTGACGATGGGGATGCGCAGCACCGACATCTCGAACAGGTTGCGCGCGATCGCCTCGCTCTGGCCGCGCTCCTCGGCGCCCACGCCCGGATAGGCGCCCTGGGTGTCGATCAGGGTCACCAGGGGCAGCGAGAAGCGCTCGGCCAGGCGCATCAGGCGCAGCGCCTTGCGGTAGCCCTCCGGCTTGGGCATGCCGTAGTTGCGGCGCACGCGCTCCTTGGTGTCGCGGCCCTTCTGGTGGCCGATGATCATCACCGCGCGCTGCTCGATGCGGCCGATGCCCCCGACGATCGCCCCGTCGTCGGCGTACATGCGGTCGCCGTGCAGCTCGTTGAACTCCCCGCAGATCATGTTCACGTAGTCGAGCGTGTAGGGACGGTGCGGGTGGCGCGCCAGCTGGGTGATCTGCCAGGGCGTGAGGTTGGCGAAGATGTTCGCCGTCAGCTGCCGGCTCTTGGCCTGCAGGCGGTTGATCTCGTCCTGGATGTTGACCTCGGCGTCCGAGGTCACGTGCTTGAGCTCTTCGATCTTGGCTTCAAGCTCGGCGATGGGCTGCTCGAAGTCGAGGAATGCGACGGCCATGGTGGGGCAGCGTACCCTAACTCAGCGCCCGTCGGCGAATGAGGCCCCGGGGGTCGCCGCGGGGGTCCCGTAGAGCACCTGGACGCCATCGCGCCCCACCAGCCCCTCGATCTGCTCGAGCAGTTCGCGGGAGGCGCGCACGCTCCACTGCCCGTCGAGGGTGAGCGCCCCGGAGGCGGCCACGCCGGAATACTCGATGGTGATAGGGCATGGGCCAGGGCGCCAGGGCGCCAGCACCTGCGCCAGGCGCTCGCTCAAGGCCGGCACCTCCGCGTGCGAGCAGCGGATCACCAGCCGCCGCGCCTCCTGCTCGCGCACCCGGTCCAGCTCGGTGAGCTTCTTCACCGACAGCCGCCAGGCGTCGGAGAACTCGTCAAAGCGCAGCGACCCGTCGACCAAGACCAGCGCGTCCTTGGCGATCAGGTCGCGGTACTTCTGGAAGGTGTCCTCGAACAGCATCGCCTCGATGCGGCCGGTGCGGTCATCGAGGGTGAGGATGACGCGCGGCCCGCGCTTCTTCACCTCATCGATCAGGCCGGCCACGGTGACCGGCTTGCCGCCGCCGAAGCGCGGCGCTTCGAACCCGGCCGCCGGCTTGTCGCTCACCAGGTCACCGATGCGGTGGGAGACAAAGCGCTTCAGGCTTGACTCGAAGCGCGCCAGCGGGTGCCCGGTGAGGTACAGCCCGAGCGTCTCGCGCTCCCCGGAGAGGCGCACCGCCTCGCTCCACTCCGGCAGCGCCGCGACGCGCGCCGGCGGCAGGTTCTGCTGAGCATCGGTGGTGAGGCCGAACATGTCGTTCTGCCCGGCCTGGTGCATGCGCGTGTTCTGGTCGCCGAGCTGCATGGCAGCGCTCAGGCGATCCATGAGCGTGGCGCGGTTGGCGCCCAGGCCATCGAGGCTGCCGCTGCGCAGCAGCGCCTCGAGCGTGCGGCGGTTGGCCTTGGCAAGGTCCAGCCGGCGGCACAGGTCCTCGAGCGAGCTGAAGGCACCGCCGGCCTCGCGCTCGCGGATCAGCGCCTCCACCGCCCCCTCCCCGACCCCGCGCACTGCGCCCAGCCCGTAGCGGATGCCGCGCGCGCCGTTGGCGGCGAAGGCGAAGCGCGAGGCGTTCACGTCCGGGGGCAGCACGGTGAGGCCCATGTCGGTGCACTCCTGGATGAGCGTCACCACCTTGTCGGTGTGCTCCATGTCCGCCGACAGCACCGCCGCCATGAACTCCGCCGGGTAGTGCGCCTTCAGGTACGCGGTCTGGTAGGACAGCAGCGCGTAGGCGGCCGAGTGCGACTTGTTGAAGCCGTAGCCGGCGAACTTCTCCATCAGGTCGAAGATGTGCGCCGCCACCGTCTGGCTCACGCCACGCTCCACTGCGCCGGAGACGAAGATCGAGCGCTGCTGCGCCATGTCCTCGGCGTTCTTCTTGCCCATCGCGCGGCGCAGCAGGTCGGCCCCCCCCAAGGTGTAGCCGGCCAGCACCTGCGCGATCTGCATGACCTGCTCCTGGTAGAGGATCACGCCGTAGGTGGGCTTCATGATCGGCTCGAGTGCCGGGTGCAGGTAGTCGATTGGGCCGTCGGAGCGGCCGTGCTTGCGGTTGATGAAGTCATCCACCATGCCCGACTGCAGCGGGCCGGGGCGGAACAGCGCCACCAGCGCGACGATGTCCTCGAAGCTGTCCGGCTGCAGGCGGCGGATCAGGTCCTTCATGCCGCGCGACTCGAGCTGGAAGACCGCGGTCGTGCGGCAGGACTTGAGCAGCGCGTAGGTGGCCGCATCGTCCATCGGCAGGGTGGCCACGTTCAGCGCCGGGGTGCCGGCGGTGCGCTCGCGGTTGATCAGCGCCTCGGCGCGGTCGATGATCGTGAGCGTGCGCAGGCCGAGGAAATCGAACTTGACCAGGCCGGCGGCCTCCACGTCGTCCTTGTCGAACTGGGTGATCACCCCGCCGCCGGAGGAGTCGCAGTACAGGGGCGTGAAGTCGGTGAGCACGGACGGGGCGATGACCACCCCGCCGGCGTGCATGCCGGCGTTGCGCGTGAGTCCCTCGAGCGAGCGCGCGAGGTCGATGAGGTTCTTCACCTCGTCCTCGGCTTGGTAGAGCCTGGCCAGCTCCGGCTCCTTCTCGAGCGCCGCATCGAGGGTGATGCCGAGCTCGAAGGGAATCAGCTTGGCGATGCGGTCGACGTAGCCGTAGGTCATGCCGAGCACGCGCCCGACGTCGCGCACCACCGCCTTGGCCGCCATGGTGCCGTAGGTGATGATCTGCGAGACGCGCTCGCGGCCGTATTTCTGCGCCACGTACTCGATGACCCGGTCGCGCCCGTCCATGCAGAAGTCGATGTCGAAGTCGGGCATGGAGACGCGCTCGGGGTTCAGGAAGCGCTCGAACAGCAGGTCGTACTTGATCGGGTCGAGGTCGGTGATCCCTAGGCTGTAGGCCACGAGCGAGCCGGCGCCCGAGCCGCGTCCGGGACCCACTGGCACCCCGTTGCCGCGCGCCCAGCGGATGAAGTCCGCGACGATGAGGAAGTAGCCGGCGAAGCCCATCTGGCAGATGACGTCGAGCTCGCTGGCGAGGCGCTGCTGGTGCCCCGGCGGGATCGGCTGCGCGCGCGTGACGAAGCGCGCGCCGAGACCGGCGGCGGCCTCGGTGCGCAGGAACTCCTCGGTGGTCAGCCCCGCGGGCACCGGGTACTGCGGCAGGCGCGCCTGGCCGAGCTTGAGGGTGAGGCTGCAGCGGCGTGCGATCTCCACCGAGTTCGCCAGCGCCTCAGGGATGTCCGCGAACAGCGCCGCCATCTCCTGGGGCGAGCGCAGGTACTGCTGGCGCGAGTAGCGGCGCACGCGGCCCGGGTCCGCCAGCAGCGCCCCGTCGTGGATGCACACGCGCGCCTCGTGCGAATCGAACTCGTCGGCCTTCAGGAAACGCACATCGTTGGTGGCGACCACCGGCACCGCGCGCCGCCCGGCCAGCGCGACCGCCTGGGCGATGTAGCCTTCCTCGAACGGCCGGCCGAGCCGCTGCAGCTCCATGTAGAAGCGCCCGGGGAACAGCGCGAGCCACGCCTCGAGCGCGCGCTCGGCCTCGGCGTCGCGGCCGTTGAGCAGTGCGCGGCCGATGTCACCCTCGGTCGCCCCGGACAGGGCGATCAGGCCCGCGACGCTCAGCGGGGTGAGCCAGGCGCGCTCCAGGCGCGGCGTGCCGCGCTCGCGCGCATCCAGGTACGCGCGGCTGACCAGGCGGGCGAGGTTGCGGTAGCCCTCCGGGGTCTGGCACAGGAGGGTGATGCGCGAGGGGGCCGCGCGCTCGCCCTCCTCGCGCACCATGAGGTCGACCCCGACCAGGGGCTTCACGCCGGCCTTGAGCGCCTCCTTGTAGAACTTGACCATCGCGAACAGGTTGCTCTGGTCGGCCACCGCCACGGCCGGCATGCCGACGGCTGCCACGGCGGCGACCAGCTCGGGCACGCGCACGACGCTGTCGCTGAGGGAGTATTCGGTGTGCACCTTCAGGTGCACGAAGCCTGCTGCCACGGCGCGCCCCTAGTCCAGAAGCTCGAGCGCCTCGAGCTCCGCGGCGTCGGCGCGCACCGGACGGAACGAACGGCGGTGCAGGGGCGATGGCGCCTGGATGCGCAGCGCATCCAGGTGCGCCGGGGTGCCGTAGCCCTTGTGGGTCGCCAGCGCGTACCCCGGGTAGCAGGCATCCAGCGCCTCCATCATTGCGTCGCGATGTGTCTTGGCCAGGATGGAGGCGGCGCTGATGGCCGCCACGCGCGCATCCCCGGCCACGATCGCCTCGAGCGTGCAGGCGAACGGCAGGTCGGCAATGCACGGGCAGCGGTTGCCGTCCACGCGCACGTGCGTCGGGGCCACCGGCAGCGCCAGCAGCGCCCGGCGCATGGCAAGGAAGGTGGCCTGCAGGATGTTCAGGCAGTCGATCTCGTCGCGGTCCGCCCAGCCGATCGCCCAGGCGAGTGCCCGGCCGCGGATGAGCACCGCCAGGCGCGTGCGCTCGGGGGCCGGCAGCACCTTGGAGTCGGCCAGCCCGCGGATGCGGCGCCGCGGGTCGAGGATCACCGCCGCCGCCACCACAGGTCCTGCCAGCGGGCCGCGGCCGGCCTCATCGACCCCGGCGACGCGGGTGAGCGTGCACCCCTCAGGCGCGCGCATCGACGCTCCCCTGCGCGACCGGCAACACGCTCAGCACCGCATCGGCCGCGCGCGCCGCACCGCCGCGGCGCAGCGTGCGGTGGATGGCGCTGAATTGCTCGAGCAATTCTGCCACGTGCGTAGCGTCCGACAGCTCCTGAAGCAGTGCATCCCCCAGTGCCGCCCCCGTGACCTGTTCCTGGAAGAACTCCGGCACCACGCCCCGCCCGGCCAGGAGGTTCGGCTGGGAAAAGTATCGCACCTTGACCAGTCCCACGGTACGCAGCAAAAACGCCGTGAGTGCCGAGGTTTTGTAGGCGACCACCATCGGCCGCCCGCTCAGCAGGGTCTCCAGCGTCGCGGTCCCGGAAGCCACGATCACCCCGTCGGCGGCGGCCAGCGCCGCCTGCGCCTGCCCGTCGATGACATGAATGGCTGGCGCGCCGGGCAGTTGCGCGATTTCCCTCGCGAAGGCCTCACGTGTGGCCGCCGACGCCATCGGCGCCACGAAGCCCCAGCCGGGCCTCAGGCCCTGGATGTGGCGCGCGGCAGCGACGAAGGGCTGCGCCAGGCGCGAGACCTCGCTCATGCGGCTGCCCGGCAGCAGAGCGATCAGCACCCCGTCCGCGGGCAGCTTGAGGGCCGCCCGCGCGGCGGCGCGGTCCGGCTGCAGCGGGATGGCATCGGCCAGCGGGTGGCCGACGAACTCGGCGCGCACCCCGTGGGCGGCGTAGAACTCGGTCTCGAACGGCAGCAGGCACAGCACCAGGTCGCAGGCGGCGCCGATGGTGCGCACCCGCCCCTGCCGCCAGGCCCATACCTGCGGGCTCACGTACTGCACGGTGCGGATGCCGGCGCCCTTCAGGTGCCGCTCGAGGGTGAGGTTGAATTCCGGCGCGTCGATGCCGATGAATACGTCCGGGCGCGCGGCGAGAAAGCGCGCCCTGAGCGCGCGGCGCAGCCGCAGCAGCCGCGGCAGGTGGCGCACCACCTCGGTCAACCCCATGACGCCGAGCTCATCGGCGCCCGCCCAGGCCTGGCAGCCGGCGGCGCGCATCTTCGGCCCGGCCACGCCGAAGCATTCCAGGTCCCCGAGGCGGGCGCGCAGCGCGCCGATCAGTGCCGCACCCAGGGTGTCGCCGGAGTGTTCGCCGGCGACGATCCCCACCCGCAACGCGCGTGCGGCAGATGTAGCCCGCACCGCGGCGGTCATCGCGCCAGGCTGCGGCTGGAGCCCTGGATGAACTCGACGAAGGGGCGCAGCTCCGGCTGCTCGGCGGCGAGCGGCTCAAGCCGCGCGATCGCCTCGGCGAGCTTCAGGTCCGAGCGGTAGACGATGCGGTAGGCGTTCTTGATGTTGCGGATCTGCGGCTCGTCAAAGCCGCGGCGCTTGAGCCCCTCGGAGTTCACCGCGTGCGGCACGGTCGGGTTGCCGGCGGCCATGACGTACGGCGGCACGTCGCGGGTGAGGGCCGAGTGGCCGCCGAGAAAGGCATGCGCGCCGATCTTCACGAACTGATGGACCGCGGCCAGGCCGCCGATGATCACCCAGTCGCCCACCTCCACGTGCCCGCCGAGGGAGGCGCAGTTGGCGAACACGGTCTTGTTGCCGATGACGCAGTCGTGGGCGATGTGCGCGTAGGCCATCAGCAGGTTGTCATCGCCGATGCGGGTGACGCCCTTGTCGTGCGTGGTGCCGCGGTTGACCGTGCAGCTTTCGCGGAAGACGTTGCGGTCGCCGATCTCCAGGCGCGTCGGCTCGCCGGCATATTTCTTGTCCTGCGGCGGGCCGCCGATGGAGGCGAACGGGGAGACCTTGTTGTCCGCGCCCATGCTGGTGTGGCCGTCGATGACCACGTGCGGGCCGATGCTGCAGCGCGGGCCGAGGCGCACGTGCTCGCCGATGACGCTGAAGGGGCCGACGCTCACGTCGGCTGCCAGCTGCGCCCCGGCGTGCACGATGGCGCGTGGGTCGATCATGCGCCGCTCTCCAGTGCCAGCATGATCTCGGCGGACACCACTTCCTGCTCCCCCACCAGGGCGCGCGCGCTGAAGCACCAGATGCCGCGCATGACACGGTCGACGGTAGCCTCCAGCGTGAGCTGGTCACCGGGCACCACCGGGCGGCGGAAGCGCGCCTTGTCGATGCCGACGAAGTAGAACACCGTGTTCTCGTCGGGAAAGATCCCGGCGGTCACGAAGCACAGGATGCCCGCGGTCTGCGCCAGCGCCTCGATCACCATGACCCCGGGCATCACCGGGCGCCCCGGGAAGTGTCCGGGGAAGAACGGCTCGTTGTAGGTGACGTTCTTGAGCGCGCGGATCGATTTCTTGGGATGGCACTCGAGCACCCGGTCGACCAGCAGCAGCGGGTGGCGGTGCGGCAGGCGCTTGAGGATCGCCAGCATGTCCAACTGCACCACTTCACTCATCCGTCGGTTCCTGTTCCGCCTTGAGCCCGCTCGCCTGCTCGAGCCGGCGCACGCGCGCGGCCAGCAGGCCGCTGCGCTTGAAGTTTGCCGCCAGCCGGCGCCAGGTGCGCGCATCCTCGACCGGCAGGGTGCTGGAGTATAACCCCGGCTTGGTGAGCGAGTTGGCGATGGCCGAGAAGCCGGTCGCGACCACGTCGTCGGCGATGTGGATGTGGCCGGCGATACCGACCGCGCCGCCGATCAGGCAGCGTTTGCCGATGGTGGTGCTGCCGGAGATCCCGGTGCAGCCGGCGATCACCGTGTGTGCGCCGATGCGCACGTTGTGGCCGACCTGCACGAGGTTGTCGATCTTCACATCATCCTCGATCACAGTGTCCTCGATGGCGCCGCGGTCGATGGTGGTGTTGGCGCCGACCTCCACGTCCGCGCCCAGGCGCACCACGCCCAGCTGCGGCACCTTCACCCAGCCGCCGCGCTCGGGGGCGAAGCCGAAGCCATCGGCGCCCAGCACCACCCCCGGGTGCAGCACCGTGCGCGCGCCCACCACGCTGCCCGCGCCAAGCGTCACGCGCGCCACCAGCCGCACGTCCTCGGCCAGCTGCACCCCGGTAAGCAGCGCGCACTGCGGACCGACGAAGCTGCGCGCCCCGATGACCACGTCCTCGCCGACGAAGGCAAGCGCCTCCACGCGGGCGCTCGGGTGGATCTGTGCGCTCGCGGCCACCACCGCGCTCGGATGGATGCCGGGGGTGAAGGTGGGCGGTGGATTGAGCAGCTGGGCGATGCGCGCGTACAGCGCGTAGGGGTTCTCGCACACCAGCATCGCCGTCGGGCAGGCCTCGGCGGCGGCGGCGGTGAGGATCACGGCCGCGGCGCGCGTGTCCGCGAGCTGGCTGCGGTAGCGCGGGTTGGCGAGGAAGGCGAGCGCGCCGGCCTGCGCATTGGCCAGCGTGCCCACCCGCTCGATCGCGGTATGCGGATCCCCGCGCAGCTCACAGCCGAACCGGACCGCCAGCTCCCCCAAGGATACGGACATGGCGGTGCGGGCGGCGGCTGAGAGCGCGTCCTTGCCGTTACTTGGTCGGCTTCGGCGTGGTCGTCGCCGGGGCGGCCGGCTTGGCACCAGCGCCGCCACCCTTGGCCTGCAGCGCAGCCAGGACCCCGGGGGTGATGTCGAACTGGGAGGTCGTGTAGATCACTCCATCGCTGATCACCAGGTCGTAGCCCTGCGCCTTGGCGTAGGTACGCACTTCCTCGATGATGGTGCGCTGCAGGCGCGAGAGCTCCTCGTTGCGGCGCGCGCTGACGTCATCCTGGAACTCGCCCGTGGCGCGCTGCAGGTCGCGGCCGCCGTCGCGCAGCTCCTTCTCGGTGCGCTGGCGCTGCTCCTCGCTCATGGTGGCGCCGTCCTTCTGCAGCTTCTCCTGCTTGGCCTTGAGCGCCTGCTCCTGCGCCTGCAGAGTGCGCTGCCGGGGCGCGAACTCGGTGCGCATCGCCTCGCCCATCGCCTTGCCCTGCGGGGACTCCTCGAGCAGGCGCGTGGCATCGACCACACCAATCTTCGGTTCGGCGAAGGCCGGCAGCGCCACGAGGGTCGCACCCGCCGCAAGCGCCCAAATTACTTTCTTGCTGCTGATCAAACGGTTCACGGAACTACCTACCCTCATGATGTAACGATTTGTGAGCGGGCGGCCCCGAAGGGCCGCCCAAACCCCTAGTATCGCGTAGAAACGCCCCTCAAGCTCGTTTCTTTGGCCTGCGGCGCCTGATTCCCCCGGCCCTAGAACGCGTTACCCACCGAGAACTGGAACCCCTCTGTCTCATCGCCCCACTGGTCGATACCGGGGGCGTACTTCTTTGCATTCAGCGGGATACCGAAGCTGAACCGGAACAGACCCAGCGGCGCCAGCCACTGTACCGCCACGCCGACCGAGCGCTTGAGGCTGCCGAAGCCGTCCCACTTGTAGCTCTGCGGTATCTGGCCATAGGGCCCGTAGAACTTGTAGAAGTTGCCGGTCTCGTAGACGTTGCCGATGTCGAAGAAGGCACTGACGCGCGCGGTCTGGGCCCACTTCGCCGGCATCGGCAGGATCAGCTCGTTCTGGCTGGTGACGCGCAGGTTGCCGCCGAAGGGGTTGCCGAACTGGTCCTTCGGCCCCAGGCGACTCTCCCTGAAGCCGCGCACCGAGTCCGGGCCGCCGCCGAAGAACTGGCGAAACGGCGGGATGGCGGTGGTGCCGCCGAAGGGCTGGCCGTAGTCGACGCCCTCGAAGAAGGACAGGGTGAGGTGGCGGCCCAGCGGCACGTACTTCACGAACTGGTAGTTGGCGACCCAGTAATGGATGTCGCTCGAGGGCATCGTGATCGTGCCCGACAGGGACTGGCGCATGCCGCGGTCGGCGAACAGGGTGCGGTTGCGCGTATCCCAGTCCCAGCCGGCGACGCCTTCGATGGTGGTGAAGTTGGTGCCGTAGAACAGGTAGATGTTGTTGGACGGGTCATCGTGCGCCAGGCGCGAGTACGAGTGGCCGTTGTTCTGCACCCAGGCCTGGGACTGCTCGGCGCTGTTGAGTGAGTTGGTCAGCAGCTGCGAGCTGTTGAACGTCGCGCCGAAGCGGAAATACATGAACTCGGTTATCGGGTAGGCCCACGTCGGCCCCACGCTCAGGGTCTGCGAGGAGAAGTTGGACGAGGAGGACACGAACTGCGTGACGTCGCTGTAGCTGAGCGAGATGGTGCGCTGCAGGTTGTCGATGTTGGTGTACGGGTTGGTCCACTGGACGCTGTACACCTTCTGGAACTGGCCGCCGTTCAGGTTGAGGGCCACGCGCTCACCCGAGCCCAGGAAGTTCGAGTCGGCGTAGCTGCCGTTGAGCATGAACTTGTAGGTCTCCGAGTAGCCGATGCCCCCGGAGAGCTGCGAGGCCGGCCCCTGCTCGATCTTGTAGTTCACATCCACCATGTCCGGCGAGCCGGCGACCGGGGTGTTCTCCGATTCCACGCTCTTGATGTACGGCAGGCGCTGCAGGCGCTGCTTGCCGCGCTCCAGCGCGGTATTGGACAGCCAGCCGCCCTCGAGCTGGCGCATCTCGCGGCGCAGCACCTCGTCGTTGATGCGGTCGGCGCCGGAGAAGGTGATGTTGCGCACGTAGACGCGATTGCCCGGGTCGACGAAGAAGGTGAGCGAGACGGTGTGGTCGATGTTGTTCGCGGTCGGCACCGGCTCGACCTTGGCAAAGGCGTAGCCGTCGCGCCCCATGCGGTTCTGCATCAGCTCCTGCGTGGAGGTGATCAGCTTGCGGTTGAAGGTGTCCCCGGGATGGATCAGCAGGAAGCGCTCCAGCTCCGGCCGCGACACCACGAAGGTGCCGGCCAGCTTCACCTCGGAGACCTTGAAGATCTGGCCCTCGTCGATGTTGACGGTGATGAAGATGTCTTCTTTCTCGGGGGCGATCGCCACCTGCGTGGAGTCGATCTGGAAGTTGGCGTAGCCGCGGTCCATGTAGTAGTTGCGGACCTTCTCCAGGTCCCCCTGCAGCGACTCGCGCGAGTAGCGGTCGTCCTGCTTGTACCAGGACAGCCAGTTCGGGGTCTTCAGCTCGAGCGTCGACAGGACGTCCTTTTCCTTGAACTTGGTATTGCCCACCAGGTTGATCTGCCGGATCACCGCGCGCGTGCCTTCCTTGATGTCGATCTTGATCTTGACGCGGTTGCCCGACTCCTCCTCGACCTTGGTGTTGATGCGCACGCCGTACTTGCCGCGCGAGTAGTACTGGTCGGTGAGGTACTGGGTGACGTCCTCGAGCACCGAGCGGTCGAAGGTCTTGCCGGTGGCCAGGCCCACCCCGCGCAGGGACTTCTGCAGGTCCTCGGTCTTGATGTCCTTGTTGCCGGTGATCTCGAAGCTCTCGATCGAGGGACGCTCGAGCACCACCACCACCAGCGTGCTGCCCTCGCGCCGCAGCTGCACGTCGCGGAAGAAGCCGGTGGCGTACAGGGCACGCACCGCCTCGCGCACGCGAGCCGGAGTGAGGTGATCGCCGATGTTGACCGGCAGGTAGTTGTAGACGGTGCCCTCGGAGACGCGCTGCAGGCCCTCGATGTGGATATCGCCCACGGTGAAGTCGGCCGGCACCGTGGTCGTCTGTGCGACCACGGTATCGGCGGGTGCCTCATCCGGCACCACCGTGTGCGTCTGCGCCAGCGCCAGCACGCAGCGCGCCAGGAGCGCCACGCCTGCCAGGGCCATACGCGTTTTCATACTCGAGTCACCAGCATCTGCCTTCATCGCGCCCGCGGACGCACACTTACTTTTCTGCATCGCACTATTCGAGAGCCGAGGGGTTTTCCTCCCTCAGCAAATGCTCCGGGCAGCCGCGGCGGCCCCGTCAATGCCTTGGTCAACCGAACTGGCGCGCAATGTCGTTATATAGCGCGACACTCATCAGAACGATGAGGAGAGCAATCCCCACCTGCTGTCCGAAGGCCTGGGCCCGCTCGGACAGCGGGCTGCCCTTGAGCCACTCGACCGCCTGGAAGACGATCTGCCCGCCATCGAGAATCGGGATGGGCAGCAGGTTCAGGAACCCCAGCGACAGGGAAAGATACACGAGCAGGCTCAAGAAAGCGGCCACACCCATGTGCGCCGACTCACCGGCGAACTGCGCGATCGCCACCGGGCCGTTCAGGTTCTTCAGCGAAACACGCCCCGCGACCATGCGATAGAAGAAGCGCGCCTGCAGCAGCGTCTTGTCCCAGGCTTCGTGCGCCGCAGCGTCCAGGGCGGCGAGCGGCCCCAGCGAGGTGTGTATGAGGACCGACTCGGGCAGCTTGCCCGGAGGGGCGCGCTCGACCTGGATGCGGCCGACGGTCTTGCCGTTCACCTCGGCGCGCGTCACCTGCACGGCGGTGCTGCGCAGCACCCCGCCACGGCGGTAGTCCAGGGTGATGCGCTCGTCCGGGTGCGCGTGAATGTAGTTGGCCAGCAGCTGGAAGTCATCGACCCGCCGCCCGTCGACCGCGACGATGGTGTCGCCGACCTGCAGGCCCGCCTGCGCGGCCGGCCCGCCGGGCTCGACCTTGCCGAGCACCGCCGGAGTGGGGACCCAGAACCCGAACCCCAGGCCCTGCAAGAGCTCGGACGGCTCGGTGAGGTGGCGGCGCTGGGCCGCATCCGCCACCGAGATGTTCACGGTGCGCATCGCCCCGTCCGCGCCACGCACGCTGATGGCGGCCTCGCCGCTGGAGCTCATCGCATCGAGCAGCCCGAAGATCACGTCGTTGGCGCCGGCGACGCTGCGGCCGTTGAGGGTGCGCACCTCATCGCCCGGGCGCAGCCCGGCGCTGGCGGCCGGGGAGCCCACGGTGACGTCGCCGATGGTGGCGCGCACCTCGGTCACCCCGCTCACCCATAGCATCGCCCACAGCAGGGCGACGGCGAAGATCAGATTCGCGGCCGGTCCTGCCAGCAGCACCAGGATGCGCTGCCACACCGGGCGGCGGGTGAACGAGCGCGCCAGGTCCGCCGGCGGCACCGGTCCCTCGCGCTCATCGAGCATCTTCACGTAGCCGCCCAGCGGGATCGCGGCGATCACGTACTCGACCTGGTCAGCACCTGCGACACGCTTGATGAGCGGCTTGCCGAAGCCGACCGAGAAGCGCAGTACCTTGAACCCCAGGCGCCGCGCGACCCAGAAATGGCCGAACTCGTGCACCGTGACCAAAAGGCCAACGGCGATCACGAACCAGAAGACTGTCCACAGCAAACTCATGCGTGAGCGCCCTTCACCGATGCATTTCTTGGCATGCCGACGATCCGCTCACGTGCACGTATCCTGCCTTCCGCATCGGCCGCCAGGACATCGTCCAGGCCGCCCAGCGGGCCCCCAGTCCCTCGTTGCACTACGGCTTCAATGACTGCCGCAATGCCGGGAAAGTTCAATCGACGCTCGAGGAAGGCCTGAACCGCGACCTCATTGGCCGCATTGAGCAGCACCGGGTGCGACCCACCCGCGCAGGCAGCCGCCTGTGCCAGCGCCAGGCAGCGGAACTTCTGCGTGTCGGGAGCCCTGAAATCCAGCCTCCCGGCCTTGAGCAAGTCGAGGAATTCTACACCGGAGTCGATCCGCTCGGGCCACGCAAGGGCGTGGGCGATGGGGGTGCGCATGTCCGGGGCGCCCAGCTGCGCCAGCACCGAGCCGTCCACGTACTCCACCAGCGAGTGCACGATGCTCTGCGGGTGTACCAGAATCGCCACATCGGCTGGACTCAGGCCAAAGAGCAGGCAGGCCTCGATCAGCTCGAGCCCCTTGTTCATGAGCGTGGCCGAGTCCACCGAGATCTTGCGGCCCATGACCCAGTTCGGATGCGCGCAGGCGGCCTCGGGGGTCACCGCGTCCAAGAGCTCCGCCGCGGTGTCGCGGAACGGGCCGCCGGAGGCGGTGAGCAGGATGCGCTTGAGGCCCGCGGGCCGCACGCCGGCGCGGGTGCCCGGCGGCAGGCACTGGAAGATCGCGTTGTGCTCCGAGTCGATCGGCAGCAGCGTGGCGCCGGCGGCGTTCACGGCGGCGACCAGCAGGGGGCCTGCCATCACCAGGGATTCCTTGTTCGCCAGCAGCAGGCGCTTGCCCGCCTGCGCCGCCGCCAGAGTCGAGCGCAGTCCGGCGGCGCCCACGATCGCGGCCATCACGCAGTGCACTTCCCGGGCCCGCGCGATCTCCTCGAGCGCGCCCTCACCGGCGAGCACGCGCGTACCCGGGGCCTTGTCGCCCAGCAGCGCGGTCAGTTCCGCGGCCGCAGAGGCGTCGGCCAGGGCTGCGTATGTCGGACGGAACGCGAGCACCTGTCGCGCCAGCTTCGCGGCATTGCGGTGGGCGGCCAGGGCGGCGACCTGGAAGCGCTGCGGGTGGCGCGCGAGCACATCGAGGGTGCTCTCGCCCACCGAGCCGGTGGATCCGAGGACCGCGACGCCCATCATGGCGCAACTCCCATCAGGGTAAGCCCGTAGAGCATCACCGGAGCGGCCGCGGTGATGCTGTCGATGCGGTCCATCATGCCCCCATGACCGGGCAGGAGCGAGCCTGAGTCCTTCAGGCCCGCGAAGCGCTTGAGCATGCTCTCGGTGAGGTCACCGACGATCGAGAAGGCCACGGCCGCCAGGCACAGCGGCACGAAGCTCGCCCAGGGCAGGTGGAACCACAGACTGCCGCCGAAGGCCCACGCGCCGCTGAGCACCATGCCGCCTAACACCCCTTCCCAGGTCTTGCCCGGGGATACCTGCGGGGCAAGCTTCACGCGTCCGTACAGCCGCCCGCCGAAGTAGGCGCCGATATCGGCGGCGAACACCAGGATCAGGGTGAACACGACCCACTGCGCCCCGGTGCTCCCGCCCAGGCGCAGGCACACCACGGCAAGCCACATCGGCACCAGTGCCAGCACGCCCGCGAGCGCCGCGGTCACCGCAGTGGCGCGCTGCGGGGCCAGGGCGACCCAGGCGAGCGCCACGAGCCACCACAGCACCGCGATGCGCATCACCAGCGCAGCTCCGTGGGCGAGTGCGGCCAGGCGCCAGGCGCCGAAAATCAGCAGCGCAACCAGAACGACGTAGGTGGCACGCAGCAGCGGGCGGGTGAGCCTGAGGAACCCGGACCACTCCCAGGCCCCGGCCAGCACCACCATGGTGACCATTGCCACGGTGACCCACGGTGCCAGGGCGAGCAGCACCACCAGCAGCACCGCGCCCAGGATGAGCGCGGTCACGATCCGCTTGCGCAGCGTCTCACTCACGAGGCACGTTGCGCGGGCACCTGCCCGAAGCGCCGCTCGCGGCTGGCGAAGAACTCCAGCGCCGCCTCGAAGTCAGCGATGCCGAAGTCCGGCCATAGCGTGGGCGTGAAGTGCAGCTCCGCGTAGGCGCAGTGCCAGAGCAGGAAGTTCGACAGGCGCTGCTCGCCGCCGGTGCGGATCAACAACTCCGCATCCGGCAGCGTGCCGAGCGAGGTGGCCGCGGCGAAGCGCGCTTCGGTGATCTCCTCCGGCCGCAGCGCGCCGCTGGCGCACTCGCGCGCCAGTTGCTGGGCGGCCTGCACGATGTCCCAGCGGCCGCCGTAGCTGACCGCCACCTGCAGCTTAAGGCCGCTGTTGCCGGCGGTGCGCTGCTCGGCATCCGCCAGGCGCGCCTGCAGGCGCACCGGCAGCGCGCGGCGCGCGCCGATGAAGCGCATCGCCACATTGCGCGCCTGCAGTTCGGCGATCTCCGCCTCCAGGGCCTCGAAGAACAGGCCCATGAGGCTGCCGACCTCGGCGGCCGGCCGCGCCCAGTTCTCGCTGGAGAAGGCGAACAGCGTGAGCGCCTCAATGTGGCGCTCGCTGCACTCCTGGATGCACATGCGCACCGGGGCGAGCCCGGCCTTGTGGCCGGCCGCGCGCGTCAGCCCGCGTGCGGCAGCCCAGCGGCCGTTGCCATCCATCGTGATCGCGACGTGGCGCGGCAGGGTCTTGGCGGCAGCGCCTGCCATCAAACCTGCATGACCTCTTTTTCCTTGGCGACCAGCAACGACTCGATGTCCGCGACGTGCTTGTCGGTGAGTTTCTGCACCTCGGTCTCGGCGCGCTTCTCGTCGTCCTGCGAGATCAGCTTCTCCTTGAGCGCCTCCTTGATGTCGGTCATGACGTCGCGGCGCACGTTGCGAATGGCAACGCGCGCGCTCTCGGCGTCGTGGCGCAGCACCTTGGTGATGTCGCGGCGGCGCTCCTCGGTGAGCGGCGGCATCGGCACGCGGATCACCGTGCCGGCGGTCATCGGCGTAAGCCCGAGGTCGGACTTGAAGATCGCCTTCTCGATTGCCTGCACCACGCTCTTCTCCCATGGGGAGATCACCAGCGTGCGCCCGTCTTCCACGGCGATGTTGGCCACCTGCTGCAGCGGCACCTCGGAACCGTAGTAATCGACCTTGAGGTGCTCGACCAGGCTCGGGTGCGCACGCCCGGTGCGCAGCTTCCGCAGGTCCGCCTGGAACGTGGCCACGCACTTGCCCATGCGCACCTGCGCGTCTTTCTTCAGCTCGTCCAGCATGTTGTCTCCTTCAGCCTAGGGGCGTTCACTCGACGGTCACGCTCGTGCCGACGTCCTCGCCGCGCACGATGCGCGTCAGGTCCCCGGAATTGTTCAGGTTGAACACCCGCAGCGGCAGGTGGTTGTCGCGGCACATGACGATGGCGGTGGCGTCCATCACGTTGAGCTTCTCGTTGAGCACGCGGTCGAAGGTGAGCGTGCCGTAGCGCACCGCGGCCGGGTTCTTCATCGGGTCCTCCGAGAACACACCGTTGACCTTGGTGGCCTTCAGCAGCACGTCGGCGCTGATCTCGATGGCGCGCAGCGCCGCGGCGGTGTCGGTGGTAAAGAACGGGTTGCCGGTACCGGCGGCGAAGATGACCACGCGCCCCTTCTCCAGGTGGCGCATGGCGCGGCGGCGGATGTAGTCCTCGCACACCTCGTTGATGCGGATGGCGGACATGACGCGCGCGTGCAGCCCGAGGCTCTCCAGCGCATCCTGCATCGCCAGCGCGTTCATCACCGTGGCGAGCATGCCCATGTGATCGGCGGCCACGCGGTCCATGCCGGCGCGCGCCAGTCCCGCGCCGCGGAAGATGTTGCCGCCGCCGATGACACAGGCCACCTGCACGCCCATCTCCAGGATCGCCTGCAGCTCCCCGGCGATGCGCTTGATGACCGCAGGATCGATGCCGTAGTCCCCGCTCCCCATGAGCGCCTCACCCGAGAGCTTCACGAGGATCCTCGAGTACTGCGACTTGGCTTGGCTCATCTGCTCTCCCTTGGCCTATAAAAAGAACCCCGCGTGCGGCGGGGTTCTCTCTGCGTAATGATCGCTAGCGCTTACCTTTGGTGTCAGTGCTTGGTCGACGGTCCGGCGCCCTTGACCTGCGCCATGACCTCGGCGACGAAGTCATCCTGCTTCTTCTCGATGCCGGCGCCGACCTCGAAGCGCTCGAAGCCGAGCACCTCGGCCTTGGCGCCCTTGAGCAGCTTCTCGATGCTCACGTCCGGGTCCTTCACGAACGGCTGCCCGGCGAGGGTGATCTCGCCGAGGGACTTGCGCAGGCGCCCCTCGACCATCTTGGCGACGATCTCCGCCGGCTTGCCCTCGCGCTGGGCCTGCTCGGTGAGGATCACGCGCTCCTTGGCGACCACTTCCGCGGGCACGTCCGCCTGCGTCAGGTAGCGCGGATTGCTCGCCGCGACGTGCATCGCCAGGTCGTACGCCAGCTGCTGGCTGCCACCCTTGATGGCCACCAGGGCGGCGATGCGCGTGCCGTGCAGGTAAGCGCCCAGGTGATCCCCGGAGCTGACCACCGCGAAGCGGCGCACGCTGATGTTCTCGCCGATCTTGGCCACCAGTTCGCGGCGGCGCACGTCGACGCTCTGCCCGGAAGGCAGCTTGGCCTCGGCCAGGGCGGCAAGATCCGCCGGCTTGGCAGCCAGTGCGCACTCGGCCACGGCGTGTACGAAGGCGCGGAAGTCCTGCTCGCGGGCGACGAAGTCGGTCTCGCAGTTGACCTCCACCATGGCCGCGGAGCGGTGATCGGCGGCCCTGGCCACCGTGACCACGCCCTCGGCGGCGACGCGGGTCGCCTTCTTGTCGGCCTTGGCCACGCCTTGCTTGCGCATGAGTTCGGCGGCGGCGTCCAGGTCACCCTTGGTCTCAACGAGTGCCTTCTTGCACTCCATCATGCCCGCGCCGGTGCGCTCGCGGAGCTGCTTGACTGCATCTGCTGTGATTGTCATGAAAAAACTCTAAGTCCTTGAAGTATCAGTCGCGTCCCTTGCGTCGTCCGGCGCCGGCTCCGGCGCCTGCGGCCGGGCGGCGGCTGACGGGGGCCGCGGGCGGCACGGTTCCTGCGGCCACGGCCACGACCTCCTCGACCTCCAGGTCATCGTCCTCGATCGCAGGCTCGGCGACGGTGGCGGCGGCGGCACCCGGGGCAACGGCGGCATCAGCGGCAACCGCCGGCGGGCGACGGCGGGCCGGCGCTGCGGGTTTCTTGCGCACCGCGGCCTGGGGGCGCTGCGGGCGGCCACGGCTGGACTTCTTGCGCGGGTTGCCGGCCTCGTCGAGTTCCACGAACTCGTCCTCGCCAACGGCCACCTGCGGCACCGACTCCTTGCCCTCGAGCACCGCATCGGCGATGCCCGTGGTGTAGAGCTGGATGGCGCGCATGGCGTCATCGTTGCCCGGGATGATGTACTCGACCCCGTCCGGTGAGCAGTTGGTGTCGACGATGGCGACCACCGGGATGCCGAGCTTCTTGGCCTCGTGGATCGCGATGTTCTCGTGACCCACGTCGACCACGAACAGGGCATCCGGGAGCGACTCCATGTCCTTGATGCCGCCCAGGCTTCTTTCCAGCTTGTCCATCTCGCGGCGCAGTTGCGTGGCCTCCTTCTTGCCGCGCTTGTCCAGCGCGCCGGAAGCTGCCAGCTCGGTGATCTCGGCCAGCCGCTTGATCGACTGGCGGATGGTCTTGAAGTTGGTGAGCATGCCGCCCAGCCAGCGCTGGTTCACGTACGGCTGCGCGGCTCGGGTCGCCTCCTTCTGGATCGACTCGCGCGCCGAGCGCTTGGTGCCCACGAACAGCACCTTGCCGCCGTCGGCAATCACGCCCTTGACGAAGTTCGCCGCCTCCGCGTACATCGGCTGCGTCTTCTCGAGGTTGATGATGTGAATTCTGTTACGTTCGCCGAAGATGAAAGGGGCCATCTTCGGGTTCCAGAAGCGGGTCTGATGTCCGAAATGGACACCCGCCTCCAGCATCTGTCGCATGGACACGCCGGGCATGAAAGACTCCTGTGTGGGTTAAGCCTCCGCGCATCCTCGTGACCATCCTGCAAAGGAGCCCCTGGGGCTCATCGGCAGGACACCCAGTCACCGAGATTTTGATGCGCGTGTGGGTTGCGTTGCCAAAAAAGGCCGCGCTTTATACCATGAAGACCTCGCAGGAACAACGTCTTACGCAGGAGCCCGCGGGCCTTGCCCGGGGGGGCCGCCAGCCCCATTTATTACGCCTATGAATGTGACGATCAAGACCCCGGAAGAGCAGGAAAAAATGCGCGTTGCCGGCCGCCTGGCCGCCGAGGTGCTGGACATGATCGGGGAGTACGTGGTCCCCGGGGTGACCACCGAGGAGCTGGACAAGCGCTGCCACGACTACATCGTGCAGGTGCAGCAGTCGGTGCCGGCGAACCTCAACTACCGCGGCTTCCCCAAGACCATCTGCACCTCGGTGAACCACGTGGTCTGCCACGGCATCCCCAACGAGAAGCGCCTGAAGGCCGGGGACTTCGTGAACATCGACGTGACGGTGATCCGCGACGGCTACCACGGGGACACCAGCCGCATGTACTTCGTCGGCAAGCCGGCCGTGCAGGCACAGCGCCTGGCCGAGACCTGCTTTGCCGCCATGTGGAAGGGCATCGAGGTCGTGCGTCCCGGGGCCCAGCTGGGGGACATCGGGCACGCCATCCAGACCTTTGTCGAGGGCCGCGACTATTCGGTGGTGCGCGAGTACTGCGGCCACGGCATCGGCAGGATTTACCACGAGGATCCGCAGGTGCTGCATTACGGGGAGCCGGGCACCGGGATGGAACTGAAGGCCGGGATGACCTTCACCATCGAACCGATGGTGAACGCGGGCAAGCGGCACGTGCGCCTGCTGCCCGACGGCTGGACCGTGATCACCAAGGACCACTCGCTGTCGGCGCAATGGGAGCACACCATCCTCGTGACCCCCGACGGCTTTGACGTGCTCACCCTCGGCGCGGCCGGCCGGCCGCACTGACGATGCACACCGGGGACATCGCGCTGGCGACTTCCGTACCCGCCGTCCCCTCCCCCTTGAGCGCCTGGCCGCTGCTGGCGCGCCTGCCCGGGCAGCTGCGCGAGCATGCAGCGGCCACCGCCTGGCGCGAGCTGCTGCAGCAAGCCCACGAGGAACTCAGGCAGCGCTTCATCGCCGAGGAGCCTGTCGAGGAGCTGGTGCACGCGCGCGCGGCGCTGGTGGATGCGGTGCTGGGCGAGGCTTGGCAGCGCCACTGCGCGGACCACGGCGACTGGGCACTGGTGGCCGTCGGCGGCTACGGCCGCGGCGAGCTGCACCCGGCCTCCGACATCGACATCCTGCTGCTGGTGCCGCAGGCAACCGATGCCCGCGGCAGCGCGGCGATCGAGCGGCTGGTCACCTTCCTGTGGGACATAGGCCTTGAGGTCGGGCACAGCGTGCGCACCGTCGCCGAGTGCGCCGAGGAGAGCGTCGGCAACGTGAGCGTCATGACCACGCTCATCGAGGCGCGCCTGCTCGCCGGCAGCGCGGCGCTGCTGGCGGCGATGCGCGCCGCGCTCGCCCCTGAGCGCCTGTGGCCGGTGAAGCAGTTCTTCGAGGCCAAGGTGCGCGAGCAGACCGAGCGGCACCTGAAGGCCAACGACACCGCCTACAACCTGGAACCGAACGTGAAGACCGGTCCGGGCGGGCTGCGCGACATCCAGACCATCGCCTGGGTCGCCAAGCGGCACTTCGACGCGGACTCACTCGACGGGTTGGTCACGCACGGCTTTCTCACCGAGGCGGAACTGAAGCGCCTGAAGCTGGCGCAGGCCTTCCTGTGGAAGGTGCGCTTCGGCCTGCACACCCTCACCGGGCGCCGCGAGGACCGGCTGCTGTTCGACCACCAGCTGCGCCTGGCGCAGAGCTTCGGCTACGAGGACGCCTCCTACACCCTCGCGGTCGAGCAGTTCATGCAGCGCTACTACCGCACCGTCATGGAGGTGAGCCTGCTGAACGAGCTGCTGCTGGAGCTGTTCCGCGAGGCGATCCTCACCGAGAGCGAGCCGCCGCGCCCGCTGAATGCGCGCTTCCAGGTGCGCAACGGCTCGCTCGAGGCGGTCAGCGAGGAGGTCTTCGCGCGCACCCCGTCGGCGCTGCTGGAGCTGTTCGTGCTGCTGCAGCTGCACCCGGAGATCCACGGCGTGCGCGCGGCGACCATCCGCGCCATCGGCAAGAGCCTGTGGCTGATCGACGAGGAATTCCGCCAGAACCCGCGCCACCACCGCCTGTTCCTGGAGATCCTGCGCGCCCCGGTCGGGGTGACCCACGAGCTGCGGCGCATGAACACCTACGGAGTGCTGGGGCGCTACATCCCCGCCTTCGGCCGCGTGGTGGGGCGCATGCAGTACGACCTGTTCCACGCTTATACCGTCGATGCGCACACCCTGTTCGTGGTCAGCAACCTGCGCCGCTTCGCCATCCCGCGCTACGACCACGAGCTGCCGGAGGCCTCGCGCGTGATGCAGCAGCTGCCGCGCAGCGAGATCGCCTACCTTGCCGCCCTGTTCCACGACATCGCCAAGGGCCGCGGCGGGGACCACTCGGAACTGGGCGCCGTGGACGCCGAGGCGTTCTGCCTGGAGCAGGGACTGTCCCCCTACGATGCGCGCCTGGTGGCCTGGCTGGTGCGCAACCACCTGCAGCTGTCGATCACCGCCCAGAAGCAGGACATCACCGACCCGCAGGTGATCAACGCCTTCGCACGCCGCGTCGGCGACGAGACGCACCTCGACTACCTGTACGTGCTCACCTGCGCGGACGTGCGCGGCACTAACCCGAAGCTGTGGAATTCCTGGAAGGCCTCGCTGTTCCGCGACTTCTACCAGCGGGTCAAGCGCGCACTGCGGCGCGGCCTGGAGACCCCGATCGACGCGGAGCACCTGGTGCGCGAGACCCAGGACAACGCCCGCCGCCTGCTGCTCGAGCGTGGCATCGCGGAAGCGGACCTGGCGCGCGCCTGGACGCGCTTCACCCCCAGCTACTTCCTGCAGTACTCCCCGGAGGAGATCGCCTGGCACACGCGCCTGCTGGCCGAGCGCGACGCGGGCTCCGACGAGCCGCTGGTCGCGCTCGATCCTAAGAGCATCCACGGCACCACCGCCGTGCTGGTGTTCGCACGTCCCCGGCGCCACGGCTTCGCGCGCACCACCCAGGCGCTCGACCAGCTCGGACTGAACATCGTCGACGCGCGCATCACCCCGACCGGGGACGGCTTCAGTCTGGATCTGTACCACCTGCTCGAGGATGACGGCACGCCGATTGCCGATAGCGACCGGCAGCAGGAGATCGAGCTGGCGCTGTGGCGCTCGCTGGCCGGTCCTGCCGATGCGCCCTTCACCGTCTCGCGGCGCGCGCCGCGCCAGGCGCGGATGTTCAACACCGCCACGCAGATCCAGCTCTCCGTCGATGAGCGCAACCGCCGCTCGGTGCTGGAGCTGACCGCCGGGGACCGCCCGGGCCTTTTGTGCGAGGTCGGCAAGGTGCTCATGGCCGAGCGCATCGAGCTGCAGGCGGCCAAGATCATGACCGTCGGCGAGCGCGCCGAGGATGTCTTCTACCTCACCGACTTCAGCAACCAGCCCCTGAGTGCGGAGCTGGGCGAGCAGCTCAAGCAGCACCTGGTGCATGCGCTGGATGAGCGCGAGGCGGCGCTGCGCCACCCGGGGGCCCGTTCGGCATGAACCCGCGCCTGGCGGCCCTGCACGCCTACCCGTTCGAGCGCCTGGCGCGCCTGAAGGCAGGCCTGGCCCCGCCGCCGGCGCTCAAGCACATCGCCATGTCGATCGGTGAGCCGCAGCACGCGCCGCCGGAGTTCGTGCTGGAGAGCCTGCGCCGGCACCTGGCGGAGCTGGGCAGCTATCCGACCACCGCCGGCGTGCTGCCGCTGCGCGAGGCGTGCGCCGCATGGCTGACACGGCGCTACCTGCTCAGGCCCGGCAGCGTCGACCCGGAGAGCATGGTGCTGCCGGTCAACGGCACGCGCGAGGCGCTGTTCGCCTTCGTGCAGGCCGCTGTCGACGGGGCGCACGAGCCGGCCGTGCTCATGCCCAATCCGTTCTACCAGATCTATGAAGGCGCGGCGCTGCTGGCCGGCGCGCGGCCGTACTTCCTCGACACCGTGGCGGCCGGGGATTTCGTGCCGGATCTTGCGCAGGTACCGGCGGCGCTGTGGCAGCGCTGCCAGGTGCTGCTGCTGTGCACGCCGGGCAACCCGACCGGGGCGGTGCTGTCACTGGACTTCCTCAAGCGCGCGCTGGATCTGGCCGACCGCTACGACTTCATCGTAGCCAGCGACGAGTGCTACGCGGACATCTACCTCGATGAGTCCGCCCCGCCGCCGGGGCTGCTGGAGGCCGCCGAGGCGGCCGGCCACGACCGCTTCGAGCGCTGCGTGGTGTTCCACAGCCTGTCCAAGCGCTCGAGCCTGCCGGGCCTGCGCTCCGGGTTCGTGGCTGGGGACCCGACACTGATCGCCCGCTTTCTTCTATATAGGACCTACCACGGCTGCGCCATGCCGGTGCCGACCCAGGAGGCGAGCACCGCGGCATGGGCGGACGATGTGCACGCGGCCGCCAACCGCGCGCTCTACCAGGAGAAATTCGCCAAGGTACTGCCGATCCTCGCTCCGCTCCTGGACGTGGCACGACCGGCAGGCGCCTTCTACCTGTGGCCGCAGGTCCCCGGCGATGACGAGGACTTCGTCCGCGGGCTGTTCGCGCAGCAGAACATCACGGTGCTGCCCGGCAGCTACCTCGGCCGCGATGCCGGGGGCGGCAACCCGGGCGCCGGGCGCGTGCGCATCTCGCTGGTGCCCCCGGTGGCCGCGTGCGTCGAGGCCGCGGGGCGCATGGCGGAATTCCTGCGCGCGCGCTGAGGCATCTGCCAGACTGGCCACCGCCATGACCGATCTCACCCGCCTCAGGGCGCTCATCGAGGCCGCCTTCGAACGTCGCGCGGAACTGACCCCGCAGAACATCCCAGCCGAGCTGGTCAGCGCCATCGAGGAGTGCGTCGGCCTGCTGGACTCCGGCGCCGCGCGCGTCGCGGAACCTGTCGCCGGCGGCTGGTCAGTCAACGAATGGCTGAAGAAGGCGGTGCTGCTGTCCTTCCGCATGCGCGAGAATCAAGTGGTGGATGCCGGATACACCCGCTTCTACGACAAGGTGCCGCTGAAGTACGCGCAGGCGACCGCGGCGGAGCTGCGTGCCGGTGGTGCGCGCGTGGTGCCGCACGCGATCGTGCGCCGCGGGGCCTACATTGCGCCGAACGTCGTGCTCATGCCCTGCTACGTCAACATCGGCGCCTGGGTCGGCGCGGGCACCATGGTCGACACCTGGGCCACGGTGGGTTCGTGCGCCCAGATCGGCAGCAACGTGCACCTGTCCGGCGGCGTCGGCATCGGCGGGGTGCTCGAGCCGCTGCAGGCGGCGCCGACCGTCATCGAGGACGACTGCTTCATCGGCGCGCGCTCGGAGATCGTCGAGGGCGTAGTAGTCGAGCGCGGTTCGGTCATCTCGATGGGGGTGTTCATCGGCCAGAGCACGCGCATCTACGACCGCACCAGCGGACAGGTCCTGCAGGGCCGGGTGCCGGCGGGCTCAGTGGTGGTCTCCGGCAGTCTGCCGGCGCCCGACGGCCGCTATAGCCTGTACTGCGCGGTCATCGTCAAGCGCGTGGATGCGCAGACGCGCGCCAAGACCTCGATCAACGAGTTGTTACGCAGCATCGACTCGTAGCGGGGGCGCCGCAGGCGGCGGTGTTGGCGGTTAGCGTCCCGCTCCGAGCGCTGCCGCATCCGCGGTCGCCCCGGTCTGGTACTCAAGCTCCGCCGCGCGGCTGAGCACCTCGTAACGCGCCGCGGTCTCCTCCAGCTGCGCGGAGGTGAGCGCGAGCTGCGCCTGGCTGAGTTCGACGATGGAACTGCTGCCGGCGCGGTAGCGCGCCTCGGCGAGCTCGTAGGCGGTCGTGGCGTAGCGGCGCAGCTGCGCACTGGTGCGCAGCCGCTCGCGCGCACTGTTCAGGGTAAGCACCGCGACGCGCACGTCGCGCGCCACCTCGTCCTCGACCGTGCGCAGCGCCGCATCCGCCGCCCGGGCGCGCAACTCCGCCTCGTGCTGGCGTGCCGCGTACAGCCCGCCGGCGAACAGTGGCACGCTCACGGTGATGCCCGCGGCGCTGTAGTTGTCGGGCAGGCGCGCGTCATGGGTCGGCGCGTTGCCGGCATCGAACACCGCGGAGACCGTGGGCAGGCGTGCATCGCGCAGCGAGCGCGCCAGCTTCTGCGCGGCATCGCGCTGGTCGCGCAGGTTGGCCAGCTCGGGCCGGTCCTGCAGCGCCTGCGCCACCAGCGCGGCGGCGCCTGCCTCCACCGCGGAGGCGTCCGCGGGCTGGTCGGCCAGCACGAAGGTATGCACGTCGCGGTAGCCGAGCACCGTGGCGAGCGTGGCCTGGGCCGCGTCCGCATCGCTGCGCGCGCGCTGCACCAGGAGGCGCGCATTCTCGGTGCCGACCTGGGCGAAACTCACGTCGAGGTCGGACTTGAGCTTGTTTTGCGCCAGGATGCTGATCCGCTGCAGCAGCAGCTGGCGTGTCTCAAGGGTTTGCCGCGCCACCCCCTCGAGCGCCTGCGCCTGCAGGAGCGCGAAGTAGTCGTGGTCGACCGCCAGCAGCACCTGCGCGCGCGTGGTGATTGCCACGTCCTGCGCCGCATCGGCCTGCAGCCGCGAGCTGGCCGCAAGGTTTGCGGTGTGGCCGAAGTCGGTGATCAGCTGGCTCGCACCCACCCCGAGCGCGGTGCGCGTGAACACGGAAGGGTTGTTGATGCCCCCGGCCATGAGGCGGGTGTTGTCGGCGCCGGCGTGCACCGCGTCCGCATACAGGTTTACCTGCGGCAGCAGGCCGGCGCGCGACTGCACGTACACCTCGTGCTGCGCCTGGGCGCGGTAGTCGGCAGCGGCGATGTCGGGGTGGTTTTCCAAGGCCAGCGCGCGCGCCTGCGCGAGGGTGAGCGGCTCGGGGTCCGCTGCGGCGGCGACGCCGGGTGACTGGGCAGCCGCGGCGGCGCTGGCCAGGACCAGGACGGCTGCACAGGCGGACCCGCGTCTCACGCCGGCTGCTCCTCGCGCCGGTGCGCCAGGTAGTAGGCCGCCGGCACGATAAATACCGTCAGCACCACCGACACCGCCAGTCCGCCGATGATCGCCCGCGCGAGTGGCGCGTACGCCTCGGCGCCCGCCCCGAGCTTCAGCGCCATGGGGATCAGGCCGAACAGCGTGGCCAGCGAGGTCATGAGCACCGGGCGCAGACGCACGCGGCAGGCGGTCGCGACCGCCTCCTGCAGCGGCCGCCCCTGCGCGCGCAGCCGGTTGGTGAAGTCGACGATGAGGATGCTGTTGGAGACGACGATGCCCACCATCATCACCACGCCCATGAGCGACATGACATTGAGCGTCGTGCCGGTGAGGAACAGCACCAGCAGCACGCCGGTAAAGCCGGTGGGCACGGCGAGCAGGATCAGCAGCGGGTCGAGGAAGGATTTGAACTGCGCGACCAGCACCAGATAGACGAGCAGCGTCGCCAGCATCAGGCCGAAACCGAACGCCGCGAACGAGGTCTGCATGGCCTTGACCGAGCCGCGCACCGTCACGCGCACCCCCTCGGGCAGGGCGATGCCGTGGATGATGCGCTCCACGCCGCTGAGCACCGCGCCCAGGTCCTCCCCGCGCGGGGCGACATAGACGTCGATCTCGCGCCGCAGCTGGTAGTGATCGACCTCGGTCGGCGACTGCGATGTGGCGCAGGGTGCTCACCGCGTCCAGCTGCGTCGGCTGCCGCGCGGCGGGCCCGCGCAGCGGCACCGCGCGCAGGTCCGAGAGGTTGCGGATGTAGCCTTCCGGGTACTGCACGGTGAGCAGGTAGTCGTTGCCGCTGTGCGGGTCGACCCAGAAGCTCGGGGCGATCATGGCATTGGAGGTGAGCGCGGTGATGACGTTGCCGACCACCTCCTTCTCGTTCAGCCCGAGCTCGCTGGCGCGCACCCGGTCGATGTCCAGCTGCAGCGAGGGGTAGTCGATGTCCTGCGGCACGAGCACGTCGCTCGACCCCGGGCAGGGCCCGCGACTCGCGCGCGATGTCGCGTCGCGACCGCATGCGCCGCGTGCAGGTTGCTGCCGCTCACCTGCACGTCCAGCGGCGCCGGGATGCCGAGGTTGAGCACCGCATCCACCAGGCCGCCGGTCTGGAAATAGCTGCTGAGCAGCGGCAGCTGCTCGCGCAGCCGCGCGCGCACCCGCTCCATGTACTCGAAGCTCGAGTGCGTGCGCTGCTCCTCCAGGCCCACCTGCACGAAGGCGGTGTGCGGTCCGGAGTTGGGCGTGTAGATCGAGGAGAACCCGGGGGTGGTGCCGATGTTGGACACGAGGATGCGCAGCTCCCTGGGCGGCACGACCGCGCGCACGATCTGCTCCACCTGCGCCACCATCTGGTCGGTCAGCTCCAGCCGCGTGCCCGTCGGGGCCTTGAGGTTGATGACGAACTGCCCGGGATCGGTGCGCGGGAAGTAGGACTTGCCCACCAGCGGGTACAGCGACAGCGACAGCAGGAAGATGCCGCTGATCCCCAGCACGGTGGCCAGCGGGCGCGCCAGCGCGCGGCCGAGCCAGCCCGTCGTAGCGGTCCAGCAGCCCGGTGAAGCCACCGTTGAAGCGCTGGTTGAAGCGCGCCCCCCAGCCGGCTGCGTGCGCCGCCGGCGCCGGTGCGGCCGGGTCGTGAGCCTTGAGATAGCGCGCACAGAACAGCGGCACCACCGTCATCGCCACCACGTAGGAGGCGAACAGCGACAGCACCACCGCCAGCGCCAGGGCGGTGAACAGGAAGCGGCTGACGCCGTAGAGAAAGACCACCGGGAAGAACACGATGGCGGTGGTGAGGGTCGCGGCCAGCACCGGCAGCTGCACCTCCTTGCCGCCCTGCTCCGCGGCCACCGCCGGCGCCTCGCCCAGTCTCCAGGTGCCGGAAGATGTTCTCCAGCACCACGACGGAGTTGTCGATCAGTCGCGAGAAGGCGAGCGCGAGGCCGCCCAGGATCATGGCGTTGATCGGTGCCGTCGCCGAGCGGACAGGGCGATGAAGGCGGCCAGCGCCGACAGCGGGATCGAGAGGAACACCGCCGCCGTGGCGCGCATGCTGCCGAGGAACACCAGGATCATGAGGCCGGTGAGCACCAGGCCGATGGCGCCCTCGTGGATCAGGTTCTCGATGGCGTTGCGCACGAACTGCGACTGGTCGAAGACGACCGCGGCGATCAGCTGCTTGGGCACGTCCAGCAGCTGCGCCGACGCCGGCGCGGATGCCGTCGACCACCGCGATGGTGTTGGCATCGCCGCCCTGCTTGAGCACCGGCAGATAGACCGAGGGCTGGCCGTCGACGCGCACGATGTTGTTCTGGATCTGCGCCGCGTCCTGCGCCTTGCCGACATCGGCCACCAGCACCGAGGCGTTGCCGACGCGTCTTCAGCGGCAGGCGGTTGATGTCCGTCGATCGGCATCGATCTGGCTGTTGGCGTAGAGGTTGTAGTCGTACGGGCCGATCTTCACATCGCCGGCGGGCAGGATGAGGTTGGCCTCGTTGACGGTGCGCACCACGTCCATGACGCTCAGCTGGTGCGCCTCCAGCTTCAGCGGATCGACGTACACCATGATCTGGCGGTAGCGGCCGCCGAAGGGCTGCGGCACCGAGGCGCCGGGGACGTTGGCGACCTGGTTGCGCACGTCGTACTGGCCGAGGTCGCGCAGCTGCGCCTCGTTCAGGCCCTCGCCCTTCAGTGTGACCAGGCACACCGGCAGGCTCGAGGCGTCGAACTTCAGCACCACCGGCGGCAGCGTGCCCGGCGGCAGCTTGCGCAGGTCGGCCATCGCAAGATTGGCGATGCTGGTGACCGCCGAGTCCGCATCGAAGCCGGGCTGGAAGTAGATCTTGATCAGGCTCACGCCCGGCAGCGAGCGCGACTCGATGTGATCGATGCCGCTGGCCAGGGTGAAGAAGCGCTCGAACCGGCCGGTGATGTCGGTCTCGATCTGCTCCGGCGGCATGCCGGAGAAGAAGGTGGCGACCACGACCACCGGGATCCGGATCGGCGGGAACAGGTCCACCGGCATGCGCGCCACGCTGGTCACGCCGACCACGCAGGTGATCAGGCACAGCACGATGACGAAGTACGGGAAGCGCAGGGCAAAGCGTGGCATCCGCTGCCCCCTAGCGATCCGCGGCGCGCGCGTTCATTCGTGCACGAGCGGCGCGGTGAGGCGCGGCTCGACCCTTTGACCGGCGGCCAGCTGAGCCGGATTGCCGATCATGACGAGGTCCCCTTCGGCAAGGCCGGCGAGCACCTCGTAGCGCCCCGGGGTCTCCAGCCCCAGGCGCACCGGGTGCTCCTCGAGGCGGTGTGCCGCGTTCACCACGAACACGCTCTTGCCGCCGCCGGCGACCGCCTCGACCGGAATGACCAGCGCGCGCGGCCGCTCGTCGGTGCGCAGGGTGACGGTGGCGTACATGCCCGGGACCAGTTCGCCGCCCGGGTTGGGCACCTCGAGCTCGGTCACCATGGTGCGCGTGGCTGTCATCGACCTGGTCGGCGATGCGCGCGATGCGCGCTTGGATCACCCGCCCGCCCAGGGAGTCGACGCGGATGCTCACCGGAGCGCCCGGGCGCACCCCGTGCACGTAGTCGACCGAGACCGGGAAATCCAGTCGCAGCACCGAATTGTCGGACACCCGCACCAGGGGCATCGCCTGGGTATTGGAGGCGGTGCCGGCCTGGATCAGGGATCCCGGCTCGGCGTAGCGCTTGGTGATCACCCCGGCGAACGGGGCGACGATGCGCGCATAGCCGGCGAGCGTCCGGTACTTCTCCACGTCGGCGCGCGCGGCCCCGAGGCTGCCTTCGGCGGTGGCCTCGTGCGCCTCGGCGGTATCCAAGTCCTGCTGGGCGATGAGGTTGGGGTGCTCCCGGTTGACCGCCACCAGGCGCGAGTACGCCAGGTGCGCATCGCGATAGTCGGCCTGGGCGCGGCGCAGGCTCGCCGCGGCGTGGTCGAGATCGTCGCGCAGCTCCGGCACTTCCAGCACCGCCAGCAACTGCCCCGCCTGCACGTGGTCGCCGATGTCGACCTTCATCTGCCTGACGTAGCCGGAGACCTTGGCATGCAAGTCGACCTCGGCGTAGGGGCGGAACTCCGCGGCGATGTCGATGGCCTTGATTAGTTCCTCGCGCGCCACCCGCGCCACGGCCACCGTCGGGGTGGCAGCTGCGGTTGCCGCCTGCGCACTGCGGCCCTGCCAGGCGCGCACGGCAATCACCAGCGCCACGACCGCAACCCCCGTGGTGATGAGCACCCAACGGCGCCGGCCGGATAGTGAGGCCAGGTTCATGGCGCGCCCTCCGGCGCCAGCGGCTGCCTGACGCGGAACGTGCTGCCCTGCCCGGGAACGCTGGCCACCTCGACGCTCGCCCCGTGCGCGGCGCAGATGGACTTCACGATCGACAGGCCGAGGCCTGCCCCGCCGCCCTCGCGCGAGCGCGAGTCATCGACCCGGTAGAAGCGCCGGAACACGTGCGGCAACGCGTCGCCGGGGATGCCGGCGCCGGTGTCGCTCACCTCGAACACCGCCAGCGGCCCGTCGCGGCGCACGCTGAGGGCCACCGAGCCGCCCGGGGGGGTGTACTTGATGGCGTTGTCCAGCAGGTTGACCACCACCTGCTTCAGGCGCGCACGGTCGCCCTCCACGAACACCGGCGCGGCCACGGCGGTCGTGAGGCGCACCTTCTTGTCCTCGGCCAGCAGATTCATCTGCTCGGCCGTGCTGCCCACGAGCGCGGCCAGGTCAAAGCGCACCCACTCGCCGTGGGCTTCCCCGGCATCCAGCCGCGACAGGGCGAACAGGCCCTCGACGATCTCGCCCAGGCGGTCGACCTCCTCCAGCACGCTGCCGAGCGCCTCGCGGGTCTCCGCCGTCAGCTGCCGCTCCTGCGCGAGCGACTCCAGCTCCCCGCGCATCACGGTCAGGGGCGTGCGCAGCTCATGCGAGGCATCGGCGACGAACTGCTTGGAGCCGTGGATGGCCTCCTCGAGGCGCGCGATCATGTGGTTGAGCGAGACCGAGAGCCGCTCGAGCTCATCGCCGCTACGCAACACGGGGAGCCGCTCGCTCAGGTTGTGCTGGGTGATCGCCTCGGCCATGCGCCCCATGTGCTCGACCGGCTTCAGTGCTCGGCGCACCAGGACGAAGCCGCCGGCGACGGCGACCGCCACCGTGATCGGCAGGCCGATGGCCAGCATGAGGAGCACGTGCGCGAGCGTCGCCTCGCTGGCCGCCCCCGATGCGCCCACCTCGACGCGGTAGCGGGTGCCGTCGCTGCCGGCGACCTCGCGCGTGGCCACCAGCAGCGAGCCGCCGCCGGGCAGCGCCACCGGGCGCGCCCCGGCCCCAGTGGCGGCGGGCACTTGCGCCGGGTCGAAGCGCGCGTCGTGCGGGGCGCCCGAGGCGTAGACCAGCGAGCCGTCCGCGCGCGTAATGCGGATGAAGCGGTCGTTGGCCGCCGGGGAATACAGGCTCTCGACCTCCCCGCCCAGGGAGCCCTCGGCCGCGCGGCTGGAGCGTGCAATCAGCGTGTCGGCGATTTGCCGCGCGCGGCGCGCCTGGGTGTCCAGGAGGTTCGCCTCCAGATAGTGCCGCAGGAACAGGAGCGTGAGCAGGCCGAGCAGCACGAACACCACGGTGAGCACCCCGCCGTACCAGGCCACCAGACGGAACCCGAGGGAGCGGGTATTCATGCTTCGGTGCGCTCGCCCAGCCCATAGCCGACACCGCGCACCGTGCGGATCAGCTTCACCACGAACGGGTCGTCGATCTTGCCGCGCAGGTGGCGCACGTAGACATCGACGATGTTGGTCAGTCCCTCGAAACTTTGATCCCAGACGTGCTCGATGATCATGGTGCGGGAGAACACCCGCCCGGGGTTGGCAGCCAGGTACTCGAGCAGGGCGTATTCCTTGGGGGTGAGCTCGATGCGCCGGCCGGCGCGGCGCACCTGCTGCGTCAGGCGATCCACTTCCAGGTCCGCCACCCGCAGCACGCTCGAGCGCGGCACCGGCCCCCGGCGCAGCAGCGCCTTGACGCGCATGACCAGCTCCGCGAAGGCAAACGGCTTGGTGAGGTAGTCGTCCGCGCCAGCCTCGAAGTTGCGCACCTTCTCCTCCGTGGCATCGCGCGCGGTGAGGACCAGGATCGGCACCTGCTGGCTGCGGCGGCGGATACGGTGCAGCAGCTCGGTGCCACCAAGCTGCGGCAGCATCAGGTCCAGGATGACCAGGTCGTACTCGTACGACTGCGCGAGCTCCCAGCCCTGCAGCCCGTCGTCGGCGACATCCACGGCGAAACGCTCGGCGCGCAGCGCGCGCGCCACGAGCTCCGAAACCTTCTTTTCATCTTCGACCAGCAGGATTCGCATGGGTTCTCGCTTCGGCCAGCAGACCACGGGCGCATTAACGGGCCATCAATGCAGGATTAAAAAGTGTTCAGACCAGACCGCCAACGGCTCAAAGCGTTGAAGGAGCAACGGATATGCCGCCATCCGTGAAGCCTCAGCCAGCCACACCGGCGCCAGGTGCGTAGTCACATAACTGCCATATATGTGCATTTGGAATGTCATACAACTGAAGCACAGTGTGCCCGCCCGGCGTAGTAGCTCGACGGGTTGCGGCGTCTCTCTTTCGCATCATGCCCGTCAAAGGGCCCATGCGAGGCGAGCACCAAATCGGCATATCGCTCAATCACAGGAAACTACGAAGATGAACCCTATCCGTGCCAGCCTCATCATGTCCTCCTTGGCAGCCATGGGAGTTGCGCAGGCGCAGACTGCAACGGCTCCGGCTCCGGCTGCCGCCCCGGTGGTCGTCACCAAGAGCGATTCCAGCACCAGCCTTACCTGGAACGGCATCACCCTGTACGGCATCTTCGACATCGGCGTGCAGTACCAGACCCATGGCGCGCCGGTCTCCGACTACTTTCCGGGCGGGACCAATTCGATTATTTCCAAGAACAGCAATGGCTCGGTCACGGGAGTGGTGGGAAATAACTACGGGCAGTCGCGCATCGGGCTGTCAGGTCTTGAGCCGATCCCGAACATGGACTTGTCATTTGTCTTCCGCCTGGAGACGTTCTTCAACCCATGGTCGGGCAATCTGAGTGACGGCGTAAAGTCCCTTGTAGTGAACAACGGCAAAGCGTTGAACCAGCAGGTGACGGCCAACGACAGCAGTATCGCCGGGCAGCTCTTCGCCGGTGCCGCTTATGCGGGCTTAAGCTCCCCGACCTTCGGCTCACTCACCTTCGGCCGCCACGTGACACCGCTGGCCGATGGCATCTCCAAGTACGATCCCATGGCGGCTGGACAGGCCTTCTCGCTGCTCGGGTTCTCCGGCACGACCGCCGGCGGTGGTGATACCGAGGATCGGCGCCTCGACGATTCGTTGAAGTACACCCTGAAGGCAGGGCCGCTGCACGTCGGTGCCCTGTATCAGTTCAGCGGCGCCAGCGGCGGCGCCAATACGGCCTTCCAGGGCCAGCTGGGCTTTGATTTCCTCGGCGCCGGTTCGGTCGATGCCTACTACTCAAAGAAGAGAGATGCGATAGGGGCGAGCTCCTTGAGCCAGGCCCAGGTTGCCGGACTGGCGGCGAAGTGCAACCCCCCGCCGACGATCCCGCCGACGGTCCCGGCGCCCGCGCCACAGTGCTACTCGGTGAGCAACTCTGTCGCCGGGACCATCTCGGACAACGAAACCTGGGGGATCATGGCCCTCTACAAGTTCGGCAAGCCGACGGTGTATGCCGGCTACGAGGACATCAAGTTCAAGAATCCCGAGACGCCGCTGCCGGACGGTTTCACCACGATCGGCGGCTATCAGCTGGCGTACCTGAACCAAAAGGCCTACACAAATAACAAGACGCTGAAGGTCTTGTGGGCGGGCGGCAAGTACACCATGGATCAGCTGGAGTTCACCCTGGCTTACTACGGCTACCAGCAGGATTCCTTCGCGCCGGTTTCGTGCTCGACTTCGGCCCTGTCGTCGTGCAAGGGCGAGCTGAATGTCATCTCCGGGCTCGCGGACTACAAGTTCACCAAGCGCTTCGATGGATACCTCGGGTCGATGTGGTCCGAGGCGAAAGACGGCTTGGCAAGCGGGTACCTGCGCCTGGGCCCGAGTGGCACGGCATCGACCGTCACCACCACGGCGGGCTTGCGCTTCCGGTTCTGACATGCAGGTTGCGGTCGCCCGGCGCTGAAGCGCCCGGGTATCGGCGACAGGGCCCGCGCAAGCGGGCCCTGTCGTTTCTGCGGGCAGCAGGACGGTAACCGGGTAGGCTGCGATGACTGGCTCAGCCGAAGCGGCCGGTGATGTAGTCTTCCGTGAGCCGGTGCCTCGGGTTGGTGAACATGCGGTCGGTGTCGCCGATCTCGATCAGTTCCCCGAGGTGAAAGTACGCGGTGCGCTGGGAGACGCGCGCCGCCTGCTGCATCGAGTGGGTGACGATGACGATGGCGTACTGCTCGCGCAGCTCGTCTATCAGGTCCTCGATGCGCGCGGTGGCCACCGGGTCCAGCGCCGAGCACGGCTCGTCCATGAGGATCACCTCCGGCTGCACGGCGATGGTGCGCGCGATGCACAGCCGCTGCTGCTGGCCGCCCGAAAGACCGGTGCCCGGGCTGCTCAGCCGGTCCTTGACCTCGTCCCACAGCCCGGCGCGCGTGAGACTGGTGCACACGATGTCATCCAGCTGCGAGCGGCTGCGCGTCATGCCGTGGATGCGCGGGCCGTAGGCGACGTTGTCGTAGATCGACTTGGGGAACGGGTTGGGCTTCTGGAACACCATGCCGATGCGCGCGCGCAGCTGCGCGACGTCCAGCCCCGGGGCAAAGATGTCCTGCCCGTCCAGGGTGATGGTGCCGGTGGTGCGCGTGCCGGGGATGGTGTCGTTCATGCGGTTCAGGCAGCGCAGGAATGTCGACTTGCCGCAGCCGGAGGGGCCGATCATCGCCAGCACCTGGCGGGGCGCCACATCGAGGCTGACGCCCTTGAGCGCCTGCTTGGCGCCGTAGAACACGTTCACGTCCTGGCAATGGAACACGGCCGCAGCGGCCGGCGCGGCGTCCGCGGCGGCCGGCGGGCGCGGCTTGGCGGCCGCGCCGAGGCCGCGCCGCCCGCTGGGCTTGAGCAGGCGGGCGCCGCGGTCGGCGGCAGCCTCGTGCGCGCCCACGGCGGACTCTGTCGCGCTCTCCTCGGCGGAGGGCGACAGCGGGCCAGGATCAGGCGGGCGGCTGTCAGGTGTCTCGTTCATGGATCTGACTGTCAGCCGAAGCGCCCGGTGACGTAGTCATCCGTGCGGCGGTTCTTCGGGGCGGTGAAGATCTGCTCGGTCGGGCCGATTTCGACCAGGTCCCCGAGGTACATGAAGGCGGTGACGTTGGAGACGCGCGCGGCCTGCTGCAGGTTGTGCGTGACGATGGCAATGCAGTAGCGCTCGCGCAGGCTCTGCAGCGTTTCCTCCACGCGCAGCGTGGAGATCGGGTCCAGCGCCGCGGTCGGCTCGTCGAACAGGATCACCTCCGGGCGCAGGGCGAGGGTGCGCGCGATGCACAGGCGCTGCTGCTGTCCGCCGGACAGGCCGCGGCCGTCCTCGTGCAGCTTGTCCTTCACCTCGTCCCACATCGCCGCATCGCGCAGCGCCTCCTCGACCCGGTCGGTGAGCTCGCTGCGGGTGATGCGCCGCGACAGGCGCAGCCCGAAGGCGACGTTCTCGAAGATCGACATCGGGAACGGGGTGGGCTTCTGGAACACCATGCCGACGCGGAAGCGCAGGCTCGCCACGTCCACCGCCGGGGCGAGGATGTCCTCGCCATCCAGCAGCACGTCGCCTTCCGCGCGGTGGCCCGGGTACAGCGCGTACATGCGGTTGAACACCCGCAGCAGGGTCGACTTGCCGCACCCGGAAGGCCCGATGAAGGCGGTGATCTGCTTGTCGCGCAGGGTGAGATTGATGTCCTTCAGCGCCTGCGCCTTGCCATAGAAGAAGTTCAGATGCCGCACCTCGAAGCGCAGGGTACCGCCCTCCGGTGCGCCGGCCTGCGGTGGCAGCTGCGGCCGCAGCGAGGCTGCGCTGGCGCTCATCAGCGCCGCCCCTTGGCGAAGGAGGAGACGGCCAGGCGTGCCGCGATTGATAGGATCAGGATGCTCACGGTGATGATCAGTGCGCCGGACCAGGCCAGCTGCTGCCAGTTCGGGTAGGGGCTGAGCGCGAACTGGAAGATCACCACGGGCAGGTTCGCCATCGGCGCGGAAAGGTTGCTGCTCCAGAACTGGTTGTTGAGCGCGGTGAACAGCAGCGGCGCGGTCTCGCCGCTGATGCGCGCCACGGCCAGCAGCAGTCCGGTGACGATGCCGCTGCGCGCCGCCGGGTAGATGACGCTGGTCACGGTGCGCCAGGTATAGGCGCCCATCGCCGTCGAGGCGTCCTTCATGCCCTGCGGCACCAGGTTCAGCATGTCCTCGGTGGTGCGCACGGTGACCGGCATGGCGATGATCGCCAGCGCCACTGCGCCGGCGAGGGCCGAGAAGTGCCCCATGCGCACCACCAGCAGCTCGTAGACGAACAGGCCGATGATGATGGAGGGGGCCGACAGCAGCACGTCGTTCACGAAGCGGATCACGCTGCTGATCTTTGCGGTGCGGCCGTACTCGGCCAGGTAAGTCCCGGCCAGCATGCCGATCGGCCCGCCGAGCAGGATGCCGATGACGGTCATGACCACGCTGCCGTAGATCGCATTCAGCAGGCCGCCGCCGCTGCCCGGCGGCGGGGTCATTTTGGTGAACAGGTCCACCGACATGCCCGCGATCCCGTTCTTCACGAGCGTCCACAGGATCGCGCCCAGGAAGAACAGGCCGATCGCGGTGGCGACTCCGGAGAGCACCAGCGCCAGGACGTTCAGCGCCTTGCGCAGAGCGCGCCGGCTCATGCGGCCCCCAGCGCGCGCCGCTCCAGGCGCATGAGCATCAGTCGCGCGGCGGCGATCACCACGAAGGTGATGAGGAACAGCAGCGCGCCCAGAGCCACGAGCGAGGAGGTGTACAGGTCACCGACCGCCTCGGCGAACTCGTTGGCGATGGAGGCGGAGATGGTCGTGCCGGGGGCAAGCAGCGAGGTGCCGATGCGGTGCGCATTGCCGATGACGAAGGTGACCGCCATGGTCTCCCCGAGCGCGCGCCCCAGGCCCAGCATGATCCCGCCGATCATGCCGGTGCGCGCGTACGGCACGACCACCTGCCAGATCACCTCCCAGGTGGTCGCGCCGAGCCCGTAGCCGGACTCCTTGAGCACGTCCGGGACGGTCTCGAAGACATCGCGCATCACCGCGGCGATGAAAGGGATGACCATGATCGCCAGCACGAAGCTCGCGGTGAGCACGCCGATGCCGAACGGCGGCCCCTGAAACAGCTTGCCGACCAGGGGCAACGGCCCCAGCACCTCGATCAGCCAGGGCTGTACGTGGCGCTGCAGGATGGGCGCCAGCACGAACAGGCCCCAGATGCCGTAGATGATGCTCGGCACCGCCGCCAGCAGCTCGATCGCCACCCCGACCGGGCGCTTCAGCCACGCCGGCGCCAGTTCGGTCAGGAAGATGGCGATGCCGAAGCTCACCGGGATCGCAAACAGCAGCGCGAGGAAGGAGGTGACCAGGGTGCCGTAGATCGGCGCGAGCGCCCCGTACTGATCGGTCACCGGGTTCCAGATCTCCTTGGTAAGGAAGGAGAACTTGAAGTGCGCCAGCGCCGGCCAGGCGCCGATGAGCAGCGACAGGGTGACCCCGCCCAGCAGCGCCAGCACCAGCAGCGCTGCCCCGAGCGTGGCGCTGCGAAACAGGCGCTCGCGCCGGCGTTGCCCGGCGGCGTGGCGCGGACTGATCGCAGTCACCGTGTTCATCGCGGACGGCAACCTGTCACGCTTTGAGTCTTCCCGTTAACCGAAAACCGGCGGCTGCCCGGTTTCCCGAGGCAGCCGCCGGTGTCTTGCAAGGCGCCTGCCCGGTGCGCGCCCGGGCTGGCCGTAGGCTACAGCGTTACGCCCTGGATCTGCGACTTCCAGGTCGCGCGTACCTGCTGGATCAGGGCCTCCGGCAGCGGTACGTAGTCCAGTTCCGCGGCCATCTTGCCACCGTTCTTGTACGCCCAGTCAAAGAACTTGAGCGCCGAGGTGGTGGCTGCGGCATCCGGCGGCACCGCGTACACCAGGATGAAGCTGGTGCCGGTGATCGGCCAGCTGGCCGGGCCTGCCTGGTCGGTGAGGATCAGGTAGTACCCGGGGGCATTCTTCCAGTCGGCGTTGGCGGCGGCGGCCTGGAAGGACTCCGCGTTCGGGGCGACGCTCTTGCCGGCCTTGTTGATCAGGTCCGCGTACGCCATCTTGGTCTGCTTGGCGTAGGCGTACTCGACGTAGCCGATCGCCCCGTCGGTCTGCGTGGTCATGTTGGCCACGCCCTCATTGCCTTTGGCACCGATGCCCACCGGCCACTGCACCGAGGAGTTGGCACCGATCGTGCTCTGAAACTTCGGGCTGGACTTGGACAGGTAGTCGGAAAACAGGAAGTTCGTGCCCGAGCCATCGGAACGGTAGACCGGGGCAATCGTCGTGGCCGGCAGCGCCAGCTTCGGGTTCAGCTTCTTGATGCGCGCGTCGTCCCACTTGGTGATGTCGCCCAGGTAGATGGCGGCGACAGTCGCCCCGTCGAGCACCAGCGCCCCGGGGGTCACTCCCTTGATGTGCACCACCGGCACGACCCCGCCGATGATCATCGGGAACTGCACCAGGCCGGCCTGCTTGAGGTCCTCGGGCTTCAGCGGCATGTCGGAGGCACCGAAGGTGACCGTCTTCGCCTTGATCTGCTTGATGCCACCGCCGGAACCGATGGACTGGTAGTTAAGGCCGATGCCGGTCTGGGTCTTGTACGCGTCCGCCCACTTCGAATAGATCGGATACGGGAACGTGGCACCCGCGCCGGAGATGTCGGCCGCTTGGGCAGCGCCGGCGAGTGCAACGACGCTCACCGCCGCCACCAGCATCCGCTTTACATTCACTAACATGGTTCGACTCCTGGTCTGGAATTCGCTCGGGCCGCCTTCTCGCGGGGCCAGCACGAGCCTATGCATCACTGGCGCGCATTAGATGACAGCCACATGACACTCTCATGACAGGGCTTCGGGGGCCTCAAAGGCCCCCTGCCCCGTTCTCACGGCCGCTTCCCTGTGACCGTACGTACAAGTCTCCGGCGGCGACTTTGCAGGTGCGTGACACGGCCTTGCTGCATCATGAGCGCACCCCGTATAAACCCGCGGACCCTGACCCCTAGAGCCACTCCTGCCTCACGAAGACCGCACCGATGTCACAAACCCTTGATCTGACCCAGGATCTGCTGCGCCGTCCCTCGATCACCCCCGCCGACGAGGGCTGCCAGGGGGTGATGGCGGGACGCCTGACCGCCGCCGGCTTCACGGTCGAGCCGCTGCGCTTCGGGGCGGTGGACAACCTCTGGGCGCACCGCGGCACCGCAGCGCCCGTGTTCTGCTTCGCCGGGCACACCGATGTGGTGCCCACAGGGCCGGCCGCGGAATGGCACAGTGACCCGTTCCAGCCAGTGATCCGCGACGGTGTGCTGTACGGGCGCGGCGCGGCCGACATGAAGAGCGGGCTGGCGGCGATGGTGACTGCGGCCGAGGAGTTCACCCGCACGCACCCTGCCCACCGGGGGACTATCGCCTTCCTGATCACCTCGGACGAGGAAGGTCCCTCGGTCGATGGCACCCGGGCCGTCGTCCAGCACCTGCGCGAGCGCGGCCAGCGCATCGACTGGTGCCTGGTCGGGGAACCCTCGAGCGAGCGCGAACTGGGGGACACGGTCAAGGTGGGTCGGCGCGGCTCGCTGAGCGGTCGCCTGACGGTACATGGGGTGCAGGGGCACATTGCCTACCCGCAGCTGGCGGAGAACCCGGTGCACACCCTGGCCCCGGCGCTCACCGAGCTGGTCACCCGCGTCTGGGACGCCGGAACCGAGCACTTCCAGCCGACCAGCTTCCAGGTTTCAAACCTCAATGCCGGCACCGGCGCCCCGAACGTGATTCCCGGTGAGCTCAAGGCGCGCTTCAACCTGCGCTACTGCCCGCTGCAGACGATCGAGGGGCTGAAGGCGACGGTCGAGGAGGTCCTGCGGCGCCACCGTGTGCGCTACACCCTGGAGTGGTACGTTTCCGGCGAACCGTTCTACACCGCGCCGGGGAAGCTGTCGCAGGCGGTCGGCGATGCGGTGGAGGCGGTGAGCGGCGCACGCCCCAATCTCACCACCGGCGGGGGCACCTCGGATGGGCGCTTCATCGCTCCGCTCGGGGCGGAGGTGGTGGAACTGGGCGTCATCAGCGAGTCGATCCACAAGGTGAACGAGTGCGTGCGCGTGGCCGATATCGACCGCCTGCATCGCATGTACGTCAGGGTGCTCGCGAACCTGCTCGCCTGAGGTTCGCGTACAGGCCGAGCGCGGCAAGGGCGAGCGCCCAGATGAGCACCCACGCGGGCATGGCGAGGCCGAGGAAGCGCCAGTTCACCTCGCCGCACTCCCCGCTGCCGGTGAGCACCTTCTTGATCAGGGTGAACACCGGGGTGAACTTCAGCAGGATCGCCAACGGCGCCCCGCAGGAGGGCAAGGAACCCGGCGGCAGGTGCTGCACGTACACGTGGCGGGCGGCGACACCGGCGGTGGCGAGCGCACCGAGCGCAGTGAGCGCCGCGTAGCCGCGGCGGCCGTTGCCCTGCGGATGGTGCACGGCTGCGATGAGGAAGCAGGCGCCGGTGAAGGCGATGCCGATGCGCTGGAAGATGCACAGCGGGCACGGCTCCAGTCCCAGCTGAAACTGCGAGTACAACGCATAGGCCAGCAGCCCCGCGCAGGCGAAGAAGCCGGCAAGGTTCAGGGTGCGGCGATTCAAAGCGGCGGGTCGACGGATCAGGCGGGGCTGGAAGCCGGTGCATCGGGGGCGCTGGCCCGCAGCTCGCGCTCGACATCGTCCAGCGAGGTGTGGCGGATGTCCTTGCCGTGCACCATGTAGATCACGTACTCGCTGATGTTCTTGGCGTGGTCGCCGATGCGCTCGAGCGAGCGCACCACCCACATGACATCCAAGGCACGGCGGATGGTGCGCGGGTCCTCCATCATGAAGGTGATGCTCTGGCGCTGGATGGCCTCGTATTCCTCGTCCACCAGGCGGTCCTGGCGCGCCACGCGCAACGCTGAGTCCACGTCCATGCGCGCGAAGGCGTCCAGGGCATCGTGCACCATCTCCGACACCAGGCGCCCGAGGTGCTTGATTTCCCGGTACTTGTCCGCCGGGCGCTCCATGGTCGCAAGCCGCGAGGCGATGTAGCCGATCTTCTCGCCCTCGTCCCCGATGCGCTCCAGGTCGGTGATGGTCTTGATGATGGCGACGATGACCCGCAGGTCACCGGCTGCCGGGGCCCGGGTAGCCAAGATCTTGCTGCAGTCCTCGTCGATCTGGACCTCCATGTTGTTCACCTGGTAGTCATCCAGCGCGACCGACTCGCCGAGCGAGCTGTCGCCCTCCACCAGCGCGGTGATCGCCTTGTGCAGCTGCTGCTCGACGAAGCCGCCCATGCCGAGCACCTTGCTGCGCACGCGCTCCAGGTCCTCGTTGAACCTGCGCGAGATGTGGTGGCTGAGGTCGGCGGTTTCCATCAGTTGGCGTCTCCGGTCTGGCGCTGCGCACCGCGCGCGCCAATACGCCCGATCATAGCGGAACTGTGGGCAAGCGGCAGCGTTGCGCGCGCCGCCGCCCCGATCGGCGCAAGGCCGGCGAGGAACTGCGAGGTGGCCGCATCCCAGGTGAAGGCGGCCGCAGCCGCTACGCATGCCGCCCGGTCCAACGTCAGAGCCGCGGCGATGGCCGCGCCGAGGTCTGCATGCATGACCCCGGTGACGCCCGGGCTGATGACATCCAGGGGGCCGGGCACGGGGAAGGCGGCGACCGGCACGCCGCAGGCGAGCGCCTCGATCATGGCGAGCCCGAAGGTGTCAGTAAGGCTGGGGAACACCAGCACGTCGCTGCCGCACAAGAGCTGCACCAGCTCCGCGCCGCTGCGGTAGCCGGCGAACAGCGCCTGCGGGTACCGCGCTCGCAGCGCCGCCAGCTGCGGGCCGTCGCCGACCACGAGCTTGGTGCCGGCCAGCGGCAGTGCGAGGAATGCGGCGAGATTCTTCTCCACCGCCACCCGCCCGACGCAGGCCATGACCGGACGCGGCAGGTCGGCGAGCAGCAGGTGCGCGGGGCCGGGCCGGAAGCGTCTGAGGTCCACGCCCCGGCACCAGCGGTGCAGATGAGTGAACCCCTGCCCCTTCAGCTGTGCCTCGAGACTTGCGCTGCTGACGAAGGTGCGCGCGGCCGCGTCGTGGAACCTGCGCAGTCCTGCGTAAGTTGCCCACAGCGGGATGGGCCACCGCGCGGCCAGGTACTCCGGATAGCGCGTGTGGTAGGCCGTGGTGAACGGCAGGCCGCGCGTGCGGCAGTAGCGGCGCACCGCCATGCCCAGCGGGCCCTCGGTGGCGATGTGGATGGCGTGCGGCCGGAAGAGCTTCAGCTCCCGCGCCACGTAGGCGTGCGGCCAGACCGCCAGGCGGATCTCAGGATAGCTCGGGCAGGCGATGGAGCGGCACTCGGCCGGGTGAATGATCTTCACCTCGTGCCCGCGCCAGCGCAGGTTGGCCGCCGTCGCCGTGAGCGTGGTGACGACGCCGTTGATCTGCGGGCGCCAGGCATCGGTGGCGAGCGCAATCCTCATGCGGCATCCGCCGCCAGCGAGCCGGCCGCGCGCTCCCCGGGCGCGGCCAGCGCCGGCCAGCGCAGCAGCCTGAGTTCCCCGCGCTCGGACTCGATCAGCGCCGAGCAAGACTCCACCCAGTCCCCGGTGTTGGCGTAGGTGATCCCGCCGATGTCGCGCAGATTGGCGCGGTGGATGTGCCCGCAGATGACCCCGTCGAAGCCTTGGGCGCGGGCATGGCTGGCGGCTACCTGCTCGAAGTGCTCGATGAAGCGTGCGCTCGTGCCGATGCCCAGCTTGAGTGCCTCGGTGAGCGGCCAGTAGGGCCGGCCGAGGGCGCGGCGGAGGTTGTTGACCGCGTGGCTTACCTGCACCGTGCGCGCGTGCATGAAGTCCCCCAGGTGCGTCAGCCACGCCGGGCATTCGGACAGGCCATCGAACTGGTCCCCGTGCAGCACCAGGGTGCGCGCGCCGTTGGCGCCGCGATGCACCCACTCGCGGTGCACCTCGAACTGCCCCTGCAGCATCTGCGCGAGCATAGCCAGGCTCGCATCGTGGTTGCCCGGGATGTAGACCAGGCGCGTGCCGGCGCGCTGTCGCGCCAGCAGCGTGCGCAGCACCTGAGTATGGTCGGCGCTCCAGTAAGCCCGCCGTGCCAGGCTCAGGGCATCGATGATGTCCCCGACCAGCACGATGGACTGCGCCTCGACGCCAGCCAGGAACTCGTTGAGTTCGCGGGCACGGGCGTGCCGGAAGCCCAGGTGGATATCCGACAGGAACAAGGTGCGCGCCTTCAGGCGCAGCGCCCGCGGGGGAGTGACCGTTGCCATGACCGCCTTTGCTGTCGTTGAGACTTCCAGCGTCCCGCCAAGGGTCGCGACAGCTCATGTCGTTTCGATGACAGCCGGGCTAAGTCTTTCTGACTGCGCAGGATTCGCCAGGGACCCTAGGCTGTGGCCGAGAGGTTCTCGGACCGGGCAGGCTGGTAGATGCGCTCCGGCGGGAAATGGCACGTGAAGGTGCTCCCCACGCCCTGCGTGCTCTTGACCTCGAGTTCGCCCCCATGCCGCTGCAGCACGTGCTTGACGATCGCCAGGCCGAGGCCCGAGCCGCCGGTGGCGCGCGAGCGCCCGGCATCGACGCGATAGAAGCGCTCGGTGAGCCTGGGGATGTGCTCCGGAGGGATACCGATGCCGGTGTCGCTGACCGAGAAGTGGCCGCCGTCATCGTCGACCCACCAGCGGATCACCAGCGATCCGTCCGCGGGGGTGTATTTGGCGGCGTTGTCTACCAAGTTGGAGAACGCGGAATGGATCTCCGGCTCGTCCCCGATCAGCCGCGCATCCGACTCCACCTGAACGCTGAGGTCAGCAGGATGGACGGGGCGTGCCAGCACGTCCTTGCGCAGCATGGCGACCAGCGCCGCCACGTCCACCGGTTCCCCGCCGACGATCTCGTTGGTCTCCTCCAGGCGCGACAGCTCGAGCAGGTCGCGGATGATCGCAGTCATGCGGTCGGCCTGGCGGCGCATTTCCGCCAGCGGACCCTGCAGGTCTGCTTCGAGGCTCGGGTCCTGGGCCAGGGTCTCGAGATATCCGGAGATGACCGTCAGGGGCGATCGCAGCTCGTGGGAGGCGTTGGCAACGAAGTCGCGGCGCACAGCCTCCAGGCGCATTTGCCGCGAGACGTCACGCACCAACAGCAGCAGCTGGCCGTCCCCATACGGGGCAACCTGTAGCGAAAGGTAGCTGTCATCCCCGGTCGCAGGGCGGATCACGATCGGGTTGGAGTAGTCAGTTCCGCCGAGATAGCGCACTACCTCCGGCTCGCGCAGCAGGTTCTCGATGCGCATCCCCAAGTCTGCCGTGCGGCGCAGATTCAAGAGGCGCGCGGCCATCAGGTTGAACCAGATGATCTCGCGCTGCGCGTTCAGGATCACGACGCCGTCGGGTAAGGCGGCGGTGGAACGTTGCAGCTGGCGCATGAGCTGAACGAAGCGCTGCTTGTGGAAGCGCTTGCGGCGGTGCAGGCGCACGATCTGGGCAATGATCTCCCCCCACACGCCGCCGGTTTCGGGCGGGTCGGCGTAGCTGCGATGGCGCAGCCACCACTCCAGGCGGAACAGATTGACCAGCACCCAGGCGAGGTGCAGCGCCAGCGCAATAGCCAGGCCGCCCCAGGTATTACCGAACAGCCAGCCGGCGCCACAGCCGATGAGCACCGTGGCGAGCAGCCGACCGGCCGCGAACCACCAGGCCTGTGTCGCCGGTTGCATCGCCAAAGCGCGCCCTCGCTGTCTGAAGCGGTCCCTATTCCGCGCGGGCCGAGAAGCGGTACCCGGAGCCGCGCACGGTCTGTACGAAGTGATCGTACCCGAAATCCTCGAGCGCCTTGCGCAGGCGCCGGATATGGACGTCGATGGTGCGCTCCTCGACGTAGACGTTGCCACCCCAGATGCGGTCGAGCAGCTGGTCGCGCGTGTAGACCCGCTCCGGGTGGGTCATGAAGAACTCCAGCATCCGGTACTCGGTCGGCCCCAGAGGCACGGTGCGGGCGCCGACCATGACGCGGTGGCTGGCCTGGTCCAGCGCCAGCCCTTCGAATTCGATGCGCTCGTCGACCCCGTTGGGGGCACTGCGGCGCAGCACGGCATTGATGCGCGCCAGCAGCTCGCGCGGGGAGAACGGTTTGGTCACGTAGTCGTCCGCGCCGCCTTCCAGGCCTGCGACCTTGTCGCCCTCCTCGGCCCGGGCGGTGAGCATGATCACCGGCAACTCGCGGGTTTCGCGGTCACGCTTCAGCGCACGGGTCAGCTCAAGGCCGCTCATGTCCGGCAGCATCCAGTCCACCAGCACCAGGTCCGGGCGCGAATCAGCCAGGGCGGCGCGCGCGGCGCGGCAATCCTCGGCCTCGCGGACGTCGAAGCCCGCGCGCTTGAGGCCGAAGGCGATCATCTCCCGGATGGGGCGCTCGTCCTCAACGATGAGTACTTGTTTCGCGGGCATGACGCTTAGGTGACTGACCGGCTGGCGCGGCCATTAAAGAGTGGGCGTGTTACAAATTCATGACACGGGCGTATCGATTGCAATTCAGTGACGCGCGGCCGGTCGGGCGACTTCATTGCGCAGGTAGACCGGCAGGGCCTCCTGGGCCGAGACCAGCCTGCCCGCGGCAACCTCCGCCACCGCCAGCCGGGCGATCTCAGCCGCCCGCGGCAGCCACTCAGTCTCGATCCCCGCCAGACGACTGGCCAGCCGGCCCCGCAGCTGTGCATAGGCGGCGAAGCCTGAGCCTACCCCCCAGACCTCTGCGGGGGCCTGCCAGGCTAGCGGCAGCTCGACCGTTTCCGGTTGGCCGACCTGCTCCGCTCCCAAGCCCTGCGCCCACCCGGCCGCGTCGCGCGTAAAGCAGGCCCAGTACACCTCCGCCATGCGTGCATCGGCGCACACCAGCACGTGCCGGGCTGCGCTGCTGTCGAGCGCCCGCTGCGCGAGCGCCCGCAAGTTCGAGACCGGAACAACCGCCACACCGGCCGCGTACGCCAGTCCCTGCGTGACACTGGCAGCCAGGCGCACGCCGGTGAATCCGCCGGGTCCGCGGCCGAAGGCAATCGCGTCCAGGTCAGCAAGCGCCACGGCAGCGGCGCCGAGCAGCTCATGCACCATGGGCAGGATGCGCTCGGCGGCACCCCGCTGCAGCAGCGCCTCGCGCGTGGCCACTTGTTCGCCGATGAGCAGCGCGGCCGAGCAGTTCTCGGTGGCGGTGTCGATGGCGAGGATCTTCACGTGGCCACGCTGGCCTGCACACTCGCGGGCAGGCGCGGCGCGTGCCGCGCGAGGAAGCGTCGCGCCTCGTGCTCGTCGCGCGTGACGGTCATCGGCGGCAGCGCGGCCAGGAAGACGCGGCCATAGGGACGCCCAACCATGCGCGGATCGCAGATGACCACAACGCCGTAGTCATCTTCACTGCGAATGAGCCGGCCGGCGCCCTGCTTCAGGGTGAGCGCCGCCTCGGGCAGCTGGTAGTCGCGGAAGGCATTGCCGCCGGAGGCGGTGAGGTGCTCGATGCGCGCGCGCACCAGCGGATCGTCCGGGGAGGCGAACGGCAGCTTCTCGATGACCACCAGCCGCAGCGCCTCGCCCTTCACGTCCACGCCCTCCCAGAAGCTCGCGGTACCCAGGAGCACGGCGTTACCGTCGGCGCGGAACTCCTGCAGCATCCGCTCGCGCGGTGCCTCGCCCTGCACGAACAGACGAAACGGCGCCGCCGCGCCCCAGCGCGCGCGCAGCAGCGCGGCGCCCTGGTTCAAGGCGCGGTGACTGGTGAACAGCACGAACGCACCGCCGCCGGCGGCGCGGATCAGGGGCTCGGCCGTCTCGATGACCGCCGCCACGTAACCCGGCGAGGCCGGCGCGGGCAGCCCGTCGGGCAGGTAGAGCAGACTCTGGCGCTCGTGGTCGAAGGGGCTCTCGATGAGCAGCGTCTGCGCATCATCGAGGCCGAGCCGCCCGGTGAAGTGGCCGAAGGCCTCCCCGATCGACAAGGTGGCCGAGGTGAAGATCCACGCACCGCGGCGCGATTCCACCAGCGCCCGGAAGCGCTGCGAGATATCAAACGGAATCAGGCTGAGCGTGAACCCGCCAGGGCGGCACTCCACGGCGCGCGCACCGTCGAGCTCGTCCAGTGCGCCGATGCGGCCAAGGTTCGCGCCCACTTCCGCGGTGCGCTCGGCGAACTGCGCGAGCGGACTGTCCTCGCCGGCGCCCGCCAGCGCCGCATGCACTGCATACAGGCACTCCCCCAGGTCGCGCACGGCGGAACTGAGCGCGCTGGCGCCGTGGGCCCACGGATAACGCCCGGGGGTCGTCGGCGCCGTCGCGCGCAGGCGCAGCAGCGCATCCTCGGCATCAGTGAGCGCGGCCGCCGGCGCACTCCCGGCCCCGCTCGGTCCCGCGTGGGCCGCCTGCACGCCGAGCTCGATGCGCAGCTCCTTCAACAGCGTCTCCAGCTGCCGGCTGCCCACGTGCGCGCCGAAGAACTGCGTGGCGAGATCGGGAATCTGGTGGGCCTCGTCGAGCACGATCGCATCGGCCGAACCGAGCAGGTCGCCGAAGCCGTCCTCCTTGAGCGCAAGGTCCGCCAGCAGCAGGTGATGATTGACGATGACGATGTCGGCATCCAGCGCCTCGCGGCGCGCGAGCACGACGTGGCAGCGGCCGAACTCCGCGCAGCGCTGGCCGAGGCAGCTTTCGCGGGTGGAGGTGACCTGCGGCCATACCGGGTGTGCGTCCGAGAGCCCGCGGATCTCGGCCAGGTCGCCGCGCTGGGTGGTGCGCGCCCAGCGCTGGATGCGCGCGAGCATCGCCTGCGCAGAGCGCGTGCGCGGCGGCCCCATGGCGGCCAGGTCCAGCTGCTCGGCGTGGGAGTCGATGCGCTCGAGGCGGTAGCGGCACAGGTAGTTGGCGCGGCCCTTGAGCAACGCCACGCGCGCCGGCCGGCCAATGGCCGCCGATACCAGCGGCAGGTCCTTGGCGAACAGCTGGTCCTGGAGCGTTCGCGTGCCGGTGGAGATCAGCACCCGCAGGCCGGACAGAAGCGCCGGGACCAGGTAGGCAAAGGTCTTGCCTGTGCCGGTGCCCGCCTCCACCACCAGCGATTCGCGCGCGCTCAGGGCATCGGCGATGCGCTGGGCCATGCGGCGCTGGTCGCGGCGCACCTTGAAGTCCGGCAACGCCCGCGCCAACGGTCCACCGGGGCCGAATATGTCCTCCAGATCCAACACGTCAGTGGCTGTCCACCCGTGCGCAACACAGGGTGTACTGGGGCGGGCAAGTAGCTTGTATCTTACTGAATTTTATGGAAATGACGGCGGACCGTACCAAGGCAAGTGGCCAATTCGGCGGGTACTTTATCAGGGCGACCCGGCAGGCCGGGGATATACTTCTGGGCTTACCGTCCTGCATTAAAGAAGAGGATCCCGCGGATGGCGACTGCCGCACACGCGCTGCTTGCGTTGCCCGAGTTGAGCCGCCCGGTGGCCGACTGGGTGAAGTCCGTCCGCGAGCTCACCCAGCCGGATGCCGTGCACTGGTGCGAGGGCGGGGATGCGGAGATGCGCGAGCTCACCGCGCAGCTGCTGGCCAGTGGAGAACTGAAGAGCCTGAACGCCGAGGTATTCCCGGGCTGCAACCTGTACCGCTCGGCCCCGAGCGATGTGGCGCGCGTGGAGCACCTGACCTACATCTGTACGCGCTCGCAGGCTGACGCCGGTCCCAACAACCACTGGATGGACCCGGCCGAGGCTCACGCCAAGATGCGTGCCCTGTTCTCCGGGTGCATGCGCGGTCGCACGCTGTACGTCATCCCCTACTGCATGGGGCCGATCGACTCACCGCTGTCGCGCTGCGGTGTCGAGATCACCGACAGCCCGTACGTCGTGCTCAACATGCTCATCATGACACGGGCCGGACGTCCTGCCCTCGAGCGCATCGCCCGCGAGGGCAACTTCGTACGCGGCATGCATTCCATCGGCGAGCTCGATCCCGAGCGTCGCTTCATCATGCACTTCCCCGAGGAGCTGGCGATCGAGAGCTTCGGCTCCGGCTACGGCGGCAATGCGCTGCTGGGCAAGAAGTGCCACGCGCTGCGCATCGCCAGCTGGCAGGCTCGCAGCGAAGGCTGGCTCGCCGAGCACATGCTGATCGTGGGCCTGCAGAACCCGCGCGGGGAGACCCACTACATCGCCTGCGCCTTCCCGTCAGCCTGCGGCAAGACCAACCTGGCGATGCTGATCCCGCCGAACTCGCTGCCGGGCTGGAAGGTATTCACGGTCGGCGATGACATCGCCTGGCTGCATCCCGGGCCGGATGGCCGCCTGTGGGCGATCAATCCGGAGTCAGGCTACTTTGGTGTCGTCCCCGGAACCAACCCGGAGACCAACCGCAACGCCTACGAGATGATCCGCCGCGACACACTGTTCACCAACGTCGCGGTCACCGCCGACAACCAGCCCTGGTGGGAGGGATTGCGCAGTGGCACCCCGGTGCTCGACTGGCAGGGCCGGCCGTACGATCCGGCGCGCGGGCCCGCCGCGCACCCGAACTCCCGCTTCACCGTCTCCGCCCGGCGCAATCCCAGCTGGTCACCGCACTCAGAAGATGCCCGCGGCGTGCCGATCTCGGCCATCGTCTTCGGCGGCCGCCGCCGCGAGGTGGCTCCGCTGGTGTACGAGGCGCGCGACTGGAAGCACGGCGTGCTGGTGGGCGCCTCGGTGGCCTCCGAGACCACCGCCGCCGCGGTCGGACAGGTCGGCGTGACGCGCCGCGATCCGATGGCGATGCAGCCGTTCTGCGGCTACAACTTCGGCGACTACTGGCAGCACTGGCTCAATGTCGGCGCCAAGCTTCCCCGTCCCCCGCGGATCTACCACGTGAACTGGTTCCGGCGCGACGCACAGGGCAAGTTCCTCTGGCCCGGCTACGGTGAGAACCTGCGGGTGCTGGCCTGGATGCTCGAGCGCTGCGCCGGCGAGGCCAGCGCGACCGAGTCGCCGATCGGCTGGCTGCCGCGCGAACAGGACCTGCATACCGAGGGACTGAATCTCGGTGCGGACGCACTGCACGCCCTGCTGACCGTGGATGCCGGGCTGTGGCGCAAGGAGACTGCCGATATCCGCGATTACCTGGGCAAGTACGGCGACCGGCTGCCGCCGGCGATGCTGGCGGAGCTTGCCGACACGGAGCGCCGCCTCGGCTGATGCGTTCGCAGGCGGCCGCGGGGCCCCCTTCAGGCGTCTTCGCAGACGAAGCGGATGGTTTGCGCGGAGGCCGCCTCGGGCAGGCGGCCGAGGCCGATCATGCCCTGGCCGCGGATCTGCAGGCTGTCGCGCCGCACGAACGATTCCTCGCCGTCCGCGCTCTGCACGAACGTGCCGTTAGTGCTCTGGTCGATGAGCACGAACTTGTTGCGGTTGATCTCGATGCGCGCGTGCAGGCGCGAGATCAGGCTGCCCTTCACCACGACATCGTTGTCCTCGGCACGCCCGATGGTGATGCTGGAGTGGCGCTCGTCAACCACCACCTCGCGATCCTGACAGCGCAGGCGCAGGCGCATGGTGTGCCCGGCGCGCGCCTCGGTGGCGATGCCGGGCACCATGCTGGTGATGTCCTCGGTCTGCCAGAGCACCTCGTAGAGTGCGACTTCGTTTCCCTGACCCTTGATGGTGGCGATGTCGATCTGGCGGCAGGCCGCGCGCCACTCTGGCGACAGCTTGTCGATGGTCGCCGCGGTGGTGACGATCTGGCCCGCCTTGGCCTGGCTGGTCATGCGGTTGGCGGTGTGCACCGCCGCGCCGAACACGTCGCGGTTCTCGAGCATCACCGGGCCGAAGTGGCAGCCGATGCGGATGGCGACGGCCTGGCCATCAACCTTGAGCTGGGCATGGCTCGAGATCTGCTGCTGCATCTGCGCGGCGGCGTTGAGCGCGCCGTCGGCGCTGGGAAAGGTGGCCATGACCTCATCGCCCATGGTCTTGATCACCGTTCCCTGGCGCTGTTCCGTCGCGCTGCGCATGACATCGATGCAGATTGCGACCATGTCGCGCGCGCGTAAGTCGCCCATGGTGTCGTACAGCCGGGTCGAGCCGACGACGTCGGCAAACAAGATGGCGAGCTCGATGTCTTTACCCATGCGCGATCAGATTATACGAAAGTACTCGCAGATCGCTACAGAGAGGGCTGATTTAGTGGGGGAATTGCCTGTCGCAGCAGCGCGGGTGTCGCATCTGCAGCGCGCGCTCCTTCGCTGAGCGCGCGCCGGAAGTCGCGCGCTCCGGGCTGGCCGCTATAGAGCCCGAGCATGTGGCGCGTGATGGCCGCCAGGCGGCCGCCGGCGGCCATCTCGCGCTGCGCGTACGCTTCCATGCGCGCCACCAGCGCTTCACGCATCGGCAGCGGCGGGTGCGTGGAATCCAACTGCTGCTGCAGTTCGGCCAGCAGAAACGGCCGATGGTAGGCCTCGCGCCCGAGCATCACGCCGTCACACCAAGAGAGTGCCTCACGCACCGCGGGTGCATCGCGCAGCCCGCCGTTGACGATGACCGGCAGCGAGCCGACAGCCTGCTTGAGCTGGCGCACTACGTCGTAGCGCAGCGGCGGCACCTCGCGGTTGTCCTTCGGGGATAGGCCGCCCAGGACCGCCTTGCGGGCGTGCACGATCGCGACCTTGCAACCCGCAGCCTGCACGTTGCTGACAAAGTGCAGCAGGCGTTCGTAGTCCGCTTCATCAAACGCCGCGAGTGCGCCTGCGACCTCGCGGGCGCTTGCCTTGACCACACCGATGCGCATCTTGACGGTGACGGGGATGCGCACCGCCGCAGTCATCGCCGCAACGCACTCGGCGACCAGCTGCGGCTCAAGCATCAGGCAGGCACCGAAGGCGCCGCTGGCCACGCGGTCACTGGGACAGCCGCAATTCAGGTTGATCTCGTCATACCCGGCCTCTTCCCCAATGCGTGCCGCCGCGGCCAGATCCTGCGGCTCGCTGCCTCCCAGCTGCAGGGCGAGAGGGTGCTCGTCAGGATCAAAGGCCAGCAAACGCTTGCGATCGCCCCTGAGGATGGCTGCCGCGGTGATCATCTCGGTATAGAGCAGCGCATCCGGCGAAAACCCACGCAGGAAGAAACGGCAGTGCCGGTCAGTCCAATCCATCATCGGAGCGACCGAGATCCGCCGATCCACTATTCCTGCGCTTTTTATGTGCGAAACGCCTATTTTTGTAGGCTTTGGTGTATGGGGCGTTTCTGCGGGATTTTGGGGCATCAGGGGGAGTTCTTGAGTTGCGGAGGTGCCATATAGGTGTCAAGAATACCTTGACTCCTCCAGGACCTCAGCATGGCAACGATACGCCCGCGTAAGCAAGCCGACGGATCGACGCGGTACACCGCGATTGTTCGAATTCGACGCGGCAAGACCATCGTGTACCAGGAATACCGGACTTTCGCGCTGCGCACTGCGGCGGTTAGCTGGGCAAAGCATCGAGAGGTAGCGCTCGACGACCCGTCCGCGCTCGCCCATGTCAAGCAGGGCGCGACGACCGTCGCAGAGCTGATTCGGTGGTACATCGAGACCTTCCAGACAATCTCGAAATGGCAACGCAGCAAGCAGGCTCACCTGCAGTTTCTGGAGCGCTGTGCGCTCGGCAAGCTCGACGCATTCGACCTCGACGCAGCCCTCTTGATCGATCATGTACGCTCGCGGCGCGCTAAAGGCACAGGGGCCGCCACCGTCGCGAATGACCTCGTATGGCTCGGAGTCGTCCTGAGGGCCGCCAAGAACGTCAGGGGCCTTCCTGTGCGGCCTGAAATCGTCCAGGAGGCACGCGAGGCGTGCGCGGAGCTGCGCCTGACCGGCAAGGCGCGCAAACGCGCCCGGCGACCCACGACAGATGAACTTGCGCGTCTGCGCGATTACTTCGCGCGCAGGGACAAGAGAGCGCAAATCCCGATGCTGGCAGTCATGGAGTTCGCCCTCACCTCTGCCCGGCGCGAGGCCGAGATCTGCCGCCTTGAGTGGAAGGACAATGATGAGATCAACCAGACGGGCATGGTTCGCGATGCCAAGCATCCGACTGCCAAGGAAGGCAATCACCGGCGCTTCAAATACACCCCGGGCGCCTGGGCGGTCGTGAAGGCCCAGCGTCGGGTCAATCCGTACATTTTCCCGTACGACCCCAGGAGTGTCGGTGCAGCGTTCACCCGCGCCTGTCACTTGCTGGGAATCGAGGACCTGCGCTTCCACGATCTGCGCCACGAGGCTACCAGCCGGCTCTTCGAGATGGGCTACCAGATCCAGGAGGTTGCGCAGTTCACGCTGCACGACTCCTGGAACGAGCTCAAGCGGTACACCAATCTGAAACCCGAGAATGTACGCGCACTTACTGCGCCGGCGCGGGCGGCAGCGACTGCGATTCCGCGCCAACGGCCCGACGCGCCGCTGGTAAATTCGCAGCCTGATCTCTTCGGCGGTCAATCAGTTCGGCGAGGTCGGTCGCACTGACCAGCCAGGGAGACTTCTGGCCACCGAGGCGAAACACGCGGCACGGCAGAAGCTGCGTCGGAGCGCGGCGGCGCGCTTCCTCGAAACTCAGCCCGAAATATTTCGGCGCGACTTTCGCCAGGAGGATGTTGGCCTCCCCGAATTCGGCCAATAACCCGAAATAAGTGTTGTTCACGGAATGACCTTTTTGCAGGGATATGGGTGACACGCTAACCCTGAAACCAACCGCTTAACATTGCAAGAGCGCGGCACGCGCGAAGGGACGATGTTTTGCGCGTTACAAGCGCGATCGATGTCGCAAATGGATCTGTGTCTAGCGGGGTCCGCTAACGTTCATAGCCTTCCGTAGCGGTTCACATCATTTCATTTTTCTGCGCGTCAGCGAGTGGGCGCGTCGCGTTCGAGCTGTCTTTCCCTGTCCATCCGCGTCTCAGAAATATCTTTAGAAATCGCTTGCTCAGGTCGCGGCTTGGGCATCCTGCCGATGAATCCCCAGACCTGATCAGCCATTGGATGACCCGCATTGAGCATTTGAGCGGAGACAATGCCCCAGGCCTCGACGACCTTGCGACGCGTTTCTTGAAGCGTCGCGTTATGGAGTTCAGCCGATACCGAGCGCCCTTGGCGCCGGATCAATTCCCCACGCTTCGCCAGTCGGTAGATGCCGTCCCGCACTGGCGGCCGTACCTGGCCCCGTACGGCCCTTTCGGTGGCGTTTGCGGCGATGCCCTGCGCCCGTAACTGGGTAGCAAAGTCACGCCTCCAGCTGCGCAGAGTTGCCTTACGTATGTTCAGGCGCCTGCCGTCCTCGCTGACCGCCTTGACCACCAGGTGCACGTGCGGGTGCTGCTGGTCGGTGTGCAGAACCATTAGGTAGCGATGCTTGAGCGCGAATTCCTCACGCGCGAAGTTCCGGCTCGCCGCCAGGAGTTTTTCTGGCGCGGTGCCCGCCGGCATGGACAGGACGATATTGTGCAGCAGCTTGGAGGGCTTGCGTCCAGCGGTACCCCGATAGGGCAACCTCGACCGCGCAGCCAGGACATCGAGTTCCCAATCCTCGACTACACTGCGCTCGCTGTCCGCTCCCTGCAGTTTTGCGCCCTCATCGGTCTCCAGCTCCAGCTCCCCGTGCCGGTCGATGTACTTCAGGTGGGCCAGCGCTCCGGCGGCACTCTTTGCGCCCCCGGAAACCTTAACCATGACTTCGGGTGTTCGTCGCAGCGTGCGGACGACCAGGGAGATCTCTTCAGAAGAAAGCCGACCATTCGGCCCTCGCCTCGCGAGGCTGATGATGTCGAGCAGCGGCTCCTCAGGGCCTGGGAGTAGTACTTTCCCCATGTCCGCTCTCCCAGCTTCGGATATTGGCGCTCAAAATGCTCCTGATGTAGTCACGAACCCGGATACAGAGCTTGAGCATGTTCCGCGTGTGTTCCGGCGTAAGGCCTGCTGAAGGCGCTGTGAGGGCAATAGTTCGGACGTTTCTCCCCATGGCGGCCAGCTGCACCGCGATCCCCTGCAGGGCCGCGATCTCGCGATCTGGCAGCGGCGACAGCGATCGAAGATGCGCCCGGATGAGGACCGAGACGTAGGACGCGGAACGCATGCCACGGGCGGCGGCGCGCTCCCGAAGCAGCGAACGGTCAGCCGGGAGAAGCCGAATAGTGATTCTCGCGCCCCTGGCCCCGGCATCTGGCGCCGCCGTCAGTGCGAGGTCAGGGTTCACTGCGACGAGCGTGCGCTCGACCAACTGCTTCAGGAACGCCGACTCAGAGAGCCCACGCGATGCGGCGACCGCGGAGAACTTTCGCTTAAGTTCCTCGTCGATCCAGGTGGAGAGGTGCGTGCTGCGATTTGCCACGCGGGACATTTGAATCGAAGAGTGACGGAAAAACCATCCTCCACCCCGCCTTGATTGGCCCTAGCACGCTAAGTTTTTTTGGCATTGTCGCGGTATTCATGGGCATTTACCGTCTGCCCGTCGGAAATCCATCCACCGACAGGCAGCGATGACGAGCGAACAGGGTCGTTAAGCGTCGTCGAACACAGGCAGGTCGCGTTTGCGCTTCACCCTGCGTCGAATCGATTGAAGTGCCAAGGTTCCATGATCGGTCCATGCAATCTCGGCACCATGTCGTAGCGGGTCATATATCGGCAACAGGTCAACGATTCCCTCAAATACCCATCTTCCCAACCTCCCCGGAGGCTTGCCGTACCGGCGCCATCGGCGTGTGCCGTCTGACTTCACCAGGGCGAGGGTCCGCCGGTAAGCAACATCCCGATTCTTGGCACGAATCAGGATCATGTTCTCCCAAGTAACACACCGCGACCTGGCGCTAGTTGGCGGCGCATCCCGGAACTCGAACCGTTCAAGGTAACTGGCCACCCACCACCCATGGGGAGAGATGTTTCGGAAGTGGGGCGATCGACGAGACATAGTCAAATTCCAAGACCTACCGGGTGCACAGGACAGACGTGATTACTAAGCTGCGGCGCATGAGGTCCCCACACGTTTGGATCAAACAGCAGCCGAAAGGCTATCCTGCATTCATATCGTTTCGGTGCAATTGCATCTATCAGCGCCTCTTTAAGTCAGCCAGCAGCCTAGCGAGAGCAGTTGCGTACTGTTCGGGATTGCCCCACTGAGAAAAGTCTCCGATCCAGTAGCGTCGGCGAATCTCCGAGGCCCAAGCAACCGTAGTATGCAACGCTTCGGCATCCAGGCGAATTGGGAAGACAACTCGTCGATTTTCCTTTTGCTCATCCTCAAAGGCGATCTCTACCTCGGACTCGACCGCCTGACTCGCAAGCGCATTTTCCGAGAGGATGACGAGAAGTTTGTCGTGGACATGAATAGCCTGTTGAAAGGTCGTCCGCATTGGCTCACCGATCTTGAGGCTGTCGCGAAAGTTCCAACAGCGTATACCCGCATTGCGGAGGTCCAAGGTCAATTGAGCAGCAAAATCTCGATCCTGGTCCGAATGCGAGATAAAGCAGGAATGGAAGTGAATCGCCCCAGGAATAGATCTGTAAAAATCTATCACTTCGTCCGGAAGACCGGCGCTTTTTAGGAATTCCACAGGCAGACCGCCACTCAATCTGACGGTATGGGGATCAATCAGCGCCGGGCCTGAGAATCGGACGAGTTCGAGTCCGGTTGCACCACCCAGGTTTGTGGAAGCCAGCGTGGTATTTAGAATTTCGGCGTGGGCCAGTGCGGCATTTCGCAGCGATGCGAATGACATGTCCGCGTTTTGAAGCACTGTCCCACGCAGTGTCGCTTCGTCCAAGTTCGCGCCCCGGAAGTCTGCCCAACTTGCTACGGCGTGCGTAAGATCTGCTCGGAAAAATGCAGAATGGAACAGTCCCATAACCATGTAGGATCTTTCGAGGCAGGCACGCTCGAAGCTGCATCCGATGAACTGCGATTCACCTGGATGCGTCTCTCGCATCGATGCACCCGTGAAATTGCAATGGTTAAATCGGGAGTGCGCCAAGACCACTCCATCCAGATTGGCGCCAGAAAAATCGCCGTTCGAAATCTGCACGGCTCTTAAGTCAATTCCCCGCAGATCGGCCCCCGAAAGATCGAGACCGTTCAAGTCAAATCGATAAAGTCTAAACCGCGGATCGTGGGGTATGCGTCGCATAACGTCGATGTCTTCGAATCTCGCCACGATCGCTTCCTGCTTTGCTTAAACGTGACCGTACGGTCGGGAAAAGTACCGGTGTCCGGAACAACGGGAACTAAATGCCAGATCGGTCGCACCGAAATCCTATGATCTAGGGGCGGATGATCGCAATCCCGTTCGGCCGCTTGTCTGCGAATTAACCCTTGGCCACTCGTGGGTGCCGCCTAGAGACGCAGAAGTCCGCGCCTGTTGAGCTGTGTAAGTCCTATCCCGACGACGAAAGCCAGACCGATGTTCCACATGGAAAAGGCTGCGGTTACGAGTGTGACGAACCGCTCTCCCTTGTCCCTACTGAAGTCACATGATCCCAGAGCAAGCTGTGCGCCGGTGAGGAACAGGATCACGCCAAGTATCGACTGAGGAAAAACGTTGAAGATGGCGGCAATCGATCCACTGAATCCGAAGGCGAGGAGCAAGAGGATCGTCCCGAGGATGATGGGTGCACCCCCGGTGCGTGCCCCAAAGGCGACGTGCCCCGCCATTCCCCCCGCGCCGTGGCACATGGGCACGCCGCCGAGGGCGGCACCCACTAGGTTCATCAAGCCAGTTGACTTGGCAACTCCGCCTTCAGTTACGGATCGATCTGGGAACAGGCGGTTGTTCTCCTCAGTAACTGCGATCAAGGCGTTCCCGAGCGTAAGTGGGATCTGGGGAACTGCCAGGACTAGAGCTCCGATCGCAAGGTCATGCCAAGTGATCCTGCCCAGAATGAGTGTCGGTGTATGCAATTCAAATCGCACGGCGTGCAGCGCCGCGAGGACGGCCGGATCCTGCAGGAACCCGCACAATCCTCCAAAGAGCAGCAGCACGAACATCGCCGGAAGGGTACGGTTCCTGAGAAGAAGCAGTGTCCCAACAAGACCGATGACGGCTACCACCCAACCGGTACTCATGAGCTTGATGCCTTCCAGCATAAAGCTGACGCCCAGGCCAAGAACGATGCCGATGACGACGGGGCGAGGTACGAACTTCGCCGCTCGCGTCGCGAGACCAGTGAAGCCGAGGATAAGCCAAATCAAGCCGGTAACCAGGCCTGCGCTGTACACCGTCCATTGGTTGATCACCGCCGTTTGGGCGGCTTGGGTGGCGGCAGCAGCACCGATCGCCTTCATCGGCTGTACGGGAAAGGGCGTCCGGTAATAGAGGCCACAGAGAACTTGGGCGCATCCGAAGGTGAAAAGGATCCCGAACGGATCAATCTTGAGGACGGCGATGTAGGCAACGACAAACGGAATCAGTATTCCGAGGTCGCCAAAGGCGCCAGCCCACTCCAGCCGATCGAAGCGGTTGCGGGTACTCGAACCGGGGCCCTGCGTCGTGGAGTTCGAAGTCTCTTTGTGCATGCATCCGCTCAGAACTGCCTGATCGCTTTTGGAGGTACGATGCGGGCGTGTTGCGCCAAACTAGGATAGCGCCATGTCGGACGACCCTTCAGCGATTCACCTGTTTATGTCAGCGGACCCCGCGCTGATAGCCATCGTAAGACTTTCGCTGGGCGTTAGCCTGAGCGCCGTGTTCTTTGCCGCCCTGATTGGGATTCCCTCCGGTGCGCTGATCGCCCTGACACGATTTCCGGGCCGAACGGGCCTTATCATCGTCCTTAATGCACTGATGGGACTGCCGCCGGTCCTGGTGGGACTGGCCCTGTACCTGACACTGTCGCGTTCCGGCCCACTCGGACCCCTTGGGATTCTCTTCACGCCGCTGGCAATGATCATTGCCCAGGCCGTTCTGGTGAGCCCGATCATCGCCGCTCTGTCACGGCAAACAATCGAGGACCTTTGGACCGAATATCGTGACGAGCTCACCGTCATGAATGTCGGCCCGATTCGGCGAGCGGCCACGTTGGTTTGGGAGGGACGCTTTAGTCTCGTCACGGCCATACTGGCCGGATTCGGTCGGGCGGCAGCTGAGGTCGGTGCGGTTATGGTGGTCGGCGGCAATATAGTGGGCTCTACCCGGACCATGACGACCGCCATTGCCCTGGAGACCTCCAAGGGCAATCTGGCGCTCGCCGTTGGCCTCGGAATTGTGCTCATGTTGCTGATCGTCACGGTCAACGCGATCGCCTGGCTTGTGCGGCGTGCCGGCGAATCGCAAACCGCCTAGCGTATGCGAGTAATGTCGACTGACCTGCCCATTGAGATAGAGCACGTAAGCGTCGCCACGCGCGGCGTGGCGTTTCTCAGTGACGTCAACCTACGCATTGAGCCCGGCCCACCCACGGTGCTAATCGGGCCCAACGGGGCGGGCAAGACCACCCTACTTCGGATCGCCATGGGACTACTCCCTCCTTCAACAGGACGCGTGACCTGGGGCGGGAAGCCGCTTGGAGGACCCTCCGGGCGAGCCTTTGTTTTCCAACGGCCAATGACCTTTCGCCGCAGCGTTGCAGCGAACGTCAGGTACGCACTGAAGGCTGCCCAGGTCTCCAAGGCGCGCCAGGACACCCGCCTCGGGGAGCTCCTCGACCTCGTCTCACTCAGGGAAGTCGCCGATCGCCCAGCGCCCCGCCTCTCGGGCGGCGAGCAGCAACGCCTCGCATTGGCGCGCGCACTCGCGGGGGACCCGCTAGTGCTCTTCCTGGATGAGCCCACTGCGAGCCTTGACCCGGCGGCCAGTAAGGCGTTCGAAGATGTGCTTCAGACCATCATCGCGCGCGGTATAAAGGTGGTCATGTCGACGCACGACCTGGGGGAGGCGCGCCGATTGGCCGGCGAGGTTGTGTTGCTGCACAAGGGTCGCGTCCTTGAGAACGCTTCTGCAGCCGCGTTCTTCACGGCGCCCAGTACGCCCGAAGCCGCAAAATTTATCTCCGGAGAGCTGCTTGTCTAACTCTAAGCACCGGCCACCGTTGACCAGCTTTCGATTCATCACCCTATGCCTCACCGTCGCTCTCTGCGCCTCGGCAATCGCGGCCGATGAATCGATTCTCGTGGCCTCGACCACTTCCACTCAGGATTCGGGACTGTTCGGCTATCTCCTGCCACTGTTTAAGAAGCAAACGGGTATCGAGGTGAAGGTTGTGGCTCAGGGCACCGGGCAGGCGCTCGACACGGCTCGGCGAGGAGACGCGGACGTTGTTTTCGTCCACGACAAGGCCGCGGAACAGAAGTTCGTGGCAGACGGCTACGGAGTAAAGCGATATCCCGTCATGTATAACGACTTCATCTTGGTCGGACCCAAGAGCGACCCCGCCGGCGTCCTAGGTGCCAAGGACATTCTGGTGGCGTTCAGAGCAATCGTGGCGAAGGCCTCACCCTTCATCTCTCGCGGGGATAGATCCGGAACGAACATGGCCGAACTGAGCCTGTGGGCACAGGCGGGGATCGACATCGCTGCGTCCAAGGGCGCGTGGTACAGGGATATCGGCCAAGGGATGGGCGCGGCACTGAACATGGCCTCAGCTGAGAACGCCTACGTTCTCACCGACCGCGGCACCTGGTTGGCTTTCAGGAACCGGGGGGACCTCGTCGTGGCTGTTGAGGGGGACCAGCGCCTCTTCAACCAATACGGCGTGATACTGGTCAATCCGCAACGGTACCCCGAAATCAAAGCCCGGCCTGGGCAAAAATTCGTTGACTGGCTGATTTCTCGTGACGGTCAGAACGCGATTGCGAGTTACCGAATCAACGGGGAGCAGCTCTTCCATCCCAATGCAAGCGACTCCGGTGCGTAATAATCCCGTTCTCATGGGAGGGTGACCATGCAACGTTCTCTCGCCATCGTGGTGTGCGTAGGCTTAAGCGCAACGGTCATCGGGGTTCGCACGCATGCCGACGACACAACGCGTCAGCAGGTGGTGGCCGCCCACGGAGCGGAAGTCATGCCGTTCGAATTGAGCGCAACGCAACACGTCTTCATCAAGACCCCCACCGGCGGCATCCAGCAGGTCATCGTTAAAGAACCCGGCGACCGCAAACAAGTTGACCTGATTAGGAAGCATCTAAAGGAAATTGCAGATCGCTTCGGCGCCGGAGATTTTTCGGCACCGGCAAACATCCACGGACAGGACATGCCGGGCCTTGCGGAGATTCGAAAGGCACCGGCTGGACAGCTCGTAGTGAGTTACCAATCCCTTTCAAATGGCGCGCAGGTCGAATACTCGGCGCAGAATCCCACGCTTGTAACCGCGCTCCACCGCTGGTTCGACGCGCAACTGTCGGACCACGGCAAAGATGCCATGGAGGGGCACCACCATCAGCCGTAGATCGGTCGGCGCTGCACGGGGTTATCTTCAAAACGGGACTACGCGCGCTTCGTGCTGCCCCTGTGCGACGTTAGCTGCGCGTAGCTCTCGGCACCCGGATGACAAATAAACTTGGTTGGAGGTGCCAAAAAGGTGACAAGCACTTTCGCACGCACCTAACCAATTGAATGAAAAGGCGTTTGCCGAACGTCGGTCCAATCCATCATCGGCGCCACCGAGAGACGTCGATCAAGAGGCTTCATCGAGCGAGGGGGGAGCTCAAGCGCCCGCTGTGGCCCGCGCACTCATCCGTTTGGGCGTCGTGACGAGTACATCAACCTGGAGGCCGGCTCTGGCAGCGGCATTCACCAACGCGTCAAGGCTGAACTGATCGATCTTGCCCTTTAGCAACGCGTTCAGGCGAGGCTGAGTAAGGCCGAGGCGCACTGCTGCGCGAGCCTGGGTCATCCCACTTCGCTCAACGAACTCTTCGATCCTGATCATAATCTCGGAACGCAAGGCAAGGCTTCTTGCCTCGGGCTCCCGGAAACCCAGATCCCGGAACACATTGGGACTACCGCGTACCATCTTCGTACCTTTTGTCATCGTCGCTGTCTCCTTCGCTCTTCCGTCACTGAGCGGAAGCGGTCAGCCGCAAGACGAATCTCGTTTTGCGGGGTCTGCCGAGACTTCTTCTCAAATGCATTGAGTACGTAAATCGCCTCGGGGAATTTCGCCACATATAAGACCCTGAACTCACCATCCTGGTGAATGCGAATTTCGCGCACGCCGATACCAACGGCTGTCATCGGCTTCCAATCGCTCGGATCGAGCCCCTGCTGCACACGATTGAGTTGGTGACCGCCCTCACCCCTCGCCGCGTCCGGAAAAGCACGCATCTCGCGCAAACTGTCGCCGCACCAAACGATTGATTTCACGGAGACTATTATATCGGTATTGAGATAAACGTATCAATAGCGCTTGAGTTGGAAGTGACGTAAAGGAGCCATAAACTACTGGGTTGAGCTAAGTGCTTGAGTACAAAAGCAGAATTCGACTAGTCGCTCCAATCCATCATCGGCGCAACGCCGAACAGTCATCCGCTCATGACCGCGACTGAGGCGTTCAAAAAGGCGGACATTCACCCGTGCACCAAGCATCCGGCCGTGGGATTATTTCGTCGGCTGCGGAATGTACTTGACGTTCACTTTCTCGATCACGCCATTGAACTTGAATGGCGCCTTTTCGCGGTAGTCCAGCGAAACGGGCGAGCCCAGGGCGATGCCGATGTCGAGGCAGTCGTTCGCGGTGAAAAGCAGTGGCGCACTGACCGGAACCACCCCAGAGGCGAAGACCCCTGCCGTTAACACTGATGGCCACCTTCAACGGACCGGCCGGCTTGGGCTCGGCATAGACCGTCTCGACCTCGATCTTGGCCTTGCCGACCGGGAGCTTCTGCGTGGCGCGGATCTTGGTGCGCATGATGATGAACAAGTTGTACTCGTAGCAGAGGATCCCATCCTCGACGAACAAAGTGAGGCCGCCGCTGTTTCCGCCCAGCTTGTAGAGCACCCCGTTGGCGTTGGCCGGAATCTCGGCCTCGATGGTCACAAGGTTCGGCTTGTTGCCCAGAGCGGGTGCTGTGAATTCCGGCATGCGGGTGATGTCGCCGGTGAAATTCCATTCCGTATTGGGAGGCGCCATGCGCATTTCGGGATGGAGGAGCGGGACCCAGAGACCCCCGCCAATCGGGAGCACCTTGTTCTTCGTCGCCTCGATCAGGAACAGCTCTTTCATCTGCGCGAGCTTCTCGGGCATCTTCGCGGCCAGATCGTTCGCCTGGCTCCAGTCTTCCGCCAGGTCGTAAAGCTCCCAGACGTCCTTATCAGGCGTCCACTCGCGGATGCCCGGCAGGCGTGCCGGGGACCCAGGGCAGCCGCGGGCCGATCGCACAGGCCATCCAGCCGTCGTGGTAGATCGCGCGGCTGCCCATGATCTCGAAGTACTGGGTGCAGCAGCCGGCCCTCGGCGTTGGGGTCATCGAACGTATAGGCGAAGCTCACACCGTCGATCGGGTCCTGCGGTACACCGCCAACCTCCCGCGGCGGTTTGATGCCGACGATTTCGTAGATCGTGGGGACGAGGTCGTTGCAGTGGTGGAATTGCGTGCGCGGCGTCGCGTCCGGCTTGATCTTCGCCGGCCAGCGGATCGCCATCGGGTTGCGCGTGCCGCCGAAGTGCGAGGCGAGGAGCTTCGTTCCCTTGTAGGGGGTGCTGCCGGCCCAGGCCCAGCCGGCGTGGTACTGGTTGTCGGTCAGCGGCGTTCCGAGCACGTCCAGGCCGCCCAAGGCGTCGAGCGCCGCGATGTGCTGCTTGGTCGTGGTCGGGATGCCGTTTTGCGCGAGCAACTCGCTGATGGTGCCGTCCTGGCCCTCCGCCGAAGAACCGTTGTCGCCCCAGATGTAGAAGATCAGCGTGTTCTCGCCGTAGCCGAGCGCCTCGACCTCATCGATTAGCCGGCCGACCTGCACATCGACATGCTCGGCGAAGCCTGCCGCCACTTCCATCAGGCGGCGCTGGAAGGGCTTCTCATCCTCCGGAATGCTCGTCCCAGGCCGCCATGGTCGGGTGACGCGGCGTGAGCTGCGCATCGGCGGGAATCCAGCCCTTCTCCTTGGCGCGGTGGAAGACGCGCTCGCGGTAGGCGTCCCAGCCGTCGTCGAACTTGCCTTTATATTTGTCCGCCCACTCCTTCATGATGTGGTGCGGGCCGTGGATCGCGCCGCTCGCCCAGTACATGTAGAAGGGCTTCTCGGCCTGGAAGGCCTTGTGCCGGCGCAACCAGCCGATCGCGTCATCCGCCAGGTCTTCGCTTAAGTGATAACCCTCCTCGGGCGTACGGGGCGGCAGGACGCTGGTGGTGTTGCGCACCAAGTTCGGTTCGTACTGCGAGGCCTCGCCGGCGAGGAACCCGTAGAAATATTCGAACCCCATGCTCGTGGGCCAGTTCTCGAATGGGCCTGCCGCGGTGGTCTCCATCGCCGGCGTGTTGTGCCACTTGCCGAAGGCGCAGGTGCTGTAGCCGTAGTCCTTGAGGACCTCGGCGGCGAGCGCACTGCTCTTCGGGATCGTCCCGGCGTAGCCGTCCCAGTCGTTGGCGAGCTCGGCGATCTGTCCACTGGCGACGCGGTGATGGTTGCGCCCGGTGAGCATCGAGGCGCGCGTCGGCGAGCACATGGCGGTGGTGTGGAAGCGGTTGTAGGCGATCCCCTCGCCGACGATGCGGTCCATCGTGGGGGTGTTGACTTCGCCGCCGAACGTCGTCGGCAGACCAGGGCCAGCATCGTCGATCAGCACGATGAGAATGTTGGGCGCATCCTCGGGCAACCGCCGAGGCTCCACGCGCCGCTTGTAGACCGACTCCTGCATCGTGCGGCCGGCCGTGCTGGCCGATGGCGTGGGTGGGAAGGGGAGCGATTCACCGGATAGGACTCGATCCATGGCCATTGTGAATCCTCTCTTCGCGACAGGACGTTCGCCGCTCTCTAGCCATCGTACCAAACGCCATGGTCACATTGATTCGTGACGCAGAGGCTTTCTCTTCATTTGCTTCCGAAATCCGCCAGTTGCGTTGGACCACAACGGGTCAAACTCGCGCGGCACTCGGGCTGAGGCATGGTGCATTGCCACATATACCACGGCGAAATCGACTTCCCGAAAGCATACGCCAGCGTGGCCGAAGTTTTTATATCTCCGGGATATATCTATACCCACAACCCTGGTTCGATCGGAGTTGGGTACCTGACGATATCGTCGCCGTGAGAATTTAGCTGATACCGGCCGGCGCACAGGCGGCTCGCTCGGCGTCAATATGACGCCTCGATGCTGCCCTGTGCTCCAGACCGTGCATACGAAAACGGGAGTTAGCTCGCCGTCGCGCCGGAGCTAGTTCTCCATATTCCGGTTCTACTCTAGATCTCGACAAGGTCGCCCGGTTTCCACGACTTGTCGAAGAAGGGCTCGAGCGGGCCATAAAACCTGAAGAGCACAAACCAGCCTTTTCCCGGCACGGTCTGGATCCAGTTCCTCTCTTTGCCCAGCGGAGACTTGGCGCTGAAATACACGTCGATCGAGCCATCCGGGTTGGGCTGAGGTGCCGTATAGCTACTGACCGACGGGTACGGCTGATCGCTGCGCAGGATCGACCGACTGTCGGCATCGTAAGCAACGATCGACCAGAAGTTCTTGACGGGAATGCCGGATGGGACGAGCAGTCGGTAGCTCTTGGCGCCATCGAGAAATGCGCCGCTCGCATCGCGCGGAGTCCAAAGATACTGTGAGCCCAGGCCCACGTGCTTCTCAACCATCGCCGGAGACATGCCGATCGCGATATAGGCGAACCCCGCGCGGCGATCGGTATTGACGTAGCCTTGAGAATCCCACGTGGCACTACCTCCGACGAAGGCCCATTCCCAGACGCGGTCGGGATAGACCAGGCGCTCTGCATCGTCGCCGGCAAAGCTGTTGGCTCGGGCATATGCGGCCGCAAACCGTGCGGCCTCGTCGAGCATCTTCAGGCGCTCTGAATCAGGCTTGTATGGTTTGCCCTTCTCGATGCCGACGCATGCGAGCTGAAAGCGTTCGTGCGAAGGAATGATATCGTTTGGTTCGTGCTCGATCATCCACGCCAGATCCTGGAAGAACTGGGCGTCATCGGAAAAGATCGTGTCAACTTCCTGGTGCGAACCGTTGATGAACTTCGTGGCCGGAGACGAAGTCTGCGCGAGCGGGCATATCCGCATCGTCTTCATTAGGGCGACAGTTTTGTCGGTCTTGCCCTCAACCTGAAAACCCCGAACGCCGAGAACAACGGCGTACGTGGATGCCTTGGCAACCAAGTACCCCTCCGGAACTGCGCCATCGAAGCCAGGTGGCAGAAGCAGGAGCTTCCCACCTTTTCCCTTGTCAATTCCCGTAGGACCAATCCCCGCAATCTCGCGTTGCCACAGATCGGAGACGCCACCGAGCATCATGGCCGGGCATTCAACCACGACCGGGCCATCGCGCTTAAGATCGATCGCGCACAGTCCATACACCGTCTCGGTATTACCTGTGAGCAGTAGGGTGTCGGAATCCATGAGCGTTTCCCATAGAACCACCTGGTTCGGGGAGGCCGACCCTGCGTCCGCTACGCCCTTCCACACGCGGTACCATGACACCCCATGCATCTGGGCGAGAAAGACCTCGACGGCGCGGTTGAAGGTCAACGCGTCCCGAAGTGCTTGCGCCGCGCCGCCCGCCGGGTAGCTGTTCCTGAAATCGAAATCACCCAGCCGGGTTCTTATTGATCCGGTGTTTATCCATCCGTGATTCGGAGACGAACCGGGCTTGAGATTCGCGGCCATGTGTTGCTCCTTCGCGTGATAGATAGAAGCGTACACCGATCGCAGTGCACCTCTGTTACGAGTCACCGCGAAAGCCGTCGGACCATCTCGGACAGCTCAGTAAACGCTCACGCTGCCCCCGAAGAGGCGCTTTGTGCCCGTATTGTCGCGGCTGCCTCAAACGCGAACTGCAGCATGACTACCGCCGTCACTCGGCGAGAAATTCGACGCCGTGGACCGTTCAAAATTCCTTGCTGGAGGAGACACAAAGATGACAAGGAATCTCGACGAGACTTAAGTGCTTGATCGGAAGGGTTCTCGTCGTCTGCCATCGCTATCGGCAGACCGACGAAATCGTTCGCATCATTTCGGCTCGCAGAGCCGACCAAAATGAAACTAGGCAGTAT
>CAWCGL010000001.1:0-12270 GCA_963794975.1 uncultured Pseudomonadota bacterium | reverse complement strand
GAAGACCCCGCTGGTGGACATGGCGCGCGAGGCCACCGGCCAGCGCGAGGCGGGTGACACCTACGGCACGCCGCAGGAGTGCGTGCTGCTGATGGGGCAGATCACCCGGGCGCAGACGCTGATTGCCGAGCGCGCCGGCCTTGCCGAGGAGATCCGCGTGCGCAGCGAGCGCCTGAAGCGCGTGGCGCGCTACCGCACCGACAACGACGGCTCGCCGACCACCCAGTCGATCGCGATCTCGGAAGGGGATGTGCTGGAGAGTGCCGCCCTGGGGGCGGATGCGAGCCGCCTGCCGAACGTGCTCGCTGACGACGTCTGGGACCTGTTCCGGATCCTGTTGCGCTGAGACCTATGAAAGCGCGCGGCCGTGCGGGCCGCGCGCCCCGCAGGGCTACTGCTCGCCGCGCGCCGCGGTCTTCTGGCCCGGACCGGCGCGCACGCCGGTCACCACGTCCGCCATCACCTGGGTGGCCTGGTCGAGCACCGCATCGGCGGTGTCCTTGGACTTGTCCAGCTCCTCGACGCTCTTGAATACCGGCAGGTTCTTGGCCACGCGCCGGCTGTTCTCGCGCTCGAGGCGTTCCTTGTCGATGCGCGTGCGCTCCTCGCGGCGCGCCTTGAGGTTCAGCGACACGCTCTTCTGCTCGCGCACCACATCCAGGGCGGCGATGTCCGAGACCAGCCAGCGGTAGTCCGGGTCGTGCTGGGCACGCACGCCTTCCTCGCTGGCCAGGTTCGCCAGCGGCGGCGCCGCCGCCCCGGCGGGGCTGGTCTTGAAGGGCACGCCGGGGATGTGGTCCCAGGGCAGCGCGGACTCGAGCGCGCTCTCGCCGATCTCCTTGGTATCCAGCGGCGAGGCGAGCGCCACGTCCGGCACCACGCCGCGGTGCTGGGTGCTCTCGCCGGTCACGCGGTAGAACTTGCCGATGGTCACGGTGAGCTGGCCGTTGACCGGGTCGGGCGACCAGCGGTCAAGACGCACCAGGTTCTGCACCGTGCCCTTGCCGAAGGTGGTCTGCCCGAGGATCAGGCCGCGGTGGTAGTCCTGGATGGCGCCGGCGAAGATCTCCGAGGCCGAGGCGCTCAGGCGGTCGACCAGCACGGTGAGCGGGCCGTCGTAAGCGGCGCCCTTCTCCGGGTCGTCCAGCACCTCCAGGCGCCCGGCCGAATCGCGCAGCTGCACGACCGGGCCGTGGTCGATGAACAGGCCGGTGAGGGCGGTGGCCTCGGGCAGGTAACCGCCGCCGTCGTTGCGCAGGTCGAGCACGATGCCGTCGACATTCTCGCTCTTGAGCTCCTTGAGCAGCTTGGCGACGTCGTGCGAGGTGCTGCGCGTGTTCGGGTCTTCCGGGTTCTCCGCGTTGCTGTCCTGGTAGAAGCCGGGCACCGTGACGACGCCGATCTTGAGCGTGCGGCCGTTGCGCACGACGCTCTTGATTTCCTTGTGCGCCGCCTGGGCCTCCAGGGTCACCTTGTTGCGCGTCAGCTCGATCACCTTCTCCGTGGAGCCGGGGACCGCCCCGGCCGCCAGCACCTGCAGGCGCACCTCGGTGCCGGCCTTGCCGCGGATCAGCTGCACGACATCGTCCAGGCGCCAGCCGATGACGTCGGTGAACGGGCCGCTCTTGCCCTGGCCGACGCCGGTGATGCGGTCGTTGACGTTGAGGGTGCCGGCCACGGCCGCCGGACCGCCATCGATGATGTTCATGATGGTGACGTAGTCGTCGTTCAACTGGAGCGAGGCACCGATGCCGTCGTAGTTGAGGCTCATCTGGATGCGGTATTCCTCGGAGGAGCGCGGCGAGAAGTAGCTCGAGTGCGGGTCGAAGGCGCGCGCGTAGGCGTTCATCAGGTTCTCGAACACGTCCTCGTTGCTCACCTGGTCGACGCGCTTGAGCACGCGCTGATAGCGCTTGCGCAGGATGTCGGCCGCCTCCGGCCAGGTCTTGCCGGTGAGGATGAGCGACAGGGCGTCGTTCTTGACGCGCTTCCTCCACAGCTCGTCCATGCCCGCCTCATCGGCGATCCAGTTGGCCTTGCTGCGGTCGAACTCGAAGGTCTCGTCCAGCGTCCAGTTCGGCTCGGTGTTAAGCAGCGCGATCGCGTGGTTGATGCGCTCGCGGTTGCGCTGCTGGAAGCGGGCGAAGATCACGTAGGCCGGATCGACCGCGCCGGTGCGGATCATGTCGTCGAACTGGAAGCGGTAGGCGTTGAACTCGTTGATGTCGCTTTGCAGGAAGTAGCTGCGCTGGCTGTCCAGGAACTCCAGGTAGCGCTCGTAGACGACCTCGGACATCTTGTCATCCAGGGAGGCGCGGCTGTAGTGCTGCTCCTCGAGGATGCGGCCGACCTTGCGCGCGGTGGCACGCTGCTGGTCGGTCGGGGTGATCGCCCCGGGGGGCAGGGCGGAGGTGTTGGCCGGGACCTGCGCGGAACCTGCCAGCACCAGGGCAAGTGCGGCCAGGATCACGGCGGTAAACCACCCGGGAGAACGGCGCAGGACTAAGGTCATCGTGGAAGCTCGCTGGTTCGGTAGACTCTTAGAGTAAGGCTAGAGCCTGCAGTTCGTTTTTAGCAAGTAAAGTCCTCACATCATGCAGCCCCTGACGGCACTTCTGGCCATCGTGGCAGGCTCGGCAGTGGCCCTGGCGATCGGGCTGGTGCTCACCTGGGTCGTGATCCTGTTCCTGCCGGCCCAGGAAGCGCGCTTTGCCCCCGAGCAGGGGGCCCTGCTTAAGGCGATCGCCGTCTTTACCTTATTCGCCGTGGCCTGCGGGGCGAGCTTCTACGGGCAGCTGCGCCTGCGTTCCTGGCGCCTGGCGGCACACGCGGCGATGCTGGCCATGCTGGCGGTCGCGGTCTGGATCTACTGGCCTCAGTAGGGGGACAGGTCCTTGGTGGACCCTGAGCGCAGCAGGTGCACGAGAGCGCGCACCAGGGTCACGAGGATGGCCGGCCCCAGGGCCACCAGCCAGAACACCGAGGAGCCGTTGCCCAGTCCGGTGAAGAAGTCCGCGAGCAAGGCGCCGGGACCGGCGTGCAGGTTCGGGCCGTGCGTGTAGCCGCCGAGCACCCGGTTGCCGGCCACCCAGATCAGCAGCGGCACCACCAGCACTCCGCACAGCAGTTCGGCGGCGAAGATGATGAGTTCGCGCTGCAGGCGTGACAGCCCGCGCCAGCCGCGCGGCTCCTCCACCATGTAGTCGCTATCTTCGGGAGGGGCAGTCGACATAGTCGTCCCTGACACACACAACGCTTCGGGCCGGGCGGCCCGGGCGGGCATAATAGCCTCCTCATGCAAAAAATCAGAGTCGCCGTCATCGGGGTCGGGTACCTGGGGCGCTTCCACGCACAGAAGTACGCGCAGGCCGCCGGATGCGAGCTGGTGGCGGTGGTGGATGCGCGTGCCGAGGCCGGCGCGGCGGTCGCGCAGGAGCTGGGCACGCGCGCGCTCGGGGACTACCGCGAGCTTCTGGGCAAGGTCGACGCGGTCAGCGTGGTCACCCCGACGCCGGGGCATTTCGGCATCGCCCGCGACTTTCTCGCCAGCGGCGCGCACGTGCTGGTGGAGAAGCCGATCACCGAGACCGCCGCCGAGGCGCGCGAGCTGATCGCACTGGCCGCCCGGGCGCGGCGCATCCTGCAGGTCGGCCACCTGGAGCGCTTCAACGCCGCAATCCTCGCCGCCGAGCCCTACCTGCGCGCGCCGCGCTTCGTCGAGTGCCACCGCCTGGCACCCTACCGCGAGCGTGGCACGGACGTGAACGTGGTGCTCGACCTCATGATCCACGACATCGACATCGTGCAGACCATCGTCGGCGCGCCGATCGTGAGCATCGACGCAGTCGGCACGCCGGTGTTCTCGGCGGAGATCGACATCGCCAACGCGCGCATCCGCTTCGCCAACGGCTGCGTCGCCAATGCCACCGCCTCGCGCGTCAGCCTCAAGACCGAGCGCAAGATGCGCATCTTCGAGGACGACGCCTACATCTCCCTCGACCTGCAGCAGAAGATCCTGACCCTGATCCGCAAGCGCACCGAGGCCGACGGGCCGGGACCGTTGCCGGTGGCGATCGAGGAGCAGAGCCTGGAGCCCGGGGATGCCCTGAAGGCGGAGATCGAGGCCTTCCTCGAGTGCATCCGCACCGGGCGCGCGCCCGTGGTCACCGGGGAGGCCGGCCTGATGGCCCTGGAGACCGCGCACCGCATCACCGAGCAGGTCGAGAAGGCCCTCGCCGAGCGCCGGGCGGCCGCCTCCTAAAGGTGGAATGACCGGCGCGGCGCCCCATGTAGCCTGAGGATCGCATGAGCAAGCAACCCGAGCACCTGCAACGCCCCGGCCGTCCGGTCAGCGTCGCCGCCATCCAGATGAGCTGCGGCTGGGATGCCGCGGCGAACATCGCGCGCGCCGAGGCGCTGGTGCGCGAGGCCGCCGGGCGCGGCGCGCAGATCATCCTGCTGCCGGAACTGTTCGAGACCCCGTACTTCTGCATCGAGCAGGACGCGCGCCACCTGAACCTGGCGAGCGAGCTGGCCGAAAACGGCGCGCTGCGCCATTTCGCGCCCATCGCCCGGGAGCTGGGGGTGGTGCTGCCCATCAGCTTCTTCGAGCGCGCGGGACGTGCCTACTTCAACACCATCGCGATCCTCGATGCCGACGGGGCGAACCTCGGCATCTACCGCAAGTCGCACATTCCCAACGGGCCGGGTTACCAGGAGAAGACCTACTTCGCCCCCGGCGACACCGGCTTCAAGGTGTGGAACACACGCTTCGCACGCATCGGCGTCGGCATCTGCTGGGACCAGTGGTTCCCGGAGACCGCGCGCGTGATGGCGCTCATGGGCGCGGAGCTGTTCTTCTTCCCGACCGCGATCGGCAGCGAGCCGCCGCCGGCGCCGCCGGTGAACTCGCGCGAGCACTGGCAGCGCACGCAGCAGGGCCACGCGGCCGCCAACCTCACCCCGCTGGTGGCCGCCAACCGCTACGGCCTGGAGCGCTCGCTGCAGGACCCGGACAAGCTCTACATCCGCTTCTACGGCTCCTCGTTCATTGCCGATGGCATGGGTGCGAAAGTGGCCGAGGCGAAGGAGGAGGGCGATGCGGTGCTGGTGCACACCTTCGACCTGGAGGCCGCCGCGCAGCTGCGTGACAACTGGTTCGTGTTTCGCGACCGCCGGCCGGAGCTGTATGGCGCCATCGGTTCGCTGGATGGTGCCGCGGCGCGTTGAGTGCGCGGTGCAGGCCGCCGCACGGGCTTGAATCATCGCGGTGGTAGGGGCGGTTCCCGACCCTTTCGGGTCGGGAACCGCAATTGGTGGAGGCGGGGGGACAGCACATCCGTGGCTTTCGCCGCGGGCTGGACTATGCCTTCATCCCCATGCCCGCAGGCGGCACGCGGATGCGGAGCGTGTTATCCGGCTCTCAGCAGTTCCTGAGCCGGATCCTAGTGCCCGCCCCGGAGGTTCACTCCTCGGCGAGTCTATGAGTCTCTACAGGGCAGGCCTGAAGTTGGCCCTCTTCCTACCCCTCGGCGTTGCCATGCCGCCTCGTGGCGGCGAAGGTTTCACCGATGTGAGCTCCGTTGTCTGCCAGGCCTCTCGGCCTGGTGCGACCCATTGATCGAACCCCCGTCCGCAAGTCCTAGACTTCAGGATCTACGTACGTAGCTGGTCTTTATTTCTCACGTTGCGCTACCCGATCAGCAGGGAAGACGCACCGCCAGCGGACAGTAACTCTTAACGCAACCGGCCTGTCGCACGCCGGAGCGCGATCCTGTGAACGCGTCCCCTGATTCAGTCGCACAGGCACGAGCTGGTCAGAGGTCAACTGCGATTAAGCAGCTAGAGCGTAGTTGTCGTCGTTGGCAACTAAGTTTTGCAGAGTGATTAACGAGGGCTCTACACCTCGGCACGCCCCTGAAGGTTCGTAACCCACGTCGAAACCGGTCGCCCCCTTCAGAAGATCAACATCGACATCCTCAGCATACCCTATTGGGGGCGCCGCCCCCGGCAGGCAAGTCCGCCCACGCTCAAGATCACCCTGTCGCGCCTGCGCAACGATTTCCCTCTCGCGGCGGGCTTCTGTAAGGTACGCGGCCCAACAATCTAGGCAGGGTCTAACGATGCGGCAGGGAGCAGTTTTCGGAGTGCTGGCGGCGCTGGCGTTTGCGGGCGCGGCCCGCGCGGAGGACCCGCCCTACGAGGGTGACCCCAACTGGTCGATGCGCGCGCTGCTCGGGTACTCCAAGACCGGCGGCAACACCGACAACAGCGCCGGCAACGCCCTGTTCCACGTCGCCCACGTCCTGGGCCAGTGGAAATTCCTGTTCGGCACCGAGGCGCTGTACGGCGCGACCAAGGGTGAGACCACCGCGCAGGCCTGGACCATCCATGGCCAGGCCAATTACAACTTCACGCCGAAGTTCTATGGCTACGTCGGCGCGGGCTACACCGATGACCGCTTCTCCGGCTTCGCCTACCAGGACGCGGTCACCAGCGGTATCGGCTACCAGATCTTCAACGATGACAACACCAAGCTCACCGTGCAGGGCGGCGTCGGCTACCTGTGGCTGCGCAAGGAATATCTGGTCAAGGACGATATCGGCGGCGTGCTGCAGCGCCTCGACTATGACCCGAACACCGGGATTCCGTACGAGGCGGAGCACAACGTGGCCTTCAACGGCGCGGTCAACTTCGAGCACAGCTTCAACGCCTCCACCAAGATCCTGGCGGGCGCCAACGTGCTCTCCAGCAGTGACAACACGCGCACCGCGGGCAGCATCGCGCTGCAGGTGAAGATGTCCAACCGGCTGGCGCTGGCGGCCGGTTACCAGATCACCAACAACAGCAAGCCCCCGGCCGGTTCCGGGAAGAATGACTCGCTGATGACCCTGAGCCTGGTCTACGACCTGAAGAACCCGAAGCTCGCGCCGGAGTGAGTGGCGGCCCTGCGCTTTGGGCTGCTAACCGCGGCGCAGGGCACGCGCCTTGTCGCGCTTCCAGTCGCGGTCCTTCTCCACCGCGCGCTTGTCGTGCTGCTTCTTGCCCTTGGCAAGGCCGATGGCGAGCTTGGCGCGCCCGCTCTTCCAGTACAGTTCCAGGGGCACCAGCGTATAGCCGCGCCGCTCCACGGCGCCGATCAGGCCCTGCAGCTCGGAATAGTTGAGCAGCAGCTTGCGGGTGCGGTCAGGTTCTGGCAGCACGTGGGTGGAGGCCGAGCGCAGCGGCGTGAGGTGGGCGCCGAACAGGAACGCCTCGCCGTCGCGCAGGTAGACGTAGGCCTCGGTGAGCTGGGCGCGCCCGGCGCGCATCGCCTTCACCTCCCAGCCCAGCAGCGCGATGCCAGCCTCGTAGCGCTCCTCGATGAAATAGTCATAGCGCGCCTTGCGGTTCTCGGCGATCAGGCGCGGCGTGGTGGCGGCTTTGGTCATGGGCTATGGCTGATGGGACAATGGGGTCATGCGAGAGGTTAAGCGTACAGCCCTGGTGAGCCAGCCGCCGGCAGTTTTGTTTGCCCTGATCAATGATATCGACGCCTACCCGCAGTTCCTGCCGTGGTGCACGCACGCCCGCGTGCTCGAGCGCACCGACACGCACATCCTCGCCACCATCGGCGTGCGCCAGGGCGCGCTGTCCGGGGAGTTCACCACGCGCAACACGCTCGAGCCCGACCACGCCATCAGCATGCACCTGATCAAGGGCCCCTTCAGCGCCCTGGAAGGGCGCTGGGTGCTCACCCCCATCGCACCTGCAGGCTGCCGGGTGGATTTCACCGTGCGCTTCGCCTTCAAGAACCGCCTCACCGCGGTGCTGCTGGAGCCGCTGTTCGCGCAGACCATCGGCTCGCTCGTGGACGCCTTCGTGCAGCGCGCGCGCACCGTGCCGTGAGCCAGGGGAAGCCCAAGTGCTGCACGGTCGCCTGGGCCGGCGCGCAGCAGCAGCTGTGGAGCCTCACTCTCGGGCCCGAGGCGCGCATCGCCGATGCGCTGGCGGCCGCGCGGGCCGCGGCCGGCGCGGCGGCGGCGGGCATTCCCTGGGACACAGCGCCGGTGGGGATCTTCGGCGAGCTGCGGCAGCGCAGCGACGGCTTCGCAGACGGCGACCGCATCGAGCTGTACCGCCCGCTCGCGCACGACCCGCGCGAGCGGCGCCGCGCCGAGGTGGCGCGCGCGCGGCGCGCCACGCGCAGCACCGGCTAGATGCGCGGGAACTTGCCGATGTCGGGGCCCTGCTCGGGCGAGGCCGGCGGGCCGATGCCCATGTTGACCGTGTCGAAGCTGGCGACCTTGTCGTCCTTGAAGTGCACGATCACCTGGCGCTGCGTGTAGGGATGGCGCCCGTGGCGGAAGTAGAACAGGTAGTCCCAGCGGTCCTTGTCGAACACGTTCGGCACCATCGGCGTGCCGAGCAGGTAGCGCACCTGGGTGCGCGTCATCCCCACCTGCAGCTGGTCGACGGTCTTGCTCTCCAGGTAGTTGCCCTGCTGGATGTCCGGGCGGAAGACGCAGCCTGAGGCGACAGCGGTCAGCAGGGCGAGTACGCCCAGGCGGGTGAAGAGTAAGCGCATGCGGTTCCGATGGGGGATAATGAACCTCAAATCATACCCGATCGCGGGACGGCGCAGCCAAAGGCGTCTGCCGCCGCCCTACGGAGGACCCTTTGGAAGGCAAGGACCTGCGCAAGGCCGGATTGAAGGTGACGCTGCCGCGCCTGAAGATCCTGGAGATCATGGAGGGCAGCAAGACCCGCCATCTCTCGGCCGAGGACATCTACCGCACCCTGCTCGAGTCCAACGAGGACATCGGGCTTGCCACCGTCTACCGCGTGCTCACCCAGTTCGAGGCGGCCGGGCTGGTCACGCGCCATCACTTCGAGGATGGCATGGCGGTGTTCGAGCTGAACGAGGGGACGCATCACGACCATATCGTGTGTCTTGACTGCGGCCGCGTCGAAGAGTTCATGGACTCGGGCATCGAGGAGCGCCAGACCGCGGTGGCCGGCAAGCTCGGCTTCACGATCCGCGACCACTCGCTGATCCTCTACGGGCACTGCAAGCGCCCGAACTGCCCGCACAAGGCGCGCCGCAACGCCTAGCGCTTCGGGCGCACCCGCACGCGCACGGTATCGGAGGTCTCCGCCGGCGCCTCGCCCCCCTTGCCCCCGTCCTGGCCGGCGGCCGCCAGCATGTCCTTGGCGTGCGCCCGTGCCTTGGTGGTGATCTCCACGCCGCCGAGCATGCGGGCGAGCTCCTCGACGCGCTCGGCCGGTGACAGCTCGTTCAGGGTGGTGCGCGTGGTGCGCCCATCGGTGACTTTGGTGACACGCAGGTGGTGGTGGGCAAGCGATGCCACCTGCGGCAGGTGGGTCACGCACAGCACCTGGCCGCGGGCCCCGAGGGCACGCAGCTCGCGGCCGATGATCTCCGCGACCGCCCCGCCGATGCCGGAGTCCACCTCGTCGAACACCATGCAGCGCGCCTCCTCCTGCGCACAGGACACCTGCACCGCGAGCGACAGGCGCGACAGCTCCCCGCCGGAGGCGACCTTGGCGAGCGCGCGCGGGGGCGAGCCCGGATTGGCGCTGACGCGGAACTCGATCTGGTCGATGCCGTGCTGGGCAGGTTCCGCGTTGCCATCCTGGGTGACATCCGTCTCGAAGCGCCCGCCGGTCATTCCGAGCGTCTGCATGCGCACGCTGATGTCGCGCGCCAGGGCGCGGGCGGCGGCCATGCGCTTGCCCGACAGCTCCTGCGCCTGTTCACGGTAGGCGGCGAGGGCGAGCGTGAGTTCCTTGCGCAGCACCGCCAGGTCAAGATCCGCGCGCTCGAGGGACTCAAGCTCGCCCACGAGGGCATGTGTGCGCGCGGGCAGCTCGAAGGGGGTGACGCGGTGCTTGCGGGCGAGGTCCTCGATGGCCGCCAGGCGCCGCTCCACCTCGTCCTGCCGACCGGCGTCGATGTCGAGCGTGTCGCGGTAGTGCTCGAGTTCGCGTGCGCCCTCGCGCACCTGGATCGAGGCCTCCTCGAGCATCGGCAGCACCGCGGCGAGCTTGGCATCGAGGCTGGCCAGGGCGCGCAGCGCGGTGAGCGCGCGGGCGATGCCCGCGTGGGCGCTGCTGGACTCGTTCTCGTACAGCTCGCCGAGGGCGCTCTGACAGCCGGAGGCGAGCTTGCCGCGGTTGGCCAGCCGCGCGTGCTCATCCCCCAGCGCCTCAATCTCCCCGGGCTTCACCCCCAGGGCGGCGAGCTCCTGGGCCTGGTAGCGCAGCAGTTCGAGCTTGGCATCGCGGTCGCGCGCCTTGCCCTCCAGCTCGAGCGTGCGGTTGAGCAGCTCCAGCCACACGCGGTGGGCGATCCCCACCTGGCTTACGAGGTTGGTGAGGCCCGCGTAGCCATCCAGGAGTGCGCGCTGCGCGGGCGCGCGCGTCAGGGACTGGAATTCGTGCTGGCCGTGGATGTCGATGAGGATGTTGCCGGCCTCGCGCAGCAGCTGCACCGGCACTGACTGCCCGTTCAGGTAGGCGCGCGAGCGGCCATCGGCGCCGACCACGCGGCGCACCACCAACTCGTTGCTGGCGCTCACCGCCTGCTCCTCGAGCCAGGGCTTCAGTTCCCGCGGCGCGCGCGCCAGGTCGAACGTGCCGCTCACCTCGGCGCGCTCGGCGCCGTGGCGCACCACTTCCGCCCCGGCGCGGCCGCCGGCGAGCAGCTGCAGCGCATCCACCAGGATCGACTTGCCCGCGCCGGTCTCCCCGGTGAGCACGGTCAGCCCGGGGCGCAGCTCCAGTTCCACCGCATCGATGATGGCAAAATCGCGGATCTGCAGGTGCGTGAGCATGGTTCCTAGCGCTCCAGGTCGCCGCGGCCCCAGTGAAGCTTGGAGCGCAGCAGCTTGAAGTAATCATGCCCGGGCGGGTGCAGCAGCGTCACGCGCTCCGTGGCGGTGCGCACCTCGAGGCGGTCCTCGGGGCCGAATTCCCCGAGCACCACCCCGTCGCTGGTCACGTGCGCCTGGGTGTCCGAGCGCTCCAGCAGCGCCACCTCGATGACCGCCGCCGAGGAGACCACGATGGGGCGGTCCGAGAGGGTATGGGCGCAGATCGGCGCGATGACCATCACCGGCAGGTGCGGCTCGACGATCGGCCCGCCGCAGGAGAGCGCGTAGGCGGTCGAGCCGGTGGCGCTGGCGATGATGATGCCATCGCCCCCGTGGGTGTTGACGAAGCCCCCGTCGACGCGCGTCTCGAAGTCCAGCGTGCGCCCGGTGTCGTGCTTCTGCATGACGACATCGTTCAGCGCCAGCGCCTCGGCGATCTCCCCGCGCGCATTGCGCAGGCGTGCCGCGAGCAGCGGCCGCTCATCGGGGGTCAGCTCGCCGGCGAGCGCCGCATCCACCGAGGGCAGCATGTCCTGGGGCAGGATGTCGGTGAGAAAGCCGATGCGGCCGCGGTTCACCCCCAGCAGCGGCACCCGGCAACGGGCCACCAGGCGCGCCGCGTGCAGGAGCGTGCCGTCCCCGCCGACGGCGATCACCAGGTCTGCGCGGGCGCCGAACTGCGCCTCCGGGACGCGGGTGGCGGTAAGCCCCGCCGGCAGCGCGGCATCCTCGGCCACGAGCACGACGACGCCGCGGCGCTGCAGGTGCGGCAGCAGCGCGCCGACGGTCTCGGCGATGCGCGGATCGGCGAATCGGCCCACTAAGGCGCATGTGCGCACCGGAAAAGCCATGCGAACCCTTGACTTAACCCCGCCCACATTGCGAGGCGCGCCTTTGTAACACGCGCCCTTGCGCTTGGGCCAATGGTGTAAGTCACATCTTCGCCGCCGCGGCCGGGCGAGCGGGCCTGCGGGGGGTGCGCCGCTTGACGCTGAGCGCCACTGATGCATGATCGATGCCTCCACGCGCACGCGAAGGAAGTATGGGGCAAGAAGCTCGGGAAGAGCCCTTGGGTGAGCGGGCGCAGCACCTGCTGCGGATACTCATCGAGAGCTACATCCGCGACGGCCAGCCGGTCGGTTCGCGCGCGCTGTCGCGCGAGTCCGGGCTGCAGCTGTCCTCGGCCACCGTGCGCAACGTCATGGCGGACCTGGAGGACTTAGGCTTCGTCGCCTCCCCACACACTTCCGCCGGGCGCATCCCCACCGACAAGGGCTACCGCTTCTTCGTTGACACACTGCTGCAGGTGCGCCCGCTGGACGAGGCCGCCAGCTCGCATATCCGCCGCCAGTTCGAAGCCGGCCGCGACACCTCCACGGAGCTGATTACCAGCGCC